>NZ_CP036358.1:0-2135000 GCF_004328495.1 Agrobacterium sp. 33MFTa1.1 | reverse complement strand
GATGTCATCAGGAAAGACTTGATTGTAAAAGGTAATCAGGTTGCCGTTCCTTTGGAGCGGCTATGGATGAGCATAGACAATGAGAACGAAGAAGTGAATTAAGGGCATTTGGTGGATGCCTTGGCATGCACAGGCGAAGAAGGACGTGATACGCTGCGAAAAGCCGTGGGGAGCTGCGAATAAGCTTTGATCCATGGATCTCCGAATGGGGCAACCCACCTTAAATGCTTGGAAAATCCAGTCTGTTTTAACGAACGGCCTGGGTTTCCAAGCATTGTGATAAGGTATCTTACTTTCGAATACATAGGGGTAAGAAGCGAACGCAGGGAACTGAAACATCTAAGTACCTGCAGGAAAGGACATCAACCGAGACTCCGCAAGTAGTGGCGAGCGAACGCGGACCAGGCCAGTGGCAATGATGAATAAAGCGGAACGATCTGGAAAGGTCGGCCATAGAGGGTGATAGCCCCTTACGCGTAGAACAGTCATTGTCCTTGAGTAGGGCGGGACACGTGAAATCCTGTCTGAACATGGGGAGACCACTCTCCAAGCCTAAGTACTCGTGCATGACCGATAGCGAACAAGTACCGTGAGGGAAAGGTGAAAAGCACCCCGACGAGGGGAGTGAAATAGAACCTGAAACCGGATGCCTACAAACAGTCGGAGCCCGCAAGGGTGACGGCGTACCTTTTGTATAATGGGTCAACGACTTAGTGTAACTAGCAAGCTTAAGCCGGTAGGTGTAGGCGCAGCGAAAGCGAGTCTGAATAGGGCGATTGAGTTAGTTGCATTAGACCCGAAACCGAGTGATCTAGCCATGAGCAGGCTGAAGGTTGGGTAACACCAACTGGAGGGCCGAACCCATAACTGTTGCAATAGTTCGGGATGACTTGTGGCTAGGGGTGAAAGGCCAATCAAACTCGGAAATAGCTGGTTCTCCGCGAAATCTATTTAGGTAGAGCGTCGACCGAATACCCTCGGGGGTAGAGCACTGGATGGGCTATGGGGACTCACCGTCTTACTGATCCTAACCAAACTCCGAATACCGAGGAGTACTAGTCGGCAGACACACGGCGGGTGCTAACGTCCGTCGTGAAAAGGGCAACAACCCTGACCTCCAGCTAAGGTCCCCAAGTCATGGCTAAGTGGGAAAGGATGTGAGGATCCCAAAACAACCAGGATGTTGGCTTAGAAGCAGCCATCATTTAAAGAAAGCGTAACAGCTCACTGGTCTAAATAAGGGTCTTTGCGCCGAAAATGTAACGGGGCTAAAGCCATGCACCGAAGCTGAGGATTTGCAGCAATGCAAGTGGTAGCGGAGCGTTCCGTAAGTCTGTGAAGGCGGACCCGTGAGGGCTGCTGGAGATATCGGAAGTGCGAATGTTGACATGAGTAACGATAAAGGGAGTGAGAGACTCCCTCGCCGAAAGACCAAGGGTTCCTGCTTAAAGTTAATCTGAGCAGGGTTAGCCGGCCCCTAAGACGAGGCGGACACGCGTAGTCGATGGGAACCACGTTAATATTCGTGGGCCTGGTGGTAGTGACGGATCTCGTGTGTTGTTCAACCTTATTGGATTGGTTGGGCGGCGAAGAGGTTCCAGGAAATAGCTCCACCGTATAGACCGTACCCGAAACCGACACAGGTGGTCAGGTAGAGTATACCAAGGCGCTTGAGAGAACTATGTTGAAGGAACTCGGCAAATTGCACGCGTAACTTCGGAAGAAGCGTGACCCTTTTGTACGCAAGTATGATGGGGTGGCACAGACCAGGGGGTAGCGACTGTTTATCAAAAACACAGGGCTCTGCGAAGTAGCAATACGACGTATAGGGTCTGACGCCTGCCCGGTGCTGGAAGGTTAAAGGGAGGGGTGCAAGCTCTGAACTGAAGCCCCAGTAAACGGCGGCCGTAACTATAACGGTCCTAAGGTAGCGAAATTCCTTGTCGGGTAAGTTCCGACCTGCACGAATGGCGTAACGACTTCCCCGCTGTCTCCAACATAGACTCAGTGAAATTGAATTCCCCGTGAAGATGCGGGGTTCCTGCGGTCAGACGGAAAGACCCCGTGCACCTTTACTATAGCTTTACACTGGCATTCGCCAAGGCATGTGTAGGATAGGTGGTAGGCTTTGAAGCAGGGACGCCAGTTTCTGTGGAGCCATCCTTGAAATACCACCCTTATCTTCGTGGATGTCTAACCGCGGTCCGTTATCCGGATCCGGGACAGTGTATGGTGGGTAGTTTGACTGGGGCGGTCGCCTCCGAAAGAGTAACGGAGGCGCGCGATGGTTAGCTCAGACCGGTCGGAAATCGGTCGTCGAGTGCAATGGCATAAGCTAGCCTGACTGCGAGACTGACAAGTCGAGCAGAGACGAAAGTCGGTCATAGTGATCCGGTGGTCCCGTGTGGAAGGGCCATCGCTCAACGGATAAAAGGTACGCCGGGGATAACAGGCTGATGACCCCCAAGAGTCCATATCGACGGGGTTGTTTGGCACCTCGATGTCGACTCATCGCATCCTGGGGCTGGAGCAGGTCCCAAGGGTATGGCTGTTCGCCATTTAAAGCGGTACGTGAGTTGGGTTCAGAACGTCGTGAGACAGTTCGGTCCCTATCTGCCGTGGGTGTAGGAATATTGACAGGATCTGTCCCTAGTACGAGAGGACCGGGATGGACGTATCTCTGGTGGATCTGTTGTCCTGCCAAGGGCATAGCAGAGTAGCTATATACGGAATGGATAACCGCTGAAGGCATCTAAGCGGGAAACCAACCTGAAAACGAGTGTTCCCTATCAGAGCCGTGGAAGACGACCACGTTGATAGGACGGGTGTGGAAGCACAGCAATGTGTGAAGCTTACCGTTACTAATAGCTCGATCGACTTCTTCGTTCCCATTGTTCATGCTCATCAAGCGAAGCTTGATGATCTGTTCTGTCTTCACGCTGACGTGGCCTTCGGCCACTACGCTGCAGACGGCGCGCCAAACGATTGGCGACGGACTAGCGCCCTGTATGGGCGCCACGCTCGACCTCGAGCAAGGCAACATACGGATAAGTCACAGAAACGACGTGTAAATTAAATAGAGCCTTGAGCTCTCCAGCTTCTCGAAAACAACGTTCATGTGAAAACATGAACAATGTTGCGTTTTGCCGACCTGGTGGTTATCGCGGGGCGGCTGCACCCGTTCCCATTCCGAACACGGCCGTGAAACGCCCCAGCGCCAATGGTACTTCGTCTCAAGACGCGGGAGAGTAGGTCGCTGCCAGGTCTGCAAAACGCATCAAAATCTTCTCATCACATCCCTCGGCCCAGCCGAAAAAAAAGGGCCGCCAAAAGCGGCCTTTTGCAGTTTAAGACAAAACTTAAGGAAAACGCCAAGTGCGTCCCTTACAGGAGATAAATTGCTCCGCAATTTACTCCGGCAAAGATCCGTCGTCGCTAAAGCAACGACGTAACCGCGACATTCGGCCTTGCCGAATGCGCTGGACGCGGGGTGGAGCAGCCCGGTAGCTCGTCAGGCTCATAACCTGAAGGCCGCAGGTTCAAATCCTGCCCCCGCAACCAAAATTACGAAGAAAGCAAACACGAAAGCCCTCTCCCAAAAGAGGGCTTTCTTGCGTTTCGGGCATAGCTCTACGATAGCACAAATCCGCCCCCGAGCACGCGCGCAAGTGGATGCACCCAAACACAGTCGAACACTCCGAAAACAACCCGGCTTAACAAAGTCCCGGATGCGACCCTGGCCCGAAGCCGTGCTTACCTGTGCCGATCACGTCTACGGCTGCTGCCAATGAGGATAGGTCACATAAGCAGTCAACGCTCCTTCTTCGTGAGACCGGATCGTAACCCTGTCGCCTTTCTGCATGGCGATGATCTCTCCCGGACCTGCCATCACCGTCTTGTGGCTATCGGAAACGGTAATACTTCCTTCCAGGATGACCATCGTGTCGTGTACGGCCATTGTTTCTTCGAGAATCTGGTTTGGTCCATAACGCCCGAATCCGATAGTGACCGGCCCGCCATGGCGCTGATCGAGGAGGTTGGCGGTGAAAATGTCACCGTCTTGTCCTGGCGAGCGTTCAAATGCTGCATCAGCAATGGCGAATTTATGAATGACCATACATTGTCTCCTTAAAGGTTTTGCCGTGCGTGGAGCCGCTTTGAACCGCAGCACGTGCTTGTGCACTCCGCCGAGAGGCTTCTTGTCTGGCGATAACGCCGAAAATCTTCATTCAGGATGGCAGCGTTGATCATCAACACGCCGAGGGAATAACCGGAATAGGTCTTCAGTGTTCCGTTTTACGATTATTGCTTGCGGAAGGCTTTGGCCTGCCGTTCCCGGAAGAGTTCAGCGCTGCAGGTCGGCGACGGGCGCCGTGCCAAACATGCTCTTATACTCCCGACTGAATTGCGAAGGGCTTGCGTAGCCCACGTCATACGCCACGCGGGAGACATTGGTGCTTCCAGAGGCGAGAAGCTTTCGGGCTTCCAGCAGGCGTATATGACGCTGGAAGGCCAGGGGGCTAAATCCCGTGACAGCCTTGAAGTGCCGGTGAAAAGAGGTGACGCTCATGCCGGACGAGGCCGCCAGCTCGGGAATGACAATCGGTTCGTTGTGATTGGTGGCAAGCCAGTCGGCCGCCGTCTTGAGTTGCTGGAACCGGTCGTTTCGCCGTCCGACCTGCCGAAGCGTGTCGCCCATCGAGCTTTGCAGCAAACGATAATAGAGCTCGAACTCGTAGTGTGGCGCGAGCGCGCCGACGTCATCGGGCGTGGCCAGAAGTCCGACAAGGCGAACAAATGCATCGCCGACAGGTCCGTTCAGATTGTCTGATGCGACCGCACATGTCCAGCGATCCTCATGCTTGGGCATGTCGAGCACGACACGCGTGAGCATTCCGATATCGAGATGAAGGCTCATGCCGATGTAGGGAAGCTCTGGCGTCGCGTCAGTCAGCTGGTGGATATAGGGCAGGCCGAAGGACGATGTCGCGCAGTCGCCCGCCAGCAGTTCGAAACGATTGGCGCCCATGGTCAAAACCTTCGTGCCCCGTAGAACGGCGTAGAACATCGGCTCGAACACCGCCGGTGTGGGTGGCGTGGTGCGTGTACTTGTCCATAGCGTCAGGCGCGGGACAGGGGTCGGGATGGCGACGGTTCCCCCCTGACGCTCAACAAAGGGAGCAACGTCCTTCAGCAGTTGGGTGATTGGTTTCACAGAGCCGGCCATCATCTCAGGCATGTAGTGATTTGGAAGGATCAGGCAAGTCTCTGGGAAGATCGGGCATGTAGCTTTCGCCGTGCCCGCCTATCTTCAGGCTTAACGAATTGAGCTGCCACGATCCCCGGTAATCAGGTGGAACATACCTCGAGACCGCGCATCGGGGCGACATGAGATTGAAAGGGTCCGGATTATGCAGGAACTGGCTGGAAAGAACGCTCTGGTAACGGGTGGTTCGCGTGGCATAGGCGCAGCAATTGCGCGCGCTCTTTCTGGGAAGGGAGCGAATGTAGCAATAACCTATGAGCGGTCAGCCGAGACCGCCGCGCAACTCGTTCGGGCAATTCAGGCCGAGGGGGGCACGGCCGTCGCGATCCAGGCTGACAGCGCCGATCCGGCCGCAATACAACACGCCGTGGACGAGACGGTTCGGGCTCTGGGCGGCCTCGACATTCTCGTCAACAATGCCGCGATAGGACGATACAATAATATTGCCGATTTCGCAGTCGAGGATCTCGACGCGTTGCTGGCGGTTAACGTCCGCGGGCCTGTTCTGGCGTCGAAGGCAGCCATTCCACACCTCAAGGAAGGTGGCCGGATCATAAATATCGGCTCAGCGGGCGCGGATCGCATCGTCGGCGTCCCCGGTACGGTCTATTACATGACCAAGAGTGCGCTTCAGGCATTCAATCGCGGACTTGCGCGAGAATTGGGTGCTCGGGACATCACGGTCAATCTCGTTCAGCCGGGATCGACGAACACCGATTCGAATCCCGAGACGGGAGAATCAGCGGACTACCAGCGCAGCCTGAGCGCGCTTGGCCGCTTCAATCAGCCGGAAGATGTCGCGGCCGCCGTCGCTTTTCTCGCAACGCCTGCCGCCCGGCAGATCACAGGGACGATCCTTACCGTCGACGGCGGCGCGCTTGCGTGAAAGCGCACTGCAGCCGGTGCTTCGCACGATGAAAATCGGACGGGGCACCGATCGGTAACCGATCCCTGTGGAAAAATCGGCGCAGTCTGCACATCCCTTCCTTCCCGAACCGCGAAGCGAAAAAATAGCGTCGCATCATGCTCCCTGCCAGCCAAGGAAAAATACATGAAAGCCGCAGTTTACGACAACCCCGGTCCTCCTACAGTTTTGAGATATGCTGATGTGCCCGATCCGGTTTGCGGGCCGGATGATGTGCTTATTGCCGTCGAGGCGATTTCCATTGAAGGCGGCGATCTGATCAATCGCCGGTCGACACCACAGCAATCCCCGTGGATTGTCGGCTATGCCGCTGCAGGGACCGTGATTTCCGTTGGTAAAAATGTCCGCGACCGGGCGGTCGGCGAAAGGGTGGCTGCATTCGATATGCAGGGGTCCCATGCAGAACTCTGGTCCGTCCCGGCCTCGCGCACGTGGCTTTTGCCGGAAGGCGTCGGAATGGCACAGGCCGCGGCCCTGCCGATTTCGTTCGGCACGGCTCATCATTGTCTGATCACCAAAGGCGGCTTGCAAAAGGCAGAGACAGTTCTGATACAGGCTGCCGCCGGCGGCGTGGGTCTGGCTGCCGTCCAATTGGCGCGTGACGCGGGCGCGACCGTCATTGCTGCGGCGGGCGGTAGTGAAAGACAGGCACGCCTGCGCGGCCTCGGCGCATCACATGTCATCGATCGGCTGGAAAAGGATGTCGTTGAGGAGGTTCTCCGGCTGACCGGTGGCATGGGGGCTGACCTCGTCATCGATCCTGTCGGTTCGACTTTGCAAGCGTCCTTATCCGCTCTCGCGCCCGAGGGTCGCCTCGTGTTCGTCGGGAATGCAGGTGGCGGCAGCCTCCATGCCGATCTCTGGCCGCCGATGCAGAACAATCAAACGCTGCACGGTGTCTTCATGGGGCCGCTCTTCGAGAGGACGGCGGTATACGGAACTGTCATCCAGCTTCTCAAGGCCGTGGCCGAGGGACGCATGGAGGTCGTGATCGACCGCGTGTTTCCGTTGAGCGACGCCTCGATGGCACATGAGTATGCGGAGAGAGCCAAGCCGCTTGGCCGCGTCGTGATGACACCTTGAGGTTGCTGCCACCCATTCATGCGGTCAGGCGCTTGAGCCCTTCCCACTGCCGAAGCACTCGATCAGCATTTCGGTCAGCACCCGGACTTTTCTTGCGGGATGCTGACCCGGCGGCCGGACGACATATATCCCGGCCGGGGGTGGAGGATGACCTTTCATCACTTCCACCAGTTCGCCCGCAGCCAGATAATTTTTGACGAGGTCGTAAGGCAGCACGGCGACTCCCAATCCGGCCGCCGCGGCGACAGCAAGAGCAACTCCGTTATCGGCCTTGAACTGTCCCTGCGGACGAACGGTTATCATCCTGTCTCCGTCCATCACCTGCCAGGTTTCCGTGCCTTGCATGAGAGCCTGATGAGCCACAAGTTCTTCGGGTGTTTGCGGCGAGCCGTGGACCTTGATGTAATCCGGGCTGGCAACAAAAATTCCATAGAGCGGACCGACGCGTCTGGCGACGAGGCTTGAATCCGGGAGGTTCCCGACCCGGATCGCGCAATCATATCCTTCGGCGATCAGATCCACGAAACGATCAGTGTAGCAGGTCTGGATCTGAAGCTGGGGATAGCGGCGCGCCATTTGCGCAATCACGAGCGCGAAATGCGTTGGGCCGAAAGAGAGCGGCGCTGCAATCCGCAGACGCCCGCGAAGCTCACCAGCCGGAAGAATCGTCTCCCGCGCCATATCGATGTCGGCTGAAATCCTGGCGGCATAGTCCCGGAAGGTGGCGCCCGCCTCCGTCAGGGAAGCGCCGCGTGTGGACCTGGCCAGAAGCTGAACGCCAAGTTCAGCCTCAAGCCGCGCCAGCCGCCTGCTGACCATGGACTTGGATATGCCGAGCCGCACTGCGGCCGAAGAGACACCTCCCGCATCTGCAACTTCGACAAATGTCCTGATGTCTTCGATATCCACTCTGCGTTCCCCATTCTGCAACACAGCTCAACGCTGACAAGGACTACCGCATCATAAACAGGAATGACAAGTTTCCTCCCGCGGCAACGCCCGAAGGGATGCAGGTCCCTTGCGCAAGCGCCTCGATAAACCGCCAACACAGGATGAACCCATGACCTTTCGTAACGGCCTTGATTCACTTCTCCGCCCCGAAGATTCCGTCCTCGTTCTGATTGATCATCAGCCCTATCAGCTCGCAAACCTGAACAGCCACGATCCGCAGGCTGTGGTCAATCTCACGACGGCGCTGGCGAAGCTGGCCAAAGCCTTCGATGTTCCGACTGTCCTCACCAGCGTAATTGCGGCACGCGGCGGACTTCTCTTCAAGCAGATCACCGACGTGTTTCCTGATCAGCAAGTCATCGATCGCACCTGGGTGAACACCTGGCAGGACGAGAATGTAGTGAACGTTGTCAAGGCGACCGGCCGCAAGCAGCTGATCATTGCCGGACTGTGGACCGAAGTCTGCGTTGCAATGCCCGTGATCCAGGCCGCCGGCGAAGGCTGGGACGTGACCGTGATTACCGACGCATCCGGCGGGATTTCGAAGGAATCTCATGAAGTTGCCATCCAGCGTATGATCGCGGCGGGCGCAAATGTGATGACGGTAATGGCGCTTGCGGGTGAATGGCAACGCGATTGGGCCCGCACCGAGCATGTTGAGGAGCTGACCGAAATTCTCATCCAGCACTTCGGCGGCAGCGGCATCGCCTATCTCTGGGAGCAGCAGTTGCTCAACACGCCGGCGCCGTCCACCAAGGGCGGCCACTAACATAGAGCGGGATGTTGGGGTGCGGGACGGAGAGCTGCGTAAGGCCCATCGTCGCAAGCTTCTTCATCCCAGCCCTGCATCCGCATTGCACGAGAAATCGTCCGTGGCGAGTTTCGTCATGAAGCTGTTACCGAAAGGGTCGCTTACCCATGGTGCGGGGCCGCGGGCAGGAGCTTAAAAGTGCCCGTTGCATCACGGGTGGTGCAACGGGCGCTTATCCGACCTACAAGTGTTTTCAGTTCGGACTAGACTGAGGCTCGGTATCGGGCACGACCGACAAGGTGTGCTTGAGGCATTTGAGTGCAAAGCAGGAGCGCGAATGGCGCACGCCCTCGATCTTGTAGAGCTTGCGGCGCAGAAATTGCTCGTAACCTGCGGTTCCCGCCACCGCGACCTTGATGAGATAATCATATTCGCCGGTGGTCAGATAAGCTTCCAGCACCTCTGGAAGAGCCGCCATGGCTTCGCCGAAGCGTTCCAGAACCTCATCATCGTGACGCTCCAGCATGACCTCGATGATTACCGTCTCGGTCAAGCCTAGCTGCGCCTGATCGAGAATTGCCGTATAGCCGCGGATGACACCTTCCTCTTCCAGCCGCTTGACTCGCTGCCAGCAGGGGCTGGGTGAAAGTCCCACCTTCTCGGATAGTTCCGTATTGCTCAGCCTGCCGTTTTCCAGCAGGGCGCGGAGTATTTTGCGGTCGATCCTGTCGAGCGGCTTCGTCATGCCGGTCTCTCCCAAACATGCAGCGAAAAAATCTGCCGCCGATCCGTCGGCGTGCGAAAGAAGTGTCTTGGTTTCGATGCTTTGGCTGCGCCATTCGAAAGCACCTTCGGCTGGTTTTTTAGTACCGTACTGCATGGTACAGGCAGCAGGGAGGAGCGGGCATGGCACCGATATCGCAGCAGCATTTTCCAAGACCCAGGACGTTGATCCATCCCGGTATTTCCGCGCCTGTGCGCATCAACAGCCTGCGCTCGCCCTCGGCGCGCCATGTCCGGCTGTTCATCAAGCCGGGGCGCAGCCTTTACGACGGCATCGTTCAGCCGCTTGCGGGGGAAGGCATTGAAAGCGCCTCCCTGACCATACTCGGAGGGCACTTCGATGGATTGTCCTATTGCGTTGCTCCGCCTGATCCATCCGGCAACGCCGTCATCGCTTATACGAAGCCCATCGACGCCGGTGCGGCGTGGCTCATCTTCGGCAACGCCACGCTTGGGCGCAGCATGAAGGGCGAGCCGATCGTGCATTGCCACGCCGCCATGCGAACCGCGGCGGGTTTGGTCAGAGGCGGTCATTTGCTGACAGAATCCTGCATTGTCGGCGAGGGTGGCATTTCCGCGCTTGTGACCTCGCTCGACAGTTTCCTGTTGCAACAGTCTTTCGATCCAGAAACGAATATTCCCCTTCTTCAACCGAAAAATCGCATGGAGCGCGCCGATGAACATGCATGATATTGTCGAATCCGGTTCCATGGGGCGCGTGGCCTATGCCCGCATAGCCCCCAATGAAGATCTTGTGCTCGGCGTCGAGAAACTGTGCCTGGCCGAGGGCTTCCGCAATGCCTTCGTGCGCGGTGCGCTGGGCAGCCTGGTGGATGCGTGCCTCGGCACCCGCAGCGGCGACTTTCTGCAGATAAGCGGCCCCGCCGTTGAAATCGTTTCGATAGCCGGCGAAGTACGCGCCCAGCCTGATGGCTCGTTGCGCGCTGCGCTGACCGGCGTTGTGGCCGATACGGAGGGTGCGGTTTACGGCGGCCCCTTCATCGCAGGCGCCAACCCTGTCTGCATGACTTTCGAGGTGACGCTGGAGGAATGGCTGCCGACGGAAAAATCGCAAGCGGCGTGAACAAAATGGGACGAGCAGGGGCGCCGTGTCGCCAAACGTCCCTGCGCCGCTCAAGCTGCGGCCTCACGTTTCTCCGTCAGAAGAAGTTCGAAGGTGACGCAAACGGGGTTTTTGCCGCGCACCAACCGCCCGCCGCTGATGTGGCGGGTGAGATCGACCATCGCAATATCCAGCGCCGTGCGTTCACTGTCGGAGCTGATATGGCCTGCGCGGATAAGGATTTCGCTGGCGTAGGCGGTAATGGTCGTTCCGTCATCGTAGTCCGCGCCAATAAGGCTTCCAATGCCATTGACATCGGCTTCCGGCAGGCCGAATTCCGTGCAGGCCGCTTCGAGGGCGAGGCAGATGTCGGTGTTAGGCCGAACAGTGCATAAAAGCGCCCTCAGTCCCGCATCCTGATGCCTACGCGGCCGGGGGATGGGTGTGAAAAGCGGAAAATTCGTTTCCTCATCCTGCCGAGCGTCGAGGATCGCTCCGTCAAGCGCCAGCGCCTCAAATTGTATTTCTTGGGCAAATTCGGCTTCGAAGGGAAGCAGGTGTCCCATGGAGACGACGCCCTGAGCACTTTTCCACGAACCATGGCAGTGCAGAAACGGCTGGCCATCGCGACGTCCCATATGAAGGCCGGCATCGATGATCGTGCCCTCAGGCATGGAAAAGGTTTCGCTGTACCAGGCCGCATGGGAGGCATCAGGAGCGGCCGCGGGCATAACGTATTCCAGCCGCTTCATCGGCACGTTTTTCAGCCTGATGTAGCCACCCTCGAAACCCCGTTCCGCAAAGGCAGCGGCAATCGCTTCGTTGACGCACATGCCCGCACGGACGGTTAACGTGACGGGATGGGCACGGCAGCCGATGGCGCGAAAGCGCTCGGGTGTCTCCGGCCCGGGGTGGACGATGCTGCGCGGAAGCGCTGCCTGTGCCATCGGCGTCATACCGCCAGCCCCGCGGTGATGAAGCCGCCATCCACGGCAAGAACCTGACCATTGACGTAGCTCGCATCATCCGACACCAGAAACGCCACGGCAGAGGCGATTTCATCGGTTCTGCCATAGCGGTGCATGGGAACACGGCTATGCCACTGATCGCGAACATTCTCGGTATGGACCGCCTGGGTCAGCGGTGTATCGACCGGGCCGGGTGCAATTGCATTGACGCGGATGCCCGATTGTCCGAGCTCGTTCGCCATCACCATCGTCAGGAGATTGACGCCGCCTTTCGAGGCACCATAGGCGCTGCGGCCCCGGTTGCCACACATGCCGGAAACCGAGCTGATGTTGACGATGGAGCCGGGAATCTCACGGTCCAGCCAGTAACGCGCCGCCGCGCGAGCCACCGCGAAGCTGCCGACGAGATTGACGTCGACGATGCGGCGAAATTCTTCGACGCTGGTCTCGACGGAAAGCTTGTCGATGCCGATGCCGGCGCTGTTGACGACGGCCACCAGATCAACCGCCTGTTCAACGCCATTCACCGTCAATGCGGCGAATGCCTCCTCTATCGACGCTTCATCCGCCACGTTGCACACGATGCCACGCGAGGCGTCGATACCGAGCTTCTCGCAGGCCGCGTCCAGCGCTTCGCGCTTGAGATCCAGCAGCCAGGGTTGCCATCCGCGCGCCATCAGCAGCTGCGCGGTGGAAAAACCGATGCCGGATGCTCCGCCGGTGATCGCGACAGCTCCTTTTGTCCCTGCCGTCCGTTGTGTCATACCCTCTCCTCCCGGTTGAATGCCGCGCGCGTCAGCCTGTCCGCTTTTCCTCGAAAACCGGCATCTGGCCACGCCTTTCCAGCTCTTCGCGGATCATTTTCTTGGTGATCTTGCCATAGGCGGATTTTGGCATGGCATCCCAGAACACGACTGTTTTGGGCAGCTTGTAACGGGCCATCTTGCCTTCCAGATAGGCCTTGAGGTCGATGCCGGTGATGTCAGCGCCTTCTCTCGCCACGCAGACCGCCACGCCCACTTCGCCCCACACCGCATCTGGCACACCCAGAACCGCCGCCTCGCTGATATCGGGATGCATGAGAATTTTTTCTTCGATCTCGCGCGGATAGATGTTCGAGCCGCCGGAAATATACATGTCGGAGGCGCGCCCGGTGATGTAAACGAAGCCGTTTTCATCGCGGTGGCCGAGATCGCCGGTGCGGAACCAGCCGTTGCGGAAGGCTTTGGCATTGGCGTCGGGGTTGTCGTAATAACCGGCGAAGACGGCGGGACCGATGACGCAGATCTCGCCGGTTTCTCCCGCCTCCACCTCTTCGCCTGCGTCGTTCTGGATCTGCACCTCCATGCCTGTCCGGTCGAACCCGCAGGTGCCGACCCGCGCTTCCGGACCGTCTTCTGCGCTATGGAAGGAAGGGGGAAGCACGGTGATATTACCGGTGACTTCGCCGAGGCCGAAATACTGCACCAGCACCGGACCGAGCTTTGCCAATGCCCGTTTCTGGTCGGCGCGATACATCGGCGCGCCGGCATAGATGACATAGCGCAGCGAGGAATGATCGAAACGATCCACGGACGGGTCTTCGACCAGCATTTTCAGAATGGTCGGCACGGTGAAGGCATTGGTGACACGCCATTTCTCGATCAACGCCCAAACGGCTGGGACATCGAGTTTTTCCGCTGCCGGCAGCACGGTCTTTGCCCCGTGCGCCACCTGCACCAGCTGGTGAATGCCCGCGCCGTGCGAAAGCGGAGCGACAACGATGGATGCGTCGCCTGTTCCCGTGCCGGGCATCAGATCGCAGAGATGGTTGGTGATGACAAAGGCCATCTGCCCGTGGGTCAGCACCGCCGCCTTGGGGCGCCCGGTGGTGCCGGACGTGAAGAAGAACCAGCAGGGATCGTCGCGATCCACCGCCTCGCCCTTGACCTTCTGACCCAGATGACGGGCGACAATCGCATCATAATCCTCACCGAATTCCGCCTGACCGATGGCGATGGTGAAATCGATCGCTGCGGCTTCACGGCTTGCTTTCGCATGTTCGGGAAAAGCGCTGGCGCAGATCATGCCGCGTGCGCCGCTGGCCTTCGCCAGGTAGCCGACTTCATCTGGCGATTGGCGGTAATTGGTCGGCACCCACACCGCGCCCACCCGGAAGCAGGCGAACATCGATTCGAACATCTGGTTGTTGTTGGAAGACTGCACCAGAATACGGTCACCCTTGACGACACCGAATTCATTGACCAGCGCATGCGCCATGGCGTCGACGCGGGCTTCCATTTGCGCCCAGCTCCAGGTCTTTTCACCCCAGACGAAGCCGATATGATGCGGGTTGCGGCGCGCGGCCTGCGTCAGAAAATGCGAAAGGTTCATCACCCGCGTGGTTGATGGTGTGACACCGCCCGGAGGATGCTGCACGGGGCCAGGTGTCCTCATTTCACGCGCTCCATGATCGAAACATAGTTGGCAACCGCGGTGCCGCCCATGTTGAAAACGCCGGCAAGCGAGGCGCCGGGGATCTGCATGTCTCCAGCCTCGCCCATCAACTGCATCGCTGCCATTACATGCATGGAAACGCCGGTCGCTCCGACCGGGTGGCCTTTCGATTTCAGTCCCCCCGAAGGGTTGATTGGCAAACGGCCGGTCTTCAGCGCGGTGCCTTCGTGGACGACCCGGTGCCCTTCGCCTGGTTTTGCGAGCCCCATGGCCTCATATTCGATAAGTTCAGCTATGGTGAAGCAGTCGTGCGTTTCAACGAAAGAAAGGTCGTCGAGCGTAGCGCCCGCAAGTTCCAGCGAGCCGGCCCATGCGCGGCGGGCGCCCTCGAAGGCCAGCGGGTCGCGGCGGCTCAGCGCCAGAATGTCATTGATCTGTTTTCTGCCCCGAAAGCCGATCGCCCGGTGGAGGCTGGCTGCGGTTTCTTCGTCGGCCAAAACGATGGCCGCCGCGCCGTCGGAAATCAGCGAGCAGTCGGTACGGCGTAGCGGGCCTGCGACATACGGGTTCTTATCGGACACGGTGTTGCAGAATTCGAAGCCGAAATCCTTGCGCATATGGGCATAGGGATTGACCGCGCCGTTGGCGTGGTTCTTGGCGGCGATCATCGCAAGCTCCTCCGAGCGATCGCCATAACGCTGGAAATAGGCCTGGGCGATGCGACCGAACTGGCCGGCAAAACCGCCGGGGATATTGGCCTCTTCTGCGCGGTAGCAAGCAGAGAGCAGAATGTCGCCTACCTCGGCGGTGGGAAGCGCCGTCATTTTTTCGGCGCCCACGACGAGCGCAATGCGGCCCCGCCCCGCCTCGATGAAATCCATCGCGCTGTACAGGGCGGCCGATCCCGTCGCGCAGGCATTTTCGAAGCGCACGGCGGGCGTATAGGCCAGTCTTTCATCACCCATTGCCACCAGGGCGCCCTGAAAATCCTGTTTCGAGAAACCATTGTTCATCACACCGACAAAAATGCCGTCGATATCGCCAACGTCGATGCCCGCATGGTCTATGGCCGGCGCGACGACTGACGCCATCAGCTGTTCGGTATTTTCAAGGGTCGATTTGCCGAAAGGCGAATGCGCCCAGCCGACGATCTGCGCTTTGCTCATTTGCTCGTTCTCCTTGCCTGTCGCTTCGGTTCGCCGTCTCCGCGCGTGCGTGCGCGGCTGGCCATCATTTCTGCGATGCGTGTTTCGATACGTGTCACCTCTTCGCGCAGCAGCGCCGCCAGTTCTGGCTGACGCTCCGGCCGCATGCGGCTATCGACGGCGGCGATGCTCAACGCTCCCGCCACCGCTCCATCCGGCGTGCGGATTGCGACACCGATACCCCATGAATTGGAAAGGATGAGGCCTGGATTGAGCGAGTAGCCGTTCGCCCGGGTCAATTCGACATCACGGCGTAGCCCGTCGAGCGTGATGCCGGGATAATTCGCGGCGATGAGGCCGCTATTGGCGGCGATGACGCTATCCACTTCGGCATCGGGCAGGGCGGCCAGCATGGCGAGAGATCCGGCGCCGATACCCAGCGGGTGCTCGAAACCGGCCTGGAGCGCATGGGTGCGCACGGGCCAGGTGCCTTCCTCGCGATAGAGGCAGAGAGAAAACGTATCGCGGCGTACCGAAAGGAAGCTCGAATCCTCGGTACGGCGGGAAATACGCGTCAGTCCGTCCTGGGCCATCTGCAACAATCCGAAACGGCGTGATGACAGGCTGCCCAGCACGTAGGCTTCCTCGCCGAGATAATATCGGCGTGTCTCCTCGTCCTGTTCCACGAGGCCTGCCCGGATCAACGCCAGCAGCAGGCGGCGGGCCGTTGGCTTGTTCAACCCGCTTTCGGCGACGATGCCGGAAAGCGACACACCGCGTTCGGCGTGCCGCCCCACCATGGACAGCAGCGCCAGCGCCCGGTCCACGGCACGTGCCCCTGTCAGATCGTTTTCCGCCGCAACCACCGTGGCCATATCAGGTAAACGCCCCCACTGCGCAACTTTGGCCGCCGTCGACCGGCAGGCAGATGCCCGTGATAAATTTTGCTTCATCGGATGCCAGAAAAACGGCGGCGCGGGCGATATCGAAGGCATCACCCATGCGCCCCACGGGCACCGCGGCATTACGCGCCGCCACCATTTCCTCGACGGAGGCGTACTGGTTGCTGATCTGCTTGTAGATCAGCGGCGTATCGATCATGCCCGGCAGAACGCAATTGGCGCGAATACCTTGCCGTGCGTATTGCATCGCCAGCGCCACGGTGGCCTGGTTGACCGCGGCCTTCATGGCGTAATAGGCGAAATAAGGATAGCCGGTCCAGCGGATCGAGGCGAGTGAGGAAATATTGACGATGGCGCCGCCGCCCTGCCTCAGCATCACCGGCAGAACAGCCTTGGCGGTGCGATAGACAGAGCCGATGTTGAGATCGACGGAGGCGCGAAAGCGCTCCTCATCCAGCTCCACCGGCCCGCCCATATGCGTCACGCCGACATTATTGTGCAGGATGTCGATGCCATCAAAGGCATCGCAGGTTCGTGCAACTGCCGCTGATACGGATTCCAGCTTCGTGACATCGGCGGCAACGGCGATTGCCTCAAAACCTTCTTCGCGGATGATCTGCGCGGTTTCTTCAGCCGCGCCGGCGGAGAGGTCGACACAGGCCACGCGCGCGCCCTCACGGGCAAATTGCACGGCCGCAGCCTTGCCATTGCCAAAGCCCGGCCCCGATGATCCTGCGCCAAATACAAGCGCGCGTTTTCCCGTCAGGCGACCTGTCAAAACAGTCTCCATTAAAACAGCCAGAAGTGATCGGATCGGCCCCGCTTGCGGCGGGACCGATTATTTGCTGACCGGTCAGGTCAGGCTGGCGCCAACGGCCTTTTCGAGAATGGCCCAGGCTTCGTCGCCATATTTGCTTTTCCACTCGGAATAGAATCCGGCTTCCTTGAGGGCTGCACGGAAGAGCGATGCGTCAGTATCGTTGAAGGCCATGCCCTTGCTGATCAAGTCTTCCTTCACCGAGGCGTTGAGCTTCGCCACGTCGGCGCGTTCATCCTTGCCGGCCTGATTGAGGTTCTTGGCAACGATGGTGCGCAGGTCGTCCGGCAGCCGCTCCCACGCGCGCTTGTTGGCGAGGAACCAGAAACCATCCCACATGTGATTGGTAACCGAGCAGAACTTCTGCACTTCGAAGAGCTTCGCGGTGGAAATGATGGCCAGAGGGTTTTCCTGGCCGTCGACGACGCCGGTCTGCAACGCGGTGTAGACTTCCGCGAAGTTGATGGAAGCGGGAGCCGACTTGAAGGCCTTGAACATCGAGGTCCAGAGAGGGCTCACCGGCACGCGGATCTTGAAACTTTCGAGATCGGCAGGCGTGGTGATGGGTTTCGATGCGCTGGTGATCTGGCGGAAACCGTTGTCCCAGATCGTATCCATGGCGACGAGATTTTGTTTGGCAATTTCACCGCGTACATATTTGCCGAGATCGCCGTCCATGGCCGCCCATACGGAATCATAATCCGGGAAGGCAAAGCCGATGCCGCTGATGGACGCGTTTGGTACCAGCGTGGACAGGATCAGCGGCGAGAGCGTGAAGAATTCAACGCCGCCGGAACGCACCTGGCTCAGCATGTCGGTATCGGCCCCCAACTGGCTGCTGGGGAATATCTTGATATTGACCCGCCCGTCGGTTTCTTTCTCGATACGATCGGCCGCTTCCTTCGCGCGCACGTTCATGGGGTGCGCAGCCGGCAGATTATTGGCATATTTGTAGCTGAATTCCGCGGCGCGTGCGCGCGATACGAATGCGGTGGCAAGAACGGCAGAACCGGCGCCCGCGAGCATGGTACGTCTGTTGATGATCATTGCTTTCTCCTCCCAAATAAAAGCACGTGTCGTTCGTCGGCATGGCGGGCGGACCCGCCACGGTGTCAGAGCAGAATTGTGGACAGACCCGGAATTCCGGCAATCAGCAGCAGGCCGATGACCATGGCTGCGAGATAGGGCCAGATGGCACCCATGGCTTCATCGGGCGAGACATTGCCGATCTTGCAGGCAATGTAGAAGCCGATGCCGATGGGCGGCGCCATCAGGCCGATATTCATGGCGACCACCACGACCATCGAATAATGGATGTCGTTGATGCCGAGCGTGCGGGCAATGGGGAACATGATCGGCGCGAGCAGAACAATTGCAGGCAGTCCTTCCAGCACGCAGCCGAGGATCATGAAGATCAGGATCGACACGATCATGTAGGTCATCCAGCCGCCCGGCAGGTCGGTTATCATCGCGGTCAATTCGAAGGCGAAACCGCTTTGCGTCAAACCCCAGGCCATGGCGGAGGCGCAGCCGAGGATCAGCAGGATCGCGCCCGAGAGCGCCGCTGTCTCCACCAGCATGGAGTAGAGTTTTTTCAGGCTGATCCCGCCATAAAGCACCGCGCCGATAATCATGGCATAGAGCACTGCAATGGTGGATACTTCGGTCGCCGTTGCCACACCGCCGCCCACAAGGCTGCGGATGAGGAAAGGCAGAACCAGAGCGGGTGCGGCAACCAGTGCCGCCTTGCCGACCAGCGGCCACGGAGTGCGTCTGGCGCCATCCATGTTTTCGTTGCGCGCTTTCCACCGTGCCAATACCGCCAGCACCAGAAGCAGCACCATGGCGATCATGAAGCCGGAGGTAAACAGGCCGGCAATCGACACGCCCGCTGCCGAACCGAGGACGATGAGAACGATGGACGGCGGAACGGTATCCGCCATGGCGGCGCCGGTGGCCAGCAGTGCGATCATTTCCTTGGGTTTGTGGCCGCGTCGCTTCATTTCCGGAAACAGCGCAGGTGCGACCGTTGCCATATCTGAAACCTTGGAGCCGGAAATGCCCGAGACCAGAAACAGCGAACCGAGCAGAACATAGGACATGCCCGCGCGGATGTGGCCGAACATCGAGGACAGCAGTTCGACGATCGCCTTGCCCATGCCGGTTGCGTCAAGGACGCAGCCCAGCAGCACGAATACCGGCACCGACAGCAGAATGATGCCCGACATTCCTTCATCCATGCGCCCGACCATAACGATCATCGGAACCCAGGTGGTGAAAGTCAGATAGGACAATGTTCCAAGGCCGAAACAGAAGGCAATGGGCACGCCGAGCGCCAGAAACACCGCCACGAACAGGCCGAGGAAGATCGCCAGGTTAAAATTGCCAAAGGATTCCAGTGTGGGCGACGCCAGAAACAGCAGGCCGGCAGCCACCGCAACCGTGACGATAGCAGCGACGATGTCCCGCAGCCTTTCCCTCCGGAAGAGGTTGTTCATGACCAGGAGCAACATCAGGGAGGCGCCGAATGGCAGGGCTGCGGCGCGGAAAGTCATGGGAATGTTCAGCGCCGCCGATGTGACGACCCATTCCTCGATGGCGTATTCGATTGCGGGCTTGATGATAGCCGCAAGAAATGTCGCCACCAGCACCAGCGCCAAAGAATTGATGTAACCCAGAAAACGCTGCGGAAACATGTTGAGGAACAGCGTCAGGCGCAGGTGCTCGCTACGGTCGATGGCAATGGCCGCACCCAGCATGGCAAACCACAGGAAGCACAACGACGCCGTTTCATCGATCCAGACAATCGGCAGATGCAAGGCATAACGTGATGTCACGCCGAGCAGAAGCAGGCCGATCATCAGCGCCAAAAGAATGGCTGCCATGGCCTCGACCGGCCGCATGAACCACGAGCCAGTTACCGGCTCCGTGTGCAGTAGCTCGCCGTCGAGCACAAAGACGTCGTCATTCGCGTTTGCGGTCATGGTCATTGGGGCCTCCTCTCCCGCAGAACAACCTTCGCAATGGATGGTGGTCAGCAAGGCAGAATGTCCGGGCCCCAGCCACGATCATGGCCGGCATCAGGATATATCTGTCATCGCAAGACCGGCCAGACCCCTCCAAAAGTCTGAGCGTATCGGTATATCGCCTCCACGATATGGACCGTTACAAAACCATACGTTCGGGATACACAGGAAGAATGATAAAATCAATAGTAAAAGGCCGCAATTACGCAGTTTTAGACTCGCGTATAGAGGTCCATATAGTGGATCCTACTTTGGCCCATTCGAGCTTGTGCCTGTGCGATGATCCGGGCGACAGCCGCCATCCTGCCTGAAGTGAACATCGTCGTCATCGAATGATCCCTCGATGCTCCCTGGGGCCGGGCCGCAACGCGACCCGCGCCTCAAATGTCCTTTGCGAGCCGCAGGGCGTCGTAGATCGCCGCATGGGTGTTGCGCGCCGCGACGGCATCGCCGATGCGGAACAACCGATATGTGCCTGTCGGATTGCGCGCGACGGTCTGAGCCTCTCCGGCGAGCAGCGCGTCATAGGAAACCTCCCCGAGATTTGTCGAGCCGGGCTTAAGTTCGAAATACAGTTCGTCCAGCGGGACTGTTCCGTGATTGACGACGATCTGGTCGACGGTGCGCTGTCTGGAAATGCCGCCATAGTCGCTGCCGACGTGGGCGACGATCTGGTTGCCGCTTCTTTCGGCTGCTTCCAGCCGGTAAGTGACGGTGAATGTGGCGTCGAGCTTTTGCAGCGAGCGCATATAGGGAACGAGATTCATGGCCATGACTTCAGGGGCGAAGGAGCGATCCGGTGTCATGATTTCCACCTTGCCGCCAGCCTTGGCGATGAGCTCGGCCGCCTGAAGGCCGGCATGGTCTCCCGCGTCGTCATAGACGAGAACATTGGCACCCGGCCTGACGTCTCCGGAAATAATATCCCACGCGGAGACGACCAGTTCGTTGCCCTTAGACAGCACCTCGGTATGCGGCAGTCCGCCTGTGGCGATGATCACCACATCGGGTTTTTGCGAGAGAACCGTGTCCGCTTCCGCCCAGCTGTTGAAGTGGAAGACGACGCCGAGCTTTTCGCACTGGCTCATGCGCCAGTCGATGATGCCGGTCATTTCCCGGCGGCGTTCGCTCTGCGCGGTGAGGCGAATCTGCCCGCCCGGATGGCTGGCTGCCTCGAAGACCACGACCGTATGGCCGCGTTCGGCACAGACCCTTGCGGCTTCGAGGCCTCCCGGCCCGGCGCCGACGATAACCACCTTCAGGCTTTTCGCGGCCCTGGTGATGGCGTGCGGCATGGTTTCCTCGCGGCCGGTTGCCGGATTGTGAATGCAGAAGGCAAGGCCGCCCTGATAGATGCGGTCGAGACAGTAATTAGCGCCGACGCAGGGACGGATATCGTCCTCCCGCTTTTCCATGATCTTGCGCACAATATGCGGATCGGTCATGTGCGCGCGGGTCATGCCGACCATGTCCACCTTGCCGGTGGCGATGGCATGCCGGGCTGTGGCAACGTCCTGAATTTTGGCGGCATGGAAGGTCGGGAAACGTGTCGCTGCACGGATTTCCCCGGCAAAATCGAGGTGCGGCGCACTTGCCATGCCCTGAATCGGAATAACGTCGGTCAGGCCGGGATCGGTATCGATATGCCCCCTGATGACGTTGAGATAATCGATCAGACCGCTTTCTTTCAGCAGTCTGGAGATTTCGAGGCCTTCTGCCTTTCCGGTGCCACCCTCCAGACATTCATCGGCGGTGTAACGAACACCGAGGATGAAGTCCTCACCCACGCGCCTGCGTATCGCCCGGAAAACGTCGAGGCAGAAACGCATGCGGTTTTCAAGCGAGCCACCATAGGGGCCATCCAGCTCGTTGGTCAGCGGGGAGGCGAACTGATCGATGAGATGACCATAGGCCTCCAGCTCCACCCCGTCCATGCCGCCAGCCTTCATACGCTCGGCGGCGTCGGCGAAATCCTTGATGACACGCTCAATATCCCAATCCTCGATTTTTTTCGGAAAGGCGCGATGAGCGGCTTCCCGCTGGTGTGAAGGTGCGAGCACCGGCAGCCAGTCACCCTTGTCCCACCGGGTGCGCCGGCCAAGATGAGTGAGCTGGATCATGATTGCCGACCCCGCCTCGTGGACGGCGTCGGTCATTTCCCTGATCCACGGAACGATTTCATCCTTGTACGCGAGCAAATTGTTGAAGACGGGAGGGCTGTCTTTCGAAACGGCGGCTGAGCCTGCGGTCATCGTCAACGCCACGCCGCCTTTCGCACGCTCGACGGTATAGGCGCGATAACGCCCTTTCGGCATGCCGTCTTCCGGATAAGCGGGCTCATGCGACGTCACGATGATACGGTTGCGCAGCGTCAGGTGCTTCAGCTGATAGGGTTGAAGAAGGGGATCGTTCGACATGGGCCTGCTCCAAGGGGGGGTATGGTGCGAGGCTAAGAGAAAATGTACATATGTGTCAATTAACAAAACACCAGTGTCTATAAGTTAGACAAGAGTGTACGCCTCGCCTTGTCGCGCAGGGACTGATTTGGTACTCAACTGTCATGGACGCGACATTAAACGAAACCGGTTGGCGTGGATCGCAGGAGGGTTGGCTTGAGGCCGCCTACGAGTCCCTGCTGGAATCGGGGGTGGATTCCGTCAAGATTTTGCCGTTGGCGAAGAAGCTCAATCTCTCGCGCACCAGCTTTTACTGGTTCTTCAAGGATCGGGAGGAGTTGCTGGCGGCGCTTTTGTCCCGCTGGCGCGACAAGAACACGGGAAGCATCCTCAGGCAATCGGAGGCCTACGCGGAAACCTTGGCCGAGGCGATGCTGAACGTCTTCGATTGCTGGCTGGATCCCTCGCTTTTTGACAGCAAATTCGAATTCGCGGTGCGCAGCTGGGCGCTGCAGTCCGATGATACCCTTGCCGAGGTTCGCAAGGCGGATGCTGTGAGAATGGAGGCGCTTTCGCGCATGTTCGTCCGTTTCGGCCATCCCGAAAATACTGCGGATGTGCGCGCCCGCACCACTTATCTTGTGCAGATCGGCTACATTTCCATGCAGGCCGAGGAAGATGTGGCAGTGCGGATGAAGAGAATTGCGGATTACATCGCCATCTATACCGGCGAGGTGCCGCAACAACGGGAGCTTGATCGTTTTTATGCGAGGCACGGATACAGGCCAGGCCCCGGGGCCTGACCCCTGCGTGCGGATGTCGACAAGCGCGGACAACCCTCGGGACAGCGATAAGTGGCGCGGCCAACGCCTTCGATGCCAGTCGGATTACGCCGTTTGGGATGGTACAAGAAGAAGGGGCGGCCGGGCTGCAATCTATCTGCAACATTCACCAATCAGTGGTGGGGATGGCAAGAGCTCATCTTTGGGGGAAAGTCATTGCGAATCCTGCTTCTCGAGGACGAACCCGAAATGGCGCGTGCGCTGCTCGAAGCCTTGCGCCGGCGCGATGTGCTTGCCGATCATGTCAGTACCATCAGCGATGCCGATGTCCTTGCGCGTGACGGCTCCTACGATGTGCTTGTCCTAGATCGCCGCCTGCCCGATGGTGAGGGGCTGAACCTTGTATCGGCGCTTCGCCGCAGCAAACATTCCGTACCGATCCTTGTCCTGACGGCGCTTGGAAGTGTCGATCACCGCGTTGACGGGCTGGATGCCGGCGCGGATGACTATCTCGCCAAGCCTTTTGCGATAGAGGAACTGCTCGCCCGCCTCAGGGCCCTTCACAGGCGCGGCCCTTCCATTTCCGACAGATATGCGATTTTCGGAAATCTGAGCATTGATCAAAGAAGCAATGAAGTCAGCGTTGCCGGCTCCATCCTCGAGTTGCGACGTCGGGAATATCTGGCGCTCGAAGCCCTGATGCGGCGCCCGAACCGTATCGTGACGCGGTCCAACCTGATCGAGGCGGTTTATACGCTCGACGACGAGATCGAGTCCAATGCGCTCGATGCCCACATCTCCCGTATCAGGAAGAAGCTGGCGCAGGCGGGAGCCGCGGTGGAGATTAGAGCCGTGCGCAATATCGGTTATCTCATTCGGGCAAAGTCATGAGTTCGCAGCACAACCAATCCCTGCGTTGGGGGCTGATGAAGCGCCTTCTCGTCCTGCAGGCTTTCTTGCTCGTTCTCTTCGTCGTTCTTCTCGTTGGCTGGATCTGGACCATCGATCCAAGGCTGGAAGGCGCCAATGAAGAGGCTGTGCGCACCATTGCGGAAAGCGTGACAAAGGATGGGCAGGGGCGGACACAGGTGTCGGCTACACCCGATCTGGAGGCGCTGAAACAGCGCTATCGCAACCTCTGGTTCATGGTGCGGGACGCGGAAGGAATCGTCCTTCGATATGGAGATATCCCCACTTCCGTCGTGACGGGCGCATTTCCTTTGGGCATCGAAAGGGCGCGTCTGGAGGCTGGGGAAACAGTCCGGGCCACGATGGAGAACCGCGATACGCCCGCCGGACGGCTGCAGTTTATTGCCGGGACGGAAAAAGGTCTCGCGAATGATGGCGTGAATATCTGGATCAACATACAGCTGGATCTGGAAAAGGATGCGGATGGTGCCATTCGCTGGTTGACCGTGCTGCCGGGAATTGGGTTCATCATTCTTGTGGCTGTGGTGCCCATGTTGCTGCTGACGGGTATTGCGACGTTGCTGGTGACCCCACGTGCGGTCGGCCGTTCACTGAGTGGCCTCATGGAAACGGTCACCCAAGCGCAGTCGATCAATTTTGAGAACCGGTCCGCCCGTATCGCTCGCTCGAAGGTGCCGAGTGAAATCATTCCGCTGGTGGATGCCTTCAATGTTGCCCTCTCGAAACTGGACGAGGGCTATAATCGCCGCAACCGCTTCCTGGCCGACGCCGCCCATGAACTGAGGACGCCGATTGCGATCGTGCGCGTCCGCGCCGATCTTCTTCCCGATGACGCGCTGAGCCGGCAGCTGCGGGCGGATATCGACCGGCTTACCCGCGTCGCACACCAGCTTCTCGAAATGCAGGCGGTGGGCGCGGTAGACCTGCCTGCGGAAGAGCAGGATTTGAATGTTCTCGTCGAACGCATCGCGACCGATCTTGCCCCGATTGCGATGGATGCCGGTTACGAGTTCGATTTCGAGCCGAGCGAAAAAGAAGCCCTGCTGACGGTCCAGACGTCGATCATTGAGATGGCGGTCGTCAACCTCATCCGCAATGCCATCGATCACGGCGGCGGCAGGGGCGCCATTGTCGTCCGGGTGGGTGCAGCAGGAACCATAGATGTCTGCGATGAAGGTCCAGGCATACCCGTTGACGAACGCGAGCAGGTGTTCGAACCGTTCCATCGCATCAACACCAGCTCCTCCGGTGCCGGCCTTGGCCTCAATCTCGTGCAGAAAGCGGCTGAGCTGCATGGGGGCAGGGTGCTGTTCCTCGACCTTGATCCCGGCTTCTGCGTTCGGCTGGAGATCCGCTCCGTCACGCCAGGGAGCGGTGCGGGGCCATGAATCGCCTCCGGGAAGTCCGGACTCTTGAAGTTCTTAAAATAAGATTAAAGAAATAGGTATAAGCACATGAAAAATAACAATTATATTTAAATAAAAAAGGCGCGTGTAATCCAGGCGCAATTCTCGCGCGGAAAATGCCCGTATCTGCTGCGCTCATTCGCACAGGAGACCATGGGAGCCGGTTTCCGGTTCTTCAACGCGAACGGAAACCCTGGCGCCTCAGATTGAGACGCCCCTGGTTTCGTCTGGAGTCATTCATGTCGTTCATTGCAAAATCGCTTGTTGCCATCAGTATTATGGCGGCACCGAGCGCCTATTCCGCTGATCTTGCCAACTACAATGCGCAGCAATTCGATTATAGCAGTCCGCCAGCCTTTTCCTGGGATGGGGCTTATATCGGCGCACATGGCGGCGTCGCCTCACCAAAAGTCAATCCTCTGGCCAGTGGCCGTGGTCTGACGGGTGGCGTACAGGCCGGTTACAATTTCCAGTTCGGCTCCGGTGTCGTCGGGGCGGAGCTGGAGGGCTCGTATCTCGGCAACGAGGCGCGGGTGCCGAATGGCCGCCTGAGAGAGCGTTTTCGTGGCGCCGCCAAGCTAAAGGCCGGTGTGGCGCTTGATCGTACCCTTCTTTACGGCACCGCAGGTCTGACCACGACGAAATTCAAGGATGGAAACGGCGTTACCGGACCGGATGACTGGAAGCGGGGCTATCTCGTGGGAGCGGGTGTCGAACAGAGTTTCGGCGGCGGCCTGTCGGCCAAGTTTGAATATAACTACGTGAACACGGGAAATGTATCGACGACGACCTCCAGCGGCAGATCGAAGACGGATGTCAGCGATCACGTCGTCAAGGCGGGCCTGAACTATCGTTTCTGATCCGCTGACATGTGCCCCAGAAGCATAAGACCGCCGCTTTCGGGTCGAAGCGGCGGTAAGGGGAAATGGCTCGAACGGCGAGGGGGCCGTAAGAGGTTCATTCGCATTCGAGTGAGGGTTGCCGGAAGCTCGTTACATACCAGTCGTTACCGGAACCGCGGGTGTAGAAAGTGTAGTAGCAATCGATGCGCTCGACATAACCAGGCGTTTCGGACACTTCGTAACGCTCGCCATGCCGCGTCGAGCGGACCTCGCCGCTTGATGATCCGGCCACAACCTGCGTCTTGTTCTTGCGCCACTGATAGGCCTGCTGGCCGGGGCCGAGGCTATAGACATTGTCAGGCGGCCCATAGTCCAGCATCACGCTGGTGATGGGTGCGCCGACATAAGTTTTCATCACGGTTGATGCGCAGGCTGTGAGCAAGAGCGATGTGGCGGCGATGAGGGTGATTGCTGGCGGGACTGCAAGTGATGACCTGTCGGACATGGGAATTCCTTTCAGCTGCGGTAAATTTCAGCAGGGATAGGAACAGGTCATTGCAGGTACATTACACTAGCAGACGGCGCGATGGACGGTCGTCTCGACGGGCCCGTGCTTCAGCGGGGCGCACCTGAACGGAATTTCGGCTTTGGTGCGCTGACAGGCTGTTGTTGACTGTGATGATACTGCTCTACAGCACCAGGGCTACGGGCAGGTTTGACCGCCCTGACACTGGCCGCCGGAGCCAGTATCAGCTTCCATCCGAGAGCCAGCCAGCCTTTTCAGGCAGACGAGTTAGCGGCTGCGGGCGTTCCGAAGCTGGGCGAGGGTTGCCAGCGTATTGCCGCTGATGGACGTTTTGCCATTGCCGAACAAGTCGAGACGGGGATCGGAAGGTGAATTGTTCATTTCATACCTCAGCAAAAAGCGGTCAATCAGCTTGTCGATCTTGCCGGCGTCCTGCAGGTCCCTCATCTTCAGTTTCTTTTCGATCATCTTTGCCTGCATCTCGACCTTGGAATTCGCGGTTTCCGCGGGAATTCCAAGGGCGGTGCGGGTGAATTCCGAAAGCGCATTGTCAGCCAGTATGTCGTAGGCATTGGAAATGCCGCCGGCCATCCGCTTGAAATAGAGAGCAAGACGAAAACCGGCGTTTTCTTCTCCCGCCCTTTCCTCCAGCGTCTGCCGAACGTATTTGTCACGCGTTTCCATCAGGCCGCGGTTGTTCTGGACATGCTGGCTGGCTGTCGCGCGAATATTCCCCTTGGTGTCGAAGTTGAAGGAACCGGCAAGCGCGCGAAAGCGGGGATCCTTTTCGGTGTTGGCGAAGCTTTTCGGGTCCTTGAGGTCGGATTTGAATATCTTTTTCAGATAATCGGTGCTGACCGATTTGGGGTCGATGCGTTCGGCAACAAGCATGCAATCCACCAGACGGCGATCGGCAAGCAACTGATCAACGGTTTCCAACGTCTCCATCTGCTGGCGGTAATAGGCGGCCTCCGTCTTTGCCTTTTCCTTTATCTTGTCTTTGCTGTTTTTCTGGCGATAGGCGGCGAGTTCCTCATCCTGCTTGCCTGTTGCCTCCCTGCTCTTCGAGGCCGTGTTCCATCGGGTCATTTCGAGAACGTAGTTCCGGGAGATACGGGTAATCTCGTTTTCGGCCTGGGCCAGCCGTGGCGAGCCAATCCTGCCTTCGGCATCAAAATTATAGGCTTTCGCCAGTCGAACGAATCTTTCGTCTTTGAGGCTGCGGACATAACTTTTCGGGTCCGACAGGTCACTGGTGAAGACCTTCTTCAACTTGAACGTGGAAACCTCTTCGGGGCTGATGTTGAATGCCTTCAGCGCGAAATTGCGAATGGTAACGGCTGCCGGTGCAGCGGAGAGGAAGTCCTCCAGGTTTTTCGTCAGGCCGATATAGCGTTTGTAGTCCTTGATCGTCTTTTGGTCCGCCGCCTCCTGTGCGTCGTCGTAGCGGCTAAAATAAAGTGTCATCATCGTACTGAGCTGGGCGGCGGTCTGGATCGTCTTTCCGGCAGCGATCTTGCCTTCCCCGTCGAAATTGAACGCTCTCGCAAGATCGATGAAGCCTTTGTCCTTCTCGGTGTGAAGCGCGCTTTGCGGATCGTCGGGATTTTCGCGAAGCGCCCACTGGATTTTCTTGTCGGTATCGGTGTCGTCCCTGAGGTTGAAGGCGACGATCAACATCGTTCTAAGACGGGAATTGGATATGAGTTGTCCGGCATCGATAATCTCGTCCATCTTTTGCGCGAAGAAGTCGCGATTGAGAACTGCGCCGGTCTGCGTCAGGCGAGGATACGATAAAACATAGGTTTCGTTGATCAGCCGCTTCTGGGTTGCCGTCTGCGCTTTCGTGCCGTCATCCACGAAACCGTCATCGCGGAAATTAAACGCTGCCGCCATTTCGAAGAGCTTGTGTGCATTGGCGATGCGCTTGTTGTACTGGCCGAGCAGATAATCGATTTTGGCCAGCGACGCCTTATCGGCGGAGGGGACTTTTGCGCGTTCGATGCGCAGATCGGCGGTCTTTGCCTGCCATTCCTCGACCAGAGGTTTGTAGGTTCTGTTGACGTAACTGTCGGCGCTGCTGATATCGCTGGTCAGAACATCCCGCAGATGTTTGTAGTTGAAGGCTTCGGCGTCGATGCCGAAGGATTTGAAAACATAGTCCCGCAACCGCGTGTTTTTGAAGATGTCATCCACATGGCCGACCGTGTCGATGACGATGTTGTAATACCGCGTTTCCTCCTTCAGTTCGTCGTCTCGTTGTTTGTGTGCATCGTGATAGGCGGCAACCAGTCGGTCCTGCTGGGTTTGCGTTTGAACCGTTTTTTCCGATTTGATAGTGCCGAAATCAAACGCCGCCGCAAAGTCGCGGTAGCGGGTGTCCTTCAGCTTGTTGGCGAAACTGTTCGGGTCGTTGAGATTGCTTTCCAGCACCTTCTTCATGAAGGCGGCGGCGTAGGTCATCTCGCCGAGGCCATAGGCCTTAATGGCGTAGGAATATAGCCTGTGGTCCTTCAGAAACTCATAGAGATTTTTGATCTTGCCAATATTGTCGGCGTAATATTTGGCGTCGCGCGATACGATCGGATCGTTTGCGACGCGTTTCAGTGACGATGCCAGGTCGCGATTATAGAGGGTGTAAGTTGTATATGCGGGCAGCACCCCAAGCCTCCGGACAATATTCAATTGTGAAAACTGTCAATATTGTCTCGGATATAACTTGCGTGTGGCTGTATTTATTTAATTTATACTTCATATAATTCTTTAGTGTTTAATTTATAAAATATTGATTCATTTAGTTCTTTTGTTCGTAGCGGTGTCGGTACAATACATCGTCGCTGGAAGTGGTAGAAAAATCGGCGGTTTATCCAAAGCAGGGGAACAGGAGCGCGCGCCCGGATCGGGGCGCAACGACATGTCGAAATCTCCGCGGGGACAGTCCTGCGCGTTGGGTTATCCATCGCGTGCTTGGCCGCAAGGCAGGAGCGGCTGCGTTATGGATTGCTGCGGGAAACCGGCGCAATGGCGGCCATTTGCTGCAATGCCCGCTCGTTCGTGCGCTTTGCCCGTGCAAGCGCATCGTCTCGATCCTCCGGCAGCGTGTAGGTCATATAGGAGAGGGAGGTTTCGAGATCGTTGTTGTTATGCCCGAGAATGGCGGCGAAATAGCTGTTCTTGGTCACGTGGGGAGGTGCGAAATTATGATAGGCCACCTCCGCATAGAGATGCCGAAGACCATAGGGCTTGGGAAGCTCCTCCTTCGGCCAGAGATCTTCGAACAGGTTAAAAACCGTGTCCCTGAGCAGCAGGCGCGTCTCCGATGAAAAATCATCGATCGACATGCCGTGCCACAATTTTCCCTGCCCGCTTTCGCGCAGGCGCTTGTAGGCGGCAAGAATGGTTTCCGAGCGGGCAAGCACCGGGATCTCATAGGTCACACCGTACTTCGTTCCCTCGCCCTGTTTTGTCTTGGCCTGGCCGTTGAACAGGACGCTCCATTTGGAAATGCCCTTGCCATAGGGAGCAGGCGAAAATTCCGCCTGGGTAAAGACTTCGTAGGGTCGGCGTCCGGTCATGCCGATCAGGCCGATGCCGATCATCAGGGGATCGGCTGACAGGAGTTTGTCGGCACAGATCTTCAGAACCTGGCGGTAATTCTCGAAGGTGATCAGCGCGCCGTGCTTTCTGGCGATCTTCTCCATCTTCACCCGTCGCGCATCGTCATACATCGCAGCGTCGCCGGTGGCGATTTTCAGCATCGGGTGATCGTCGCCAAACGCCTCGCGGATGGCGTTGCGATATTTGGTGATGTAGGAGATGATCGTTGTCTGGGCTCTGCCCTTCATGGTGCTGATTTCAGCATTCCACAGGGTCTGCATCTCTTCTTTCGTGCCCATGCCGTTCATCGCAGAAATGAAATCCGCGATGCGCAGAAGAACGGTGGGTTTGCGGCCGGCTGTATTAAATTCCGCGCGTTCGATTTTCTCGACGATCGAGGTTGCTACGCCCGTTTTCGGATAGTCGGCACGTTCGATGTAGGTTTTCAGCCGCTCGCGCAGTTTTTTCATGTTGCAAATGGCAAGCGGCGTGCTCTTGGGACCGAATTCGGCCTTCAAGGCGTTACGGTACTTCATGATGTAAAGTTCGAGAGTCTTTTCGGTGCGCCCATTGTCGAAATGGTAGCGGACCTCGGCGTCCCACAGATCGCGGATCTTTCTGTTGCGCGAGGCGTCGTCGTTTTTCATCGCCTCTTTGACCTGTGCGACAAAGTGGTCGATGCGTTCCACCAGGACCGGCGTTTTTGTTTTTCGTTTTGAGGAAAGCATGCGGCGGCTCCCTGAACCGGTCCGGATATATAAATCGATGGTTTGCGATCAACAGCAGCAGGGTTGCAGAAATAGATCAACATCCACTGCAGTCCGGTTCTTTTGAATAATAGTTTAGGCGATTCCGCAAGCGCGATGCGGAAAAGCGTCGGCGGTCCATTCGCCGCCAAGGATTGTCGAGGGCTCCTGTCGTAGCCCGGGTCAAGGTGGTGAGTGAGACGCCGTTATTTCGACAGCCGGGTCTTCAGCGACGTCACGATACGCTTGGCCAACCCTTCATAATCCTCGTCAAAGTGGTGGCCGCCCTCGATGCCGACCGCCTCCACGCCCTTGGCTTTCAGGCCGGGGCAGGGGTCTTCGTCTTCTTCTTCCGTGCCATATATGCATTGCACCAGCTTCGGATCGATCTTCGCGATGTCATCGACCGTTTTGCCGCCCTTGCCTTCGCCGGCCACGCCAAGCCAGCCTTCGACGGAAATTTCGAAATCCACTTCGGTGGAAAGACCCATCAGGGTCAGCTGCACGACATGCGATTTGTCGCGGTCGGGCAGCAGATTATAGGTGGCGGGGATAATATCGGCACCGAAGGAATAGCCGATCAACACCACATTGCGGACTTTCCATTCCTTGCGATAGGTATCGATGATGCGGCCGAGATCGCTTGCGACCTCCTGTGGTTTCTTTTCCTTCCAGAAATAGCGGAGTGAATCGACGCCGATGACGGGTATGCCTTCCTTCTGGAAGGCGCCGCCCACTTCTTCGTCAAGATCGCGCCAGCCGCCGTCGCCGGAATAGATCACCGCCATGGTGTCCATGACAGGGCTGGTTTCCAGAACCTTGATCGGCAGGCCGAGCGGACTGTCGGTGTCGCCTGCGGCGTCGACCTGGTCGGAGAGGGTCTGGGTCAGAACCTCGTCCGCCTTGTCATCCACATCCGTCACGTCGATATCGGGATGCAGCTTCACGAGCGCGTTGACGTGGTCGCGGCCCTTCTGATCCGCAGCAGAGGTGAACAGCACGCTGACGGGGGCAGGAAGGGGACCGTCGGTCAGACCATAAACGGTTTCGCCATCCACTTTATCTTTGGTGGCGGGGGTACAGAGGATCTTCTCGAGAGGCAGGCCGGCCTTGGGGTCCACGGCGATGGCCTCCCGCACGGTGGAGACAGGGCTCTGCGCAATCATCGCCAGCGCCAGCGTTCCGCCCTTGCCGATGCCGGAAAGGATGGGCTGGCGATAGCTGCTGGTGCCGGCGGTGCGCTGGATCTGCTGCGAGAGTGACTCGATGTCCGAGATCATATAGATGCACTCGTCATCGTCGGCCTCGAGCGCCTTCAGATATTCCTTGAAGTCGATGCCGACCACGGCGGCGCCCTTTTCCACCAGCGCCTTGGCGCGGGTCTCATCGGCCGCCGACCATCCGTCCGCATCGGAAATCAGGAAGACGCTGGCGAGGATGTCGCCATCAGGCACCATGATGTGCCCGGTGGGGATCATGCCGGTTTCGTATGCGGGCTTGTCCTCAGCAAAAACGGCGCCAGAAACGAACAAGGGGGATGCAAACAGGGCGGAGGCGGCCAGAACTGCTTTGAGCATGCTGAATCTTCTCATTTTCCGATCACTCCTCTGACACCGCCGCTGATCAGAACCGTCGCATCCATCAGCGCCAGAGCGGCATCTGCACCGTTCTGTACGGCGAGGTAACGCGGTTCCCATTTCGGGTGGAACTTGGCCTTGAAGGCGCGAAGCCCCTTGAAGTTGTAGAATCGTTCACCGTGTTCGAACAGTGTGCTGCCGATCCGGTCCCAGACGGGCGCCGCGTCGCGTTTAGACATGCCGGACATGGGCGCCATGCCGAGATTGAAGCTCTCGTAACCGGCCTCGCGCAGATATTGCATGATGCTGACGAAGAGAAAGTCCATCGAGCCGCGCGGCGCATCCGGGGAAAAGCGCATGAGATCGACGGTGGCTTCCTTTTTCGTATCCGTCACCATCAGATTGGCGAAGGCGGTGATCTTTCCATCCTTGCGCAGCACGGCAACGGGTTGCGACAGAATGTAGTCCGGCTCGAAAGCACCGAGCGAAAAGCGTTTTTCGCGGGTGTTATGGTGGGCGAGCCAGCCGTCGGAAACCTGTTTCAGCTCTTCCAGAACATCCTGCACCTGGGTCTTTTCGATGACCTCGAAGGTCAGCCCGTCGCGCGCGCCGCGGCTCAGCGACTGGCGAAGATTGGCAAGCTTGCCACCTTTGAGTTCGAATGCGGTGAGATCGACCAGGGCCAGTTCGCCCAGCTTGAAGGCGCGCAGACCCGCATCGGCGCAATGGGACAGCAGGAAGGGCGAAATCTGATAGAAGGCGGCACGTGCGCCAGCGGCACGGGCTCCTTCGACGAATTGCCACACGAGGTCAGGGAAATCATCTTCATCGCCGACCGGATCGGCAAACGCGATCCATGAGCGGCCCTGAATGCCGTACATGATGAAGGCATTGCCGCTTTCGGAAAACATCACGTGCTTGTCGCCCATGCGCACCAGATTGGCATCGGCCGCATCCTGCTTCATGACAATGTCTGTAGCACTTGCGATATCTTCGGCCTTGATGGCATCCGGGCGGAAGGCTACCGGCCTCATGAGGCTGAAGATGGCGATGGTGGAGGAGGCAAGCACGAGGCCTAAAAGGGCGCGCAGTCCGCGTGGCGCTTCCTCGGAGAATTCGAACTGCCACCAGAGCGTATGGCTGTAATCGGTATCGCGATAGACGAAGAGAAGGATGGTGGCCGCGCCGGCGACGATGACGGCCATGGCCGCGAGCCAGCTTGGCCCGAGCGCCTGTTTGACCAGAGAAGCGTGACGGTTGAAGCTGCGCATGTTGGCGGCGAGCGCGACGATGAACAAGCCGAGAAAGATCGCTTCGAAAACCGCGATCGCCTTGAGAAGCGAGAGAATGAGCGCCAGAGATGCCGCAACGAGGGCGATCCACCATGCGCCATCCAGTCTCTGCCCCAAGCCGCGGGAGGCGACGACGAGGCCAAGGCCGAGAATGCTGGTCAGAAAGTGAGCGGCCTCGATGATAGGCAACGGGACGAAGTTCGAGAGGAAATCCAGGTTGCTGCCCGGCGTCGGTGTCACGCTCGAGAAAATCAGCATGGTGCCGAGAATGATCGCGAATGTGGAGAGCAGCGGTGGCGCCAGCCGCACGGCAAGCTGGCTGATATCGGATACAACGGGCTTTGCCGCAAACTGCTTCATTTCCGAAACGATCATCACCAGAATGGCGACCACCAGCGGCAGCACGTGGTAAATGACGCGATAGAGAACGAGGCTTCCGAGCAGCTGATCAACGCTGATCGCATTGCCGAGACCGGCAACCATCACGGTTTCGAAGACCCCGAGGCCGGCGGGCACGTGGCTGAGAACGCCAAGCCCCACGGCCGTGGCATAGATCGCGAAGAAGGTCGGCCAGCCGAGATGCGTTTCCGGCAAGAGCACGTAAAGAACGGAAGCCGAAGCGGCGATGTCGAATGCAGACACCAGGAACTGCCGCGAAGACGTACGGCTGTCTGGAAGGCGCAGCCGCCATTTGCCGAGGCGTATCGCCCTGCCATTGCGCCCGATATAGGCCGTGGCCACGAGAATGGCGATGACGGCGAGCGCCGCGCCTCTCAGCACGAGCGGGTCGAAACCGATGATTGCGGCGATGCGGGGCGCGACGATGAAGGTTGAAAGCGCGCTCACCGACAAAAGCCCAAGGCCGAACGACAGCGTGACGAAGGCGATGACCCGTGCGATGTCTCCCGGGGAAAGCCCCAGCCGGGAATAGGCGCGGAAGCGGATGGCGCCGCCGCTCAGCGGCCCGAAGCCAGCGGTGTTGCCGATGGCATAGGCCGCGAAGGCCGTGACCGCCATTGACGGAAACCGCACTTTCTTGCCGACATATTCGATGGCATTGGCATCATAAAAAATCAGTGACAGGAAGCTCAGCGCGGTAAAGACGATAGCAAGAAGAACCGAGGAAAAAGACGTGTCGAGAAGGGCCGCAATCACATCGTCGTATCTTACTTCCGAGGTGAGACGATAAATTGCAAACGTCATCATCACGAAGATGAGCGTTATGGCCGCGGCCGTCAGGTAGGCACGGTTCCTGGCAAAAAAGCTTTCAACCGCGGAGTCGGCAATATCGGTCTCTGTAATTTCGCTCTTGTCTGCCATTTATCTTTTCCAGCGCCGTCCCGTCGGTTGGCGAACCACAGGATTGTGTCGCTAATTCGTTTCAGTTGCGGAAATTTGCTTAGCAGAAATGCGTGACGTGTCGATGTGAAGTTTGGACAGGTTTCCGGATGATTTTGCCAATTATATTCCGATGAATGCAACCACGAAATGTGCGATTTCCGAGTTTGATGAAAACGCGACGAAATTGATCGCGCCGGTTGCTTGGTGGCGGCATTTGATGCAACTACACGCTCCTTTGGATTGAAGGAGATACCAATGAACACGCCCACAAGAATAGTCGTTTCACTCGTCGTCGCGCTCGTGGCGGGCGCCGGATACATGGCGGTGGACAAGATGCGCGGTGCCGAATGGGTCGTTTCGCCGCAGCAGATTGCCGAGGCTAAGGCAAAGGGCCAGATGGGTTATGAATCGCAGCCGGGAACCGTAACCGTGCTGCCGATCCGCAGCGAGACGGCGGACGTGCTGCCGATGAAATGGGCCATGATCGGGCTGGTGGCCGGGCTTCTGACCTTCCGTGCGACCGGCAGGAAAAAAGCGGCAAAGGCCTGAAGGCCCGCCGCTTTCTGTCTCCGGCGCTTTGCGCCGGGGATGAAACTTTATTTTTGGCTCACGCGCCCCAGGTCTTTTCCAGCACCCGAATCCAGTTGCCGTGGCAGATTTTGGCAAGCGCCACGTCGTCATAACCGCTCTTGCGCATCGCTTCGACCAGCAATTGCAGATCGGCCGCATCCTTCATGGCGGCGGGTATGGTGGTGCCGTCGAAATCCGAACCGAGCGCCACGTGATCGATGCCGATGCGGTTCACGATGTAGTCCACATGGCGAACGAGTTCGTTGAGATCGGTATCCGGGTTCTTCACGCCGTCCTGACGCAGGAACAAGACACCAAAGTTGATGCCAGCGAGGCCACCCGTATCGCGGATGGCGTCCAGCTGACGATCCGTCAAGTTGCGGCTGTGGTTACAGATTGCGTAAGCGTTGGAGTGTGATGCCACCAGCGGTGCATCCGATATCCTGGCGATGTCCCAGAAACCCTGTTCGTTCATATGCGACAGGTCGACCAAGATCTTCAGTTCGTTGCAGGTCTTTATCAGCCGCTTGCCGGCATCCGTCAGGCCCGGGCCGATATCCGGTGTTGAGGGGAAACGGAAGGGAACGCCGTAGGCGAAGATGTTCGGGCGGCTCCAGACCGGTCCGAGTGTGCGCAGGCCCGCCTCGTGAAGAACGTGGAGGGCATCGAGATCAGCACCGATCGCTTCTGCGCCTTCGATATGGAAGACGGAGGCGAAGGCGCCCTCGGCCATGGCCTTGCGGATATCGGCGGCCGTGCGGCAGACCTTCAGCGCGCCCTTTGACTGCTTCTCGGCCCGGAACAAAAGGCCCGCCATGGCAAGCGTCGCCTTCAGCGCATCCGCCTCGGTGGGCGTCGGGTAGTCGCCGTTGGCGTCCTTATCCATGCTGGGCGAAGGTACATAGACGGCGCAGAGGCCACCGGCGAGGCCGCCTTTTTTTGCACGAGGCAGATCGATATGGCCGACGGTATCGCCTTCGATCAGAAGTGTTTCGGGAGAAGCGTTGCCCGATCGCCATAACCGCAAAAGCACATCATTGTGGCCGTCGAAGACGGGTACGGTTTTTTGATCAGTCATGGTCTCACCTTCGGAAATGGGATTGCGCGGACGCGCCTGCGGACAAGTTTTCGGAATTGGTAGAGGAAAGGTCAAGGCGGGAGCAAATGCAATCCGTGCATAGGCTCTGCCAAATTTGGAATTGGTCGGGCCTCGTTTGCTCGTGGTAATCGCGGGAAAACATAAAAAAAACGACTGGATTGGGGCAAACCCACCATTTTCCGAAAAATAAGGTCCGAAAGGGGATTTTCGATGATTTCAAGACGCAACCTGTTGATTGCCGGCGCCGCCGTTCCGTTCCTGTCCTATGCGCGCATCCCGGCCTTCGCCGCCACGCCGAAGGATATTCTGGTCGTTGCGCAGCAGCTGGACAACATGACGAGCCTTGACCCACATGAAGGTTTCGAGGCTGTCGGCGGTGAAATCATCTCCAACATGTATCAGAAGCTGGTGCGCGCCAACCGCGAGGATTCCACCAAGGTCGATCCCGTCATCGCCAAGTCGTGGGAAGCCGATGCGGACAGCAAGGTCTTCACCTTCACCATCGGCGACGACGCGACCTTCTCGAGCGGCGCCAAGGTCACGGCGGAAGACGTTGCCTTCTCGCTGCAGCGCGCCATCAAGATGAACAAGAGCCCGGCCTTCATCATAAGCCAGTTCGGCTTTGCGCCTGACAATGTCGAGACGACCATTGTTGCCGCCGACGAGAAGACGGTGAAGCTGACGACGGCGAGGCCGACCGCCATCTCCTTCCTGCTTTATTGCCTCTCGGCCAATATTGGCGCGATCGTCGAAAAGAAGGTGGTTCTTGCCAATGCTTCCGGTGAAGACCTCGGCAATGGCTGGCTGCAGAAGAACAGCGCCGGTTCCGGCGATTTCGTGCTGCAGGCCTGGAAACCCAGCGAAAGCGTCGCGCTCAACGTCAACCCGAACGGTCCCTACAAGGGCAACATCAAGCGTATCATCCTGCGCCACGTCACCGATCCGTCTTCCCAGCTGCTGATGCTGCAGAAGGGCGATATCGACATTGCCCGTGACCTGACCTCGGAGCAGCTGCGTACCGTCAAGGACGACGCCAATATCGAGCTGGAGCGCAAGTCCATCGCTTCGCTGGTGCTGATCTCGCTCAACCAGGGCAATGAGAACCTTGCGAAGCCGCAGGTCTGGCAAGCGATCAAGTGGGCGCTGGACTACAAGGGCATGCAGGAAAACATCGTGCCGCTGACGCACGAAATCCACCAGAGCTTCGAGCCGAAGGGCTTCCCCGGCGCCGTCAACGACATTCCGTTCCAGCGCGATGTCGAAAAGGCCAAGGCACTGATGGCCGAAGCCGGCCTTGCCGATGGTTTCGAAATCAGCATGGACCATTATTCCGCCCAGCCTTATCCGGATCTGGCGCAGGCCATCCAGGCAAACCTTGCCGATATCGGCATCAAGGTACGCCTGCAATCGGCCGAGAACCGCCAGGTTCTGACCAAGATGCGCGCCCGCGAACACCAGATGGCGCTGTCGGCCTGGGGCACGGATTATTTCGATCCGCATTCCAACGCCGATGTCTTCAACATCAACAAGGACAATGGCGACGACGCCAAGTCGAAGCCCTTCCTGTGGCGTTCGCGCTTCAAGAACGACGACTTTGCCGCCAAGGCGGAAGCCGCGCGTGACGAGAAGGATCCTGCAAAGCGCGTGGAGCTTTATGAAGCCCTGCAGCGCGAACACATGGAAAACAGCCCCTTCGTGTTCATGTTCCAGACCACCAAGACGGCAGCCTTCCGCAAGGGCGTTTCCGGTTTCGAACTCGGCGTTCTCTCTGAGGGCAATTCCTACCACGATGCGAAGAAAGCGTGACATTGAACAAGCGCGTTAAAAGCATATCGTCGATACTGAGCAGCGTCCTCCTGACGCTGTTCGGTTTGATGATCATCACCTTCATGATCGGGCGCGTCATGCCCGTCGATCCCGTCATCGCGGCGGTCGGCGACAATGCGCCCGAAGACGTCATCGTGCGGGTCCGGGCCGAAATGGGTCTCGACCAGCCGCTGGTCGTGCAGTTTTTCCATTATGTCACGCAGGTTCTGCATGGCGATTTCGGCAATTCGATCCTGACCCGCAATCCGGTCTGGATCGATATCAAGCGCGTTTTCCCCGCCACCTTCGAACTTGCCACCGCAGCGCTCATTCTTGCCGCGCTGATCGGCATTCCGCTTGGTGTCTGGGCCGCCGTCAAGCAGGGCAAGCTGACGGATCAGGTCATCCGCGTCGTCTGCCTTGCCGGCCACTCGGTGCCTGTTTTCATGCTGGCGCTGATTTCGCTGCTCGTCTTTTACGCCACGCTTGGCGTCGCACCGGGGCCGGGGCGTCAGGACATCATCTATGACGGCATGATCACGCAGGTTACCGGCCTGATGACCGTCGACACGCTGCTTGCGGGCGACTGGGACGCCTTTTACGACGCCATCGCCCATATGGTGCAGCCCGTCTGCATTCTCGCCTATTTCAGCATGGCCTATATCACCCGCATGACGCGCGCCTTCATGATCGACGCGCTGAAGGGCGAATATGTCATCACCGCCCGCGCCAAGGGGCTTTCTGCCATGACCGTGATCTGGGGACACGCCTTCCCGACGGTCGCCGTGCAGCTCGTCACGGTTCTCGCGCTCACCTATGCCGGCCTTCTCGAAGGCGCCGTGGTGACGGAAACCGTCTTCAGCTGGCCGGGCCTTGGTCAATATCTCACCGTCTCGCTCATGAACGCGGACATGAACCCCGTCGTCGGAGCCACCCTGTTGATCGGCTTCATCTATGTCGCCCTCAACCTGCTCGCAGACGTGCTTTACAGAGTTATGGATCCTCGCGTTCGATGATGTTAGCTAATTTCAGAAACTGGGCGCTGGATGAAACGCCGCATTCGCGAACACAGGCTGCCTGGGGCAACCGGTATCGCATCTGGCTCAACCTCAAGTCCAATCCGCTGGCGGTGGTCGGTCTAACGATCATCGTCCTCTTCATCGCGCTGTCGCTGCTGGCGCCGCTGCTCGCTCCCTACGATCCGGCGACGCAGAACCTCGGCAACCGCCTGGCGTTCCCGAGCGCCGAGCACTGGTTCGGCACGGATGAGCTTGGTCGCGACATTCTCTCGCGTATTCTCTACGGTGGTCGCGTCACGCTTGGCATGGTCATTGCCGTCGTCGTTCTCGTCGCCCCCATCGGTCTCGCCATCGGCTGCATCGCCGGTTATTTCGGCGGCATCGTCGATACGGTGCTGATGCGCGTGACGGACGTGTTTCTAGCGTTTCCGCGGCTCATCCTTGCGCTGGCCTTTGTCGCGGCGCTGAAACCGGGCGTCGAAAGCGCCATTCTCGCCATCGCGCTCACCGCCTGGCCGCCTTATGCGCGTCTGGCGCGCGCTGAAACCATGACGGTTCGCGGCAGCGACTTCGTCGCGGCCTATCGCCTGACGGGTGCTTCCGCCTGGCGCATCATCGCCCGGCATATCGCGCCGCTCTGCGTGCCGAGCCTTATCGTTCGCATCACGCTCGACATGAGCTCCATCATCATCACCGCCGCCAGCCTCGGCTTCCTCGGCATGGGCGCGCAGCCGCCTTCGCCGGAATGGGGCGCGATGATTGCGACAGCCAAGCGCTTCATCTTCGAACAATGGTGGGTCGCCACCATTCCCGGTATCGCCATCTTCCTCGTTTCGCTCGCCTTCAACTTCCTCGGCGATGGCCTGCGCGACGTTCTCGACCCGAAGGGACATTGAGCCATGCTGGTCGAAATCGAAAATCTGAAGATCGCCTTCCAGACCCGCACCAGCCGTTTCGAGGCGGTGCGTGGTGTCTCCATGAAACTCGGAACCGAAAAACTCGGCATCGTCGGCGAATCCGGTTCCGGCAAGAGCCTGACGGCGCGGGCGCTGATGAAGCTCCTGCCCTCCAATGCCGATATCCGCGCCGACAAGCTCGCCTTCGATGGCATCGACGTGCTGTCCGCCAGCGAAAGGCAGATGCGCCAGATCCGCGGCAAGCGGGCCGGCTTCATCCTGCAGGACCCGAAATATTCGCTGAACCCGGTGAAGACTATTGGTGCGCAGGTAGCCGAAGCATGGCGCACCCACAAGGGCGGCAGCAAGCGAGCCGCCATGGAAGCGGCAATCGCGCTGCTCGATCAGGTGAAAATCCGCAATCCGCGTCAGGTCGCCTCGTCCTATGCGCATGAGGTTTCAGGCGGTATGGGCCAGCGCGTGATGATCGCCATGATGCTTGCCCCCGATCCGGAGCTGCTGATTGCCGACGAACCGACCAGCGCGCTCGACGCCACGGTGCAGGCGGAAATCCTGCGGCTGATTGAGGAGCTGGTGTCGGAGCGGGGCATGGGTCTTATCCTCATCAGCCATGACCTGCCGCTCGTTTCTCATTTCTGCGATCGTGTTGCGGTGATGTATTCCGGCCGGGTGATGGAGGAGCTGAAGGCTTCCGAGCTTCTGAAAGCCCAGCATCCTTATACGCAGGGACTTTTGAACTGCATTCCCTCGCTGACGCATCCGCGCGAGCGTCTTCCCGTTCTCAACCGTGATGCAGCGTGGTCCAGCCAATGATCGACGTCGATAATCTCCGTATCAAGTTCGGCGACCGCGAAGTGGTGAAGGGCGTCTCCTTTTCGGTGGAAAAGGGCGGCAGCTTCGGCATCGTCGGTGAAAGCGGCTCGGGCAAGTCCACCATCCTGCGCGCCATGGCCGGCCTCAATGAAAGCTGGGAAGGGCGTATCGCCTTTGCCGGCAAGGATGCCCCCCTGCGTCGCACACCGGAATTCTTCCGGCAGGTGCAGATGGTGTTTCAGGACCCCTACGGGTCGCTGCATCCGCGCCAGACCATCGACCGTATCCTCAGCGAACTGCCGCTGGTGCACGGCATGGACAATATCGAAAAGCGCATCCAGCAGGCTTTGTCGGACGTCGCCCTGCCGCAGGCGGTGCGTTTCCGGTTCCCGCACCAGCTTTCCGGCGGCCAGCGCCAGCGCGTGGCGATTGCCCGCGCCTTGATCGCCGATCCGCAGGTGCTGCTGCTTGATGAGCCGACTTCAGCGCTCGATGTGTCGGTGCAGGCGGAAATCCTGAACCTGTTGCAGGACCTGCGCGCAGCGCGCAACCTTACCTATATTCTCGTCAGCCACAATCTGGCAGTCATTGCGCATCTTTGCCCGCAGGTGGGCGTGATGTTGAATGGGGAGATGGTGGAGCAGCTGAGCGCGGGTGATCTGCGCGAGGGACGTACGAAACATCCGCATACGGAAGAGCTGCGTAGCCTGAGCATCCGGCTGGAAGAGCCGGCCTGAGTCCACGCGACCATGGATCGAGCGGGTGCCGCTCGCTTCTTCTCCCCGCCGGGGAGAAGTCCGCGGCAGCGGGATGAGGGGGCCAGCTCTCCGAATATCGCTGGCGTCGCCTCCCCTCATCCAGCCCTTCGGGCCACCTTCTCCCCGGCGGGGAGAAGAAACAAGCGGCGGTGCCGAGGCTTTTCTGTAAAGACGACGAGATAAGAGACCAAACCATGCCACAGCAACTCGACTGGAACGCCGCGTCAGCCCTTTCAGAGACCTTCGTCTCGCAGTGGACAGGCAACGAGCCGGGCGGGGCGGTCATCGGTTTTGATCTCGATGGTATCCGTTTTACCCATGCCGGCGGTGTCGAGAGCCTCTCGACCTCTGCGCCCTTCACGCCGCAGAGCGTGGTGCGGTATGCCTCCGTCACGAAACACGTTTTCTGCGCCATGGTGCTGGCCAATGCAGATCTGATCGGGCTCGACGATCCGCTCGGCAAACATCTGCCGGAGCTGCAATCGCCGCTGCGCGATGTCACGGTCGGGCAGGCGCTGGACATGAGCGGCGGCCTGCCGGATACGCGCGAGTGTCTCTCCTTGCTTGGGCTTTCCGTCTATACCGAAACGAAGGCCGGACCGCTTCTCGAATACCTGTCCCGGCTGACCCGGCTGAATTTCGATGCCGGCAGCGAGGTGTCCTATTCCAATACCGGTTACCGTCTGGTGGAAGCGGCGCTGGAGCGCCGGGGTTTCCGTTTCGACGATTTCGTGCAGACGCAGATTGCCGCGCCGTTCGACGTGTTTCTGAAAGCGCCTGACGTCTGGAACGATCCGGTCAACGGCCTGGTGCCGGGTTACTGGAAGTCTGAAGAGAACTGGCAGCTTTCTGCTGCCGGACTGCATATCTCCGCATCCGGCAGCCTTGCAGGCAGTGCCGACGCGCTGGCTCGCTGGCTGCAGGGGCTGATGCGGGGCGAGGGCAGCTTTGCGGGTGTTCTCGACAGGCTTTCGGCTGAGCGGCCGCTCGCCGACGGGCGGATGAGCGAATATGGCCTCGGTCTGCGCTGGTCGCATTTGGGCGGCCGCCGGTTTGTCGGCCACGGCGGTTCTCATCCCGGCTACAAAACTTACTTCCTGCTCGATCCCGAAAACGGCACGGGATTCGTCGTGGTGTCCAATCGCGAAGATACCAACGGTTTCAAGATCGCGCTTGAAAGCATGGCGGCTTTGACCGGCCTGCCTTTGCCCAAGCCGGCCGCCAACCTGCCGGAAGGCCTCTATGTCACCGAAAGCGGTCCGTGGTGGCTGGAGATCAAGGGCAGCACATCCACCTTCATCGATGGCGATGACACGCTCTATGAAGATGTCGATGGCTGGGTTTCTTCCCGCTCCGCATCGTCGCCCATGCGTCTGAGGCTTGAGGGCGATGCAATCGTCGGCGAGGCCGGCCACGCGACGCGCCGTTTCCTACCGGTCGGGGAGCATACGGTGCCGGATGATCTGTCGGGGTCGTGGCGTTCGGATGAGGGCGCTGAATTTTCGATCAACGGCTCCTCACTGACGATGGGCATCGGCCCCGTCCGCCGCAGCATGCCCTTGAAGGCGCTCGGCAATGGTCGTTTCCTCTTCACGCTGATTGATGGGCCATGGACGAAGCGTGTCTGCCTCAATCGTCTGGGGGACGACCGGATCGAGCTGGTTTGCAGCCGGGCGCGGATGATTGAATATTCACGGAGCCGCTAACGACTGAGACCCACCCCGTCGCGCGCCACATGCTCGGACCTGTCCAGAGGATGTGTAAGCCGAGGGATGACGAGAATGGGGCTCGGGCTATTTCCTCAACAGCCTGAAACCTCCTAACGGGTTTCAATCAGCTCCTATTCCTCCTAATAAAGAGCCGTGTTCCCGGCAGGCCGGGATGGCATCTTTGTGGGAGAACAGACCCTTGGAAGTCAAATGGCTCGAGGATTTCCTGGCATTGGCCGGAACGCTGAATTTTTCGAAGGCGGCGGATGAGCGGCATGTGACGCAATCGGCTTTCAGCCGGCGCATCAAGCAGCTGGAAGCCTGGGTGGGCGCGACGCTGGTCGATCGGGCATCCTATCCTTCCCGGCTGACAGAGGCGGGGGCGAAATTCGTGCCTGTCGCCCAGGAAACGCTGAAACAGCTTTACCACGCACGGCGCACGCTTCTTCAGGAGGAGGGGGCGGATGCCAGGACGGTGCGGCTGACGGCGCTGCATACTTTATCCTTCACCTTCTTTCCGGATTGGCTGAAACGGGTGAACGAGAAGGCCGGGCCGCTGTTTTCGGTTCTGCGGCCCGATTCCGGCAGCATGGAGGAAAACCTCAACTCACTGGTGGACGGGCAAAGCGATTTCCTTCTGACCTATGCCCATCCCGAAGTGCCGATGTTGCTCGATGCGCAGCTTTTCGAATTCCGCGTGCTGGGCGCCGAGAACATCATCCCGGTATCCGCGCCTGCGAATGATGGCTCGCCGCTGCATGCGCTGGTTGAAAATGCGCGAAAACCCTTTGCTTATCTGGATTATGAAAAGGCCTCTTTCTTCGGGCCTTTGCTTCGCGATCTCCTGAGCGCGCGGCTGCCGCAATTCGAGCGGGTGCATGAGGGCAGCATGTCGGTGGGGCTGAAGGCCATGGCGATGGCCGGCTGGGGTGTGGCCTGGGTACCGGAAAGCCTGATGCGGCACGAGCTTGATAGCGGCGCTCTGGTGCGGGCCGCAGACCCGACCTACGATATCGCGGTCGATATCAGGCTCTATCGCTCCAAGGAGAACCGCCGGCCCGTTGTCGAGCGCATCTGGGCGGTTCTCGAAGACTAGAGCATTCCGGCCGCGGTTCTCCGACTGGAATGTGATAAACAAAACGCGTTCGATCAGATCGCCGTGCGGCGTGCGTTTTCGAGGTAGAGCGCGCGCAGGCGGCTTACCATCGGTCCAGGCTTTCCGTTGCCTACCGGCTTGCCGTCGATCTTCGTGACCGAAACCACGAAGTTGGAGGCGCTGGTCAGGCAGGCTTCATCGGCATTCAGCGCCTCTTCCAGCGTGAAGGGGCGTTCCTCCAGCGTGAAGCCTGCTTCCTTTGCCAGTTGCAGGGCGGCGAGGCGGGTGCAGCCGGGCAGGGTCTTGTTGCTGTTGCCGCGGGTGATGATCTTCTTATCGGCGGTGACGATATAGGCGGTGGAGGACGCGCCTTCAGTGACGAAACCGTTCTCGATCATCCACGCCTCGTCACAGCCTTCGGCCTTCGCGATGCGCTTTGCCATGACCTGCGGAAGCAGGCAGACGGTCTTGATGTCGCGGCGTTCCCAGCGCTGGTCGGGAACCGACTTGACGGCGATCCCGACCTCTTCGACCGGAGTGCCGATCAGCTTCTTCGCCTGGGTGAACATGACCAGCGTCGGCTTCAGATCGGCAGAGAACAGGAAGTTGCGATCTTCCGCACCACGCGTCAGCTGCAGATAGATCATGCCTTCGACGAGATTGTTGTCGGCGATCAGGCGACGTTCGGCCTCGACGATCTCGCCGGTCGTGACCGGCAGGGCGACATCGATCTCGCGGGCGCTGCGTTCCAGCCGGGCCATATGCAGGTCGCTGTCGATCAATTTGCCTTCCAGAACGGAGGTGACCTCGTAGATGCCGTCGCCAAACAGGAATCCTCGGTCGAAGATGGAAAGGCGGGCGTCCGCTTCGGGCAGGAACTCGCCGTTGACGTAAACGATGCGACCGGATGGGCTAGTCATGAAAACTCCGTCTGGAAAAGTCAGGCTGAAAGAAGGGTTTTGAGGGTGTCGATGGAAATGGCTTCGACCGTGGAGGCCTTGCCGGTGCCGGCATTGAAGCCGGTTGTCGTTTCTGCTGCGCAGAGCGAATTGAGGATCGCTTCCTCCGTCGCCTCTATCGTGGCTTCGAAGAGCGGCGAGATCGCGTCGTTGGAAAGCTCGGGGTAGTCCGTAACGGCCTTGCGGCGCGCAGGCGTGCGGCGCAGGCGCTGATCGGTGGAAAATGCCAGCGCATAATCACCGGAGCCATTACTGAGTGCCGCACCCGTGCGGGCAAGTCCGCCGAAGCTTCTGGCCGCCAAGCGCTTCAGATTGCGGGAAGAGAGCGGCGCGTCGGTGGCGACAATGATGACGATGGAGCCATCCTTGTCCTGGTGATCAGGGCTGACATAGGGTTTGCCGCAGACCAGCAGATGGCCGCCATAGTTGGATTGTACGAGAACGCCGATGGTGTAAGCATCACCGGCAATGGTGACGATGCGGGAGGCGGTGCCGATGCCGCCCTTCATGCCGAAGGCGACCGTGCCGGTTCCTGCGCCCACCCCGCCCTCTGCGATGGGGCCGGTGGTCGCATTTTTCAACGCGGACGAGATTTCCTCGACGGTCGGGCGGCCGGCGCGGATGTCGTTCAGGCGGGAATCGTTGGTCTCGCCGACGACGGCATTGATCGAGACGACTTTTTCATTCCCCGGCTGCGCCAGCGTATGGCGGTTGATCGCCTCGATGGCACGACCGGTTGCCAGCGTATTGGTGAGGATAACTGGCGTTTCGAGTTCGCCCAATTCCTCAATCTGGGTTGAGCCTGCAAATTTGCCGAAGCCGTTATAAACGGCGAAGGCGGCGGGCACCTTGTCCTGAAACAGGTTGCCGTCATGCGGCAGGATCGCGGTTGCGCCGGTGCGTATTTTGTCTCCTTCGATGACGGTCGAATGGCCAACGGCCACCCCTTCGACATCGGTGATGGCGTTGAGCCGGCCGGTTTCGAAATGGCCGGGCCGGAAACCGATATCGCGCAGTCTCGGGCGGGTCGTCTGATGCATCGGGCGATCACTTTTGCGGAATGCGGGCTGAGGTCGAGGCGAGCGCATCTTGCGAAAAGCTTTGCTCTGACTTGACGTTAGCCTAGTTCGCCGGGAAACGGCATCGCAAAAATGGAATAGTTTTATGCGGGCAATGGATGCCCTCAGGAGGCGCGCAGCGCGGGTTCGCCATCACGCTCCAGCCAGTGCCGCATTGCGTCTTCCGTCTCTTCGCGCGTAGGTGCGCCGGCCCGGCCGCCGAAGACTGTGCATTTGAGCGCGGCAGCAACGGAGGAGAGGCGGATGGCGGCGCGGCTTTCCATGCGCTCAGCCATCGCGAGCGCAAACGTGCCGTGGAAAATATCGCCCGCCGCCAGCGTGTCGACTGCTTCGATGGACATCGTCTCCTGAAAATGCACCGTGGGATCATTGGGCTCGGTCCACCAGCAACCGGCTGGTCCGGCGGTAACAGCGATGAAGGTCTCAGGGTAGCGAGCATGCAGCACCGGCAGCATGTCTTTCACCGTTTCAAGCCCCGTCAGCCGGGCAGCTGCGGGTTCGGAAAAGACGATATGGCTCGCGGCTGGCGCAAGCTTCTCAAGGATTTCGACGGGTGCAACGTCTCCATCGAGAATGGCGGGTTTGCCAAGCGTGCGCGCCACCGTGAGCACATCAAGCGCCAGTTCCGGCCAGCGCACATCCACCAGAACGGCGTCGAAAGGCGCGATGTCTTGCGGCGTGCAGGACCGCTTCTTCTCGTGCAGCCGGTGATCGTAGAAAGGCACGATCAGCCGCTCTCCCCTGTTATCGATGATGATCGTTGACAGGGCCGAGCGTGCGCCGGTCGCGACCGTCATACCGCTCGTGTTGATGCCGCTTTCGCTGAGATCGCGCAGGATACGGCTTCCGGTCTCATCGTCGCCCACCGCTCCCCACAGGCTGGCGCGGCCGCCCATGCGATGCACGGCATAGGCAGCGCTGGACGCCATGCCTTCGGCGATCTGCAGCATTTCATAGGGCAGGACCTTGCCTTCACCCTTTGGCATGTCGTGAACGCGAAACAGGGTGTCGAGCACGGCTGCCCCCACGCAGAGGACATGCTTGCCGGCCTGTTCTTTCGCCATTCTCTTTGCTCCCGTTGCGCTCAGATGCGTTTACCGCTGTCTTTGTCGAACAGATGCACGGTTGCCGGATCGATGGCAATGTGGATCGTATCGCCGAAGCGGACATTGAGGCGCTCGCGGAACAGGCAGGCGATGTCGTCACCCTTGCAATCGAGTTTGGCATAGATTTCCGAGCCGGTGCCTTCGACCAGTTCGACGCGGCCTTCGATGCCGGTCTCGGCCGCGCGGATATGTTCGGGCCGCACGCCGTAGACCAGGTCTCGGCCGCCGAGCTTGCCGATATCGGCATGGGCGGGCAACGGCAGACTAAGGCCCTTGGCAGTGCGGAAGACGCCTTCTTCGACCCGGCCGCGAATGAAGTTCATGGCGGGTGAGCCGATGAAGCCGGCAACGAAGAGGTTGGCGGGATTGTCGTAAAGTTCGAGCGGCGCGCCGATCTGTTCGATCACGCCGTCATGCAGCACCACGATCTTGTCGGCCATGGTCATGGCTTCCACCTGGTCGTGTGTGACGTAGATGGTCGTCGTGCCGATGCGCTGGTGCATGGCCTTGATCTCGCCGCGCATCTGCACGCGCAGCTTGGCATCGAGATTGGAAAGCGGTTCATCGAACAGGAAGACCTGCGGATCGCGCACCAGCGCGCGGCCCATGGCGACACGCTGGCGCTGGCCGCCCGAGAGCTGGCGCGGATAACGGTCGAGCAGTTTTTCCAGGCCCAGAATGGCGGCGGCCCGGTCCACCTTGGCCTTGGTTTCCTCGGCGCTCACCTTCTTCAGTTTCAGCGCAAAGCCCATATTGTCCTTGACCGTCATGTGTGGATAAAGCGCGTAGTTCTGGAAGACCATGGCGATATCGCGGTCGCGGGCGGGCAGGTGGCTCACCTCGCGCGGGCCGATATGGATTTCGCCATCGCTCAGCTCTTCCAGCCCTGCAATCATGCGCAGCAGGGTGGATTTGCCGCAGCCGGAAGGGCCAACCAGGACCACGAATTCGCCATCCTTGATGTCGATATCGATGCCGTGGATGACGTTGACGGAGCCGAAGCGCTTCTGGACGTTTTGGATATTGACCGGTGCCATGTGCAGGTTCCCGTATTTATTTGTTTGATGGTTCAGCCGCCCTTGACGGCGCCGGCGGTCAGGCCCGCCACGATCTGTTTCTGTGCGAACATGGTGAGCAGCAGCACCGGCAGCGTCACAATCAACGCGGCTGCAGCCAGCGGACCCCAGCTCACCTGTTCGAAGGACAGCATGTTGTAGACCGCGACCGGCAGGGTGCGGGTTTCACGGCTGGCCAGCACGATGCCGAAGACGAAGTTGTTCCACGAGAAGATGACCGCCAGAATGAAGGAGACGACGATGCCGGGCTTGGCGATCGGCAGCGCCACGAGGCGAAACACCTGCCAGGAGGATGCGCCATCAATGCTTGCGGCCTCTTCCAGCTCCTTCGGTGTCGTCTCGAAATAACCGATCATGATCCAGACGACGATCGGCACCGTCACGACAAGATGGATGATGATCTGCGGCCAGAGCGTGCCCAAGAGGTTCAGCCATTGGAACAGCAGGAACAGCGGAATGAGGAAAGAAAGGCCGGGTGTCATGCGGGCGATCATGATGACGACCGCCGACTTTTCCGCCTTCAGCCGCGCGATGCCGTAGCCGGCGGGAACGCCGATGACGAGCGCCAGAATGGTGGCCGCCCCTGTCACGAGGACCGAATTCCAGAAATAGAGGAAGAAATTGTTCTCTTCGAACACCTTCACATAGTTCGACCAGGCGAAACGTTCGGGTATCAGGATTGGCGGATAGGCGCCGTTGTCGATTTCATATTTCAGAGACAGCGAGATCATCCAGATGAAGAACAGGATAACAGGCGAAATCATTACCAGCGCCACGAAGAACAGGCCGAGCCGGTCGAGATTTCTGCGTTTCAGGATTTTTGCGGACATCAGTGTTCCTCCATCTCGTTCCATTGCGAGCGCTGGCGCACCATCAGAAGCACGAAGGAAAGCGCCACGATGATGATGAAGAAGACGACGGCCATGGCCGAGCCGTAACCGATGTCGTAATAGGCAAACGCCGTATTGTAGAGGTAGATGTTTATGGTTTCGGAGGCCGTGCCGGGTCCGCCCTGGGTCATCGCATAGATGATGTCGAAGCTCTTGACGGCATCGATGGAGCGGATGATGACGGCGATCATCAGGAACGGCGCGATCATCGGCATGGTGAGATAACGGAACTTCTGCCAGGCATTGGCGCCGTCGATTTCCGCACTTTCATAGGGTTCGCGTGGAACGGCCGCCAACCCACCGAGCACGATCAGCATGACGAGCGGCGTCCATTGCCAGGTTTCCACAAGGACCAGCGACGGAATGACCGTTGACTGATTGTAGATCCATTCCAGCGGGCCGATGTGGATGAAGGACAGGAGATAGTTCAGGACGCCGAGCTGCGGATGGAACATCATCGTCCAGACGAGCGCGATGGCGACCGGGGTCGCCATCATCGGCATGACGAAAACGCCGCGCAGAAAACCGCGCAGCGGAAACTGCGCATCGAAAACCAGCGCCGCCAATGTTCCGAGGAAGAGCGGAGCGACAACTGACAGCACGGTATAAACGAGCGTGTGCCAGAGCGATTCCCAGAACCTGGCGTCGCTTGCGAGCCTTACGTAGTTCTCGAACCCGATGAAGCTCTGCTCCTGCCCGAGCGTCCAGCGATGCGCGCTCATCCAGAGGGTGAAGACCCATGGAAAAACGATGACAGCCGAAATGACGACCAGTGCCGGTATGACGAAAGGCCAGTAGTTGGGAGCAAGCCTTGCCGGCCTGCTCCCTTCTTTGCGACTGGCGCCTGTCTTGGTGTTTTCGATGCTCACGGAGGCCATTATCCCTCGCTACGCGCCAGAACGGGTGTGAACTGTTCCGTTGCCTTCTTGAGTTCCGCCGCCGGGTCGGCGCCGCCGATCATGTTGGTGAGGCCGACGCCGTAGATGTCGCGGAACTCCGTCACCGGAATGATAACGGGAAGGGCAAGCTGCGAGACCTTGCCGGAACCGACGACCGCATCCAGCCAGGCAGCCGGCATCTTGACGCCCTCGCGCACCTTCTGGTCTTCGAGGATGGACTGGCGGAACGGGACACCTGCACCTGCCTGCAAAAGGCGAGCGCCCATTTCATGCGAAATCGCCCACTGGCAGAAGAGGTAAGCGGCTTCCTTCTTGCTGCTGGCTTCGACGACACCGAGGCCATCACCGAATGTGCCAGCGGCCTGCGCTGCCGGGCCCTTCGGCATGACGCCATAACCAACCTTGCCGACGACACGGGATTTTTCCGGGTTCTCGATCGGCGGGGCAAAACCGACGCCATCGAACCACATGCCGATCTTGCCCTGCAGGAAGGCCGACTGCGCTTCCGCCCAGTTGAAGCCGGAGACGCCTGGAGGCGCGGCTTTGGTCATCAGGCGCTGATAGAGCTTGGCCGCTTCAACCGCCTCCTTGGACTCGGTGTTGACCTTGCCGTCGACGATCGGCTTTGCGCCGTAGCCGAGCATCAGCGAGGTCCAGACCGGTGTATTGGCGTTCTTGAGGCCACGCGCCACGAAACCATAGGTGTTGGTTGCGGGATCGGTGATCTTTTCCGCGGCCGTTACAAGCTCCTCGAAAGTTTCAGGGTATTTCAGGCCCTTGGCTTCGAAGAGCTCCTTGTTCCAGTAGACGATCCAGTAATCCACCGAGAAGGGCAGCGAGCGCAGCACGCCGTCGCTATCCTTGGCAAACAGCATGCCGGCCTCGGCAAAGTCCTTTTCGGTAAGCGACGGATCGGTGAGTGACGGGTCTTTCAGGAAGCCGCTGATATCAGCCAGCCACTTGCCCTTTTCGAACTGGCGCTTCTGCACATGGTAGCTCAGATGCACCACGTCGAAGCTCGGCTTGCCGGAGGAGAGTTCGATAACCACCTTCTGGCGCTGCTGCTGTTCCGGTGTCGCTTCGGCATTGACCTTGATGCCGGTCAGCTCTTCGAACTCGCCGAGATATTTGATCAGCGTTTCGCTGCGCGGGCTTTTGACGAGATTGACTTCAAGGGTAGTGCCCGCGTGTTTCTTCCAGTTCACCGCCGCCGATGCCGGGCGAATGCCGAGCACCGCGCTGCCGCCAAGCGCCGCCGTGCCTGCCAGAAAGGCGCGGCGCGTGGGGTTGAGCAATGAATGCGTCATGTCTGTTCTCCTCCAGTTAGCCGGAAATTCTCCTCACCCCGGCTTGTTGCTTATTCCCTGCAAGGCCGGCGCAGACCCTCTTTGTCCCGCCGGATTTGCCCTAAACCGCCAGCGCCCTGTCCCTTGCGTTGCGGATATGGGCGGTCAGCCGTTCCACGGCGTCTTCCACGGATCGCCTCTCGATGGCTTCGAGAATGGCGAGATGTTCCTTCATGACCGACTTCACATGGCCGGCGATGCGAAAGCGCTCCTGATTGATGAGGCGCATCTTGATGGAATTGACCCGGTAGGCATTCGAGATGATCGAATTGCCGAGCGCATCGATGAAGGCATCGTGCATGCCCCAGTCCACCTGCTGCGCGTGCTGCTCAAGTTCCGGCGATTCCCCGCCATTTTCGGCCGCTTCGGCGATATCGCGGTGCTGTTTCAACAGTTTCGCAATAGCTGCGTCTGAGGCAGAACGGGTAAACAGCGCCACGGCCTCCTTTTCGAGGAAGATTCGGAACTGGAATGCTTCGCGGATGAGGTTGATGTCGATATGGGCAACCTGTAATCCCCGCTGCGGCACGGTCTTGATCAGACCTTCCGCCTCCAGCCGCGGAATTGCCTCCCGGATTGCGCCGAGCGGCAGACCCGTCAGTTCCACAAGGCGGCGCTGCGAGATGAATTGCCCCGGGCGAACATCACGCGAGAGAAGGTGATGCGTAAAGCTCTCATACGCCCGTTCCCGCAATGTCTGTTCGCCGGTATCGTCCATGCTCAACCTTTCAGCTCCGTTCAGGCGGCCTGTTTGCGAAACAGCGCGTCGAAAGCGCCTTCGATCTGCCGCCGATCCTCAGGTGAAATCGCCACCAGCGGTGCACGCACATCCGACCAGATATTTTCCCCTGTCGTGTGTGATACCAGCACCTTGACGGCTGGTGTAACCGGGAATTTCAGAAGTTCCACAACAAGATCCTCGACGCGCTTGTCATCCTTGCCGTCGACGGCCATGGCGCGCACTTCCTGGGTCAGGAAATTGGCGACGCCGGAGATGGCGCCTTGACCGCCGAGGCGAACACCCTTGGCCAAGTCGCGCTCATCGCCGATCAGGATGGCGAGATCGCCGTGCTCTTTCAGCAGGCGCTCGGTGTGGCTCCAGTTGCCCGAGGAATCCTTCACGCCCGTGACGACGCCGGGAAATGCCTTTTTCAACCTTCCGACCAGTTCCACGGACAAGGTGACCATGGTTACGGAAGGAATATTGTAGACGAGAATGTCGCGTGCATCCTTACCGATTTTTTCGAACACCGCCGAGAACCAGGCAAACAGGCCGTCATCGCTGACATTTTTGAAATAGGAGGGGGGCGCGAGCAGAATATTGCGGGCACCGGCTTTCAGCGCTTCCGCCGACTGGTCGGCCGCGTCCTCGATGGAATCCATCAGAACGCCGGTGACCAGACGGGCAGGCGCAACACCCGCCTCGATGAAGCGGGAGAGAATGACCTGCCGCTCGCGGCTGCCGACCGAGCATCCTTCGCCTGTCGTACCGAAAAGCGTCACGCTGTCGCAGCCATTGGACAGGCAGCGGCGGGCATGGGCGATCATGGCATCGATATCGACCGTTCCGTCCGTTTTGAAAGGGGTTGTCAGGGCTGCCGAAAGGCCGAATTTCTGGGTCAATTAAGATGCTCCTCCAAGGTGACTACGAATTGATGGCATGCTGACATGTTAGTTGTAAAGAGCTAATTGCAATATGATTGTCCGGAAGTGCGATTTGAGGTTTCTCTTCGTTTCAGGCCGCGCCGTCAGGTGTTGAGACGAAGGGTCAAGGAAGCTTAGAGTAGGCTGTCCTGCCAGGGAGATGGCGGCCCCATGCTCTTTCCAAGGCGTGTCGATAGTGCGAAAATAAATTTGACTGTTGGAGTAAAGATTTTTATCAGGCAGTCTGAATATAGGGATAAAGGGACCATCATCATGACCATCGCCGAGCCGGCAGCGCCTGTAGCAGAGATCGAGCAGAGCCGCGTCAAGCGCCTGAAAGCTGCAACGCGCGGTGCGCATGGCGATCTGGATGCCTTCATCATGGCGGCGAAGCCGTTCGAGAGCCGGGAGAACTTCGGCAAATTCGTGGAAACGCAATATCTCTTCCACCGCGATCTCGATGCCTTTTTTTCCAATCACACGCTTGATGGTCTGCTCCCCGACCTCAAGGGCCGTCGTCGTCTTCCCATGATCGAGCAGGACCTTGCCGATCTCGGTCTTGCTATTCCGGAAACGTCCGAACCGCGCTTTACCGCCGAAACGCCCTTCGATCTGCCGGAGGCCATGGGCTGGCTTTACGTGGTCGAGGGCTCCAATCTTGGCGCTGCCTTCCTGCTGAAGGATGCAGCCAAGCTCGGTCTGGATGAAGAATTCGGCGCGCGCCATCTGGCCGGCGCACCGGAAGGGCGCGGCCTGCACTGGCGCACGTTTACTGCGGCCCTCGATGAAATTTCGCTGACGGTGGAAGAAGAAGAGCGTGTTGTTGCCGGCGCTGAAGAGGCGTTTCGGGCGGTCCATGCTTATGCGCAGCAGCGGATGGGCTGAGGGTTTCGCATAACTGCGCGGTTGTTGTCCTCATCGCGCAGAATGCCCCCTCGCGCGTGCGCATTTGATTGAGTCTTAACTCCCTACCGCCGTCACCCCGGACTTGATCCGGGGTCTGGTGCGATCAAGTCCTTGATCGCGAAAGATTCCATTCACGGCGCAGACGCGCCGTGAATGGATGCCGGATCGGGTCCGGCATGACGGAGGAGGGCCTTCGGATTTCTTAAATCGGTCTGCGACTGGGTAAGGGCCACTCGCCTTTGATGTGCCGCTCTCAATATTTGCCGAATAAACAGGCAAATATTTTTACCAAATGATAAAAATTTTGTCTTTTGATCAACGCTCTACGCAGCCCAAAATTTTATCCATTTGATAAAATTATTGTATTTGGTCTGGCACAGAACCTGCTACTCTTTTCTCAAGTCAGGAGACACCTGACGCAAAAAAGGGAACAGCAAAATGGAAGTTGGTGTTTTTATCCCGATCGGGAACAATGGGTGGCTTCTTTCCGAAAACGCGCCGCAATACAAACCGAGCTTTGATCTGAACAAGGCGATCACGCTGAAAGCGGAGCAGTATGGTTTTGACTTTGCGCTGTCGATGATCAAGTTGCGCGGCTTTGGCGGCAAGACCGAATTCTGGGATTACAATCTGGAATCCTTTACGCTGATGGCGGGGCTGGCCGCCGTCACCTCCAAGATCAAGCTGTTCGGCACCGCCGCGACGCTGGTCATGCCGCCGGCCATCGTCGCGCGTATGGCGACCACGATCGATTCCATTTCCGGTGGCCGTTTCGGCATCAACCTCATTACCGGCTGGCAGCGGCCGGAATATAGCCAGATGGGTCTTTGGCCGGGCGATGATTATTTCGGTGATCGCTACGAATATCTCGGTGAATATACGACTGTGCTGAAAGAGCTGCTGACGGAAGGTCAGTCGGACTACAAGGGCAAGTTCTTCCAGATGGACGATTGCCGCATGAAGCCGGTGCCGCAGGGTGATGTGAAGCTCATCTGCGCCGGTTCGTCCAATTCCGGCATGGCGTTTTCGGCCAAGTTCGCCGATTACAGCTTCTGCTTTGGCGTTGGTGTCAACACACCCAAGGCCTTTGCGCCCACCAATGAGCGGCTTCTGGCGGCAACGGAAAAGAGCGGCCGCGAGGTTAAGTCCGTGGTGCTGACCATGGTGCTAGCCGAGGAAAAATCCGAGGATGCCTGGGCGAAGTGGGAGCATTACAAGGCTGGTGCGGATCAGGACGCGATCAAGTGGCTCGGCCTGCAGAGCGCCGTTGACACCAAATCCGGCTCCGACACCAATGTCCGGCATATGTCCAACCCCGTCTCTGCGGTCAATATCAACATGGGAACCCTGATCGGCTCCTATGAGGAAGTGGCGGCCATGCTGGATGAAATGAGCGAGGTGCCGGGAACGGGCGGCGTGATGCTGACCTTCGATGATTTCCTCGAAGGGGTCGAAAAATTCGGCAAATACGTGCAGCCGCTGATGAAGAGCCGCGCGCATGTTCAAGCGGCACTGGAGGCAGCGGAATGAGCGAAGCCGTCGTGGCAGGTTACAAGGGCCCGGAGAGCCGTTCGGAAAGCGTGACGCTTCCCGCAAGGCCGGAGCCGATTACCCTGAAACCCAGCGAGACCGCCGTTGTCGTGGTCGACATGCAGAACGCCTATTCCACCGAGGGCGGTTACGTCGATCTGGCCGGTTTCGACATCTCAGGCGCAAAGGGCACCATCGCCAACATTAAGAAGACGCTGGATGCGGCGCGGGCCGCCGGTGTCCAGGTCATCTATTTCCAGAATGGCTGGGACAAGGACTATGTCGAGGCGGGCGGGCCGGGTTCGCCCAACTGGCACAAGTCCAATGCGCTGAAGACCATGCGCAAAAGGCCGGAACTGCAGGGCCAGCTGCTGGCCAAGGGCACATGGGACTACGCCATTGTCGACGAGCTGCAACCGCAGCCCGGCGATATTCTAGTACCGAAAACGCGTTACAGCGGTTTCTTCAACACCAATATGGATAGCGTGCTGCGCGCCCGCGGCATCCGCAATCTGGTCTTTGTCGGCATCGCCACCAATGTCTGCGTGGAAAGCTCGCTGCGCGATGCTTTCCACCTCGAATATTTCGGGGTGATGCTGGAGGATGCCACGCATCATCTCGGGCCGTACTTTATCCAGCAGGCGACGGTCTACAATGTCGAGAAGTTTTTCGGCTGGGTCGCCACCGTCAATGATTTCTGCGGCGTCATCTCGCAGGCAGCACCTGTCACCGATTGATTGAGAAACACAAAGAGGAGAACGAAATGCCGAAAAAGATCATCGTACCTGTTGGCACCAGCAAACCCATCGCTCCCTTTTCGCCGGGAACCCTCGCCGATGGCGTGGTTTACGTGTCCGGCACGCTGCCCTTCGACAAGGACAACAATGTCGTGCATGTGGGCGATGCCAGCGCGCAGACCCGCCATGTTCTCGAAACCATCAAGTCGGTCATCGAGACCGCCGGCGGCACGATGGAAGACGTGACGATGAACCACATCTTCATCACCGACTGGGCGAATTATCAGGCCGTCAACACAGTCTATGCGGAATATTTCCCCGGCGACAAGCCGGCGCGTTATTGCATCCAGTGCGGCCTCGTCAAGCCCGATGCGCTGGTGGAAATCGCCACCGTCGCCCATATCGGCAAATAGGGCGAAAAGGCAGATGATGCATTTCGAGGTTCATGGTCGCACCGAGCCTGAGGCCCCCACTATTCTGTTGTCCTCGGGACTGGGCGGATCGGGTGCTTACTGGACGCCGCAGATCGAGGCTCTTTCCGGCCATTTCCGGGTCGTCACCTATGACCATCGCGGAACAGGCAGGACCGGTGGCGAGGTGCCGCTCGATGGCGGCATTTCCGCCATGGCGGATGATGTGCTGGAGATCGTTTCGGCCCTGAACCTCCAAAAATTCCACTTCATGGGACATGCCCTCGGTGGCCTGATCGGCCTTGATATCGCGCTGCGGCGGCCCGGCCTTATCGACCGGCTGGTGCTTATCAACGCGTGGAGCAAGGCCGATCCGCATTCCGGGCGCTGCTTTGATGTGCGGATCGAGCTTCTGGAAAAGTCGGGTGTCGAGGCTTTTGTCAAAGCGCAGCCGCTGTTCCTTTATCCGGCGGCGTGGATGTCTGAAAATCAGGAGCGGCTGGCACGGGACGATGCCCATGGCGTGGCGCATTTTCAGGGCAAGGAGAATGTGCTTCGCCGCATTACGGCGCTGCGGGCCTTCGATGTGGACGCACGGCTTGGCGAGATAGGCAATCCGGTGCTGGTGGTGGCGACGAAGGACGATATTCTGGTGCCCTATACCCGCTCGTTGCGTCTTGCCGACGGTTTGCCGCAAAGCGAGCTTTGCCTTCTCGATTTCGGGGCTCACGCGGTCAATATCACCGAACCCGACCTTTTCAACGCCCGGCTTTTGCGGTTTCTGCTGCCGGTTGACCAAACATTCTGACAGGATTTTAGAGCACGATGACGAAAGCACTGGATGATGCAGCACTCGCAACGCTTTTCACCGAAGCACGCACCCACAATGGCTGGACGGACAAGCCGATCAGTGACGAGACGCTGCACGCGCTTTACGACCTGACGAAGATGGGACCGACTTCGGCCAATTGCTCGCCGGCACGTTTCGTCTTTGTGCGCAGCCCGGAAGCCAGGGAAAAGCTTCGGCCGGCACTCTCCTCGGGCAATCTCGAAAAGACCATGGCCGCGCCGGTCACGGTCATCGCTGCCATCGACAGCGAATTTTACGAGAAACTGCCGGAACTGTTTCCGCACGCCGATGCGCGTTCGTGGTTTACCTCCAGCCCTGCCGTGGCCGAAGAAACTGCCTTTCGCAACGCCACGCTTCAGGCCGGATATCTGATCCTTGCCGCCCGCGCGCTGGGGCTGGATACCGGCGCCATGTCCGGTTTCAACAAGGGCAAGGTGGATGCGGCGTTTTTTGCCGGCACGACGTGGAAATCCAATTTCCTGATCAATCTCGGTCATGGCGATCCGTCAAAGCTCTTTGGCCGCCTGCCGCGCCTTGGCTTTGACGACGCCTGTGTGCTGGCTTGATGGCCTGTTAAGGAAGGATGAGTTAGATGCAGATGATGTCTCTTGAAAAGGAAGCGGCAATGGAGACGAAGACTGCAGAGCAACGCAGCCTCGATTATAGAAACGCCATGGCGCGGCTCGGTGCGGCGGTCAATATCGTCACGACGGATGGCGCCGCAGGCCGGGCAGGCTTCGCCGCGACGGCGGTTTGCAGCGTTTCCGACAATCCGCCCACGCTTCTCATCTGCCTCAACCGCAATTCTTCCGCTTACAGGGTGGTGAAGGCCAATGGTGTGGTCTGCGTCAACACGCTCGCCGCCCATCATGAGGTGCTGAGCACGCTCTTCGGCGGCAAGACGCCTGCCGAGGAACGTTTCGCTGCGGGCAACTGGGGCGTGCTCGAAACCGGTGCGCCGGTTCTCGAAGATGCGCTCGTCTCTTTCGATTGCCGCATCCGCGAGGCCCATGACGGCGGCACGCACGATATTCTCATCTGCGAGGTTGTGGATATGAAGATCAATGCGGGTGATGAGGCGCTGATGTATTTCAACCGGCGTTACCGGGTGCTTTGAAGGCGGTCTATCGACAACATCCCGCGGGACAATTCTGTTTGGCGAGGCCATAGCATCCGCACACCGTCACCCCGGACGAAACGTATCGTCGTTTCTCAGAAATTCGAAGGGCGCTCCCGGTCTCCCGGAAACGCCCTTTTTCATTTACTTGATCAACGGCAGAAGATCGTTGATCGACTTTTTCGCATCGCCATAGAACATCCGCGTATTGTCCTTGTAGAACAGCGGGTTCTCGATGCCGGAATAGCCCGTGCCCTGGCCGCGCTTGGAGACGATGACGAGTTTCGACTTCCACACTTCCAGAACCGGCATGCCCGCGATGGGCGAGTTGGGGTCGTCCTGCGCTGCCGGGTTGACGATGTCGTTGGAGCCGATGACGATGACGACGTCGGTGCTTGGGAAATCGTCGTTGATCTCGTCCATTTCGAGCACGATGTCGTAAGGCACCTTCGCTTCGGCGAGCAGCACGTTCATGTGGCCCGGAAGACGGCCAGCCACCGGATGGATGGCGAAGCGCACGGTCTTGCCGTCGGCGCGCAGCTTGCGGGTCAGTTCCGATACGGCCGATTGCGCCTGCGCCACCGCCATGCCGTAACCGGGGACGATGATGACGCTGTCGGCATCGTTCAGCGCTGCGGCCACGCCTTCGGCGTCGATCGCGACCTGTTCGCCCTCGATTTCCATCGCCGGGCCCGTCGTGCTGCCGAAGCCGCCGAGGATGACCGAGATGAAGGAGCGGTTCATCGCCTTGCACATGATGTAGGAGAGAATCGCACCCGAGGAGCCGACCAGCGCGCCCGTGACGATCAGCAGATCGTTGCCGAGCGTGAAGCCGATGGCTGCTGCCGCCCAGCCGGAATAGCTGTTCAACATCGAGACGACGACAGGCATGTCGGCGCCGCCAATGCCCATGATCAGGTGGTAACCGATGAAGAAGGCGGCAAGTGTCATCAGGACGAGCGTCCATGCGCCTGCGCCGTTGCAATACATGATGAGCAACACCAGCGACAGGATCGCAGCACCGGCGTTCAGCAGATGCCCGCCCGGCAGCTTCTTCGCCTTGCCATCCACCTTGCCGGCAAGCTTGCCGAAGGCAACGACAGAGCCGGTGAAGGTCACCGCGCCGATGAAGACGCCGAGGAAGACCTCGACCTTCATGATCGCCAGTTCCACCGGCGTCTTGTGGGCGAGGATGGCGGAAAAGCCCGTCAGCAAGGAACGCGCGGTTTCATCGAGCGAGGCGACATGCGCTTCCTCGATATGGGCGTTGAAGCCGATAAAGACAGCGGCAAGGCCAACGAAGGAGTGAAGCGCCGCCACAAGCTGCGGCATCTCGGTCATCTGTACACGGCTTGCGACGAAGTAACCGAGGACGGAGCCGCCCGCCAGCATCAGGAGCACGACGAGCCATTGCCCGACGCCCTTGCTGATTTCAGGGCCGAAGACGGTGGCGATGATGGCGAGGCCCATGCCTGTTATGCCGTACCAGACGGCACGTTTGGCGCTTTCCTGTCCGGAAAGACCGCCTAGCGAAAGGATGAAAAGAACGGCTGCGGCAACATAGGCCGCGGAAACAATACCAATGGTCATTTATTTAAATCCCCGCACGCTCAGGACTTCTGGAACATGGCGAGCATGCGCCGTGTCACGAGGAAACCGCCGACAATGTTGATCGTCGCGATCAGGACGGAAAGCGAGGCAAGGATCACCACCAGCCAGTTGCCGGAGCCGATCTGCAGCAGCGCGCCGATGATGACGATGCCGGAAATCGCGTTGGTCACGGCCATCAGCGGCGTGTGCAGCGAGTGACTGACATTCCAGATCACCTGGAAGCCGACGAAGCAGGCAAGCACGAAGACGATGAAGTGGCTCATGAAGCTTGCCGGCGCGTAGAGGCCAACGAGCAGCAAGACGGCCGTGCCGGCGACCAGAAGCCCGACCTGGTTCTTGGTCTGTGCCTTGAACTCGGCCTTTTCCCTGGCGTGTTTCTCCTCCGGCGTCAGCTCTTTTGCTTTTTCCTTCGGTTTCTGCGCGGCAATGGCCTGAATTTTGGGTGGCGGCGGAGGATATGTGATTTCGCCCCCATAGGTTACCGTCGCGCCGCGAATGACGTCATCTTCCATGTTATGAACGACCTTGCCATCCTTGGCAGGCGTCAGATCGGTCATCATGTGACGGATGTTGGTAGCGTAGAGGGTCGAGGCCTGCGTCGCCATGCGGCTTGGGAAATCGGTGTAGCCGATGACGATGACGCCGTTGTCGGACACGACGCGCTGGTCGGGAACCGTCAGATCGCAATTACCGCCGCGCTCGGCGGCGAGGTCGATGATGACCGAACCCGGCTTCATCATCGCCACCATGTCGGCAAGCCACAGCTTCGGCGCGTCGCGGCCCGGGATCAGCGCCGTGGTGATGACGATGTCGATCTGCGGTGCAAGTTCGCGGAATTTCTCCAGCTGCTTCTCGCGGAACTCCGGCGAGGAGGGGGCGGCATAACCGCCGGTCGCTGCGCCATCCTGCTGCCGGTCGGCAAAATCGAGATAGACGAATTCCGCGCCCATGGATTCGATCTGCTCGGCCACTTCAGGGCGAACGTCGAAGGCATAGGTGATCGCGCCGAGCGATGTGGCCGTGCCGATGGCGGCAAGACCGGCAACGCCGGCACCGATGACCAGCACCTTGGCGGGCGGCACCTTGCCGGCGGCTGTGACCTGCCCGGTGAAGAACCGGCCGAAATTATTGCCCGCCTCGATCACCGCGCGATAGCCGGCGATATTGGCCATGGAGGAGAGCGCATCCATTTTCTGGGCGCGCGAAATGCGCGGCACCATGTCCATGGCGATGACGTTAGCGCCCTTTTCCTTCGCCTGCTCCAGAAGGTCCTTGTTCTGGGCGGGATAGAAAAACGAGATCAGCGTCTTGTCAGAAGACAGGCGATCAATCTCCGAGGTTTCAGGCGGACGAACCTTGGCGATGATGTCGGAGCCGGTGTAAAGCGCCTCAGCGCTGTCGACCACGGTCACGCCTGCGGCGCGATAGGCGTCGTCAGAAAAACCGGCCGCCTTGCCGGCGCCGGCTTCGATGACGCAATCATATCCCAGTTTCTGCAAAGCCTGCGCGCTATCCGGCGTCATGCCAACGCGGGCTTCGCCCTCATATAATTCCTTAGGTGTCCCGATTCTCAAAACTGCTCTCCCATTCCCGTCCTGATAAGCCGTCATAGCCCATTTCGAGTGTTTTTGTCTTGTTCTTGCTGTTTTTCTACCTGCGGCGGATTGACAGGCTGGAAAAGCCCATTTTCGGCGATGGCGGTACGGCGGCAACAAAAAACCCGGCGCCGAAGCGCCGGGTGATTGCTGCGTTTCATCGACTGCCACTCAATCCATGGCGTGGATATCACGATCCTTGGTTTCCGGCAGGAACAGCATGCCGATGACCAGCGTGATGCCTGCAAAGATGATCGGATACCAGAGGCCATAATAGATGTCCCCCTTGGCCGCGCTCATGGCGAAGGCGGTGGCGGGCAGAAGGCCGCCGAACCAGCCGTTGCCGATGTGGTATGGCAGCGACATGCCGGAGTAGCGGATGCGGGTCGGGAACAGTTCGACCAGCAAAGCTGCGATCGGGCCATAGACCATCGTCACGTAGATCACGAGGACGGTGAGAACCGCGATGATGACAACCCAGTTCACGGCAGCCGGATCGGCCACCATGGAGAAGGCGCCGCCGCCGGCCACGGTGTAAACGGCCATTTCGGCTGCACCACCGGTTTCGGCCGGGGTCAGCAGCTTGTCAGCCACCAGCTTGTCGGTCGCAACCATCTTCTTGTCGGCAGCGCGAACGGCGTCTGCATTGAGGTTCAGTTCCGGGTTTGCGGCAATGAAGGCGTCCAGTTTCGCGTCCGGCACCTGTGCCGCGCCGCGCACCAGCGGGTAACCGCCATCGTGGAGCGCCGTGTTGACCTGCTTCTGGAACGCCTTGTCCTTGGCTGCCGCATCCGCGCCGGCGGCGACGGCGTCGTAGCTGGTAATGGTGGCGTCGCCGATCTTCACGGTGGCCGGCTGGCCGGCTGCGCCCGCAACCACGTCATAAGGCACCGAGTTGCGTGTCAGGAACGAGGTGGCGATATCGCAGGACGTGGTGAACTTCGCCGTGCCCGTCGGGTTGAACTGGAACTTGCAGTCGCCCGGGGCTGCGGTCACGGTGGCGCGAACGCTCGCCTGTGCCTGTGCAAGTGCCGGGTTGCCTGCCCAGGTCAGTGCCTTGAACAGCGGGAAGTAGGTCAGCATGGCAAGGATGAGGCCGGCCATGATGATCGGCTTGCGGCCGATCTTGTCTGAAAGCCAGCCGAAGATAACGAAGAAGCTGGTGCCAAGAATGAGCGCTGCCGCCACCATGATGTTTGCCGACTGTCCGTCGACCTTCAGAATGCTCTGCAGGAAGAAAAGGGCGTAGAACTGGCCCGTGTACCAGACAACGGCCTGGCCGATGACGGCACCGACAAGCGCGATGAGCGCGATCTTGGCGTTCTTCCACTGGCCGAAGGCTTCGCTGAGCGGCGCCTTCGACGTCTTGCCCTCTTCCTTCATCTTCTTGAAGGCGGGGGATTCGTTCATCTTCAGACGGATCCAGACGGATACGCCAAGCAGCAGAACGGAAACGAGGAAGGGAATGCGCCAGCCCCAGGCAGCGAAAGCTTCCTTGCCGAGCGCGAACTGCACACCGAGGATAACCACCAGCGACAGGAACAGGCCGAGCGTTGCCGTCGTCTGGATCCAGGAGGTGTAATAGCCCCTGCGGCCGTTCGGTGCGTGTTCGGCCACGTAAGTTGCAGCTCCGCCATATTCACCGCCGAGTGCAAGACCCTGCAGCATGCGCAGGACGATCAGGATGATCGGAGCGGCGATGCCGATCTGCGATGCGCTGGGCAGCACGCCGACGAGGAAGGTGGACACACCCATGATGAGGATGGTGATGAGGAAGGTATATTTGCGGCCGACGATATCACCGAGGCGGCCAAAGACCAGCGCGCCGAAGGGGCGGACGAGGAAGCCAGCGGCAAAGGCCAGCAAAGCGAAGATGTTACGCGTCGTTTCCGGATACTGGCTGAAGAAGTTCGCGCCGATGTAAATCGCCAGCGAGCCATAGAGATAGAAATCGTACCATTCGAAGACTGTTCCGAGAGAAGAGGCGAAAATCACCTTCTTCTCTTCACCCGTCATCGGACGGGCGGCGCCGCTTACGGCTGCAACATTTGCCATTGTCTGTCCTCCACAGATGTCCCAATCGACGCATTGCGGAGTCCAACTCTCTCCTCTGGACTCACCTTGCGGCTGCAATGCGCGGATCATGAGAGTGACAGAAAATTAACCCCAATAAGAGCGATGCTTTCGGATTATGACTTTAGTCTAATGTTAAACGTCCCGAATATGTCGCTGCGGCGATTTGTGCTTTGGTCCGAGTGGCTGCATGACGCGCCTTTTTCCTTGACAGAACCGAGAAACCTTCTAATAGCTTCTCGCGAAGAAGGAGCATCACCTTGCGCATGCATGTTGCAGACATGTTCGTCATGGAAGGACCGGCACAATCCGCCGGCGATGATCCGCGCCTTTCTTATTCTATCCGAATTACGGCCAAAACGACGATTAAAACCGTCTGACGTCTCTGGCCACCGCTCTCTCCCCGGTTTGGCTGGGGATCGAGGAAGCCGCGATCTGATGATGCGGGTTCCCACCTCACCAAAAAGAGGAGAGACAGAAAGAGAGCTTGATCATGGGTTTCAAAGTTGCAATTGCAGGCGCCACCGGTAACGTCGGTCGCGAAATGCTCAATATCCTGGCCGAACGCGGTTTTCCCGCCGATGAAGTCGTGCCGCTCGCTTCCGCCCGTTCGCAGGGCACGGAAGTCTCCTATGGCGACCGCACGCTGAAGGTCTCGAACCTCGAGAACTACGATTTTTCCGACACGGATATCTGCCTGATGTCTGCAGGCGGCGATGTTTCCAAGAAGTGGTCGCCGAAGATCGGCCAGCAGGGCTGCGTCGTCATCGATAACTCATCCGCATGGCGCTACGATCAGGACGTTCCGCTGATCGTTCCGGAAGTCAATGCCGATGCTGTTGCAGGCTTCACCAAGAAGAACATCATCGCCAACCCCAATTGCTCCACGGCGCAGCTTGTTGTCGCGCTGAAGCCGCTGCATGACTTCGCCAAGATCAAGCGCGTCGTCGTCTCCACCTATCAGTCGGTGTCCGGTGCCGGCAAGGAAGGCATGGACGAGCTTTTCCAGCAGACCCGCGCCGTTTTCGTGGCCGACCCGGTCGAAGCCAAGAAGTTCACCAAGCGCATTGCCTTCAATGTTATCCCGCACATCGACGTCTTCATGGAAGACGGCTACACTAAGGAAGAATGGAAGGTTCTGGCCGAAACCAAGAAGATGCTTGATCCGAAGATCAAGGTGACCTGCACGGCCGTGCGCGTCCCTGTCTTCATCGGCCATTCGGAATCGGTCAATATCGAGTTCGAAAACGAGATCACTGCCGATCAGGCCCGTGACATCCTGCGCGAAGCACCGGGTTGCCTCGTGATCGACAAGCGCGAAAACGGCGGTTACATCACGCCGGTTGAATCCGCTGGCGAAGACGCGACCTACATCTCGCGTATCCGCGAAGATGCGACGGTCGAAAACGGTCTCAACCTGTGGGTTGTTTCTGACAACCTGCGCAAGGGTGCTGCCCTTAACGCCGTCCAGATCGCCGAACTGCTGATCAATCGTGGCTTCATCAAGCCGCGCAAGGCGGCCGCCTGATCCGAGATACGAATTTTTAAGGTTCGTTAAGTATAACCCGTCTGTTCTGTGTGGGGCAGGCGGGTTTTATAATTGGCGAGATCACGGCCAGTTTATTTGCAGGCCTTGCTGCCGAAAGGCAATTTAGGCCGCCAAAAGACAGTTTTGGCACCTGAATCATACAGTATTGACGGTTTGGTTCTCGGGAAAAACTCCCCAAAGGATATCGAAGGCAGATTTTGATGCGGGCAATGAAGGTAATTCTGGCTGGTGTGGCCATGGTCTCGGTTCTGGCAGCGACGCCGGTTATGGCCGCGCAATGCGGCAACACTTCGGCGGGCTTCGATGCCTGGGTCAGCGCCTTCAAGCAGGAAGCGGCGGGTCGCGGCGTCAGCGCCTCGGTGCTCGACCGGGCTTTCTCCGGCGTCTCCTACAACCAGGCGACGATCCGCGCCGATCGCGGTCAGCACAGCTTCAAGCTGTCCTTCGAGCAGTTCATGCAGAAGCGCGGCGGTCAGACGATCATTTCGCGCGGCAAGACCATGAAGAAGAACAACGCCGCACTGTTCGCCTCCATCGAGCGTGCCTATGGCGTGCCGGCTGGTCCGCTGCTCGCCATCTGGGGCATGGAAACAGGCTTTGGCGGTTTCATGGGCAACCAGCACACGCTTTCCGCCGTTTCAACGCTTGCTTTTGACTGCCGCCGTTCGGACTATTTCACCGAGCAGCTTTATGCGGCTCTGAAACTCGTCGGCAGCGGCTCGCTGAATGTCAACGCCAAGGGTGCCGCCCATGGTGAAATCGGCCAGACGCAGTTCCTGCCGCTGAACGTCGTGCGCTACGGCGTGGATTTCGACCGCGACGGTCGGATTGATCTCGTCGGTTCGCGCGCCGACGCGCTGGCGTCCACCGCAAACTTCCTCGTCGGCCATGGCTGGCAGCGCGGTGCAGGCTACCAGCAGGGGCAGGCGAATTACGCGGCAATTCAGGGCTGGAACGCCGCAAGTGTCTACCAGCAGGCGATCGCCTTCATCGGCAAGGCGATTGACGGCCAATAAGGCCGCTTTCCACGCGCGAATTCCCACTTCCGTTATGCCGGACTTGATCCGGCATCCAGTCACGGCGCGTCCGCGCCGTGAAAGAGTATTTGGCGCTCAAGGACTTGATCGCGCTGGACCCCGGATCTAGTCCGGGGTGACGAGCGTTGAGTTTGGCCGGTAGCTATTACCTGCCAATCACAGATCCGGGCGGCGGAAGTCGCCGGTCTTACCGTCCATCACCCACAATTCGCCGGTCGAAATATCGAACCACGCGCCGTGCAGCTTCACCTTGCCGGCGGTTTCCTGTGCCTTGACGAAGGGGAAGCCGCGCAGATTGGCGATGGAGTTGCGGATGGAAACGCGTTCCAGCGCCGTCTGCCGCTCAGAGGCGGTCATGACGTCGTTGCTCTGGATTTGCGAGGCGGCCGACTTGACCATGTTCATCCATTTGCCAATGAAATCACCGGGCGACAGCGGCTCCAGATTGGGATCGAGCGCCGCCTGAATGCCGCCGCAGCGACCGTGGCCCATGACGACGATATCCTTCACCTTCAGCACCTGAACCGCATATTCGATGGCCGCCGAGGTGGCGTGATATTGCCCGTCCGGCTCGAAGGGCGGCACCATGTTGGCAACATTGCGGACGACAAAAAGCTCTCCCGGGCCGCAGTCGAAAATGGTTTCCGGCGCGGAGCGGGAGTCACAACAGGCAATGAACAGGGTCTGCGGTTTCTGTCCGGTATCGGCCAGAACGCGGTATCTTTCGCGCTCGTCGGCATAACGACCGCTCATGAAGTTCTTATAGCCGTTGAGAAGGTTTTCCGGAAAATCTTTCATCTATCGCAGTACCGTTGTGGTTGGACCGAGATCGAGGGAAGAACTCGGTGCGTTGAAGACCAATCCTTTGGAGCATTTTCGGTTTTCTTCGAGCCGTGAAACCGCTCCAACTCCTTGCTTGTCGCATTTCCGGACGAAGACCGAGGGCCACGTTTCACGGAAATGCTCTAGCCGCTATTTGCGCTTGCTGCGCGAAGGATGCAAGAGATGACGCATCTGCACCATGGCCATGGGTGTGGAGAGGCTTGAAGAATCCGTCTCCAGCGTCAGTTCGTTCATGTCGCGTTTTTTTGTGCGGGCCAGAATTTCGAACACGCTGGCGGTTGCGAGCTGCAGCGCCTTTTCGTCATCCAGACCTTCCAGCAGGCGGGCAAGAAACAGCGCCGACATCAGGTCGCCGAGGCCGTTAGGCGCATTTTCAATGGCGCGATGTTCGGCGAGCAGCGCGTGGCGGCCGCTGAGGTAAAGGTTGCCGGTGCCGCCCGTCATCATCGGCACCGCCGAGGTGACCAGCATTTTTGGCGGGCCGAGGGAAAGCGCTGCATCCATGATGGCGCTGTTGGTCTCAAGCGCGGCGCCGCTCATCCAGGCGAGTTCATATCGGTTGGGCGTGGCGACCGTGGCAAGCGGAATGAGGTGATCGCGGATGGCTTCGGCGGTCTCAAGGGGAATATAAAGTCCGCCCAGATCACCCATGACAGGATCGCAGGCGTAAATCAGCGCCGGGTTCTTTTCCTTGAGATTTCGGATCAGCCTTGCGACGGCACGCACCTGCGCGGCGCTGCCGAAATAACCGGTCAGAACCGCCTTGACCTCGCCGATCCATTTGGCGTTTTCGAGGTCGGTCATCGCCTTGTCGAAGTCTTCGTCCTGAAAGCGCATGCGGGTGGATGGTCCGTGGCCGGGATGCCAGGGCATGACGATGGTGGGCACTGCCCAAACCGGAAAACCGAGTGTCTCCAGCGCGAAGACTGCCGCGCGGTTGCCCACGGAGCCCCGCATGACATGGCTGGAAATGACGATGACGGCGCCTTGGGTATTGTCCTGCATCACGGCCTTCTTGCGTTCAAACGCGGCAGAAAGCCCACCAATGCTGCCCCCGCCCAAAGATCAAGATGCGCTCTCATGACATATCGCAAGACCAGTTTCCACCGTTAATCCCGCAAGGGTCTGTCCCGCAAAAGCATGGCGGTCGTTTTGCCGCCGTCAGGGAACGCCTCTCGTTGCGGGATCGCTGCACCGATTTCTCGTTAAGGCGGCGGCTTTCGGAAAACCGCGTTACACTTTTCCGCCTGATGCCCTATAGTTGTATTCATGCTCGCTCTCATCATCGCCTATTGGCCGCATATTCTTGCCGTTCTCTCCGTTTTGATGGGAACCGTGGCGGCCGTGCACGCCACCATGACGAAGGAAGAAGTTCGCTCGGCACTGGGCTGGGTCGGCGTCATCGTGCTGTCGCCCATCGTCGGTGCGGTCATCTATGCCATTGCCGGCATCAACCGCATCCGCCGGTCCAACATTACCCAGCAGCGGTCCTTCATGCAGGACGAGATCATGGACCGCGTGGCCCGTTTCGACGCTGGCGGTGAGCTGGTGGCCGAGCGGTTCGGCCGCCGTTTCGCGGCGATGAAGGTACTGGGTGACCGGGTGACCCGCCATGCACTGACGACTGGCAACAGCATCGAGCCCATCGCCACGGGTGACGCCGCCTATGCGGCGATGCTGGAAGCGATCGAGCAGGCGAAACGGTCGATCATCCTCGAAACATATATTTTCGATAATGACCGGATCGGCGCCCGCTTCGTTTCCGCCCTCCAGCGGGCAAAACAGCGCGGCGTGGAGGTGAGGGTGCTCATCGATGCCGTGGGCGCGCGTTATTCGGTTCCGAGCATCCTGCCGACGCTGCGGGAGAGGGGCATCGTCGCCAACGTCTTCAACGGCAACGTCATCATGGGGCTGCGGCTGCCCTACGCCAATCTGCGCACCCACCGCAAGATTCTCGTGGTGGACGGGCGTGTCGCCTTTAGTGGCGGCATGAACATACGCGAGGGCTTTACCGAGGAATTCGGCCAGGGAAGACAATCGCACGACACACATTTCAAGATCAGCGGACCGGTGGTAGCGGATTTTTTCTCCATTGCGGCGGAAGACTGGCGTTTCACGACAAAGGAACTTCTGGACACGCCGGTCTGGGATATCGCCATTCCCGAAGGCGTGCCGGGCTCGCAGATCGTTGCCCGCGTTTGCTCCTCCGGGCCGGACAAAAGCATCGAGACCAATCACAAGATGCTGACCGGCGCTTTTTCCATCGCAAGGTCGTCGATTCTCATCATGTCGCCCTATTTTCTCCCGGATCGGGAGCTTATTTCGGCGCTGATTACGGCGGCGCGACGCGGCGTCGTCGTTGATATCGTCGTGCCGAAAAGCAATAATCTGGTGCTTGTCGACAGGGCGATGACGGCGCAGTTCGATCAGATGTTGCGCAACTATTGCCGGATATGGAGGGCGACGGGAGCGTTCAATCATTCGAAGATGCTGGTGATCGACGGACGGTGGAGCTACATCGGTTCGTCCAATCTCGATCCCCGCTCTTTGCGTCTGAATTTCGAGATCGATCTGGAGGTTATGGACGAAGCGTTCGGACAGGCCATCACGCAGACGATCTCGACGGCGCGCGACGCCGCAATACCTGTGAGACTGAGCGAACTGAAAGCGCGTCCCTTCGTTGTTCGTTTTGTGGAACGGGTACTGTGGCTGGCCTCGCCCTATCTTTGAGCGGAGATGACGTGTGAAAAAAGACGGCGTGCTGGAAAACGAAAAAGCGGTACTGGCGCGGAATACCAGCCTGCCGGCCTTTGTGATGGACTCGCTGCGCAATCACCGTCAGCGGCAGAATGCCAAGCCTGCGGAAAAGGCGCATGATTTTCCCGTTATCGCCTCCTACAACGTGCATAAATGCGTGGGCCGGGACCGCAAGTTCGATCCTGATCGCACCAGTCGCGTGATTCAGGAAATCGGGGCGGATATCATTGCGCTGCAAGAGGCCGACAGCCGCTTCGGCGAACGCACCGGGCTGCTCGATCTCGCCCGGCTGGAAAGGGAAAGCGGCCTTGTCCCCGTGCCTGTCCAGGTCGGGGTGAAGGCGCATGGGTGGCATGGCAATGTCGTCCTGTTCAAGGAGGGCGCGGTCAAGGAGGTTCATACCCTGAAGCTGCCTGGGCTTGAGCCGCGTGGCGCGCTCGTTGTTGAACTGGATCTGAAGCGCGGCGGCACCCTGCGGGTCATTGCCGCTCACTTCGGGCTGCTGCGGCATTCCCGCGCCCAGCAGGCGAAGGCTCTGATCGGCCTTCTTGAAGCGAGGGATGAATGCCCGACCATTCTCATGGGAGACCTGAATGAATGGCGCCTCGGCAATGGTTCATCACTCAATACGTTTCGCGATGCTTTCGGCGCTCTGCCGCCAGCCGTACCCAGTTTTCCGTCCAACCTGCCGGTGCTGGCTCTGGACCGGATCATCGCCAATCGTGAAGGGCTGATCGAGCAGGTCGAAGCGCATGACAGCGCACTGGCGCGTATCGCTTCGGATCATCTGCCGCTGAAAGCCGCGGTGCGGACCGACCTGCTTCCGGCCTGATCTTGCAGCGGCGTGCCCAGGAAAGCTGCCGCAACAATCTCAGGAGGCTGGCTTAAACCCGTTGCGCCGCTGTCACGTGGCTGCGTGAGCGCGCTTCCAGCAAGGATGTGCGAATGGCTTCCATCAACCGCTCACGATTGTTTCTGGTCTTGCCTCTATCGAGATTTTGCGCGGAAAGCGCGAGATCAAGACCCTCATGCATCACTATCGAATAGGCAACGGTCGTCGCCCAGTTCTCGTAATCCTGCTCCATCATGTCGCCCCTGAACTAAATCATTTAGTCCGAATCACCCTGTTCTTGGAAAGTAACACAAAATACAAAGCATAAAATATCATTGTTTCTTCCTCTGCGCGCAGTCACCAACATCTATATTGACTTTTGCCAATTGTGGTGCGGCGCAGAACGCAGCCTGTATTACCGTTAAGCACTTGAAACTGATTCAATTTCAGAAGAGGCGCATACACATCTTTCCATATAAAACGCCGCGCATCTCGGGATGCGCGGCGGGCTTGCGTCGAAGGTTGCGGTGGATAGGTGTCGGTATCAGCCGGCCTTTTCGAGCTTGTAGTCCGAATTGGCCGGTTCTTCCTGCTTGTGCTGGATGAGCGGACGGTTGCCCGCCAGCTTGCGCACCAGCACATAGAAGACCGGAGTCATGAAGATGCCGAAGAACGTCACGCCGATCATGCCGGAGAAGACCGCGACACCCATGGCGGCGCGCATTTCCGCACCGGCACCTGTCGAGACGACCAGCGGCACCACGCCCATGATGAAGGCGAGCGAGGTCATCAGGATCGGGCGCAGGCGAAGCCGGCTTGCCTCGATGGCCGCCTGAAGCGGCGTTCGTCCCTCGAATTCCAGTTCCCGGGCGAATTCCACGATCAGGATCGCGTTTTTCGCCGAGAGACCGACAAGGACGACAAGGCCGATCTGCGTAAAGATGTTGTTATCCCCTCCCGTCAGCCAGACGCCCGTGAGGGCTGCGAGCACGCCGAGCGGGACGATCAGGATGATCGCGATCGGCAGGGTCAGGCTTTCATATTGCGCAGCGAGCACGAGATAGACGAGCAGCAGCGCCAGCGGGAAAACCACGATGCTGGAATTGCCGGCGAGAATCTGCTGATAGGTCAGATCCGTCCATTCGTAATCGACGCCCGCGGGCAGGGTTTCGGCGAGGATCTTTTCGATCGCGGCCTGTGCCTGACCCGAGGAGAAGCCCGGTGCCGGTCCGCCGTTGATATCGGCCGCAAGGAAGCCGTTATAACGGTTGGTGCGCTCCGGTCCGGTCGTCGCATTCACCTTCAGGAGCGTCGACAGCGGGATCATCTGACCCGTTGCCGAGCGAACCTTCAGGCGGCCAATATCTTCGGCGTGGGCGCGGAACTGTGAATCCGCCTGCACACGGACGCTGTATGTGCGACCGAAGGCGTTGAAGTCATTGACATAGAGCGAGCCGAGATAGATCTGCAGCGTCTGGAAGACGTCGCTGACGGAGACGCCCAGCTGTTCCGCCTTGGCGCGGTCGAGATCGGCGAAGAGCTGCGGCACGTTGATCTGGTAGCTGGAGAAAATGCCTGCCAGCTCCGGCGTCTGATATGCCTTGGCGATAACGGCTTTCGCCGCTTCGTCCAGCGTCTGGTAGCCGTAACCGGCGCGGTCTTCGATCTGCAGCTTGAAGCCGCCTGTCTGGCCGAGACCGTTGACCGGCGGCGGCGGGAACATGGCGATGAAGGCGTCCTGAATGCCGGCATATTTCTGGTTCAGCTGCATGGCGATGGCGCCACCTGACAGTTCCGGTGTCTTGCGTTTTTCGAAGTCGTCGAGAACCGCAAAAACGATCCCGGAATTGGAACCGATGGTGAAGCCGTTGATCGACAGGCCGGGGAAGGCGATGGCGTGGCTGACACCGGGCGTTTCCATGGCGATCTCGCTCATCCGCTTGATCACGCTTTCGGTACGGTCGAGCGTTGCGCCATCAGGAAGCTGCGCGAAACCGATGAGGTACTGCTTGTCCTGCGCCGGCACGAAGCCGCTCGGAACTGTCGTAAACATGCCATAGGTGGCGGCCACCAGCGCCATATAGACGATCATGACGAGGCTCTTGCGCGTCACCAGCCCGCCGACGGTCTTGCCGTAGCCGTTCGAGGCCGCGCCGAAGGCACGGTTGAAGCCGCGGAAGAACCAGCCGAGGATATTGTCCATGAAGCGGGTGAGCCAGTCCTTCGGTGCGCCATGTTCCTTCAGCAGCAGGGCCGCAAGTGCGGGTGACAGCGTCAGCGAGTTGATGGCCGAAATGACGGTGGAGATGGCAATCGTCAGCGCGAACTGCCGGTAGAACTGGCCGGACAGGCCGGAGATGAAGGCGAGCGGCACGAAGACGGCGACCAGTACCAGCGCAATGGCGATGATCGGACCGGAGACTTCGCGCATCGCCTTATAGGTGGCGTCACGCGGTGAGAGCCCGTTTTCGATATTTCGCTCGACGTTTTCGACGACCACGATCGCGTCATCCACCACGATGCCGATGGCGAGCACAAGGCCGAACAGCGTCAACGCGTTGATGGAGAAGCCGAAGGCATACATGACGGCGAAGGTGCCGATGATCGAGACCGGAACGGCGATCAGCGGAATGATCGAGGCGCGCCACGTCTGCAGGAAGAGGATGACGACAAGCACCACGAGGCCAACGGCCTCGAGGAGTGTATCGACAACCTTCTCGATGGAGGAGCGCACGAATTTCGTCGTATCGTAGACGATCTCGTATTTCACGCCATCGGGCATCGCCAATTGCAGATTATCCATGGTGGCGCGGACATTGTCGGCGATTTCGATGGCGTTGGAGCCGGGCGCCTGGAGGACGGCGACGGCCACGGCCGGCTCACCATCGAGCAGAGAACGCAGCGTGTAATCGGCTGCTCCGAGTTCGATGCGCGCGACATCGCGCAGGCGGGTGATTTCGCCGTTCGCGCCGCTCTTGACGATGATGTTGCCGAATTCTTCCGGCGTCGTCAGACGGCCCTGGGCATTGACGTTGAGCTGCAGGTCGACACCGTTCGGGCTTGGTGAAGCGCCGATGACCCCGGCCGCGGCCTGCACGTTCTGCTGGCGGATGGCGTCGGAGACGTCGCTGGCGGCGAGATCATGCTCGGCCACCTTCTGCGGATCGAGCCAGACGCGCATGGAATAGTCACCCGCGCCGAAGACCTGCACCTGACCCACGCCTTCGATGCGGGCGAGACGGTCCTTGACGTTCAGCGTCGCATAGTTGCGCAGATAGGTGATGTCATAGGCGTCGGTCTTGGAGACAAGGTTGACGACCATGATGAAGTCGGGCGAGCTCTTGACCGTGGTGATGCCGAGCGCGCGCACTTCCGCCGGCAGGCGCGGTTCGGCCTGCGAGACGCGGTTCTGCACAAGCTGCTGGGCCTTATCAGGATCGGTGCCGAGCTTGAAGGTGACGGTGAGCGTCAGCACGCCGTCCGACGTCGCCTGGCTGCCCATGTAGAGCATGTCTTCGACACCGTTGATCTGTTCTTCGAGCGGTGTCGCGACGGTTTCAGCGATAACGGTCGGGTTCGCACCGGGATAGGTGGCGCGCACGACGACGGATGGCGGAACGACTTCGGGATATTCCGAAATCGGCAGGGCGCGCATGCCAAGAAGGCCTGCCACCACAATCAGGATCGACAAGACGCCGGCAAATACCGGCCGGTCGACAAAAAATCTGGAAATATTCATATCCAGTCCCTCTCCGGGTATATTTTGGAATGCGAAGGCCGCTCCGGCGGCAATTCTGCCGCCGGTGAAGGCCGGTTCTGTCTGAATGCGCGTCTCGCGAAAGCGCGGGACGCTTATTGATCAAAGAGGTGGATTACTGCGAGGCAGCAACCTTATCTTCCGCTTGCGGTGCAATGGTTGCGCCGGGACGGATGCGCTGCAGGCCGTTGACGACGATCGTATCACCGGCAGCAAGGCCGCTTTCGATGATGCGCTGGCCATCGGCCGGCGCGCCCGGCTTGATCTGGCGGTAGCTCACCTTGTTTTCGGCATCGACCACGAAGACGAAGCGCTTGTCCTGATCCGTACCGATGGCGCGATCGCTGATGACGATGCGGTTTTCCGGCTTCGGTTCGCCCATGCGCACCCGCACGAACTGGCCGGGGATCAACCTGCCATCGGGATTGTCGAAGACGGCGCGCACACCGATGGTGCCGCTTGCCGAATCCACCTGATTGTCGATCAGGTGCAGCGTACCCTTGATCGGCGTGCCTTCATCCGAAAGCGTGCCGATTTCCACTGGGATCTGTTCGAGAGCCGGCAGGGCGCCATCGGTCTTCGGCAGCTCGGCAAGAGCCTTGGCCACCACGCCTTCGCTGGCGTTGAAGCTCGCATAGATCGGGTTGACCGACACGAGGGTCGTCAGTGCCGGCGAGGTGGAACCGGCGGCGACGAGGTTACCGGCGGTGATTTCGATGCGGCCGACGCGGCCTGAAACAGGTGCGCGGATTTCGGTGTAACCGAGATCGAGTTGCGCCGTGGTGAGTGCTGCGCGGGCGGCGCGAAGCTGGGCTTCGGCATCCGCAAACGAGCTCTGGCGCTGGTCGAGATCGCTCTGCGAGATGGTGCGGTTGTCGGAAAGCCGGCGGCCACGGTCGAGTTCCGTTTTCGCAAGGCTGACCTTGGCTTCGGCGGAGGCAACCTGTCCTTCAGCGCCGGCGACAGCGGCCTGATAGGGGGCCGGGTCGATGGTGAAGAGGGGATCGCCTTCCTTCACCAGCGCACCTTCGCGGAAGTGAACGGCCTTGATCTGGCCGGCGACGCGGGAGCGAATCTGCACCCGGTCAACGGCTTCCAGACGGCCGGAAAATTCCTCCCAGCGCATCACGTCGCGGCTTTCAACCTTGGCAACGGTGACAGGGATCGCTGGTGTTTCAGCAGGCGTGGAAGCGGCCGTTGCATCGCGACTGGTGGGGAGGTCGAAAAACAGTGCTGCTGCTGCAACGGACATGGCAAGCCCGATACCGGCGCCCGTCAGGGCCCGGCGCTTTGTGTTCAGCGTCATGGGTATCTCCTTCGCCCCCGATCGGGAGCAGGTCGTTCATCTATTTTTACTTCGTCGCATGATCCGGACGTAAAACCGCTACGCACTTTTACTGGACATGCTCAAAATGCGAAATTTCAGTGGTTTAACTGGTCAACGAAAGTCTTGAACTCCGAACAGACGGATGAGACCCATCCGCCGCCCTCTCCTTGATAAAGCCCCGTCCAGCCGACGCCGGCGGGGAAAACATGCTGCCTAACGCTAACGCCTGAGGCGATGAGGCGGTCTCCGTAATTGACCGTTTCGTCGCGCAGAGGGTCGTCCTCGGCGGTAAAGATCAGCGCCGGCGCCACCCGGTTCAGCCGCGTGCACTGGCAGGGTGCGGCATAGGGGTGAAAAAACCCGCACGCCTTGGCAAGGTAATGGCTCCAGCCATCCGCCCAGCGCTGGCGCATGCCGATCCTGTCCGCGTCGCGGAAGGATTCCGTCGTCATCATCGGATCGATCATGGGCGACAGAAGTATCTGACCGGCAAGTTTGCCCGGCATGCGGTCACGGGCCTTCAAGGCAAGCCCCGCCGCCACATTGCCGCCTGCCTCTTCGCCGGCCACGAACAGCAGCGATTTCGCGCCGCCATAATGCTTGCGATCCCGGCTCAGGCGATCGAGCGCTTCGTAAGCGCAGTCGATAACCATCGGAAACTCGTTGCCGGACGGCCTGCTGTAATCGGCCTCCACGACCACCGCGCCGCTTTCTGCAAGCGCGCGCGCGACCGGAAGTTCCGGGCAATTGCCGCCCGGCTCCAGGCCGGGTTCCAGAAACGAACCGCCGCGCAGATAAAGTACGACGGGCGGTTGGCTGCACAGGCTCGAACCTTCATATCGGCGCACGGAAAGCTGGGACGCGAAGCCCCCACAGCTTTTGATATTCTCCCAGTGCGCGTTCATCTGATCCGGTCCCGTTGCACCACCTTGAGCAGTGCATCACATTTGCAAAATCTGAAATTCATATTATTGTTCGGGGAAAAACGATCAAGTATGCCAAAATGAAAACACTATTCCAAAAAGACGGATAATCTCATCATGGATCAGCTCTCCGCCATGCGGGTTTTTACGCGTGTCGTGGAAACCGGCAATTTCAGCCGCGCCGCGACAGCGCTGAACATGCCGAAAACCACGGTCACCAATATGGTCCAGGCGCTCGAGGCGCATTTGCAGACCACGCTTCTCAACCGCACGACGCGGCGAGTGATGCTGACAACGGACGGCGCTCTCTATTATGAGCGTGCATCGCAGATTTTATCGGAAATAGAAGAACTTGACGGCAGCATGTCCAGCGCGCAGGTGCAGCCATCCGGCCGGTTGCGCGTGGAAATGGCCGGTGTCTTTGCGGACCTTGTGGTTATCCCACATCTTTGCGAATTTTACCAGCGCTATCCGCAAATCCGTCTCGATCTCGGTGTCGGCGACCGTCTGGTCGATTATATCGCGGAAAATGTCGACTGCGCGCTACGCGTAGGCGTGTTGCGCGATCAGTCGCTGATTGCCCGAAAAGTAGGCGAACTCCGGTTCGAAACATTTGCGTCGCCTTCCTATATCGAAAATTTTGGCATGCCCCGAGAACCGGAGGACCTGGAGAAGGATCATCTGTCGGTGGGTTACCTCAATGCCACCACCGGTCAGATCATGCCGGCCTCCTTCGACAATGGCATACGCAGCGTCGAGTTGACGCCCAACTACGTCGTTTCCGTCAATGACAGCCGCACCTACTTGAATGCGGCGCTCGCCGGCATGGGCATCGTGCAGCTGCCGATCTTCATGGTGCGCGACGCCCTTTCGCGCGGAGAGCTGGTGCCGGTGCTTTCCGAATGGCGACGGGAGGCGATGCCGATCTATGTCGTCTATCCCCAGACCCGGCACGTGACCAACAAGGTCCGCGTATTTGTCGACTGGCTTGCGAAGCTGGTACATGGGCTGGTGTGATAATCAGCGCCCGACCCTTGCGGCAAGGAAATCTATGAAGGCGCGCACGCGGGCTGCGAGATGCTCATGGCCGGCATAAACCGCGTGGATCACCTCCATGTCCTCGGCGCTATAGTCTTCCAGTACGGGAACGAGCAGGCCAGCCCTAATATCGGGTTCGACGTGGAATTCACCGACCCGACCGAGCCCAAGCCCCGATAGGCAAAGCCTGCGCATGGCCATGCCGCTATTGACGGAGGCATTGCCCGTGACTGGCAGGCGATAGACATCGGCAGAACCGGGGTCGCGAAACGGCCATTCATTGAGACTGCGACTGAAATTGAAGCTCAGGCAATTGTGCCGCGCCAGATCCTGCGGCGTTTCCGGCATGCCGTATTGTTCGATATAGGTGGGGGAGGCGACGATAACGCGGCGTACTTCCTTTAGCTTTCTTGCCTTCAGCGATGAATCGCCCATGGCGCCGGAGCGTATGGCAATGTCCGTGCGTTCCTCGATCAGGCTGATGACACCGTCAGTCAGCGAAATATCCAGCTCGATTTCCGGATAAAGCGACAGGAATTCCGGTGCAAGCGGCAGGAGATAACGTTCGCCGAAGCCCAGCGTCGCGTTGACCCGTAGCAGCCCGCGCGGCACCACCTTGCCGCCGCTCGCCACGATCTGCTCGGTCTCGGCTATGTCGGCGAGAATGCGTCGGGCCCGCGCCAGATAGACCTCGCCCTCCGGCGTAAGCGTTACGAGCCGGGTGGAGCGGGCCAGCAACCTGGTGCCGAGACGGTCTTCGATACGTGTGACAAGTTTGCTGACGGCCGAGGGCGAAAGCTTCAGCCTGCGCCCGGCGGCTGAAAAGCTGCCGAGTTCCGCCGCCGCCACGAAGACTTCCATCTCTCCGGCCCTGTTATCCATCGCGCATCACCTATGAAATCAATTCAAAGGTATTTATCCGGCTTTGCCGATTATCATGCAAGTCCCCTTTGCCCATATTGCGCTCATACAATTTGATCCAACCGGGCAGCCCCACGCTGTCCAGAAGGCCCGCGATCCAGCTGCGGGCGAAGAGGTATTCGTCATGCCATTGGCCATATTTGCCCTGACGATCGCGGCCTATGCGATCGGAACAACGGAGTTCGTCATTGTCGGTCTGCTGCCGACTGTCGCAAACGATCTCCATATCACCCTGCCGCTCGCCGGTCTCATCGTCAGTGTCTATGCACTGGGTGTGACCTTTGGTGCGCCGATCCTGACCGCATTGACCGGCAAGATAGAGAGGAAGCCGCTGCTGCTCGGCCTGATGGCCCTGTTCATCGTCGGTAACAGTCTCGCAGCACTTTCACCCAATTATGAGATGCTGCTGGTCGCCCGCGTCATTGCCGCCTTCGCCCATGGCGTCTTTTTCTCGGTCGGCTCCACCATCGCGGCCGATCTCGTGCCGGAAAACCGTCGCGCCTCGGCCATTGCCATGATGTTCATGGGCCTTACGGTCGCCATCGTCACCGGTGTTCCGCTCGGCACCTATATCGGCCAAGTCTTCGGCTGGCGCGCAACTTTCTGGGCCGTTGCTGCCCTTGGTGTCATTGCCTTCCTCGGCATTGCAGCGCTTCTCCCGAACACACTCAAGAAGGCGCCGCCGGCAAGCTTGCTCGATCAGGTCCGTGTTCTCGGCTCCGGCCGCCTGCTCATCGTTTTCGCCATGACCGCGCTTGGTTACGGCGGCACCTTCGTCGCCTTCACCTTCCTTGCGCCAATCCTGCAGGATGTGACCGGATTTTCGGAAAAGAGCGTCAGCCTGATCCTCGTGCTTTACGGTATCGCCATCGCGGCCGGCAACATCGGTGGCGGCCGGATCGCCAACCATAATCCGGCCAGGGCCCTCATTGGCCTCTTCCTGGCGCAGGCCATCGTGCTGCTCGTCTTTTCCTTCACCGCGGTTTCGCCGGTGCTGACGCTCATCACGCTTGCCGCGCTTGGTTTCCTCTCCTTCGCCAATGTTCCCGGCCTGCAGCTTTATGTGGTGCAGCTTGCCAAGGAGCATCGTCCCGGCGCCGTCGATGTCGCTTCGGCGCTCAACATCGCCGCGTTCAACCTCGGCATCGCCATCGGCGCGTGGCTCGGCGGTCTGGTGGTGGAATCACCGTTGGGCCTGGGTGCCACACCCTGGGTCGGCGCCATCCTCGTCGCGGTTGCCCTGCTCCTGACCATCTGGAGCAGCGCGCTCGACCGCCGCGCCGCGCTGACACTGAAAACTGCCTGAGCTTTTCATGAAATACCCGGCCGCTCCCAAGCCGGCCGGGCCACCTCAAAGGAGAAAATATATGTTTGATGTCACTGCAAACGGCGCGTCAATCCCGGCGCTTGGTTTCGGCACGTTTCGCATTCCCGGCCCCGATGTGCTGCGTATCGTTCCCCATGCGCTGAAGGCCGGGTTCCGCCATATCGATACCGCCCAGATCTATGGCAATGAAGCCGAGGTCGGTGAAGCCATTGCTGCTTCGGGCGTTGCGCGCGGCGAAGTGTTTCTCACCACCAAGGTCTGGGTCGAGAACTACAGGCACGATGCCTTCCTCGCCTCTGTCGATGATAGCCTGAAAAGGCTGAAGACCGACCATGTGGACCTGCTGCTGCTGCACTGGCCGAACGAGGCGGTTTCGCTTGCCGAGCAGATCGGCGCGCTGAACGCGGTGAGGCAGGCCGGCAAGGTGCGCCATATCGGCGTTTCCAACTTCAGCACGGCGCTGATGGCCGAAGCGGTGAAGCTGTCCGATGCCCCGATCGTGACCAACCAGATCGAATACCACCCCTACATCGATCAGGATGTGGTTATCGCTGCCGCCAAAGCTGCGGGCATGTTGGTGACGGGTTATTACGGCATGGCCGATGGTAAAGTGTTTGACGATCCGGTGCTGAAGGAGATTGCCGCGGGCCGTGGCAAGTCGGTAGCACAGGTGGTTCTGCGCTGGCTCGTGCAGCAGCAGGGCGTCGTCGCCCTGTCGAAAACGGTGAGTGAGGCCCGGGTCGAGGAAAATCTCGCCATCTTCGACTTCGAGCTTTCGGCAGATGAAATGGCGGCAATCCGTGCGCTTGCCAGACCGGATGGCCGCATCGTTTCGCCGGAAGGGCTTGCGCCCGTCTGGGACGAGGCCGCCTGACGATGAGGGCCGGGGAGAGAACTCTCTTCCCGGTTTCTTTTCGCGAGAAATTTTCGCGTATGGCGATGCGCCTCGCATCGGGCACGCCAGAGATTTATCGGCCTGTTCTGGAAATCTGGAGCGGGCGAAGGGATTTGAACCCTCGACCCCAACCTTGGCAAGGTTGTGCTCTACCCCTGAGCTACACCCGCTCAAATCCACCGGTCCGGGGTAGTATGCTGAACCGTGGGCCGCCGAAGCGGCGACGGGTGCTATATCGCTCAATCGTTTTTGGAATGCAACAGTTTCTTTTGCGGTTTCGGTGGAAATCCGCCTGCCTGCGAATTTATCTGCCCTTCCGGGAAGCGGCGGGCTCGGACGCCATGGATATTTGAGCGAAGATATTGTTTCATCTGGTTTTTATTGCCGTCTCACAATGGAGCGCCCAGATGCGGTGCCAGGAAATAATCTATTTACATTTGGTTAAAATCTGATTCGACAAGTGATTCGTTCGGGTGTACAAATTTCCTGTCCACGAAAAAAAGAAACGATACTTGGCATATCATCAGGAGGATGAGCCTTGTCGTATGCAGCTTTTGAACGGGTTGGCGCACAATTGTCGCCGGAGCAGATCACCGATCTGCAGAATATTTTCGATGGCGTATGTTTCGAGTGCCTTCAAGATCGCAGCAGCCACGTTGCCAACGAGTGCGCGGCGGTTCTTATCCGCAGCGCCCAGCGCGGCATTCTCGACCATGAGATGTTGCGGGACATCGGGCTTGCCGTTTTGCGGCGGCACTGATGCCTGAGAAGAAAAAAAGCGCCCGGATATCCGGGCGCTTTGTTTTTGAAGTGGGCGGATTTCCGCTCAGCTCTTTTCCTGCACATGCGCTTCGAGGAACCAGAGCGCCTTGTCGAGATCGCGCGAGGCGGCGGTGAAGATGTCGGCCGTCGTGGGGTCGCCCGCTTCATCGGAATCGTCTATGGCCTTGCGGATCATGTTGGCCACATCGCCATAACGTTCGATCAGGGCGTCCAAATGGTCATGGATCTTGTAGATGTCGGTCGGATAGGCCTTGAGCTTGGTTGTCGAGGAGACCGATTGCAGGCTGCCGAGCGCCGTGCCGCCAAGCTGGACCACACGTTCGGCAATCGTGTCACCATGATTGTCGAGCTGGGTGCGGAACGTATCGAGAAGTTCATGCACGGCGATGAATTGCGGGCCTTTCAGGTTCCAGTGCGCCTGTTTGGTGATGAGCGCAAGGTCGATCACCGAAGCCAGCGATTCGTTTAGAATGCCGATAACGGTCGACTTGGCGTTTGAAGGCAGGTCGTTCTTCGTCTTGTGCGTCTTCATCGATGTCTCCTGAAGTTGCGGACGGAATGCCGCTTTGGAAAAGTCCGTCGATTAACGTGCGGGCCTGTGGCCCTGTTCCATGTTAGGCGACGGGACAGCAAAAATCCTGCACAATCATCATGTCATTCGTAAAACAGGCAGATGCGCCGGTCGTCTATCTCACTGACGCTGATCGGCATGTCATAGATTTCCTTGAGAATATCGGGACGGATGATCTCTTCCGCAGGACCCTGATGACAGATGCGGCCCTCGCGCATGGCGATGATGGTGTCGGAATACCAGGAGGCGAAGTTGATGTCGTGCAGAACCAGAACCACGGTCTTCTTCAGCTCGTCGGCCGCCTTGCGCATGATTTTCATCATGCTGGAGGCGTGTTTCATGTCGAGGTTGTTGAGCGGCTCGTCAAGCAGCACATAATCCGTATCCTGGCAAAGCACCATGGCCACGAAGGCGCGCTGGCGTTGACCGCCGGACAGTTCGTCCAGAAACCGGTCGGCCAGATTTTCAAGGTGAAGATATTCAAGCGCCCGGTCGATATGGGCCTTGTCCTCGATGGTGGGGCGGCCCTTGGAGTAGGGGTAGCGGCCGAAGCCGACAAGGTCGCGCACGGTCAGGCGCGAGGAGATGTGGTTGTCCTGCCGCAGGATGGAGAGCCGCTTCGCCAGCGTATCGGAGGGGGTTTTCGTGACATCCAGCCCGTCGACCGTGACGGTTCCCGTATCCATGGACATCAGCCTTGCGACGATGGACAGGAGCGTGGATTTACCCGCGCCGTTTGGCCCGATGATGGAGGTGACGCCGCCTGCCGGGATGGAAACCGAGACGCCGTCGATGACGACGCTATCACCATAGGATTTGCTGATCTGACTGGCGATGATCATCGCGCACCTCGTTTCAGAATGAGACCGATAAAGACGATGCCGCCCAGAAATTCGATGATGATGGAGAGCGCCGTATCGAAGGCGAAAACCCGCTCCAGCACAACCTGACCGCCGACGAGACAGATCACGGCGATGAGGATCGCCGCAGGCAGCACATAGGCATGCTTGCCGTTGCCGGTGAGATAATGGGCGAGGGCCGCGACCAGCAGGCCGAAGAACATGACCGGGCCGACGAGCGCAGTGGAGACGGCGACAAGTACGGAGACCAGCACGAGGATGATGGTCACGGTGTACTTGTATTCGACCCCGAGGCTGATGGCCGTCGCGCGGCCGAGCGAGAGCACGTCGAGCGTGTGCATCAGGCGCAGCCCGATAATGGTCACCACGCCGATGATGATGGCGGAAACAGTGAGCAGCGTCGGATCGATGGAATTGAAACTGGCGAAAAGCACATCCTGCAGCACCGTGTATTCGTTCGGATCGAGGACCCGCTGCATGAAGCCCGAGAGGCTGCGGAAAAACACGCCGAAGACGATACCGACCAGGACGAGAAGATGCAGGCTGCGTTCCGCTCCGACAAAAAGCCAGCGATAGAGCAGGGCGGAAAAGGCGACGAGCAGCCCGGTTTCCACCAGAAATTTCAGTTGAGGATCGATCATCACGACTGTTGCCGAACCGAAGACGAAAATCAGCCCGGTCTGCATCAGCACGTAGAGTGAATCGAAACCCATGACCGAAGGGGTGAGGATACGGTTGTTGGTGACCGTCTGGAACAGCACGGTGGAAACGGCGATGGCGTAGGCCACCAGCAAAAGCGACAGGAGCTTGATGCCGCGAAACGGCAGCACGAAACTCCAGCTTCCCCTGGCGCCGAGCGTCATGAAGGCGGTCATGGAAATGAGCGCCAGTGCGGCGAGCACAAGCAGAACGATTTTTGCGCGCCTGTCAGGGTTTCTCTCACGCATGGTTGCGTTTCCGCAGCAGGAGATAGAGGAACAGCGCGCTGCCGATGACGCCGACCACGGTTCCGATGGGTATTTCGTAAGGCGCGCGCACGGTCCGGCCGATGATGTCGCAGGAGAGCACAAAGACCGCGCCAAGCGTCGCCACCCATGGCACCGAGCGGCGCATATTGTCGCCGATCATCAGGCTCACGACATTCGGCACGATGAGGCCCAGGAAGGGGATCATGCCCACCGTCACCACCACGACAGCGCTGACCAGCGAAACGATGGTGAGGCCGAGCGCCATTACCCGGCGATAGTTGAGACCGAGATTGGTGGTGAAGTCCCGGCCCATGCCCGCCACGGTGAAGCGGTCGGCGGCGAGATAGGCGGCGATGGCGAAGAGAAAACCGATCCACAGCAACTCATAACGGCCGCGCAGTACGCCGGAAAAATCCCCCGTCATCCATGCCCCGAGCGATTGCAGCAGATCGAAGCGATAGGCGAAGAAGGTGGTGACGGCGGAAATGACGCCGCCAAGCATGATGCCGATCAGCGGCACCAGCAGCACGTCGCGCAGCGGCACCTGCCGCAGGATGCGCAGGAACAGCGCAGTGCCGGCGAGAGCAAAAGCTGCTGCCACCAGCATCTTGCCGAAGATCGGTGTATCCGGTGCCAAAAGGGTGACGGCGAGCAGGCCGAGGCCGGCGGATTCCGTCGTGCCTGCCGTGGAAGGTTCCACGAAGCGGTTTCGCACCAGCATCTGCATGATGAGGCCGGCAATCGCCATCGAGCTTCCCGCAAGGATCAGCGCGAGCGTGCGCGGAATACGGCTGACGAGCAGCACCCGCAGCGCGTCTGCACTCGTGTCGGGTGCGAAAAGCGTTGCGAGCGAAACGTTGCTCACGCCGACGAACAGGCTGGTGATGGCGAGCACCAGGGCTAGCAACAGGACAAGGATGAGAGACAGGGATTTCACGTTGGCAGTTTTTCGTAAATGGTAAAAGCCCCCCGTAACCTGGCAGGCTGCCGAAACAGGTGTCCGACCTCTCCTTGGTTATCTTCGGGCTTGACCCGAGGATCCACAACCTGACGCGCGATGGATCCTCGGGTCAAGCCCGAGGATGACGTCGAGTATGGAGCAGCCTTCAGAAGCGCATGCCTAGAGGCTTTTACGATTTCTTGTCGGAGACAGCCTTGTAGACCTGATCTAGCAGGGTGGTGAGCGCCGTATAACCGCTGCTGACGATATAGGCCGCCTGGGGGTCGAGGTAAACGATCTGCTTTTTTTTCCAGGCGTTGGTCTGGTGGACCAGCTCGTTGTCCAGCACCTGGGCTGCCGCCTTGCCGGGATCGGTGGCGCGGCCGATGCCGGCATCGCGGTCGATCACGAACAGCCATTCGGGGTTGACCTCGGCCAGATATTCGAAGGAGACGACGTCGCCGCGGTCGAAGCGGTCGTCGATGTCGGCTGCGACCGGCTTGAAGCCGATTTCGGTGTGCAGCCAGCCGGTGCGCGAGCCTGGGCCATAAACGCCGACCTTGCCGGCATTGGTGACGAGGATCATCGCCGTTCCGGAATTGGGGGCGATCTCTTTCAGCTTCGCCACCTTTTCATCGATGGCGGCATCGAGCTTCTTGGCTTCTTCCTGCTTGCCGAAGATATCGCCAAGCTTGGCGATGTTGGCTTTCACGCTGCCGATGAATTCCTTGGAATCCACCGACATGTCGATGGCCGGTGTGATCTTGGCAACATCCGGATATTTTGCCCGCGAACGGCCGCCAACGATGACGAGATCGGCCTCTGCCGCATTGATCGCCTCGTAATCGGGCTCAAACAGCGTGCCGACCTTCAGATATTTCCCGTCGGCATATTTCTGCAGATAGGTCGGCAGGTTGGAGCCGACGACGCCCGTCGGCTCGACGCCGAGTGCATCGAGATTGTCGAGCGAGGGAACATCAAGAACCAGAACCTTTTTCGGCGCGGCTTTCAGCACGGTCTCGCCCTGGGCGTGCTTGATCGTCATTTCCTCAGCGCTTGCGGTCATCGCGCCAAGGCTGAAGGCCGCTGCCGCCAGCAGCCGAACGGGGAAGGTGAAGTTGATGGCCACGAATATGTCCCTTGCGAATGGTTCCGGACCGGCGGAAAGCTTTCCGTCCGGTTAACTTGATGTCCGTTATCAGCTTTATTGGCAAGGCGGGCGGAAATCAAAATTATGTTTTAGAATGGTTCTGAATTGCCGTGAGCGGGAAATGCGGGGGCAGATGAAACATCTGCTCGAACCTCTTCCCCGTCATGCTCGGGCTTGACCCGAGTATCCTACTGCGTTGGTGGTGATGGATTCTCGGATCAAGTCCGAGGTGACGTTGAGGGGAAGGAAAGGCCGGCGTCACTTTGGTCGGTGCCTTTTACCCGTCTGTTTTACCCATCACGACCAACGTGACAGCCGCTGTCAATCCGGTGGCCAGTCGCCGACGATTTCGCGCCTCTCCAGTTTCAACGATCGGTCCGGCTGCACCCGGTAAGTCTCGATCGCCAGCCTTCCGTCGCCCATCACGAATTCGTTGCTGAGCGTACTGCCGACGGGGGACTTTGTCAGTTTGGTACGGGGCTGCCCGCCATAGGTGATACTGCCGGGAATGGGTTCCACATCGGGGGCGGCGGTAGTGCAACCGGTTAAAGCAAGGATGGTCAGGATTGCAAGGCTGCGCATGACAGGGTTCCTCAGAGGGTTTCATAAAATCTATGCCGCCCCCAACCTCGCCGCAATCCATAACGTTCCACAAAAAAAGCCCCGTATCCGGAGATACGGGGCCAGTTGCCTTGGGAGGTTCTTTGGTTCTCAATCCTCGTTGGCGGCAAGCTGCGTCAGCACCTCGCCACGGCCGCGGATACGCATGATGAGCGGAATGATGAAGGCGGCTGCCGCGACGATGAACAGGCCAACGGCAATCGGCGAGGTGAACAGCACGGTCGGGTCGCCCTGGCCGATGGCCAGTGCGCGGCGAAGCTGCTGTTCGGCGAGCGGGCCAAGGATGAGGCCGACAACCGCAGGCGCGATCGGATACCCGAAGATGCGCATGATGTAGCCGAGGATGCCGAAGGCGAGCAGCATGCCGAGTTCGAACACCGACGGGTTGGCGCCGATGGTGCCGAGCGTTGCGAACAGCAGGATGCCGGCGTAAAGCCAGGGCTTCGGAATGGTCAGCAGCTTCACCCAGAGACCGACGAGCGGCAGGTTGAGCACCAAGAGCATCAGGTTGGCGATGAAGAGGCTGGCGATCAGGCCCCAGACCAGCTGCGGATTGGTGGCAAACAGCAGGGGGCCGGGCTGCAGGCCGAACTGCTGGAAACCGGCGAGCATGATGGCCGCTGTTGCCGTCGTCGGCAGGCCGAGCGTCAGGAGCGGCACCAGCGTACCGGCAGCCGAGGCGTTGTTCGCCGCTTCCGGACCCGCAACGCCTTCAATCGCGCCGTTGCCGAATTCTTCCGGATATTTGGTCAGCTTCTTTTCGGTGGCATAGGACAGGAACGTGCCGATTTCAGCGCCGCCGGCAGGCATCGCGCCAATCGGGAAGCCGATCAGGGTGCCGCGCAGCCAAGCCTTCCACGAACGCGCCCAGTCCTGCGCGCTCATCCAGACCGAACCCTTGACGGCTTCGACCTTGTCGTCGCCGCTCTGGCCCTGCGCCACGATGAACAGGGTCTCGCCGATGGCGAACATGGCGACCGCAAGCGTTGTGACTTCCACGCCGTCGAGCAGGTCGGGGATGCCGAAGCTCATGCGGGTTTGGCCCGTCAGCTGGTCGATGCCGACGATGGCCAGCGCAAAGCCGATGAACAGCGAGGTGAGACCACGCAGCGCCGAATCGCCGAAGGCGGAGGAAACGGTGACGAAAGCCAGCACCATCAGCGCGAAATATTCGCGTGGGCCGAAGACCAGCGCCAGCTTGACGATGTAGGGGGCGACGAAGGCAAGCGCGATGGTGGCGATGAGACCGGCCACGAAGGAGCCGATGGCGGCGGTGGCAAGAGCCGGTCCGCCTCTGCCCTTGCGGGCCATCTTGTTGCCTTCTAGCGCGGTCACGATCGAGGCGCTTTCGCCCGGCGTGTTGAGCAGGATGGAGGTGGTCGAACCGCCATACATGCCGCCATAATAGATGCCGGCGAACATGATGAGCGAACCGGCAGCATCGAGCCGGTAAGTGACGGGCAGTAGCAGCGCGACGGTCAAGGCGGGGCCGATGCCGGGCAGAACGCCGACGGCGGTGCCGAGCGTCACGCCGATCAGCGCGTAGAGCAGGTTCATGGGTTGGGCAGCAACCTCAAGACCGTGCAGCAGGAATTCAAAGGTACTCATGGACAGATGTCCCCCTGTCGAGCGGAAGGGCGGGCGGAACGGCTGGCTTTGGCGTCAGTGCGCGCCGGCGGTTCCTGTGATCTCGAATATGGTTGGAATGGCTGTCAGAAGAACAGCCGTTCCAGAGGTCCGGCGGGCAGCGAAAGCTGCAGCAGCTGGGCAAAAACGATCCAGATGGCAAAACTCAGCACAATGCCGACCGGTATCGAGAACCAGAGCTTGCGTTTGCCGAAAGCGCGTGCCGTGAAGGCGAACAGCAGACCGGTGGCAATGGAAAAGCCGGCAACTGTCAGCAGCAGCATCTGGGCGGCAAGGCCGGCAATGACCCACACGACCGGAGCGATTTCCTGCCTGTCGCGCTCGGGAAAATCACCGCGCCAGGCCTCGACGGCCGTCCAGATCGCCAGTCCGACAAGACAGAAGGCGATGGCGTAGGGTACTGTTGACGGGCCGACAGGGGAATAACCGGTGACGCTGGCAAGGCGGGCGCTATCCCAGAAGATGACGCTGGCAACGGCGACGAGGGCGACGGCGATGACCAGCGCCGCCCGGTCGGGGCGACGCTTTTGATCATGCGAAGGGTTGGAACCCTGGCTCATTTTACCAGTCCGATGTCTTTGAGGATGGTTTCGGTGGCGGCGGTGTCCTTGGCAAGCTGTTCCTTGAAGGCGTCACCGGCGAGATAGGTATCCATCCAGCCCTTTGTCTTCAGGGTTTCCTGCCACTTGGCGGATTTCACCAGCTTCTCGACGTCGGCATTGATGGCCTTTTCCTGATCGGCGGAAATGCCGGGAGCGGCCGCAACCATGCGCCAGTTCTGAACCACGACATCGAGGCCGCTTTCCTTCAGCGTCGGTGCGTCGACGCCCTCAAGACGGTTTTCGCTGGTGACCGCGAGAAGGCGCAGCGTGCCGGCCTTCACCTGGCCTTCGAATTCGCCATAGCCGGAAACGCCAGCGGTGACCTGCGAACCGAGGATCGAGGCAAGTGCTTCGCCGCCGCCGGAATAGGCGATGTAGTTGATCTTGGTCGGATCGACGCCGGCCGCCTTGGCAATCAGGCCAACGGCGATATGGTCGGTGCCGCCGGCAGAGCCGCCGCCCCAGGAAACGCTGCCCGGGTCTTTCTTCAGCTGGTCGATGAGATCGCCGATGGTCTTCAGCGGCGAGGATGCCGGAACGACGATCGCTTCATATTCGCCGGTCAGGCGGGCGATCGGGGTCACTTCCTTCAGCGTCACGGGCGCATTGTTGGTGAGGATCGCGCCGACCATGACATAACCGCCGACGATGAGGGCGTGCGGGTTACCCTTCTGCTGGCTGGCGAATTGCGCAAGACCGATGGTGCCGCCGGCGCCCGGTACGTTCTGCACCTGAACGCTCTTGGAAATGCCTTCTTCCTGCAGCACGCTCTGCAGCGAGCGCGCGGTCTGGTCCCAGCCGCCACCGGGATTGGCCGGTGCGATGACGGTGTAATCTGCCGCAGCCGCCGGAAGCGCGATCATGCCCGCCAGAAATGTGCCGATAAGAAAATGTTTCACGTAGAAAACCCTCCTCAGGATGCCCTTTTGGGCGTCGTTTTTCGTTTATGCGGAAGGGGCTTCAGGGCGCATCTGTGCCGACGCTGAGTACTCAACGCTGGGCCTTGGCAATCCTCAAGATTTCCTCCCGCATCTTCTTCCGCCTCCACGGAATGAAGAAGGATTGCAGAGCATCACAAAAAGCTGTCATCTAACTGACGCAACGCAAGTCCTTGCGCATTTACTCTCTATTAATTTGTGCCGGACGTCCACTGTGGCGTGTGGACGGCTTTGTTTTGCGCCTTTGAAGCCTGCTTCACCCTCATTTCTGTGACAGGCACAGGACTGAGGGATGGTGGGGGCGCTCAAACCTACTGCGACCGCAGCGCCTCGTTCCAACGCTCGATGAGGCGGGTGCGCTTGACCTGATCCAGATAGACCATCAGGCCGGGGCTGACCGGGACCGGCCGCAATTGCGCACCGTGGATGGCCTGCATGGTGTTCGCCGTGTTTTCGCCCGCCACTTCCGGGCTGACGGCGGGGATTTGCAATTGCCGGGCCATGATCGTCTGACCTTCCTTGGACATGAAGAATTCGAGGTAGCGGCGGCCGAGTTCAGGATTGGCTGCGGCTTCCGGAACCAGCCCGATGCGCGACATCACGACGGTATAATCCTTCGGCAGAACGATGCCGACATCCGGGTGGCGTGAGGCCCAGTCTGCCGCGTAGGAGCCGAGAATATTGTAACCCATCACGAAGCGGCCGTCGGAGACGCGCTCCAGAATGGCCGAGGAGGTGGAATAAACCTTCACACCCGCGGCACCCATGGCCTTGATGACGCTCCATATATCGCCGAACTGTTCCTGATCGCGTGACATGAACAGGAAGCCGACGCCGGAGCGTTCGATGTCATAGGTCGCGATACGGCCATGCACCTCTTTGGCGTGGCGTTCGAGATAATCGACAAATTCGGCGCGGGTGGCGGGCGGCTTTTCGGTGGTGAAGCTTGGCTTGTGATAGACAAAAACCGCCGGCTCGAAGGTCAGCGCATAGGCGGTGTTGCGCCAGTTCGCCCAGGCGGGCCAGCGGGCGCTCATGGCGAGATCCGACCGCTGGGCATAACCGTCATTGCTCAGCTTCACCTGCAGGTCCATGGCCGAGGAAAAGGCGAAATCGGCGGTCTTCTTGCCAGCATCGGTTTCCTTGACGATACGGTCGTAGATTTCGCCGGTCAGCATATCCTCATAATGGACGGCAATATCGGGATTGGCCTTCTGGAAACCCTCGATCATCGGGGTCGCCAGCGGTTCGTCGAGCGAGGAATAGACCACCAGTGTCTGCGCATCCGCCTTGCCGGAGGGAGCCGGAAAAACGACGGCCTGGGCAAGCGCAGGCGAGGCCATGCAGAGACAGAGACAGAGAAGAAGGCAGATACGCATGGAAAAGATCATGCCGCAGGCGCTGGCCATTCACAAGCGGTAAGGGTCTGGTTAAACTCGGCAATGTTGCAGGAGGAAGATTTGCGTATTTTGCTGGTCGAGGACAATCAGGTGCTGTCGGAAGGGCTTTCGGCGCTTCTGCGGGGCAGCGGTTATGCGGTGGATGTGGTTTCTGATGGCGCCTCCGCCGATGCGGCAATTACGGCGGAAAGTTTCGATCTGGTCATTCTCGATCTCAACCTGCCGGAAATGGATGGCATCGAGGTGCTGCGCTCCATGCGATCGCGTCAGGACAAGGCGGCGGTGCTGATCCTGACGGCGCGCGGCACGCCGGAAGAAAAGGTCAAGGGGCTCGATCTCGGTGCCGACGATTACATGATCAAGCCCTTCGATATCACCGAGTTCGAGGCGAGGGTGCGGGTGCTTCTGCGCCGTAATGCCGGGCTGCGCTCTTCGGCGCTGAGTTTCGGCAAGGTGCTGTTCGATCTTAATTCCCGCACCTTTTCGGCGGACGGTCGCCCGCTCGATATTCCGGCGCGCGAAGTGGCGCTGCTGGAGGTGCTGTTCATGCGGGCGGGCAAGGTTGTCGCCAAAGAGGCGATCGTGCAGTCACTGACAGGTTTCGACGACGATATTTCCGCAAATGCCATCGAGCAATATGTCAGCCGCCTGCGCAAGCGGCTCGCGCCGCACGGGCTGACGGTGAAGACGGCGCGCGGCATCGGTTATTATCTCGAAAAGCTGCCGGAGATGGCTGAATGATACAGGCCGCCTATTCGCTCAGGCGGCGACTTCTAGGCTGGCTCCTCATCTCCACCGCCATCATCGGCTGCGTTGCGCTGACCGATACCTGGCGCGAGGCGGTCAACACCGCCAATGTGGTTTCAGACCGGGTGCTTTCCGGTTCCGCGCTCGCCATTGCCGAGCGGGTGGTGGTGGCCGAGGACGGTTCGCTGGAAGTGGACATTCCCTATGTGGCGCTGGAAATGCTGACATCGGCTGCCCAGGACCGGGTGTTTTACCGTGTCGACGGGCCGAACGGGCAATTCCTCACCGGCTATCAGAACCTGCCGACGGTCGCGAACCCGAAGGGTGATACGCCCGCCTATCGTGATGCCGTGTTTCGCGATGAACCGATCCGCATCGCTGCCATCAGGCGTTTCGCTTCCACTGGCATTAATTCCGTGCCCTTTTCCGTCACGGTTGCCGAAACCACCATTGCCCGCAGCCAGCTGGCGCAGGCCATCATCCTGCGCTCGGCGCTGCGCCTGCTTTTGATGATCGTCGGGGCGGCGATCATCGTCTGGATCGCGGTGACGATTTCGCTGCGCCCGCTTTACCGGCTCAGTGAAGCCATTGCCGAGCGCAGCCCGAACGATCTGCACCCCATCCGCCAATCCGTGCCTGTCGAGGTGGAAAATCTGGTGGAGACGGTCAACTCCTTCATGGTGCGGCTGCAATCGGCGCTGGATGCGCTCAGGCATTTCACCGGCAATGCCAGCCACCAGCTGCGCACACCGCTTGCCATCATCAGCACCCAGCTGGCTCTTTCCGCCCGCGCCGCCAGCCTTGAGGAAGCGCAGGCGGCGGCGCTGAAGGGTGGGGCATCGGTCGCCCATGCCGAGCATATCCTTGCCCAACTTCTGCGCATGGCCAATATCGATGCTGCCGGCTCCAGCGAGAAACATGATTTTTCCGCGATAGACCTCGTGGCTGTGGCGCAGAACGTGACGGCCGATTTCGTGCCGCGGGCCGCTGAGGCGGGTATCGATCTCGGTTTCGAAGGCGAGGTCGAGGCGACCATTCTCGCCGAACCGCTCTTGATCGGCGAGTTGATCGGCAACCTCGTTTCCAACGCCATCAATTATGCCGGTCGCGGCGCGGAAGTCACCGTGCGCGTGGGCAGGGAGACGGGCGTCGTCTGGCTGGAAGTGGAAGATAACGGCCCAGGCATCCCGCCTGAAAAACGCGCCATGGTGCGCCAGCGCTTCGCCCGCGGCGAAGAAAACGCGGCCCCCGGCGCCGGCCTCGGCCTTGCGATCATCGAGGAGATCGCCGGGCTGTTCGGCGGGCGGCTGATGCTGGAGGATGGTGCGGGTGGGTGTGGGCTGAGAGCGCGGGTGGTGTTTGATGGAGCGGAGAACGCATCGTAGACTGCGGGTTGTCAGGCGGCTGTATCCGCAGGTGATTTCGCCACCAGGGAAAGTTTGTAGCCCAATGCATCGGCGACCTTGGCGATCGTTGCCAGTTCGGGGTTTCCCTCGCCGCTGAGCGCCTTGTACAACGTCTGACGGGGAAGGCCGGTCTGTCTCGAAAGATCGGTTATGCCTTTGGCTCGCGCCACGACGCCGAGAGCGTGGGCAAGCTCCTGTGCGTCGCCGTTCTCAGTGGCGTCTGCTATGTAGGCGGCAAGTGCTTCGTCACTATCAAGATAGCGGGCAGCATCGTAATCGCGTGTCACAAGTGGCATGGTCTCATTCCTTGAGTGCTCGGGCCAATTTCTTGGCTTTGGCAATATCGCGGGACTGTGATGCCTTGTCGCCACCGCACAGCAATATGATCACGACATCGCCGTTCCGGAAGAAATAGACCCGATATCCGGGTCCAAAATCGATCCTGAGCTCACTGACGCCTTCGCCGACCGGCTTTACGTCTCCTGGATTGCCGTCTGCCAGCCTGTAAATGCGCCGTGCGATGCGGGCACGCGCCTGCAGATCGCGCAGACCGGCAAGCCAATCGGCAAACTCGCTTGTTTCCCGGATCGTGAGCATGGCCGAATGTAAACCCTGGTTGTCATTCCGTCAATGACGGTTAACTCACCCCATCCGCTCGGAAGCATAGCTTCCCGGGCTTGGCGGGAAGACCACGGTGCGGTTGCCGTTGATGAATGTGCGGTGGTGGATGTGGGCGTGGATGGCGCGGGCAAGCACCTGGCTTTCCACGTCGCGACCAAGCGAAACGTAGTCATCGGCTGATTGCGCGTGGGTGATCCGCACCGTGTCCTGCTCGATGATCGGGCCTTCGTCGAGATCGGCTGTTACATAATGCGCTGTCGCGCCGATCAGCTTCACGCCGCGCTCATAGGCCTGCTTGTAGGGGTTCGCGCCCTTGAAGCTCGGCAGGAAGGAGTGGTGGATGTTGATGATCTTGCCTGACATCTTGCGGCAGAGGTCATCGGAGAGCACCTGCATGTAGCGGGCGAGCACGACGAGCTCCGTGCCTGTTGTCTCGACCAGCTCCATGAGCTGGGCTTCGGCCTTCGGCTTGTTCTCCTTCGTCACCTTGATGTGGTGGAAGGGGATGTCGTGGTTGACGACAACTTTCTGATAATCGAAATGGTTGGACACGACACCGACGATGTCGATCGGCAGCGCGCCGATCTTCCAGCGATAGAGCAGGTCGTTGAGGCAATGGCCGAAACGCGACACCATCAGCAGCGTCTTCATGCGCTGGCCGTCCGGGTAGATATCCGCTTCCATGCCGAATTTTTCCGCCACCGGCCGGAACCCGTCGGTAATGGCTTCAAGGGAGGCGCCCTCTTCCGAGATGAAGGAGACGCGCATGAAGAACTTGCCGGTCTCGAGGTCGTCGAACTGCGAACTGTCGACGATATTGCAGCCTTTCTCCGCCAGATAACCGGAAATCGCGGCGACGATGCCGCGGGTCGATTTGCAGGCTACGGTCAGAACATAGGATGTCATTCGTTTTCCCTCAGAGACGTCGCGCCGGTATCAGCCGACGCAGTTCGGCGCGTTCCATAGCGCAGCTCCGCGGTGGAGCAAAGCGTCAAGACGAACGCAGTCAAAGTCATAGGGCGGGAAAGGGAAGCGCGCCGTGCCGGAAGCGACATGGAATGTTCCATGGCCAGCACGGCGACGCGGGGTGTTTTGCCGGGGCGGTCGCCAACCTCAGGCGCGGCGCAGGCGCATTGCCGTGCGGCCGCGGCCGTCGAGCAGTTCCAGCGCGCCGCGGCGCGGCTCCAGCCTGAAGGAGCGGGCGCCTTCCAGCGCTTCGATGAACTGCCGCTCCTGGCGCATGATGTCTGGCGCGCAGGCCATCTGGGTGGAAATCATCCGGCCGAAATCGACACGGTTACGGTTGATCTTCACTTCACCGCCAATGCCGTTACAGCCGGCATTTCCGGAAACGCGGCCTTCGCGGGAGATTTCCAGCGTCGCCTGCCGGCGGCCGCGAACCCTCTCGCCGCGGATTTCCTCGACCAGCCAGCTCCCTTCGATACCGGCTTCCGGCTCCGGGCGGCCCGGACCGGCGCCGACGCGCTCCAGCACGAGATCGGTTTCGTCGCGGCCACCGGTCAGGACGGAATAGCGCCGGGTGGTGGTAAAGAGCAGCCGGTCGCGGTCGCGGATTTCGGCGCTCAGCGCATAGGAGCGGCGGCCACGGATGTCGCGGTCGTCATAACGCAGCACGAAGGGCACCGGCACCTGGCCGCGCGGGCGAATGGTGGTTTCGGCAATCGTCTGTGACGGCGCGTCCGCCAGCGACACATCGATCAGGCGCACGGTAACGGTTGCGCCCGGCGGCAGGGCGATGCGTTCGCGATAGGAGACGCTGCCGCGCAGGCTCGCCGGTGCCGCCGCCGCCCCGCCTGCCGCAAAGAGCGGGGCAAGCGCGAGAAGACCGGCGAAACTGCGGCGCGAAAGAAGGGGCTGGTGGTCGGTCATGGTGCTTGCTCCGTGCTGGTTCCGGTGGAATTGAACCGGATGATAAAAAACGGCACTGAACGTGCGATGAACCGGATTTTCAAATCCGGTCAGGTGGACATTTGGTGTGGATGGCAAGGGACCAACGGGAGGATCTATGCCATTTGAATCCCCTCCGCCCTCATTCCTGTGCTTGTCACAGGACACCAGTCGACACGCGTCTGCGTGGCGGGAAGATTCTTTTCAGCCGAAGGACCTGGGCTGGTTGGATTCCTGTGACGAGCACAGGAATGAGGGTGGTGGGAGGCCGCATCGTCCAAGGGAGCAACTCCTTGCCGGCGGCCTCCGCTCAGCTCTCAGCCGCGGAAACCGTTCCGCAGCGCTTCGAACTTCGCCAGTTGTTCGGCCAGCAACTCCTTGTTCTCATCGCGGCGGACGAACACCTTGAACATGGCGCCGCCGGCGGCATTCATGAACCAGACGGAACAGGAGCGGCGTCCGTGAAAGCCGCGGTCGACGAAGGTGATGCCGGCGCAATTGTCCTTCTTGATGTGACCGCCGATGGGACTGTCGCCGTGGATATTGAACCAGCCGTGACTCTCCGTGCCTTCAGGCAGATGGCCCGGCACTTCCAGCACGATATCGCCTGTCTGCACGATCATCAGGACTTCGCCCCAGCCGCGCATCTCGCTCCAGATGGTGTCGAAGCGGTCGGCGGCAGCGGAAACGGCGGCACCTTCGGGCAGGATCGCCAGAATTTCAGCCGGTGTCACCTCGGCCTTGGCGGCGATGGCCTCCACGATGCCATCAGGTTTTTCAGCGAGCGCGGCGGCGGCGCGTGCCCGCCTGTCGTCGTCCGTCTTTTGGACTGCAATGCTCATCGGGTAGCCTCAGGCGGCAATCGAACGGCGCTCGCCATTCTTGTCTTCGTGGATGATGACGTCGAAGCCTTCGAAATGCGGCCCGGAGAGATATTCCACCTTGCCGCGGTTCTCGCCGGCCTTGGCATGGGCGGCGCGGAACTGTTCGGATTTCGTCCAGGCAAGGAAATCGTCCTTGGTGGCCCAGACGGTGTGCGAGGCATAAAGCGTGTGATCGTCCGCCTTCGGGCCCTTCAGCATGTGAAATTCGATATAGCCCGGCAATTCGCTCAGATGCGATTTGCGCTCGCGCCAGATGGATTCGAACGTGTCTTCGTAACCCGGCACGACGCGAAAGCGGTTCATTGCGATAAACATGAAAGTCTCCCTTTAAGTTTCCTGTTTCAGTCAGGATATCGTCCGCGGACGGGGTTGGGAAGGGGTTCACGCCAAAGCGAACAAAAATACTCCACTTATCGATTGCGCGGCGTATAAACATGTGTAAATAACTCAAGATTAGCGGCGCGGGTGAACCTGCGCCGGGTCGTTTTTCAGGATCACGCCATGTTGAATTCCCGTCTTCGTTCCTTTGTTTTCGCCGCCCTCGTGCCCGCCGCAATTGCCTTTGCCGCGCCGGCCGCCATGGCTTCGGACAAGGGTAATCCGGAGGCTAAACGCATCGTTGCCCTGGGCGGTACGGTTACGGAAATCCTTTATGCGCTGGGTGCAGGAGACCGTATCGTGGCGCGCGACAGCACCAGCAGCTATCCGGCCGATGCGCTTGCAAAGCCTGACGTCGGTTATATGCGGGCACTGTCTTCAGAAGGTATCCTGTCGCAGAAACCCGATCTCATTCTCTCCGAAGACGGCTCAGGCCCTGCGGACGTCATCGCCATCCTGAAAGCCAGCGCGGTGCCTTTCGTCACCGTCGATACGCCGCCGAGCGGCGATGCAATCCCTAAAAAGATCGAGGATGTCGGTGCGGCCGTGGGGCTCTCTGACAAGGCGAAGGCGCTGGCTGCCGAGACCAGGGCGGGGCTTGATGCGCTCACCAAGGACGTCTCCGCCGTGCCGGAACAGGGCCGGAAACGCGTTCTGTTCGTGCTTTCCACTGCCGGTGGCCGCGTCATGGCGGCGGGCAAGGATACTGAGGCGGCGGCGATCATCGAAATGGCTGGGGGTATCAACGCGGCGGAGGACATTACCGGTTACAAACCGCTGACGGACGAGGCGGTCATTGCCGCGGCGCCCGACGTGGTGCTCACAATGGCGCGCGGCGACCACGCCGCCAAGGCGGATGAGACTTTCGCGCTTCCCGCGTTCCAGTCTACACCCGCCGCCGCCAGCAAGGCGCTCATCAGCATGGATGGGCTTTATCTTATCGGTTTCGGCCCCCGTACACCCGCTGCAGGCCGGGAGCTGGCAAACAAGCTCTATCCTGATGTGGTGAAGCCGTGAGCCTAGCCGTCTTGAGTTCGACCGAGGGCAGCGTTGCGGGCGACAGATCCCGTCAGGGCGTTGTTGCCCTTGTCGTGCTCGTCGGCATCCTGCTGTTTGCCTGTGGCGTATCGCTGATCAGCGGACCCACGGGCGTCGGCATGTCTGAACTCCTTGCCTATCTCACCGGCGGCGCGAATCAGCTCGATGCGCGCGACAGGATCATTCTCGAGGCGGTGCGCCTGCCGCGCACGGCGCTCGGCATGTTGATCGGCGCGGGACTCGCTGTTTCAGGGGCAATGATGCAGGGCCTGTTCCGCAATCCATTGGCCGATCCCGGTATTGTCGGCGTCACCTCGGGCGCTGCGCTCTTTGCTGTTGCCGCCATTTCGCTCGGGGAAGGCGCGCTTGCCACGGTCGCGCTGTTTTTCGGCCCTCACTTTCTGCCGATCATGGCCTTCTTCGGCGGGCTCCTGAACACCTGGGTGCTTTATCTGATCGCCACGAAGGACGGCGCGACCTCAACCACCACACTCATTCTGGCCGGCATTGCGGTGGCGGCCATCAGCGGTGCGATGACCGGGTTGATGATATTCGTCGCCGATGACCGGGCGCTGCGCGACATCACCTTCTGGTCGCTCGGTTCACTCGGCGGGGCAACGCCCGCCAAGGTACTGGCCACCCTGCCTTTCATCATCGTCGTTCTCGCCATCATTCCCTTCGTCGCGCGCGGGCTGGATGCGCTGATCCTCGGGGATGCGGCCGCCTTCCATATGGGAATACCGGTGCAGCGGCTGAAACGGGTCGTCATTCTGGCCGTTGCCGCCGCCTGCGGGGCGAGCGTGGCGGCGGCGGGTTCCATCGGCTTTGTCGGTATCGTCGTGCCGCATCTGCTTCGCCTCGCCATCGGCCCGTCGCATCGTTTCCTGCTGCCGGCCTCCGCCCTTGGCGGGGCGGCGCTTTTGCTGCTGGCCGACAGTTTCGCCCGCACGGTGGCCGCACCGGCGGAACTGCCGATCGGCGTCGTCACGGCGCTCATCGGTGCGCCGGTCTTTCTGTTCCTGCTGCTGGGACGCGGCGGTTTTTCCATGCGGAACATGTCATGATCCGGGCCGAAAACCTTACCCTCATCCGCTCCGGCCGTCGGTTGCTTGATGAAGTCAGCGTCGATCTGAAACCCGGCAAGGTCAATGTCATCATCGGTCCCAACGGTGCCGGCAAATCCACGCTGATGAAGGTTCTCTCGGGCGAGATGCGCGCTGAGGCCGGTTTGGTGACCTATAATGATGTCGACCTGCCGGTGTTCACGCCGGTCCAGCTTGCGCGGCTCCGCGCCGTGCTGCCCCAGAGCACCCAGCTCGCCTTCCCTTTCACTGCGCTCGAAATCGTCCGCATGGGGGCGGTCGCGCAGGGGTCGCGTGCGCCGGAAGAGCAGGCCCGCCGGGCTCTTGCCAAGGCCGGGCTGCGCGGTTTCGAACAGCGGTCCTACAATATGCTCTCAGGCGGCGAGCAGCAGCGGGTGCAGTTTGCGCGGGCGCTGGCGCAGGTACCGAACCCGGTTGAAAATGGCGAGGCAAGGGCGCTCTTCCTCGACGAGCCCACCGCAAGTCTCGATATCGGCCACCAGATCGCCGTGCTAGAAACGGCGCGGGATTTTGCAAGCGGCGGCGGGCTGGTTCTCGCCATCCTGCACGATCTCAATCTGGCCGCGGAATTTGCCGATCAACTTATCGTCATGCATGGCGGCCGGGTGACGGCCAGTGGCCCATCGCTGGAAACGATCAGCGATGAGACCATTGCAAGGGTCTATGGCATTGGTGGTGTCGTCGGCCGGCTGCCGGCGCGGCATATTCCCTACGTACTTCCGCAGTCTCGCCACCGATAGGGGCTGTCCTCCGCCTCAATTTTCCGGGCGGGTGGCGATGAAGAGCGCGGAGCCCAGCATGACGGCGGCGACGACGGCTGCGCGCAACGGCGGCGGCTCGCTCAGGAACCAGAAAGCGGCGTAGCTGACGGACATGGCCGAAAGCGCCGCGATCTTGGCTTTGCGGGCTATTGCGCCGCGTTCGCGCCATCGCCGCAGGGAAGGGCCGTATCTGGGATGGGCGAGAAGCCACGCCTCGAGTTTTGGCGAGGAGCGGGAAAAACACCAGAGCGCCAGAAGCAGAAAAGGCGTGGTGGGCAAAACGGGAAGAAACGCGCCGACAATGCCGGTCGCGACCATAAGCCAGCCAAGACAGAGGTATAAAAGGCGCATGCCTAGCCGGTATCATGGCTTTACCACTCAGGATAGAGCGGTGGGCCGAAAAGGATGGGTCCCGTTGCCGCAGGCTCCACCGCACCGGAAACCGGCAGCTTTTGCCATCACATTTGCCGTGATCTGCGTTCTCCCCGGCCCTGTGTCGTGCCTTTAGGGTTGAAAGCGCCGCACACTGTCTTTATCCCCTTGGCCGCGATGCCCGGAGCATAACCGGGCCGTCAACAGGAAGAAGAAGGAAAACACCATGGCCAAGCTGATCCACTCGATGGTCCGGGTGCTGGACGAAAAGCGTTCGGTGGAATTTTACAAACAGGCTTTCGGGCTTGAAGTGGCGGAACGCGCCGAGTTCGAGAATTTCACGCTGATCTATCTCAGCAATGCCGAGGGCGATTTCGAGCTGGAGCTGACCGTCAACCGTGGCCGCGAAGTGCCCTATGCGCTGGGCGACGGTTATGGCCATCTCGCCGTCAGCGTTGCCGATGTTGACGCCGAGCATCAGCGCTTCAACGAGATCGGGCTTTCCCCCGGCAAGATCATCGAGGCCGATTACAAGGGCCAGCCTTTCGCAAAATATTTTTTCATTTGCGATCCCGATGGTTACAAGATCGAAGTGCTGCAGCGCGGCAACCGGTTCAAATAAGCTCTGATGGAGGCAGGCATGGCAGAGGCAGGCGTTAAACTCGAAGACAGCTGGAAGCGCGTGCTTTCCGCAGAATTCGCCAGCCCCTACATGCAAAAGCTGAAAGAGTTCCTGCTTGCGGAAAAGACAGCCGGCAAGCGTATCTTCCCGAAGGGCGCGGACTATTTCCGCGCTCTCGATCTGACACCGCTCGATGAGGTGAAGGTCGTCATATTGGGGCAGGACCCCTATCACGGCGCCGGCCAGGCGCATGGACTGTGCTTTTCCGTGCAGCCCGGCGTGCGCATCCCGCCCTCGCTCGTCAATATCTACAAGGAATTGCAGGCCGATCTCGGCATTCGCCCGGTCGGCCACGGTTTTCTGGAAAGCTGGGCGAAACAGGGCGTGCTTCTGCTCAACAGCGTGCTGACGGTGGAAGAGGCCCGCGCCGCCTCGCATCAGGGGCAGGGCTGGGAAAAATTCACCGACGCCGTCATCCGCGCCGTCAACGACGAGTGCGACCATGTCGTCTTCCTGCTCTGGGGTTCGTATGCCCAGAAGAAGGCGGCCTTTGTGAACCAGCGCAAACATCTGGTGTTGCGCTCGCCGCACCCGTCACCGCTTTCCGCCCATAACGGCTTTTTCGGTAATGGCCATTTTTCCAAGGCGAATGCCTTTCTCATCTCCCATGGCCGCGACCCGATCGACTGGCAATTGCCGGAATCGGTGTAAGCCCTCCCTGCATATACTTCCGTCATTCCGGCCGTGAGCCGGAATCCAGCCGACGCGCGTCTGCGCGGCGAGAAGAGTCCTTTCAGCCCAAAGACTTGGGCTGGCTGGATGCCGGATCATGTCCGGCATGACGGGATTCAAAACCAAAATGTCTTTACGCGCGGCAACCTCCGGTCTAAAGAATACTAGACTATGAAGTGAAGGATTATGCCCGTGTCTCTCCTGTCTGCCGAAACCTCCGTCTCGCTGCCCGATCCGCTGTCGATCGTCGATGCTTTCGAGGATCATTTTTCCGAGCATATGGAGATGGAGCGCGAAGGCGCGACAGTGCGGTTCAAGACCGAATACGGCCATGGCCGTTTCAGCGCAGAAGGCGGTCGTTTCGCCGCAAGCGTCAGCTGCATTTCCGAACATATATTGATGTCGGTCAAGGCCATGGTGGCCGAGCATATTGTCGAGTTTTCCGGGGAGACGGGGCTGGATTTCCGCTGGAGCGGCCATGGCGCGCAGCAGCGCGAACTGCCCAATCTTTTCGTCGGCAAGATTGCCCGCGCCTATAATCTGACACCTCATATGCGCCGGCTGGTGGTTTCCGTCGAAAGCGGCATTGAAAGGCTGATGACGGGCGGCATGCATGTGCGGCTGCTTCTGGTCCCGGATCAGGCCCGAGCGCCGGTCTGGCCTTATCTTGCGCCCACCGGGGCCATCGTCTGGCCCTCGGGCGAGGATCTTCTCACGCGCCGCGTCTACACCATCCGTTCCGGCGATATCGCGCGCGGTGAAGTCCATATCGACTTCGTCATGCATGAGGGTGACCACATGCCGGGCGCGACATTCGGCGCAACGGCCAAGCCCGGTGATGTTCTCGGCATCATCGGCCCGAGCGGTGTCTGCCCGGAGGCCGAACGTTATGTCTTTGCCGGCGATGAGACGGCGCTGCCGGTGATGCTGCGCATGGCGGCCGAAATGCCGGCCGGGAAGAAGCTCAGCGTCTATTCCGAGATCGATGACGAAGCCGAGCGGCAGGAAATCGTTTGCGCGGCAAATGTCGAGTGGACATGGCTCTATCGTCGCGGCAAGGCCGCCGGCACCGCCGGCCTTATTGAAAAAGCGCTGCGCGACCATGCCTGGAGCGGGGATCATGAAGGATTGCACGTCTTTGTCGCCTGCGAAAAATCCGAGGCGAGGGCGGCAAAATCCTTCCTTACCGACGAGATTTCCGTGCCGAAAGCTGCTCTGCGCGCGGTCGGTTACTGGAGCCTGGGTGTCGCGGACGATCATTGACTGGCTCATCGGTCGTTGAACAGTCGGTTTTATCGTTCACCATTCGGGAACAATCCGTTCCCGTTGTCCACTCTATGCCCGAGAGTACTGTTACCCCATCTTTACGCCATGAAGAGGACGGGCCCAACCATGCGGCCCGCCAGGCAAGAAGGGGTTTATCATGCTCAACCAGATCAAGGGCCTGCACCACGTCACATCCATGGCGGCGAGCGCGCGCCAGAACAACAGTTTTTTCACCGATACGCTCGGCCTGCGCCGGGTAAAGAAGACGGTCAATTTCGACGCGCCTGATGTCTATCATCTCTATTATGGCGATGAAGTCGGCACGCCCGGCTCTGTCATGACCTATTTCCCGTTTCCACATATCGCCCGCGGCCGTCCCGGCACCGGCGAAGTGGGCACGACGCTGTTTTCCGTACCGGACGGGTCGCTCGGCTACTGGCAGGAGCGTCTTTCGAAGGCCGGCGTGGATGGCCTGAAGGCCGACGACGCCTTTGGAAACAAGCGCCTGCATTTCGCAGGCCCCGATGGTGACGGTTTTGCGCTGGTCGAGGTCAGGGATGACAACCGTGCGCAGTGGATCGGCAATGGCGTCGGTCAGGATCAGGCGATCCATGGTTTTCAGGGTGCGTCGCTGCGACTTCGCGATGAAGGTGCGACGGCCGAGCTTTTGAAATTCATGGGTTATCAGGAAGTCGACCGTCAGGACGGCGTGTTGCGCCTTGGTATGCCCGGCGGCAACGGTGCCGATGTCATCGACATCGAAACCATGCCGAATATATCAGGCGCGCGGCTGGGTGCTGGCTCCGTGCACCACATCGCTTTTGCGGTCGAAAACCGCGAAAAGCAGCTGGAGGTGCGCAAGGCGCTGATGGACACCGGCTATCAGGTGACACCCGTCATCGACCGCGATTATTTCTGGGCGATCTATTTCCGCACGCCGGGCGGCGTGCTGTTTGAAGTTGCCACCAACGAGCCGGGTTTCGACCGCGACGAGGACACCGCCCATCTCGGCGAGGCGCTGAAGCTGCCGACCCAGCATGCGCATCTGCGCTCCGTGCTGGAAGAGCATCTGGAGCCGCTGGGGGATGAGAAGGCTGCTTAATCGCTCGATGGCTTTTGGCAGGATGTTGCCGCGCTTTCTTCTCCCCTGCGGGAGAAGGTGGCCCGAAGGGACGGATGAGGGGGGCAACGCCAGCGATAGACCGCACCCTCGCCCCCTCATCCCGCTGCCGCGGACTTCTCCCCTCGGGGAGAAGAAGCAAGCGGCACTTGCTCCACATGGGAATGCTCCGTTCGGCTGAAAAAGCCGCGTGGATGCCACTGAACCTCTCCTTCCAGAAAGGATTTTTCGATGACCAAGGACAGCTATTTCCACAAGTCCCGCGCCGGTGCTGTCGGTGCACCGCTTTTCGTCCTGCTGCACGGCACTGGCGGTGATGAAAACCAGTTCTTCGATTTCGGCTCGCGTCTCCTGCCGCAGGCAACCATCCTCTCGCCTGTCGGTGATGTCTCCGAACACGGCGCGGCGCGGTTTTTCCGCCGCACCGGCGAGGGCGTGTACGACATGGCCGATCTTGCCCGGGCCACCGGGAAGCTTGCGGATTTCGTCAAGGCCAACCGGGAACATTATCAGGCCGGTCCGGTCATCGGCCTCGGCTTTTCCAATGGCGCAAATATTCTCGCCAATGTGCTGATCGAACAGCCCGGGCTTTTCGATGCCGCAGTGCTGATGCATCCGCTCATCCCGTTCGAGCCGAAGATTTCCCCTGCCAAAGCCACGCGCCGGGTGTTGATCACGGCGGGTGAGCGCGATCCGATCTGCCCGGTGCCGCTGACCAAGGCGCTGGAACAGAGCCTGAAGGCGCAGGGTGGAGCCGCGGAGACGGTATGGCATCCGGGCGGGCATGAAATTCGCTCCAGCGAGATTGATGCCGTGCGGGAATTTCTCTCGGTTTACGGGGAGTGATGCTGTCTTCCGTCATGCCGGGCTTGACCCGGCATCAGCCACGGCGCGTCTGTGCCGTGAAAAGAGTCTTTCGCGATCAAGGACTTGATGGCACTGGACCCCGGATCTAGTCCGGGGTGACGGGGCGCGGATGATGTGCATTCGCCCAAACTCAAGGTCATCCTCGGGTCAAGTCCGAGGATGACGGAGGAGGGATTTACTGCTCCGTCAAGTAATCCCTAGACCAGCCTCGTCCCGCCCAGCCTCAACGATACCCGCACTGCTGCAACTGCGCCTCGTAACGCAACGCCATGTTGGCGGAGCGGCGGGCAGCCTTCTGGACGGCTGAATTGTTGCGCCAGCTGCCCTTCGCATAACCGGCATGGCCGGAATAATAGGCAAGGTAGAGGTTATAGGGATCGTTCAGTGCAATGCCGTTTTCGCGGCGGCTCTTGGCGTGATACCAGCCGACGAAGTGGATGGCATCGGTGAAATCGGTGCGGCTTGCCGACCAGCGGCCGGTTTCTCGCTGGTAAACACTCCATGTGCCGTCGAGTGCCTGGGCGTAGCCATAGGCCGTCGATTGCCGTTTCCAGGGAATGAAGCCCAGCAGCTTGGTGCGCGGAGGCCGCGCATAAGGGCGGAAGGCGGATTCGGTATAGATCGTCGCCATCATGACAGGCACGGGCACGCCGAACTCTCGTTCTGCCGCTTTCGCATCACGCCGCCAATTGTTGAAGATGCCGTTGCGCTGCTCGAAAATCGCACAGGCATTGGTCACCTGCGACGGTGCGGTGGCGCAGCCGGCGAGAACGAGCATCAGGAAAACAACGGCAAATACGCCACGCATAACGGAACCCTTTCGTTCCGTTATTCTTAAATTGCTAACCATTAACGTCGGGTTTTAAGACAAGGTTAATTCAAATGCCGCCGATCGGGCGGTCGTTAACCCGCTGAAAATTCCTGTGGCCGGGATGGGGCGAAGCCGCCTCCCGGCGCCTTTTTTCAGAATGCGTCATCCCCGCGCGTCCCCGGTGCTGCCAGCCAGATTATACTTTGCCCATACCGGTCATCAGGCGTGCGCGCGGCGCAGGATGGGCGGGGCAGGCGGCCTAAACCGGGGAGTTTCCCGATGTCACGGTCAGGGCGGCCGGCATATGCCCATCCTCCAAACAGGAACCGGTTTGGCGGGCGGGTCATGTGTTTGAAGCCGGGGCTGCATCGTTTGCAAAACCCTCTACCACCCTTTGATACCCCGCAGCGATGCGGCCCCTTTTGCTCTTCCCGACGTTGCCGCGGAATCCGCGGCGACGATACCGGCGCATGTTCATAAATCGCGCCCGCTGTACAAAAATGAAAACCGGTAAAATTGTAGCAATCGGCTTAAAGCGGCTGAAAACAGTGTTGTGCCATTGTGGGATCACAGACGGAGAGCGTCCCTTGAAAGAGACGCTCCACAACTAAATCGAGACCGGCACAAGCCGGCGGATCGCAAAACGGGGTATGAAAATGCTGAAGAAGATTATTGCTGCCGCCATCTGCGGAATTGCCGTTGCTTCCATGTCCAACCATGCCGACGCGGCTGGCGCTGCCGGTTTTGCCCGCGGTTTTGCCGCCGTCGAGAAGTCCGCCGTTACGCAGATTGGTGTTTCCGCACCTGATGGTTTCGATGGCTGCGTCCTTTCCGCCGGTCAATGCGTTTCGACCATCGCGGCGCCGCTGACGGCCGAGCGCCGTGAGGAACTGTTGCGCGTCAACCGCGATGTGAACACCACCATGGGCGCGCTCGACGATTATTTTTCCGGTCTCGCAACCGATCTTCCGGCAACGCCTTCTGCAAACCTTGGAGATTGCGGTGACTGCGCCGCGATCAAGCGCGCCGCCCTTGCCGGCGCTGGCTGGTCTTCCAGTGCGTTGCGCCTTGCCTTTTCGCTGAACAATGACGGATCGCTCGAAAAAGTGCTCATCGTCACCACCGATAAGGGCGATATCGTCCTTGGCAATGCCGCCCTTTCTCCGGTCGAGCGCGAAACCGCGCTTTAAACCCATCCTTTCATGCCTGCCAGACTGCGCCGGTTTTCTGACCCTGTGGGTTCAGGAAGCCGGCGATTTTTTTCGTTCCGCCACGGCAATGCCGGCCAGCGCCATGATGAGTGCTGCGATCTGGTAGGTGTGCAGGGTCTCACTGAGCACGACGACCGACAGCAACGTGCCGAAAACCGGCACCAGATTGATGAACAGGCCGGCGCGATTGGCGCCGATCTGTTCGACGCCCTTGATGTAAAGGATCTGTGCGATGAGTGACGCAAAAATGGCGGCATAGACCACCAGCACCCAGCCCTTCTGATCCGGCCAGACGACGCTGTCGCGCGACATTTCCCAGAAGACCAGCGGTACAGACGTAAGCAGTGCGAAAAAGGCGGGGATGGCCATCAGCGTCCGCCAGTCGACCGTGGGTTTCCAGCGCAGGATGACGGTGTAGATGGCATAAACCAGCACGGCGAGCAGCATGACGGCGTCGCCGACATTCATTTCCAGTTGCAGCAGCGAGACCGGATCGCCATGCGAGGCGAGCAGCGCCACGCCTGCAATGGTCAGACAGAAACCGGCGATCTGGCCGAACAGCACCCGGGTACGGAACAGGATGAAGTTCAGAACAAAAATGACCATGGGAATGCCGGCCTGTATGACGGCGGCATTGATGGCCGAGGTGTGCTGCAGGGCGGTGTAGAGAAATACGTTGAAGGCCGTGTAACCGACGCTGCCGAGCACGAAGAAATAGGGCAGGCGTTTTTTCACCACCGGCCAGTCCTTGATCAACTGCGGCACTGAAATGGCAAAGATGATGGCGACGGCGAAGACCCAGCGCAGGAAGGTGAAGGCCATGGGGCTGATGTGGCCGACGGCGAGCTTGCCGGCAACGGTGTTGCCGCCCCAGCAGAGCGTGGCGATGATGAGGGCGATATAGGCTTTCGAAGGCACGCTGATGTTTCGCTTCTTCATAAGGGCGGGAAAACGGTGAGGGGTGAGCGGCGGCCTTGCACCCGCGCTTGGCCGCCCACGGGGCGAGATAATGCGGGAAATCCGCGGCTTGTCACGGAAAAAGCAAAATTCTCCATAAGAAACAGGGTCGCTTTCCGTAAAACAACACAGTATACATTCGCGGGTTTGGGTTTCCCATCGGGTTATCGGGCGTGCAAGCGCCATGAGCAGGAAAGCAAGAAATGACGAATGTTGTGGTGGTCGGCTCGCAATGGGGCGACGAAGGCAAAGGCAAGATTGTTGACTGGCTGTCCGAGCGGGCAGATGTCGTCGTGCGGTACCAGGGCGGTCACAATGCCGGCCACACGCTTGTCATTGATGGTGTCAGCTACAAGCTTTCGCTTCTGCCGTCCGGCGTCGTGCGTCCCGGCAAGCTCGCCGTCATCGGCAATGGTGTCGTCGTTGACCCGCATGCGCTGATCGCCGAAATCGGCCGTCTGGAAGCGCAGGGCGTCAAGGTTACCCCGGAAAACCTGCGTATCGCCGACAATGCCACGCTCATTCTGTCGCTGCACCGTGAACTGGATGGCATGCGCGAAGACGCCGCCTCCAACAGCGGCACCAAGATCGGCACCACACGCCGTGGCATCGGCCCGGCTTACGAAGACAAGGTTGGCCGCCGCGCTATCCGCGTTATGGATCTCGCCGACATGGAGGCGCTTTCCGCCAAGGTCGATCGCATCCTGACGCATCACAACGCACTTCGTCGCGGTTTCGGTGCGGCCGAAGTCTCGCATGAAACGATCATGGAAGAGCTGGGCTCGATTGCCGAGCGCATCCTGCCGTTCAGCGAAACCGTGTGGCTGCTGCTCGACAAGAAGCGCCGCGCCGGTGCCCGCATCCTGTTTGAAGGCGCGCAGGGTTCGCTGCTCGATATCGACCACGGCACCTATCCCTATGTGACCTCTTCCAACACGGTTGCCGGCCAGGCCGCTGCCGGCTCGGGCATGGGTCCTGGTTCGCTGGGTTATATCCTCGGCATCACCAAGGCTTACACCACGCGCGTTGGCGAAGGCCCGTTCCCGACCGAACTCAATGACGAAATCGGTCAGTTCCTGGGTGAAAAGGGTCATGAATTCGGCACCGTCACGGGCCGCAAGCGCCGTTGCGGCTGGTTCGATGCCGCGCTGGTGCGCCAGTCGGTCGCCACCAACGGCATTACCGGCATTGCGCTCACCAAGCTTGACGTTCTCGACGGTCTGGATGAGCTGAAAATCTGCGTCGGCTACAAGCTTGACGGGCAGGAAATCGATCATCTTCCGGCCAGCCAGGGCGCGCAGGCGCGTGTGGAGCCGATCTACATCACGCTGGAAGGCTGGAAAGAATCTACCGTCGGTGCCCGAAAATGGGCGGATTTGCCTGCTCAGGCAATCAAATACGTCCGGCAGGTGGAGGAACTGATCGGGGCGCCGGTTGCGCTTCTGTCGACAAGTCCCGAGCGTGACGACACCATACTTGTGACTGATCCGTTTGAGGATTAATGTCCTCGGCGATCTAGATTCATAAACCATATCGGGCCGGTACGTCGCCGGTCACGACGAGAAAGTGCTTATGGCGGATTTTGTAGCAGTCATTCGCAAGGCCGTGGATGGCTTGGCGAACAATACTCCCGAAAACCGGGCGAAGGTTTACGACAAGGCGCGCAGTGCGGTTGTGCGCCAGCTCGAGAATATGAAGCCACGTCCGCCGGAAGAATTGTTGCGCCGGCAGATCGCCAAGCTGGACGCCGCCATTGCCGAGGTGGACAGCGAATATGCCGAGGCGCTTCCGGCGCTGGAGGAGGATGACGCGTTCTCCCCCGTCGCCGAAGACGCGGCTGCGCCTTACCACCAGCACGAAATCGAAGAAGACGACCGCGCGGCGCATGCGGCCGAGCCTGTTACGCACGAAGAGCAGGAGCAGGTTTATGAGGAGCCCGCCCCCGTCGAGGCCGACGAGCGCGAGCCGGTCTACGAAGAGCAGGCCACCGAAGAAGAACCCGGCCGTGAAACGCCCGTAGCCGAGCGGGATGAGCAGGTTTACGCTGAGCCACAGCCGCGCGTAGAACAGCATGGCGAAGCCGAGCCGGAAGAGCTTTATGAGGCGCCCGCGCCCGTGGCGCCGATATCGCCCGTCGCTTCCGACGAGGTGCATCAAACCTATTTCACCCGTGCGGAGGAAGAGCCGGCCTATCGTTCGGCCGACGAGCATGATCGTGAATTCGAAACCGCACCGCTCGCAGAGGATGCGTCCGTTCCGGCCCACTGGGCGCAGCCGGTGGATGAAGATGACTGGCGCAAGCTGGATGAGGCGCGGGACGAGGACCTGCGCGCGGCGGACGATTATGCCGACAGGCGCGCCGAGGCGGATGAGCATCCGCTCGTTGCCGATTATCCCGCGCATCATTATCAGGAACCGGAAGTGACGCTGGATCCCGAAAGGCGGGACGATGCGGATCAGCGGTTCGGCCAGACTCCGGCTTTCGGCGCCCGGGACGAGTTGTCCGAGCAGCGACAGAGCGAGGAGGCCACTCCGAAAAAGGCCGTCGTGGAAGATTTCTCGTCCTATTTTCAGGATGCGGATATCGCCATTCCCGCCAAAGACGCCCCCGTCCTGCCGCGTGCCGATAACGATCCCTTCGGCGATCAGGCGCAGGCGAAGGACAACAGGGAGCGTACGCCCTGGGATGATCTGGACGAGCTGATCGGTTACGACGGCGCGTCGTCCACCACCCGCCAGTCTTCGGATGAAACGCCCGGCCTCGGCGCGGCTGCGGCAACGCCTGCCTACATGGTCAAGAAGAAGCCGCGCCGCAACTATGCCTCCGTGGTGCTGGCACTTGTGGGCGTGGCGCTGCTTGCCGGCGGTGGTTATGCCTTCTGGCTGAACCGCGATGCGCTGAACGACATGGTCGGCGGGCTGGTCAATTCTGCCCAGAACGGTGGTACCCAGACATCTTCGCCGGAGACGGCGCAGACGCAGCCCACCACGCCGCCCGCGACCCAGCAGCCGCCTGCGGCCGGCCAGCAGCAACCGACGGCCACACCAAACAACCACCCGAACCAGTCGCATGGCGATGACGGTTCGGTTACCGGCACAAAGTTCACCCAGCGGCTTCTGGCCGATGGCACCGAGCGTGACGAGGGCCAGGCACCGGGCGCGAACGGCCAGCCCGTCACGGCGGAAGGTCAGTCGGTCTACGAGCAGAATGTTGCGCCTCCACCGGCAGGCGAAAGCCCGGCCGGCAATACAGGTGCACCTGCCGGCACACCGGCTGGCGCACCCGCCGGACAGCAACCTGCTGCCGCGGCTTCCGGCGACCGCATGTTCCTTTATGAGGAAGTGCTGGGCCAGACGGTTCCGACCGCGATTCAGGGCAGCGTGTCCTGGTCGCTGCAGCAGGAAAATGATGCCGAAGGCAAGCCTTCGCCTACCGTGCAGGGGCAGATTACCGTTCCCGGCCGTGGCCTCAGCGCGCTGATCACCTTCAAACGCAACACCGATCCGTCGCTGCCGGCGAGCCATCTGATCGAAATCGTCTTCTCGGTTTCGCCCGGCTTTGAAGGCGGCGCGATCGACAGCGTCCAGCGTATTGCGATGAAGAGCACCGAGCAGGATCGCGGCAACGCGCTGATCGCCGTTCCGGCCAAGATCACCGACGATTTCCACATGATCGCGCTCAACGACTTCCCGGATGCGATGAAGACCAATCTGGAGCTTCTGAAGAGCCGCAACTGGATCGATATTCCGGTGTCCTACCGCAATGGCCGCCGTGCGCTGCTGACCCTGCAAAAGGGCAATGACGGCATCGCCGCTTTCGACAAGGCGCTCAGCGAATGGGCGGCATCAGCGCCGGCGACGGGCGGTCAATAAGGATTGAAAGGGCGGCTCAGGCCGCCCTTTTCGTTACATGGCTACGGCGGTGTCTTTGCTGTGTCAGGTGATGGGTTTCGGGGATGTTGGTGGGTGCGGCTCACCCCCCCCTCTGCCTGCCGGGCATCTCCCCCACAGGGAGGGAGATCGATATGCCGCGAGGTCTCGACCAACTCAACGGCCGAGGATAAAGCGGCGGTAGCGCGTCTTGCCGATCTCCCCACCTGTGGGGGAGATATCCGGCAGGGCAGAGGGGGGTAAGCGGCATCCTCTGAAGCATCGATATTTTTCCTACCGGTTTTCCTCCAGCACTATCGTCGGTCTCAGAGGCAGACCATTTCCTATCGCCCGCCTTTTACCAACAAAAAATCCCCGGCCGAAGGCCGAGGATGATTCATGGTCAGCGCATTGGCGTCATGAGCGGGCTGTCTTACGCATCCACCACGCGCAGGGCGCGCGCCGCTTCCAGCGCTTCCTTCTGCACCGCTTCCTGCACCTTCTCAAAGGCACGGACTTCGATCTGGCGAACGCGCTCGCGGCTGATGTCGAACTCTGAGGAGAGTTCTTCCAGCGTCACCGGCTCCTCGGCAAGTCTGCGGGCCTCGAAGATGCGGCGTTCGCGGTCGTTCAGCACGCCCATGGCTTTCGCCAGCATGCGGCGGCGGGTTTCCAGTTCGTCCTGCTCGATCAGCACGTCTTCCTGGCTGTCATGGTCATCCACCAGCCAGTCCTGCCATTGGCCGGACTCGCCTTCGGACGCCTTGATCGGCGCATTCAGCGATGCGTCGCCATGCAGGCGGCGGTTCATCGAGATGACTTCTTCTTCCGACACCTGCAGCTTCGTCGCGATTTCCTTGACATGCTCCGGCTTCAGGTCGCCATCGTCGATGGCCTGGATGCGGCCCTTCAGACGGCGCAGGTTGAAGAACAGACGCTTCTGGTTGGCGGTTGTGCCCATCTTCACCAGCGACCACGAGCGCAGGATATATTCCTGGATCGAGGCCTTGATCCACCACATTGCATAGGTGGCCAGACGGAATCCGCGTTCCGGATCGAATTTCTTCACCGCCTGCATCAGGCCGACATTCCCTTCGGAAACGACTTCGCCGATCGGCAGGCCGTAACCACGGTAACCCATGGCGATCTTGGCAACGAGACGCAGGTGGCTGGTGACGAGCTTGTGGGCGGCGTCGCGGTCGCCATGCTCGGCGTAACGCTTGCCAAGCATGTACTCTTCCTGCGGCTCCAGCATCGGAAATTTGCGGATTTCGTCGAGATATCTATTGAGACCGGCTTCGCCGGCTGTAATCGTAGGCAAACTATTGCGGGCCATAAAGCACCCCCTTATCTATGGTCTGGAACGGCACCCTCTTTGATCGGCGAATAACCCGCCGGAGGCGCGCCGTAAGTTGCGGGTCGTTACCGACCCCGCACGAACCCATGTGACAGATATGTACGCTCACGCCGCGTTTCAAGCGAACGCTGCGTTCACACATGCGTTATGTCGAGGCGACCCCTTCTTTGATCTGTTTAACTTTCGAGCGGTAAATTCGTTCCGAAAAACCGCCAAGGCCGGAGCGCACCATCAGCTCATACATCACCCGTCTGCGCATCGGATTGTGCAGACGCACCACCTTCGCGCCGAGGAACTGCGTCTCGACATGGGCAAGCGCCTGCAGGTCCGGATCGATGGCAATGGCCTGCGCATAGGTTGCGTGAAATTCGCGGTGGCACACATAGGTCTTGTATTTCGTCATGCCGAAGCAAACGAGGCTGTGGCCGTGGGTGCGCAGGAAATCGGCGACACCCACCGTCACTTCCGGCCAGGCGGGGTTGAAGGTGTCATCAAAAACGATGATGCCGTGCGGCGCGATCACCTCCATGGCCAGTTTCGCATCGGCCAGCACGTGATGCAGGTGATGGCCACCATCAATACTGAAAAAGCGTGCCGGACCGATGCGGGACGTGATGTCGTCTGGTGTCAGCCGCGTGCTGTCACCCTTGATGATAAGGTCCCGATCCATTGTGAAACCCAGCCGGCGGCCGTTTTCCATCAGGCGTTCATACTGGTCGAGGCTGCCGTCTTGCGGCGGGTCCAGATCGAAAAGATCGACGCCCAGCACCTTTTCCTGGCTCTGCGCGAATTTGCGCAGCAGGAAATAGGAGCGACCGTAATAGACGCCGATTTCCGCGATGCCGCCACTAAGGGCGCTTTTCGTCTGCGCCTGCAGAAGTGCCTTGAAGACGAGCGCATCCGGCGGGTCGATGTAACCTTCGACGCTGCGCAGCTCCTGGAATATAAACCGGCGGTCTTTAATCGTCATGCGCACGCGATCCCGTCATCGTGCCGGCTCCGTTCAAGGCAGTTCGAACGTGCGGCGGTTCAAGGCTTTGCGAGGCAAAGGAGGTGCGAGGATTAAAGCGAAATTGGGGCGGTCTATGAAGAGGACCGTCGGCAGAATATCGCGTTCCGCTAATCTTTTTTTGTTATCCGAAGCTTCCGGCGAAATGTGCGGCGCAGTTTTTTGGAACTGCGCCAGGCGTTTTCAGGCACGCAATGCGGCGACCAAGGCTTCCATGTCTTCTGGAAGCTCGGTTTCGAACTCCATCACCTCGCCGGTGCGGGGGTGTTCGAAAGCGAGCAGATAGGCATGCAGTGCCTGGCGCGGAAAGCGCCCGACGATGCTCTTTGCCGGTTCTTCCAGAAGGTTCGCCTTGGTACGGAAGGCCGCGCCATATTCGGGATCGCCGATCAGCGGATGGCCGATATGGGCCATGTGCACGCGGATCTGGTGGGTGCGGCCCGTTTCGAGACGGCATTCCACCATCGAGGCGAGACAGGTGGCGTCCGGCCGCTCGTGATAACGCTCGACTACCTCGTAATGGGTGATTGCCTCGCGGGCATCATCCGAATCCTCGTGCTTGACGGCGCGTTTGGTGCGGTCGACGCTGCGGCCGAGCGCTGCGTCGATTGTGCCACGCAGCGTGCGCGGGCGGCCCCAGACGATGGCCTTGTAGGCGCGTTCCAGCGGCCCGGTGCGGCCATGGTCGGCAAATTGCGCGGCCAGATGCCGGTGGGCGTTGTCGTTCTTCGCAACGACCATGACACCTGACGTTTCCTTGTCCAGCCGGTGTACGATGCCCGGGCGCTTGACGCCGCCAATGCCGGAGAGGCTGTCGCCGCAATGATGAATGAGGGCGTTGACCAGCGTTCCCGTCCAGTTGCCGGCGCCGGGATGCACGACGAGGCCGGCGGGCTTGACGAGCACGATCAGGTCTTCATCCTCATATTCCACGTTGAGGGGAATGTCCTCGCCCTTGGGTTCCGGGTCTTCCGGCTCGGGCATGACGATCTCGATACGGTCGCCGGGATGCACCTTCTTTTTCGGCTCGGTCACCGGCTTGCCGTTGAGGGAAACCGCGCCCTGTTCGATCAGCGCCTTCAGGCGGCTGCGGGAGAAGTCGCTGCCCACTTCGCCCGCCAGCCAGGAATCGAGGCGGCCTTCGGCGTCTTCCCCGGCAATCAGGACTTTCCTTGCGTCTCCGCCTTGTTTAAAGGGGTCGTTCATTCTTATTTTTCCGATCCATCAGCATTTCAGGGAACCCGATGACGCAGATCGAGCAAGACGAACAGGAAGACAAGCCGCTTGATCCGGCCATGGAAAAAGTTCGCCGCAAGATGATCCGTTTGCAGATCGTGTCGGGCTCCGTGATGTTTATCAGCCTTATGGCTGTCTTCGGTGCGGTTGTCTACAAGGCGATGGGGCCGTCGAAGGCCGTTCAGACGCAGACGGAAGCGCCGAACCTCGCCGTTCCCACTGGTAGTGGCCCGATGGCCGTCACCGCCAGCCTGCCGCAGGGCTTCACGATCGACAATGTCAGCTATTCCGGCGGTGACATGCTGTTTTACGGCCGGCTGGCCAACGGCACGCGCAAGGCGCTGGTCTTCAACGTCGCCAGCGGCCGGTTCCTGGCCGACGTGACTGTTGATGGCCAGTGAGGTCAATAACCTGCTGGATGGGCGGGCGCTGATTCCGGTCGATGACCCGGCCGATCCGCGCATTGCCGCCTTTCGCGATATTCGCGAGCGTGATCTCACCGGCCGGCAGGGGCGTTTCATCGCCGAAGGCACGGTGGTGCTGCGCATGCTGGCCGCCGCCCACAAGGCGGGTGGGGCCTTTGCGGCGGAGAGCATCCTGATCCTGCGCAACCGGCTTTCCGGCGTTGCGGATATTCTTTCCGATTTCCCCGAAGATGTGCCCGTTTATGTGGCCGAAGCGCCGGTGCTGGATGGTATCGTCGGTTTCCACCTGCATCGCGGCATTCTGGCGCTCGGGCGGCGGGTGCGCGATGACGGCCTGGAAGAGATGACGGCAGCACTTCCTGCGTCCTCCCTGGTGCTCGTTGGCTGCGGCATTTCCAACCACGATAATCTCGGCGCGATGTTTCGCAACGCCGCAGCCTTTTATGCCGATGCGGTGCTGCTGGACGAGACGTGCTGCGACCCGCTCTATCGCAAGGCGCTGCGGGTTTCCGTGGGGTCGGTGCTGTCGGTTCCCTATCATCGCGGCGGCGGGGCAGTGGAGATGCTGGAGCGGCTCGCGGCAGCCGGTTTTGCGATCTGGAGCCTTTCGCCCGGTGGCGAGACCGAAATCCGCGATATTCCCCGCGCTGAACGCATGGCGCTCGTCATCGGCACGGAAGGCGACGGGTTGCCGCAATCGGTGCTGTCGCGGTTTCATACGGCGCGGATTGCGCAGTCGCCGCAGCTGGATAGCTTGAATGCGGGGACGGCTTCGGGGCTGGCGCTTTATCAGATGGCGGGGGTGATCGGGCGGGTGTGAGGAGTGCTTAACGCCATCTTTGCGGATGAAGTTTACGCTTGCCTTGGTGGGTGGGGTTTACCCCCCTCTGTCCTGCCGGACATCTCCCCCACAAGGAGGGAGATCGGCAAGACGCGATATCGCCACTTCATTCTCTAACGTTGAGATGGGCAAAACCTTGCCGCATATCGATCTCCCCACCTGTGGGGGAGATGCCCGGCAGGGCAGAGGGGGGTGAAGCGGCATACACCGAGTACCTAACGCTTCCGCTTCTCCATCACCACCTTCGCCCGCTTCGCAAGGCTCTCCCGCCCCGATGAACCAGACGCCTTGGCCAGCAGCCCCGGAATAGGCGATGCCTCACCCTCCTGCGCGGCTGTCAGCGCGATCATCTCGGCGGCGATCCTCGCGATTTCGCGGCGGATGGGCTCGTCATTACCGGTACCACGCACATTCAACAGGCGCTCGGTGAGCGCGGTGCCCTGATTGCGGATATCCTCGATTTCCTGTTCCAGACCTTCCGGTGCCGATGCGCCCGGCTGTGCGCCCGGCTCCTCTGGCGGGGAGGCCGGGGCGGCATCCTCTGGGGCTACCGTCTGTTGTGCGTCCGTCTCGATGGTGGGCGCGGTTTCGAGCGTGGCGGCAGGGGCCGGCGCTGCGGCTTGCTGCCGCTCAACCGGCTTTTCGGCGGGAACAGCGGGGTTCGGCAGGCGGATGATCATGTCGTTGCTGCGGCCGCCGGTTGCGGCCAACTGTTCCTTGAGGCGCGCGACCTCCTGGTTGCGCAGGGTCAGCATCGTGTCGAGGTCGGCGTTTTTGGCGATGGTGCTGGCCAGTTGCTCCTCAAGCCTCGTTACCTTGCGGCTTTCGCGCGCCACGGCTTCCATCGCTTCCCGGTTGCGGCTGGCGATATCCTGAAGCTCGCGGGTGACGGTCTCGCCTTCCTTTCGGAAGCGTGTGGCGCTTTGTTTGGCCTGTTCGGCTTCGAGATCGCGGGTGGCGGCGAGGATTTTCGAATCATCAAGTTCGCGCGTCAGGTTGGTGAGGCGGGCGGTGAGATCGGACATCTGGCTGGCGCGCTCATTGGCAGCCTGCTCCTGCTGCAGGAGGTTGGCCTGGATGATGCCGGCGCGCTCTTCGCTGGCGTCAAGTGCGGCGCGCAATTCGCCGATCTCCAGCGTCAGCTCTTCGATCTTCAGGGAAAAGCTGCGGTTCTGCTCGCCGAGGCGATAGGCATCGCTGGAAGCGGCCTCGTTGGCGAGGCGGAGCGAGGTGTTCTTTTCCCGCTCCGTTTCCAGTTCCTGGCGGACCTTGGCGTTTTCGGCGGCGTAGAGCGCACGCGCCATGTCCTTCTGGGCGCGGACTTCCTGCGGGCTGATGGGCATTGTCGCGCGTATGCGGTTTTCCGTATAAGCGACGATGCGGCGGTGGATCGCAGGTGCGATCAACAGGGCCAGCAGTGTTGCGGTGAGAAAACCCAATCCGAAGAGAATGGCATATTCGATCACGCTTTACAGTCTCCGAAACTCAGATACGCGCGCATTCGGAAAGAGGGGCGCGAAAACACGTTACGCTATTATTGCAACCGTGGGGAGGGGTTTCCCTTTGGCAATTCGTGGGCGGGACCTTGCCGCTTGTTTCTTCTCCCCGAGGGGGAGAAGTCCGCGGCAGCGGTATGAGGGGGCGAGAGTTATGAGATACGGCAAGGTTGCCCGCTCATCCGACCCTTCGGGCCACCTTCTCCCCGGCGGGGAGAAGAAAGCTGCCGCAATGCCTCATCCTATAGACCACCGTTAGCTCCGGTTAGACCTCAGCGAATCAGAAGGGGTTCCAGGTCGGCTGCTGGGTGAGCTTCAGGTAACCGACATTGATGCCGAGGCGTGCGCCGATGCCGGTGCGGATGGGGGCGAGCGTGACTTCGCTGCTTTTCAGATAGGTCATGCCGACGCCGGCGACGATGAAAGCGGAGCCGCTGACGCCGCCGTAACGGCGATAGAGCGAATCAACCGAGGGCAGATTGTAGACCAGCATCATGGCGCGGGTGCCCTGGCCGCCGTAATCGAGGCCGAGCGACGGTCCCTGCCAGAAGACGGGGTGCTGGCCGGCATTCTTGGTGTAAAGCGTGCCCTCGCCATAGGTGAGGCCGGCAACGAAGGCGCCGGAGCCCTCCTGGCCGAGAATGTAACCGTTCGGAAGACCGTATTGCTGGAAGGCGCGCTCCACCACCTTGGCAAGGCCGCCGGTGGTTTCGCCGAAGAATCCGTGGCCTGCATCCACGACTTCCTGGAAAGAATATTGATCGCTGTTCTGGGCCGCGGCCGGTGCGACCCATATCAGCAGGCTCGCGAGGAGCGCGACGATCTTTCCCAGTCCGAGGCGTGCAATGGTGCGGGTTTTCTTAAGGCGCATCGTCATGTCCGTCCGTCTGTTTCGTTAGCGCGTCGGTTCGAAAATCCGAATCGGTTTCGAAAGGGCCGACGCGCAGAGTCAAAGTTCTACAGCATGTTTCGCGCATCCTGGCGGATACACGGGGCTCCAGTGTGGCCTGTTAAGGCATTTGGCATTTTGAAACCATCCTATTAACAATCGGTTTACCAAATATGGTGTCATTATGGCTTAACAATTTCCACACCGTCCGCGCCTCCCTTGCGCAGGAGAGAATTTTATGACCAGCAAACTCAATATCACGCTGTCCGGTCCCGATCTGGCGGCCCTTCTGTGCAGCCGTGTGTGCCATGATGTGATTTCTCCTGTCGGCGCCATCAATAACGGCCTCGAACTGCTGGACGAGGGCGGCACGGATGACGATGCGCTCGATCTCATCCGCACGTCAGCCCTTAACGCATCCGTGCGGCTGAAGTTCGCCCGCCTTGCTTTCGGTGCTTCCGGTTCCGCCGGCGCGTCGATCGATACCGGCGAGGCCGAGAAGGCCGCCAAGGATTTTGCAGAGGCCGAAAAGAAGGCGGAAGTCAGCTGGAACGGCCCGCGCGCCATCGTTGCCAAGAACCGCGTCAAGCTTCTGCTCAACCTCTTCCTCGTGGCCTATGGCGCGATACCGCGCGGTGGCAATGTGGATGTGCTGCTTGAAAACCCCGATGGCGACGCCAAGTTCGAAATCACCGTCAAGGGCCGGATGATGCGCGTGCCGGGCAAGTTCGTGGAAATCTACGAGGGCAGGCTGGAAGAGGCGGTCGACGCCCATTCCGTTCAGCCCTATTACACACTGCTTCTGGCCGAGGAGGCCAATATGACGGTGGAATACAAGGTGCATGACGATCGTATCGTCTTCACGGCAAAGACGATCGCGGCGTGATCGTTTCAATGCGACAGTGATGCCATCAGGGGTCGGGCCGGTTTTGCCAGCGCCCGGCCCTTTTTCGTTTCCAGGGGAGGTCTCATGATTCGTGTCGAAACCGCGCGTCTTTGTCTTCGGCCGCACGCCATCGAGGACGAAGCGCGTTATTGCGCTTTCTGGAGCGCGGCCGTTCAACCCATTCCGGGGGTGAACTCAATATCGCCGCTCGATCCCGAACTCGCTTTCGCGCGGCTTTTGCGTTTCATCGGCCACTGGTCCGTCTTCGGTTTCGGGCCCTTCGTGGTCGAGGAACTGTCCACGGGACGAATCGTCGGCGAGGTGGGTCTCGCCCATATGCGCCGCGGACATGGCGCGGATTTCGACACCGCAGCGGAGGCCATGTGGAAGATCGACAGGGATCTGACGGGCAAGGGCGTGGCGAGCGAAGCCGTGCAGGCCGCGCTTGGCTGGTTCGACACGCAGGGCATGTCGAACCGGATCGTGTGCATGATCGATCCGCTCAACGTACCCTCCCTCGCAATCGCCACCCGCTTCGGCTTCCGCCCTTTCCGGGAGACGACCTTCCGGGAAAGCCCCGTGCGGCTTTTCGAGCGGATCAGGACACCCTAACTCCACGATGTCCAAAGCACGGACAAAGGGCTTTGACTCATAGTAGTGGAGGCAACCGCCGAGAGCGGCTGGCACGACTACTTCGATACGGTGAGTTCGGGCGGGGAGGGTGTCGGCATGACAGGCCATCTCCAGCAGCTTGCAGCGATCTGATCCGCCACGTGAACCTGGCCGTTGCCGCGACGGCCTCGATCACGATCGAGCACGACGACGAGCGCGTTCAAGGTCTCTCCAGCAATCGGATAAGCCAATCTTTTCTCCGTCCAGACCAACGGAGAGACAAACATGCGCATACTGACACTAGCTGCAATGCTCCTTTTCGCGCTGACCGCAAGCGTGACCGCCAAAGAGGCCGTAGGTTTCAAACAGATTGAGTTGCCGGCTGATCAGGGCGGAAAAACTCTCGCAGTTTCAAAGTGGTATCCAACCACGTCTTCCGGGAAAGCGGAGACTGTCGGCGAGAACGCCATATTTTTCGGGCTTGATGTTCTCCTGGACGCCTCCCGTGCCCCGGGTTCTCACCCGCTTGTGCTGCTGTCTCATGGTTACGGCGGCAGCTGGCGCAACCTCAACTGGCTTGCGGGTGAACTGGTGCATGATGGTTATGTCGTCGCCGCACCCGATCATGCTGGCGAAGATTTCGAGGCGCAGAAGGGAAACGAGGTGGTGGCACTTTGGGAAAGGCCACGCGCCATCAGTACGGTCCTGACAGCGCTCCTCAAAGATGAGGCGCTTGCCGGGCGCATCGACAGTCGGCGCATCGCAGTCATCGGCCATTCGCTCGGCGGCTGGACCGCGATGGAACTTGCAGGCGCAAGATATAGTGCCGATCTGGCTCTTGAAGGTTGCGATGTGACGCCGCTGCCGCCGCAATGCAAAGCCAACCGGCTCTTAAGCAAGGTGGGAATTATCGGTGGTGGAAAGGCCGATCCGCGCCTCTCAATGAGTAGGTATGATAACCGTATTCGCGCTGTCGTTTCGCTTGATCTGGGCCCGGCGGCGGGCTTTTTGCCTGAGACGTTGCGACAGGTGGACGTTCCGGTTCTGGTGATGGCCGCTGGCGTGGAAACGCCGGAGATTGCGGCGATCAAAGCCGATTCAGACCGTGTCGCCGCTCTTCTGCCAAAGGCGACGACCACCTATCATGTGATACCGGACGCCACCCATTTGAGTTTCATGCAGATATGCAAGGAAGATGGCGAAAAACGCCTGCTGGAAGAATCGCCCAATGAAGCATTCATATGCCGCAGCGGTGGCGGAAGAGACAGGGCGGCACTGCATCAGGAGATCCGTGGTGCAGTCACGACCTTTCTGCGTGACGCTTTAAAATAAAGACGGGCCGCATAAATGCGGCTCTATCGATCACGTCCTTGCATGCCGATCCCTTCGCACATCATGGCGATAGACCAGATCGGATGGCAGCGGGCGCGGCGCGGCAATGTCCAGCACCCCGCCGATTCGCTCCGCAACGGCCGCGGATTGGCGGTTGCCTGCGCTGACATAGCTGACGAGGGTTGGAAGCTTCAGCGTATCGAAGGCCCAGTCCCGCAGCGCCGTTGCGGCTTCCGCCGCATAACCCCTGCCTTCATGACCGTCGTAAAGCAGCCAGCCCAGTTCCTTCTCGGGATAGAGGGGGCCGTGATTGATGCCGACCTGACCGATGCATTCGCCGCTCTCGGCGAGATCGATCATCAGCGCGCCGTGACCGAAGAACGACCACAATGCCCTGTCCTGACAGAACATGGCCCATGCGGCGGCGAGATCATGCGGTCCGGCGACGCCGGTGGAGCGCGGTGACGCCATGAAATCACGATAGGCCGGGAAATCGTCCATTCGCGGTGGGCGAAGGTTAAGGCGATTTGTCACGAGGGTGGGGATTGTGTCCGTCATTTATTGTCCTCTCGCGCCTCCGCCTGAGCGGGACGCCGTTGCCGACCTGCCGCGACCCGCAGTCAACAAAAAACCCGCCGTTTCCAGCGGGTCTTTTAAAACAGCCCTGTTCCAGCAGGAATCAGGCGGTTTCGAGATATTCCGTCGAGCCATCCGGCTCGCGCAGAACATAACCGCGGCCCCAGACGGTTTCGATGTAGTTCGCGCCGCCGGCGGCGTTTGCCAGCTTCTTGCGCAGCTTGCAGATGAAGACGTCGATGATCTTCAGTTCCGGCTCGTCCATGCCGCCATAAAGGTGGTTCAGGAACATTTCCTTGGTCAGCGTCGTGCCCTTGCGCAGCGAAAGCAGCTCAAGCATCTGATATTCCTTGCCGGTCAGGTGAACGCGCTGGCCGCCCACTTCAACCGTCTTGGCATCGAGATTGACGATCAGCTCGCCGGTGGAGATGACCGACTGCGCATGGCCCTTGGAACGGCGGACGATTGCGTGAATGCGGGCAACAAGCTCGTCCTTGTGGAACGGCTTCGTCATGTAATCGTCTGCGCCAAAGCCGAGGCCGCGAACCTTGTCCTCAATGCCGGCCATGCCGGACAGGATGAGGATCGGCGTCTTGACCTTGGAAAGCCGAAGCGTTCTCAGCACCTCGTAACCCGACATGTCGGGGAGGTTAAGGTCGAGAAGAATAATGTCGTAGTCGTAAAGCTTGCCAAGGTCCACGCCTTCCTCACCGAGGTCGGTCGTGTAAACGTTAAAGCTTTCCGACTTCAGCATCAGTTCAATGCTCTGCGCTGTCGCGCTGTCGTCTTCAATCAGTAGAACCCGCATAATTATCCCCTTTGCCGCCCGCGAACCGGTAAAACATTGCCTCGCGCGATGCGGATCCAGACGTTGCCTGATTTGCAGGCTGCCACCAAATGGTTAACAAATTCTAATTGCCTTTGGCAAGGTGTATCGAATTTATTAAGCAAACTAGGCATTTCGCTGTTTTTGCACGTGAATCCACCATCGCCAAAATTGAAGCTTAACGTGAGGATTTCCCGCTAAGTGATTCAATCGACTCTTACATCGTCTGGCCCATTTTTTTGGACCTGGCATTTACCGACCCTTAAATGATCGTGTTTATCATTAACGATGCCCGTAAACGAAAGGTTAACGGCGGCGGTTTTTTATTAACGCCGGGTAACTTTCGGGAATCATTCCGGCACAACGGGTTAACCCGGCCGGTTGAAAGGGCGGGTTAAACGGGCCGGTCGAGGGGGCATAGTGCCCTTTTTGATCCGGGTCTCGCTATCCATGGAGTATTGCGTATGAAGTCGCGTGACAGCCTGGTTCGCCTGAAGGAATTTCAGGTTAATGAAAAACGCAGGCAGCTTAACCAGCTGCAGCAGATGATGTCCGAATTCGAGCGGATGGCAAAGGAACTGGTGCATCAGATCTCTCTGGAAGAGAGCAAGTCGGGCATTACCGATCCGACGCATTTCGCCTATCCGACCTTCGCCAAGGCCGCGCGCCAGCGGGCGGATAATCTTCAGGTTTCCATCCGGGAACTGAAGGCCCAGCAGGAGGCCGCCGAGGCATCGCTGGAAGAGGTGCAGGCCGAATATGAAAAGGCCGCCGCACTGGAAAACCGCGACGGAGCCATCCGCGCCCGCGCCTGACAGGTGGCGCAGAACTGACGAACCTCGTCCTCATTGACGGCTGCCGGTGGATCAGGAGGCGGCTTTCAATGACGGGACGACATGCTTTTTTTCGAAAGGCCGCTCCATCAGGGCGGCCTTTTGCCTTGCTGCTTCACCAGCGCGCCACGACGGGGCGGCCGCCCCGATTTCGATTGTCCGGACATGCGGAAAGGCGTATTTTACAGGGGTTCCGACCGTGAGCCGGAGGCTTTTACGCGCACGCACCCGTGCGGGTGCGGGCGGCCATTGCAGGGAGGAAAAAATGGCCCGCCAATATATCGATTGCCGTGAATTTCCCAGTGACAGCAGATGCACCGTTGCCATTTCGGCCGATTCCCAGGAGGAGCTGATGGAGGCGGCCGTGCAGCATGCCGTGGCCGTGCACGGCGCAAAGGATACGCTCGAATTCCGGGAAGAGGTCCGCCGGAGCATGCATGCCGGGACCCCACCGTTGAAGGTGGCGTGACACGCATTTATGAAATGACGCGATATTTGCAACGGCTGTGAGGGATTAAGCGTAAGCCGCTTTTTTCTTCTCCCCGCCGGGGAGAAGTTCGCGGCAGCGGGACGAGGGGGCAAGTTCTCCGCATATTACTGGCGTTTCCCCCTCATCCGACCCTTCGGGCTACCTTCTCCCCGGCGGGGAGAAGAAATATGCCGCGACGCTTGCGACTTCTGCCCTCAGACAGAGGATAAAGCGCGCTTAGCCCTGGATAACATCGGCCCAGTCTGGATGGCGCAGGGTCTGGGCCTTGAAGAAGGGGCAGAGCGGAATGATCTTCCAGCCGCCCTTGCGGGCTTCATCGATGGCGTGGGCGGCAAGTGCCTGGCCGACGCCTTTGCCGCGAAGCGCATCGGGCACGCCGGTATGATCGATGATGATGAGGGAAGGGGAGGTGCGGGAATAGGTCATTTCCGCCGTATGGCCGTCGACGGTTGCGAGATATTCGCCGCGCGATCCGGTTTCGGTTGTCTTGATATCCATTATCTCTGCCTTCCCATTGCTGTTCGTATCTCCACTGTAGCGGCTTGCGCCCGAATTGAAACAGCGGGATAGCGAACGCAGCGGACACAAACCGGTGACAATCTCTCACCGTCAGCAGGCATGGTTCTGAATGAAAAATCCGAAATCAAACCGAAAGCCCCGTCGATAAACTGACGGGGCGTTTTGAAAATCCGGCGTTGGGCGCCTTTGGCGCGCCGGCGCACTTTCTCAGTGGCGGTATTGCTGAATGCGCGTGGTGCGCAGGCCGGCAAGGCCATGATCGGCAATCGAGGACTGCCAGGACAGGAATTCTTCAACGGTGAGCGTATAACGCTCGCAGGCCTCTTCGAGGCTCAACAGTCCACCGCGCACGGCGGCAACAACCTCTGCCTTTCTGCGAATGACCCAGCGCCGGGTATTGGCAGGCGGAAGATCCGCAATCGTCAGAGGGCTGCCATCGGGGCCGATGACATATTTAACTCGTGGGCGTATCATTTCGGTCATTGGACACTCTATACAAACTCAAGACCATATGACGGGAACTTTAGCCCCGTACCTTTAAAAATTGCCTAAGCAGCTCGTGACAATTTATTAAGAATTTGAACGGTTTCGCCTGATTTGTTCGAGTCGCCTTATTTTGTCGGGGAAAAATTTTTCCAAAAATCGCAATTTTTCTCTCTCATCGGTTGTCCAGATCAGATCCACGCAAGCGAAAGGCACGTTTTGCCGTTGCCCTGGGTCAATTCCACCGTTCCCTCATGGTGCAGCCGCAGGCGGTCGCCGGCATCGAGGCGAAGGAAGGCGGTTGCCGACTGCGACGCGCCTGAGTCTGACACATTGCCCGCGATGCCGAAATCGGCCGCCGCGCCGTTGATCAACAGCGTCACCCGGTGGCCGGAAGACGAGACCACGGCAAGCGTCAATATGGCCAGATAGAGGCCCTTCGCTGGCACCACCAGGTCGCGCCCACCACCACTTGCCGCATCACCGAGGGCAAAGCCGCCCTCAGCGAGGGAGAGCACGGAAAAACCGGCGGCAGAGCCATTGGCCGGCTTCGTTGTGCCCGCCGGCAGGCCAGCGACGGCGAGCGGGCGGTTGGGCATCGAGACGCGACCATCGCCGCTGCAGACTATGGCGGTGTGCCATGAGGTCCCGTCCGTGCTGGCCTTGATCGAAAACCCGTCATTTCCGGCCAGGCCCATTTCCGCGCGGCCGCTCCAGCCGGACTGGAACAGCAATGAGGCTGTATCGGCCCGGCCCGCCTTGTTGATCGTCATGCGGTGGCTGCCGTCATCCTGCGGGTGGGTGAAAAGGCTGGCGGGGGAGGCGAGCGCCAGCCGGTTGACGGCATCGGCCTCCGTGCCGATTCCCATGCTTTCCAGCCGGCCGGTGGCCGGCAGTGGCAGGTCACGCCAGCCGCCGTCGCGCAGGACGCGATATCTGCTTTCGGCCGCAAACCATGCCGTCCAGCCGGGCTGCGGTGTGATCGAGAGCCACGCGCCATCCTGCCGGAAGGCGAGCCTGCCGCCCTTGCCGGCCCAATCGCCGGTAGCGTCGGCGGAGAGGAGGAAACAATCTCCCTCGGCGGCGTTTTCGGGCGGTGCGGCAACCACAGCCTTGACGACCAGCTGCACGATCGCGTCGAGCCGTTGCAGCGCCTCGTTGTGGGTGACGTGTTTCTGCGCCTGCGAGGGGAGGATATAGGGAAGCTGAAGTCTCGCCGTCTGTTCGGTCATGATGTGCCTTCCGCGCTGCGGTGTTTCGTTGCGGGGGCATTGTGAGGTGGTGGCGTGGGGTGGGGATGAGCGGGGGTTAATTATTTTTTGGGGGGCCTTGGTGTGTGTGGCTTTACCCCCCTCTGCCCTGCCGGGCATCTCCCCCTCAAGGGGGAGATCGGCAGGAAGCGCTACCGCCACTTCATTCGCAAACATTGAGATGGGGGGAGACCTATCCGCGAGTCGATCTCCCCCCTTGAGGGGGAGATGCCCGGCAGGGCAGAGGGGGTAAAGCCACACACACCGAAGCTCACCAATGCCGCCCGTCGCAAGAGCCGCAGCAAACGCCGAGCGCCCGTTACCCCGCGTGTTCCACCGCCATCGCCCCTTCGGCAATGAAATCCGGATTGGCCAGCGCATCCTCGCCATCGCCCTTCACCGCATAGGTTAGCGGAAGGCCCGAGCAGTCCAGCGTCCGGCCGCCGGCGGCGCGCAGCACGGCGTCGCCCGCCGCCGTGTCCCACATCATGGTGCGGCTGAAGCGCGGGTAGATATCGGCGGCACCCTCCGCCAGCATGCAGAATTTCAGCGACGAGCCGACAGAAATACAGTCCTTCAGTCCATGTTCGGCCACGAAGGCTTCCGTTCGTGCGGTGCAGTGCGAGCGGCTGATCAGCGCCACGGGGGAAGCGCCGCGCTGGCGGGCCCGGATGGGGTGGCGCGACAGGATGACGCCTTCGGCCGATATGGCGAGTTTTTCGGCGGCGTTGCCCTCGCCGGTCCACGCCTGTCCGCGACAGGGGGCGTAAACCACACCGGCCACCGGAGCGCCGTTGCGGATGAGCGCGATGTTGACGGTGAAATCATCCTTGCCGGAAATGAACTCCTTGGTTCCATCCAGCGGATCGACGAGAAAGAATTCCGCTCCGGTTTCCGGCAGGATGCCACTCGACACGGCCTCTTCGGCAACCACCGGTATATCGGAAAAATGGGCGGCCAGGGCCGCAAGAATGATCGCTTCGGCACGCTGATCGGCTTCCGTCACCGGCGAGCAGTCATCCTTGTACGACACGTGCGGGCCGGCACGGTGGACCGCCATGATGGCCTGCCCGGCGTCCAGCGCCGCTTTCGTCAATATGTCGATCATCTCTTTGCCAATTGAATCCCGTCTGCGGGATATCGCCGTTCCGATCTTCGCTACTCCTTTGCCCGCTGCCCGTCAAATAATGGCGTTGGACAATGCTAAAATAAGCATTCGACCGTCATTTTTTCAGCACTTCCTGCCAAAATCATGGCTCTTCTGATCGTGAAAGCGGCAGCTGGTGTGGAAATTCCAAATTTTGTGCAGGATCGCCCGTTTTTGACTTCACATTTTTAACGAACACGATATGCATTTTGAGGGTGGGGGTCTGCCTGCAAGGGCGCCCCTATAATTAACATAACGAGGCGTGGCCCATTTGAGGTCGTGCCCGGGGGAAAGACATGGAGTATTTTATCCAGCAGCTCATAAACGGGCTGACTCTTGGATCGATCTACGGCCTCATCGCTATCGGCTATACGATGGTTTACGGCATCATCGGCATGATCAACTTCGCCCATGGCGATATTTTCATGCTCGGCGGCTTCGCCGCGCTGATCGTTTTCCTGATCGTGACATCCTTTGTCGCCGGCATTCCGGTGGCGCTTCTTCTGCTTCTGATGATGGTCGTCGCCATGCTGATGACCGGCCTGTGGAACTGGGTGATCGAACGCGTCGCCTACCGCCCGCTCAGAGGCTCCTTCCGTCTTGCGCCGCTGATCACTGCCATCGGCATGTCGATCGCGCTGTCCAACTTCATTCAGGTCACGCAGGGTCCACGCAACAAGCCGATCCCGTCGCTGGTGACCGAAAGCTATCATTTCGGCGCCATCACCGTGTCGCTGAAGCAGCTGATCATCATGGTCGTCACTTCGGTGCTGCTCTTCGCCTTCTGGTACATCGTCAACAAGACCCCGCTCGGCCGGGCGCAGCGCGCCACCGAACAGGATCGCAAGATGGCGGCGCTGCTCGGCGTTGATGTCGACAAGACCATCTCCATCACCTTCATCATGGGTGCAGCACTCGCCGCGGTCGCCGGCACCATGTATCTGATGTATTATGGTGTTGCCTCTTTCAGCGACGGCTTCATTCCCGGCGTCAAGGCATTTACCGCAGCCGTTCTGGGCGGCATCGGCTCGCTGCCGGGCGCTGTTCTCGGCGGCCTCCTGATCGGCCTGATCGAATCGCTGTGGTCGGCCTATTTCTCCATCGCCTACAAGGATGTCGCGGCTTTCGGCATCCTGGCTTTCGTGCTGATCTTCAAGCCGACCGGCATCCTCGGTCGCCCGGAAGTCGAGAAGGTGTGATCCCATGGCCAATATCGCTTCCGAAAACACCTCTTCCGGCCCCGGCCTGATGGCGACAGCCGTGAAGGAGGGCCTGATTGCGGGCGTCATCTCGTTCGGCATGTTCATTCTTTATGTCGGCATCGTCACCTATCAGGACATCAACAACCAGCTGATCTGGGGCACGCGCTGGGGCCTTCTGGCGATCTTCGTCGCCGTTGCCGCCATCGGCCGCTTCCTTATGGTCGGTTTTATCAAGCCGTCGCTGGATCGTCGCAAGCTGGCCAAGGCCAAGAGCGGCGTTCTGGAGATTTCCGAGGAAAAGGGCTTTTTCCACAAGCACTTTCTGAAGCTGGCGCTGGTTCTGCTGCTGCTTTATCCCGTTATCGCGGTGCAGCTCTTCGGTTTCCAGGGCTCGCTGAAATTCGTCGACAATTTCGGCATCCAGATCCTGATCTATGTGATGCTGGCCTGGGGTCTGAACATCGTCGTCGGCCTCGCCGGCCTGCTCGATCTCGGTTACGTCGCCTTTTATGCGGTGGGCGCCTATTCTTATGCGCTGCTCTCCAGCCAGTTCGGCCTGTCGTTTTGGGTGCTGCTGCCGGTTGCCGGCATTCTGGCAGGCTTCTGGGGCATCATCCTCGGCTTTCCGGTGCTGCGCCTGCGCGGCGACTATCTGGCAATCGTCACGCTCGCCTTCGGTGAAATCATCCGTCTCGTGCTGCTCAACTGGACGGATGTGACCAAGGGCACGTTCGGTATTTCCGGCATCGCCAAGGCGTCGATCTTCGGCATCTGGTCGTTCGATGTCGGCGCGCCGAACAATTTCGCCAAGGCGTTCGGCCTGTCGATGTCCTCAGCCTATTACAAGATCTTCCTGTTCTACGTGATTCTGCTGCTGTGCATGCTGACGGCCTATGTCACCATCCGCCTGCGCCGCATGCCCATCGGCCGGGCGTGGGAAGCGCTGCGTGAGGACGAGATCGCCTGCCGTTCGCTCGGCATTGATACGGTCATCACCAAGCTCACCGCTTTTGCCACGGGCGCAATGTTCGGCGGTTTTGCCGGCTCCTTCTTCGCCGCCCGTCAGGGGTTCGTTTCGCCGGAAAGCTTCGTGTTCCTCGAATCCGCCGTCATTCTCGCCATCGTCGTTCTCGGCGGCATGGGCTCGCTGACCGGCATTGCCATTGCGGCGCTCGTCATGGTCGGCGGCACCGAGCTTCTGCGCGAAATGGAGTTCCTGAAGCATGTCTTCGGGCCCGATTTCACGCCGGAACTGTATCGTATGCTGCTGTTCGGGCTTGCCATGGTCATCGTCATGCTGTTCAAGCCGCGCGGTTTCGTCGGCTCGCGTGAACCCACGGCTTTCCTTAAAGAACGCAAGGCCGTCTCCGGCAGCTTTACCAAGGAAGGTCACGGTTGATGGCTTCCGGAACAACAACAATGACACCCAATACCACTGGCGACACGATCCTCAAGGTCGAACATCTCTCGATGCGCTTTGGCGGCCTTATGGCCATCAACGACTTCTCCTTCGAGGCGAAGCGCGGCGAGATCACGGCGTTGATCGGCCCGAACGGTGCGGGCAAGACCACGGTCTTCAACTGCATCACCGGCTTCTACAAGCCCACCATGGGCATGATCACCATGCGCCAGCAGGATGGCGAGACGCATCTACTCGAGCGCCTGCCGGATTTCGAAATCACCAAGAAGGCAAAGGTGGCGCGCACCTTCCAGAACATCCGCCTGTTTTCGGGCCTGACCGTTCTGGAAAACCTGCTGGTGGCGCAGCACAATGCGCTGATGAAGGCCTCGGGTTACACGATCCTCGGCCTTCTCGGCCTGCCCGCATACCGGCGGGCGGTGGATGCTTCTATCGAAAAAGCCAAATACTGGCTGGAAAAGGCCGATCTGATCGATCGCGCCGACGATCCGGCGGGCGATCTGCCCTATGGCGCGCAGCGCCGCCTGGAAATCGCCCGCGCCATGTGCACGGGGCCGGAACTGCTGTGCCTCGATGAGCCGGCCGCCGGTCTCAATCCGAAGGAATCCCTGGCGCTCAACACGCTGCTGCGCGGCATCCGCGACGAGGGTACGTCGCTGCTCCTCATCGAGCACGACATGTCCGTGGTGATGCAGATTTCCGACCACGTGGTGGTTCTGGAATACGGTCAGAAGATTTCCGACGGCACGCCGGACCATGTGAAGAACGACCCTAAGGTCATCGCCGCCTATCTGGGTGTCGAGGATGATGAAGTGGAAGACGTGATTGCGGAAGAACTCGACGGAGGAGCGGCCTGATGTCCGGTGAACCGCTTCTGAAAGTCCAGGGTGTCGAAACCTATTATGGCAATATCCGGGCTCTGGCCGGTGTCGATGTCGAAGTGAAGAGGGGCGAAATCGTCAGCCTGATCGGCGCCAATGGCGCTGGCAAGTCGACGCTGATGATGACCATCTGCGGCAGCCCGCAGGCGCGCGCCGGCCAGGTGATCTTCGATGGCGAGGACATTACCCAGCTGCCGACCCATCTGATCGCCCGCAAGCGCATCGCCCAATCGCCCGAAGGCCGCCGGATTTTCCCGCGCATGACAGTGCTGGAAAACCTGCAGATGGGCGCCAATCTCGATAACCTGAAATATTTCAAGGAAGACGTCGAGAAGATCTTCGTGATGTTTCCGCGCCTGAAGGAGCGTCAGAGCCAGCGCGGCGGCACGCTTTCCGGCGGCGAGCAGCAGATGCTCTCCATCGGCCGCGCGCTGATGGCGCGTCCGAAGCTCCTGCTGCTGGACGAGCCTTCGCTGGGTCTCGCTCCGCTGATCGTCAAGGGCATTTTCGAGGCGATCAAGAAACTCAATCAGGAAGAGGGTCTGACCGTCTTCCTCGTGGAGCAGAACGCCTTCGCCGCGCTCAAGCTTTCCGACCGCGCTTATGTGATGGTCAACGGCAAGGTGACGATGAGCGGTTCGGGCAAGGAACTGCTCGCCGATCCACAGGTACGCGCCGCCTATCTCGAAGGCGGACGGCACTGAAAGATTTTACTTGCGCCGGAAATTTTGCGGCGCAAGACTGCAAACGGCGGTCCGTCGTCCTTTGGTCAAAACCTGAAGGATCCATGTCGGGGCGTAAACAATAAAATGCCCGGCGGCAAACGACGGGACGACAGACAAGGCAGGGCCTGGGTATTCAGCCCGGCACTGATGGGGAAAGAGATGCAGGGCCTTTTTTTCGAGACGGATAACGGCGTGCGGTATGTTCTGCGCGCGTTGGTTGTTCTTCTGGGTTTCTGGACGGCTTGGCGCACCGGCAAATCCGTTGCCGACGGCTGGGGTGGTTATACGCGGGTGGTGATCTACACGCTCGCGCTCGGCGTGGTGATGCGGTTTTTGCATCACGCGCTGTTCGATGGGCCGTTCATCAACGGCTTCTACTACGTGTTTGACGTCGTTCTTCTTCTGGTTTTTTCCAGCATCGGTTTCCGCATGCGCCGGACGAGCCAGATGGTCAATAATTACTATTGGCTCTACGACCGCACGTCGGCATTTTCCTATAAAAAGAAAAATTGACAGCCGGTATTTTCCGGGGTCACTAATACTCGGCAGAGTGGAACGTTTCCTGTTCGGTTAAGGTGGGTACTGAACAGGTCCTCGCAAACAACCCATCCAAAGGAACTGGGAGTAAAGTAATGAAGAAGTCTCTTCTTTCCGCTGTCGCGCTGACCGCCATGGTCGCGTTTGGCGGTTCGGCCTGGGCCGATGTCGTGATCGCCGTCGGCGCACCGCTGACCGGCCCGAACGCTGCTTTCGGCGCTCAGATCCAGAAGGGTGCCGAACAGGCTGCGAAAGACATCAATGCCGCCGGCGGCATTAATGGCGAGCAGATCAAGATCGTGCTGGGCGACGACGTATCCGATCCCAAGCAGGGTATTTCGGTTGCCAATAAATTCGTCGCTGACGGCGTGAAATTCGTTGTCGGTCACTTCAACTCCGGCGTTTCCATTCCGGCGTCCGAAGTTTACGCCGAAAACGGCATTCTCGAAATCACGCCTGCCGCGACCAACCCCGTGTTCACCGAGCGCGGTCTGTGGAACACGTTCCGCACCTGCGGCCGTGACGACCAGCAGGGCGGCATCGCCGGCAAGTATCTTGCCGATCATTTCAAGGACGCCAAGATCGCCATCATTCACGACAAGACGCCTTACGGTCAGGGCCTTGCCGATGAAACCAAGAAGGCAGCCAATGCCGCCGGCGTGAAGGAAGCCATGTACGAAGGCGTGAATGTCGGCGACAAGGACTTCTCGGCGCTGATCTCCAAGATGAAGGAAGCCGGCGTTTCCATCATCTACTGGGGCGGCCTGCACACCGAAGCCGGCCTCATCATCCGCCAGGCGGCTGACCAGGGCCTGAAGGCCAAGCTCGTCTCGGGCGACGGTATCGTATCGAACGAACTGGCTTCCATCGCCGGCGACGCCGTCGAAGGCACGCTCAACACCTTCGGTCCTGATCCGACACTGCGCCCTGAAAACAAGGAACTGGTAGAGAAGTTCAAGGCCGCCGGTTTCAACCCGGAAGCCTATACGCTCTACTCCTATGCAGCCCTGCAGGCGATTGCCGGCGCTGCCAAGGCAGCCGGTTCCGTGGAGCCTGAAAAGGTTGCCGAAGCGCTGAAGAAGGGTAGCTTCCCGACGGCGCTCGGCGAGATCTCCTTCGACGAGAAGGGTGACCCGAAGCTTCCTGGCTATGTCATGTACGAGTGGAAGAAGGGTCCGGACGGCAAGTTCACCTACATCCAGCAGGGCAGCTAAGCCTTTTTTTGCGACCCCCTATCGAAGCCCGGCAGTAATGCCGGGCTTTTCTTTTGCGCGACAGGCGCCACACTGGCGACAATAAGGCGAGAGACAAAACCTCCAGAAAACTGCAATGAGGGGTGGCAATGGCGATGAAACGGGTGGTGTCTCTAATCCTTGGTCTTGCCATGCTGGCGGTGGTGCTCGGTGGCGTTCATCTCTTCAGCAAATCCCGGACGACGCAATTGTTCGGAGTGATCATTCCGAGGGTCGAGACGCCGAAGCCGGTGGTGGCCCTGACGTTTGACGACGGGCCCTCGGTGCGTTTCACGCCTGAGGTCCTGGCGATCCTGAGGGAACGGGGGATCAAAGCGACCTTTTTCCTGACGGGCAAGGAAACTGAAGAAAACCTGCCGCAGGCCCGCATGATCGTCAGCGATGGCCATCAGGTTGGAAACCACAGCTATACGCATTCCAACATGGCCTTGATGGGGTCCGCGCGGATCAGGGACGAGATCGAGCGCACCGATGCGGCCATTAGGACTGCGGGTCATAAAGGTGAGATCATGTTCCGCCCGCCCTATGGCAAGAAGCTGCTCGGCTTGCCATGGTATCTATACCGGCATGACCGGAAAACAATCATGTGGGATGTTGAGCCGGAATCCTATCCAGATATCGCCGAGGATGCAGCGGTTCTTGCGAAGCACGTTATCGAGCATACGAAAAACGGCTCGATCATCATCATGCATGTCATGTATCGCAGCCGCGAGGCTTCACGGCAGGCCTTGCCGCTGATCATCGATGGACTGCGTCAGCGCGGGTTCGAGTTTGTGACCGTGTCGCAGCTGCTGGAAAATCGCTGAGACAGCTGCGCTCCGTCCAGCCGCTCCAAAATGAAGTCGGCACGCTCTTCGACGCCTGATTTCGGAAGGACGACGGTTTCATAGTCGAGAGCTTGATAATCCCTGACGAGACGGTCGTATTCGGCCACGGCCGCGGCAAAATCATGCCGACGCTCCGTGTCTGCCCGATAGATTTCCGGCCAGGGCGGGGTAAGGAAGACCAGCCTGTTATAGCGATGTTCGCGTTGCAGCGTTTCGATGAGGGGGTCACCGCTGACCTCGCGTAGAGCCGAGGCGGCGTCGATCAGGCCGCGATCGAAGAAGACGGTGCCGTGCTCTGGCGCATGCTGACGGTCTTCGAGCGCCACAGCGATGGCGCGGCGCGCAAAGGCTTCGAGGTCTATCCACGGCAGAGCGTTGCCGCCATCGCGGATTTCTTCGATGACGATGCGGCGGCCGGGTTCCTCCACGGTGGCGAAACCGCGCCGGGCGAGCTCGGCGAGAAGCGTGGATTTTCCGCCGCCGGAGCAACCGGAGAGGATGATGAAACGGTTCATGGGTGTGCGTTCCTGTATTGGGGTTCAGGGCAGGGGGTGGTGATTTTTGGGGAGGTGGGTGCCGCGTGTCTCTTCTCCCCGCCGGGGAGAAGGTGGCCCGAAGGGCCGGATGAGGGGGCAAGCTCTCGGTCTTATCGCTACCCTTGCCCCCTCATCCCGCTGCCGCGGACTTCTCCCCGGCGGGGAGAAGAAACAAGGGGTTACCGCTCGTTCAACAAGCAGAATTTGCGTATTTGAGCGAGAATGTGTCGGAAGAGCCTACCATAATTTGGCGAGCCGTCACCCCTGATGCAGAATATGCGCCGCCTTGACCGCGGCAGAGGCGCGGTTCTCCACGCCGAGCTTCACGTAGATCTGTTCGAGATGCTTGTTCACCGTCCGGGCGGACAGGCCGAGAATATCGCCGATATCGCGGTTGGACTTGCCCTTGGCGATCCACAAAAGCACTTCTGACTCCCGCGTCGTCAGCGCGAAATGCTCTTTCAGAAGGTGGTCATCCGACTTTTCGTTGGCGGCGGTCAGGCGAAACAGATGCTCATCCGGGCCCATCGCGCCGAGGAAGGAGAGCTGCAAGGCCGGGCGTCCGGCCTGGGTGATCGTCAGCGGTGCATCGCGACCGGTTTCCGACGCTGCCCTTTCGCCAAGCCAGCGGCCGATATGGCTGACGACGATTTCCATGCCGTCATCCCGGCCGGTCGCAGCGTTGACAAGACGCGTTGCCTGGGGTGTTGACCAGTGGATGGCTCCATTGGCGCGCACGGCAAGCAGGTGTCGGCCGGCGGCGTCAAGCGCCACGCGGGCGCTTTGCGCGGAACGGGCATTGGAAAGATGCACGCGGATGCGGGCGCGCAGCTCATCGATATTGATCGGCTTGGTCAGATAATCGACGCCGCCGGAGTCCAGCGCCCGCACCACATGTTCGGTCTCGGTCAGTCCCGTCATGAAAATGACGGGCACCTGCGCTACCGCCGCATTGGCCTTCAGGCGGCGGCAGGTCTCGAAACCGTCCATGGTGGGCATGACGGCGTCGAGCAGGATGATATCGGGCGTAATGCGTTCTGCAATGTTGAGCGCGGCCTGTCCCGATGTGGCGATGAGGGCGGAAAAGCCCGACTGTTCCAGCGCATCGGTGAGGAAACCGAGCGCTTCCGGGCTGTCATCCACCAGCAATACGATGTCTCTCGGGGCCGCCGCCTGAGCGCTCATGCCTTGAGGTCTCCCCTGTCACTGTCTTCGAACCGCTTGAGAAAATGCGCGTAACCGGCCAGATCGAAAGCCTGCACATAGGCGCCGAGCTCCTGCGTGAAGGGCAGGTTTTCCGTGTTGCGGGCAAGATCGGCGAGTTTCGCTTCGATGCCGCGTATGTAGCCTATTTCGCCCAGCCGCTGCAAATCCTGGATGTGAATGGCTCCCGGATGGACGATCTCGGCAGGCGGCTGCGGCTCCGGCGCGGGTGGCAGGTCGGTATCGTAAATCCATTTCAGCCCGAGATGCACGGCGAGCCTGTCGCAGAGGTGGCGGATATCGACCGGCTTGGCGATGGCGTCGTTGTGATTGTCATCGCCGGCGCCCGCGACAGTGCCGTCCCCTATATTGGCTGAGAGCATGATGAGCGGGGCCGTCTGACCCGCCTCGCGCAGCTTCGTCACCAGCTGCCAGCCGGTCATGCCGGGCATGGAAATATCGATGAGGAAAAGATCGGGCTTCACGCCTTCGATGAGTGTGAGACATTCGGGACCGGATTGCGCCGTCAGCACGACGAAATCGAGCGGCGAAAGCACCTGCCGCATCAGCTCGCGATGATCCTCGTTGTCATCGACCACGACGATGGTGCGGCGTGGACCGGAATAGGAGCGGATGGTCTTTTCCGGCGCCGGCGCCGTGCTTGGCCGGTGCACGGCGGATAGCATGAGGCGCACGCGGAAGGTGGAGCCTTTGTCCTTTTCGCTGGAAACGGAAATCTCGCCGCCGAGCGTATTTGTCAGAAGCCTTGTGATGGTGAGGCCGAGGCCAAGCCCTGGCATCGGGCGCACGCTTTCGGCCTCGCCACGCTGGAAGGGTTCGTAGATGCGGGCGAGGTCTTTTTCGGCAATGCCGCGGCCGGTATCGGACACGGTGAAGCTCGCCACCTGGCTGCGATAACCGACATCGAAGGTGACGGCGCCATGATCGGTGAACTTGATGGCGTTTGAAAGCAGGTTGACGAGGATCTGGCGCAGCCGCTTTTCATCGGTTCGCACATATTGAGGCAGAGCGGGCGAGCGGTCGTGGCGGAATTCCAGCCCCTTGGCCTGCGCCTGCGGGCGGAACATATCGACAATCTGATCGAGGAAATCCTGAATGTTGATCTCGTTGGAATAGACCTGCAGGCGGCCCGCCTCGATCTTGGAAATATCGAGAAGTCCGTCGATCAGACCAGAGAGGTGGTCGGCGGAGCGGCGGATGACCTTGATCGCCGATTGGCGGGGAGGGGGAATGGTCTCGTCACGTTCGAGGATCTGGGCATAGCCGAGAACGGCATTCAGCGGCGTGCGTAGCTCGTGACTGAGGCCCACGACATAACGGCTCTTGGCGCGGTTGGCGGCCTCAGCCGTTTCCTTGGCATCCTGGAGGGCGGCGTCGGTCTTCTTATGGGCGGCGATTTCCTTCAAGAGCAGCGTGTTCTGGCGGGAGGATTCCTCTTCCGCCACCACCCGGCTGTCATGGGCAAGGACGAGGAACCAGCAGACGATGCCGGCAATGACGGCGAAGACGAAAAACACGATGAGGATGGTGCGGTTCACCACATCTGCCGTTTCCGGCGAGGCCGTGCCGACCTGATGCGCGATCATGGCGAGAATGCCGCCGATTGTGGTGACGGCAATCGCCGCCGCCATGCCGTAACGCCCGAGGCGTGTGGCGAGTTTTGCCACAAGCTGTCTCGGCAGGAAGGTCTTGGCGACGGTGGCGACCTGATAGTTCAGCTTCGCCTTCGGCTTGCACATGTCGTGGCAGCGGCTGTCCAGCGAGCAGCAGAGCGAACAGATCGGCGCGGCATAGGCCGGGCACCAGGCCATGTCCTCAGGCTCGAAAGGGTGCTCGCAGATGGAGCAGGTGATACTGCTTTCCGTGCGCCATTGCTGGCGCGGCTTGCGGGCAAGGTAGAATTTGCCTTTGGTGCCCCAGGCAATCAGCGGCGAGGCGATGAAAGCGACGATGAGTGTGAGATAGGGCGCGAGCGAGGCGGCGAGCGGGCCGAAGGTGCCGAAATGCGCCATCAGCGCAATGGTGGCGGAAAGCGCCATGGAGCCGACGCCAACGGGATTAATGTCGTAGAGATGGGCGCGCTTGAACTCTATGCCCGGCGGGGCAAGGCCAAGCGGCTTGTTGATGAAGAGATCGGCCGAGATGGTGCAGAGCCACGCCATGGCGATGATGGAGAAGATGCCGAGCGTTTCCTCAAGCAGCCGGTAGATGCCGAGTTCCATCAAGAGCAGCGCAATGGCCACATTGAACACCAGCCAGACGACGCGGCCGGGGTGGCTGTGGGTGAGGCGGGAGAAAAAATTCGACCAAGCGAGCGACCCCGCATAGGCGTTCATGACGTTGATCTTCAGCTGCGAGACGACCACGAAGGCGACCATCAGCAGCATTGCCGCCGTCTGGTTTGGGATCATGTAACCGAAGGCGGTGAGATACATTTGCGCCGGATCGGCGGCGCGATCGACCGAAACGCCGGAGCTGAAGGTCAGCACGACAAGGAACGAGCCGGCCAAGAGCTTCGGTACGCCGACAACAACCCAGCCCGCACCGGCCAGAAAGACGGCGAGGCGGTGGCGCAGGCGGCTTTGGCCTTCGGCGGGGAGGAAGCGGAGGAAGTCCACCTGTTCGCCGATCTGCGACATCAAAGCCAGAATGACGGCGGAGGCTGCGCCGAATTCCACGAGATTGAAATCCGCGATGGTGCCCGGCGGGCCGGAGGCGTGGTGAATGCCGGCAAAGGCGCGCCAGAGATCGTATTTCTCCCAGTCCATCAAGGCGATGAAGATGAAGGGCAGGATGTTGAGGACGATCCAGAAGGGCTGGGTGACGATCTGGAAACGGCTGATAAGCCGCACGCCATGGGTGACGAGCGGAATGACCATGACGGCGGAGATGATGTAGCCGATCCAGAGCGGAATGCCGAGCGCCAGTTCCAGCGCGCCGGACATGATCGACGCCTCGATGGCAAAGAGCATGAAGGTGAAGGCGGCGTAAATCAGCGAGGTAATGGTGGAGCCGATGTAACCGAAGCTTGCGCCGCGTGTCAGCAGATCGATATCGACGCCGTGGCGGATGGCATAACGGCTGATCGGAAGGCCGACGGCGAGCATGGCGACGGCAGCGACAAGGATGGCGTAAAAAGCGTTGGTGGTGCCGTAGGAAAGCGTGATTGCCCCGCCGATGGCTTCCAGCGCCAGAAAGGAAATCGCGCCGATGGCGGTGTGGGAAATGCGGTTGGAGGAAAATTGCCGGGCGCTCTTGGCGGTAAAACGCAACGCATAATCTTCCAGCGTCTGGTTGGCGACCCAGCGGTTATATTCGCGCCTGACGGGGATGATGCGTTGCCGTGCCGCCATGCCTACTGAGCGCCTTTCCGCCCGCGGCCTTTCACAGGCGCACCGACATTCCGCCATCCACCGTCAGCACATGGCCGTTGACGAAGGAGGCCGCGTCGCTGGCCAGAAACAGGGCCGCACCGGCAATCTCGTCCGGTCTGCCCCAGCGCTCCAGCGGTACACGAAGCTTGGCAAAGGCCACCATCTCAGGATTTTCGGCAAGGGCGGCGTTGGTTTCGGTGGCGAACATGCCCGGCGCAATGGCGTTGCTGGTGATGCCGCGCGCGCCATATTCCACGGCGATGGCCCGCATCAGGCCCGTCAGCCCCTGTTTGGCGACGGGATAGATCGCATCGCCCGGCCGCACGATGTGGCCAAGAATGGAGGTAATGGTGATGATGCGGCCATGGGCCTTTGCCGCCATGGCTTCCGCCGCATCGCGCGACAGGGAAATGGAGGAGGTGAGGTCTGTGCGGATCAATTCCAGCACGTCCTCGTCGCTGAACTCGGACAGCGGGCGGCGGTCGCGCGCGCCGACATTGTTGACGAGAATATCGAGGTGGCCGAGTTCGCTCATGATGCGGTGGACCAGCGCCGCCCCGGCTCTGGTATCGGCAATATCGAAGGCGGCATAATCGGCCTTTCCGCCCGCTTCGCGCAGCGTGTCAACCGCCTGTTGCAACGTCTCGGCATTGCGGCCGGTCAGCCAGACGTGGGCGCCAGCTTCGGCAAAGGCTTTGGCGATTTCAAAACCGAGGCCGCGGCCGCTGCCGGTGATGATGGCGGAGCGGTTCTTGAGGGAAAATTTGTCGAGGATGCCCATCGTTCACCTTTCTGCTCGAAAGCACATGGCCTGCTTTGAGGCACCGGGGCGAACCCTGTCCGGGTCAAGGAAGCGGCGATGCCATCGCTCAAAACCACGCAGATGCCTGCGCCGGGATGACTATGCCGCATGTGGCGACGGGCGAAAGGTCACCTGTCCGCCTGGCCGTTCGGTGGACAGAAAAATGGCGTCGCCCGGTTCGGGCGACGCCATCAGTTCGATATCAGGCAGCAGCCGACTTTGCGAGCGGCACTTCCGCGATCGTCTTCAGAACGACGGAAGCGATCTGGTAAGGGCAGCCCTGCGAGTTCGGACGACGGTCTTCGAGGTAACCCTTGTAACCGTTGTTGACGAAGGAGTGCGGAACGCGGATCGACGCGCCACGGTCTGCCACGCCGTAGGAGAACTTGTTCCACGGAGCGGTTTCGTGCTTGCCGGTCAGGCGCAGGTGGTTGTCCGGACCGTATACGTCGATGTGCTCTTTCCAGTTCTTGGCAAAAGCGGCCATGAGGGCTTCGAAATAGTCCTTGCCGCCAACTTCACGCATGTACTTGGTGGAGAAGTTGCAGTGCATGCCCGAACCGTTCCAGTCGGTGTCGCCGAGCGGCTTGCAATGGAATTCGACGTCGATGCCATACTGTTCGCAAAGACGCAGCAGCAGGTAGCGAGCGATCCAGATCTGGTCGGCGGCGCGCTTGGAGCCCTTGCCGAAAATCTGGAATTCCCACTGGCCCTTGGCCACTTCGGCGTTGATGCCTTCGTGGTTGATGCCGGCTTCGAGGCAGAGATCAAGGTGCTCTTCAACGATTTCGCGGGCAACCGAACCGACGTTCTTGAAGCCGACGCCCGTGTAGTAAGGACCCTGCGGAGCGGGGTAGCCCTGTTCCGGGAAGCCGAGCGGGCGGCCGTCCTGGTAGAAGAAGTATTCCTGCTCGAAGCCGAACCATGCATCTTCGTCGTCGAGGATGGTTGCGCGGCTGTTCGACGGATGCGGGGTGACGCCATCGGGCATCATGACTTCGCACATGACGAGCGCACCGTTGGAGCGGGCCGGATCCGGGTAGATCGCGACGGGCTTCAGCACGCAATCGGAGGAGTGGCCTTCGGCCTGCTGCGTGGAGGAGCCATCAAAGCCCCAAAGCGGCAGCTGCTCGAGTGTCGGAAATTCATCGAATTCCTTGATCTGGGTCTTGCCGCGCAGGTTGGGGACCGGCTTGTATCCGTCCAGCCAGATGTACTCGAGTTTGAACTTAGTCATTACGAACCTCTCATAGGTAACAATGCGAAGCCTTGAGGCCTCCCGCGGCTTTCACCACCGGAAGCGCATTCGCGTTCAAGGGCTGACCCCTTAGATGCATGCCGCGTGCCAGATTCGCGATATCCCGCGATTTTTTCGAAAAATCTTTCAGGGGCCTTTGGCGCAGGGCCTCTGGATTTCCTGCAAAGGGGCTTCTGTTGCGACGCAGCAGGGTAAATCACCCCTCAAGTTTCATCATTGAATCCTGATAGATAGCTGGCGCCCGGCAGTCCCATGCGATGCTGCGATGCAGGAAATTCAATTGCGCGCGAGGGATTGGCATTTGCCCTAAAAACCAGCGCTTTCGGAATGGTTTTTCTTGTCGAAACCACTGTCTATGCCTATATTTTCCGCAACGTGATTTTTTTTTAATCAAAGGGAGCGAATCCGGCTTTCACGGGTTTGATTCCACGACCAAGTGCTTCGATGCAAACAGAGTGAGATGACCGAAATGGCGACTGGCTTTCATCGTGAGACGGCAACGATCTACCAATTCCCTGTTGGCGGGCGCGCTGGCGTCTCCAAGTTCCGCACCAATGGCTTGAGCGACCTCGAACGCGAGGCGAGAGAGCCGCATGTGGATTTCGGCTCCTGGTATCATGACGAGGCGATCCGGGACGAAGAGAGCGACCGCAAGCCGCATTCTTGATGTGAAACGTTGCCGCGCCTTTCTTCTCCCCGGTGGTGAGAAGGTGGCCGAAGGGTCGGACGAGGGGGCTAGCTCTCCGTATATCTCTGGCCTCACCCGCTCATCCGCTGCGCGGACTTCTCCCCGGCGGGGAGAAGAAACAAGCCGAGACCTCTCGGTCTACATAGGCCGCTCTGTCCGGTAGTCCCGTCCCCTGCACCTTTCGCCACCCCGACTACGTCAATTGACGTATACGGTTTCGCGCTTACGAGATCGATAGTCCCTCCAGCAGCGGCCGAAGATGCCGCTGAGCCTCCACGAGAGGCCAACAAGGAGAGGGGTCCTTCCGATGATGTTCCGCAAGACGCTCAGTGCCGCGCTGCTTGGCGCAATCCTGTCCACCACCGCCTTCCACGGCGCCTTCGCTGCCGATGACACGATTAAGGTCGGCGTGCTGCATTCTCTTTCCGGTACGATGGCCATTTCAGAAACCACGCTGAAAGACGCCATGCTGATGCTCATCGATGAGCAGAACAAGAAGGGCGGCGTGCTCGGCAAGAAGCTTGAAGCCGTCGTGGTCGATCCGGCCTCCGACTGGCCGCTTTTCGCCGAAAAAGCCCGCCAGCTGATTTCTCAGGACAAGGTCGCCGCCGTTTTCGGCTGCTGGACGTCCTCCTCGCGTAAATCCGTTCTGCCTGTTTTCGAAGAGCTGAACTCGATCCTGTTCTATCCGGTTCAGTATGAGGGTGAAGAATCCTCGCGCAACATCTTCTACACGGGTGCCGCCCCCAACCAGCAGGCCATTCCGGCCGTGGATTACCTTGCCAATACCGAGGGCGTCGAGCGCTGGGTTCTGGCCGGCACGGACTATGTCTATCCGCAGACCACCAACAAGATCCTGAAGGCCTACCTGATGTCGAAGGGCGTCAAGGAAGAGGACATCATGATCAACTACACGCCGTTCGGTCACTCCGACTGGCAGACGATCGTGTCCGACATCAAGAAATTCGGCTCGGCCGGCAAGAAGACCGCCGTTGTTTCCACCATCAATGGTGACGCCAACGTGCCCTTCTACAAGGAACTGGCCAACCAGGGCATCAAGGCCGAAGACATTCCGGTCGTCGCCTTCTCGGTGGGTGAAGAAGAGCTCGCCGGTCTCGATACCGCGCCGCTGGTCGGCCACCTTGCCGCCTGGAACTACTTCCAGTCCGTCGATGCGCCAGTCAATGCCGAGTTCATCAAGACCTGGCATGCCTTCACCAAGAACGACAAGCGCGTGACCAACGACCCGATGGAAGCCGCCTATATCGGTTTCAACGCCTGGGTTAAGGCCGTGGAATCCGCCGGCACGACCGATACGGACAAGGTTCTCGACTCGATCATCGGCGTTTCCGTGCCGAACCTCTCTGGCGGTTACTCCACCGTCATGCCGAACCACCACATCACCAAGCCGGTGCTGATCGGTGAAATCCAGGCCGACGGCCAGTTCGAAATCGTGCAGCAGACACCGCAGGTGGTGGGTGACGAATGGTCGGATTATCTGCCGGACTCGAAGGATCTGATCTCGGATTGGAGGAAGCCGATGTCCTGCGGCAACTTCAACGTGGCCACGGGCAAGTGCGGCGGCAAGGGTAGCTGATTAGCGGGGGCGCTGTGATGGGCCGCTCCCTTAGTGGGGGCGGTTTTATCATTGGAAACTGAACAAGCATGCCCCCCTCTGCCCTGCCGGGCATCTCCCCCACAGGTGGGGAGATCGGCAAGCGGCGAGGCCCCGCATTTCTCCTCCGTTGAGATGGGGCGATGCGAGCGCATCTTGCCGATCTCCCTCCTTGTGGGGGAGATGCCCGGCAGGGCAGAGGGGGGTAAGCCGCATACTCCTCGCCAAAAATACACCGCCGCTCCAAGGAACCCGACATGACGATCCGATCTTTTCTCGGAGCCATTCTCCTCTGGCTCACCATGGGGATCGCCGCCCAGTCCCTCGCGCAGAGCGACCCAAAGGCGCTGATCGACCAGCTCGGCACGGCTGATTTCAAGCAGGCCGAAGTGCTGATCGGGCAGATTGCCGCCACTGGCGATGCGCGCGTGGTGCCGGCGCTGGAGGCTTTTGCGGCGGGTGATCTCTACGTGCGCAAGTCAGACAATCTCGTCTTCATGACCAAGCCTGCAGGTTCCGATTTCACGCTGATCGACCCGCTGACGGGTGAAAGCGCCGGCTCGGCGCCGAAGGCGACCGTTACCAAGATCAGGGTGAACAATAATCTTCGCCGCGTCATCCGCGCCGCGATGGGCGGGCTGACGTTGCTCAGCCCGGAAAAATCCGTGCGGCTTGCAGCGGCTGACGCCGTCCTGAAAGCGCCAAGCGCCGAAAATCTCGAATTGCTGGAAGCGGCCATCGCCAAGGAAACCGATAATGAGGTGCGGACCCGGATGGAGGAGGCGCGGGCTGTCTCGCTGCTCTCCTCCGACCGCCCCCTTGAGGTGAAGAAAGAAGCGATCGCCACCATCAAGGCCCTTGGCGGGCGCGATGCGATCAGCATTCTGATGGCTGCGACGCCTTCGGTTGATCCGAGCCTGAAGCCGGATGTGGACGAGGCGATTTCCAGCATCGAGAGTTCCCTTGCCTTCTGGGATTACGCGCAGAATGTCTGGTACGGCCTGTCGCTCGGCTCTGTGCTGCTGCTCGCCGCCATCGGCCTTGCCATCACCTTTGGCGTCATGGGCATCATCAACATGGCGCACGGTGAAATGGTGATGATCGGCGCCTATTCCACCTTCATGGTGCAGGAGTTGATCCGCAGCCATTTCCCCGGCCTGTTCGACTGGTCACTGGCGATTGCCTTGCCGGCCGCCTTTCTGGTCACGGCCTGCGTCGGCCTCGTCATGGAACGCGGTGTCATCCGCTATCTCTATGGACGACCTCTGGAAACGCTGCTCGCCACCTGGGGCATCTCGCTGATCCTGCAACAGGGCGTGCGCTCCATCTTCGGCCCCACCAACCGGGAAGTCGGTAGCCCGAGCTGGATGTCCGGCTCCTTCAGTGTCGGTTACCTCAACTTCACCTGGAACCGGGTCTGGATCGTCTGTTTCTCGCTCTCCGTCTTCTTCGCGTTGCTGGTTCTCCTGAAGCGCTCCGCTTTCGGGTTGCAGATGCGCGCCGTCACCCAGAACCGCCGCATGGCTTCCTCCATGGGCATCCGCACGCCGTGGGTGGATGCCTTCACCTTCGCGCTCGGCTCGGGCGTTGCGGGCCTTGCCGGTGTGGCGCTGTCGCAGATCGATAACGTTTCGCCCAATCTCGGCCAGAGCTACATCATCGACAGTTTCATGGTCGTGGTGTTTGGCGGCGTCGGCAATCTCTGGGGAACGCTGGTCGGCGCCCTGTCGCTCGGTGTGCTCAACAAGTTCCTCGAGCCGACGGTGGGCGCCGTGCTCGGCAAGATCCTCGTGCTCGTCCTCATCATCCTGTTCATCCAGAAGCGGCCGCGCGGTCTCTTCGCACTCAAGGGAAGGGCGATCGAAGCATGATTACCGGCTTCCTCCTGCGCGCGCTCGATCGCCGCATTTCCATCGCCATCGGCATCATTCTCGCCATTGCCGTGCTGGTGCCCGCCTCCAACCTGCTGTTGCCTCAAGACAGCGCGTTCCGCATCCCGACCTATATCATGTCGATGCTCGGCAAATATCTGGCCTATGCGCTGCTGGCGCTCGCGCTTGATCTGGTCTGGGGTTATTGCGGCATTCTCTCGCTTGGCCACGCCGCCTTCTTTGCGCTCGGCGGTTATGCCATGGGCATGTATCTGATGCGGCAGATCGGCACGCGCGGGGTCTATGGCCATCCGGTGCTGCCTGATTTCATGGTGTTCCTCAACTGGAAGGAATTGCCGTGGTTCTGGCACGGCTTCGACATGTTCTGGTTTGCGGCGCTGATGGTGCTCGTCGTGCCGGGGCTGCTCGCCTTCGTCTTCGGCTGGTTCGCTTTCCGCTCGCGCGTCAATGGCGTTTATCTCTCGATCATTACCCAGGCGATGACCTATGCGCTGCTGCTTGCCTTCTTCCGCAACGACATGGGTTTCGGCGGCAATAATGGCCTCACCGATTTCAAGGATATTCTTGGGTATTCCGTGCAGGCGGATGGCACCCGCGCCGTGCTGTTTGCCATGACGGCCGTGATGCTGGCGCTCTCGCTTTTGATCGCGTCGGGCATCGTCAATTCCAAGTTCGGCAAGGTGCTGGTGGGTGTGCGGGATGCCGAAAGCCGGGTGCGCTTTCTCGGTTTTAGGGTGGAAAACATCAAGCTCTTTACCTTCGTCGTTTCGGCGATGATGGCGGGGATTGCCGGTGCCCTGTTCGTGCCGCAGGTGGGCATCATCAATCCCGGCGAATTTTCGCCTGCCAACTCCATCGAAGTGGTGGTGTGGACGGCTGTCGGCGGGCGCGGCACGCTGGTCGGGCCGATCATCGGCGCGGTGCTGGTCAATGGCGGCAAGAGCTATTTCACTGGCGCGTTCCCGGAATTCTGGCTGTTTGCGCTCGGCGGGCTTTTCATCGCGGTGACGCTGTTCTTCCCCAAGGGCATCGTCGGCACCGTGCAGCATTATCTGGCCGGGCGGCGGGAAAAGCGGGTTGCAAGCGCGGCGCGTGAGGCTGGCAACGACAGCGCGGTTGCGCAACAGGCGGCGGAGTAAGCCCATGAACACGGTTTCCGAAAACAGAGCGAAAAGCCTGCTTTATCTCGACGGCGTCTCCGTTTCCTTCGATGGTTTCCGGGCGCTGAATTCCCTCTCCTTCGTGGTGGAGCCGGGCGAACTTCGCGCCATCATCGGCCCGAATGGTGCTGGCAAAACGACGATGATGGATATCATCACCGGCAAGACGCGGCCGGATACCGGCACGGTACTCTTTGAAGACAGCATCGACCTTACCAAAAAGGACGAGGCCGACATCGCCCAGCTTGGTATCGGCCGAAAATTCCAGAAACCGACGGTGTTTGAAAGCCATACTGTGTGGGACAATCTGGAACTGGCGCTGAACCGCAAGCGCGGCGTGTTCGCAACCCTGTTCTACCGGCTGACGGAGGAAGACAAGGCGCGCATCGAGGAAATCCTCGCCACCGTGCGGCTTGGCCACCGCCGGGGTGACCTTGCCGCCAATCTCTCGCATGGGCAGAAACAGTGGCTGGAGATTGGCATGCTGCTGGCGCAGGAGCCGAAGCTTCTCTTGGTGGATGAGCCGGTGGCGGGCATGACGGATGCGGAGACCGCTGAAACCGCGGTGCTCCTGAAGGAAATCGCCAAGACGCGTTCGGTGGTGGTGGTTGAGCACGATATGGGCTTCATCCGCGAGCTGGGGGTGAAGGTGACGTGCCTTGCGGAAGGTTCGGTGCTGGCTGAGGGGTCGATCGACTTCGTGTCGAGCGATCCTAAGGTGATCGAGAATTATCTGGGGCGGTGATGGTGGTGTTTGCGTTTGCCGTGACCGTACCCCCCTCTGCCCTGCCGGGCATCTCCCCCTCAAGGGGGGAGATCAGATGCCGCCCTCGCTCGTTCCTGTGCCACGATGCTATGGGGAAGAGTGTTCGCGACTTGCCAATCTCCCCCCTTGAGGGGGAGATGCCCGGCAGGGCAGAGGGGGGTAGCGCCGCCCACCATACCGTCATTGGAGTTTCACCATGCTGACAGTCGACAACATCAACCTCCATTACGGCGCAGCGCAGGCGCTGCGCGGCGTGTCGCTGAAGGCCGAGATGGGGAAGATCACCTGCGTTCTCGGCCGCAACGGCGTCGGCAAAAGTTCGCTGCTGCGGGCCGTGACCGGCCAGCAGGCCACCAGCGCCGGCACGATCCGTTTCGGCGATGCGGCGCTGGACGGGCTGGCACCTTACCAGCGGGCAAAACGCGGCGTCGGTTACGTGCCGCAGGGGCGCGAGATTTTTCCGCTGCTCAGCGTGCAGGAAAATCTGGAGAGCGGTTATGCGCCGCTGTCGCGCAAGGAGCGGTTCATCCCGGATGATATTTTCAGCCTGTTTCCCGTGCTGCAGACCATGCTGTCACGCCGCGGCGGCGATCTCTCCGGCGGGCAGCAGCAGCAGCTTGCCATCGGCCGGGCGCTGGTCACGCGGCCGAAAATCCTCGTTCTCGACGAACCGACCGAGGGCATCCAGCCGTCGATCATCAAGGATATCGGCCGGGCCATCAAATATCTGCGCGATTCCACCGGCATGGCGATCCTGCTGGTCGAGCAATATCTGGATTTCTGCCGTGAGCTTGCCGATTACGTCTACATCATGGACCGAGGTGAAATCGTGCATCAAGGCCTCGCTGAAACGCTGGATATGCCGGAAGCGAGGCGGCATCTGACAGTATAAACCGAGACCAAAGCCTGTGCGCGCCGATCACGGCGTGCAAACGGGCGATTAATATTTTGAAAGCCTATGCGCCTCGACATGGCTTTCATGCGTAATTTTAGCATTTCATTGAATAACCGCCTGTGATATTGGCAGCGAAAATGCTGCATGCGAGACACAGGAAAAGTCTATTCGCACGCCGCGACAGTTGATCCCTTACATTCCACGCACGTCCGACGTATTGTCGGAAAACTGTGCCAATAAAGGCGTGTCAATGATTCAAGACTTTGCAGTGGGCCGGGCCTCCCGGTTGGTTCGTTCCGCACGCAGCCTGCTTCTTGGGCTGGCGATCAGCGCAGGCGCAGGAGCCGCAGCGTCGGCATCGACCTGCGGTCAGGGTATTGGCCCCGGCATGGAACCGGGTCGGCATGATTTTTCCATTCTCTCTAACGGGCAGAAACGCGACGGCGTCTATTTTGTTCCATCCGCCTATGATGGAAATAAGCCCCTGCCTGTCGTATTCGATTTCCACGGCTCCAATAGCAACCCGCACGGCCAGCTGAACCGCAGCGGCTGGGACAAGCTTGCCGAGCGTGATGGTCTTGTGGTCGTCGCGCTGGCGGGCAGTTTAAACGGCGAATTGCCGGGCACCCATGCCTGGAATGTTCCCGGTGTTACAACACGCCCCGGCGGGCTGGATGAGGTGAGCTTCATTCATGAAGCGATTGCCATGGTGAAGGGCAAGTTCTGCGTCGATGAGGAACGTTTTTACGGTTCCGGTTATTCCGGCGGCGGGCGCATGCTGTCGCAATTCATCTGCACCGGAGCCAAGGATTTTAATGCCGCCGGTTTTGTCGCGTCGTTGCGCGCGGGTTATCCGCTGGAGACCGAAGGCAAATGGGCACCGGATGCGGCAAGCTGCACACCAGCGCGGCCGATGTCGATCATCGCCTTCGCCGGGCTGAAGGATCCAGCCAACCCCTATCAGGGCGGCGGCAAATCCTACTGGCAATATAGCGGCGAGACGGCGCTGAAGCGCTGGGCCGAAATGGATGGTTGCAAGGGCGCCGCCAAAAGCAAGGTGGGCGAGAGCTTCACCGTCAATTCTTACGATGTCTGCAAGGCAGGCGCACGCATCCAGTCCTATGTCATCGAGAACTGGGACCATGCCTGGCCGCGCGCCACCATGAAGGCCGAGGTTCTGGCCGCAAACGCCGTTGTTACCCGCAAGCCGGGCGGTGAGCAGACACCGAAGGCGGAGCCCGCCGTGGAGCGCAAGATGCCCACAGGCGAAGTGACGCGGACTGTTGATGCAGCCGAGAGAATGTGGGATTTCTTCCGAAACACGGAAGGTCAGCTTGTCGTGGACGCCGTCGTCAAGAAGGATTGCGTCGCCAAGGCCAATCCCGCTTCCGCAACCGCTTCGGAGACCGCGTGCAGCAGCAACAGCAAGCCATCAGCCCTTCCGGTTGCGAAGACGCTCAACCTGTCCGGCAACAGCGCGCCCGTGGCAGAGGACGCATTGTAACCAAGGCAGTTGAAGGGCGCAGCCGGCTGGACGAATTGTTTCAGGAGGGCTGCGCCAAGATCCGTCTTCCGGAAACCTACTCGAACGAAGCAGAAGCCATTCTCATCAATTCCTCCGGTGGTTTGACCGGCGGAGACGAACTTGAATGGCAGGCAGTCGCCGGCGCCGGTACCTCGCTTGTGGTCACCACGCAGGCCTGCGAGAAGGTCTACAAGGCGTCGTCCGGCACCGCCACCGTGACCGCGCGTGTTTCCGCCGGGCCGGGTGCGAAGCTGCACTGGCTGCCGCAGGAAACGATCCTCTTCGACCGGGCGTCGCTGACGCGAAGGCTGGAAGCCGATCTTGACCAGTCCTCAGAATTCATCGCAGTCGAAGCCGTGCTGCTTGGCCGCCAGGCCATGGGCGAGGTGATGACGCACGGGCTTTTCCGCGACCGCTGGCGCATTCGCCACGGCGGCAAGCTGGTGCATGCCGAAGAACTTCTGCTTGCGGGCGAGGTGGCGGCGCTGACCGCGAAACCGGCGGTTCTGGCCGGGCAGGTTGCCTTTGCCACGCTGCTTTACATCGGGCCTCTGGCCGAGGCGCTTCTGCCTAAAATCCGGGCGATTGCCGGGGAAAGCGGCGGTGCCAGCGAGTGGCAGGGCAAGCTCGTCGTGCGCGTGTCCGCCGCTGATGGTTTCTCCTTGAGAAAATTGCTTTTTCCGATCATTTCGCTCTTGCGAAACGGCGCGCCAGTGCCGAAAGTCTGGAATCTGTAAACCCCTCGGATCGTCTCGTGACAGGCGTTCTTCGGGGTCTGTCAAATGTCGGATCTGGTTTCCAGCAAACCTCGTTTGTGGAGCAGATGCCAAGCCGTGGGACGACGATGAACCTTAGCCCAAGAGAAAAAGACAAGCTGCTGATTTCCATGGCCGCCATGGTGGCGCGCCGCCGGCTGGAACGCGGCGTCAAGCTGAACTATCCCGAAGCGATTGCGCTGATTACCGATTTCGTGGTGGAGGGCGCACGCGATGGCCGCGCCGTGGCCGACCTGATGGAGGCGGGCGCGCATGTCATTTCCCGTGATCAGGTAATGGACGGCATTGCCGAGATGATCCACGATGTGCAGGTGGAAGCGACCTTCCCTGATGGCACCAAGCTGGTGACCGTTCACGAACCGATCCGGTGAGGTGACGTATGGCGCTGGAACTTCGGCCCAATTGCGAATGCTGCGACCGTGATCTAGCGCCCGACAGCGGGGACGCGATGATCTGCTCGTTCGAATGCACTTTCTGCGCTGATTGCGTGACCGGCGTGCTCAAGGGCGCGTGCCCGAATTGCGGTGGCGAACTGGTGCGAAGGCCCGTCCGCCCGGCGGGAAAGCTCATCAATAACCCGGCATCCACACAACGGGTGCTGAAGGCGGAAGGCTGCGCGGCAGCCACGGCCGCATAAGAACGATAAGGGGAACACCGATGAAACCAGGCGAAATCATTGCCGCCGAAGGCACCATCGAACTCAATGCCGGTCAGCCGACCGTGACGATCGAAGTGGCCAATTCGGGCGACCGGCCGGTGCAGGTGGGCAGCCACTACCATTTCTTCGAGACCAATGCGGGTCTCCTTTTCGATCGCGAAAAGGCGCGCGGCATGCGTCTCGATATTCCGGCCGGCACGGCGGTGCGTTTCGAGCCTGGCCAGAAGCGGGAAGTGACGCTGGTGCCGCTTTCCGGCAAGCGGGAGGTTTATGGTTTCCGTCAACAGGTCATGGGGAGGTTATGAAATGGCGACGGCGCATTATCATGGAAGCTGCCAGTGCGGCAGCGTCAGCTTCGAGGTCGATGCCGATCTCGATCACACTGTTGTCTGCAATTGTTCGCGGTGCAAACGGCTGGGCTCCACGCTCGCCTTCGCGCCACGTGACAAGTTCACGTTGCTTTCCGGCGAGGGCACGCTGAGGGAATATCTCTTCAACAAACACAGGATCCATCATTTTTTCTGCTCCACCTGCGGCATTGAAAGCTTTGCCTATGCCGACGGGCCTGACGGTACGCCGATGGTGGCGGTCAATGCCAATTGTCTCGATGGCGTCGATCCGCGGGCGCTGAAGCCGCAGGCTTATGACGGCGCGGCGGCCTGAGCGATGGCGATCAGCAAAAACAACCTCGTCACGGCCGTCGTCTTCTGCGTGACGGCAGGTCTCTCGGCGTCGGCCGCAGCGCAGACTGAGCCAAACTGCAAGGAACCGCAGACGCAGGCGGACATGACGATTTGCGCCGGCAAGGATTACGAAAAGGCCGACAAAGAGCTCAATGTCGCTTATCAGAAGCTGCGCAAGCTGCTCATCGAACGTGACAAGGCGGCGGATGCGGATGGAAAGGGTGCAACCGATGCGCTGGTGACAGCTCAGCGCGCATGGGTGGCGTTCCGTGACGCCAATTGCGCACTTGCCGGTTTTCAGGCGCGTGGCGGCTCAATGGAGCCGATGCTGATCTCTTCCTGCCTGGCCGAGACGAGCGGCAAGCGGGCGGAAGAACTGCGCCAACTCTCGGAAGGTTTCTGAACCCATGGGGCGGCGGATCACGATCGTCGGAAACGGGGAGCTGCCGCCAGGCGCGGCCCTGCTTATCGACCGGTCGGATATCGTCGTCCGTTTTAATGATTGCCGGTCTCTTGGGCTGGGCGGTACGCGCACCGATGTGGTGGCCGTGTGCAACACCGGGCGGCCGGGCCGTGAGATGACGGAGGGAAGCGAATGGCGCGAGAGCCATGGTGTGCGCCAAGCCGCCGCTATCTGGTCGGTGCGCGATCCTGCGAAATTTGCCGAAATGGAACCCGGCATCCGCGCAGCCTGGCCAGAACTCACTGATTTCTGCGCCGATTATACCGGCGAATTCGCGGCCATCGCGCGAGCTGGCGGCAAGAGCCATGTCGTTATTTCCCGCGGTGTGCATGAGAGGCTCGATACGGCGCTCGAAGCCTATAAGCCCGCACCATACGTCTGCCCCAGCACCGGGCTCGTTGCCATTGCCCATGTTCTTGAAAATGTCAGCGGCGATGATGACGAGGTGACGATTGCCGGTTTCAGCCACCAGGGCTGGAGCGGCCATCCCTTTACCGCCGAACAACAGCTGGTCGATGCCCTTGCGGGAACGGGCCGGCTGACACGATTTTCCCCCACATCGATTTTCTCCGCGTCCGAAGGAGCCTGAACCCATGCCATACAAGATTTCCCGCGCCGCCTATGCCGGCATGTTCGGCCCGACCGTTGGCGACAAGGTGCGTCTTGCTGATACCGAACTCTTCATCGAGATCGAGAAGGACCACACGACCTATGGCGAGGAAGTGAAATTCGGGGGTGGCAAGGTCATTCGCGACGGCATGGGCCAGAGCCAGGCGACGCGGGCAGAGGGCGCTGTCGATACCGTCATCACCAATGCCGTCATCGTTGACCATAGCGGCATCTACAAGGCAGATGTGGGCCTGAAGAACGGCCGAATCCACGCCATCGGCAAGGCGGGCAACCCCGATACGCAGCCGGGTGTCACGATCATCGTCGGCCCCTCGACGGAAGCGATTGCCGGCGAAGGCAAGATCCTGACGGCCGGCGGCATGGATGCGCATATCCACTACATCTGCCCGCAGCAGATCGAGGAAGCGCTGATGAGTGGTGTGACCTGCATGCTTGGCGGTGGCTCCGGCCCGGCGCACGGCACGCTTGCCACCACCTGCACCGGCGCATGGCATATCGAGCGGATGATCGAAAGCTTCGATGCTTTCCCGATGAACCTCGCGCTTGCGGGCAAGGGCAATGCCTCTCTGCCGGCTCCGCTGGAGGAAATGATCCTCGCCGGTGCCTCCTCGCTGAAGCTGCATGAGGACTGGGGCACGACGCCCGCCGCCATCGACAATTGCCTGACGGTGGCCGACGAATATGACGTGCAGGTGATGATCCATACCGACACGCTGAACGAGAGCGGTTTCGTGGAAGACACGGTCGCCGCTATCCGGGGCCGCACCATCCACGCTTTCCACACCGAAGGGGCGGGCGGTGGCCACGCGCCTGACATCATCAAGGTCTGCGGCAATCCCAACGTCATTCCGTCCTCGACCAACCCGACGCGGCCTTACACCGTCAATACGCTGGCGGAACATCTCGACATGCTGATGGTATGCCACCACCTGTCGCCGTCCATCCCCGAAGATATCGCCTTTGCCGAAAGCCGCATCCGCAAGGAAACCATTGCGGCGGAGGATATTCTCCACGATATCGGCGCGTTTTCGATCATTTCCTCCGATAGTCAGGCCATGGGCCGTGTCGGCGAGGTGGCGATCCGCACCTGGCAGACCGCTGACAAGATGAAGCGCCAGCGTGGCCGCCTGAAGGAAGAGACCGGCGAAAACGACAATTTCCGTGTTCGTCGTTACATCGCCAAATATACCATCAACCCGGCCATCGCCCAGGGTGTCAGCCACGAGATCGGCTCCATCGAAGTCGGCAAGCGTGCCGATCTGGTTCTTTGGAACCCGGCGTTTTTCGGCGTGAAGCCGGAAATGGTGCTGCTGGGCGGCTCGATCGCTGCCGCGCCGATGGGCGATCCGAATGCCTCCATCCCCACGCCGCAGCCGATGCATTACCGGCCGATGTTTGCCGCCTATGGCAAGCTGCGCACCAATTCCTCGGTGACCTTTGTCTCGCAGGCGTCGCTGGATGCCGGCCTTGCCCAGCGCCTTGGCGTCGCGAAGAAGCTGCTGCCGGTGAAGAATGTGCGCGGCGGCATTTCCAAGGCCTCGATGATCCACAATTCGCTGACGCCGCATATCGAGGTTGACCCCGAGACCTATGAAGTACGTGCGGATGGCGAGCTCCTGACCTGTGAACCGGCGACCGTGCTGCCGATGGCGCAGCGTTATTTCCTGTTCTGACGGCAGGCGCTCTTGAGACGCCTCACACGATGGATCGGCGGCGGCCTGCTGCTGCTCCTCCTGCTTCTTGTGCTGGGCACGGTTGCGCCGCGCCCGTTTTTCGCCGAGCAGGTGGGTGAAGGCGAAAAGAGCAGGGAAATCCTGCTCTTATCCAACCCGATCCACACCGATATCGCCCTGCCGGTTGATGACGATCTGCGGCGGGTCTTTGCCGCGTTGCAGGAGGGTGGGATCGCGGTCAATCATCCAGCTGCGGCCTATCTGGTGTTCGGCTGGGGCGGCCGCTCGTTTTACATTCAGACGCCCACCTGGGCCGATTTGAAACCGATGCCGGTTCTGCGCTCTTTCACGCTGGACAGCTCCGTCATGCATGTGGATGTGACAGGTGATTTTCCCGCTGATCTCGCCGGAGTGAAACGGCTTCGAATTTCCGAAGCGGGTTATCAGCGTCTCGTCGCGGGCATCCGGGCGAGTTTTGCCGGAAACGATGACGGTGTCAGGCCGGTACCCGGTGCTGGCTACGGCCTGACGGACGCTTTTTTCGAGGCGAATGGCCAGTTCAATGCGTTCGCCGGCTGTAACACGTGGTCAGCCGCGATGTTGCGGGAAGCGGGCGTTCAAACCGGTTGGTGGACGCCCTTGCCGCCGCTGTTGCGCTGGTCGATAGACCTGCACAATTGATCCCCAATTCCGTGCGGCATTTCGCGCATTTGGTGGCTGGAATCCCATTTTTATGCTGCACCGCAGCGCGTCTTGCGCTATGGAAACGGCAAAAGAATTCCGCGCGGATCGATCCCAAGCGATGCCTCGCAAAACGCCAGAACAGGAGACAAGACATGCTCGGCAAAAAAGTGCCCGCCGTAACCTTCCGCACGCGCGTTCGCGATGAGGCCGTTGGCGGCCCGAACCCCTTCCGTTGGCAGGACATGACCTCCGACGATTATTTCAAGGGCAAGAAGGTCGTCCTCTTTTCGCTGCCCGGCGCTTTCACGCCGACATGCTCGACCTACCAGCTTCCTGATTTCGAAAAACTCGCAGCCGAGTTCCGTGCGCTCGGCGTTGATGAAATCTATTGCCTGTCGGTCAATGATGCTTTCGTCATGAACGCCTGGGCCAAGGGTCAGAACCTCGAAAACGTCAAGGTCATTCCTGACGGTTCGGGCGAGTTCACCCGCAAGATGGGCATGCTGGTCGCCAAGGACAATCTCGGCTTCGGCATGCGCTCCTGGCGTTACGCCGCCGTCATCAACGATGGCGTCGTCGAGCAGTGGTTCGAGGAAGAGGGCTATTCGGACAATTGCGATAGCGACCCCTACGGCGTTTCCTCGCCGCAGAACATTCTGGAAAACCTGAAAAGCCGCGCTGCGGCCTGATTTTGGTTTTGTTGTTTGAGAAAGGCCCGGCAGCGATGCCGGGCTTTTTGTTTTCCGAGGCATTGCCGCCCTGAAAACACACCTTGAAATCCCCCCGCCTATCCGTCAAAAATCAGACCCCCAAAGACTGTTTCTGAAACGGATCATCCCATGCTGCGCGTCACCTCCTATCACCCGGCCGGAACCCCTGCCGACGAGCCCTCCGGCTATGTCACGCTGGCGCATGACCAGCGGCATCTGCGCCGCAAGCTTCTGCATCTGCAGAATGACGAGATGGTGATGCTGGACCTGAAGGAAGCCGTGCTGTTTGCTCATGGCGACCTTTTGGTGGTCGAAAACGGCGATCTGATCGAGGTTCGTGCGGCGGATGAAAAGCTGTTCGAAATCAAGGCAAAGGACCGCCTTCACCTGATCGAGCTCGCCTGGCATCTGGGCAACCGGCATCTTTCGGCGCAGATCGAGGAGGAGCGTATTCTCATCCTGCGTGACCATGTCATTCGCGCCATGCTGGAAGGTCTGGGCGCCACAGTGCGCGAGGTGGAAGAGCCGTTTCAGCCGGCGCGCGGCGCTTATCACGCCCATGGCGGCCACTCGCATGGCCATGATCACGGGCACGGGCATGGCCACCACCATCATGATCACGGCTGAGGCGTGAGCGGGGAAAGCGGCGTCGCCGCGCTGCTGCGCCTGATGGCCTGGATGTCGCCGGCGTTTCCTGTCGGCGGCTTTTCCTATTCGGGCGGGCTGGAAAAGGCGGTGGAGGACGGGCGTGTGCGTGATGCCGCCGAGTTGAGCGGCTGGGTGGAAACGCTGCTGCACCACGGCAGCCTGTGGAACGACGCGGTTTTTCTGGCAGATGCCTGGCGATGCTCGCAGGATGCCGCAGCACTCGGCGAAACCGCTGATCTTGGCCGCGCGCTCGCCGGTTCGGCGGAGCGTTATCGGGAGACAGTGCTTCTGGGGGACGCCTTCGTTTCCGCCGCCAGCGCCTGGCCGCACGAGGTTCTGGAGCTGTTGCCGAAAGAGGCTCCCTATCCCGTCGCCATAGGCGCTGTGGCCGCTGGCCACAGCGTGCCGCTGCGCGAGACGCTTGCCGCCTTTCTGCATGCAGGTGTTTCACAGATCGTTTCTGCCGGTATCCGTCTCAGCGTCGCGGGCCAGAAAGATGGCGTTGCCATTCTGGCTGCAAGCGAGGCGGGGATTGCCGAGGTGGCGGCACGGGCCGTCCAGTCCACGCTTGATGACCTCGGCAGCGCCACGATCATCGCCGATACGGCGGCGATGCGTCATGAAACACAGGGGACCCGGCTTTTCCGGTCGTGAAAGCGACGGGAGCGAGCGCGTGCCACTTGTTTGTTCTCCCCGCCGAGGAGAAGGTCGCGGCAGCGGGATGAGGGGGCTCCGGTAGAGATATCCGGAGAGCTAGACCCCTCATCCGACCCTTCAGGCCACCTTCTCCCCGGCGGGGAGAAGAAACAAGTGGCACGATCCTTGCGTATATTTGAGCTGTAATTTGAGTGGTTGTCGTAAGATTGGACCACAGCATAGTGAAGGGAACAGAGTGATGAAATCGGGTAATGGTCCGCTGCGCGTTGGGATTGGCGGGCCGGTGGGTTCCGGCAAGACGGCGCTGACGGAAAAGCTCTGCAAGGCGATGAGCGCCGATTATTCGGTCGCCGTCGTCACCAATGATATCTATACCAAGGAAGATGCCGAGGCACTGGTGCGCATGCAGGCGCTGCCTTCCGAAAGGATCGTCGGGGTGGAGACGGGCGGTTGCCCGCATACGGCCATTCGCGAAGATGCCACGATCAATCTGCAGGCGATTGCCGGGCTCAACCAGCGCTTTCCCGATCTCGACGTGGTTTTCATCGAATCCGGTGGCGATAACCTCGCGGCGACCTTTTCGCCTGATCTTGCCGATATCACCATCTATGTGATTTCCGTCTGCCAGGGCGAGGAAATTCCCCGTAAGGGCGGGCCGGGCATCACCCGTTCGGACCTGCTCGTCATCAACAAGAAGGACCTTGCGCCTTATGTTGGCGCGGATCTGACTGTCATGGACAGCGATGCGACGCGCATGCGCAACGCCATGCCCTTTGTTTTTACCGACATGAAACGGGGCGATGGCGTGGACCGCATCGTCGGTTTCCTGAAAGAGCAGGGCGGTCTCTGAATAATGACGATGCCCCGCCGTTTCGGCGCTTACGAAGTTTCCCGTTTTGTCGACGGTGTCTACAAGGCACCGGTCAGCCATCTCATTCACCGCCAGGGTGCCGAAGCGCTGGCTGCGGCCTTTGCCGGCCATCACGGCGAAACAGTGGATATGGACGTCAACTGCTTCACGCTTTCGGGACCTGAGGGCATCTGGCTGATCGATGCAGGCTGCGGCACGGCCTGGGGCGAGGCCTATGGCCATGCCCGTGCGGCTATGATTGCCGCCGGTATCCAGCCCGATGATGTCAGCCGTGTCATCCTCACCCATATTCATGGCGACCACGCGCTGGGCCTCATCGATGGCGACCGGCCTTATTTTCCCAAGGCGGAGATATGGGTGCCGGAGGCCGATCTTGCCTTTTTCACCGATGCAGAGGCGCGAGAGGCATTGCCACCCGCCCGGCAGGGCGGTTTCGATCTGGCTGCCCGCCTGATCGATATTTGCGGCGCGATGTTGCGGCCGATCTCGGTGGGGACGGTTGCCGAGGACATAGAGGCAATCGCGGTGCCCGGTCATACGCCCGGACAGATGGCTTACCTCATAGGAAGAGACGATAAGCGGTTGATGTTATGGGGCGATGTGCTGCATGTCGGGGACATGCAGGCGGCCGATCCCGGAATTGCTTTTGTCTATGATATCGATTCCGAACTCGCCCACGCGACGCGTCTCGAAGCGTTGTCGGCGGCGGCTGACCATGGTTGGCTGGTGTCCGGCGGCCATCTCGGCGGCTTTTTTACGGTCGAGCGGCGGGGCGACAGTTTCGGTTTTATACCGCAGCCTGGATGACTTCCGTGCAATACCCCGAAGGGCGGAATGCCTGATGGCCTCCCGCCCTTCGTCCTCTCCCCGTATTTTCAGATCTGTTTCAGCGCCGCCACGTCATTGACCTGGACGATGCGACCGCGCACCGTGACGCCGGACTTTTTCAGGGTGGAGAAAGCGCGGGAGAGGGCCTCCGGCGCAAGGCCGAGCTTACCGGCGAGCAGGCTTTTCTGGAACGGCAACCGCAGCGAGAAGGATGTCGCGTCGCGCGGGCCCTGATTGATGAGGTAATGGGCGACACGCTGCGGTGCCGTCTGCAGGCGGTCATTGGCAACGCAGTCCATGGCGGCCAGCAGGCTGTTGGACAGGCAGCGCATGACGGCCTTGGCGATGGCCGGTTCCTGATCGATCAGGCTGCGCAGCCTGGTGAGTTCGAAACGCGCCACGGTGCAGCTTTCCGCCGCCTGCGCGCTGTAACGATAGGTGTCGCTACCGAAGATCAGGCATTCATTGAAGGTATCGCCGGGGCCGCTGACGCGCACGTCCGCTTCGCGCCCGTGCCTGTCCAGCCGGTAGAGCCTGACATAACCCGACAGCACGCAATAGAAATGCTGGGCCAGTTCGCCTTCCTTAAAAAGCACATGGCGGGCATTCACATTGGCAATGGTCGCCGCCTCCATCAGCTTCAGCGCCACCGCGTCATCCGCGATCCCGATCAAGGGCGCACGCAGCAGAATGTTCCTGTCCCTGTTGCTCAGCTTCACGGTCTTGTTCACGTCCATTCGGCTCCCGCTCAAACCTTTTGCCGGGCTGTCCGAAGCGATACGAAACCGGGGATGTTCCTTGCCCCTCACGCCCATCTGCACTGAACTCATCGCATTTTCCTCGACCGGCAATTCCCGATGCGAGGGAGACTAGCAGTTCAGGTGGAAAGCGAATTGATTTCGATCAAACGGGGGTGCGGCCGTTGTGAGGAAGGAAATGATGGGGCTGCTCATGCTTCCAATCACAAGGGAAATATGGAGCGAGCGCATGCGGCATATTTCTTCTCCCCGAGGGGGAGAAGTCCGCGGCAGCGGGATGAGGGGGCGAGGGTCGAGATATCAGGAGAGCTTGCCCTCTCATCCGACCCTTCGGACCACCTTCTCCCCGGCGGGGAGAAGAAACGATCCGCGATGTCGTGCTCTCCCAAAGTATATGGAAACGCCGGGCACATGACCCGGCGTCTCAATCTTCAAGCTGCAGCACTCACTCGGCGGCAAGCGGCGGCAGTCGCAATATATTGCTGCCCTTGTCCGCGGCCTTGTCGCCGCTGCCCTTTTCCATACTGGCCACCCGTGCCTCCAGCGAGGAAAGCGCGAGGCTGTTTTCGCGGGCGATCTCCGAGAGTTTCTCGTTGGAGAGGGCCTCTTCCTCCTCTTCCTTCTTGCCGACGAAACGGCCGAAGAGGTGGGCGAGCAGACGCGACAGGTCGTCCATGATCAGGAAGAAGGCCGGCACCACGATCAGCGACAGCACCGTGGAAACGATGATGCCGCCGATGACCGCAATCGCCATCGGTGCGCGGAACGAACCGCCTTCGCCGACGCCGAGCGCGGAGGGCAACATGCCTGCCGACATGGCGATGGAGGTCATGATGATCGGGCGGGCGCGCTTGCGGCCGGCCTCCACCATGGCATGCACCCGCTCCATGCCGTGACGGCGCATTTCGATGGCGAAATCCACCAGCAGGATGGCGTTCTTGGTCACGATGCCCATCAGCATCAGAATGCCGATGAGAACCGGCATGGAGAGCGCGTTCTGGGTGATGATGAGCGCGACTGCCACGCCGCCGATGGCAAGCGGCAGCGAGAACAGGATTGTGAAGGGCTGGATGACATCCTTGAACAGCAGGATGAGCACGACCAGCACCAGCATCAGGCCAAGCAGCATGGCGTTGACGAAGCCCTGCTGCATTTCGCCCTGCACCTTGGCGTCACCGCTTTCGGCAAGCCGAACGCTTGCCGGCAGGTTGGTTTCCGAAACGATGCGCTTGAACTCGGCCGTCGACGTATCGAGCGCCGTGCCGAAAGGCACATCCGAGCCGATGGAGACGACGCGGTTGCGGTCGTTGCGCTTGATCGAGCTCGGGCCTTCCGAGTAATCGATATCGGCCACGCTGTAGAGCGGCACCAGCGAACCGGAGGCGGTCTTGATCTTCAAGGCGCGGATGGTGGCGAGATCGCGGCGGGTATCGAGCGAAGCCTGCACGCGGATCGGGATCTGCCGGTCATCCAGCGAGATTTTCGTGAGCTGCGCATCGATATCACCGATGGTGGCGACACGCACGGTCTGCGAAATCTGCTGCGGCGTGATGCCCAGGCGGGCGATCTCATCCTTGCGCGGGCGGATCTGCAGTTCGGGACGGGGCAGAGCGCCTTCCGAACTGACATTGGCAAGGATGGGCGAAGCGCGCAGGCGGCTTTCGAGAATGCCCACGGCGTCGTTCAGATCCTTCTCGTTGGTTGAAAGGAAGTTGAAGGAAAGCTCGCGTTCCGCGCGGTCGTTCAGCTTGATGATGCGAACATCCGCAATGCCACGCACCTGCGCGAAAATATCCCGCTCGACATCCCATTGCGGACGTGTACGGCCCTTCTCCTCCAGCTTGGGAAGATATTGGCCGATGAGCGGAATGGAGCCGAGCCCCTTGTTGACGAGCGTTTTCAGCAGTGAGTGATCGATATGCTCAAGGATGACATTGACGGTGGCGCGGCGCAGCTCCAGGTCCCCCTTGGGCGAAGCACCACCGAGGATGAAGACGCTTTCCACGCCGTTGATGTCACGGATCGCCTGGTAGATCTGCGTCGTCGTGCGGTCGGTCTCATCCAGCGTCGCATTGGGCGGCAGTTCAACGGACAGGGTGACACGCGAGGCGTCATCAGGCGGCAGGAAGCTGCCGGGGACCTGGCTCAACAGCATCACTGAGGCGATGAGGAAGGCAATCGCTCCCAATAGCGTGAGATAACGCGCCCACCATTTCCGCGTGGTGGCGGTCACCATGCGCGTATAGGCCTTCATCAGCCTGCCGTCATTGTCGTGGTGATCGTCCATCGCGTCTTCGGCGCGCATCAGATAGGCCGCCATCAGGGGTGTGATGAGACGGGCCACTGCCAGCGAGAAGAATACCGAGAAGGCGACAGTGAGGCCGAACTGGATGAAGTACTGGCCCGGAATACCCGGCATGAACGAGACGGGCACAAAGACGGCGATGATGGTGAAGCTGGTCGCGATGACGGCAAGCCCGATTTCATCGGCTGCTTCGAGGGCCGCGCGATAGGGCGTCTTGCCCATCTTGATATGTCGGGCGATGTTCTCGATTTCCACGATGGCGTCGTCCACGAGAATACCCGTGGCGAGCGTAAGCGCGAGGAAGCTGACGAGGTTGAGCGAAAAGCCCATGATATCCATGATCCAGAAGGTCGGGATCGCGGAAAGCGGCAGCGCCACGGCGGCGATCAGTGTCGCGCGCCAGTTCCGGAGGAAGAGAAGGACCACGATAACGGCGAGGATCGCGCCTTCGATCAGCGTGTCTAGTGCGGCCTTGTAGTTGCCATAGGTGAAATAGACGGCGTCATCGACCATCTCGATCGAGACATCGGGGTGGTCCTTGCGGACCTGATCGAGACTTTGCGCGACGGTTTCGGCGACCGAAACCTCGCTCGCGCCCTTGGAGCGGAACACCGCAAAGGTGACGGCCGGATTGCCGTTGAAGCGCGAGAAGGACTTCTGCTCTTCATATGTGTCCGTAACCGTGCCGAGTTCGGAAAGCTTGACGAAGCGGCCGTTGGAAAGCGCAATCGTGGTGTTGGCAAGCTGGCTTACATCGCGTGTATCGCCCAGCGTGCGGATGGTCTGCTCGTTGCCGCCCACCTGGCCGCGGCCGGAGCCGAGGTCGATATTGGTGCCGCGCAGCTGGCTGTTCACCTCTGTCGCGGTGATGCCATAGGCATCGAGCTTTTCGGGGCTGAGCGAAACGCGCACCTCGCGGTCCGCGCCGCCGTAACGGTCGACCTTGCCGATGCCGGACTGGCCCTGCAGCGAGCGCTTGATCGTGTCATCCACGAACCAGGACAGTTCCTCCAGCGTCATGTTCGGCGAAGAGACGGCGAAGGTCTGGATCGCCTGTCCCTCGACGTCGATCTTGCTGACGACGGGCACTTCGATATCGGAGGGAAGATCGCTGCGGATCTTGTCGATGGCGTCCTTGGTGTCCTGAACCGCTTCTTCCGTCGGTTTTTCGATACGGAACACGACCGTTGTCGTCGACTGGCCGTCGACCACGGTGGACTGAATTTCGTCGACGCCACTGATGGCGGCAACGGCGTCCTCGATCTCCTTCGTCACCTGCATCTCCAGTTCGGAGGGCGAAGCCCCGCTCTGGGTCACGGTGACGGCGACGACGGGCACGTCGATATTCGGGAAACGTGTGATCGGCAGCGTATTGAACGCCTGCATGCCGAGCATCATCAAAAGCGCGAAGCCGAGAAGCGGCGCAATCGGGTTACGGATTGACCATGCGGAGAAGTTCATTTCATTCCCTCAGTCAGTTGGACGCAGCCGTCTGGGCTTCCACCGGTCTTATCCGGTCACCATCACGCACGAATGCTCCAGCTTTCTCGACAACCTTGTCTCCAGCGGCAAGGCCGCTGACGATCTCGATGAATCCACCGTCTTCTATGCCGGTCTCGATCTTCACCTGCTTGACGACGTCGCCCTCCACCTTGCGGGCGGTCGAGCCTTCACGCCCGGAAGTGACAGCCGAGAGCGGCAAGGCGAGCGCGTTCGTCTCCTCGATCACGATCTCTGCGCTGGCATACATGCCCGATCGCGCCGGGCTGTTTTCCGGCAGCACCACATGCACGGAACCGAGGCGCGTCGTCGGATCGACGGTCGGCGAAACGAGGCGCACCTTGCCTTCTATTTTCGCTCTTCCGCCAGCAACCGTCAAATAGGCTTTCTGGCCGACTTTCACGTTTTGAATGTCGGTTTCGGAAAGATCGGCAACAAGTTCGATGGCGCCGTCCTTGATGACGGTGAAAAGCGGGTTTCCGGCGCCGCTGGCAATCGCGCCCACCTTGGCGTTCTTGGCTGAAACGATGCCGGCGACCGGGGTTTTCACGCCGGTGCGCGTGAGCTTGAGATCGATATCGGCGATCTGCGCGTCAACCACCTTGATGTCGGCTTCGCCGGCGGAAACGGCCTGCTTGGCCGCATCGAGGCGAGCCTGCGCCACCTGCGCGAGGGCTTCGGTCTTTTCCGTTTCGGAAATGGAGCCTGAACCGGTCTGGCTGAGCTTGGCGGCGCGGTCGCGCTGGCGAAGGGCGTCGGCCAGATTGGCCTGCGCCTCCAGCACCTGCGCCTTGGACTGGGTGACGGAAGCTTCGGCCTTGGCCTTGTTGGCTTCGAGCTGGCTCTTTTGCAGGACGAGGCTATCGGAGGACAGGACGGCCAGAACCGCATTCGCCGCCACCCGGTCGCCGATATCGGCGTTCAAGGTGTCGATCGACAGGCCGTCGACCAGGGGCTGGACGTAGATTTCGTCCACCGGGCGGATTGTGCCTGTCGCAATAACACGGTCCACGAGGTCGCGCTTTGCGACATGCGCGACGATGATCGAGGGCACGTTCTGCTGTTTCACCGGCGCCTGTGCCTCTCCCTCCGCGGCTGCTGGAAGGGGAAGCGCCGTTGCGGACAGAAGAAGAAGGAAAAGAATGCGGTTAAACGTGACTTTATGCTGCATATGTCTTGGCTCGCGCAATATCCGCTCACATGTCCTGCAGGCTACGGCCCGTATCTTAAAAGGTCATGCGATGGCGAATGTGAAACAAGGGATCACAATACTCCCTTTTCGATCCTCCCGATTCGAACGCCCCTCAACGCGAATCTCAAGCACCTTTGCCCTGTGCTTTTTCTACAAGATCAAATTTGGCAGTCTTGTGGGCGGGACTGTAATTCTTGTTGTCGTGCAAATCAATCCGCATAGCCGCGAGGGTTGATATACATTTTTGTATAGGTCGAGGTGTTGTAATTGATTTGATGGGTTACCAATGCGTGACGCGGCCTGGAATTCTGAGAACGCTTAATACCCCGTCATCCTCGGGCTTGACCCGGATCCAGGCACATCGCCGCAATCGAAATGTCGGTAGATCCTCGGGTCAAGCCCGAGCATGACGGAAGAGAGGTTGTCATTCAAGAAAATCGCGCGGTCAACGCCGCGCGATACAATCTTTTCGCCTGCGCCTACTTCAACGCAGCGTCGGTAATTTCGGTCGTATATGCGCCCGAGGGCTCCTTGGTGATGACGGGGTCGGAGCCGCCGCCGAGCAGGGTCTTCACCGTTCGCTCGTAATCCGCCTTGTCGAGAGCGCCCTTCGAGCCGGCCGTCAGCTTTGCCACTTCGCCCATCATGCGCTTCTGGTGCTTTTCGGTCTGCGCGCCGGAGGCGTCGTTTTCGAGAACGATATCGGCGGCCTCGTCAGGGTTTTCCTCGGCCCATTTCCAGCCCTTCATGGAGGCACGGACGAATTTGACCATGTCCTCCTTGAACTTGGCGTCCTTCAGCTTGTCTTCGAGAACGTAGAGCCCGTCTTCCAGCGTCGCCACGCCTTCGTCTTCATATTTGAAGGTGACGAGGTCATCAGGCTTGATACCGGCATCGAGGACCTGTCCATATTCATTATAGGTCATGGTGGAAATGCAGGCGGCCTGTTTCTGCAAAAGCGGATCGACGTTGAAGCCCTGTTTCAGCACGGTAACGCCATCGGCGCCGCCGGTGGTCGGAATTTTCAGGTGCGCCATCCACGACAGGAATGGATATTCATTGCCGAAGAACCAGACGCCCAGCGTCTTGCCCTTGAAATCATCAGGCTTCTTGATGCCGGTTTCTTTCAGGCAGGTCAGCATCATGCCCGACGATTTGAATGGCTGGGCGATATTGACCAACGGCACGCCCTTTTCACGCGTGGCAAGCGCAGACGGCATCCAGTCGACGATGACGTCGGCCCCGCCGCCGGCCAGAACCTGCGCGGGCGCAATATCCGGGCCGCCGGGCTTTATGTCGACATCGAGGCCCTCGGCTTCATAAAAGCCCTTGTCCTTGGCGACGTAATATCCGGCGAACTGCGCCTGGGTGACCCATTTCAGCTGCAGGGTGATCTTGTCGGCGGCCTGAGCGCTAAATGCGGTCAGCAGTGACGCCCCGGCAAGAAGCATGGATGCAAGTTTCATTTTCATCGCTGTTCCCTTTTTCGTTATTTACGTTCGTCCCCCACGGACGGACGGATGCCAGAAGGTGACGGCCCGTTCTGCGAGCGCCACAAGACCGTAAAAGCCCGAACCTGCGAGCGCCGCCACGGCAATCTCGGCCCAGACCATATCGACATTGCTGCGGCCCATTTCCGCCGAGATGCGGAACCCCATGCCGACGATGGGCGTGCCGAAGAATTCCGCGACGATGGCGCCGATCAGGGCGAGCGTGGAGTTGATCTTCAGCGCGTTGAAGATGAATGGCCAGGCGGCGGGCAGGCGCAGCTTTATCAGCGTCGGCCACCAGCCGGCAGCATAGGTGCGCATCAGGTCGCGCTCCATGTGGCTGGCGGCGGCAAGCCCCTGCACCGTGTTCACCAGCATCGGGAAGAAGGTCATGATGACGACGACGGCGACTTTCGACTGCCAGTCGAAACCGAACCACATCACCATGATGGGTGCCACGCCGACGACCGGAAGGGCGGAGACGAAATTGCCGATGGGCAGAAGACCGCGTTGCAGGAAAGGCGAGCGGTCGATGAGGATGGCGACGAGGAAACCGAGGCCGCAGCCAAGGACATAACCCGTCAGTACGGATTTGATGAAGGTCTGGCGGAAATCCGCCCAGAGGACCGGCAGCGAGCCGAGAAGGCGGGCGAGAATGGCGCTCGGCGCCGGCAGCAGGATGGGCGGCACGGAAAATCCGCGGACCACCCCTTCCCAGAGAACCAGAATGGCAAGGCCGAACAGCAGCGGCACGGCGAGGCGGCTTATGCGTTTCGCGCTCTGGGAAATAAAGGCATGGCGTACCAGCCATTCGTTGAAGGCCCAGGCCGCAAGCCAGAAAAGGATAGCGCCGATAAACCAGCCGGGGTTGGTCATGGCCGTGCTCCCATTCGCTTGAGGACAGCGGCATGGGCGATGCCGATGATCGACACCAGAATGGCGGCGACGCCGGCTGCCATGAACAGCGCCGCCCATATCTGCACCGTCTGGCCATAATAGGAACCGGAGAGCAGTCTCGCGCCGAGACCCGCAACAGCGCCTGTCGGCAATTCACCGACGATGGCGCCGACAAGCGCGATGGCGATGGCGATCTTCAGCGATGTGAAGAGATAGGGCAGGGCGGCGGGCCAGCGCAGCTTCCAGAAGATCTGCGCCGGTGAGGCATTATAGGTGTGCATCAGGTCAAGCTGCAGTGTTTCGGGGCTTCTCAAGCCCTTCACCATGCCGACAACGATGGGGAAGAAGGAGAGATAGGTCGAGATCAGCGCCTTCGGCAGCAGCCCGGAAATGCCGATGGAGTTCAGGACAACGATGATCATTGGTGCGATGGCGAGAATGGGGATCGTCTGGCTGGCGATGATCCACGGCATGACGGAGCGGTCCATGGCGCGGTTATGGATGATCGCGACCGCCAGCAGGATTCCCAGCACCGCGCCGATGGCGAAACCGAGCAGCGTAGCCGAAAGCGTGATGCCGGCGTGGTAGACGAGGCTGCGCTTGGAGGTGACGGCCTTGTTGACGGTGGTATCCCAGAGTTCCGCGATGATCTGATGCGGGGCGGGGAGGACCGGGCGCTCCTGCGCGAAGGTTTGCGGCAGGAGTTCGAGGAAGCCCGGTGACTGGCCAGCGCGGGTGGCCTGGTCGCGGGCGAAGGGCATGTTGAGGTAGATGACGGCGAGGTGCCAGAGAATGAGGATGGCGAGGAGGACGGTGAGGGTGGGGAGGACGCGGTGGCGGAGGAGGGTCATGGGGTTTTGCTCCGCTGCTCATTCCGAGGGTGAGGCTTACCCCCCTCTGCCCTGCCGGGCATCTCCCCCTCAAGGGGGGAGATCGGCAAGAGGCGCGACCACCGCTTCATTCGCAAACGTTGAGACGGGCGAGACCCCACCACGAGTCGATCTCCCCCCTTGAGGGGGAGATGCCCGGCAGGGCAGAGGGGGGTAATGCTGGCGCTGACCTCACCCCTCATAGCCATGCCCCGCCTTCAACCCCTCACGCACCCGATGCGCAATCGCCAGAAACTCCGGCGTCTCGCGAATTTCCAGCGGCCTTTCGCGCGGCAACGTGGATTCAATCACATCGGTCACCCGGCCCGGCCGCGGCGACATCACGACGATCTTGGTCGAGAGATAAACGGCTTCCGGAATGGAATGGGTGACGAAGCAGATGGTCTTGCCGGTCGTATCCCAGAGTTTCAGCAGCTGTTCGTTCAGATGATCGCGAACGATCTCGTCCAGCGCGCCGAAGGGCTCGTCCATCAGAAGCAGGTCGGCATCGAAGGCGAGCGCGCGGGCGATGGAGACGCGCTGCTGCATGCCGCCGGAAAGCTGCCAGGGGTATTTCTTGCCGAAACCGTTGAGGTTGACGAGGTCCATGGTGCGGTCAATGCGCTCGCGCTGCTCGGCCTTGCTGTAACCCATGATTTCGAGCGGCAGGGCGATGTTCTTTTCGATGCTGCGCCATGGATAGAGCGCGGCGGCCTGAAAGACATATCCGTAGGACCGGTCCTTGCGGGCATTTTCCGGCGTGGTGCCGTTGACGGTGATCTCACCCGACGTGTGTTTTTCGAGATCGGCGATGACCCGCAGAAAGGTCGTCTTGCCGCAGCCGGAAGGGCCGATGAAGGAGACGAAGTCGCCCTTTTTCACGTCGAGATCGACATTGGACAGCGCGTGAACCGGGCCGTCCCCCGTTTCGAAAGTGAGGCCCAGTTTTCTGGCGGAAACGACGGAGTAGGAAGAGGCCTGGTTCATCGCGGCTTGGTTTCACTTTCCGTAAGTGCGGCGCGCGCCAGCGGCAGCATCTGGGTTTCCGTCAGTCTGGCGATGGTGACGCCGGGGGTGCGGTCGAGATCGAGCCAGCGGACTTCCTCGATTTCCGCCTGCGGGGTGACCTCGCTATGAAGCCTGGCGGTAAAGGCATGGGCGACGACATCAGCGCCCGGCTCATTGGCGGCTTCCTCGCGAAAGATGCCTTCATAACGCGCGGCATTTTCGGGCAGCGTCAGGCCGATTTCCTCGGCCAGCTCGCGGTGAAGCGCCTGTTCCGGCGTTTCGCCTGGATCGATCTTGCCGCCCGGCTGCATGAACTGCGTGGTGCCGCGCTTGCGCACCACGAGCATCTGCCGCTTCTCGTTGAGCAGGATGGCGGCGGCGATGAGGATTTCGCGTTTCGGCTCGCTCATGATCACACGCCCGATGCCGGAATGCCCGTGCGTTCCACCTTGCGTGGCGATACGAGCTCCTTCCAGGTGGAAAGCGCCTGGCTGACGGCCGGATAGGGATCGCGGGCGATGAACTGGCCGTGGCCGGCCTGTGTCTCGATGGTGCCTTCCTCGACGCTCACCAGCCCGCGCGAGAGCGTGTAACGCGGCAGACCCTTTACCTTCTGCCCTTCGAACACGTTGTAATCGATGGCCGATTGGTGGTTTGCCGCACTGATGGTCTTTGTAAGCGCCGGGTCCCAGACGACGATATCGGCGTCGCTGCCGACAAGGATCGCGCCTTTTCTCGGATAGATGTTGAGGATCTTGGCTATGTTGGTGGAAGTGACGGCGACGAACTCGTTCATCGTCAGCCGGCCGGTTGCCACGCCATGGGTCCAGAGCAGCGGCATGCGGTCTTCCAGCCCGCCGGTGCCGTTCGGGATCTTGCGGAAATCACCGAGGCCGAAACGTTTCTGATCGGTCGTGAAGGCGCAATGGTCGGTCGCCACACATTGCAGCGAGCCGGAGGCGAGACCCGCCCAGAGGCTGTCCTGATGCTGACGGTTGCGGAAGGGCGGCGACATGACGCGGCGGGCGGCGTGATCCCAGTCGGGATTGGCATATTCACCTTCGTCGAGGATCAGGTGCTGAATCAGCGGCTCGCCATAAACCCGCATGCCGTTTTGCCGGGCGCGGCGGATGGCTTCATGGGCCTGTTCGCAGGAGGTGTGGACGACGTAAAGCGGCGCACCGGCCATATCGGCGATGATGATGGCGCGGTTGGTCGCCTCGCCTTCGACGGAGGGCGGGCGGGAATAGGCGTGCGCTTCCGGCCCGACATTGCCTTCCGCCATCAGTTTTTCCTGCATCTGCGCGACGATATCGCCGTTTTCCGCATGCACGAAGGGAATGGCGCCGAGCTCCGCGCAGCGCGAGAAGGAGGCGAACATCTCGTCGTCATTCACCATCAGGGCGCCCTTATAGGCCATGAAGTGCTTGAAGGAGTTGATGCCCTTTTCCTGAACCACCGTCTTCATCTCATCGAAGACCTGTTCGCCCCACCAGGTGACGGCCATGTGGAAGGAATAATCGCAATTGGCGCGCGTCGCCTTGTTGTCCCAGCGTTGCAAGGCATCGAGAAGCGATTGCCCCGGCTCCGGCAGGCAGAAATCCACCACCATCGTCGTGCCGCCGGAAAGCGCCGCCCGCGTGCCGCTCTCGAAATCATCGGCGGAATAGGTGCCCATGAAGGGCATTTCCAGATGCACATGCGGATCGATGCCGCCAGGCATCACGTAACATCCGGTGGCATCCAGCACGGTGCCGCCGGTGAGATCAGGGCCGATCTCGGTGATCCTGCCGCCCTCGATCTTCACATCGGCCTTGTAGGTGAGATCGGCGGTGACGATGGTGCCGTTCTTGATGATGGTGGCGGTCATTCCACGATCTCCGCAGTCTCCAGCACCGCATGCAGCAGCACGTCGCAGCCGGCCTTTGCCCATTCGGGTGAAATTTCCTCCGCCTCGTTGTGGGAAAGCCCGTCCACGCAGGGGCAGAAGATCATGGTTGAGGGGGCAACTCTGGCCGTCCAGCAGGCATCGTGGCCGGCGCCGGAGATGATGTCCATGTGACTGTAGCCCAGTCGTTCGGCGGCGGAGCGCACCCGGCCGACCAGCACGGGATCGAAGGTGACGGGGTCGAAATGGCCGATGGCTTCGATCGAGCAGCCGACGCCGAGTTCTTCGGCGATGGCGGGCACCTCGCGTTCGAAGATGGCGCGCATGCTGTCGAGCTTTGCCTGCGAGGGGGTTCTGAGGTCGATGGTGAAGACCACCTTGCCGGGCAGCACATTGCGGGAATTGGGCGTGAAGATCATCTGGCCGACGCCGGCGACGGCGCCCGGCTGGTGGGCCATCGCCACTTCCTGCACTTTTTCGAGGATGCGGGCGGCGGCAAGGCCGGCATTAACGCGCATGGCCATAGGGGTCGAGCCGGTATGGGCTTCCTTGCCGGTCAGCGTCACTTCCAGCCACCACAGGCCCTGGCAATGGGTGACGACGCCGATCTGTTTGTTTTCGGCCTCTAGGATCGGGCCCTGTTCGATGTGATATTCGAAATAGGCATGCATCTTGCGCGCGCCGACCTCTTCCTCACCCAGCCAGCCGATACGTTTCAGCTCCTCGCCATAAGTCTTGCCGTCGGTATCCGTGCGGCTATAGGCGTAATCCAGGTCGTGAATGCCGGCGAAGACCCCCGACGCCAGCATGGCAGGCGCAAAGCGGGCGCCTTCCTCGTTCGACCAGTTGGTGACGACAATGGGGTGTTTCGTGCGGATATTGAGGTCGTTCAGGCTGCGCACGACTTCCAGACCAGCCAGCACGCCAAGCACGCCGTCATATTTGCCGCCGGTCGGCTGGGTATCGAGATGGCTGCCGATATAAACGGGGAGCGCGTCCGGGTCCTCGCCGGCGCGGGTGGCGAACATGGTGCCCATGCGGTCGACGCCCATCGTCAGGCCTGCCGCTTCGCACCAGCGCTGAAAAAGGCGGCGGCCTTCCGCATCCTCATCCGTCAACGTGCGGCGATTATTGCCGCCGGCAATGCCGGGGCCAATCTTCGCCATATCCATCAGACTATCCCACAGACGGTCGCCATTGACCGTCAAGTTCTTACCCGCCGTCATGAAGTGTCGTCCTCACCTGTTTTGTTTTTATCAAAGCAAAGCTTGTGCCGTTCCCTTTTTTGCCGGTTAAGATAACAGCCATTGCCTTGTGGCGGCGATGATGGATAAATTGACCGGCTGGTAAACATTGCAAATTCGCGATGGCGTCAGCAAGGGAATTTGTGACGAAACGCAGTAATTTTGCCTAAGCTATGAACGTCGATTATTTTTTAAGCATACTGTAGCGGCAATTGCATTGAAAAGAAACAGAGAGCTGAGAATGGCCATACCGCGCGCAGCGAAAACACAGAAGCGGACCCGCATTCAGGAGGAAAAGCAGGAAGCGATTCTTGAAGCCGCGCTCAGTGTTTTTTCCACGAATGGGTTCCGCGGCTCCACCATCGACCAGATTGCGGAAGCGGCCGGCATGTCCAAGCCGAATGTGCTTTATTATTTCCGCACCAAGGAGGCGATGCATCGTGCGCTGATCGAGCGGGTGCTGGACACGTGGCTCGACCCGCTGCGCGCTTTCGATGCCGAGGGTAATCCTGAAAGCGAGATCCGCTCCTATATTCGTCGCAAGCTGGAAATGTCGCGCGATTTCCCGCGCGAAAGCCGGCTGTTTGCGAACGAAATACTGCAGGGCGCGCCGCATATCGAGGATGAATTGAAAGGCCCGTTGAAACAGCTGGTGGATGAGAAGGCCGAGGTGATCCGCGCCTGGGTGAAGGCCGGGCGGATGGCCAAATGTGACCCTTACCACCTTATTTTCTCGATCTGGTCGACCACGCAGCACTATGCCGATTTCGATGTACAGGTGCGGGCGGTTCTGGGCGACAAGAATGGCGGCGAGGGACGTTTCGAAGACGCGGCCCGCCATCTGGAACAGCTTTTCATGGGCGGGTTGCGGATAAACGGCTGATCGGCCTGCTTCTCGCGATTATGTGATAAGCCCTCCGCATAAAAACATGAGGAAATTTATCACCTTTATACTTTACTCCAAAACTCATCTTTATTATGGTGCCGGCATCCCGAACGTCGGGGCCCAATATCGGGGTATCAAAAACCAACCGGCAGGTGAGGGAATGGCACGCAAGGAAAAGAAGAAGGCCGAACGTGGCGGCAAGCAGGGCAAAGGCGCTCCCCAGACCGAGCGGGACGTGGCCGAACAGCAGCTTTCCGGTCCGAAAAGCTTTCTTTATGTCGGCGGCCGTGACTGTCAGGTTGCCCATCTTCGCCAGATCGCCAGCAATTTCGGCGCCGAACTGATCCACCACGACGGCGGCTTGCGTGAGGCGGTGTCGCGCATCGATACCGTGCTTCCTTCCGTCGACTGCGTTTTCTGCCCGATCGACTGTATCAGCCACGATGCGTGTCTGCGGGTGAAGTCGGGTTGCAAGAAATTCGGCAAGACGTTCATTCCGCTGCGCAATGGCAGCAAATCCAGTCTGGAGCGGGCGCTTCAGACGATGAATGAACGGAGCCCCAGCGATGAGCGACGAGCGCAATAATTTTCCCGACGAGCACCGCACGGCGGACAGACCGTGTGGTGTGGAACTGCACAAGATGGCCGAACAGGCGAGCGATCCGGCCACGACGGAATTTTATGACATCATCGGCGAACGCGAAAGACGCAGCCGCGTTGCCGGAAGCGGCGGCAATGTGGTGACCTTTCCTCATCAGCGCGCCCGCCAGCCGGGTGAAACGACGGCCTTTCAAACAGGTGTGGCGGCTGAAAAAGGCCGCAACATTCTGCCGTTTCGCTGGACGCGTGGTTAGCGTTGAATCCTTGCCGAGAGGGCAAGATGGCGCCAGGTGTGAGGGAGCTCCGCTCGCACTCCGGGTCACGATGCAGATGCCCTAAAACAATCAGCCTTTAGGCTTCAAAAACGCTCCCGCGCACAACACCAGCCAACCCGCGATCATGCCGATGCCGCCCAGCGGCGCAGCGTATGGAAACAGGCTATGGCCGGAAAAATGCCTGATAACGAGATCGCCGGCGAAGATCGCCGTGCCGAGACCGAGGATCAAGCCCGCCGGAATGGCGGTCCTGATGCGATCCGCACCGATATGGAGCGCGATAAGAACCGGCGCATGCGCCAGCGCCATGGCGGAAGCATTACCGAGCATATAGGTCTCGCCGGTATGGGTGGCAGCGGCGGCAAGCATGACGCCGGCAGCACCCAGCAGGCTGCCCAGCAACAGAATGAAGGCCCGTAATCTGGCCCCGGGCACCGTCGCTATGGTCGCGTTCTGCGTGGTCATTGGCTGTCCGCCTCCCGGTTCTGCATGTGAAAGGCGAGCCTCTCGATCGGGGGCCATATGATGTCGCGCAGCTTGGGATTTTCGATCGTCTCCTCCATGGCGCGGCGGAAGCAGAGCAGCCATTCATCCCGCTCGGCAGGGCCGATGGGGGCGACGAAATGGCGGCGGCGCAGCATCGGGTGGCCGTGCTTCTCGACGTAGACCGGCGGTCCGCCAAGATATCCAGTCAGGTAATCGTAGAACTTCGCTTCGCTGCCGGAAAGATCGGCCGGGTGGATGGCGCGGCAGCGGGCTGCTTCCGGCAGAGTATCCATCAGTTGATAGAAGCGCCGGGTGAGCGCCCTGACGGTCGCATCGCCACCGATCGCTTCATAAAGGGTAATGGTTTCGCCAGTCATAATCCGCCTCTTGTGGCCCTCCGGCTCTTATCGCTCCGCGGAGCCGGAAGAGCAACAGGCACGGGCAGGGTGCGACATTTGGGACAGATTAAAAAGGGCAGATGCCGGGCTTGCCCGGCATCATCCAAAAATCATCCAAAATTTCGGATAAGGTCGAGCCCCTTGCTCAAAAGCGTCTCGGCCTCATCCTGATTGGCAGCTTCGACGTAGCAGCGCATTTCCGGCGCGTTGCCTGACGGGCGGAAGTGGATGGTGCTGCCGTCGGTCAATGACACGCGCAGGCCGTCGATGTCGCTCAGGCCTTTCACCGTGCCAACCGGCGCGAGGAAGGCTTCGAGATTGGTGCGCGAGGCGCGCAGATGAGCCATCAGCGCGGCGCTCTTTTCCTGCGCGAAATTTTCCAGGCGGTCGGCGGCGGCGACCGGAAGGTTATAGGCTGCGGCGATTTGCGACAGCGGTTTTTTCTGTTCCGACGAAAGAAGCAGCACGGCGAGAACGGGCAGGAAGCTGTCACGCGTAGGCAGCGGCGAGAGGGGCCTGCCGTTAAGCGTGAAGGAAGAGGCCGTCAGCAGGCCGCCATTCGCCTCGAAGCCCATCACGCCGTTCTTGCCGGCTGAAAGGGCGTCTGCCATGCCGGCAATGACGAAAGGCGAGCCAACCTTCGTACGAACGACCTCAAAGGAACCATTGGCCTCGATGCCGGAATTGGACGTTACAGGGGTGACAACGACGCCTGCGCCAAGGAAATTGGCGGTGATGAGGCCAATGAGGTCGCCGCGCAGCGGTACGCCCCTCTCATCGGCCAGCAGGGGGCGGTCACCGTCGCCATCGGCGGAAACAATGGCGTCGAGACTGTGCTCAGGAGCCCATTTTTTGAGAAGCGAAAGCGTCTCCGGCGAGACCGCCTCCGTATCGACGGGGATGAAGGTCTCCGAGCGGCCGAGCGGAACGACATCGGCGCCGTAATGGGCGAGAACGTCGACAAAGAGATCGCGCGCCACCGTGCTATGCTGGTAAACACCGATCTTGAGGCCTGAGAGAGCCTTTTCCGGCAACAGCGCGATGTTGCGTTCGTAGAATAGTTCGGCTGCGATGGCGGAATGGTCTTCGGCAGTCGCCGATTCGTCGCTGATGCCTTCCGCTTCGATTTCGGCGGCGAGGGCTGCGATGGCCGTCTCGTCCTGCTTGTCGATTTCGCCATCCGGGCGGTAGAACTTGATGCCGTTGCGGTCGGCCGGGATGTGGGAGCCCGTGATCATCAGCGCGCCCGCCTTCAGCGACAGAGCATAAAGCGCCAGAGCCGGGGTGGGCACCGTGCCGCAATCGAACGGCGTGAGGCCTGCCTTTTTCAACGCCGCGATGCAGGTGGCGGACACATCAGGGCTCGAATCGCGGAAATCGCGGCCAACGAGAATGGGATCGCCCGCCTTTGCCTGGCCCGATGTGAGAAGGTGCTTCGCAAATGCCGTGGCATAAACGGCCGACGCTTTTCCTTTCAGATCGACGGAGAGGCCACGAAGGCCGCTCGTTCCAAATTTCAGGCTCATTCTCAACTCCGCTTCCGTAAAATCCTTGAGGGCCAAATGGATAGTTCAAAAATGTAACGCTTGAAAGAACCGTATCGATCCATTCACGTCAATCCTCCCCTTCCCTGGAGGCCGCGAATAGGCGATGATGACGGCAATGATGCGGGTAACCTAAAATTCACCCGTCATATTTAAACTTGTCCGTCGATAGCGGCTATGGCGACGATGAGGATCATCGGTTGCCGGCTTTTTTTGGTTCGTTCGAGTTGGATTGGCTGATGTACAGGCTTCAAAAGGCGGGACATAAGCAGGTACGTCCGCTCGATGAAAAAAAGGCGCCGGCCGCGAAAACTCATGGTTCCCTGCTGGATGATCTGGTGGATGACGACGAGGTTTTCGAACGCACGGTGCTGAAAGAGCATCTCGAGCCGAAACCGGCCGCGGCTGCCGTCGAGCCCGCTCCGGCCGCGAGACCGGTGAAGGCGTCGTCGCCCAGCGGAAGTCTGGCCGCAGCATTGCCGGGCCTCAGCCATATCGACAGGATCGGCGTTGACGACGTCCTCATCTGGCTTCGCAGGGGCATCGTCTGGATCGTTCTGGCAATCATTCTCTGCGTCGCGGCTGCGCTCAGCTATGCGTATATGACGCCGCCACGCTACACGGCCTATACGGATATCGTCGTCAATCCCTCCAATCTCAACGTTGTCAACGACGGCGTGTTCTCGCCGAACCAGCAGCGTGACACGCAGATTCTCGAAGTCGAAAGCAAGCTGCGCACGATCACGTCGCGCAACGTGCTGGCGCGGGTGGTGGAGGAACTGAAGCTCGATCAGGATCCGGAATTCATCAGCCCGCCGCCGCTCGCCCGGCTGAAGGCGATGTTTTCATCCAGGCCGGAAGATGGCGACAACCGGCTCGGTGCACTCCGCTCCCTCGGCGACCGGGTCGCAGCGGAACGCGACCCACGCTCCTTCGTGGTGACGCTTTCCGTCTGGACCAATGATGCGGACAAATCCGTGACGGTCTCAAAGGCCATCGTGAAGGCGTTTGAGACCGAGCTGTTCCAGACGACCTCCGACAGCAGCCAGCGTGTCGTCGACGATCTCAGGAAGCGGCTTGAGGAAATGCGCGAGAATGTTACTGCGGCTGAAAAGCGGGTGGCCGATTTCCGTCGCGAAAACGGCCTGCAGGAGAATAATGGCCAGCTTGTCAGCAACCTGGCCTCCGGTGAGCTCAATGCACAGGTTCTCGCGACCCAGCAGCGCGTCATCCAGGAAGAATCCCGGCTGAAGCAGATGGAGGCGGCAATCGCGCAGAACCGCACGCAAAGCGATGCGATTTTCGATAGCCAGACCATGAACACGATCCGGGCGCAATACAGCACCCTGCAGCAGCAGATCGGAGCCATGACGCTGACCTACGGCGCGCGTCATCCGCGGCTGGCGACTGCAGGTGCGGAACGGGCCATGCTGGAACGCGGCATGGCCGACGAGGCGCGGCGCATTCTGCAGGCAGCAAAGACAAATGTCGCCGAAGCGCGCTCCTCGCTCGATGCGCTGCGACTGAAAGCCGTGGCGGAGCGTGCCAATGTCTTTACCGATAACGAAGCGCAGGTCCGGCTGAGGGATCTTGAGCGCGACGCCCGCTCGGCAGCGGCGATCTATGAGACCTATCTTACCCGGTCACGCCAGCTCGCCGAACAGCAATCGATCGATTCCACCAATGTCCGCGTTATTTCGCAGCCGGTTGCGCCGAACTCCAGAAGCTGGCCGCCGGGCAAGCTGGTCTTCCTCGTCGCTGGCGGCGCGGGCGGCCTGTTTCTCGGCCTCGCCATTGCGATCGCACTCGGGCTGTGGGGTTATCTGCGCCGGGACGATCATGCGGAAGCCGCGGCGCGTTAAACCTGGGACCCCGCGCCGACTTATTCTTCCGAGATCAGACCATCATAAACTTCAAGGAGAGCGGCGGCGATGGCCGCACCCAGCGCATTGCCGGCATCGCGAATGCCTGCCTCGTCGCCATCACGGACGGAAACGGCGAGATCGGACGCCTCGTTGGCAACGATTTCCTTCGCCCGTTCTATTGCCCAGAGGCCGAAATCGCCGCGGTTGTCGATTGAAATGGTTTCCATGGCCGGGACCTTTGTCATTGATGTTTCCGTCCATTAAACCATCGGACGCCAAACGGGAATAGGCGAGGGGAAGGTCATTCAACCAGCGGGCGTGCAATTTCCCCGCCTCAAGCGGAGGATTTATAAAAATATTAATGATAGTTCTTCGTAGTGTTTGAAGCCTTCTATTTTATGCATATGCGTGCCCATAACAATGAAACGATGCCTATCTTGGACGCCGGACAGATTATGACAGGGAGAGAGATGCCGCAGACGGAGGAGACTGGTCATTCCTGGCCGGTTATTTCTCTTGCGTCCCTACCCATTACTGACGCAACCATCGATGAAACCGCGCGGGATTTCATCCTGCGTGCAACGACGGAGCGTACGCCGGGTGCAAGGCCGTTTTATTCGACATCCGCAAACGGTCAGGTCATCGCGCTCTGCCACCACGACCGCGAATTCGACGCCATGCTGCGGCAGGCGGACCAGATTCACGCCGACGGCATGTCGCTGGTGATCTTCTCCCGCAAGTTCTGTGCCCGGGCGTTGAGAGAACGGGTTGCAACGACGGATCTCGTTCATGCGGTGGCCAAGCGCGCCGAAGAGACGGGCAGCCGGTTTTATTTCCTCGGCGGTTCCGAAGAGGTGAACCGTGCGGCGGTCGAGGAAATGCAGAGGCTTTATCCGCGCCTCGTCTTTTCGGGACGCCATAATGGTTATTTCAGTCCGGGTCGCGGGGACGAAATCATTGCCGATATTGTCGCCTCGAAGACCGATATTCTTTGGGTCGGCTTCGGCATTCCGCTCGAGCAGCGCTTCGTTTCGCGCAATCTGGACAGGCTTTCCGGCGTCGCCGTGATCAAGACCTGCGGCGGCCTTTTTGATTTCATTGCCGGCAAGAACAGCCGGGCGCCGCAGTGGATGCAGGATATGGGGCTGGAATGGCTCTACCGGGCGATGCTTGAGCCGAAGCGTCTGGGAAAACGTTACCTGCTGACCAATCCGATCGCCATATATTCGCTGCTGAAGTATCGCTTTGGCGCTTCGGGGCAGAACCGCTAGATCATTGCGCCGTCTTGCCCGATAAATGTAAGGTTTTTCTAACTTATTGAATCAGCGCGCTGCGGCGCCGAAACCCGTTGCAACTGCGAACGGGTGCGCTACACTGCACAAATATTACAAATTTATTCGAATCAGAGATATTTTGAGGCCACCAATGGTGATTACGTCCATTTCTCTTTTCATATATGGAATTGGCACCGTTACCTCTCTCGCCATGACCTATATTGAAGGCGCCCGCCGCGACAAGAGCTGGGATTTTTATCGGGTAACCGGCATTGTCCTTTGTTTTTTCTGGCCGGTGCTCGTGCCGCTTCTCGTACTTGCGACGGCCTTTTCGTCTTTCGGTTTGCAGAAGCGGCCCGCGAACCCGATGTCGTTCGGCAGGCAAAAGACGCTGGGTTAAACGTGACGGTAAGATCGGGCGTCAGCTTTTCTTCGCCGGTGCCTTATAGGGCGTGAGCGTGATGCCGAGGCTCGCCATCACCCGGCCCAGGGACATGAGGGGCGGATGGGTGGCGGGCAGCAGCGAACCGGTTTTCAGCAATGTGGAAACGGCGCGGAAGAGCGACAGGCACAGGCTGACGGCATTTTTGGCGGCGAGCAGCAGTCCGCCCCTCAGGCCGGGGCGGCGGGCGCGATCGATGCTGTAATTGATGATGCCGGTCCGGAGCGAGCGCTCCATGATCCAGCGCGGTGCCATGCGGCTTTCCGGCACGTATTCGATGATGAGGGCGTTCGCATTCCATGCGAATTTGAAACCGGCCTTGCGGCAGCGTGTGAAGAAATCCATGTCGCCGCCGCCGAGGAAGTTGAACCGCACGTCGAATTCCGGCTTCGGCAAGGTTTCGAACACTCGCCGTGAAATCAGGCAATTGCCCGAGCCGTGGATCTGGTCGACCGGGCCGGTCGGTGCTTCTATGGAACCGAACAGCGGATGCGAAAGAACCGCCCTGGAAGCCGGGGCGTCGAATTCGCGATTGACGGGTCCGCCGACGATATCGGCGTCGAAGGATTTCGCCGCCGAGACCATTTGCCCAAGCCAGACGGGGGAGGCGGCCTCGTCGTCATCGATCATCAGAAACCATTGCGCCGAAGGATAGCTCTGCCGGGCGGTGCGGAACGCCGTGTTGATGGCGTAACAATTGCCCTGTGTCGGTTCTACCAGGGCCAGCCCGGCCATGTCGTTTTCGGCAAAAAAGGCGCGCGCAACAGCAAGACCCTGCTGGCCTGCACCATCATTATCGACCACGACGACCGCGAAGGGAAAATCGACCTTCTGAGTTGCAAGCGATGCAAGTGTCTTCTTCAGGCCTTCCGGCCGGCGGAAACTGGGGATGCACACCACCGCTTCCGGCATGATCTCGGACATGGAAACTCCTAAATTCCGGCAAGTGCTGCGGCGGAAAAAACGACGGCCCGGAGGCTCTGGCGCGGGCGATGGATGACGGTGTCGGCCAGTGCCGAAAAGGCTTCCCGGTAACGGCGGGCACGAAACGCCTGGGCAACGGTATAGGCGTTCATATGGTTTTCGGATTTGCGGCGAAGCCGCCCGAGCTCCTGCGGGGGTATGGCTGCGACGATGGCGGGATCGGAAAACACGGCTTCGATTGCCGGTTCGCAATCGCGGAAGGTCAAGAGCCGGTTCATCATAACGCTCGTCCGGTGAACCCGATAATCGAGGACGTGGCGGCCGGGAAGATAAACAAAGCGGCCCGCGGCGGCTAGCCTGCACCAGCCGTACCAGTCTTCCGCATACCGCAGGGTCTCGTCGAAGCCGCCGAAATCCTGGAAGATTCGGGTTCTGACCAGCATGATGCCGCCATTGACGATGAAGTTTCCGCCGAGCAGCGGCCGAAGGATGAAGCCGTCAGGCTTTTCGCGGCGACGGATGAGGTTGCGACGGCCGATCTTTGCACCGTTTTCATCGATACGCTCGTAATCGCCATAAACGGCAACGACATCCGGGCCGGTGACGCCGGCGCAAAGCGCCGCGACGGCGCCAGGCTTCAGGCGGTCATCGGCATCGAGAAACATCGTCCACTCGCCACGTGCCTGCGAAAGACCGAAATTGCGAACCGCGGAAACGCCCTGCCGTCCCTGCGGCCGGGCAAGCAGTTTAACGCGCGGATCGGAAAAACCCTGCACCTTTTGCGCCGTGCTATCAGTGGAACCGTCATCGACCACCAGCACCTCGCAGACGGTTTTGCCCTGAAGCAATGCGCTTTCGATCGCTTCCACGATGTAACGCTCGCCATTGCGAACGGGGATGACAATCGAAACGGATATCAAGCTTTAAACTCCGTGAGGCATGGGCCAAGAATTCGCACGGCGAAGTTACTACCGGATTAAGCGGCGCTGGCCAATTATGACGTGGTATAGCGGCGGTTAACCTTGCAAATCTTTAATATCCTTTTGGCATGATCAGAATGTTATGTTTTGAGAATGGAGCGTGCCGGGCCCATCCGGATGTGCGGAAACGCTCCGACATTTTGGGCTGCGCATCGTTGCTGGCGAAAATCGATCCCGGTTTTCCCTCGATGCGCCGGGGTTGTGGAGGCGGATGAATGCGGATCGGGCGGCGGAATTTTCTGGGCGGTGCGGCAAGCGCGAGCCTTTTGCACGCCGTGACCGGCACGGCCTCTGCCGCGCAGAAAAAAACCTCGACCAAAACCGCACCTTACGGCGCGGCCATTTATCTGCCTGACCTCACCGCCGATAGCCGCATCGGCGAGGCGATCGTGAAATATTGCTCGCGCATCACCCCCGTGACTGAAATGAAATGGGAGGTCATGCGGCCATCGGAAGCGGTGTTCGATTTTGCGCCCGCCGATGCACTCGCCAACTTCGCGCGCCAGCACAAGCTTTCCATGCATGGCCATCCGCTGATCTGGTACGCCTCAAATGCCCCCTGGATTGCCGGCATCGGTGGCAGCGGCAAGGTCGAGAAGCTGATGGAAACCCATATCGTCAAGGTGATGGAGCGTTACGGGGATGTGGTCCATAGCTGGGACGTGGTGAACGAACCGATCCCGGATGTTCCCGGCAATGTGCGCGCCCGGCGTGACGCCTGGTATTACGGCGCCGGGCCGGACGCCATCAAGAAGGCCTTCGATATCGCCCATCAGGTCGATCCGAAAGCGCAGCTCGTTCTCAATGAATATGACGTGGAATTCGCGGTCGAAAAATCGCCAGCCAAGCGCGAGGCGTTCCGCAATCTCATTCTCGAGCTTCTGGAAAAAGGGGCGCCCATCAACGCCATCGGTCTGCAGGGGCACCTGCGTGGCGGCTGGCCGATCGCCAAGGACGAGCTTGCCGCCTTCGTGACGGAAATGCGCGGTTACGGCCTTGCCGTTCTGGTGACGGAGCTTGATGTGATGGACCAGACGCTGCCCGGTCCGGAAGCGGAACGCGATTTGCTGATCAACGGCCAGGTCCGGGATTTTCTTGAGGCGGCCTCGGCCGGCGGCCCGCTTTCCTCGATCACCACATGGGGTATTTCGGACCAGTATACCTGGATCCGCTGGGCCTATCCGCGTCGTGACGGCACGGCGAACCGGCCGTTGCCGCTCGACTGGAGCTTCAACGAAAAACCCATGATGGCCATCATCAATGAATTCCGGAACCGTGGTGCGTGACTATGAATGCTGAAATGCCGCTTCCTCCCGTCCAGAAAGCGCTGCAGGTCAATCTGCATCCCTTCGACGCTCCGCATGCCGCATTGACGTTGCCGCATCAGCTACGGGTCTGGGGCGGACAGGTGGACCGCATTCTGCTGACTGTCGATACCGGCCAGGTGGGGGCGGGTCGCTACAAGGGCAAAGGCTTCGAAGCGTCGCGCAAACGACTTTTCGACATGCTGGAGGAAATGCAGATCAACTATCCGCATCTCGTCGTCGATATCGTCGATTACAGTGATGAGGCGCGCAAGGCGGTGTCCGAGACCTTCTTTTCCCGGTCGGCGGTTCCCTATCCCGCCAAGGCTTTCGACGGCGGTCCTTTCCACGTCTATTTCCACGGTCTTAAACGGGCCAACGCCCGTTACGTACTGCACATGGACAGCGACATGATGTTTGGCGGCGGCAGCCAGAGCTGGTTTTCCGAGGCGATCGCGCTGCAGAAAGCCAATCCGGATGCGCTGTGCATCACGCCGTTTTCCGGGCCGCCGACAGTGCGGGGCGATCTCGATATTTCCCGCCATGTCGGCATGCCCGGCGTGAAGAACATTCCTGAGCCGCGCAAGTTGCCGTCGCGTATTCCCACCTGGCGCTTCGCCACCGTTTCCACACGTCTTTTCATGATCGACATGGAACGCTTCGCCAAGCGGATCGGTTCGCTGGAACTGCTCAGGCCCGATGTCAAACGGCGCATCCGCTCCTATGCCTATAATCAGCAGCCCGTCTCGATGCCCGCTGAGGAGGTGTTGAGCACCAACATGATGCGCCGCGGCGTCTACAGGCTGGATTTTCTCGGTACGGGTAAAGGCATGTATTCACTGCACCCGCCTTATCGCTCGCCGGAATTCTATTCGGCGCTCGCTTCCATCGTCGAGCGGATCGAAAAGGGCGATATACCCGAAGGTCAGCTCGGCGATTTCGATATCAACGGATCGATGGTGGACTGGACCAGCGCGCTGGCGGCCAAGACACGCTCCAAACGTTACGCGAAGGCCCTGCGCCATCTGATATCGGCCAATGTGGGTCGTTTTACCAAGGCTTGAGGCGGCGGCCCGGCTCGTGTCGGTCTGCGCGGGGCCTCAATAATCGGTGATGAGTTTGCTCCAGCTCTCCGAGCATAGTCCGCCTATATAGATATCCCCGGCCAGCGCCCTTTCCCTCAGCAGATCGTCCCGGGTGGCCATGCAGAAATATCCGTCATGGCGGAAGCTCATGTGGTTCTGGCGGTAAAGCGCGTTGATCAGAAAGGGCTGCGCCATGCCAGTGACATGGGCGTAATTCTCATTGTCAAAATGGTGGAACAGTGTGTTGAGGACATCGTTTTCGCGGCCGGCATCACAGACGAGATTGAGCACATAGGCGGTTCGCGCCGGCTGGCCGAAAAACAGGGCGGCTCCCATGACATGACCTTCGGCCGTCTCGATCGCCAGGCTTTTCAGTTCGCCCAGGCTCTCATTCGTCCTGCTCATGCCGATCAGCCAGTGAAATTCGTCATGGGACCATTCCGGGCGGACGGAAAAACGCTCGATCATCGGCAGCGCTGCGCGGCGGAAGGTTTCGAAATCCACTTCTTTTACCCTGGCGCCCGGAGCCTGCTGCGGCCTTAGGCCTTTTTTCCATTTGCGCAGGACGCCGTCCACGAAGCCGAGCGCCGCCAGGGCAAGCGTTGTCTTGGCCAGTTTCGAACGGCGCGGCATGCGCAGTGCGATGGTTGAGAAGGGCTTCAGCGCCTTATGCCATTGCAGGCTTTCGATGGGCAGCATGTTGCCGCCGGTCGCAACCCAATGGTCGGCGCTGACAGGCGAGGCTGTATCCGAAAACAGCATGTCGTGTTTCGATGCCCGCATGCCGCGGGACAGGCGCGCGGCCCCGAGTGCGCCAAGTTTTCCATCCGACGCGAAAGCACAGAGCAGGCGCGCCGTAACGGTTCTTCCATTGGCGACAAACCGCATGGGCACGGCCAGAATGACGCTTGTCACGCCATTCTCTCCCGCATCGTAAACCACGCTGCCGTAATCCGGATCAAAAACGGGGCTGCTGAAGAACAACGTCTCTACATAGGAGCGGAAATCGAAGCTCGTCGTGGGCCCTGTCTTCCTGAATGCGCTGTTCAGCACCCGCTCGACAGCCGGCACGTCGTCCCTGCGCATGGGGCGGACGCCGGTTGAGCTTTGCGGCGCCGGGCATCGCGTCAACTGACCGTTATCGCTATCGTCCGTCCTGGTGTGCCTCGGAACGTCCACCCTGGGTCTCCAGCCTATGCGCATTTACGAAATCAACCCAAAGATATATCTTGAGTTGTTAATATACGCTAAATAGAGTATCTGCTGGCTGCGTAAGTATACCTCCGGCATGCGAAGACGGTTCTCTTGTCGTGCAAGTAGAGGCGGGCTTTCCGGCCAGGAATTTCGTGGTAAATATTAAGGAAATCAGCGCATTAAATTTTCGATGCGAAGTTAACGCCTGAGAGCCGTTCTTCAGGGCGCAGCTTCTTTCCCGGCAGTCCTTCTCCGTTTCTAACCCTTTGACCTCGTTCCGGAAGCGCGGTCGGAAATGACGGAATTACTATTCTTCCGTGCATTATATATAACTAAAAAATAGGATTTTGGGAGGATATTCGGGTAACCGGATGAAGCATCGGACGGGATGCCGAGGCGGTGGAAAGAGGAAGAGAAAAACCCCTTATGGATGCACCGCATGACGGACAGGGGCGTGGCTACTGGCGGGACGCATTGTTTTATGTGACGTTCCTGTACTTCACAGTCGGTTTTTCGCCCTATATCTCGCTCTCCTCCACCTATCTGGGGTCCGCCATGGCGGCCGGGTCCAACCTGCTCAACCAGCTCACCGCAGTCATCCTGCTCTGCAGTTTTGTGGCATTCATGGCCAGGGAGCGCTCGTTCTCCATCATCCTTGCGCCGCGCCTGCTGACAGCGGCAATTTTCGGCTGGTTTGCCTTGACCTCGCTTCTCGGTGAAGCACCATCGTTTTCTCTACGTCGGCTTGTCATGTGCGCCATCATCTGCGTGCTCGCCGGCGGGTTCCTGCAGCTGCCGCGCACCGAGCGGCATTTCACCACGCTGCTCGCCACCTGCGTCCTCGTCATATTGTTCCTGTGTTATTTCGGCGTCGTCGCCCTGCCTTCGCGGTCCATTCACCTGGCAAGCGATGCGCTGGAGCCGCTGCTGGCCGGCAACTGGCGCGGGGTCTTCCAGCACAAGAACGAGGCCGCATCGGTCATGGCGGTGCTGATCATCGTGTCGATTTATCTTTGCAGGCGCTGGTCCTTCATCGGCGGCCTCTCGGTGCTGCTGCTGTCGGTTTTCTTCCTGGTCAAGACAGGTGGCAAGACGGTGCTTGGCCTGATGCCGATCATCGTGGCAACCGGCTGGTTCATCGTTCGCTGGCCCCGGTGGCGTTATATGGTCGTGACCCTGCTTCTTTTGTTCTGCGCGGCCGTGACCGTGGGCACCACGGTAGACCCGGTGTTTTCACAGATGCTGACGAAAATGGGCATCGACGCCAGCTTTACGGGCCGAACCGATATCTGGGCTGTCGCCATCGATTACATCCGCAAAAGCCCAATCCTCGGATATGGCTACCAGGCCTTCTGGCGCAGCGATACGCTGATGTCGAGCTTCACCGAAGACAATAGCTGGGCGACCACCGCGCCGGCTTCCCATAGCGGCTATTTCGACCTGCTGCTGGAAGGTGGCGTGCCGGGGCTGGTTCTGGTGCTGATATGGATTTATCTGCTGCCGCTCCATAATCTCGGCAAAATGGACAGCGCCACGCGCAACAGTCCGTTGACGCGGCTTTATGTCGGCGTCTGGCTTTACGTCCTGCTATACGGCTTTCTGGAAACCCTGTTTCTTCTGAGCGCGGGTTTCGTCTGGTTTTTCCTGCTCGTCGCGATGATGGGCCTGCATCTGCAGGCCCATGCCAGCCTCGTCGAGGAAGAGGCGGAGCGGGAACCCGGCCAGTCCGGCGGCCCCGTGCGCAGTGTAGCGAAGCCGGGCGGGCCGCCTGCCGCACAACCGCAGGTCCTGCATTCCCGTTGACGGTTCGAGATGCGCCGCCACCGCCGGCCGCGCTGCGTCGGGTAATGATGCAAGATCACTGCTCCATACTGGTTCCATCATTTGATGTCGCGGGCAGCAGCTGCACCGCGAATCCCTGTCGGCACCTGCAATTTTTCGGCGTGAAGAAATTATAAAGTTTTTGATCATAATTATTTTGCGATAAAAGGAATCACGAGCAGCCCATCGATCGGCTCTGCTCAGCTTTTCCTCAAGATGCGGCCTGGCGCCTGGCCTTTCAGGGGCGCCATGCCACGGGGGGAGACGACCTGTGCGTATTGCAGGGACAGGCCCGGACTTTCTTCGGCGTATGCATGATGCAGAGGCAATCCCAGCCGATGATGCGGCTATCGAAGCCCTGATGACCGGGGTCCTCGACGTGCCATGCCAGCCTTGCCGAACACCTCCTGTGGCACGGGGAAGGAGCGGTTTTTTCATGACGTGAGGTTTCCGTGTCCTTTCTCCAGAACGCCAGCATCCGCACAAAAATTCTTTCCCTCATTCTGCCGATCTGCATCGTCGGTCTTGGCGCCACCGGCTTCATGTCCGACCGCTACAAGCACGCGGACACGGCCTATTCCGATTTTATCGCCAAAGACAACGCCGCCCTGGTGGAGCTTGCCCGGGCAAACCGAAACCTGCAGTCCATGGCCTATGGTGCGTATCAGATCATGGTTTATGACGCCAATAGCCCCGACTTTAAAATCGTGAAGCAGGAATATGCGGTGGACAGGGCAGAGGTGGTAACGCGGCTGGACGATGTCAAAGCCATTTTTCCGGAAGAGACAGCAGCACTCGACAGGCTGTTGCGAGACGTCAAGGGCATTATCGCCATCACGGACAAGGCCGTGGAATTCGGTTCGGCCAACCGCAACCAGGAATCCGCTGCGGAGCTTCTGAAGGCTGACGTTGCCATGCGCGCTACGGGCGCCGACATCGCCAATCTTCTTGACAAGCTTGCCAAGGGTGTCGTCAAGGGAAGCGACGACCTGACCGATCAGACCAATTCGACCATCCTCACCTCGCTGATGGCTGTCGGCGTTGCTTTCGCGACCGGCATTATTCTGGCGCTTTTCGTGGCTTCGCGCGGCATCACCACGCCGATTGCCCGGCTGCGCGAGCGCATGGTCTCGCTGGCCGCCGGTGAAACGACGGCGGAAATTGACGGAATGGCACGCAAAGACGAAGTCGGCCAGATGGCGCAGGCGGTTCAGGTTTTCCGTGAAAATGCCATCGAGCGCATTCGTCTCGAGCAGGAAACCGAAGCGAACCGCAGCCTGTCGGAACAGGACCGGATCGACCGTGAGCAGCAGAAGGCGAAGGAAGCGGCCGACGTCAAATTCGCCGTCGACAACCTCGCTGCCGGTCTCTCGAAACTCTCCGACGGCGATGTCTCCTACCGCATCCGCGAGCCGTTCACGACAACGCTCGATACCGTGCGCAACGATTTCAACACATCGGCGGAAAAGCTGCAGGCAGCCCTGACCCGTGTTGCGCAGAACGCCAACGGCATTGGCGCGGGGGCAAACGAAATCAAATCGGCCGCTGACGATCTGGCGAGACGTACCGAACAGCAAGCGGCGGCCGTGGAGGAAACCGCCGCGGCCCTGGAGGAGATAACCACGACCGTGCAGGATTCCACCAAACGCGCGCAGGAGGCGGGCCTGATCGTCAGTCGCGCCAAGGCGGGCGCGGAACAATCTGGCGAAGTGGTGCGCCGCGCCGTGGTCGCCATGGAGCAGATCGCGAATTCTGCCAATGAAATCAGCAATATCATCGGGGTGATCGATGAGATCGCCTTCCAGACAAACCTGCTTGCCCTGAATGCCGGCGTGGAGGCCGCCCGCGCCGGTGAGGCCGGCAAGGGCTTCGCCGTCGTGGCCCAGGAGGTGCGCGAGCTTGCGCAACGCTCCGCCCATGCTGCCAAGGAGATCAAGGCGCTGATCACCACCTCGAACGATCAGGTGCAGCAGGGCGTGCAGCTGGTGGGTGACACCGGCAAGGCGCTGGTGACGATCGTATCCGAAGTGCAGGAAATCAACCGGCACGTGGTTTCCATCGTGGAGGCTGCGCAGGAGCAGTCCTCGGGCCTGCAGCAGATCAACACCGCGGTCAACCAGATGGATCAGGACACCCAGAAAAACGCGGCGATGGTCGAAGAAACCAATGCCGCAAGCCACAGCCTGGCCAAGGAGGTGGCCTCTCTCAACCAGTTGCTGTCGCAATTCCGCCTCGGCGACAGCGCCTATCAGCCGCAGAGCCAGCCCGCGCCGGTGCGCACCGCCGCCGGCGGCGAAAGACCGGTAGCATCACCCGTGCGTGCGCTCGGCCACAAGCTCGCTGCCGCCTTCGCGGGCAATGCCGCCCTCGACAGATCGAGAGACGAATGGCGTGAGTTTTGATCCTGCGACTTCATTCGCCTGAAACCAGCGCCCGGTGCTTCGACCACCGGGCGGCTTTTTGCCTCTGGGTTGTCGAAGACCGGATAGCTTATCTCAGGCCACCACTGATCCGCCGCCGCCAGCCTCGCCCATCGCCTTCAATGCTTCAGTAATATCGATCGGGACGGAGTCTAACGGCGTTTTCGGGGAATCCGTCTCAGACTGCCGCGACGCGCACTTGTCAAAGCATGCCTCCTCCCGGATGCGGCAACGCCATACATGCTTTCCATAGGCTCCCGTCAAAAACGAAGCGTGGCAATCCGGGGTGATACGTTCTGCGTAAAATGGCGCACCCGACAGGATTCGAACCTGTGACCTTTGGAATCGGAATCCAACACTCTATCCAGCTGAGCTACGGGTGCAGCGGCCACGCTTGAATCGCGTGCAGCGGTTGGTTCATACCCTAGCTTTCTTTCCGCATCAATGACTAAAAATCCAAGATTTGCGAAACCTTGCCAGTTTTCGAGACCGCAGGGTGAAGAGGGCCGGAAGTGGGGGCGTGCGGGTTTTTGGCGACTTTGCGCGCGGGGCTGCGTCGTTTGGCGTGCCAGGTCTCGCGGAAATCGATTTCACTTATAAGTAGTAGCTTGTCACGGGTCCCGCATGCAGTTTCAGCATGTTCATCCGTCGTGGACCGGAGTGCCCGTATGCCTGCCAGACAAGGGTTGCCACGCGGTTCCGGCCCCTCAAAATTGGCGGGTAAATAGTCATGCTTTCGGCGCAGATTTTGTCGCCAGATGGCGGGCAGCATTGGGTTTCCGCCCATTAACTGTCAAATTCTTATACAATATTAGTATCATCTACATTTATTTAGGATACAGTTTCGTGACATTGTCAGTTATGATTTTGGCAGGGTAAAGGACGAATCAGGCGGGGGATCGGATGGCTTTGCGATTGGCACATAGCAACGGGCCGCGGACGGAAAAGGTCGAAAGCGGCAGCGCGCAAACGACGCATCTCACCGCGATCGATTACGGTTTGCTGACGACTGCGATCAGCTACCATTTGCGGCACTCGCAACTTGCCGTGGCAAACGGTTTTTCCGATGTGCTGGCGGAGCAGGGATTGCGGCCGGCCGATTTTTCCGTTCTCGTCATCGTCGGCGGAAATCCGGGTCTTAAACAAAGCGATGTGGCCGAGGCGCTCGGCATCCAGCGGGCTAATTTCGTTGCCATCGTCGACAGCATGGAAGAGAAAGGTCTGCTCGTCCGCCGCAGGTCGGAAGAGGACAGGCGCGTTCATTTCCTCGACATGACGGCCGAGGGTAGCCGTCTTCTCGAGCGCCTTTCCGATGTCTGGCGCGACCGCGAGGAAAAGCTGATCGACCGTATCGGCGGCAAGAAGGCCCGCGACCAATTGCTGGCGCTGCTCGGCCGCCTGCGCGACTGACGTCCGGCGCCGGTGTTCCCCATGCTCAGATCGGCAATGCTGGGCGGAAGGGGCGGCGGATTTCATCCGTGGTCGCACGTTACCCCCGGTTATCAGGTAATCTCCATCACGGCAGCCTGATATCCCTCGGTCCGATTTGCGTTGCAATTTGTCTGCGAAACGGTCAAGACGCATGGAATTCCCGTGCCATGCGTTGCCCGCGCGGCAGCGAGCGACTGACCGGAAAAGCCAGAGACGGAAACACCATGCTGAATATCGATACGAGTCATCCGCTTTATCGTCCCCTGTGGGTGCGGTTGCTTATCGTCGGTTTCTGTGTGGCATGGGCTGTCATCGAATTCGTCAATCGCGAGTTTTTCTGGGGAACCGTCGTGGGCGGCATAGGCGTCTATGCGGCCTATGAACTGTTGGTAAAATTCAAACCCGCAAGCGACGGCGACAAGGGTGGGGACGGGGCGGTTGCGCGCGCCGCCGAAAATCCACCCACCGATAAGGACGATGCCGGCTGACGCGTCGCGATTTTCCGTTCATCGCCTGTCTTGAGCTGCCCGCCTCTTACCGGAAATGCTCTCGCATCCGAAGCATGCGGAGCGCCTGGTCGATCAGGAGATTGGCTGCCGTCATGCGCAGTGTCGCATTGTGCCGGAACTGCGGTTTCACCCGGTCGGGATGATTGAGGCGGGCGAAGGCGCGGCGCTTTTCCGCGAGCGTTGCCGCAGTGTCGGTCTCCTGGATCGCCAGTTCCGCCGAAACATCGGCAAGTGAGGTCTTTTCGAGGTGGGCCGGCATCGGTTCCGGTTCGCTCTCCGGTTCCGGCTGGGGTTCCGCCGGTGGCGCGGGGTCTTCCAGGAAGGCGAGATAAGCGTCGAGATTGCCGTTCGCAGCCGCCGGCGCTTCGATATGCGTATCGACAACGAAGCCTGAGCTGAAGCCGGCAATGCGGTTGTCCGCGGGCGGGGGCGGCTCTGCGCCTTCGTCTTCTTTCTCCTGCTTCAGTCTTTCGACGACAGACTGGAAAACGGATTGTCCGAAGAGCATACGGCTGTTCCTTCGCCGGTCACGATTTCCGGCCCTTGTAGTGGATGAAGGTGGCGTCTGGCTTGCCGCCGTCACTGGGCAGTCAGCTTGCGGCTTTCATCCAGCACCAGATCGTAAAGCAGGCGGGCGCTGGGCGGCAGGACGCGCCCCTTGGTGGTGATGATGCTGTAGGGCTTGACGACCAGTTCGAAATCCGTCGGCAATATGCGGGTCCGGCCGATATCGGCCCGCTGGCCGGCCACGAATTCGGCCATGTCCTGCGCAATCGGCGCAATGGCATCGGTGTTGCAGACAAGCGCAAGCGTGAGAACCACGGATGGCGTGTTGATGACGTTGCGCGGCATGGCGACGCCGTGGGTAAGGAAGACATCCTCCATGGTGCGCCGCAAAAGCGCGCCAGGGGGCTGGAACACCCAGTCGTAACCGGAGAGATCCTGCAGGGTGACGGGATCGCCGCCCAGAAGCGGGTGGCCTTCGCGCACCACCAGACAGGCGCGCTCAATGCCGATTTCGTGGATGGAGAACAGGCCGGGATCAAAGTCATCCGGTATGCGGCCGATGATGAAATCGTGGCGCGCAGCCAGCAATTCCCGCGCCAGCACGTTGCTGCTCTCCACCTGAACATTGATTTCAATGCCGGGATAGGTGTCCATGGCCCGTCTTATGGCGGGAACCACGAGGCTGATGGCGGGCGCGGTCACCGCGCCGATGAAAACGGATCCGCCGCTGCCGGACTTCATCTGATTGAGTTCGCGACTCGCCTCACGCAGCTCCAGCAATATGGTGCGCGCCCGTCGCGCCAGCGCCTCGCCGAACTTCGTCAGAACCACACCGCGCGATGCTCTCTGACAGAGCGGCGATTTGACGATCGCTTCCATTTCCGAGAGCATGCGCGAGGCCGCCGGCTGCGTCATGTTCATGGCGGCGGCAGCCGCGCTGACCTGCCCGTGCTCCTCGATCATGACCAGCATGCGCAGGTGGCTCATCTTCAATCCGGCCCGCAGCAACGGGTTGTCTTCAAAGACAAAAAGGGCATCCGTTGTTTGCGCCTGCTCATACACTTTCTGGTTGCTCATTCGCGATTTTATACCCCTCATCGGTTTTTGTATCGATTTAATATATCATAATTGATATATGGAAACTGATTTATTCTATTTGACAGTTATATGGATTCAGAACAATTTGCGGAATGCCGGGGAGGAGCGGCAGCTGTTCCATTTCGCAATTGCGAAAAGGGAGCGAGCAGGGCGCGGCTTCTTCCTCTGACGGCATGAATTTCCTGGTGCACCGCAACATGCGGGTCCAGAGAAGGGCTCAAGGGAGAGAGTTAATGAAGTCCATTATTTCGCTGATGGCAGCTTGTGCCATCGGTGCTGCGTCTTTCGCAGTGCCGGCTTTCGCACAGGACAAGGGCGCTGTTGGCATCGCCATGCCGACCAAGTCTTCCGCGCGCTGGATCGATGACGGCAACAACATCGTCAAGCAGCTTCAGGAAGCTGGTTACACGACCGACCTGCAGTATGCCGACGACGATATTCCGAACCAGCTTTCCCAGATCGAAAACATGGTCACCAAGGGCGTCAAGGTCCTCGTGATCGCCTCGATCGACGGCACCACGCTGTCGGACGTGCTGAAGCAGGCCGGCGAGCAGGGCATCAAGGTCATCGCTTATGACCGCCTGATCCGCAACAGCGGCGACGTCAGCTACTACGCCACCTTCGACAACTTCCAGGTTGGCGTTCTGCAGGCGACTTCGATCGTCGACAAGCTCGGTCTGAAGGATGGCAAGGGTCCGTTCAACATCGAACTCTTCGGCGGCTCCCCTGATGATAACAACGCCTTCTTCTTCTACGACGGCGCTATGTCTGTTCTCCAGCCTTACATCGACAGCGGCAAGCTCGTCGTGAAGTCCGGCCAGACCGGCATGGACAAGGTCGGCACGCTGCGCTGGGATCCGGCAACGGCCCAGGCCCGCATGGACAACCTTCTCTCGGCCTACTACACCGACGCCAAGGTTGACGCCGTTCTGTCGCCTTATGACGGTCTTTCCATCGGCATCATCTCCTCGCTGAAGGGCGTTGGTTATGGCACGAAGGATCAGCCGCTGCCGGTCGTTTCCGGTCAGGACGCTGAAATCCCGTCCGTGAAGTCGATCATTGCCGGCGAACAGTATTCCACCATCTTCAAGGACACCCGCGAACTCGCGAAGGTTACCGTGAACATGGTGAATGCCGTTATGCAGGGCAAGGAGCCTGAAGTGAACGACACCAAGACCTATGAAAATGGCGTCAAGGTTGTTCCGTCCTACCTGCTGAAGCCGGTTGCAGTAACCAAGGAGAACTACAAGCAGGTTCTCGTCGATGGCGGTTACTACAAGGAAGACCAGCTGAAATAAGCCTGATACACATGCGGGGATGGCTTGGCGTCATCCCCGTTTTTCCATAAAAATAAAAACGCCGGAATTAATCGGGCGCTGGATTGCGATATGGCCAATACCATTCTCGAAATGCGGAACATCACCAAGACGTTTCCGGGCGTGAAAGCGCTTGAGAACGTCAACCTCAAGGTTAAGGAAGGTGAGATCCACGCACTCGTCGGTGAGAACGGCGCGGGAAAGTCGACCTTGATGAAGGTCCTTTCCGGTGTTTACCCCGCCGGCACCTATGAGGGCGAAATCCACTATGAAGGCGCCGTGCGAAACTTTCGCGCCATCAACGACAGTGAAGATATTGGTATCATCATCATTCACCAGGAACTGGCGCTCGTGCCGCTCCTGTCGATTGCGGAAAACATCTTCCTTGGCAACGAGGTCGCCTCGAACGGCGTGATCAGCTGGCAGGAGACCTTCAACCGTACCCGCGAACTTCTGAAGAAAGTGGGCCTGAAGGAATCACCGGAGACGCTGATCACCGATATTGGCGTCGGCAAGCAGCAGCTGGTCGAAATCGCCAAGGCGCTGTCGAAAAGCGTGAAGCTGCTTATCCTTGATGAGCCGACCGCTTCGCTGAACGAAAGCGATTCCGAGGCGCTGTTGAACCTGCTGATGGAATTCCGCAAGCAGGGCATGACCTCGATCATCATCACCCACAAGCTGAATGAAGTGCGCAAGGTGGCCGACCAGATCACCGTGCTGCGCGACGGCATGACGGTGAAGACGCTCGACTGTCACAAGGAAGAAATCAGCGAGGACGTCATCATCCGCAACATGGTGGGCCGCGATCTCGAAGATCGTTATCCGCCGCGCGACGTGCCGATCGGCGAAACCATTCTCGAAGTGAAGAACTGGAACGCCTATCACCAGCAGCACCGCGACCGCCAGGTTTTGCATGATATCAACGTCACCGTGCGCAAGGGCGAAGTCGTCGGTATTGCCGGCCTGATGGGGGCAGGGCGCACCGAATTTGCGATGAGCGTGTTCGGCAAGTCCTATGGCCACAGGATCACCGGTGAAGTGCTGATCAACGGCAAGCCAGTTGACGTCAGCACCGTGCGCAAGGCAATCGATGCCGGTCTTGCCTATGTCACGGAAGACCGCAAACATCTCGGTCTCGTGCTCAACGACAACATCCTGCACAATACCACGCTCGCCAATCTTGCCGGCGTCTCGAATGCCAGCATCATCGACGACATCAAGGAAATGAAGGTGGCGAGCGATTTCCGCACGCGCCTGCGCATCCGCTCGTCGGGCATCTTTCAGGAAACGGTCAACCTTTCGGGCGGCAACCAGCAGAAGGTTGTGCTCTCCAAGTGGTTGTTCTCCAATCCCGACGTGCTGATCCTCGATGAACCGACCCGCGGTATCGATGTCGGCGCGAAATATGAAATCTACACCATCATCAACCAGCTCGCTGCCGATGGTAAAGGCGTTCTGATGATCTCATCGGAAATGCCCGAACTGCTCGGCAATTGCGACCGCATCTACGTCATGAACGAAGGCCGCATCGTCGCTGAATTGCCGAAGGGAGAGGCGAGCCAGGAAAGCATCATGCGCGCTATCATGCGCTCAGGGGAGAAGAACTCATGAGTTCGGCAAACACAACAAACGAAGAAAGTAACGTCGTCTCGGTCACATCCTATATTCGCTCCAATATCCGCGAATATGGCATGCTGATCGCGCTCGTCGCCATCATGGTTTTCTTCCAGTTCTATACCGGCGGCATCCTGTTCCGCCCCGTGAACCTGACCAACCTCATCCTGCAGAACTCGTTCATCGTCATCATGGCGCTGGGCATGCTGCTTGTCATCGTGGCCGGGCATATCGACCTTTCGGTCGGTTCCATCGTCGCCTTCGTCGGCGCGATCGCGGCCATATTGACCGTGCAATGGGGCATGAACCCCTTTCTGGCGGCGCTGATTTGTCTCGTCATCGGCGGCATCATCGGTGCGGCCCAGGGTTACTGGATCGCCTATCACCGCATTCCGTCCTTTATCGTGACGCTGGCGGGCATGCTGGTGTTCCGCGGCCTGACGCTCTTCGTGCTCGGCGGCAAGAACATCGGTCCGTTCCCGACCGATTTCCAGATCATCAGCACCGGCTTCCTGCCCGATATCGGCGGCATTGAAGGTCTCAACACCACCTCGATGATCCTGACGGTGCTGATTACCGTCGTGCTGTTCTACCTCGCATGGCGTCGTCGTGTCGTGAATGTGAAGCATGGCATCGATGTCGAGCCTTTCGGCTTCTTCATCGCCCAGAACCTGCTGATTTCGGCCGCGATCCTGTTTCTTGGCTACCAGCTTTCCACCTATCGCGGCCTGCCGAACGTGCTGATCGTGATGCTTGCTCTCGTTGCGCTCTACAGCTTCGTGACGCGTCGCACGACGATCGGCCGTCGCATTTACGCCATGGGCGGCAATGAAAAGGCGACCAAGCTTTCGGGTATCAACACCGAACGCCTGAGCTTCCTGACCTTCGTCAACATGGGCGTTCTGGCTGGTCTCGCCGGCATGATCATCGCGACCCGCCTCAACTCGGCAACGCCGAAGGCCGGCGTGGGCTTCGAGCTTGACGTGATCGCGGCCTGCTTCATCGGCGGTGCTTCGGCATCCGGCGGCGTTGGCAAGATCACCGGTGCGGTCATTGGCGCCTTCATCATGGGTGTCATGAACAACGGCATGTCGATCGTCGGTCTCGGCATCGACTTCCAGCAGATGGTCAAGGGCCTCGTGCTGCTCGCCGCCGTGTTCTTCGACGTCTACAACAAGAACAAGGGCTGATCGGCTCACACTTATCGCAGTCCAAAAAGTGGCCGGTTTCCGGCCACTTTCATAAGATGCAGGCGCAAGGCGTCGCGTAGAAGAGATAAAGGCGCCTTGCGCCGGAGGAAGAAAATCCCGTGCTCATTTCACAGATTAAAGATGCCAGCGGCAAGATCACCGTAGCGGTTCGCGAAGAAGGCGGAGAGGCACGCGCAGTCAAGGGCGCAGAGTCCGTTTATGCGCTTGCCATGGAAGCCGCCAATGGCGGCAAGAACCTTGCAGATGTCATTTCCGCCCATGGTCTGGGCGATGCCGTCGATCTTGAAAAGGCTTATGCCGAAGGTCGCTTCCTGCCGCCGATCACCCATCCCGATCCGGCTCATCTGCATCTGACCGGCACTGGCCTTACCCATCTCGGTTCGGCCGCGACCCGCGACAGCATGCACAAGAAAACCACGGAAGCCGCCGAGGAAAGCCTGACGGACTCCATGAAGATGTTCCGCATGGGTCTGGAAAACGGCAAGCCGAAGGCCGGTGAAAAGGGCGTTCAGCCCGAGTGGTTCTACAAGGGCAACGGCCATGTGGCGGCAGCGCCCGGTGCGGCGCTCACCTCGCCTTCGTTTGCGCTGGATGGCGGCGAAGAGCCTGAGATGGCCGGCATCTACGTGATTTCCGACAAGGGTGAAGCGGTGCGTATCGGCTTTGCCGTCTCGAACGAGTTTTCTGATCACGTCACCGAGCGGATCAACTATCTCTACCTCGCCCATTCCAAGCTGCGCCCGGCAAGCTTCGGCCCGGAAATTCGCGTCGGCGCTCCGCCGTCCGATATTCGCGGCACCTCGCGCATCCGTCGCGGTGATAAGGTCATTTTCGAAAAGCCGTTCGTATCGGGTGAAGACAACATGTCCCATACCTTCGCGAACCTCGAATATCACCACTTCAAATACGGCCTGTTCCGTGCGCCTGGCGATGTGCATGTGCACATGTTCGGCACGGCAACGCTTTCCTTCGCCGAAGGTATCAAGCCGGAAGCGGGCGACGTCTTCGAAATCGAAGCCGCCGGTTTCGGCCTGCCGCTGAAGAACCCGCTGGCGGTCGATGCGGAAGAAGACATCGTGGTTCGGCAGATCTGATCTGCGAGAGTAGCACGTAAAGGGTTGAGGTGTGGTCTCGGAGTATTCCCACCTGTCAACGTCATCCTCGGGCTTGACCCGAGGATCCACAACCCGGCGCTCACATGGATCCTCGGGTCTAGCCCGAGGATGACGCTAGAGTTTAGGTTTTGTGACCAATCGTCCCTTTGCGAGGACGATTTTCAAGCGGGCTCTTGTCAGCCATCACCGTTAGTCAGATGCGAAACATCCGCCAGTGAAACGACGGCGCGGTTCTGCCAGTAATCGTCTTCCTTTAAATGGGTGATGCTGCCGGAGCGCGCCGGAAAGCTGACATAACCGGCGCTGTCGATCGGCATCTTGATCCATGCCGCGATGACGAAGGTCAGGGCGAAGCCATGGGTCACGATGATCTGCGTGGCGCAGTGCCGCGCGATGATCATGTTTACGGCTCGATACACCCTTTCGGCAAATTCGCGTCTCGTCTCGCCATCGGCAATACCGCCACGATGGTCAAGGCGATTATGGTGCGGTGCCGGGATTTGACGCTCATCGAGCCATTGCTGCGGCATGCCTTCGGCCTCACCATAGCTCATTTCCCTCAAGTCACGCATGGTCTCCATTCGCTGCCCGAAGCGTTCCGCGATGATTTCTGCGGTCTGCGAGGCGCGAAGCAGGTCGGAGGTGAAGATTTCCACGGGCTCACCACCGACCAGCGTCGCCAGTCTGGCAGCCGCCGCCCTGGCATCGGTCCTGCCGTGCGGCGTCAGTTCGGTATCATACCAGCCGCCGACCCGGTTCTCGACATGGTGGACCGACTGAGGATGAGTTACGACATAGATGTTCTTCACGGTGGCGTCCTGTTTCTTTGCGGTCAGCCCTGTTCAAATCCCCAGAGCTTGCCTTCTCCCACTTCCACCGAGTTCCCGGAGGGGTCGCGGATATAGACGGAATAGCTATCATTCGGCCAGCGGTGATAGTGCTCGATAGGAATCCCGAGCGTTTCGAAGTGCGCTTTCCAGCCGTCTACCTCCGATTTGTCCCTTGCGTAAAAGCAGAAGTGGCCTTCACCTGCCGTGCCATGGCGAGGGATGGGATTATCGGGATCGGCCTTGCGCGACTTCTCGGGGTCGAAAACCAGCAGTACCTGCTGCCCGCATCTGAAAAAGACGAAGCTTCCGGGCACCTTGCGGATGATCTCCAGCCCGAAGACATCGCGGTAAAAAGCCTCGGCGGCTTCCAGATCATTCACATAGATCGCGGTTTCCATGATGGCTGTTGGCGGTTGCATGGTGCCTCCTATGGTCGAGATGTGGTGAGGAATGATGGGTAGGCGGCGGGCGGCGTCATGTCTTGTAGGTCAGCACCGTCAGATCGTGCTCGCCGACGCCCCGTTCGAGGATGGTCCAGCCGCAGTTGAGGTAATAGTCCTCAAGACTTGCCTCGCAGCAGAGGTAGCACGTCTCGTGACCGAGTTCGGCGGCCCTTTTTGTTGCGGCCTGCATCAACGCGCGCGCCACGCCAGAGCGCCGGCGGTCTTCCTCCACCCACAGGGCCGCGACCCAGGGAAGATAGTGCGGGCGCTCCTCGAGATCGCAATGAATGAGAAAAGCGGAGCCGACATAGGCGTCGCCATCATGGGCGACGAAACCGGTGGGGAGGGCGTGAGGATTTGTCATCTCTTTCAGGTGCTCGAGGACATCGCCCACCTTGAGGCCGCTATCTTGCCACCACGCCGTCCAGACCCTTTCTGCTATGATGGGTCCATGCGACTGGCAGTCGCGATAGTCGGAAATGCTGTACAATGCCGTCTCCCGGCCGGTTTTGTCCCAAAAGGATAAACCGGATCATGCTTTCAACTGAGAACGGCGATTAAAACGGGTGCTGCGCCTTTTTGCAACCGTGAACCTGTCGCGGTTGGTTAGCGCTTTTTGGCCATGACATGCAGCCAGTCTGTCGGCAGCTTGTCGTAACCGCTTCCCTGCCGGGCTTCGATCTCTACGCCCGTCCAGTCATATTGCCCGTAAAGCTCCTCCAGCCATGACCTGGACGGATAATTGTAATAGCGGCCGAACGTATCGCGTCCTTCAGCCTCTCCGGCCTTGAAGCTCGCATAAAAGACGCCGCCCTGTTTCAGTGCCGTGTGGATACGGCCGATGATGCCGCGCAGAGCAGGGCGTGGCACGTGCAGCAGGCAGGCATTGGCCCAGACGCCGTGATAGCGCCCGACCTCATCGATATTTTCGAACAGCAATGTCCTGACAGGAATGCCGAGTCGGGCTTCCGCAGCCTTCGCTATATCGGGCGTTCCATCTGTGGGATGCACGTCGAAACCGGCTGCCAGCATATATTCGCTGTCCTGCCCGCCGCCGCATCCAAGTTCGAGGATGGTCGCGCCTTTTTCCAACTGCGACAGGAATGTCTTGAGATGCGGGCGGTCTGCTGCCTGCCCGCGGGTGGTATAGGCGGTTGCGTTGTCAGTATAGAAACCGATCGTATCGTCGTCTCTGGCGGCCATGATCTCAGCTCTGGGACTGGCTCTGGCTCTGCGATTGCTGCACGGTAACTGAAACGCTCAGCGTCTCACCGGCCGGGCCGATGCGCATGCCAGATATAGGCGCGCAATCGCGATAGCAGAGACCGGATGCGATGCGGACATAACGGTCATCGGGGCAGATATTGTTGGCGGCGTCGAAGCCGACCCATCCAAGGCCCTGCAGATGCACCTCGGCCCAGGCGTGGGTAGCGGTTTGTTCCTCCACCGCCTCCATCATCAGATAACCGGATACATAACGGGCAGGCAGGCCCATCTGCCGGGCAGCGGAAATGAGAATATGGGCGTGGTCCTGACAGACGCCCCTGCCAGCCTCCAGTGCCGCTTCGGCCGTGGTTTCGATGTCGGTGGAGCCGGGAACATACTCCACCTTGCCGTGAATGTTTTCCATGAGATTGTGGAGGCGGGCAAGCTCGCTCTCGCCGACGCTCACCTTCACCAGTTCGCGTACCAGCTTTCCCGGTTTGGTCCGCGGCGTTTCCCGCAGGAAGAGCCAGAGCGGCGCGTTGCCGATGTGGTGACCGAACACGCCGGCCTTGTCCTGCGTGTTCACCGTGCCGCTCGCCACCACTTTGACCCGCTGCTGTGGGCCTTCCGTTTCCACCAGCGCGACGCGATTGCCGAAATGGTCGTCATAGGTCACTTCGACGGTGGCGCCATCGACCGAGACATCCCAGTCCTCCACCGTCTGGCTCGGGCCGGTCTGCGGTGTCAGGCGCAGCCGCTGCAAGGCATAGGGCATCGGCTCGTCATAGACATATTCCGTCGTATGGGTGATTTTCAGACGCATAAGCTGTCCCCGTCTACGCGCTCATTGATAGAAGCGGTAGCCTTCCGTGATTTCCTGTCCCAGTTGCCCGTTGCGATGGACGAATCTTTCCAGAAACTCGTGCAGGCCCTCGTCCATGACCCGGGCGATGGTGGTCGCGCGCAGGCTGTCGCGGATGCTTTCCGCCGTATCGTGTGCCTTGTGCCGTTCGCTGTAGTCCTCGGCGATGTAATTGAGGTTGCTGGCGATCTTCTCGTAACAATAGGCAAGCGAACGCGGCATGCGTCCATTAAGAATGAGGAAGTCGGCGATGTTGGCCGGTTTGTATTCCGCATCATAGACCCAGCCATAGGAACGGTGGGCCGAAACCGAGCGCAGAATGGATTCCCACTGCGCATTGTCGAGCGATGAGCCGACATGCGCCACAGCTGGCAGCAGCACGTAATATTTGACGTCGAGAATGCGCGCCGTATTGTCGGCGCGTTCGATGAAGGTGCCGATACGGGAGAAATTGTAGAGATCGTTGCGCAGCATTGAACCGTGGAAGGCGCCGCGCACCAGACCGGCGCGGTGTTTGATCACGTCGATGGTCTGCGGCAGTTCCGCATGGTTGAGCTTGCGGCCGAGGATGTTCTTCAGCTCGATCCAGAATTCGTTGGTGGCTTCCCATGTCTCGCGCGTCAACGCCGTGCGCACCATGCGGGCATTGTTGCGCCCCGCTTCGATGCAGGACATGACGCTGGATGGGTTCGATTTCTCGCGGAGAAGATAATCGATAGCATTTGCCGCCGTCACCTTTTCGCGTGTTTCGAGGAATTCCTCGTGCACGCCCGCGCTTTGCAGCACGCCGTCCCAATCCTCGTCGCCGCTGCCTGAGCGCGTCAGTGAAACGCGCAGGCCCGCATCGATGAGCCGGGCGATGTTTTCAGCGCGCTCGATATACCGGAACATCCAGTAGAGCCCGTTTGCCGTTCTGCCCAGCATGGCTTAATCCTCCAGTACCCACGTATCCTTGGTGCCGCCGCCCTGGCTGGAATTGACCACCAGCGAGCCCTGCTTGAGCGCAACGCGGGTCAGGCCGCCGGGAATGATCTGCACCTTGTCCGAAACAAGCACATAAGGACGCAGATCGACATGGCGCGGCGCGATGCCGTTCTTGACCATGATCGGCACGGTGGAGAGCGACAGCGTCGGCTGCGCAATATAGTTGGATGGGCGTGCTTTCAGCTTTTCGGCAAACAGCGCCCGTTCCTTTTTCGATGCGGTGGGACCGACCAGCATGCCGTAACCGCCTGAACCGTGGACCTCCTTGACGACGAGATCGGCGAGGTTGTCGAGAACGTATTTCAGGCTGTCCGGCTCGGAACAGCGCCAGGTCGGCACGTTTTCCAGGAGCGGCTTGCGGCCGGTATAAAATTCGACGATCTCGGGCATGTAGGAATAGATCGCCTTGTCGTCGGAAATGCCGGTGCCGGGGGCGTTGGCGATGGTGATGTTGCCGGCGCGATAGACATCCATGATGCCGGGAACGCCAAGCGCCGAATCCGGCCGAAAAGTCAGCGGGTCGAGGAAGTCGTCGTCGACGCGGCGGTAGAGAACGTCGATGGCCTCATAACCGCGCGTCGTGCGCATCTTCACCTTGCCGTCCATGACGCGAAGGTCGGAACCTTCCACCAGTTCCACACCCATCATGTCGGCGAGGAACGAGTGCTCGTAATAGGCGGAATTATAGATGCCGGGGGTCAGCACCGCGACGCGCGGCTTGCCGGTGCAGCCCGGAGGGGCGAGCGAGGCAAGCGACTGGCGCAGCAGATAGGGGTAATCCTCCACCCGTCGCACGCGGTTTTCATGGAAAAGTTCCGGGAACATCTGCATCATCGTTTCGCGGTTTTCCAGCATGTAGCTGACACCGGAAGGCGTGCGGGCATTGTCTTCCAGAACATAGAACTGGTCTTCGCCGGTGCGGACGATATCCGTGCCGACGATATGGGTGTAGACCCCGCCGGGCGGCGTGAAGCCGATCATTTCCGGCAGGAAGGCTTCGTTCTTTTCGATGATCTCACGGGGGATGCGCCCGGCGCGGATGATTTCCTGTTTGTGGTAGATATCGTCGAGGAAAGCATTGAGGGCGAGAACACGCTGTTCGATGCCCTGGGCCAGTTTGCGCCACTCACGGCCGGAGATGATGCGCGGGATAATATCGAAGGGTATCAGTTTTTCTGAACTATCGGCGTGGCCATAGACTGCGAAAGTAATGCCGGTTTTTCTGAAGATGTTTTCCGCGTCTTTTGATTTCTGGATCAGGTGTGCCCTGTCCTGCCGGCTGTACCATTCGTTATAGTTTTCATATGGGCTTCGCGGCGTGTTGTCCGCATTTATCATTTCGTCAAATGCCAACTTCGATGTCCCCTTTTTTGCCATATGAATACAACGACAAATGCAATGCAAGAACTATGCAGGCCTCCCCGAGAAGATTTTTTGTCGCTCTAGAGTTTTAAAAAAGAAGCGTTTTTTCGGCTTCCGCCTATAAATGCGGCATCGGCAAATTGGTTGCGGGGCGACGAGCGGTGTAAGCGGGCGGTGGCGCTGTTTGCGCCGTGGGCGAATGCATAAATTTTGTTCGCTCGCTTTCGGTTGATGAATGTCCGGCGTCGCATCAGAAAATCTGAAAGATGTGATCACCAAAACGCCTTTGACCTTTTGCCGGGATGCGGATACCGCCATGCTGAACACCCGGGTCGACTATTCGCCGGTTTGCGTGAAGCCGCAGAAATATCAATTCGCCGACTGTTCCGCACCGGTAGCGGACACCATGCTACACAGAGGATGCGCCCATGTCGCTCGACCGTTTGGCTCCGGCCATCTTCGTCTTTCTCTGGTCGACGGGCTGGGTCACCGCCAAATATGCGGTCTATTATACCGGGCCGCTGACCTTCCTCTGTCTGCGCTATCTTCTGGCGGGCGTTTTGCTGTGGGCGATCTGCCGCTTTTCGTCCATCCAGTGGCCCGAAAGTCGTGTCGATATCTTCCGGGCGATCCTGTCAGGCGTCTTCCTGCACGGTCTTTATCTCGGCATGATCTGGTGGGCGATAGGGCAGGGCGTGCCGGCGGCGATCGGCGGCATTATCGCCGGCCTGCAGCCGCTGATGACGGCGGTGGCCGCCCGTTTCATGATCGGCGAAAGGATTTCGCCGCTGCAGCGCGCCGGCCTGCTCATCGGCTTTGCCGGCATCGCCATCGCGGTGCTGCCGAAGGTCATGGCCGCGGGTGCTGTCGGGCTGTCGGTGCCGCTTTACGCCGTGGCGGTGAATGTGCTGGGCATGACCTCGGTCACCTATGGCACGCTCTACCAGAAGAAGTACGTGCATGGCGGCAACATCATGGCGGTGGCAACGCTGCAATATGTCGGCGCACTGCTGGTAACGGTTCCCTTCGCGCTTCTGCTGGAAGATGGGCATGTGGACTGGAGCCTCGGCCTTGCCGCCACGCTCGCCTGGTCTGTCGGCGCGATTTCCATCGGGGCCGTGGCGCTGCTTCTTTATCTGATCCGGCGCGGCCAGGTTTCACGCGCCGCTTCGCTGATCTATCTCGTGCCGCCGCTTGCCGCGGTGGAAGCCGCCCTGCTTTTCGGCGAGACGCTGACGCCTGCGATGATTGCGGGTACGGTTCTGGCGGTGACAGGCGTTTATCTCGCCAATCGCAAACCTGCCGCATCGGTTGCGGCTGGTTAATTACTGCAACCTCATATTAGGGGTTTATTAACCATAAAATTATACCTCTCGTTAATCACATGATTTGGCGGGGGTTACATGTCTATTTCACGTCGTGGTGTTCTGTTTGGATTGCCGCTGTTTCTGGCTGGCTGCGCAAACACCGGCATCGGCCAGCACAGGCTGGATTACGCGGCGAAGCCGGAGGAAAAATTCCCGCTTCCCGCCATGCATCTCGATAAGGTGAAGCCCGAACTGCGCCGGCAGGAGGTGGCCTATGATACGCGCCATCCGGCTGGAACGGTGGTTGTGGATACGCCGGCGCGGCGGCTTTATTATGTTCTCGGCGACGGTCGCGCAATGCGCTACGGCGTCGGTGTAGGCCGCCAGGGTCTTGCCCTGAAGGGTGACGCCTATATCGGTCGCAAGGCGGAATGGCCATCCTGGACACCAACCGCGAACATGATGCGCCGCGATCCGCGCAATCTGAAATTCGCAGCCGGCATGCCCGGCGGCCCGAACAATCCGCTTGGCGCCCGCGCGCTCTATCTTTATCGCGGCGGCAACGACACCATGTTCCGCCTGCATGGCACCAACCAGCCGCAGTCCATCGGCCACGCCATGTCGAGCGGCTGCATCCGCATGCTGAACCACGACATCATCGACCTCTATAGCCGCGTGCCTGTCGGTTCGAAGGTGGTGGTGCTGCAGGCGTGAGGCGGGACGGTTTTTCCGCCTGTTGCGATCGAAAAAATGTCTGAAGCCCTGAGTTGATTTTTCTGTAAGAAAGTCAATTTTCTATGGTGAAATCAACTATTTGTAGAAAATGGCGTTTTGAGTATTTTAGGTAGTTCTGCAATATCGGAAACGTGATTTCCGCTATTTCGGAGGTGTATCCATAAACGTGCCATCGCGCTCTTATCGGCGCTTCACCACTTCAACGGGGACACATCAACATGGCAATTTTCGATTCTCTCTCCCGCTATCGCCCACAGGCACTCGGGGCGCTGCGCATCATGACGGCGCTGCTTTTCATTTCGCATGGAACGCAGAAGCTGTTCGGTTTTCCGGCATCGCAGATGGAAGGCTCCCTGCCGACGATGCTGCTGGTGGCGGCGATTCTGGAATTCGTCGGCGGCATTCTCGTGCTGATCGGCCTTTTCACGCGTCCGGTCGCATTCATCCTGTCCGGCCAGATGGCGGTTGCCTATTTCATCGCGCATGGGCCGAAGAGCTTCTTCCCGGCACTCAACGGGGGTGATGCCGCCATCCTGTTCTGCTTCATCTTCCTCTATCTGTTCGTGGCCGGTCCGGGCGCTTTCTCGGTGGATGAGCGCCGGGCCTGATCTGCCTGACCGGACATCGATTTGTTTTGCCGAAGCCCCGCGTGGCCAACGCCGCGCGGGGCTTCTTTTTAGAGCAGGGTCGATACTTCGGCCGCGGCCGAAGCATAGGCGTCTGTTTTCCGGTTAAGAACGGGTCACCCTCAATCTAGTTGGAAATCGATCCGTGTCCTCTGAGAACCCCATCGCCCGCGAATTGCTGCTTCTGGCCCTGTTGTCCACGCTGTGGGCCGCATCCTACACTTTCATCAAGATCGGGGTGGAGACCATTCCGCCCCTTACCTTCATCGCATCGCGCACGATGATCGCCGGTCTGCTGCTCTTCGCGGTGATCCGGCTGCGCGGGTTGCGTTTGCCCACGGATTTAGCGACATGGCGGCTGTTCTTCATTCAGGCCTGTATCAACAGCGTTCTCCCCTTCACGCTGATCGCCTGGGCCGAACAGAGCATCGATGCCGGCCTCGCCGTCATTCTCAATGCCACGACGCCGATCTTTACCTTTCTTCTCACGGCGCTCGTGATCCGGCATGAGGCAGTCAGCGGGCGCAAGCTGTTCGGCACGATTGCCGGCATGACGGGCGTTTGCCTCATTATCGGCATGGAGGCACTTGATGGGGCGGGCGAGGCGATATGGAGCCAGCTCGCCGTGCTGACAGCGGCATTTTCTTATGCCTGCGCGGCCATTTTCAGTAAAAATTTCAAAGGGCTCGATCCGATCATGCCGGCCGCCGGCTCGCTTATCTGCGGTGCTGTCCTGCTGCTGCCCGTGAGCCTGATTGTCGACCGACCCTGGACCTTGTCGCCTTCGGCGGCATCACTGGCGGCGCTGTTGTGCCTCAGTGTGTTTTCGACCGCGCTCGCCTTCATGATCTATTTCCGGCTGATGCAGACGCTCGGTTCGGTCGGGACCACCTCGCAGGCCTATCTCAGGGTGCCGGTCGGGGTCGCCTTCGGCATGGCGTTTCTGGGGGAAATGCCGACGCCCGCCATGTGGGGTGGGCTCGTCTGCGTCATTGCGGGCGTGCTGGCGATGACCCTGCCGTCACGGCGTCGTCCGGTCGCGCAGGGGAACTGAAGGCGAAGAAAAGCCCCGCTACCGAGTGTGGCTGCGGGGCTTGATTATTGGCGAGCGCGTGCCGCTTGTTTCTTCTCCCCGCCGGGGAGAAGGTCGCGGCAGCGGGATGAGGGGGCAAGGGTGATGAGATACGGCAACTTTACCGTCTCATCCGACCCTTCGGGCCATCTTCTCCCCGGCGGGGAGAAGAAACGCCCGGCAATGCCGCGGCGTCCTCAATCCATTCAGAACGACTTAACGGTTGCGGCCGCGATGGCCGTTACCGGAAGCGCGTTTTTCCTGGCCGTTGCCGCCGGCAGGGGCGTGGCGGTTGGCGCCGCTGCCGCCGGGCTTGCGGGCCGGACGACGATGCTTGCGCGGGCCAGCCGGGCGGCCTGCGTCGCCTTCGGCCTGCTTCACGCGCTTGAAGTCTGAGGTGACTTCAAGATCATTGTCCGCATCGCGCGGCGCGTGGTGGCGAGACGGGCGGGATTCGCCGTTGTGGCGTCCGCCTTCGCGCGGGCCGCGCTGCTGGCCGCCATTGTTATTGCGTCCGCCGCGGTTGTTGTTGGGGCGCGTCGGGCTGGCAAGACCGGCCGGGCGTTCACCAGAAGCAACCGGAATATCGATCTTCATCAGCTTTTCGATGTCGTGCAACAGGCGGGTCTCGTCCGGTGCGCAGAAAGCAATGGCGATGCCATCGCGGCCGGCACGGGCGGTACGGCCGATGCGGTGGACATAAGCGTCCGGTACTTCCGGCAGGTCATAGTTGAAGACGTGCGTCACGGCCGGGATATCGATGCCGCGCGCCGCGACGTCGGTTGCGACCAGAACCTTGATCTCGCCGTCCTTAAAGCCCTTCAGGGCGCGCTCGCGCTGGCCCTGGCTCTTGTTGCCGTGGATGGAGGCGACCTTGAAACCGATATGTTCGAGATGCTTGTAGAGCTTCTCCGCACCGTGCTTTGTGCGCAGGAACACGATGGCGCGGCCATCCGGGTTCTCGTTGAGAGACTTCTTCAGAAGCTCGGTCTTGTCGTTCTTTCCGGCGACGAAGTGGACATATTGCTCCACCTTGTCGGCTGCCTTGCCGGGCGGGGTCACTTCGACCTTCAGCGGATCGGTCAGGTAGCTGTGGGCCAGATCGGCGATCGCCTTCGGCATGGTGGCGGAGAAGAGCAGCGTCTGGCGCTTGGCGGGCACCATCTTCGAGATCTTGCGCAGATCGTGGATGAAGCCGAGGTCGAGCATCTGGTCCGCTTCGTCCAGCACCAGATAGGTGACCTTGGAGAGCGAGATGGCGTTGCGGGCGATGAGGTCAAGCAGGCGGCCGGGGGTTGCCACCAGAATGTCCGTGCCCTTTTCGAGCTGGAGCTGCTGCTTGTTGATCGATGCGCCGCCAACCACCTGGTTGATGCGCAGCGGCGTCTTCTTCACGAAAGCGCGCAGGTTTTCGCCGATCTGGTTCACCAGCTCGCGGGTCGGGGCAAGGATGAGCGTGCGGCAGGTGCGGTTTGCCGGGCGGTCCGCCTGCTTCATCAGCATTTCGATGATCGGCAGGCCGAAAGCGGCGGTCTTGCCGGTACCGGTCTGTGCGAGGCCGATCAGGTCGCGGCCTTCGAGCAGCAGCGGAATGGCTTTTGCCTGAATGGGGGTCGGGGTTGTGTAGCCAAGCTGGGTAACGCTGGCAACAATCTTTTCGGAGAGGCCGAGTTCGCTAAAACTGGTCAATATAATGCCTTTCGGGGCGCCAAAAACCAATCGTCCGGAACAGGGCTGCTGTCCGGCGGTTTCGGCGTCAAGAACCCCGCGTGAATTGGGAACTTGTGGGTTGGAATAACTTTCTGCGCATCAGTGCGGCACATGCCGTCTTCTGTATTCTCTGCGCTTTTCCTTCATGCGGGCCAAGTCTCTCTCGGACCAAGTCTTCTCAACATACGCTGCAGCTCACGCGGCTGCCGAAGGTGAAAGCTTGACCGGCATGTGGGCGTTTTACTCGCCAAAGTCAAGCGATAGTTTCATGACATGGCTGCCGGACGGCGCATGGCAGCCATGCGGAACGCCGCCGCCAGCTGGCCGAAGAGCTGGGTCGCAGCGAATAATTATGGTTAAAAAAGTGTATTGCCGGGCAGGGCGCATAGCAAAAACAGATTTTCTCACATAACGTTTTTGCGAAGTCATCTAGAAATATTTGATTCGACAAAGTGAAACTGCACGCTGTGGAGTATCGATTGACCGAGGGCAGCGGGTTGCTGGAAAAGGCTTGCAGGGCTGTTGCCGCCCTGAACCTGCCCGCGTGCATCAAGGACAGCGAGCTGCGCTATCTCGTGGTCAACGCCGCCTACGCACGGTTGATGGGGCGTCCCCTCAGGGCGTTCGAAGGCCACACCAGCCTTTCCCTCTCGGCTGATATCCGTGATGCGGAGCGGGAGGACAGGGAGCGCCGTTCACTCGTTTTTGCGACGGACGAGATGATCGCCTGCCATGCCTCGGTTTCCTCCCTGCCATACACACTTCGCTGCGAGCGCTTCACCGATGATGACGGCAGCCTGTTCCTGTTCGAAACGGTGGAAGACATGCCGTTGGGCGTTCTGACGGGGACGGCGGATATCGGCGGGGCGTCGGACCTGCTGTTCAGTAGCGGCCTCATGGATTTCATCGATGCCGGCATCGTCGTCTACGATCCGGAAAACCGGCTGGTTTATTGCAATGCCCGTTTCGCGGAGTTCTATAGCGGTTTTGGCGTCGAGCTGAAGCCGGGCATCCGGCTCGAGGCGCTGATGGAGGCGCTCTATTTTTCGAGCGGATATCGTCGCGTCAAAGAAGACGACCCTGCGTTCGAAGGCTGGATGCGGGAGCAGTTGCGCGATTTTTCCCTGCCCTATCTCGAAAGGGTGGAGCAGTTCGCCGATGGCCGCTGGGTGCGCATGGTCAACAAGCGGCTGGAAAACGGCATGCTGGTTGGCCTGCGCATCGATGTGACCGAGTTCAAGGCGCACGAGACCCTTCTCAGCGCCCAGATCCGCGAGACCTGGTTGCTGCGCGCTGCCCTCGAACAATTGCCTGTGGGGGTTTTCCTGAGGGATCAGGACAGGCGGCTGACCTATGCCAATGCCGCCTATGATGCATTTCTCGGCGGCAATCTCGCCGACTATATCGGCAAGACCGAATCCGAAATGTTCCCGCAGAATGGCTCCCAGTTCCAGCAGGAAAACGAACGGATCTTGCAGACCGGGGAGGCGCTCGAACGCACGGGAAACATGCCTCAGCGCAACGGACGGTCCATTCCCGTCATCACGCGGCTCGGCCGCGTTGCGACACCGGATGACGAATATTACCTCGTGGGCTCCGTCACCGATGTCAGCCTCCTGCAGGAGCGGGAAAAGGCGCTGATCGCCACACAGGCCGAAGCCGAGGCGCTGCATCGCCAGCTCGAGGCGGTGCTTCACGCGCTGCCCGTGGGGGTGCTGCTTCTCAGCGCCGATCTCGTCATCGAATATGTCAATCCGTTCTTCTACCAGGTCTGGGGCGAAATCGGCGGCGAGAAATCACTTGTGGGCAAAGACTATCGCGAATTCATGAGGATGAATTTCGATAGCGGCCTTTATGATTATGGCGATCGGCCTTTCGACGAGGTCTATAGCGAGCGGGCGCAGCGGCTCCTGAAGGATGAGGCCTTTGCCCCCCGCGAGGTGCGCAGCAAAAGCGGCAAGGTGACCGTCATCTCCAAAACGCGCCTCGAAGGCGGAAAAATCCTCAGCACCTATGCCGATGTGACGGATGTGCGAATGCGCGACGCCGAAATCAGCAAGGCGAAGGCCGAGCTGGAGCGCGTCGGCGAATATATGCAGGGCGCGACGCGCGCCATGGCGCAGGGCCTGGTGCTGGTGGAGCAGGGCACGATCATCATGTCCAACGAGGCGATGGCGCGGATGTTCGACGTGCCGCCCGAGCTGCTGGAAAAGGATCGCGACTGGTCCGGCTTCTTCGCCCACTGTGCCGCGCGCGGAGATTTCGGCACGGCCGAGGAAGCGGCCGCGATGCTTAATGCCTGGAAAGACAACATTGCCGCCAACCGGCCGTTCTCCTGGCTTATCCATGTCGCCGGCAAGAGCTGGCTCAACCTGGAAGCCACCAACAGTTCCGGCAATTACTGGCTCGTGATCGTCACCGACGTGACCGAGATGAAGATGCGCGAAGGCGAATTGCAACGTCTGCTTTCGCGGGCGGAAGCGGCGGACCGCGCCAAATCGGAATTTCTGGCCAATATGAGCCATGAAATCCGCACGCCGATGAACGGCGTGCTTGGCATGGCGGAGCTTCTGGCCAAATCCAACCTCGATACGCGCCAGAAGACTTTCACCGACATCATCGTCAAGTCAGGCAATGCGCTTCTGACGATTATCAACGACATCCTCGATTTCTCCAAGATCGAAGCCGGGCAGATGAAACTGCGCAGCGTATCTTTCGATCCGGCGGAAGCCGTTGAGGATGTGGTTTCGCTCCTGTCCTCGGCGGCGCTGGAGAAGAACATAGAGCTGGTGGTGCGGATCGATCCGTCGGTTTTCGGCAAGGTCATCGGTGACGCCGGACGCTTCCGCCAGATTGTTACAAACCTCGTCGGGAATGCCGTCAAGTTCACCGAAACCGGCCATGTGCTGGTGGAGCTTTCTGCGCAGTCAGCGGAAGCTTCGGAGGCCATCCTGTCGCTGCGTGTCGAAGACAGCGGGATCGGTATTCCCTCCGACAAGCTGGAGACGATCTTCGACAAGTTCAGCCAGGTCGATAGTTCCGCCACGCGCCGTCACGAAGGAACCGGGCTCGGCCTGGCGATCACCGTCGGCCTTGTCGGACTGTTCAATGGCAAGATCGATGTCGTCAGCGAAGTGGGCAAGGGGTCGAGTTTCGAGGTCAACATCCCGTTTCAGATGACCGAAAGGCGGAGGGATGTCCCACCTCTTTCGGTGGCGATCGAAAATATCCGGGTGCTCGTCATCGATGACAACGATGTCAACCGGCGCATCCTGACGGAGCAGCTGCAAAGCTGGGGCATAGACGGCCATGCCGTCGAGGGTGGGCCCACGGGCATCGCCGTGCTGCAGGAAGCCGCAGCGGTGGGTCTTTCGATCGACGCCATCATTCTCGATTATCACATGCCTGTCATGAACGGCCTGGACGTGGTGGAGCGGATCAGGGCGGATCGCCGTTTCGATGACATCGCCATCATTTTCCTCACGTCCATGGATGTCGTGGGTGACGAGACGCTCTTTACCGATCTCAACGTGCAGGCCCATCTGATGAAGCCCGCGCGGGCGCGGCTGTTGCGTTCCACCCTGTTCGACGTGGTGCGCGACGTGCGGCTGAAACGCGCGCGGCCGGAAGCTTTCGCAGGTGCCTCGGACGGCGGTTCGTCCCGGCCGGAAGGTCCTGCTTCAGAAAAGAAGCGGCGGGCAGAGGTGCCGACAGTTTCCGTCCGGCTGCGGCCCAGCCTGATCGATGTGCTGGTGGCCGAGGACAATGACGTCAACCAGATTGTTTTCACGCAGATTTTGCAGCAGACGGGTCTGCGGTTCCTGATCGTCGGCAATGGGAAAAAGGCCGTTCAGGCGTGGGAGGAATATAATCCCGCGATCATCCTCATGGATGTCTCCATGCCTGTCATGAACGGGCATCAGGCAACGCAGGCGATCCGGACGGCCGAACTTGCGGCCGCCGAAGGCCGGCATGTGCCGATCATTGGCGTGACGGCCCATACGCAGGATGCTGACCGCGATCTATGCCTGCAGGCCGGCATGGACGATTATCTGTCGAAGCCCATCAGCCCCGAAATTCTCGAGGATAAGATCGCCCAGTGGCTGGGTGAAGATATTCCGCGCCGGGTATCTGATGACGCAACCGGTCGCTGATGTCGTTTTGGTCAAACCGGGGGCCTGGTGCCGCAGAGCATTTCCCGTTTTCCTGCGAAACCCTTGCGTCGTTCCACATCAAAACCGGCGGCGATGAGATTGCGGCGGACGAAGCCTGCGGCGGCATAGGTGGCGAAGGTGCCTGCCGGCGCCGTCCTGGCGAACAGTGCCTGCATGATCTCCAGCGACCACATGTCCGGGTTGCGCGCAGGTGCGAAACCATCCAGGAACCAGGCATCGAAGGTTTCGTGACTGTTGGAAATACCGGTGAGCGCCTCGCCGCAGACCACCGTCAGGCGTGTTTCACCATCGAGTTCAATCTCTACCTTCCCCTTCGGTTCGGCGGGCCAGAGGGCGGTGAGCGCCCTGCGTTCGGCGTCCACCTCCGGCCAGCGGGAAAGTGCCCGGCCGATCTCGTCCGCCTTCATCGGGTAGAGTTCGAAGGAGATGAAATGCAACGTGGAGCGGCCGTTGCGGAGCTCTTTCCATTGGCGCCATGTCTCGCACAGATTGAGCGCGGTGCCGAAGCCCAGTTCCCCGATGCGGAAGACGCCTTCGCGTTCCCGCCAGCGTTGCGGCAGGCCGTTTCCTGACAGGAAGACGTGGCCACATTCCAGCCTGCCATCCGTCTGGCAATAAAAATGGTCGTCAAAAGCCAGCGAATAGGGCATATCCCCGTCACGCCAGTCGAGTGCAGTGTGGGTTTCGCCGGTTGCCGAACCGGCCTGTGCGCCAGTCTCTCTGATAGTGTCGTTGGAATCTTTCATGGCTAAAGCCGATAATCCCGCTTTCGAACAGGGTCAATCACCAAGAACGCCTTTGCCTGCTTCCGTCCCTCTCCTCATCGTCGGGGGTGGTATCATGGGTCTATGGGCTGCGGTTAAGGCGGAACGGCTCGGCATCGATACGTTGTTAGTGGAGGCGGATCATCCCGGTGGCGGCGCGAGTGGCGGGCTGCTCGGCGCGCTGATGCCTCATATGCCGGACCGCTGGTCGGACAAGAAGCAGTTCCAGTTCGCCGCCCTCGTGGCGCTGGAAAAAGAGATCGCCGGGCTGGAGGCGGAAACGGGGCTTTCCGCCGGTTATCGCCGCTCTGGCCGGATCATCCCATTGCCGAAGCCGCATCTGCGTCCCATCGCCGAGCGGCATGAAAGGGATGCGCAGGAGAACTGGGTCTCGGGTGAGCGCCGGTTCCATTGGCATGTCGGTGACAGCCCAGCGGTTGCGGGCTGGGTGGATGACGCGGCTGGCGCAGCGGGTTTCGTGTTCGATACGCTGGCGGCGCGGGTGGCTCCGCGTGCAATGATTGCGCTTCTTTCGGCATTTCTCGGCAAGGCGCGGCATGTGCGGTTGATCAAGGGTTGCCGCGTCCTTTCGCTTGACGCGGAGACAGGCCGGGCGGCGCTGTCTTCGGGTGACGAGGTCGTGTTCGGGCACGCCGTGATCGCCAACGGACATCGATCCTTTCCCCTGATCCGGGACGCACTGGGCCTCGACACCGGGCTGGTGCTCGGGCAGCCGGTGAAGGGGCAGGCGGCGCTGCTCGACGCGGCGGTCGATCCGGCCATGCCGGTGGTGTTCCTGAACGGTCTTTACATCGTGCCGCACGAAGACGGAACGGTCGCCATCGGCAGTACCAGCGAAGATTGTTTTTCCGACCCCTTCGATACGGATGAGAAGTTGGAAAAACTGCTTGCGGATGCGGCTGCGATTGTCCCCTGCCTTGGCGGGGCGCCGGTTCTCGAACGCTGGGCCGGGCTGCGGCCGAAGGCTGCGGGCAGAGACCCCATGGTGGGAACGGTTGCCGGTCACCCGAAGCTTGTGGCATTGACGGGCGGCTTCAAGGTGAGCTTCGGTCTTGCCCATTCTCTTGCCGATGCCGCGCTACAGGCCGTCTGCGGAAAGGCACCGGACGTGCCGCGGAGTTTCCAGCTTCAAGAACACGTGAACATAGCCATGGCGGGCATCGGAAAGTTCTGACCAGACCGCTTACGTCGTTAATCTGTCACGCAAATCACTTATTTGCTGGCCTGCAACGAGGCAGGTTTGTCCGCTTTTGCGGCGAGGTGACAGCGCATGCGATACGCCATTCATTTCACGCCTTCCCCCAATGACCCCCTGACGCAGGTAGCCGCTGCGTGGCTGGGGCGCGATGCCTATTCCGGTCAGGCGGTTGAGCCGCCCGGTATGATCGATCTTGGCATGCAGGAGATTTCCTATCACACGGCCCTGCCGCGCCGGTATGGTTTCCATGGCACCATCAAGGCTCCTTTCCGCCTTGCCGAGGGTCAGTCCGAAGCGGCGCTCCTGCGTGACCTGATGTATTTTTCCGGCAGGCAGGAACCCTTTCCGTTGCCGCAACTTGTGGTGGCGAGGCATGACAATGTCTTCAGCCTCGTCCCCGAACGGCCCTGTGAAGTGCTGCATTTTTTCGCGGCCCGCGTCGTGCAGGAATTCGACCGTTACCGGGCGCCTCTCACAGAGGCGGAGATCGAGCGTGCCGATCCGGACCGGCTGTCGGCCTCGCAGCTCACCAATCTGCACCGCTGGGGCAGCCCGCATGTGATGGACGAGTTCCGGTTCCAGATGTCGTTGACCGGCGGTGTGGAACCCGCCAGCAGCCAGAGGATCGAGCGGGCCGTGCGCAAGGTGTTCGAGCCGCTGCTGTCGCGGTCCTTGCAATTTTCCAGCCTTGCGCTCTTCATCGAGGATGAGCCGGGAGCGCCTTTCCGGGTGCACTCGCTTCATCCCATGGGCCGCGTTTCCGCCCGCAAGATTGCCTGACTGGCGCGCCATCATAATCGTATACAAAAAAGCTTCGGAATGTCGGCAAAATTGATCTCGACATTCCGTATGCGAATGCTACCGTTCGACATCGCATATTCGAAGTGCGCTGCGTCATCCGTCTGGATCAGGCATCTTCGAAGTTCTGTTTATGTCTCCGAAATCGGTTGCCGATTGGGAGAGATGGTCTGGGTGGCTGAATGATTTCCGAAAACTACTCCCGCAATCTGGTGGGCTATGGCCGCAATGTTCCCGATCCGAAATGGCCGGGCGGTGCGCGCATTGCCGTGCAATTCGTCATCAATTACGAAGAGGGCGGCGAAAGTTGCATTCTCGACAATGACAAGGCGTCGGAATCGCTGCTGTCGGAAATCGTCGGCGCCCAGCCCTGGCCTGGCCAGCGCAACCTGAACATGGAATCGATCTATGAATATGGCTCGCGCGCCGGCTTCTGGCGGCTGTGGCGCATGTTCACCGGGCTTGGCGTCACCACCACCGTTTACGGCGTGACCGCAGCCATGGCCCGCAACCCGGAAGCGGTTGCGGCAATGAAGGAAGCGGGTTGGGAAATCGCCAGCCACGGATACCGCTGGCTGGAATACAAGGATTTTTCCGAGGAGGAAGAGCGTAAGCACATCGTCGAAGCGGTCCGTCTGCACACGGAGGTCACCGGCGAACGTCCCTATGGCATGTATCAGGGCAAGCCCTCGGACAATACGCTGCGGCTTGTCATGGAAGAGGGTGGTTTTCTCTATTCGTCGGACTCCTATGCCGACGATCTGCCCTATTGGGTGAAGGGTGTGAAGGATGAGCCTTTCCTGATCATTCCCTACACGCTTGAGACCAACGACATGCGGTTTGCCACGCCGCAGGGCTTCAATTCCGGCGACCAGTTCTTCACCTATCTGAAGGACGCTTTCGACGTGCTTTATCAGGAAGGTATGGAAGGTGCGCCGAAGATGATGAGTGTCGGTCTGCATTGTCGTCTTGTCGGCCGTCCCGGTCGTGCAGCAGCACTTCGCCGCTTCATCGAATATGTGCTTGGCCACGAAAAGGTGTGGATCCCGCAGCGCATCGAGATCGCCCGTCACTGGCATGAGCATCACAAGCCGGAGGCGCTTTGATGCTGACGCGTGAGGAGTTCGTTACCCGTTTCGGTGGCGTGTTCGAACATTCGCCATTCATTGCCGAGCGGGCCTATGACGCTGGTGGGGCCGGCCTGGAGCTGACGGCGAAGGCGGTTCATGCCGCGCTTAGCGCGCAGTTTCGCGCGGCTTCCGAGGCGGAAAGGCTTGGAGTGTTGCGGGCGCATCCCGATCTCGCCGGCAAGCTGGCAATTGCCGGCGAGTTGACGGCGGAGAGCCGCAACGAACAGGCCGGTGCCGGGCTCGACAGGCTTGCCCCGGAAGAGCACGCCCGTTTTACCGAATTGAACAGCGCCTATACCGATAAATTCGGTTTTCCTTTCATCATCGCGGTCAAGGGGCTGAACAGGCACGATATACTCTCGGCCTTCGAGACACGCATAGGTAACGGCGCAGCCGAAGAATTCGCGACCGCCACGGCGCAGGTTGAAAAGATCGCCTGGCTTCGTCTTTGCGCAATGCTGCCGGAGGGATGATTGGCGCGTTGCGGCCATTCTGCTAGAATCGCGCCGTTTGGAGATGACGATGAGACCTTCCGAGGTGCTGGAAAAGAACAGGGAAGCGATCCGCGAAGCGACGAAACGCTTCAATGCGGCAAATCCCCGCGTGTTCGGCTCCGTCGCCCGCGGCGAGGACAGGCCGGACAGCGATCTCGACATTCTAGTGGACGCGCTGCCGGGTACGACGCTGTTTGATCTCGGCGGTTTGCTGGAAGAACTGAAGACGATGCTTGGTGTCGAGGTCGATGTCGTCACCTCGGGCGGCTTGCATTCGGATATTCGGGCGCGCGTTCTGAAGGAAGCCAAAGCGGTATGAGTACGGATCGGCTTCTGCTCTATCTGAAGGAGATGGATGTTGCTGCTGCCAGGATACGGGATTTCATTCAGGATATGGATGAGGCCGCTTTTTCTTCCGACACGCGCACGCAGATGGCGGTGATGATGGGTCTTGCCCTGATCGGCGAGGCGGTCGCCAAGCTCGACAGGCACTACCCAGCGTTTTTACAGCAGCACCCGGAAATCCCCTGGATCAAGATGAAGGGTATGCGCAATCTGATCGTGCATGATTACTTCCGGGCAGAGCTCTCGGTCGTCTGGAAAACGATAACGCAGAGTATTCCGGATTTGCAGGCGCGCCTCTCCCTTCTCCGAAACTGGCATGCCCAAGGTGAATGACATTTGACTGATTTTCTCAACATACAACCTCTTACCAAGGAGGCGTTTGCGTCCTTCGGCGACGTGATCGAAACAACACCTTCTTCCATGCGGTACATCAATGGCGGTCAGACGGAGCGGCATCATGCGCTCGCAGCGCCGGAGGCGGCAGGCGAGGGGGCACGTGTGATCCTCAATATCTTCCGCGGGCAGCCGCGCGCCTTTCCGCATGAAATCGAGATGATGGAGCGGCATCCGCTCGGCAGCCAGAGTTTTTCGCCGCTTTCCGGCCGGCCCTTCCTCGTCGTCGTTGCCGAAGACGATGGCGGCCGGCCGGGGCGGCCTCGGGTGTTTCTGGCGCGGGGCGATCAGGGCGTGAATTACCGCCGCAATGTCTGGCACTATCCGCTGATGCCGTTGCAGGCGGTTTCGGATTTTCTGGTTGCCGACCGTGACGGGCCGGGCAACAATCTGGAAGAGTATTTTTTCGACAGGCCTTATGTAATCGCGGAGCCCAGCCTATGACCGGTCTGACGACCCATGTTCTCGACGCCGCGCACGGCACGCCTGCCGAGGGGCTGGTGATTGATCTCTACCGGCTCTCCGGTGATCGCCGTGACAAGCTGAAGACGGTGCAGACAAATGGCGACGGCCGTGTCGATGGCGGGCCGCTGCTCGTTGGCGACAGTTTCATGGCCGGTGAGTATGAGCTGGTTTTCCATGCCGGCGATTATCTGCGAGGAAAGGGTGTCGTGCTTCCGGAGCCGGCCTTCCTCGATATTATCCCGATCCGTTTCGGCATTGCCGATGAGAGCGGTCATTACCATGTGCCCTTGCTGCTCTCGCCTTATAGCTATTCCACCTATCGAGGAAGCTGACGCCGATGATCTTTGCCGCCATTGCCGATATTCACGGAAACTGCGCCGCGCTGGAGGCGGTGCTTGAGGATATCGCCAGGCTCGGTATCGAGGACATTGTCAATCTCGGCGATTGTTTCAGCGGTCCGCTGGAGGCCGGTTTTACCGGCGACGTGCTGGTCGGCAACTGGATTCCCAGCATCCGCGGCAATCACGACCGGGAACTGATCGAGCGTGCGCCGGAGGAGATGGGGAGCTGGGAAAGGCCCGCCCATGCGCAGCTGAGCACTGCGCACCGGGACTGGTTGCAAACTCTTCCGTTCAGCATGGTGTTCAAGAACGTCGCTTATTGCTGTCATGGTTCGCCCCGTGACGATCTGGAATATTGGCTGGAAACGCTGTCGCCTGAAGGTGTCCTGAAATTGCGGCCTCTGGCCGAAATCGAAGCCATGGCTGAGGGTATCACGCAGCCGCTGATGCTTTGCGGCCATACCCATATTCCACGCGCCGTGCAGCTTTCAGATGGCCGGCTGATCGTCAATCCGGGCAGCGTCGGCTGTCCTGGGTGGAGGGACGATACGCCTTTCGATCACCACGTTGAAGCCGGTCACCCGCTCGCCACCTATGCGGTTCTCGAAGAAACCGCACGCGGCTGGCAGGTCTATTTCCGCAATATCCGTTACGACAACCTGGCCATGTCCGAAATGGCTCGGGTCAACGGTATTCCTTATCTGGCCGATGCGTTGGAAAACGGCTGGCTGAAGCGCTAGGGATCACCCCTCGCTGGTCATCACCACACATGCATAAGAGCGTGCCTTCAGCGCCTTGCAGGCGGAGACTGCCGAGGACTGGTCTTCGAAGCCGGTGAAGCGGGCTCTGTAGAGCGTCGCCGATCCGCTCTGCACGGCTTCGGTGTAGGGGGCGATGCCGGAATAGTTGCCGATATTGGAGCGCGCATTGGCGAGCAGCGAGCGGGCGGCGGCTTCGCTGTCGGTGGCGGCGATCTGCACCTCCCACCGGCTGCGCTGGCCGGAAGGGGCCGCGGCGGGAGCAGGCCGCGGGATGGCCGAGACCTGCATCATGTCCGCCACATCGGCGTTTGCGGTGGCAATCTGCATGGCAACCGGATCTGCCCGGCGCTCGGCGAACATCGGCAGCGGCACGGCAGCCGGCGGCACGGCGGCGGCAACATCGAAGGTGCGGCTGACATTGGCACTGGCGACGAGCTGTTCGGTGTTGCGGCCTCTCGATGCCTGCGGCACGGCCTTGTCGAGAAGTGCAGCCATCTGGGCATCGCGGCTGCGCGCGGTCTTGCCACCCAGCACGACGCCGACGACGCGGCGGCCATTGTGATTGACTGCACTGACGAGATTGAAGCCGGAGGCGTTGGTATAGCCGGTCTTGATGCCGTCCATCCCCTGATAACGATACATCAGATTGTTGTGGCCACGGATGCGCTTTCCACGAAAATTGAAGGATTGCGTGGCGAAGAGGCTGTATTCTTTGGGAAAATCCCGTTGCAAGGCAAGACCGAGCTTCGCCATGTCGCGTGCCGTCGTCACCTGAGACTTGTTGGGCAGGCCGGACGCGTTGCGGAAGACCGTTTTGGTCATGCCGAGCTGGCGGGCCTTGCGGGTCATCATTTCGGCGAACCGTGCCTCGGAGCCGCCGAGGTGATCGCCCATACCTTCGGCCATGTCATTGGCGGATTTGACGATCATGCCGTAGACGGCTTCGCGCACGGTGAAGGTCTGGCCCTGACGCACATAGAGCTTCGAGGGGATGACCGATGCCCCATTCTTGGACATGGTTATCTTCTGGTCCCAGCGAAGTTTGCCGGCATGCAGCGCCTCAAAGGTCAGGTAAAGCGTCATCATCTTGGTGAGCGAGGCGGGGTGGTTCAGCACATCGGCATTGCGGGCGGCCAGAACCTTGCCGGTATTGGCGTCCATGATGAAATGGGCATAGCCCGCCTGCGCCGGCGACGCATGGAGCGAGAGGATCGCGCAAAAGAAGGCGAGTGCAAAAATCCAGGCACCCGCCATTCCCCGTTTGATCATTCCCGACATAGTTCACCCCTTTTGTTTGATCGCCGTGCTGGGCAAAGTTTTACTGACACTTTCCGGCAACAAAACCGCTAAAACTTTAGAGATCGCTTTCATGCTTAATTAAGTATGAATTTCAACCCGACAGCTGCCCTCACAATTTCCTTGAAAAGAAACCAACCATCCGGTATGTTTGCGACATGACAAACGCTCATGAACGCAAGAAGCAGCCTGAGGTGGTGCGCCGCAATCTACTCGATTGCGCGGCGAAACTTGCTGCTGAACAAGGGGTTGCAGCACTTTCCGTGCAGGCGGTGGCGGATGCGGCGGGAGTGACCAAGGGCGGGCTGTTTCACCATTTTCCTTCCAAGCAGGTGCTGCTCGAAGCCGTCATGACTGACCTTCTGGCGGCGCTGGACAACGAGATCGATGCTCTCATCTCACAGGATCGTGAAGCTTCTGGAAGCTTTACGCGGGCCTATGTAAACGCGGTTTTCTCTGATCGGGGCAGGGATTCGGGTCGGCAATGGGCAGCGATCTCCGTTTCGATGGTCGGCGAACCGTCGCTTCGACGTATGTGGAACAGCTGGATCGAGGGTCGTCTTGTCCGTCATAAAGAAACGGATGACGGGGTGGTACTGGAGATGGTGCGGCTGGCTGCCGACGGCATCTGGTTTGCCGATCTGCTGGCCGACGATGGCAAAGCGGGTGGCGACAGGGCGGCTCTGAGGGCCCGGATGATCGCCCAGACGAAGAAGGATACGTGACGATGAATACCGCGGTCTTCACTTATGGCGCGCTTGTCGCAGCCATTGTCTGCGAGGTAATCGCCACCTCCTTCCTGCAGCAATCGCAGCAGTTCACCAGGCTAGTACCGACAGTGCTGATGGCGTTGTTTTACGGTGCAGCCTTTTATCTTCTGTCGTTTACGCTGCGGGCGCTGCCGGTCGGCGTGGCCTACGCGATCTGGAGCGGGCTTGGCATCGTGCTGATTTCCGGCATCGGATATTTCGTGTTCCGCCAGACGCTGGATATTGCCGCCGTCATCGGCCTCGGCTTCATCATCACCGGCGTGGTGATCGTGAACGTGTTTTCGAAGACGGTCGGGCATTGAGGGGCTGGGTGGTGTAGCGCGAAGGCTATACCGACCGCCGTCATCCCGGCCTTGAGCCAGGATCCGGCGCGATCAAGTCTTTGATCGCGAGAGACTCTTTCGCGGCGCAGACGCGCCGCGGCTGGATGCCGATCTAGTCCGGCGTGACGGTAGAGAGGTCTGCGAGCTGCGGTTGTCACGCCGGAACTTCTGCCTTCTGACATCACGCCAGAATGCTGCGATCCACATCGGTAATCAGCCGCTTGCCGCAGAGCGCCATGCTGACATCCATTTCCTTGCGGATGATCTCGAGCGCTGTCGTCACGCCCTGCTTGCCATCCGCACCGAGGCCGTAGAGGAAGGGCCGGCCGATATAGGTGCCCTTTGCGCCAAGTGCCACGGCCTTCAGCACATCCTGACCGGAGCGGATGCCGCCATCCATGTGCACCTCGACCCTGTCGCCAACGGCATCGACGATTTTCGGCAGCATGGCGATGGAGGAGTGCGCGCCGTCGAGCTGGCGGCCGCCATGGTTGGAGACGATGATGGCGTCGGCGCCGGTATCGAGCGAAGCGCGGGCGTCTTCCTCGTCAAGAATGCCCTTGAGGATAAGTTTGCCGCCCCAGCGTTCCTTGATCCATTCAACGTCTTTCCAGGATAAACGCGGATCGAACTGCTCGGCCGTCCAGGAAGAGAGCGACGAGAGGTCGGAGACGTTCTTGGCGTGGCCGACGATGTTACCGAAGCTGCGGCGCTTGGTCCGCGCCATGTCCAGGCACCATTTGGGCCGGGTCGCCATCTGCCAGATATGTTTCGGGGTGAATTTCGGCGGGGCCGAGAGGCCGTTGCGCAGATCCTTGTGCCGCTGGCCAAGGATCTGCAGGTCGAGCGTCAGCACCAGCGCCGAGCACCCGGCGGCCTTGGCGCGGTCAATGAGGTTGTTGACGAAGTCGCGGTCCTTCATCACATAAAGCTGGAACCAGAAGGGTTTCGAAGTGACGGAGGCCACATCCTCGATGGAGCAGATGCTCATGGTGGAGAGCGTGAAAGGCACGCCGAATTCCTCCGCCGCCTTGGCAGCCAGCATTTCGCCATCGGCATGCTGCATGCCCGTAAGGCCCGTAGGGGAAAGCGCTACCGGCATAGAGACTTTCTCGCCGACCATTTCGGTGGCGAGCGATCGGTCGGTCATATCCACCAGCACGCGCTGGCGCAGCTTTATCTTGGCAAAATCATCCTCATTGGCGCGGTAGGTGCTTTCCGTCCACGCGCCGCTATCGGCATAGTCAAAGAACATTTTCGGCACACGGCGCTGCGCCTGGTTTTTCAGGTCAGCTATGGTCAGGATTTTGCCCATGGATAAAGCCTTCACATTTGAATGATGGCTTCACTTAACATGAATAGCACGGTTGCGACATCGAAATCGTCGTTCTTGTTTCACCAAAAAGCGCGCAGGGATAGTTCGCAGCCAAGCACGAGCAGGCAGATGAGGAACCAGCGCCGAAATGTCGCCGGGCTAACGATATGGCGGATTTTCTGGCCAAGCCACATGCCGAGAAGCGCTGGCAGGACGGCGAATGCGGAAAGCGACAGATGCTCGACATGAAAAGCATTCTGCGAAGCGAGACCGGCGGCAAGTGCAAGGGTGGAAATGGTGAAGGAAAGGCCGAGTGCCTGCACCAGATCGTCTCGGCTAAAACCCAGCGACTGGATATAGGGCACAGCGGGTACGACGAAAATTCCGGTGCCGCCGGTCAGAAGGCCCGTCACCAACCCCATGATGGGGGAGAGTTTTGGTTCCAGCCTTGCCGGTATCGAGATCGGTCTGGCAAGCAGGCTGTAGGCTGCGTAAACCGCGAGGCACAGGCCGAGCGCTGAGGTGGTCCAGACGCCGGTGCCCGCCGTCATCAGCCGGATACCGATAAGGGTGCCAAGCGCAATGGCGATCATCATCGGCCACAGCCGCTTCACGATGGCCCGGAAATCAGGCCCGGCCAGCAATTGCCAGATATTGGTGATGAACGAGGGCAGGATGAGCAGGCCGGCGGCGATGACCGGAGGCATGAAGAGGCCGAGCACGCCCATCGCAACAGTCGGCAGCCCCATGCCGGTCACACCCTTGACGATGCCGGCAACGATGAATGTTGTGAGGATCATCAGCAGGGTGGTTGTGTCTAGGTTCGGCACCGGGCACTCCAGAGGTCATTCGCATTCGGCCGAAATGGCGTCAGGCAATCATGTGGAGCGAGCGAGTGCCGCTAGTTTCTTCTCCGCGCCGGGGAGAAGGTCGCGGCAGCGGGATGAGGGGGCAAGCTCTCCGAAATCCGGCAACGTTGCCTCCTCATCCGACCCTTCGGGCCACCTTCTCCCCGGGGGGAGAAGAAACTAGCGGCACACGCTCGATCCAATAGGTGACGGATGTAAACGAGTTAGCCGCTTTATGTTTCGGCCGCAGCCGAACTATGCCAGCACGCTCTTCATCGGCTGGCCGGCCACATAGGTCTCTACCACTGTGCGGTCGTCGCCCATGGTCAGCATCAGGAAGAGTTCTTCCGTGAGGCTTTTGACCACCTCCATCTTCAGGGCCATGGCTGACGTCGAGGAGGCGTTCAGCACCGTGATGTCGGCATCCGTGCCGGCCTCCAACGTGCCAATGCGGTCGACCATGGAGAGCGCTTCGGCATTACCACGGGTCATCAGATACCAGCTTTCCAGCGGGTTGAGACGTTCGCCCAGCAATTGCTGGATCTTGTACGCCTCGTCCATGGTGCGCAGCATGGAATAGCTCGATCCGCCGCCGATATCGGTGGCAACCGCGATACGAACAGGCTTTTCGCGCCTTTGCAGCTTTTTCATCGGGAAGAGGCCGGAGCCGATGAAGAGGTTCGATGTGGGGCAATGCACTGCCACCGCGCCGGTTTCCGACAGCACATCCGCCTCGCGATCGGACAAATGAATGGCATGGCCGAGAAGGGTCTTTTTGCCCATCAGGCCGTAACGCACATAGATGTCGGTGTAGTCGGTCGCTTCAGGGTAAAGCTCGCAGGTATATTTGATCTCGTCCAGATTTTCAGACAGATGCGTCTGGATGAAGAGATCGGGAAACTCCTGCGCCAGCGCCTGTGCTGCTTCCATCTGTTTCGGCGTGGAAGTGATGGCGAAGCGCGGGGTGATGGCGACGTGGTTGCGGCCCTTGCCGTGCCAGTCGGCGATGACCTGGCGTGTCTCGTCATAGGAAGTTTCCGGCGTATCCAGCAGGCCCTGCGGGGCATTGCGGTCCATCATCACCTTGCCGCCGACCATCAGCATGTTGCGCTTCATGGCTTCCGTGAAGAAGGCGTCGGCGGAGGTTTTGTGCACGGAGCAATAGGCGGCGGCCGTTGTCGTGCCGTGGCGCAGAAGCTCGTCGTAAAAATGCGTGGCGATGCGTTGAGCATGCGCGGTTTCGACGAAGCGGCATTCTTCCGGGAAGGTATAGGTGTTCAGCCATTCCAGCAGGTTGGCGGCATAGGAGCCGATGACCTGCATTTGCGGGAAATGCAGGTGCATGTCGATGAGGCCCGGCACGATAAGGTGCGGGCGGTGGTCCTTTTCCTCGACGTCTTCGGGTGCTGTCTTACGGATATCGGCGTATTCGCCGATGGCGGCGATCTTGCCGTCTTCGAGAAGCAGGCCGCCATCTTCAATATAGAGATAGCTTTGCGTATCGTCGATTGCGAGCGGCGCGCGGCGGAAGCTCAGCAGGCGGCCACGCAGCAGAACCAGGCTCATTCAGTCTTTCCTTCGGCTTTTCCAGCCCCGGAAACCGCACTTTCATACCATGCGGTTAGCACCTTGCGCTCATCCGGGGTGATGGCGGTGATGTTGCCGGGAGGCATGGCATGGCTGCGCCCGGCTTGCAAATAGATTTCACGCGCATGGGCGGCGATCTGTTCGTCAGTTTCGAGCTTCACCGATTTCGGCGTGAACGGCACGCCTTCCCACGCCGGCTCGGCGGCATGGCACATGGAACAGCGACCCTGAACGACGTCGCGGGCCTTGGTAAAATGGGCATCGCTGACGAATTGCTGCTGCATGGGTGAGAGGGTGGCAGCCTTCTCTTCCTGTTCGCCGGTCAGCACTTTCGGCACGGTGGAAAGCCACATGATGACGATGAAGATGAGGGCGGTCGCAAGCCATGTCCATGTCGGCTTGCCCTTGCGGGCATGGGTGGTGTTGAACCAGTGGCGGATGGTAACGCCCATCAGGAACACCAGCGCTGCGATGATCCAGTTAAACTGCGTGGCAAAAGCCAGCGGATAATGGTTCGACAGCATGAAGAAGATGACGGGCAGAGTCAGGTAGTTGTTGTGCAGCGAGCGCTGTTTGGCGATGCGGCCGTATTTCGGGTCCGGCGTTCGCCCGGCGATCAGGTCTGCGACGACGATCTTCTGGTTGGGGATGATGATGAAAAAGACGTTCGCCGACATGATGGTGGCGGTAAACGCACCCAGATGCAGGAAGGCGGCGCGACCGGTGAAGACCTGCGTGTAACCCCAGGCCATCGCCACCAGCGCGACATAAAGCACGATCATCAGGCCCCAGGTATTGTTGCCGAGCGGCGATTTGCAGAGGAAATCATAAAACAGCCAGCCGATGGCGAGCGATGCCAGCGACAGGGCGATGGCCTGGAACTGGGTGAGATCAAGTACGGAATGGTCGATGAGGAACAGGTCCGCCCCGCCATAATAAACGATGCAGAGCATGGCGAAGCCGGAAAGCCAGGTGACGTAACTTTCCCATTTGAACCATGTCAGGTGCTCGGGCATCTGGGCAGGGGCGACCAGATATTTCTGGATGTGGTAAAAGCCGCCGCCATGCACCTGCCACTCCTCGCCATAGGCCCCCGGCGGCAGATGCGGCCGTTTGACCAGCCCGAGATCGAGCGCGATGAAATAAAAGGATGAGCCAATCCAGGCGATGGCGGTGATGACGTGGAGCCAGCGGACGGCAAAGGCCATCCATTCCCACGCAATGGCGTATTCGTACATGCGGTTCCCCTGATCCTTGTGCAGCGCACCTTGCGAGAAATTTGGCCTTTAGGGAAGGGAAAAGCAGAGACCTGGCAGAGATTGTTCACAATGCAAAGCGGTTGTGTCTGCAATCCTGGGCCGGTCCGTTCCGGCTGGGCGATCAAGCCCTCGAAAGCTGGAAACGGTCTATCCTGTCGTTGAGTTTGTGCTTAGCTGGCTAAGGCGACTCAGCTATGATCCTGTGTGCAGCCTGCTGATGTGTTAGAATATCAGGCTGTGGACTCTCGCGCCGATGCGCAGGGCTCCCATGACATGTTTCGCTGGCGGTTTTTCCGAAAGCGGGCGCTGCGAACCTTGGGCGGAGCAGATCAGGGGGCAGGTGTCGCAGTTCCCGGTGCCATTGTGTCCGGGTGTGAGTGATATGAGATTTTAAGTTAAGGGACGCAATGATCTTCCGGCTGCCGCCGTTGTTCTCAACGGAGACCGTGCCGATGCGCCTTGTTCTGACGGTTCTTTTTCTGCTTTTTGCATTCAGCGCCACCGCGCTTGCCCATGAATCCCACAAGGGATTCAAATATGAAAGCTACTGCTGCAACGGCGATGCCGAAACCGGCGACTGCCAGATGATCCCGACGCGCAGCGTTCGGGTGACGTCTGATGGTTACGAGGTCTCGCTTGCGCCCGGCGATCACCGCATGGTCACGCGACGTCACGTTTTCAACTGGTCCCAGAGTCAGGCGCGTCGATCCGAAGACGGCGAGTACCACCTCTGTCTGTTTCCGGATGAGGATACGCCGCGGTGCTTTTATGCGCCGGATATGGGGTATTGAGGCTGCTGCTGCGGCCGGCTTTCCTCGATCCGCTTCAAAATCCAGTCGCGGAACAGCCTTATCTTGCGAATGTTCCGGCGGTTTTCGGGGTAGACCAGCCAGTAGTTCTTGCCCTCGCTGCTAAGATGCTCGAAGGGTTGATAAAGGCGGCCGAGCGCAATCTCATCGGCATAGAGTTCCGGGGTGAGCATTGCGACGCCCTGGCTGGCGATCGCCGCTGCGGCCTCGAAGGCCTGCACATTGAGACGGCTGCGGGGATAACGGTCGAGACCGGGATTTTCAACGCCCACTTCCTGAAACCACTGGCTCCACCAGATATCGCCGGGATCAATGATGCGCAGGCGCAGCAGATCTTCCGGTTTGTGCAATCCGCCGATGCTGTCAGCAAGACTTGGGTGCAGCATCGGCGTATAAACGCCGCGCAGCAGTTGATGGTAGATCAGCCCTTTACCGTTATCTTTGCTCCAGCGAATGGCGACATCGCAGTCTGATTGGGAAAAATCGATCAGTGAGCTCGATGTATCAAGCCGCACCGCGATTGAGGGATGTTCAAGCTGGAAAGCGCCCAGATGCCGAGAAAGCCAGCGCGACGCAAAGGTGGCGGTTGAGTGGATTGTCAGCGTTGCGTCGGGCGTGTCGCGCACGCTATCGACAGCCTCCTTTAAGGTATTAAAGGCTTCCGCAACTTTCGGCGCTAATTTTTCTCCAGCCTCGGTCAGCGAGACTTGCCGCGCCCTTCTTATGAAGAGCGGCTCTCCGATATTCTCCTCCAGCAGTTTCACCTGATAGCTGACTGCCGTCTGCGTCATGCCCAATTCCTCGCCGGCCTTGGTGAAGCTCTTGTGTCTTGCGGCGGCTTCGAACACCCGCAGGGCATTCAGGGGGAACTGGCGTGACATTTTCATGGATAAGTTCTCTTTATGCCAATTGCCGAAGGTTTCATTGGTTTTTATTCGGAAATCAGAGCATTTTTAGCGCAATTCATCAACTGAGCTTCTGACATTTTTGAACGGAGACGAACATGCGCACAGCACTCTTGCGCGCGTTGTCCCGCCTGCGCGCGGGCCTGCGGACAGCGGAAAGGTTTATCCTAGAGAGCCTCCAACCCGACAATCTGGCGGATGAAAGCCTGCCGGACGCGCTCAAGCGAGATCTAGGCCTTGAGGATGGCCGTATTGATTACCGCTGCGGCGGGTTTCGGCAGCGGAAAATGCTTGAAGCAACTCGGCTGCCACAAGGGCCGCTATAACGGCGGGACGCTTGTCCCTGACGCTGCTGCCGCCGATGGGCAGGGTGAGTTTCGCAAGGCGGGAAGGCGGCTCGTCTTCCCGCTCCAGCCAATGGGCAAAGGTAGCGCGTTTGGTCTTCGAGCCGATCATGCCGACATAGGCGAGATCGTTGCGGGCGAGCGCCTCCTTCGCGATCATGAAATCGAGTGCATGATCGTGGGTGACGATGACCGCGGCCCCATTTGCCGGGATTTTCCGAACGAATGCTTCCGGCATGGGGGTGAGTATGGACGCCGCTGCCGACGGAAGATCGCGCAGCTCGTTTTCGCGTGTTTCGATCACGGTCAGGGTCAGGGGCAGCAGCGACAGGGCCTCAGCCAGCGCCTTGCCCACGTGGCCGGCACCAAAAATGAAAACGGCGGGCTGCTGCTCAGCTTCGCCCTTTTGCCTTGCCTCGAGCGCGGCGGCAATATCCGCCGTGACCAGCCGAAAGCGCAGGAGCGTGCGCCCGCCGCAGCATTGGCCGATTTCGGGGCCGAGCGGGATATCCATGCGGTCTTCGGCAACACCGCTGCGCAGCATGGCGCGGGCATGGTCTATGGCCATATATTCGAACTGGCCGCCGCCGATGGTTTCCCAGATGGCCTCCTGGCTGACCAGCATGAAGGTGCCGGCCTCGCGCGGTGACGAGCCTTTCACGGCTTCGATTTCCACGAGGATTGTGGAGGTGTAGCGGGGGAGGAAAGTGGAGAGGGAGGCGTCAGGCATTGGGGCTGGCCCCCTCATCCGGCGCTGCGCGCCACCTTCTCCCCGGCGGGGAGAAGAAACCCGGAGAACTGGCTCCGTCCATCTTACGTGCTTGCAGGAAGGGTGAGGCGATGCGGCATCTTTCTTCTCCCCGACGGGGAGAAGGTGGCCCGAAGGGACGGATGAGGGGGCTCGGCCGCATGGGTACGTCCTCCCTCAAACCTTCTTCAACCGTTCCACCGCCATCAGCACCCGCTCCGGCGTCGCTGGCGCGTCGAGGCGTGGGCAGACTTTGTAATCTGCCACGGAAGCGACGGCCATGGAGAGGGCTTCGAGAACCGAGATGGCCAGCATGAAGGGCGGTTCGCCCACGGCCTTGGAGCGGCCAATGGTGGGTTCGGCATTTTCCGACCATTCCGCCAGCCTGACGTTGAAGCTCTTCGGCCGGTCGGAGGCGAGCGGGATCTTGTAGGTGGAAGGCGCGTGGGTGCGCAGCCGCCCCTTGCCGTCCCACCACAATTCCTCCGTGGTCAGCCAGCCCATGCCCTGCACGAAGGCGCCCTCGATCTGGCCGATATCGATGGCCGGGTTGAGCGACTTGCCGACATCGTGGAGGATATCGGTACGTTCCATCAGATATTCGCCGGTCAGCGTATCGATCGATACTTCCGAGCACGCCGCGCCATAGGCGAAATAATAAAACGGCGTGCCGCGTCCCGCGGCGCGATCCCAGTGGATTTTCGGCGTCTTGTAAAAACCGGCGGCGGAAAGCTGCACGCGGGCGAAATAGGCCTTTTTGATGAAGTCGTTGAAGGCGATTTCTTCGAGGCCGATCCGTACCCGGTTCGGCAGGAAGACGACTTCCTCTTCCGGCACGTTCCAGTTTTCGGCAGCGAATTTGATCAGCCGCTCGCGGATCTGGCGGGCGGCGTCATAAGCGGCCATGCCGTTAAGGTCGGTGCCTGACGAGGCGGCGGTGGCTGAGGTGTTCGGCACCTTGCCTGTGGTGGTGGCTGTTATCTTCACCCTGTTGATATCCACCTGGAAGGCATCGGCCACCACCTGCGCCACCTTGGTGTAGAGGCCCTGGCCCATTTCGGTGCCGCCATGGTTCAGATGGATGGAGCCGTCATTATAGATATGCACCAGCGCGCCGGCCTGGTTGAAGGCGGTCATGGTGAAGGAGATGCCGAATTTGACAGGGGTCAGCGCGATGCCCTTGCGGATGATCGGGCTGGTCTTGTTGAACTCGACAATGGCCTGCCTGCGCGCGCGGTATTCGCTGGATGCTTCCAGCTCCTCGACGACGCGGGCGATGATGTTGTCCTCGACTTCCTGATGATAGGGCGTCGTGGTGCGGCCTGAACCGGTCTCGCCGTAGAAATTCAGCTTGCGGATATCGAGTGGGTCCTTGCCGACGGCATAGGCGATTTCTTCGATAAAACGTTCCGCCCCCAGCATGCCCTGCGGGCCGCCGAAACCGCGAAAGGCGGTGTTGGAGACGGTGTGGGTTTTCAGCGGCCGCGAGGTGAGGTGCACATGCGGATAGAAATAGCTGGAATCCGCATGGAACAGCGCGCGGTCCGTGACCGGGCCGGACAGATCGGAAGAAAAACCGCAGCGGGCGGCATAGGTGGCATCGACGGCGTGGATGCGGCCCTCATCATCGAAGCCCAGCTCGTAATCGACGCGGAAATCGTGGCGTTTGCCTGTCGCCGTCATGTCCTCGTCGCGGTCGGGCCGGATTTTCACAGCCCGGTTCAGCTTCTTGGCGGCGATGGCGCAGAGAGCGGCGAACTGGTTGCCCTGCGTTTCCTTGCCACCGAAGCCGCCGCCCATGCGGCGCACCTGCACGGTGACGGCATTGGATGGCACCTGCAGGATGTGGCTGACGATGTGCTGGATTTCGCTCGGATGCTGGGTGGAACTCCACACCGTCACCTCGTCATCCTCTCCCGGCACGGCCATGGCGATGTGACCTTCGAGATAAAAATGCTCCTGTCCGCCGATCCGCATCGTGCCGGTGAGGCGGCGTGGCGCGACATCCATTTCCAGCTTCGCATCGCCACGCTTCAGCGTCATCGGATCGATGACGAGCGCGCCGCCATTTTCAATCGCTGTATCGATGTCGGTGAAATGCGGCAGATCCTTATAGGTGATCTTTGCTTTCCGGGCGGCCTTGCGAGCAATATCGCGCGTCTCGGCGAAGACCGCGAAGATCGGCTGGCCGTGGAATTCGACCTTGGTTTCGGCCAGCAGCGGTTCGTCGTGACGGCCGCCCGAGGAGACATCGTTTTCGCCTGGCACGTCCTTGCCTGTCATCACCCAAAGCACGCCCGGTGTTGCCTCGACCTCCGAGAGGTCCATCGACACAATTTCCGCGTGGGCACGGTCCGCCATGCCCAGCGCGCCGTGGATGAGGCCCGCGGGTTCGGGAATATCGTCGATATATTCGGCGCTGCCCGTCACGTGCTTGTGGGCGGAATCGTGCCGGAGTGAGGTGTGCATCGGGCCGTCGATTTCGGTCTTGGTCTTGTCGAAGCTTGTGGTGTCCATGATCACGCCTCCTCCAGCGAGAAGCGGGCAAGTTCCTGCTTTTCCCCTGATGTCTCGAGGAAAAACCGTGTCAACAAATTCTTGGCCGTCAATTGCCGATATTCGGCGGTCGCACGCCAGTCGGTCAGCGGTGTGAAATCCTCGTCCAGCGCATCGCGCGCGGCATCGATTGTTTCCTGTGACCAGGCTTTACCGAGAAGCGCCGCCTCCAGATGTGCAGCGCGTTTCGGCGTACCGGCCATGCCGCCGAAGGCGATGCGGATGTCTTCGACTGCGCCCTCAGCATCAAGCGTCAGATTGAACGCTCCGCACAGCGCGGAAATATCCTCGTCGCGGCGTTTGGAAATTTTGTAGACGGCATAGTGGCTTTCCGGCTTCTGGAACGGAATCAAGAGCTTTTCGACGAATTCGCCGCTCAGCCGGTCCTGTTTGCCGTAATCGACGAAATAGCTTTCCAGCGGCAGGCTGCGGTTTCCCGAGGAAGAACGCAGGGTCAGCGTCGCGTTAAGCGCGATCAGCGCCGGCGGTGTATCTCCGATAGGCGAGCCATTGGCGATGTTGCCGCCGATGGTGCCCATGTTGCGCACCTGCTCGCCGCCGAGACGATCGAACAACCGGGCAAGCGGCGGGAAATGCTCTGCGATGGTCTTGAAGGCCTGGCTGTAGGTGACGCCCGCGCCGAGCGTGATACCGTCTTCCCCCACCGTGATGGTCTGCAGGTCGCCGAGATTGTTGATGAAAATGACAGGGTTCAGCGCCCGCATCTGCTTCGTCACCCACAGGCCGACATCGGTTGAGCCGGCAACGATGGTTGCTTTCGGCTCCGCGGCGTAGATTTCGGTAAGATCAGCAAGCGTTGCCGGAATTATGGTGCGGTCTTCGCCGCTGACGATCGTGATAGTCTCGTTTTCGCGGATCGCCCAAAGCCGTGCCATGATATCGGTGCGGTCCCGTTGCAGCGGGTCGAACAGGGCGCTCGGGCGGGCGGCAGCGATTTTTTCGGCGGCCTTCACGATCGGCTCGTAACCCGTGCACCGACAGAGATTGCCTTGCAGCGCCTTCTCGATATCGGCGCGGCCTGGGTTTTCGCTGGTCAGCCACAGGCCGTAAAGCGACATGATGAAGCCCGGCGTGCAAAAGCCGCATTGCGAGCCGTGGAAATCCACCATGGCCTGCTGCACGGGATGCAACGTGCCGTCGCGGGCTGCCAGATGCTCCACTGTCACGATATGGGTGCCGTGCAGCGAGCCCAGAAAACGGATGCAGGCATTGACGCTTTCATAACGCAGCGAACCGTCCAGCAGCCGCCCGACCAGCACCGTGCACGCGCCGCAGTCGCCTTCCGCGCAGCCTTCCTTGGTCCCGGTCAACCGCTTGCTGATGCGGAGGTAATCGAGAAGCGTGTCTGTCGGTCCGAAATCCCTAAGCGAGATCGTTTCGCTGTTGAGGATGAAGCTGATCGCGTCGTTCATGCAATGCCTTGCTTTTTGTCCGGCCGCCGAGCCGGTTTCTTGTTGTTCATCTATGCACGCCCCGGCAGGCATATCGATTTCCGTTTTGGCAATTCATTCTTTCCATAACGGAAAGAAAATTTGGCGATTATTGTGCCGTCCATCCACCGTCGACGGAAATATGCGTGCCGGTGATGTTGCTGGCGGCGTCGCTGGCCAGGAATATGGCCGCGGTCGCGACATCATCGACGGTGACGAATTGCTTCGTCGCCTGCAATTCCAGCATCACGTCGTTCTTCACCGCCTCTTCGCTGATGCCACGCACCTTGGCCATCTCAGGTATCTGTTTTTCCACCAGCGGGGTGAGCACATAACCGGGACAGATGGCGTTGACGGTCACCCCGGTCTGCGCAAGCTCCAGCGCCGCCGTTTTCGTCAGGCCCATGATGCCGTGTTTTGCGGCCACATAGGCCGATTTGAACGGCGAGGCGACGAGGCCATGGGCCGAGGAAATGTTGATGATGCGGCCTTTGCCAGCCTTCTTCATCAGCGGTATCGCGGCGCGCATGGTATGGAAGGAACTGGTCAGATTGATGGCGATGATCCAGTCCCATTTTTCCGTCGGAAACTCCTCGATGGGCGCGATATGCTGGATGCCGGCATTGTTGATGAGCACGTCGACCGAGCCGAGCTTATCGTGCGACGACTGGATGAGATCGGCGATCTCGTCCGGTTTCGTCATGTCTGCGGGATGGTAAAGCACGCGCCCGCCGCTTTCGGCTTCCAGCACCAGACGGAGTTTTTCGATCTCGTCCTCGTCGCCGAAACCGTTCAGCACGACATTTGCGCCCTCCCTTGCAAATCTCTGGGCAATGGCAAGGCCGATGCCGCTCGTGGAGCCTGTCACGATAACTGTCCGATGCATGCTTTCCCCTTTTTGCATTACTTCGCACATATTTAACCAGCGTATGCCCAAGAAGGCAGGCTGGCAATCGCCATTTCTGTCCGGGGTCACAGGACACGGATCCGGCGGCGCCCATCCATTTTTTCGAAGCTAAACTTCCATATTATGCGTTTGTCTGCGGGGGCCTCAGTCCCTATCTCTCGGACAGGCAAACAGAGGTATGTTCATGGAACTCGGTCTTTACACTTTCGCGGATGTCAACCCGAACCCCGCCGATGGCCGGGGGCCGGAAGGCGCGCGCCGGCTCAGGGAGCTTCTGGAGGAAATCGAACTTGCCGACCAGGTAGGTCTCGATGTGTTCGGGCTCGGCGAACATCACCGCCCGGACTATGTTGTGTCCTCGCCCTCCACCGTGCTTGCTGCGGCGGCGGTGAAGACGAAGAACATACGTCTGACGAGCGCCGTTTCGGTGCTGAGTTCGGATGATCCCGTTCGCGTGTTCCAGCAGTTTTCCACCGTCGATCTCCTGTCGAACGGCCGTGCCGAGATCATGGCGGGGCGCGGCTCCTTCATCGAATCCTATCCGCTGTTCGGTTATGATCTGGAAGATTACGACGTGCTGTTTGCCGAAAAGCTCGATCTGCTGCTGGCGCTGCGCGAACAGGAAATCGTCACCTGGTCGGGCACCAAGCACCCGGCCATCAACGGTCGGGGCGTTTATCCGCGACCGCTGCAGGAACGTCTGCCTGTCTGGATCGCCGTTGGCGGCACGCCGCAATCGGTCGCCCGCGCCGGCGCCATGGGGCTGCCGGTAGCGCTCGCCATTATCGGGGGCGAATATCGCCGGTTCGCGCCGCTCTTCGATCTCTACCACGAGGCTGCCCGGCGGGCCGGTCAGGACAAGACGACACTGCGCACCAGCATCAACGTGCATGGCTTCATTGCCGATACCACCGACAAGGCGGCCGATCAGTTTTACGGTCCGCAGGCGGAGGTGATGAACCGCATCGGCCGCGAGCGCGGCTGGGGGCCGACCAACCGCGCCCATTTCGATGCAGCGCGTGGCCCGGAAGGCAATCTTTTTCTCGGCGAGCCGGAGCTGGTGGCAGAAAAGATCATCAAGGCGCATGGGGTATTCAGGAATGATCGCTTCCTGCTGCAGATGGCCATCGGCCTGATGCCACATGATCAGATCATGCGCGGCATCGAGCTTTATGGTACGAAAGTCGCTCCGATCGTCAGAAAAGAATTGACGGGGAGCGCCGATCCGGTGAAAGCCACGGCCTCATGATTACCAAGGCGGGCGCCACGAGACCCGCCATTCACAATGACGGAAAGACATATGGTTATCTCCACCGACGAAGAACTGGTCATGCTGAAGGATATCGGCCGCATATGCGCCGTTGCCATGCAGACCATGGCGGATGCGCTGGAACCGGGCATCACCACGGCCGAACTGGATGCCATCGGCCGCAAGGTGCTCGAGGATAACGATGCGGAATCGGCGCCGGAGTTCTGCTACAAGTTTCCCGGTGCGACCTGCATCAGCGTCAACGAGGAAGTGGCCCACGGCATTCCGGGAGCGCGCATTATCAAGGCGGGCGACCTCGTCAATATCGATGTCTCGGCCGTGAAAAACGGTTTTTTCGGCGACACGGGTTCGTCTTTCGCCGTGCCGCCGGTCAAAAAGGAAATCGAGCGGCTGTGCCGCGATGGCAAGCGCGCCATGTGGACAGGCCTGCAGCAGGTCAAGACCGGCCGTCCCTTTGCCGATATCGGTAACGCCATCGGCGCTTTCGCCAAGAAAAACCGCTACACGCTGATCACCAATCTGGCGAGCCATGGCATTGGCCGTTCGCTGCACGAGGAGCCGAAGGAACTGGCGACCTGGCCGGACAAGGATGAGCGGCGCATCATGCAGGAAGGCATGGTCTTCACTGTCGAGCCATTTCTTTCGACGGGGGCTTACTGGGCGGAAGACGGCGATGATGATCCGTGGACGCTCTATAGCGATCCGAGCGCGCCGACGGTGCAATATGAACACACCGTGGTCGCGACCAAGAACGGGCCGCTGGTGCTGACGCTCGCGGACTGACGACGCCTCCTTTGCCGCCTTGTTTTCGCTGCCGGAGCGGGCGCGTGCCGATTGTTTCTTCTCCCCGAGGGGAGAAATTCGCGGCAGCGGGATGAGGGGGCAACCTGGCCCCCTCATCCGACCCTTCGAGCCACCTTCTCCCCGGCGGGGAGAGGAAATAAGTGGCACCCTCGATGCTCACCGCTTGACCGATAACGACCGCTTATAACGCCGATCAAAATAACTCGCTTGTCCCTTATCCTCCCCGTTGCGATAAGCCATGCATGAGCATCGACAAGCCACTTTCCGCCAGACATCTGACAGCGCTCGGTTTCGCCGGTGCCCTGATGATGGCCTCCGCCATGGGCTTCGGCCGTTTTTCCTTTACGCCGATCCTGCCCGGCATGATGGCGAACGTGCCCCTGTCTGCGGGGGATGCGGGGATCGTGGCGGCTGGTAACTTTGCCGGTTATCTGGCGGGTGCGGTTCTCGCCGCCTATACATGGGGCTCGGGACGGGAAAGGCTGGTGGCGCTGAGCGGCCTGTTTGCAACCGGAGCGCTTTTGTTGGCGATGGCGGCTTTCAATTCCGTCGCCGCTTTCACAGTCATCCGGTTTCTTGCCGGAATAGCCAGTGCGCTGACCATGATCTTCACCTCGCAGATCGTTATCGGCCATGCCGTCAAGGCCGGCAGGGACAATATCCAGGCGTTGCATTATGGTGGCGTTGGCGCGGGGATCGCAATCTCCTCGCTTGCGGTCTATCTCATCGGTGTCGTGTTCGATGGGGGTGGCGCCTCGTGGCGGGAGGAATGGATCGCCGGCGCCGTCTTCTCCTTCCTGACCTTTATGCTCGTCTTCAGGATATTGCCGGCAGGCCCGCCGCGGCATGCTTCCGCGGTGACGGAACCGCCGCTCAGCTGGACACGACCGCTTTTCCTGACGACGTTGGCCTACGGTCTTTTTGGCTTCGGTTATGTCATCACAGCCACCTTCATCGTGGCGATAGCGCGCATGGCAGCAGCCGGTGTTTTCGTGGAGTTCCTCGCCTGGTTCATCACCGGCTGCGCCGCTGCGGTATCCTTGTTCCTCTGGAAGCCGCTATTGAGGGCGCAGGGGCTGAAACGTGCTTTCGTGATCGTTCTTGCCGTGGAAGCCGTCGGCGTCTTCGCCTCCGTGATGCTGCCGCCCGTGTCCGGTGTGCTCATGGGCGGTCTGCTCCTGGGGCTGACCTTCATGGTCATCACCGCTTACGGGCTACAGCTCGGCCGGGAATTTGCGGGTCCGAGCCCGCGTCGCGCCTTTGCGCTGATGACAGCCGCTTTCGGGACGGGCCAGATCGTCGGGCCGCTTGCCGCCGGCTGGATTGCCGAGGCGACGGGAAGTTTTACCGCGCCCAGCGTTCTCGCCTCCGCCGTGCTCATCGTCAGCATTCTGCTGATGCTGCCGGTGCTCGCCACGGAGCGGCGTGGTTAAGGCCGCGGGCCGCCGTCTCTTCCCCTTTCATCCTGCGTTTCCGCTGGGTATCGTCCACGGACTCTGCCTTACATCTTGTTAAGGTCAGCGCTTCGCCGTTGCTGTGCACAAATTTCTGCCCTAGGTTCGGGCAATCTAGTGCTTCGCCAATAATGGCTGATTTCAAACGCGCGTGAGTTCGAAACGTGTTTCATTCCTTCTTTCCCAAACCGAAATTGTTCTTCACGTCGGCCGCGCTGTGGACAATCGTGTGTATCGTTGTCTGGTACAGTGTCGGCCCGCAGATCGGTGCGGCCATCGGCCTGCCGCCACTGGCGCCCGGACAGACCGCGCCGATCGGGCTTGCTTATTTCTTCTCGCCTGACAATCTTTGGTTCTATCTCTATTTCACGATCTTCGTCGCCATATTCGGTGTTACATGGCAGATCATCGCCAAGGATCACCCATGGACCGCATGGTCCATCTGGGGCTCGGCATTCATCATCTTCATCGCCTATTTTGCGGTGCAGGTTTCGGTGGCGCTGAACAACTGGCGCGGCCCGTTCTTCGATCTTCTACAGAACGCGCTTGCAAAGCAGGGCGACGTGACCGCCGCGCAGTTCTACGATTATCAGCTCAAGTTCCTTGAGATCGGCGCCGTCGGGGTGGTGATGAACGTCGTGACCGCCTTCTTCACCAACCACTATGTATTCCGCTGGCGCACCGCCATGAACAACTACTACATGTCGAAATGGGACAAGCTTCGGCACATCGAGGGTGCATCCCAGCGTATCCAGGAGGATACGATGCGGTTTGCCAATATTCTCGAAGGGCTGGGTGTGACGCTTATCAATTCGGTGATGACGCTGGTGGTCTTCCTGCCGCTTCTGTTCCGCATGTCCGAACATGTGGGCGACCTGCCTGTCATCGGCGCCATTCCACATGCGCTTTTCTGGCTGGCGATCGTCTGGTCGATTTTCGGTACCGCGCTGCTTGCGCTTGCTGGTATCAAGCTGCCCGGGCTTAACTTCCGCAACCAGCGCGTGGAAGCGGCCTACCGTAAGGAACTAGTCTATGGCGAAGACCATGCCGACCGCGCCGATCCCGTCACGGTGCGGGAACTGTTCGCCAATGTGCGTAAGAACTATTTCCGTATGTACTGGCACTATCTCTATTTCAACGTGGCGCGTTACTCCTACGGCCAGCTTGACGCCATCTTCCTGAACTTCATCCTGATCCCGACATTCGTTGCCGGACGCATCACCATGGGTATCTGGCAGCAGATTGCGACGGCCTTCGGCGAGGTCAGCAACTCCTTTCAGTATCTGGTGAACTACTGGTCGACGATCATTGAGCTGCTGTCCATCCACAAACGCCTCGTCGCCTTCGAAGCTGCGATCGACGACAAGCCGCTTCCGGATATCGACGAGCGTTACCTGCGCCGCGAGGCAGAGGAAGGTGAACTGGCGGCCAACCGTCCGTGACAAACAAAAAGGCGGCCAATCGGCCGCCTTTTTTTCATGAAGAGGTTTCAGCCCTCGGTCTTCAGCTTCTTGCGCGCCTCGATCATCGGCATGGATTCAGCATAGCTCACACAGGTGACATCGGTCTTGTGGCAAACCTCGCGCAGCAGCCTTTCATAGGCGTTCCAATAGGCGCCGCCATTCATTTTCACGAAGTGAAAGCCCATCTGCAGGGGAATGCGTTCGCCATTGTACTGCCTGTCGAAAGCGTTGCGGAAGGCAGTGTAGGCGCGCTCTTCGAACTCGCTCGAGCGATCGGGCGTTTCGACTCCGACGGAGTGGCGGATGAAGAGGTTGTAATCCATGGCAATGATCGGGCGGTTGCCCGGGCCTTCGGGTATCAGCGGCAGGCCAAAATGCAGGATGCCTTCCCGCTCCACTGGCCATTCCGGTCCCTTGGTGATGCTGGTGGCGTCGTAAACGAAGCCGTGCTTTTTCTGCGCGGCGGTCAGCGCCGGACCCTGCGACAGATAGGGTGCACGGAAACCATTGATCTTTTTGACCATGTCGCGCCAGCCTTCGGGCTCCTCGCCCTTCTTGCCGATCATCTGCCAGGCGTTTTCCAGCGTGCTGGTGAAGGTGGTGAATTCGCCGTCCCACTGTTCGGCGGTCCATTGCCCGCCGTCGAAATGGCCGCAGGTGTGGTTGGCGATCTCGTGGCCTTCGCGATAGGCGGCCCAGATGTTTCTAAGCCTTGCCTCCACCTCATCCGGCGACTGGCCGAAGCCGACATTGGAGCGGCCGGCCTTCTGGCCCGGTCCCTGATAGGTCTTGGCGCTGGTCCTGCGATCCATCACCAGCGTACAGGCGAGAAAATAGGTGAAATGCGCCCCGACTTCTTTCGCCGTCGTCCGGCTTCTTTCCCACAGGGTATTGTCACCCGCACCGTCGAAGGAAACGATGACAAGCTGCTTCGGCTTCTGCACCTCTTGCGCAAAAGCGGGAAGGGCGGCGAGAAGCGACAGGGAAAAGGCGGCAAAGGGGCGAAACATCAGTCTTCCGTCATATGAACACCGTGGCCTTTTGCGGGTGGAATAAGGCGAAGCTTTGAATAGTCTGGCGTTTTCATGACTTTCAGCCTAATTCCTGTTCTTGACTGCGGTGATTGAGCCGCTTCGTTCCACTCCGGGGGCCGTGTTCATGCTTTTTCTCGCACTCTGTCTTGCCTTGTTTTTGCTCACCCATCTCCTGAAGGTGATCGCACCGCAGTTTCGCGCGCGCATGATCGCGACGATGGGTGAAGGGCCATTCAAGGGCGTTTATTCCGTCGTCAGCCTCATCACGCTCGGCCTTGTCATTTACGCTTTCGGCGAAGCGCGGCAGAAGACGGGCATGCTGTGGTATCCGCCGGTCTGGATGAGCCACATCGCCATTACCCTGATGTTGCTGGCGATGATCTGTCTCGTGGCCAGCCTTATCCCGGCTGGCCATATCGCAACGAAGACCAAACATCCGCTCATTCTGGCCGTCAAAATCTGGGCGCTCGCGCATCTTCTCGCCAATGGCGAAACGTCTTCGATCCTGCTTTTCGTGTCGTTCCTTGCCTGGGGCGTGGTGATGCGGATTTCGCTGAAGCGCCGGGAGCGGGCAGGTGAAAAAGTGGTCCGGGACTTCGTTTCAAGCCGCTACGATCTGGTGGCGGTCGGCGGCGGCATCGTTCTGTGGGGGGCTTTCATCCTGAAACTGCACGAATGGTTGATCGGCGTTCAGCCCATCGCCATGTAGGAAATCGACGTTTCCCCCTTACATATCAGGCAAAATAGGCTAGAAGGCCGACCATGACCCGGTTGGCCTTACTTTTGCTGATCCGGGTAAGCGGCTTGGTATGTCCGCGGACGGATGGATCGGGACACGATCTCCGCGCGGGTAACGGAGAATTTGATGGCAAACGAGAATGATACCTTTATCCGCGAAGTGAACGAGCAGATCCGCTCCGAGCAGCTGTCGCGCTTCTGGGGCCGTTACGGTATCGTGGTCGTGGGTGCCGCCGTCCTCGTTGTTCTCGGTGCCGCCGGTGCCGGCATCTACGAATACTGGAACACCAGCCGTGCCTCCAATTCCGGCGATCAGTTCCTGGCGGCCCTGACGCTCGCTTCCGAAAACAAGACGGATGAGGCGCTGAAGGCCTTCGCCGATCTCGAAACCTCCGGTCACGGCAACTATCCCGTTCTGGCGAAGTTCCGTTCGGCAACGCTGCTGTCACAGAAGGGCGATGCGGCCGGTGCGATCGCCGCCTTCACCGCGATCGGCAACGATAATTCCGCGCCGCAGGTCTTCCGTGATGCCGCCAAGGTTCGCGCCGCCTGGCTGCTGGTCGATAATGGCACCTATGATCAGGTGGCTGCGCTTGCCGAACCGCTCAGCACTGACGGCCAGACCATGCGCGCTTCCGCCCGCGAGGCGCTCGGTCTTGCCGCCTATAAGGCTGGCGATTTCGCCAAGGCCAAGCAATGGTTCGAGCAGATCGTCGGCGACACGCAGGCGCCGCGTAACGTCACCAATCGCGCGCAGATCATGCTCGATAACATCACCGCTTCGGGCAAGGCTGCCTAACGCCGCTGCCCCGCCCGAGATCGCGCCGACAATCTTCGCATTGCCAAAGCGATCCAACGCATTATTTTACGCATGTCCTTTGCCCAAAACAGGTAACGTTTTGGGCAGACGTGCTTTAAGGAACCAGGATCAATGAGCTTCACCGTCGCCATAGTCGGGCGCCCCAATGTCGGCAAGTCCACGCTTTTCAACCGTCTCGTCGGAAAGAAGCTGGCGCTGGTGGATGATACGCCCGGCGTGACCCGCGACCGCCGGCCTGGCGAGGCAAAGCTCGTCGACCTGCGTTTCACCATCATCGATACCGCCGGTCTGGAGCAATCCGGGCCGGAAACGCTTCAGGGCCGCATGTGGGCCCAGACGGAAGCGGCGATCGACGATGCCGACGTGACACTCTTCGTCGTGGATGCAAAGGCAGGCCTGACACCCGCCGACGAGACGCTGGCGGAAATGCTGCGACGTCGCGGCAAGCCGGTGGTGCTGGTGGCCAATAAATCCGAAGCGCGCGGTTCCGACGCCGGTTTCTATGATGCCTTCACGCTCGGTCTTGGCGATCCTTGCCCGATCTCGGCCGAACACGGCCAGGGAATGATCGACCTGCGCGACGCCATTGTCGAGGCGATCGGCGAAGACGTCGCCTTCCCGCCGGAGGTGGACGAGGCGGAAACGGATATCGTTCTGCCACGCAGCGAGCCCGGCAGCGAGGACGAGGAAGACGAAGAGCCCGTCTATGACGAGACCAAGCCGCTGCGCGTCGCCATCATCGGCCGGCCGAATGCGGGCAAGTCGACGCTGATCAACCGTTTCCTCGGCGAAGATCGCCTTTTGACCGGCCCCGAAGCCGGTATCACCCGCGACAGTATTTCCGTCGAATGGGACTGGCGCGGCCGCACCATCAAGATGTTCGATACGGCTGGCATGCGCCGCAAGGCCAAGGTGACGGAGAAGCTGGAAAAGCTCTCTGTTGCGGATTCGCTGCGCTCCATCCGCTTCGCCGAAACCGTCGTCATCGTGTTCGACAGCACCATTCCGTTCGAAAAGCAGGATTTGCAGCTGGTCGATCTCGTCATTCGCGAAGGCCGCGCCGCCGTGCTCGCCTTCAACAAATGGGATCTGGTGGAAGACCCGCAGGCCTATCTCGCCGATCTACGTGAAAAGACCGAGCGTCTGCTGCCGCAGGCGCGCGGCATTCGCGCCGTGCCGATTTCCGGACAGACGGGGTATGGTCTCGACCGGCTGATGCAGAATATCATCGATACCGACAAGGTCTGGAACCGCCGCATCTCCACCGCAAGGCTTAACCGCTGGCTCGACGCGCAGACCACGCAGCACCCGCCGCCGGCCGTCTCCGGCCGCCGCCTGAAGCTGAAATATATGACGCAGGTCAAGGCCCGCCCGCCCGCCTTCATGATTTCCTGCACGCGGCCGGAAGCCATTCCGGAGAGCTATACGCGTTATCTCGTCAATGGCCTGCGCAAGGATTTCGACATGCCGGGCGTGCCGATCCGCGTACATTATCGCGGCTCGGACAATCCGTTCGAGAGCAAGGCGAAGAAGAGACGTTGATTTTGGCGTGAGACGTCGCGGCAATTTTCTTCTCCCTGCCGGGGAGAAGATGGCCCGAAGGGTCAGATGAGGGGGCAAGCTCTCCGTATATCGCTGGCCTAGCCCCCTCATCCCGCTGCCGCGGACTTCTCCCCCTCGGGGAGAAGAAACAAGCGGCGGACGCTCATCCAACGCCTTGTTTTGAAGAGTAAAAATCATGCTGATCAAGCAGACCGACTATCAGCGGATCTACCGCGTCATCAACAGCCTGCTCCTCGCCCAGAATGCCGATCCCGCTTCGGCCTCGATGTATTTCAGCACTTTCGGCGCCTTCATCCTGCAGCAGCACTACAAGGTGAAAGCGGTGCCGAAGGGCGGGCTTGCGGCCTATAATCTTGACGGAAAGGTGCTCCTGTTCGCGGATCATCGCGACGATGGTTACGTGACAGGTGCGGGCGAGAATTTCCACTGCTGGATCGATGCCGATGGCTGGGCGATCGATTTCATGGCGCCGGCTTTTGCCGATAGCGCCCGGGGGCTGTCGGTGCCGGCAAAAATGTTCCAGCGGCCACTCTCCGCCATGGCGGCATCCATCAACGATCTCGGCCAATCCGGCGATTTCTTCTATCGTTCGGAGCCTGAAGCAACAGCCAGGCGCTTTGCCGAATGGCACAAACAGGCGGCGATCGGAGATATGGCAAGCGTCGCCGCCAACTGGTTCCGCAAGTCACCCAAGCAGATGGCCGCATCTCTTTCGGTCAAGGACCGAGACGGAAAGGAACGGGCCGTGCCGCTGACGGGAGAATCTCTGGTCGGTGCCTGGTAGGCACCGGTTTATCGGACTAAAGGACGGCCAGCGTAATCTCGCGGCAGCCGCCTGACGTCAATCAGCAGCCCGACCCCGTTCTAAAGATAACGGCAGTCGCGTCCTGATCGCCTTGTGACATTCCCGATCGGTTTCGTCCACTATCCCTGAAGAAAATCTCGGGGATCGACTCATGCAAGTTGGGAGCGGGAGAGCAGCGGCAGCGATTTGCCAGCGGCATGAATGACATTGTCGAGGAATTGCCTGGATGCCTTTTCCCAGCTGTAGCTCCTGGAGAGCGCCAGCGCCGCCTGGGGCGAACAATGAAGGGCGGCAAGACAGGCATCGCGAAGATTGTCGTCCAGCGCTCCGGCCGCCGGGTTGCCGCCAAGGATGTCGATTGGTCCGGTAACGGGGAAGGCGGCCACGGGCACGCCGCTTGCCAGAGCTTCCAGAATGGTGTTGCCGAAGGTGTCTGTCTTGGACGGGAAAACGAAGACATCGGCCTGCGCATAGGCGTCGGCAAGATCCTCGCCGGTCTTGACGCCGGTGAAAAGGACGTCAGGGTATTTTTCCTGCAATTCATGGCGGGCGGGGCCGTCGCCGATGACGACCTTAGATCCCGGCAGGTCGAGATCGAGGAATTCCGGCAGGTTCTTCTCCACCGCTACACGTCCCACGGTCATGAAAATCGGTCTCGGCAGGTCGAAGGGCAGCTTTGCCTTCGGGCGGGGATGGAAAAGCTCGGCGTCGATGCCGCGGCTCCAGCGTTTGAGGTTGCGCACGCCGCGCGCCTCCAGTTCTGTCTCAAGGCTTGGCGTCGCCACCATGCAGGTGTTGCCGCCATTGTGGAACCAGCGCACGAAGGCATAAAGCCAGCTTTCCGGCACGGGAAAGCGCGCCGCCACATATTCGGGGAAGCGGGTGTGATAGCTGGTTGAAAAACGCATGCGGTTCTTGACGCACCAGCGCCGCGCCATGAAACCCAGCGGCCCTTCTGTGGCAATATGCACGAAGGAGGGCTGGCTTTTTTCGATCTCCGCCGCCACGCGGCGATAGCCGGCAACCGAAAGGCGGATTTCCGGATAGGTGGGGCAGGGGATGCTGTAAAAACTCTGCGGCGTCACCATGCGCACATCGACGCCGAGCCGCGCGAGTTCGGTATTGGTGTTTTCGATCGAGCGAACCACGCCGTTGACCTGCGGGTGCCAGGCATCTGTGACAATCGTGATTCTCGTCATGAACACCGATCCTGCTCATCTGCGCACGGGCGAATCCCCATTGCCCGGCTTCCGCCCGTATATGCGGCGCGCGTGTTACAGGATCATGTCAGGGTCTGTGACGGCTGCAAAACCTTGTTTGCTGGCCGGGCGTGGCGGCTATCCGACGAGAGGGAGCAATTCGGGGCTGATCAGCGCGCCGTGGTGGCCGATGACGGTTGCCGCCGCCCTTGCGGCGAAAGTGGCCGCTTCTTCCGGAGAGCTTCCGGTCACATAACGGGCGAGGAAGGCGCCGTTGAAACTGTCGCCGGCGCTCGTCGTGTCAACCACCTCAACGGCCTTCATCGCCGGGGCGTGGCTGCGGCTGCCGCCGAAATCGAGTGTTGCGCCTTTGGCGCCGTCCTTCACAACGATGTTTTCAACACCGAGCGAACGGTAACGGGCAATGGTCACTTCCACCGATACATCGCCGAAATGGCTCGCCTCGTCGTCGAAGCTCGGCATGACAAGCGTCGCGGCGCGGGCGCCATTGGAGATCGTCTCCAGCATCTCCTTGTCCGCCCAGAGGCGCGGGCGGATGTTGGGATCGAAGACCACGAGCTTACCGGCCGCCCTGGCGCGGCGCAGTTCCGCAAGGAATGTATCGACATCATGGGCGGAGGCGAGGATGGCGAGCGTAATGCCGGAGAAATAGACGACGTCGGCGTTTTCGACCGTTTTGCGCAGGTGGTCCGCGTCCGCAGCGAGCTGTCTTGCCGCCGCGGCATTGCGCCAGTAGCTGAAGGTGCGTTCGCCGTCTTTCAGGTTGATCAGGTAAAGGCCGGGCGTGCCGCCCTTGATGCGGCGGATTTTTTCCGTGCCGATGCCGGCTTCCGCAATGAATGCCAGCATGTCTTCCGAAAGCGGATCATCGCCGAGTGCGGTGAAATAATCGACGGACCAGTCCTCCGGCAGGCAGGCGCGCGCATACCAGGCGGTATTAAAGGTGTCGCCGGCAAAACCCTTACGCAGCAGCCCGTTGCCGGCCTGCGACAGTTCCACCATACATTCGCCAATCGACAGAAATCGTCCGCCCACGCCGTCATCCTCCCGTTTTTTCCAGCCATGCGGCTTACGACGAGTGCGCGCTGCTGACAAGGTGGTTTTGGCCGTTTGTGCAGGTGCGAAGTTAAGGTTTACGCGGAGGCGGCGGCTTTATATTCTCTCCGTCAGACACGATCAGGAGATTGCCGATGACGTTATCCCATGCCCCGGTCCACAAACCCCAAGCGCAATCGGACTGGTGGAAGGGAGCGGTGATCTATCAGGTCTATCCGCGTTCGTTTCAGGACACGACAGGCGACGGCTATGGTGATCTCGCCGGCGTGACCAAGCGCTTGCCATACATCGCCTCGCTCGGTGTCGACGCAATCTGGCTTTCGCCCTTCTTCACCTCGCCCATGGCGGATATGGGCTATGACGTCTCGGATTATTGCAATGTCGATCCGCTGTTCGGCACGCTCACTGATTTCGATGCGCTGATGGCCGAGGCGCATCGTCTCGGCTTGAAGGTCATCATCGACCAGGTCATCTCGCACACGTCGGACCAGCATCCCTGGTTCGTGGACAGCCGGGCGAGCCGGACGAACAGCAAGGCCGACTGGTATGTCTGGGCCAATCCCAAACCGGACGGCACGGCACCGACGAACTGGCTTTCAGTTTTTGGCGGGCCGGCCTGGGAGTGGGATGGCGTGCGCAAGCAATATTACATGCACAGCTTCCTGACGTCGCAACCGGACCTGAACTTCCACAATCCTGAGGTTCAGGATGCGCTGCTGGAAACGGTACGCTTCTGGCTGGATCGCGGCGTGGACGGTTTCCGGCTCGATACCGTCAATCACTATTTCCACGACAAGCTCCTGCGTGACAACCCGCCGCTGTTCGACGAGGAAAGCTTCGGGCTCGACGCTTCCGACGTCAATCCCTACGGCATGCAGGACCATCTCTATGACAAGACCCGGCCGGAAAATATCGGTTTCCTGAAGCGCTTCCGCGCACTACTCGATGAGTATGAGGGCCGCGCCACCGTGGGTGAAGTGGGTGACGGCGCGCGGTCGTTGAAGACCGTTGCTGCTTACACGTCCGGCAACGACAAGCTCAACATGTGCTACACCTTCGACCTTCTGGGGCCGGATTTCACCGCCAAACACATCCGCGGGTCGGTCGAGACTTTCGGCAAGGTGGTGACGGACGGGTGGGTCTGCTGGGCCTTTTCCAACCATGACGTGGTGCGCCATCTCAGCCGGTTTTCGGAAGGCGCCGAAGAACAGACGCGGGTTGCCAAGCTCGCTATCTGCGTTCTCGCCAGCCTGCGCGGGTCCATTTGCCTCTATCAGGGCGAGGAACTTGGCTTGACGGAGGCTGAGCTGGCTTTCGCTGATTTGCGTGACCCCTATGGCATCCGCTTCTGGCCAGCCTTCAAGGGGCGCGATGGATGCCGCACCCCGATGGTGTGGGAAACAGGCAAGCAGAATTCCGGCTTTTCGACCGCTGACAAACCGTGGCTGCCGGTGCCCTATGCGCATGCCATGCACGCCGCGGATGCGCAGGAACGAAGGCCGGACTCGATCCTGAACCATTACCGGGCGGTTCTGTCGTTCCGGAAAAGCCATGGCGCGCTGCGTGACGGGGACATGACGTTCCTGAAAACCAATCTCGACGTGCTGGCCTTCACGCGTCACAAGGGCGAGCATACGCTGCTTTTCGTTTTCAACCTGACGCGCAAGCCGGTGGAGTTTCCCATCCCCAGGGGCATGAACGTGACGACAATCCTGCCGATGCCGGGTTTCGAGCCGCTGTTTGATGGCGGCATCGTCAAGCTTGAGGGGCTGGACGTGTTTTGCGGGAGCGTTGAATGAGCGGGACTTTCGACGTCCGAAATGCTGGCGACTATCCGGATGACTGGTGCCTTCTGCGACACCGTCTCTGGCCCGATACGGCGCCTGAAGACCATCGGGCTGAGTTGCAGGACGTTTGCGAAACCGGGGCTGGATTTATCGTTCACGATCTTGACGGATCGGCCATTGGTTTTGCCGAGGTCAGCCTGCGGCGGGATTACGTCAACGGCTGCGATACGTCACCCGTGGCGTTTCTTGAGGGAATCTACGTGGAGGAGGCGTTTCGCAGGCAGGGCGTCGCCGCCCTTCTGGTGGAGCAGGTGACCCGCTGGGCCATCGACCAAGGCGTCAGCGAACTTGCCTCCGATGCCGATATCGCCAATCTCAGCTCCCATCGCATGCATGCGGCCCTGGGATTTGAGGAAACGGAGCGCGTCGTTTATTTTCGCAGGTCGCTGATCCCGAAGCGATAAGCTGCCTGTGCTGATCCGCGAAGAGTGTCTGGCTGCGGGGCGGGTTGCCACCGCCGCATGTGACGTCATGGCTTTGTCTTAACGTCGTAACGAAGCTATTTAAGTATATTCATAATTTAGAATGTTTATATTATCGTTTTTCCTCCGCATAAATAATGGTTTCGCATTTATTTCGGCTGTACTGCAAGTCTTGGGCAAGCTTTCGGCGTCAAACATCGAGTCCTGTATATTTCCATCACCACTCGTTAGTGAAGCAGGAATTGTCATGTCCGTTTCAATCAAGAATTTCAATCAGCCCAACAGCGGTAATACTAGGTCCTCAGGCGGCAAAGCCAAGGCTGCCCTTCCGTCCATCCGCGATGTATTTCCTTCCGGGAAATCGGCGGCCCGCACATCCTCATCGACACCAGCGGCAAAAACCTCTTCGGCCGACTATATCGCGTCGCCCGCTTTCATGCGGAATCTGAAAGCGAAGCTCGCGTTGGCTGGCGACGATCCGGCGCAATATCTGCGCGCCCGGGCAATGGTAGGCGCTCTCGAGCGCGGGGCCCTGCAGGTTACCAATCCCACTCAGGGTAAAACGATCAATGCGTGGGATCCCAACCAGAAAAAAGCAACGCCGACCACAGCTACCGATACCGCCAAGACCAACTGGGTCGACTTCCTCAATACTCAACTGAAGCGCAGCGAAGACGGTGCGCTTTCCAAGGACGGAAACGGGAGTTATGTCGAAAAGGCGACGGGAAAAAATGCCTATTTCGGCAGGGTCGCGGGCAAATATTATTATGTCACCTGGCCTGCGGAGACGAAGGCATGAGGCCGCGCCAGCGGCCTCAAAAACGGAGGCGAAGCGTTCTTCGCTGCCGCTAGTCGCCAAGCCACCATCAGATCAGCGCAAACCGGTCCACATCCACCATGCCCATGTCGGAAATCTTGAGATGGGGGATGACGGGCAGGGGCAGGAAGGCGACCTGAAGGAAGGGTTCTTCCAGCGTGGTGCCCAGCGCATAGGCTGCTTTTCTCAGGGTGTGCAGCGTATCGCGAACGGTCTCGTAGGGTTCAAGGCTCATCAGCCCGGCGACGGGCAAAGCGATTTCGCCTGTCACCCTGCCGTCTTCCACCACGACAAAACCGCCCTTGATTTCGCCCAGCCGGTTAGCGGCCAGCGCCATGTCGTCTTCGCTCACCCCGACAACGCAGATATTATGGCTGTCATGGCCGACGGTGGAGGCGATGGCGCCCTTTTTCAGGCCGAAACCTTGAACGAAACCATTGGCATGGTTGCCGTTCTTGCCGTGGCGTTCGATGACGGCGACCTTGATGATATCGTTTTCGAGATCGACGGTGGTCTGGTTGCCGTCCGTCGGCAGTCTGTAGCGACGGTGCTCGGTAATGATCTTGCCGGGAAGCACGCCCATGACAGGGCTTTCGCCTTCCGTGACCGGCACGCCAAAATGCGAGGCGAGCACGGGTCTCGCCTTGACGCTGTCGAGACCGACCGGTGCGACCGGTTTGCGCGTGGCAAAGAGCGCATCGTCGACGATCCGGCCGCCGGAAAGAACCATGCTGGCTTTGCAGCTTTCCAGGCTGTCGATCACCACGAGATCGGCGCGCCAGCCCGGCGCGACCAGGCCGCGATCGCGCAGGCCAAAGGCTTTGGCGGCGGAAATAGAGGCGGCGCGATAGATGGCGAGCGGTTCCACGCCGCTGGCGATCGCGGTGCGGATCATGTAGTCGAGATGGCCCTGTTCGGCGATGTCGAGGGGGTTGCGGTCATCGGTGCAGAGCGCCAGATAGGGCGACAGCCGCTCGGTTATGATGGGCATCAGGGCATGCAGGTCTTTCGAGACCGAGCCTTCGCGCACCAGAATGTGCATGCCCTTGCGGATTTTCTCCAGCGCTTCCGTTGCACTCGTGCATTCATGCTCGGTGCGGATGCCGGCAGCGAGATAACCGTTCAGCGCTGTTCCGGAAAGAAGCGGTGCGTGCCCGTCGATATGCTGGCCCTGAAAAGCCTCCAGCTTCGCCATGCACACCGGGTCCTTGTGGATGACACCGGGGAAATTCATGAATTCAGCAAGGCCGATGACCTTCGGGTGGCTCCGGAACGGCAGCAGCTTTTCAATCGGCAGGTCGGCGCCAGCGGTTTCCAGGTGAGTGGCGGGCACGCAGGAGGAAAGCTGCACGCGGATGTCCATGATGGTTTCCATGGCGCTGTCGAGGAAGAACTGAAGCCCCTCCACCCCGAGCACATTGGCAATTTCATGGGGGTCGCAAATGGCGGTGGTGACGCCATACGGCAAAACGCAGCGATCGAACTCATGCGGTGTCACCAGCGACGATTCGATATGGAGATGCGTATCGATGAAACCGGGGACGACGATTTTGCCGGAAATATCGATTTCCCGGTAACCCTCATAGCTTTCACCGGTTCCCACGATCGTATCGCCACAAATGGCGATATCCGAGGCAACGAGTTCTCCGGTGACGAGATCGAAGAAGCGGCCGTTCTTGAGAACCATGTCTGCCGGTTCACGGCCCGTACCCTGGTCGATGCGCTTTTCAAGTCTGGAATTCATGCGGCTTTCTTCGGCTCCTGATTTACGTCGTATGCGAGAATCTTCATTATTTACATTCGAGGGTTGTTTCTGGATCTATTCGAATTGATTCTTTGAGTTTTAAATATATCGAGAGTAAAAAATTTTCATATTTGTGGTATCTAATCTTCAAGGTTCAAGTTTAGGCGGGATTGGGAAGGCTTGACTTCACCTTTATAGTTCAACCGGTTGTGCACCGGCATTTTTACGAATTGCGGTTTTAGGTTATATTCCCGGGAAGGAAAATAAAAGCGTCTGATGCTCAAACGAATTTCCACCCAGCAACTGACACTTGGCATGTTTATCGAAGCGGTCGAAGGAACGCTTTCGAATCAGGGATTTTTAAAGCGGCACCGCTTTCTTTTGCGGCAGGAGGAATTGATGCGGCAACTGAAATCAAGCGGCGCTGAAAGCATCATCATCAACACGGCCAGGGGATACGATACCGAAGGCGGCAGGCGTTCGGCTGCGGTTTCGCTGGCGCCGGACAATTGCCCGGAAACCATTGCCGCCGTAACCCATGCGGTCCGATCAGCGGCAGGCACTATTTCCGAGACCTTTGCTTCCGCAGAAGCCGGCGGCCTTGTGTCGCTGAAGGGCATGGCGGCGGCGGCGGGCAAGATTTCCGATGCCGTGCAGTCGAACCCGGCGATCTTCATCGGGGTCACCCGCCTGAAATCGAAAGATGAAACGACTTTCGTGCACTCGGTTTCCGTCAGCGGGCTGATGATCCTCTTCGGTAATTATCTCGGGCTCGACCGCGGAACGGTCGATCTGCTCGGCGTCAGTGGCCTGCTGCATGATATTGGCAAGGTGGAAATCCCCTCGTCCATTCTCAACAAGGCGGATGGGTTGAGCACCGACGAACGCAAAATCATCAATCTCCACCCTGCATTCGGGCGGGAAATATTGTCGCGAAACGAGCAGATGCCTGAGATGGTGCTTGATGTCTGCTTCAATCATCATGAGCGAATTGACGGCGGCGGTTATCCCAGCGGGCGTGCCGGCAGCGAGATCACCCTTTACGCGCGTATCGCGGCCATCTGCGACGTTTACGACGCCGTGACTTCGGTCAGACCCTACAAGAAGCCATGGACGGCGAATGACGCGCTGACCTGGATGCTGCGCCGGGAGGGACATTTCGACCTGCAGCTGCTGAAGAAATTCGCGCTTTGTATTTCCGCTGCGCTGCCGAGGGGTTAGTTGCCGAGGATGATCGCCATGTTCAGGCTGTCGATATAGCGCCCGTCGATCAGAACGGCATCGCGGGCCCGGCCCTCATGCACAAAGCCGATTTTTTCGTACAGCGCTATCGCTCTGGCGTTGTCCGCATGCACGCTCAGCTCGACACGACGCAGCCCGCCTTGACGGGCGGAATCGAGCGCTCGCCGCATCAGCTGCGCGCCAAGTCCCTTGTCACGGTAGGCCTGTAGGATACCAATGCCGAGTGTGCCGCAATGGGCGCGGGTTACTCTGTCCTGGCGGCGAATGTCGCACCAGCCCGCCACTTCGCCATCCGCAATCGCTACAAATTGCGGATGGTTGTTCTCGATCATGTCGAGAACGAAGGCGCGCACCGCATCGAGCGGCGGCGCCTCCAGGAAGCTCAGATATTTCCGCTCGCGCGATACCGCATCGAGCGCACGGTGAAAGCTCTCAACGTGCTCCGCCCGTATCGGCTCGATGTTGGTGGTATCGGCGGCAGCCATCACGCGGCTTTCGTCTTCGCCTTGCGGGTCAGATGCACCACCACGTTCTCGATCATGCGCATGCCGGCGTCCTGGCCAAGCGTCATGATCGATTCCGGGTGGAACTGAACGGCAGCCACGGGTTCCTTGGCATGTTCGATGCCCATGATCGTGCCGTCCTCGCTTTCGGCCGTGATGATGAAATCACGCGGCAGGGTGGAGGGGTCGGCAAAGATCGAGTGGTAACGGCCAACGGTCACTTCCTTGCCGAGACCGGAGAAGACGAGGCCCGGTTCCAGCACGCGGATGCGCGAGGGTTTGCCATGCATCGGCACCGCAAGCTGGCGAAGCTCGCCGCCATAGGCTTCCGCCAGAGCCTGAAGGCCGAGGCAGACGCCGAAGACCGGCAATTCGCGGGCGCGGGCCGCCTTGATCGTCGCCTTGCAGTCGAAGTCCGTCGGGCTGCCCGGTCCGGGGGAAAGCACGACGAGATCGGGCTGGAAGCGATCGAATACGTCGGCTGCGACCGGCGATCTGACGGTGGAGACGGTCGCACCGGTCTGGCGGAAATAATTCGCCAGCGTGTGGACAAAGCTGTCTTCGTGATCGACAAGCAGGATCTTCACGCCAGTACCGACCTTGGCCGCATCGCGCTTGGTGGAAGCGGCGTTGGTGGCTTTCGCGTCGCGAATGGCTGATATCATGGCGGACGCCTTGAGTTCGGTTTCGGCTTCTTCTTCCTGCGGATTGGAATCGTTGAGCAGGGTCGCACCCGCACGCACCTCGGCAATACCGTCCTTGATCCGGATGGTACGCAGAGTGAGGCCTGTATTCATGTCGCCATTGAAACCGACCATGCCGATCGCACCACCATACCAGGCGCGCGGGCTCTTTTCATGGCCTTCGATGAAGCGCATGGCCCAGAGCTTCGGTGCGCCGGTGACGGTCACGGCCCAGGCGTGGCTGAGGAAGCCATCAAAGGCGTCCATATCGTCCCGAAGGCGGCCTTCAATGTGGTCCACCGTGTGGATGAGGCGCGAATACATCTCGATCTGGCGGCGGCCAATGACCTTGACCGAACCGGGTTCGCAGACGCGGCTCTTGTCGTTGCGGTCCACATCCGAACACATGGTCAGTTCGGACTCATCCTTCTTCGAGTTGAGCAGTTTCAGGATCTGTTCGCTGTCGGCAATCGGATCATCGCCGCGCTTGATGGTGCCTGAGATCGGGCAGGTCTCGATGCGGCGGCCGGAGACGCGCACGAACATTTCCGGCGAGGCGCCGACCAGATATTCCTGATGGCCGAGGTTGATGAAGAAGGAGTAGGGGGACGGGTTGATCGCCTTCAGGCGGCGCGAAATCGCCGACGGGTTGCTTTCGCAGCGTTCCATGAATTTCTGGCCGGGGACGACCTCGAACAGATCGCCGCGGCGGAAGCTTTCCTTGGCCTTCACGACAAGTTCGGAATATTCGCCGGGACGGTGATCGCCCTTGGGCGGGATCGTATCGGTTGTCTTGAAGGGATCGGTTGCTATGTCGGAGGACTTGCCGTCCGTCGTCACGCCGCCCTTTTCGAAGTCGTAACGGTCGATCCAGGCCTTGGCGGAATAGTGATCAACGACCAGGATTTCATCGGGTAGGAACAACACCATGTCGCGCTGGTCTTCCGGGCGCGCCAGCGACAGTTTGATGGCGTCGAACTGGAAAGCGAGGTCGTAACCAAAGGCGCCGAACAGGCCGATTGCCGAATCCGCGTTCGAATAGAAGAGGTCGACTATGGCGCGCAGCGCAGTGAAGACGGTCGGGATTTTTGAGCGTTCTTCTTCGGTGAAGACGCGGTCCGGTTCGTTGACGGTGAGATCAAGACGACGCGTGGTGGAAGCGCCGAGCGTGAGATCGGGCGTCGCCTTCAGCTTTTCGGTGATGAAGGAAAGCAGTACTTCGCCGCGGCCATTATAGGCCTCAATCCACACCTTGCGGCCAAAACAGGAAATGCCGAGCGGCGGGTCGATGATGGCCGTGTCCCAGCGCGTGTAGCGGCCGGGATATTCATAGTTGGATGAGAAAACCGCGCCGCGATGGGAATCGAGCTTTTCGACATAATTGTCGATGGCGTTGGCATAATCGGCAGGCCGGCGCTTTCGGCTGACCTTGATGCCGCCTTTCGTCTCGTAGGTTTCCGCTCCGTCATCCTGAATGATCGTTACCATTTCTTTCGCACTTCCCGTTGTTCAGGCCCGATGACAGGCGGCAAGATAACAAAAAAGCCGCCTGAAAATTCGGGCGGCTTGGACTTTGTCTGAAGACATGACTGGTCAAGGCCGCGTAAAGCTGCTCCACCACCAGTTAGCAATGTTCTTAGACACGATGTTCATGCGAAAATTGTTAGCGTGCACGATCCGCCTTGGCAAGCGGATTTCGGCAAGGGAATGAACCTTACGGGCCGCCGCGGCGTTGCAACCCTGCCGAAACGGTCAGGAGTGCCCCGTCAAATGCTTCATCGCCTGTGTCTTCTGGTAACCACCCTCGCACTGATTTCTGCCTCTGAACCGCCGGCGCAGGTACCGGTGCCGCAGCCGAAACCGGGTGAGGGGCAGTCCTCCACCCCCTCGGAAAAGCCATCCGACAAGACGCCGCAAAGGCCGGCGGAAGCACCCAAACCCGTTCCCAAGCCGCAGCCCGAGGAGCAGCCGGTCGCGAAACCCGATGCTTCCGGAAACCAGCAATCCGATGGTGAAAAGACACCCGCAGACAAGGGTTCCGATGACGCCAAGAAGGAAGGCGAGGACAAGGATGGCGTGGAGCAGAAGAAACCGACTGTCGAAACGGCGAAACCTGATGAGAAGCCACCGGAGCCGGTGAAGCCGGAGGACCCGGCCGCACTCCAGGCATGCCTTGCCTCGTTGAAGGGGATCGGTGCAGAGTTCAAGCAGCTTGAGCCGATCCGCGATACGGAACAGGGGTGCGGCATCGACGCGCCTATCGAGCTTTCCGTGGTTCTGCCTGGCATCAAGCTTGAGCCATCTGGAACCATGCGCTGTGAAACCGCGCTTGCGCTTTCACGCTGGACCAAGGAGATGATGGTGCCGGCGGCCGCTCTGGCTTTGCCGGAGAAAAAGGTGACGGCCATCGCCAATGCCTCGACCTATATTTGCCGAAACCGCAACAGCGCGGAAAACGGCAAGATTTCCGAACATGCCAAGGGCAATGCCGTGGATATTTCCACCATTTCCTTCGATAAGGGCGAGCCGCTGGTGATGAAGCCGCGCGGTGAGGACCGGACGCCGGAGGGTGCTTTTCAGCGCACGATTACCGCTGCCGCCTGCCTGTTTTTCCGCACGGTCCTTTCGCCCGGCAGCGACGCAACCCATCAGGATCACCTGCATCTCGACGTGCTGGAGCGAAAAGGCGGCTATCTCTATTGCCGCTGACAAAAAGGGGCGACCCGAAAGGCCGCCCGACTGGAGTTGATGCTTCCGCCCCGGATTTAGAACTTCTGGGTCAGGGAGATTTTGAAGGTGCGGCCTGCTTCCGTGTAGAAATCGACCGGCTGATTGACCGTGCTGACCGAATTCGGGTTCACGTCGCGGACGCCGACGGCATTCCAGTATTTCCTGTCGAACAGGTTGTAGATGCCGGCCTGGATGCGCAGGCCCTTGGTCTGCTCGGGTTCCCACCAACCGGTCAGGTTGAAGACGCCGTAACCGGGGGCGTCGAAAGTGTTGGCCACCCTGTCGTCACGCATGCCGGCGGAGAAAACGCCCGTCAGTTCCGTGCCCCAGACATCCTGCGCATAACCCACGCCGAGGACGGACTTGAACGGTGCCACCGTGCGGATGAACTCGTTGGTGTCGGTGTCCTTGCCATAGGCGTAGGCGAGCGAAGCGTGGGCGAAGAAGCCGTTTGCCAGATCCTTGCGGACCTTGGCCTCCACACCGGAGATTTCGACGTTGTTGCGGTTGCGATAGGTAAACAGCGATCCGTTGCCCCTGCCGCCGAAGCCGGGGAAGAGCGTTGTCGAGGTCGTATATTGTTCGATGAAGTTCTTGTACTTGTTGTGGAACAGCGTCAGGCTTCCCGTCAGGTCGCCGGAGGCGTAGTTCGCACCGATCTCGAAACCGTTGCTGGTCTCGGGATTGAGGGCGGAGTTGCCGACAACAGCGTAACCGGAGCTGACGTTGGAGAAGTTCAGATACAGTTCGTTGATCGTGGGGGCACGATAGGCCATCGACCATTGTGCGAAAAGCTGTAGTTCGGGCGTGACGTCATAGGTGGCAAGAAGCTTCGGCGAGAAGCGCGAGCCGCTATTGCCGCTCGGCAGGCCGAATGTTCGGTAGCCGCTGTTGCTGGAAACGGAGCCATCGGGATCGTAATCGTAGGAATCGAAGCGCAGGCCGGGGGTCAGTCGGAAGCCGTTGCCGAAGGCGATTTCGTCATCGAGATAAAGGCCGAGGCTCTTGCCGCTCACGTCAGGCATGTCCGATTGCGACGATGAGGTCGAACCGGCCGTATTGGCGAAAAGCTCCTGGCTGAAATCGGTGGTCATGGCGTTGCCGCCGAAACGGACGGTGTGCTGCACGCCGCCAAGCTCGAACCCGGATTCTAGGCCGCCGACGATACCGAAGGCGCTGTTGCGCATGCTGTCTTCGCGGATATAGAGCGAATTATTGGTCAGCCGGTCGCCGGCGCCGGATTCCTTGGAGAGGCGCGTCCAGTAGAGCGACAGATTGGCGGCATCGATCACGCCGTCAGTCGAGGGCGCCTCGTATTCATAATCAAGCGAGACGCGGTCGCGCTCAGTGTCCTCGTAACCGCGGTAATCGCCGATGCGATAGGTCGAGCCCGATACGCTGACACCCTGAAGGGTTTTCATGTCGCTGCGGTCTCTCAGCGAATACCGTTCGGCAGTAAGTCCTATGCGGTGGCCACCTTCCAGATCCTGGCGGATCTTGAACATCAGGTTGCTTTCATAGGTGTCGGCGGGGTTGGGCTTGGTGCGACGCGTGCCGTAGATGTCGGCCGTACCCTTGTTGTCCGTTTCATTGCCGCGTTTGTAGGAGCCCTGGAACAGGACCGAGGTGTTCTCGATCTTCTTGGCGACGGCGAGCGATCCGCCCACGCTCCTGTCCTCGCTGTCATAGGTGGTCTTGGCGACACCGCCCCAGTCCCTGCCTTCACCGATCAGGTCCTCCGGTTCGAGCGTGCGCAGTACCAGAGCGCCGCCAAGGGCACCGGAGCCGATACGGCTGGAATCGGCGCCGCGCACCACATCGACCGTCGAGAGCGAGGAAAAATCGAAGCTTGAGCTTGTGTCGCTGAGGGTGGTGGTTGCCTGACCCTGACGGGCGAAATTGTTGAAGTAAGGAACGGGAATATTGTCGATCAAAGTGACGACGCGTGCGCCGCCGAGGCCGCGAATGAACAGGCCGCCGGGCCGGCCGGGCTTGGCGTCGACGTAATCGACACCCGGTTCCGTGCTGTTGCCGAGGTCCTTGATGCTGCCGATGTCCTTCTTGCGGATATCTTCCGCCGTCGTCTGGCTCGCCAGCGGGGTGTCGGCGACGGCATTGGCGCTTTTGACGCGCTTGCCCTTGACGACGATTTTTTCGAGCGTGGTGGTGCCATTGGTACCGGAAGCGGCATCCTGTGCCTGTGCGTGGCCGGTCAGGGGCAGAAGAGACATGGCGGTGCAGAGAAGCAGCGCGGAATGCGTGCGTGAGATGGACATTGATTACCCCCGAATATGCGCGCACAGGAGCCACGGCGCGCAAAAACGCGCCGCGCTCAGGCGCGGCTGGATATGTTCTGATTGGTTACGGGCGAGCCGATAAGCGAGGACTAAAAAACATGACGATAACTGTCAACATATTATATATGACTTTTTGCATCATGTTTTAAAGCGGGGCGCTATGTTGCAAAAATATTACGTTTGCGGGCCGCGGCCAAAAAAGATGGGTCAGGGCGAAAACGCCACGATGCGGTCAAAGTGCCGACATTGATGCTTGCTACGATCTTCGCGGCCAGTTTACATGGCGAAAGAAAGCATACCCGAAAATAACAGTTTAATAATCGGATACGGAAATGAAGTCTCTTGAACTGCTCGTCGAGCGGATCATTCTCTCCAGCCGCTGGCTGCTGGTCGTTTTTTATCTCGGCCTGGTCGCGGCGCTGGCTGTCTACGCCTTTTCTTTCGCGCTCAAGTTTCTGAAAGTTGCGAAGAACGTTTTTACCTACGACGAAGCCGACATGATCCTCGCCATGCTGGGCCTGATTGATGCGGCACTCGTCGCCAGCCTGATCGTCATGGTGATGATTTCCGGTTACGAGAACTTTGTCAGCCGTTTCGACGATGCCGATGCGGAGGTTTCGTTTCTGGGCAAGCTTGATGCCGGAAGCCTGAAAATCAAGGTCGCGTCGTCAATCGTGGCCATTTCGTCCATTCACCTGCTGCAAATCTTTCTCAATGCCAATCAGTACTCGGACAGCAAGCTGATGTGGTTCACGATCATCCATCTGGCTTTTGTCGCCTCGGCGGTCATGCTTGGTTTCCTGGAGAAACTGATGGCCAAGCCGAAGGACAAGGCCGAAAAGCCGGTGCTTTAGCAGGGTAATCCAGACGATATGAAGGTCGCAACCCCGTCATGGCCACGCATTTTTTCGCTCCTGGCGTCAAGACCCGGCGCGGAGAAGGGGCGTGAATGGTGAAGACGGAGCGTCAGGCGAGGCTATGCGATGATCTGTCGGCTGCTGCCGACAAGTCCCAATGGCTGGAGGCGCTGCAGGAAGTGATGCACGCTTTCGGTTACGCCTATGTGACCCTGCTGCTCCTGCCCGGCGGCCAAAATGCCTATGGCTTGCCGACGGTCATTGAAAGCAGCCTGCCAATCTGGGTCGTGAATGCGATGACCAGCGACGGTGCGCTCGGGGATTGTCCCGTCATCAGGCGCGGCGCATCATCGATGATGCCGCAATATTGGTCGTTGCAGGACCCGGACATTGCGTGTGAAACGCTTCAGGATGCCGTATCCTCCGTGCGCAGCATGGGCATCACTTCGGGTCTCATGGTCCCGGTACACGGCATGAACGGCAATCGGTATCTGATGAATTTCGCAGGCGATCGCGATACCCTGCAACAGGCCGCGCTGAACGAGCTGGGCATGATCGCGCTACATGCGCTGGAGGTCTATGACCGGCTTTGCCGCACCGGCTCCAGAGGGCCTTCACCGCTGACGAAGCGGGAACTCGACGTGGTGCGCTGGACGGCGCAGGGGAAGACCTCGGTGGAGATTGCCGAGCTTCTCTCCATCTCGGAACATACCGTCAACGCCTATATGAACAACGCCATCCGCAAACTCGACTGCGTGAACCGCACCCAGCTGGTGGCCAAGACCATACGCCTTGGCCTGATCGTCTGATCGGTCCCGCCCTTCGGGAAAACCTGCGCCTTATCGGTCGAGAACCGAGCGAAGCTCGACGAGATTGGAGCGAACCCGCAAAACGTAAAATCCCATGGTGGCCAGGTGCGACGGCATGATCCAGCCGCTCTCCTCACCATTGGAGATGATCGCCGGCTGGATACGCAAGGCTGCGCGGGTCTGCAGGAGCGTGTCGTTCCACAGGTTGGTGAGGTTGCGTTCGCGGATGACCTGCGCGAAGTCGGATCCGGCTGCGGAAAGTACGCCGTAATAACCGTAGAGCTGGCCATAGGCGAACCAGAAACGGTCGTCGGCGCGGGTATCGAACCAACCGCCATTATAGTTTTCCGAACGCTCACGGAGGATGGCCGATGTCGAGCCGATATCGCCGGCAATGCGGTCGATGAACTGGATCAGGTTGTCGGCGCGGGTGTCGAAGACGGCCTTGCAGGCGACGAGCTCGCCATTGAAGGCCTGGAAGCTGCGGATCGCGGCGCGGTAATAGCTGGGAGTCGGCGTCTTCGGGCCGAAAGGATCGAGACCGAAATACCAGGAATATTCGCTGAACTGCATATTGCCACGCGCTTCCTGGAGGTTGTTGTTGATGCCCGATGTCCCGCGCACGCGCCCGAGCGTATCCACCAGCTCCACCGAGGTGCGGCGCACGGCCTGGTTCACGCCGCGCTGGAATGAGGCCTTGTTGTCGAGAAACGGTGTGCTATCCCAGTCCATGCCGAAGAGACCGAGGCGATAGAGCAGCATGGAGGAAATCCACGCATTCTGGTTGACGTTGAAATCGGTGAGATCGGCGGCAGCGTCAACGATGGCCGAGCGCTGGCACACCGGTGCGGATGTGTTGGCGGCAGCACCGGTTGCGCCAGCGGGCGATGTCGGGGAGGCGGCCGGCAGTTCCTGTCCGGGCGGCACGGTCCGTTCAGCAAGCTTGTAACGGGAAATGTAATCCGGATCGAAATTGCTCCAGACCTGCGTTTGCCAGACGAAATATCCGTAGAAGCCGGCAAGCAGGATGAGAACCAGAGCGATCGGGCCCTTGATGAGCCAGTTGCGGCCGCTGTACCAGCCATGGGCGGCCATGAAGGGCCATAAAAGCCAGGCGACGAGAAGACCGGCGGCCCTGCCGATGGCACTGAAGGCTGCCTGAATCGTGGCGGTGATCCGGTCTATCATGTCGTCATAGTCTCCTCTGCCCGCGGGGCTGGATGCCGGAATAAAACCGCCATCCGGTGGGGCGCCCTTCGGCGCCTGGTCGGACTCCGGTCATTTACTGTCCTGCAGATATGTCCCGGTCAACCGGGATACAACATGATTGCGAAACTTTTCTCAACCTGCGGTCTGCGCCGGCCATCATCGCTCTCCATACGGACTGCGACGTAATGGCCGCCGCGGAGCCGGAGGGCAAACAGTCAGAGGCCGAGCCTGGCGATCTCCTCATTCAGCCGGTCGCGTGCCTTTTTCGGCAGTTTGCCGCTCTTGACGGCATCGAGGTTGGCCGGCACGGCGTCGCCCACGACAACGAGCGCGACCATGCCCATGCCGAGATGCGGCGTGCATTTGACGACGTAGGCGCCTTCCTTCTCGACCGTCAGCTTCACCGCCTCGTTCATCTTGCCCTTGAACTCGGAAACCCCCTCGGGGATCATATCCTTCACGGCTGCCGCGTCATGGCCCTTGTCCACCGGAATGAAGGTGATGACGTCACCTACGGCAGCCTTGACGGTTGCGGGCTCGAAGACCATCGCCTGACCATCGCTGCCCTTGTTGAGCATCTTCACTTCGATTTCGGCAGACAGGGCGGGGAAGGCAAAAAGTCCAGCAATGACGAAGCTGGCAAATCCGGCAATTTTGTTCTGCATAATTTTGCTCCTGAGAGAAAGCACATCCAAGCGGATGTCCCCGCCGTTCTAGCGCAGGAGCCGGGTGGTCATCTTTGCGAAAAATCAAATGCGGCAACCGGACGCAGCCGCTCAGCCGCCGTTGAACGTCTCCACCCAGTGGCGGCGGCAGAAGGAAACATATTTTTCGTTGCCGCCTACCTCAATCTGCGCGCCTTCCGTGACGACATTTCCTTCATTGTCGAAGCGGGCCACCATCGTCGCCTTGCGGCCGCAATGGCAGATGGTGCGGATTTCGCGCAGCTCGTCGGCAATCGCAAGCAGTTCTTTCGAGGCAGGGAAGAGCTTGCCCTGGAAATCCGTGCGCAGACCATAGGTCATGACCGGGATGTCCAGCCGGTCGACAATCTCGGCAAGCTGCCAGACATGGTGTTCTGAGAGGAAATTGGCCTCGTCGACGAAAACGCAGGCGACGGGCGCCTGTACATGCAGGGCCGATACTTCAGCGAACAAATCGGTATTTTCATCGAAGGTCAGGGCGTCGGAGGACAGACCGATGCGCGAGGCGACACGGCCGACGCCGGCGCGGTCGTCAAACGCGGCCGTGAAGATCAGCGTGCGCATGCCGCGCTCCTGATAATTATAGGACGCCTGCAGCAGCATGGTCGATTTGCCGGCATTCATCGTCGAATAATTGAAATAGAGTTTTGCCATTATCCACTCCCGGAGCGCCTTCGCGCCTTTCGGACGCCTCGCAACCTCACGAAACGGCGCGCCGGATTTCACCAGGCGATCACAAAGCCCGATCCGATGCCGCATCAGGCGTCTTTTGACGAGGAAGATTTGGATTGAAAAGTGCGCAGGCGCGAAAAACACAGATTTCTGCGGTCTGCTTTTTCCCATTTGCAGGTTCGAATCCCGACGTTTTTGCCGTTTTTGTCGCAAACGGGCGGGCCAAAGCACGCAAATGCACGCGAGTTGATTGTGGCCGGAAGATATTGATAATGGCAAGGGAACGAAAAAAAGGGAGCAAACAATGTTTGCAAATAGACGTCGCTGTCTGGTTCTGGCCGCAGCAATCTCCTCCATGACGTTCAGCGCGGCCGGTGCCGCCGAACCGGCAAGCTGCGGCACGGTGCGGTTTTCCGATGTGGGCTGGACCGACATCACCGCCACAACGGCCACAGCCACGGTACTACTGAAAAGCCTAGGCTATGAAACCGACGTCAAGCTTCTCTCTGTTCCCGTTACCTATACATCCCTGAAAAACAAAGACATCGATGTCTTCCTCGGCAACTGGATGCCGACCATGGAAGGGGATATCGCGCCTTACCGCGAAGACAAATCGGTCGAAACGCTGCGGGAAAACCTGACCGGCGCCAAGTATACGCTGGCGACCAACGCCAAGGGTGCCGAACTCGGCATCAAGGATTTCAAGGACATCGCCACGCACAGCGACGCGCTTGGCGGCAAGATTTACGGCATCGAGCCCGGTAATGACGGCAACCGCCTGATCCTCGACATGGTGGCCAAGGATACATTCGGATTGAAGGCGTTCGAAGTCGTCGAATCCTCCGAGCAGGGGATGCTGTCGCAGGTCGCCCGCGCGGAAAAATCCGGCGAGCCGATCGTTTTCCTCGGCTGGGAACCGCATCCGATGAATGCGAATTTCAAGCTCACCTACCTGACGGGCGGCGATGAGGTCTTCGGTCCCAACTTCGGTGGTGCAACGATCTACACCAATGTTCGCAAGGGTTATGTCGAGGAATGCCCCAATGTCGGCGCCTTCCTCAAGAACCTGCAATTTTCCCTGCCCATGGAAAACGAGATCATGGGCAAAATCCTGAATGACGGGCTTGAGGGCGAAGCTGCCGCCACCGCATGGCTGAAGGCCAATCCGGCTGCGGTCGAGCCCTGGCTCGCCAACGTCAAGACCAAGGATGGCAGCGCCGACGCCCTGCCCGCCGTCAAGAAGGCGCTTGGCCTTTAAAACGCAAGACTATGCATGACTGTATCCGGCCTGCGCGACAGGCTGGATGCAGCGGGAAATATCGATGCCCATGCATGACCTTGCCCGCGCATTTTCAACGCATTGCAGGTCATGCGCCAGCACCGCGTCCGGCCGCCGTCTGCCGGTCGTTGTTTCTGCATTTGTTTAAGAAAGGTCTTTTCTTACCGTGGAATGGCTCAGCGCTCCTGAAAACCGCCTGCCCGTCGGCCGATATGCCAAGGAGGCCATCGACTGGCTGACCGGCAATCTCGCTTTTTTCTTCGATTGGCTTTCCTTCATTTTCCAAAGCGTCATCAACGCCCTGCTTTATGTGCTCCAGGCGCCGCATCCGCTGGTCATCGTGGCGATTGTCACGGCGCTTTCGGCCTGGACGCGACGCTCGATCGGCATGCCCGTCTTCACCGCACTCGGCCTGCTGCTCATCATCAATCTCGGCTATTGGAAAGCGACGACGGAGACGCTGGCGCTGGTCATCGCCGCCAGCGCCGTGTGCATGATCATCGGCATACCGCTTGGCATATTGGCGGCGAGACGCAAATGGATCTATGCCGGCATGCGCCCTGTGCTGGACCTGATGCAGACCATCCCCACCTTCGTTTATCTCATTCCGGCGCTGGTGCTGTTCGGCCTTGGCATGGTTCCGGGGCTGATCGCCACCGTCATCTTCGCCATTCCGGCTCCGGTGCGGCTCACACGCCTCGGCATTGTCTCCACGCCGCCGGCGCTGGTCGAGGCGGCCGTCGCCTTCGGAGCAACGCCGTCGCAGGTGCTGCGCAAGGTGGAGCTGCCCTTTGCCGCGCCGCAGATCATGGCCGGTCTTACCCAGACGATCATGCTGTCGCTGTCGATGGTGGTCATTTCCGCGCTTGTCGGCGCCAATGGTTTGGGCGTGCCTGTCGTGCGCGCCTTGAACACCGTCAATATCGCCATGGGCTTCGAGGCGGGATTGTGCATCGTCATACTGGCAATCGTTCTTGACCGGCTTTTCCGCCTTCCCGGTACGGAGGATGATCTATGAGTGACGCCATCATCTTCGGAAATGTCGATATCGTCTTTGGCGACCGGCCCGATGCCGCGCTGCCGATGATCGACAGGGGCAGTACGCGCGACGAGATCAATGCCGAGACCGGTCTGGTGCTCGGTGTCGCCAATGCATCGCTGTCCGTCAGCGAAGGCGAGATACTCGTGCTTATGGGGCTTTCCGGCTCGGGCAAGTCGACGCTGCTCAGGGCCGTCAACGGGCTTGCGCCCGTGGTACGTGGCAATGTGGGGGTGAAGACCAAGACCGGCTTTGTCGATCCCTATCGCTCAACGGCCAAATCGCTCCGCGACCTGCGCATGCATACGGTTTCCATGGTGTTCCAGCAATTCGGTCTTCTGCCGTGGCGTAACGTGGCCGACAATGTCGGTTTCGGGCTCGAGCTTTCCGGCGTACCGGAAGCGGAACGCAAACGCATGGTGGCCGAGCAGCTCGAACTGGTCAATCTTTCCGCCTGGGCCGACCGCAAGGTGGGAGAGCTTTCCGGCGGCATGCAGCAGCGTGTGGGACTGGCGAGAGCGTTTGCCACCGGCGCGCCGATCCTGCTGATGGACGAACCATTCTCGGCGCTCGACCCCCTTATCAGAAGCCGCCTGCAGGATGAGCTTCTCGAATTCCAGAGCCGGCTGAAGAAAACGATCCTCTTTGTCAGCCACGATCTGGATGAGGCTTTCCGCATCGGCAATCGTATCGCCATGATGGAAGGCGGACGCATCATCCAGTGCGGGACGCCGCAGCAGATCGTCAAGCAACCGGCCACGCAATATGTCGCGGATTTCGTGCAGAATATGAACCCGATCTCCATGCTGACCGCTGCGGATGTGATGAAGCGGGGCGTAGATGAACGCAACGGCCAGATGACCGTCGCGGCCACCGCCCGCCCGTCATCCCCCCTGATCGACATTCTCGATGCGCTGGCCAAACATTCCGGCGCAATCGGTGTCGTCGACAATGGCGCGATCGTCGGCACGATTTCCGCTGACGAAGTCGTGGCAGGGCTGACCCGTCATCGCAAAAAATAACTGGCTTTTGCCAGGAAACAAAAGGGACCTCCCTCACCGGGGGGTCCCTTTTGTTTTTCCGCAGATATTCCGGGCAAGTTACCTTCCCCCTGTTGGAAAGAGTATCTTTGACATCATAAGTTATGCATGAAAATTATTACTAATAAAAACCATATTGCAAATTTCGAGAAAATTGCGCAAAGTAAAACTAGATTCTGTAGCCCGTTGCTAAATTTAAGGTGGTATAAGCTTAAAGCCTCAAAATCGGTCGCGGGTTATGGTGATTTGGGAGCTGAAATTTTTATCATTTGTTGCTTATGAATACTTATTCTAATACATGTTTTTATTGTAAATGTGATAAAAATCAGGCAGAACGCCGATATTTTAGGTGAAGTGTCTTAGATGGATAATTAGTGAAGAATAGTCTTTGAAAGGGACACGATATAAGCAAGATTTAGGTATATACAACGTATCCACCGAATTATAAAAACACCTTTTGGAACACCTATAATAGCCACCATGACCGTCTTTCCGACTGTCATCAGGAGACTTGAGCGTATGGATAACCAATCTCTGTCGGAACATAGCATCGCCGCTGCAGACTTGCTCTCAGCGATGGCGAATCCCAAGCGCCTGATGATCTTATGCACGTTGGTGGATACGGAAGTGCCGGTCGGTGTTCTCGCCTCTCAGGTTGGTCTCAGCCAGTCCGCTCTTTCGCAGCATCTTTCGAAATTGCGGGCCCAGCGGCTGGTAAAGACACGACGGGATGCGCAGACCATCTATTATTCCAGCAACTCCGAATCCGTTAAGAAAATCCTGGCCTCCCTTGAGGAAATTTATTGCCAGGCGCAGAAGAGCAGCAAGACAGCCGCCTGATCCGGGGCCGTCAGGCCTCCGGCAGCATTGAATTGAAACCGGCGCTTGACGCCGGTTTTTCGTTTGTGAGTTACCTGACCGGGAGGGTGATCCCGCAAGGAGCGCGCTGGTCTTTGCGCCGGGTGCGATCAGCGGGCGGGAACAGCCTGCATCTGCTGCTTGAGCAGGGTTGCTGCAGCCGCGTATCCGCCGTCAGCGCCGTCCACGAAATGCATGTGATCCCGTGAAAGCGGGGAGGGTACGATACAGGTCATCAATGCGGCGTCCTGCTCATGCAGGCCGAAATAACAGCTTCCAGACAGGCGGCCTTGCTCCAGCCGGTCGCGAATTTTTTCGAGCCTTGCGGCGTCGATGTCCACGGTCATCTTCAAACCGTCGTCGAATTTCCTGAAATCGGTATTGCTGGCGACGGAGCGCCGATAGCGCTCCGCATTGAACCGTCCGAGCGAAAGACCCGTCAAGCCGAGCAAATTGATAAGCAGGGTCTCGCCGAGAATACGGGACGAACGGCGCAACTGGCCCCAGACGTCGCGATGGGCCGCTCCTGCGCGTGCCTCGAGATTCAGTCCCTCCCGCACGAAACCGAGCTTCGGGCCCTCCTCAGGCACGGGGTGGCCATGCCTTCCGTCCTGCTCGGCCAGATCGACAAGATCGGTAACAAGCTTGCGGAATGCCGGCATGTCCCGCGACGGCCCCGGCACCGCTATGATGGATACAACCTTGCCACGGGTCGCCGGAATGGGATTCCAGCGGCATGAGAGGCCGGTCAGATCCGGGCGTTCGCCTGCGGCTGCGGTGGGCAGGATATAAAGGCCTTCCTTCATCCGTGCTTCAGCCCAGCTATTGCCGCCACCTGAAAACATCGCATAGGATACATCGTCGCTTGCCTGAAAACGCGCGACGCGCACATCGAAGCCATTCTCACGAATATCCTCAACCGGAACCAGCGCTACCCGCATCGTAAGGTCGAGATCGTCCTTGACCCAACGCTGAACGGAAGAAAGAGCGGCGCTGGCAAGCGGCAGCCCGCCCGGGGGCACGGTGACGGCGGCGCCATCGCCGCCGAAAACGAAGGGCAGGTCGTGACGTCCGAGACTGTTCGACACACCGGAAATGACCGCCGCGCCGGCCATGTTCACCGCCTTGTATCGACCGGTCTGGATCGCCGTCGTTGAATCGACGATATCGGCGATGGCAAGCCCCCATCCCGGTGGCAGGGCACGATAAAGCGCCGGATCAACCACGTCCTCAAAGCGCTGGAAAACGGGCAGGCCCGTCAGAAATTCGTCATCTGCTGTGATCATGCCGCGATTATCCTCCAGCGGCGGCCAAACGCCAAGCATTTCCATGGGGCGATACCGTGCTTCGGAGTGATAGGATCATGGCCCGCTTCGCGTTTGATTTACCTCTAATAGACCTAATCCAGCAAAGGTGACTTGCATAGATCATCAATCCTTCCGTATGAGTTGAGTGGAAGGCTCGGAATTCAAAAATGGAACGAGTTTTCGCCGGGAGGCGTCCGATAGTTTCATTCGGTCGGCGCCCATGGCGCTCACCGGGTCCCGCGACCCCCTTTAAGGAGACACCAGGATGAAACTGAAGACATTGACCAGCGTGACGCTTGCAGCGTCCTTCGCATTCGCACCCCTTGCCCATGCCGAAATCGTCATCGGCCTGATTGCGCCGCTTACCGGTCCTGTCGCCGCTTATGGCGACCAGGTCAAGAACGGCGCCCAGACGGCAGTCAATGAAATCAACAAAAAGGGCGGCATCCTCGGCGAACAGGTCGTGCTGAAGCTGGCCGACGATGGCGGCGAGCCGAAGCAGGGCGTTTCAGCCGCGAATCAGCTGGTTGCCGAAGGCATTCACTTCGTCGTCGGTCCGGTGACGTCCGGCGTCGCCATTCCCGCTTCGGACGTCTTTGCCGAAAACGGCGTGCTGATGGTGACGCCGACGGCGACTGCGCCGGGCCTTACCAACCGCGGCCTTTCCAACGTCTTCCGCACCTGCGGTCGCGATGACCAGCAGGCCGAGGTTGCGGCGAAATACGTTCTCGCCAACCTCAAGGACAAGAAGGTCGCCATCATTCACGACAAGGGCGCTTACGGCAAAGGCCTGGCAGATGCCTTCAAGGCGACGCTGAATGCCGGCGGCGTGACCGAAGTTCTCTACGATGCCCTGACGCCGGGCGAAAAGGACCTCGGCGCGCTGACGGCACGTCTGAAGTCCGACAATGCCGAGATCATCTATTTCGGCGGTTACCATCCGGAAGCCGGTCTTCTGGTGCGCCAGTTGAAGGATATCGGCTCCAAGGCTGCCGTTATCGGCGGTGACGGCCTGTCGAACAGCGAGTTCTGGAACATCGGTTCGCAGGCTGGCGAAGGCACGATCTTCACCAATGCTTCCGACGCGCTGAAGAACGCTGATTCCAAGGCTGCTGCGGAAGCGCTGAAGGCCGCCAACATTCCGGCGGAAGCCTTCACGCTTAATGCTTACGCTGCTGTCGAAGTCCTGAAGGCCGGCATCGAAAAGGCTGGTGCCAAGGATTCCGAAGCGGTTGCCAAGGTCCTGAAGAGCGGTGAAGCCTTCCCGACCGCAATTGGCAAGGTCACCTATGGCGAAAGCGGTGACCTGACCTCGCAGACCTTCTCGCTGTTCAAGTGGCAGGACGGCAAGATCGTCGCAGCCGAATAAGCTGACCTTACCGGCCGCACCTGTTGCGGCCGGTTTCATTTATGGCCTGAAGAGGGTGAAGGCAGCATGGCCGATGCCGGGACGCGCATAGACGGAGATATCGCTTTCGAGCGGATATTCCCCATCCTCAGGATGTTCGACGAGGCCAAGGCACGGGAGTTCTATATCGATTTTCTCGGCTTCGAGGTCGAGTGGGAACACCGCTTCGGCGAAAATTTCCCGCTCTACATGCAGGTTTCCCGCGCGGGGATGGGTCTTCATCTCAGCGGCCATCATGGCGATGCGACACCGGGCTCGAACATCTTTGTCACGATGCACGGCGTTCATGCCTTTCAGCGCGAACTGGCAGCGAAGGATTATCGCTTCATGAAGCCGGGTGTCGAAGAGTTGCCATGGGGCGACGTGATGGAGGTGACCGACCCCTTCGGCAACCGCATCCGTTTCTGCGAACAGAAAAGCCGGCCATGAGGCCTTGAAGGCCGCTACGGCTCTTGACCTTTGCCATGGTTTGAACGATAGAACGCGCAAATTGCGAACCGCGCGCACGGGTACCCCCGTGCGCGCGGTTCGTGCGTTTTGGGACTTGATGATGCAATTCGTTCGCATCCGCACGGGGACAGAAAATGAACGTTGAAGGCAATGCGCTGGTCAGGAAGCTCGCATTCTGGGGCATTCCGCTTTCTTTCGGTGTACTCGGCCTCAAGCTTGTGGCCTGGTGGGTTACCGGCTCGGTCGCGCTGCTGTCCGACGGTCTGGAATCGACCGTCAACGTGGTCGCGGCTTTCATCGCCTATTTCGTCATTCGTTATGCGCAGAAGCCCGCCGATGACGACCACCAGTTCGGCCACCACAAGGCGGAGTATATTTCCGCTGTTGTCGAAGGGGTGCTGATCGTTGTCGCCGCCCTGCTGATCGTGCAGGAGGCCTGGGGCGCTCTCTTCAATCCGAGACTGCCGGAAGCGCCGGTACTTGGTCTTGCCATCAATGCCGCGGCCGGGATCATTAACGCTGTCTGGGCGACAATATTGATCCGCGTCGGCAAACAGCATTCTTCGCCGGCGCTTGCGGCCGACGGCCACCACATTATGTCTGATGTCGTGACATCGGCAGGCGTACTTGTCGGCCTCGTCCTGGCATTGCTGACGGGCTATGCCATTCTCGATCCCGCGCTTGCCATTCTCGTGGCCGTCAACATTCTGTTTCAGGGCTCGAAGGTCATCCTGCATTCGCTGGGTGGCCTGATGGACCGGGCAGTGGAGCCCGAGGAGGATGAGGCGATCAAGAAGGCGATCGCAGCCAATTCCGGTGGCATTATCGGTGTCCATGATCTCAGAACCCGCCGCGCCGGTTCGGCCGCCTTCATCGATTTTCACGTCGTCGTACCGGCGATCATGACGGTGCGTGAGGCGCATGATATTTGCGACCGCCTTGAAGATGCCATAAGGGACGTCATACCGGGCGCCAGCCTTGCCATTCACGTCGAGCCGGAAGGCGAAAAGGCGCATGGCGTCAAAGTGATCGTTTAAAAAACAGGAGTTTTCCATGTCCGTGACGGATGTTTCCGGCCTGTCGCAGCTGGGCACGAAGGTCGATACGCCAGAGAGCCCTGAAAAGGCCGTTCTCGAAAAGGTGCCCAACGGCAATGCCGGCACCGATTATGTCGTGCGCTTTACCGCGCCCGAATTCACCTCGCTTTGCCCGATGACCGGCCAGCCGGATTTCGCCCATATCGTCATCGATTATATTCCCGGCGACTTTCTGGTGGAATCGAAGTCGCTGAAGCTGTTCCTGCAGTCCTTCCGCAACCATGGCGCATTCCATGAGGATTGCTCGGTCTATATTGCCAAGCGCCTTGTGGAATTGCTGCAGCCGAAGTGGCTGCGTATCGGCGCCTATTGGTATCCGCGCGGCGGCATTCCGATCGACGTGTTCTGGCAGACCGGACCGGCGCCCGAGGGCGTATGGCTGCCGGATCAGGGCGTTGCCACTTATCGCGGCCGCGGCTGATCCGGCTCTTTAGGTGAAAAAAAGCTCAAACGAACGAGCTATCGTCGCCTGAATCGAAGTCGGCATCATCGGCGCTGTCGTCGTAATCGGCCTGCTGGATATCGTCGTCATTGTTATCCTGCGGGTTCGCGCTGTCACCATAATAGTTGTTGATGACCGTTTCTTCGACTGGCGCATTGCCAGTGCCGCTATTGCCGCCGAAGGGCGAGCCGAGACCGAGCGACGACATGTGGCTGCCGAAGATGCCGCTCAGCGAGTTCGCAAGCAGCATGCCACCTGCAACGCCGGCTGCGGTGCCAAGCGCGCCCTGCAGGAAACCGCCGCCAGACCGGCCGGCTGCTGCCGGCTGCTGACCCCACGGTCCACCGGGCTGCTGCTGGGCTGCCTGCGATCCCCACGGACCGGCCGTCTGGCCAGCGGTATCGTTGCGCCACGAGGCCGGGGCGGCAGCAACAGGTGTTGGTGTCGGAGCTGGCGGCTGCGGCTGGCCGGTGCCGAAGATGGAACTGAGAAAGCCGCCCTGCGCTGCGGCCTGAGGGGCCGGGTTGGCGCTTTCCAATGCGTGGATGCGCTCTTCGAGCTGCTTGATATGGGCTGCTGCCGCCTCCAGTCCCTTCTCCTGCACGATCACCGCCTGAGCGAGATAATAGGGAGCTGCGGGCTGATCGCGCACGGCGTCTGCGATCAACGTTTCCGCCTCGCGGTCACGCGGGGTGGCGGATGCGGCCTTGGTTCTTTCGAACAGGCCCTTGAGAAGCTGGCTTTCTTCCGGTGACATGTGCTGCCTCCTTACCGTGAAGCGAAATTCTACGATAAGGAGGTAGGCCACAATTTTGGCTTTTCAAAGCGGTCCGAATTTTAAATTTCGGTAATGATTCTCAGCCGCCGAAAGCGAGCGAGAGGCCCGCAATCGCCGTGAGCGCGCCAACCGTGCGGCTGGCGACCGAGCCGAAGCGGGCGATGCCGAGACCGAGGGCGATGCCGGCAAGGTGCAGGATGGCGGTGGCGATCATGAAGCCGATGCCGAATTGCAGCGCGCCCGCGCTGCCGAGTTCGCCGCCATGCGCATGGCCGTGGAAAAGCGCGAAAGCGCCGACAACGGCCGCGGCTGCTGCGGTGGGAAGCTTTGCCGCCATGGCGACCAGAAGGCCAAGGCCGATGACGGAGGCGAGAATGGCGGGTTCGACGAAGGGAAGGTCGATGCCGTAAACCGCCATCAGGAAGCCCACAGCCATGGTGCCGACGAAGGCGGCCGGCACGATCCAGAGCGCCCTTCGGTCACTTTGCGCGACAGCAATCTGGGAGGCCCAGATGCCGACCGCCACCATCGCCAGAATATGATCCGCACCGAAGAAGGGGTGAGAGACACCGGCCATGAAGGAGCCGTGTTCTTCCGGGTTCAAATGCGCGAAAGCGGGCAGGGTGGTAAGGCCGAGCGCGGCGGCTGCAAGGCTTAGTCTTTTCAGCATGGTTCCCTCTTAAGATTATCGCCGCTCACCTGCTGTCTTGGGGTTCCGCAGCGTGCGGCACTGCAATGAGACGCTGACGATATCGCGAAGACGAACGAGCTGTCCATGCGTCATCTGCCGGGGGTGCTGTTTATTGTTCGGGCGCGAACCTTGTCTTTTTTGCTCATTGCCTTACGTAACAAGTCGCACTATGTCCGAAGGGCATGCACGAATTTTGCTGGAGAGAGCCGTTGATGAACGAAGACGAAGACGACAAGAGCAAGGAACTGCCGATCGGCAAGGAAACGGAAGCGAATCTTTTCAAGTCGCGTTCGATCTTCATCTATGGTGGCATCACGCAGGAACTGGCGCAGAAGGTCTGCACGCAGCTCGTGGCCCTTGCCGCCGCCAGCGACGACGACATCCGCGTTTACGTCAATTCTCCGGGCGGTCATGTCGAATCGGGTGATTCCATCCACGACATGATCAAGTTCATCAAGCCGAAGGTTTACATCATCGGCACGGGCTGGGTCGCCTCCGCCGGCGCGCTGATCTATGTTTCGGTGCCGAAAGAACGTCGCCTTTGCCTGCCGAACACCCGCTTCCTGCTGCACCAACCCTCCGGCGGTACGCGCGGCATGGCGTCCGACATCGAAATCCAGGCTCGCGAAATCATCAAGATGAACCAGCGCCTGATCAAGATCTTCTCCAAGGCCACCGGCCAGAGCGAAGAAAAGATCGCCAAGGATATCGATCGCGATTACTGGCTCGGCGCGGAAGAGGCCAAGGACTATGGCCTCGTCGGCAAGATCGTCGAAAGCCAGTCGGAACTCTGAGTTCCGGATTTTCAGTCGATAAAGCCCGCATCGGTGAAAACCGATGCGGGCTTTTTCCTTTCGGGCCGTTGTTATTTCATCATATCGCAGGCCTTCATCATGTCGGCTTTCTTCATCTTGTCCATTTCCATACCGGCCTTGTGCATGCAGGCCTTCTTGCCGGTCACGGACATGCCATCTTTTTTCATCGTCTCCATTTTCATCGCGTCGGGCTTCATGGCGTCTGTCTTCATGCCGTCGGCATGGGCGATGCCCGTGAGGGAAACAGTAGAGAGCAGGGAGGCGGCGGCAACGGCGGTGAAAATGCGGGTCATGAAGGGTCTCCTCTGGACGTGATCGAATGTCCGCCGGCATCATGTCGGGGATCACGATTGTCCATTCGGGAGAAATGGACGGTCGTTACAGCTTCACACGTTTGTGACAACATCTTCGGGCGAGATTTTTCAAACCACCGTGTAACAATATGCTGCCGACCGCGAATAACCCGATAGTGACAATGACAGGCAGCCTTTCAGAAGACACTTTAAAGACGCTGATGCTGCGTTCCCTCGACGGGGACGAAGGCGCCTACAGGCATTTGCTTCATGCCCTGCGCCGGCTGCTGACTGCTTACTACGGTCGGCGCATGGGCGCCGCTTCAAGGGCAGAAGTGGAAGATCTTGTGCAGGAAACGCTATTGTCGCTGCATGCGAAGCGGGCGACCTATGATCGCTCAAGACCGTTCACGGCCTGGTTTTTTTCGATAGCGCGCTACAAGCTCATCGATCACTATCGCGGCAGGGGCGCGCGCATGCGGGGGGAGGTGGAGCTGGATGAGACCCTGGAGGCGGATTGGTCTGTCGACGCCGTCACCGCGCGGATGGATATCGAACGGTTGCTCGAGGATTTGCCGGAGCGGCAACGCGAGCTCATTCGCAGCGTGAAGCTTGAAGGGCAGTCCATTGCCGAAGCGGCAAAAAAAACCGGCCAGACCGAGCTTGCGGCACGAGTCGGCATTCACAGGACATTAAAAACCCTGGCGGCGAAGTTGCGAGGCGACACGTGAAGAAAACGGAAGATATTATCGAGCGACTGGCAGCAGATCTCAGGCCCGTTCCGGCTTTTGCGCTCGAGCGTCGGCTGGCCTTTGCAGCCCTGCCGGCGCTTGGCGTTTCACTTCTGCTGATGTTCATCATTTTGGGACCGCGCGGCGATATGCGGGATGCGGTGAGCGAGCCAGCTTTCTGGGTGAAATCTTTCTACAATGCCCTGCTGGCGATGGTCGCTTTTTTCGCGGTCAGGCGTCTTGCCCGGCCGGAGGGAGAAAGAAGCTGCCTGTTTGTCGGGATCGCGGTGATCGTTTCGGCAATGGCGGTGATGGCCTTCGTGCAGCTGGGATTTGCCCTGCCTGAAGCCTACCGCAGGCTCATCCTGGGTTCTTCAGCCCTGCATTGCCCGCTCTTGATCGTCGCCTTTTCTGTTCCGGTGTTTTTTGCGAATTTTGCCGCTCTCAAACGATCTGCTCCTGCCGATCCCGCCCTGGCAGGTTTTGCTGCGGGACTTGCGGCCGGAGCGGCCGGAGCCTGGGTCTATTCCTGGTTCTGCAGCGAAAACGGCCTGGCCTTCGTGCTGATCTGGTATTCGCTGGGTATTCTCCTCACCGGTCTGATTGGGGCCTTCGCCGGTTCACGTCTTCTCCGCTGGTGAAGGCAGGTTTCCTGTTGTGTCGTGTCCGCTCATGCCGGCCCTGTGGGCTGTCAGGGGCCGGCACGATCCTTATCGTGTGTTACTCACCGAGGTTTGCCGGCACTGCGAAGGCTGCAAACTGGGTGAACTGCTTGCCCGGGTTGAAATTATCGTCCGAGGCGATGACAAAGAGCTGTTTGCCATCCACGACCGGTCCAAAAGCAAGGCTTTCGATATTGTCTATGTCGAGGCCGAAGTCGCCTTCCTTGATTTCGAACCATGCCGATTTGGAAACGGCGGCCACGGATGCCGGATCGATCCTGTCCTTGCCGAGAATATTCTCGGCGCGGGAGAGGTCGACGACGAAGAAGCGGATATGGTTGCCGACCCCGGAGGCGAAATTGCGCTCGACGGCGACGAGGCGGCCGTCCGGCAGGGCCGCAAGAGCGGAGAGGCCATTGTCATTGTATTTCGGCTCGGCGGCTGTCGGTGTGTTGGAGATCGCCTCCGTCACATAGATATGTTCAGCGACCGGCTTCAGGGTCGCGGTATCGATGACGAGAATACGGGCCGGGCTGCCCGCCTGCGGCGTCGCCTTCGGGCCATCCTGAGTGAGCGCATTTTCGGTGGCGGCGATCAGTCTGCCAGGTGTCAACGTCAGTCCTTCGAAGCCGAGATTGTTTTGCACGCCCCTGGTCTTCGCGTCATCGATGAGATAGGCGTCGGGCAGCGCCAGCCGTTTGACATCGCTTCCATCGAGGTTTGACACATAAATCGCCGGCTGGTTTTTCAGGTCGCGTTCCGAAGACCAATAGAGCTTGCCGCCCTTGCGGTCGAGTGTGATGCCTTCCGCGTCGATGCCTTTGGGAGCGAAGGCCGCGCCGGTCTCATCCTTCAATTCATGCATGGCGGCGATATTGAGGGTGGCGACGCCTTCCGACACCGCCAGTTCCAGCTCGTAATAACGGGCCGGGCCCTTTTCCACGCGGTCGTCGGAAATTGCGAGATAACGCCCGGTTTCGCTGTCGAAAGCGAGATCGGAGATCCCGCCGAAGGTGACGCCATCGATGGCGAGGCCGGAGGGAACGACGATCTGGCCCAGAAAGGCCGGCTGCGGCAGGGTCTGGGCAGCCGCCGGAAGGGCTGCAAAACCCAGGGCTGCAATGGTGACGATACGAAACATGAAGCTCCCTCCTGTGGCGGATGATCCGTTGCGATGCAGGGAGGATTAGCGTGCTGCCGCTAAACTTTGATGACGTTTTCCATGCCGGCGTACCCGAAGTCCGGCGGTTCATCTTGCCAAGCCCCGTCTTTTTTGATCCTGAATATAGCCATGCTTCATCCAGAGCGTGCTGCTATCTTCAGATTCGCGCTTCACGCTTCAAATTTGTTCGTGTCCGTCGCCAGTGCAGATCGCTGCGGTTTCTTGCGACGGGCAGCAGGCCGCAGAGTGCTTCATGCTGAGAGATTTTTCCGTCCAGAGCCTGTTCATGGGCTGCCTCACCGCCTTTGTCGGTTTCGCCAGTTCCTTTGCCGTCGTGCTGCAGGGCCTCAAAGCCGTGGGCGCGACCGATTTCGAGGCCGCGTCGGGACTGATGGCACTTTCGGTGGCGATGGGGCTTTGCGCCATCGTTCTTTCCGTCGCCACCCGGCTGCCGGTCAGCATTGCATGGTCGACGCCGGGCGCCGCACTTCTGGCCACGACGGGCGTGATCGAGGGCGGTTTTCCTGCGGCTGTCGGCGGCTTCATTGTCTGCGCCGTCCTGATCATCGTTGCCGGCCTGTTCAAGCCGCTCGGTCGGGCGGTTGCCTCCATTCCGGCGCCACTCGCCAATGCCATGCTGTCGGGTGTCATCATCGGCCTGTGTTTCGCCCCGATCAAGGCGATCGGCTTCAACCCGGCGCTTGGCCTGCCGATCATTCTGGCGTGGATTGTCGTGGGGGCTTTCAGGCGGCTGTTTGCAGTACCTGCGGCCCTTGCCGCCTTCGTGCTGGTGATGATTTTCGGCGTCGATATTCCGGCGGGTGCGCTCGATAGCGTCGCGCAATCGCTGACGCCGCCGATGGAATGGGTAACGCCCGTCTTCAGCCTGCATGCCGTCGTCTCCATCGCGCTGCCGCTCTTCATTGTCACCATGGCCTCGCAGAATATTCCCGGCATTGCGGTGCTGAAGGTCAATCACTACGACCCGCAGCCCGGCCCGCTTTTCGCCGCGACCGGCTTTTTCTCGCTGCTTTCCGCGCCCTTTGGCGGCCATGCGGTCAATCTTGCGGCAATAACGGCGGCGATGTGCGCGGGCGAGGATGCCCATCCTGATCCAAAGCGGCGCTATTGGGCGGCGATCATCGGCGGTGTCGGCTATATTATTTTCGGTCTGCTAGCCGGCGTGGTCACGGCCTTCGTGGCGCTTGCGCCGCCTATCCTCATTCAGGCGGTGGCGGGGCTGGCGCTGGTCGGCGCTTTTTCCGGCTCCGCGGTCGCCGCGTTCAAGGACCCCGAAACCCGCGAGGCTGCGGCCATCACTTTCCTCATCACGGCCTCCGGCCTCTCCTTCGGCGGCGTTTCCGGCGCTTTCTGGGGCTTGATCGGCGGCGGGTTGATGATGGCGTTGCAACGGTTGGTAAGGCGTGGTTAGATAGTGGAAATGGTATAGTTTTTATATTATATTCTCATGGAATTCGAATTTGATCCGGCCAAGAGCGCTGGCAATAAAGACAAGCACGGGATTGATTTTGTCGATGCTCAGGCGTTGTGGCACGACAAATTCGGTTTGACCGTTACCGCGCTGGGCGTCGGTGAAGAGCGGTTTGCGCTCATCGCTCTTCTCGGCGGCAAATTATGGCTCGCAGTGCATACGCTGCGGGATGGGCGTATTCGAATCATTTCCGTTCGGCGCGCCCGTGAGTTAGAGAGGCATCATTATGAAGACAATAAGCGCAGAAGAATTCGACAGAATGGCTGATGATGGCGAGGACATCGGTGAGTATCTCGACTGGACAACGGCGCGGCATCTGAATATCGAGCCCAAACGTGTCAACATCGATTTTCCGACGTGGGTCGTCAACGACCTGGACAATGAGGCTCGGAGACTTGGGGTGACCCGGCAGTCGCTTGTCAAATTGTGGATCGCGGAAAGGCTTGAGATCGGCCGACACGCAAAATAGGCCTGCACCGCACAAGATCACTTGTCAGACCGCCAGCCGCTGTTTATACACATCGCCATGAGCAACAGCATCGCAACCATTTCCGGCATGAGCGCGCAGATTTCTGCGAAGGCCTCGCCGTGCGGTGCACTCTCGCTTCTTAGCCTCGACCTTACACGCGGTTGCCGGGTCCAGTGAGGAGCGCCCGGCGGCCGAAAGCCCGCTGGTGCAAACGCTCCTCATCTCGAAATCTCATTTTATACTGGATTTAGGCCCTCAAGGGCCGCGCATCCGCCGATGGCTTGAATAAGCCCGCGGATGGCGCAAGGAGGAAGCGACATGGACGCCAAGACCACCACTGTTTCCAAGGGCATGACCGACGCGAGCGTGAAGTATCGCCCTTATCCCACGATCAACATCCCCGACCGCACCTGGCCTTCCAAGACGATCACCAAGGCGCCGATCTGGTGTTCGGTGGACCTGCGCGACGGTAATCAGTCGCTGGTCAACCCAATGGGTCACGACCGCAAGGCCCGCATGTTCAAGCTGCTGCTCGAAATGGGTTTCAAGGAAATCGAGATCGGTTTCCCTTCCGCGTCGCAGACGGATTTCGATTTCGCCCGCTGGTGCGTGGAAGAGGGCAATGTGCCCGATGACGTCTCGTTGCAGGTTTTGGTGCAATGCCGCCCGGAACTGATCACCCGCACCTTCGAAGCGCTGGAAGGCGCTAACAAGCCGATCATCCATTTCTACAATTCGACATCGGAACTGCAGCGCCGCGTGGTGTTCGGCAAGGATGTGCACGGTATCAAGCAGATCGCGGTCGATGCGGCCAAGATGATCACCGACATGGCGGCCAAGGCCGGCGGCGGCTACCGCTTCGAATATTCGCCTGAGAGCTTTACCGGCACAGAGCTGGAAGTGGCGCTGGAAATCTGCAACGCCGTCGTCGAGGTTGTGAAGCCGACGGCCGACAACAAGCTGATCTTGAACCTGCCATCGACGGTGGAAATGGCGACGCCGAACATCTATGCCGACCAGATCGAATGGATGTGCCGCAATGTCGACAATCGCGAAAACGTCATCATCTCGCTCCACCCGCATAATGACCGCGGCACGGGCATTGCGGCGACCGAGTTGGGCCTGATGGCGGGTGCGGACCGCGTTGAAGGCACCCTGTTCGGCAATGGTGAGCGCACCGGCAATGTCGATGTCGTGACGCTGGCGCTGAACATGTATACGCAGGGTGTGGACCCTGAGCTGGACTGCCGCGATATCGAGCGCATCAAGGCGGTCTATGAATATTCCAACGAGATGACGATCCCCGAGCGCCACCCTTACGTGGGCGAACTGGTCTACACGGCGTTTTCCGGCTCGCATCAGGACGCCATCAACAAGGGCATGAAGGCGATCAAGGTCGCCAATCATCCCGTCTGGGAAGTGCCCTATCTGCCGATCGATCCAAAGGATGTGGGACGCTCATACGAGGCGATCATCCGCATCAACTCGCAATCCGGCAAGGGTGGCATCGCCTATATCCTCCAGCAGGATTACGGCATCAACCTGCCGCGCAATTTGCAGGTGGAGTTCCGCGAGGATATCCAGCGCATCACCGATGAAGAGGGTGTCGAGCTGCCGGCCAAGCGCATCTATGAGCGCTTTATCGAGCGCTACGTGACGCAGCCGAATGCGCGCCTCAAATTCGTCGATCACCACACCTATCCGGCCGGCGATTTCAAGGGCGTGCGCATCGTTGCCGCCGAGATCACCGACAATGGTGAGGTGAAGCGCATTGAAGGCAAGGGGACCGGTCCGATCGACGGGTTCATCAATGCGCTGTCGGTTTATCTCGGCATTGATCTCTCGGTGAACGATTATTCCGAGCACTCGCTGCAGCACGGCTCGAATGCCTCGGCCATCGCTTATGTCGAGATGGAACATCCGGGCGGCAAGCTGTTCGGAGCAGGGGTGAATACGAATATCGTGGCGGCTTCGCTGGAAGCGATCGTTTCTGCGGCCAACCGGGTGCTGGAAGAGCGGGCGAAGTAAGGCTGGCGTTGAGGGTGGGGCAAAGCCCCCCCCTCTGTCCTGCCGGACATCTCCCCCCAAGGGGGGAGATCGACTCCCGGACAGGTCTCGCCCATCTCAACGTTTGTGAATGAAATGGCGGTAGCGCTTTCCGCTGATCTCCCCCTTGAGGGGGAGATGCCCGGCAGGGCAGAGGGGGTAAGCCGCACGCGCTAAGGTTTACTCCTCCGGGCTCTGCTCCGCAGGCCGCGAAAACCCCAGCGGCCGCCCGTTTTCATAAAATACCCTGATATCCTCAAGCGCGACACCCGTTGCCGTCTCATTGAGGCTGTGCCGTTCGCAGGTCACGTTCCAGGTGCCGGGACCGCCGGAGATGTTGAAGAGATTATAGGCCGCGCGCGGTTTTTCTCCACCGGGCCCCTGGCTGGCAGAGGCGATGCCGACCACGGGAATGTGGTCTTCACCATGGTGCGTGTTCAGCCAATAGACTGTGTTCAAATGTGTATGGCCATGCAGCACGAGCTCCGCACCGCCGACGCCTAGCGCCGCGGCGAAACGGCGTATGCCGATCATGCGCTTGTGCGTTGGGGCGGCGCCACGGATCGGCGGGTGGTGAATCATCACGACGCGGAACAGCCCCTGTTCCCCGGCTTTTTTCAACAGTTCCGCGGTGGCGCGCGCCTGCCGGTTGCCGAAATAGCCGGTGGCCGAGAAAGGTGGCGTCGCAATCGAGGTGGAGCAGCCGATCAGCGCGATGGGGCCGCGCACGCGCATATAGGGGAATATCTTGCGGTCGTCGTCCCACTCGGCAGGGTCGCCATCGCCACGAACATAGGGGTACCAGGCCTGCATGGCCTTGTCATGCGCGCCGGACACATAGGCGTCGTGATTGCCGGGAACGACGGAGGTCTTTTCGGGGTCACCCACCTCTTCCAGCCAGTCGGCGGCGGCGCGAATTTCAATGCCGGTCGCAAGATTGACGAGATCGCCGGTGATAGCCAGATGATCCGGTGATTTTGTCTCCAGATCGTCCAGCAGCTTTTCCAGCGTATCTGTGAAGAGATGCTTGCGGCGGTTGCGATGCCAGTTGACGAAACCGGTGATACGCTTGGATGCAAGTTCGCGAAAAGTGAGTTTTGGAAGTGGCCCCAAATGGACGTCTGAAATATGCGCAAGTTTGAACATGGCGGCAGAGATAACCTATGATATGCCGCACGTCCAACAAAAGCCGGCAGGCGGGGAGAAACAGGGTGAATGACGAGACAACCGGGCGGCAGGCCCGTCCGTTCCATATGCGCGTCTTCATTCGTTTGCTGCATTTCGTTTTTCTGTTCACGCGCGGCGCAACTCTTGGCGTGCGTGCCGCCTGCTATGATGGAACCGGCAGGATTTTCCTCGTCCGCCACACCTATCTGCCGGGCTGGTATCTGCCGGGTGGAGGGGTGGAGCGGGGTGAAACCCTGCTCGCGGCGCTTCACAAGGAAATTAGGGAGGAAGGCAATCTCGAAGCCACGTCAAAGCCTGAGCTTTTCCATGTTTATCTCAATCTGGAAGGCAGCAATCGCGACCATGTCGCGCTTTATCGGCTTGAGGTTACCCAGACCAAGCCGAAAAAGCCGGATCATGAAATTGCCGAAAGCGGCTTTTTCGATCTTTCAAATCTGCCCGAAGGAGTGACAGCCGCAACCCGCCGCCGCCTTGCAGAACTTGCCGGCGAGGCGGCGCTCGCCGATCACTGGTAGCAGTGTCCACCCTCGTCAGGAAAGCGAGTCGCGGCCATGGGCCTTTGTCAGGTCCAGCTCGGGGCCGATGGGCACGATGCCTGTCGGGTTGATGGTGCGGTGGCTGCGGTAATAATGTTCCTTGATATGGCGCATATCGACCGTGTCAGGCACGCCCGGCGTCTGGTAAAGATCGCGCAGGTAACCCGTGAGGTGCGGATAGTCGTGGATGCGGCGGATATTGCACTTGAAATGGCCGACATAGACGGGGTCGAACCGAACCAGTGTGGTGAACAGGCGCCAGTCCGCTTCCGTCTGCTCCGAACCGAACAGGAAACGGCGGTGCTTCAGCCGGTCTTCCAGCATGTCCAGCGTTTCGAAGACCTTGACCGCATTCTGCTGATAGGCATCCTGCGTTGTGGCAAAGCCAGCCTTGTAGACGCCGTTATTGACGGTGTCGTAAATCACGTCGTTCAACGCGTCTATTTCGGCGCGCAACGTCTCGGGATAATAATCGGTCTGCGAGCCGGTGAGGTCGTTGAAGGCGGAGTTGAACATGCGGATGATTTCCGCCGATTCGTTGGAAACGATGGTGCCGCGCTTCTTGTCCCAGAGCACCGGCACGGTCACGCGGCCGGAATATTTGGGATCCGCTTTGGTGTAGACCTGCCAGAGCGCGGATGAACCGAAAAGGTGATCCTCGGTCGCACCTGGCGTCCGCTCACCTTCAGGCTTAAATTCCCAGCCGTTTTCCAGCATCAAAGGGTCGACAACCGAGACCGAAACAAGCTCTTCCAACTTTTTCAGCTTGCGAAAAATCAGGGTTCGGTGCGCCCAGGGGCAGGCGAAGGAGACATAGAGGTGGTAACGGTCCTTCTCCGCCGCGAAGCCGCCTTCTCCTGAAGGGCCGGGTGCGCCATCCGCCGTTATCCAGTTGCGGAATTGCGAGGCGCTGCGCTTGAAATGCCCCTTGGTTTCCTTGGTGTCGTACCAGACGTCTTTCCATACGCCTTCCACCAGCATGCCCATGACGATCTCCTTGATTGTTTCCTTGGCGGCAATCCTACCTGTTTCACTCGTTGTCGCGAACCCGCAAGGCATTGAACAATGCGTTTCCGTGCTGCAGAGCTGGAATGGGGCGGCGACGAGATTTGTTCTGGACGGGTCGTTATTTTCCTGATAATTGCGATTTTCACAAATCTGAGGAAATTTTTGATTATGATCGAACTACGGATGCTCCGACGACGCTGACGCTCCTGAACGCCCTAACCGGCGCAGCCGTCATCTATTGTCGCATCCGCATTCTGGAAGTTTCGGTCTCTTCATGTCCAAGCACGATCTTGTCTACCTCACCGAGGACGCGTCGCACGACGCCATCATCGAAGTCATCAACGAAGAAGCATTTGGCCCCGGCCGGCACACCCGTGCGGCAGCACGCATCCGCGAGCAGGGTCCGCATGACCGGTCGCTCTCCTTCGTCTGCGCCGATGATGGCGAGACGATTGCCTCGGTGCGCATGACGCCGGTTCTGGCAGGCGATGTGAAGGGTCATATGCTTGGCCCGCTTGCGGTTCGGCCCTCTCACAAGAACAAGGGCATCGGCCGGGAACTCGTCCGGATCGCCATCGCGGCGGCAAGGCGCAAGGGCTCCGAAGCCGTGATACTGATCGGCGATCCGCCCTATTACATGCCGCTCGGGTTCGAGAAAGTCGCTTATGCGGCGCTTGATTTTCCGGGGCCGGTTGATCCGAACCGGGTGCTGGTCGTGCCGCTTGGCAATGACGTGCACCAGCGGCTGAAGGGCAATATCGGCTGGCGCAAATGCGAGGCCGTGATGCCGGCCGCGACAGTGGAAGATGAGGGTTTCGAGGCGCCTCTTCGGGTTTACGGGTGACGGGATATCCGAAGAGCTTTTTGCTTCTTAGCGCAACATAAGCCCCGTCATTCCGGCCTTGAGCCGGAATGCAGCCAGGTCAAGTCTTTGGGCTGAAATCTTCTTCCAGTAGCCTGTTTCGAAACAACGCGTCTCCCTCCACAGAATTCAATTCCGTTTCCTCCCCCCATACGATAGCAAGTGAAAGTCGGTTTTTGCGAAGGGACGAGGCATGACGGCAATCACCATGAATGATGCGCTGGAGCGCGCGGGCGCAGGCGCCTATCAGCGCAGGCTGATGGGCATATTCGGCCTCGTCTGGGCGGCGGATGCCATGCAGGTTCTGGCCGTCGGTTTCACTGCGGCCTCCATTGCCGCAACCTTTGGGCTGACGGTGCCGCAGGCGCTGCAGACCGGAACAGCGTTCTTTTTCGGCATGTTGCTGGGTGCTGCGGGTTTCGGACGGCTGGCGGACCGTTACGGCCGTCGCCGGGTGCTGATCGTCACGGTGGCCTGTGATGCCCTGTTCGGCGTGCTTTCGATATTCTCGCCGGATTTCACCATTCTGCTTGTCCTGCGCTTTCTCACCGGGGCCGCCGTGGGCGGCACGCTGCCGGTTGATTATGCGATGATGGCGGAATTCCTGCCCGCCAAGAATCGTGGGCGCTGGCTCGTCTTTCTGGAAGGTTTCTGGGCTGTCGGGACGCTGATCGTGGCGCTTGCAGCGTGGGGTGCCAGCCTTGCCGGTGTTGCCGATGCCTGGCGATATATCTTTGCCGTAACCGCGTTCCCGGCTGTCCTCGGCCTTGGCCTTCGCTTTCTCGTGCCGGAATCGCCGCTTTATCTCCTGCGCACGGGCCGGTCGGAGGAAGCAAAGGCCGTCGTCAACCGTATGCTGGTCACGAATGGCCGCGCTCCGCTCGATGCCGGGACAGGGCTTTTCCAGCCTGAAGTGTCCAAGGGGCAGGGGATATTTTCACCGGCGCTGCGCCAACGCAGCATCATGATCCTCTCAATCTGGTTTCTCGTTTCCGTTTCCTATTACGGCGTCTTCACCTGGATGCCGGCGAAGCTGGCGGGAGATGGCTTCGGTTTCGTACGCGGTTATGGTTTCCTTGTGTTGGTGGCGCTGGCACAGATCCCCGGCTACGCGCTCGCGGCCTATGGTGTCGAAAAGTGGGGTCGCAAGCCGACGCTGATCGGCTTCTGCCTGCTCTCCGCGCTCGGATGCCTGCTTTTCACGCTTGCTTCCGGCGGTGCGATGATTGCCGCCTCGCTTCTCATCATGAGCTTTGCGTTGCTTGGCACCTGGGGCGCTCTCTATGCATTCACGCCGGAACTTTACCCGACGGAATCACGGGCAACCGGCATGGGTGCCGCAGGGGCGATGGCGCGGCTTGGCGGCCTGATGGCGCCATCACTCCTCGGTTATGCCATTGCGCAGGGTTTTGGTGTCGCGATCGGCATATTTGCCGGGCTGCTGGTACTGGCCGCCATTGCGGCGACAATGATCAATGCGGAAACGCGCCAGGTGGCGCTGACATAGGGTGTCAGTGCGGGACGATGGCCTGACCCTTGAGGATCAGGCCATTCTGTTCGGCTTTATAGCGTCGTGTAATTCACCGGCAGCCAATCATAATTGGTGCTGTCGGTGCGCACATGACCGATGCCGGGGAAGGCGATATGCGCCCCTGCCACCAGATATTTGCCTTCCACCGCCTGTTTAAATGCCAGATCACGCGTGGCGACGGCTGCCTTCTGATCGACGTCGAATGCGACGGCGACATCAGGTTCATCGAACTGGAGGATATCGCCATGGGTAATATCGCCCCAGAAGACGATTTTCTGGCCGTTGCTTTCGAGAACGATGCCGCTGTGGCCCGGCGTGTGGCCGGCGTAAAGGACTGAGCCGAGACCGGGAACCGCCGCGGCATTGTCGCCGAACGTCTCGAACTTGCCGGCATCGATATAGGGCTGGATGCTTTCTTTGGCTTCGGCATAGCCCTTCTTCAGCGCCTCCGGTGCTGCCTTGGCCTTCGCCTCATCGAGCCAGAAAGCGGCTTCGCGCTTGTTCACGCGCAGGGTCGCGTTGGCGAAGACGCGCTTGCCATCCGCGGAGAGACCCCCGGAATGATCTGTATGGATATGGGTGAGAACGACGTCATCTATCTCATCCGCTTTGTAGCGCGAGGCTTCGATATTGGCGACGAGCCTGCCGAGGCTTGGGCCAAGATAGGAGCCGGTGCCGGCATCGATCAGCACCAGCCTGTCACCGGTGTTGACGAGAAACGCATTGACGGACGTAGGCGTCTCTTCCGGAAGGAACGCATCCTGAAGCGCCTTCGTCGCATGTTCCGTCGTGGTGTTGGTGTAGATTTTGGCAAGCGGCAGCGCAATGACGCCGTCCGAAAGCGCAGTAACTTCCACCTTGCCGACCATCAGCCGGTAGAAGCCGGGCGCCTGCGTGGCGACAAGCGGTGCCTTGGCAAATGCGACGGAGGGCGCAACAAAGGGGGCGGCGATGAGGGCGCTGGCGGCGCCTTTGAGAAGTGAGCGACGTGATGGCATTGAAGGCTCCTGGGTTTAGGAATGTCTTGAAACTTTCCGATCTCCAGTTAAGTGTAGGCAGGTTAGCAATCAAATCGATGTGACTTATGCAAACTATCGATCATTTCAATCTCCGTTCCTTCGATCTCAATCTCCTCGTCGCTTTCGATGCGATGATGGAAGAGATGAACGTCACGCGCGCGGCACGGCGGCTGAAAATCCAGCAACCTGCCATGAGCCATAATATCTCCACCCTGCGCACACTGTTTCAGGATGAGCTGTTCATTCGCGTGGGGCAGGAAATGAAGCCGACGGCGCGGGCGCTCAATCTGGCGGGGCCGGTGCGGCAGGCGCTGAGACAAGCGCAGGCGGCGGTGCTGACGGCTGATGTGTTCGATCCGGCGACCGAGCGGCGGACGTTCCGGCTCGGCATGTCCAGTGAGGTGGAGCTGCTGCTTTTGCCGGATCTGTCCGCGCGGCTGCGCGAGATCGCACCCGGTATCCGTATCCTTGCGCGCAACGGGCAACAGCAGGAAATCACCGCTATGCTGGATACGGGCGTGATCGACATGGCTGTCGGATGCACCTATTCGAAGGAGCAGCGGCACCATTGCGAACCGCTTTATTCTTCCAGCGTGCTCTGCTGCTTCAACCCGGCTCTGCTCGATCTGCCCAATCCCGTTGGACTGGACGCCTATCTGTCGGCCAAGCACGCGGTCATATCACAGACCGACAGTCTGCATGGCTGTATCAAGGACGCGCTGGAACTGACCGGACTGGAAATCGACGTCGTCGCCGCTGCGCCGGATTTTCTTTCCGTGCTGGCAACGGCGCGCTCCTCAGCCGTGCTGGCGACCGTGTCTTCGCGCATTGCTCAGCGTTATGCGCCCATGCTGGGACTGGAAGTGAGCCCGGTGCCGGTGACGTTGAATTTCCCGCCTGTCGCCATGGTCTGGACATTGCAGACCGATGCGGATGCGGGAGCCGTGTGGCTGCGTCAACAGATTCGCGAGACCATGGGACGCACGGTCGACAGCGAGGTGTCGGGCATCGCCGCCTGAAATTTGCGTGGCTGGCGCTCTAGAACCGTTTCTCCAGCCAGGTGATGGATTGGCCGCTGGAGAGTGGCCCAAGCGAACCGATCTTGGTGAAACCGTACCGCTCGTAAGTCCTCAGCGCATCCGGGTTCATCGTGTCGATATAGGCGCCCATACAGCCGCGCTTTTTCGCCTCGTCTTCGGCCATGGCCAGAAGTTTCGCGGCCGTGCCTTGTCCGCGCATCGTCTCCGGCACGAAAAGAAGCTGCACATAAAGCCAGCCGCGGGCGGTGTGGCCCACCAGGCCGCCGGTGACCTCATTGTCGTCATTGCGGATGGTGATGATAATGTCGCGTTTGTCGCTTTCGCCGAAACGAGCAAGATTATAGGCCACCAGAGGATCGCGGATGGCTTTTTCGGCCTCTGGATCGGCGGCATCGCTTAAAACGAAATTCATGTTCATCTTCCCCGGCCGCCGGGCGGTGGCCGTTTCCCGTTTACGTGCCGAGACGAGGGGAAAGCCCCACGATCTTTGCTGGAACGCCCTTACCGGCCTTCACGCCACCATAGAGCGGAGAAGGCAAGCAGCAACGCGCCTAGCCCGGCGAAACCTGCAAAGAGCGGCAGGGTGTTGACGCCTTTCAGCACCGTCTCGTCGGTCATGCGTATCAGCATGCGATCCTCATCGGCAACCCTGATATCGCCGCGGACCGGCAATATATCCGGCAGTGCGACCCGGCCGGAATTATCGGCGACACGGTGCACGCTGCCTTTGGTGGCATCTGCCAGCGGCTTCAGCGTTTCGGTCGTTGAAATCATCGCCTTGAATTCGGGTGCGTCCACTGCGCCAACATGGACGAGGGTGGTGAAATCGCCGTTCTTGATTTCGAACAGGCCGGTCTCATCCATGCGGCGTTCGATCCTGTAGAGACCGGGCTCGCTGCTGGTGAAAGCCATGTTTTCGGTTTTGCCGGAAGGGAAACGCACGCTGGCCTGACCGGGATCGTCACCGATGGTCTGACGGGTGATCTGCAGGGTGCGTCCGTTGGCGCGCGCCGTCAGCGCCTCTTCCTCAAGCTCGGGTTCTTTCATCAGCCAGTGGGCGATGCGGCGGTAAAGCGCCACATGCGGGCCGCCGCCCTCATAACCACGCGCCCAGAGCCAACCCTGATCCGACAACAGCATGGCGACACGGCCTTCACCCTGGCGGTTGAGCACCAGCAGCGGGTCCTGACCATCGCCCAGCATCACGGTCTGGCCCTGCGGCGGGTCGACGCTGATGGTGCGGAACCAGCGGCCCCATTGGGGCGGCTCGTTGCCTGATCCCTCTAGCCCTCGGGTGACCGGGTGTTTCTTGCCCGCTTCCGAAAGGCGCGGGTAGAAGGCGGCCTGATGCACCTGACCGGTCGGCTGCGCCGGCAGCACGGAGGCCAGAGGCGTCATGGCGATTGAATCCTGACCGGCATGTTCCGGCCCGGCGGCAATCAGCAGCGCGCCGCCTTTTTCGACATATTGGGCGATGTAATCGTAATAGAGGATCGGCAACACGCCGCGATGCTGGTAGCGATCGAAGATGATGAGGTCGAAATCATTGATCTTCTCGACGAACAGCTCCCGTGTGGGGAAGGCGATCAGCGAGAGTTCGTTGATCGGCGTGCCGTCCTGCTTTTCCGGAGGACGCAGAATGGTGAAATGCACCAGATCGACCGAGGTGTCGGATTTCAGGAGGTTGCGCCATGCCCGCTCGCCGGCGTGCGGTTCGCCGGAGACGAGCAGCACGCGCAGGTTCTGACGGATGCCTTCGATCAGATGAACGGCGCGGTTATTGGCAACAGTCACTTCGCCCGGGATTTCGGCGACGGAAAATTCCATGACATTGTTGCCGCCGCGTGGGACCTTGAAGCGGAACGGCGTCGGCTGACCGGGTGTCGCCTGTAGGGTGGCGATCTCTTCGCCATTCATCTTCACCGTCACCTCAGCCGCGCCACCGCCTGCCGGGCGTCCGTCATCGAAGACGCGCAGCGTCAGTTGCTGTTCCTCATTGACGATGCCGAAGCGCGGGGCGCGAACGATTTCGATACGGCGGTCGAACTCATCAGCCTTGCCCGTGATCAGGCCGTGCACGGGCGCGCGGAAGCCGAGCGCCTGCTCGGCGTTGGGCAGGGCATTGGGAATATCGTGAATCTGGCCATCGCTCAGGAAGATCGCGCCACCCACGCGGGAAGGCGACACATCGGAAACGGCGGAGGACAAGGCCGAAAAAAGCTGGGTCGAGGGCGAATCGCTCTCGCCATTGTCGCGCACTTCAACGATGCGCGGCTCGATGCGGGGGAAACGGGACAGCCGGTCTTTCAGCGCATTGAGCGCCGTATCCGTCATCTGCGGCCGGTCCTGCACGTCCTGGCTCTGCGAACGATCGACGATGACGGGGACGATGGTGGAAAGCGGCTCGCGCTCCTCCTGCGTCAAAAGCGGATTAGCGATGGCGGCAAGCAGGGCGGCGAGCGCGAGCCCGCGCAGCCATGCGCCACGCACGCCGCGCCACAGGCCGATGAAGGAAAGGAGAAGTGCTGCGACGGCCAGAACGGCGATCACGATCCATGGCAGGAAGGGGGCGAAGGTCAATGTCATGTCACTGCCCCAACCGTTCGAGAAGTGCCGGAACGTGGACCTGATCGGCCTTGTAGTTGCCGGTCAGCATATACATCATGATGTTGACGCCGGAGCGGAAGGCATGTTCGCGCTGCATCTCGTCAGGCGGAACGGTGGGCAGAACCGGTGCGCCCTGCGCATCGACGGCCCATGCGCCGGCGAAATCATTGCCGGTTATCATGATCGGCGTCACGCCGTCCCCGGAGGAGGAGAGGCCGGAGGTGGTCTTGGCGGCACCCTGACGCGATTCCACCCAGAGCGGCGAGCCATTGTAACGGCCGGGGAAATTGGTGAGCAGGTAGAAGGAACGCGTCAGGACGTGATCCTCCGGCACGGGCTCCAGCGGCGGAATATCGATATTGGCGAGGATCGCCTGCAAACGCTCGCCATTGGCGCTGGTCGCGCCGGTATCGAGCGAGGAGAACTGGTCACGCGTATCGAACAGCACGGTGCCGCCGGCGCGCATATAGGCGTCGATGCGCGAGATGGCGGCGCTGGACGGCATGGGCGCGGAGGCCGAAACCGGCCAGTAGATGATTGGGTAGAAGGACAATTCATCCTTGGAAATATCGAGGCCGACAGGCTGCCCGGGCTCCAGCGTCGTGCGCCAGGTCAGGAATTCGCTCAAACCCTGCAAACCCTGTTCTGAAATGCGGTCGACATCGTCTTCGCCGGTGCGGACATAAGCAAGATGGGTGGTGTCCAGCCGCTCGAATATCTGCTCGTCGCCGGGTTTGGGATCGTCGGCACGAGCATCGGTTGGCGACACCGCGGCAAAGGCGCCGAGGGCGAGGAGTATGCTCGCGGCCGTGGCGCTTCTGGCTTTCGGCAGGCGGGCAAAGGCACCGTTCATGAAAAGCACGATCAGGCTGTCGGCAATCAGCATCAGGAAGGCAGCGATGAAGAGGGCGGGACGCAGCGATTTCGCGGTTTCGCCGATCAGCGCTTCACTTGACGTGCTGACACCGGCGGCCGAGGTATCGAGCGCGCGCAGCGTCGCACCTGCCGGCAGAAGATTGAGAGCCACGAAACCATCCTCTGTGCCGTAAAGGCCGGGGGGATTGTCGAAACCGGTGCGCGGAAGCTGGCCCGCGCGCATTTCCAGCGGCCGGGCAGTGCCGATTTCGGCAGATAGCGCGCCTTCCGCCGTCAGCAGCCGGAAGGGTGGTAGAGCGGCGGCCGGGGCATTGGCGGAAGCCGAAGCGCCGCCCGCCTTGGACAATTGCACGATACGGCGAAGCATATCGACGAAGTGGCCTGATATCGGCAGGTCGGACCAGCTGGCCTCGGCGCTGACATGGAACAGCACGATGCGGCCTGCCTCGACGTTGCGGGTGGTGACGAGCGGCGTGCCATCGGCGAGGCTTGCCCAGGTGCGTTCGGCGAGGTCCGGTGTCGGCTCGGCCAGAACCTGACGTTTGACGAGAATGCCATCGGCTTTCGGCATGCCGGCGAAAGCGCCGAATGCAGGGAAATCGGCAAGCGGTTGCGGTTCAGCCCAGGAGAGTGCGCCGCCGAGCGCGCGTTCGCCCTGTCTCAGCGTCACCGGCACCAGCGGGTCGTCGGCGGGGGCTGCAGCAAGGCGTGGCCCGGCGAAGCGGATCAACGTGCCGCCGCCCGCAAGCCATTTTTGCATCGGCTCATATGTTTCCTGCGGCAGGCGGCCGATATCGGCCATGACAATGACGGAGGGGTTGGATTGCAGGATTTCCGGGATGGCCTGCGCCAGATCGGCCTGCCGCTGCGGAATGAGATCGACGAAGGGCTGAAGTGCGCGGCTGATGTAATAAAGCGGTTGCAGCAGCGGCTGGAAATCATTGCCGGTTTCGCCTGCCAGCAGCGCCACGCGGCGGCGGCGGAAGCCGTCATCGAGAAGATGCACTGCACCCGCCGTGGAAACACCTTCAAGGGAAAGACGGGCGAAATCGTTGCGCAATTCGAAGGGTGCTTCCACCGTTGCCGTTGTTTCAGCCTGGCCGGGGGCGAAGGTGGCGATGCCATTGGCGAGGATGCGGCCCTGGCTGTCCTGCGCGTTGACCGTCAACCGGGCAGCTTCCGCAGTATCGAGCCTTGAAAGCGAAACGCTCATGGCGTCGGCATTGTTGGTTGCGCCCGTTATCGCGGCAATGGCCTTGCCGTCGCCGCTGACGATACGGAATTCGGCTGGTGAAAGACTGGCCAGCGTTTTCAGGGCGCTTTCGTCCTGCGCCGTCTGCACGCCATCAGCGATATAGGCGAGGGTGCCGGGGGTCGTGCCGTTAAGCGCTTCGGTGATGGCTTCGGCCGTACGGACACGATCGGGCACGAGCGGCTTCGGTTTTGCCGCTGCCAGCTTTTCCAGGGCGACCGCTGTCGTTCCGGGTACGGCGTCATGTTCGGCATCGGCTGTAAAAGCGATGGCGACGGGGCGCTCGGCACGCTCTGCATCCCCGATCACGGCTTCCGCGGTCGCCACGCGCCGCTCCCAGTCGGGCGCAGACGCCCAGCTATTGTCAACCACCAGCACCAGCGGGCCGCTGCCGGCGATGCCGCTGTTGCGTGGATTTACCACGGGATCGGCGAGAGCAAGAATCACGGCGGCGGCAAGCGCCATGCGCAGCAAGGTGAGCCACCACGGGCTTTTCGACGGCGTTTCCTCGCGTTTCAACACCGTCGCCAGAATCTTCAGTGGCGGGAAGACCTCTGCCTTGGGGCGCGGCGGGGTCAGCCGCAGCAGCCACCAGATGGCAGGCAGCGCCAGCAAGCCGAAGAGGATGTAGGGGCTGGTGAAGACGAAAGGCAATGCGCTCATCGGCGGCCACCGCCTTGCCCACCGCCCTGTGCCGGCGCGCCGGAGAGATACATGTGCATGGCGACCAGTGCCTCGGAAGCAAGATGGTCGGTGCGGTGGAACACGAAGTTCCAGCCAAGACGGCGCAGCGATGAGGACAGCGCCTCGCGCCTTGCGAGATAGGCGCGGGTATAGTCTTCGCGAATGGTCTCGGCGCGGCCGGACACCAGTTTTTCGCCGGTTTCCGGATCGCTGAATTCGGTGCGGCCGGAATAGGGGAAGGTTTCTTCGGCCGGGTCGGCAATTTCCACCACGTGGCCGCGCAAGCCCCGCCGTGCGAGCGGTGAAATGCGCTCCATCACGGCCTGTGCATCATCGAGAAAATCACCGATCAGCACGATGTCGCTCGCGCCACGGATCATGCCCGTTTCCGGCATGCCTTCGGTCGGCGGCGCATGCATGATCGCGGTGGCGAGCCGTTCGGCAGCATTCCGGGCCGAAACCGGTTCCATGATACCGGGGCAGCCGATGCGCTCGCCGGAGCGCGCGAGGATTTCCGCCAGCGCCAGCATCAGCACCAGGGCCCGGCTTTCCTTGGAGACGGAACCGAGGGTCGATTTGAACATCATCGACGGTGACATGTCAGCCCAGAGCCAGATGGTGTGGGCCGCTTCCCATTCGCGGTCACGCACATAGGTATGATCGTCGCGGGCCGAACGCCGCCAGTCGATACGCGAGAGACTTTCGCCTTCGGCATAGGGGCGGAACTGCCAGAAATTTTCGCCGATGCCGCGCTTGCGGCGGCCATGCCAGCCAGCGGTGACGGTGTTGGCGATGCGCTTTGCCTCGACCATGCAGTCCGGCACCAGGGCAGCGCGCTGGCGCGCGCGCGCCAGAACTTCGCTACCCGGCGTCTTGTCTACGATCTGGCCGATGGATGCCACATGCAGTCCTTTCGCGAACGTCGCTTCAGTTCTTCGCCTGCTCCACGAGGGCAGCGATGACATCGCGCACCGACATGCCTTCGGCGCGGGCCGCAAAGGTCAGCGCCATGCGGTGTTCCAGCACCGGTTCGGCCAGCGCATAGACATCGTCAAGCGAGGGCGCGAGCCTGCCTTCGTAAAGCGCACGCGCACGGGCCGTCAGCATCAGCGACTGGCCGGCGCGCGGACCGGGACCCCAGGCAACGTTCTTATCGGTCAACTTGTTGCCGTGGCCGGGGCGGGCGGAACGGACGAGCGATAGAATGGCGTCCACCACCTTGTCGCTGACCGGCATCTGGCGGATGAGCGCCTGTATCTCCATCATTCGGGGCGCATCGATGACGCCGCGTGCTTCGCCCGAGGCGGTGCCCGTGGTGTCGAGCAGGATTTGGCGTTCGGCGGCAAGTTCGGGATAACCGACATCCACCTGCAGCAGGAAGCGGTCGAGCTGGGCTTCGGGCAACGGATAGGTGCCCTCCTGTTCCAGCGGGTTCTGCGTTGCGAGAACGTGGAACGGCTTCGGCAGCTCATAGGTCTGGCCGGCCATGGTGATGTGGTATTCCTGCATGGCCTGCAGCAGCGCGGACTGCGTGCGCGGGCTGGCGCGGTTGATTTCATCGGCCATCAGCAACTGCGCAAAAACCGGTCCCTTGATGAAGCGGAACGAGCGGCGGCCGTTTTCGTCCTGGTCCATGACTTCGGAACCGAGAATATCTGACGGCATCAGGTCCGGTGTGAACTGAATGCGGTTGGCGTCGAGGCCGAGCACGGTGCCGAGTGTGGTGACGAGCTTGGTCTTGGCAAGGCCGGGAACGCCGACAAGAAGGGCATGGCCGCCGGAGAGGATGGCGAGAAGCGTGTTCTGCACCACCTTTTCCTGGCCGAAGATAACCTTGGAGACTTCCGCGCGGATCGCCGCAATGTCGGACAGCGCCTTTTCGGCCGAGGCGATGATCGCCTTTTCATCGAGGGTTTCGCCGGTATTCATCACGCCCATGTCGCTCTCCTCATACCTTCGCCGCTGTCACATTTGCATTCCGGTTTTGCTGGCCGCCAGCCGGAACGGATTTTGCGCTGCATATAGCTTATTGCTCTCTTGGCCGCTGACAAGCGCCATTCGAATGACTATGTCGTGACTTAGTATTTCCTTATCGGCAAAGCGAGACTCGAATATGGCAGCGGAGACGATAAATTCGGCTGATGATGCGGCTGGCCTTGCGGCGTTGATTTCCCGCGCCGCGGAACAGACCGGTGACGCCAGGCGCGGACCGGCCCCGGTGGACCGCTGGAATCCACCCTTTTGCGGCGATCTCGACATGGAAATCCGGGCCGACGGCACCTGGTTCTACCTCGGCACGCCCATTGGCAGGGCGCCGCTGGTGCGGCTGTTTTCGACCGTTCTGCGGAAGGATGAGGATGGCAAAACCTATCTTGTAACTCCTGTGGAAAAAGTCGGGATCCGGGTCGTCGATGCGCCTTTCGTCGCCGTGGAAATGAAGGTGACGGTGGGCGAGGAGGATGGGGAGCCTGTGCTCACTTTCCGGACGAATGTTGGCGACGTGGTAGAGGCGGGGCGGGAGCATCCGCTGCGGTTTGAAATTTCGGGCGAAAACCGCGAGTTGAAGCCCTATCTTCTGGTCCGCGGCCGTCTGGAAGCGCTTGTCTCGCGAGCCGTGATGTACGACCTCGTCGCCCTCGGTGAAGTGATCGAGGTAAACGGCGTCGACATGTTCGCGGTGCGCTCGGGCGGCGTCGTTTTTCCAGTCATGCCCGCCAATGAACTGGAACGGCTTTCGCAATGACGATCACGACAATAGGCCTCAAGGCTTTTACTGCCAGCGACTTCCGCCGCCGGGTGCTGCAGGAGGGCGAGGGCGTGGCCGAGCGCGAAAATGGCGACCATGTCCTCAATCCGGGCGTGGTGCTGTCCGGGAACGGCATCAAGCTGAAAGACGCCGCCGTGCTGGTCCCCGTTATCGATGACGGCAATGATGCCCGGGTGATCTTCACCCAGCGCACCTCCACCTTACGCAAACATTCAGGCCAGATTTCCTTCCCGGGAGGCGGTATCGACGCCGAGGACCGCACGCCGGAAGAGGCAGCATTGCGCGAAGCGGAGGAGGAAATCGGTCTGTCCCGGTCCTTCGTGGAAACTGTGGGGCGATTGCCGGATTATATCTCCGGTACGGGTTTCCGGATAAAGCCGGTGCTGTCCGTTGTTCGGCAGGGCTTCGACCTCACGCTCAATCCGGCGGAAGTGGACGAAGTTTTCGAGGTGCCGCTGTCCTTTCTGATGAACCCTGAAAACCACGCGCGCGGTAGCCGCATCTTTCAGGGGAAGGAGCGGTTTTTCTATGAAATGCCCTATGGCGAACGCTACATTTGGGGCATTACGGCGGGCATCGTCAGGACGATTTACGAAAGGTTTTATTCATGAACAGCCTTGCCGGCCAGGACTGGTTCGAAAAACCGGCACTGAAGCGCATTTTCGCGCTTTTGAATGCCGATGGCGGCGAGGTGCGGATCGTCGGCGGCGCGGTGCGCAACGCGCTGATGGGCCTGCCGGTGGTCGATATCGACATGGCCACGACGCTGACCCCTGACGTGGTTGTTGCGCGGGCCAAGGCCGCGGGCATCAAGGCGGTGCCAACAGGCATCGAGCATGGCACGGTAACGCTGGTCATCGACGGTGAAGGTTTCGAGGTGACGACGCTGCGCCGCGATGTGGAGACCAATGGCCGCCACGCACAGGTGGCCTTCGGCACCGACTGGCAGACCGATGCCGAGCGGCGCGATCTCACCATCAATGCTCTTTATGCCGATGAAAAGGGCGAGATCATCGACCTTATCTACGGGTTGCCCGATATCGAAACCGGAACCGTGCGCTTCATCGGCGATGCGGCGACGCGAATTTCGGAAGATTATCTGCGGATTCTCCGCTTTTTCCGCTTTTTTGCCCATTATGGCTCTGGCCGCCCGGATGCAGATGGCTTGCGAGCCAGCGCACGGGCCAAGGACAGGCTGGCGACGCTTTCGGCCGAGCGGGTGTGGAGCGAGTTGAAAAAGCTGCTTTCGGCCCGCGATCCTTCCCGCGCCCTGCTCTGGATGCGGCAATCGGGCGTTCTAACGGAAATTCTTCCCGAAACCGAGAAATGGGGGATCGACGCCATTCACGGTCTGGTCGCGACGGAGCAGGCTCTTGGCTGGGCGGTGGATCCAATGCTGCGGCTTGCCGCGATCGTGCCGCCGGATGGCGAGAGGATGGCCTCTCTGGCCGCGCGGCTGAGGCTGTCGAAGGCAGAAGCTGCCTACCTTGCCCATTGGGCCGCGGCCCCGCCGGCAGATCCCGAACTGAAGGAGACGGCGCTCGACCGGCTGCTTTATCGTCAAGGTGTTGAAGGCGTGAAGACGCGGCTGAAACTCGCGCTTTCCTCCGCTCGTGCCGATATTTCGGCCGGCGAGACAGCCATGCAGAAGGCTGCGCGGTTTTCGACACTGCTGGCGAGGGCGGAGAAATTCCAGAAGCCCGGATTTCCGTTAAGCGGTGCAGACGTGATGGCAGCGGGCGTCGCGGCCGGTCCGCAGGTCGGCGAGGTGCTGAAAAGCCTTGAGGAAAAGTGGATCGACGTCAATTTCTCGCTTGACCGGGCAGCGTTGACCGCCCGGCTTAAAGAGATGCTTCAGAACTGATATTGCCAGAGCGCTGATACTACGGTTTAAGCCGCATTCGCCTCGTCGCGGATGCGGGCCTTGATGTTCTCGATCATATTTTCGCGGATAACGGTTTCGCCGTGGGCCGAGCGCATATGCTCCACCGTGCGGCGGACGACTTCAGCATCGTCATCTGCGCGTGTATGCCAGGCGCAGCCCGGCACGAGCGTTCCACATTCAAAAAGTCTCATGGTCTTGCCTCCCTGCTTCAGAAAAAGGCAGCATTGAAGTGACGTGCTGCCCTTCCGTTATGAAACAAAAGTCCGCCGCTTATGTTCCAAAGCGGCGTCCTTGAGCGCTGATACCGGACTTATTCGGGCATCGCCCAGCACTGGAAAACGGAGGACGTCCCGGCTGGCGGGATTTTTGTGCTGGGTCGTTCGTCGTTATCCGCGCGCTTCACGGCTTTTCCGGCGAGCGTGCGTTTCACCTGTTCGACATAAAAGGAATGCGGCAGTTCGCGATCGCCTGTTGAGCGCATTTCGGCGGCCAGGCGGTCAATCAATGCGGTGGTATCGATGGATTGCGATGCTCCCTCGGCGGAAGCAGAAATAGGCATGCTGTTCGAAGTAATCATGACGATAGCTCCTCCAGTACGTCTGCGGGAGGAGACTACCACTGCCTTGATTTTTCCATAAGTCCTAATTTACGCTATTTGCGACAAAATGGCTGATAAGCGTCAAATTTGCGTGAGGTTTTCACGGCCAGCGCACCACCGGCGGCAGGGAGGACAGGATCGATTCGACGTTGCCGCCGGTCTTCAGTCCAAAGATGGTGCCGCGATCGTAGAGAAGGTTGAATTCCACGTAGCGGCCACGGCGAATAAGCTGCTCGTCGCGGTCCTCTTCCGTCCAGTTCTGGTTGAAATTGGCGCGGACGATTTTCGGATAGACCAGATTGAAGGCCCGGCCGACATCCTGCACGAAGGCGAAATTGGCGTCCCAGCCGCCATTTTGCTCTTGCGGATGCAGCCAGTCGAAAAAGATGCCGCCGGTGCCGCGCGGCTCGTCGCGGTGCTTCAGGTAGAAATACTCGTCGCACCACGTCTTGTATCGTGGATAGTCCGCCACGGGATGGCGGTTGCAGGTGATCTCGAAGGCGCGGTGGAACAGCTGGGTATCGGCGTCCTGTTGCGTCCGCCTGCGGCCAAGCACCGGCGTCAGGTCCGCGCCGCCGCCGAACCAGTGGCTGGTGGTGACCACCATGCGGGTATTCATATGCACGGCCGGCACATTGGGATTGACCGGATGGGCGATGAGCGACAGTCCCGATGCCCAGAAGCGCGGGTCTTCTTCCGCGCCCGGTATCTGCTTGCGGAATTCCGGTGAAAATTCGCCGTAGACGGTGGAGGTGTGCACGCCAACCTTTTCGAAGACGCGCCCTTCCATCATAGACATCTTGCCGCCGCCGCCTTCACCATTGTCACGCAGCCAGTCTTTCTGGACGAAACGGCCCGGTTCCTGATCGGACAAGGGGCCGGTCAGTTCGTTTTCCAGGGTTTCGAAGGAGGCGACGATGGTGTCGCGCAGATGCTGGAACCATGCCTGGGCAACGGCCTTCTTGTCTTCAATGTCCTCGGGCAAGCCCTTCGGCAAGATCGGCCGTTCCATGTCTCATTCTCCTGCGGTGTAGTCTGTCATGCCGCCTCTAGCAGGTGTTTGCGCCGCGCACAAATTCGACTCGCCAAGTCAGCGTGTCGACACTATCTTTAAAGACGTAGGTGCCAGAGGTGAATATCATGACGAAATTTACCGGACCGCCGCCCCTCGACGGGCTGAAGCGCAGAATTGCCAATCACCGCAGGGAGCGCGACAGCGCCGGCGGCGAACAAAAGCGTGAGGGCATGTTCGTGCGGCAAACGTTTTGTCTGGGACGCGAAGAAGCCCGCGCCAAGGCCCGAGAATGGTTCGACAGCTTTCCCAAGGCCGCTTACTGGACTGAAGTGGAAAGCTGGCGGCAGCTGGAAGGTGACCGCATCGAATTCACCATGCGCCGGCTTCCCTCGGCAGACTGATTTTTAGAGTGCTTTCGTCTTTCCGTACCGAAAAACCGGGCGACGCTTCCTGAAATCCTCTAGGCGCGCGGCTCGGCGTATCGCAAACGGCTTTCGATCAGCACGCCGCTTTCATCCAGAATGGGGTGCGCCACCGAAACGATATGGGCGTTGATACGCTTGAGGTCGCGCAGCATGTCGAGATGCAGCGAGCTTGTCTGCATGCTTTCCGTCAGTCCATCGCGCAGCCGCTCCAGATGGCGGTTGGAGGATTGTTTTTCGAGGCGGCGAATATCCACCTTGCTTTCCATCAGCCTGCGGGCAAGTTCGAAATCGCCGGTCACCAGAATGCTCTGGGCGGCGCGCAGGTTTTCGATGGTCATGTCGAACAGGGTCTTCAACTCCTCATAACCGTCATCGGAAAATTTGAAGCTGTTCAGCACCTTCTTGCGGATCTGTTCGCAAATGCCCTTTTCGATGATGTCGCCGATATGTTCGAGGTTGATGGCATAATCGATGATTGCGATCGAACGGCGGGCATCCTCATCGTCAAGCCCCTTGCGGCCGAGCTGGGACAGATAGACCTTTACTTCCTGCTGGCGGCGGTCGACCTTTTTTTCGAGCAGGGATATTTCGGCAAGCGGCGCCAGGTCGTTGTGCTTGAAGGCGTTTTCGGCGCGGATCAGCATTCGCTCGATGCTGTCGCCGACGCTCAGGACCTCCCGCGTTGCATTGGCCAGTGCCACCACCGGCGTTGCCAGCGCCTGTTGATCGAGGAAATTCGGGCCGTCTTCGGCTTTCGGATCACCGGGAACCAGCTTCGCCATCAGATCCGAGATGAGGCCCGAGAAGGGCCATGCGAGCGCGGCCAGGATGACGTTGAAGATGAGATGGGCGTCGACCGGCAGTTTCGCGGGTGAAAGCGGCAATTGCTGCAGAAACTCCGCGCCATAGGAGGCGAGCGGCAGGGCGATGAGGCAGCCAGTGGTGCGCACCGCGAGATTGCCTATGGTGATGCGCCGCGCCGAGGCGGGGCCGGAAAGCGTGGCGATGACCGGAGGAATGGCGCCGCCGAGATTGGCGCCGAGAATGAGGACGATGACGAGGCCGGTGGAAAGCGTTCCGGTGGCCGCAAGCGACAGGATCAACACCACCACGGCAAGGCTGGAGGAGGAGACGAAGGCAAGCACCGCGGAGAAAATCAGCGCAACGGGCCAGGCCCCGTCGAGCAGGCCGATAAAGACGGCAAGCGCGGGCGAGGCGCGCATGGGCTCGGTCGCGCCGCTCAGCAGATGCAGTGACAAAAGCATCAGGCCGATGCCGATCAGCGCCGTTCCGCCGCCCTGCCTGGCGTTGGAGCTTCCCTTCTTGAGCACGATGCCCGCGAGGATCAGAAGCGGTGACAACCATTCGACGCCCGCCGCCACGATCCACGCGGTCACGGCGGTGCCGACATTGGCGCCAAGCAGCACGACCTGTGCCATGCGCGGCTTGATGAGATCACGTTCGGCGAAGGAGGCGACGGTGAGAGCGGTTGCCGTGGAGCTCTGCAGCGCGACGGTGGCGAAGAAGCCGGAAAAGAAGGATCGGGGCCCGTTCTGGGTGCCGGTGGCGAGTACGCTCCTCAGTTTCATGCCAAAGGCACGGGTCACGCCATCCTTCACCTGGGCGAGGCCGAAGAGCAGCAGCGCGACCGCGCCGAGAAGATTGACGATGACAATGGTGGACTGCATGCGACGTCTCCACACACCCGCCGGCGGACCGTCTCGGCGAGGGCGATTTTTATTGTCCGGCTAATCAGTATAGGAGCGTGAACGCCTCCGGTACAGGCCGGGTTGCGACAGTTTCGCGGCAAAAACGGCCAATTTTCAAATTTGCCTGAAAAATTGGCTGTAAAGATGGCAGGTCAGGACCATGAGGTCTGGCGCAAGGCCTCGCCGGTGACCATCGCAGCCGACATCGCAACGTTGATCGAGCGCTGCCCGGCGACCATCGGAATGATGATTCGCTCATCCGCCTTTTCATGCACGTGATCAGGCACGCCCGCACTTTCGCGGCCAAAGAGCAGGATATCGTCGGCACGATAGGTGATATCGGTATAGGGCTGGGCTGCCTTGGTGGAGGCGAGGACGAGCCGCCGGCCGGTGGTTGCCCGCCATTCCTCGAAGCGATCCCAGCTGACATGGCGCGTGAGGGCCGCCGCCGCAATGTAGTCCATGCCGGCCCGTTTCAGATTGCGATCCGAGATGTCGAAACCTGCGGGTTCGATGATGTCGACGCCAAGGCCAAGGCAGGCGGCCAGCCGCAGGATGGTGCCGGTATTGCCGGGAATGTCGGGCTGGTAAAGGGCGATTCTGATTTCGGTCGTGGTGCCGGACATGGAGATCTCACTGCGGTTGCTGTGCTCGTCCGATTATCACGCGCAGGCAAGGGACGACAGGCAGTTTGCGAAAAGTCCCTCTCGGGTGCCATTCCAGACCGGATATTCATGCGCGTGACACACTGGGCGGCTACCCATTCACCAGTACATCATCAGGCTTGCCCGAACCATCGGGAACGGTTGACGTCGGCCTACTTGAGCCGGATCTTCTGCACGCAGCAACAGGGGGATAGCATGTCCGAACGGGTGAATTTCGTCCATCTGACCGATCTGCATGTGGGCAATCCGCAGGTGCAGGATGACGATCTTTATTCAGAGACCTCGGCCACGCTTTCCACGACGCTTGCGCAGATCAAGGCGCTGGTGCCGCCGCCCGAATTCATCGTCGTCAGCGGCGATCTGACCAATCGGGGCGATGCCGGCAGCTATGAGGAGCTCAAGCGTCTGATAAAGGAAGCGGAACTCGGTATGCCTGTGCTTTTCGCGCTCGGCAATCACGACCGCCGCGATGGATTTTATCCCGTGATGCTCGATCGCCACGAGGATCTGGACGAGCCCTATGACCATGCCGAGGTGATTGCCGGCATTCACATCATCGTCATGGACACCAGCGTTCCCGGCAAGGTTGGGGGGGCTTTCGAACCCGGACAGGTCGAATGGCTTGAGGATGAGCTGGAAAACCATCCCGAATTGCCGAAGCTGCTGGTGATGCACCATGCGCCGGCGCTTGATTTCGACCGTCCCGATGCGGAGTGGGAATCCCTGTCCTTTGACGATACCGAGATTCTGGACGAGCTGCTGTTCGAACATGACGTCATTGGTATTCTGGCAGGCCACATCCATTACGACCGCATGTCACACTGGCAGGGCATTCCCATCGTGGTCGGTATCGGCCAGCATTTCGCGACCGATCCTCTGTGGCTGCATGAGGGCGTACGCATGCTCTCCGGCGCATCTTTCGCCATCGGCACGATAAGGGATACGGGTCTGACCGTTACCTTTGCCCCGCAGCCCAGCGACCGTCGGGAACTCAAGCGCCATACTCAGGCCGGAATGATCGAGTTGATCACGGAATATGAGAGTGGTCAGGCGCAGGACGCAGCCGAATAAGGCGGTGCAGCACGGCAGGCGGTGGTCGGAAACCTTTGCGGGTAAATCCGTCCCTTTGTGCTACTCGAACATCTCGAGTTTTCGAGCGTGTCGGTGTCTTTCCGGCTGGTCATTGCTTAATTTTTGCGCTACAAGGCCATATCTTCAACACCAGCCAAGGGAGGTTCTTATGCCAAATGACATTCGTATTCGCCTCCCGGCCCCAGTAGTGCTGCTGCTGGCCTAGGTGTTACTCTGCGGCTCGGCCGCGTTTCCCTTATTCCGATTCGTCATGTGGCTGTCACGGCCATGTTCAAAGACTTTTCCGTTCCGTCGTGGGCCATATTGCGTCCGCTTACCTTTGACGACGGGGCGATTTATTGCCGGAGCTTGGCCTATGTTTGGCTGGTTTGAAAAACGTCTCGATCCCTTTCCGTCTTCGACGCCTTCCGTGCCGCCGAAGACGCTTCTGCCGTTCCTGTGGCATTATGTGAAGCCCGCCTGGCCGTGGCTGCTGCTGCTCGGCCTGATGTCGATGGGCATCGCCGTTGCGGAAGCGATGCTTTACAAATTCCTCGGCAATATCGTCGACTGGCTTTCCACGGCCAATCGCGAGACGTTTTTTGCCGATGAGGGCTGGCATCTGATCATCATGGCCGGGCTGGTGCTGTTTCTGCTGCCGCTGATGGGCGCGATCCACACCATGACGATGCACCAGACGCTTGCCGGCAATTTCGGCATGATTGCGCGCTGGAAAATGCACCGTTTCCTGCTGCGCCATTCCATGACGTTTTTCGCCAATGAATTTGCCGGCCGGGTTTCGACCAAGGTCATGCAGACGGCGCTGGCGATCCGCGAAGTGGCACTGAAGGTCATCGACGTCTTCGTCTACGCGATCAGCTTTGTCTTTTCGATGCTGTTCATGGTCGCGGCTGCCGATTGGCGACTGGTTATCCCCCTTTTGGTCTGGCTGGGTATCTACATGGGTATACTCGCCTATTTCGTGCCCAAGCTCGGCCGGCTGGCGCAGGAGCAGGCCGATGCGCGCTCCATGATGACGGGCCGGATAGTCGACAGCTATACGAATATCTCGACGATCAAGCTGTTTTCCCATGCGGGCCGCGAGGAGAGATACGCGCGTGAGGGCATGAACGTGTTTCTCGGAACCGTTCACCGCCAGATGCGCAAGATTTCCGGCTTCAACATCCTGATCGACCTCAACAATGCGGTGGTTCTGTTTTCAACGGCCGCGCTCGGTCTCTATTTCTGGATGCAGGGTTCGGTGACGGCTGGCTCCGTCGCCATTGCCATCAGCCTTGCGATGCGCGTCAACGGCATGTCGCAGTGGATCATGTGGGAAGTCACCTCACTGTTCGAAAATATCGGCACGGTCTATGACGGCATGTCGATGATGACGAAACCGCACGATATCGTCGATGTTCCGAAGGCTCCGGAACTTGCGGCCCCGCAGGGCGGCATCCGCTACGACAACGTCCGCTTCCACTATGGCAAGAACAAGGGCGTGATCGACGGGCTGACGCTCGACATCAAGCCAGGCGAGAAAGTTGGTCTTGTCGGTCGTTCGGGGGCGGGCAAGACGACGCTGATGAACCTGCTGCTGCGTTTTTACGATCTGGAAGGCGGCAGGATCACCATCGACGGTCAGGACATCTCCAAGGTGTCGCAAGACAGCCTGCGAGAATTGATCGGTGTCGTGACGCAGGATACGTCGCTGCTGCACCGCTCGATCCGCGACAACATTGCCTATGGTCATCCGGAAGCCACCGACGAGCAGGTGATTGCGGCAGCAAAGCGGGCCAATGCCTGGGATTTCATCGAAACGCTGGTCGACATGCATGGTCGCCAGGGCCTCGATGCCCAGGTAGGTGAACGCGGCGTGAAACTGTCGGGCGGCCAGCGCCAGCGTATCGCAATTGCGCGCGTCTTCCTCAAGAACGCGCCGATTCTGGTACTTGATGAGGCGACCTCGGCGCTCGATTCAGAAGTCGAGGCGGCAATTCAGGAGAACCTGTTCTCGCTTATGGAAGGCAAGACGGTGATCGCCATCGCCCACCGTCTCTCGACGCTGACCGAAATGGACCGGCTGATCATTCTGGACAAGGGCCGGATTGTGGAAGCGGGCAGCCATGCGGAACTGGTGGCAATGGGCGGCATTTACGCCGATCTGTGGCGGCGCCAGTCCGGCGGCTTCATCGCCGATCACGAGGCGGAAGCGGCCGCGGAGTAAGGAAAGACGAAGGGCGGGAAACAGGGTTCCCGCCCTCCGTCTTTTATTCCCGCCTTTTTCATTCTCGGAACGTTACCGAAATATAATCTCTCACCGTAGCCTCCGCGGCTGTTCCCGCACCGGGAATCCGCCTATATCCGGATCATGCTCATTACCCGCATCTTCGAGTATTTCGAGAACTGGATAAAGCCCTTCGACCGCAAGGACGATTTGCGGCCGCCGGAAAGCACGTTCGCCTTCATCTGGTTTTATATTTCGCAGGCGAAAGCGCCGTTCTTCGCGATGCTGGTGCTGGGTGGGCTGACTGCGGCCATCGAGGCGGCGCTTTTCTGGTTCGTCGGTCGGCTTGTTGATATTCTCTCGACGGTAAAACCGGAAGAAGGCTGGGCCGGGTTGCTTTCCACCCATGGCGGCGAGCTCGTCGGCATGCTTGTCCTGATCGGGGTCATCCGCTTCATCGTCACGATGCTGACGGCGCTGGTGGATCAGCAGATCATCACGCCCGGCTTCTACAACCTGGTGCGCTGGCAATCCTACATGCATGTGGCGCGGCAGTCGCTGACCTTTTTCCAGAACGATTTTTCCGGCCGCATCGTCACCAAGGTCTGGTCCGGCGGGCAGGCGGCGGGCGACCTTGTGACCTCGTTGATGGAAAGCGTCTGGTTCGTCGGTATCTATTCCGTCTCGATGCTGTTTCTGATCGGGGGGCTGGACTGGCGGCTTGCGGTCGTCGTCGTTGTCTGGGTGGCGATCTTCTCGCTGCTGGCGCGCTATTTCGTGCCGCGCATCCGCTATCATTCAAAAGAAACGGCGGAAGCCGCCTCCATGCTTTCCGGCCGCATGGTAGATGCCTACAGCAATATCCAGACCCTGCGGCTGTTCGGGCGCGACGACGCCAATGACCGCTACATGCGGCAGGGCTTCGATATCTTTCAGCGTGCGACGATGACGTTCACGCGGTTCATTACCGGCGTGCGGGCATCGATGGCGCTGCTGTCAGGCGTTATGATCACGTCCATGGCGGCTCTCTGCATCGATCTGTGGCTTTCCGGCAAGATCAGTTCCGGTGCGGTGGCCTTCACGCTGGCGCTGGTGCTGCGTCTCAATTTCCTGCTGGGGCGCCTGATGACGCAGTTCAACGGCATCATGCGTAATTTCGGCACGGTGCAGAACGCCGCCGAGTTGATCTCTCAGCCGATCGGTCTCGTCGATGCGCCTGACGCGGTTATGCTGGAGGTTAAAAAACCGAGCATTCGTTTCGAGAATGTCAGTTTCCACTATGGCCGAAAGAACGGCGTCATCGACCATCTCAATCTCGACATCAGGGCAGGGGAAAAGGTCGGCATCGTCGGACGCTCCGGCGCGGGAAAATCCACCCTCGTTAATCTGCTGCTGCGGTTTTACGATGTCGAGAAAGGACGCATTCTCATCGACGGGCAGGATATTGCGGGGGTAACCCAGGAATCGCTGCGGGCCCATATCGGCATGGTTACGCAGGACACCTCGCTGCTGCATCGCTCTATCAGGGACAACATCCTGTTCGGCCGCACCGACGCCAGCGAAACGCAATTGCAGGAGGCGACGCGACGGGCCAAGGCGGACGACTTCATCAAGCGGCTGGAGGATCAGCGCGGACGCACCGGTTTCGACGCCCATGTGGGCGAACGCGGCGTGAAACTCTCCGGCGGCCAGCGCCAGCGCATCGCCATTGCCCGTGTGATGCTGAAGGATGCGCCAATCCTCGTGCTTGATGAGGCGACCTCAGCGCTCGATTCCGAGGTAGAGGCTGCGATCCAGAGTAATCTGGACGAGCTGATGCAGGGCAAGACGGTACTGGCAATCGCCCACCGCCTTTCGACCATCGCGGCGCTCGACCGGTTGATCGTGATGGATCAGGGGCGCATCGTCGAGCAGGGCACACATTCGGAACTGGTCTCGCGGGGCGGACTCTATTCGGAGCTCTGGGCGCGGCAATCGGGCGGGTTTCTCGCAGCAGACGAGGCGATCCCGTAAAGCGCGGCGCTATTTGCCGATCATGAAGTCGGCCATCAGGCCGTAATGATTGGAGCCGAGACTGTCCGGCAGGCGCGTGGTTTTTATCAGCGTTGCCGGTTCACGGGCGAAGATATGGTCGATGGCTATGCCGAAACGTCCCACTTCCGTTGGCCAAGTCGCGGGCTCCCAGGGGGCTTTCCTGAGATTGTTGGCGGCCAGAAAATCCCGCATATCGGGAGCGATGCTTGCCGAATTGAAGTCTCCTGCAAGAATGAGCGGCCCGGTGACGCGGTAGAGAATTTCGCTGACCTCGTCCAGCTCGTCGCGGTGATAATCGTCGAAATAGGGCTTGGTAAGATGTGCCGCGGCCAGCGTGACTTCCCTGCCGTCGAGATCGATTTTGGCGATCGCGAAACGGTCGCGGCGCAGGTCGCTAAGACTATGAAAATGGCCTTCGAGCAAAGGCCGCTTCGACAGGATCACGAGGTCACAGCCTGGCGTTCCCTCGAAGCAGCCCAGCCTGTGCGGATATGTCTGTTGCAGACGCGGCAGAGCCGATTGTAGGGCGTCCGCTTCAAAGAGATAAACCGCATCGGCGTGTGATTCGACAATCGCGTCGGCAATAACCTCCGCATTGGCGGCGTTATCCATCAGCACATTGAAGGAAAGCAGCCGGAACGGCTGCGCATCCGGTGCGGCCGTGGCCGATGTCGAAAAATCCAGAAGCATGGCCACCGCATGGACGGCGAGCGCAATCGACCAGACCAAGAGCACGGCGGAAAAGGCGTCGCGCATGAGCCAAAATACCAGCCATGACAACAGGATGCAGATAATGGCGATATGAAGCTGGAAGCTGGTGACGAAGGCAAGAAGCCAGAAATCGGTGATGTAGCGCAGACTGGCAATGACGAGAACGGCAGCAACCGCCGTGGAGACCATGCACGAGAGCTTCGCCGTCATCCGAATCCCTGCTTTCCAAGCTCTCCCTCGTAGTCTCCTAACATGGCGCCTTTGGGTGCACAATGTTGCCCGACTGCCAGAGGCGGCGAAAAAATGAGAAGCAAATCGGGCGCTTCGGGCAGAATTACGGCAGCTTTGTGTGCTTTGCTCTTGCCAAGTCGGTCAATATTTTGCGATCACACAGAGTGACGCGGTTTCTTGATGCCGCAGTTGTGTCCAGGACGGTGGGACGGAGATTGTCCTGGATCAAATCATAGCGGGAGGACTCATGCGATTTACGGCAAAAACAGCGCAGAGGATGGTGTAGCGGTGAGCGAGCACGTAACCAATCACGACGCTTCGGGTGAACCGACCCGTCGCGATTTTCTTTATCTAGTGACAGGAATGGCGGGCGCCGTCGGTGCCGCCGCAGTTGCATGGCCTTTCATTGACCAGATGCGCCCCGATGCATCGACGCTGGCGCTGGCCTCCATCGAAGTGGATGTCGCGGCGGTCGAGCCGGGCATGTCACTTACCGTCAAGTGGCGCGGCAAGCCGATTTTCATCCGCAACCGCACGGAAAAGGAAATCGAGGAAGCCAAGGCGGTCGCTCTTGGCGAACTCAAGGATCCGGTGGCGCGCAACGCCAACATTGCCGCCGACGCGCAGGCGACCGATATCGACCGTTCCGCCGGCGAGGGTAAGGAAAACTGGATCGTCATGGTCGGTTCCTGCACCCATCTCGGCTGCGTTCCGCTCGGCCAGGCCGGCGATTTCGGCGGATGGTTCTGTCCCTGCCATGGCTCGCACTACGATACGGCGGGCCGCATACGTAAGGGTCCGGCGCCGCAGAACCTCGCCATCCCGACATTTGCATTCACATCCGATACCGTGATCAAGATCGGATAAGGGGACAGATATTCATGAGTGGTCATTCCAGTTATCAGCCGTCCACCGGCATCGAGAGGTGGATCGATTCGCGGCTTCCCTTGCCGCGCATGATCTATGACAGCTTCGTTGCCTATCCTGTCCCGCGTAATTTGAACTACGCCTACACTTTCGGCGCGATGCTCTCCGTCATGCTGATCGTGCAGATCCTTACCGGCGTCGTGCTGGCCATGCATTATGCGGCCGAAACGACGGTTGCCTTCAATTCCGTCGAAAAGATCATGCGCGACGTCAACCACGGCTGGCTGCTGCGCTACATGCATGCCAACGGCGCGTCGTTCTTCTTTATCGCGGTTTACCTGCACATCGCCCGTGGCCTCTATTACGGCTCCTACAAGGCGCCGCGTGAAATCCTCTGGATTCTTGGCTGCGTCATCTTCCTGCTGATGATGGCGACGGGCTTCATGGGCTATGTTCTGCCCTGGGGTCAGATGTCCTTCTGGGGCGCGACCGTCATCACCGGCTTCTTCACGGCGTTTCCTGCCATCGGCGAATGGATCCAGCAGTTCCTGCTCGGCGGCTTTGCCGTGGATCAGCCGACGCTGAACCGCTTCTTTGCGCTTCACTATCTGCTGCCGTTCATGATTGCGGGCGTCGTTATCCTGCATATCTGGGCGCTGCACGTCACCGGCCAGACCAATCCTACCGGCGTCGAAGTGAAGAGCAAGACCGACACCGTTCCCTTCACGCCCTATGCGACGCTGAAGGATGCGCTCGGTGTTTCCGTGTTCCTGATCGGTTATGCCTGGTTCGTCTTCTACATGCCGAACTTCCTTGGCCACCCTGATAACTACATCATGGCAGATCCCTTGAAGACCCCGGCGCATATCGTTCCGGAATGGTACTTCCTGCCGTTCTACGCCATGCTGCGCGCCATCACCTTCAACATCTGGGTCATCGATTCCAAGCTGGGTGGCGTTCTCGTGATGTTCGGCGCAATCGTCGTGCTGTTCTTCCTGCCCTGGCTCGATACGTCGAAGGTTCGCTCCGCCGTCTATCGTCCCTGGTACAAGATGTTCTTCTGGCTATTCGTGGTGAATGCCATCATGCTCGGCTGGCTGGGTTCGCGCCCGGCGGAAGGCACCTACGTCATCATGTCGCAGATCGGCACGCTTTATTACTTCGGTTTCTTCCTCGTCATCATGCCGATCCTCGGTCTGGTCGAAACGCCCCGGCGTATTCCGAATTCGATTACCGAGGCCGTTCTCGAAAAGAACGCCGCCAAGTCGGGTGCCGCGCCTGCGGCTGCCGAAATCTGAGCGCGAAGGAAGGATGACGACAATGAAGAAGCTTGTAACGAGCATCGCGCTTTTCGCCGCCATCGGCTGTTCCTTCACCGTCGCCTCGGCGGCGGAGGAGAGCCATGACCTCGCCACCAAGACGGAACATGCGATTGCCGGGGGCCACTTCCCGGTGATCAAGCCCGAGGAGCAGAGCTGGTCATTTGCCGGTCCTTTCGGCAAATATGACAAGGGCCAGCTGCAGCGTGGTCTCAAGGTCTACAAGGAAGTCTGCTCGGCCTGCCATTCCATGAGCCTTGTCTCTTTCCGTACGCTGGAGGATCTTGGCTATTCGGAAGAGCAGGTAAAGGCTTTCGCCGCTGAATATGAAGTGCAGGACGGTCCGAATGCCGACGGCGAAATGTATAATCGCAAGGCCGTGCCGTCAGATCATTTCCCATCGCCATTCCCGAACCATGAGGCGGCTGCTGCCGCCAATGGTGGCGCCGCACCGCCAGACATGTCGCTGCTTGCCAAGGCGCGCGGCGTGGAGCGTGGTTTCCCGCAATTCATCATCGACATGATCCCGATCGTCGGCGGTTATCAGGAAGGCGGCCCGGATTACATCCATGCGCTGCTGACCGGATATCAGGACCCGCCGGCTGGTGTTGAAGTGGCCGAAGGCACACATTTCAATCCGTATTTCGTCAGCGCGGTCGCGTTGAAGATGGCGCCGCCGATCAGCGCCGATCAGGTGACTTACGACGATGGCGCGCCGCAGACCGTGGATCAGTATTCCAAGGATGTGGCCGCCTTCCTGATGTGGGCTGCAGAACCGCATCTGGAAGAGCGCAAGCGCACCGGCTTCATGGTCATGGTGTTCCTGTTCATCTTCACCGCGCTGATCTACCTCACCAAGAAATCGGTCTACGCCAACAAGGAACATTGATCGGCACTTCGGTGCCGGCAGTCATCGGCCCCCATGGTCTCCATGGGGGCCTTTTTATTTGAAGTCTGGCATTGACCTGGTTGTCGTTCACAAGATGCGGATTTGCGATGCTCCATACCAATCGGCGTTGGCCGAAGGTTGCGCCGGTCCTTTTTAGTTGGTGCGCCGCCGTCAAGTTGATAGGGTGGCCCGAACCATCCATTTCCCATTTTTAACTGGAAATACCATGACCGTTATCGCTTCGGAGCTTTCCGCTGCCATCCGTTCCATTCCCGACTATCCGAAGCCGGGCATCATCTTCAGGGACATCACCACGTTGCTTGGCAATCCCCGCGCATTCCGCCGCGCCGTGGACGAACTCGTGCAACCTTATGCGGGAACGAAGATCGACAAGATCGCGGGCATGGAAGCGCGCGGCTTCATTCTGGGCGGCGCGGTGGCGCATCAGCTTTCGGCCGGCTTCGTGCCGATCCGCAAGAAGGGCAAGCTCCCGCATGCCACTGTAAGGGTTGCCTATAGCCTGGAATACGGCGTCGATGAAATGGAAATGCATGTTGATGCGGTGCAGCCGGGTGAAAAGGTCATTCTGGTCGATGACCTGATTGCGACCGGCGGGACTGCCGAGGGCGCTGTCAAGCTTTTGCGCCAGATGGGCGCGGAGATCGTCTCCGCCTGCTTCGTTATCGATCTGCCTGATCTCGGCGGCCGCAAGAAACTCGAGGACCTCGGTGTCGAGGTACGGACTCTGGTGGAATTTTCCGGTCATTGAGCGGCGGGTGGGGCAGGTCGCAATGACATGCCCCGAAGCTGGCTTACTCGAATTCCAGAACCCCGCTCTGGAAAGTCAGGACGGTCTCTCCCGACTGGTTGACCCCTTCGTTAAATGTGGTGTTCAGCCAGATACCGGCCCGGGATTCCAGCGCCCGGGTATCGAGCAGGGTGACGAAGTAGGTGACATCGTCTCCCGCGAAGACCGGCTTTTTCCATTTAAGTTCCCGAAAGCCCGGTGAAGGGCCGAGTTTTGGCGGTTCAAGGCCCTCAAGCTTCAGTCTTTTAACCTCTTTGGCCCAGTACGAGAGAAAACACTTCATCCAGCCTGCACCAGTGTGCCATCCAGATGCGCAAAGTGCGCCGAAAACGCTGTTCTTTGCGGCTTCGGCATCAAGATGAAATGGCTGCGGATCGAAATCGCGGGCGAAGCGAATAATGTCTTCGGCGGAAAAATGCAGCGTATCGAGGGTCACTCGTTCGCCGATCGGGGAGAGTTCTGCCAGTCTCATGCCGCAATACCTCCATTGCCGCGCATCAGGAACATCACGGTGTTTTCGCCGTGCGACACCAGAACGTCGCGCTGGTTATAAAGCTCGTGGCGAAATTTCACGAGGCCGATACCGGGGCGCGAAGCCGAAGGGCGCTGCTCCAGCACGATGGATTTCCCAGAAAGCGTATCTCCTGCCAGAACCGGCTTCTTCCAATCAACGTAGTCGATGCCGGGGCTGCCCTGCGACGTCGAATCCGAGATATAGCTGTCCGCCATCATTCGCATCAGCAGACTGCAGGTGTGCCAGCCGGAAGCTGCAAGCCCACCAAGAATGCTCTGGCGGCCTGCTTCTTCGGAAAGATGCATGGGTTGCGGATCGAATTCGCTGGCGAAAGCAATGATCTGCCCCGCGGAGATCGGTTGCGGTCCAAGCGGAAACTCCCGCCCTACCGTGAAATCCTCGTAAGCATAGGTCGCGACCGGCGCCATGGTTTCCTCCCTTCGCACAGTCAATACCGTCGCATCTAAGAGGATTTTTCCCTTTACGTAAAGGTCAAATCGGTGGCGCAATATGGAGCGGGAAGGCGCTATGGAGCGAGCGGATGCGTCTCGCATCTTCCCCCGCCGCGGAGAAGGTCGCGGCAGCGGGATGAGCGGGCGAAGGTAGCGAGCTGCGGCAACGTTGCCCTTCATCCGACCCTTGGGGCAATCTTCTCCCCGCTCGGGGAGAAGAAACAAGCGGCTGGGTCCGCCCCATAAAAGAAGCAAGCCCGTTCAGATCAAATCAGGTATTAAAGCGGAAGTGGATGACGTCGCCGTCCTGAACCACATATTCCTTGCCTTCGTCGCGTCCCTTGCCAGCTTCCTTGGCGCCGACTTCGCCCTTGTAGGTAACATAATCGTCAAAGCCGATGGTGAAGGCGCGGATGAAGCCGCGTTCGAAATCGCTGTGGATGACGCCGGCGGCGGCGGGTGCTTTGGTGCCGCGCACGATCGTCCATGCGCGTGTTTCCTTGGGGCCGACGGTGAAATAGGTGATGAGGTCGAGCAGGTGGTATCCCGCACGGATCAGCCGGTCGAGGCCGGCCTCGTTAAGACCAAGGGCCGAGAGGAATTCTTCGGCTTCATCGGCTGGAAGCTGCGCGACTTCGGCTTCGATCGCCGCCGAGATGATCACGCATTCCGCACCCTGTTGCTTCGCCATTTCCGCGACGGCTGCTGTGTGCTCGTTGCCGGACGATGCGTCGGCTTCCGAGACGTTGCAGACATAAAGCACCGGGTGCGATGTCAGAAGGTTGAGGCCTTTGAGGATTTCGATTTCCTCGTCCGCCAGTGTCTTCAAAAGCAGGCGTGCCGGCTTTCCGTCGGTGAGCAGCGCGATGACGGCTTCCATGACAGGCAGTTGGGCCAGCGATTCCTTGTCCTTGCTGGTGGCGCGCTTGCGCGTCTGCTCGACGCGGCGTTCAAGGCTTTCGAGATCGGCGAGCATCAGCTCGGTCTCGATCGTTTCGGCATCGCCAACCGGGTTGATGCGGCCTTCCACATGGGTGATATCGTCGTCTTCAAAGCAGCGCAGCACGTGTACGACGGCATCGACTTCGCGAATGTTGGCGAGGAACTTGTTGCCGAGACCCTCGCCCTTCGATGCGCCGCGAACCAGACCGGCAATATCGACGAAGGAGATGCGGGTCGGGATGATTTCCTTCGAGCCGGCGATGTCGGCAAGGATTTTCATGCGCGCATCGGGCACCGCCACTTCGCCGGTATTCGGTTCGATGGTGCAGAAGGGATAGTTGGCGGCCTGTGCGGCGGCCGTTTTCGTCAGCGCGTTAAAAAGAGTGGACTTGCCGACGTTCGGCAATCCAACGATACCGCATTTGAAGCCCATGGCTTGAAACCTGTCCGTTTGAAAGAATTCGTTGAGGAGCCTTTTGCGGAAAGGGCGGGGGAAGGTCAAGCCCGCGGGTCGATTTGGGCCGGCAAAGGCTTCTTAAAGGCGAGGAATTCCTGACAGACTTGCCGATGGCGTGGTTGCGGCGCAATATAAGCGGGTCAAGCGATCGATCTTTCGTCATCAACGGGGTTTTCCCATGAGCAACCGCGATGAACGGCAGGCACGAGCGGCCATGATGAGCGACAGTCCTGTCGATCTCAAACCAAAACCGAAGGTCAAGCCAAAGCTGGAGCGGCCGAAGCTCTACAAGGTCATTCTGCTGAATGACGACTATACGCCACGTGAGTTCGTGACTTTGGTGCTGAAAGCCGTGTTCCGCATGAGCGAGGAGGCTGGCCACCGGGTGATGATGACGGCGCACCGTTTCGGCAGCGCGGTGGTCGTCGTTTGCGAACGTGATATTGCCGAGACGAAGGCCAAGGAGGCGACCGATCTCGGCAAGGAAGCGGGATTTCCGCTGATGTTCACGACCGAGCCGGAGGAGTGAGCATCAATCCTGCCGGATCTGAAAACCGGTCTTGTTCTGCACGAAGCCGCAGCTTTCGTAAAAGGCGTGAACCTCCGGGCGTTGTTGCCCTGTCAGCAGCATCACCTTGTAACAATTCGCCGCAAAAGCCGCCTCGACGGCATGGCGCACGACCGCGCGGCCATATCCGCGGCCGCGACGGTTTTCCAGTGTCACCACGTTTTCGATAAGAGCATAGGGACGGGCGGCGCGCGTGAGATTTGGAACAATCTGCAGCGTGGCGGTAGCGACCGCTTCCTCGCCTTCGGTCGCAAGAAACACGGTCAGACCCGGCTGGGCGAGCATGGCCGCAAAAGCCGTCTTTGCTTCTTCTGTCGTCATTTCCGGGTCGGATGGATTAAGCGCCCGGTAGAGATCAAGCAATCCAGCCAGATCGCTGGTTCCGGCTTCGCGCGGGGCGATGGTCTTCGAAGACATTCGCGATCTAATCCTTCTTGCCGAACATCCGTTTCAGCATCTCGGCCATCGGCCCGGTCTCCGGCAGCTTTTTAGGCTGGGCGCTGTTGCGTGCCTGGTGGATATGAGACTGCGCGGCGGGTTTGGCTGCCTTGGCCGGCTTCTCGGCTTCGGGCTTGCTGCCCGTGGCCAGCGCCAGCTTGTTCATCAGCTGGGAATCCTCCGCCTTCACCAGCATGGCGGCGTTGTCGGCAATCGCATCCAGCAGCGGCTCCAGCCAGACCCGGTCGGCCTTGGCGAAATCGCCCAGCACATGGCCGTGCACGCGCTCCTTGTCACCGGGATGCCCAATGCCGAGGCGCAGGCGTCGGTAATCCTTGCCGCAATGGGCGTCGAGCGATTTCAGGCCGTTATGGCCACCGTGACCGCCGCCGGTCTTGATGCGCACGCGCCCGGCCGGAAGATCGAGTTCGTCATGGATGGCGATGATGTCCGCCGGCGTGAGTTTGAAGAAGCGCATCGCTTCGCCCACGGATTCGCCCGACAGGTTCATATAGGTCTGCGGTTTCATCAGCAGGACCTTTTCTCCGGCGATCTCGCCTTCGGAAATCTCGGCCTTGAATTTCTTTGACCAGGGCGCGAACGAAGGCAGGCGCTGTAACGCATCCACCGCCATGAAGCCGATATTGTGCCGGTTTCCGGCATATTGCGTGCCGGGATTACCAAGTCCTGCGATGATCTTCATGAAGCATGTCCGCGTTGTGCCTGATGATGCTGTTGTCACCACCCTGAAATCCGCTGGCTGTCAATCTTTTTGTGGGGTTGCGGCAATGCCGGCCGACGCTCAGGGCCTGATGAGATCGTAACGGTCGAAGATCCGCTGTTGTGTCCCGTCGGCGATCAGCTCATCGAGACGGGCCTGCAATTTCGCGATAACCTCGTCCGGCACGCTCTTGTTGCAGGCAAGCCCAAGCTGCTGTCTCGACAGCGTTATCACTTCCCTGAAAGTGTGCGCCGGCAGGCTCTTGAAGGTGCTTTCCGACATGGGCATAAGGTCGATGCGTCCGGCCGTCAGCTTGTGAAGCGTGATCTCGAAATCCGCGCCGACATCCACCTGCGGAAAACCGAGCGTTTCCAGAAGGGTTTCGGTGTAGTCGCCGCGCTGGGTTCCAACCCGGTATTTCTTGGCGTCTTCGAGGCTCAGGACGTTGATATTCGTCTTGCGCCGCGCCACGAGAATGTTGCGATCGATATGAATTGGCGAGACCCATTTGAAGAGCTTTTCCCGCTCGGCGGTCCTCGCCGTGGCGAAGGCACAATGCATCGGCTGTGTTGTGGCAAGGGCGATCGCCCGGGCCCACGGCATGACGGCGACCTCGTAGCTGGTGCCGGTGTCCTCAAGAATGATCTTGAGCTGGTCGAAATAGACGCCGCGTACGCTGCCGTCACTGCCCTGCAGGTTGTAGGGCGGGTAGACTTCCGTGGTCAGGAAAAGCTTGGCCGCGCAGACGGGATTGGCAAGAGCAAGAAAGACCAGGCAAAAGCGGATCAATCCCATGACTACTCCCCGCGGCTCAGGCTTGTCGCGCCGCTGCGCGGCTTTGTCCAGACCCGGCCTCATAGGCGGCAATCAGCCGCTCGATGGGCTGCGGGCGAGCGAAAAAGTAACCCTGGCCATAATCGGCACCCATATCCGCCAGAAGCAGCTTCTGCTCCTCCGTCTCGACACCCTCGGCGATGACAACGCAATTCATCTTGTGCGAGATGGCTGCGATACCTTCGACCAGCATGCGGTTGCGCTGCCGGATTTCCACCGTATCGTCGCAGATCGAGCGGGTGAAGGATTGGTCGATCTTTACAATATCGACCGGAAAGCGGCTGAGATAGCTGAGCGACGAGTAACCCGTGCCGAAATCATCCAGCGCGATGCGGCAACCCAGCTGATGGATGGCGGTGAGGATCGCCCGGATCTGCGGATCGTCCTTCATGATGACCGCTTCGGTGATTTCGATGACCAGCCGCCCGGGAAGAATGCCGTGCCGGTGCAACAGTCCGGCAATGCGTGTCGGCAGTCCCGGTTCGAACTGCAATGGCGAAAAATTCACCGCCACATAGGTTTGCGCCATGCCCGGCAGGCGCGACAGCCTGGCGAGATTGGCGACCGACTGATCAAGGATCACGTTGCCGATACGGTGAATGGTTCCGTTCTCTTCCGCAAGGCTGATGATGGCAGCAGGGGAAAGCAGCCCCTTATCCGGATGGTTGAGGCGCAGCAAGGCCTCGAAACCCGCTGTCTGGCCGGTTGCAATGTTTTGAATTGGCTGAAAATAGGCCTCGAACCAGTCTTCGGAAAGCGCCTGCGCGATATCCCGTTCCAGTTCCGCATGTTCGCGGGCCCTGTCCATGATCGAGCTGTCGAAGACCTGGGAGCCGTTCTTGCCCGTCCGCTTGCGGGTATACATGGCCATGTCGGCGTTCTGCAGAAGCTCGGAGGCACTCGCGGCGTGAAGAGGGTAGACCGCCATACCAATACTGGCGCTGAGGCGGATGCTGTTGTTCTCGATTTCAAATGGAGTGTCCAGCAGGGTGCAGATGCGCTCACAGAACTGCAGGGCGCGCTCTTCCACCTTGTCACCGGCCAGCAGGATTGCGAACTCGTCTCCGCCCAGACGCGAGGCGCTGTCCAGCGGTGTCAGCAGCGGCTGCAGTTTTAATGTGAATTCGCGCAGAACGGCATCGCCTGCGGCGTGACCGAGATTGTCGTTGATGGCCTTGAACCGGTCGAGATCTATGAACAGGCACGCGAGTTCGCTGCCGTTCCTGTCCGCATCGCGAATCTGCAGGTCGAGGATGGCCTCGAAGCCCTGACGGTTGAAGAGGCCGGTCAGATGGTCGGAAATGGCCTGCTGGCGATTACGCTTTTCCGACTGCCGAAGTTCGGTCACGTCGGTCATAACGCAGAGGCAGGTGCTGTGATGGGCCGTATCGCTGGAATCGAGGGCTTTTTCTAGGATAAGGGCATCCATGACGCTGCCATCCCTGCAGTGGAAGCGAACGGTGATGCCTGCCTGTTGGGTGTCAGCCGCCTGATGCGCCGCCCTGCGTTCCTGGAATAATGTCCGGTCATCGGGGTGGATGAGGTCGGCGAAATTCAGGCCGAGTATTCTGGCACGGTCATAACCGGTAGCCTGCACCCAGTAGTCGCTGACGGCGGCGATCCTGTCGTGCCTGTCCAGCGAAAACAGCATGGCCGGCGTGCGGTTGTAGATTTCCGTCTTGCGGGCGTGGGCGTTCTTTATCTCCAGCTCTTCTTTTTCGAGCTGGCTCTGCATTTCGTTGAAGCTTTTCGCCAGCCGGCCGATCTCGTCTTTCGACCGCCAGTCGACGTGGTGGCGGGAGCCGAGGCGTCGTGTCGCTTCTATTGCCGCGGCCAGCCGCATCAGCGGGCGGATGACCATGAAGCGGTTACCGGCAATGGCGGCAAGGACCATGGTAAGAATGGCGAGGATGAAAATCGTGATAAAGGCCAGTTCGGTGCGGCTGAGGGAGGTCAGAAGACCGACATCATCGTAATACACCGTCAATTGGCCGACCGTGACGGGCCCCTTGGTCGTCTTGTAGATGACCTCGCGCGTCGTCGAGGCGGCATCCTGGATGATGTCGCTGCCGGCGGTCTGAACGACATCAAGCTGGCCGGACGTATCCTTGACCTCGACCATACGGATCATGGGATCGGAGACAAGGGTTCCGGTAATCTGGTTTATCGTGTCGTCATCGAGGTCCCACAGGGGGCGGGCCAGCGCCTGCGTATTTGTCGACAGCAGAATTTCGATATGATTGCGCTGGCTGCGAATAGCCTCGTTATAGGAAAGTGTCAGCAAAAGCGTGAAGAGCGGGGCGACCACTGTAAGAAGTGCGCCGGAAACAATCGCGATAAAGCGACTTTCGACGGAATGAGCCATGTTCGATTGCAGCTACCCTTTGCCCCAGACTTGCTGCGCCCTGTTTCATCCTTTCGGACAGAGATGCGTCAGATCCCGGGCAGAGCCCTTTCCCCACGCTATTTCTCGACCCGCCGGTGTTTCCATGAGGGCGCAAGGGTATCGTTTCATGGAAGTGTTAATCGACGCTGAAACAGGGCCCGCATCGCTGGCGGGAAGCGGGCTTTCTGTTTTTAAAGTTCATAAAAACTAAAAGGCCCGTTCCGGAAACGGAACGGGCCTCGTTCTTCAAAGCTGTCCGGCCTTGCGGCCGCCGATTTTATTCCTCGGAAGCTTCTTCAGTTGCTTCTTCTTCAACGCCTGCTGCCGGGGCAACGATCGTTGCGATCGTGAAGTCACGGTCGGCGATAACGGGCGTGATGTTCTTCGGCAGCTTGACGTTCGAGATGTGAACGCTGTCGCCGATCTTCAGGCCGGAGAGGTCAACCGTGATGGCTTCCGGAATGTCGTTGGCCGGGCAGTGGAATTCCACCGTGTGGCGAACGATGTTCAGAACGCCGCCGATCTTGATGTCCGACTTTTCTTCGTTTTCGAAGTGAACCGGAATTTCGACGTTGACGAGCGTGTTGCCCGAAACGCGCAGGAAGTCGACATGCATGGTGAAGTCGCGGACCGGATCAAGCTGGTAATCCTTCGGGAGAACCTTGATCTTCTTGCCGTCGACGTCGATCGTCGCAACCGTCGTCATGAAACCGCCGGCGTGGATACGCTTGGTGACTTCGTTGGTGGACAGGGCGATAGAAATGGGGGCCTGCTTGTCACCATAGATGACAGCGGGAATCAAACCGTTGCGGCGAAGTTCACGAGAGGACCCCTTACCAACTCGTTCGCGCGCCTCGGCCTTGAGCTCATACGATTCTTTGCTCATGGCAATTCCTTTCGAGGTTATATGGAGAGTTCATGCCCGCGGGCGCTGAACTGGGGAGGCGGCAAGCGCCATCCCACCCGCGTTGCCTCCAAGGGTGTCTACACGGGTGCGGGCGCTATAATACAAACGGGAGACAAAGACAAGAGAGGCCTGCTTTTCGATCGCACGCCTTGCGGGTTTATTAGGTTGTACTAATTCACTCGCATGTTGCAACTTTTAATATGTGCTTATCCATTCATGTAAACCGGGCGAAAACTTGGCGAATGATAAGGCTACGCGAAATTCCAACTGCGTAGATGACAATGCTTAAAGTTCTCCAGTGCCTTACCATCGATCACGACTATCGATATACCGTCGCAGCGGTTTTCGTCTGCATGCTCGGTAGTTTCGTGTCGATGCGCCTTTTTTCGAAAGCACGCCTGGCGACGGGGGTGCAGAAGGTCAACTGGCTGTTTCTGGCAGGTGTCAATGGCGGCGCGGCGATATGGACCACCCATTTCGTGGCGATGCTGGGCTATGTTGCCGCGGGTGACGTGGGATACGATCCGTATCTGACCGGGCTGTCACTTCTGATTGCGATTACCACAACGACTGCCGGTTTCGGAATTTCTGCCTATGGCGGACGCAGCGTGCTGGTGGAAGCCGGCGGGATCATCCTTGGTCTCGGCATTGCAGCCATGCACTACACCGGCATGGCGGCCTACAATGTTCAGGGCATGATTTTCTGGGATCAGAACTATGTCATCGCGTCCCTGGTGCTGGGGGCAGTGCTGGGCGCCGTTGCAGTCAATCGGGTCTCGCGGCCCGTCAATCGGTTCTGCCAGTACAGCGCGGTGGCGTTTCTGATCCTGGCGATAGCGTCGATGCATTATACCGGCATGGCCTCCATGTCTTTCGCCTTCGACCCGCGCATCGTCATTCCTGAAAATCTGCTGCCGCCGGCCATCATGGGCGGAGGCGCCATTGCGGTAACGCTGTTGCTGCTGGCGCTGGGGCTTTCCACTTATGTCATCGACGCCCAGTCCACCCAGCAGGCGGTCGCCCGCTATCGCCATCTTTCCCTGCACGATCCGCTGACCGGCATTCCCAACCGGGCAGCCTTCATCGAACATCTCAATCGTCGCACGCGTCATATTTCGTTGGGCGCACACACGGCGCTTCTTTCCATCGATCTCAACCGTTTCAAGGAAATCAATGACGTTCACGGCCATGCGGCGGGCGACGCCGTGCTTCGCACCATCGCCGACCGGGCGAGTTCCGTGCTGAAGGCCGGCGAATTTCTGGCGCGCATGGGCGGTGATGAATTCGTGGCGATGACAAATTCCTATTATACCCGCGCCGATGGCGCCGAATTCGCCCAGAGGCTGATCGACCAGATCAGCAGACCGGTGGAATGGAACGGGCAGACATTTTCGGTCGGTGCGAGTGTGGGCATTTCGGTCCGCAATACCGGCTCCATCGATGCCGATACGCTGATGGCGCAGGCGGATGTCGCCATGTACCGGGCAAAAAGCGGCAGTTCGGATACGATCTGCTTTTACGACAAATCGATGGATGAGGCCGCGCGTGAACGCAATGTGCTTGCCGTCGCCATGCGTAGCGGCCTCGCCAATAACGAGTTCGAGCTTTATTACCAGCAGCAGAACGACACCAGAAGCGGCAGTATCGTCGGCTTCGAGGCGCTTTTGCGCTGGAACCATCCCGATCGGGGCATGATTTCTCCCGCCGAATTCATCCCGATCGCGGAGCAGACGGGGTTCATCGTCGAACTCGGCGAGTGGGTTCTGAGAGAAGCCTGCGCGCAGGCGGCACTCTGGAAAAAATCGCTTTCCATTGCGGTGAATGTGGCGCCGCAGCAGCTTGCGGATAACGAGTTCCCGGACAAGGTCGAAAAAATCCTGGCAGAAACGGGCCTTGCGCCTGAAAGGCTCGAGCTGGAAATCACCGAGGGCAGCATCATCGCCGATCACCGCCATGCGCTTGTCACCATCCGCAAGCTCAAGGCGCTCGGCGTCAAGATCGCGATGGATGATTACGGCACGGGCTATTCCTCGCTTTCGACGTTGCAGAGTTTCCCTTTCGACAAGATCAAGATCGACCGCGCCTTCATCGACGGGCTGTCGACCAATGTGCAGTCCGAAGCGATCGTGCGTTCGACGCTCATTCTGGCGCATAGCCTGAATATTCCCGTGCTTGCGGAGGGTGTGGAAACCAAGGCCCATGTCGAGTTCCTGCGCCGCGAAGGCTGCCTGCAGGTGCAGGGCTTCTTTTTCGGCAAGCCCGGTCCGCTGACATCCATTGCCAGCCTCGTGGATGACACCTTCCTGTCCGTTGAGGACGAACCTGCGGTCACTGCCGGCAGGCGTTACTTCAAGGCGGTCTGACCGTCAGCTGCGCCTCCGATGCCGGTCGCGAAGTTTTTTGTTGAAACATCGACGCTTCCAGCGCACCATCGCCCAAAAGCTTTGGGAGGAGCGCATGCCGACAGATATCGCCCATGCGGAACGCGTGTATGAAACCGCACGCCACCGTTCCGCAGCCGCAAGTTCGCCGATTGTCGCCTCGTGGCGTCGCTGCATGGTCAAGCACCGTCTTGCACCGGAAGAAAATCGCAAGCCGATCTTTCTCAGCGAGACGGAGTTTCGGCGCGCCCGTGAAAGTGCCGCTGGCCTGATTGCTGAAAGCACCGACGAACTTGACCGAATTTTCCACAGTGTCGGGAGATCCGGCTGCTGCCTGCTCCTGACCGATGCTCAGGGCGTTGCGCTGGAGCGGCGAGGCGCGTCCGGCGATGATCGCGATTTCCGGGCGCTCGGCCTCTGGTCCGGCGCCGTCTGGAGCGAAGAGAGCGTTGGCACAAACGGCATAGGCACCGCGCTCGTCGACGAGCGTTCGGTGGTTGTCTATCGTGACCAACATTTCTTCACGTCGAATACGGAACTGTGCTGCACCACGGCTCCCATTCGCGATCATACCGGCCGGGTGACGGGTGCGCTCGATATTTCCACCTGCCGCGATGACATCAACGAGATGACCTTTTCTTTTGTCACCCAGGCGGTGAAGGACGCGGCGCAGCGCATTGAGGGCAATCTGTTCCGCCGTGCCTTTCCGGGGGCACGCATCGTCGTCGTGCCAAGTGGGTTCGGGGCGGCGCTTTCGCTGCTCGCCGTGGATCAGGACGATCTCGTGCTCGGCGCGACCCGTGCCGCTCGTCTTGCGCTGAAGCTGGACGATGCCCGCATCGCGCAGGGTCTCCCGGCCGCGGATATCCTGCAGGAACAGCGCCATGACAGCGGTTCCGACCTCGCGGAAGCGGAGCGTTCGGCGCTGCGGCGCGTGTTGTCGCGCACCAACGGCAATGTCACGCAGGCCGCGTCCTTGCTCGGCATCAGCCGGGCCACGCTTCATCGCAAGATGAAGAAATTCGACGTTCATTGACGTCCTTGTGGTTGCGATCCGGCCGATCACGCCGGATCAACGCGGCTTTGTCGCAGATGTGAGACAATGTGCGCTGCGGAACCGCGTCGCCCCTCTACCGAACCGCGCCATCTGGGCCCACCTTCCTTTCATGCGGTCCGCTCAGGATCGTTTTCATCAGGGAGGATGAAATCATGAATATTCAGGTTCAGCAGAAAGCGGGCGAAGCGCCCTTCAAGCTGAAATACGGCAATTACATTGGCGGCAAGTGGGTGGAGCCGAAATCCGGCCGCTACATGGACAATCTCTCGCCGGTGACCGGCCACAAGATCTGCGAAGTGCCGCGTTCGGATGCAGCCGACATCGAGTTCGCGCTCGACGCGGCCCACAAGGCCCGCGACAAATGGGGCAAGACGAGCATAACCGAGCGCTCCAACATCCTGCTCAAGATCGCCCAGCGCATTGAAGACAATCTAGATCTCATCGCCCGGGCTGAAACCTGGGATAACGGCAAGCCGCTGCGTGAAACCACCAATGCGGATATCCCGCTCGCCATCGACCATTTCCGCTATTTCGCAGGCTGCATCCGCGCTCAGGAAGGCACGATCGGCGAGATCGATAACGATACCGTCGCCTATCACTTCCATGAACCGCTCGGTGTCGTCGGCCAGATCATTCCATGGAACTTCCCGATCCTGATGGCTGCGTGGAAACTCGCACCGGCGCTTGCAGCAGGCAATTGCGTGGTGCTGAAGCCGGCCGAGCAGACGCCCGCCTCCATTCTCATCGTGATGGAGCTGATTGAAGACCTTCTGCCGCCTGGCGTCCTCAACATCGTCAATGGTACTGGCCTTGAAGCCGGCAAGCCGCTGGCGCAGAGCAACCGCATCGCCAAGATCGCCTTTACCGGTTCCACCTCGGTCGGCAAGGAAATCATGCGTTATGCCGCAGACAACGTCACCAACATCACCTTGGAACTGGGCGGCAAGTCGCCGAACATCTTCTTTGCCGACGTGATGAACGAGGACGATGCCTTCCTCGACAAGGCGCTGGAAGGTTTTGCCTTCTTCGCGCTGAACCAGGGTGAGGTCTGCACCTGCCCCTCGCGTGCTCTGGTGCATGAATCGATCTATGACCGTTTCATGGAAAAAGCGATCAAGCGCGTTCAGGCCATCAGCCAGGACGATCCGCTCAATCCGTCGACGATGCTGGGCGCACAGGCCTCGCAGGAACAGTTCGACAAGATCATGAGCTATCTGGAGATTGGCAAGAAGGAAGGTGCCAAGGTTCTGACCGGCGGCGACCGCAAGACGCTGACGGGTGATCTGAAGGACGGTTATTACATTCAGCCGACCGTCTTTGAGGGCAACAACAAGATGCGGATTTTCCAGGAGGAAATCTTTGGTCCTGTTGTCTCCGTCACGACCTTCAAGACGGTGGAAGAGGCGCTCGAAATCGCCAATGACACGGTTTACGGGCTGGGCGCTGGCGTCTGGAGCCGTGACACGAACATCGCCTACCGCGCCGGGCGAGGCATCGAAGCGGGCCGTGTTTGGACGAACTGCTATCACGTCTATCCGGCGGGTGCCGCCTTCGGCGGCTACAAGCAGTCTGGTATCGGTCGCGAGACCCACAAGATGATGCTCGACCACTACCAGCAGACCAAGAACCTGCTCGTGTCCTACAGCCCGAACAAGGTTGGTTTCTTCTGAGGTCCTCCCCGGAAGCCGGCGAGGGGCTGTGGTGCCAGGTCGCCGGCGTGTTCGCAGGGGCTTCTGCCCCTGGGAGCCCGGATCGGGCTTTCAGGCAAAATAAAAGGCCGGAGGTTTTGCCTCCGGCCCTTTTTGTTTCGCATCATGCCGCGTAACGCTGGTCTCGCCGGCGGGGATCGCCCACGGAGAATTGCCCCACCTGTTCGGTCAGGCCATCCGCCTCGTTGGCGAGCGAGAAGGCGGCGGCCGTTGTCTCCTCCACCATGGCGGCGTTCTGCTGCGTCACGTGGTCGAGTTCATTGACGGAGGCATTGATCTCGCTGAGACGGCCGGATTGTTCGCGCGACGCGGTGGCGATTTCGCCGATCTGGTCGTTGACCGACTGGATGCGTTTCTGGATCTGTTCCAGGCTTTCACCGGTCTTCAACACCAGCGCCACACCGCTTTCCACATCACCCGCAGAGGTGGCGATGAGCTGCGTGATGTCGCGGGCGGCGGCGGCCGATTTCTGGGCTAGTTCGCGAACTTCCTGCGCCACGACTGCAAAGCCCTTGCCGGCCTCGCCGGCGCGCGCTGCTTCAACACCGGCATTCAGCGCCAGAAGATTGGTCTGGAAGGCAATCTGGTCGATGACATCGATGATCTGGCGGATTTTGGCCGAAGAGGTCTCGATGCGTTCCATGGCAACGATCGCTTCTTTGACGACAGCCGTGGATCTATGGGCATCCTGCATCGTATCCGCCGTGGCGGCGACGGCGACATTGCAGCGCGACAGCGACAGATTGACAGCCTGCGTCATGTCTCCGAGCGCCGCTGCCGCCTCCTCAAGGGCTGCTGCCTGACGTTCTGTGCGCCGCGACAGGTCTTCCGAGGCGCTTTTCAGCTCGCCGGAACCGGAGCGGATGGCATTGGCGCTTCCGCCGATATTGGAGATCGTCGCTTCCAGCCCTGCCATGGAGTTGTTGAAGTCGATGCGCAGATGATCGAGTGACGGAACGAAGGATTTTTCGATGCGAAGATCGAGCCTGCCGGCGGCCAGATTGGCAAGACCCGTGGCGAGCGCGTCCACGGCTTCTTCCAGTTCCCTGGCGCTTCTTGCCTTCTCCATCTCGCGCTGGGCGCGTTCCTCGTCCAGTTCTTCACCCTTGCGGTGGGCTTCGGCTTCCATCCGCTGCTTGTCCAGAATGCCCTGGCGGAAGGATTCCAGCGCGCGCGCCATGGTGCCGATCTCGTCGCCACGGGAAACTGCCTTGATCTCGATGTTGTTTTCACCGCCGTTCAGGCGTTCCATAAGACCGGCTAGTCCGGTCAACGGCTTGGTCAGGCTCGCGGAAACGAAAATCCCGATCAGCGTCATTATTGCAAGTACGGCCAGCGTTGCGACCGCTGCCCAGAAGGCGAGATCGTTGGCAGCGGCGAGAACCTTGCTTTCCTGCTGGCCGATGGCAAGAAGATGTTTCTGTCCGAAGACGGCGACCGGACGATAGGCATAGAAGATATTGCCCGCAGGTGTCTGCGCCATGACCGTTCCGGCGTCGTTTACGCTGGAAAGGGCAGCGAGACTTTCGGAAACGGCAGCATCCGCACCGCCCGAGAGGACGCCAGCCCTGAGTTTCCCGTCGGCGCTCAGGAGAACGGCGTCATCGATGGTCTTGCCGGTTTCCTCGGGCGTCACCACCGCGCCGATGCGATCGGCGGCGATGCGCATGATAACGGCACCCTTGCGCTGGAGCTGACCCCAGTTGGAGACGGCGAGCGGCATGCCGATCATGGCCGAATTATTCTCGCCATCGCTGAAGCCCGTGGTGCTGACGACGCCGTCCTTGCCGGCTTCGATGCGGTCGAACAGCTCCTTGATCGCGGCGTTCTGCGGTTCCGTTACATTGGTCAGGAAGTTCTTTCCCTTGGTCACGGAATAGATAATCAGGCCGTTCTTGTCGATCACGTAGATATCGCTGACGCGGGTATTACGCCAGACGCTGGCAATGGCGGCGTTGATGGTCGCATGACGAATGGCGTAGAGCAGCCGCAACCCTTCGCCGTTGAAGGAGGCGCGCTCCTCTTCGGAGACGCCCTCTCGGCGGAAAGCCTGGATGATGGCGTCCTTTTCCGTTGGAACAACGGTGGTCATCGTTTCCAGCGCCTGGGCCACCGCGGCGTTCTGCGACAGTTCGGAAATGCTCTGTTCGACGCGCAACGTATAGGCATCAAGCTGCTTGGACTGGTTGCCTGCAACCGTTTCGAGCCTGATCTTGCTGGCGTCGATCAGCCCCGATTTACCCATCTCGTAGGACAGCAGCCCCACCGACAGGCAGGAAACCAGTGTCGCACCGGTAACGAGCGCGGCAAATTTGGCTTTGATTGACAATGATTTAACTTTGACAGCAGTCGGATTTCCACCCGGCATCCTGTTTTCCTCCCCCCAAAAAACGTGGCCGTACCGTTGCAAAAATTGTTTACGGTCGCGTTAAAGGACAGGGAATTGTAGGATAATTTCCCGCATGGCGTGAAAAAATCGAAGAGCCGCGCCGATAGGAACCACGTAATAAAACTGCAACAGAACGGGCGCATATCCAGCGAAGATCAACGGCTGTTCATGTTCATGCAAGCTTTTCACGCTCCTTCTCTCGCCACAATCGATGATGTTTGCGGAACCCGCGCAGACGGATGTGACGGAGCCAATTTGCGATCTGCCCCGGATTTTGCCGTTGTCGTGCCCATGCACAATGAAGAAGCGAGCGTTGAAACGCTGGTGGCAGAGATCGTGAGCGCCTGTGCGCCGGTCGGCCGCTTCGAGATCGTGGTGGTGGATGACGCTTCTTCTGACCGCACGGCGGAAGCGGTTCTGGCGCTCGCTGCCCGTTACAACATGTTGCGGCTGGTGCGGCACGACCGCCAGGGCGGTCAATCGGCTGCGATCCACAGCGGAGTGCAGGCGGCGCGCGCGCCTATCGTATGTATGCTGGACGGCGACGGCCAGAATCCGCCGGACAATCTGCCGGCACTTCTTGCACCGCTTCTGTCCGCCAATGCACCGCGCCGGCTTGGGCTGGTGGCCGGCCAGCGCGTCGGCCGGCGCGACACGCTGGGAAAACGCCTTTCCTCCCGCTTTGCCAACGGGCTTCGGGCGCGAATTTTGAAGGATGGCACGCGCGATACGGGCTGCGGCCTCAAGGCCTTTCGCCGCGACGCCTACCTCGCTTTGCCCTATTTCGACCATCACCACCGCTACTTCCCGGCGCTGTTCAATCGTGACGGCTGGCAGGTCGCCCATGTCGACGTCACGCACCGGGCACGGCTGCATGGAAATTCCCATTATACCAATATCGGCCGGGCGCTGGTGGGCATCCACGATCTGATCGGCGTCGCATGGCTTTTGCGCCGGCGCAAGCGGTCAAGCTGGGCTGAAACTTTCATAACGGAGACATTGCCGTGAACGTACCGGCTTTATGGTCCATGCTGCATGTGAACAGCTGGGAAGAATTCGTATGGGTCTTGACCGGTTTCATGGGCCAGATGCTGTTCACCATGCGTTTTCTGCTTCAATGGATTTCTTCGGAACGGGCTAACCGGTCAGTCATGCCGGTGGCTTTCTGGTATTTCTCCATTCTTGGCGGTCTGGTTCTGCTTTCCTATGCACTGTGGCGGCGCGACCCGGTCTTCGTTCTCGGACAGGCTTCCGGCCTTCTCATCTATGCTCGAAATCTCTGGTTGATCCATGCAGAACGCCGCCAGCATGCATGAGGCGGCGACCTTGCCTTATGCGCAGGCGGACGATGAGCGTCGATGGCTGACATTCGCGTTTTCAGCGATTGTCCTCGTAACCGCGCTGCGCGTCCTTGGGCTGGCCTTCAACCGCACCGACCTTTTCGTCGATGAGGCGCAATATTGGCTGTGGGGCCGCGAGATGGCGCTTGGCGCCTATTCCAAACCGCCCCTGATCGGGTGGTTTATCCGCGCGGCAACCATTCTGGGCGGTGGTGAGGGCACGTTTCAGGTGCGGTTGGCCGCGCCCGTGGTGCATGGGGTCGCGGCGGCGGCCATCTTCGTGCTTGGCCGCATGATCTATGATGTCAGGCAGGCATCCCTGGCCGCCCTTATCTATCTGACCTTGCCGGCCGTGACGCTCGGCAGCCTGCTGATCTCGACCGATACGCCGATGATGCTGTTCATCGTGCTGTCGATGATATCAGTGCGCAAGCTTGCGCTGGCCCGCAACGAGGGGAGGGCGGCGCCGGGCTGGAGCATCGCTCTCGGCCTCTGTTTCGGCCTCGGCCTGATGTCGAAATATGCGATGATCTATTTTCTGCCCTGCTTCATTGCCGCCGGCTGGCTTTGCGAGGCATGGCGCATCCGGCTGCGCGACGCGGTCATTGCTGCGTTCGTCTGCGTTGCCGTCATCGCGCCCAATCTGTGGTGGAATGCGGCCCATGATTTCATGACGGCACGCCACACCGCCGACAATGCCAACTGGCACGGTGTCCAACTCAAGATCGGCTCCGCGCTTGAATTCTTCTTTTCCCAGGCAGGTGTGGTTGGGCCATACGTCTTCGTCGGTATGATTGTTGCGACAATCCGCGCAAAAACCGGTGAAGCACGCGCACTCGTCGCTCTTTCCGTACCGATCGTGCTTTTGATCACGGCACAGGGTCTCATGTCGCGGGCACTCGCCAATTGGGCGGTGGGAGCTTATGCGGCAGGCGTACTGCTGGCGGTGCCGATCCTGGCATCGCGACGTTGGCTCATCGTATCCACACTGGTCCTCGGCGGCATCGTCGCAATCGCGCTGCCGCTGATGACGATAGTGGGAACGGGCCTGCGCCTGCCGAACAGTAAACTGGCGATGGCACGTTATCTTGGAAGCTCCGAGCTGGTATCGACCGGCCTGTCACGGGCGCGTGAAGCAGGCGCGGACGCAATTGTCGCCAATGATCGTTCGATATTGGCCGAGCTCTTTTACCAGTTGCGGGACGAGAAACAGATGTTGACGCGTGCGCTTCCGGAAACCGGCGTGCCGTCCAGCCATTATGCCCTTCTTTATCCATTGAAGCCGGGCGAAGCGAAAAATCCGCTGTTTCTGGCAAGTGCCGATGGCTTGCCGGCGTGTCTTGCAGGCGAGGAGCCGGTGGCGCACTGGACCGCCGGCCCGGGCTTTGTCGAGGGCAGGGAAATCGGGCTGTGGCGCCTGCCACCACAGTGCATCCCGGAGAGCGTCAATGGGCAATGATGTCTCGCATATGCGGATCACCATCTGGGTTACGTTCGCAGCGCTTGCGCTGGTGATCCTGTTTGCGACCTTTCCCTCTATAGATCTGCGCTTTTCCGCCTTGTTTTTCTCGCCGGTGGGCCAGCCATGGCCTGGCCGGGAGCCGTTTCCGGAATGGCTGCGCGACACGTTGCGGGAAGGTGTCGAGCTCGCCGCGCTTCTGACTTTCCTGGTCCTCGTCGGCAATCTCCGGCTCGGCACTTCGCAGCGAACCGGCTGGCGAGTCTGGGCGTTCCTTTGTGGTCCCGTGATCCTCTGTGCCGGGCTGCTGGTCAACGGCGTGCTGAAGGCCATGATCGGTCGCGCGCGTCCGTTCAGCGTTACCGAATTTGGCGGGCATCAGCTTTTCACGCCACCTTTTCAGTTCAGCACTCAATGCTATTCGAACTGTTCGTTTTCTTCGGGTGAAACCGCGCTGATCGCGAGTTTTTTCCTGCCCCTCTGTGTGCTTGTCTGGCCGCGCCTGCGGCCCTATGGGCGATGGGTGGTGGGCGCCTTTGCCGCCGGGGCAATCATCCTCATGTCCGGTCTTCGCATCGCGGCCGGCGGGCATTTCCTCAGCGATGTGGTGATGTCCATCCTGTTTTCGGCCCTGACGACACTGTTTCTGTACCGGGTGCTGGCGATAAGCCACCACCGTCACCTCTTCAGCGGTGCTGCCATCTCGGCCGATACGATCAGCCTTTGGCGCAATGGCCGCCACGCCATACTTACCCGCGTTCGGGGCTGGTGGCCGAAAATCAGGGCTGCAGCCACCCGTCTCCAACGGCCCCCGGACACGGGTGCGGCGTCGTCTTAGTTGGGAGTTCGAGGTGCAGCATCGCTGGGGTGGGAGCGAGCGGCAAGACAGTTCCGACTTATCCTCGGGGTTGTCCCTATTGCCCGCGCGCCTTGATTTTATCGACGTGGTTAGCTCCTCGGCACAAGGCCGAGGATCACGTTGAGTGAATATGCGCCCACTTTGGCTCAAGCGCATGCCGGAAAAACCGGCAGACGTAGGCAACCCTCAGCGTGATTGCTGAATTTATTCAGTCGAACAGGCCGGAAACCGACTGTTCCTGCGCGGTCCGGTTGATTGCTTCGCCGAGCAGGCCGGCGGTGCTCACCACGCGGATATTATGCGCGGACTGGACACCGGTGGTCGGCTGGATGCTGTCGGTGATGACGAGTTCGCGCAGCTTGGAAGAGGCCACGCGGGCCACCGCGCCGCCGGACAGTACGCCATGGGTGATATAGGCAGTAACGCTGGTCGCGCCCTTTTTCAGCAGGGCTTCAGCGGCGTTGCAGAGCGTGCCGCCGGAATCGACGATGTCGTCAATGAGGATGCAGTCCTTGCCGGAGACATCGCCGATGACGTTCATGACTTCGGATTCGCCGGGACGGTCACGGCGCTTGTCGACGATGGCCAGAAGACAGTCGAGGCGCTTTGCCAGCGCACGGGCGCGAACCACGCCGCCGACGTCAGGCGAAACGACCATGACATTGTTGGTGTCGTAGTGATCCTTCACGTCGCGGGCGAGAATCGGTGCTGCAAAGAGATTGTCGGTGGGGATATCGAAAAAGCCCTGGATCTGTCCGGCATGAAGATCGAGGGTGAGAACGCGGTCGGCGCCGGCTTCGGTAATGAGATTGGCAACGAGCTTGGCGGAAATCGGAGTGCGGGGGCCGGCTTTGCGGTCCTGGCGGGCGTAACCGAAATAGGGAAGCACCGCGGTAATTCGTTTGGCCGAGGAGCGGCGCATGGCATCGATCATGATGAGCAGTTCCATCAGATGATCATTTGCCGGGAAGGAGGTGGACTGGACGATAAAGACGTCCTCGCCGCGCACGTTCTCGCTGATTTCTACGAATATTTCCTGGTCAGCAAACCGCTTTACAGTGGCATTTCCGAGAGGAACATTAAGATACTTGCAGATCGCTTCGGCAAGGTGCCGGTTCGAATTGCCTGCGAAAACCTTCATTGCGGCCGCCTGTTTCCATGCCATCGCCTTGCGCCACGGGGCTCAATCCGCCGTAACCAAGCGTCGTTCAAGGGGAGGAACATCCGGCTGAAAAGCCTTTGCCGGATACGCCTTGTTGCCATGCGCGCCTTAATAGCGCTGTTGCTTCCGATTGCAAGAGGACTCCGCGCTTTCACAATGATTTTCGTGAAATCTCTGTGACTTCTCCCGTCGTTTCACCTCATCCGCTTTGAGACTGCTTCCATGACGTGTAGTCGTTGAGTGTTTTTGCAGCGATGTCCTGCATGACTTTGTCGGTCACGGCGGCCCATGGATCACTGCCTCGCGCGGTCACTGCCTCCTGCCCCTGCAGGCGGTGCAGCCGCACGCCATTGGCGTCGAGAACGTCCCACACGTATACGACATTGACCTTGCCGCCATCGGCAAAGGCGGAAAAATATCCCTTCAGAATATTTTCGGCGGAATTGTCGTTGGATGCGCGGATTGTCAGCCCTTTGGCCCGCGCTTCGGCCCCCAGTTGGCGGGATAGCGGTGTCACCGCCTGTACCGGTGCGCCGATGATGGGCAGGAAGCGGATGGAATTCGCGGCGGTGGCAGGTGCAAGGGAAGCCGTCTGCTGTGATGGCGGTTGTTGCGTGACGGCGGGGGCCGCGGCCGCGGTCTGGTTCTGACGGAGCGGTTCCCCGTACTGGCTGCCATTGGACAGCGCCTGTGCCTGTGCCTGCAGGGAGTTCTGGGGTGCATAGGCAGGGACGGACGATGCGATTGCCGGCCCGCCTGCGGGTGCGCGGTCGGCGGCTGCCGCCATCTGGTCGAGATCACCCTGTGTTACCGGCGTCGACTGTGATGCATTGTGGCCGACATCCACCTGTGGCGTCAGCGCTTCCGTGGTGTTGCAGCCGGACAGGATCAGTGCCAAAGCCGGAACGATGAGGGCAACCCCCAACCGGCTCATGCGATTTTCCCTCTCATGTTCCGCTCCTTCTTGCCCAAGGTGGCGCAATGTAAGGGCGGTTTTCCCGCTGTGTCAAACCCGGGGGCGATTTAAGCTGTGAGAAGATCGAGGCTGTGACGCGACAGTGGCTCCGGCGCGCCGTCCGTGGTCAGATATGTCTGGCCGAGCGTCATGGCCGTGCCGGAATCGGAATCCATCACGATCATATGCACGAAGAGTGTCATGTCGGGCGTGATCTCCTGCGGGTTGCCGGCATGGAACATCTGATGCTCCATCCAGGAGGGCGAAAAACGCGCGCCGAGCGAGTAACCGCAGGAGTTCAGCCGATGGCGGGTGAGGCCGCGCTCGTCCATGACGCGGGCATGCACATCGAAGACATCGCCAAAGGTCTTGCCCGGCCGCAGCACCTCCTCGATGGCGGTGAGGTTTTGCAGGCAGGCGCTGTAAAGCTCCTTCTGGCGGAAGTCTTGTTCGCCGATCACCACCGTGCGCATCATGGCGGCATGGTAATGGGCGCTGACGCCGGCCCATTCCAGTGTCAACTGATCCTTGTTGTCGAGGACACGACGGCCTGCCTTGTAGCGGCATAGAAGCGCATCCGCGCCTGAGCCGATGATGAATTCATTGGCGGGGTAGTCGCCGCCGCCCGCGAGCACGGCACCCTGCATTGCCGCAAGAATGGCGGCCTCGTCCGCGCCGGGCTTGATGAGCGGCAATGCTGCATCGAGAGCCTCATCGGCCAGCTGGCCAGCCTTGCGGGCATAGGCGATTTCGGCGGGACTTTTGACGAGCCTGAGGGTGCTGACGAGATACGACGCATCGGCCATCTGGCCGAAGCTCGCAAGCTGGTGATCCAGCAGGCGGGCGACACGGCCGGTCATGCCGTGGGTGTCATATTCCACGCCGATCTTTGCGCCCAGAAGGTCCAGATCGCTCAGCAGGTTTTTGAGATCGAGCGTCGGGTCGGCATTGGGTCGATCGACCCAGAGGAGGACGTTCTCGATGATCGAAGTATTGCGGGCCTGACGCAGATCGGCCGAGCGTGTCAGCAGCGTCATGGAGCCGTCCGATTTCACCACCAGCGTCTGGAAGAAGCAGTAGCCGAAAGTATCGTAGCCGGTCAGCCAGTACATGCTTTCCTGGGCGAAAAGCAGCAGCGCATCCAGCTTCTCCTCGGCCATTTTCGCGAGCAGCCGCTCGCGGCGGGCATCGAATTCCGAAAGCTCGAAATGCAGGGCCATCTTAGTCCTCCAGAATTGCGATTGCGGAAATCTGCCGGCCGTAATCGGGTTCGGCGCGGTGGGTGGTGCGGCGGTAGGAATAGAAGCGTTCTTCGTCCGGGTAGGTGCAGAGACCAAGATTTTCCGCCTTCACACCGGCTTTGGTCAGGCGGTCGATGGTGAACTGCTTGAGATCGAACAAGGCGTGGCCCTCTTTCTCCGCCCTGGAGAAATAATCCGCGTAAGCGGGCTCGATATCGGTGAAACGCGCGACATATTCCGGCCCGACCTCATAATTGTCCTGGCTGATGGAGGGGCCGAGCGAGGCAGCAATACGATCGCGGCTGGCCCCGAGCTTCGTCATCGCCTCGATCGTGTTTTCCAGCACGCCGAACAAAGCACCCTTCCAGCCGGCATGGGCGGCACCCACGACGCCCGCTTCCGCATCGGCGAACAGGATGGGGCCGCAATCGGCGCTCAACACGCCGAGGACGAAACCGGGTGTCGCTGTCACCATCGCATCTGCCTGCGGACGGCTGCCGTCATAGGTTCCGTCAACCACGACAACCTCGGGGGAGTGGACCTGATGGACCGTGGCGAGGCGGTCTGGGGCAAGGCCGAACCATTGGGTTACGCGGCGGCGGTTTTCCTGCACCCGTTCCGGCTCGTCATCAGATCCGAGCCCGACATTGAGGCCTTGATAAAGACCATCGGAAACGCCGCCCTGCCGGGTGAAAAAGCCATGGCGGATGCGATTTTTATCGAAGGCGGCGAGGAGGGGACTCTGGATGGGGAGCGGCAGCGTTACGTTCTGCATGGTGCGGGAGTTCCTTGGAGAATTTCGCTGTAGCCCAGTGGAGCAGGGTCAAGCGAGATGTTTCCTGTTGCCGCGGCGTTGCGCGGCGTGTGTGATGCAGTGTGCCTGCTTCGTGTGTCGCGACGATGTTGGCCCAGAGGTTATTACGCTGTCAATCCACCGCACGAAACGGCAGAAGATGGAGCGCGGGACTGGAAACGGCGATGACTTTGAAAAGTTCCCCCATCTTGCCGGCGCCTTCGCCGGCGAGGCGGTTGACGGCTTCGGCGATGGCGAGGGTCTGGTCCGCGGTTGCCTTGGCGGCGAGCGCGCCGGCCCGTTCCTTGAGGCCGAGGCCGTAGAGGAAATCGCCCTGTCTCAGGGTGCCGTTAACGTGAACACCGGTCGCCTCGGCCGTTTTCACAAGACTTTCGAAATCGACATGGCTGGTCAGATCGGCTTCGCCTGGATGGGCGAGCGGCGGATCGAAGGCATGGTTGCGCATGGCCTGCAGCGTGTCGCCATAGCCGGCAACCAGATGGCCGTAATCAATGGCGAGCGCGGTGCCGCCATGGGCGGACAGGCGCTGGCAGATTGCGGTCATCACCGCTTCCCGGGCAGGCGAAATCTCGAATATCGTGCCAAGCGGCTGCCGTTCGGGCTGCGGCGGAAGCAGCGCCGGGTCTATGCTGGCAAGACCCGTGGAGAAGACGAGGTCGCCATTGGCATCGAGGCTGACCACGCGTTCGCGGAAACCCTGCGGCGTCCTGACGAATTGCCGGATCGGAATGGCGTCGAAAAGTTCGTTGGCGACAAGCAGCAGGAAACCATCAGGCACATCGTCGAAACTGTCATGCCATGCCAGTCGACCCGCATGTTCGGCCAGCGTTTCCTTCTGGATGGCGGAAAGGCGGGGGCTTGTCTCCACCAGATGCACCCGCATCGTCTCATAGAGCGGCGGCGCGATGCGGCGGATGACGCGCAGCATGTCCGCCATCATGGTGCCGCGGCCGGGGCCGATTTCCACCAGCCGGGTTTCAGCGGGTGCACCGTGCCTCTGCCACGCATGAACCACGAAAACACCAAGCATTTCACCGAAAAGCTGGCTCACCTCCGGGGCGGTGATGAAATCACCCGAACGGCCGAAGGGCTCGCGGCTCTTGTAATAGCCATGTTCCGGATCGGCGAGGCAAAGTGAAAAGAAGTCGGTTACGCTAAGCGGACCGTTGAGCCGGATAAGTGATTTGATGCGTTGCGCGAGCGGTGTGGTCATGGCTGGCCATACCGCTTTAGGCGACTTTTGTCGCGCGGCGCGCGCGCAGGACGGCCCAGAGGCCCAGAAGGAACATTGGAGTGGACAGAACCATGCCCATGGTCAGCCAGTTGCCGGCGAGGTAACCGATCTGCGCGTCCGGTTCGCGAAAGAATTCCACGAAGATGCGTGACAGCGCATAACCGCAGACGAAGATGCCAGTGACGGTGCCGGGCCGCTTCAGAGCCTTGAAGGCGTAAATGGCGATGGCCAGAACGATGGCCAACACGAGGCCTTCGAGGCCAGCCTCATAAAGCTGGCTCGGATGGCGCGCGAAAGGGCCGCCTGTGGGAAAGACGACCGCCCATGGCACATCGGCAATGCGGCCCCACAATTCGCCATTGATGAAATTGGCAATGCGCCCGAAGAGCAGCCCGATGGGCGCTACGGCCGCGACGATATCGAACATGCTCCAGACAGGAATGCCGTTCTTGCGGGCGAAAAGAAGCATGGCGATCGTCGTGCCGATCAGGCCGCCATGGAACGACATGCCGCCATTCCATATTTCGATGGCTCTGATGGGATTGGCGGCGACCGCAGCGAGATCGTAGAACAGGATGTAGCCGATGCGTCCGCCAAGCACGATTCCGCCAGCAGCCCACAGGATGAAATCGTCAAGATGCTGCGCCGAGATGGGTGAGGCGTCGTTAGGCCACAGGCGATCCGTGCGGGCGAGGCGGCGGGCGTAAAGCCAGCCGAGCATGATCCCCGCAACATAGGCGATGCCGTACCAGTGGATCGCCAGAGGACCGATGGACAACGCTATCGGGTCGATGTTCGGGAAGGGCATGATGGCGAGTGAAGTGGGAGCGGCTATCAATCCGTATATATTCCGTCATCGTTGCTGGGCGGACAACGGATCATCCATTGTCTCAAAGGACCGGGCGATGATGCTCACCGGTTCTTTGACGCCAAGGAAAATGGCGATTGCGGTGGCGGCGGTCAAGGTGATTCTTTAAGCTATGGCTCAACATACCAAAGGTGACGCAAGCTCTTGGGATTTTTCGATTTCGCTTGCAAGGCGACGGTGGAGTGCCTACCTGAATGCTATCAACAGCGGGCAAGATGATGCCCCTGAACCGACGAAGGATGAGCGCCATGAGCACGACAGGCACCAATCGTTTTCTCGATGAATTCGCCAAGCTGATGACGGATGCGGCCGGCGCGGCCCAGGGCGTGCGCAAGGAAGCCGAGGCTGCGTTCCACGCACAGGCCGATCGCTGGCTGAACAGTCTGGATGTCGTCCGGCGCGAGGAATTCGACGTCGTGCGGGAGATGGCTATCCAGGCGCGGGATGAAAATGACGCCCTGCGCGCCCGGATCGAGGCTCTCGAAGCAAAGCTTTCGGCCACGAAGGACTGATTCTTCATCACTTTTCTCAGAAGCCCCGGATCGCAGGCGATTCCGGGGCTTTTTGTTTTTCGGCTCTCTCTGGCCGACTTGGTCTCCGGTTGCCGAAAGTCGTGCTCAGACGCGAATTTTTTGGGCCTGTGGACACTTCCAAAAAACACAATCGGCAGAGTCGCTTAAGACTCTCGCCTGAGGTGATGGGGGAGAAGATATCCACTGCTCAAAAAGCAAAAATGGCGAGCGAGGGGTGGCAGCGGGACTCGGCCATTATACACTGATTTTAAATGATGATTCGAAAAGACCGGTAAGCTCCAGACAGGGTGAATGCGTTATTCTGGTGGTGTCGGGCAATCGTCTCAAATGTTTATCCCGGTTTGTATGTGCGTTTTGTGCCCGGCGTTCAAAACACGACATTCCGACCGGCTGAGAAGGTGCCGCATGAGTCTGATAGAATTTGAAATTGAGCGTCAGTCCAATCCCGTCGATATGATCGAGATTGTCGCTGCCTCGAATGACTGGTCGTTCGAGCGTTCGGGCGAGGACGAGATCGCCATGACTGTGGCGGGCCACTGGGCCGATTATCACGTTTCATTTGCGTGGATGGAAGATTTCGAAGCGCTGCATCTTGCCTGCGCCTTTGACATCAAGGTGCCCGATCACCGTGTCAACGAAGTCATTTGCCTGCTGTCGCAGGTCAACGGTCAGGTGCTGATGGGGCATTTCGATCTGTGGCGGCAGGAAGATGTCGTGATCTTCCGCCAGTCGCTGCTTCTGTCAGGCGGTGCCGAGCCGAACAACCAGCAGGTGGAAGTGCTGCTCTCCAGCGCGCTGGAGGCCTGCGAGCAATATTATCAGGCATTCCAGTTCGTCGTCTGGTCGGGTCTGGATGCGAAAAGTGCAATCGAAGCGGTCATGTTCGAGACCGTTGGAGAAGCGTAACATGGTGTACAAGGCTTCCGGGCCGCTCGTCCTAGTGGGCGCCGGCAATATGGGCGGCGCCATGCTGTCTGGCTGGCTGAAAAAGGGCGTGCCGGGATCGCAGGTCATTGTCGTTGACCCGCGGCCCTCCGACGCCATGCGCACAACGATTACGGAAGCGGGTGCGGCCCATAGCGAAAGCGCGCCTGAAGGCGTCAAGGCCGGCATTCTTTTCGTGGCGGTGAAACCGCAGATGATGGAAGCAGTGCTGCCTTCGCTGAAGCCCCTGCTGGGCCCGGAAACGGTCGTCGTCTCCATCGCGGCGGGCACCACCATTGCCACCTTCGTTTCGCATTTCGGTGCGATTGCCGCGGTGCGCGCCATGCCCAATACGCCAGCGATGGTGGGCCGTGGTGTTACCGGCGCATATGCAAATGAACTTGTGACGCCCGAGCTTAAAGCCGTGGTGGACGGATTGCTGAAGGTCAGCGGTCCGGTCGAATGGGTGGATGCCGAAAGCGATATCGATGCCGTGACCGCGGTTTCGGGCAGCGGGCCAGCCTATGTCTTTTATCTCGTGGAATGCATGGCTGAAGCCGGCCGTAAGGCCGGTCTGCCGGCGGATGTGGCCATGCGTCTGGCGCGTGAAACCGTGGCTGGCGCCGGCGAGCTTCTGCACCAGTCCTCCGACGAGGCGGCGCGCCTGCGCCAGAATGTGACTTCGCCGGGCGGCACCACGGCTGCCGCACTTTCCGTGCTGATGGCCGAAGACGGCATGCAGCCCCTGTTCGACAGGGCGGTCGCCGCTGCCAAGACCCGCGCAGAAGAACTGGCGGGCTGAGGAGGCGGGCGATGAGCGGCGAAATTTCCTATGCCGATTTCGAGAAGGTGGATATCCGCGTCGGTACGATCGTGGAAGCCGAGCCTTTTCCCGAGGCGCGCAAACCGGCAATCAAGGTGAAGATCGATTTCGGGCCGGAGATCGGCATCAAGAAGTCCTCGGCGCAGATCACGGTGCACTATACGCCGGAAAGCCTTATCGGCCGGCAGGTTCTGGGCGTGGTGAATTTTCCGCCGCGCCAGATCGGGCCGTTCCGCTCCGAGGTCCTGACGCTTGGCTTTGCCGACGCCAATGGAGATATCGTACTGGCTGCGGTTGAAAGGCCGGTTCCTAACGGCGAGAAAATGTGCTGATTGGCGGCCTGCCGTCAAGCCGGGATTTTGACGATAACCCTCAATCCGCCCATCGGGCTTTTATCCAGCGACACGTCGCCGCCATGGCTGCGGGCGATGTCGCGGACGATGGAAAGGCCAAGGCCGGTGCCCGAGGCATTGAGGTTGCGCGCCTCGTCCAGTCGGAAAAACGGCTTGAATACATCCTCGCGTGAATTCTCCGGAATGCCCGGACCGTCATCGTCAAAGGTCATGATAATGGAGCGTGGCGCCTTGCGGATATCGACGTGGAGGTTGCTGGCATAACGCCGGGCATTTTCGGCCAGATTGGCGACGAGCCGTGAAAGTGCGTTCGGCCGCGCGATGATCCTCTCGATATTATAGAGTTCGTAGCTGAATTTCTTGCCGTGCAGTTCGAAATCATGGCCGATTTTTTCGAGAAGTCCGGGAAGCTCCAGCGTGCCGACATCCTCTTCCACATCCGTACGGGCAAAGGTCAGATAGGCTTCCAGCATCGACTGCATGTCTTCCACATCCTTGTCGAGCCCCTCAAGATCCGGATTGTCGCCGGCGAGCGCCAGCTGCAGCTTGAAGCGGGTGAGGATGGTGCGCAGGTCGTGGCTGACACCGTTCAGCATGGCGGTGCGCTGCTCCATCTGCCGTTCAATGCGCTCCCGCATCAGGATGAAGGCAAGGCCCGCCCGGCGTACTTCATCCGCGCCGCGGGGAGAATAGGCGCTGACCTTCTGGCCCTTGCCGAAATTCTCCGCCGCCTTGGCAAGCGCTTCTATCGGCTTGATCTGGCCGCGCAGGAAGAGGATCGAAATGGCGATGAGCACCAGCGATGCGCCAACCATCCAGACAAGGAAGATGTGGGTATTGGAGGCATAGGCCGCGCTTCTGCTGGTGAAGACGCGGAGCGTCTTATCATCGAGCTGGACACGGATTTCCACCAGTGAGCCGTTGCCATAGGTATCGATCCAGAAGGGCCTGCCGATCTGTTGGCTGAGCTGGTTTGCGAGGATGGTATCGAGAATCGAGAACAGCGGCTCCGGCCGTGGCGCGGGCAGGTCCGTCTTGGGCTCGATATAGACGCTGAGACCCAGCTTGTCGCGGGCGATGCGGATGACCCGCTGATAGTCATCCTCTTCGGGGTCTGTCTGTAGAAGTTCGATGATCGCGGCGATATCCCGGGTCACCGCTGCCGAAAGGCGTTCGGTCACCAGCTGCCAGTGGCGCTCCATGAAGACGGCTGCGACCACGGCCTGCAGCAGGATCATCGGCAGGATGATGATGAGGAGCGAACGGGTGTAAAGCCCGGTGGGCAGCCAGTGTCGCAGCCATCTGCCGATGGAGCGCCAGGTCTTTGCGACGGCGCTTTTTTTAAACGTGTCGAGAAAATCGAGGCTCGCCATGGTCGTGCGTTCGCCCTTCGTTGGGTGCTCGTCAGTCCACGCTGAGGCGGTAACCGATGCCACGCACCGTTTGCAGATAGACCGGGTTGGCAGGGTCGTCCTCGATCTTGCGGCGAAGACGGTTGATCTGCACGTCGATGGTTCTTTCGCCCACTTCCGACTCCGCTTCCACCAGCTCGTGCCGTGGAATGGTATCGCCGGCGCGTAGCGCAAAAAGCAGCATGATCTCCTGTTCACGATCTGTCAGGCGGATCGTTTCCGGACCGCGCCGCAGTTCCCTCCTGGGAATGGAGAAGCTGTAGGGGCCGAACATGATCTGTTCGATCTTCGGCGTGTCCGGGGAGGTGTTGCGCCGCAGAATATTGTTGATGCGCAGGACCAGTTCGCGCGGATCAAAAGGCTTGGCGAGATAATCGTCCGCTCCCGCTTCCAGCCCGGCAATGCGTGAATCCGCTTCCGAGCGGGCGGTCAGAAGAATGACCGGCACGGATTTGTCTTCGTTCAGCGAGCGGGTCAGCGAAAGCCCGTTCTCTCCGGGCATCATCACGTCGAGGATCAGCAGATCGAAACGGATGCCCGTCATCTTGCGGCGGGCTTCTGCTGCATCGGCCGCAACGGAGATGCGATATCCCTTGTCGCCAAGAAAACGCTGCAGGAGATCGCGGATGCGAGCGTCATCGTCGACGATCAGGAGATGAGCCGCATCGTCGTCCGCTGGTGGACGTTTTGCCGGAGCTTGCGCCATCGTCACTCATCCTCCACGCTGGTCATCGTCGCCGGACTGCGCATCTGCGCCAGAAATTTGCGCACGCAGGCGCGCGCATCGGGACCGAGGCCTTCCAGCGCGCGGTCGATGCGGCGTGATTGTGGTTCGCTGAGCGCCAACGCCAGTTCGCGGCCTGTCAGCGTCGGATAGAGCCGGCGCTGGCGGCGGTCTTCAGGACCTGCCATCTGGCGGATGTAACCGTCGTCGATCAATTGCTTCAACACTCGGGCGAGGCTCTGTTTGGTGATCTGCAGCGTATCGAGGAGATCCGCCACGGTCATGCCCGGCTGCCGGCTGACAAAATAGACCACCCGGTGATGCGCGCGCCCATAATCAAGTTTCGACAGGATGACATCGGGATCGGAGACGAAATCGCGATAGGCGAAAAACAGCGCTTCGATCGTGTCGAAGTCAATCTTGCCGTCGTCAACCTTCGGCAGTGCCGGTGTCTGTCTGGCGGCGGCGGTTTTGAGCGATTGCGGTGGCACTGCGGTTCCTTCATATTCTGCGGCTGTCTGATCATATGTTGCAGGCGTCGATGCGCCAATATTCTGTAAACATAGCCGAAAATGCGTCCGCTCGGGAGAATGCCGCGATCATTTTCTGTTGCGGTGGATAATATGGCGAGGGTGCCGGTGCAACTGGAATTCTAAGCGACCTTTACCGCAAATACAAAAGAGCGCGGAAACTCCGCGCTCTCAGCATTACTGTGGTAATGGCCGTCTTACTGGTAGACGTAGACGATACGACGTGTCGAGGGTTCTACGAGTACAGGTACATCGTTCACCCGCACATACCGATACTGATAATCTGGAACTTCAACCAGACGGGTATCGGCCGGCAGGACGCTGCCAACGGCAATGTCACCGTCATAGGTGATGGTATCGGCAGGGTGCTCGTCAATATAGGTGATGACCGACTGGGGCGGATCAACTTCGCCGACGCGGCCCAGATTCGGATCGCCGGGGTTCGGTTCAGCCTGGACACTCGAAGTTTTTTCGTAGGTCACGACCGGCACGCTGAGTTCCGTGCGGCGTTCCTTGAGAATGACGGGCGAACCTTCATACATCACGTTCAGGTAATCGGCATGGGCCCAGCCGCGCAGACCGTTCACCTCGATGCGACACCAGCTGCTGCCTTCCATGCAGCCGTCCAGCACGGCATTGCTGCCACGCGTGGCGAGGCCGACTTCCGGATAGTCGTCACCGGGGCCGGACCGGACAGAAATATCCGAGGCGGTTGTTGCGACCATGGCGGCATTTGCATAGCCCGCCATCAAGGCGAAGGCGCCACCAGCGATCAGCATTTTAAGCGTCTTGTCCATGTGTCTCACTCCTTTCAAGACTGGTGCTACAACGTCGCAATCCCCAGGGCGTTCCACATTTTTCGGGAAGATGATGTCTCATCAAGCCGCCTCTTCGTGTTATCTAACTGTATGGAATAGGGATTTTCTTCGTGAATTCGCCGCTGAGAACAAGGCGACCTGTCGCCATTGTGCCGTAACCGGTAGCGAGCTATAGGATGGCGGATCTTTCAGACAGGAGACACGGGATATGGGAAAGTTGCAGGCCGGGATTATTCCGGTCACGCCATTTGAGCAGAATTGTACCGTCCTGTTTGATCAGGACACCAAGGAAGGTGTCGTCGTCGATCCTGGCGGGGATGTGGACGTCATTCTTCAGGTAGTTGCTGAAAACGGCATCACGCTCAAGGAAATATGGTTGACGCACGGCCATCTCGACCATGCCGGTGGTGCGGATGAGTTGCGCGAAAAACTCTCCCTGCCGGTGATCGGGCCGCATGAAGATGACCGGCCCCTGCTGGAGAGAATTGAGGTGCAGGCGCAGAAATACGGCATCAGCGGTCTGAAGAACGTCGTGCCGGATTCATGGCTGAAGGAAGGTGACAAGGTCTCCTTTGGTGATCACGTCTTCGAGGTCTATCATTGCCCGGGGCACGCGCCCGGGCACGTAATCTATTACAACCGCGACCAGAACTTCGCCCATGTGGGCGACGTGCTGTTTGCCGGGTCGGTGGGGCGCACGGATCTGCCGGGTGGAAACCACGAGCAGCTGATGGCGTCCATTCGCGATAAGCTGCTGCCGCTTGGCGACGATGTCGGTTTCATCTGCGGCCACGGCCCGGGCGGACGGCTGGGTGAGGAGCGGCTGACCAACCCCTATCTCAAGGGACTGTGAGCGCCGGACGGCTGCGGTCTGCAGCGCGCACAAAAAAACCCGGCATTCCTGCCGGGCTTCAACTAGAAAAGAAAGCCGTTTTAGGGTCAGCCAGCAATCTGCAGATTGACTGCCTTCGGCCCTTTGCCGCGACGATCCGGTTCCGTGTCGAAGCTCACTTTCTGATTTTCTGAAAGTCCGGACAGGCCGGAAGCCTGTACGGCAGAGATGTGAACAAAGATATCAGCGCCACCATTGTCTGGCTTGATGAAGCCGAAGCCTTTGTCTGTATTGAAGAATTTTACGGTGCCAGTTTCGGCCATGCATCAGGTCCTTTTCGCTCTGCCCGCGTTCAGCTACAGGCAGCATTACAGTTTTGCCCCGCGTGGGCGTTGGCAGGCAGTTTTTGACTATTGAGAAAATGGACCTTCGCAGCGGGAAGTAATGGCGTTCTCATCCAACGTTTTTCGTCCCACCGCCCGAGGTTTATAGCGTCCCCAGTGCGCAAATTTATAGGCCTTCCCATGCTCGCAAATTGCCCGAACCGCAGTAGATTGCTGCGTTTATCGAAAATTGGCAAGCAAAAGTTTTTACGGGCTTTTTGTCAGATAAAAAACCTGCGGTAGAGTTACGCGTGGGAACCGCACATTTTTTTCGCATAAGTGATAGTTGATGAAATAATTGCCGGTCGGTCTGAGCTTTCCCGGCAAAAATTTGGACGCGTGACCGCGATTTCCCGAGAAAACAGAAAAAACAGTTCTTTTCGCGTCACGCCGCTTCTGTCGCGGTTTTTTGCCGTTTGCGCGTCAGTTCCGGTACCAATTCCACGATCAGGATGGCGATGAAAATGATCAGGCAGCCGACATAGCCGGCACTGGAAATGGTTTCCTTGAGGAAAATCGAGGCCAGCAGGGCGCCGAAGAGCGCCTCCGACGACAGGAAAATCGCGGCCTGCGGCGCTGTTGTGTAGCGCTGGGCAATCACCTGAAGCACAAAGGCGAGGCCGGAAGAAACGAGGCCGACATAGAGAATTTCTACCATCGACGCCTCGATGGCGACCATGCTGATCGGTTCGGATACAACGCCGATCATGCAACTAAGAAGGGAGCAAACCGCGAATTGTGTGCAGGAGAGCGCAAGCGGCCGGCCGCTTTCGGAAACAAAGCGTCCTGCGAGCGTAATCTGGATCGCCCAGAAGAAAGCACAGATGATGCTGAGAATATCCCCTTTCGTCAGCGTCTCGAAGGCGCCGCCGGAAAGGAGGAATATACCGCCGAGCATCATCAGCGCGCAGGGCCAGACGACCCAGTGGGGGTGACGGCGGTAAAGCAGAACGGCAATCACGGGCACGAAGATGACATAGAGCCCGGTCAGGAAGCTGGAATTGGTGACCGTCGTGGTCAGCAGCCCGACCTGCTGGGTGGTGGCACCGCCGAACAGCGCAAGACCGACGAGAATGAAGCTGCCGATCTGACGCGGGCGCGGCGGTGATTTCAGGGACCGGGTTTCCATGAGCGCGAAGGGCAGCACGGCGATGGCGGCGATGGCGAAACGCAAACCGACGAACCAGAAAGGGCCAATCGAGGCCATGGCTGAGGATTGTGCGACAAAGCCGCCTCCCCAGATTGCTGCGGCGAGCAGAAGCAGCATATTGGCCTGAATTCGCGTCATTATTGGCACCAGCAACGCGGGGCCGGGAGATCATTGACGTCACGGCCGGGCAAACAGGGGATTTTGTGAGGTGTCATCCAGCTGTGTCGGACGACTGTTTCCCGGGTGCTTTAGCAGCAACATGCCGATGCCGCAAGTCGAGGGGAGGGCCGTTATCTATAACGGCGGGCCTCGTCCTTCAGGCTGCGCCGGGTAAGCATCAGGCCGCCAAGGCCTAGGCCGACGAACGCCGCGGCCGAGAGGACGATGAGCAGGATATGCGGACCTGCCTTCGTCGTCGCAGCCACCTGCGGTATGGCGGAGGTATGCAGGGTGTCCACCGCTTGCGCAGCCGCATTGGCCGATGTCGCGATGCCGGCTGCCATGGTGATGATGACAAGGAAAGCCGCGACCGCCATCCAGAGGGAAAACAGCGTTCTCTGTGCCCTTAACCTTTCAACGGAAGTGCGGTCGTTGGTAAACATGGCTGTCGCCTCTTGTCCCTGTTCTTAAAGGACAAAAGAGGCTTCGAAATGGACGGCTTGGAGACCGAATTCTGGCGTTCCGCGGCATTTATTGCGGCAATATTGTGGCGGGGGCGTTTTTGAACCGGAATTGGCGTCAGAGGCCGCGTTTTCCGAAGGTCCGAGTCTGGCGAAGGGGATGCGCGTCAGTGGTACGCTCCTCACGGAAAAAAGCCGCGGAGCCTTTCTCCAGTCGCGCGGCAGGGGAAAAATAAGCGCTGCCCAGCTCGGGAAAGCGCGCATCGAAACTGGTGGGCGCAAGTTCCGGTTTTGCCAGAATGTAGCCCTGCATCAGGAAAACGCCGAGTTCCTCACATTGCTCCACCTGCCAACCGGTTTCCAACCCCTCGAAAACCGGCTCTATCCCATCCTCCCGAAACTGGCTGACAATGACGCGCAGGAGAGCGGCGCCCGCAGAATTCTGCATGAAGTCGCGCACCCAGCCCGCTTCGAATTTCACATAGTCCGGCTTGATGAGCTTTACCCGTTCGATGGCGGTATCGCCGGCGCCGTAGTCATCGAGCGCCACGCGAAAGCCGATATCGTGCATGTGGTAGGCGAAATCTGCGACCATCTGGGTGTCGGAGGCCTTCTTCTCGGAGATTTCGCAGACGATACGGTCTGCCGTCATGCCGGCCTCGTGGGCTGCGAGACGCATGCGCTCCACTTCCTGCCGCATCTTGGCTGGCGTCTGGAACAGGCCGGGATGGAAATTGACGAAGATGCGCGCGCGGGAGCGGCTGAGCCTGCCGGTGTTGAGAATGTGGATGGTCCGCAGGATGCTGTCGATATTTTCGATGTCTTCCGGTGCCACCAGCGAGAAAAATTCACCTGGTGTTACCGGTTCGCCGTTGCGGTGGGGTCGCACAAGACCTTCGAAGGAATCGATGTCCAGCGGCCCGCTTGATGTGCGACGGAATATGGGCTGCAGGGCGGACTTGAGGTTGAAGCTGTTATAGGCGGTGGACCATGTGCCATCGGCCTCGCGGACAAGACTGGAAAAGATGCTTTTGGGCGCCATTTTTCAACCAGCTATAGAGAGACACGACCCCTAGGCTCGCGAATGTAGCTCAACAAGCGTTACTTCCGGGTTAAGGAAGGCTTAAATTGTACCCCACGGCGGATAGGCTGGCTTTTGGCCTTGAAACTAGGCCCGTCTTTCGACATAGAAATTGCCGCAGCAGACGAGATTTCCAAGCTCTGCGATGTCAACCCCAATAGGACCGATTAAAAATGGCCTTCCTTGCCGACATTCTCTCCCGCGTAAAGCCATCCGCCACCATCGCCGTTAGCCAGAAAGCCCGCGAGCTTAAAGCGCAGGGCCGCGATGTGATTAGCCTTGGCGCCGGCGAGCCGGATTTCGATACGCCCGACAATATCAAGGAAGCGGCCATTGACGCGATTAAACGCGGTGAAACGAAATACACGCCTGTTTCCGGCATTCCGGAACTGCGCAAGGCGATTGCCGACAAGTTCAAGCGTGAAAACGGCCTCGACTACAAGCCGGAGCAGACGATTGTCGGCACCGGCGGCAAGCAGATCCTGTTCAACGCTTTTATGGCGACGCTGAACCCCGGTGATGAAGTCGTTATCCCGGCGCCGTACTGGGTCAGCTATCCCGAGATGGTCTCGATCTGCGGCGGTACGCCGGTATTCGTCGACGCGACGCTGGAAGACAATTTCAAGCTGAAGCCGGAAGCGCTGGAAAAGGCGATCACGCCGAAGACCAAGTGGTTCGTGTTCAACTCGCCGTCCAACCCGTCGGGCGCGGCCTATTCGCACGACGAGTTGAAGGCGCTGACCGATGTGCTCGTCAAGCACCCGCATGTATGGATCCTCACGGATGACATGTATGAGCACCTGACCTATGGCGACTTTAAATTCGTCACGCCGGTGGAAGTAGAGCCTTCGCTCTATGACCGCACGCTGACGATGAACGGCGTTTCCAAGGCCTATGCCATGACCGGCTGGCGTATCGGTTACGCTGCCGGCCCGCTGCCGCTCATCAAGGCCATGGACATGATCCAGGGTCAGCAGACCTCGGGCGCGAGCTCCATCGCACAATGGGCCGCGGTCGAAGCCTTGAACGGCACGCAGGATTTCATTCCGGCGAACAAGAAAATCTTCGAAGGCCGCCGTGACCTGGTCGTCTCCATGCTCAACCAGGCCAAGGGCATCAGCTGCCCGGCTCCGGAAGGTGCGTTCTACGTTTACCCGTCCTGCGCCGGCCTGATCGGCAAGACCGCGCCGTCGGGCAAGGTCATCGAGACGGATACGGATTTCGTCTCCGAGCTTCTTGAAGCCGAAGGCGTTGCCGTTGTGCAGGGCTCGGCCTTCGGTCTCGGCCCGAACTTCCGCATTTCCTATGCCACCTCGGAAGAGTTGCTGGAAGAGGCCTGCAAGCGCATCCAGCGCTTCTGCGCCGATTGCCGCTGATCGGTTTGTAACCTCGATTGAAAAAGCCCGGCAGCGATGCCGGGCTTTTTTCGTTTCGGTCAGAGCCCCAGGAACAGCAGCATGATGAAGGTGGCGAAGAGAATGAAATGCGTCATTCCTTCAATCGCGTTGGTTTCACCGTCATTGAGGTTGATGGCGGCGGCGATGAGCGTGATGAAGACCATGACGGTCTGAACGGGCGTCATCGCCATGATGAAGGGCTGGCCGGTATAGAGCGCGATACCCTCCATCACGGGCACGGTCAGGATAACCGTCGAGAGCGATGCGCCCATGGCGATATTGACCACGGCCTGCATACGGTTGCGCAGGGCAGACCTGAGCGCGGTGAGGATTTCCGGCGATGCCGAGATCGTCGCCACCACCACGGCCATCAGCGCTGGCGGTGCGCTGGTGCCTTCAAGACTTTCGCCCAGGAAGGCGGACATGAATTCCGCCAGTACGCCGATCAGAACCACGCCGGCGATGATGAGGCCGATGGAGAGTAATACGTTGCCTTCATCGTCCTCTTCCGCATGGCTGCCTGCTGGCTGGCCGGCCGGATGTGGCTTTCGAGGGTAAGTGTAGCTGAAAAAATAGCTGTGCGGGCCCACCTGCATTTTGAGGAACAGCGCATAAAGCGCAATCATCGCCACGATTGTGAACACCGAGTAGATGTGCCAGCTCTGTTCAGGAATGAACTCAGGCACTATCATCGATATGCCCATGGCTGTCAGGATCATCACGCCATAGGTCTTGCCGGAATCATCGTTATACGGCTGTTCTCCGTGGCGAAGGCCTCCAAGAAGCGCGGCGAGACCAAGAATGCCGTTGATGTCGATCATCACGGCGGAATAGATCGTATCCCGCACCAGCGTGGGTGAACTGGATTCGCTCATGATGATGGCAAGGATCAGCACTTCCACCGCAACGGCCGACAGCGTCAGGATCATGGTGCCGTAGGGGTCGCCCACCTTGGCGGCCAGGATTTCGGCGTGATGGGCAACCCGCATCGAGACGAGAACAATGAGCCCGATCAGCACGACGGCAGCGATGATCGTCGCCGTCTTTCCCGCTTCGAAGATTGCATGTTCGGCCAGATAGGCGACGATTGCCGCCGGTATCGCCAGAAGCAGCATACGCTCCTGTTTCAGAATAGAACCCGCCATTGACTTCCCTTCCCCCGGATCGGCTTAGGCTGTGACGTATCGTCCCTCAGATCAAGCAGGATTTGCGCTTGAGTGCTTTTGGTAGGATAGTGATGTCGCAGGACATGCTGCTCATGCCGCGGTGTCCCCATCGGGTGCAATGCTTGAAGCGCGGTTGTGGTTGCCATGTCGCCTACCGAAACAGGAGGAACATGCATGACCAAAGTGGTGTATGAAATCGTCGAACATGACGGGGGCTTCGCCTACCGCATGAACGGCGCTTATTCCGAAACATTTCCTACCTATGCGGATGCCGTCGAGGCTGCGCGCATCGTCGCTGCCGAACAGCAGGTGGGTGGCGATGACGAGGAAATCAGCTATCAGGATGAGAGCGGCCACTGGCATGAAGAATACAGCCAGGGCGGCGATCGCCCGGAAGCCGAGGTGGTGGACAAGACAACGCAGCAGGCCGAACCATTCTGACGGGCGATCCGTGGATTTTATGCAAACCAGGATCGCTTTTCCGTTCCGCCGGTCCCTTCCAGTTGGGGATCGCGGGCCTGCCTCGTATCGACGCGGCACTGCCTTAGCGCTGTTTCGGTGGCGCGCCCGGATCGGTTTCCTTGAGATGACTCTTGAGGCCTTCGACCAGGGCGCTGAAGACGGCGCGGCATCGCGGTGAGGTCTTGAGGTTTTCGTGCATCGCGACCCAGGTATGGAGCGGGATATCGATGTTCGGCAGAACCTGAACCAGTCGCGGGTCCTTGCGGGCCAAGCCAATCTGACAGACGCCGATGCCCGCGCTGGCGCGGATCATGGCAAGTTGTGCAAGGTTGCTGTCGGCGCGTATTTCGAAGGAAATTTCCTCAACATCGGGGATGTCAGGATCGAGCGAACGCATCCGCTGGATGGCCGCCCGGATGAACGGCGTCTTGCGGTCAAAACCAACCATCCGGTGGTGGTTCAGGTCTTCCATGCTCTTTGGCGTTCCGGCTTTTGCCAGATAGTCGCGCGTCGCATGAAATCCAAGACGGAAATTGCCGATGTAACGCATGACGATCGCGTCCTGCAGCGGCTCGGTCATGCGAATGGCAATATCCGCCTCGCGTCTTAGAAGGTCTTCCAGCGTATCTGATAATGACAGCTCGATTTCAAGCCGCGGGTGAACCTCCTGCATGGCCGTGATAATCGGCGGCAGCATTTCGACGCCGATGATGTCAGATGCGCTGATGCGCACCGTGCCTTCGATCTTGCCGACTTCGCCGGAGGCCGCGCGCATGAGGGCGGCGGTCGTCGCCGCCAGATTTTCCGCATAGGGGCGGAGCGCAAGGGCTGCTTCCGTCGGCATTAAGCCGTGCGGCGAGCGGATGAACAGAGGAAAGCCGACGGCCTCTTCCAGCGCGCCGATGTGACGTCCCGCCGTCGGCTGGGTGATGCCAAGCTCGCGGGCGGCGGCGGACAGCGAACCGTCGCTCAGCACGCTAAGGAAGGTGCGATAAAAATCCCAGCTGACGTCGCGGTTCTTGCTCATAAAATTTTGTATAGCCGATCCACTGATTTCGATAATTTCGTATATCGCAAAACGCGACGATACTCCATCCCAGAACAAGGAGTACGGCGATGATATATGAAAACAACGCAGATTCAGCAGAGAATGATCGGCGACTGGCGCTGGTTCTGGGCGTGAATGGGGGTGTCGGCGGCCAGGTCTCCCGTATGCTGCAGCAATGGGGATGGCGCGTGAGGGCGATGACGCGGCGGAAGGCGGCTTCCCACATCACTGGCGATGTCGAGTTCGTGGTGGGTGACGCCATGAGCGGTCAGGACGTCTTGAAGGCGGCACAAGGTGTTCGGCTGATCGTCCATGCGGTTAATCCTCCCGGATACCGCGATTGGGAGAAGCAGGTATTGCCGATGCTGGACAACACGATCGCGGCTGCTGAAAGCTGTGGGGCGAGGATTGTTTTCCCGGGGACCATCTATAATTTCGGCTCTGACGCCTTTCCGCTGCTGAGCGAGGAGAGCCCGCAAAAGCCCTTTACCCGCAAGGGCGCTTTGCGTGTGGAGATGGAGCGGCGGCTTAAACTGGCTTCGATGCGCGGCGTGCCGGTGCTGATCGTCCGGGCGGGCGACTTCTTTGGGCCAGATGCGAGAAACAACTGGTTTTCGCAGATGCTGGTGCGACCCGGCAGGCCGGTTCGCAGCGTGCAGAACCCTTCCGCCCGCCATGCAGGACACCAATGGGCTTATCTGCCTGACGTGGCGGAAACCATTGGCCGACTGCTCGACCGTGCAGACGAGCTTCCGGCCTTTGCCGTCTATCACATGGAAGGTTTCTGGGATTTCGACGGGCTGCAACTGATTGAAGCGATCGAGCGGGTTGTGGGCCATCCGGTCAAGCGGCGACGTTTATCCTGGACAGGCATCAAAATAGTTGCGCCGTTCGTTCCGCTGTTCCGCGAAGTGCTGGAAATGCAATATCTCTGGCAGATGCCGATCAGGATGAGCAATCGTAAGCTGACAGATTTCCTTGGAAGTGAGCCGAAGACACCTATCGACATTGCGGTGGCGACCACGTTGGCGGGTCTCGGCTGCCTTGACGAGAGGCCGCGGCCGTCGAACCTTGCGCATCCGGCCGACGCCGAAGGCAGGGCGTGATGGGCGCGGTTGCGAACGGAATGTCGACCAGGCGTCGCGCCTTTGCCGTGATTTCGGCAAGCGTGCCCGTGCTGATCTTCGCTCAGGTGCTGCTGGCCGGGCTGTCGATCTATTACGATGGATCACTGCTGTCGCTGCACAAGGGGCTCGGCCTTCTGATCGCCGTTCCGATCCTGTCGCTGGCGGTCCTCGCTTTGCGATACGAGGACCTGCGGCCCAATCTTGGCCGTTCGCTGGTGCTGCTTGCTATCTATTGTCTGCAGGTGGCGCTGATGAGCATCGGTCGGGAAACGGGCAATGGGCTGTTGCAGGCGCTGCATCTGCCCAATGCCTTCGTAATGGGCGCCTTTTCCGACTTTGCCGCCCGGCAGGCGAGAAGCGCGCGATGAACGAAAACGCCGCATCAACGATGCGGCGTCTTTTTCATTACTATTGGGCGAGGGCCGGATAGTCGGTGTAACCTTCGGCGCCGCCGCCATAGAAGGTCGGCTGGTTCGGTTCGTTCAGCGGCGCGTCGTTTTTCAGGCGGCGCACCAGATCAGGATTCGCGATGAAGGCCTTGCCGAAAGCAACGGCATCAACCTTGCCACTTTCCACGGCTTCGATGGCGCTCTGCCTATCGTAACCATTGTTGGCGATCCACAGGCCCTTGCCCCCGGCATTGCGATAAGCCGCCTTGAAGGACGCGTAATCGAAAGGCTTGTCGCCCTGCTTGAAATCGCGCGGACCGCCCGTCGCACCTTCAACGACATGAATGAAGGCGAGATTGCGCTTGCCCAGCTGCTCAACCACGTAATTATAGAGCGGTTGCGGATCAGCCTCGAAAATATCGTTGGCAGGGGTAACTGGCGAGAGGCGGATGCCGGTGCGGCCGGCGCCGATCTCTTCCGCCACCGCGTCGACGACTTCCAGCAGGAAGCGAGCGCGGTTTTCGATGGAGCCACCGTAATCATCCGTGCGCTGGTTGGTGCTGGATTTCAGGAACTGCTCGATCAGGTAACCATTGGCGGCATGGATTTCGACGCCGTCGAAACCGGCCTCCAGTGCCGCGCGCGCGCCGCTGCGGTAATCCTCGAGGATGAGGCCGATATCGTCGATGGTGAGGGCACGGGGCTCGGAGGTTTCGGCAAAGGCACCGGTGCCGTCATCATTGATGATATAGGTCTTCGATTTGGCGGTGATGGCCGAGGGGGCGACCGGCTGGCCGCCATGCGGCTGCAGCGAGGTGTGGGAAATTCGGCCCACGTGCCAGATTTGGGCAACGATCTTGCCGCCCGCCGAATGAACGCCGTCAGTGATCTTTTTCCAGCCTTCAATCGCTTCCCGCTTATAAAGACCGGGAACATCGGCGTAACCCTGGCCCTGCTGGGAAATGGGCGTGCCTTCAGTGACGATCAGGCCGGCTGTCGCCCGCTGCTCGTAATAGGTGGCGTTGAGATTGTTGGGAATGGCGCCCGGGGAGCGATTGCGGGTGAGAGGGGCCATGACGATGCGGTTGGCGAGTGCGATATCGCCGGCCTGTGCCGGTTCGAAAAGACTGGTCATGCGACTTCACTTTCTGGTCGGTTGGCGAAATTGCGCGGCAGGCGCGCTATCCTGATATGGGTGCCGGTGCGAAACCGTGTCGCGGTTCCGTCCGGCACCCCGGGCTCAAAGCTTGGGAGGCTCAGAGATTGGTTTGCAGATAATTGCGGAAAGCATCGATGGTTTCCTCGTTGCGCTCAAAAAACACCCATTGCCCCACCTTCTTCGACCTGATCAGGCCCGCCGCCTGCAGTACCGCAAGATGCGAGGAGACGGTGGATTGCGACAGGCCGCTGATCTGAAACTGGTTGGCGCAAACACCCATGCTGAGCGGATGCTCCTGACAGAAGTGACTTTCCGGAGACTTCAGCCATTCCAGAAATTTCAGCCGTGCGGGGTGCGAAAGGGCTTTGAGGACTTCCTCCGGGTTCATTGGGGTTTCTTCAATATCTGGCATACCCGATATTTATATCGACTATTATCGATATACAAGTCACGTCTCTGTGAGGACTGCACGGGCGCGGTGGCATCGGCAAAAAAAAGGCCGCTGGATATTTCCGCGGCCTGATAAGTTTGAAGGTCAAAACCTCCAGAGGGGAACAGCTGTCGCGTGCCTGAGCGAGCGTGACAGCCAACCAAGATATGGTGGGAGCGACAATGCAAAACAAGGTTGCATCATCCGATATTTCGCCAATTTGGAGAAAATTCTTGCGGGTAAAAAAAGAGGGCCGCCGGATGTATCCAGGGCCCTTTAAGTGTGAAGGTCAAAAACCTCCAGAGGGGAACAGCTGATGCGGTGGAACTGGGAGGAAAAGCCACCGTGTGCATCAGCTGAGAGCGATATGGTGCTTTTTTGTGCACGAAACAATTCTTTTTTGTGCAGGTCAGGCATGCGTCGGGTGCAGGCCTCGATATTTCAGGTATATTTTATGTGCAAAGCTGGCGAAGGGCGACTGGTCGCCCTTCCATGAATTCCCCTGTATCTCCTTGAAAAATAACGTCTATTTCAGCCCCTCGGCTATTTAAACGTCAGAAATTCCAATTGCGCGCCTTGGCGACGATAAAGTCGCGGAAGGCCTTCAGCTTTGCAGCATTTTTCATCTCGTCCGGATAGCAGAAATAGGTGTCGAATGACGGAATGTCGGCCGCGAGCGATAACTGGATGAGGCCGGGGTCCCGGCCGACAATGTAATCCGGCAAGCAGGCGATACCTATTCCCAGCAGGCATGCGCGCTTGATCGAGGTCTGGCTGTTGATCTGCAGATGGGGGGTGCGGGTATTGTCGGAAGACCGCCCGGCATTTTCCAGCCAGTTGACATCTAGCAGGTAGTTCGGCGCGGGTTCGCCAAACGAGATGATGCGGTGGTTGTCCAGATCCTCAACCGACTGGGGCTCGCCATGGCGATTGATGTAAGACGGCGCGGCATAGACGTGCATGTGCACCGTGAACAGCTTGCGCTGGATGAGGTCCGATTGCTGGGGCTGGCGCAGGCGAATGGCGCAATCTGCGTGGCGCATGTTCACATCCAGCTCCTCATTGTCGAGGATGAGCTGGATCGACATTTCCGGATAGAGCTGCAGGAATTCCTGCACCTTGTCCGTCAGCCAGCCCTGACCGAGGCCCACCGTCGTCGTGACGCGCAGCTTGCCGCTCGGCTTTTCCGTCGTTTCGGTGAGTTGCATCTTCACCGTTTCGAGCTTCAGCAGCACATCGTGAGCGGTGCGATAGAGCAGTTCGCCCTGTTCGGTAAGAATAAGACCGCGGGCGTGGCGATGAAACAGCTTGACGCCGACATCCTGCTCCAGCGCGCTGACCTGGCGGCTGATGGCCGACTGGGACAAATGCAGCTTGTCGGCAGCATGGGTGAAAGACCCTGCTTCGGCTGCGGCATGAAATATGCGCAGTTTATCCCAGTCCAATGGCATTGCCATGCCTATCCTGCCTTTCAGTTATTCCGCTGCGACAGCAAGCGGTTGATGCGCGGTGAGATAACGTTCCGCTTCCAGCGCGGCCATGCAGCCCATGCCGGCGGCGGTGATTGCCTGACGGTAGATGTCGTCGGTGACGTCGCCGGCCGCGAAAATGCCTTCCACGTCGGTGGCGGTGGAATCGGGAGCGGTCCACATATAACCGTTGTCCTTCAGCTTCACCTTGCCCTTGAAGAGCTCCACGGCAGGCGCGTGACCAATGGCGACGAAGACGCCGTCAATGGGCCTTTCGCTGATCGCGCCGGTTTTGGTGTCGCGCAGCTTGACGCCGGAAACGGAGGGCGGCATCGGCGGTTTTGCGGGCGCGCCGGTAATTTCGGCAACTTCCGTGTTCCAGAGGATATTGACGTTGTCCTTGGCAAAGAGCCGTTCCTGAAGGATTTTTTCCGAACGGAAGCTGTCGCGTCTGTGCACGACCGTTACCGTCTTGGCGATATGGGCGAGATAAAGCGCCTCTTCCACGGCGGAATTGCCGCCGCCCACCACGATCACATCCTTATTGCGATAGAAGAAACCATCGCAGGTGGCACAGGCGGAAACGCCGAAGCCCTGGAAATGTTGCTCGCTCTCGATGCCGAGCCACTTGGCCTTGGCGCCGGTGGCGATGATCAGCGTGTCGGCGGTCCATACCTGGCCAGAATCGGTCTTCACGACGAACGGGCGAACGCTGGTTTCAACTTCGGTCACCAGGTCACTGACGATTTCCGCGCCGACATGCGTCGCCTGCTTCAGCATCTGGTCCATCAGCCACGGGCCCTGGATAGGGTCTGCAAAGCCCGGGTAATTCTCGACATCGGTGGTGATCATCAGCTGACCGCCCTGTTCCATGCCGGCGATCAGCACCGGCTTCAGCATTGCGCGTGCCGCGTAGATCGCCGCCGTGTAGCCTGCGGGACCGGAGCCGATGATCAATACCTTGGTATGGCGGGCAGACATGGGAAATTTCCTTCTCAATAGCAGGGTCTTCAGTCGAGGGCCTTCCAGCCGCGGCAGGGCGGACGGGCCATAACCCCTTCGTTGGCGGGTATTTAAGGTTGTCTAGTGCCTTTATTCAAGGGCAGCCTTGCGTTACCAACAAGGCAGTTGTGGATGCACGCGCAATTTTGTGACCGGTTGGCGGCATATCGTTGCGAATCCCGCGCCGAATAGTACAAGGAAGTTCTCCAGCTTAACGAGGTACTCCTCCGTGACCAGCGTCGAACTCGATGCCATCGATCTGAAAATCCTGCGCGAATTGCAGCGCGACGGGCGCATGACCAATGTGGAACTGGCCGAAAGGGTCGGTATCTCGGCTCCTCCGTGCCTGAGGCGTGTCCGCAAGCTCGAGGAGGCGGGGGTAATCGAGGGTTATCACGCCATGTTGAACGCGCCGAAGCTCGGTTTTGATCTCGTCGCCTTCTGCATGATCGGTCTCAAGCGCCAGTCGGACAGCAATCTGAAGGCCTTTGCCGCGGCGACGGCCGGGTGGCCTCTCGTGCGCCAGGCCTGGATGGTATCCGGCGAAAGCGACTTCCTGTTACATTGCGTCGCAAGAAACCTGACGGAATTTCAGGACTTCGTCATCGAGGTTCTGACTGCGGATGAGAATGTCGATACGGTGCGCACCATGCTGACCATCCGTCAGGTCAAGCGCGTCGGTCTCGTGGAAATCTGATTTTCCGGCTTGCGACGCATTACCCCCGCCGCAACGCCTCATAGACTTCGCCAAGACTGGCCGCTTCTTTTTCCAGCGGAAAAGTGCTGCGCACATGCGCAAGTCCGGTACTCGCGTGGACTTTGGCCATGGCGGGATCGGCGAGATAGGTCTTTATTGCATCCCTCAGTGATGCATAGTCGCCCGCTTCAACAACCGCCCCGGTCTCGCCCGTGACGATCATTTCCTCGTAGGCACCGGCATTGCTGGCGACGACGGCCGTTTCCGAGGCCATTGCTTCAAGCGGAGTCAGCCCGAAACCCTCGTTGCGCGAAGGCGCGACATAGAGCGTCAGCCGCCTGTACCACGGCTTGATGTCATCAACTTCACCCTGAAACACGATACGATCTGCGAGGCCGGCGGCGTTGACATCTGCTTCAAGGGCTTCGGCAAAAGCCTTGTGTTCCGCCGTCACGCGGCCTGAAACCACAGCTGTCCATTGCGGATAGGCGGGCAGAAGTTCGATCATGGCACGCACGAAAAGATCGGTGCCCTTCTGGTGGCGGACCCGCCCGAAGCAGCCGATCAGATATTGTCCCGGCAGGCCGGTCGCGGCTATCGTGTCCTCAGGACCGGTTGCCGGATGGAAAAGTTCGGTATCCACGCCATGCATGACAACGCGATGGGGCACTTCAAGAAATGAGCCTGAGCGGATGTTGGTGGCCACCACGGCATCCATCCTGGAGATCAGGAAACGGGTATAGGCGGAATGCCGCCTCTGCGCGGCCGAGGTGAAGAGAAGCTTCACCTTCATGCGCAGCACATCACGCATGAAAATTCCCGGTAACATTTCGAGGTTGCGGCGGGCATGCCAGATGCGCGGGCCGCCAAACGGGCCGCCTTGCCAGAGCCGCCACAGGTCGCGGAAACGCACATGCGGCAGATGCGGCGGCAGGCCGGGGCCGATGGTGGCGACCTTCTGTCCCAGCCGGTTCTGCACCGGTATCAGCTGAACGATTGTAGAGGTGACGCCGGAGAGCCTGCGTTTGAAATTCGGCGCAAGCACCTGCACATCTTTCAGGCTGACGTGGGACAAGATGGGCTTCCGTCTTTGCGGCTGGTTCAGGGGAGCAACAGGTCAAAAGCAATGCGCCCGCTGGCGGGCGCATTGCATGGGGCAATCAGCCCCACTGAACCGCGAGGATCTCGTAACCCTTGGCGCCGCCAGGCGCGTTGACTTCGATGCTGTCGCCAACTTCCTTGCCGATCAGGGCGCGGGCAATCGGCGAAGAGATGGAAATACGGCCGGCCTTTACGTCGGCTTCCTGGTCGCCGACGATCTGATAGGTCTTTTCCTCGTCGCTGTCTTCGTCAACCAGCTTCACGGTGGCACCGAACTTGATCTTCGAACCCGACATCTTGGAAAGGTCGATGACTTCAGCGCGCGCCGTCAGATCTTCGAGTTCCGTGATGCGGCCCTCGTTATGGCTCTGCGCTTCCTTGGCAGCATGGTACTCGGCGTTTTCCGAAAGGTCGCCATGGGCGCGCGCTTCCGCAATCGCCTCGATGATGCGGGGGCGTTCCTCCTGCTGGCGCCAGCGAAGCTCCTCCTGAAGCTTGACGAATCCACCCTGGGTCATCGGTACTTTTTCTACCATTTTTTTATCCTTCGCATTCCGGTCGCTTTACCTGCAGACACAAAAAGAAACAGGTTCCGGAGGGGAACTCCGGAACCATGCCAAAATCATAACTGAGCGGACTATATCAGAAGACGACAGCGAAATGCCAGCAAATTTGAGGCATCAATATTTCTTTGTCTTTCCAATGACTTGAATATCCTGATTGACAATCTTCAAGAGAACATATAGTGAACATTATTATGAAGAAGTCAATCAGGCAACGGCTGGCCATTCTCTCTGACGCCGCGAAATACGACGCCTCCTGCGCATCGAGCGGGACGGCGAAACGGAACTCCGCAGCCTCTGGCGGATTGGGCTCGACAGAAGGGTCTGGCATCTGTCATGCCTATGCGCCGGATGGGCGCTGCATATCGCTCCTGAAAATCCTGCTCACCAATTTCTGCATCTATGATTGCGCCTATTGCATCAACCGTTCTTCCAGCAATGTGGAACGGGCGCGGTTTACCGCAGAAGAGGTGGTGTGGCTGACGCTCGAATTTTACCGGCGCAACTATATTGAAGGGTTGTTCTTATCCTCGGGTATCATCCGTTCCTCTGATCACACGATGGAGGAGATGGTGCGTGTGGCGCGTGAACTGCGCGTCACCCATGGCTTTCGTGGATACATCCACCTCAAATCCATCCCGGAAGCGTCTCCGAAATTGATCGAGGAGGCGGGGCTTTATGCGGACCGGTTGTCGATCAACATCGAGTTGCCCACCGATAGCGGCATCGGCCGTTTTGCGCCGGAAAAGCAGCCCGCCAATATTCGCCGCTCTATGGCCGATATTCGCCTGAAGATCGAGGAGGCGGGCGAGCCTACCGTCAAAACGCGAAAAACCAAGCGTTTTGCGCCCGCCGGACAGAGCACGCAGATGATCGTGGGCGCCGACGGTGCCGATGACAGCACCATTCTTTCCACCAGCGCGCGGCTCTATGGAAGCTATGGTCTGCGGCGCGTCTATTATTCGGCGTTCAGCCCAATTCCGGATTCGTCGAAGAACCTGCCACTCATCAAGCCGCCGCTGATGCGCGAACACCGCCTCTATCAGGCGGACTGGCTTTATCGTTTTTACGGTTTCGATATCGGCGAGATAACCGCTATCGGCGGAAACGGCATGCTGGATCTTGACATCGACCCGAAGCTTGCCTGGGCATTGAAGCATCGCGATCAGTTTCCGGTAAACGTCAATGCGGCGGATCGCGAAATGTTGCTGCGTGTACCCGGTTTCGGCACCAAGACGGTTGCCTCGATTCTCTCGTCGCGGAAGTTCCGCAGCCTGCGGCTGGAAGATATCGCCCGCTTCGGCGTATCTCTCAAAAAGGTGAAGGCCTTTATCGTCGCGGAGGGATGGACACCGGGCAAGCTGATCGAACGGCCGGATCTGCGCGCGATGTTTGCGCCGCAGCCTGAACAATTGTCGCTGTTGTGATGTATGGCCCGGTGCTGGAGGGGCGGGGGGATTTCACCGAGTGGCGCGATGCTGCGCGCGCGGCGCTTGCGGCCAATATACCGCCGGAGAAGATCGACTGGCGGCTGCAGGATGACGGGTTTGGGCTTCTCGACTTTTCCGGTGCGCCATTGCCAACGGAGGGCGGCGCCCCGGTTCCCGTACCTGCCGCATTTGTCGCACTGGCGCAGGCCGTCATCTGCCACAGCGATCCCGGCCGTTTCGCGCTGCTCTACAGGCTATTGTGGCGGCTGAAACGGGATCGGGCCCTGCTGCAGTTCAAGTCCGATCCGGATGTTTCCGATGTGCGGCTGCTCGAAAAGTCTGTCCGTCGCGATTATCACAAGATGACGGCCTTCGTGCGTTTCAAGGAGCTGTCATTGCCGCAAGGGCAGGGCGGGCGACGGCGGTTCGTGGCGTGGTTCGAACCGGACCATTTCATCATCGAACGTACGGCTCCGTTTTTTCAACGTCGCTTCACCGACATGGACTGGTTGATTGTCTCGCCGAAGGGCAGCGCCCGATGGGACGGAAACCTGCTGCAGACATCACGGGAGGCTGCCGCCAAGCCTGATCTCAAGGATGAAACGGACGATCTCTGGCGGACCTATTACGCCAATATTTTCAACCCGGCCCGCTTGAAGATCAAGGCCATGACAGCGGAGATGCCGAAGAAATACTGGAAGAATCTGCCGGAAGCCGAGCTCATCCCTGACCTGATTCTGGGCGCGGAGGCGCGGGTGCTGGAGATGGCGGCGAAGGAGGCGAGCCAACCGAAGCCGTTTCACCATCGCCTCCAGGCAGCGGCTTCCGCACGGGAAGAGCAGCCACCTTTGCCGGATGGCACGCTTGCTTCGCTGGCGCATGAAGCGCGCCACTGCACACGGTGTGCCCTGCATTGCAAGGCGACGCAGACCGTTTTTGGTGACGGGCCGGAAAACGCGAAGATCATGGTCGTCGGTGAGCAGCCGGGCGATCACGAGGATCTGGCCGGAAAACCTTTTGTCGGCCCCGCAGGCCAGCTGTTCGACAGGACGCTCAGAGAGATCGGTGTGGACCGCGGCGGGCTTTACGTTACCAATGCCGTGAAACACTTCAAATACGAAACGCGCGGCAAACGGCGCATCCACCAGCGGCCGAATGCGGGGGAAGTGGAGCAATGCCGCTGGTGGCTCAACCAGGAAATCGCGCTTGTTCAGCCGAAGCTGATCGTTGCGATGGGTGCAACGGCGCTATATGCGCTGACCGGCGGCAAAGAAAAGGTCTCGGAGATTCGCGGCCGGCCCTTGCCAATGCAAGAAGGGCGGACGCTTTTTGTCACCGTGCACCCATCCTACCTGCTTCGCCTCCCTGATGAGCAGGCTAAAGAGATGGAAATCAAGAAATTCAAACAGGACATGCTTTATGTAAGAAATTTTGAATAGTCTTTTCTATGTATATATTTTATCGAATATCAACTTGGCGTTGTTATGCTTTGCGCATCGTTAGTTTTTCGTTTTAATTGAAATTTATTCGAGTCATTTTATATGTCTCATCAAAATATTTATAAACGGGCGTATTATGCTTGGTGAACTTGACCTTGCAACAGTCATACTAATGCAAAAATGCTCCTACATCGTGGGGCTAATGAGTTTTATTTATTTGATGCTGACCAATCGCGGCCTGCGCGGTCCTGTCACTCTTGCCGCGGGCTTTGCGGCAATGGCCGTCGGCTCAACGCTTGCCGGATATGGCGAGTGGAAGATATTGTCGCCGGCCTTGCGGCGGTTGGGCAGTATCGTATTCGGTATTGCAGGTTATGCGCTTATCTGGCTTGGTCTGAAAGCGTTGAGCGACGGCCGTTTTGTATCGCCGAAAACTCTGCTTGGGACTTGTCTTGTCGTGGTTCTCGGGATTGTCCTCGCGTATGAGGTGGCGGAGAACAATGCGTTGCGCGCTGCGCTGTTCAATGGCTGTGCGGCGCTCGCCTATCTCGGCGCAGCCGTGGTGCTGTTTAGCGGCTGGCGCAAGGAGCCGCTTCTTTCCCGCATCGCGATGGGCGCGATCACCACCGTCTCGGGGCTGATTTCACTTCTGGTGGTAAAGGGGGTGCTTTCACCCTCTCTCGCCTCCATCGACATCGTCAATGCGTTCTTCCTCATCATTATGCTCAACTTTGCGATTGCCCTGTTCGTGATGGTGCTGGTGGCTGAACGCTCGGAGCGGAAACTGTTGATCCTTGCCAATACGGATCCGCTGACAGGCGTGAAGAACCGGCGCTTCTTCTTCCAGACGATGCCCACAAAGCCTGATCCCACCGATGCGACAATGCTACTCGATATCGATCACTTCAAATCGATCAACGACCGCTTCGGCCATTCCGTCGGTGACAGCGTCCTGCAGGAAGTGGCAAAGCGGATCGGCGGCAGTATTCGCAGTGGCGACGTGCTGGCCCGTTATGGCGGCGAGGAATTCATCATCTTCCTGCCCGGCGCAGGAAGCCAAAAGGCGTCAATGATAGGCGAGCGCATTCGCAACGCGGTTGCTTTGAAAGAGGTGGACTGCGGCGGGCTGCGTGTCGGTGTGACAATCAGCATCGGCATTGCGACAAGCGGCGAGATACACTGTGATCTCCAGACGCTGGCCGACATGGCCGACCGCGCGCTGTACCGCGCCAAGAGCGAAGGCCGCAACTGCGTACGGGAAGCACTGGCGGCTTAAAGCCTGCCGTTTCAGATGCTATTCGCTCTCGTTCGATTTGTGGCCCAGGTCATGGCCTACCTCTCGCTCACGCTGCCTAAGGGCTTCTTTCAGAAGAATTTCGATCTGCGCGTTAATGCTGCGCAGCTCGTCGCTCGCAGTCTGGCGGACAGCGTTCAAAATCACCGGTTCGATGCGCAGTGGGAAAGCTACACGCATCGGGCCGGGCGGTCGTCCAGTCATGCTTTTGCTCCAGATGCGGGTTCAGGAACTGGGTGATCGGCGATGGCGGAGAATTCTCGGGACAGGGAAAAATCGTCATCGGCCTGCGGGTGGAAATGATGTTTTTTTGATACCGGCGTTGGATTGCAGGTGTATTACGCAATGAGAAACGCCGCCAACCCGGTGGTTCGCGGCGTTCCGGCGTTCATTCAGTTCGTCAGGCTTTCTTGCTGATCTCTTAGTTGAAGTAGCTCTGCAGCGGCTTCACTTCCAGATTGCCGGCCTTCAGCGCCTTGATGGCGAGGGCGGCTGCTTCGGCACCTGCCATCGTTGTGTAATAGGGCACCTTCTGCATCAACGTTGCGCGGCGCAGAGACTTGCTGTCTGAAATCGCCTTGTTGCTGTCGGTGGTGTTGATGACGAGCTGGACCTGACGGTTGCGGATTGCGTCCTCGATATGCGGACGGCCTTCCTGCACCTTGTTGATCTTTTCGGCGTTGATGCCTTTTTCGGCAAGGAAACGCTGGGTGCCGCCGGTGGCCAGCACTCTGAAGCCGCTTTCCACGAGAATGCGGATGGCGGGCAGAACGCCTTCCTTGTCCTCATCACGGACCGAGACGAAGACCGCGCCGGAGCGCGGCAGGTCAACACCGGCGCCGAGCTGGCTCTTGGCGAAGGCGAGCGCGAAATCAGTGTCGAGGCCGATGACTTCACCGGTCGAGCGCATTTCCGGTCCGAGCAGAATGTCGACGCCGGGGAAGCGCGCGAAGGGGAAGACGGCTTCCTTGACGGCAATGTGCGTGAGGTTACGCGGATCAGGCTTCTCGCCGTAAGCGGCAATCGCCGGATCGAGCCTCTCGCCCGCCATGACGCGGGCGGCGATCTTGGCGATCGGCGCGCCGATGGTCTTGGCGACGAAAGGCACGGTACGCGAGGCGCGCGGGTTGACTTCGAGAACGTAGATCGTGCCGTCCTTGATGGCGTATTGAACGTTCATCAGGCCGCCGACCTTGAGCGCCTTGGCAAGCGCCGTCGTCTGGCGCTCCAGTTCGTCGAGGGTTTCCTTGCTGAGCGAACGCGAAGGCAGCGAGCAGGCCGAGTCGCCCGAGTGGATGCCGGCCTCTTCGATGTGCTCCATGATACCGGATACGAAGACGTTTTCGCCATCGCACAGCGCGTCGACGTCCACTTCGACGGCGTTGGTCAGGTAGCTGTCGAACAGCAGCGGGTTCTTGCCGAGCAGGGTGTTGATCTGGCCGGTCTTGTCGTTCGGGTAACGCTGCTTGATGTCCTCGGGTACGAGACCCGGAACCGTGTCGAGCAGGTAGGTCTGGAGCTGGCCTTCCGAATGGATGATCTGCATGGCGCGGCCACCCAGAACGTAGGACGGGCGAACCACCAGCGGGAAGCCGATTTCAGAAGCGACAAGGCGGGCCTGCTCGACCGAATAGGCGATGCCATTGTTCGGCTGGGCGAGATCGAGCTTCATCAAGAGCTTCTGGAAGCGGTCGCGGTCTTCGGCAAGGTCGATCATGTCAGGCGCGGTGCCGAGGATCGGGATACCGTTCTTTTCCAGCGCTTCTGCAAGCTTCAGCGGTGTCTGGCCACCGAACTGCACGATGACGCCGACGAGTTCACCCTTTTCCTGTTCGGCGCGCATGATTTCGATCACGTCTTCGGCCGTCAGCGGCTCGAAATAGAGGCGGTCGGAAGTGTCGTAGTCGGTGGACACCGTTTCCGGATTGCAGTTGATCATGATCGCTTCAAAGCCGGCATCCTTCAGCGCGAAGGCGGCGTGGCAGCAGCAATAATCGAACTCGATGCCCTGGCCGATACGGTTCGGGCCGCCGCCGAGGATGACGACCTTCTTACGGTCGGAGACCTGCGCTTCAGAGCGGGCTGCGCCGACGAAGGGTATTTCATAGGTCGAATACATGTAGGCGGTCGGCGAGGCGAATTCGGCGGCGCAGGTGTCGATGCGCTTGAAGACCGGGCGGACGTTCAGGCTGTTGCGCAGCTCGGCCACTTCCTTCGGGCGCTTCGAGGTCAGGCTGGCGAGGCGGGCATCGGAGAAGCCCATGGCCTTCAGCATGCGCAGGTTCTCGGCATCCTGCGGCAACCCATGCTCGCGGATGCGGGCTTCCGTGTCGACGATGGCCTTGAACTGGGCGATGAACCAGGGGTCGATCTTCGAGTTCTCGTGGACTTCCTCTTCGCTCATGCCCATGCGAAGCGCCTGGGCGACCATGCGCAGGCGATCCGGCGTCGGCGTGCCGATGGCAGCACGGATCGCGTTCTTGGAGGCTTCGCCCTCTTCGTAACCGGGAATTTCGATTTCATCGAGACCGGTAAGGCCGGTTTCGAGACCGCGCAGCGCCTTCTGCAGGGATTCCGCAAAGGTGCGGCCGATGGCCATGACTTCACCGACCGACTTCATCGCGGTGGTGAGGATCGGCGACGCGCCCGGGAACTTCTCGAAGGCGAAACGCGGGATCTTGGTGACGACGTAGTCGATGGACGGTTCGAACGATGCCGGGGTGGCGCCGCCGGTGATGTCGTTTTCGAGTTCGTCCAGCGTGTAGCCGATGGCCAGTTTGGCAGCGATCTTGGCGATCGGGAAGCCGGTTGCCTTGGAAGCCAGCGCAGAGGAGCGCGATACGCGCGGGTTCATTTCGATGACGACAAGGCGGCCGTCCTTCGGGTTGACGGCGAACTGCACGTTGGAGCCGCCGGTCTCGACGCCGATCTCACGCAGCACCGCAATCGAGGCGTTGCGCATGATCTGGTATTCCTTGTCGGTCAGCGTCAACGCTGGCGCAACAGTGATGGAGTCACCGGTGTGGACGCCCATCGGATCGATGTTTTCGATGGAGCAGATGATGATGCAGTTGTCCGCGGTGTCGCGGACGACTTCCATCTCATACTCCTTCCAGCCCAGAACCGATTCTTCGACCAGAACTTCCGTCGTCGGCGAGGCGTCGAGGCCGCCGGAGACGATGTCGAAGAATTCCGAGCGGTTATAGGCAATGCCGCCGCCCGTGCCGCCCAGCGTAAACGACGGGCGGATGATGGCGGGCAGGCCGACATGATCGATGGCCTGGGCGGCAATGGCCATGGCGTGGGCCATGTAACGCTGCTTGCGGTCGGTTTCGCCGAGGTTCCACTGGTTTTCGAGGTCGTCCAGCGCCTTGTCGAGTTCGGGGCCGGAGAGCTTGCCCTTCAGTTCCGCCCGCGCAGCTTCATGCTTCTTGCGGTCTGCATCCTTGATTTCCGTGGCGTTGGCGAGCATCGAGCGCGGGGTTTCAAGGCCGATGCGGGCCATGGCTTCGCGGAAGAGGGCCCGGTCTTCAGCCATGTCGATGGCTTCGGGCTTCGCGCCGATCATTTCGACATTGTAGCGGTCGAGAACGCCCATGCGCTTGAGAGAAAGCGCGGTGTTGAGCGCGGTCTGGCCGCCCATGGTCGGCAGCAGCGCGTCGGGACGCTCCTTTGCAATGATCTTGGCCACGACTTCAGGGGTGATCGGCTCGACGTAGGTGGCGTCCGCGAGACCCGGATCGGTCATGATCGTCGCCGGGTTGGAGTTGACCAGAATGACCCGGTAACCTTCTTCCTTCAGCGCCTTACAGGCCTGCGTGCCGGAGTAATCGAATTCACATGCCTGACCGATAACGATCGGTCCCGCGCCGATGATGAGGATGGACTTGATATCTTGGCGCTTCGGCATGGGCTCTCTCGTTCCGCTTTTCGGTTGCGCAAAACACCGGCCAGGGTGGAAGATCACCGGCCGGGGAGCGCAATTCAAATGTTTTCAGGCTAGAAGCGGCTTATAGGCAAATGTTTTTGAGAACGGAACCCCATAAATTCCGGAATCGACAGAAACTCTTAACGGGCAGGGGCAAGCGCGGCAAAACGGGCCTGTACCGCCGCGGTATAGGAGCGGCTGACGGGAATTTCTGTGCCGTCCCTTGTCATGAGAAGCAGACGGCCTGTCTGTTTACGCAGCGCGACGACATTCGTATCGGCAATCCAGTGGGAGCGGTGCACCTGCAAGCCCCGCGTCTCGCCAATCTCCTTCAGCGCATCGGCAAAACGCAACAGGACGAGTTGACGCCCGCGCGTGGTGACGATTTCGGTATAATGGTCCTGTACTGAGAGCCGCAGCAGTTCGCCACGCTTTTGCGGTGGAAGCCGCTCCAGCAGCGGTGCGAGGCCCTTAGCGTGTTTGATGTCTTCGTCTCTGACCGTAGAGGCATTGGCCGTCGTCTCGAACGACTGGCAGGCGGTGAGATAACTCAGCAGGCAGAAGATGGCGCAGAGAGGCAGGGAGGACAGGCTGCTCTGCAAAAAGGGGCCGAAACCCATTTCCCTGCCTGAAAAGACCCCGTTTGTGATGGTAAGCAAGAGCCCGATCGGCAAGGCGGCCGTCAGCGAGCCGATCATCATGCGCGCCAGCATATTTTCGATGCGGCCGGCAAGGATGCTGTTGGCGATGATGGAAAAGGATATGGCAAATATCCAGGCGCCGGCCTGAATGATTGTCCAGTAAAGCAACCGGTCGGCGAAGCTCATGGTTTCGCTCGTTCCGAAAGGCCCGGTCACGATGAAGATCGCCAGCACCGCAAGGAATGTCAGCCACAGCCTGCGCGATTGCAGAACGGCGTGCATTTCACGAAGCGTGGATTGCAGATACGGGTGATCCACGAAGTTTTCCTGCTGATGGCGCCAATCCGTTTTTCCTGTCCGCATGTTTCGCCGAAATTGCCGGTGATTTCAACCGAGCCGAAACAGCAACCATGTCATTCCAGCCTCTGTTAGACGCACCGCTTGCCGTGCAATTCCATGTCGCCACCGTCATGCCCGCAGCCATTCTCGGGGCCTTCATCTTCCTGCGTCCCAAGGGAACCGCCATCCACCGGCTGCTCGGCAAGATCTGGGTGATGCTGATGGTTTCGACTTCCATTTCAACCTTCTTCATCCATGAATTGAGGATGTTTTGCGGTTTCAGCCCGATCCATCTCCTCTCCGCTTTCACGATATATGGCTGTCTGCAATCGATCTACTTCGCCCGGCGTGGCGATATCAGACGCCATATGCGGATTATGCAGAGCGTTTATCTGGGCGGCATCGTTATTGCGGGAGGATTCACCTTCGTTCCCGGACGCCTTATGAATAAGGTTGCTTTCGGTGGCGGCGGAGCGGGATTTGTGGCCGTTTCCGCCGGCGCTCTGGTCTTTGCCTTCCTGTTTCTGACCGTGTTGAAACAAAGACGCAGAGCCGCATGAAAGACTCCGCTGACCGCCTCTGCTTTCTTCCGGAACAAGATGTATTATAGTGCCGTTATAAGGCAGCTTGTTGAGGCGATAGTCGCCGGGAGAATAGCATGGAATGGAGAGGGCGCCGCCAGTCGGACAATATTGAGGATCGGCGCGGCATGTCGGCGGGGCCGAGTGATCCTTTTTCCCGAGGCGGGATGCGCGTGCCAATCGGGCGTCGCGGCGGCGGTATCGGGATTGGCGGTCTTCTGGTCATTCTGTTGATCAGCTGGGTGCTCGGCATCAACCCGCTGACGCTGCTGACCGGCGGCGATCTGTCGATGGATGGCGGCGGTACGACGCAGTCGGGGACCCAGCAGTCCGGCACACGACCACAGGGGCAATCGTCCGACGAGACGACCGCCTTCGTCCGCACCGTTCTTGCCGAGACCGAGGATACGTGGAGCGGCATTTTCCAGTCGGCAGGCGAAACCTATCAGAAGCCGACGCTGGTTCTGTTCTCCGGGCAGGTGTCTTCCGCCTGTGGTTATGCTTCCGCTGCCAGCGGTCCGTTCTATTGCCCGGGCGACCGTAAGGTCTATCTCGATACCAGCTTCTTCAAGGAACTGGACCAGCGTTTCGGCGCGGCTGGCGATTTCGCGCAGGCTTACGTGATTGCTCATGAGGTCGGCCACCACATCCAGAACCTGACCGGCGTTCTGCCTGAGTTCAACCGCCGCCGTCAGTCGATGAGCCAGACGGACGCCAACAAGATGTCGGTGCGTGTGGAGCTTCAGGCGGATTGTTATGCGGGCATCTGGGGCAAGTTTACCGAACAGAAGGGCATTCTTGAGACCGGCGACCTTGAGGAAGCCCTGAACGCCGCCCACCAGATCGGCGACGATACGCTGCAGAAGCAGACTCAAGGCTATGTGGTGCCCGATAGCTTCAACCACGGCACCTCGGCGCAGCGCATGGAATGGTTTAAGCGCGGCTTCCAGAGCGGCCGGGTCGAGGACTGCGATACTTTCTCGGCTAATATCTGAGGAGAGGGGGCTTTTCAGCCCCCTTTTCGTTTAGCTCATCAAGAGCGCCACGACATACATGCCGAGGGCGAAGATGGTATGGGCCACGAGGTTGAGGACGCGAACCTTCGTTGGGTTCGGTGTCTTCGATGCGGCCCAGCCAATGCCGAGACCCGGCTGCAGCAGGAACCAGCCTGCGCCCACCGTTATGATGCCGACGACCCACGGCGCTATAAAGGACGGGTTTGCAAACCAGGCGGGCGGGACCACCAGGGCAAGAATGACACCATAGAGAATCCCGACGGCGTAATGCGAAATCCAGCCGAGCGCCAGTTCATGCTCGTAGGGTTCAGCTGTGGCGATGCTGTCGTGAAATATCCTGCCTTTCGGCACATGCCAGAACCAGCGGCCGACCGGCGCCCAGTTCGGGGCGGACTGGCCGAAGAACCGGTGCAGTATGATTGCCCATATATCCATAAACACGGTGCCGCCAATGCCCATGGCAATGCCGCGCCAAATCAGTTCCAGCATGAATCCCTCCGCATGATCATGATCGATCAAGCTCTAGCGGATCGTGTGAATGGCGGGAACCGACTATTAGGAGGGTGGACAAAAAAATGGCCGGATCGCTCCGGCCATGAGGTGAGAAAGGCGTAAGATTTCACCTCCGTCATGCTCGGGCGTGTCCCGAGCATCTGCGACGTATGTTTTACACGAGACGTGGTTGGATCCTCGGGACAAGCCCGAGGATGACGTCGAGCGTGGTGATGGTTGGCCATGATCCGGTGCTATAATGATCGGCCAATATCCATTCTCCCTTAAGCAGCCCGCCCATATTCCGCCTGCCGCCGCGTAGCCGTGGCGAGCTGGAACTGCGCTAGCAACTCATTCAGCGCCGCCGCTTCCGAGGCGAGGCCATGACTTGCTGCCGTCTGCTCCTCGACCATGGCGGCATTCTGCTGCGTGCCCTGATCGATGGTGTTGATGGCGGTGTTGATTTCCTGGAGGCCGGTCGACTGTTCGCGCGATGCGGTGACGATCGCGTCGATGTGGCGGTTGATCTCCTGCACTTCGCGGACGATGGTTTCCAGCGCCTTGCCGGCATTGCCGACGAGTTCGACGCCGGACTGCACCTGCGAGGTGGAGGCGTTGATCAGCGTCTTGATCTCCTTTGCCGCATTGGCGGAACGCTGGGCAAGTTCGCGCACTTCCTGGGCGACGACAGCAAAACCCTTGCCGGCCTCGCCGGCGCGGGCGGCTTCAACACCGGCGTTGAGCGCGAGCAGGTTGGTCTGGAAGGCGATCTCGTCGATCACGCCGATGATGTTGCTGATCTCGGAAGATGATTTTTCGATGCCTTCCATGGCGCGCACGGCATCTTCGACGATGACGCCGGACTGTTCGGCATTGCCGCGGGCGCGGTCGACCAGACGGCCGACTTCTTCCGCACGGCGGGCGGAATCCTTGACAGTCGTGGTGATTTCCTCAAGCGCCGCCGCCGTTTCTTCCACGGAGGCTGCCTGCTGTTCGGTGCGTCGCGCCAGATCGTCGGCTGACTGGCGAATTTCGCCGGCACCGGCATCGATCGCAAGCGCGTTCTGTCCGACGGTGCTGAGCGCAGCATTCAACTTCGCAACTGAATTGTTGAAGTCGTCGCGCAGGCGATCGATGCGGGACACAAACGGCGTATCGATACGATAATTGAGATCGCCGTTGGAGAGATGAGCAAGACCCTTTGCCAGTGAATCGACTGCAAACTGGATATCGGCCGCGTCTTTTGCTGCCAGTCGTTCCCGCTCGTTACGCTCCTGTTCGGAAAGTGTGCGGTTCTGTTCGGCGTCCCCTTCGAGCCGCAGGCGTTCCATGGCGTTCGAGCGGAACACGGCAACGGCCGCAGCCATGGAGCCGATCTGATCGGTGCGTTCCTGGCCAGGAATGGCGACCTCGAGATTGCCGGCAGCCAGGCCTTCCATGGCGGAGGTCATCTGCGTTACCGGGCGAACGATGAAGCGGGAGAGCACGGTCGCCAGCAGGCCGATCATGATCGTGGCGGCGAGAATGGTGGCGATGGTCGCGGCCATGCGGAACTGCCCGATGGCGCCATAGGCAACATCGGAATCAACAACAAAGCCAAGATACCAGTCGACCGAAGGCAGGCCGGCAACGGGAATGAAACTGGTGATTTTGCCCTTGCCGTTGATTTCCGTCTGGGAAATTGCAGAAGAAATCACCGGCGTATCGACTTTGAAGAGATCGGTCAGCGGCTTGTCGACGAATTTTGCATCGGGATGGATGAGAATCTTGCCATCCTTGCTGACGAGGAAGGCGTAACCGTCCTTGCCGGCATCCACTGACGTGATCATCTTGACCAGGGAGTCGAGCGAGAAGTCGCTGCCGGTCACACCGGTAAGCTTGCCGTCGACGGAGACCGGAATGGCAGCCGTGATGATGAGGCCGCCGGTGGAGGCGTCGTTATAAGGCTCGGTCAGCACCGTCTTGCCGGCTTTCACCGCATCCAGGTACCACGGGCGCTTGCGCGGGTCGTAGCCTTCCGGCAGCGGTGTCTTCGGGAAGGTGGTGAAGGTGCCGGTTTCCGCATTGCCAAAATATGTGGACATGAATTGCGCGGTCAGCACCTCATTCTCCAGGAACTGCAGCTTCGCACCGTCCTCGGGAAGCTTGGCAAGCGTCTTTGCCACGGTTTCCGTCAGCATGATGCGGCCATTCAGCCAATTCGCGATGCTCTGGGCGGCCTGCTTGCCGGAAGAATCGATATTTTCCGCCACCGCTTCGGTGGTGACCCGATGCTGAAGGCTGTCGATATAATACGAGAAGCCCGCGAAGGCGGCGACGACAAGAGATGACGCGGCAACCAGAATGCGCGTCATAAGATTGGTTTTCTTTGGCAAGCTACAGATCCTTGAAGCCCGATGCACCGATAAGGTCATCTTGAACAATGGTTGGGGAAACATGCCTCGAAGGCGGGAATATTCTGCGTCATGCAGCTTATGATTTTAGAAGAACTATTCGATGTTCTAATGGATAAAGGCGAATGGTAAAATTCGACTAAACTTGTGTTTGGTGAGGGCTCGTATTGCGAATTTGTCGAGCCTTTTCAGAACTGCGTAATTTTTAACCATGCACTGCTGCCGGTTGCATGCAGACAGCGATTATTTTATTCATCCTCGTGCTGCCGTTGCGCAAATCGCGGGCAACGGCCAATGTTCGGGTGAATTACAATGTCTTCGTCGGTTGTTGCAGGAACCGTTCCGTCCGGATCGGGGTCGTGGTTTTCGCATTTCAAGGCTACGCTTGTTCTCGGGATTCCGCTTATCGGCGCGCAGCTCGCGCAGCTTGGCATCCATACCACCGATATGGTGATCGTCGGTCAGCTGGGTGCAGAGAAGCTGGCGGCCATGGTGCTGGCCGGGCAGTTTTTCTTTGTCGTCTTCATTTTCGGCTCGGGCTTCTCCGTTGCCGTCGTACCCATGGTGGCCCAGGCTTACGGGCAGGGCGATGCGACATCTGCGCGCCGCTCTTTGCGCATGGGCATGTGGGTGGCCATTGCCTATTGGCTGCTGGCGCTGCCGATCTTCATGAATGCAGAGCGCATTCTGGTTGCGCTTGGGCAGAACGCCAACGTAGCGGCACTGACCGGCCATTATCTCGCCATCGCCAAATTCGGCCTTCTGCCGGCGCTGCTGTTTTATGTGCTGCGTGGCCTTGTCAGCGCCATCGGCCGCGCAGGCATCATTCTTTATGCCACCATCATCATGCTGGTGATGAATGGTATACTCGCCTATGCTCTTGTCTTCGGACATTTCGGGCTGCCGGCCATGGGCATGAATGGCGCGGCCGTGGTTGCGGTCATCGTCAACGCCTTCAGCTTCATCTTCATCGTGGCTTATGTGCAGACGCGCGAGGAAACGAAGAAATACGAGCTGTTCGTGCGCTTCTGGCGGCCGGACTGGCATGCGCTTTTTGAAGTGCTGCGTCTTGGCCTGCCGATCAGCATCACCATTCTTGCCGAGGTGACCCTGTTTGCCGCCGCCTCGATCCTGATGGGGCAGATCGGCACGGTACAGCTCGCGGCGCACGGCATTGCCCTGCAGCTCGCTTCCATCGCCTTCATGATCCCGCTCGGCCTTTCGCAGGCAGCGACCGTTCGCGTCGGCGTGGCGCGGGGCCAGGGGGACTTCAAGAACCTCATCCGCGCTTCGATCATGATTTACGCCATCGCCTGTGGCATCGCCCTGTGCGGTGGCATCCTGTTTGCGGCGGTGCCGGAATTTCTGGCGAAGTGGTTCCTTGATCCCAAACTTCCGGAAGCTGCGGAAGTGCTCGCTTATGCGAGCAGCCTGGTGGTGATTGCCGGCATCTTCCAGCTTGTCGATGGCATTCAGGCCGTGACGGCAGGCCTGCTGCGCGGGTTGAAGGATGCGCGCATACCGGCGATGCTGGCGCTGATCTCCTATTGGCCGATTGGGCTGGCGCTTGCCTGGACCATGGCTTTTCCGCTCGGTTTCGGCGGGCGCGGTGTCTGGTTCGGCTTTGTGATCGGTCTTTCGACAGCCGCCGTTCTTCTCACCATCCGCTTCGTGCTGCTTGTGAAGCGTGAAATGAAAACGGCCCGCTGAGAAGCGGGCCGCATGTAACGTCCGGATTGGAAAAGTATCAGCGCTCGGCGAGCGCTGCCTCACCCTTCTTTTCACGCAGCAGGTTGACGAAGCGGCGGAAGAGATAGTGGCTGTCCTGCGGGCCCGGCGATGCTTCCGGGTGGTGCTGGACGGAGAAGACCGGCTTGCCGGTGATGCGCAGGCCGCAATTGGTACCGTCGAACAGCGAGATGTGGGTCTCTTCGACGCCCTCGGGCAGCGACTTGGTATCCACCGCAAAGCCGTGGTTCATCGAAACGATTTCCACCTTGCCGGTCGTGAAGTCCTTGACCGGATGGTTCGCGCCATGGTGGCCCTGATGCATCTTTTCGGTCTTTGCGCCAACCGCAAGGCCGAGCATCTGGTGGCCGAGGCAGATGCCGAAGATCGGCAGGTCGGTCTTGATGAGGTTCTGGATGACAGGAACGGCATATTCGCCCGTCGCAGCCGGGTCTCCGGGGCCGTTGGACAGGAACACGCCATCCGGCTTCAGCGCCAGGATGTCTTCGGCCGAGGTCTGCGCCGGAACGACCGTGACCTTGCAATCGAGACCGGCAAACAGGCGCAGGATGTTGCGCTTGACGCCAAAATCGACGCAGACGACGTGATACTTGGCATCGGCTTCGCCGAGCGTGCCGTAACCCTTGTTCCAGACCCACGGCGTTTCAGCCCAGGTGGAAGACTGGCCGGAGGTGGCTTCTATGGCGAGGTCGAGGCCGACGAGGCCGCTCCATGCCTTGGCTTCCGCCTTCAGCGCTTCGATGTCGAAGACGCCGTTCGGATCATGGGCGATAACCGCGTTCGGGGCACCGTTTTCGCGGATCCATGCCGTCAGGGCGCGGGTGTCTATGCCGCAGAGGCCGATGACGCCGCGGGCCTTCAGCCATGCATCCAGATGCTTGACCGCGCGGAAGTTCGAGGGGTCGGTGATGTCGGCCTTGAAGATGACGCCGACGGCGCCGCGCCGGGCGGCGGGCGTCAGGTCTTCGATATCTTCTTCATTGGTGCCGACATTGCCGATATGCGGGAAGGTGAAGGTAACGATCTGGCCGAGATAGGAGGGGTCGGTGAGGATTTCCTCGTAACCCGTCAGCGCCGTGTTGAAGCAGACCTCGGCCTGAACCTTGCCGGTTGCGCCTATGCCTGTTCCTTCAATCACCGTGCCATCGGCAAGAACAAGCATTGCGGTCGGTTTGCGGGTAGTCCAGGGCGCTGTCTCGGTCATCTCGTTCCGTTTCTGCCGCTTCGCACCCCGCCTCTTGAAAGGCAGGGGGTAAGGGGCCATTTTTGTCGCAGGCTTCGTGACATAAAGGGGCGCGCGATAAAGCTCGCGTTCCGACCCTTCGTTAAAATCTCGTGCAGGTGCCGGAAAATAACGAAAGCAGCCCAAGCGGTCAACCGCAGGGCCAAGATTTACGTGGAATTAAACCGACGTATTTTCAAGGTCTTATGCATTTGATTTGCTTGAGCGTGTCGGCTCGTTTATGTCGTTTCGCAAAATGAGGTGGAAAGTTTCCGTATCGAGAAGCTGCGGAAAGCGCTTTCCCAAGGAGAAGAAAAATGATGCGCGACACGTTCGCAAACGCTTTGAAGGACGCATTGAAGGCTCGTGATGCACGCCGCACCTCGACCGTGCGTCTCATCCAGACGGCCATCAAGGATCGCGATATCGCCAACCGCGGCGTGGGCAAGGACCCCGTCAGCGATGAAGATATCATGCAGATTCTGACCAAGATGGTGAAGCAGCGGGAAGAATCCGCCAGCATCTATGAAGGTGCGGGCCGTCCCGAACTTGCCGCTCAGGAGCGCGAAGAAATCGTCATCATCAAGGAATTCATGCCGGAAGAAATTCCGGCCGAGAAGGTGCGCGAACTTTGCCAGGCCGTCATCGCCGAAACCGGTGCTTCCGGCCTGCGTGACATGGGCAAATGCATGAATGCGCTGAAGGAACGTTATCCCGGTCAGATCGACTTTGCGAAGGCCTCCGGCGTCGTGAAGGATTTGCTGAAGTAGGTTTGCCGCTCCAGAAAAACCAAAAGCAGGGCAGCCATGGCTGCCCTGTTTTTTTTTGTCCGCAGAGACCCACTCAGGTGAACCGAAATGTTGTCATGCGCAGGTATCAAGGGCGGCGTAAAAGCCCGCTCGGCTGCGGCATAAAAATCCGGCAGTCCGAGCAAAACAAGTGGTATGATCGCATTTGCCCCATTTGTTTTGTCACATCCAAAGGCTTGTTCGCTGGTGGGATATTAACAACGGAGTGGGTCGTGAATTTCAGTCTCGATGCAGCATCGGTAGCCGATATGTCTGCTGTTCAAAATATGATGCAATTATACACGCATGATTTCTCCGAATTTTGGGCTGGGACGCCGCGAGGTGAACTTGGCCAAGATGGCAGATTTCCCGATTATCCGATCGCGCCGTATTTTGAGTGCCCCCGGTGGTCAGCTTTCCTGTTTAAGATAGACGATAAGCCTGTTGGATTTGCACTTATCAATGATAAGGGCCACTCGGCCTTACCGACCGAATATTCCGTCGGAGAGTTTTTCATCGTGCGAAAGTATCGCGGACAGGGGCTTGGTCTGATTGCGGCACAGAGACTTTTTCATCGGTACCCGGGGGCCTGGGAAGTTGCCGTCGCCAGAAAAAACACGACGGCGCTGGTATTCTGGCAGGGAGCAATCCGGAAATGTGCCGCTGAGGGCAGCGTTTCCGAACTGGACTGGAACCGTCCTGAATGGAATGGCGCCATCTTCCGGTTTCGCATTTGCGCATAGGAACGCGCCGGAGCCAGAAGTATAGCGAAAAAGTAAAGGCAGGGCAGATGTGGGCTGCCCTGCCTTTTTCTGTCGACGAAAACGCATTCCGGCGGATCAGAATGCTCTCAAGCGCAGGCGTTTTTCGGGGGACGTGCCTGCGGGCGTCGGCAGATTTCTGCGATTTCGTTGCTTTGGCTGTGGCTGTGTTTTTACATCGCGCGGACGGACTGCTCAAATTACAAAAACATAATTTTTAGTGATGATGCAGCGCCACAAATTTGCCTAAAGCAGGCGCAAAGGGCTTTGCCAGCTTTTGCGCCACCCTGTGAATAACGGGTATTGTGGCTGTGAACTGGTTCATAGGGTTGGTGCTGGCGCCATTCTGCGCTTATATGAAAGACTGGCCTCGAACAGGTAACCCATGCGCTTTTCCAACTCTTTCCTTGATGAGATACGCGACCGCGTGAACATCTCCGATGTGATCGGCAGACGTGTGTCCTGGGACAAGAAGAAGACCAATGCGCCGCGCGGGGATTATTGGGCCTGCTGCCCGTTCCATGGCGAAAAAAGCCCGAGCTTTCACTGTGAGGACCGCAAGGGGCGGTATCATTGCTTTGGTTGCGGCGTTTCCGGCGATCATTTCCGCTTTCTGACCGAGCTTGAGGGCTTAAGTTTCCCGGAAGCCGTGCAGCAGATCGCCGATATGGCCGGCATTTCCATGCCGCAGCCCGATCCGCAGGCGGAGAAGCGGGAGCGTGAGCGCACCTCTCTTCAGGACGTCATGGAAATGGCGACGCTGTTCTTTCAGGATCAGCTGCAAACGGCGCTCGGCGCTCGGGCTCGGGCTTATCTGCGCGATCGCGGGCTGACCGGGCGTACCATCGAGACTTTTCGGCTGGGTTATGCGCCTGATAGTCGCAACGCGCTGAAGGAGCATCTTGCAAGCAAGGGTGTTTCCAAGGAGCAGATGGAAGCCTGCGGGCTGGTGGTCCATGAAAACGTGCCGGTTTCCTATGACCGTTTTCGCGACCGCATCATGTTCCCGATCCTGTCCTCGCGGGAAAAGGTGATTGCCTTCGGCGGCCGCGCCATGGCTTCGGATGCGGTGGCGAAATATCTCAATTCCAACGAGACCGAGCTCTTTCACAAGGGCAATGTTCTCTATAATTTCGCCCGTGCACGTCGGGCCGCACAGGCGGCGGGCGGCACGGTCATTGCAGTCGAAGGGTATATGGATGTCATCGCGCTTTATCAGGCGGGCGTCGAAAATGCCGTCGCACCGCTCGGCACTGCCTTGACCGAAAGCCAGCTCGATCTGCTCTGGAAGATGTCGCCGCAGCCGATCCTCTGCTTCGATGGCGACGGCGCCGGCATTCGCGCCGCCAACCGTGCCGCTGATCTCGCCTTGCCACATATCAAGCCGGATCGCTCCGTCAGCTTCGCGCTTCTGCCCGACGGCAAGGATCCGGATGATCTCGTGCGTCTGGAGGGTAGGGCGCCTTTCGACCGCGTTCTTTCCGAGGCAAAGCCGCTGGCCGCGATGATCTGGAGCCGCGAGACCTCAGGCGTTACTTTCGATACGCCGGAAAAGCGTGCCCAGCTTGAGAGCCGCCTGCGGCAGATCGTGGCCGTTATTGGTGACGAGACGGTGCGGCGCTTCTATCAACAGGACATGCGTGACAGGCTGAATGCCTTCTTCCAGCCGCGCTTTCAGGCAGGCGGGCAGCAGGGTGGCAATTTCCGCCGCAATGGCGCACAGGCGCCGGGGCGTGGCTTTCAGCGCAACGCACCGGGCCGGGGTGGGGCTATGGCGACACCTGCCAGCAGTATTTCGGAACGGTTGGCGCAATCCGGCCTTGTCAGGGGTTATCAGACCAAGCCGTCGCTTCGGGAGAGCGTTCTGGCCATCACCATCGTCAACCATCCCGAACTGCTTCTCGAGGAATATGACGAGATCGCCGCGATCGATTATGAGAACCGTGACCTGCAACGCCTGTGGTCTACGGTTCTGACCTACGCGGCCGAAAATGCGGCTGCGATATCGCGGGCGGGGCTGATCGAGCGCCTGTCGCAGCAGGGCTTCGACGTGCTGCTGAAAACCATGGATCAGCAGGTGCGCAATGCCCGTCTGTGGACGGCGACCGGCGAGGCGGCGATGGAGGATGCACGGGAAGGTTACGTGCAGGCGCTTTCCCTGCACAAAAGGACAAAGTCGCTCCTCTGGCAGAAAAAGGAGCTGGAGCGCGAAATTGCCGAGGCGACGGATGATGAGCGCGGGACCCTTCTGGTGCGCGCGCTTGCCGAGGTTCAGCTGGAGATCGGCCGAATGGAAAATCAGGAGGCCATCATCGATGGTTTCGGGGTTATGTCCGGCCGGGTGAAGGGACCGGCCGTCGGTCATGGATGATCGTCGCGGCAAGAATTGAAAGGTGTGTGGGGTTGCCTTTTGCGGCAGGCGTCCTAAATAGGGGATAGTCTGGTGATAATTCGCAAAATGCGGCTCTTTTTAAGAATTTCCGTGGCTGTCTCGCCTTCAAAGGCTTGACGGGGCGGGAAATAGCGGGAATCACCAATTCAGGAAAAGTAAGGTGGAATGAGCCTTGGCGGATAGAAATTGCATGAGCAAGCATTTCCGGGTGCACTGTCCTTGCATTCTGCCTGAGGCTGCCGTGGTTAATCGGCAATTAAAGATCACTCCGTTAGGTGTCTGACAGTGATTCGCGGCAATGCGCCGGATGCTCAAGGGGCGGACGGCGATGCGGCGGAACAGGTGTTAGCGTCAGGGAAAGCGACGAGATAGATGGCAACCAAAGTCAAAGAAAACGAAGAAGCAGAAAACGAACGCGACGGTGCGACGGACGGCCCGCTTCTCGACCTTTCGGATGACGCGGTCAAGAAAATGATCAAGGCCGCCAAGAAGCGCGGCTATGTGACGATGGACGAGCTGAATTCGGTCCTGCCGTCCGAAGAGGTGACCTCCGAGCAGATCGAAGACACGATGGCGATGCTGTCCGACATGGGCATCAACGTGATCGAGGACGAGGATGCCGAGGAAGCCGCCGGTGGCGATGACGACGGCGATTCCGACGGTGACGATTCCGAGGGTGGCGAACTTGCGCCTTCCAGCGGCACCGCGCTTGCGACCGCCAAGAAGAAAGAACCAACCGACCGCACCGACGACCCCGTGCGCATGTATCTGCGCGAGATGGGTTCTGTCGAGCTTCTGTCGCGCGAAGGCGAAATCGCCATCGCCAAGCGCATCGAGGCTGGCCGCGAGACGATGATTTCGGGCCTGTGCGAAAGCCCGCTGACGTTCCAGGCGCTGATCATCTGGCGCGACGAACTCAACGAAGGCACCACGCTGCTGCGCGAGATCATCGATCTCGAAACGACCTATTCCGGCCCGGAAGCCAAGGCTGCGCCGCAGTTCCAGAGCCCGGAAAAGATCGAGGCCGACCGCAAGGCCGCCGAAGAAAAGGAAAAGACCCGCAAGCTGCGTGCTCCGACCGGTGACGAGGATGTCACCGATGTTGGTGGTGACGGCCTGCCGCCGGAAGAGGAAGAAGAGGACGACGACGAGTCCAATCTTTCCCTTGCCGCGATGGAAGCCGAACTGCGTCCGCAGGTCATGGAAACGCTCGACACCATTGCCGACACCTACAAGAAGCTGCGCAAGCTTCAGGATCAGCAGGTGGAAGCGCGTCTGGCCTGCACCGGTACGCTCTCTTCCGGCCAGGAGCGCCGTTACAAGGAATTGAAGGATCAGCTGATCACGGCCGTGAAGTCGCTTTCGCTGAACCAGAACCGCATCGACAGCCTTGTCGAGCAGCTCTACGACATTTCCAAGCGTCTGATGCAGAACGAAGGCCGGCTGCTGCGCCTTGCGGAATCCTATGGCGTCAAGCGCGACAGCTTCCTCGAGCAGTATCACGGTGCGGAACTCGATCCGAACTGGATGAAGTCGATCGCCAATCTGGCCGCCCGCGGCTGGAAGGAATTCGCGCGCGAAGAAAGCAACACGATCCGGGAAATCCGCCAGGAGATCCAGAACCTCTCCACGGAAACCGGCATTTCCATCGCCGAATTCCGTCGCATCGTTTCGATGGTGCAGAAGGGTGAGCGCGAAGCGCGCATCGCCAAGAAGGAGATGGTCGAGGCCAACCTGCGTCTCGTGATCTCGATTGCGAAGAAGTACACGAACCGTGGTCTGCAGTTCCTCGATCTCATTCAGGAAGGCAATATCGGCCTGATGAAGGCGGTGGACAAGTTTGAATACCGTCGCGGTTACAAGTTCTCGACCTATGCGACATGGTGGATCAGACAGGCGATCACCCGCTCGATTGCTGATCAGGCCCGCACGATCCGTATTCCGGTGCACATGATCGAAACGATCAACAAGATCGTTCGTACCTCGCGCCAGATGCTGCACGAGATTGGCCGCGAGCCGACCCCGGAAGAACTGGCCGAAAAGCTGGCCATGCCGCTGGAAAAGGTGCGCAAGGTTCTGAAGATCGCCAAGGAGCCGATCTCGCTCGAAACCCCCGTGGGTGACGAAGAGGATTCGCATCTCGGTGACTTCATCGAGGACAAGAACGCGCTGCTGCCGATCGACGCCGCCATTCAGGCGAACCTGCGCGAAACGACCACCCGCGTTCTGGCTTCGCTGACACCGCGTGAGGAACGTGTTCTGCGCATGCGCTTCGGCATCGGCATGAACACGGACCATACGCTGGAAGAGGTCGGCCAGCAGTTCTCGGTCACGCGCGAACGTATTCGCCAGATCGAGGCGAAGGCGCTGCGCAAGCTGAAGCACCCAAGCCGCTCAAGAAAGCTCCGCAGCTTCCTCGACAGCTAAGCTTTTGCTTCCTTTAAAATTGAACCCGGTCAGTCAGCTCTGGCCGGGTTTTTTGTTTTCCGCACCGGCGAACTCTGCGACAAGCCTTATGTGTGAGGCAGGCGATCCGCTTCCGCTGGATATGTCCGGGTTCGATTTGGTTCGGTAAGATGCAACAGGTTTCGGCAGGCAGGTGGCGGTGGAAGGGATGGGCGATGCCCGTCTCCGTTCTTCTGCATCTTGTCGTCGTGGCGATTTTCCTTTTCGAATTGCCGGAGCGTGTAGCCGAGCCGCAGGAACCGGAAAGCATCAGCGTCGATCTGGTGCCACCGCCTGAGGAAAAAAAGGCAGAAGAGGCCCCGCCGCCCGGTGAGGAGAAGGCGAAAGAGGAAAAACCGCAACCTCCGCCACCACCTCCCGCGCCACCGGCTGAAGAAGCGAAACCGGTGCCGCAACCGCAGGCGACGTTGCCTTCCATCGCCATGCGGCCGGAAGAGGCGCAGGCAGACCCTGAGGACAAGGCCGGCAAGACTGAAGAAGCGGAAAAGACACAACCATCCGCAGAACCGCCGCGCGAGCCCGAGAAAGCGGCCGAGGAAAAGCCTGCGCCCGCCGCCGCCAACAGCGACCTCAAGGTTTCCGCCGAGCAGGGAGAGATCGCGGTTGCGCCGATGAAAGAAGAAGCGTCACCGGAGCAGCCGCCAGTACCGCAACCAAAGCCGCCTGAGGAAAAGCCTTCTGAGGCAAGGGAAAACAAGCCCGCGAAACTTCCTGCGGCTAAGAGTTTGCTTTCATCGGCTCTACTGACACCGGCGCAGAGACGGCAGATGTTTGGCGATCTACCGCCGCGGCGTCGTATCGTGCAGCTTTGCCAAGCGGAAGCACTGGCCCAAATAAGACAGGTTTACGCTGATACCCGCGGCATGTATGGCTTTTCCGACACGGGCGGACGTATATCGGGCAATGTTCTTGACGCGACTGGCGGCGCATTCAACGTCGGCGACGTCTGGCGCGATGTCACGTTTCAATGCGAGGTGGATGTCGATAACTATGCAGTGACGGCCTTCAGAATTAAGATGGGGGACGTCATCACGCCAGCTGAAGCAAGGAAACGGGGTTTCACCGGTCGGTAGCAGATCGGTCGCCGAATTAAAAAATGATCCGTCCTCCAAATGCACGGAAAACCTCGGTTGACGTTTGTCACTTGTCGCTCAAACGCGCTCCGCATCGCCCACCAAAACCCCAATCCCGGCCATTAGCGCATCCTCGTCATAGGGCTTCCTGATCACCGGAACAGCGCCGAATTCATCCGGCACCATGCTGCCATCGGCGTAGCCGGTAGCGAACATGAACGGGATGCCACGGCGGTGAAGTTCCCGGGCGACGGGAATGGAGGTGTCCGAACCGAGATTGATGTCGAGAATTGCCACGTCAGGCACATAGCTTTTCAGCTTTTCAATTGCCATCGCAGACGAAGTCGCCGTTTCGATGGTTTTGATGCCGTTATCCTCGAGCATGTTTTCGACGTCCATGGCGATCAGCATCTGATCTTCGACGAGTAATATTTTCAACGGCTCCTCCCGGTTATAGCGGCTGGATTGCCGCGCGGGCTCATTTTCTGTCGGTATTTCGACACTTTCGGTGGCTGACGAGACATGACGGAAGGGCAGCATAATTTCTGCCTCCAATCCATCGGGCAAATAGCGCAACGTACTGCGTCCGCCGAGATCGTAAGGAATGCTGCGGCTGATAAGCGCCGTGCCGAAGCCGGCGCGGGATGGCGTCGGCAGTTTGGTGGTCAGCACTTCCCGCCACTCGATTTCGCAATCGCGGTTTTCGTTGACCCACCAGCGCACATGCAATTGCCCACCGTTCTGCGAAAGCGCGCCGTATTTGGCGGCGTTCGTCGCCAGTTCGTGCAGAACGAGCGCCATGACGGAGAAGGCGCGCGAATCAAGTGTGACGTGGGGACCTTCGAGTTTCACCGTCGTTTCCGGGGAACGATGCGGCGATAATTCCGCGTCGAGAAGATCGCGCAGCGCGCCGCCACCTTCGCCTCGGATGATCTGATCATGGGCAAAGGACAAGGCTTGAATACGGCCCTTCAGGGCAGCCACATATTCCTGCAGGGTCTTGCCTTCCTGTGAGGGATTGCCGACCAGCGATTTGATGATGGCGAGAACATTCTTGACGCGGTGGTTGAGCTCCTCGTTCAACATGCGCTGGCGCACTTCGGCGCGTTCCCTTTCGCCGGCCATTAGCTCGCTGTGATGGAAGGCGACCTCGACCAGCGCAATTCTGGCGGCTTCCGCTATTTCCCGGTCATCTTCCGACCAGGGCTGCGCCCTCTGATGCACCGTCTCTTTCCAGATCGCGAAACTCTTGCGTGGTGTGAGACGGTCCCCCATCGGGCCGGTTTCATAGGATTTTTCCGGATTGCCGGCCCAGTTCAGATTTTGCACGATCTCCTTGCGGAAAAACAGGAGATAGTCCTGTTTCACCTGAGAAAGTGGGATGGCGAGCATTCCCGCTGCCGTGTCGGCGTAGATTTCCGCCTCAGGTATCGCCTGCGACAGCGCATGGGTCGCCCAGACCCTGCCTTCCGAGGCCGAGGCGACGAAACGCGCGAGCCTTGGAATGGCGTCATGCGGTGGTGTTGCGCCATGGCCGTGCCAGTTGTTGTCTACCCAGAGACCGACACCATCACACGGCATCAGATCGGCAAAATCCTGAAAACTGTCGATCAGCAGTTCTTCGATATTGGCGTGGTGCGCGGCTAGCCGCAGGAAGCGATCGAGCGCGGCATGGGCATGGTTGACGGTGTCCAGCCGACGTTTCTGCTTGAGGACCTGCAAATGCATGGAGAAGAATTCTCCAAACATTTCAGCGGCAATCCTCACCGGCATTGTCAGGACACGCGGGGAATAATGGTGACAGGCGATCAGACCCCAGAGGGTGCCATCGACAATCACCGAAATCGACATGGAAGCGGCGACGCCCATATTGCGAAGATACTCGCAATGGATGGGAGAGACGCTGCGGAGGTGCGCGAAAGAGAGGTCGAGCGGTTCGCCGGAGATATCAAGGGCGGGCAACACGGGGATTCGTGTGCCGCTGGCATCAGAGATAATGCGGAGCGTGTTCTTGAGATAAAGCGTGCGGGCCTGCTGGGGTATGTCGCTGGCGGGGAAATATTGGCCGAGGAAGCTTTCCAGTTCCGGTTGCTTTGCTTCCGAGACGACCTTGCCGGCTCCATCTTCCTCAAAGCGGTAAATCATTACCCGGTCGTAGCCAAGCGTCGCCTTTACCAGCCTGGTCGTTCTGGAGATGAGGCTTTCCACGCTGTCCGCCTCGCGAATGCGATCCACCATCTTGCGTGCGGTGCCCAGGGGCTGGGTTTCGCTGCGGGACGGTTCGAATTCGATGATCGTGGTGGATTTGTAGCGGTGGAGCGAAATGTCGAAGCTTCGGCCGTCGCCCATTTCCGTTGCGGGCAACATGGCCGGGCGCGTTGTCCTCCCGGTTACAGTCAGCGCGTTGCGGAGGTTGTGTACGATGTCCTTGCCGAGAACCTCTTCGGCGGTCCGGCCATTGATATCGCCTTCCACACCCAGAATGTCGCAGCAATTTGCCGAATGCCGCAGCACCATGCGCAAAGCGTTATCGCAGGCGATGAGACAGCCATGGGGTTGAATATAGCCGGGGATATGGATGGGCTCGCGGTCGCAATTGGTCAGATCGACACGATAGTCAGTGGGTGCCATGAGAAAGTCTTTCGCACCCTGTGTCAGTCCTGCGCTGCAAATGCCGTGTTTGTCTATGGAAGGGATAGCCTGGATAATTCATTATTATATTGCCAACCCTTCCCCGTTTTATGCAACTGCAGTGGCGGTTTTCCGTTCTGCTGTCATGGGCTGTTATCGCCCTGTCGTCTTATACTTATCGCCATCGGATAGAATTTGACATGGTGCAACGTTCGCAGCGCCGATTTTGTTCCCGACTATTTGAAAGAAAAACGTGCCGCAGAAGAAAATAATCATCTCTACCCACGGGCAGGGCCTTTACGAGTTTACGTCTGAAGCAAAAGGCTTCGTAAATCAGGCCGGCTCAACGGAAGGCTTGCTGACAGTCTTTGTCCGGCACACGTCCTGTTCCCTGCTCATCCAGGAAAATGCCGATCCCGACGTCCGGCGCGATCTCACGGAGTTTTTCTCCCGTCTCGTCCCGCCTTCGAGCGATCCTTCCATGCGGTGGGTTGTCCACACCCTGGAGGGGCCCGACGACATGCCCGCCCACATCAAATCGGCGCTGACGATGGTTTCCATCGGCGTTCCCATCACGGATGGCAGGCTCGTGCTTGGCACCTGGCAGGGCCTTTATCTCTTCGAACATCGCGATCAGTCGCATCGGCGCGAAGTCGTGCTGCATATCTCGCCGTGATGTGCGGATCCTGATCGGGGTGTCCGCGTTAACCACCCTGAACGCCTGCTGAACATTCGGTTCTGCTGATATTCAGATGGGCGAGTCTAGGGTCTCGTCAATCGCCGGGGGATGTTCCCCCGACGTCAAAGAAACAAACGGAGTGAGTTCATGTTCAGCACCTTCGCAAAAGCCGGCCTGGCTGCCCTCATCGCCCTTGGTGGTATTTCCGTCACCGCTCCAGCTGCTTCGGCCGGCTCGGATGTACAGTTCCGAGTTCAGGTTCAGGATGGTTATGGTCATCGTCCCGGCTGGGGCCGCCCGGATCGCCCGCGCCGTGGCTGCTCGCCCTGGCTTGCGGAAGAAAAGGCAAGCCGCATGGGTCTTCGCCGCGCGCGTGTTGTTGATGTATCTCCGCGCCGCGTCGTCGTTGCAGGTTTTGACCGCCACGGCCGTGACCGCATCGTATTCGCCAATGAGCGCGGCTGCCCGGTGATCCGCCGCTAAAGGCAGCGATCCTGATCGATCTGCCGGCATCCCCGTCCCGGCAGATGGACAAAACGCCCCTCGCTTCCTGAACGGTAGCGAGGGGCGTTTCATTTTATCTGTGCTATGGCGGAGGCCGAGCCGGTGCGGGCGGCCCAAAAGCCGCCCTTGCCGATTACTGCTCGAGCGCAAAGGTGACGTTAACCACAACGCTGTAGCTGTTTTCACCAGAGGCAATCGGGACACTGTCCGCTTCCTTCGCCATGGAGGCGCGCATCATGGCCTGCGGCACCGGCATCGGGCGCTGCGAGTTTTCGGTGATCTGGATAACACGGCCGAGCTTTACGCCAGCAGCTTCGGTCAGGGTCTTGGCCTTGGAAAGAGCGTCGGCCACGGCCTGTTTGCGAGCCTCGGTGACGGTGGCTTCAGGCTTGTCGTTGGTGAAGCTGATGTCTCCACCCTGGTTGATGCCGAGCTTGACGGATGTATCGAGGATCGCGCCGAGTTTCTTCAGGTCCCGCACCCGCACGGTCAGGCCGTTGGACACCTGGTAACCGGTGATTTCGGGAGCGACATAGACGCCGTCCTTTGGCTCATAATGCTTGTAGAGCGGCTGCACCGAGAAGTTGCTGGTCTGCAGGTCACGATCCTCGATCGCCGCCTCCTTCAGCGCCTTCAGAACATCGGCCAGCGCCTTTGAATTTTCCGAAAGAGCGGCCGCCGCGGTCTCTGCCTGCTTGACGACGCTGAACGACAGGATTGCCATATCAGGAGCGATGGCCGCCTGGCCTTCGCCGGAAACGCTGATTGTGGCTTCACGCGGGGTGGCCTCCTGCGCGAGCAACTGGCCGGAGAGCGGCATCATGGCTGCTGCTGTCATTGCGGTAAGTGCAAAAAGGCGGGCCGATTTTGTCTTCATGGTGTTTCCTCGTTGATTGAGTCCCTTGAACGGGTATTGCCTTAGATTGTGTAGCTAATACGGCGGCACTGTTTAGCGAAAGCATCAATGGCTTGTCGGGCTGTAAAAATTGCGTTAGAGCGTGACCACCGGATTCGAACCATTGCGAAACCGGTGTTTCGGATAGCGTTTTCCGAAGGGGCCTGTAGCTCAATGGTTAGAGCCGGCGGCTCATAACCGCTTGGTTGGGAGTTCGAGTCTCTCCAGGCCCACCATTTTTCTTTTTTAATCAGATGGTTGTTGATTTTCTGTGCTGATCGCGGGGGTGCTGTCGCGCCGCACGCAGTATCGGTGAAAGCGCGTGGTGGGGATGAAAATCGTATCTCGCAATCTCATTCGCTGAAAGCAGCCCGGCTTGCCATTTGAAGCAAACCGGGCCGCAGGATCGGACATCAGTTGCAGACCCGCATGCTTTCGGTGTGCCAGCCGCCGTCATAGGAATTCGGAACCCGCCGGTCTTCAAACCAGCAGCGCGGCGGCGGCGGTGGCGGTTCGTAATAACGGGGGCCGCTATTATTGGCGATGGCGCCGCCGATCAGGCCACCGATGACGCCTGCTGCGAGGCCTCCGGCAATGGCTGCGCCATCATTGTGGCGACGGTGTTCGCGATAGGGCGGTGGCGGCGGGCCGCCACGGTCGTAGCCCCGATCGTAACGCGGACGGTAGGGATAGTCCTGCGCGCTGGCGCTGCCATAGGATGCGAAAATGCTGCCAGTGGCAACAAGCGCGGCAATCGTGGAAAGAATTATCTTTTTCATCGGGCTACTCCATAAGCCTGCTTCGGGAGATAGAGGCTCATTATGCCCGCATGATGGCACGGAACTGCTGAACGGCTTGTGAATGTTTCATTTTTACGGAGTTCATATTGTTCCGTTTTTTCGCAGAGCGGATCGTAGCCTGCGCTGGGCTTCTGCAACGAAAGAAGCCCGGCGGATGGCCGGGCTTCGGGTCTACAAAACTCGATTGTGATCAGAACTTCACGCCGAGGCCCACCTTGACGGTGTGCTGGTCAAGGTCGGTATTGATGCCAAATATGTCCTTGTCGCCGTAATCGTTGTAACGATATTCCAACCTGCCGAAGACATTGTCGGTGAAGGCGTAATCCAGACCTGCGCCAACGGTGTAGCCGTTGAAGGTGGCGGTGTCCTTGCCGGCGCCGGGGGTGTCGATGAAGCCGCGTGTGGCGGTCCAGCCGGCCGTGCCATAAAGGAGAGCGCGATCGAAGGCATAACCAACGCGGCCACGAACGGACCCTTGCCAGTCGGTGCCAATGTTCACGCCTGCATAATCATTGTCATTCCAGTTATAGTCGACGTCACCCTCGATGCCGAGAACGAAATTATTGTCGAACTGGTAATTGTAACCGGCGAAGGCGCCGAGAATGCCGCCATCGAAATTATCCGAGCCTATGGGGGCACCGGCCGAAAAGTCACCATTTGCCCAGCCCGCGCCACCTTGAATACCAAGATAAGGACCAGACCAGGTGAAGACCGGTAACGTTTCCTGTGCGACCGGAGGCGCCGGTGTTTCGTAGACGGCATCCGCGGCCATTGCGGTGCTGGCCGAAAGGGCCAGGAGCGACGTTACGATCAGCGTTTTCATCGTTTTCTCCCTGAGCTGACTGATATGTAGCATAGTTTAGTAACTTTTAATATGGGGTGGCTTTCGGCGGTGCCAAGGGGCGGCTTGTCGTCCCTGCCGGCTGGCCTACTTACCTCCATGCCGCGGCGTTTCGTTATGTCCCGCCATGCTGTTCTGATGCTGCGAACGTCTTCGGCGGCGTTTGGTTCCCTTCGCCGTTCTTTCTGAGGACGGCAATGCCGGCGCTATCTGTCACGCTTGGTTGTCTTGACACCGGGGGGAGCACCCATAGAGTTGTGGCTGACGGCTGCGATGCCGGTGCTTCGCGCCATATGCTAGAGGCTTGAGCCGCCGTCGAGATAATACCCCAACGACCGCCTCGCGCGGCCGTTTGTGGCTGGAAGGGCAGGGGAGGGCAGAAACGTATGGAGCTTTATTTTAGCGGAGGAGGGGCGACGTGATTGTCGGAGCCGTTCTCAGCGCCATTCTTCTCCTCACCCTTATTGCATTTCCGCGGCATCTCAAACCAGTGGTCATCTGCCTGCTCCTGATATGGGCCGGCACGGCTGCCTTTGTCATTTACGACTGGCGTCGCAGCAGCCAGCGGCTGGAGCATATCGTCGCGACTGCCGGGTTCGAGGCCGCCTGTCCGGACCCTGCATTGCCCATTCGCGTCAGCTTCCGCAATGATAACAATGTCGCGGTGCAGCGTCTGACCTACACGCTGGAGGGCTTCGAACCGGCCTTTCGAGCTTCCGTATCGTTCGATCCCTATCAGGTGAGCGAAAGGCGGATCGAAGCCGGGGAAACCTTCGCCGCCTGCCGGACATTTCGCCTGCGCAACAACGAGCGGGTGGAACCGCAAAGGCTGGAGTGGCGGGTTACCGTCATTTCCGCCGAATTTGATTGAAGAGATCACACCGGTGCCAGCAATCACGGTATTTTGAGAATTTATGCTTGGGTCCAAAGGCCCTGCATTGCAACCGCTCCATGGGCCTGCCGTGCCCCGGCTGCTTGCGAAGCGCACGGGCCGCGACGGGGCGTGACTTGTTTTCGCCGGTTTGCGGTGTCATCTGCCACACATTGGATTGATGTCGCGGGTTGATGTTTTGCGTATTTTTCTGAAGTTTTTGAAGATCACGGCCATTGGCCTCGTTGCCCTCCCGGTTTTGGCCGGCGCACATATGGGCATCGGCCAGCTGACGGGGAATTTTCATGAGGTCATTCCCGGCGAGCTTTATCGTTCGGCTCAGCCGAGTGGCAAGGACATCGCCGCTTACGCCAAGGCCTATGGCATCAAGACCATCATCAACCTGCGCGATGAAAAGCGTGAAGCCTGGTATGATACCGAAAGCAAGGCCGCGAAAAACAACGGCATCCGGCTGGTCGACTATCCGCTGAGCTCAAGCGAGAAAGTCTCGGTGGAAGATTCAGAAACGCTGGCGGCGGTGCTGCGCAACGCGGAAAAGCCTGTTCTCATCCATTGCGAACATGGGGCGAACCGCACCGGGCTTGCCTCTGCGATCTATGTTGCCGCCGTGGCAGGCAAGAGCGAGGCGGCCGCCGAGTTTCAACTTTCGCCCTATTACGGCCATGTGCCGATCCCTGGCATCGGGCGTTATGAAATGTATCAGTCCTGGGATGACTTCGAGGAAACAATCGGGTTTTGACTGTTGCTTTATCCTCGGCCCTATGCCGGGGATCTAACCGCGTTGCGTCCGGCCGATAGGCTGCAGATGCCCGGGACAAGCCCGAGCATGACAGTGGAGAAGTCTTCGAACGCCGTTGCGAACAACGCGCTTAATAAGCCCCGCCGCTTTCCCCGATCACCCTTGTCAGGCTGCCCGTAGCCGGGAAAAGCGGGATGAGGCAGGCCTGGAGGGCGTGGTATATATCACCCTTGCCGGGGAACAGCGTGTGAGCGGGAACCAGATTTTCCGTCAGTTCCTCATGCCAGCCGCCATTTTCATGGTCGATGAAGCTGTTGGCGATGGTGCTCCAGATGCGGCGGTAGCTGTCTTCATAGAAAGGGTCCGCCGGCAGGTTTTCGTTGAGGAAATGGGCCGCACCCGCCGCTTCGCACATGGGCCACCAGAGCTTTGCCCGCTTGTCGGGATTGTCGTTCCAGTCGAGCGTATAAAAGAAGCCGCCCTTTTCCCGATCCCAGCCAAGCGCCATGGACTGCACGAACAGCGATTTGGCGGCCACCGGCATCCAGTCGTGGCGGCGATCACCCAACACCCAAAGCTGGAGGAGGAGGCGCGCCCATTCCAGCCAATGGCCGGGGGTGGAGCCGGAGGGACGGAACATCTCGTTGCCGCGATAGTCCTTGTCGAGTGTCCAGTTGTCGTCGAAATGCTCCGGAACCCGGAAATCCAGTTCACCGGCGCGACGGCGGATGAGAAGATCGGCGATGCGTTCGGCCTTGCCGAGGTAGTTTTTGTCGCCGGTCACCTCATAGGCGGCCATCAACGCTTCGGTCAGATGCATATTGGAATTCTGGCCGCGATAATTATCGATGGGCGACCAGTCACGGTTGAATTCCTCGGCGATCGCGCCGTGCTTTTCTTCCCAGAAACGGGTTTCCAGCACTTCGGTAATATCGGCCAGCATCTGGTCGGCGAGCGGGTGGCCGACGGTCTTGGCGGAGGAGGCGGCCAGAAGCACGAAGGCATGGCCGTAACCCTGCTTGGTGGCGTCCAGGGGGCCGGCATCGTTAACCTGCCAGAAATAGCCGCCATGCTCGCTGTCGCGATGCCTGTTCCAGAGATAGGTCATGCCGTGGTCGACAATATCGCCACAGCCCGGACGGCCGAGCAGATGGCCGATGGAGAAGCAATGCACCATGCGCGCGGAGGCATGGATGCCGCGCACGGGATCGTTTGCCTGCAGCGGCGCGCCCTTGACATCGAGATCGAAGAAGCCGCCGGCAGGATTGAGCGCCCGGTACTGGAAGAAGTCGAAAAGCCCCTCGGCCTGTTTTACCAGCCACTGGCGGTGCCAGGGCAGGGTATTCCAGTTTCGGCTGTTGTGATCGTCCTCAGACATCGCGTCCTCCATGCGGTTTGCTGCTTCGGCTTATATCCTTGCCGTATAAACCTGTCATCTGTCAGCGATATTTCGTAACGTGACGCAACGACGCAAAGCCATGCCTGTCCCTTGAAGATATATTGACATAAACATATCTTTATGTGACTTGACGACTTGCGATCTTGCAAATCGAAATGAGGAGTGTGCCCGTGTTTGACGATCTGTTTGGCCCTGAGGGGGCAAAGCGCGACGGCGCGGAAATTTTCAAGGCGCTGCGCGAAGCCGCCAGCGAACGCATCCTCATTCTCGACGGCGCCATGGGCACGCAGATTCAGGGTCTTGGTTTTGACGAAGATCATTTTCGCGGTGACCGCTTCATCGGCTGCGCCTGTCACCAGAAAGGCAATAACGACCTTCTGATTCTGACCCAGCCGGACGCTATCGAAGACATCCACTATCGCTACGCCATGGCGGGTGCGGATATTCTCGAAACCAACACGTTTTCCTCGACCCGTATCGCGCAGGCTGATTACGAGATGGAAAATGCGGTCTATGACCTCAACCGCGAGGGTGCGCAGATCGTCCGCCGCGCCGCCCAGCGCGCCGAGCGGGAAGATGGCCGCCGCCGTTTTGTCGCTGGCGCCATCGGCCCCACCAACCGTACGGCCTCGATTTCGCCAGATGTCAACAATCCCGGTTACCGCGCCGTCAGCTTTGACGATCTGCGTATCGCCTATGGCGAGCAGATCGACGGCCTGATCGACGGCGGCGCCGATATCATCCTCATCGAGACAATCTTCGATACGCTGAATGCAAAGGCGGCGATCTTCGCCTGCGAGGAGCGTTTCGAGGCCAAGGGCATCCGCCTGCCGGTCATGATCTCGGGCACGATCACAGACCTATCCGGCCGCACGCTTTCCGGCCAGACGCCGTCTGCCTTCTGGAATTCGGTGCGCCACGCCAACCCCTTTACCATCGGCCTTAACTGCGCACTCGGTGCGGATGCAATGCGTCCGCACCTGCAGGAGCTTTCAGACGTCGCCGACACCTTCGTCTGTGCCTATCCGAATGCAGGCCTGCCGAACGAGTTCGGACAGTATGACGAAACGCCTGAGATGATGGCGCGTCAGGTGCAGGGTTTCGCCCGCGACGGCCTCGTGAACATCGTTGGCGGTTGCTGCGGCTCGACGCCGGAGCATATCCGGGCGATTGCCGAAGCGGTGAAGGATTACAAGCCGCGCCCGATCCCCGAGCACAAGCCCTTCATGTCGCTTTCGGGCCTTGAGCCCTTCGTGCTGACCAAGGACATTCCCTTCGTCAACGTCGGCGAGCGCACCAACGTCACCGGCTCGGCCAAGTTCCGCAAGCTTATCACCGCCGGTGATTACACGGCGGCGCTGGCCGTTGCCCGCGATCAGGTGGAAAACGGCGCGCAGATCATCGACATCAACATGGATGAAGGCCTCATCGATTCCGAAAAGGCGATGGTCGAGTTTTTGAACCTCATCGCTGCCGAGCCCGACATCGCCCGCGTGCCTGTCATGATCGACTCGTCGAAGTTCGAGATCATCGAGGCAGGTTTGAAATGCGTTCAGGGCAAGTCGATCGTCAATTCCATTTCGCTGAAGGAAGGCGAGGAGAAGTTTCTCCAGCAGGCGCGGCTCGTCCACAATTACGGCGCGGCAGTCGTTGTCATGGCCTTTGACGAGGCGGGGCAGGCGGATACCTATCAGCGCAAGGTGGAAATCTGCGCGCGGGCCTACAAGCTGCTGACCGAAAAGGCCGGGCTGGCGCCTGAGGACATCATCTTCGATCCGAACGTCTTTGCTGTCGCGACCGGTATCGAGGAGCACAATAATTACGGCGTTGATTTCATCGAGGCCACCAAGACCATCCGCGAAACCATGCCGCTTACGCATATTTCCGGTGGCGTTTCCAACCTTTCCTTCTCCTTCCGCGGCAATGAACCGGTGCGCGAGGCGATGCATGCCGTGTTCCTGTATCACGCCATCCAGGTTGGCATGGATATGGGCATCGTCAACGCCGGTCAGCTTGCGGTTTATGACAATATCGACCCGGAGCTTCGCGAGGCCTGCGAGGACGTGGTGCTGAACCGCCGCGATGACGCGACCGAACGCCTGCTGGAGGTCGCGGAGCGTTTCCGGGGCACGGGCGCCAAGGATACCAAGGTTCAGGATCTTTCCTGGCGTGAACTGCCCGTCGAGAAAAGGCTGGAGCACGCGCTGGTCAACGGCATCACCGAATATATCGAGGCCGATACGGAAGAGGCGCGCCAGAAGGCGGAGCGTCCGCTGCACGTCATCGAAGGGCCGCTGATGGCCGGCATGAACGTGGTGGGCGACCTCTTCGGTTCGGGCAAGATGTTCCTGCCGCAGGTGGTGAAATCCGCTCGCGTGATGAAGCAGGCCGTGGCGGTGCTTCTTCCTTACATGGAAGAAGAAAAGCGCCTGAACGGCGGCGAAGAGAAGAAGGCGGCCGGCAAGGTGCTGATGGCGACCGTCAAGGGCGATGTGCACGATATCGGCAAGAACATCGTCGGTGTCGTTCTCGCCTGCAACAATTACGAGATCATCGATCTCGGCGTCATGGTGCCGACGACGAAAATCCTCGAAACGGCAATCGCCGAAAAGGTGGATGTGATCGGCCTTTCCGGCCTCATTACCCCGTCGCTGGACGAGATGGTGCATGTGGCCGCAGAAATGGAACGGCAGGGTTTCGACATCCCGCTGCTAATCGGTGGTGCGACGACGAGCCGTGTGCATACGGCGGTAAAAATTCATCCGCGGTATGAGCAGGGGCAGGCGATCTATGTGACCGACGCCTCGCGCGCCGTGGGCGTCGTGTCGGCGCTTCTCTCCGCCGAGCAGAAGCCGGCTTATATCGACGGTATTCGCAGCGAATATGCCAAGGTGGCAGAGGCTCACGCCCGCAACGAGCGTGAGAAGCAGCGCCTGCCGCTTTCCCGCGCCCGCGAGAATGCGCACAAGATTGACTGGTCGAGCTATAGCGCCGTCAAGCCGCAGTTCTTCGGCACAAAGGTATTCGAGACCTACGACCTGGAAGAGCTTTCCCGGTACATCGACTGGACGCCCTTCTTCCAGACCTGGGAGCTGAAGGGCCGTTTCCCGGCCATTCTCGAAGACGAAAAGCAGGGAGAGGCGGCGCGGCAGCTTTATGCCGATGCGCAGGCAATGCTTGCGAAAATCATCGAGGAGAACTGGTTCCGGCCGCGTGCGGTGATCGGCTTCTGGCCTGCCAACGCTGTCGGTGACGATATCAGGCTGTTTACGGATGAGAGCCGTAAAGAAGAACTGGCGACTTTCTTCACGCTGCGTCAGCAGCTTTCCAAACGCGATGGACGCCCGAATGTGGCGCTCTCCGATTTCGTTGCGCCCGTCGATAGCGGTGTTGCCGATTATGTCGGCGGCTTCGTGGTAACGGCGGGTATCGAAGAAGTGGCGATTGCCGAGCGTTTCGAGCGGGCGAATGACGATTATTCGTCCATCCTCGTGAAGGCGCTGGCCGACCGTTTTGCGGAAGCCTTTGCAGAGCGCATGCATGAGCGGGTGCGTAAGGAGTTCTGGGGTTATGCACCGGATGAGGCTTTTGCCGGTGATGAGCTGATTGGAGAGGCCTATGCCGGTATCCGCCCGGCACCTGGCTATCCGGCCCAGCCCGACCACACCGAAAAGAAGACGCTGTTTGCCCTGCTCGACGCCACCAATGCGGCGGGTGTGGAATTGACGGAAAGTTACGCCATGTGGCCGGGTTCTTCCGTCTCCGGCATCTATATCGGTCATCCCGAGAGCTATTATTTCGGCGTTGCCAAGGTGGAGCGTGATCAGGTGCTGGATTATGCGCGCCGCAAGGATATGCCGGTTGAGGAAGTGGAGCGCTGGCTCGGTCCGGTGCTCAACTACGTGCCGACGAACGGCGAGGAGAAAATCGATAGCGCGGCCTGATGGTTCACGCATTGCCGGGACAAATAAAAAGCGCGGGTCTTGCCCGCGCTTTTTTGTTTACTGTGGAACCTACGACCGCAACGCCGCCAGTTCCTCAATGCCGACATGGCTCTCTATCTCGCTGCCGCGCAGATAGAGGTAGAGACCGATCGCGAAGGCGAGGACGGCGATGAAGACCAGATACCAGGCGTGGGCCATGGGGTTGATCGCAAGCGCCGTCGTCACGCCGATCGGCGTCAGCCCGCCGAAGACGGCATAAGAGACGTTGTAGGCGAAGGAGAGGCCGGAAAAACGGACGGATGCCGGAAACGCCCGCACCATGACATAGGGCACCGCACCGGCCATGCCGACCGAAAGGCCCATGACGCCGTAAAGCAAGAACATGGTCTGAAGCGAGGTGCCGGCGTAGCTGTAGAAGGTGAAGGTGGCGATACCGAAGAAGATGCTGGCGCCCATGAAGAAGAGGCCGGAGCCGATACGGTCGATCAGCGCCCCGGCAATGATGACGCCGAAGATCAGGAACAGCGTGCCGAAGCTGGTGCCGGCGAGCGCCTGCGTTGGCGTATAGCCGTAGAGCTTTTGCAGGAAGGTCGCCGTCATCAGCGTGGTGACGACGATTGCCGCTGACAGAACCCAGGTCAGCAGGGCGGAGATGATCACGCCGCGCATATGGTGCTTCAGCACCAGCCCGAGCGGCAGCTTGTCCGTCAGTGACTTCGACTTCTTCATTTCCATGAAGATCGGTGTCTCTTCCAGCCAGCGGCGCAGATAAACGGCGATGAGGCCGAAAATGCCGCCGAGCAGGAAGGGAATGCGCCAGGCGTAACCGGCCACGTCTTCCGGCGTGAAAAGCGAATTGATGGCAAAGGCGATCAACGAGCCCAGCATGATGCCAAAGGAAAGACCGGAGGTGAGGAAACCACAGGCGAGGCCGACGCGGCGGAAGGGCACGTGTTCGGCAACGAAGGTCCAGGCGCCGGGCACTTCACCGCCGATGGCGGCACCCTGCAGCATGCGCAGGATGATGAGCAGGATGGGAGCGGCCACGCCAATGGTGGCGTAGGTCGGCATCAGTGCCATGCCCAGCGTGGAAAGAGCCATCAAGAGGATCGAGAAAGCGAAGACACGCTTGCGGCCGTAACGGTCGCCATAATGCGCCAGTACGATACCGCCCAGCGGCCGCACCAGATAACCGGCGGCAAAGATGCCGAAGGTCTGGATCATCACCAGCCAATCCGGCATCTCAGGCGGGAAGAACAGATGGCCGATCACGGTCGCGAAAAATACGAAAATGATGAAGTCGTAAAATTCGAGCGCACCGCCCAGGGCCGAAAGGCCGAGCGTTTTGTAATCCTGGCTATTGAGGGGCCGGGCTGCCGCCGGTGTGGTGGTGGGAGACATGAGGCTGCTTCTTTTCTAAATTTCGTATTACTTATGGGAATGCGGCAAGCGCAGCGCGATTTCAAGCCTTATGCTGTTCAATCACTCAGGTATTTCGATGGGCTGTCGAGAAAGCGCCGCAGGAAGATTATGGTCTCCAACTCGTCATAAAGACGTTCGGTGATGCCATCCTCGTCGAAATGATAAATCGTTGCCTCTGGAATGGCCAGAAGGACGGGCGAATGGGTGGCGATGATCAATTGCCCGCCTCGATCGGCCGCATGGCGGATGAGCGCGGCGAGTTCGAGCTGTTTCTGCATTGAAAGCGGGCTTTCCGGTTCATCCAGAAAATAAAGACCGGCACCGTGCAACCTCTGCTGCATGATGTCCATAAACCCTTCGCCGTGGGAACGGCGGTCGAGTATATTGTTCCTGACGATCCTGCGAAATGTCTCGGGCGTTTCCTCTGGAAAATCCTCGCCTTTTTTCAGTGCCTTTTCCCGCTCCCAGCGAAAATCGTCCAGCGCTTCCTCATTCTGGCGGCGGATATAACCAAGCACGTCTTCGGCGCGCAGAAACATGCGGATTTTCGGATATTTCTTGCGGGCGAAATAGAACGACTTCGCCACGGTCTCGGCGTGCTGAAGGTAAAGGTCGCCGGTTACCTGACCGTGATTGCCGATGGCATAGGCAGTCATTCCCGCCGCCAGTCCTTCCAGCAGTGTTGATTTGCCCGAACCGTTATTGCCGGCGAAAAAGGTGATCGGCGTCTTGAACTCAAGACGTTGCAGATGGCGCAGCGCAGGGACGGAGAAGGGATAGACGTCGCTTCCGTCGAGGTTCTCTTTTGTGGTTACGCTATCGAGAAACAGCATGTTGGGCTCCTCCTGACGGAAGACACTTAAACGGTGCCCCGTGTCAAAAGCCATTATCCCTATTCGAAACGGTCGATGATGCTGATGCCGCTTTCCCTGAAGCTGTCCATGGCGGGCAGGGCGGTTGCGGCCTCGGAAAGCGTGATGTGGCGGCCGATCAGCTTTTCCGGCGCGAGCCTGCCGCTTTCGATCATAGCCAGCATGTCCTCATAACGCCACGCCTGCATGCCGTGGCTACCATAGATCTCCAGCTCATGCGCGATCACCCGCGCCATGGGAATGGCGGGCATGGCGTGGTCGGCGAGCATGAGCCCCACCTGCACATGGCGGCCGCGCCGGCGCAGGTTGCTGATGGAGTTGCAGCAGGTCTGCGGGTGGCCGAGCGCATCGACAGAGACATGTGCACCGCCACCCGTCACCTCGCGAACCGCCTCGGCAACATCGGCAACCGCGCGGCTGTTGATGGTGGCGGTCGCGCCGAGCTGCCGCGCAAGTTCGAGCTTGTCTTCGGCAATGTCGATGGCGACGACCTGCGCGCCGAGGCCGGCGCCGATCATGATGGCGGAGAGGCCGACGCCGCCGCAGCCATGCACCGCCAGCCATTCGCCGCCCTTCAGGCGTCCCTGATCGGTTACGGCACGGAAGGAGGTGGCGAAACGGCAACCGAGGCCGGCGGCGGTGGCGTAGCTCATCGTATCCGGCAGATGCACGAGGTTCTGATCGGCATAATCGATGGCGACATATTCGGCGAAGGAGCCCCAATGGGTGAAGCCGGGCTGGAACTGCGCCTCGCAGACCTGCTGGTTGCCGGAGCGGCATTCATGGCAATGACCGCAGCCGGAGACGAAGGGCACGGTGACGCGGTCGCCGGTCTTGAAGCGGGTGACGTTTTTGCCGACAGCGGCAATCACCCCGGCGAATTCGTGGCCGGGAACATGCGGCAGGCGAATATCCGGGTCATGTCCCATCCAACCGTGCCAATCACTTCGGCAAAGGCCGGTGGCCTTTACCTCGATGACCACACCGCCATCTGTCGGTTCCGGATCCGGCAGGGACGCGACAACGGGGGTCTCACCGAATCGTTCGTAATAAAGCGCGCGCATCATGGCCTCACATCGTTGGTATGCAGGTTCGAAGTCATACCTGCTCTACCATCTCCCGCAAATGGGCGAAGCGGTTTTGCGTCTGGAAAAGCGTTTTAGTCCTTGATGAGCATCAGGTCGCCGGCTGCGAATTTCAGCGTGACCTGCTCACCGACGGCGGGCGGTGCTGTGCCGGGATCGTTGAACATGTCGAATGACAGCGTGGATCCGCCGAGATCGAGGCGGGTGCGGATGACCGAGCCGAGGAACTGGCTGGAGGTGACCGTGCCGGAAATGGCGACATCGCCTTTCGCGTCGCTGCCGAGCGAACCCGCTTCAGGGCGCAGGGCAAGGGTGATTTTTTCGCCGTTTGCCGCATTGACCGGCTTTTGCAGGGTGATCTGCTGCTCCCCGACCTGGATGGTGTTGGATGAGGAGTCCGCCACGATCGCGTCGATGAGGTTCAGCGTGCCCACGAAGGAAGCGACGAAGCGGGTCGCGGGCGTGTTGTAGATATCAAAGGGCGAGCCGATCTGGTCGGCGCGGCCGGCATTCATGACAACGATGCGGTCGGAAATCGACAGGGCCTCTTCCTGATCGTGGGTCACGAAAATGGTAGTGATGCCGAGTTTCTGCTGAATCTGACGGATTTCCTCGCGCAGCGAAACACGGATCTTGGCGTCGAGTGCCGAGAGCGGTTCGTCCAGCAAAAGCACTTCCGGCTTCGGCGCGAGCGCACGGGCCAACGCCACGCGTTGCTGTTGGCCACCCGACATCTGGTAGGGATAACGGTCAGCCAGATGCTCCAGGTGGATGAGCTGGAGCATTTCTTTCACGCGCGCGTCGATTTCGGCTTTCGGTTTGCCAGCGACTTTCAGGCCGAAGGCGACGTTTTCATAGACGTTCATGTTCGGGAACAGCGCATAAGCCTGGAACACCATGCCAATATTGCGCTGGTTGGGCCGGAGCGTTGTCTGGTCCTTGCCGTTGATGACGATCGACCCTCCGGTCGGGATTTCGAAACCGGCGATCATGCGCAGTACCGTGGTCTTGCCGCAGCCCGATGGCCCGAGGAAGGAGACGAACTCGCCCTTTTCGATGGCCATGTTGAAATCATGTACGACCTGGACGGAGCCGAAGGATTTCTTGATGTTGCTAAGTGTCAAAAAGCTCATGAAATATTGTCCTCAGGCCTTGGGAGGCGCGCCCTTCTGGTAGCGTGAAACGAGTTGGATCAGACCGAGGCAACCCCAGGTAATGCCGAAGGAAATCACGGCAAGCGCTGCCGGTTCATAGGCGCGGTTGGCACCCAGCAGCTGCATGTAGGGGCCGAAGGCCGGGCGGTTCAAAAGGGCTGCCATGGTGAATTCACCGATGACGATAGCGAAGGTCAGGAAGGCGCCCGACAGCACGGCGACCAGAACATTGGGCAGGATGATGCGCGAAAGGATGGTCGTCCAGCCCGCGCCAAGGCTCTGCGCCGCTTCCGTCAGTGTCGCCACGTCGATGGTTCTGAGGCCGGTATCGACGGCGCGGTACATATAGGGCAGGGCGAGCGTGGCATAACCGAACATCAGAAGCAGGTTGGTGCCGAAGCTCGTGCCGGTCAGCGGCAGCCAGCTGGAGGTGTTGTAAAGCCTGATATAACCGAAGACGATGACGATGGCCGGGATGACCAGCGGCAGAAGCGTGATGAATTCGATATAGGGGCGCAGGCCCGGCAGTTTCAGACGCACCCAATAGGCGGTCGGCACCACCAGCAGGACGCCGAAAATGATGGTGAACAGCGCCATGACGACGGAATAGCTGAAGGTTTCCTGGAAGCGCGGGTCGCCCAGCACCTTGGCATAAGCGTCGAAAGAATATTCGCCGCGCCGCATTTTCAGCGAGAAATTGGTCATGCCGATCAGCGGCAGGGCGAAATAGAGCAGGCCGAAAATCAGCGCGCCCCAGGCGAAGAAACGCTTCATTTCAGCCACCTTTCGCTGCGGGCGCGCAGCCAGATATAAAGTGCATTGGCAATGCCTGTCACGACGATCATGCCGAAGGCGAGCGCGTAACCGAGATGCGGATTGCCGAGAACGTCGCCGCGAATCTGCGCGAAGAGCAGGATCGGTACGATGTTGAGCGAGGAGCCGGTGAGCGCAATTGCGGTGGCCACTGCGCCGAAGGCATTGGCAAACAGCAGCGACATGGTGCCGAGCAGCGACGGCAGCAAGATCGGAAAGGCCACCATGCGCCAATATTGAAAGCCGGTGGCTCCGAGAATTTCCGCCGCTTCGCGCCATTCGCGCTTCAGGCCGTCAAGCGCGGGCGTGATGATGAGGATCATCAGCGGAATCTGGAAGAACAGATAGGTGACGGTGAGACCCCAGAAGGACAGGATGTTGAAGCCGAGCATCCTGAGATCGATGCCGATCTGCGTCTTCAGGAAGACGGTCAGGAGGCCGACCGGGCCAAGCGTGGCGATGAAGGCGAAGGCAAGCGGTACCCCGGCGAATTGCGAGGCGACGCCTGAAAAGGTGAGAAGCGGTCCGCGGATACGCTGCGGCAGACCACCGAGCACTACGGCCGCGGCGACGGCAAAGCCGATCAGGCAGCCGAGCGCTGCAGAAGCGAGGCTGATCTTTATCGAGATCCAGTAGGCCGAAAGGATGGATGCGGTAAAAAGCCCTGCAATGTTTTCAAGCGTGAAAGTTCCGTCTGTCCGCTGGAACGCGCCAACGACGATCTTCATCGTCGGCATAATCAGAAACAGCAGCACAAAAACGGCAAAAGGTACGACGCCTATCCAATGCAGCGGCAGCTTTCTGCGCGCGTCGGATGGTCCGCCGGTGTTGGTTGATGGCATCCTTGTCCCCAAACGCCGTTTTCAAACGGTCTGTCTATAAAGGTCTATATTATAAAAGAAGCACCCCGGCTTTGATCGGCCGGGGTGCGTTTTCAACAATTTACTTCACGTTCGCGCCGACAACGCTATCCCAGCCGCCAGTGACGGCCGCCTTGTTGGCATCGACTTCCTCGAGCGTCGGGAAGATCGCCTTTTCATAGGCTGCTGCCGGCGGCAGGCTGTCGATCAGGTCCTGCGGAACCTTGCCGGCCTTGACCATGGCGTTGAAGCGGATCGGGTGGCAATAACCCTTCAGCCAGCCGAGCTGACCGTCGTCGGAGTAGAGGTGCTCCATCCACAGCTTGGCAGCATTCGGATGCGGGGCGTAAGCGGAAATGCCCTGCACGTAAACACCGGCGAGAACGCCCTTCTCGGGAACGACGACTTCCGTCGGCGGGTTGTCGTTCAGCGTCTTCTTCCAGGATAGCGCATTATAGTCCCAGGCAACGATAATCGGCGTGGCACCCTGTGCAAGTGTACCGGCCTTGCCAATAGTCGGCAGGAAGTTGCCAGCCTTGTTGAGGTCGGCGAAATATTTCAGGCCGGCTTCACCGGCTTCCTTGCCGGATTTTGCTCCGGTTGAAAGACCGGCGGCGAGAACACCGAGGATAGCCTGGTTGGAGGCGCGCGGGTCACCCGCAAGCGCGACCTGACCGGAATAGTCAGCCTTCAGAAGGTCTGCCCAGTCCTTCGGCGTTTCCTTGACAAGATCCTTGTTCACGAAGAACGACATCACGCCGTAATAATCGCCGTACCAGTAACCTTCGGAATCCTTGACGTTGTCAGGAATTTCGTCCCAGGTGGAGACCTTGTAGGGCTGCAGCAGGCCTTCGGCCTTCATCTGCGGGCCGAAAGCAAGACCGACGTCAATGACGTCAGGCGCCTGCGGGCCCTTATTGTCCTTGTTTGCCTTGACTGCTTCGACTTCGTCGGCGGAGCCGGCGTCGGGGTTCAGTTCATTGACGGTGATTTCCGGATATTTCGCCTTGAAGGCGGCGATCACGTCGCCGTAACCACACCAGTCGTGCGGCAGGGCGATGGTGGTCAGCATGCCTTCCTTCTTGGCGGCGGCGATCAGTTCGGCGCTCGGCTCAGCGGCGGCAATAGCGGTGGAGGCGATGACCAGTGCGGTGGTTGTAGCAAGCAGTCGGCGGCAGTGAGAGATCACTTTTTTCTCCTCTTCGTGTTCTCATATTGCGGACGCTGATACGGATTCTCGATGAAGCTAATGTGACGGCTGGATGGCAATTCATTTATCCGGATTCCGCCACTTTAAACCCATTTTCCGCCATTATCGGGCTTTTTGCCAGCAATTGCGGGAGTTGACCGTTTTTGTCCGTTAGACCAGATGCGTTCCCCAGCTTGGTTTTTCCCCTGCTTTATCGTGCTGGTAGCGATCGCAGGTATCCAATCAGCGTGCGGCATCGGCGTCAAGTCGTATGCCGGCTACGCATATTCACGTTCTGTCAGGGCGTCGGAACAGGCGTGTCTGTTCAAACAGGCCCTCCAGTGCGTTCATGCGTTCCTTGGTCTCGTCCCACGTGCCGCTCTGCACCGCTTCGATCAGCGCCTCGACGACAAAAAGCGTAACGACAGACGAATCCCACGCGGACGGGGCCTCTATTTTGACCCGGAAAATATGCAGCGCATGACGCGCCACCGGCGATGTCCACTGGTCGGTAAAGAGGATGATCTGCACCCCATTTGCCTTGGCCACCTCTGCCAGCGTCGTCATATCGTGCTCGTAACGGCGGATGTCGAAAATGACGAGCACATCGCCGGCGCTCATATTCAGCATATATTGCGGCCAGGCGCTGGAGTTGGACGACATCAGCGTTGTCTTCGGCCGGATCACCTGCATGTGGGTGAAGAAATATTCGGCAATCGCACCGGTGATGCGCCCGCCGACGAAGTAGATGCTGCGCTTGCGGTCGGAAAGCAGCGCGGCGGCATTGTCGAAGACGGCGGTATCGAGATCCCCAAGCGTATCGCGCAGATTGCCGGTAATGGCGTCGGCGAAACGGTTGAGAATGTGCAGGCCCGGCGCGTTGGTTGCCCAGCGGTCATGTTTGGCCACCGGACCGGAGATCGTCGCTTCCAGCTCCTGGTGCAGATGCGCCTGAAATTCGGGGTAGCCCTTATAGCCGAGCTTCTGCACCATCCGCGCCACTGTCGGGGTGGAAACACCGGCATTTTCGGCAATCGTGGTGATGCTGCCGAGGCCGGACACCGGATAATTGCCGAGCAGGCTTTCTGCCAGCCGTTTTTCGGAACGTGTCAGCGCGTCGTAATGGGCATGGATGACGTCCGACACGGTGGCCGCGGTGTTGCGCAAATCTTTCCCCTTCCGGTCTTTCTGCCTGTGTGGGCTAAAATAAACATCTCTGCCCGTGATTGAGTCAATGGAAAAATGAAGAGAAAATTTCAAAATTCCATTTGACTCCCGCCATAATGTGAAGAATTCTTTTCGCCGTTAGGGAAGACGGTTTTCCGGGTGGGGTACGTGCATGACGGTGCGTTCGCGGTTTTTCACAGAAGCGGAAGGGCAGGCCGTTGGCATCGAGAATGCCGGTGCGGCGGGCGATGTCCTGCTCGTCTGCGAACATGCTTCGGCCACCGTCCCGCAAAGATTAGGCACGCTCGGCCTGTCGCCCGAGGTTCTTTCAAGTCATGTGGCATGGGACCCCGGCGCTCTGGCCGTTGCCCGTCTGCTTTCGGAGAAGCTCGACGCGACGCTCATTTATCAGAGGTTTTCCCGCCTGGTCTATGATTGCAACAGGCCCCCCGAATCGCCGTCCGCCATGCCGGTGAGAAGCGAAGTGTATGATATTCCCGGCAATTTCGACCTCACCGAAGCGGAGCGGTTTGCCCGAACGTCAGCGCTGTATGTGCCGTTTCACGACCGGGTGAGCGAGATCATCGCCGAGCGGCAGGCGAAGCGCCGCAAGGTGGTGGTGGTGACCATCCACAGTTTCACGCCGGTTTATCATGGCCGGTTCCGCGAGGTTGAGATCGGCATCCTGCATGATACCGACAGCCGTCTCGCTGACGCCATGCTGACAGGCGCCGAAGGGGCCTCGCTCACGGTCAATCGCAACGATCCTTATGGCCCGGAAGATGGCGTGACGCATACGTTGCGACTGCATGCGCTGCCGGACGGGCTTTTGAACGTCATGATCGAGATCCGCAACGATCTGATCGCCGATGAAGGAGAGCAGGCGAACATCGCCGCATTTCTACACGAGCTTATGGGGAAGGCACTCGCATCGATCGACGAGTGAGGGAGCAGGGGCCGGCCGATGGTGAACACACCGGGGTCAGGCGTCGAAGGGAGACTGCCGCCATCCGGTCAAAGAAGCCGGAAAACGAAGCGGTACGGGAACAGCAGATGCGTGCGGCGCGATCCGGGAGTTTCCTGATGGCGCCGAAGACTGGGGCACAATCGGCCAATAACGGCTGACTGGCTTGTTTTTTTCTTATCAGGAGAGAAGGGCATGGACAGTTCATCGTCAGGCGTCAGCTACAAGAAAGCTGATGCATCCTATTTCGAAAAACGCGGACTATCCCGTTATGCGGGCGTGTGGTCGCTCTGGTCGCTTGGCGTCGGCGCGGTCATATCAGGGCATTTTTCCGGATGGAATTTCGGTTTCTCCACCGGCGGCTGGGGCGGCATGCTGGTGGCGGGCATCATCATCGCCATCATGTATCTTGGGCTGACATTCTCGATCGCCGAAATGAGCCCGGCGCTGCCACACACGGGTGCGGCCTATTCCTTCGCCCGCACGGCCATGGGCCCATGGGGCGGCTTCATCACCGGCCTTTGCGAGAATGTTGAATATGTGCTGACGCCGGCGGTCGTCGTCACCTTCATCACAGCCTATGTGAACTCGATTCTCGGCCTCGATCCGGCCTATTCACCCTTCGTGTGGATAGCGTTTTACGCTATATTCCTTGCTCTCAACGTCTTCGGGCTCGAGCTTTCCTTCAAGGTGACGCTCGTCATCACGCTGATTTCGCTCGCCGTTCTGGTGTTCTTCTGGATCAGTGCCATTCCCAATATCGATTTTTCGCGTTTTGCGCTCAACATCGGCGTCGGACCTGATGGCAAGGCGGTGGAACTGCCGGAGGGCGGTGGCTCGTTCTTCCCGTTCGGTTTTTCGGGCGTTCTCGCCACGCTGCCTTTCGCGGTCTGGCTGTTCCTCGCCATCGAGCAGCTGCCGCTCGCGGCTGAGGAATCCGTCGATCCGAAACGCGACATGCCGAAGGGAATCATCCTTGGCATGGTCACGCTGATGGTTTCGGCCTTCATGATCGTGCTGCTCAACCCGTCGCTGCCGGGCGTCGGCGCCTTCCATCTCAGCTCGTCGCTTGAGCCGCTTTTGGACGGTTTCAAGGCGATCTATGGCGATGGCGGCGTGGTGCTGCTTGGTCTCGTGGCTCTCACGGGCCTGATCGCAAGTTTTCATACGATCCTCTATGCGCAGGGCCGCCAGATCTATTCGCTGTCGCGTGCGGGTTACTTTCCGACCGTGCTGTCGATCACGCATTCGAAATACCGCACGCCATACGTGGCCAACATCACCGGCGCCATAGTCGGGCTCGCGGTCATGCTGGTCATCTGGTTCGCGCTGGGTGCGGAACAGGGCGGCAGCATCATCGGCAGCGTGCTTTTGAACATGGCCGTGTTCGGCGCGATGTTCTCCTACATCATGCAGGCGATTTCGTTCATCCTGCTCCGCAAGAACCTGCCGCATATCGAGCGGCCGTTCCGCTCGCCCTTCGGCATTCCCGGTGCGGTGCTGACAATCATCATCGCCATCGTCACGCTGCTCTACCAGATCCAGGATCCGAACTTCACAAAGGGCGTGCTCTGGGTCGCCGTCTGGTTTGCGGTCGCCATCGCCTATTTCGCTTTCATCGGCCGTCATCGCCTCATCCTCTCGCCGGAAGAGGAATTCGCGCTGGAGCACAAGCAGGCTGCCATGGCAGCGGCGGCTGCAAAGGCCTGATGCTCAAACAAACGGGCGGCCGGATACGGCCGCCCGGTCACGACACTAAAGGGGACGGATAAAATGACGAGCTACACATTCGACGCGCTTAAAATGGATGTCGCTGAGGGCCGCATCGACACGGTTCTGGCCTGCCTTGTGGACATGCAGGGGCGTCTGATGGGCAAGCGGTTTCAGGCCGAGTTTTTTGTTGAAAGCGCCTATGAGGAAACCCATAGCTGCAATTACGTACTCGCTACCGACATGGAAATGGAAACCGTTCCCGGTTACAAATCGTCCAGCTGGGAAAAGGGTTACGGCGATTATGTGCTGAAGCCCGATCTTTCGACGCTGCGGCGTGTGCCGTGGCTGGAAGGCACGGCGCTGGTGCTGTGCGACGTTCTCGATCATCACACACACGAAGAGGTGCCCCATTCACCGCGCGCACTGTTGAAAAAGCAGGTGGCGCGGCTGGAGGCCATGGGGCTGAAGGCCTATATGGCGACCGAGCTGGAATTCTTCCTGTTCGACCAGACCTTCGACGCGGCGCGCGCCGGCGGCTATAAGGGGCTGAACCTCGCCAGCGGCTATAATGAAGATTACCATATCTTCCAGACAACCAAGGAAGAGGATGTTATGCGGGCGCTGCGCAAGGGTCTGCAGGGTGCCGGCATTCCGGTTGAAAATTCCAAGGGCGAGGCGTCTCCCGGTCAGGCGGAAATCAACGTTCGTTATGCCGAGGCGCTGACCATGGCCGACCGGCACGCCATTATCAAGAACGCCACCAAGGAGATCGCCTGGTCCAAGGGCAAGGCCGTGACGTTCCTCGCTAAGTGGAACTACAATGCCGCCGGCAGTTCTTCGCATATTCACCAGTCGCTGTGGAGCCTCGACGGCAAGACCCCGGCTTTTCTGGACAAGGACGCCGAGCATGGCATGTCCGAACTGATGCGGCATTATGTTGCCGGCCTTCTGGCCCATGCCAGCGAGATCACCTATTTTCTGGCGCCCTACATCAATTCCTACAAGCGGTTCATGGCCGGAACCTTTGCGCCCACGAAGGCGATCTGGAGCCTCGACAACCGCACGGCGGGATATCGCCTCTGTGGCGCCGATACCAAGGGCATCCGCATCGAATGCCGCGTGGGCGGCTCCGATCTCAACCCCTATCTCGCCATGGCTGCCCTGCTTGCAGCAGGCATTGACGGCATCGAAAATAAACTTGAACTTGAGCCCGAATTTGTCGGCGATGCCTATGGCGGCAAGGATGTGCGCGAGATACCCAAGACGCTGCGTGACGCCACTGCGTTTCTGGACGGATCGAAAATGCTGCGCAGCGCCTTTGGCGACGATGTGATCGATCATTACGTCCGCGCCGGGGCGTGGGAACAGGAAGAATACGACCGCCGCGTGACCGACTGGGAAGTGGCGCGCGGTTTCGAACGGGCCTAATCATTACGGGAAAACATCATGACCATGATCCAGAATATCTCGCCCATCGACGGCTCGGTTTATGCCGAGCGGGAGGCGATGTCGCTGGAGGCGGCACGGGCCGCCGTTTCAAAGGCGCGCAAGGCGCAGAAGGACTGGGCTCGACGCCCGCTTGAGGACCGCGTTCAGTTGGTTCTGAAAGGTGTCGCACGCCTCAACGAGATGGTGGATGAGGTCGTGCCGGAACTTGCCCATATGATGGGCCGTCCGGTGCGCTATGGCGGCGAGTTCAAGGGGTTTAACGAACGCTCCAACTATGTCGCCTCCATTGCAGCCGATGCGTTGGCGCCGCTCGTCATCGAGGAAAGCGGCAATTTCGAACGCCGCATCGAGCGTGAGGCGCATGGCGTGGTCTTCGTCATAGCGCCCTGGAACTATCCTTACATGACGGCGATCAACACCGTCGCGCCGGCTTTGATGGCCGGCAATACGGTCGTCATCAAACATGCGGCGCAGACGCTGCTGGTGGGCGAGCGCATGGTGCGGGCTTTTGTCGAGGCCGGTGTGCCTGACGATGTCTTCATCAATGTCTTCCTCGACCACGGTACGACCTCGGCGCTCATTTCCGAAGGCCTTTTCAACTTCGTCAACTTCACCGGTTCGGTGGAAGGTGGCCGCGCCATCGAGCGCGCCGCTGCCGGCACCTTCACCGGTCTAGGTCTTGAACTTGGCGGCAAGGACCCCGGTTATGTGATGGAGGATGCCGATCTGGATGCCGCCGTCGATACGCTGATGGATGGCGCCACCTATAATTCCGGGCAATGCTGCTGCGGCATCGAGCGCATCTATGTCAACGAAAACCTCTATGACGCCTTTGTCGAGAAGTCGGTCGCGTGGGTTTCCAATTACAAGCTCGGCAATCCGCTGGAGCAGGAAACGACGCTCGGGCCGATGGCCAACAAACGTTTCGCCAAGGTGGTGCGTGCGCAGATCGCGGATGCAGTTGCCAAGGGCGCGAAAGCGCTGGTAGATCCGAAGCTATTCCCTGCCGATGATGGCGAAAGCGCCTATGTCGCGCCGCAAATCCTCGTCAATGTCGATCACTCCATGGAGTTCATGACCGAAGAAACCTTCGGCCCGGCGGTCGGTATAATGAAGGTGAAGAACGATGACGAAGCCATCGCGCTGATGAATGACAGCAAATACGGGCTGACTGCTTCGCTGTGGACGCAGGATGCCGCCCGTGCCGGGCGCATCGGCCGCGAGATCGAAACCGGAACCGTGTTCATGAACCGCGCTGATTATCTCGACCCGGCGCTTTGCTGGACCGGTGTGAAGGAAACGGGCCGTGGCGGTTCGCTCTCCGTCCTCGGTTTCCAGAACCTGACCCGTCCGAAATCCTACCATCTGAAGAAAGTCACGAAATGAATATCGTCGCCAACTGGAGCTATCCCACCGCCGTCAAGCTTGGCCGTGGCCGGATCAAGGAACTGGCGGAAGCCTGCAAGACGCTTGGTATCAAGAAGCCGCTTCTCGTTACGGATCGCGGCCTTGCCAATATGGCGATCACCGCGCATGCGCTGGATGTGCTGGAAGAGGCGGGTCTCGGCCGGGCGATCTTCGCCGAGGTCGATCCGAACCCGAATGAAATCAACATGGAAGCGGGTGTGAAGGCCTATCGCGATGGCGGCCATGACGGCGTCGTCGCTTTCGGCGGCGGCTCGGGCCTCGATCTTGGCAAGACCATCGCCTTCATGGCTGGGCAGACCCGCCCGGTCTGGGATTTCGAGGATATTGGCGACTGGTGGACACGGGCGGACGCTTCCAAGATCGCGCCTATCGTTGCCGTTCCGACGACGGCCGGCACCGGTTCGGAAGTCGGTCGCGCCAGCGTCATCACCAATTCGCAGACGCATGTGAAGAAGATCATCTTCCATCCGAAGCTCTTGCCCGGCGTCGTCATTTGCGATCCGGAGCTGACGGTTGGTATGCCGAAAGTCATCACGGCCGGCACGGGCATGGATGCTTTCGCCCATTGCCTGGAGGCCTATTCCTCGCCCTTCTATCATCCGATGAGCGCCGGTGTGGCGCTGGAGGGTCTGCGTCTCGTCAAGGAATTCCTGCCGCGCGCCTATAAGGACGGTACGGATATTGAAGCCCGCACCAACATGATGGCGGCGGCGGCCATGGGGGCGGTTGCCTTTCAGAAGGGGCTGGGGGCCATTCACTCGCTCTCGCATCCGATCGGCGCTGTCTACAACACCCATCACGGCATGACCAATGCCGTCGTCATGCCGGCGGTGCTGCGCTTCAACCGTCCTGCCATCGAGGACAAGATTGCCCGCGCCGCTGCCTATCTTGGCATTTCCGGCGGTTTCGACGGCTTTTATGACTATGTGCTGGAGCTTCGCAAGGAACTCGGCGTGCCTGAGAACCTCACCGCCATGGGCATCAAGCCGGATCGTATCGACGAACTGGCGGCGGAAGCGATCAAGGACCCGAGCTGCGGTGGCAATCCGGTGCCGATGACGCTTGAGAATACCAAGGCGCTTTTTGAGGCTTGCTTTTAAGGAGTTACCTTTGATCGCCGGGTTTGTGAGAGGTTGAGAGGGTGCCGCTTGTTTCTTCTCCCCGGCGGGGAGAAGAAACCTGCGGCGACGCTGTACCCCGCATCGGTGCCGGCGACCATACGACCTCTAATCCATGAAGCCCGCGACGCCATCGCGGGCTTTTTGTTACGCGGCGTAATCGTTATTAGTGTTTTATTAACCCTGTTCGTTAAGATTATGGAAAGCACCATGAAGTGCGTCGGTGCGTGAATGAGCATGAAACGGCTCTGACAAACAGGGGGTATCATGTCAGTCATCACTTTCGCCAATACCAAGGGCGGCGCGGGAAAAACCACGGCCGTGCTGCTTCTGGCGACCGAACTCGCCCGTAGCGGCCATCGGGTGACGGTTCTGGATGCCGATCCGCAATTGTGGATTTCCCGCTGGTACGAACTCTCGGGCATGGTAGAAAACCTGTCAGTGATTTCGCATGTGACGATGGCTTCGCTTGAAGGCCACATTCGCGAAAACCGGGCCAATACAGACTGTTTCATCATTGACCTGCCCGGCGCAAAAACGCCGCTTTTGACCATGGCTCTGGGTATTTCCGATCATGTTCTGATCCCGGTACAGGGATCGGCCATGGATGCGCGTGGCGCTGCCGAAGTTCTCGATCACATAGAATTCCTGAACCGCAAGATGGGCAAGGCGATCGCCCATTCCATCGTGCTGACACGGGTCAACGCCATGGTGGCAACGCGTTCGCTGTTGCTCGTCAAGATGCTGCTGGCGGAAAAGAACGTCTCCGTGCTCAACACGGCGATTGTCGAGCGGGCGGCCTATCGCGATATTTTCGACTATGGCGGCACGCTTCTCTGTCTGGATGGCAAGAAGGTCAGCAATATCGACAAGGCGGTAGAAAATGCGGCGGCCTTTGCCGAGGAAGTCATCAACCTCCTGCCGAAAAGACTTCCGAGGCGCGTTGCGCACCTGGCACGTCTCGTGACACGCAGGGCTGCCTGACCTCGCGTTGCGAATCCCGCCCGGTTGCGGCGACGGTGCGACGGTTTGGTGAAATGGGTTCCCCACCAAAATGCGGAGAAGAGGCGGCCTTTACGAGGCGCTCCCACGTCCTCTTCATGGCGCGAAATTTTTGCTTGATTTGGAAATGATCGTTTCCTATATTCCGCTCATGAGCAATTTCAGCCAGCCCCATTCCCCGGAACAGCGCCATCGCGGCCGCCCGCGCGAGTTCGATCTTGAACGCGCGCTCGATGGCGCGATCAAGGTATTCTCGCGGCGCGGTTATCACGCCACCTCGGTAGGCGATCTTACCGATGCGATGGAGCTGGCCCAGGGTAGCCTCTACAAGGCCTTCAAGGATAAGAAAGCCGTCTTCATCGCGACGATGGAGCGCTACAGGATCATACAGACCGAGCGTTTCGAGGCAGCTGTGGCCGGTTTCGACACCGGTTATGAGCGGCTGAGAGCGGGGCTGATGTTTTACGCCGAACGATCCTACGGCGGTGTTGGCTCCGACGGATGTCTGGTGGTTGGTGCCGCTGCTGATCTGGCGGCACTGGACGACGACATCGCCGTTGTAGTCGAGAGGGCCGTGAAGGCGAGGGAGCGGATCGTCGCCCGCCTTGTTGCCGAAGGGCAGAAGGATGGTTCCGTGCGGTCCAAGGCCGATCCCGATGATCTTGCGCGGGCGATGCTGTGCATGATGTACGGTATGCGCGTGGTGGGAAAGACAGGGCGGAGCCTTAAAGACATGGTGGCCGTGGTGGATATTGCCATGAGGCTTGCCGAGTAATTTTGTGAATATTTAGGAAACGATTGTTTCCATATTGGAGAAAATGATGACGACGCGTGTGATTGATGGGGATGATATTCAGGCACCATCCATTTCCCCGGCTTTGACTTTCCTGCTGGCGACAGCCTGCGGATTGATCGCGGCCAATCTTTATTATGGTCAGCCGCTTGCCGGCATCATCGGTGCGGAGCTTGGTCTTTCCCCTGGCGCGACGGGGCTGATCGTGACCCTGACACAGATTGGTTACGGTATCGGTCTGCTGTTTGTCGTGCCGCTCGGCGATCTCGTGGAAAACCGCAAGCTGGTCGTCGGCTCCGTCTCCATGGCGGTGCTTTCCCTTGCGGCCGCAGCATTCGCGCCACATGCGACGCCGTTTCTGATCGCAGCCTTCCTAGTAGGGGTCAGTTCGGTGGCGGTGCAGGTCATCGTTCCCTATGCGGCCCATATGGCGCCGCACGCCATTCGCGGGCGGGTGGTCGGCAATGTCATGAGCGGGTTGATGGCCGGCATCATGCTGGCGCGGCCGGTTTCCAGCCTTCTGTCGGAAGTTGTCTCCTGGCGCGGTGTGTTTCTGACGTCTGCGGCCGTCATGGCGCTTCTTGCCGTGGTGCTTTTCCGGCTCCTGCCGACCCGTATGCCTGAAGCGCGGCTGAGCTATGGCGCCTTGATGGCTTCGATGGGCCGGCTGGCGCTCCACACGCCCGTCCTGCGGCGGCGGGCGATCTATCATGCCTTTCTCTTCGCGGCCTTCAGCCTGTTCTGGACCACGACGCCTCTTTATCTGAGTGGGCCGCATTTCAATCTCAGCCAGGGTGAGATCGCACTCTTCGCACTGGCTGGTGCGGCCGGCACCGTCGCCGCCCCGATTGCCGGGCGGATGGCCGATCGCGGCTGGACGCGGGCGGCGACATTCTTTGCACTGCTGGCGGTAGCACTCTCTTTCGCCGTCACGCATCTTGCGCCTGAGGGATCGCATCTGGCGCTCGCCATTCTTGTCATTGCCGCAATCGTTCTGGATTTCGGTGTCACCACCAATCTGGTGCTCGGGCAGCGGGCGATCTTCACGCTGGGGGCGGAATTCCGCAGCCGCCTGAACGGCATCTATATGGCGACATTCTTCATGGGCGGTGCAATTGGTTCCGCCGTTGGCGGCTGGGCCTATGCGGTTGGCGAATGGCAAGCCGCCTCCTGGATCGGCTTTGCTCTTCCGGTAACCGCGCTGCTATATTTCCTGACGGAAAAGCGCGACTGAAACGTCATAACTAAAAAAGCCCGGACCGCCGGGCTTTTTCCTTTTCTTCCAGTCGATTTATTCCGCGAATTCGACCACCACACCGGGACGGACCATTTTCGCCAGTTCGGTGGCATCCCAGTTGGTCAGGCGAATACAGCCATGGCTGTTCGTCTTGCCGATCTTCGAGGGTTCCGGCGTGCCGTGAATGCCGTAGGTCGGCTTCGACAGGGCGATCCAGACCGTGCCGACAGGACCGTTCGGGCCCGGCGGGATCTGCAGGATCTTGTCGTTCTGACCCTGCTTGAAGTTGATCTTGGGATTATAGGTGTAGCCCGGATTGAGCGCGATACGCTCTACCGTATGGGTGCCGCTTGGCGAGGGCGTGTCCGTGGAGCCGATCGTGGCTGGATAGGCGGCAATCAGATTGCCGTCCTGGCCATAGGCGAAGACCTGCTTGATACCCTTGTGCGCAACGATGCGGGCGACCTGCCCCTTCTTCGCCTCGCCGGGATTGACGACCTTGATGATAGTGCCGGGCACGGAGAAATCGACGCCGGGGTTCAGCTCTTTCAGATAGTTCTCATCCATATGGAAGCGTTCGGCCAGCGCTTCCGAGGTCGACGTGAAGGAAAGGGCAGGAAGCTGCGATTTCTCGGCATAGTCGTCCGGGATGGAGGCCACGTAGGGGCCGGCGGCATCGGCGGCGGTGATCGTGTAATCCACAATCGGCATGCCGCCCGAGGCGCGCAGGCGTTCCAGAATGTCTTCTGAATTGTTCGGGTCGAGCTTTTCGCCCGTCATGTCCTGCCAGGCGGCTATGGCCTTGTTGACATTGTCGCCCATCTTCCCGTCGATCACGCCGGGGGAGATGCCCTCGCGGTCGAGGAAGGTCTGGAGCGCGACGATTTCCTGGCGGGAACGGTTGACCGGCGTCGTTACCGGCGTATGCCGCTCGATCAGGTGGTCCGGTTGCGGAACGGCGGCCGTGGTGCTTTCTCCCGGCATCGGCTGGCCGAGCGGGCCGCTTTCCACCGCGCCGGGGGCTGGCACGGAACCGGTGTAGAGATTCTCATCGGAGCCGTCGCCGCGATATTCGCGATAATCGCGCACGTTGCCGTTGTCCTGATAACCGTAGTCGCGCGGCGGCTCACGATACTGGCCACCGGGGGCGGGTGGATAATAGGTGGTGTCGCGCTGGCGTACCTGCTGCCGCTGCTGGTAGCCGGAGGGCATTTCGGTGGCCAGCAGGTTGCCGTACTGGTCGTAGAACACGGTACGACCCATTGCGTCACGGCTGATGACGATGTCGCCACGTTCCGGCATGAAATCGAGAACGCGGCCATCCGGCGTAACCAGCATGGTCTGTTCGCCATAACGCTGCTGCGCGCCAGCCTGTAGCGGAGCGAAAATCGACGCCACGGCGATCGTCAGGCCCAGAGCTGCGTTAAGAAACTGTTTCACGATTCTGCTATCCCTTGCTTCGTCACCGATAAACACACCGTAATCTTGACCCTATTGTGAAAAAGGTGAATTCGCGGTTAATGCAATCTTAATTTCCGTCACGGTTAGTAGCGTTTCCGTGAACCATGCGTTTTTACTGCCACAGGGAGGTTGTCTTGCGTTCGTTTCAGGCTGGCAGATCGCCACGCATTTTCCTCGATGAGACCTCCGTTTTCGATATCGGCGCCTGCGTCGTCGATGGCATAGACATCGCGCCCGGCCGCGCTATTCCCGATGATGGCGATGCGCGTATCGACCACTCGCTTGAAGGCTTTCTTTTTACCTGTGGTCCCGATCATATCCGTCATCCCGAACCGATTGATGGTGACCGCGAGGGGCGTCGATATCCCTTGCATGGCTCCTTCTCCTCGCATCCCGCAACGATCACCGCGTTCGATGTTCTCGAGTCCAATGCGCTGGCGCGCGTCGAGGTTCCCGTGAAGCTTGCCGATGGCGGCACGGCGCTGCTGGAACGGACATGGAAGATCGATGGCGAAAGCGGCGAGGTCAGCCTCGATGACAGGATCGTCAATACGTCCGGGCGGCCGATCCCAGTATTCCTGATGTACCATATGAATGTCGGCGCTCGCCTGTTTGACGATGCGGTGCGGCTTGAAGGCGCAATGCTGGATGGCGGCGGCCATGGCTGGCGTTTTGGCGAGGAGCCGGGCACTGTTTTCTGCGTGTCGGCCGGCAAGACTGAATGGGCGGAATTGAAACTCGGCCCGATTGCGGCCATTGGCGGGAAGACGCTCACCGTGCGTTTTCGCACGGAGACGCTGCCCCATCTGCAGATGTGGCGCAACCAGCAGGCACCGGCGAACGTGCTCGGCATCGAGCCGGTTTCGCATCGCTGGGTGGGGCGTAGCGAGCTTGAGGCCGCCGGTGAGTTCAATATTCTTCAGCCGGGGGAAAGCCGTTCCTTCGGTCTGCGCTTTTTCATCCTCTGAGCCGTACCGAATGAAGACCGCGCATCATTGACGCATGGGATTTGACCGCTTACATCGGATGCGGATTTCAAGGATGACGGCCAGCGGCGCGGACGCCGGTTTCAGGAGGCATGACATGGATATCAGGCGCATAGACGACGAATATTCGGTAACTGGACAGATCAGCGTCGCCGATCTGGATGAGATCAAGGCACTCGGCTTCAAGTCGATCGTCTGCCACCGCCCGGACGGCGAAGAAGACGGTCAGCCGCTTTTTGCCGATATTGCCGAGCGTGCAGAGCAGCTTGGCCTGACGATCATGCATGTGCCGGTCGGCCGCTACGGCGTCGATGCCGATGCCGTTGCCGGCATGGTGGATGCGCTCGATGAATTGCAGCGCCCGATGCTCGGCTATTGCCGTTCCGGCGCGCGCTCCACGGCGATCTACGAAAAGACCCATCACCTGCGCGGCTGATTTTTCGCGCATCATTCTATTTTTCAAGTGCCAATCAACAGGAGTTTTCCATGACCATCAAGCGTATCGAGCCGGGCAAGCGCATGAGCGGCGCCGTCGTTCACGGCAACACCGTTTATCTGGCCGGCCAGGTTGGTGAAGGTACGAGCGTGACGGAACAGAGCAAGTCGGCTCTCGCTGAAGTCGACCGCCTGCTGGCTGCTGCCGGTTCCGACAAGTCGAAGATCCTGCAGACCATCATCTACCTCTCCGACATGTCCACCTTCGGCGAAATGAATGCTGTCTGGGAAGGCTGGATCGACCCGGCAAACCCGCCGGCCCGCGCCACCAGCGAAGCCGCGCTGGCAACGCCGGATTACAAGGTTGAATTCATCGTCACCGCTGCTCTCTGAGCATCAGTCTGATCTTTAAGAAAAGGCCGGGTCGCGGAATGCGGCCCGGCCTTTTTTGATAGGATGGGGTCAAAAACTCGCCCCATCATGCCGGGCTTGACCCGGCATCCAGCCACGGCGCGTCTGCGCCGTGAAAAGAATCTTTCGCGATCAAGGGACTTGATCGCGCTGGACCCCGGATCTAGTCCGGAGCGACGGCGCGGCGCGGCGACATGGCCACAAAATGCCAAGTAGAAGCAATTTTCATGTTTTTTGAATCGCTTGCGTCCGTCACCTCACCGGCGAAGCAAGCGCCTTCTCAAACTGCTTCAGCGTCGTCACCCGCTCCGTAAACCAAAGCCGGGCCAGATCGCTGGCCGAGGCGAAATCGATACCATCCGGATCGATGGAGGTGATCGTCCATCGGCCAGCCTTTGCGCCAGCTAGAACGGCGAGCCGAGCTGCTTCGCCCTTGATGGCGTTAAGGCGGGTCGCTTCGCTTTCCGCCGCCGCCATCAGTTCTTCTGCGCCTGACAGATCGGTCCGCAGATCGGCGGGGATGATATTGCTGGCGTTGCGGGCCGGGCCGCCATTAATCTGCACGCCTTCCGTCCGCAGCCGGTAAAGCCTTGTGTCGGGAAGGGAGAGATAAAGTTTCGCTTTGGGGTAGCGGGCAATGTAGCGCGCGATGGCGATCGGCACTTCATCCGGGCTGATTTGTTCCGCCCTGCCCACCAGTGTCAGGCGCGGCAGCGTCAGCGCGTCACCCTTGCCGAAAGGGGCGAGTGTCAGCGAGACACGAGAATCGCTTTCCATATTGCGGGCGTGCAGCGTCAGCCCGGCCGCGAAGAAGAACGGCGTGCCATCCGGCTCGATGCCGATATTGGTCGCGGTTGTATAGGGATAACCGCTGACGGGATCGAGCGTGGCGATTGCTGCCGTGCGGGACGTGTGCAGCACATCGCGGGCCACGCGCACTGCCTCGAAAGGCGCGCCGGCCGAGGGCTCGATCTTCGCGCCGCGTGGGGTGATGACGGGAGGGGCTGTATCCGGCATGGCGTTTCCTAAGCTGTGAGTCACAGTCAGGATTTACACCATGCCGAAGCCATGTCCATGCGCGTTATCAGCTTCGGGTTCTGATCTGCGTCAGGGTACGCGTCGGCGTGATCGCTTCCGCATCCAGCTTCACCTCGATGATCGCCGGTTTGCCGCTTGCCCGTGCCCGTTCGAAGGCGGCGGCGAAGTCTTGCGTTCTTTCCACCGTTTCGCCGTGTCCGCCATAGGCTTTGGCAAAGGCGTTGAAATCCGGATTGACGAGATCGGTGCCGCTGACACGACCGGGATATTCCCGCTCCTGATGCATGCGGATCGTGCCATAGGTGCCGTTATTGACCAGCACGGTGATGATTGGCAGCCCGTAACGCACGGCGGTGATGAATTCCTGCCCGTGCATCATGAAGCAGCCGTCACCGGCAAAGCAGATCACCTCGCGCTCCGGGAACAGGTGCTTGGCGGCCACCGCCGCCGGCAGGCCGTAACCCATGGAGCCTGATGTCGGGGCCGATTGCGTGTTGAAACGGCGGAAGCGGTGGAAGCGGTGCAGCCAGGTGGCGTAATTGCCGGCGCCATTGGTGAAGATGGCGTCTTCAGCAACGTTCGCCTCGATCCAGTCCATGATCGGACCCATCTGCACGGCGCCGGGGCCTGTCTGCGGCGGCGTTGACCATTTGAGATAGGCCTCATGCATTGAGGCCGTGCGATCGGCCCAGGCGGCATTGCCGGCAAGATCGATGGAGGCAAGCGCGGCAACGAAATCGTTCGGGGAGGCGCAGATAGCGAGGTCCGGCCGATAGACGCGGCCGAGCTCTTCCGCCTCCGGATAGATATGGATGAGCTTCTGTGACGGGTAGGGAATATCGAGCAGCGTATAACCGGAGGAGGGCATTTCGGAGAGGCGGCCACCGAGTAGCACCACGAGGTCGGCTTCCTTGATTTCCCTGGCCAGTGCCGGGTTGATGCCGATGCCGACATCGCCTGCGTAGGAGGCGCTCATATGATCAAACAGCATCTGGCGGCGGAATGAACAGCCCACGGGAAGTTTGTGCTTTTCTGCAAAAGCCTTGAAGCCCGTGACGCTTTCCTCGGACCAGCGGGTGCCGCCGGCGATGAAGACCGGGCGTTTTGCCTCGCCCAGCATTTTGGCGAAGGCGGCCATTTGCGACAGGCCTGGATGTGCCTCGACGGGCGTATAGGGCTTTGCCTCGGGAGCTTCGACCTCTTCCACCAGCATGTCTTCGGGCAGCGTCAGCACCACGGGGCCGGGGCGGCCGGAAGTGGCGACGGCAAAAGCGCGGGTAACGAATTCGGGAATGCGGCGGGCATCATCGATCTCGCCCACCCATTTTGCGAATTCGGTAAAGGCGCGGCGATATTCCACTTCCTGAAAGGCCTCGCGCTCGCGGGCATCCCGCTGCACCTGACCGATGAACAGGATCATCGGAATGGAATCCTGCCTTGCAATGTGCAGGCCGGCCGAGGCATTTGTGGCACCGGGGCCACGGGTCACCATGCAGATGCCAGGCTCGCCCGTCAGCCGGCCCCAGGTATCGGCCATCATGGCGGCGCCGCCTTCCTGACGGCAGACCACGGTTTCGATGCCGCTTTCATAAAGCGCATCCAGAACGGCCAGATAGCTTTCGCCCGGAACGCAGGAAACGCGGGAGACACCATTGGCCTTCAGCGCTTCGACGATCAATTGCCCGCCTGTTCTTTTCATTCCGGCTGCAGTCATGGCGTCGTGGTCCTTTCGATGTTTTCCAGTTCGGCCAGCACCTGCGCCTGATGTTCGCCGAGCTTAGGGCTCGGGCGTTCATAACGCAGCGGCGTCTGAGACATGATAATGGGTGTGCGGACACCGGGGATGACAGTGCCGTCTTCCGCCTCCAGATCGATACGGAGGCCGCGTGCCTTCACCTGCGGATCCGCGAACATTTCCTCGATGGAATTGATCGGTCCGGCGGGGACGGCGTTCTTCTCGCAGGCGGTCAGAAGATCGCGCTTCTGCCATTTCAGCGTCTCCGTGGAAACGATCTGCCGCACCTCGACCTTATGCGCCACGCGGGCCTTGTTTGTCGCGTATCGCTCGTCATCGGCGATCGCGCCGATGCCGAGGATATTGCAGAGGCGGCGGAACTGACCGTCATTGCCGACCGCGAGGATCAGGAAGCCGTCGGCCGTTGGCACCACCTCATAGGGGGAGATATTTGGGTGGGCGTTGCCGAGCCGGACGGGAGGCCTGCCGGAGATCAGGTAATTCATGTTCTGGTTGGCGAGAACGGCCGATTGCACATCGAGAAGCGCCATGTCGATATGCTGGCCTTCGCCAGATCGAATGGCGTGGATCAGGGCCGCCTGAATGGCCGATACGGAATAGATGCCGGTGAAGATATCGGCAACCGCCACGCCTGCCTTCATCGGCTGTCCATCGGCTTCGCCCGTAATCGACATGAAGCCGGACATGCCCTGCACGATATAATCGTATCCGGCGAGATCGGCATAGGGCCCGGTCTGGCCGAAGCCGGTGATGGAGCAATAGATCAGCTTTGGATTGAGCGCCCTCAGGCTTTCGTAATCGAGGCCATATTTTGCAAGCCCGCCGCGCTTGAAATTCTCGATGACGACATCGGCGGTGCGCACCAGCCGGCGCACCAGTTCGCAGCCCTCGGGTGTTTTGAGATCGGCGACGATGGAGCGTTTGCCGCGATTGGTGGCGTGGTAATAGGCGGCGGAGAGGTTTTCTCCGTCATTGCTCTCAACGAAGGGCGGTCCCCATGCGCGTGTATCATCGCCGCCTTCGGGGTTTTCGACCTTGATAACGTCTGCGCCCATATCGGCCAGCATCTGCCCCGCCCAGGGACCGGCGAGAACACGCGCCAATTCGATGACGCGGATGCCCGATAGCGGCGGTTTCCTGTTCGGCTTGTCGGTCATCTATCCCCCGGTACTTGGTGTCTGCCGGTTTATAGACCGCTGCTTGCCGCGTCGCATGTGATTTTATCTCATGGACTTATTCCGTTTTGGAACGGCACTAAACTGGGGCTGATACGGCAGCTTCGACATTCGGTATTTTGAGAGTCCCCTAATTCCGTCATTCCGGCTCAAGGCCGGAATGACGGGGAAGGCGTTTTACTGTCATCCACGACGCGGCCGCACCAGGCGGCAAAATCCGCCGCGACGGCCTGCCAGCCGATTTCGTTCAGCGTCTCGTGCCGCATGCCCTTGTAAATCGTGTGCTCGACACGGCTGAAGCCCGCCTCCCGGAAACGTTCGGCAAGCCACACGATCTCCCTGCCGTCGTTGGTCGCGGCGTCCTCATCACCGCTCACCAGCAAAAGCGGCAAAGCCTTCGGCAGACGCTCGATAAGTTTCGGGCCGCGATAGGAGAGTGCCAAGACATCCTGCCAGAGGGAAACGCTCGCCTCGAACTGGCAGAGCGGGTCTTCCACATAGGCGTCCACCGCCGCCTTGTCGTGGCTCAGCCAGTCCGCATGGGTGCGCTTTTCCGGCATTTTCGCGTTCCAGGCGCGGAAAGTGGCTTTCGGCAGGATGGCGCTCGGCACATCCGAGCCTTTCAGCATTTTTTCCAGCCGCAACACAATCTGCGCGAAACGGCCCATAAGACCGGGATTGAGATTGGAATTCCAGATCGACAGACCATCGAAGGCGTCGGGGTAACTGACAGCGGTATTGAGCGCCACGAGGCCCCCCATGGAGTGGCCGAACAGGATCACCGGCAGGCCGGGATGCCGCTCGCCGGCCAGCCGGCGCATCGCCATGACGTCGGCCACGACCTTGTCCGCGCCATCCTTCCAGGCAAAGCGGCCAAGAGGCGCATCCGCTGCTTTCGTGCGACCGTGGCCGCGATGGTCGTGGGCATAGACCTCGAAACCCTGCTGCGACATGACGTCGGCAAAACGGCGGTAACGGCCGGCATGTTCCACAAGGCCGTGGCAGATCATCAGCACGCCGCGGGCGGGAGCAAGGGCGGAAGGTTGATGACGGAAGGCGATGGATGCGCCAGAAGGGGCTTCCAGCCTCTCAATCCGGCTGAATGCGAAGTTATCGGTCGTCTCATTCATCGTCGCACCCGTCGTCTCATCGCGCAGCGTGTCATAATCATGGGGTCATAATCGTGCCAGAGGTTGCCCCAAGGTCCTATTTACCCTACATAGCGGCAAATTTCCCGATACGTACTCTTAAAAATCCGATGTGGAGCATTCGCTACAATGGCACGTCAATTCATCTATCACATGGCTGGGCTGAACAAGTCCTATGGCGCGAAGAAGGTTCTGGAGAATGTGCATCTCTCCTTCTACCCTGACGCCAAGATCGGTATCCTCGGCCCGAACGGCGCGGGTAAGTCGACCGTTCTCAAGATCATGGCCGGCCTTGACAAGGAATATACCGGTGAGGCCTGGCTCGCTGAAGGTGCGACGCTCGGTTATCTCGAGCAGGAGCCGAAGCTCGACGAAAACAAGACCGTGATGCAAAACGTCATGGAAGGCGTGGCGAGCAAGACGGCGATCGTTGACCGCTACAACGAGCTGATGATGAACTATTCCGACGAAACGGCGGAAGAGGGCGCGAAGCTTCAGGACATCATCGACAGCCAGAACCTGTGGGACCTCGAAAATCAGGTCGAAATGGCCATGGACGCCCTGCGCTGCCCGCCCGGCGATTCGCCGGTGACCGGCCTTTCGGGTGGTGAGCGCCGCCGCGTGGCACTGTGCCGTTTGCTGCTGTCGCAGCCGGACCTGCTGCTGCTCGACGAACCGACCAACCATTTGGACGCTGAAACCATCGCCTGGCTCGAAAAGCACCTGCGCGACTATCCCGGCGCCGTGATGATGATCACCCACGACCGCTACTTCCTCGACAACGTGACGGGCTGGATTCTCGAGCTCGATCGTGGTCGCGGCATTCCTTACGAGGGCAATTACTCCGCTTATCTGCAGGCGAAAGCCAAGCGCATGCAGCAGGAAGCCCGCGAAGATGCTTCGCGTCAGAAGGCCATCAGCCGCGAACAGGAATGGATCGCCTCCAGCCCCAAGGCCCGCCAGACGAAGTCCAAGGCGCGTATCAAGGCCTATGACGAGCTGGTGGAAGCAGCGGAAAACCGCCGTCCCGGCGATGCGCAGATCGTCATTCCGGTCGCCGAGCGTCTGGGCCGCGTCGTCATCGAGGCTGAGAACCTCACCAAATCCTATGGCGACCGCGTGCTGATTGAGAACCTGTCCTTCAAGCTGCCCCCGGGCGGTATTGTGGGCGTCATCGGCCCGAACGGCGCCGGTAAGACGACGTTGTTCAAAATGATCACCGGTCAGGAAAAGCCTGATAGCGGCTCGGTGACTGTTGGTGACACCGTTCAGCTCGGTTACGTCGACCAGAGCCGTGACGCGCTGGCGGGTGACAAGACCGTGTGGGAAGAAATCTCCGGCGGCAACGACATCATCAAGCTCGGCAAGTTCGAAGTGAACTCGCGCGCCTATTGCGGCGCCTTCAACTTCAAGGGCGGCGATCAGCAACAGAAGGTCGGCAACCTCTCGGGTGGTCAGCGCAACCGCGTGCACCTTGCCAAGATGCTGAAGGCGGGCGGCAACGTACTGCTGCTCGACGAACCGACCAACGACCTTGATACGGAAACGCTGGCGGCGCTCGAAGAAGCGCTGGAAGCCTTCGCCGGTTGCGCCGTTATCATCAGCCACGACCGCATGTTCCTGGACCGCCTCGCGACCCACATTCTCGCTTTCGAGGGTGACAGCCACGTGGAATGGTTCGAAGGCAACTTTGAAGACTACGAAAAGGACAAGGTCCGTCGCCTCGGCCCGGAAAGCATCAAGCCCGGCCGCGTGAGCTACAAGCGTCTGACACGCTGATCCGTTTGTCATAACTTCAAAAAAGGCCCGCCGCAAAGCGGGCCTTTTTCCGTGTAATAAGTGGAGATGATCGTCTCGCGCGGCACTTTGCGCTTGCATCTCGCGCCACATCGACATAAAGATATCTTTATATGTTGATTAGCTTGCGAGGCGCGGCAGAGTGGCGTTCGGTCTGGACAAATTGGTGGATCTCCTGAAGGCGGCGGGTGAGCCGACGCGCTTCCGGTTGCTGGCGCTTCTTTCGGCCGGCGATCTGACGGTGACCGACCTTACCGAAATCCTTGGCCAGTCGCAGCCGCGTATCTCCCGTCACCTCAAGCTTTTGACGGAAGAGGGGCTGATCGAGCGTTATCAGGAAGGTGCGTGGGCCTATTTTCGCTTGCGGCAGGATGGCGAGCCTGCGGGTGTCGTTCGGCAGTTGCTTGCAGCGGCCTCGCCTTCCGACGCGGTTCTTCAGCGTGACAGTGAGCGACTGGCCGCCGTCAAGCGGGTGAGGGCGGAGCGTGCGCAGGATTATTTCAGCCGTAATGCGTCCGCCTGGGACGAACTGCGTCGCCTGCATGTCAGCGACGAAGCCGTGGAAGGCGCGCTGCTGAAGCTGGTGGGCACCACGCCCGTCGATTCGCTGCTCGATCTCGGCACGGGCACCGGCCGTATCCTGCAGCTTCTGAGCGGCATTTATCGCCGTGCCATCGGCGTGGATGCGAGCCGCGACATGCTTTCGGTGGCACGCGCCAATCTCGACAAGGCGGGCGTGGTGAACGCCTCTGTGCGCCATGGCGATATTCTCAATCTGCCGCTCGAGGGACAGGATTTCGATCTGATTGTCATCCATCAGGTGCTGCATTTCCTCGACCAGCCCGAGATCGCCCTTTCGGAAGCCGCGCGTATGCTGCGTCCGGGCGGTCGGTTGATCGTCATCGATCTTGCGCCGCATTCCTTTGAATATCTGCGCGACGAACACGCGCATGTGCGGCTAGGCTTCTCGCACCCGCTGATGGAAGAGTGGATGAAGAAGGCTGGGCTTTCTCTGGAGCGTGCCGTCGATCTGCATTCTGAAAAGGCGTCCGACGAAGCTCTGGACGTCACGATCTGGGTTGCCCGCGACCAGCGGCTGCTGATGGCAGACGATGTGGCGCAAGAGGCGGTTTTACTTCGCTCCGGGAGGGCATGATATGTTGAGGTCGGAAACCGCACGCCGTGATGGCGACATCCGGTTGTCTTTCGAATTTTTCCCGCCCAAGAACGCCGAGATGGAAACCCAGCTCTGGGAAACGGTTGCCGAGCTCAAGAAGTGGAACCCGGATTTCGTCTCCGTCACCTACGGTGCCGGTGGTTCCACCAAGGCGCCGACGCTGGACGCGGTGCGCCGGATGATCGGTGACAGCCACCTGGCGACGGCCGCACATCTGACCTGCGTGGACGCGAGCCGCGATGAGGTGCACCAGGTCGTCGACGAGTTCCGTAATGCGGGCGTTCGTCATTTCGTGGCGCTGCGCGGTGATCCCTCCACTGGTATCGGCACGGCTTACCAGCCGCATCCGCAGGGTTACGAGAACGCCGCAGCGCTGGTAAAGGGCCTCAAGGAGCTGGGCGACTTTGAGATTTCGGTCTCCGCCTATCCTGAAAAGCATCCGGAAAGCGCAAGTGAAGCTGTTGATATCGACATGCTGAAGCGCAAGGCGGATAATGGCGCTACCCGGGCGCTGACGCAGTTCTTCTTCGATAATGACGTGTTCGAACGTTACATGGAACGGGTTACGGCGGCGGGGATCACCATTCCGGTGGTTCCGGGCATCATGCCGATCCAGAATCTCACCCAGCTCAAGCGTTTCGCCGGACGCTGCGGCACAAGCATTCCTGCGTTTCTGGATGAGCGTTTTGAAGGCTATGACGAGGATCTGGAGGGCCGCGCCCGCGTGGCCGCAGAGGTTGCGGCCGAGCAGATCGCCGATCTCCAGCGGCGCGGCGTCAATGAGTTCCACCTCTATACCATGAACCGCGCGCCGCTGGTGGATGCCGTGCTTGAAAATCTGGGTCTGGAGCGTCTGTGCCGCAGCGCCGCGTGATTTCAGCCAGTCTATTTTCGGACAGAAAAAAGCGCAGGTCCCTCGGGGCCTGCGCTTTTTAAATTCGTGTCATCTACGGTTCTTCACTGCGTTTGGTCTTCACGTCTCGTCAGATGAAAAGCATCATCGCTACGAACAAAAACGCCAAACCGACTGCCAAGGCATTGAGAGATTTTGTAAGTCCCATGGGTGCCTCCTCTTGTTGACAGCTTCGATAATATGACCGTTTTGTGGCAGTTGAAAAGCGGTTTTTGTGATGCGGTGCAGCACGTCTTTCAGGGCCTCAAAAAAGGAATTTCCGTAATTATCTGAAAATGAATGGTTATTTTCTTATCACGCAGTGCTTCATGTGTTTAAAAAAAGTAAATGACCGGGGTTTTATCCCCAGTCATCCGGTCGAGATTAACGATTTTCGCCTTGATTCCGGCCGACAGATTAAGGGCCGGAGAGCAGCGTTAAGACAGGTTAAAGCGCCTGTAGAAGAGCTGCCGTAGGCCAGCCGTCCGCCGGCATGCCGAGGCGCTGCTGTTCCTTCTGGATGGCGACGCGGGTGCCAGAACCGAGAATGCCATCCACCTTGCCGACATTATGGCCGCGTGCTTCGAGCTTGGTCTGAAGCTGCTTCATGGTGGCGTCATCAAAGCCGGGATCTGGGTTGCCCTTGTCATAGACCGGGCCGCCCATCAGGCGGGTAGCGAAATAGGCAGCCGAGGTCGTGTAGATGAACGACTGGTTCCATTCCAGATAGATGTTGAAGTTCGGATAGGTAAGGAAAGTCGGACCCTTGCGGCCCTGCGGCATGATGAGTGCGGCGGGAAGGGAGGCGAAGTTCTTGTTGCCATCGCGCGGGGTGACGCCAAGCGCAAACCATTCGCCGGCGGTCAGCGGGCCGCCAAGGCCGGATTTTTCCCAGGGCAGGTTCTCGGGCAGGGAAACTTCCTGAATCCAGGGTTCGCCCTTTTTGAAGCCGAGGTGCTGGATGAATTTTGCAGCCGTCAGAATGGCATCGGGCGCACTGCTCTTGACGTTGATGTGGCCGTCACCATCACCATCGACGCCGAAGGCGATGATATCCTTCGGCAGCATCTGCACCTGGCCGATTTCGCCGGCCCATGCGCCCGTATTGGTGGCAGGATCCAGATCGCCATGCTGAACCATTTCGATCAGCGCGAGCAGCTGCGGACGGAAGAGCTCCGGGCGGCGGCAATCATGCGACAGGGTTACCAGCGCGTTGCGGGTGTTGAAATCGCCCTGAACGGCGCCAAAATCGGTCTCCATGGCCCAGAAGGCGGCAATGACGCCAGCGGGCACGCCGAACTCGTTTTCGGCGCGGGCGAAGGTGGAGGAGAGCTCCTGCAGCTTCTTGCGGCCGATATCAAGGCGAGCCTGGCTGACGGTGCGCTGCGAGAATTCGAGGAAAGTCTGGCGGAAAACGCCCTGCGCGCGGTCACGCGATAGCACCTTCTGGTCGATCTGTGCGCCCGCCAATGCCTTCTGGATCGCATCTGCCGGAATGCCCTTGGCAAGCGCATCGGCCTTGACGCCTTCAAGAAACGTACCGAGATCACCACCGCAGGCCACCTGCTTGGGATCGTCAGGCGATGCAACCGGTGGCGTGGCGAGGGCTGCGCTGGAAGACAAAAGAGACAGAGCGGCGGCAAAGATTATGCTGCGCGACCGGAACGTGGGCATGGGAATTTCCTCGATAGGTTGTTAGCCCGCTTTACCCATATGTTTGCGACAAAAAAACGGATCGGGCGATCTGACGTGGTTGAACAACGCCGAATTTTGGAAAGTGTTGCTTCTTGGCCGTCCTATTTGGCCGAAGCGATCCATTTCCGCCAGTTTTTCTCGCTTCCGGCAAAGACGTTGATGTCGGTCGGGCCATTTACGCCGGGTACGACGCCTGTTGCGGTGTATTGCCAGAAGGCCCATTGCCGGTCTTCATAGATCTTGGTCGGATGCGCGGCGACGGACCGCACCCAGAAATGATAGTCCTTGAACTGGCCGACGAGATTGTCGCGGTGGAAATCAACCGAGGTATAGATAATCGGACGTTTGCCGTAATGGGCTTCGATGCGGTCGAGGAAGCGCTGCATTTCGGCGCGTACGATGCCGGGGGCCGGGCGCGTCTTGCAGGTGGGGGAGGCAGGGTTCCACTCCACGTCGAGAACCGGTGGCAAAGTAACGGCGTCCTTCGGCACGTTGCGAATGAACCAGTCGGCCTGCGCGTCTGCCGTCGAGCAGAAATAATAGAAGTGGTAAGGCGCATGCAGAATATTCGCGGCTGCGGCGCTGCGCCAATGGTCGCCGAATTTCGGATCGATTCGATCCGACCCCTCCGTTGCCTTGATGAAGACGAATGACACGCCCGACTTGCGCACGGTCTGCCAGTCGACATCGCCATTCCATTTGGACACGTCGATGCCGTGCACCTCATGGCGGTGCGGGTTGTTGACGCCGAAATCCTGCGGGTCGGTATCGGAAAATTTTGGCTTGGATACGGACGCGGTTTCGAGCAGATCGTAACTCGTGGAGGTGCAGCCGCCGATCAATAGCAAAGCCGACAATAGTGCCGATAAACGCAGCCGCATTGGAACCCTGATGAAAATATTGCCCCTATACGGCCGCCAAAACGGCGCGCCGTATCTCCCGATTTACGCATAACATGGTAAACAAACTGATATGGCAAGTGGCAACGTGCTTTTTGCACCCGACAGTCGCTGGATTTGAAGCGATTTGCGCATTCATCGCCGAATAAGGCGCTGCAGGAGCCTTGACGGTGACGCCCCTCGGCGCTGCGCGGGGTCCGTTCTACCTTCTGCAATCAGGCCTCGGCCAGGATGCGGTGGATTTTCGGTTGCTGCGCTTCAGTGACCGGAAGGGTAATGACAGCCCGCCAGGCGTAACCACGGGCGATTTCCTCAAATTCGAGGTTGCCATCAAAACGGCCTGCCATATTGGCCAGAACATAGCGAAGATTCGCGCGGGGCGTAACATGGAAGCGCGTGAGCCAGCCGTGCAGGAGCGTGCGGAACCACTTCGGCAGCTGCTCCTGCTGGCCGAAATCGACAATATGCAGCGCGCCACCGGGTTTCAGCGCCTTGAGCGCCTGTTCCACTGCCTTTTCCCAGTCCGGTATCATCGACAGCGCATACGGAATCATGACCCGGTCGAACCCGTCGGGCTGACCGAACTCGGAGGGGCGGAAAGCGGTGGCGTCGGCCACGCGCAAAATCGGGCGTTCCGCCCTGCCGGCGAAATTCTCGGCTGCGGTCAGCAGCATTTCGGCGGAGATGTCGAGGCCGAATAGTTTGGCGTCAGGAAACCTGCGGCCGGCCAGCAGCAGGTTGCGACCGGTGCCGCAGCCGACTTCCAGGAGCGTGCCGCCCTTTGGTACGTTCAGGCCGGAAATGGTCCGGTCGCGGCCAAGAAGGTAATATTTGCGGGTGATATCGTAGATATGCCGCTGGTGGCGATACATGCGGTCCATCAGGCTCGCATGTGCACTATCTGCAAGACTTACATTCTCACCGACGGTTTTCATGCCATAGCCCTCTGGTAAATATGGAAACCGCCATAAATGGCCGAGCGGTCCAAGGCGTTGAGCTCGCTGGAGCGCTCTTCCAGATAGACCCACTGATTACGGATATCGGGGGAAAGCCGGCCTTCGATCACGCTCTTTTCGGCTGCGGTGCGGAAGATGACGCGAGCGCCCGATGCGGCGGTGCGGCTGATCTGCGACCACAATTCGTTGAGCTGCACATCCGTCATCCAGTCCTGCGCGTCCAGGAGGATATAGCGGTCGACGGCGCTTGCCGGCTTTTTGGAGAGAAGCTCGGTGTAGGTGGCGTGATGCACGGCGACGCGCGCCGTATTGTTGCGGATTGTCTCGTAATATTCCGACTTGAGATAGGCGGGCAAAGAGCCTTCATGCGGCTCCGGATAACGGCGTGCAAAGGCCTGCCAGGCAAAATAATTGTCGCTCAGCGGAAAGTTGCAGGCGAGTTTTTCCAGCCGCTGCTTCAGAACCGAGGCAACCGTGCCGTCATCGGAAAGGCTTGCCAGTTCGTCATATTGGCGGGGCGGTATGCCGAGACCGAAGAGGGAGCTTTTGCGTTTCGTCAACCAGCGGACCACCTTCTTGTCGAAGAGCGGCGCGACCTTGCTGTTGAAAAACTGGCGCTGTTCTTCGAGCGTCCGGGCCCTGGCCATTTCGGTGAGCTTCACACCGTGCAGCCTGGCCATGAGATGGCCTGCGCCGATGAAGCGTCCGAGCAGGCCGGTGTGATAGATGTTCCTGTCAAACACCGAAATGCGACGACGGCCGGAAAGCGTGCGCTTCGACCAGTAAGCCTTGGTCGTGGCATCGAGATGTTCGGCGATGAAGCGATCGTAACCGTGGCTGTTGCTGCGCATATTGGCGCGGCCGAAGTGACGCACCACGTCCTGATGGGCGGGCAGATGGCGGAAGGCGGCGAGCTTCAGCTTGTTCAGCGCAATGTGATGCGGATTGAGGTCAACCACGTCGATGCTGGCCGGGTTGCGCGAGAGATAGGCCAGCATGTTGCAGCCGCCGGAACCGATGGTGACGATACGGTGACCTTCGCCCAGCTCCATCGCCTCCATGTCGATCTCGGGATCTTCCCAGATTTGCGGATAGACGAGGCCGGAGAAGAGAACGCCGAAGAACCGTTCGGAGAGGCCGCTTTTCGAGAGAGCCTTGTGCTGGAGCAATGCGGACTTCAGTTTCGTGTTCTTGCTGAAGCCGGTCTTGGGTGCCGCACTCGTCATTTGTTCACCTCTCAGTCGATTGAGAGGCGTCTACAGCCGTGACGCTACAGTTTGATGACAGGGGCTGTGGGCGAAGGTGGGGAATGATGGAGACGCTGGAAAACCAGACGGGGCCGGCACTGCGGGACACAAAGAACCGCCCCAGCCACAGATGGGGAGGCAACTCGCGCCGCTACGGATACGTCGCCTCGGGCTCGTCCCGAGGATCTGCACGTCCTGATATTTGCGGGGTTTTCAAATCCTTGGGACAAAACCAGGGATGGCGAAAGGAAAATGCTCGACGTTCAAAGAAGGCAAACGGCTGCGCCGCGCTCAGAGCGACGCCAGAGGCGATCACTTGCGCAGAACGTGCAGCATGCCCTTGCGTTTTGCATCGTAATAATAACCGCGCGCGTAAAGCCTGACGGCGTTGTCGCGGTCGTTGCCCGCTACCACCCATGCGCCGCGTAAATATTTGACGGCGTATTTGAGATTGGTTTCGGCGTCGAACAGGCCCGAGGCGGGGCCATCGAAGCCCATGGAGCGTGCCGTAGCGTGCCTGATCTGCATCAGGCCGAAGTTACCGCTGTTATAGGCGCCGGGATTATACCGGCTTTCGCGCTGCACCACGCGATGAACCAGATCTTCCGGTACATCATACATGCTGGCGTATTTGGAAATCAGCCCGCTCAATTTTTCGCGTCCGGCAGGTGGCGTATTAAGCGGCGCGGTCATCGCTTCATTCTGCCGGATGGCGGCAAGGGCGGCGTTGGTCGGCCCGGCGGCATAGGCGAGAACGGTGCTGTCCGGCTTGGGCAGCGGAATGACTTTGCGTTCGGCCGTCAGTTCGGTGCCGATGGAGGGTGAGCCGGGCGGCGGCGGTGCCGGCGGGAAGCTGCCCTTGACGGCAACCACCTGCGGCAGATCGGCCGCGGCATTATGGGAGGCAGGTTTGGCCGCCGCAGCCGCCGTTTCGATGGCTGCCGCCGCGGGAGCGGCGCTTGCCGGTGCGAGTGCTGCGGCCGCGGTGGGTGCAGATGCCGCCACGGCGGCTTGGGCGACCTCGGTCTGCTGCGGCTGCATCTGGGCAGTGATCGCAGCGGCGGCAGCTATTTCGGAAGCCGGCGGCAGCGCCACGCGTCCGCCCTTGACGGCGACGGCTGTGGGAAGTGCTGCTGCCTGAGAAGAGACTGCGGTTTCGGCGGTCTGAACCGATGCAGCTGTCGGAGTTGCTGCTGCGGCCTCGGTCGCTACCGGCTGCGCGGATGTCGACGCAGGAGTGGTCGCGGGGTCGACCGTTGCGATTTTAGGGCCGTTTGGCCCATCCTTCGCGGTATATTCGACGCTGGTGCATGCGCTCAATGCCAGTGCCAGACCCACGGTGGAAGACAGAAGAAGTGTCCTTCTTCCGCGGAATTTGCCCGAATTTCGCATGTTGCCGCCTTCGTTATGCCTGTCTTTCGATACCCCCGCGTCGAGCGAAGCAGGCAGTGTCCCGTCGAGCTTCATTAACCTATTGTAAGGAAAGCGGCAAGCCGGGAGGCGACTTGCAGTGTTTCAGGCCGCGATGCGTCTGTATCCGGCGCTGACCGCACGGCCGGAAATGAAGTGCGTGCGGTACTTCTGGCGGATTTTCTTGTCGCCAGACATGCGCCGCACCAGTGCCAGAGTCGATTCGGGAAACAGCCCCTGCACGATGAGAATGGCCAGAGCCAGAAGCAGGACTGCGGCCTGCGCCACGGCAAACGTCTCTACCGCATTGCCGGTGGTGGAAATGAATTGCGGCAACAGCGCCAGGAAGAAGGTGAAATAGCGCGGTCTCAGGGCGGCGGTTGCATAACAATCGCGGAACGTTCCGCTCCCGGACTTGCCAGCCAGATTGTCATTATCGGCATTGGCCGCCTGGGCGGCGGGAGTGGCGAAAGTCCACAGGAAAAACAGCATCAGCCAACCGAGTCCGGCCCATTGCACGATTTCCACGAAAGACTGCGGCATATAGGCAAAGCCGGCCACAGGAATGGCTGAAATCGTCATGGCGGTTACGATACCGAGAGCGCCGCCGCTGACGGAAGCCAAAAGCGTCTTTTTGCCGCGGATGGCGGCATAAGAGGCGACAGAAAATACAAGGGGAGAGGGGAGTGCGAACACCGCGGCACATGCTGCGCAAAAAATCAGCCAGGCCTGTCCAGACATTCTCTTCCTCCTTGCCCTCCCTGTCGCCGTCTTATTTTAGCCTACCGTAAAATCAGGCCGCTGTGAACGGCTGACCGACATGTTCCATCACTTCGGTAAACCATTTGGCAGAGAGGTCGAAATGCTTTCCGCCCTTGATACGCGGAAATTCGATGGTCCGCAATTTGCCATTCTGGTCTTCGTCGTGGCCGGTGACACCGGAGACCTTGTTGAGTGCGCTTTCCACGGCGAGATCGACCATGCCCTGGATGAGGCGCAGATCGTCGCCATTGGCGGGGGCAGAGCGGGCGAAATAGCCTGATTTCTGCACCATGGAGCGTTCTGCGCCGATGAGGCTGGCAAACTGCTTCTGGAACCAGCCGCCGACATTGATCGTGTCGATCTTCACATGGCCGAAGGCATCGCGCTTTACCGCTTCGCCGGAAGCCTCGCGTTCAGCGACGATGGAATCGAGGCCGGCACCTTCGGAGACGAACAGCGTGACGTAGCCGTGTCTGTCCATGATTTCCTTCAGGCGCTCGGCTTCCGCTTCGATGTCGAAGGCCATTTCCGGCAGGTAGATGCCGTCGATGTTCTTCATCTGCGTGTTCATCATCAGGCCTTCGACATATTCGTTGCCGTTGGTCTTCTGGATATAGGCACGGGCGGTAGCCGCCGTCAGCCAGCCGCAATGGCGGCCCATGACTTCGTGGATAACGAAGGTTTTGGGGGCTGCGCTCTGCTCGTTGCTGACATTGTCGAAGAAGGACGCGCCGACTTCGGCGGCCGTCCAGGCGCCAAGCGACTGCTTGATCGGAACCACGTCATTGTCCACCGTCTTCGGCAGACCGACGACGGTGAGGTCGTAGCCGTTGGCGCCGAGATAGGCGGCGAGGTCCGCTGCGGTCGTATTGGTGTCGTCACCGCCGATGGTATGAAGAATGGTGACGCCGTCAGCCGCCAGCCGCTCGGCAGCGACACGAAGCGGATTATCGCCTTCCTTGACGAGGCCGCGCTTGGCGCAATCGGCGGCGTTGGTAAGCTTGACGCGGCTGTTGCCGATCGGCGAGCCGCCGTAACGATGCAGCAGATGCGCCTTTTCCCGCATGTCTTTGCTGATTTCGATGCGATCACCCAGAAGCACGCCCTGATAACCGGAGCGGTAAGCGATGATGTCGATCTCAGGCGCTATATCGCTGTATCGTTCGATCAGGCCGCCCACGGCCGAAGAGAGACAGGGCGCAAGGCCACCCGCGGTCAGCATTGCGACTTTCTGTTTGGCCATCATGGCTCTCCTTTTGCGTATACTCAAACACATGTCTGGACATGTCTGGCAAATGGATGCGACAGCCGCGTGTAGGTGTAAAGTGAATTTATCAAGAAAAACGCCGATTTCTCGCGCTTTTTCAGCGGCTTGACCTGACCGGGCAAATATAATCGTTTCAATAGGCCCATTGCGGACACGGGCCCAGTGCCCTGTGGAAAACCCGGAGTTCCGTTCACCCCGCTATCTTGTTCCTGAAGCAAAACTGTCGCAAAGATGAATAAAAGTTAATGCCGCTTACCCGCTGTGGATATTGCATTCGCGGCAATATCCCGTCATGCTTGCGGTCATGATGTTCGATTTCGCCTGTTTGCAAATTTCATCCCTGTGGGAACGGCTGCTCGGCGCAATCGGCGACGCGGCAGGCAACGCGCTTGGTCGCGTGGTGGAAGCCATCCGCACCCTGTTCGAAGGTGATCCGGAAACGCGCCGCAAGGTCTCTTTTTCCGTGGCCATCATCGCGCTTTCCGCCAAGATGGCGAAGGCCGACGGCATCGTCAACGATGCCGAGGTACGGGCCTTCAGGCAGATTTTCGATTTTCCGGAAGAAGAAGCCAAAAACGTTGCCCGTCTTTATAACCTCGCACGTCAGGACGTTGCGGGTTACGAAGCCTATGCGGAGCGGCTGGCCGGTCTTTGCGGTTCCGGTCACGATAATTGCGAGATGCTGGAAAGCGTCATCGACGGCCTTTTTCATATCGCCAAGGCGGATGGCCTGATCCACGAGCGTGAGCTTGCCTTCCTCGGCCGTATCGCGGAAATCTTCCATATCACCGAAGATCATTTCGAAACGATCATGGCGCGGCATGTGCATATGGATGGGCGCGATCCCTACCGCGTGCTCGGTGTTTCGCCGTCCGACGACTTCCTGGATATCCGCAAGCGTTACCGTTCGCTGGTGGCGGAGCATCATCCCGACAAGCTCATCGCCCGTGGCGTTCCCATGGAATTGCATGCGGCTGCGAATGAGCGTATGGCGGCTCTCAACGCCGCCTATGCGGCCATCGAGAAAGAACGCCGCGTCGCATGAGTGAATGTCTGCCGGATTTTACCCCGGATTTCGGGGGCGCAACTGTTGCGCCTTCGCCTAATCACGGCGAGAGGATCGGCGTGCCCGGTCCCGATATCATTCTTCTTCATTATACCGGCATGACGACAGCCGATGGTGCTCTGTCGTGGCTCTGCAATCCCGAAAGCCAGGTGTCGAGCCACTACTTTGTTTTCGAAGACGGGCGCATCATCCAGCTTGTGCCGGAAACCCGCCGTGCATGGCACGCCGGAAAAAGCTCCTGGGCCGGGGACGAGGATATCAACTCCCGCTCCATCGGCATCGAAATCGCCAATCAGGGTCATCCCGGCGGGCTGCCGGAATTCCCCATGGAGCAGGTGGAAGCCGTCATCGAATTATGTCGCGATTGCGGCCAGCGGTGGCATATCGCCCCTGAAAGGGTGCTTGCCCACTCGGACGTGGCGCCGATCCGCAAGGTCGATCCGGGCGAAAAATTCCCGTGGGACATCCTGTCGCAGCACGGTGTCGGCCATTGGGTTGAACCCGCGCCAATCCGCGGCGGGCGTTTTTTCCAGCGCGGCGACCATGGCCAGCCCGTCGAAGCGCTGCAGTCTATGCTGTCCATCTATGGTTACGGCGTTGAAATAACGGGCAATTATTGTGAAAAAACCGAGGGCGCCGTGGCGGCGTTCCAGAGGCATTTCCGGCCCGCACTGGTGGATGGCATTGCGGATTTTTCCACCATTGACACCCTGCACCGGCTGATTGCCCGCCTGCCGAAATTTTCGGTCGCCTGAACGCAGATTCTGGAAAACGAATCCCGGTTTGCCGCGCTCCGCAAGTCGCTTTTTTGGGGTTGCCACAGTTAATCCGCATTGAGGAAGTTTAAGAACAGCACTGTATGCGGTGACGTTCTTCAGGGGAACCTGCCGTCAATATCAATCAAGGAGACCGGACAGCGGAGAGTCGCGATCGACTTTCCGGGCGTTGACTAATTGTGCCGATTCATTGTTCCGGTCCTCCGATCTGGAGACTTTTTCTACATATGAACAGGGTTGTTGTTGCTGTCGTAGTGGGTATTGCTGTACTCGCTTCGCAGGCGGGGATTGCTTTTGCCAAAGACGAAGACGTGAAGACCAAAACCGTGACGCTGGAGAATTTCTTCCGCAAGCCCGGTTATCCCATGCCAGAAAAGAGCCTGCCTTCTTCGCTCAGGAACGATTATTCCGATCTGATCGTCAAATATGCCAAGCGTTACGGCGTTCCCACCAATCTGGCGCATGCCGTGGTTTCGGTTGAAAGCAAGTTCAACCCCAAGGCTCGTGGTAGCGCAGGCGAGGTCGGGCTGATGCAGATCAAGCCGGCGACGGCGCGGATGATGGGCTATCGCGGCACGACCAAGGCACTCTACGATCCCGAGACCAATATTCGCTGGGGAATGCAATATCTGGCGACGGCGCATCAGCTGGGCGGCGGTCAGGTTTGCAGCACGATCCTGCGGTACAATGCCGGCCATGGCGCTACCCGCATGAACCCGGTCTCCAAGCGTTATTGCGGCAAGGTGCAGGCGCTGCTGGCCGGCTGAGGCCTCCATCGTCTGAGAAATTGCGAAAAGCGATTCCGCTTCCACCCGGCATGCTGTAGTCAGAAGCAAAGCTGATACGGAGCATGACATGCCGGATTTCAAATATATCGTCGTCGGGGCCGGGATGATGGGAGCGGCTGCGGCGCGGCATCTCTCAGTGCAAACGGATGACGTGGCGCTGATCGGCCCGGGTGAACCCGCCGATCGCAAGACCCATAAAGGCGTGTTCTCAAGCCATTACGACGAGGCGCGCATCACTCGCGGGTTTGACGGTGATCCCGTCTGGGCGGAACTGGCGCAACGTTCCATCCACCGTTATGCCGAGATCGAGGCTAAGAGCGGCATCCGCTTTTTCACCGAAGCGGGCTGCCTGTTCACCGGCAACGGCAAGGGTCTTGCCGGTGATTATGTCTCGCGCGCCCTTTCCTCGGCCGACCGTCTAGGCCTTGGCATAGAGACGCTGCGCCATGATGTGCTTGCCGACCGGTTTTCGATGTTCTCCCTGCCAGCCGATCACGGCGGTTATTTCGAGGCGCGGAATGCCGGTCACGTCAATCCACGCGCCCTGGTGAAAGCGCAGTGCGCCATTGCGGAAGCGCAGGGCGCACGGTTGCTGCGCGAGACGGTGGCGCATATTCGCGATACCTCCCGTGGCGTTGAGGTTTCGACCCGCGAAGGGGCCATCCACACCGCCGAAAAGGTCATCGTAGCCGCCGGCGGTTTTACCAACATGGCAGAACTTCTTCCATCGCCGGTCGATATGGCGGCAACGGGCCGAACCATCGTGTTTTTCGAACTGGATGAGGCAAGGCAGGCCCTGTTTGGAGCGATGCCATCCACCATCGTCCTCGCGGAGACCGAGGACGACATCGTCTACATCCTGCCGCCGGTGCGTTATCCCGACGGCAAGGTCTATCTGAAGATCGGCGGCGAGAGCGAGAAGGGCAGGCTAGAAACGCTGGCTGAAGCGGTTGGCTGGTTCCATTCGGACGGCACGCCTGAGGAGGTGGAGTTTTTGAAGAAGCGGGCGCTATCACTGATGCCGGAGCTTGCCGGCTGCCCCGTGACCTCCGGCTCTTGTGTCGCCTCCATCACCCGCAGCGGCTATCCCTACATCGGCTATACGCAATCTTCCAACATCGCGGTTCTGACCGGCGGCAATTTCGTTTCCGCCAAATCTTCGGACGAAATCGGACGGCTGGGAGCCGTGCTGCTTTTGAACGGTCAGCTGGCAGAGGATGAGTTCGCCGCCGAAATGGCCCCGGTTTTCGTCTGACATTTTCGGGCGAAGCGGCTAAAAGGTTTCGACGGAAGTGAGCGGGTAAAGAGGGGCGGCATGTCGGGACATTTCAAATATATCGTCGTGGGCCGCGGCATGATGGGCGCCGCCGCCGCCCGCCATCTGGCCGAAACAGTGGATGGCGTCGCGCTGATCGGTCCCGGTGAGCCTGCAGATATAAAATCGCATCAAGGCGTCTTCGCCAGCCATTATGACGAGGCGCGGATTACCCGCACCATCGATGGCGATGCCGACTGGGCGTTGCTCGCTAACCGTTCCATTGCACGTTATGGCGATATTGCGACACGCAGCGGTGTCGAGTTTTACGCGCCGGTCGGCTGCCTGATGGTTGGACCTGAGCGGGGCGGCGCCAATCCCTTTGTCGATGATGTTCTGAAGGCGGCTGCTCGGCTCGGGGTTTCCACGGAACTCCTGGATGACCAGAGCCTGAAAAGCCGCTTTCCCTATTTCTCCTTCGAACAGAGCTGCGAAGGCGTCTTCGAGAGGGATAATGCCGGTTACGTCAATCCCCGCGCGCTGGTGAAAGCACAGACCATACTGGCGGAAAAGGCGGGTGTTACGCTGATCGACGATATCGTTGTTTCCACGCGGGAAGAAAGTGGCCGGGCATCGGTTCATACGGCATCAGGTGCGGTTTATACCGCAGACCGGGTGTTGGTGGCGGCTGGCGGCTTCTCGATTACCAAAGATCTGTTGCCCCAGCCGGTAGCGCTGGATGTCTATGCACGCACCGTTGCTTTCTTTGAGATAGATGGGGGTGATCTGGATCAATATGCCGGCATGCCGTCGCTGATCTACGAGCCGCGCGATACGACAAAACATATCTATCTTCTGCCGCCGGTCCGCTATCCCGATGGCAAATTCTACCTGAAGATTGGCGGTGATCCCGATGACAAGCGGCTCGGCAGTGATCCGGAAATCCGGGAATGGTTCCGCTCCGGTGGACGGGAAAGCGTGCGGGATCATCTCGCTGACATCGTCGGAACGCTGGTGCCTGCCATCGATCTCTCGCGTGTCTCGATGGCCGCCTGTGTCGTCTCCAAAACCGGCAGCGGTTATCCCGCCATTGGTTTCACAGCCTCGCCGCGCATCGCCGTTCTGACCGGTGGTAACGGCACGGCGGCCAAGAGCTCCGATGAGATCGGACGGCTTGGCGCGTTGCTGCTACGAGACGGAGAAATCGCCGACGGTGCTTTCTCGACGGATTTCAAACCCGCATTTCTTTAATCTTGGCCGTCGCTTTTCGGTGGCTTTCGCTGCGGAACATGGTTATGCAGCCCATGCCAGTTGGCCGGGCAGCCGCGCTTTACCAATGTCGAAAGACGGTAAGGTGAGGAAAGTCCGGGCTCCACGGAAATACGGTGCCGGATAACGTCCGGCGGGGGCGACCCCAGGGAAAGTGCCACAGAGAGCAAACCGCCATGCATCCGCATGGTAAGGGTGAAAGGGTGGGGTAAGAGCCCACCGCGCTTCTGGTAACAGCGGCGGCAAGGTAAACCCCACCGGGAGCAAGACCGAATAGGGATGACACGGGGCGGGCGAAAGCCCGTTCACAGCCGGTTTCCGGGCCCGTCATCCGGGTGGGTTGCGCGAGGCGGCATGCAAATGCCGTCCCAGATGAATGGCTGCCACGTTCCGGGTCAAACCGGGGCCATACAGAACCCGGCTTACAGGCCAACTGGCGAATTTCCTCTTCGGCTTCGAGGGTGGAAATTTTGGCGGGATGAAGACATCCTGTTGTTTCATAAAAGAAAATATATTTTTCCATGATGCATTTTTGCGTCGTGAAGGCGGGTTGCTGCGCGCAAAGTAAACCATTCGTTAAACTTAACGGCTTATGAATTTCCGATGCGAAGGCGGTATCGTGCCGGCTTCATCCCATTGACGCCCATAGTGTCCCATGGTATCCCAAATGCACACCACATTGGGTCGTGTTTTTGACCCGCAATCGCTGAAACGAGTGAGGAGCCTGCAAGGGGCTGCTGCAGGGCATGTCGCCCTGGCGCTTGGCGATGTGTCGTGCGTACCGGTGTCGGCTGCGGGGCGGATGAATCGCTTTGCGGCATGCGGTTTTGGCGAGTTGAGTGATGGACCGCTTTTTATCGAACGTGACGAACAGGATCGACGCCAAGGGGCGCGTTTCGGTTCCGTCTCCGTTTCGTTCGGTGCTGGCCAAGCGCGGCGTTCAGGAGCTTTATTGTCTCCAGGATTTTGCGTTTCCGGCAATCAGTGTCGGCGGTCCGGATCTGCTGGAGCGCTACGAGCGGCAGATTGCGTCCATGGATGCCTTCTCGCCGGAAGCGAACGCAATGTCGCTGCTGGTTCACGGCGGCGGTGTTTTCATGAAGCTCGACCAGGAAGGTCGATTGATGGTGACGGATTTTGTGCGGGAATTCACCGGCATCTCTACCGAGGTCACCTTCGTCGGACGAGCGGATCATTTTCAGCTTTGGCAACCGGATGCGTTTTTGGCGGCGCAGGCGGAAGCAAGAGCGGGGCGCGGTTTTTCGGCTGCTCGCCCCGCCTAGGACGGGGACACTCAATGGCGGCGAATTCTGGCGGACGATCTTCTGATGCCGATGGCGGACCTCAGCGCCATATCCCCGTGCTGCTTCGTGAAGTCATCAGCGCGCTTGAACCCGCCCCCGGCAAAATTATTCTGGATGGCACTTTCGGCGCCGGCGGCTATACCCAGGCCATTCTCGATCGCGGCGCAAATGTCATCGCACTAGACCGCGATCCAACGGCGATCTCCGGCGGTCAGGCAATGGTCGCAGCCAATGGCGGCCGGCTTTCGCTCATCCAGTCGCAATTTTCCGATCTCGCGAAACATGCGCCCGAGGGCGGCCTTGATGGCGTCGTTCTCGATATCGGCGTATCTTCCATGCAGATCGACGAGGCCGAGCGCGGTTTTTCCTTCCAGAAGAACGGCCCGCTCGACATGCGCATGTCCGCTTCCGGCGTTTCGGCAGCCGATGTCGTCAACCGCGCCAAGGTTGGTGATCTCATCCGCATCTTCGGTTTTCTCGGGGAAGAAAAGCAGCCGGGTCGCATTGCCCGCGCTATCGAGAAGAGGAGAGCGGAAGAGCCTTTCCGCACCACCCGCGATCTGGCGGGCCTGATCGAGATCGCCACGCCACGCAAAGCCAAGGACAAGATTCATCCGGCAACGCGGGTGTTCCAGGCGCTGCGTGTTTTCGTCAATGATGAGCTGGGTGAGCTGGCGCAGGCATTGTTTGCCGCCGAGCAGGTTCTGAAGCCCGGAGGTCGGCTGGTCGTCGTCACCTTCCATTCGCTGGAAGACCGTATCGTCAAGAAATTCTTCTCCGACCGTTCGGGCAAGGCAGCCGGTTCCCGGCATCTGCCGATGGTGGAGGACAAGCCCTCCATTTTCGAGAATATCGGGAAGCCGATGATTGCTGCCAGCGACGAGGAGGCGGAGCTTAATCCGCGGGCCCGTTCGGCCAAGCTCCGCGCTGGCCTGCGCACCACGGCACCGGCGCGCGCTGCGGATTTCTCGATATTCGAGCTTCCCGATCTCGCCAGCCTTGAAAAGATGGGAGGCTGATATGCTGCGCACTTTCGATGTCATCTTGATGGGGGTCATGGTCGCTGCGGCGGTCGTGACCTATTCGATCAAGCACAAGGCCGATCTCAAGCTTGAGGAGGTCCGCAAGCTGGAGGCGGAAATCAAGCTTGAGAAAGATACGATCGATCTCCTGCGCGCTGACTGGGCGCTGCTGACGCAGCCGAACCGTCTGCACCGTCTCGTCAATGCCTATCAAACGGAACTCGGTCTTTCGCCGACACTGCCGACGCAACTGGCGCAGCCGCGCGAGCTGCCGATGCTGCGTTCGCAATTGCCGCAGCCGCCCGAACCGGAAGGCATGAGCGTCGAGGATGTCATCGCCGCTGCCGTCAATGGCTCCAAACCCGGCGCGACGCTGGGTGGCGCTTCCAAGCCAAAATCACCGCCGGCAGGCCAGATTGCCGTCAACGGCGTGCCGGTGCCTACGCCGCGTGCCCGTGTTTCTCGCCCGGCACCGGCACCCGTGCCCGTTGCCTCCGCCACCGCCGGTGATGAAACCGACATGGACGACACGATAACAGGATCGGTGAACCGCTGATGTCTTTTCTCTCCCGCGCCATGGTTTTGAAGAGCAAGGCTCACTTTTCCGCCAGCACGACCGGCATCCACACCGATCATGCGGCGTTTGAAGGCGCGCGCAAGAAGCGCGCGGCGCAGGCGAAAAGCCGCGTCGGCCTTCTCATTTTCGGTTTCGTCGCCTTTTACGCCGTCGTCGGCGGCCGTCTGGTGCAATATGGCATGGCAGAGCAGGAGACGGTGTCGAGCATCGCGCCGGCCGACAGGCTGATGGCGTCGCGCCCTGATCTTCTCGACCGTAACGGCGAGGTGCTGGCCACCGATATCCGCACCGTCTCGCTGTTTGCCGAGCCCCATCGTATCGTCGATATTGACGAGGCCATCGAAAAGCTGCGCACCGTCCTGCCGGATCTCGACCAGCGCACGACCTATCAGAAGCTCTCCTCCAATTCGCGGTTCCAGTGGCTGCGCCGCCAGTTGACGCCAAAGCAGCAGAGCCAGATTCTCGCGCTCGGCATTCCCGGCATCGGCTTCCGTCCGGAAAAACGCCGCTTCTATCCCGGCGGGCCGACCGCAGCGCATGTCGTCGGTCACGTTAATATCGACAACCGCGGTGTTGCCGGCATGGAGCGTTACGTCGACAGCCAGGGTCTTGCCGATCTCACGGCGCTCGGCATGACGAGCGATCAGCCGCTCGAACCTGTGAAGCTTTCCATCGACCTGCGCGTGCAGTCCATCGTGCGCGAAGTCGTGACTTCGGCCATCACCAAGTTCCAGGCGATCGGCGCCGGTGCCGTGGTTCTGGATGTGCATACCGGCGAAGTGCTGGCCATGGCCTCGGTGCCGGATTATGATCCGAACAACCCGGCCGAAGGCGCGAAAGAAGGCTGGCTCAACCGCATGTCGAACGGCACGTTCGAAATGGGCTCCACCTTCAAATCCTTCACCATTGCCATGGGTCTTGATTCGGGGCGCGTCCGCCTCGGTGATATGTTCGACGCGCGTTACCCGATCCGCATCGGCGGCTTCACCATCAAGGACTTCCACGGCAAGGGCCGCATGCTCTCGGTGCCGGAAATCTTCCAGTTTTCGTCCAATATCGGTACGGCCAAGATTGCCGATACCGTTGGCACCGAAGGGCACAAGGAATTCCTGACGCGGCTTGGCCTTCTCACCCGCATGCAGACCGAACTGCCTGAAGTAGCGCTGCCTTCGCAGCCGCGTGAGTGGAAGAAGATCAACTCCATCACCATCTCCTTCGGCCATGGCGTTTCAACCACACCGCTGCAGACGGCGGTTGCCGGTGCGGCACTCGTCAATGGCGGCAAACTCATCGAGCCGACCTTCCTGCCGCGCACCCGTGAACAGGCGGATCAGGTGGCAAAGCAGGTGCTGAAACCCGGCGCCAGCAAGGATATGCGCTTCCTCTTCGAATGGAACGGCGTCAACGGTTCAGGCCGAAATGCGCGCGTCGATGGCTTCAACGTCGGCGGCAAGACCGGCACGGCCGATAAGGTCGTCAACGGCCGTTATGTGCACGACAAGAACTTCAACGCCTTCCTGTCGGCTTTCCCGATGGATGATCCGCAATATGTGGTGCTGTCCTTCATCGACGAACCGAAGACCGACAAGGGCAATGGCGCGGCACTAGCCGGCACGTCCGCAGCGCCCATGGTGCACGATATCATCAGCCGCACGGCGGCGGTGCTGGGTGTGAAGCCGAAGTTCGGCAAGGATGGCTCGGCCTTGCTCGTGTCTTATTGATTGTTAGCTTATGATGTTCCGGCGATTCGTGCCGGGGGGACAAGACGGAAACAGTCGATGAATTTGCGAGATATATCCGGAAATGCGTTTCCGGAATTGAAAGAATTGCTCCTGTCTGAGATCGGGGCGATCGAAATCGGGGGGATCACCGCAGACAGCCGCAAGGCTGCGCCGGGCAGCCTGTTCGTTGCGGTTTCTGGCACCAAGGCTGATGGTGCGACCTATGTAAAGGATGCGGTTGCCAAGGGTGCCGTTGCCGTTGTTTCCGGGCACGCGGTGGAAGCCGAAGTGCCGGTTCTGGTCGTGACCGACCCACGCCTTTATCTCTCCCTTGCCGCCTCCCGCTTTTACGGAAAACAACCGGAAACCATGGTCGCCGTCACTGGCACCGCGGGAAAGACCTCGGTTGCCTCCTTCGTGCGGCAGATCTGGGCTTTCGCCGGCCATGCCGCAGCCCAGATCGGCACAACCGGTGTCATCGCTCCCGGCCGGGAGGATTATGGCGCGCTGACGACGCCCGATCCGGTGACGCTGCATGCGCTTCTGGCCGAGCTTGCGAGCGAGGGCGTCACCCACGCGGCGATGGAAGCTTCCAGCCACGGTCTCGACCAGCGCCGCCTCGATGGCGTGCGCCTTTCTGCCGCCGGCTTTACCAATCTTGGCCGCGACCATATGGATTACCATCCGACCGTCGAGGATTACATGGCCGCGAAGATGCGGCTTTTCGATACGCTGATGGAAAAAGGCGCTCCCGCCGTGATCTTCGCCGACGATCCTTGGTCGGACAAGGCGGTTCATGCGGCGCGCGAAGCGGGTCTCGATGTCCGCACCGTCGGACGGAACGGGCAATATCTCGCTTTGAAGCGCGTTGAGCATTTCCGCCACAAGCAGATGATCGAAGTGCATCATGACGGCGTCATCCACGAAGTCGATATCCCGCTCGCGGGTGATTTCCAGGTGGCCAATGCGCTTGTTGCCGCCGGTCTTGCCATGTCGACGGGTGTTCCCGCCGCAACGGCGCTCAAGGCGCTCGAAAAGCTTGTCGGCGCTGCCGGCCGTCTCGAATTAGTGGGACAAACGAAAAACGGCGCGCTTGCCTATGTGGATTACGCCCACAAGCCCGATGCGCTGGAAAACGTGCTGACCTCGGTCCGGCCCTTCACCTCCGGCCGCATCATCACCGTTTTCGGCTGCGGCGGCGACCGCGACAAGGGCAAACGCCCGATCATGGGCGAGGTCGCGACCCGTCTTTCCGACATCGTCATCGTCACGGACGACAATCCGCGCTCGGAAGACGCGGCGACGATCCGCTCCGAGGTGATGGCGGCGGCGCCCGACGCTCTGGAAATTGGCGACAGGTCCGAGGCGATCCGCCATGCGGTATCGATGCTGTCGCATGGCGATACGCTGATCGTCGCGGGCAAAGGGCATGAAGAAGGGCAGATCGTTGGCTCCGTGACACTGCCTTTTTCCGATCATGAACAGGTGCGCACTGCACTGGCAGCGCTGGAAGGATCGAAAATTTGAGCTGGTTATGGACAGTCGCCGATATGATCGCCATCACCGCAGGACGCCCGGTGGGCAACCTGCCGACAGGAATCACCGGCATTTCCATCGACAGCCGGACGGTGAAGCCGGGTGAAGCTTTCTTCGCCATCAAGGGTGATCGTGTCGACGGTCACGACTATACGAGTTTCGCGGTTGCCAACGGGGCAGGACTTCTGGTCGTTGCTGAAGCCAAGCTGCCAGCGCTCGGCCGCCTGACGGTGCCGATGATCGTGGTCGAAGATGTTCTTGCAGCCCTTGGCAAGCTTGCCATCGCGGCGCGTCAAAGAACATCGGCGCGCATCATCGCGGTGACGGGCTCGGTCGGCAAGACGACGACGAAGGAAATGCTGCGGCAGGCGCTCGCGCCATCGGGCCGGGTGCATGCGGCGGTGGCTTCCTTCAACAACCATTGGGGTGTGCCGCTGACGCTTGCCCGCATGCCCGCCGATACTGAATTCGGCGTGTTCGAAATCGGCATGAACCATTCCGGCGAAATCCGGCCTTTGGTGAAGATGGTCCGCCCACATGTGGCGATCATCACCACCATCGCGCCTGCCCATCTCGGCAACTTCAACAACATCGAAGAGATCGCCGCCGCCAAGGCGGAGATTTTCGAGGGCGTGGAGCAGGGCGGTTCCGTCATCCTCAATCGTGACAATGCCCAGTTCGAGCAGCTTGAAGAGGCCGCGCAGGAGCAGGGCATCGAACACATCCTGACCTTCGGTCAGCATGCCAAGGCGGATTTCCGCCTCGCGGATTTCGAGAGCACGACGACTGGCTCGACGATCTGGGCGATCCTGAACGGCGAAACCAGCGAGCTGCATCTCAACATTCCGGGCCGGCACATTGCGGACAATGCGATGGCGGTGCTTGGCGCAGTGGCGATCACGGGCGCCAATCTCGACCGTGCTTTCGAAGCGCTGGGATCGCTTGAGGCGGTGAAGGGGCGTGGCCAGCGCCACCATCTGCAGATCAACGGCGGCTCCTTCCTTCTGATCGATGAAAGCTACAACGCCAATCCTGCCTCCATGCGGGCGTCGATCGCGGTGCTGGCGGAAACGCCGACGCAGGGCCATGGCCGTCGCGTTGCCGTCCTCGGCGACATGCTGGAGATGGGCGAATTTTCGGCACAACTGCATGAGGAATTGGCCGGGCCATTGCTTGCGGCGGGTATCGAACATGTGTGGCTGGCAGGCGAGGCGATGGCCGCTTTGCGGGACGCGCTGCCTGACAGCGTCACCATCATCTGGTTCCCGACGACGGCGGAACTCACCGATTTCGCCCTGCAATGGGTGCAACCGGGAGACGCGCTGATGGTAAAATCGTCACTTGGGCTTGGTTTCGGCAAGATTGTCGCCGCCCTGCTTGACAAGTATCCGGCATTCCCCGAGACGGAACGCCAAGTCTGAAATAGCCTTTTGAAAGGGCAATTATGCTGATCTGGCTCGTCGAACTGTCGGATAAAATTCAAATCTTCAACCTGTTCCGGTACATCACCTTCCGGGCGGGGGCGGCGATGTTCACCTCTGCGTTGATCGTCTTCCTGTTTGGACCGGCCATCATCAATTCGCTGCGCGTGCGCCAGGGCAAAGGCCAGCCGATTCGCGCCGATGGGCCGCAGACGCATTTCAAGAAAGCCGGCACCCCGACCATGGGCGGCTTGATGATCCTCGCCGGCATTCTCGGCGGTTCGCTTCTGTGGGGCGACCTGTCGAATGTCTATGTCGTCGCCGTTCTAATGGTGACGCTTGGTTTCGGAGCCATCGGCTTCTACGACGATTATCTGAAAGTGACGAAACAGAGCGACAAGGGTTTTTCCGGCAAGGCTCGTCTCGGCATCGAATTCCTGATCGCGGCGATTGCCGTGTTCTTCATGATGAAGATGGCGCTTGCCTCGGCACCGCATGGCGGCACGCTCGGCAGCTCCATCGCTTTTCCCTTCTTCAAGGAATTTGTGATCAATCTCGGTTATTTCTTCGTGCTGTTCGGTGCTTTCGTCATCGTCGGCGCGGGGAATGCGGTGAACCTGACCGACGGTCTCGACGGGCTCGCCATCGTGCCGGTCATGATCGCGGCCGCCACTTTCGGTGTGATCGCCTATCTCGCCGGTAACGCCGTTTTTGCCAATTACCTGCAGATCAATTTCGTGCCCGGCACGGGTGAACTCGCCGTTATTGTCGGCGCCGTCATCGGTGCCGGCCTCGGTTTTCTGTGGTTTAATGCGCCGCCCGCCGCCATCTTCATGGGCGATACGGGTTCGCTCGCGCTGGGTGGCCTGATCGGCTCCATCGCAGTCGCCACCAAGCACGAGATCGTCATGGTCATCGTCGGCGGTCTCTTCGTCATGGAAACCCTGTCGGTCATCATCCAGGTCTTCTGGTTCAAGCGCACCGGCAGGCGCGTCTTCCTGATGGCGCCGATCCATCACCATTTCGAGAAAAAGGGCTGGACGGAAAGCCAGGTGGTCATCCGTTTCTGGATCATTTCCGTTGGCCTCGCGCTGCTTGGCCTCGCTACCCTGAAGCTGAGGTGAGCGATGATCCCGGTCACGTCGTTCAAGGGTAAGAAAGTCGTTCTTTTCGGGCTCGGCGGTTCGGGTCTTGTCACGGCCCGGGCGCTGGTCGCCGGCGGTGCCGACGTCGTGGCTTTCGATGATAATCCCGACAGTGTCGCAAAGGCCGAGGCCGAGGGCATCAAGACGGCGGATCTTCGGACGATTGACTGGTCGAGTTTCTCCTCCTTCGTGCTGGCACCGGGCGTGCCGCTGACGCATCCGAAGCCGCACTGGTCCGTCGATCTGGCGAAAGCCTCCGGCGTCGAGATCATCGGCGATATCGAGCTCTTTGTCCGAGAACGTCGTGCCCACGCGCCGGATTGCCCCTTCATTGCGATTACCGGGACCAACGGCAAGTCGACCACCACGGCGCTGATCGCACATATTCTGAAATCGGCTGGTCGCGATACGCAGCTTGGCGGCAATATCGGTACGGCGGTACTGAGCCTCGATCCGCCTAAGGCGCAGCGCTTCTACGTTGTTGAGTGCTCGTCCTACCAGATTGACCTGGCACCCACGATCAATCCGACTGCCGGCATTCTTCTCAACCTCACTCCCGATCATCTCGACCGGCATGGCACGATGCAGCACTATGCCGACGTCAAGGAACGGCTTGTTGCCGGCAGCGGCACGGCGATTGTCGGTGTCGACGACAGCTACTCGACGCTGATTGCCGATCGCGTTGAGCGTGCCGGCGTCAGGGTTGAGCGCATTTCCAAGCGCAATGTCGTTTCCGAAGGTCTTTATGCCGAGGGCAGCCGCATCCTGCGGGCGCATGGGGGAACTTCGTCGCTACTTGTCGATCTCGATGGTATCCAGACGCTTCGCGGCAGCCACAATGCGCAAAATGCGGCGGCGGCAATTGCGGCCTGCCTTGCAGTCGGTGTTTCCGAGGATGAAGTTCGTGCAGGTCTCAAATCCTTCCCTGGCCTCAAGCATCGCATGCAGCCGGTTGGCCGACGCGGCAATGTCACCTTCGTCAATGACAGCAAGGCCACCAATGCCGATGCGGCGGCACCTGCGCTTTCGAGCTTTGACCGCATTTACTGGATTGCCGGCGGTCTGCCGAAGGCCGGCGGGATTGCCAGCCTTTCACCGCTTTTCCCGCGCATTGCAAAAGCCTATCTGATCGGCGAGGCGGCGGCGGAATTTGCAGCGACGCTCGGTGAAGCGGTGCCCTACGAAATATCCGGCACCCTGGACAAGGCCGTGCAGCATGCGGCGGCGGATGCGGAAAAAGACGCGACGCCCGGCAATATCGTGATGTTGTCCCCGGCTTGCGCAAGTTTCGATCAATATAAGAACTTTGAAGTCAGAGGTGATTCGTTTGTCGCGCAGGTCGCGGCGCTCGATGGCATGACGATGCTCGTTCACTCTGGAAAAGGGGGCTGAAGGCCATGGTAAGCCGAGTTGATCGCGGTCCGGTCGCGGAATGGTTCTGGACCATCGACCGTTTCTTTCTGGCGGCATTCATCGCGCTGATGGGCATCGGCCTGATGCTGTCCTTCGCGGCGTCGCCGGCCGTTGCCGAGCGTATCGGCCTCAACAGCTTCTTTTTCGTTGAGCGTCAGGCCATGTTCATGGTGCCATCGCTGGCGATCATGGTTGGCTTGTCCTTCCTGTCGCCGCGCCAGGTGCGCCGCGTGGCGGTCATCATGCTGATCGCCTCGCTGCTGATGATGATCTTTGCACTGTTCTTCGGCATCGAGGTGAAGGGCGCGCGGCGGTGGATTTCCATCGGCACTTTCTCGATCCAGCCGTCGGAATTCATGAAGCCGGCTTTCGTCATCGTCTGCGCATGGCTTTTTGCAGAGCGGGCGCGCCATCCGGAAATTCCGGGCAATCTCTTTGCGATCATCACCTTCGGAATCGTGGCCGCACTTCTCATCGCCCAGCCTGACTTCGGCCAGACGATCCTGACTTCCGTTGTCTGGGGCGGCATGTTCTTCATGGCGGGTGTGCCGTGGTTCTGGATCATCATGCTCGGTGGTCTCGGCGTCGGCGGCATCATCTCCGCCTACCTCATGCTGCCGCACGTGGCCGGCCGTATCGACCGTTTCTGGACGGGTGAGGGCGACACGTTCCAGGTGGACACGGCGCGTGAAGCGATCATTCGTGGCGACTGGTTCGGTCGCGGACCGGGTGAGGGTATCGTCAAGCGCATCATTCCCGATAGCCATACCGACTTCATCTTCTCGGTTGCGGCGGAAGAATTCGGCATCGTTTTCTGCATGTTTCTTGTTGCCATCTTCGCCTTCATCGTGCTGCGCGGCCTGTCGCACGCCTTCAAGGAAAAGGACGATTTCTGCCGCTTCGCCGTGGCTGGCCTTGTGCTGCAGATCGGCATGCAGTCGATGATCAATATCGGCGTCAATCTGGAACTGATGCCTGCCAAGGGCATGACCTTGCCGCTGATTTCCTATGGTGGTTCGTCAATGATGGCGATATGCGTGACCGCCGGTTTCCTTCTGGCATTGACACGCCACAGACCCGAAAAGCGGGCGCAGGAGCGGAGTTTCTTCCGCGTTGGTTCCGGCGTTCCCGCGGAGTAAACGATCATGAGCAAGGGTATTGTTCTTCTTGCCGCCGGTGGAACCGGCGGCCATGTGTTTCCGGCAGAAGCGCTGGCGCATACGCTGAAGGCACGCGGTTATCAGGTGCATCTCGTCACCGACAGTCGCGCCGAGCGTTATGCGGGCAAGTTTCCGGCAGATGAAATTCATGTGGTTCCGTCTGCCACCATCGGCTCCAAAAACCCAATTTCCGTGGCGGGTTCGCTCTGGAAGCTCTGGGTTGGCCTGCGCGCGGCGCGTCGGCTGGTCGCAAAACTGAAGCCGGTCGCGGTTGTCGGTTTCGGCGGCTATCCGACCGTGCCGCCGCTGCTGGCCTCCACCGGGCTTGGAGTGCCGTCGATCATTCACGAACAGAACGCCGTGATGGGCCGCGCCAACAAGGCACTTGCCGGGCGGGTAAAGGCAATTGCCGGCGGCTTCCTGCCGCCCGCCAATGGTCAATATTCCGACAAGACCGTCGCGACCGGTAATCCGGTGCGCCCAGCGGTGCTGGCGGCATCTGAAATACCCTACACGGCCTCGCAGACAGGCGAGCCTTTCCAGCTCGTTGTCTTTGGCGGCAGCCAGGGCGCGCAGTTTTTCTCGAGCGCGGTACCCGCCGCAATCTGCCTCCTGAAAGACGAGCAGCGCAAGCGCATCGTCGTCACCCAGCAGGCGCGGCCGGAAGACAAGGACAGCGTCATCGCGTCCTACCAGAAGCTCGGCGTGAAGGCGGATGTTTCGCCCTTCTTCGGCGATATGGCGTCGCGTATCGGCGAGGCCGATCTGGTCATCAGCCGCTCGGGCGCTTCGACGGTATCGGAGCTTTCGGTGATCGGCCGTCCGTCGATCCTCGTGCCTTATCCGCATGCGCTGGATCATGATCAGGCGGCGAACGCGGCTGCGCTTTCGGCGGCGGGTGGGGCAAGCGTCATCAAGCAGGCGGAGCTCTCGCCGCAGAAGCTCTCTGGCCTGCTGTCCTCGGCGCTTGCCGAACCCGAGCGGCTTTCCGCAACGGCGGCGGCGGCGAAGGCAACCGGCAAACCGCACGCGGCGGATGTGCTGGCCGATCTGGTGGAGGCGATTGCCTCCGGCCGGTCCGTACAGGAATTCAAGAAGAATATTGAAGGAGTTGGGGCATGAAGATGCCGAAAGCCATAGGCCTTGTGCATTTCATCGGCATAGGCGGGATCGGCATGAGCGGCATTGCCGAAGTGCTTCACAATCTCGGCCACCGGGTACAGGGATCGGACCAGGCCGACAGCGCCAATGTGCAGCGTCTGCGTGACAAGGGCATCGAGGTTTTTGTGGGCCACACGGCTGACAATATCGGCGATGCAGAGGTCGTCGTCGTTTCGACCGCGATCAAGAAGAACAATCCGGAGCTCGTCGCCGCGCGGGAAAAGCACCTGCCGATCGTGCGCCGCGCGGAAATGCTGGCCGAGCTGATGCGCTTCCGTAACGCCATCGCCATCGGCGGCACGCACGGCAAAACGACGACGACCTCCATGGTCGCCACGCTCCTAGAAGCCGGCAATCTCGACCCGACCGTCATCAATGGCGGCATCATCAATGCCTATGGCACCAATGCCCGCATGGGTGAGGGTGAGTGGATGGTGGTGGAGGCCGACGAGTCCGACGGCACTTTCCTGAAGCTGCCGGCCGACGTCGCCGTCATCACCAATATCGATCCGGAACATCTCGACCATTACGGCAATTTCGATGCCGTACGCGCCGCATTCCGTCAGTTCGTCGAGAACGTGCCTTTCTACGGTTTCGGCGTCATGTGCCTCGATCATCCCGAAGTGCAGGCATTGGTTGGCCGCATCGAAGACCGCAAAGTCATCACATATGGCGAGAACCCGCAGGCCGACGTGCGGTTTTCGAATGTCCGCATCGACGGTACGCGCTCGGTCTTCGACGTGGAAATCCGCCGTCGCCGCACCGGCAAGATTTTCTCTTTCAAGGACCTCGTCCTGCCGATGCCCGGCCGCCATAACGTTTCGAATGCGACAGCGGCAATCGCGGTTGCCAATCGTCTAGGCATCTCGGAAGCCGACATCAAGAAGGGGCTTGCCTCCTTCGGTGGCGTCAAGCGACGTTTCACGCTGACGGGTGAAGCCAACGGGGTGCAGGTTTTTGACGATTACGGTCACCACCCGGTCGAGATCAAGGCTGTGCTGAAGGCGGCGCGGGAAGCCTGCAAGGGCCGCATCATCGCCGTGCACCAGCCACACCGCTACAGCCGTCTTTCGAGCCTGTTTGATGATTTCGCGCATTGTTTCAACGATGCCGATACGATTCTTCTTGCTCCGGTTTATGCAGCGGGCGAAGATCCCATCGAAGGCGCAAGCTCCGAAGCGCTGGTTTCGGCCATCAAGGCCGCTGGCCACCGTGACGCGCGTTTCCTCGAAAAGCGGGAGGACCTTGCGTCACAGGTCGCAGCCATTGCGAATCCGGGTGATTTCGTGGTTCTCTTGGGGGCTGGGAATATCACGCAATGGGCAGCGTCGCTGCCTTCGGAATTGAAGAGCATATCAGGAAAGTCTGAATGAGACAGGTCGATGGGGTTAAATTGCTGGGGAGGCTCGGCGACGGGGTAAAGGAATTGCGGGGACGTCTGACACCGGATGCGCCTATGGACCGCGTGACGTGGTTCAGAGCCGGCGGTCTTGCGGAGGTGATGTTCCAGCCGCACGATACGGATGATCTGATTGCCTTCCTGAAAATTCTGCCGGAAGATGTGCCGCTGACCGTGGTTGGCGTCGGCTCGAACCTTCTGGTGCGTGACGGCGGTATTCCGGGCGTGGTCGTGCGCCTGTCCGCCAAGGGCTTCGGTCAGGTGGAGCTTGCCGGTGAAAACCGCATCAAGGCGGGCGCGATCTGCCCGGACAAGCATATTGCAGCCATGGCCATGGATAATGGCATTGGCGGCTTCCACTTCTATTACGGCATTCCGGGCTCCATCGGCGGAGCGCTGCGCATGAATGCGGGCGCAAACGGCGGCGAGACGCGTGAACGTGTCGTGGAAGTCTACGCGGTCGACCGTCAGGGCAACCAGCATGTGCTTTCCAATGCCGATATGGGCTACAGCTATCGTCATTCCGGCGCCGACGCAGGCCTGATCTTCACCGGTGCGCTCTTCGAGGGCTATCCCGAGGACAAGGCGAAAATCCGCGCCGATATGGATGCGGTGCGTCATCACCGCGAAACCGTGCAGCCAATCCGCGAACAGACCGGCGGCTCGACCTTCAAGAACCCCGAAGGTCATTCCGCATGGGAGCTTATCGATGAGGCGGGCGGTCGTGGTCTTGTGATCGGCGGCGCGCAGATGTCATCACTGCATTGCAATTTCATGATCAATACCGGCCATGCGACCGGTTACGATCTGGAATATCTAGGCGAGACCATCCGCAAGCGCGTGTTTGACAAATCGGGCATCCGGCTGGAATGGGAAATCAAGCGGCTCGGGCTGTTCATGCCCGGTCGTGAAGTGGAGCCTTTTCTGGGGGCTTGATGCCAGTCGGCCTTGCTAAGATGTAAACACATTAAAGCCCGCGAAACTCTCGTTTCGCGGGCTTTTTGTTACTGTCGGTATCTATGGACTCAGACTTCGTCCTTGCGGGACAGAAGAATGCAGGCCAGCGTGATGAGCGCGGATACGCAGAGGTAATAGCCGACATAGCCCATGCCGTAGTTCACCTGCAGCCATGTGGCGATGTAAGGCGCCAGCGACGCGCCGAAGATGCCGGCCATGTTGAAGGTGATCGAAGAGCCGGTATAGCGGACGCGGGTCGGGAAGGGGGCGGCGAGCGCCGTTCCGATCAGGCCGTAGGTCATGCCCATCAGCATCATCGCGAGAGCCGCGAAGACGAAGATCGAGCCTTCGCTGCCGGTCATCAGGCCGGGCAGCAGGAAGGAGAACAGGCCGATCAGCACTGTCGTCAGGATCAGAATTTCGCGGCGACCGAATTTTTCCGCAAACTTGCCGGCAATCGGAATGAAGATACCGAAAACGACGGAGCCGAGGATCTGCACTTCCAGCGCGTCGAGGAACGGAATTTTCAGGACCTTGACGTTGTAGGAGAGCAGATAGGCCGTGCCGATGTAGAAGAGCACGAAGGTGGCGAGCGCCACAAAGGTGCCGAGCACGAGGCTGCGCTTGTGGTTGCGGAATAGTTCCGCGACCGGCACGGCCACACGTTCTTCCTTTTCGATGGCCTTCTGGAAGTCGGGCGTTTCGGTGATCGACAGGCGAACCCACATGCCGACCGCGATCAGGATGATCGAGGCGACGAAGGGAATGCGCCAGCCCCAGCTGAGAAGCGCTTCCTGCGACATGAAGTGCAGCAGGATCCAGAACACGCCTGACGAGAGGAACAGGCCGACGGGTGCGCCAAGCTGCGGGAACATGCCGTACCAGCTGCGCTTGCCGGGAGGGGCGTTTTCCGTCGCGAGCAGGACGGCACCGCCCCATTCGCCACCAAGACCGAAGCCCTGGCCGAAGCGGCAAAGTGCGAGCAGCAGCGGCGCCAGAACGCCGGCCGTCTCATATGACGGCAGCAGGCCGATCACGACCGTCGAGACACCCATGGTCAGCAGCGCCGCGACAAGCGTCGTCTTGCGGCCAACGCGGTCGCCATAGTGGCCGAAGACCACGGCGCCGAGGGGGCGGGCGAAAAAGGCGATGGAGAAAGTTGCGAAAGACGCCAGAAGCGCCGTCATCGGATCATTGTTCGGGAAGAACAATGTCGGGAACACGAGCACTGCGGCCGTGGCGTAAACGTAGAAATCGAAAAACTCGATGGTCGTACCGACCAGACTGGCAGTGAGAACTCGTGCAGGCGAATTTGTCTTTACAGCGTTCGAATTGTCAGCGGTCGGCGATACCGGAGATATCGCGTCGGTCATGGTATTGGTTCCATTTTGGATGATTGCAATGTCATGCCTTGGGAGGCGACATCTGCGTTAACGCAATTTTTGTTCTTATGGAATGCTAAAAAAGAAATAATGCAGATAATGTGATCCGTCAGGGCGACACGTGTGGTCACGGCCTTGGAGAACGTTCGTCGATTGAGAGACTGATTCAGGCCGCGGTTTTAAAACGCTGAAACGGCAGATAATTTGCCTGGGGAATAATCCTGTCTGTTAACGTTTCGGCCTTGCCTTTGTCGCGCGGCAGCAGACGCGCCGGCGTCGTTTTATTTCCGATCATTGAAAACCTGCATGTTGCATTCCGCGCAACTCTCTGATTCCAAGGAGGGAATTCGGATCAATGCTGATTCTTTAACAAACTCGGCATGTTGGGCGCGGCGGTTAACGAAAGTAAACGATTCATTAACCTTAATCGCGTTTAACTGGTCTCAAGGGTCATGTGCCAGAATCACCGGTTTGTGAAATCCGGTCGGTTCGGAGCGTGGTCCGTAACGGAGAGTTGGTGTCAGAGGTATCGATGAGCGGCAAGCACGTAGCTGTTCTTATGGGTGGATTTTCGTCGGAGCGGCCGGTCAGCCTGTCGTCGGGCAACGCTTGCGCGCAGGCTCTGGAAGACGAGGGCTACAAGGTCACCCGTGTCGATGTCGGCCGCGATGTCGCCGCCGTGCTTGATGCGCTGCGCCCGGACGTCGCTTTCAACGCGCTGCATGGGCCCTTCGGCGAAGACGGCACCATTCAGGGCATCCTCGAATATCTCGCCATTCCCTATACCCATTCCGGCGTGCTCGCCTCGGCGCTTGCCATGGACAAGGCGCAGGCCAAGAAGGTTGCTGCTGCTGCCGGCATTCCTGTCGCCGCCGAGCGAGTCATGAACCGCTTCGATTTCACCAGCGAACATCCGCTGGCGCCGCCTTATGTGGTGAAGCCGGTGCGTGAAGGCTCGAGCTTCGGCGTCGTTATCGTCAAGGAAGATCAGTCGCACCCGCCGCAGATCCTCACGTCCTCTGAATGGAAATACGGCGACCATGTCATGGTCGAGCGTTATATCCATGGGCGCGAACTGACCTGCGGGGTGCTCGACGGCGAGGCGCTGGGCGTCACCGAAGTGGTGCCGCTCGGTCACAATTTCTATGATTACGATGCGAAATACGCTGCTGGTGGCTCGAAACATGTCATTCCCGCAGAAATTTCACCGAAAATTTACCAAAAAATTCAAACACTGGCGGTTATGGCGCATCGGGCGATCGGGTGCCGTGGCGTAAGCCGTTCAGACTTTCGTTACGACGACCGTTTCTCAGAAGATGGCGAAGTTATCTGGCTTGAAGTGAATACACAGCCGGGCATGACGCCGACCTCCCTGGTGCCTGAAATGGCGGCCCATGCTGGCCGCTCCTTTGGTAACCTTGTCAGCTGGATGGTGGAGGACGCTTCGTGTTTGCGGTGATCGGCAAAAAGTCGACGGCAAAAAAGCGCGAGCAATTCGCGGCGGCGGCCAGTGCCGACGATCGTATGGTGTTGCCGCGTCCGCTGCGTCGCGTCGTGCGTTTCGGCGTCAGCCTTGCGACGGGACGTATCCACATTCCCGCCCATACCGGTACGATTGCGGCCGTCGCCTTTTATGCGGCGACCGGGCTTTATGGCATGTCGCTCGGCGGCCATACGAATATCGTCACGCAGGCAACGACCTCCGCAGCCGGTTTCGCCGTTGAGGACGTGAAGGTCTCCGGCAACCTGCAGACCTCCGAAATCGATGTCTTCCAGCTTCTCGGTCTCGATGGCAGCACGTCCCTGATCGCGCTCGACATCGACGCCGCGCGCCGCAAGCTGGTGCAGCTTCCCTGGGTTGAGGATGTCGATATCCGCAAGATCTATCCGAAGACGGTCGAGGTTCGTCTGAAGGAGCGTCAGGCTTTTGGCATCTGGCAGCACGGCTCGGAGCTGTCGCTGATCGAAAAGAGCGGCAGTGTCATTGCGCCGCTGCGTGACAACAAGTTTGCCTCGCTGCCGCTTTTCGTGGGCCGCGACGCGGAAACCGGTGCTGCCGGTTTCGTCGAGCAGCTGGCTGACTGGCCGGAAATCCGCAGCCGCGTCCGAGCCTACGTGCGTATCGCCGGCCGCCGCTGGGACCTGCATCTCGACAACGGCATCGTCGTCAAGCTACCAGAAGAAAACCTGCCGCAGGCGCTGCAATTGCTCGCGCGGCTCGATCTGGAAGAGAAAGTTCTGTCGCGCGATGTCGCTGCCGTGGACCTGCGCCTGTCCGACCGTACGACGATCCAACTGACCGAAGGTGCCGCCGAACGCCGCCAGGCTGCCGTCGATGCGCGCACCAAGGCTCTCAAGAAAGCGGAGAAGAACACATGAGCTTTTTCGGTTCTTCCCATTTCGGTCTGCCTCGTCTGAAGCCGCTTTCTTCCAAGCGCAGCCACATCGTTTCGGTGCTCGACATCGGCTCGACCAAGGTCGTGTGCATGATCGGCCGGCTGACGCCCCGTCAGGAAAGCGAAATCCTGCCTGGCCGCACCCACAAGGTCGAAATCATCGGCATCGGCCACCAGCGTTCGCGCGGCGTGAAGTCAGGCGTGATTGCCGACCTCGACGCGCTGGAAGGCGTCATCCGTCTTTCAGTCGATGCGGCTGAGCGCATGGCGGGCCTGACCGTCGACAGCCTGATTGTCAATGTTTCCGCCGGCCGCCTGGCGAGCGATATCTACACCGCGAGCATCGATCTCGGCGGCCAGGAAGTGGAAGCAAGCGATCTGCGCAAGGTTCTGGTGGCGGCAAGCCAGCAGTCCATGCGTCAGGACCGGGCGATCCTGCATTCGCTGCCGACGGGCTATTCGCTGGATGGCGAGCGCGGTATCCGCGATCCGCTGTCGATGTACGGCGATCTTCTCGGCGTTGACATGCATGTGGTGACTGTCGAACGCACGGCGCTGAAGAACCTCGAACTTTGCGTCAACCGCGCGCATCTGTCCGTCGAGGGCATGGTCGCGACGCCCTATGCCAGCGGTCTAGCAGCACTGGTGGACGATGAAGTCGAACTCGGCTGCGCCGCCATCGACATGGGCGGCGGCACGACGACGATCTCGGTTTTTGCCGAGGGCCGGCTCATCCATACGGACGCGATCGGCCTTGGCGGCCATCACGTTACGACAGATCTTGCACGAGGCCTCTCGACACGAATCGAAGATGCGGAGAGACTGAAGGTGGTGCATGGTTCGGCTTTGCTGAATGGCGCGGATGAGCGCGACATGATTTCGATCCCGCCGATTGGCGAAGATGATCGCGATCAACCATCGCAAGTTTCAAGAGCATTGGTTACCCGCATCGTGCGGGCACGTATCGAAGAGACGCTGGAATTGATCCGTGATCGTATCCAGAAGTCCGGCTTCAGCCCCATCGTCGGCAAGCGCGTCGTCCTGACCGGCGGCGCGAGCCAGCTGACGGGGCTGCCGGAAACGGCGCGGCGCATTCTTGCCCGCAACGTTCGCATCGGCCGCCCCATGGGCGTGGCTGGTCTTCCGGTCGCGGCAAAGGGCCCGGCGTTTTCAACCGCCTGCGGACTGATGATCTATCCGCAGGTGGCGGACATCGAAATTCATGCGGCGCAAGGCGGAATGTTCTCGCCGTTTGGTAACGGTAGCGGCCGGATAGCCCGGGTGGGGCAATGGCTGAAAGAGAGTTTTTGAGTAGCCTCGGGGCGCAAGCCGGAGGTTTCAGAGTTGAGTTTCAAGAATCGGCCAGCGGGGCGATGCGGCCAGAGAAAGAAGGAATGTTAAAATGACGATACAGCTGCAGAAGCCTGATATCACAGAGCTGAAGCCACGCATCACCGTCTTCGGTGTCGGTGGCGGTGGTGGTAACGCTGTCAACAACATGATCACGGCTGGCCTCCAGGGCGTCGACTTCGTTGTCGCCAACACGGATGCCCAGGCGTTGACCATGACGAAGGCAGATCGGGTCATTCAGCTCGGCGTCAACGTCACTGAAGGTCTCGGCGCCGGTTCCCAGCCGGAAGTCGGGCGCGCTGCCGCTGAAGAATGCATCGACGAGATCATCGATCACCTTAACGGCACGCATATGTGCTTCGTCACCGCCGGCATGGGCGGCGGCACCGGCACCGGTGCTGCTCCTGTTGTCGCGCAGGCTGCGCGCAACAAGGGCATCCTGACGGTTGGCGTCGTCACCAAGCCTTTCCACTTCGAAGGCGGCCGCCGCATGCGTCTTGCCGAACAGGGCATCGAGGAACTGCAGAAGTCCGTCGATACGCTGATCGTCATTCCGAACCAGAACCTCTTCCGTATTGCCAATGACAAGACGACCTTTGCGGACGCCTTCGCCATGGCCGACCAGGTTCTCTATTCCGGCGTTGCCTGCATTACCGACCTGATGGTGAAGGAAGGTCTCATCAACCTCGACTTCGCCGACGTCCGTTCGGTCATGCGCGAAATGGGCCGCGCGATGATGGGCACCGGCGAGGCTTCCGGTCCGGGCCGCGCAATGCAGGCTGCGGAAGCGGCGATCGCCAACCCGCTGCTCGACGAAACCTCGATGAAGGGTGCGCAGGGCCTCTTGATCTCCATCACCGGCGGTCGCGACCTCACCCTCTTCGAAGTCGACGAAGCTGCGACCCGTATTCGCGAAGAAGTTGATCCGGATGCGAACATCATCCTCGGCGCAACCTTCGACGAAGCGCTTGAAGGCCTCATCCGCGTCTCCGTCGTTGCAACCGGCATTGACCGCGTTGCAGGCGTCGGCGAACAGAACGTTGCCGAAATGCGCGCCGCAGCCGCCGCTGCAAAGCCGCTTATCCGTCCTTCCGCGGCCGTTGCTCCCGCTCCGGCCGCAGTACAGCCTGCCGCAGTTTCGCAGGCACCGAAGGCCGTAGACCCGATCGCCCAGACCATCCGTTCGGCAGAAGCCGAAATGGAACGTGAACTCGGTTTTGCCGCACATCAGCAGCCGGCCCAGGACTTCCGTCCGCAGAGCAAGCTGTTCGCATCCTCTCCGGCTGAAGCACCGGCGGCACTTCGTCCGGCCCAGCCGGTTCAGCAGGCCGCTCCGGCTCCGGTTGCTCCGGCACCGGTCTATCACGCTCCGGAACAGCATGCTGCTCCGGCACCGCGCATGCAGCAGCCGCAGGCTCCCGTCTATCAGGAACCTGCACCGGTTGCCCGCCAGCCTGAGCCGGTTCGAATGCCGAAGGTCGAAGACTTCCCGCCGGTCGTGAAGGCCGAGCTGGACCACCGCACCCATGCCGCTCCTGCTGCCCAGGAAGAGCGTGGCCCGATGGGTCTTCTGAAGCGCATCACCAACTCGCTTGGTCGCCGCGAAGAAGAAGAAGTTCCTTCCGACATGATGGATGCGCCGAGCATGGCGCCGCAGCGCCGCGCACCGCTTTCGCCGGAAGCAAGCCTCTACGCACCGCGTCGCGGCCAGCTCGACGATCACGGCCGTGCAACGCCTGCATCGTCCAGCCACCACGATGATGACCAGCTGGAAATCCCGGCCTTCCTGCGCCGCCAGTCCAACTGAGGGCGATTCCATTAGCCTCTCGAAACGCCCGGATCCGACGATCCGGGCGTTTTGTTTATTTTACGTTATTAACACTAAATTAATTAGCGTTGTCAGCTACTTACGCATGTAACAATCCGAAACGAACAGTGATTTGTCGTGGCACGTACATGTGCGTATGTATGAGGCTGGGTAAAGGAACAGACTGACTTCGCCGGTCGTTAAAACCCGGCTTGAAAACTTGAACGGCGCTGGCCCAAGCGGCGCGGTTTGCAAAAAAGGCATACACTAATGACTATCGGACTGCTCGGATTTCAGACAACTATCGCACATGCCGTTCAGCTTAAAGGCATTGGCGTGCATTCCGGCAATCCGGTCTCGATGACGTTCCAGCCCGCAGAAGCTGGAACGGGCATCGTCTTCCATCGCCTCCATGACAATGGCAGCGTCACCGAGCTGAAGGCAGTGTCTGCCAATGTCGGCAATACCGATCTGTGCACCGTGCTTGGCCGTTCGCTTTCCCAGTCGGTAGCGACGATCGAGCACGTCATGGCCGCCATCTACGCCATGGGCCTCGACAACCTTGTCGTCGAGGTAGACGGTCCGGAAGCGCCGATCATGGATGGCAGCTCTGCTCCCTTCATTGAAGCGATCGAATCGGTCGGCATCAAGAACCTTGGCGTGAAGCGCCGCTATATCAGGGTCACCAAGCCGGTGCGTATCGATTCGGGTGCGTCCTGGGCGGAGTTCCGTCCTTATGACGGTACGCGCTTCGAGGTCGACATCGATTTCGACACGCCGCTGATCGGCAAGCAATCCTGGAAGGGTGACCTGACGGCAGAGACGTTCAAGAACGAACTGTCGCGTGCCCGTACTTTTGGCTTTATGCGTGATGTCGAGCGCCTTTGGGCCGCCGGTTATGCACTGGGCTCCTCGCTTGAGAATTCGGTTGTCATTTCCGACGACAACAGCGTCATCAACATGGAAGGCCTGCGTTACGCCAAGGACGAGTTCGTCCGCCACAAGACGCTTGACGCGGTGGGCGACCTGGCACTTGCGGGCGCTCAGTTCATCGGTTGCTACCGTTCTTATCGCGGTGGTCACAAGGTCAATGCCAATGCGCTGAAGGCCCTGCTGAGCGACCGTACGGCTTACGAGATCGTAGAGGCTCCGGCCGCACGCAACCAGATGGTGCGCGCCCGCGAATTTGTGGCCGTCAATATGCCCGAATTCGCGCCCTGGTCCGCGTAAGGTCTTTTGAAGGCTATCAATTGACAGAAAAGCCGCTCCTCCGGGGCGGCTTTTCCGTGAGACGGAGCAGGAAGTTGCAAATTATCGCCGGATAATCGTGCGATTGCATGGGGTGATGCCATAAAAATGCGTTAATGCGTCATCATTGCGTTGCCCTGCGGATGCTTTTATGGCTAGAACGCCAATACAAAGCCGATGCTTATGTATTTGCGCGGGAAGTGGGAACTGTCGAATGAAGCATGTAGGGTCTGGTGCAATGAAGGGTACGATGCGAGGGATCGCCGTTTCGTTGATGTTGGTCGGCGCGAGCGTCGTCGTCACTGCCTGCCAGTCCGATCCGGATATCGACATCACCAAGCTTGGCGTGGAGACCGATCCGCCTGACGTTCTGTACAAGCAAGCGCTGGCGAACATGAACAAAGGCAATATGACGGAAGCCTCACGCAAGTTCGAGGCGATCGACAAGCAGTACCCCTTCACGGAATGGGGCCAGAAGGCGCTTGTCATGCAGACCTTCATTGCCACGCGCACCAACAAGAACGATGTGGCAATCACCACCGGTAGCCGTTTCCTGCGGCAATATCCGCGTTCCAAGGACGCCGCTTACGTTCAGTACATGATCGGTCTTGCCTATTCGAAGCAGATTTCCGACGTCACGCAGGACCAGCGCGCCGCGCAGCGCACAGTTGAGGCGATGAACAAGGTCGTCAACGACTATCCCGATTCGGAATATGTCGCGGATGCGCAGGCCAAGATCCGTTTCGCCCGCGATCAGCTTGCCGGCCGCGAAATGCAGGTCGGTCGTTATTACCTTGAGCGCAAGGAATATCTCGCCGCCGTGTCGCGTTTCCGCATCGTCGTCGAGCAGTACCAGAACACCAACCAGATCGAGGAAGCGCTGGCGCGTCTGACGGAAGCCTATTACGCGATGGGCCTGGTGGACGAAGCGCAGACTGCGGCTGCCGTTCTCGGCAACAACTATCCCGACAGCCAATGGTATGCGGATTCCTACAAGCTGCTGAAGGGCCAGGGCCTGGAGCCGCGTGAGAATAAGGGGTCCTGGATTTCGCGCGCCGGCAAGAAGCTCATCGGCGCCTGAGACGGGGCATAGGCCATGCTGGTCCAGCTCTCAATTCGCGATATCGTTCTCATCGAAAGGCTCGACCTCGGTTTCGAGGCGGGCCTTTCCGTGTTGACGGGCGAGACGGGTGCGGGCAAATCCATTCTTCTCGATAGTCTCTCGCTGGCGCTTGGCGGCCGCGGCGATGGCGGCCTTGTGCGCCACGGGGAGGAAAAGGGGCAGGTCACCGCGACTTTCGAGGTGCCGAACAATCATCCGACAAGGCTTCTCCTGCGCGAAAACGGTCTCGATGACGATGGCGACCTGATTTTCCGCCGCGTGCAATCTTCCGACGGGCGCACCAAGGCCTATATCAACGATCAGGCCATCAGCGTGCAGATGATGCGCCAGCTTGGTCAGATGCTGGTCGAGATTCACGGCCAGCATGATGATCGTGCGCTTGTCGATACGGATGCGCACCGCACGCTGCTGGATGCCTTTGCCGGGCTGAGCGAAGAGGCTCGCGCTGTTCAGGCATTCTATCGCACCTGGAAAGATGCTGACCGGGCCTTAAAGACGCATCGCGCAAAAGTCGAGGCTGCGGCGCGAGAGGCGGATTACCTGCGCTCTTCCGTCGAAGAATTGGAAACGCTTTCGCCGCGCGATGGCGAGGAGGATGAACTGGCCGAACGCCGGGCGGTGATGCAAAAATCCGAACGCATCGCTGGCGATATTGCTGAAGCCAGCGAATTCCTGAACGGCAATGCTTCGCCCGTGCCTGTCATAGCATCCATGATGCGGCGTCTGGAGCGCAAGAGCCACGAGGCTCCCGGCCTGCTGGAAGACACCGTGCAATTGCTGGATGCCGCGCTGGACAATCTTTCCAATGCGCAGATGGAAGTGGAAGCGGCGCTGCGCCGCACAGAATTCGATCCGCGCGAGCTGGAGCGGGTGGAGGAGCGGCTGTTCGCGTTGCGCGCCGCCGGACGCAAATATAATGTCGCCGTGCCAGACCTCCCGGCCCTCGCCGAAAAAATGGTGGCCGATCTCGCCGATCTCGATGCCGGCGAAGAAAAGCTTGGCAAGCTCGAGGCCAATCTCGGCGTCGTGAAGGCTGATTTTGACCGTGCCGCGCAGTCGCTTTCCGACAAACGCCGTAATGCAGCGGAAGCGCTTTCCAACGCTGTCATGGCCGAGCTTCCGGCGTTGAAGCTGGAGCGGGCGCGGTTTACCGTCGAGGTCACCTCCGATCCCGAGCAGGCGACGGCCGACGGCATCGATACGGTGGAATTCCACGTGCAGACCAACCCGGGCACGCGCCCAGGTCCGATCATGAAGGTCGCATCAGGCGGCGAATTGTCCCGCTTCCTGCTGGCGCTGAAAGTGGCGCTGGCGGATCGCGGTTCGGCACCGACTCTGGTGTTCGACGAAATCGACACGGGTGTCGGTGGCGCGGTGGCGGATGCCATCGGCCAGCGGCTGCGCCGCCTGTCCAAAACCGTGCAGGTCCTTTCCGTCACCCATGCGCCGCAGGTGGCGGCACGGGCGGCGACCCATCTTCTCATTTCAAAGGGTCCGTCCGGCGATGGAAGCGAGCGTATCGCCACGCGCGTCGCCACGATGGAGCCGCAGCACCGCACCGAAGAGATCGCCCGTATGCTTGCTGGCGCGTCCGTGACGGACGAGGCGAGGGCTGCTGCCGCTCGTCTTCTCGCAGCCAAGGACTGACCTTCGCGGCAATGCCAGTGCAGTGCCTTTCGGCATTGTGAGCTCAGCGGCAAAACTGTTTTTAATGTTTGTTATTTCGGCTAAAAGCGTTCGGTAATTCCGAAAAGAGGCCGTCATGTCGAAAGACCAGAAACCCGTTGAAAACCTCACCGAGCTTGAAGCCTCTTCGGAGCTTGCATTTCTGGCGGCCGAGCTTGCCCGCCATGACGCGCTTTACCACGGCAAGGATGCGCCGGAGATTTCCGATGCGGAGTATGACGCGCTGAAGCGGCGCAACGACGCCATCGAAGCGAATTTCCCGGCGCTGGTGCGGGCCGACAGCCCATCGAAAAAAGTAGGCTTCGCGCCGCTTCCGACCTTTGCGCCCATCGTGCATGCGCGACCGATGCTGTCGCTCGACAATACGTTCTCGGAAGAAGATCTGCGCGACTTCGTCAGTTCGGTTTATCGTTTCCTCGGGCATCTGCCTGATGACTCTATTGCTTTCACTGCGGAACCGAAGATCGACGGGCTTTCCATGTCCATCCGCTACGAAAACCGCAGGCTGAAGACAGCGGCGACGCGCGGTGACGGCACGACCGGCGAAAATGTCACTCCCAATATCAGGACCATCAAGGAAATTCCGAACGAGCTGCCCGCCGACGCGCCCGATGTGGTGGAAGTGCGCGGCGAGGTCTATATGGCCAAAAGCGACTTTCTGGCGCTCAACGCCCAGATGGAAGCGGAAGGCAAGCAGACCTACGTGAACCCGCGCAATACTGCCTCCGGCTCCCTGCGTCAGCTGGACGCCAATGTGACGGCGAAACGCAAGCTGCGGTTTTTCGCCTACGCCCTCGGCGAGGTTTCGAATGGCGGTCAGCCGACGCGGATTGCTGATACCCAATATGGCATCGTCGAGAAGTTCAGGGAATGGGGTTTCCCGGTTAATCCGCTGATGAAGCGATTCACGTCCGCCCAGCAATTGCTTGAGCATTATAATGAAATCGGTGTTGCGCGGCCCGATCTCGATTACGATATCGACGGTGTGGTCTACAAGGTCGACCGGCTTGATCTGCAGGAACGGCTTGGCTTCCGCTCGCGCAGCCCGCGTTGGGCGACCGCGCATAAATTTCCAGCAGAGCAAGCCTTCACGACGGTTGAAAATATCGAAATTCAGGTTGGCCGCACCGGCGCGCTGACACCTGTCGCGCGTCTTACCCCCATCACTGTCGGCGGTGTCGTCGTTACCAATGCCACGCTGCATAATGCCGATTATATCGAGGGCATCGGGAATAGCGGTGAGCGCATCCGCCCGGAAGATCACGATATCCGCATCGGCGACACTGTTATCGTGCAGCGGGCCGGCGATGTCATTCCGCAGGTTCTGGACGTGCTTCTGGAAAAGCGACCGGCCGGGGCGGCAAAATACGCCTTCCCGGAAAAATGTCCGGTCTGCGGCAGCCATGCGGTGCGGGAGCGTAATGAGAAGACCGGCAAGCTCGATTCGGTCACGCGCTGCACCGGCGGTTTCGTCTGCCGGGCCCAGGCGGTGGAGCATCTGAAACATTTCGTCTCGCGCAATGCCTTCGATATCGAAGGGCTGGGCACCAAGCAGATCGATTTCTTCTTCGAAAGTGACGATCCTGCGCTCTCGATCAAGACCGCACCCGACATCTTCACGCTGAAGGCGCGTCAGGATGCTTCCCATCTGACCAAGCTCGAAAATATCGACGGTTTTGGCAAGGTCAGCGTCAGGAAGCTGTTCGACGCCATCGATGCCCGCCGCGAGATCGATCTGCACAGGCTCATCTTCGCGCTGGGCATCCGCCATGTGGGTGAGACTACGGCGAAGCTTCTGGCGCGCTCCTATGGCACTTACGACCATTTCGAAGAAAGCATGAAGGCGGCGGCGGATCCCGCAAGCGATGCGTGGGCCGAGCTTAATGCCATCGACGGCATCGGCGAGGTGGTGGCCCGCGCCATTGTCGAGTTCTACAAGGAGCCACGCAACCTAGACGTCATCGATCGGCTGATAAGGGAACTTCGTCCGAAAGAGGCGGAAAAGCCTTCTACGGAAGGCAGCCCGGTGGCAGGCAAGACGGTGGTGTTTACCGGCTCGCTGGAGAAGTTTACCCGCGACGAGGCGAAGGCCCGGGCGGAAAGTCTGGGCGCCAAGGTTGCCGGTTCCGTTTCGAAAAAGACCGATATTCTGGTGGCGGGGCCGGGAGCGGGCTCCAAGCTTGCCAAGGCGGCGGAACTGGGCGTGCAGACCATGGATGAGGACGAGTGGCTGGCGCTGATCGGCGGCTGAGGGGCGTCATGGAAATATTGTCCTCTGCCGCTAGAGCTTGTGCCTGAGACGGAGGGTAAGGCATGGATGACCGCATCGTCGTCAGCGCAGAGCAGGTCGGGGCGCTGGTTGACAGCCAGTTTCCTCAATGGGCGGCGTTAGATGTTCGGCCGGTGGAGCTGAGCGGCTGGGACAATCGCAGTTTTCGCCTTGGCGATGAAATGCTCATCCGCATGCCGAGCGCCACCCGTTACGTGGCGCAGGTCGAGAAGGAGCATCGATGGCTGCCAACGCTTGCGCCTTTCCTGCCTTTTCCGATCCCTGCTCCAGTAGCGCTCGGGCAGCCGGGGCAGGGTTATCCGTTCCGTTGGTCGGTCTATCGCTGGCTCGAAGGGGAACCGCTTGCTCAGCATCTGGAGAAGGTCGATCTGTCGGTCATTGCCATTGATGTCGCCACGTTCTTGAGATCATTACATGAGGCGGATGCTGTGGATGGCCCGGTCGCAGGGGCGCATAACTTTCACCGCGGGGGCTCGCTTGCAGTCTATGACGGGGAAACGAAGGCCTCGGCGGCGCGGCTTGCCGGTGAGGTGGATCAGGCGCTGGCTATCGAGATATGGCAGCTTGCGCTTTCGAGCCATTGGCAAAAGCAGCGGGTGTGGGTGCATGGCGACATTGCCGAGGGCAATCTGCTGGTGAAGGACGGCAGGCTTTCGGCCGTCATCGACTTCGGCAGTTCCGGCGTAGGCGATCCGTCTTCTGATCTCATTCTCGCGTGGAATGTGCTTGATGCTGAAAGCCGGGCTGTTTTTCGCAGAGCGCTCGATCTGGATGAGGCCACATGGCAGCGCGGGCGCGGGTGGGCCTTATGGAAGGCGCTGATCGTTCTGGATGCCGAGCGCGGCCGTGACGAAAAAATGGCCGAATGGTCGCGCCGGACCATTCGGGAAGTGTTTGCCGACCACTTGTGCAGCTAACCGACTATCGAAGTCGTGCCATCACGTGGGCATCAACGTATTTGCCATCACGATAGGCGTCGTTGCGCAGGGTGCCTTCAAGTTCAAAACCGAATTTCTCGTAAAGCCGGATCGCGGGGAGATTGTCGGTGAAGACGTTGAGTTCGATGCGGCGGATATCGTGCCAATTATCGGCGGTGTCGATCAAAGCCGCCAGAATGTATGTTCCGACACCTCTGCCGGCAAAATCGTCGTGGACACTGATTACCAGATCAGCAATGTGGGACTGTCTTCCTGCCCTGCGGAACAGTCCTGCATTGGCAACGATCTTTCCCCGCCATTCGCCAACGATGGCGATATCGTTGGGGCCGCGGTTCTCCATCGATTTTCGTGTTTTTTCAACCGACTGAAATGGTTGTCGAAGCGTGCCGTGACGGACGCCGGGCAGGTTGAACATTTCTGTCAGGGCTTCAGCGTCGTCCAGACGCGCGGCGCGCAGGACGACTTCATTCAAGCTGAATTGCGAATCTTCATTACCGGCAAATTTCACAGTCTGCATGCCTGTCTCCTCGGGCGTATGGGAGCAGGAGTGCGAACCCTGCTCGACTGGCAGGGTGGAAATGGATCGCTTAACGCGACGACATACCTTCCCCTGCCGGGTGGCCGGTGATGGTGTGACGACGGGTGGTGTTCTGCTTCGCGATCATGGGCGCACAATGCTTTTGCCGTGTAATTCTGTCAAGCAGGTGCGTTGCCCAGCAGGCTTCTGAGTTTTGACGGCAGCCTGCCGTCGATCGCCGCGAGACCCGCAGCAATCATCGCCATGCCGGCGAAGTGCTTCATTTCCAGTTGCTCCCCTAGAAGCAGGGAACCGAGCAGGATGGCGCTGACGGGGATGAGGAAGGTGACGAGGGCAAGGTTGGTGGCGCCGGCGCTGGCAAGAATGCGGAAGAAAATGAGATAGGCGAGCGCCGTCGAGAGCAGTGCGATGCCGACAAGCGCGCCCCACGTGCCGAGGCTCGGCATGGCGAGTGTCCATGGTTTGTCGATGAGAAGGGCGGCCGGGATCAGCATCAGTGCCGAAGAGGAAATCTGGCCGGTGGCGGTCATCAGCGGCGGCACGCCCATGGCCTTGAAGCGGCGGCCGAATATGCCCGCGAAGGCATAAGAGATAGCCGCGCCGAGGACGGCGATCTGGCCCCAGAGGCCGGATGAGCCGGTAAAGGCGGCAGGGCCGATCATGGTCGCCACGCCGGCGAAGCCGACCAATACGCCGGTCAGCTTATTGCCAGTCATCTTTTCATCAGTGGTGAGAAAATGCGCGACGATAACCGTGAAGAGCGGCGTTGTGGCATTGAGGATCGAAGCCAGTCCGCTGGCAATATGGGTCTGGCCCCAGACGATCAGGCAGAAGGGAATGATGTTATTCAGAAGGCCCATGCCGAAAAAGGCGCGCCACACCGCCCATTGCCTCGGCAGGCGAAGGCCCATGATGCGGCAGACGAGCTGAAGCGCGATTGCCGCAAGGGTAACACGCAGTGCGACGATGGTGACGGGAGGCAGTTCCTTGACCGCAACACCGATGAAAAAGAACGATCCGCCCCACAGGAGCGAAAGCGCGACGAGCATCGCCCATTCGCGGGCATCCATCTGTTTCTGTATCGCCATTATCATCTCCAACGCATGAGCATCGACATGATCGCAGACGGGATCCCCGCCATCCACCCGATATTGGTTGAGTAAATCTCAAGCTCGGAGGTGATGGGTTTTCACGTCGCTCTGTGTCTTGTTGCGTTCATTTACTCTCTGTTTTATGATGTTTTCAAACGATTGTTTCTCGTTCGATAATTGAGTTGAGCTAAATCATGTCCGCCGAACTCCCGTCTCTGAAAGGGCTGCAGGCCTTCGAGGCCGCAGCGCGCTATCGCAGCGTCACGCTTGCCTCCAATGAGTTGAATGTCACGCCCGGCGCCGTCAGTCTGCAAATCCGGGAGCTGGAGGCGCGGCTTGGTGTGCAATTGTTTTTTCGCAAGCCGCGTAGCATCCAGCTGACGCGCGAGGGGGAGCGTTATTACGGCGCGCTCCGCACCGCTTTCCGGATGATGCGCGAGGCGACGGCGGAGCTGACAGCGCGGTCTGAGATCACCGTTTTGACGCTGAGCTGCACACCGACCTTCGCCGTCCAATGGCTGATGCCGCGATTGCCCGCCTTCCAGCAGCAGCACCCGCAGGTGGATGTGCGCATCAGCGTCACGAACCGATTGGTGGATTTTTCGAGGGACGACGTCGATCTGGCCGTCCGGCACGGTTTCGGACGGTACGAAGGGCTTGAGAGCATCCGCTTCATTGATGACAGCACGTTGCCGGTCTGCTCGCCCCAGCTTCTTGAAAAATACGGCCCGCTACGGGAAGCGGGCGATCTGAAATCGGTCCCGCTGCTGCATGATGAAAACCGCAATGAATGGCGGCGCTGGCTGGAAGCGGCAGGTGCAGCGGAAGTCGACGCGTCCGGCGGCACCGTTTTCATCGACAGCAACGGCGCGCTGGATGCCGCCAAGGCCGGGCATGGCATTGCACTGACCCGGCGTTCGCTCGTTTCCCGCGAGCTTGCCGAAGGTGCATTGATTGCGCCATTCGGTAAGGACATGGCCAGCACGCTCGCCTATTTCCTCGTTTATCCCAGGCGTATGCTCGATAATCCCGATCTCGTGACGCTCATCGACTGGATGCTTTCGGAAGCGCATTCCAGCGAAGCCGGTTCTCTTTGAGGCCGATCCGGTTTATGCCGGAAGAAACAACGGGAATCACTCTTGAAAACCATCGCCATCGACTTCGAAACCGCGAATGAAGAGCGGGGCAGCGCCTGCTCCGTCGGCCTTGCCTGGATAGAAGACGGGGCGATCGTTCGTGTCGAGGAACGGCTGATCCGGCCGAAGGACATGCGGTTTTCGCCCTTCAACATCGCCGTGCACGGCATCCGCCCTGCCGATGTCGAGGATGCGCCGGAATTTCCCGAGGTGATGGAGGAGTTCATCGACGACTTCCATGGTGCGACGATGATAGCCCACAATGCCGCCTTTGATTTCAGCGTCATGCGCGCGTCCTTCGACAAATATCGACAGTCCTATCCCGATCTTTCCTATCTGTGCAGCGTCAAGATCGCCCGGCATGTCTGGCCCAATCTGGTGTCGCACAAGCTGAATGTGATCGCTCATCACCTTCAGCTGCGTTTCGTGCACCATAATGCCGCGGAAGATGCCGTTGTCTGCGCGGCCGCGTCGATTGCGGCGGCCAAGGCATTGAGTGTCGCCCATATCCGCGATCTGCCGGAGAAAATCGGCATGGTGGCCGGTCGACTTACCGCCACGGGCTACCAGCCGTGCAGCATGAAAAAACGGCCTGCCGCCCGGGTTGCGTAACGGTGGCTTCCACCTATGTTTGAAGCAGCGTAACGGAGAAGATGCGATGACAAAGAAAACTCTGTCGGGCTTGTTTGCGGGCTTTCTGGTGTTGCTTCCGGTGACTGCGGCGAATTCGCAGGTGGTTGGCGAGGTGGGCGTCGACTGGATCGGCAATGATATCATGATAGAGGCGATCGCTGATCCGAAGATCAAAGGCGTGACGTGCCATGTGACCTATTTCGAGCGTGGCGTCATCGACCGGCTGAAAAACGGAAACTGGTTCGAAGACCCCTCCAACAACGCCATCTCCTGCAGCCAGACCGGGCCGGTGGAGATTGGTGACATCAATCTTTCGAAGGGCGGCGAGGAGGTGTTTCGGCAGGGGATGTCGCTGGTCTGGAAGAAACTCGTCGTCAGCCGCGTCTACGACAAGGCCAATGATACGCTGATTTATCTGGTGCACGCGCGGGAACTGACCGATGGTTCCGCCAAGATGGCGATATCGACGGTGCCGCTCTATAACCAGCAGGTGACATGGGAAAAGGGCAAGCCGTAATGCTCGCCCCCACAATTGCCATGTCGATGCCGTGGATTACGCGGCTTCGCGCGCCAGTTCGTCGGCGATAACCGTATCGAGGTTGAGGAAGCAGACCATGCTTTTTTCCAACGCGACGATGCCGCGGCAGAAGCTTCGCTGTTCTTCCGGAATGATATCGGGCGCGGGCTGCAGGTCTTCGGAGCGGATGGTCATCATGTCGGAGACCTGTTCCACCAGAAGGCCGACCAGCTTGCCGCCGATATCGGTAACGATGATGGCGGAGCGCTCGGAGGGCTCGGTCATTTTCATGCCGAGGCGGCCGGCCATGTCGATGACGGGAATGACGGCGCCGCGCAGGTTGATGAGGCCGAGAACATAAGGCGGGGTGTGCGGCATCGGGGTCACCGGCGCCCAGCCGCGGATTTCGCGGATCGCCATGATATCGATGCAGAATTCCTGATCGCCCAGATGAAAGGAAACGATTTCGAGATATGCGCCGGATTGCTTGATGGCGTTGGACATGACGGCAGGTTTCCTCTGATGGCTCTCTAACAGGCCCACGCAGGATTGAGCTTTATGCGGCGGCCGGAGAATGGACCGGGAGACATCATGTCGAGGCTTGAAAAGCCGCTGGGGTCATAATGCATGGCAAGATTTTAAACTTTCCCTAACAATTCTCCATCTCGCCACGGCAAACTCCAGTATTTTACCGGTTTTCGACTGTGCGTGGACGGGCTATGATAGGAACATGAACGCGCTCGTTTCCCATCCTCTGAAGTTTATTCTGGCTGGACTTTCCGTGGTGGCTTCGCTTGCCATCGTGCTTCTTGCGTTTGACGGCTGGGTGCGGCACGGCACCGATATTTTCCTTTCCGCCGTGCAGAGCGGTATCGCCTGGTGCCTGTGACGCCGCGCCGTCGTCGGGCTTTGTGACAAATCAGCGCGGTCGGCTCAAATACGGCCAGTTGATTTGCCGTCGCCGCCGTCCTTCGCTATCTGTCTGTCGGACGCCCGGACACGGCGCCGGCTTTCGGGGTAGGATTGGACAATGAGAAATATTCGCATCGTATTGTGGGCGGTCGTGATCGTTCTAGCCGGCGTCGTCAGCTGGCTGACGATCGAAATGACGAAGACCCGCGAGCAGATGGTGGAGACCGCCTATGGCGTGCCGTTCGAACTGACGGCTCAAACGGGTCAGCCGATTACCGAAAAAGCCTTTCAGGGCAAGCCGACAGCGCTGTTCTTCGGTTTCACCCATTGCCCGGAAGTCTGCCCGACGACCCTGTTCGAGCTGAATGGCTGGATGGAGAAGGTGGATCCGGCCGGCGACAAGCTGCAGGCCTATTTTGTTTCCGTCGATCCCGAGCGTGATACGCCTGAAATCATGCAGCAGTATGTGTCCAACGTGTCGAAGCGGATCACCGGCATTACCGGACCGGCCGACAAGATTGCCGAGACGCTGAAAGGCTATCGCATCTATGCCAAAAAAGTGCCGGTGGATGAGAAGGACCCGAACGGCGATTACACCATGGATCACACGGCATCCGTTATCCTTCTCGATGCCAATGGCCGTTTTGCGGGAACGATCGCCTATGGTGAAAATCCCGATGTTGCCGAGCAGAAGCTTCAGAACCTGCTAAAGGGCGCGAAGGTTTAATTGCGTTCGGCTTATTGGACTGAGGGCGGTTTTGTGGCAAAGGCAGATTGAACAGCCGAAGCCAGAGGAAAAAGCCTGCCGTGAGCGAAATCCGACTTTACGTCACCACGACCGAAATCAAGGCCGGTGAAATTCTCGATTTGATGTCGGACTATTTCGGCGAGGAGGATGTTGCGATCGCCACGACCGAGGTGGACGAGAAGCGTGACATCTGGGAAGCCTCTGTCTATTTGATGGCGGAGCAGGAAGAGGAATTTCGCGAGCGCATCAGTACGCTGCTTGCGCCGGCCTTTCCGGGCCTTGTCATCGAGAAGGAGTTTGTTCCTGATGTCGACTGGATCGCCAAATCGCTTGAAGGTTTGAAGCCTGTCCGGGCAGGGCGTTTCATTGTTCACGGCGCTCATGATCGCGACAAGGTGCGGCCGAACGATCTGGCCATCGAAATCGAGGCGGGACAGGCGTTCGGCACCGGCCATCATGGCACGACGGCGGGGTGCCTCGAAATGATCGAAGAGGTTCTGCGGGCGCGGCCCGTGCGCAACGCGCTCGATCTCGGCACTGGCAGCGGCGTTCTGGCCATCGCCGTGCGCAAGATGCGTCCTATTCCCGTGCTTGCGACGGACATCGATCCCGTCGCTGTGAGGGTGGCGAAGGAAAATGTCCGGCTTAACGGCATTGTTTCGGGCATGGTGCTGGAGACGGCGCCGGGTTTTCACTCGGACGCCTTCCGCAAGCATGGCCCGTTCGATCTCATCATCGCCAATATTCTCGCGCGGCCACTCATCAAGATGGCGCCGCAGCTCGTCACGCATCTGGCACCCGGCGGCACTGTCATCCTGTCGGGCATTCTGGCGTCACAGCGCTGGAAGGTGCTTTCCGCCTATAATGGCGCAAGGCTTTCCCATGTCCGCACCATCTGGCGCAATGGCTGGGTGACGCTGCATCTTCGCAAGGACTGAAGCTCTCGCAACATTTATTGCGGACAGAAGAAAAAGGCGGCGCTTTCGCGCCGCCTGAAAACCCGCGAGCCTGGGAGGAGCTTGCTCAAGCGGGTAGACGTATTCCTGTCCGGACGCGGGGTAGGGAGGAATGCCGCGCCGGATAAAATCAGAATACGTAGCTGGACTTTGCCTTGCGACGCAGATCGGCGCGGTTCATGCCGAGCGCTTCGAGCGACTTGTCGTCGAGGTTCAGAAGGGCGGCGTTGACATGACGGCTGACCTGACGCTCGCGTGCTTCAACGACGCGATCGAAGGCGGTGCGGAGGAAAGATTTTGCCATTGCTTCAAATCCTTGTTTGCCAGGAGAGTGTCTCTCTCGCTGTGTTGATCCTGATATAAGCGATGTGTTTTTGTTTGGTTAGAGGGTATATTTCAGGGTAGGAATGCATTTTTTGCATATCACTAAGCCTTCAGTATTACTTATTTCGCAAAATATGCCCAATTTATCACCGCAATCCCGGGCATCACTTATGTCTTGAAACCGGCTTTGTCCGCGTGGCATTGTCGTTGCGCGCCAACGATTTGATGGTGCCGACAAACAGCTTTCTCCATGTCAGTTCCCGAAAGATGCCCATGTTCCAGACCTTCGAAAACAAATCCGCGCCGCAATTCGGCAAGGCTCGCGTCGAGGCGCTGCGCGCCGGTTTCGATGCCCTCGGTATCGATGGGTTTCTGGTGCCGCGTGCCGATGAATATCAGGGAGAATATGTGCCTGAGTGCGCCGAGCGCCTCTCATGGTTGACCGGATTTACCGGTTCCGCCGGCATTGCACTGGTAACGCGGACGGAAGCGGTGGTATTCGTCGATGGGCGCTATACGACGCAGCTAAGCTCGCAGGTTGACCAGACAGTGTTCACTGGTGGTGATCTGGTCGGTGCGCCACCTTCCGTTTGGCTTGCCGAACATGCTCCAAAGGGTTTCCGGCTTGGTATCGATCCGTGGCTGCACACCGGCGCCGAATTGAAGCGGCTGGAAAAGGCGATCGCCGGCAAGGGCGGTTCAATCGTTCTTCTGGAAAAGAACCCGCTCGACGCGCTGTGGCAGGACCGTCCCTCCGAACCGCTGGAGCCCGTCGTCATCCAGCCAGAGGCATTTACCGGCGAGCTGGCGAAGGAGAAGATTGCCTCACTGGCGGAAACCGTTTCCGCAAAGGGGGCAGATGCACTGCTGGTGACCGACCCTTCGTCCATCGCCTGGATTTTCAATGTTCGCGGCAACGACGTGCCGCATACACCGCACCCGCTCGCCCGCGCGATCATTTATGCAGATGGCAGGGCCGATATTTTTCTCGACAAGCGCAAGACCGGCATCGAGGCCGAGGCCTATCTGGCGCAGCTCGCGACACAATTGCCGCCGTCGAAGATCGCGGATCGCCTGCACGCCATTGCCAGCGCCAAAGGCCGGGTGATGGTGGATGCCGATCTGACGCCAGTGGCGCTGACCGGCGCAATTACCGCAGCGGGCGGCTCCCTGATCGAGGAAGCCGATCCAGTCCGTCTGCCCCGCGCGCGCAAGAACAGAGCTGAGCTTGCCGGTTCCGCCGCCGCCCATGTGCAGGATGGGGCGGCCATGGTCGAATATCTTTGCTGGCTGGATCGCCAGCAGCCCGGCACGGTGACGGAAATCGACGCCGTCAAGGCGCTGGAGGCGGCTCGCGTCAAGGTGGGGCAGGGGCTGCAAAACCCGCTCAAGGATGTCTCTTTCGACACGATTTCCGGGGCCGGCGCACATGCCGCCATCATCCATTACCGCGTCACGACAGATACGGATCGCACACTTGCCGATGGTGAGATGTTCCTCGTCGATTCCGGTGCGCAATATGTCAACGGCACCACGGACATCACCCGCACCGTTGCCGTCGGCAGCGTTCCGGAGGAGCAGAAGCGCTTCTTCACGCTGGTCCTGAAGGGCATGATCGGCATAAGCACCGCACGGTTTCCAAAGGGAACGCGCGGTTGCGATCTCGATCCGCTGGCGCGCATCGCTCTCTGGAAAGCTGGCGCGGATTATGCCCACGGCACCGGCCACGGTGTCGGTTCCTATCTTTCGGTGCATGAGGGGCCGCAGCGCATTTCGCGGCTGTCGACACAGGAGCTTTTGCCCGGCATGATCCTGTCGAACGAGCCGGGTTATTATCGTCCCGGTGCCTTCGGCATCCGTATCGAAAACCTCATCTATGTGCGCGAGGCGGAAGAGGTGGCCGGAGGCGACCAGCCAATGTTCTCTTTCGAGACGCTGACATGGTGCCCCATTGACCGACGGCTGGTGGTCACCGCACTTTTAACTGACGAGGAGCTCAACTGGCTAAATGCCTACCACACAGGCGTGCTGGAGAAGCTTTCTCCCCTGATAACCGACGAAGAAGTCAAGGCGTGGCTCGTTGGGGCGACCAAGCCATTGGAGCGGGTTGCTTAAAGCAGCCCGAAATGCCGGATGGCGATGACGATGGCCCAGCCGATGGCGAGCATCGTCAGGCCGGGAAAGCGCAGGCAGACCAGAAGGGCGCCCACCATGCCGATCTTCACCTCGTATCCGCCTTCAAAAAAGGCGGGTGCGACGAGTGTGGTGAGAACCGCCACGGGAACGGCGTTCAGGCCCGCCTCCATCCGCGGCGGGATGGATTTCATCCGCGTCATCAACACATAACCGCCGATGCGGGTGAGATAGGTGGCGATGGCGGCTAGTGCGATCAGGAAAATCGTATCTGCGTGCAGAACGTTACTCATGGCTTTTCCACCCCATTCTCAGAATTCGTCGCGCCATTCGGTTTCGGCGGATAGAGGACCGCGACGAGAATTCCGGCGACGGCGCCGAGACTGACATGCCACGGCGAACCGACGATGTGATAGGCGACCGTTGCGCCGACTGCACTTGCCAGCATGACAGGGTAGAAATTTTCTCGCTGACGGAAGCTCAGCACCATGCCCATGAAATAGATCGGGAGCAGGACATCGAGGCCGATGGCTTTCGGGTCGCCGATCATATTGCCGAGCGATGCGCCCAGAATGGTCATGGCCAGCCACAGCACATAAACGGGTGCCGCAAAGCCCATGTACCAGGAAAAGCCCACCGTGCCGGTATTTTCGTATTTCCTCACCGATTCGGCGAATTGCGGATCCACCAGCACGAAGAAACCCGCGGCCTTCTGCAGGAATGACCAGTTCGAGATCATTCTGGCAATGGCGGCGGAATAGAGGATATGGCGGAAATTGACGGCGAACACGGAAAGAACGATCAGCCAGGGGGCAACCTTCTGGCCGAACAGTTCGATACCGACGAGCTGGCTTGCGCCGGCGTAGACGGTGCCGCTCATGATCGTGGCTTCGGTGACGCTCAGCCCGTTATCGACCGCGACCGCGCCGAACAGCGCACCGAAAGGGGCGGCGGAGAGGGCGATCGGAAAACCGCCCTTCAATCCCTCGCGAAAATCTTTATTGAACATCTCTGGAACTCCTTGCCGCCGCTCTATCGCCGTCCCGTCCGACTGGCAAACGAATTGCATGAATGGATCGATTGATTAACTTGAAGCTTCCGTTACGGTATGGTGCCGGCGGACGGTCTCGTGGCCGTCTTCCGACGCCGCTAAATAATCAGACCATGGAAGATCGATGCTGGAGAAGCAGGAGAAGGCCGCGTTGGCCGCACGTGTCCGGAACTATCTTGCCCGGGAAGCCGAAGCCGAAATCGGCCTTCTGCAGGCGGAAATCTTCGTGGATTTTCTGGCGGAGGAATTGGGATATGTGTTCTACAATCAGGGGCTTCGCGATGCGCAGGCGGCGATCCTGAGACGTCTTGAGGACGCGGCGGGGGATATAGACGTGCTGGAGAAACCGAAGCCGCGCTGATGCACCCACCGCGCAGACGCCCGTCAAAAGGGCTCCTGTGGCGAGCACAGCAATCGGTAAAGTGGTAGGCACAGCTCCCTTTAATCGCGCAATATGTCGCGGCTTTTAAGAATGATTGCGCCTTTTTCACGCATCGTCGCAATCGCGGCCTTTATACCCTGCGGGTCGATGCCGCGGCTGGCATCTTCGATGAAGCGGACTTTGACGCCGGGCAGCATGTCCAGCGCATCGAGCACCGAAAAACTGACGCAATAATCGGTGGCGAGGCCACAGACATCGAGTTGCGTCACGCCCTGTCGGGTCAGATAATCGGAAAGCCCCGTCGTCGCGCCCTGGTCATTGTCGCGAAAGGCGGAGTAGCTGTCGACAGCGGGGTTTTCGCCTTTCTGCTGAATGTAGTCGAAAGCTTCCGTCTTCAGATCCGGGTGGAATTCCGCATCCGCCGTGCCCTGCACGCAATGGTCGGGCCACATCATCTGCGGTTTGCCGGAGAGTTCGCCCATGTCGAAGGGTTTCTTGCCGGGATGCTGCGAGGCGAAACTGCCGTGGTTTTCCGGGTGCCAGTCCTGCGAGGCGACGATGAGGTCGTAGCCGCCATTGTCGATCAGGGCATTGGCAGTCGGCACAACCTTGTCTCCATCGGCAACGGCCAGATTGCCGCCCGGGCAGAAACCGTTCTGAATATCGATGAGCAGCAACGCCTTCATGATGGCCTCCCTTTTCCGGGCAGGATGCCAAGCTGCTCCTGGGGGATCAAGCCTTTTTCCGCCTGCCCGGCATGTGCTGTGGTGGGGAGCAGCGACCTTTCATGTCGCACTCCTGCCGCATTTCCAGCAAATTTCCGGCAAAGTCGGAAATTACCTGACAATACGGCGGAAATTTTTCAAGGCCAATGACGCCATTAGGGCGCTTCCCCGGGACCACGCGGTGCACAGGCACCCGGTATCCGCGTAAGTCATTGTTTTGCCTTAGCCCCACAATGCGCAGACCTTAACGAAATATTTTTGCAGGGACTCGTAAACACTTTGGTTACCATAATTCGTCATGCTTCGAACCAGTCAGTTCCGAAAGCGGCCCGGTGTTCGCCCGTTCTTCGGATGTCCCAAAATCCCTCCGGCGTCGGCCGGGTATGCGTGAACGGTTCGAGTAACGAGTATCATGGCGTTTTCTGCTGCGGCCTATAACGGCGCCGGTCTTGCCGGTTCGCATTCCCTCAAGAGAGGCAAATCCTTTTCGTTCGGGCGAATGTCGGCGCTTCTTGGTGGCGGTGCCTTTGCCGGCATTTTTGCCTTTGCCGCTTTCGCTTCGCTGCACGGCATGGCCGCCGCCTCGCATGGCGTCGGACAATTTGAAAAGACCCTTGTGGCAAGGCTGGATACCGCCGAGGCGGCGATTGCCCGCACGGCGGCGCGTGATATTCACGTCCGCAAGTTTTCCCGCCTGAGCGACCACAGTCACGGCCAGCAGAAGGCCGTCCGCCTTGCCGGCATCATGCCGGAGATCGGCGCGAAAGAATTCGGCGAACGATTTGGCGCGGCGGCGAACGCCAAAGGACAGGCGACCGTCAAGGAACTTGCCGCGCTTCAGCCTTCCGCGATCGTCGATTCGGCGCTTGGACGCACCTCCGAGGTTGCCTATCAGAGCGCCGTTCCGCAGCATCCGGCATTCGAAGTGGCGCTGGCCCGACCGCAGGTCGAGGAAGAGGCAAGCAGTCTGCTTCCCGACGACGTGCCGCTGCCAAGCTTCAGACCTGATGTCGCGACAGCTCAAACGGTCGAGCCGTCACCGCGTCCTGCGGCAACTGCCAAGGCGGATGAGCGCGTTCCCGCTATCGCCTCTGCGCCTGCTTTCGATGCGCCGGTTCCGCTGCGGGCGCCGCAGGTGCCGAAACAGAGCACCGGCGCCATGCTGGCCTTCGCGAAACCGGATAATCCGATGCGTGAGCCAAGCAAGATGGATGCGGTTCCGTGGCCTGACCGTGGCAATGGCACGGCGATCTACGATATTTCTTCCGGCGTGGTGCACATGCCGAATGGCGAGAAACTGGAAGCGCATTCCGGTATCGGCAAGATGCGCGACAATCCCGATTATGTTCACGTCAAGATGCGCGGGTCCACACCGCCTTCAAGCTACAAGCTGACAATGCGCGAGGCGCGCTTCCACGGCGTTGAAGCCATTCGCCTGACGCCGGAAAACGGTGTCAATCCGCACGGCCGCGACGGGCTTCTTGCTCATACATACATGCTGGCGAAACGCGGCGAATCCAATGGCTGCGTTGTGTTTCGCGACTATTCCCGCTTCCTCGCGGCCTTCAAGCGCGGTGAGGTCAAGCGCATGGTGGTCGTGCCGAAGCTGAACGGCAACCGCCCGACGCTTGCGAGCAGCGGTGGTAAAAGCGGCGGCAAGACGCTGCTCGGCATGTTCTCGCGCGGCAGCGACTCGTGACTGCGCGAATATTTAACGGCTGCGCCGCTGCGTCAGCACCATGCCGGCCAGAATGAGCAGGATGCCGAGAGCGCTGGCCCAGACTTTCGGCGGATGATCGCTGAAAAGATCGAGCATCACACCCGAGACCATCTGGCCGCTTATGACCAGAAGCGCGGTGTTGACCGCGCCGATGCGGGGGATGAGCCAGCTTCCCGAAGCGATGAAGACGACGCCGATGGGGCCGCCGATAAAGGAAAGCCAGGGTGCATCGGCCGCACCCGGTGGAATGAGGCCGCCGACAACGAGTCCGATCACGGTCAGCACGGCAAAACCGACGATGTGGTTCCAGAAAGACGCGATGAGCGGCGAGTTTGACAGGCTGAGTCGGCCGTTGATCTGGCGGCTCAGCGCCACGAAGACGCCGCCGGTAAAGGCCATGGCGATCCAGACGATCATGCCGTTCTCCCGACAAGGATGATGAGTGCGCTGCCGCATAGAATGAGCGCCACTGCCGCCATGTCCCGAAGGTCCGGCTTTCTTCTGGGCAGTCCGAACAGACCGAAAATATCAGCCAGAAGGCTGAAGATGACCTGTCCACCAAGTCCGAGCGCAATGGTTCCCGAAAGCGCCAGCGGTGAATTGACGGCGGTGGAGGTGAGGATGACGATCGCGGCACCCACAACGCCGCCGCAATAGGCCCAGAGCGGCGCTTTCGGTTTTGCCGGGGCCGAAAGGTCTTTCTTCGAACGCATGATAGCCAGATAGACCAGCGCCGCCACCGTGCCGGTGCCGTGCGCCGTCCAGGAAGAAAACAGCGCGTTGCCGTAATGGGCCAGCTGTCCGTTGAAATGCACCATCAGCGTCAAAAGACAACCGCTGGCGAAGGCGGCGGCGAGATGCAGCGGATTCAGGCGTGGATGCGTCGTGTCTGTCATGTCGGATCGGAAAAGCTGAAGATGGACACGAGCTTTAGCCCATCTGCGCCTGAATCGGAATCGAATTGCGAGAGCTGGCGGATTTGGACGAGATTATCCTGTGCGTTGCGGAACAAGCGATGTGGCCACGCATTATTGCAGCATGAAGAAAACGACACGCAAACCGTTGAACCGGATGACGATTTTCGTCGTCTCGATTTTTATTGTCGGAGCCGTTGTGGCGGCAATTTATCTCATCGGCTTCACGCCCGGCGAAGTGTAAGACGGAGCGATCAATGACCGGCTGGGGCGGCGTTGCCCTTGCCGCGTTCCATTGCAACGCGCGCCCTGGCGACCGCGAAGCGAATACCGCGCAGCAGGAACCGGCTGGTTTCCAGATAGGCCCGATAGGGCAGGACAGTGAAATACCGCCAGCGCGGCAGGCGGTAAATGCGCAGATTGTTCTGGATCTGGCTTTCACCATCCGCATCCTGTGTGGCGCAGAGCGGATAGATGAAGGCGGCCTTCAAGCCGGAGAGATATTCAAGATCGAAGGCGATATCGTAGGCGAGCCGCATCGGGATGAGCTTCGATATCCATTGCCCGGCGCGACGGTTGACGAGATAGGCGCCTGAGCCTTTTTCGCGTGTCAGCGCAATGGCGAGCGAGCGACCGTTCGAGAGCGGACGGAACGGAAATTTCCGGCCATTGCTGACCGTCGTGAGACGCAGCAAGTCCCAGTCTGAGCCATTCAGCGCCGCCTCATCGATCGCATTTAGAAAATCATCATCGAAGATCACGTCATCCTCGAGGATGAGCGAGATATCGGCATCGCCTTCCATGAATTTTCGGGCGCAGGCGACATGGCTGAGATAGCAACCGATTTCCGGAGGTGACGTGCGGCGGCCATGCATCAGCATATAGGAAATTTCGCTGAATTCCGGGATTGGATAATTCAGCTCCCTGCCATTGACGCCTGGGATGCGCTCCGCCTTGAGACCCATGGCATCAAGGCGCGCGGTCATATCCGCGAGGCGCTTGGTGGCGCCGTCCATGTTGATCAGGAAAACCGCAAGCTTGCGCTGGCTTTTCGGCAATATATGCAAAGCAGTCCTCACCCGGTTCTCACATCCCATTGCAACTCCTTTATTGCAATGGCGTGACGTGGGCTATGGGAAAAGCGGCCTTCAGGCACTCATAGTTGTTGAATCAAACCTTTTCCACAAATCCATCCAGCACGCGCTTCTGGCCGGCGCGGTCGAAGTCGATGGTGAGCTTGTTCCCCTCGATGGCAGCGATATTGCCGTTGCCGAACTTGATGTGGAAGACGCGGTCGCCGACGAAGAATCTTGACGGCGTGTCGGCCACGGATTTGGCCACCAGTTCCCCATCGATGGTGCGGGTGCGCGGGCCGCTTTCGCCATAACCGATTCGTTCCACCGCATGGCCGGAGCGCGTGCCCCAGTTGTCGCGGGTGGCATCGCTACGGTTCTGCTGCGCACGTTTCCAGCCCGGGGTTGAATAGGTGTTCGCAAAGGGATCTGCCTTGTCGAAACGCGATTGTCCGTAGCCACCACGCCCGCCATACCCGCCGTAATTGCTGTCGGATGCTGCGACATCGACATGGGCGGGCGGCAGTTCATCCAGGAAGCGCGAGGGCAGGGTGGATTGCCACAGCCCGTGAATGCGCCGGTTCGAGACGAACCAGATATGGCAGAGTTTCTTGGCACGCGTAATGCCGACATAGGCAAGACGACGTTCTTCCTCCAGACCGGAGCGGCCGCCTTCATCCAGCGCCCGCTGGTGCGGAAACAGGCCTTCTTCCCAGCCGGGCAGGAAGACGGTGTCGAATTCCAGACCCTTGGCGGAATGCAGCGTCATGATGGAGACGGCATCGAGATTTTCGTTCTGCTCGGCATCCATGACGAGGGCGACATGCTCGAGGAAACCGCGCATGCTTTCAAAGGCTTCCATCGAGCGGATGAGTTCCTTCAGGTTCTCAAGGCGTCCGGGCGCTTCGGCCGTCTTGTCGGCCTGCCACATGGCGGTATAGCCGCTTTCGTCGAGAATCTGCTCGGCAAGCGTGGTGTGCTCGGTGTTTTCGAGCAGACCCTGCCAGCGGCGGAAATCCTGCACCACATCGAACAGCGCCTTGCGGGCCTTCGGTTTCAGCTCGTCGGATTCGATGATGTCGGCCGCCGCCGCCAGCATCGGAATGTCGCGGGCACGCGCATAGTCGTGCAGGTTGCGGATCGTCGTATCGCCAAGGCCGCGCTTGGGCGTATTGACGATCCGCTCGAAGGCGAGATCGTCGGCCGGCTGGCAGACGAGGCGAAAATAGGCCATGGCATCGCGGATTTCGAGGCGCTCATAAAAGCGCGGGCCGCCGATGACGCGGTAATTGAGGCCGAGCGTGACAAAACGGTCTTCGAATTCGCGCATCTGGAAGGAGGCGCGGACGAGGATCGCCATGTCGTTCAGCATATTACCTTTGCGCTGAAGCTGCTCGATCTCTTCGCCGACTGCGCGGGCTTCCTCCTCCGAATCCCAGGCAGCATGCACCACGACCTTTTCGTCGTCAGGGCTGCTGCGTTCGGTAAACAGCGTCTTGCCGAGGCGTCCCTCATTATGCGCGATGAGGTGGCCGGCCGCGCCGAGAATATGCTCGGTGGAGCGGTAATTGCGTTCGAGCTTGATGACCTTGGCGCCGGGAAAATCCTTGTCGAAGCGCAGGATATTGTCCACTTCCGCGCCGCGCCAGCCATAGATCGACTGGTCGTCGTCACCCACACAGCAGACGTTTTGCGGCTCGCCCTTGGCGCGCTGCGCAAGCAGCCGCAGCCACATATATTGCGCCGTGTTGGTGTCCTGATATTCGTCCACCAGAATGTAACGGAACTTCTGGTGATACTCCTTCAGAATATCGGCGTGGCGGCGGAAGATGCTGATCGGGTGCATCAGAAGATCGCCGAAATCGCAGGCATTCAGCGTTTTCAGCCGGTTCTGATAGGCGGTATAGAGCTCGCGGCCCTTGCCATTGGCGAAGGCGCGGCTGTCTCCTTCAGGAATATCCGGCGGCGTCAGGCCCTTGTTCTTCCAGCCGTCGATCATGCCGGCGAACTGTTTGGCCGGCCAGCGTTTGTCATCGAGACCTTCGGCCTGGATGAGCTGCTTGATCAGCCGCACCACGTCATCCGTATCGAGAATGGTGAAATCCGACTTCAGGCCGACGAGTTCGGCGTGACGACGCAACAGCTTGACGCCGATGGAGTGGAACGTGCCGAGCCAGGGCATGCCCTCGACCGCGCCGCCGACGAGAACGCCGATGCGTTCCTTCATCTCGCGGGCGGCCTTGTTGGTGAAGGTCACGGCAAGGATCTGGCTGGGATAGGCCCGGCCCGTTGCGAGAATATGGGCAATGCGGGTTGTCAGAACACGGGTCTTGCCGGTGCCGGCGCCGGCGAGGACGAGAACCGGCCCGTCCAGCGTTTCCACGGCATCGCGCTGTTCCGGGTTGAGGCCGGAAAGATAATCGGGTGCGGCACGCGTTTGATCGCGCGCAGCCATGGCGCGGGCGGCAATGCCAAGCCCGCCGCCGTTTTCCGAAGGGGCATTGTTCGTCGCCCTGCGCGGCGCCACGGGTTCCTCATCGAAGAACGGCATATCGTCAAAACTGTTGCTCATGCGGCCCAATGTAGTGATTCGGGATATAAAGGCCAGAACCGCGTTCTGCTTTTATTCCGGTATCGCCGCTCAAAACGCCTATTCCAAGGCATTATTTCGGGTTCATGCCCTCTGGTCGGCATCAAAAGCGGCATCGACAGGCACTTGAAGGGCCACCGCAAGCTGGTTGGTCTTGGCGGCGAGCGCGATAATCCGCATCAGATCGGCATGCTGTTCATTCGTCATGCCCTTGGCTTTCGCGGCCGCCGTATGGGAATGGGCACAATAGGAGCAGCCATTGGTGACGGACACTGCGATGTAAAGCATTTCCTTCACCAGCGGGTCGAGCGCCGAGGGTGTCGCCATCACCGCCTTGACCTCGGCCCATGTCTTTTCCAGAAGATCAGGATCAAAGGCGAGGTAAAGCCACATATTGTTGATGAAGTCCGATTTGCGGGTGGTGCGGATATCATCGAACACCGCTTTCACGCGCGGATCGGCTTCGGGATTTTGTGTTTTCGTGACGGTGCTCATGGCTTCCTCCGGCTCATTTCGTGCTGACAGACTACCGCGCTGAACAATATTTGCGATAATATAGCATTTATGGTGTGCTCGACGAGAATCCATCACAAATTACAATTACGTAAGAAACGTATTTGTGCGTTGCCTCGTTTTAAACGACGGGGAATACTGCTGATGTCCCGAAGCCTGTGCTTCAGGGGCTTTCTTATGCTGCGATGATCAACCGGAGAACTATATGCGGGTGTGGAAACAGGTGGGTGTCAGTCTGGCCGTGGTGGGGGCAGGTCTCTGTCTCTGGGGCGTCTATTCGCCCGACGCCCGCAATATGCTCGCCAGCATCGGGCTGGTCAAAGCACCCGCTGCTTCGGTCGAAGTCGCCGCAGCCGGCGGACCGGCGGCCGGCGCGCCGATGGGACAGAATGCGGGTGGCGCACGCCGCAACAATAACGCCACACTGGTTGTGACGGCCCCTGTGAAGAAAGGCACGGTCAACGACCGGTTGAACGCCATCGGCAATGGCGAGGCGATCCAGTCCGTCGTCGTCATGCCGCAGGTTTCCGGCACGCTTTCTGAAATTCGTACATCGTCCGGTGCACGCGTCGTGAAGGGGCAGGTGCTGGCGCGGCTCGATGACGAGGAGCAGGTGATCGAACGCGACAAGGCGCAGGTGGCGCTGCGCAGCGCCGTCGAAAAATCCAATTCCTACAAGAACCTGAAATCCGTTTCCCGCCTCGACGTGCTGGATGCCCAGATTGCCGAAGAAGCCGCCAAGCTTGCGCTGAGCACCGCCGAACTCAATCTCAAGCGGCGTGATATCGTCGCGCCCATCGAAGGCGTGGCCGGTATCGTCGCCGCCAATATCGGTGACAATGTCACGACGCAGTCCACCATTGTCAGCATTGACGACCGGTCTGAAATTCTCGTCAATTTCTGGGCTCCCGAGCGTTTTGCGACTGCGATCAAGGTCGGCATGCCGGTGGAGGCCACGTCGATTTCGCGCCCGGGTGAGACTTTCAAGGGGGAGATCGAGGCCGTCGACAACCGTGTCGACGAGGCGAGCCGCACCATCCGCATCCGGGCAAAGTTCGGAAATGAGAAGGATGAGTTGAGGGCGGGCATGTCATTCGGCGTCACCATGCGCTTCGCCGGGGAAACTTATGCCTCGGTTGATCCGCTGGCCGTGCAGTGGGATGCGGAAGGCTCCTATGTCTGGCGTGTGGCTGACAATAAATCCAACAAGGTGCGGGTGCAGATCGTGCAGCGCAACCCGGATGCCGTTCTCGTCAAGGCTGAACTGGCGGAAGGCGAACCTGTCGTGATTGAGGGCCTGCAGCGCGTGCGCGAAGGCGGGGCGGTGCGGGTCGGCAACCAGCCCAAGCCCGAGGAGGTTGCCAGCCAATGACGACCCAGCCGCCTTCCGGTCAGGATTCCAAGCTCGCCTTTACCGCATTGTTCGTGCGTCGGCCAATTCTGGCAGCGGTCCTTAACACGCTGCTGGTCGTTGCCGGCCTCGCCGCTCTGGTCGGCGTCGAAGTGCGCGAACTGCCCGACGTCGACCGGCCGACGATCAGCGTCAGGACCACGTATGAAGGTGCCGCGCCTGAAACGATCGATCAGGAGGTAACGCAGACCATCGAAGGTGCGGTGGCGCGTGTCAGCGGCATCAAATCCATCGCGTCCAACTCACAATTCGGCACCAGCCGCGTGACGATGGAGTTCGGCGACAATGTCGACATGGCCGTTGCGGCCAATGATGTGCGCGATGCCATTGGCCGCGTCACCAACCAGTTGCCTGACGATGCTGACGAACCGCAGATCATCAAGGCGGATTCCGACAGCCAGCCGATCATGCGGCTTGCCGTCACCTCGTCCACGCTCGGTATGGAAGACCTGACAAAGCTGGTGGATGACGAAATCATCGACCGTCTGGCTGCCGTCGATGGTGTGGCCGATGTGGAGCTTTACGGCGACCAGGAAAAGGTCTTTCGCGTCGATCTCAATCAGGCAGCATTGGCGAGCCGCGGTCTGACGGTGACCGATGTTTCCAACGCGCTTGCAAGCGCTGCCCTCGATGTCCCGGCGGGTTCGCTGAAAAGCACGACGCAGGATATCGTCGTGCGCGCCACCGCGAGCCTGACAAAGCCCGAGGATTTTTCCAATCTTCTCATCAAGAACAATATCCGCCTCAGGGATGTGGCGACCGTCATGCTGGGGGCGGACGACGAATCCACGTCGCTGCGCTCGAACGGCGTTCAGGGCGTCGGTCTTGGCATCATCCGCCAGGCACAGTCAAACACGCTCAGTATCTCGACCGGTGTGAAAGCCGCCGTCGACGCCATGTCGGCCAATCTGCCGGAGGGCACGCGTGTCGTCGTGACCAGTGACGATGCCGTCTTCATCGAAGGCGCGCTGCACGAGGTCGAACTGGCGCTCGGGCTCTCGGCGATCATCGTCGTTGTGGTGCTTTATCTCTTCCTGCGCGACTGGCGCGCCACCCTCATTCCGGCGATCACCATGCCGGTGGCGCTGATTGGCACCATCGTCGCCATTTATATGGTCGGCTTCTCCGTCAATATCCTGACACTGCTCGCCATCGTTCTGGCGACTGGTCTGGTGGTCGATGACGCCATCGTGGTGCTGGAAAATATCGTGCGCCGCCGGGCGGAAGGCATGGGGCCCCGGGCCGCTGCCGTTCTCGGCACGCAGGAGGTGTTTTTCGCCGTCATCGCGACGACGGCGACGCTGGCTGCCGTGTTCATTCCGCTTTCTTTCCTGCCGGGTCAGCTTGGCGGCCTGTTCCGTGAATTCGGTTTTGTCCTGGCCTTCGCGGTGGGTTTGTCCTCCATCGTGGCACTGACGCTGTGCCCGATGCTTGCTTCGCGCATGCTGAAGGAGGGGCTGAAGGAGCCGACTGGGCCGCTCGCCTGGTTCGGTAATGTCTTTGCCTCCACATACAAGTCGACGCTGTCCGCCTGCCTCAACAACCCCCTCATCGTCATCGTCGTTGCGCTCATCTTTTCCGGCCTGTCGTGGATCGCATTCGGCATGATCCAGAGTGAATTGACGCCGCGCGAGGACCGCGCCTCTATCATGATGCGGGTCACCGCGCCGCAGGGCGTCAGCCTCGAATATACCCGCGACCAGTTGCAGCGGATCGAAGAAAACCTGCAGCCGCTTCGCGACAGCGGGGAAATCCGTAACATCTACTCCATCACTGGCATGAATGGCTCGTCCAATACCGGCTTCATGGTGCTGACGCTGGCGCCCTGGGCCGACCGAGATCGCACGCAGAACCAGATCGCTGCCGATGTCACCTCTGCCGCCAACAAGGTTCCGGCGTTGCGGGGCAACGCCATGCAGCCGAACAGCCTCCGCATTCGCGGCGCCGGCAACGGATTGCAGATGGCGATGGTCGGCAGCAATTATGCGGCGCTGACAGAGGCGACGCAGAAATTGCTGCTTTCCATGGAAGAAAGCGGCCTGTTTGATACGCCACGTTTCGACAACGAACCCAATCAGGCGCAGATTTCGGTCTCCATCGACCGTGAGCGCGCGTCTGATCTCGGCATCGACATCACCGGCCTCTCTCGCGCCATGCAGTCGCTGCTGGAAGGGCGCTCGATTGTCGACGTCTTCGTGGATGGCGATGCGATCCCGGTGCGGCTCCTGTCCTCCACCCGGCCGATCAATGATCCGACCGATCTTGAGAATGTCTTCCTGAAGACGGGTGACGGCAAGATCGTGCCGATGTCGGTCATCGCGTCGCTCAAGGAAAATGCGGTCGCGCCGCAGCTCAACCGCGAACAGCAGCTTCCCTCCGTCGGCTTTACCGCCAATCTCAAGGACGGCGTTTCGCTGGGCGAGGCGCTGCAAAAGGTGAACGAGCTCTCGCAATCCGTCCTGCCGCCCGGTGCACGCTTGCTGCCGCTGGGCGAGGCTGCAACACTGGAGGAGAATTCGAGCGGCATGCTGCTGACCTTCGGTTTCGCGATTGCCATCATCTTCCTCGTGCTTGCCGCGCAGTTCGAAAGCGTGCTGAGTTCGATCATCATCATGTCAACGGTGCCGCTCGGCCTTGCCTGTGCCGTCATCGCGCTGCTCGTCACCGGCTCCAGCCTCAATGTCTACAGCCAGATCGGCCTCGTGCTGCTCGTTGGCGTCATGGCGAAGAACGGTATCCTGATTGTTGAATTCGCCAACCATCTGCGCGATCAGGGTGCAACCGTGCGGGAAGCTATCGAAAAAGCCACCAGCATCCGTCTGCGTCCGGTCATGATGACGATGATCGCGACCATCCTTGGCGGCGTGCCGCTGGTTCTGGCGCAGGGAGCCGGCGCCGAGGCGCGCATCGCGCTCGGCTGGGTCATCGTCGGCGGCCTCGGCTTCGCGACGCTGGTGACGCTTTACATCACACCGGTCTCCTACCTGCTGATCGCCCGCTTCGCCAAACCGCAAGCGGATGAGGAAATCCGCCTTCACCGCGAACTGGAACTTGCCGCCCGCCGCAAGGCGCTGGAGGAAGACAAGCCGCTGCTTGCTGCGGAATAAAAACGGTTGCTGCCTTGCCGTCTGGCGCCATTGCGCGGCTGGACAAAGCGTTAACCTTATCCCATACCACCTGACGGAATTTCGTAACGGATCGAATCCTTTACGGGCTGATGTTGCGGTGGAGACGGACGATGGCGTTGAAAGATGTGGTGGCGGGAAAGCGTAACGAAGAGGGCATTGCGTCTGCGCTCGCCGTTTTGAAGCAGCAACTCGGCGACAGGCTCCAGACCGGACAGGCGTTCCGGGAGCAGCACGGCCACACCACCACCTATCTGACACTCCAGGCGCCTGACGGTGTCGTTTTTGCCGAGAGTGCTGATGATGTGAAGGCCGTCGTGAAGGTCTGCTCGCAATATAAGGTGCCGGTGATTCCGTTTGGGACGGGGTCTTCGCTGGAAGGGCAGGTGAATGCGCCCAGCGGCGGAATCTGCATCGATTTCAGCCGGATGAATCGCATCATTGAGGTGAATGCCGAAGATCTTGATGTGACGGTGGAGCCGGGCGTGACGCGCGAGGACCTCAATGTCTATCTGCGCGATACCGGCCTGTTCTTCCCGATCGATCCCGGCGCCAATGCCTCGATCGGCGGCATGGCCTCGACACGCGCTTCCGGCACCAATGCCGTGCGTTACGGCACGATGAAGGACAATGTGCTCGCCGTTACCGCCGTCGTCGCCAACGGCGAGGAAATCCGCACCGCGCGCCGCGCTCGGAAGTCGTCTGCCGGCTATGACCTGACGCGGCTTTTCGTGGGGGCCGAGGGGACGCTCGGCGTCATCACTTCGGTGACGCTACGGCTGCAGGGCATACCGGAAAAGATCGCCGGCGGCGTCTGCACATTCGACAGCATCAAGGCAGCCTGCGATGCCGTCATCATGACGATCCAGATGGGGGTTCCGGTTGCCCGTATCGAATTGCTCGACGAGGTCCAGGTCCGGGCCTGCAATGCCTATTCCGGCCTGAACTATGCGGAGAAGCCGACGCTTTTCTTGGAGTTCCACGGCACCGAGGAAACGGCGGCGCTACAATCGCAGCAGTTCGCAGAAATCGCGGCTGAATGCGGAAGCATCGACTTCCGCTGGACAAGCGATGCCGCCGAACGCAACAAGCTCTGGAAGGCGCGGCACGACGCCTATTGGGCCTCGCGGGCGCTTGCGCCCCATCTCGACGGGCTTTCCACCGATGTCTGCGTGCCGATTTCGAGGCTGGCGGATTGCGTGGTTGAAACGCAGCTGGATATCCAGGAAAACGGCTTTCTCGCACCGATCGTCGGCCATGCCGGCGACGGGAACTTTCATGTCCTTATTCTGTTCGATGGAAAAGATGCGGAAAGCGTAGCGAAAACCGAAGCCTTCGTTGCCCGTCTCAACCGCCGCGCCATCGCCATGGACGGCACCTGCACCGGCGAACACGGCATAGGACAGGGCAAGATGAGTTTCCTCGCCGAAGAGGCCGGCAATGCATTGGATGTGATGCGCGCCATCAAAATGTCGCTCGACCCGGACAACATTTTCAATCCGGGCAAGTTGTTCCGTCTTGTCTGATCGTTCTCACATTTGATTGGTACAAAAGGCTGCTTGCCGTTAAGGCAAAAAAGAATAGGTTTGCAGCGTTCGTGAAGGGAGATGCAGGTCAGTGCTCGGGCGTATTCTGGTTTTTCTGGGCGGACTGCTGGCGGTGGTGCTGTTTTCGGCGCTGCTTATTCCCTATTTCGTCGACTGGACGGATTTCCGCCGTGATTTTGAGGACCAGGCGAGCCGTATTCTCGGCAAGAAGGTTGTGGTGCATGGCCGCGTCGAGGCTCGCATCCTGCCGTTCCCTTCGGTAACGTTGCATGATGTCCGGGCCGGGACGGATGCCGATGGATCGCCGCTCATCCAGGTCGCGCGTTTTTCCATGGACGCCGAGCTCGCGCCCTTCCTTTCCGGCGAGGCGCGCATCTTTGACATGCGCATCGAGGAACCCAAGGCGAAGATCAGGCTGCTGAAAGACGGCACGCTGGACTGGATGCGCGGCAGCCGCGCGGAAATTCCCGCCCGAACCGTGGTTCTGGAAAGCGTCCAGATTGAGGGCGGCCAGATCGAGTTCATCGACGAGCAATCGGGCCGCAACCGCCTGATCACCGGTCTTACCGCCGATATGTCCGCCAATTCGCTGGCCGGACCATGGAAAGCGGACGGGCGAGCTGCCGTCGACGGGCATCCCGGCTCTTTCTCCCTCTCAAGCAGCGAACCTGATTATGCCAATGGCCGCATGGGCCTTCGCGTTCGTGTCGTGCCGGATGAGCATCCCGTCGAGGTCGATCTGGATGGCGTCATCGCCGCAGCGGCGGGAAAGCCCGCCTATAGCGGTTCCTTTTCTTTCAGCTTCAGGGAAGACGAAAAGCAGAAACAGGCCGGGCAATCGCTCTTCTCCTCGCCGCGCACCCGCGGCAGTTTTGAACTGACCAATGAGAGCGTGCGTATACCGAGCTACCGCATGGAACTCGGCGGTAACGAAAATCCCTATGTCGTGACCGGAGAGGCGACGCTCGATACCGGCGCCAAGCCCGAATTCCTGCTGACGGCCGATGGCCAGCAGATCGATGTCGCACGTTTTGCGCCGCCTGTCGTGCAGACGGGCAAGACCTCGCGCCAGCCCACCGTTTCCGTGCGCCAGCGCATCGAGGCCTTTGCCGCCATGGTGGCGCGCATTCCCGTACCGCCGGTGCCGGGCAAGGCGAGCATCAGCCTTCCCGCCCTGGTTTCCGACGACACGACCATTCGTGACATCCGGCTGGATGTTCGGCCGCAGGGCAGCGGCTGGCAGGTGGTGAATGCGGTGGCGACGTTGCCAGGAAGAACCCAGCTGGAGGCCAAGGGATCGTTGACCCTGCTTGGTGGTCCGGCCTTCAACGGCAATATGCTCGTTGCGTCCAACCAGCCCTCGGGGCTGGCGAACTGGCTTTCAGGCTCCGTCGATCCGGCCATCCGGCAACTCAATGCCGCCGGCTTTTCTGCCGATGTCTCGTTGACGACGCTGAACCAGCGCTTCGACAATCTGGAGCTCGCCATCGGCGACGCGTCGCTGAAAGGCGAGCTGGAACGGCGCTCCGACGGCAAGACCTCCAATCTTTCGATCGATCTTGCGGGCAACGAAATCGACCTGGACGCGCTGAAGGCACTCGGCAGTCTGGCGCTCGGCGATCAGGTCGGAAGCTCGGTTCTCGACCACCGCATTACTGCGAAGTTCAAGGCCGACCGGTTCAACATAGCCGGGGTGACCGCCAATCAGGTCGAGACCGCCTTCACGATGGCGGGCGGGGTTCTTTCGCTGGAAAATATGACGGCCGGCGATATCGCCGGTGCAGAGGTCAGGGCAAGAGGCGAATTGCAGGGCTCGTTGCTGAAATATGCGGGCAAGGGCACGGTGAACCTGCACGCGGCGGATATGCAGCCCTTCTTTACGATGCTGCAGCAGAAACTGCCTGCTCATCCCTTCCTCAGCCGCCTGGCGGCCAGCGCGCCATGGTACGCCAATTCCGACCTTGCAATGGATGTCTCGGTCAACAGCGAAAACGGCGGCGCCAATGTTGCCGTCTCCGGTACCGTTAACGGCAGCCGGCTGTCCGCCGTTGCCAAGATGCCGGATTTCCTGTCGATCACCGATGACACGGCCATGTCACTGGAAGCTGTCTTGAAAAACCAGTCGACGGCCATCCTGTTCGGGCAGGCCGGGCTTGACCCGTTGCCCTTCGACGCTGACGGCGAGGGCCTCCTGTCCGTCAAGCTCAATGGCACGCTCGGCGCGCCGGCACAGACCGATATCCGCTTCTCGACGGAACGCACACATTTTTCGGCGAACGGCTCCTTTGCCGTTTCAGCTGCCAATTTCGGTGAAGGCAGCGCCGATGTCGTTCTCGAAAGCGCTGATATCGAGCCCTATCTCATCATGAATGCCGTTGGGCTGCCGCAGCTCGGTGGGGGCATGGCGGTGAAGGCCAATGCGAAAGTTGCGGTGGATGGACAAAAAATTGCGCTTTCTTCTGTCGGCGGACAGGCAGGCGGTAATCCCTTCTCCGGCAACCTGACGTTCGAACGCGCCGCGCCCCATTCCGTCAGCGGCGATCTCTCAGTCCGGACCGCCGATCTCGCGTGGCTTGGCGACGCAATCTATGGTCCGGTGATCGATCCGGAAACCGGGGGCCTCAATGCCAAGCCGCTGGCCATGCCGGCCTTTGCGCAGCTCAAGGCGTCTCTGTCGCTCAAGGCGGAAAGCTTCGAGGCTGGACCTTTCGGCACGGTCACGGGTTTGACGGCCAAGGTAACGCATGATTCGGGCAGTCTCGCACTCGACGACATCACTGGCGGCTTCATGGGCGGCAAGATTGCGGGACGGTTTGCGATGTCCACGGGCGAGGGGGCGGGCATTTTCCGCACCAAGATCGCGGTAACCGACGCCAATCCGGAGCCGATCCTTTGGGCGAATGCGAACGGTCCGGTTGCGACCGGCCGCGTGGCCATTGATCTCACGGCAGAATCGACCGGCAAAAGCGTTGGTGAAATGCTGAAATCAGCGGGTGGCTCGGGTGAAATCCGGGCCAGCGGGCTGGTGCTGAAGGGGCTCAATCCCGGTGCCCTGCCGCCAATCCTGCAGGCGGCGGATGGGTTGCAGCAGCCGATCGATGCTCCGAAAGTTCGGCCGCTGGTGGACCAGAGCCTGTGGCAGGACGAGATCGGGCTCGGCGATGTATCCCTGCCGTTCTCGGTGAATGGTGGTGCGCTGCATTTCCAGAATTTGCGGGCGGCGATCGATCCATTGACGCTGACAGCCGATGCGACGGTTGATCTTGCTGCTTTCACGGTGAATGGCGACTTCGATCTCCTGTTCAATCCCGGCACCGAAACGGTTGCCGGCGCCGAACCGTCTTTGCGCCTGAATTACAACGGTCCGCTTGCTGCGCCAGCCCTGACGACCGACGTTTCGGCGCTCACCAACTACCTGTCCCTGCGGGCCTTCGAAAAGGAGCGGCGCAGGGTGGAGGCAATGCAGGCAAGCGTTCTTGAAAAGCAACGCCTGCGCCGCGAAGTGGCGCTTTATCGTTTCCAGGCGGCTGAGCGGCAGGCGGAAAAGGAACGGGCGGAGGCGGAAGCCAAGGCGAAGGCAGAGGAAGAAGCGCGGCTGAAGGCTGCTGCCGAAGAACGTCTGCGGCAGGAAAAAGAACAGCAGGAACGTTTGCAGCAGCAACAGCAGCAGCCCGTGCCGCAGCCGCAGTCAGCGCCGGTTCTGGTGGTGCCACCGACGGAAAATGCAATCCGGGAACTCGCCCCGGAAAATGCTCCCGCCAATCCGTAATTTTCCGAAAAGGGCTCGGCGTCGCTTTTCATTTCTGCTTCGGTTCCATGTCCGCGGTCTGGACCGCCTCCGGTCGCTACCCCGCAATCCGGACTTTCAGGTCCGAAACGGTTGAAGAGACAGTGAATGAAGGGGAGAAAGCTTGGCTGTTCCCGGAGAAACCCTGGGTATCCCCATCGGGGGATGTCTGGACAGCGAGGTTTCGGACAAAGGCTGGAAACAAGGCTACGCAATACGGGAATGCCTTGCAGCGCAGATTAGTCCGCCAATGTTTAATGAATACTTTCGCAGCGTTACCAGTTTTCGGCGGGAATGTTTTGCAGTCGGCGAACATAAATTGCGGGCTGGCGTCGCCGGGTGACTCCGTCGCGAATTTACCGCGTCTTGAGCCAGTTCAGCACATAAACGCGTAGCGACGAAGACAGATTGCTGTCGGAGGGGCGGTTGTCATCGATTTCGGCCAGCAGGGCTGCGAAGCTGATCTTGCGTCTTTCCGCGATGATTTTCAGCTCGTCCCAAAAGGCGTCCTCAAGCGAAATACTGGTCCGGTGGCCGTGCAACGTCGCAGAATGCTTGCGGATCATCAGATCGGTCTTTGGCTGGAAATCTGAATCATGTTTTGCCGGCAAGCCCCTGTTTTACGATTCTTTTCCGATTTGCTGGCCCTGTCTGTCCCTCGGCAGGCCGGTTTCAGTCCTTCCGGGGCCCGTGAGCGTCGTTTTCGAGCCGGCCCTGGTCAAGTGCCTTTTCGGCTTTTTCATTCAGGGCTGATGTGAGGTTCTTTTCCGCTTTGGTGCGTCCGAAGGACAGGCGGTTCTGCTCCGCCTGTTTTTCTTTTTCGCTGCGGGCTTTCTGCTTCCGGAACTGGCGCAGATTGACGATATCGGCGGCCATGCGGATACGTCTCCTCGGGTTTCGCGCTCAGGCAGGCGTTATTGCTTCTTGCGGAAAGCATCCAGCGAGACGACGGAGCCTTCCTTCTTTTCCTCGCCGGCCTTGGGCGTTTCGGAAGCGGAAGCCGGCTTCGCCTCGTGCGACACCGGATATGCGGTGATTTCCGCGTCTTCCGCTTCTTCCTCGTCCGCCAGGGGGACATCGAACTCAAGTTCGAAATTCACGGAAGGATCGTAGAAACCGCGGATGGCATTATAGGGAATGACGAGCTTTTCCGGTGTATCGGAGAAGGAGAGACCGATTTCGAAGCCGGTTTCGGTGACCTTCAGGTCCCAGAATTGATGCTGGATGACAATGGTCATCTGCTCGGCATATTTCGCCTTGAGGTGCTGCGAAATCCGCACACCGGGTGCACCGGTCAAGAAGGTAATGAAGAAATGGTGGTCGCCGGGCAGGCGGCCGGTGGCGGCCACTTCGCCCAATACCTTACGAATAACGCCGCGAAGGGCATCCTGTGCGAGAATGTCGTAACGGATATGATCCTGCCCCATGCGGTCCTGTCTTTCCCTTATTCGAACGTCTTTTTCATGCGCGGCGCGCCTTGGGTACCAAGGACGCTGTAACACTTTGAATCTCTGCGTAATCCTTGAGCCGGGATCAATTCCGATCCGGATGGTTACGCTTTGCTCAAGTATACGCAATGTCCCGAACGGCAGCAATGGAAAAGCCGATGCTGTCCGCAAGTCAGCTATCATATAACCAATTCAGGCAAAATGGAGAAGGTGGAGGTTTCTGTTGCCAGGTACCTCCGAACCCCGCCTCACGGGGCTAACCGTGAGGGCTTTAGAGCGGAATTCCCGCACCGCCATTAGGCAGCGAGAGCGTATTCCTTAGCGTTGTTGTCGTTTGCAACTACACTTGTGACCCGATAACGGCGGTATCATGCCGAGCAAAAGTTCGATCTTTACACCCTTGTCGATCCTATTTCGCCCCCATCAAAAGCCGGCCTTTCATCTTAAAGCCGCCGGTTTTTGGTGGAGGCGCCGGGTACCGCCCCCGGGTCCAATAGGTTTATTACACCGACCGTTTATCGCCATAGCCGGGTTGCCCCGGCAAGGCTCATATAGGCGTTTCGACCGGCTGAGAAAAGGGGGGCGATGACAATTCGATGAAAAGGTTTCGTGTTTGACGCCGGCAATTTAGACAATTCTTGACGACGAGGGATTGCTGTCTCATTCTCCCTGCAACCGGTCATTAGAAGCAACACCGGGCCGGGGACACACGAAGGAGTGGACATGACTGACTATCTCGCAGATGTGAAGAAATACGATGCAGCAGCCGACGAAGCCGTTGTCGGCAAGATCGTCAAACATCTCGGCATTGCCCTGCGCAACCGGGATTCCTCGCTGGTGTCCGCGTCCGATCCGGAAGAGCTTGCACGTGTGAAGGCGAGCTGGTGCGGCAAGAAGCTTGGTGTCACCGATGACAGCGCCGACAAGGCAATCGATGCCGTTGCGAAAGCCATGGCCGCCGACCGCTCAAAATCGCGCGTGACCTTTTATTACCTGGTCGCCAAGGAACTCGGAAAGCTTCAGTCGCTCTGATTTTCCCGGAAAAACGGGGATAAGCGTTTCCCCGGTGATTGGTTCTGCCGCCCTGTGCTATTATATCTGCCTGATATCAGGGAATCGGCGGCAGAACGCATGAAACAATATCTCGATCTTCTCCGGCATGTGATGGAAACCGGCTCCGACCGCGGAGACCGCACCGGCACCGGCACGCGCTCGGTGTTCGGTTACCAGATGCGTTTCGACCTTGCAGAGGGGTTTCCCGTCCTCACCACCAAGAAGCTGCATCTGCGGTCCATTATCCATGAACTCCTGTGGTTCCTGAACGGCGATACCAATATCGCCTATCTCAAGGAAAACGGCGTTTCCATCTGGGATGAATGGGCCGATGAGAACGGCGATCTAGGCCCGGTCTATGGCGCACAGTGGCGGTCCTGGCCCGCGCCGGACGGACGCCACATCGACCAGATCGCGCTTCTGATCGAGGGCCTGAAAACCAACCCGAACTCGCGCCGTCATATTGTCTCCGCCTGGAACCCGGCGCTGGTGGACGAGATGGCGCTGCCGCCCTGCCACTGCCTGTTCCAGTTCTATGTTGCTGACGGAAAGCTCTCCTGCCAGCTTTACCAGCGTTCCGCCGATATTTTCCTCGGCGTGCCGTTCAACATCGCGTCCTATGCTCTTTTGACGCTGATGGTCGCGCAGGTGGTTGGTCTGAAACCGGGCGATTTCGTCCACACGCTCGGTGATGCGCATATCTATGCCAACCATTTCGAACAGGCGCGGCTGCAGATGACTCGCACGCCGAAGGCCTTGCCGACGATGCGCCTCAATCCTGATGTTAAGGACCTTTTCGGCTTTAAGTTCGAAGACTTTACGCTGGAAAACTACGAGGCCGATTCAAGCATCAAGGCACCGATCGCGGTATGACCGAGCCGCGTATCATCATCATCGTCGCAGTGTCCGAGAACGGCGTCATCGGTCGTGACCTCGACATGCCGTGGAAGCTTTCCACCGACCTCAAGCGCTTCAAGGCGATGACGATGGGCAAGCCGCTCATCATGGGCCGCAAGACGTTTTTATCCGTCGGCGAGCGTCCGTTGCCCGGCCGCCCGCATATCATCGTCAGTCGTAATGCCGATTACCGGCCGCAGGGTGTCGATGTCGTCTCCTCACTGGAGGAGGCCTTGAAGCTCGCCAAAAGCAAGGCTGCGGAACTCCGCGTGGATGAGGTCTTCGTAGCCGGTGGTGGAGAGATCTACCGTCAGGCCATGCCCTTCGCCGATCAACTTTCCGTCACCCACGTCGCGGTAAAGCTCGATGGCGACACTTTTTTCCCGGAGATCGATCCCGTCGTTTTTGAGAAAACCGAGGAAATCCCGGCTCCCGCTGGGGAAAAGGACAATTATCCCGTTCTGTTTACCACGTATATGCGGAGAGCCGCGGCAAAGTGAACTATTTACCCAGATTGGGTATTTAGTTACCACCTCTGCGTTGAAACGAACGCTTCTCCTTCCTATAACGGGTCGATATTCCCGCCGCACGCGAGCAATCGCTTTCGAACGGAACCGGGAGAGGCTTTTACAAAGAGGTATTGATGCCCTGGAGCAATCAGAATGGCGGCGGCGGCCCATGGGGCGGCGGCGGTGGAGGAAACAACCAGGGCGGCGGTGGCGGCCCGTGGGGGCAGGGGCCCAACCGGCCTCGCGGCGGTGGCGGCGGCAATGGCGGTCCGCCCGATCTGGAAGAGATCATCCGGCGCAGCCAGGACCGTTTCAAAAATGTGCTGCCCGGCGGTTTCAATGGCGGCGCAGTTGCCATCGTGGTTCTCGTCGTGCTGGTTTTCCTCGGCATCCAGTCCATCTACACCGTCCAGCCGGACGAGCGCGGCGTGGAGCTGCGTTTCGGCCGTCCGAAGGACGAAATCTCGATGCCCGGTCTGCATTTCCATCTGTGGCCGATCGAGACGGTTGAAATCGTCAAGGTCACCGAGCAGCAGCAGAATATCGGTTCGCGGGCCTCGTCGTCCTCGTCGAGCGGCGTGATGCTCACCGGCGACCAGAACATCGTGAATGTTCAGTTCTCGGTGCTCTATACGGTTTCCGATCCGAAATCCTATCTCTTCAACGTCGACAGCCCGGCCGAGACGCTGCAGCAGGTTTCCGAAAGCGCCATGCGCGAAGTCGTCGGCCGTCGTCCGGCGCAGGATATCTTCCGCGATAACCGTCAGGCGATTGCGGCGGATGTGCGTACCATCATCCAGTCCACCATGGACGGTTATGGCGCCGGCATTTCCATCAATGCCGTGGCCATCGAAGATGCGGCGCCGCCGCGTGAAGTGGCCGACGCGTTTGATGAAGTGCAGCGTGCCGAGCAGGACGAAGACCGCTTCGTTCAGGAAGCCAATCAATACGCCAACCAGAAGCTCGGCGCTGCTCGCGGTCAGGCCGCGCAGATCCTCGAAGAGGCGAACGCCTACAAGTCGCGCGTCGTCAACGAGGCGCAGGGTGAGGCGCAGCGCTTTGTCTCCATCTATGACCAGTATCGCACCGCGCCTGACGTGACCCGTCAGCGCATGTTCCTGGAAACGATGGAACAGGTCCTGAAGGGATCCAACAAGATCATCATCGATGAAAAACAGGGCGTGGTGCCTTATCTGCCTCTGAACGAGATCATGCGCAACAATCCGGGCGCAGCACCGCAGGGAGGCAACTGATATGGGTAACCGTCTTACAGCCGTTCTCGTCGGTCTCGCCGTCCTGCTTTTTCTCGGTTATTCGTCGATCTTCGTGGTCAACGAGCGCCAGCAGGCCATCGTCGTCCGCTTCGGTGAAATCCAGGACGTGAAAACAGCGCCGGGCCTCTATTTCAAGCTGCCCTTCGCCTTCATGGATGCTGACCGCGTGCAATATATCGAGAACCGCGCCTTGCGTTTCGACCACGATAATATCCGTGTTCAGGTTTCCGGCGGCAAGTTCTACGAGGTCGACGCCTTCGTGGTGTACCGTATTACGGATGCGCGCCGCTTCCGGCAGACGGTCTCCGGTGACCAGATGTCGGCTGAATCGCGCCTGCGCACCCGTCTCGACGCATCGCTGCGCCGGGTTTACGGTCTGCGCGGATTTGAATCGGCGCTGTCGGATGCACGTGCGTCGATGATGCAGGAAGTGCGTGACGATCTGCGTCCCGATGCGGAATCGCTCGGCATCAGCATCGTCGATGTCCGCATCCGCCGTACCGACCTGACGCAGGAAGTCTCCCAGCAGACCTTCGAACGCATGAAGTCGGAGCGTCTGGCGGAAGCCGAACTGATCCGCGCCCGTGGTAACGAAGAAGCGCAGCGCCGCCGCGCTATCGCCGACCGTCAGGTTGTGGAACTGGAATCCGACGCTCGCCGCCAGTCCGAAGTTCTGCGCGGTGAAGGCGATGCGGAGCGTAACAAGGTGTTCGGCGAGGCTTTCCAGCGCGATCCGAACTTCTTCGAGTTCTATCGTTCCATGTCGGCCTATGCCAACGCACTGAACGGCAATGGCACGACGCTGGTTCTGTCGCCGGACTCGACCTTCTTCCGTTATTTCAACAATATCGACGGTGCGGCCCCTGCCTCTCCGGCCGCGCCCGCACCTGCGCCGGCGAACTGATAGCGGATAAAATGAATTTGGAGGGGCCGGTTTTTACCGGCCCTTTCTTTTTGGTGGGGTTTCGTGCCAATGCTGTGGCTAAGGGCAAGGCGTCCCCCCGCCTGTTCACGAAAAGGTATTTTTACACTTCATCATTCCGCCTTATGCTTTGACGATATATGCAGGGCAAGACGATTTGAAACGCGAGGACGCATATGGCCGTGACCCTTCTTTCGCCTTTTCGCAGCAGCATTTCCGCAGTCGCGGTAATAGCGCTTGTTGCGGGCAGCCTTGCGGTGCCGCTTCCGGCGGGCGCGCAAAGCCACGGGCCGGAATCTGTTGCCGATCTTGCCGAGCCGCTGCTGGATGCGGTGGTGAATATTTCCACGTCGCAGAACGTCAAGACAGATGGCAAGGGGCCGGTTCCGCCACGTCTGCCGGAAGGTTCGCCCTTCCAGGAGTTCTTCAAGGATTATTTCGACAGCCAGAAGCCGGAAGGCGGTGAGAAGGTCAATTCCCTCGGGTCCGGTTTTGTGATCGATCCCGCCGGTTATGTCGTCACCAACAACCACGTCATCGAGGGTGCCGATGCCATCGAGGTGATTTTTCCGAATGGCTCGAAGCTCAAGGCGACGCTTGTCGGCACCGATACCAAGACCGATCTTTCCGTTCTGAAGGTGGAGCCAAAAACGCCGCTGAAGGCGGTCAAATTTGGCGATTCGCGCAGCATGCGCATTGGCGACTGGGTAATGGCGGTCGGTAACCCCTTCGGGCTTGGCGGATCGTTGACCGTGGGCGTCATTTCAGCGCGCGGCCGCAATATCAATGCCGGCCCTTATGACAATTTCATCCAGACGGATGCGGCCATCAACAAGGGTAACTCCGGTGGCCCGCTCTTCAACATGAAGGGCGAGGTGATTGGCATCAATACGGCGATCATTTCGCCGAGCGGTGGTTCGATCGGTATCGGTTTCGCCGTGCCGACGGAGCTTGCACAGAACATCGTTCAGCAACTGATCGAATTCGGAGAGACCCGCCGCGGCTGGCTGGGTGTTCGCGTCCAGCCGGTCACGGACGATGTGGCCGCGAGCCTCGGCATGGACAGCGCCAAGGGCGCGCTGATTTCCGGGGTCGCCAAGGGCGGCCCGGTGGAAAACGGTCCGATCCAGGCTGGCGACGTCGTGCTGAAATTCGATGGCAAGGATATTCACGAGATGCGCGACCTTCTGCGGATCGTGGCGGAAAGCCCGGTTGGCAAGGAAGTCGATGTCGTCATCCTGCGCGACGGAAAGGAAGAGACCGTCAAGGTCAAGCTGGGCCAGCTGCAGGATACCAAGGATGAGAAAGCTTCGACTGACGACCAGCAGACTGACGACGGCGACAGCGGTGTGATCGCGCCGGAAGACAATGATGGCGGCGACGATCAGGCCCAGGATCAGACTCCGGAGGTGCGTGAAGCGCCGCAGAGCGTGCTTGGCATGAATCTCGTTGTGCTCAGCAATGAGTTGCGGACGGAAAAGGGCATTGCCGAGAGCGTTGAAGGCGTGCTGGTCGCAAGTGTCGATCCGGGTTCGTCCGCAGAACAGAAGGGCATGAAGGCAGGCGATGTGATTGTGGAAGTCGGACAGGACTTCATGGAGGTTCCCGGCGACGTGCTGGTGCGGGTGAATGGTCTGAAATCGGAAGGCCGCAAGAACGCCCACATGATGGTGGCCGATGCGCAGGGCAATCTGCGCGTGGTGGCGCTGCCGCTGGAATAACGCTTTCCGCACGGTCGGGCAGGAATCGGGTGGTTCCGATGCTGCTGGCTCTTTAACCCTTGGCCTCCACCGAACGGAGACCAAGGCTATGAAATTACTTGAAAACAAAGTCGCCATCATCATCGGCGCGTCATCCGGCATCGGCCGTGCGACGGCGCGCCTGTTTGCCGCTCATGGCGCCGCCGTCGTCATTAATGCGCGCGGCGAAAAGGCGCTGGACGAGGTTGCCGCCGAGATTCGTGAGGCGGGCGGACCTGTGCACACGGTTGCCGGCGACGCTGGCGTTGCGGAAACCCATTCCCGTTTGGCCGAGGCGGCCACCGACGTTTTTGGTGGTCTCGATATCGCCGTCAACAATGCGGGCGGCGTGGGTGCCGCCAAACCGCTGGCGGAGATTTCGCCTGACGAATGGGATTACGTGCTTAACGTCAACCTGACTTCCGCCTTTCTTGGCGCGCGCTATCAGATTCCGCTGATGCTGAGGCGCGGCGGCGGTTCTATCGTCTTTACCTCAAGTTTCGTCGGCACCAGTGTCGGCATACCGGGCATGTCGGCTTACGGCGCTGCGAAGGCCGCGCTGATGGGGCTGGTGAAGGGTATTACCGCCGATTATGCCGCCAGCGGCGTTCGCGCCAATGCGTTGTTGCCCGGGGGTGTGGACACGCCGATGGCAGGGGATCAGGCACAAAAGGACTGGGCCGCCAGCCTGCATGCGATGAAACGCATCGCCCAGCCCGAGGAAATAGCGCAGGCAGCGCTTTTCCTCGCCAGCCCGATGGCGAGTTTTGTCGCTGGCGCGGCGCTTTTTGCCGATGGTGGCAACGCCGCGGTGAAATAATTCCGGACCGGCGGGTCACGACGTCAACGCGCCCGCCATTGCTCCAGCGTCAGCGCATAGGTGACGTGCGGACGCAGATGGGGATGCGTCTCCGCGGGCACGCGGGGATGGTCGAAATCCCGCGAGGGATCACGTTTCAGCCCGATTCGCTCCATCACGGCGGTCGAACGGTGGTTGTTCCAGACAGCGAAGGAGACGATTTCCGGCGTCTCCTTTTCGTCAAAGGCCATCACGAGCAGCGACTGCGCCGCTTCGGTGACATAGCCATGTCCCCAGAAACGGGTGGCGAGCCGCCAGCCGATCTCCATGGTGCCGACCGGGAAGGGCGGGTCGAGATTAAGGACGGGCGAAATACCGCAAAATCCCATGGATTCGCCTGTTTCCCGCTGCTCCATCGCATAGAAGCCATAACCACTGCCGCGGATCATGCCATTGATGGTTTCGAGAACCGCGTCCGCTTCCTGATGGCTGCGGCGGAAGGGGAAAAATTCCATGACCTTCTCGTCGGCATTGATTTCACGGAAAAGGTCTCGGTCGCTCTCCTTCCACTCGCGCAGAATAAGTCTTGGCGTCTCGCGAATGATCATGGGGTGACAAAGTCCGTCTTTCGATAACCCTGAATGTAAAGAAGCGCGGTCAGGTCGCCATGGTCGATGCGCATCTGCGCTTCGGCCGCCACGGCCGGCTTGGCGTGCAGGGCCACGCCGGCGCCCGCCACATGCAGCATGCCCAGATCATTGGCTCCATCGCCAACCGCCATCGCCTCATCTGGAGAAATGCCGAGTTTGGCGGCAATATCATTCAACGCATCCACTTTGGCCTGTTTTCCGAGGATGGGTTCGGCAACGGTGCCATCAAGCTCGCCATTTGCCTCACCAAGCAGATTGGCGCGGTTCTCGTCAAAACCGAGCACCGCGGCGACACGGCTGGTGAAGACGGTGAAACCGCCTGACACGAGGGCCGTGTAATAGCCTTTCGCCTTCATGGTGGCGATGAGTTCCTTGCCACCCGGGGTCAGCGTGATGCGCTTTTCGATGACGTCATCGATGACAGCAACCGGCAGTCCTTTCAGCAACGCGACGCGCTCCCGCAGTGCCGGTTCAAAGGCGATTTCGCCGTTCATGGCGCGTGCGGTGATGGCTGAGACCTTGTCCTTCAGCCCGACTTCAGCTGCCAGCTCATCGATGCATTCCTGACCGATCATGGTCGAATCCATGTCTGCGATCAGGAGTTTCTTGCGGCGCTGGTCCTGCTCCTGGACCACGATATCGATCGGCTGGCCGGCGAGGGTGTTAGCGATAGCCCTGTGTGCCTGCTCTGTTGCGGTGCCGGAGGGCAGGGCGATATCGCAGGCAATCCCGTCCGCCAGCCAGTAGAGGCCCGATGCGTTCACGGCTTTCGCGGCCGCTTCGCCGAGGGCCGGTGTCAGAACAGGATTTGACGGATTGGCGATAAGCGTGGCAACCAGAGCCATGATGAAAAACCTTGATGAGAATTTTGATGCGATCCTGATAACCGGCCCGACGGCTAGCGGCAAGTCCGCGCTTGCGCTTCGTCTGGCTGTGGAGCGGGACGGTGTCGTCATCAATGCCGACAGCATGCAGGTTTACGACACGCTGCGCGTGTTGACCGCCCGACCGTCCGAGGACGAGATGGAGGGGGTGCCGCATCTCCTCTACGGTCACGTGCCGGCGAGCAGTCTCTACTCCACGGGCGAATGGCTGCGGGATATCTCCGCCGTGCTTGCCGATCTGCGCGAGCAGGGGCGTTTCCCCGTCATCGTCGGCGGCACGGGGCTTTATTTCAAGGCGCTGACAGGCGGGCTTTCCGACATGCCTGCCATTCCGGACACGATCCGTGAGCCGATGCGGGCCCGGTTGATCGAAGAAGGCGCAGCCATCCTTTACGCCGAGCTTGCCCGGCGCGATCCCGTCATGGCCGACATGCTCCAGCCGGGAGACGGCCAGCGTATTGTCCGCGCGCTGGAGGTGCTTGAAGCGACCGGGAAGTCCATCAGGGATTTTCAGCTTGCCCGTGGCCAGATGATCGTTGATCCGGACCGGGCGCAAAAACTCGTGGTCCTGCCGGAGAGGCCGGTATTGCATGCGCGTATCAACCGGCGTTTCGAAGCCATGATGCATAGCGGTGCGGTGGAGGAGGTGCAGGCGCTTCTCGCCCTCGATCTTCCGGCCGATGCCACCGTCATGAAGGCGATTGGCGTTGCCCAGATTGCTGAAATGCTGGCCGGGCGCATGAGCACGGCGGATGTAGTTGAAAGATCGGCCGCTGCAACCCGACAATACGCCAAACGGCAGATGACATGGTTCCGGAACCAGATGGATGAAGACTGGATGCGTATTCAGCCGTGAAGGAACTCAATCTTTCCTGTAGAGACTGCCGAGCGGTTTCTTGAGCAGGCTTTCACGCAGCGACGGGCGTGTATCACCCTGGGGACCATTCTGCGCCTGCATCTGGAAACCGGCTTTGCGCAACTCGTTGACGGCGCTGGAGGCGGTGTCGGTGCCTACCGGATTTTGTGATGCAGGCAGGGCGCGCCCGGGTAGCATGTCCGGGCGGTAGGGTTCGTATTCCTCGCTTACGGCCGCCCCCAACTCCCGCTTCCAGGGATCGATATCGGCCGCATCGAGAGGCCGCGCGGTCGGTTCCGCCGGATCTGAAAAGGCTGCTTCCACGCTCTGCTGAAAGCCTGTGATAACCGGTCTGCTTGCGGCGCGCATGCGGGTGACGATGGCGTTCAGGTCAACGGTATCGGGCGTTTCCTGGCTGGCGTGGCTAATCGTGCCGCTCGCCTTGGGCAATTTGATGGTGGGCACCCGGTCGAAACGCATGCGCATTGGCACCCCGACTGCCTCGCCGAAGGCGATGGCTTCGCCATTGCCGATGGAGGAAAGAAAGCTTGTGGTTGAGGCCGATGCGTTCGGCACAGCCGAGAGAATGATCTTCTGGTCGATCTCGTTCGACAGCCGCATGGCGAAAACAGTCGAACATTGCGACAGGATTGTCTGATCCAGCTCACTGGGTCTCTGGGTGATGATGCCCAGCGAAATGCCGTATTTCCGGCCTTCCTTGGCAATTTGGGCGATGGATTGCCGGGTGGGGAAAAAGCCGCGCTCGGGGTCGGCGGGAACATAACGGTGCGCTTCCTCGCACACCACGAGCATATGCAACGAACCGCGCGCCAGCACCGCCAGTTCGAAGGACATACGGCAAAGAACGGAAACCACCGAGTTTACCACTTCGGACGGGATGCCCGACAGTTGGAATACCGAAATCGGTTTGCCTTCCCCGGGAATGCGGAAAATATGCGCCACGGTTTCCAGAATCGTGTCGCTGATCGTATTGCTGGAGAACATGAAATTATAGCGCGTGTCGTTGATGGCCGAAAGAATGCGGCCTTTCAGCGTGCGCAGCGCCGGTTTTTCGCCACGCCCCTCCAGCCGCCCGATGCGCTCGTCAATGAGGGCGAGAAGATCGGCGATGCGGTAGGGAACCGGCGTGTCCGGTGTGATCGCGCTCTTGTCGGAGGTGCGGCGAACGGCCGAACCTTCGGTTCCGCGAAACGCTTTTTTCGCCTCGGGAATCAGATCCCGCAGAACATCCATTTCCTCCGGCACGGGTTTGCGGCCGCGGAACACAACTTCCGCGAACTCCTCAAGGCGCATCAACCAGAAGGGAAGGTCCAGCGTATCGGTGTCGATGACGACGGAATGATCTGGGAAGGCGGCGGCGAATTCGTTGTGCGGATCAAGAATGAGGACACGCAGTTTCGGGTCGGTCTCGATTGCCTTGTTCAAAAGCAGGGAGACCGCAGTGGTCTTGCCCACACCGGTCGAACCGACAACGGCGAAATGTTTGGCCAGCATCTGCGGAATATTGATGGCGGCATTGATCGTATCGTCCTGCGTCAGCTTGCCGATGACGCAGGCGTCGCGTTTGCCGCCGTCGTAAATCCTGGAGAGGTCGCTCGCACGGATACGATGCGCGACCGCGCCGAGATAGGGATAACGGGAGATGCCGGTGGAAAAGCGTTCGCTGCCATCTTCGGTACGATAAACCTCGCCCACGAGTTCAACGTCGATCAGCAGCCTGTTCGGCTTGTCTGGCGCCCAGTATTCTTCGCCGGTGCGCATGGCAAAGACAAGCGCGGCGACGCGGCTTGTGCCCATTTCAATGGAGATCAGGCGTCCGACGGACCAGAGCTGCGATACGTCTGTGGTGCCCGGTTCGGTTTCCGCAACAACGGTGGCGCGGGCGCCGTCGCAGGCGATGACACGGCCGAGCATGCGGTTCGCCGGCTGCTCGCCGGATCGCCGTTCGTTTTCGCCCATGCGGGACGCGTTATTAAACGTGTCGTTACTCACATTTTTTCCCGGTACATGCGGATGATCGCGGTGGTTCCGGCAGCATCTGCCTTCCCGGTATAAAAGATTATGCTTAACAACAGGTGTATCGCTCGCGTTCGAAAATTTCGCGCAGGCACGCTTTCCGGTAATAAAAGAAGGCGACGGTGATTTTTTCATGCAATATGCGTTGACGGCTGGGGCTTTTGTGGCTAACACTCCGGCCCATGAAAAATCTTAACGTACTTATCGTGGTGGGACGGCGCATGGGCAGGATGGTGTAACCATCCGGCGAAAGCACCCATGCGCTGAACGAGGCTCCTCTAGGGGCCTTTTTTTATGTCTTCAAACAGGCCCTCGGGCTCCTCGATATCCAAAGCCAAAGCGGGATGGAAACAGGCAATGACGGATAAGGACAATACGGAAAACAGCAATCGCATGACAGGTGCGGAGATCGTTCTGCAGGCGCTGAAGGACAACGGCGTCGAGCACATCTTCGGTTATCCCGGCGGCGCCGTACTTCCGATCTATGACGAGATTTTCCAGCAGGAAGACATCCAGCATATTCTCGTGCGCCATGAGCAGGGCGCTGGCCATGCGGCTGAAGGTTATGCCCGCTCGACCGGCAAGGTCGGTGTCATGCTCGTCACCTCAGGTCCCGGCGCGACCAATGCGGTCACCCCGCTGCAGGATGCGCTGATGGATTCCATTCCGCTCGTCTGCCTGTCCGGCCAGGTTCCCACCACGCTGATCGGCTCGGACGCGTTCCAGGAATGCGATACTGTTGGCATCACGCGCCCCTGCACCAAGCACAACTGGCTGGTAAAGGACGTCAACGAACTGGCTGGTATCATCCATGAGGCTTTCCGCATTGCGCAGACCGGCCGCCCGGGTCCTGTCGTTGTCGATATCCCGAAGGACATCCAGTTCGCCACCGGCACCTACACGCCGCCTTCCGCCGCCGTCCAGCAGAAGAGCTACAAGCCGAAGGTTCAGGGTGACCTTAATGCCATCCATGCCGCCATCGAACTGATGTCGAAGGCGAAAAAGCCGGTTTTCTACACCGGCGGCGGCGTCATCAATTCCGGCCCGGAAGCAACCCGGTTGCTGCGTGAACTGGTCGAGCTGACCGGCTTCCCGATCACGTCGACATTGATGGGTCTCGGTGCCTATCCGGCGTCCGGCAAGAACTGGCTCGGCATGCTGGGCATGCACGGTTCCTACGAAGCCAACATGACGATGCATGATTGCGACGTTCTCGTCTGCGTCGGCGCGCGTTTCGACGACCGTATTACCGGCCGCATCAACGCTTTCTCGCCGAATTCGAAGAAGATCCATATCGATATCGATCCCTCCTCGATCAACAAGACGGTTCGCGTCGACGTTCCGATCATTGGTGATGTCAGCCATGTCCTCGAAGACATGGTTCGCCTGTGGCGCGCTTTGCCGAAGAAGCCTGAGAAGGCGCAGACGGCGGATTGGTGGGCGCAGATCGAGCGCTGGCGTGCCCGCAACTCCTTCGCCTACAAGAATTCCAACGATGTCATCATGCCGCAATATGCACTGCAGCGGCTTTATGAGGCATCGAAGGGGCGTGACACCTACATCACGACAGAAGTCGGCCAGCACCAGATGTGGGCGGCGCAGTTTTTTGGCTTCGAGGAGCCGAACCACTGGATGACCTCGGGCGGTCTCGGCACCATGGGTTATGGACTGCCGGCGGCCATCGGGGTTCAGGTCGCGCACCCCGAAGCGCTGGTTATCGACATTGCCGGTGACGCCTCGATCCAGATGTGCATTCAGGAAATGTCCTGCGCCATCCAGTATGGCCTGCCGGTTAAGATCTTCATCCTCAACAACCAGTATATGGGCATGGTGCGCCAGTGGCAGCAGCTGCTGCACGGCAACCGTCTGTCCAACTCCTATACGGAAGCCATGCCCGATTTCGTCAAGCTCGCGGAAGCCTATGGCGCGGTTGGCATGTATTGCGACGACCCGAAGGAATTGGATGACAAGATTGCCGAGATGATCGCAGTCAAGAAGCCGGTCATTTTCGACTGCCGTGTTGCCAATCTCGCCAATTGCTTCCCGATGATTCCGTCTGGTAAGGCTCATAACGAGATGTTGTTGCCGGATGAGGCGACGGATGAAGCAGTTGCCAACGCCATTGACGCCAAGGGCCGTCAGCTAGTCTGAGCCGGGAGAGGAAAAGGACATGAACGCACACCTACAACCTACCGGCTCCGCCTACTTCATTCAGAAGGAAACGGCTGCCGTCGAAAACCACACGCTGTCGGTTCTCGTCAACAACGAGCCCGGCGTGCTGGCTCGGGTCATCGGGCTCTTTTCCGGCCGTGGCTACAACATTGAAAGCCTGACGGTTTCGGAAACCGAACATGAGGCGCATCTCTCGCGCATTACCATCGTCACGCGCGGCACGCCCATCGTGCTGGAGCAGATCAAGGCGCAGCTGGAACGGATCGTGCCGGTGCACCGGGTTCTCGACCTGACCGTTCGCGCCCGCGAACTGGGGCAGGAGCGGCCGATCGAGCGGGAAGTGGCGCTGATCAAGGTTGCCGGCACCGGTGAAGTCCGTGCCGAGGCGTTGCGGCTTGCCGATGCGTTTCAGGCCAAGGTCGTGGATGCGACGGTGGAGCATTTCATCTTCGAAATCACCGGCAAGTCGTCGAAGATCGACCAGTTCGTGGCGATCATCAAGCCGCTCGGCCTGATCGAAATCTGCCGCACTGGGATCGCGGCGATGAACCGCGGTTCGCAGGGGATGTAATCTCCGTCTTCAGAGCAGATGTTGGAATACAAGCCCGCGGTTCGCCGCGGGTTTTTTATGGCCTGCTCTTGGCTGATATATATTCAACCATATGGTTGACTTTCTTGGGCGGGAGTCTATATTCAACAACATGGTTGAATTATCCGCTTCACATCTAGACACTGTCTTTCATGCCTTGGGCGACGCCACGCGACGCACGATGCTGCGGGATCTTTCCCGCGGTGAGCGAACGGTGACACAGTTGGCTCAGCCGTTCGACATCTCGCTCGCTGCGGCTTCAAAGCACATCAAGGCGCTGGAAAATGCGGGGCTCATCCGCCGCGAGGTGAGGGGGCGTATCCATGTCTGCCGCCTTGCGCCGGAACGGCTGGAAGAAGCGCATGAATGGCTGGATTTCTACCGGCAGTTCTGGGGCAGCCGCCTCGATATTCTTGAGCAGATGCTCAGGGAGGAAGATCAGGGAAAAACCCCTGCAGATGGAGGAAATGACAATGGCTGATATTGCAATGCCTGACAACTATGGTCGCCTCGTTGAACCGACGACCCTGAAAATCGAGCGGCTGCTGCCGGGGCCGGTCGAACGGGTATGGGCCTATCTGACGGAGAGCGACCTTCGCCGCCGCTGGCTGGCTTCCGGCGAGATGCGGCTTGCCGCCGGCGCACCATTCGAGCTGGTGTGGCGGAATGATGAACTTTCCAATCCACCCGGACGCCGCCCTGAGGGCTTTTCCGAAGAGCACAGGATGGCTTCCCGCATCATTACGGTTGTTCCGCCGCACCGCCTTGTTTTCACATGGGGCGAGGGTGCCGAGGTTTCCATCGAACTCCAGGCTCTTGGTAAGGACGTGCTCCTGACGCTGATCCATCGCCGGCTGGCGGATCGCACCACCAGGCTCAATGTCAGCGCCGGTTGGCACGTGCACCTTGATGTTCTCGCTGCCCGCCTTCAGGAGGAGGAGCCGGGACCCTTCTGGGAAACATGGCTGGGTCTGAAAGAGGAATATGAGCACCGGATACCGCAATAGGCACGGTGCGTTCTCGTGATGCAACGGCGCGGCTTGCCGCGCCGTTTCGATTGGTCCGCCTGATTTTCCCTTGGGCGACAGGGCTGCCTATGGGACTTGGCGTTCACATTCCGATTCAACCGCTTGAGCGATTGATTCCGAAGTGTTTCCTAACCGTTTGTTGCGTCAAAGCATTTCCAGCGCCGTCTTGCGCGTTGGCGGGGGGAAGACGGCATCCAGGGCGGCCCAGTCCTCCTCGGTTATATCAAGATCGGTCGCGCCGCGATTTTCTTCGACGCGCGCAGGATTCGAGGATTTCGGGATCGCGATGACGCCTTCCCTTTCCAGCAGAAAAGCCAGAGCCAGTTGCGCCGGGGTCGCCTGATAGGCCTTGGCGATGCGTATGAGTTCATGGTTCTTGAGAATACGGCCCTGTTCTATGGGAGAATAGGCCATCAGTGGCACGCCGTGCTGCTGGCACCAGGGCAACAGCGAAAACTCCGGCCCGCGTCGGGACAGATTGTAAAGTACCTGATTGGCGGCGCAGTTCCTGCCGTCAGGAACAGCGAAAAGCTCTTCCATGTCGTCCGTGTCGAAATTGGAGACGCCCCAGTCGCCGATCTTGCCGTCCCTCTTCAGTCTTTCGAAAGCCGCCACGGTTTCTTCGAGTGGGTGCTCTCCGCGCCAGTGCAGCAGATAGAGATCGATGTGGTCGGTGCCAAGCCGGGCGAGGCTGCGCTCGCAGGCGTCAGCAGTGCCGGTGGCACTGGCATTCCAAGGATAGACCTTGCTTACCAGAAACACGTCTTCGCGATGATTGACGATAGCCCTGCCGACTATCTCTTCCGATCGGCCGTCCGCGTACATTTCCGCAGTGTCAATCAACGTCATGCCAAGGTCGATGGCCCGTCGGATACTTTCAACCTCCTGCTCGGCGGATGATCTCGTCTCCCCCATGTTCCACGTCCCGAGGCCGAGGGCTGGGACCTCTTTTCCGGATGGGAGGGCAACGTAGGGAATGTCATCATACATCGTTTCGCTCCAGGGTTTTCGGGGAAAGAATAAGCCTTTGTTCCGACTTCTCAACCCGGCACGGGCGGGATCGATCCATCAAAAAAATTGACCTCGTCGATCGGTTTGCCGGGCTGGTCTGATGGCGGTCCCGTGGGTAGGGTTGCCTTCACAGGAGAGATCATGACTGCCGAGACATTTATCGCGCTGGTGCTGTTTGCCTTCACCACCTCCATCACGCCCGGTCCGAACAATATGATGCTGTTTGCTTCCGGCGTGAATTTTGGTTTCCGTCGCACCGTCCCGCATATGCTCGGCATCGGTGCGGGCTTTCTTTCGCTGCTGATAGGGGTCGGATTTGGCCTCGGGGCACTGTTGCATTCGGTACCGGCACTTTATACCGGGCTGAAATTTGCGGGTGGGCTTTATCTCGTCTGGATCGCGTGGAAAATCGGAACGTCCCGCAGCCTCCATGAAGGCACGGCGGCTTCGCAGCCGATGAGTTTTCTTGCAGCAGCGGCGTTCCAGTGGGTCAATCCCAAGGCGTGGGTGATGGCGGTCACGGCAATGGCGACATATACGGATGAGACGCAGTATTTCCTTACCGTAATGCTTGTGGGGGTGGCCTTCGCTGCCGTCAATCTTCCCAGTGTTTCCACTTGGGCCGGTTTCGGCTCGGCGCTTCGCGACTGGCTCTCCGTTCCGGTCCGGCTCAAATGGTTCAACATCAGCATGGCCGTGCTTCTCGTCATCAGTCTCTGGCCGATGCTGAAATAGCGGCTCCACTCGGCGACTCTATGTCGGGAACTGCCGGTAACATTCCTCGGCGATCGCCTGTACCTCGGCTCGCGTCAGTTCCGCGGAGACGGCGTAACCCAGCTCGTTGTCGATCCAGTAGAAGGTCTCGATTCCGTCGGCGCTGGCCATGCGGAAACTGGTGGTGCGGTTTTCCTCGTTGTGGCCTATCAGCACCGTCACCCGCCTGCCGGTCCTGTCCTGGTACATCAACATCGCACCCGGCTTGCCGCTGACGGGGATAAGACGCCCACCGACGAGGTCATATCCAATCTTCGAAAGATCGGGAATCGCGAAGGGGTAGCCGAGCCGCTTGCCAAGCCAGGTTGCCAGATGCTGCTGTTCCCCGGCCCCCACCTCTACGGGATGACGCACTTCGCTCGCGTAGATGAGATAAGCGGATTTCGCCTGGGCAGGAATGTCCGTCGTCAGCGATGCCAGCACCACATCCTGCGGCGTGGAAACGGACCAAGGCAGAAGCCTGCCGGCTGCCGCGCCCGCCGTGAAGATCAGGAAGGCTGCCGCGGTTCGCAGGAGAAGGGGTTTAAGCCGCCAGGCGCGTGCGACCTTTTCGCGAGTCAGCATCGATGCGTCACGCGGATGTGCGGCGGCATAGGAGGCGAAGGCATTTCTCAGGCTGTCGGCCTGTCTCTTCCAGTCTTCCACCCGGCTCTGCTCTTCCGGTCTTTCCGCGAGCCATGCCTCGACAGCCGCGCGGTCATCGTCGGAGAGAAGCCCGTCGACATAGGCGTGCAGGTCGTCTTCGGTTATGGCATCAGCCCGTTTCATCGTGGTCTCCGCAGGGGAATGATATTATCCGCCGCCAGATGCTGGCGAAGGGTTTCGCGGGCGCGGGACAGTCTGGACATGACGGTGCCGACCGGGATCGATAATGTCTCCGCCGCCTCCTGATAACTGTAGCCTTCCACCGTCACCAGCATCAGTACGGCGCGCATCTCAGGCGAAAGCAGCGCAAGCGCGCCATGCAGGCGGTCGTTCTCCAGCGTATCGCCCAGCGTTTCGGCAGCGGCGATCGTTTCATCGAGACTTTCCGAAGGATGCCGTTTCTCTGTCCGGTGGCGGTTGCGATAAAGGTTCGTCATTATGGTGTAGGCCCATGATTTCAAACCGGTTCCCCGCCATGTTGCTTTATTGGCCAGCGCCTTTTCGACGCAGTCCTGCAACAGGTCCTCTCCATCGGTATCTGAGCGCGAAAGGCTGCGGGAATAACGGCGCAGCATCGGTATCAGGGCCAGCATCTCCGCTTCGAAGCTGCCGGCCGCGGGGGATTGTCTCCCCCGCGTCGCAGCTTCCATCTCGTCAGGGTTTTGCTGCATCCCACACACCGTTCACGCCGTCGCCGGTGGCATCGCCCTTCTTGGTGTCCTTGATCCAGTAATAGAGCGGCATGCCGTCCTTCGCCCATTGCTTCTTGCCGTCCTTGCGCGTCACGATGGAGTAAACCCCTTCGGCTTTCGCATTCTCCGCAGCGAAGAAGGGCGGCCAGTTCGTGGCGCATTTGTCATAACAATTGGATACGCCCTTCTTGTCGTTCTTGAAAGTGTAGAGCGTCATGCCTTTTTCACCTGCGAGCACATTGCCTTTTTCGGTCTTGACCGTTTCGACCGCCGGGGCGGCATAGGCTGTTCCGGCAAAGGCCAGAACGAGGGCGGGGACGATGAAGCGGATTTTCATGGACATATCCTCCTTGGTTCGGGCGGGCTCGAGCCGCCGGCACAACAAGAGACACCGCTGGTCCGTGATTTATTCCCTTCGCAAAATATTTTTTTCAGCAGCCTGATGACGAACGGAGAAAACCGGGCGTAAACCTGCGCTTCAGCGCTCACGACATTCATCTTTCGTTCTTTTTCGGTTGCGTACCAGGCTCGAATCCTGCGATGAGGGCGCATGTTATTTTCACCGCAACAGGACGAAGCGCTCAAAGCTGTTTCCCGCTGGCTCAAGGAAGGCCGGTCGCCGGTTTTCCGGCTGTTCGGTTATGCCGGAACCGGCAAGACCACGCTTGCCAAGCATTTTGCGGAAAACGTCGATGGAGAGGTGCTGTTTGCGGCCTTCACCGGCAAGGCGGCGCAGGTGCTGCGTTCCCGCGGCGCGACCAATGCCCGCACCATCCACTCCCTGATCTACCGCCCGCGCGGAGAGGAGACGGTGGAAGACGAAGAAACCGGCAAGACCTCGATTGCGCCGATGTTCTCCATCAACCGCCAGAGTCCGCTCGCCAAGGCGGCGCTCATCATCATCGATGAATGTTCGATGGTAGACGAACAGCTTGGCAAGGATCTGATGAGTTTCGGCACGCCGATCCTCGTGCTCGGCGATCCCGGCCAGCTGCCGCCGGTTTCGGGCGGAGGCTTCTTTACCGAGCAGGAGCCGGATTATCTGCTGTCGGAAATCCATCGCCAGGCGAAGGACAATCCCATCATCCATCTTGCCATGGATGTGCGGGAAGGCCGGGAGATCATGCGCGGCGATTATGGTTCCGCGCAGGTGATCTCCAAATCCGAGGTGACGCAGTCGCTGGTGCTCGATGCCGATCAGGTGCTGGTTGGCACCAACCGCACCCGCCGCCGCTACAATCAACGTCTTCGCGAGCTAAAGGGTTTTACCGCCGATTATCCGCAATCGGGCGACAAGCTGGTCTGCCTTCGCAACGATCCGGCCAAGGGCCTGCTCAACGGCTCGCTGTGGCAGGTGATGAGTTCGTCGCGCGAGACGGTGAAGCCTGGCATCAACCTGATGATCCGGCCTGAAGACGACGATATGGATCGCGGTGCGGCCAAGATCAAACTGCTGAAGGCGGCCTTCGAGGACGTGGAGACCGAAATTCCGTGGTCCACGCGCAAGCGTTATGACGAATTCGATTTCGGCTATGCGTTGACGGTGCACAAGGCCCAGGGTTCGCAATGGAATAACGTGGTTCTCTTCGATGAGAGTTATGCGTTCCGGGACTCGCGCGAGAGGTGGCTTTACACCGCCATTACCCGCGCGGCTGAGACCCTGACCATCGTTCGCTGATCCTGATCAGGCGCGGATGACGCCGAGCAGAACCGCCTTGGCCACCGCCTGAAAACGGTTGCTGGCGCTGAACTTGCCGATAATCTTCGCTTCGAGGATGTTAAGCTCGTTTGCCGAAAGGCCAAGGGCGCGGGCGAGCCTGACAGGGGCGTATCCTTCCGCCATGAGTTCGAGACATTTCCGTTCAGGATCGGTTAGCGCGATGTCGTTTGCCTGTCCCCGCTCGGCCGCGTCCGCGCCATCTTCGTCGCTATCGGTGACGAGCAGTTCCTCGATCTGCTGGGCCTGGCGCTGGAGCGTGGAAAGCTCCGCGGTCAACTCTCGCTTTCGCTGCCTTAGTGCGTCGCGAAATATATCGTCTGCCTCTTCCTGTGAGAGAGAACGGACCAGTTTTTCCATGACCTCCGTAATCGAAGCCACTGAAATACCGACTTCGCGGCAAACGTTGATAACGGCCATGCGCTGGACGTTGCGGTGAGAATAGACCCGCATCTGTCCGATGCGTTTAGAGGTGAGCAGTGCCTTTTCTTCGTAAAAATGCAGGGTACGGTGGGTCACTCCGAAGATATTGGCCATGTCGGCGATCGGAACCGGTTCCGCGGGCAGCGATGAGGGCAGGCTTATATCCGGTAGAAAGCTGTTGACCCTTAGATTGGGTTTGTCCTCGTCGCCGTGACTTTCGAACGGCATCCGGCCATCCTGCATTGTCTCCCCCTTCGCGCTCTCTGGCAGCGTGTCTGCCTTTTTAAAGGCGTCTGTTGCTTATTCCCCCGCAACAGACCGTTTTTCGATAAAAACATAATGCCAAACGCTACATCAAAACCGGAACGTGTCATGCGCACTTTCGTTCCCGGTATGATAAAAAATTTATCAGCCTCCTTGCGGTCGGCGTCAACCTGCGTGAAACAGGATGTCAATTCCGAACCGGAGCCCGATGCCATGCCCGCAAAACTCTCTGCCAATCTGAACGCAATTGCCATGTTACGCAACCGCCGCGATCTTCCATGGCCGGATGTCGCGCATTTCGGGCATATTGCACTGGAGGCGGGGGCAAGCGGGCTGACTGTACACCCGCGGCCTGACCAGCGCCATATCCGCTTCTCGGATCTACCGGCCCTGCGCGCGCTGATCGATGACAGGTTTCCCTCCGCGGAGTTCAACATTGAAGGATATCCGAGCGAGGATTTTCTCCTTTTGTGCGAAAAGGCCCAGCCCGAACAGGTCACACTCGTACCTGACGATCCGTCGCAGGCAACCTCCGATCATGGCTGGGATTTCCGCGCGCATGCGAAATTTCTGAAGCAGGTCGTCGGACGGCTGAAATCGGGCGGCATGCGGGTGTCGCTTTTCGCAGATGGCGACGGCGAACGCGAGCCGGTGGAACTGGCGGCTGAGACGGGCGCTGCGCGTATCGAACTTTATACCGGGCCCTATGGCGGCTGTTATGACGATCCGCACAAGGCCGATGTGCTCGTCGAGACGCTTGGGCGGACGGCGGACCATGCTGCGGCGCTCGGACTTGCCGTCAATGCGGGCCATGATCTCACCGTCGCGAACCTGCCAAAGCTGATGAAACGTATCCCTTATCTGGCCGAGGTTTCAATCGGCCACGGGTTGACGGCGGATGCCCTGGAATATGGCATGGCGGAAACAGTCCGGCGTTTTCGGCAGGCCTGCGGTCAGGCTATTTCATAACCAAAGCCAATTTTTTCGCCTATGTTCTGTCTTGCGCATGCTCCGTGCGCGAGGGCGGCGGGAGATATGTCGGAACCGGTCCCGCCGAACTAGGTTCTGGGTTGAGTATCGGCGTTTCCGATAGTCGGAATTCACTTTCCGGATCGATGCTCGGGCTTTTGAAGGCAGAGACATATGCAAGAACATCATGTTGTCGTCGTGGGTGGAGGCTTCGGCGGTTTGCAGCTGGTACACGGGCTGGAGGGGGCCCCTGTCCGCATCACATTGATCGATCGTCGCAATCATCACCTTTTCCAGCCATTGCTTTATCAGGTTGCGACGACTGCGCTGGCGACATCCGAGATCGCGTGGCCGATCCGTCATCTCTACCGCGATCGCAAGGAGGTCACGACGCTGCTTGCCGAGGTGACCGGCGTGGATCGGGCGGCCCGGACCGTGCATCTCAACACCGGTGAAACGATCCGTTTCGACACTTTGGTGCTCGCGACAGGCGCACGCCACGCCTATTTCGGTCACGATGAGTGGGAGCGTTCCGCGCCGGGTCTCAAGACGCTGGAGGATGCAACGACAATTCGCCGCCGCCTGCTTCTTGCCTTCGAACGCGCCGAACTGGCGACCAGCGAAGAGGAACGACAGGCACTGCTAACCTTTGTCATCATAGGGGCAGGCCCGACCGGCGTGGAAATGGCAGGCATGATTGCAGAGCTTGCCCATAAGGCGTTGCCGGCGGAATTCCGCAACGTTGACACCCGAAAGACCCGCGTGCTGCTCGTCGAGGCTGGTCCCCGCGTGCTGCCGGTCTTTACGGAGGATCTTTCGGCCTATGCCAAGGAGGCGCTTGAGAAACTTGGCGTCGAGGTTCTGCTCGGAACGCCGGTGACGGCCTGCAGCGATGAGGGCGTGACGGTGGGCGAGACCCATTATCCCTGCCGTACGGTCGTCTGGGCCGCCGGCGTGCAGGCTTCTCCCGCGGCCAAATGGCTCAATGCCGCCGCCGACAGGGCAGGGCGGGCCATTGTCGGGCCACAGCTTAATCTGGAAGACGATCCCGATATCTTCGTCATCGGCGATACCGCCGCCGTCAATCAGGAAAACGGCAAGCCGGTGCCGGGTATTGCGCCTGCGGCAAAGCAGCAGGGCGCTTACGTCGCGAAGGTCATCAAGGCGCGGCTTGACGGCAAGCCGTTTCCTTCACCCTTCCGCTACAGCCATCAGGGCAATCTTGCCACGATCGGCAAACGCGCGGCGGTGATCGATTTTGGCCGGTTCAAGCTCAAGGGCGTGCTGGCATGGTGGATATGGGGACTTGCCCATATCTATTTCCTGATCGGAACGCGTTCGCGGCTGGCCGTGGCGTGGAGCTGGCTTTGGATTTACTTGAGTGGCCAGCACAGCGCGCGGCTGATCACCCAGAAAGAAACGCTGAAGGACGAGGCGTGAGGCAAGTGACAAAGAAACGGCGGGAAGCATGGCTTCCCGCCGTTTCCTGTTTCGCCGTTTCCTGACGCATCAGGCGTCGAGCGACGCCATGTCGATGACGAAGCGGTAACGTACGTCGCTCTTCAGCACGCGCTCATAAGCCTCGTTGACGTCCTTGATGTCGATCTTTTCGATTTCGGACACGATGTCGTGCTTGCCGCAGAAATCCAGCATCTCCTGGGTTTCCTTGATAGAGCCGATCATAGAGCCAGCCAGAGAACGGCGGCCGGGGATGACCGAGAAGGCGTGCACGGGGATCGCATGTTCAGGCACACCGAGAAGCACCATGGTGCCATTGACCTTCAGCAGGCCGAGATAGGCATTCCAGTCGATTTCCGCCGAAACGGTGCACAGGATCAGGTCGAAGGTGCCGGCGAGCTTTTCGAAGGTCGAGGCATCGCTGGTGGCATAATATTCCTTCGCACCAAGCTTAAGGCCGTCTTCCTTCTTGGAGAGTGTCTGCGAAAGCACGGTGATATCCGCGCCCATGGCTGAACCGATCTTCACGCCCATATGGCCAAGACCGCCCATGCCGACGATAGCCACCTTCTTGCCCGGGCCGGCATTCCAGTGCTGAAGCGGCGAATAAAGCGTGATACCAGCGCAGAGCAGTGGAGCGGAGGCGTCGAGCGGCAGGTTTTCCGGAATGGAGAGGACGTAATCTTCCCGCACGACGATATGGTCGGAGTAACCGCCCTGCGTGGCGGTCTTGCCGTCGCGTTCGACGGAGTTATAGGTCTGCACGAGACCCGGCATGTACTGTTCATTGTCGAGATCGCGCGTGGCGCAACCGACGCAGGAATCGACAAAGCAGCCCACGCCGACATGATCACCGACCTTGAATCTGGTGACCTTGGAGCCAACGGCGCGGACGACACCGGCGATTTCGTGGCCCGGAACGATCGGGTAGACGGCGTTCTTCCATTCGTTGCGGACGGTATGAATGTCGGAATGGCAGATACCGGCATATTTGATATCGATGACGACGTCGTCATCATTCGGCTCGCGGCGTTCGAAGGTGAACGGGGTAAGCGGCTTCGACGCATCTGTCGCAGCGTAACCTCTTGCAATAGCCATCTGAATATCCTTTCGGGAGTTGGGGACGGCGGAATATGCAATGGAAGAACGAACGGGCGTTAGAGCGATCCTCCTAGCTTTTTGCACGATCCTGCAAAAATATGATGGTGCACTCTTTGCGCGGGCCGAGAGGCTTTCTAGATAGATGACATCAAACACACCTCTTCCGTCAGTCAAGGGATTTCCCCTATGTCCTTGTCGTTCAATGTCTATCAGGAAATTGCTTCCATCGCCGCGCGGCATGCTACCAGCGACGGCGAGGTGCAGACGGCAATCGGCTCCCTTGGCATCAGCCGGCGTACGACTCCGAGCGCTCCCTGCCACGGCAGTTATCGCCCTTGTCTCGCCATGGTGATCCAGGGATCGAAAAGCGTCCAATTGGGGACGGACACCATCAACTACGGTGCCGGCGATTATCTCCTGACATCGCTTGATCTGCCGGTTGCGTGGCGGGTGGTGGAGGCGAGCAGGGAAGTGCCGCATTTCTGCATCTCGCTTGCCATCGACAGTGAAAAGCTGCTCGATCTCATGCGGCGTGTTCCTATCGATCCGCCGGTGGAGCCGACGAATGCGCAGCGCGGCATCGTGGTCAACACAGCCACGCCGGAACTTCTCGATGCGGCCATCCGCCTGCTGCGCCTGCTCGATCGTCCCGCAGACATTGCCGCCGTGGCGCCGCTCATCGAACAGGAAATCCTTTATCGCATTTTGACCGGACCGGCCGGCGGGCAGCTGATGAACATCATTGCCGCTGGAAGTCACGGCAACCGCATCGCCCGCGCCATCGCATGGCTGCGCGAGAATTTCGCACGCCAGCTGCGCGTCGAAGACCTTGCAGATCACATCGGCATGAGCGTGTCGTCCTTCCATCATCATTTCAAGACGATCACGGCCATGACGCCGGTCCAGTACCAGAAGCAGCTTCGCCTGCATGAGGCGCGGCGGCTTATGCTGCTGGAGCGACTGGATGCCGGCACCGCGGGCCATCGCGTCGGTTATCAGAGCCCTTCGCAGTTCAGCCGAGAATATAGCCGCTTTTACGGGCTGTCGCCGTCACGGGACGTCGATGCATCGCGCGAGATTGCGGCGGGGTAGACTGGGGCTGTGCATTCGTAGCGGGTCGTCGGTGGGTGTGGCTTACCCCCCTCTGCCCTGCCGGGCATCTCCCCCTCAAGGGGGAAATCAGCAAGAGGCCCCTTTCGCCACTCCATCCTCGACCGCTGAGATGGTCGAAACCTAGCCGCATATCGATCTCCCCCCTTGAGGGGGAGATGCCCGGCAGGGCAGAGGGGGGTAAGCCACACCCACCGACGACCCGCTACCACACACAACCGCCTGAAGACGTACCCCGCGTGCTATTCATCCCACGCCGCACCGCGTCAATTCTCATCCCCCTCTAAAGAATCCGCTTGACCGCAACGCAGCCTCCGCTTAAATGGCGCTCGAACCGTACCGTACGGTACATCAATCGAGCCCCCTGGAGTGGAAAGACTTGGCTTCCGACCCGATCACAGCGCAGGAATTTTCGCCGCGCCAGAACGCCGTTCTGGACCAGGCATTGCGTCTATTGGTCGAAGGTGGCGAGAAAGCGCTGACCACATCGGGACTGGCGCGCGCCGCCAACTGTTCCAAGGAAAGCCTTTACAAGTGGTTCGGTGATCGCGATGGCCTGCTGGCGGCGATGATCACATTCCAGCAGAGCAAGGTCCGCACCTTCGAAAAGGCGGGTGACCGCGTCTCCGCACCGCAGCTTGCCGATCACCTCGAGGTTTTCGCCCATGACCTGCTGGATGTGCTGGCAGGCGACGTGTCATTGGCGCTTAACCGTTTGGCGATAGGGCAGGCGAGCCGGGATGGCTCGAAGCTCGGTGATCTGCTGCTGGAACGTGGTCGTCGCCAGATCGACCGCCGCGCCCGTGGGCTGATCGAGGCAGGTCGCCGTTCCGGTTACCTGCGTTTCGATGATGCCGAAGAGGCATATCGCAGTTTTTACGGCCTTATCGTCTCGGATCTGCATGTGCGCATGCTGCTGGGCGAGGCGCCGGACAAGGATTTTTCTGCCCGGGCGAAGAAGGCGGTCATTGCCTTCCTGACCCTCTACGGCACGGAAAAGGTACATTCGGAACTGGGCGGCAAGGTCGCTTAAGCTTCCGGTTCAGACAACTGAGAGACAAGCATTAGGGAAGGACCATAAAATGCGCGTTTATTATGATCGTGATGCCGATCTCAATCTCATCAAGTCCAAGAATGTCGTCGTCGTTGGTTACGGCTCCCAGGGCCGCGCCCATGCGCTGAACCTCAAGGATTCCGGTGCCAAGAACGTCGTCATCGCTCTCAAGGCCGGTTCTCCGACCGTCAAGAAGGCCGAAGCCGATGGCTTCAAGGTCATGACCGTTGCCGAAGCCGCCAAGTGGGGCGACCTGCTGATGATGGCAACGCCTGACGAACTGCAGGCCGACATCTACAAGGCCGACATTGCCGGCAACATCCGTGATGGCGCAGCGATTGCTTTCGCACACGGCCTCAATGTTCACTTCGGCCTCATCGAGCCGAAGGCATCGCTCGACGTCGTCATGATCGCACCGAAGGGCCCTGGCCACACGGTTCGCGGCGAATACCAGAAGGGCGGCGGCGTTCCCTGCCTCGTTGCCGTTCACCAGAACGCTTCGGGCAACGCCCTTGAACTCGCTCTCTCCTACGCCTGCGGCGTTGGCGGCGGCCGTTCGGGCATCATCGAGACCAATTTCAAGGAAGAGTGCGAAACCGACCTCTTCGGCGAACAGGTCGTTCTGTGCGGCGGTCTCGTCGAACTGATCCGCGCTGGTTTCGAAACTCTGGTCGAAGCCGGTTACGCTCCGGAAATGGCCTATTTCGAGTGCCTGCATGAAGTGAAGCTGATCGTTGACCTGATCTATGAAGGCGGCATCGCCAACATGAACTACTCGATCTCCAACACCGCAGAATGGGGCGAATACGTCACCGGTCCGCGCATCATCACGGCCGACACCAAGGCTGAAATGAAGCGCGTCCTGCACGACATCCAGACCGGCAAGTTCACCTCCGAATGGATGCAGGAATGGAAGGCCGGCGGCGCTCGCTTCAAGGGTATCCGTCGCAACAACGACAGCCACCAGATTGAAGAAGTCGGCGCCAAGCTCCGCGGCATGATGCCCTGGATCGGCAAGAACAAGCTGGTCGACAAGGCTGTCAACTAAGCTTCATTGCTTGATGAAAATTTTGGAGGCCGGGGCGAAAGCTCCGGCCTTTCGTTTTCGATGTGCCCTCACATGATGGCGTCGTCTTCCTCGACGATAACGGAAACGGGAAAGTGATCGGAAAAACCGCCGAGATTGACATTTTTGACCGCGTCGCCCTTCGACAGGCCGAAGCGGATAGGCCCCTCGTTCTTGCTGTGACTGACCATGGCGGCGATGGCTTCGACTTTTGCGGTTTCTTCCCGCACCTTGAAACCGCTGCTGCCGACAAGAAGTGATCTGGAGACGAGAATCTGGTCGAAGATATTGGCATCGCCGTTAAAGTAGAGCGTGCCATAAATCGTTCGCGCTGAACCGACGGAATCCATCACCGGCTGGCGCAGGTAGTTCCAGGCAAGATTGTAGAACATGGCCGATTGCGAGTTTTCGACATCGTCGCGCTCGCGGGTGGAATTGGCGTGGTAGCGCAGTGATGCATCGGAAGGATCGTCGTTGAAGTCGCCGAAGGCGATGACGGCGATGTCGTTGCCTTTCTCTTCCCTGATCCGCTGGTGCCAGTAGCCCAGCGTTTCGCCGGCTGTCATGCGAAAACCGGCGCTTTCCACCGTGCCGCCAGAGCGCGACGGCCAGTGGTTGGAGAGCGCGATAAGCTGGCGGCCGCCCTTGGTGATGAAGGTGCATTGGGTAATGTCGCGCGTGCCGGTGCGGCGCATGACGAAATGGCTGAAAATCTCGTTCTCGTTGATCAGCAGCTTCTTGCTGTCATAGATGAAGGCGGTGTCGATGCCGCGCTGGTCCTTGCTGGAATCGGCGTGCACGACGCGATAGGCTCGCGTGGGCATGAGATCGTTCAGATGTTCCGCCAGCGTCTCCAGCACAAAACGGTTCTCGACTTCGCAGACACCCAGCAGATCCGGTCCCGCGCCGCCGATCTGACTTATGATCAGGCCGAGCTGTTTGACCTTGGTTTTGAACAGGTCTTCGGTCCAGCCTTTCAGATCGTTCTTCAGCCGCTCGGCAATCCACGGCTCGCGCGCCGGATAACCCTCCGGCGCAAACAGGTTTTCGACATTCCAGAATGCCAGGACATATCGTGTCATGATACCTCACCCCTCCGGTTGGTTGTGCGAACCCAGGGGAAGTTTTTGCCACAACAACTTGAAATTGTCATGACGGGTGAGATACCCGGCCCATCTTGTCGTGCGATCTTACTTGCCCGGCGGGATGACGCCCTTCGTCAGAAGAAAACAGCCGTAAAACCGCGTCTCGCCCGTCGTGACGACGCAATAGGCCTGCTTGGCTTTTTCGTAGAAGGCAAAGCGTTCAATGCCGTACATGGGGGCGGATTTTCCTTCCGCCGCGTCGATTTCCCTCTGCACTTCGGCCTGCACCGGTTCCAGCTGATCGGGCGCGCCCATCACTTCCATGCGGCCGACCGAGGGCTGCAGCGGGGTATCGAGCGGCAGGACGGACAGGATCGCTTTCATTGCGCGGGCAGCGGAGACGTTGTCGATGTGAAGAACCTTGCCGACTGTGGTGTGGCGGGCAACAGAGTCGGAGGGGAAATTGGTGTCCGAGATCACCAGCGTGTCGCCGTGACCCATGGCGCGCAGCGCGTGCAGAACGTCGGCATTCAGCGCCGGGTCGATATTCTTCAGCATGTCCTCAAACTCCCATGATGCTTTCGCCGTGTCGTGGCTCGCGTGCAATCCAGCCGGAAAACCCCGTGGCGTCAATCGCAAAGGTGTGATTGTGAAGCTTTGCGCAAGGGTGTATTTGGCTTTGTCCGCGAAATCGGCCTCGATTGAGACCAGTTAAGGGCAATGTGCAGGGAGGCAGAAATAATTCGAAAAACTGATAAGTCAGTATTGCTGACGTATCGACATTTCTGTAAAGATGCACGCATAAAAACGACACAAGAGGAAACGTACCCATGCTCAATTGGGAACAAATTTTCGCCACGCGCTCTTCGCGTATGAAAGCGTCTGAAATCCGCGAGCTGCTGAAGCTGCTCGAGCAGCCCGACATCATTTCCTTTGCCGGGGGTATTCCGGACCCCGCTCTTTTTCCAGCAGAGGAGTTTCAGCAGGCTTACGCGGAGATTTTTTCCGGCGCGCAGGTCAACGCCGCGCTGCAATATTCCGTCAGCGAAGGTTACAAGCCGCTGCGCGAATGGCTGGCGGGCGAAATGGACAAGATCGGCATCGAATGCACCGCCGACAACGTCTTCATCGTTTCCGGTTCGCAGCAGGGTCTCGATTATCTCGGCAAGCTGTTCCTGTCGTCAAAGGATACGGCGCTGGTCACCTGGCCGACCTATCTCGGCGCGCTCTCGGCATTCAATGCCTATGAGCCCAACTATGACCAGCTGAACCCCGGCGGTAACCGCACGCCCGAGGCTTACCGCGAAACCGCGGCCAAGCTTGGCGGTTCGGTGAAGTTCGCTTATCTATCGGCCGATTTTTCCAATCCGACCGGCGAAACCGTCGATCTGGCCGGACGGCAGAAGCTCCTGGAGCTTGCTGACGAGCTCGATATCGCCGTCATAGAAGACGCGGCCTATCAGTCGCTGCGTTATGATGGCGAAGCCGTTCCGCCGATCATGGCGCTCGACATTGCCCGTTCGGGCGGCATCGAAAACACCCGCACCATCTATTGCGGCAGCTTCTCGAAGACGCTCGCTCCGGGTCTGCGCGTCGGTTACATCGTCGCTTCCGCTCCTGTCATCCGTAAGCTGGTGCTGATGAAGCAGGCCGCCGACCTGCATTCCTCGACGATCAACCAGATCGCCATCGAACGCGTCGCCTCGCGCGGCTTCGACAAGCAGGTGGCCAAGATCAAGGCAGCCTATAGCGCACGCCGCGATGCAATGCTGGCGGCGCTCGAGAAGTACATGCCGAAGACGACCAGCTGGACGAAGCCGGAAGGCGGCATGTTCATCTGGGTGACGCTGCCTGAGGGCATGGATGGGGCGGCGCTGCTTGCCAAATCCATCGCCACGGAAAAGGTCGCTTTCGTTCCCGGCCGTGCTTTCTTTGCGGATGGTTCGGGCACGAACACGCTGCGCATCAGCTTCTCCTGCGCCAACGAGGCGATGATCGAGGAAGGCATGAAGCGGCTCGGGCGGTTGATTGCGACGGCTCAGGCGGAAACGGCTGAGGTAGTTCCGGCGATTTGAGGGTTGCGAGGTTTTTTGGCGGCGACGGGGGTTGTGGCTTCACCCCCCTCTGTCCTGCCGGACATCTCCCCCTCAAGGGGGAGATCGACTCGCGGTTAAGGTATCGCCTATCGCAACAGTTGAAAATGAAGTGCTGTCAACGCCTCTTGCCGATCTCCCCCCTTGAGGGGGAGATGCCCGGCGGGGCAGAGGGGGGTGAGCCGCAAGCACCAAGAGGCACTGTTCCCCTCAATCCCGCTGGCACCAACAGATCACACCACTAAAATCCTGCCTGTCACATACATGTTATGCAATCATGTTTTAGCGGTCCCACCGAACAACAGGGACTGGATCCATGAAAACGCTGCTCTCCGCTTTCACCGCCATCGTATCGCTTGGCTTCATCGCCACTGCTGCCAATGCCGCCGATCTGGTGCTTTATACCAGCCAGCCGAATGAGGACGCGCAGGCGACCGTTGACGGGTTCAAGGCTGCCAATCCCGGTCTCGAAGTCGAGTGGGTGCGTGACGGAACGCCGAAAATCATGGCCAAGCTGATGGCGGAAATCAGCGCCGGCAATCCGGTTGCCGACGTGCTTCTCATCGCCGATACCGTGACGCTGGAGCGCATGAAGCAGGCCGGTCAGCTGCTCGCCCACAAGTCTCCCGAAGCCAAGAATATCGATGCCACGCTCTATGATGCAGACGGCTTCTATTACTCCACGAAGCTCATCACGACAGGCATAATGTACAATACGGCCGCCGCGATGAAGCCGACGAGCTGGAAAGATCTGGCGAAGGCGGAAGCCAAGGGTCTCGTGACCATGCCGAGCCCGCTGACGTCAGGTGCCGCACTGATTCACGCGCAGACGCTTGCCGCCGCAAATGGCCTCGGCTGGGATTACTACAAGCAGCTGAAGGCCAATGAAGCCATTGCCGGCGGTGGCAACGGCGCGGTGCTGAAGTCCGTCGCTTCGGGCGAAAAGGCTTACGGCGTGGTGGTCGATTACATGCCGATCCGTGAAAAGGCCAAGGGCGCACCGGTCGAATTCGTTTTCCCGGAAGAGGGCGTTTCTGCTGTCACCGAGCCGGTCGCGATCATCAAGGGCACCAAGCACGAGGAAGCGGCCAAGAAGTTTGTCGATTACGTGCTTTCGGAAAAGGGCCAGCAGGGCTTCGTCAAGCTCGGTTACATCCCTGTCCGTGCCGATGCCGGCATGCCGGAAGGTTTCCCGGCCCGCGACAAGATCAAGGTTCTGCCGCTCAGCGCTGCCGATGCACTGAAGAATTCCGAACAGGATCTCAAGACCTTCTCCGATATTTTCGGTTCCAAGGGCTGATAAATCGGAATGACCCGTTCCAAGGCTTATGGAAACAGCCAGCCGCGCTGGCTGTTTCCTTTTGTGGTGAGTGTTGTTTTTGCGCTGAGCGCGCTGCCGCTCGGACGCCTCGCCTATACCGGCGTCGTTTCATCGCTGAATGGTGATATATGGCGACTTCTGGCCGATCCGGCGCTCTGGGATGCGGCGCTGAACACGCTCTCCACCTCGTTTTTAGGCATGCTGATTTCACTCGGAATCGGCGGCGCTTTCGCGCTTGCCCTGACGCTCTGCGACATCCGCGGCAAGTCGATCTTAAGCTTCCTGTTCATGCTGCCGATGATGATCCCGCCGCAGGTGACGGCGCTGTCGTGGATCGGCATGACCGGCCCGTCGAGTACGCTGTTGAAGGCCATCGGCCTTGCGCCGGCGATGGGTTCGCCGCAGCCGCTTTATTCCATCGCTGGCATCGCACTCTTGCTCGGTGTGCAGCACGCGCCGCTCGTCTATCTGTCGCTGCGCGCGGGGCTACTCGCCTTGCCGCAGGATGGCATAGAGGCCGCCAAGCTTTCCGGGGCTTCACCACGGCGCGTTTTGTGCGATATCATCCTGCCGCTTTCCACGCCTGGACTGATCGCGGGCGCGGCGATCTCCTTCGTCTCCAACGTCGGCAATTTCGGCATTCCGGCGATCCTCGGCATACCCGCTTCGATCTTTACCCTGCCGACGCTGATCTACAGCCGTTTTGCCAGTTTCGGCACCAGCACCTTCGGCGATATCGCCATTCTCTCGACCATGATCGCCATCATTTCCGTCGCCGGGCTTGCGCTGCAGGAACGGGCGATGAAGGGGAGGGATTACCGCATCATCGGCCTTTCCGGCAAGGCGGCGACCTTCCGGCTCGGATTGTGGCGGGTGCCGGCGGAGCTTGCCCTGTGGCTCATCCTGTTCTTCATGCTGGTGGCGCCGCTGACGGCGCTGGTGGCAAGCTCGCTCGCTCCCGCCTATGGCGTGCCGCTCAACCTCAAGACCGCAACGCTGCATGCCTATGAGGAACTGCTTTACCGGCAGAGCGTGACCCGCACGGCCTTCCGCAATTCGCTGTTTCTGGCGACGGCGACATCCTTGTGTCTCCTGGTGGTGACGGTGCTGACGGCTTATTTCCTCGTGCGTGGCAAAAGCCGGTTCATGTTCCTGCTTTCGGCGCTGGTGGATATTCCCTATGCGCTGCCGGGGGTGGTGATTTCCGTCTCTTTCGTGCTGCTTTTCGCCGCTCCTATTCCATTGCTCGGAATTACGCTTTACGGCACGATCTGGATCATTCTGCTTGCCTATTTCTCCTCTTTCTTCGCGGTCAGCCTGAAACCAATGGTCAGCGCTTTCCTGCAATTCGATCCATCGCTGGAAGAGGCAGCAAGGCTGTCGGGCGCGGGTTTCTGGCGACGGCTCAAGGATATTATCCTGCCGCTGGTCGGGCCCGCGGCAGGGGCTTCCGTCATCCTCGTGTTTCTGATCGCCTGCAACGAGCTGACGGTTTCGGCGCTCCTTTGGTCTGCCGGCACACAGACGCTCGGCGTGCTCATCTACAACCTCGATGACAGCGGCAGCTTCGATCTCGCCTCGGCGCTATCGGTGCTTGTCGTCATCATGGTGATTTTCCTCATGCTGCTGCTCGAAATTCTGGGGCGCTATCTGCCAAAAGGAGTTGTGCCTTGGCGAAACTGATCCTTAACCGCCTGTCGAAGAGCTTCGGTGCCGGTTCGAAACCGGCCGTGGACGATGTTTCTCTCACTGTGCGGGAAGGCGGCTTTCTGGCGCTGCTCGGACCCTCCGGCTGCGGCAAGACCACAGTGCTGCGCATGGTTGCCGGGTTCGAACAGCCGACGGATGGTTCCATCCTGCTCGGCGAGCGGGTGCTGGCCGATGCCGGCAGCATGGTGGCGCCGGAGCGGCGCAACATGGCAATGGTGTTCCAGTCCTATGCGCTGTGGCCGCACATGTCGGTTGCCGACAATGCCGGCTACCCTTTGAAGGTGCGCGGTATTACGGGCGAAAAATACCGCGAGAGGGTGCGTCAGGCGCTTGCCGCCGTCCGACTTGAGAGCTTCGCGGATCGCCGTCCCGCCGAACTTTCCGGTGGCCAGCGGCAGCGTGTTGCGCTCGCCCGCTGCCTCGTCACCGAGCCTGACGTCGTATTGCTCGATGAACCGCTCGCCAACCTCGACCGGCATCTGCGGCAGGAAATGGAAGAGACATTTCGGGATTTCCATGCCCGTTCCGGCGCGACGATGATCTATGTCACTCACGATCAGGCGGAAGCCATGGCGCTGGCAACCGATGTCGCCGTCATGTCGCATGGCAAGCTGCTTCAGGTCGCGGCGCCGGCGGAGCTTTACGCGCGGCCGGAGGGCAGGCTGGTCGGGTCGCTGGTCGGGCAGGGCACGATTCTCAGCCTCCCACTGCCGGAAGGGGCATCGCGCGATCTCGACTGGTCCGCACTTCGGGCGGCGATGGAGAGAGGCGCGGGAGCATCGCGGGCCGACGTGCTTGTGAGGCCGCAGGATGTGGTGCGGGACGCGGAAGGCATTGCCTGCACCGTCACCTCGGTTCTGTTCGAGGGCGAGCGTTATGCCCTTCGTCTTGACCTGCCGGATGGGCAGGCGGTCAGGGCCTATTCGCGTGAAGCCGCAGCTGTGGGTGACAGGCTTCCGGTTGCCATTCGCAGCGGGTGGCGGCTTTAGAGCGCACGCACTGCCGAACGCTGGAAAGGCGAAGCGACACCGGCTAAGCTGGGATCGCAGCAATAGGAATGATTCATGTCGCTTCGGCTTGCCACCTTCAATATCGAAAATCTTCTCACCCGTTTCGATTTCACCGGCTTTCGCAACCAGACGCGACGCGACAGGGCGATCCAGCTTTTTGATATCAGGGACGAGGCGACCTATCAGGCCCTTGAAAGTGCGCGGATGGTCTCATCCACCGACGATACGCGCCAGCTTTCGGCGCTCGCCATCGCCGACGCGGATGCCGATATTCTCTGCCTGCAGGAAGTCGACAACATGGCGGCCCTGCAGGCCTTCGAATACGGCTATCTCTATCGCATGGTCGGCAATGGCTATCTGCAGAAATATCTGGTCGAGGGCAATGACAGCCGCGGTATCGATGTCGCGGTCGTCATGCGCGAGGAGACGCGGGATGGCGAGAAAATCGAGGTGGTCGACATCAAGAGCCATGCGGCGCTGACCTATCGTAATCTCGATCTCTTCAATCCGGCACTTGCCGCGACCAACCAGATCGATGACAAGATATTCAAACGGGATTGCCTTGAAATCGATCTGAGGATCGGCGGCAAGCCGCTGACGCTTTACGTCACGCATTTCAAGTCCATGACCAATGCCCGCGAAGCATTGGACGCCCGGCTCGGCACCATGCCGATCCGCGAGGCGGAAGCCATGGCTGTGCGCCGCATCATCGAAAATCGCTGGGGTGCGGGCAATACGCGCAACAAGAATTTCGCGATCTGCGGCGACATGAACGACTATCAGGAACGCGTCGCGATTGCCGGTGACAGGCGCAATGGCTACAGCTTCACGCCCGTCGAAGAGGCAAGAAGTGCGCTCGATGTCTTCACTGCCGACGATTTCGTCATCAATCCGATGCTGCGTCGCGATGTCATGGACCGCTGGACGCTCTATCATTCGCGGGGCCCACAGGAGCAGCATTTGTGCCAGCTTGATTACATCTGGCTTTCTCCGCGCCTGGCCGAAAGCAACGCGACGCGGGTTCCCGAAATCGTCCGCGCCGGCCAGCCTTATCGCACCATCTTTCCGCCGGGGCAGGAGGTGGAGCGTTATCCGCGCACTGGCTGGGACCGCCCCAAGGCTTCCGATCATTGCCCTGTCGTGATGACGCTGGACCTGATCTGACGTCGCCGGCGGTCGGAAACCGGTGGCTTCTAACCGTTGGCGGCTTTCGGGAAATAGGTGGCCCAGACCCGGTTGCGACCTGCGCGCTTGGCTTCATAAAGCCGGTCATCGGCAATCGCGATCAACTCGTCCCAGCTGTTGACCGCCCGCGCTTCCTGCCAGACGACGCCAAAGCTCGCCGTCAGCGACAATCCACTTTGTTCATCCACGATCTGAGCTTCGATCAGGCGGCGGAGGCGGTCGGCCGTTGCCGTTGCCGTGGCATGGCTGACATCCTGCAGCACCACGACGAATTCTTCGCCGCCATAGCGGGCAAGAATGTCGTTCTTGCGCAATGCGCCCCGCAACAAAGCCGCGGTCTTTTGAAGTGCAATGTCACCCATGGCATGGCCATAACGGTCATTGATCGATTTGAAATGGTCGATGTCGACGATCATCACGCCGAGCGACTGACACTGGTCCTCGCCCGTCAACAGGGAACGAACGGCCTTTTCGAGCGCCCGTCGGTTGAACACGCCCGTCAGCGCATCCGTCTCGGAAAGTGCGCGTAACTGTTCGGCCAGCGCGCGCTGCTGGTTCTCCATTTCGCCCTTCTGGCGAAGCTGCTCCCGCAGGAAGTCGAGTTCCTGGAACATCTTCTTCACCTCCGGGGCAACCCTGTCCTCATGCTGCGCCTCTGAAAGATCGCCCGCGGCGATGGCCGCAATCTGTGCCTGAACGGATTGCATGGGCCGGAACAGCGCTGTTTTGTAGACAGATGTGAGCCGCAGCAGGACCAGAACCGCAATACCTGCGAGAAAAAGCGAGGTGGCGCCGTAGATCAGGGCTTCCTGCTGCTTCTTTTCGAGTCGCGCGCGTGTCTCGGCCAGAATGAGATCGCGCAACGTATCGGATGAACGCATCCCCGAAATATAGTTCCTGGAAAATTCAAGCACGCTCGGCTGGGCGGACGGCATGGCGATCACGATCGTATTCTGCGCGTAGCGCAGCGCCTGTCCGAAATAATAGGTTTCGAGATCGCGGAACGCCCTGTCCAGTCGCGGCGTGGAAAGATAGGCGGCGGTGTAGTTGGTCAACGATGCCTTCAGTGATAGCAGGCTCTGCATCTCCGCATCGAACTTGGCGCGATAACCCAGCTTTTCCTGTCTGTTCGCCCGCAGCCCCATGATCACATAGGAGCCGAGGCGGCCGATCCTGTCCCGCATGACACCGGCGGTGCCCGTCATCGCGATGTCTATCGCCACATCGGGCGTCACCTTGATGATGGCACGCGCTGCCTTGCCACGCAGCAGATTGACACTGTCGGCGGCCTTGAACATCGATGATATGGCGCCCGACATGGCCGTGTGGCTGCGTGCTGACAGTGGCAGGGCAGCTACCTGATCTACCGCGTTGCGGGACTGCGCGAGTTTCTCGCGGGTCTCGGCCAGTGATTTCGCCAGCTCCGGCTGGGTCCTGATGTCGTCGGCGAAGGAAGCTTCCAGTTCCGACAGCTTGTCGTCCGTTGCCTTGCGCGCGGCAGCGAGAGCTGCAACCAGATCCTGTTCAGCGGTGGATGCGCCCATCACATTGTTCGCGGGGCCGCGCTCTGCCGAAACCAGCCATGCGGACTGGAGAGCGGTTTCGAAGCGGGTGAGCTGCGCCGCGTTGGTGCGGTAACGCAGATAGTTGGAAACGCTTGGCAGCGCGGCAAGTGTGGCCAGCAGGATGGAGCTCGCGGCGATGACGATCGTGCCCGTTAGCTGAATTTTCTGTATGCTTGCGCGCATTTGATGCGTTGTTCTCACTCAATCGGGTATAATTCATCACCATTTTAGCTGCGCCGCGTAAATACTTCGCTTATATTGCTGCGCTTTTGCCGTCTTGACGATCCTGCCGCCAAGCCTGCGGGCATGGTGTGGAAAAGCGCGCCGCCCGTGCTGCGCGATCAGTTTTCGCTTTACACCCGGTCAGAATCTGATAGTTGGCAAGGCACTGGAATGCCCTTGTAGCTCAGTTGGTAGAGCACCTGATTTGTAATCAGGGGGTCGCGGGTTCGAACCCTGCCGGGGGCACCAGTATTTTCAAGGATTTGGCCTGTCTTTCATACGCACTGCACGACTGATGTTCGTGCAGCGGCTATGGCTTTATGTGATAGAGCTTGTGCACGATCGTCCAGTTGCCGTCGTGCTCCAGCAGGGACAGATATTCGTAAAAATCCATACCGTCGAACCGGGTTGTCAGCTTTACCGAGGCGCTGTCTCCCTCCTTGTCGATGCCGAGGATTTCGAAGGCGGGGTCGTGATCGGGAAGGCCGCGTTCGGTTTTGCGGACCTGATCGACAAAATCCTCCAGAGACAGCCATTCAGTCGCGCCTTCGAATGTGCCGACGATGCTGGCGCGCGGGTCAAAAACATCGCGCATCAGGCCTTCATCCGCATAGGCCATGGCGTGCACATAATCCGTCACGGTCTGGGTAATGGTTTGCGGCATCGGATCGTCCCTCCCTCGGATCCAAAAGGGGAGCTTACACCCCTTGGCGACATTCCACCATAACCTCCTGAAAATGCGCTTGTTCGGGGCACGTGACGATCTCTCGTGGCGGCCCGTGCTGGAGGCGGTTCCGATGCCGGTCGACGTTTTGCTGCCACTGTCCACAATTTTGTCCCGGCTGTCGTTATAGTCGCCTTGGGTCCGACAAATTTCGGCATCAAGGGCTTTTTCGCCAGAGAGACCCTCTCGTGCGGGAGCGCGTAAATTCGTGTTCTGCCGGTTTAAGCGCCGTCGCGGGGTGCCGCACGGGGCGGATTTGGCCTATGATCCGGTTGCTGACCGGTTGAGAGTGGTAGCAGCGTGCGGGTAACAGTTTGCGTTTGAAGGTGTTTTTGTGATTGATCCCTATGTTTTGCTTGGCGTGGAGCGGGATGCCGACGAGGCGGCGATCAAGTCGGCCTACCGCAAGGTTGCGAAGGCTGCCCATCCCGACAGCGGTGGCGATGCCGAGCAGTTCGCGCGCCTGCAGACAGCCTATGAACTTCTGAAGGATCCCGTGCGCCGCAAGGTCTTCGATGACACGGGTTACGATCCGCAGCTTGCCGATGCCAAGGATCTCAAGGGCCTGCTGATGCTGGAAACGCTGGTCAATGAATTCATTCTGGATGAGCGGGAACCCGGCAGTTTTGATCCCGTGGCTGCCATGCGCCGGAAGCTGACCGATGATATTCTGAAAAGCCGCTTCCATATTCTGGAACTCGAACGGCACCGTACCCGGGTGCGTAAACATATGGACCGTCTCGGACGGAAGCCGGAAACCGATGTGCTGAGTTCGATGCTCCGCGCCCGAAGCCAGTCCATAGCCGAAGCCATACGCAACGCGGAGGCGCAGATCGAGGCGATAGAACAGGCCTATACCATGCTCGAGGGCTATTCCTACGAGCTGGAGAGCGTGACGCTCGCCGAGCCGTTGCTGAAGGGCGAGGCGGCGGAGTAACTGCCTGTCATGGGCCGTTGACGAGGGCGAGTATGAGCTGGTGAACCCGCCCGCCCGGGGACAGTTCATCCCGGTCGAAATCTCGGCCGCGTTGGCGCTGCTCGTTGGAAAGCTCACCTAACCTTTGCTGCAGAACAGCGCGCACCTTCTGGCATTTGGGATCGTCTTCCGCCCGTAGCCCGGTGCTGAAGGCTTCGATCTTTCTCACCATATCGAGAATGTGCTCGCCATGAACTCGCTCATGGGTTTCCACCCCGGAAATGAAGGTCTTCCAGCTGGCGGCGACGGCGGCCGGCAGATGGGCAGGCGCCTTTGGCCAGGTGTAGATGATGTTGAGATTGGGTCTGGCACTGGCCAGCACACAGGCACCGTCGGGCTGCGGTCGGTAGTCTCTCCGCCACGTCAGCTTGAAGGTGGTGTGGGCAATGGCCTGCACGCCCGCAGTCGGGCCGCGCTCGCCGATGGACTGATAAAGCGCACCGCCCGTATTGCCGCTGACGGCATAGGTCTTTATCTGCTCGGCGGGTTTCCAGCCGGTGGACTGTGCTGATAGCGGAAGAGCGCTCAGCAACATGATTGCGGCGCTGACGGTGAATTTGGGGAGGCTGTTGACGGGCACGCATCGATCCTTGCAGGTTGCGCGCCGAAGATAGGCGAGAGGCGGGCAGTGAGGCAAGGGTGCGGGCGGTGGGAATGCTGCCTGATGTTCAGACTTCCACGCATGAAAACCCCCGCGCCGGAGCGCGGGGGGACAAGCCTCGACTGCAGGGGTAATCAGTCGTCCAGCTTGTCGTAATCGAGCTTCGGAGCGTTCTGCAGTGCATCCTTGGTGGTATCGACAAAGGCCTTCCATGTGCCGTTGTCATTATGAACGGCCACGGACGCCGGATCGAGCACCACGTAGCTCTTGTCGATGCCCAGGAAGCCGCCGACGCTGGCCACGAGGCCGATCACCGCCTTGCCATCGCCGATCACGACGTCTTCGATTTCGCCGATGTTTTCATTCTGGGCGTTATAGATATCCATGCCATCAAGCTGGGAAGCGGTGAGATCGGTCTTCTGGACGTTGACGAACTTCAGCGGGCCGGTTGCCTTCGTACCCATGGTAATGCCGGGGCCCGACAAGGTCGCATCCGCGCCGGCAGCAGGAGCCGTGGCAGCCGTCTGGGCAAATGCCACGGAAGAGGAGAGCGCTGCTGCGGCAGCGAGAGCGATGACATTGATTTTCATGATGTTTCTTCCCTTTTTATGCTGAACATTGCGTTCGGGGAAGAAACGGCAAAGAGCGGATTTGGTTCCTCATGGGACGACAGGAAAATTTGGTCTATGGTGAAAAAGAAACAGGCGTGCGTCGAAATCGGGAGGATGTCATGGCGAAAAACACGGTGACTGAAGATGCAGAGCAGACCGCACCATCAGACTTCATCGACCGGAAGATCGCGGAGCTGGGCGACTGGCGCGGCGAGACGCTCGCGCGTGTTCGCGCGGTGATCCAGAAGGCCGATCCGGAAGTGGTGGAAGAGGTGAAGTGGCGCGGCGTTCCGGTCTGGTCGCATGCGGGCATTCTGTGCACCGGCGAAACCTATAAAAGCGCGGTGAAGATGACTTTTGCGAAGGGCGCCTCTCTGGAGGACCCGTCAGGCCTGTTCAATTCGAGCCTTGAGGGCAACACGCGGCGCGCCATCGATTTTCACGAGGGCGATGTCGTTGATGAGGAGGCGCTGGCAGCGCTGATCCGCGCTGCGGTGGCGTTGAACGTGGCGGGAAAAAGCGGAAAGAAGCGGGGATAAGGCCGGCCGGTGTCACCGGCAAAGAACGACAGATCATGATTTAATCACGGTTGGCATCCGCTGTCTTGTCCCACTCTCCGTCGATGAATTTCAGCGCATCGATGATCGAAACCTTCCACACGGACCAGACGTGGTCGCCATCCGTCACCCGCAGTTCGGATTTGCGGTTGTCCGCCTGCAGGGTCTCATGCAGGGCAATGGCACCGCGCCAGAGGAAGAAGCCATCGTCATCTCCCACAGTCAAATAGGTGGCGGGGAGATCCTGACTTTCTGCGACATGCTGTGCGACGAGGGTGAAGACATTCTTTTCGTTAAAGAGACGTGCATCGAAAGGGGTGCCGAAGGCGCCGGAGAAATGATCACCGGTTGAGGGAAGCACGATGCCGCTGGTGACGGTGGTGCGGTCGACGCGGTGGAAAAAGGCGCTGTCCTGAATGAGCTTGAGTTCGGCGGGTGTCTTGTCGAGATCGGAGGCGGGCACGTTTTGCCAGATGGCGCCGGACAGGCTGGCGACGGCGCCATAGAGGTCCTCGTGGCCGTAGGCGAGATGCAGGGAGCCGAAACCGCCCATGGAAAGGCCGGCAATGGCGCGGCCTTGGCGATCTTTTCGCACTGGCAGCGTTTTTTCGATCTGGTGGCGTAGATCGCCGGTGAGGGCGGTCTCGTAATCGCCGGGACCGCCGACGGCGGCAGAATCCACATACCAGCTGTTTTTCACGCCGGGCATCACGACAACCAGAGGGCGGATGGCGCCAGCCTCGATGAGCGTGTCGAGCGTCTTTTCGATATTGCCGAGATCGCGCCAGCTGTTCTGGTCGCCGTCATGGCCGTGCAGGAGGTAAAGTACAGGCCAGCCGTTTTCGGGCGGCGGACCTTCGGGGCGATAGATATTGACAGGGAGCGGCGCGTTCAGGGCGGCGCTGTGAAAGGTGGCGTCTTCGATATGGCCGGCGAAGGCTGAACCGGACGACATGAACAGACAGAAGGCCATAAGTTTTTTTCGATACATATGGGTCTCCTGTCATCATTCCCGAAAACCATCAACGTTCCCCGGGCCTACGCGTTCCTGATTTCATAATGTTACGGCAATGTTGTCCGCGCAAGTTTACGCGCGGTCTGGCGATTGCGACGCCGCAAACGTGGTTTGACAAGCCCACTTCATTAAGCTGCTTTTTTCAGGTTCCAATAGGATGACATTGCCATTATCGCGTTTTGCCTGCCTGTCTGTTTTTCTACTGTTCCTCGCCGGTTGCATGACCGTACCGATTTCCAGCATTCCCAAGCTGATGCGGCAGGATTTTCTGACGATGGATTTCGAGCATGTGCGGGTCGGATTGCAACTGCCAGCCAATCTTTCCCTCCGGTCCGGTGACGCCGTGATGATCACCCGGAGCAGGACAGACGGCGCAGCCGAAGAAACCGTTGCGACCTACGCGCTGGTGGCGGATACGGATGCGGCTGCGCTCGCTAAATTCCGGCCGGAAAAACGGGATGGTATGTTGGCAAGCGTATGGCGGGTAAAGCCCGAAGACGTCGGAAGGCTCGCGGAGCTACAGGAGCGGGTGCGCCGTTCCCGCGCTCAGGGTCCACGTATCAGAGGCAGCACCGAGATCAAGATCGTGAAAGCCTGCTTCAAAGGCACGTTTCCCGCTGGCCCGATCTATTCCTCGATCTATATGAAACCGGCGGAAAACGAAGACTATATTCCCACATCGCTTGATGCGGATCTGGTCAAGCTGTTCGGGGCAACCGCGGTCAAGTCGCTGATCACACCTTGTGAAGGCTGACAGGCGCCGCCGGCGTGCGCAGACGGCGCTGACATGAACGATGGGTGCCTTAGCCGCTGTTCATGTTAGGCGGGCCTTGCACAGAGCGCATCAGCGGCCCGGACGGCCAGTCTTGCCCTTGGTCCTGCTTTTGCGCTTCTGCTCTCCGGCATCTTCATAGGAACCGGCGCCGATCTTACCACGGACCAGCGGCCGCAGATCGTCTGCGGCGCGTTCGGGCTGGCCTTCCAGCAGCGGGGAGAACCTCTTGCCGGGTTCGGTCGCGGGCTTATCGGGCACCGCGCCCCTCACGGGCTTTTCGGTCCGACCCACGGTCATCTCGTCCAGCGTGTTCTTGCGGAAAAGCGGTTTTCCTGCGTCGGAGCCCGGACCCATCTCGTCCAGCGAAGGTTTGGCGAAGAGAGACTTCCCGCTTTCGTTCGTGGAAGCGGCATCCCCGTCTGCCCTGCCGGCTGTCTCCCCCTCAGGGGAGGAAATCGACAAGTGGCTCCGTCTGTTGTTTTTCCCGCCGCCTTCGACCGCACGTGCTTCTTCCTTGGCCATGGGGTCGTCCATGGTGGCAAGTTCGGCTGCCTTGAGGCGTTTGATTTCGTCGCGCAGACGGGCTGCCTTTTCAAAGTCGAGGTCCGCTGCGGCGTCGCGCATGGATTTTTCCAGCGCGTTGAGATGGGCCTGGAGATTGTTGCCGACCAGATGACCGCCATCGGCGAAGCCCTTGCCGGAAACGCCTGAAATATCGGCTCTTACGTGGTCGCGTTCATACACGGAATCAAGAATGTCGGAGATCCTCGCCTTGACCGATTCCGGCGTGATGCCATGTTCCTGGTTATAGGCCATCTGCTTTTCACGGCGGCGGGAGGTTTCCTCCATCGCCCGCTTCATCGAACCGGTGATATTGTCGGCATAAAGGATGACCTTGCCATCGACGTTACGCGCGGCGCGGCCGATGGTCTGGATCAGCGAGGTCTCCGAGCGCAGGAAGCCTTCCTTGTCTGCGTCGAGGATGGCTACGAAACCACATTCCGGAATATCGAGACCCTCGCGCAGCAGGTTGATGCCGACGAGCACGTCGAAAGCGCCGAGCCGCAGGTCGCGGATGATCTCGATGCGCTCCAGCGTGTCGATATCGGAGTGCATGTAACGAACGCGGACACCCTGTTCATGCAGATATTCGGTGAGGTCTTCGGCCATCCGCTTGGTCAGCACGGTGCAGAGCGTGCGGTAGCCCTTGGCGGCGGTCTCGCGGATTTCGCCGAGAACATCGTCCACCTGGGTGCGGGCGGAGCGGACTTCGACCGGAGGATCGATGAGGCCGGTCGGACGGATGACCTGTTCGGCAAAAACGCCGCCGGATTGCTCCATTTCCCAGCCTCCGGGGGTGGCGGAGACGGAAATGGTCTGCGGGCGCATGGCGTCCCATTCCTCGAAGCGCAGGGGACGGTTGTCCATGCACGAGGGCAGGCGGAAGCCATATTCGGCCAGCGTTGCCTTGCGGCGGAAGTCGCCGCGATACATGCCGCCGATCTGAGGAACGGTGACGTGGCTTTCGTCGATGAAGATCAGCGCGTTGTCGGGAATATACTCGAACAGGGTCGGCGGCGGCTCGCCCGGATTGCGGCCGGTGAGATAGCGTGAATAGTTTTCGATGCCGGCGCAGGAGCCCGTGGCCTCCAGCATCTCGACATCGTAGCGCGTGCGCTGTTCCAGACGCTGGGCTTCCAGCAGGCGGCCGGCTTTTTCAAGCTCGGCGAGGCGCAGCTTCAGCTCTTCCTTGATCGACTTGATCGCGCCGTTCAGCGTCGGGCGCGGTGTCACATAGTGCGAATTGGCGTAAATCTTCACCGATTGCAGGTCGCCGGTCTTATGGCCGGTCAGCGGGTCGAATTCGGTGATGGATTCAATCTCGTCACCCCACATGGAAATGCGCCAGGCCGCATCTTCAAGGTGGGCGGGGAAGATTTCGATCGTATCACCGCGCACGCGGAAGGAGCCGCGCACGAAGTTGATGTCCTGCCGCTTGTATTGCTGGGCCACGAGGTCGGCAAGAAGCTGGCGTTGCTCCAGCTTGTCGCCCACCTGCATCTGGAAGGTCATGGCCGTATAGGTCTCGACCGAACCGATACCATAGATACAGGAAACCGAAGCGACGATGATACAGTCGTCACGTTCGAGAATGGCGCGGGTTGCGGCGTGGCGCATACGGTCGATCTGCTCGTTGATCGACGATTCCTTCTCGATATAGGTGTCGGAACGCGGCACATAGGCTTCCGGCTGGTAATAATCGTAATAGGAAACGAAATACTCCACCGCATTGTTTGGAAAGAAGTTTTTGAATTCGGAATAGAGCTGGGCCGCCAGCGTCTTGTTGGGCGCCAGAATAACGGCCGGACGCTGTGTGGCCTCGATCACCTTGGCCATGGTGAAGGTCTTGCCGGAGCCGGTGACGCCGAGCAGCACCTGCGAGCGGTCGCCGGAATTGAGGCCTTCGACGAGATCGGCAATGGCGGTCGGTTGATCGCCGGATGGCTTGTAGTCCGTCACCATCTCGATGGCGATGCCGCCTTCCGATTTCGGCGGACGGGCCGGCCTGTGGGGTGTCCACAGCTTGCCATCCTTGAAGAGCGGGTTGCCGCTTTCAATCAGTTTGGAAAGCGCGTCCACCGTCGCCGTCACCGCGCCCGGTGCCAGGGACTGGGCATCCTCCAAGGAGACATCGAGCCCTGCCACAGGATTGAGACCCGCGGCGGCGCGCGTTTTCGGATCGCTCGACGCGCCGATCGAAACGCCGCGTGCCGTTTTTGACGCGGTGGTCTTTTTCGCCGTCTTTGTGGCGGCTTTTTCCGCTTCCTTGCGCGCTTCTATTTCGATCTTCTTGCGGTGCTTGCCCGCCTTCGAAGCGATTTCGCGCTGGGTCTCCACGGAGGATGCTTCCGCTTCCGCCTCAAGTTGCTTGACCCAATCGGCAACGCTGCCGCCGAGCGGCGCGCCTTCGAATGACGATTGCGGAGCTTCCTCGAAGCCCGAGGGCGAGGAGGTGGAGTTTTTCTGTGATCTGGCCATGGGCGAAATATGGAGAGAGTCACGCGCAAAGGGAAGGGGAGACAGTGAAAAAATGAGTACAAAAAGGAAACGGAGCATGCGGAACAAAATTCCGCCGGATGCGTTGCGTAGCGGCTGAACACGGCCTTGCCGCGATCCGTAGAAATCGATTCCGGTTTTCGGTCGGATGCGCTAGAGCAAATCCATTACGGCGGGATGAGGGATCCCCTCAGACTGCCTTCTTCCGCTGCATTTTCAACATCCCTCTTTTTCCAGGACCCATCATGCCGTTCTCAATCAGCCCTGCCCACATCTGGCCTGTCCTGATGCTCATCGCCTCCAATGTTTTCATGACCTTCGCCTGGTACGGCCACCTCAAGCACAAGGGCAGCGCGCTCTTTCTGGCGATTGTCGCCAGCTGGGGCATCGCCTTTTTCGAGTATGTGCTCGCCGTTCCCGCGAACCGCATCGGGTCGGAGGTTTACTCCACCGCGCAGCTCAAGACCATTCAGGAGGTCATCACGCTCGCGGTCTTCGCGCTGTTTTCGATCTTCTGGCTGAAGGAAAGCATCACCATCAACCATGTCATCGGCTTTGCGCTGATCGCTTTCGGTGCTTCCTTCATTTTCCGGTCCTGAATAGGAGGAGACCCGCGCTTTGCCTGCCCAGAACCATCGCAACGGACAAGAGGTGATGTATCGATGAAAATACGGCCTGCGAGACTTGACGATGCAAAGGGAATGGCAGCGGTTCAAAACGAGATATTCGCGGCCGGCCTTCGAAAAGCGCCGACGGACGTCGCGGCGGTGCTGGAGAATTACATCCAGCACGCCGACCGTATCGAGTGTTCGGTCGCGGAGGATGAAGACGGGCATATCCTGGGCTTCCAGTCGCTGCGTTATGCACGGGCGGACAATCCCTATGGCGTGGCGGAAGGGTGGGGCATCATCGGCACCCATGTCAGTCCGCAGGCGGCGCGAAGAGGCGTTGGATCCGCCCTCTTCGCCGCGACGCGCAGGGCGGCGGAGGCGCGGGGCCTCAAGAATATCGACGCCAGCATCGGCGCGGACAATGCGCTCGGGCAGAGTTATTATGATGCCATGGGCTTCATGACCTACCGCCAGCCGGAAGGGTTGGTCTGCAAGGTTTACCGACTGGACTAGATGCGGCGTGCCGCTGCCGGTCAGGTATTGCTCTGATGGTCAGCTGCGATTGTCGTTTTCGGAATATTGCAGGCGGGCCTTGCAGATGCGGACGTGGTTTTCGTCGGCCCATTGGACCAGCAATTGCATCGGTACCAGAAACGAGCGGCCAAGACCTGTCAGCTCATACTCCACGCGCGGCGGCACCTCGGCATAAAGCGTGCGCCGGATGAATCCATCCTCCTCCAGCCGCTTCAGCGTACGGGACAACATCTGCTTGGAAATGTCGTCAATCCTGCGGTTCAACTCGTTGAAGCGCAGCACGCCGCCCTGCAGCGCTTCGAGAACCAGAAGGCTCCATTGATCTCCGATGCGGTCCAGCACATCCCGAATGGGGCAGGGCTGCTCGAAGTCGAAGATTTCTTTCGTCTGCGTATCCGACATTTCGATTACCCCATATCCTTGCAGGTCATCGCCGTGTGACCAGATCACCGGCTGCTGACTTCTTGCGGCCGAGGACGCGATACCATAGCTCTTTCTTTCGGTCTATTATTTAGACCAACGACAATAGCAACAAAAGGAAGAAGCCATGGCTAAAATCGCGCTCATCGGTGCTTCCGGCAATGCCGGGTCCCGTATTCTCAAGGAACTTTCCGACCGGGGGCATCATGTTACGGCCATTGCCCGCAGCCCCGAAAAGATTGCCGCCCTGCCGAACGTCGTCGCAAAGAAAGGCGATGTCTTCGATCAAACCGGACTTTCAAAACTGCTTGCAGGTCACGATGCCGTGATCAGTTCGGTGCATTTCACGGCGAGCGACCCGGTGACGCTGATCGAGGCCGTGCGTGCCTCCGGCGTTCCACGCTACCTCGTGGTCGGTGGCGCCGGCAGTCTTGAAATCGCGCCCGGCCAGCGTGTCGTCGACCTGCCGGATTTTCCTGCCGCTTACAAGGCCGAGGCCACCAAGGGTGCGGAGTTTCTTGATTTGCTGAAACAGGAAACGCAGCTCGACTGGACCTTTCTTTCGCCTTCCGCCGAGTTCGTGCCGGGTGAAAGAACGGGCAAATTCCGCATCGGCAAGGACAATCTTCTGAGCAATGAAGATGGTAGCCGCATTTCCTTCGAAGACTACGCGATTGCGCTTGTCGATGAAATCGAGAAGCCGCAGCATTCCCGCCAGCGCTTCACCGTCGGTTATTGAGAGGTATCACCCATGAATGTCATGACACGTCGTCTCGCCATCGCCGCTCTCGCTCTTGCGCCCGCATTGACAGCCGTTCCGGTGCTGGCCGAAACCGCCGGGCGGGATTTCGCCCGGGAAGAGGCCAATCGCAAGCTGGTGATCGAGTTTTACGATACCGTCTTCAACAAGCACGAAGTGGAAAAGGGTGCTGCCGTTATTGTCGACAGCTACAAGCAGCACAATCCCATGGTGCCGGATGGCAAGAAACCGTTCGTGGATTACTTCACCGGCCACTTCAAGGAAAACCCGCAGTCCAAGGCGCGGATCGTGAGAAGCGCCACGGATGGCGACCTTGTCTATCTGCATATTCATTCAACAGAAAAGGACGGAGACCGGGGCAGGGCCATCGTCGATATTTTTCGGGTGACCGATGGCAAGATCACCGAGCATTGGGATGTAATCCAGCCCGTGCCGGAGACGGCGGCGAACAACAATACGATGTTCTGAGGCGACGAACTTTTGAGGCAGGCGGGCACGCCGGGATCGTGCCCGCTTGCCGGAACGGGTAAACTTCAGGCCAGAAGATCGTAAGTACGGAAAATCCAGGCGATCTGGTAAATCAGCGCAAAGATGATGAGAAACCGATGGAAACGGCGGTTCTCGATGAAGATCGCCAGCGTGAACAAAATGACGTAGATGGCGGTGCGTATAAGGTATTCCGGACCAAGTGAGGCGAGATAGTCCTGGCCTTTCAGCAAAGTATCCCCGACATCGGTGACGAAAAGCGCTGCTAGAAAGGCGAAGAACCAGCTTTTGCGGGAAAGGAAATAATCCTCATATCCCTTGTACTCCTTCATCTCCGTGGGAAAGAGCAGAACGCACAGGAAATAAAACAGCGAGCAGAACAGGATCAGGAAAAGGAACGCGCCGAAGCCGAGTACATGGCCTGTGGCAGAAAGCCGGTGCTCCCACCACCAGAAATGCACCAGCATCAGAAACAGGAACGCCACCCAGCCGATGTGCAGGGGATAAATCCGTTCTTTTTTGGGATGCTGCACGAAACCTGCAAGGCCGGTCAGCAATCGGGCGAGGCTGAGGCCGACCACCATGCCCATGACCGCGCGGATGTGCGAATAGGCTTCTGCGGCGTTGACGGCGGCCTCCATCGCTCCTACTCCGCCGGAGGAATGGGCGTCGGTTGCCCGTTTTCGTCCATCGCCACCATGATGAAGGTGCCGGCGGTTACCTTTTCCAGCTTGTCGTAACGCGACCGCTGCGCCCAGGCCTCTACCGTCAGCGTGATGGAGGTGCGGCCGACGCGGGCAATATCGGTATAGATGGACAGCGTGTCGCCGATCTTCACCGGCAGTTCAAAGGCCATTTCCTTGACTGCCGCCGTGACCACGCGACAGCGAGAGCGTTCTGCCGCACGAATGCCGCTCGCCAAGTCCATCTGTGACATGACCCAGCCCCCGAAAATATCGCCGGCCGGATTGGCGTCGGCCGGCATGGCGAGCGTTCTGAGCGTCAGCTCGCCGGTCGGTTTGATGGTCTGGTCGGTCATGTTGAGATGTGCTCCGTGCGAATGACAAAGGCGCAGCATGCGATGCGCTTTGTGATTTCGCAAGGAAGGGCAAGCGTCAGGACGACGCTTTGCCCAGAAATTGCTGCGTTGCGTAAAGGGCGATGGCCGCCGCGTTCGACACGTTGAGCGATTTGATCGCTCCCGGCATATCGAGACGGGCGAGCGCCGAGACGGTCTCGCGGGTCTTCTGGCGCAGGCCCTTGCCTTCGGCGCCCAGCACCAGTGCGATTTTTTCGCCGCTGAAGGTCCGTTCAATCGGGGCGGGCCCCTCCGAATCGAGGCCGACCGAGAAGAAGCCGAGCTTGTGCAGTTCACCCAGCGCATCGGCGAGATTGGTGATCTGAATATAGGGGATGAGTTCCAGCGCGCCTGAGGCGGATTTCGCCAGCACACCCGACTCGGTCGGGCTATGGCGCATCGTGGTGATAACGGCGCCCGCATTAAAGGCGACTGCCGAGCGCATGATGGCGCCGACATTGTGCGGATCGGTGACCTGATCGAGCACGAGAATGAGTGGGCTATCCTTCAGGGCGCCCAGCCGCTTGACCGGCAGCGGCCGGGTCTCCAGCATCACGCCCTGATGGATCGCCTCAGGCCCCAAAACCCTGTCGATATCCTGCGGGGATACTATCTCGACCGGGAAGGGCTGCGCCTCCGCCTCGCCGATATCGAGACGTGCAAAGGCATTCTGGGTAACCGAAAGCTTCACGATCTGCCGCTCCGGATTGGCAAGGGCTGCGCGTACGGTATGCAGGCCGTAAAGGTGCACCTGGTCGGGCGCAAGTTGCGGCGGCTTCCAGTCGTCGGCGCCGCGGTTCCGGCGCTTAGGCTGCTGCGGGGTCGGAATTTCACCACGCTCGCGCTTCGCGTCGCGCACGGCACGACGCAGGTTGGCGTAATGTGTGTCGCGGGTGGATTTGTTGTTGGGATCGTCTTTGCTCATGGCGCCTTATATCTCCGGGGCGTGCCGCGCACCAGCCCCCGTGATAATCCACAGGGCTGCGAAGGGGATTGAATTTTTTCCCGAAAATTCGTGAAAGGGCGTGTTGACAGAAACGAACGAGGCCGTCATATACGCGCCACAGACGACGCAACGGCGCTTCGCCGCAGCGAAATCTGAAGAGCTTGGTCGCTTGATCCTCGCAGATAACTGGAGGGATGCCCGAGTGGTTAAAGGGGACGGACTGTAAATCCGTTGGCTACGCCTACGTTGGTTCAAATCCAACTCCCTCCACCATTCTGCACGGATCGAAATCGCCACCGCGGGTATAGCTCAATGGTAGAGCAGCAGCCTTCCAAGCTGAATACGCGGGTTCGATTCCCGCTACCCGCTCCAGCTTCCTCTCAGTAAATCACCTTATCGCTGCGGGACGTGTTTCGCGTCTCCGGGTTGTGCCGTGAGCATTCAGCCGATGCGGTGATGGGCTCTAGTTTATCCTATACGCCATGAATGCCGCTCCGAGTCGCGCTCAATAAGGCGAACGGCACTGGCTTCTTGTGCCTGCGGGCGCCAGGTAGCTGTTATCAGTAGGGTGATAGGAGGCGTAACGCGCCGCGCACCATTTTACGTGATTTATTTCGGCCTGCGACAGGGCGTATCCGTCAGGCGTGGCTTCTTCCCCGGTTCCCGCAGCAAAGGCGGATGCGGGATAACCGCGCTGGCCCGAATTTTGTGCCTGCGTTTCATAGGCTGGCTGTATGAGGCTCAACGCCTCAGCGGGCATAACAAAAGCGGCAGATAATGCGACGCCAAGAGCGAGCGCGGAGATGGTCTTCGGCATCCTCAACATCGATAAATCCTCATTATTCGTTCGGGATGCTAACGAAAATTTAGGAATTTCGTTCCGATGGAGGCTTGACGCCACACGAAGACGTGATTCTTCGGCTTGATCGGAGAGCGTGGGTTCGGATCGGGCCTCATTGGGGAATCCAAGGCGCGGCAGGATGGATTTATGCTCGCTCAACCAGACTTTGTATCCATGCCGCACTGCTCGTTGACAAGCGGAAAATCCGGTCAGATAGTCGACCGGCAATCATGCAAACGGGAGTCTTCAATGTTGAACAGGGTTGTCATTCTCTCATCCTTTGCGCTGCTGGCATCGGCGGCGTTTGTCTCCCCCGCTGCCGCACTCACCATGAAGGAGTGCAGCGTAAAATATCAGGCAGCGAAAGCTGACGGGTCCGCCAAGGACATCAAGTGGAACGATTATCGCGCCAAGTTCTGCGGCAGCGAGGCGGCGGCTGAAGATGCGGCCGACGACAAGCAGGTCGCGGCCACAACCGAGAAGGAACCCGAAAAAGCGACGATCAAGGCTCCGAAGGGCGTCGCTTTCCCGAGCGCTGTTGACAAGAAATATTCAAGCGAGACGCCGGCAAAGGCCCGCCTGAAAACCTGTGTCGACTCCTATCACAAGAACAAGAATGACGGTACGCTCGGCGATCTGAAATGGATCCAGAAGGGCGGCGGCTACTGGAGCCTGTGCAACACGGCGCTGAAGAGCTGAGGCGGGCAGGGGCGGCGGTCGGTTTCCGCCGCCCTGTCCCGAGCGATATCGCATGAAGCGTGTAGCGCTGGTGGCGAAGACCCGCGCGCTGGCGGATCCGTGCGTCCTGCTCCGTCCATCGACCCCATTTCGGGCGGGTAAAATATCCGAATAGCCTGTGATTCAGCCTCTTGGTAGACAGGCTGATTCCTGCGGTTTATCCGCATCCAGCAATTCAACGGTTACGGTTGTCGAGCAACGGCCGTCCGGCGATGGGGGCGGATGACCAGACGGTTTCGAAATTATCTCGTAGTTCTGGCCATATCCTTGGCGATGTGGGCTGTGATTCTCGGCATTGTTTACTGGCTGTTTCGATAGCCAGCCCCCGCTTGGGGTGGATTGCAATGATGCACGCGTCCAGCGGCAATGAATCGGGGATATGGCGGCGGTTCCTGGAGCTGCCGCAATTTGGCTTTGCTGGCGTGACCTTATGACGGGGTCAAACCAGGAAGGCCCATCATGAAGAAATCCGTTGCAGCACTCTATCTTGCCGCTCTGTCCTTGCCGGCTGCCTCCAGCGCGCTTGCCGAGGATCTGGTGATTCCGCTTCCCGGGGATACGACGGTTGAAAAAAACGATGCCGTCTATCGGTGCGGCGCCGAGACGGTGGAGGCGGTTTATTACAACGCCGGCGACATCAGTCTTGTTCGGCTGGGCTTGAAGGACGGCGTTATCGTCGCCGCCAATGTCGTTTCAGGCTCCGGAGCAAAATACCAGGGCGGCGCTCGTGTCTGGTGGTCCAAAGGAGACGAAGCCGATCTCTACGATGTGATGGCGGATCCGGACATGAAACAGCCGGTTCATTGTGTGGAAGAGAAAAAAACCTGATCGCCATGATATTCATGGAGCGGCGGCAGGGCGGTTTTGAAAACCGTGCCATGCCGCCGGTCAGTGTCAGGCTGCATGCTCAGCCAAGAACAAGCGACGCTACAAGCGCCAGCAGAATGAGAGAACTGGCGACGACGCCAAGCTTCATTCGGCGAAGACGACGGGTACGTCCGCCGCTCCAGTCATAAGCCATTGGGAGCTCTACCTTTCTTTTTATTATTATGACTTATAAGTAGCTCCCTAGGCTTGCCCGTGGCTGACCTCAATTGCCAGAATCCACCGGCGACAAATCACGATTTCCCAATCTTCTCCGGATGTTGCAGCGAAGGCGACAGCTGATTCCCTGCTCGTTCCACCAACGCAAAGGCCGGGTGGTCGGTGAGCTGGCCCCCGTCATGCAAAAGGCCCGGAAAGCGAGGCTTCCGGGCCTTTTGAAAGTGTGTTTCTGCAGGTGGCTCAGCCGAGATAGGCCTGAATGTAGGGCAGGACTTCGAGCGTGCCGTGATACAGCATGTTGAGCGCCACGTAGATGATGACCATCAGGCCGAGATAGGAAATCCAGCGGTAGCGGTGCAAAAGCTTGGCGACGAAGTTGGCTGCAAGTCCCATCAGCGCGATCGAGACGATGAGTCCGATGACCAGAACAGTCACATGTTCCTGCGCGGCGCCGGCGACGGCGAGCACATTGTCCAGCGACATGGAGACGTCGGCGATGACGATCTGGGTTGCTGCCTGGAAGAACGTCTTGTGGCCCTTGGTCAGGTCGGCCTCTTCATCCGTCACCTCGTCCTCGATGGATCCCGAAGCTTCGCGCAGTTCGCTCCACATCTTCCAGCAGACCCAGGCGAGCAGCAGGCCGCCAAAGAGTTGCAGGCCGACGATGGCAAGAAGCTGTACGGTGACGGCGGCAAACCCGATGCGGAGAACCGTGGCGGCGATGATGCCGACAAGGATCGCCTTGCGGCGGAGATGCGCGGGAAGACCGGCGGCGGCAAGGCCGATGACGATGGCGTTGTCGCCTGCCAGAACGAGATCGATCGCAATGACCTGTAAGAATGCCGTGAAACCGGCGGCTGTGAAGATTTCCATTGGCTGGTCCTGAAACGGATAGAGAGGCGGCGCGGGGAAAAGCGGCGGTCGAGACATGCATGGTAGCGCGGCAGCGCCCGTTTCCGCTCGCCCGTCTCCCCCCCGGCGATGAAGTGTCCTTAAGCCATCGAGCCGCCCCAGGTAAAGAAGTTGTGATGGAAATATCTTAATTAGTGATCGGCGCGACTGAAAAGGCGGCTCGTCTGTATCTCTGTGTGATGCCACGGCGCGGGTTTGAATGTCGCAAAACATACACCATATACGCCCCACAAGGCACGCTTAGAGCGCGCGCGAAGGCGCTTTCACAATTAAGTCTTGCGCATTCGCTTACAAAGCCTTAAACGGCGACACCAAACCGGTTCGCCGGGGAAACTACTTCACGTTCACAGGAAGCAATTCACATGGCAAAGAGCAAGTTTGAGCGGACGAAGCCGCACGTCAACATTGGCACGATCGGTCACGTTGACCATGGCAAGACGTCGCTGACGGCAGCAATCACGAAGTTCTTCGGCGAGTTCAAGGCGTATGACCAGATCGACGCGGCTCCTGAAGAGAAGGCTCGTGGTATCACGATCTCGACGGCACACGTTGAGTACGAGACGGCCAACCGTCACTACGCTCACGTTGACTGCCCCGGCCACGCCGACTACGTGAAGAACATGATCACCGGTGCTGCCCAGATGGACGGCGCGATCCTGGTTTGCTCCGCCGCTGACGGCCCGATGCCGCAGACGCGCGAGCACATCCTGCTTGCCCGTCAGGTTGGCGTTCCGGCCATCGTCGTGTTCCTCAACAAGGTCGACCAGGTTGACGACGCCGAGCTTCTCGAGCTCGTCGAGCTTGAAGTTCGCGAACTTCTGTCGTCCTACGACTTCCCGGGCGACGATATTCCGATCATCAAGGGTTCGGCGCTTGCTGCTCTTGAAGATTCCGACAAGAAGATCGGTGAAGACGCGATCCGCGAGCTGATGGCTGCGGTTGACGCCTACATCCCGACGCCTGAGCGTCCGATCGACCAGCCGTTCCTGATGCCGATCGAAGACGTGTTCTCGATCTCGGGCCGTGGTACGGTTGTGACGGGTCGCGTTGAGCGCGGTATCGTCAAGGTTGGTGAAGAAGTCGAAATCGTCGGCATCCGTCCGACCTCGAAGACGACTGTTACCGGCGTTGAAATGTTCCGCAAGCTGCTCGACCAGGGCCAGGCTGGCGACAACATCGGTGCACTGGTTCGCGGTGTTAACCGTGACGGCGTCGAGCGTGGTCAGATCCTGTGCAAGCCGGGTTCGGTAAAGCCGCACAAGAAGTTCAAGGCAGAAGCCTACATCCTGACGAAGGAAGAAGGCGGCCGTCATACGCCGTTCTTCACGAACTACCGTCCGCAGTTCTACTTCCGTACGACTGACGTGACCGGCATCGTGACGCTTCCTGAAGGCACGGAAATGGTTATGCCTGGCGACAACGTCACCGTTGACGTCGAGCTGATCGTTCCGATCGCGATGGAAGAAAAGCTGCGCTTCGCTATCCGCGAAGGCGGCCGTACCGTCGGCGCCGGCATCGTTGCCTCGATCGTCGAGTAATCTTAAGGCCTGAAAAGGCTTGACGAAAAACCCCGCTGGAGACAGCGGGGTTTTTTGTTTTGTGTCTCGCGCCTGGAGGATAGGAGCTTTCGTTCCTCGGTCCCGGCTGCTACTTCATTGCTGGGGAGATGATGAGGAGTATCATGAAGAAGCGCATTCTGTTTACCGGTGGTTCCGGCAAGGCCGGACGGCATGTGATCCCGTGGCTCATCGACAAGGGATATGAGGTCCACAACATCGATCTCGTTCCGCTCGACAGGCCGGGCGTGACCAATCTCATCGTCGATATCACGGACAGCGGGCAGGTTTTTAATGCCCTTTCCATGCATCGGAACTTCGCGGAGCTCGAAAGCGGGAAGGGTGTTCTGCCCTTTGATGCGGTGATCCATTTTGCTGCGGTTCCACGCATTTTGATCAAGCCGGACAACGAGACGTTCCGTATCAACGCCATGGGAACCTATAATGTCATCGAGGCCGCGATAAAGCTTGGCATCCGAAAGGTAGTAATAGCATCGAGCGAGACCACATACGGGGTCTGTTTCGCCGAGGGCGAGAAGGATTTTCACCACTTCCCGCTTGAAGAGGACTACGATGTCGACCCGATGGATTCCTACGGACTGTCGAAGGTGGTGAATGAAAGAACCGCGCGGGCATTTGCCGAGCGAAGCGGATACGACATTTACGCGCTGCGAATCGGCAATGTCATCGAACCCCATGAGTATGAGAAGTTTCCCGATTTCTTTGCCCATCCGGAAACACGCAAACGCAACGCCTGGGGCTACATCGACGCACGTGACCTCGGCCAGATCTGCCATCTTTGCATCGAAAAGGATGGCCTCGGTTATCAGGTCTTCAATGCCGTTAATGATACAGCTACGGCAACGGTGCCCACGCGCGAGCTTGCCCGGACATATTTCCCTCAGGTGCAATTCCGCCGAGAGATCGGAGAGCATGAGGGATTGATCTCCAACCGCAAGATTCGCGAGATCCTTGGTTTCAAGGAAGAGCATGACTGGCGGAAATACGTCAAAACCTGACGGGTGCATGATTTTCGGGGGCAGAGTGGAAAAAACAAAAAACACACTTGCCATTCTTTTCCCTGCACCTTAAAGGAGCGCATACCGAATTGGCCAAGCGATTTCGCGGCCGGTTCAGGTGATTAAGGGGTATAGCTCAGTTGGTAGAGCGGCGGTCTCCAAAACCGCAGGTCGGGGGTTCGAGCCCCTCTGCCCCTGCCACTTTCCATTCGCAAGCGCGGTTTTCGCTGCATGGCAGATGGGGCCGGTTTACCGGCGAATTTCGCCGAATGTCGATTTCCTCTTGTTAAAAGTGGAATCGGTGTTTATGTAGGGTCAAAACAGACACGCGGTGCGTGGGGCTGATTAGTTCGGCTTTACGCGCCGTAATTGCGTGGGCAGTCAATGGCATCCAAAACCAATCCGTTTACGTTTCTGCAGCAGGTTCGCGCCGAAGCGTCAAAGATCACTTGGCCGTCGCGCCGCGAGACCATGATTTCGACGGCTATGGTGCTGGTGATGGTCATTTTCGCGGCTCTGTTCTTTTTTGCTGCTGACCAGCTCATTGGCTGGATTCTCAGCCTTGTGCTGAACGTCGGCCGGTAACGGATTGAACGGAGAGTAAAGATGGCAGCGCGCTGGTATATCGTTCACGCATATTCGAATTTCGAAAAGAAGGTCGCCGAGTCGATCGAGGAAAAGGCCCGTCAGAAGGGTCTGGACCATCTTTTCGAGAAAATCCTCGTGCCGACCGAAAAGGTGGTCGAGGTGCGCCGCGGCCGCAAGGTCGATAGCGAGCGCAAGTTCTTTCCGGGTTACGTGCTGGTGCGCGCCAACCTGACGGATGAGGCTTATCACCTCATCAAGAACACGCCGAAGGTCACCGGTTTCCTCGGTTCGGACAGCAAGCCTGTTCCGATTCCGGATTACGAAGCCGAGCGTATCCTTGGTCAGGTTCAGGAAGGTGTCGAGCGTCCGAAGTCTTCGGTTTCGTTCGAGATCGGCGAGCAGGTTCGCGTCTCCGACGGTCCTTTCGCGTCGTTCAACGGCGTCGTTCAGGACGTGGACGAAGAGCGTTCGCGCCTGAAGGTGGAAGTTTCGATTTTCGGCCGCGCAACGCCGGTCGAGCTGGAATACAATCAGGTCGAGAAGGTCTGATTGGCGGGGCGATGCCCCAAGCGCGTGGAAGGCTAACTGGCTCTTTAAGCCGGGGCAGGGCGCCGCACCACGCAACCGCAGCCGCCGGAGAAATCCGGCTTAAGAGAAGCCGGGCAACCGGTTTGAATTGAAAGGCAGAGAGATATGGCTAAGAAAGTTGCAGGCCAGCTCAAGTTGCAGGTAAAGGCTGGGTCGGCCAATCCGTCCCCGCCGATCGGTCCGGCACTTGGTCAGCGTGGCATTAACATCATGGAATTCTGCAAGGCGTTCAATGCCGCCACGCAGGAAATGGAAAAGGGTATGCCGATCCCGGTCGTCATCACCTATTACCAGGACAAGTCCTTCACCTTCGTCATGAAGCAGCCGCCGATGACGTACTGGCTGAAGAAGGAAGCAAAGATCACCTCCGGTTCCAAGACGCCTGGCAAGGGCGCCAAGGTCGGCTCCATCACCAAGGCTCAGGTCAAGTCGATCGCTGAAGCCAAGATGAAGGATCTGAACGCAGCCGACATCGAAGGCGCAATGGCAATGGTTGAGGGCTCTGCCCGCGCCATGGGCCTGGAAGTGGTAGGTTGATCATGGCCAAGGTAGCAAAGCGCATTCAGAAGATCCGCGAAGGCGTGGATCCGAACAAGCTCTACGTTCTCACCGACGCCATTTCGATGGTCAAGGAACGTGCAGTCGCCAAGTTCGACGAAACCGTTGAAGTTTCGATGAACCTCGGCGTTGACCCGCGCCATGCGGACCAGATGGTTCGTGGCGTTGTCAACCTGCCGAACGGCACCGGCCGTGACGTTCGCGTCGCCGTCTTCGCCCGTGGCGCCAAGGCTGATGAAGCCACCGCTGCCGGCGCTGACGTTGTTGGTGCGGAAGAGCTGGTTGAAATCGTTCAGGGCGGCAAGATCGACTTCGATCGCTGCATCGCGACCCCGGACATGATGCCGCTCGTCGGCCGTCTCGGCAAGGTACTCGGCCCGCGTGGCATGATGCCGAACCCGAAGGTCGGAACCGTGACCATGGACGTTGCCGGTGCTGTCAAGGCATCCAAGGGTGGCGCTGTCGAATTCCGCGTCGAAAAGGCCGGTATCGTACACGCTGGCGTTGGCAAGGCTTCGTTCGACGCCAAGGCTCTTGAGGAAAACATCAAGGCTTTCGCCGATGCGGTCATCAAGGCAAAGCCGGCTGGCGCCAAGGGCAACTATGTCAAGCGCGTCGCCATCTCCTCGACCATGGGTCCGGGCGTCAAGATCGACCCTTCGTCGGTTACGGCTTAATCAATTCTCGCGCTTCCGGAGTGAAGTGTGAATAAAAGAATTTCCGGCTCCCAGGAGCCGGAGATTTCCGGGGAAACCCGGAACTCCTGTCCGAGATTGCGGGTGGCCATGTCCTTCGGGGCCGGGCCTTAATCATTTAGCCTGCATGAGACGGGTGAGGCTGGATTTGAGGCATCTGTCGATGCCTGACTGTCCGGTTCGAACCTGGTGTGCCTGTGCCTGAAGCCGTTTGCGGCGACAGAGCGGGGGACAGGATCCTCGAGCGTCGCTCGGGATCTTTGTAAAAAGGTCCCTTGGGGCAAAGGCAAACCCGACGGGTTCACAATCATGTGGCCCCGTCTACTGGAGACAGACAGTGGAAAGAGCGGAAAAACGCGAATTCGTCACGGAGCTGAACGAAGTCTTCAAGGCTTCCGGTTCGGTTGTCGTGGCCCACTATGCTGGTGTCACCGTTGCGCAGATGAACGACTTCCGTTCGAAGATGCGCGCTGCCGGAGGCACCGTCAAGGTCGCGAAGAACCGCCTGGCCAAGATCGCTCTTCAGGGTACGGAGTCGGAAGGGATGACCAATCTCTTCAAGGGACAGACGCTGATTGCATACAGCACTGACCCGATGATCGCTCCGAAAGTCGTCATGGATTTCGCCAAGACCAACGACAAGGTCGTTGTTTTGGGCGGCGCCATGGGCGCAACCACGCTCAACGCCGAAGCAGTCAAGTCGCTCGCGACCCTGCCTTCGCTGGACGAGCTGCGCGCAAAGCTGCTGGGCCTTCTCAATGCCCCGGCAACTCGCGTCGCTACGGTTGTCGCCGCACCTGCAAGCCAGCTGGCTCGGGTGTTCTCGGCTTACGCCAAGAAGGACGAAGCCGCTTAAGGCGGTTTTTCGCTGTAAATATTCAAACTGGTTCGAACTGAACAAAAGGAACTATCAAAATGGCTGATCTCGCAAAGATCGTAGAAGACCTCTCCTCGCTGACCGTTCTGGAAGCTGCAGAACTGTCCAAGCTTCTCGAAGAAAAGTGGGGCGTTTCCGCTGCTGCTCCGGTAGCCGTTGCTGCTGCTGGCGGCGCTGCTGCTGCTGCTGCTCCGGAAGAAGAAAAGACCGAGTTCGACGTTATCCTGGTTGACGCTGGCGCCAACAAGATCAACGTCATCAAGGAAGTTCGCGGCATCACCGGCCTCGGCCTCAAGGAAGCCAAGGACCTCGTTGAAGGCGCTCCGAAGCCGGTCAAGGAAGCCGTTTCCAAGGCTGAAGCTGCTGATCTCAAGAAGAAGCTTGAAGACGCAGGCGCCAAGGTTGACGTTAAGTAATCTTGCGATTGCTGGCGGGAAGGGGCTTAATGCCCCTTCCCGTCGTCATCGTTTTTAAAACTCATTACCCAAAAGCCGCGTGAAAATGGCTTTTGGGTAATGGGTTCTTCAAGAGAATGGTTCCGAACCGGCTCATCAAGGCAATCCGGCCTGATCGATCCGGGATGTGGAACGAGATTGAGGATACCCATTGATTGACGGGATCGACTGGCCATCGGTTCCCGTCCGTTGCAGGCCCGGATGCAATTTTTAAAGGAGCGACGATGGCTCAGACCCTTTCGTTTAACGGTCGCAGGCGCGTACGCAAGTTTTTCGGCAAAATTCCAGAAGTAGCGGAAATGCCGAACCTCATTGAGGTTCAGAAGGCTTCGTACGACCAGTTTCTCATGGTTGACGAGCCCAAGGGTGGCCGTCCCGACGAGGGATTGAATGCCGTTTTCAAATCCGTATTCCCGATCACCGATTTTTCCGGCGCCTCCATGCTCGAATTCGTATCCTACGAATTCGAAGCGCCGAAGTTCGACGTCGAGGAATGCCGTCAGCGCGATCTGACCTATGCAGCGCCGCTCAAGGTGACGCTGCGCCTCATCGTGTTCGATATCGATGAAGATACGGGCGCGAAGTCCATCAAGGACATCAAGGAACAGTCCGTCTACATGGGCGACATGCCGCTCATGACCAATAACGGCACGTTCATCGTCAACGGCACCGAGCGCGTCATCGTTTCGCAGATGCACCGTTCGCCGGGCGTGTTCTTCGATCACGACAAGGGCAAGAGCCATTCTTCCGGCAAGCTGCTCTTTGCTGCCCGTGTCATTCCGTATCGCGGTTCCTGGCTCGACATCGAGTTCGACGCCAAGGATATTGTCTATGCGCGTATCGACCGTCGCCGCAAGATCCCCGTGACCTCGCTGCTGATGGCGCTTGGCATGGACGGCGAAGACATTCTGTCGACCTTCTACACCAAGGCTTCCTATGAGCGCGACGGCGACGGCTGGCGTATTCCGTTCCAGCCCGAAGCGCTGAAGAACGCCAAGGTCGTCACCGACATGATCGACGCCGATACCGGCGAAGTGGTCGTCGAGGCCGGCAAGAAGCTCACGCCGCGCCTTATCCGCCAGCTCTCCGAAAAGGGCCTCAAGGCGCTGAAGGCGACCGACGAAGACCTTTACGGCAACTATCTGGCCGAAGACATCGTCAACTACGAGACGGGTGAAATCTATCTCGAGGCCGGCGACGAAATCGACGAGAAGACCCTCGGTCTGATCCTGCAGTCCGGTTTTGACGAGATTCCGGTTCTCAACATCGACCACGTCAATGTTGGCGCCTATATCCGCAATACACTGTCTGCCGACAAGAACGAGAACCGCCAGGAAGCCCTGTTCGACATCTACCGCGTCATGCGTCCGGGTGAGCCGCCGACCATGGATTCGGCGGAAGCGATGTTCAACTCGCTGTTCTTCGATGCAGAGCGTTACGATCTTTCGGCCGTTGGTCGCGTGAAGATGAACATGCGCCTCGATCTCGACGCGGAAGACACCGTGCGCACGCTGCGCAAGGAAGACATCCTCGCCGTCGTGAAGATGCTGGTCGAACTGCGCGACGGCAAGGGCGAAATCGACGACATCGACAACCTCGGCAACCGCCGTGTGCGTTCTGTCGGCGAACTGATGGAAAACCAGTATCGTCTGGGCCTTCTGCGCATGGAACGTGCGATCAAGGAACGTATGTCCTCGATCGAAATCGACACCGTGATGCCGCAGGACCTGATCAACGCGAAGCCGGCAGCTGCTGCCGTTCGCGAATTCTTCGGTTCCTCGCAGCTGTCGCAGTTCATGGACCAGGTGAATCCGCTTTCGGAAATCACCCACAAGCGTCGTCTTTCGGCTCTTGGACCGGGTGGTCTGACCCGCGAGCGCGCCGGCTTCGAAGTCCGCGACGTTCACCCAACCCACTACGGCCGTATTTGCCCGATCGAGACGCCGGAAGGCCCGAACATCGGTCTGATCAACTCGCTTGCAACCTTTGCCCGTGTCAACAAGTATGGCTTCATCGAGAGCCCGTACCGCAAGATCACCGACGGCAAGGTCACGAACGACGTTATCTACCTCTCCGCCATGGAAGAGGCGAAGTATTACGTCGCGCAGGCCAACGCGCCGCTCAATGAAGACGGTTCTTTCTCGGAAGAGTTCGTCGTCTGCCGTCACTCGGGCGAAGTTATGCTCGCACCGCGTGACAACATCAACCTGATGGACGTTTCGCCGAAGCAGCTCGTTTCGGTTGCAGCGGCTCTCATACCGTTCCTGGAAAACGACGACGCCAACCGCGCTCTCATGGGCTCGAACATGCAGCGTCAGGCCGTTCCGCTTCTGCGGGCGGAAGCGCCGTTCGTCGGCACCGGTATGGAACCGATCGTTGCTCGCGACTCCGGCGCTGCCATCGCAGCTCGCCGCGGCGGTGTCGTCGACCAGGTCGACGCGACGCGTATCGTTATCCGCGCCACGGAAGATCTCGATGCAGGCAAGTCCGGCGTTGACATCTACCGTCTGCAGAAGTTCCAGCGTTCGAACCAGAACACCTGCGTCAACCAGCGTCCGCTGGTGTCCGTCGGTGATATCATCTCCAAGGGTGACATCATCGCGGATGGTCCGTCGACCGACCTCGGTGACCTGGCTCTCGGCCGTAACGCGCTCGTCGCGTTCATGCCTTGGAACGGCTACAACTACGAAGACTCGATCCTGATGTCGGAGCGTATCGTTTCCGACGACGTGTTCACCTCCATCCACATCGAAGAGTTCGAAGTGATGGCGCGTGACACGAAGCTTGGTCCGGAAGAAATCACGCGCGATATTCCGAACGTTTCGGAAGAAGCGCTGAAGAACCTCGACGAAGCCGGTATCGTCTACATCGGTGCAGAAGTTCAGCCAGGTGACATCCTCGTTGGCAAGATCACGCCGAAGGGCGAAAGCCCGATGACGCCGGAAGAAAAGCTTCTGCGCGCCATCTTCGGTGAAAAGGCTTCCGACGTTCGCGACACCTCCATGCGCATGCCTCCGGGCACGTTCGGTACGGTCGTGGAAGTCCGCGTCTTCAACCGTCACGGTGTGGAGAAGGACGAGCGCGCGATGGCTATCGAGCGCGAAGAGATCGAGCGTCTGGCGAAGGACCGTGACGACGAGCAGGCGATCCTCGACCGTAACGTCTACGGCCGTCTGATCGACATGCTGCGTGGCCAGGTTTCGATTGCCGGTCCGAAGGGCTTCAAGAAGGGCGTCGAGCTCTCCAACGCCGTCGTCTCCGAATATCCCCGCTCGCAGTGGTGGATGTTCGCCGTCGAGGACGAAAAGGCCCAGGCTGAGATAGAAGCACTTCGCGGCCAGTACGACGAATCCAAGTCGCGCCTTGAGCAGCGCTTCATGGACAAGGTCGAAAAGGTCCAGCGCGGCGATGAAATGCCTCCGGGCGTCATGAAGATGGTCAAGGTTTTCGTTGCCGTTAAGCGCAAGATCCAGCCGGGCGACAAGATGGCCGGCCGTCACGGTAACAAGGGCGTCGTCTCGCGTATCGTTCCCGTCGAGGACATGCCGTTCCTCGAAGACGGCACGCATGTCGACATCTGCTTGAACCCGCTCGGCGTGCCGTCGCGCATGAACGTCGGCCAGATCCTCGAAACCCACCTCGCATGGGCATGCGCAGGCATGGGCAAGAAGATCGGTGAGATGCTCGAAGAGTATCGCAAGACGATGGACATCAGCGAGCTTCGCAGCGAGCTGACGGAAATCTATGCGTCTGAAGCCAATGACGAGGTTCAGCGTTTTGATAACGACTCGCTCGTCAAGCTCGCCGAAGAAGCCAAGCGCGGTGTTTCCATCGCGACTCCGGTTTTCGACGGTGCGCATGAGCCTGACGTTGCCGCGATGCTGAAGAAGGCAGGTCTGCATGAATCCGGTCAGTCCGTCCTTTACGACGGCCGTACCGGTGAGCCGTTCGACCGCAAGGTCACCGTCGGCTACATGTACATGATCAAGCTGAACCACCTTGTCGACGACAAGATCCACGCTCGTTCGATCGGTCCTTACTCGCTCGTTACCCAGCAGCCGCTGGGCGGCAAGGCGCAGTTCGGCGGTCAGCGCTTCGGGGAAATGGAAGTCTGGGCTCTGGAAGCATACGGCGCGGCTTACACGCTGCAGGAAATGCTCACCGTCAAGTCGGACGACGTGGCTGGTCGCACCAAGGTTTACGAAGCGATCGTCCGTGGCGACGACACCTTCGAAGCCGGTATCCCCGAGAGCTTCAACGTTCTCGTCAAGGAAATGCGGTCGCTCGGCCTGTCCGTCGAGCTGGAAAACTCGAAGATCGAGAACCAGCCCGAAGACCAGCTGCCTGACGCGGCGGAATAAACACGACAGAGGCGGGCGCCTGAGAGGGCGCCTGCCGGTTTCCCGAGCGGTCTTTGCGGTTCGGGATACTTTCGCCGCATTATGCGGTTAATCCGTATTTAAAGCTCTGGACGGCGACCCGGGAAGAAGCCGGTCCAGATGCAAACAGGGGCAGCAGCTAGCCTCTCAAGGAGACAAGGCATGAACCAAGAGGTCATGAATCTTTTCAATCCTCAGGTGCCTGCGCAGCATTTCGATTCCATCCGGATTTCGATCGCTTCGCCGGAAAAAATCCTGTCGTGGTCCTACGGCGAGATCAAGAAGCCGGAAACCATCAACTACCGTACGTTCAAGCCAGAGCGTGACGGTCTTTTCTGCGCTCGCATCTTCGGACCGATCAAGGACTACGAGTGCCTGTGCGGCAAGTACAAGCGCATGAAGTACAAGGGCATCATCTGCGAAAAGTGCGGCGTCGAAGTCACGCTGTCGCGCGTTCGCCGTGAGCGCATGGGCCATATCGAGCTCGCAGCGCCGGTTGCCCACATCTGGTTCCTGAAGTCGCTTCCTTCGCGTATCTCGACCCTGCTCGACATGACGCTGAAGGATGTCGAGCGCGTTCTCTATTTTGAGAACTACATCGTCACCGAACCTGGTCTCACCTCGCTCAAGCAGAACCAGCTTCTGTCTGAAGAAGAGTACATGATCGCCGTCGACGAGTTCGGCGAAGACCAGTTCACCGCCATGATTGGCGCTGAAGCCATCTATGAGATGCTGGCTTCGATGAACCTCGAAAAGATCGCCGGCGACCTGCGTGCCGAACTTGCTGAGACCACGTCGGATCTCAAGCAGAAGAAGCTGATGAAGCGCCTGAAGATCGTCGAGAACTTCATGGAATCGGGCAACCGTCCTGAATGGATGATCATGAAGGTCGTTCCGGTCATTCCGCCGGACCTGCGTCCGCTGGTTCCGCTGGATGGCGGCCGTTTTGCGACGTCCGACCTCAACGATCTCTATCGCCGCGTCATCAACCGTAACAACCGTCTGAAGCGCCTGATCGAGCTTCGTGCGCCTGGCATCATCATCCGCAATGAAAAGCGTATGTTGCAGGAATCCGTCGATGCGCTGTTCGACAACGGCCGTCGCGGCCGCGTCATCACGGGTGCCAACAAGCGTCCGCTGAAGTCGCTCTCCGACATGCTCAAGGGCAAGCAGGGCCGTTTCCGCCAGAACCTTCTCGGCAAGCGCGTCGACTATTCCGGCCGTTCGGTCATCGTGACCGGTCCGGAACTGAAGCTGCACCAGTGCGGCCTGCCGAAGAAGATGGCGCTCGAACTGTTCAAGCCGTTCATCTACGCCCGTCTTGACGCCAAGGGTTACTCCTCGACCGTCAAGCAGGCCAAGAAGCTGGTTGAAAAGGAAAAGCCTGAGGTTTGGGATATTCTCGACGAGGTCATCCGCGAACATCCGGTTCTCTTGAACCGCGCGCCGACGCTGCACCGTCTGGGTATCCAGGCTTTCGAACCCATGCTGGTCGAAGGCAAGGCCATCCAGCTGCACCCGCTCGTCTGCACGGCCTTCAACGCCGACTTCGACGGTGACCAGATGGCTGTTCACGTTCCGCTTTCGCTGGAAGCCCAGCTGGAAGCGCGCGTGCTGATGATGTCGACCAACAACATCCTGCATCCGGCAAACGGCCACCCGATCATCGTTCCTTCGCAGGACATGGTTCTCGGCCTGTATTACCTGTCGATCATGAACCAGAACGAGCCGGGCGAAGGCATGGCCTTCTCCGACATCGGTGAGCTGCATCACGCACTTGAAAACAAGGTCGTGACGCTGCATGCCAAGATCCGTGGTCGCTTCAAGACCGTGGATGCCGATGGCAAGCCGGTTTCGAAGATTCATGAGACGACCCCCGGCCGTATGCTGATTGGCGAACTTCTGCCGAAGAACGTCAACGTGCCTTTCGACGTCTGCAACCAGGAAATGACCAAGAAGAACATCTCCAAGATGATCGACACGGTCTACCGTCATTGTGGCCAGAAAGACACGGTCATCTTCTGTGACCGCATCATGCAGCTCGGCTTTGCCCATGCCTGCCGCGCCGGCATTTCGTTCGGCAAGGACGACATGGTCATTCCTGACAGCAAGGTGAAGATCGTTGGCGACACCGAAGCTCTCGTGAAGGAATACGAACAGCAGTACAATGACGGTCTCATCACCCAGGGCGAAAAGTACAACAAGGTTGTCGACGCCTGGGGCAAGGCAACCGAAAAGGTCGCCGAAGAGATGATGGCACGCATCAAGGCTGTCGAGTTCGATCCGGAAACGGGCCGCCAGAAGCCGATGAACTCCATCTACATGATGTCTCACTCGGGTGCTCGTGGTTCTCCGAACCAGATGCGTCAGCTGGGCGGCATGCGCGGCCTGATGGCGAAGCCATCGGGTGAAATCATCGAGACGCCGATCATCTCGAACTTCAAGGAAGGCCTGACCGTTAACGAGTACTTCAACTCGACCCACGGTGCCCGTAAGGGTCTCGCAGACACCGCCCTGAAGACCGCGAACTCGGGTTACCTGACCCGTCGTCTCGTCGACGTCGCGCAGGATTGCATTGTCAACTCCAGGGATTGCGGCACCGACAAGGGCCTCACCATGACTGCCATCGTTGATGCCGGTCAGGTGGTTGCTTCGCTCGGCGCGCGTATCCTCGGTCGTACGGCTCTCGATGACATCGACAACCCGGTCACCGGCGAGAACATCGTCAAGGCTGGCACGCTGATCGACGAAGCCGACGTGGCTGCCATCGAGAAGGCTGGCATCCAGTCCGTTCGCATCCGCTCGGCGCTCACCTGCGAAGTGCAGGTTGGTGTCTGCGGCGTCTGCTACGGTCGTGACCTTGCACGCGGTACGCCTGTCAACATGGGCGAAGCCGTTGGCGTTATCGCCGCTCAGTCGATCGGTGAACCTGGCACGCAGCTCACCATGCGTACGTTCCACCTTGGTGGCACGGCAAACGTGGTCGACCAGTCGTTCCTCGAAGCGTCTTATGAAGGCACGATCCAGATCAAGAACCGCAACATCCTGCGGAACTCCGAAGGCGTTCTCATCGCCATGGGCCGTAACATGTCCGTTACGATCCTCGATGAGCGCGGCGCGGAACGTTCCACACAGCGTGTGGCTTACGGTTCGAAGATCTTCGTTGATGATGGCGACAAGGTAAAGCGTGGCCAGCGTCTTGCAGAGTGGGATCCCTACACCCGTCCGATGATGACGGAAGTGGAAGGTACCGTTCACTTCGAAGACCTCGTCGACGGTCTCTCCGTTCTGGAAGCGACCGACGAATCCACCGGCATCACCAAGCGTCAGGTCATTGACTGGCGCTCGACGCCGCGCGGTTCGGATCTCAAGCCTGCGATCGTCATCAAGGACGCGTCCGGCGCTGTTGCGAAGCTTGCCCGTGGTGGCGAAGCCCGCTTCCAGCTCTCGGTCGACGCCATCCTGTCGGTCGAGCCGGGTGCGAAGGTCTCCCAGGGTGACGTGCTTGCACGTTCGCCGCTGGAAAGCGCCAAGACGAAGGACATCACCGGTGGTCTGCCGCGCGTTGCGGAACTGTTCGAAGCCCGTCGTCCGAAGGATCACGCCATCATCGCAGAGATCGATGGTACGATTCGCCTCGGCCGCGACTACAAGAACAAGCGCCGCGTGATGATCGAGCCTGCGGAAGACGGCGTCGAGCCGGTCGAATACCTGATCCCGAAGGGCAAGCCCTTCCACCTTCAGGAAGGCGACTATATCGAAAAGGGTGAATACATCCTCGACGGTAACCCGGCGCCGCACGACATTCTGGCGATCAAGGGCGTGGAGGCTCTGGCTTCCTACCTCGTGAACGAAATCCAGGAAGTCTACCGTCTGCAGGGCGTTGTGATCAACGACAAGCACATCGAGGTGATCGTTCGCCAGATGCTGCAGAAGGTTGAAATCACCGATGCTGGCGATAGCCAGTACATCGTGGGTGACAACGTTGATCGCATCGAGCTCGATGACAACAATGACCGCCTGATCGAAGAAGGCAAGAAGCCTGCCTATGGCGAGCCGGTTCTGCTCGGCATCACCAAGGCTTCGCTGCAGACGCCGTCCTTCATCTCGGCCGCCTCCTTCCAGGAAACCACCAAGGTTCTCACGGAAGCTGCGATTGCCGGCAAGACGGACACGCTGCAGGGTCTCAAGGAAAACGTCATCGTCGGCCGTCTCATCCCGGCCGGTACCGGCGGCACCATGACGCAGATCCGCCGCATCGCCACCTCGCGCGACGACCTCATTCTCGAGGAACGCCGCAAGGGTACCGGTGCAGGTTCTGCAAACCAGATGCTGCAGGACATGACGGACCAGGCTCCGGCTGCCGAGTAAGGTCAGACAGGGCAGGGGCTTTGCGGAGCCCCCCAAAGTTCGAAGCAAAACGCCCGGAGCAATCCGGGCGTTTTTGTTTTTATGGAAAGAGGCCGGGCGCCTCCACCGCCGCCCGGCATTCCTGCATATGCAGCAGGGTTAGTCCTGTTTCCGGATGTTGTAGCGGGTCAGGACAGAGAGGCGCCGAACAAGATCGGTCTGGCCTGCGCTGCCGGTCTTGGCATAGATCGACTTTGCGTTGCTGCGCACCGTTTCATGGGAAATCTGCAATTGCTTCGCCACTGCCGGTAGCGAAAGTCCTTTCATGATTTCCAAAGCCACGCGTGCCTCGCCTCTTGTAAGGTCGTATAGCCCCTTCAATAACGCACTTGCGTCGGCAATGGTGCCGGTGGGCTGCGATATGAGCACGATGGCGTTGCCTTTCGGAGATAAGTCGAGCGCCGTCTTGCGCAGCGGTATGACGTGAAGAATGCAGGGTCTATCTTCACCGGCGGGGAGAGGGAAGGAACCGGCATCGTGCCCGGCCAGCGCTTTGTACAGGAGCCGGTTCACCCTCTCGTCAGCAATGGCAATACTGTCGCGTGTGGGGGCGGCGAAACATTTCTGCAATGACAGGAAGAGATCGTTGGCCGAGAGAATGAGGCCGTTTGCCTGCAGCACGGCTGCCGGAGCACCAATGGCATTGAGGCCGAAGGTCATCGCGTCGGCTTTCTGCCGTTGCAGCCGCGTTGCGAGCGCAAGGCTACGGGCGATATGTGGCCTCAGTCCGGCGAGTGCAGCCATCGTATCAGGCCGGATTATGCCAGCTTCCAGCCTGTGTTCAAACAGCACTGTCATCTCCGGATGGCCGGGCGGCGCGACCTGTGTCGTCGCACCATAGCCCAGGCCGCGGGGCCTGAGGAACTCACGGACGATCGGCAGTTCGGCCCATTCATCAGGGGTGAAGACGTCGAAATCCTGCACGAAGGCGAACCGGCCTTCACGGGCAGTACGCGTAAGGCGATCATTGCGGTGATTCCAGCCTCCCGCCATGTAGTCCTTCATCAGTTCTTGAAAGTTGGGCGTGTGCAGCCAGGCCTGGTCTTCCCCCTTGCCCCAAGTGATGGCGCCGCCCCAGAAACCGAGGCGGCCACCGGCATTTGCCAGAACCTGCGACCAGCGGTCGGGAAAAAGCGCCGCTTCATAAATGTCATCGATAATGTCTGACGACGATAAAGTATCCAACCCGACCCCGAAATTTTGCGTCGGAACTATTCTAAGCCTATGTTTGCGCGGCATTCAATCTTTTAAGAATCAATACTATTATTCAGACTACATATTCTATAAGTGACTTAATATATTGACAAGCTTTCCAAAAGGGTCGCGTACGAACAGGCGACGTACGCCCCCAGGACTCGACGGTGGGGCCGTATTCTATCGGCAGTCCGGCTGCGACGATCCGGTTGCGGACCTCGTCGAAATTGTCGACTTCTATGGAGAAGTCCGGCACATCTGTGCCGGAACCGCCTTCGCGCGCAAAGCTTAGCTGCGCCGGCGCCTTGAGCGGGCTGGCATGGGTGACGATCCAGCCGTGATCCATGGCGACCGGCATGCCGAGGATATCGCCATAAAAGACCTGCGCCAGCGCGGGGTCGGAGGTAGCGATGTTGGCGACGACACGTCTGACCGCCATGGCCAAGGCTCTTCAGGCGAAGCGGATGATGGCGACTTCGCCTTCGAGCGCGCCCTGATAGGCCGAGGCGTGCGGCTCTTCATCGGGAATTTCGGTCAGCATGCCGATCTGGTCGAGATCGGCTTCGATGAAGCCTTCCTCGGAAAGCGCGTTCAGCGTTTCGCGAACGGCTGTGTCGTCATCCGGCGCCCTGAGGATGACGTGAATGTCGATACCCTCGGAGTTGTCGGTTTCGTAAGCCTTGCCGATGACGATGAAGACCATCGGCTCGTCGCGTCCGTTGTCGTTGTCGGGGAGGGTGCTCATGACGCGGTTCCTTGATCTTTCGTTGCTGTCATCAGGGCAGGGGGAATCGGTTCCGCCCGCGGCACGGCCATGTCCGGCCAGCCTGAGGGAATCAATAGACGGATTTTATGAAAAGCCAAAGGCCGGAGGTTAAAATCGCTGCCGTTGATGCCGACTTATGGTATAGGGAGGGGGAAATGGCGTTGCGGTGGCGTTCGTGGCCCCGGGGGCGGGCGCAAAATGCGGATTCACCCTTGACGAAAGCTGGCTAAAACAGTAGTACGCCCGCCATCGGAGCCTCTGTGGGTGCTGGCCGTTCGGTAAGCTTTTTCCCGAACATCATCTCAAACGGGTCTCCATTGCACGTAGAAGACACGAATGTTGCACGCAAGACGCCTCATCCGGTGTCCTCTGCTCTTGGTGGTCCATCCGTGAAACCGGATCGGGCCACGTTTTGCGCATGAGGATATATGCGTGCATCGTCGCCGGCAACGGCATAGCCGCCACCCGTGAGGGTGGCTAAAGTAGTTTTTGCAAGGGATGGTTATATGCCTACCGTAAACCAGCTGATCCGCAAGCCTCGCCAGGCACAGGTAAAGCGCAACAAGGTTCCTGCCCTGCAGGAAAACCCGCAGAAGCGTGGTGTTTGCACCCGCGTATACACGACGACCCCGAAGAAGCCGAACTCGGCTCTGCGTAAGGTTGCCAAGATCCGCCTCACCAACGGCTTCGAAGTCATCGGCTACATTCCTGGCGAAGGTCACAACCTTCAGGAACACTCTGTCGTCATGATCCGCGGCGGCCGTGTGAAGGACTTGCCGGGCGTTCGTTACCACATCATCCGCGGTGTTCTCGATACCCAGGGCGTCAAGAACCGCAAGCAGCGCCGTTCGAAGTACGGTGCGAAGCGTCCGAAGTAATTTCGGCAACAACAATTCGGCGCTGCGCGAGGTTCTCCGCGTGGTATAGCGTCAATAACATTGAGAGACAAAAAGTATGTCCCGTCGCCATAGTGCAGAAAAGCGTGAGATCAACCCGGATCCGAAGTTCGGTGATCTGGTCGTCACCAAGTTCATGAACGCCATCATGCTTCACGGCAAGAAGTCGGTAGCAGAAAGCATCGTTTACGGCGCGTTCGACGTCGTTCAGGGCAAGACGAAGCAGGAGCCGCTCGCCGTGTTCCATTCGGCCCTCGACAATGTTGCGCCGCATGTTGAAGTGCGTTCGCGCCGCGTTGGTGGTGCGACATACCAGGTTCCGGTTGATGTTCGTCCCGAGCGTCGCCAGGCCCTCGCAATCCGCTGGTTGATCACCGCTGCGCGCAAGCGCAACGAAACGACCATGATCGATCGCCTCTCCGGCGAACTCATGGACGCTGCGAACAACCGCGGCTCCGCCGTCAAGAAGCGTGAAGACACGCACAAGATGGCCGACGCTAACCGCGCATTCTCGCATTACCGCTGGTAATCTTAACCGATCGCATATCGAAAGGCAGTCCATTATGGCTCGCGAATATAAAATCGAAGACTACCGCAATTTCGGTATCATGGCGCATATCGACGCCGGCAAGACGACCACCACCGAGCGTATTCTCTATTACACCGGTAAGTCGCACAAGATCGGCGAAGTTCACGATGGCGCAGCCACGATGGACTGGATGGAGCAGGAGCAGGAGCGTGGTATCACCATCACGTCCGCTGCGACCACGACCTTCTGGAAGGGCCGTGACGGCAAGACCCGCCGCTTCAACATCATCGACACCCCCGGCCACGTTGACTTCACCATCGAAGTCGAGCGTTCGCTGCGCGTTCTCGACGGCGCCATCGCGCTGCTCGACGCCAACGCCGGTGTTGAGCCGCAGACGGAAACCGTCTGGCGTCAGGCTGAGAAGTATCATGTTCCGCGCATGATCTTCTGCAACAAGATGGACAAGACCGGTGCTGACTTCTACCGCTCGGTAGAAATGATCAAGACCCGTCTCGGCGCCACTGCCGTTGTCATGCAGCTGCCGATCGGCGCTGAGACCGAGTTCAAGGGCGTTATCGACCTGATCGAGATGAATGCTCTCGTATGGCGCGACGAGTCGCTCGGCGCCCAGTGGGACGTCGTCGAGATCCCCGAGGACATGAAGGCCAAGGCTGAAGAATATCGCGAAAAGCTGATCGAGACGGTTGTCGAGATCGACGAAGAAGCGATGGAAGCCTACCTCGAAGGCAACTACCCGGACAACGACAAGATTCGTGAACTCGTTCGCCGCGGCACCATCGACGTGAAGTTCCACCCGATGTTCTGCGGTACCGCGTTCAAGAACAAGGGCGTTCAGCCGCTCCTCGACGCCGTTGTCGACTATCTGCCTTCGCCGCTGGACATCCCGGCGATCAAGGGCATCGACGCCAAGACGGAAGCCGAAATCGAGCGTCACGCTGACGATTCCGAGCCGCTTTCCATGCTCGCGTTCAAGATCATGAACGACCCCTTCGTTGGTTCGCTCACTTTCGCACGCATCTACTCGGGCAAGCTCGAAAAGGGCACGTCTGTCATGAATACGGTCAAGGACAAGCGCGAGCGCGTCGGCCGTATGCTTCAGATGCACTCCAACAGCCGTGAAGACATCGAAGAAGCCTATGCAGGCGACATCGTTGCTCTGGCTGGTCTCAAGGAAACCACCACTGGCGATACGCTCTGCGATCCGCTGAAGCCGGTTATCCTCGAGCGCATGGAATTCCCCGAGCCGGTCATCCAGATCGCGATCGAGCCGAAGACCAAGGGCGACCAGGAAAAGATGGGCCTCGCGCTCAACCGTCTGGCTGCAGAAGATCCGTCCTTCCGTGTCAAGACCGACGACGAATCCGGCCAGACCATCATTGCCGGCATGGGCGAACTTCACCTCGACATCATCGTTGACCGTATGCGTCGCGAGTTCAAGGTTGAAGCAACCGTCGGTGCTCCGCAGGTTGCCTACCGTGAAACGATCACGCGTCAGCACGAAGAAGACTACACGCACAAGAAGCAGTCCGGTGGTACCGGTCAGTTCGCTCGCGTGAAGATCATCTTCGAACCGAACCCCGAAGGCGAAGACTTCAAGTTCGAGTCGAAGATCGTCGGTGGTGCTGTTCCGAAGGAATACATCCCGGGCGTTCAGAAGGGTATCGAAAGCGTTCTGTCTTCCGGTCCGCTGGCTGGCTTCCCGATGCTCGGCGTCAAGGCTACGCTGGTCGACGGTGCATTCCACGATGTTGACTCGTCGGTTCTCGCCTTCGAAATCGCATCGCGTGCCTGCTTCCGTGAAGCAGCCAAGAAGGCTGGTGCACAGCTTCTCGAGCCGATGATGAAGGTCGAAGTCGTAACGCCGGAAGACTATGTCGGCGACGTTATCGGCGACCTGAACTCCCGTCGTGGTCAGATCCAGGGCCAGGAAAGCCGTGGTATCGCCGTCGTCATCAACGCGCATGTTCCGCTCGCGAACATGTTCAAGTACGTCGATAACCTGCGCTCCATGTCGCAGGGTCGCGCTCAGTACTCGATGACGTTCGATCACTATTCGCCGGTTCCGTCGAACGTGGCGCAGGAAATCCAGGCAAAGTACTCCGGTCAGAAGTGATCGGGGTACGCCCCACCGAATTTTGAAGATTATTCCCGTCACGGGACAAGAATGGAGAGCCACTAATGGCAAAGAGCAAGTTTGAGCGGACGAAGCCGCACGTCAACATTGGCACGATCGGTCACGTTGACCATGGCAAGACGTCGCTGACGGCAGCAATCACGAAGTTCTTCGGCGAGTTCAAGGCGTATGACCAGATCGACGCGGCTCCTGAAGAGAAGGCTCGTGGTATCACGATCTCGACGGCACACGTTGAGTACGAGACGGCCAACCGTCACTACGCTCACGTTGACTGCCCCGGCCACGCCGACTACGTGAAGAACATGATCACCGGTGCTGCCCAGATGGACGGCGCGATCCTGGTTTGCTCCGCCGCTGACGGCCCGATGCCGCAGACGCGCGAGCACATCCTGCTTGCCCGTCAGGTTGGCGTTCCGGCCATCGTCGTGTTCCTCAACAAGGTCGACCAGGTTGACGACGCCGAGCTTCTCGAGCTCGTCGAGCTTGAAGTTCGCGAACTTCTGTCGTCCTACGACTTCCCGGGCGACGATATTCCGATCATCAAGGGTTCGGCGCTTGCTGCTCTTGAAGATTCCGACAAGAAGATCGGTGAAGACGCGATCCGCGAGCTGATGGCTGCGGTTGACGCCTACATCCCGACGCCTGAGCGTCCGATCGACCAGCCGTTCCTGATGCCGATCGAAGACGTGTTCTCGATCTCGGGCCGTGGTACGGTTGTGACGGGTCGCGTTGAGCGCGGTATCGTCAAGGTTGGTGAAGAAGTCGAAATCGTCGGCATCCGTCCGACCTCGAAGACGACTGTTACCGGCGTTGAAATGTTCCGCAAGCTGCTCGACCAGGGCCAGGCTGGCGACAACATCGGTGCACTGGTTCGCGGTGTTAACCGTGACGGCGTCGAGCGTGGTCAGATCCTGTGCAAGCCGGGTTCGGTAAAGCCGCACAAGAAGTTCAAGGCAGAAGCCTACATCCTGACGAAGGAAGAAGGCGGCCGTCATACGCCGTTCTTCACGAACTACCGTCCGCAGTTCTACTTCCGTACGACTGACGTGACCGGCATCGTGACGCTTCCTGAAGGCACGGAAATGGTTATGCCTGGCGACAACGTCACCGTTGACGTCGAGCTGATCGTTCCGATCGCGATGGAAGAAAAGCTGCGCTTCGCTATCCGCGAAGGCGGCCGTACCGTCGGCGCCGGCATCGTTGCCTCGATCGTCGAGTAATCTCGACCGTTGAAATTCATGCTGGCGGCGGTGTGAACAGCACCGCCGCCGGACTTTTGGTAAAAAGCCTGGCGGCGTTGCATTTTTAATGCTTGAAAAATTCGGTGAAAGCGCGTAAACGCGCACTCACATTCACCGCTGGATTCGCAAGCGATTGCGGAACGCGGTGTTTTTAGCAATACAGACTACTGAAATGATTGGGGTGCGACGCGCATTCCTCTCGATTTTTGAAAATCTGCGGCGCCACGATCAATAGAAGTTCATGTGTTTCCGCGTGCGGAAACGAATAACAAAGAACAAGGACAAGACGAATGAACGGCCAGAATATCCGTATCCGCCTCAAGGCGTTCGATCACCGGATCCTCGATGCCTCTACCCGTGAAATCGTGTCGACCGCAAAGCGCACCGGCGCCAGCGTTCGCGGCCCGGTTCCGCTCCCCACCCGCATCGAAAAGTTTACTGTCAACCGCTCTCCCCACGTTGACAAGAAGAGCCGTGAACAGTTCGAAATGCGGACGCACAAGCGTCTTCTCGATATCGTTGACCCCACCCCGCAGACTGTCGATGCCCTTATGAAGCTCGACCTCGCTGCTGGCGTTGACGTGGAAATTAAGCTCTAAGACCCGGCCCGAACCATTCAGGGTAAGGGCTGAAATAACAAGGAAGGTACGTGGAGCAATCCAACGACTTCCAAACCGGAGACCGGAAACATCGTGAGATGTCGAAGGGCACTCCTTAACAAAGGCCAGAGAGGGTTTTCCCTTCAAGGCTCGCAAGAGGATGAACCAATGCGTTCAGGTGTGATTGCACAGAAAGTGGGTATGACACGCGTCTATAACGACGCAGGTGAACATATCCCTGTAACAGTATTGCGACTGGATAACGTACAAGTCGTTGCCCAGCGCACGGAAGACAAGAATGGCTACACCGCAGTTCAGCTCGGTGCCGGCCAGTCCAAGGTCAAGAACACGACGAAGGCGCTTCGCGGTCACTTTGCCGCTGCCAATGTCGAACCGAAGGCAAAGCTCGTCGAGTTCCGGGTTTCCCCCGAGAACCTGATCGACATCGGTGCAACACTGACCGCAAATCATTTTCAGACCGGCCAGCTGGTCGATGTCACCGGAACCACGATCGGTAAGGGTTTCGCCGGTGCTATGAAGCGTCACAACTTCGGTGGTGGCCGCGCTTCGCACGGTAACTCTATCTCGCACCGTGCACACGGTTCGACTGGTTCCAACCAGGATCCGGGTCGCGTCTGGAAGGGCAAGCGCATGGCTGGTCATATGGGCCAGACCCGCGTTACGACCCAGAACCTCGAAGTCGTTTCGACTGATGAAGACCGTGGCCTCATCCTCGTGAAGGGTGCAGTTCCCGGCTCGAAGGGTTCCTGGATCATCGTCCGCGACGCCGTCAAGTCGGCTGCGAAGTAAGGGAGCCTTATCATGGAATTGAACGTCAAGACCCTCGAGGGAAAAGACGCCGGCAAGGTTTCTCTGTCGGATGAGATCTTCGGCCTCGACCCCCGCCAGGACATTCTGGCCCGCATGGTTCGCTGGCAGCTTGCAAAGAAGCAGCAGGGAACCCACAAGTCCAAGAACCGGTCGGAAGTTTCCCGCACCGGCGCGAAGATGTACAAGCAGAAGGGTACGGGCCGCGCTCGTCACCATTCGGCTCGCGCACCGCAGTTCCGCGGCGGCGGCAAGGCCCACGGCCCGGTCGTTCGCAGCCACGCCCATGACCTTCCCAAGAAGGTTCGTGCGCTCGCCCTGCGTCACGCCCTGTCTGCAAAGCTGAAGGCTGAAGAACTGATCATCGTCGATCAGCTCGTCGCGTCCGAAGCAAAGACCAAGGCTCTGCTGGGCAGCTTCGCTTCGCTTGGCCTGACCAACGCTCTCGTTATCGGCGGCGCCGAACTTGATGGCAACTTCAAGCTCGCTGCTCAGAACATCCCGAACGTGGACGTTCTGCCGGTACAGGGCATCAATGTTTACGACATCCTGCGCCGTGGCAAGCTGGTGCTTTCCAAGGCTGCTGTAGAGGCTCTGGAGGAGCGGTTCAAATGACGGATCTTCGCCACTACGATGTGATCGTATCTCCTTCGATCACGGAAAAGTCGACGCTGGTATCCGAACAGAACCAGGTCGTATTCAACGTCGCCAAGAATGCTTCCAAGCCTGAAATCAAGGCTGCCGTGGAAGCTCTCTTCGGCGTCAAAGTCACGGCTGTGAACACGCTTATCCGCAAGGGTAAGACCCGTCGTTTCCGTGGGTTCGCCGGTAAGCTGAAGGACGTCAAGAAAGCCGTCGTTACGCTCGCCGAAGGTCAATCCATCGACGTGTCCACCGGACTCTAAAGGTTAGGCCCAAGCGGGCAAAGACCCAAAAGGGAACAATAAAATGGCATTGAAAAGTTTCAATCCGACCACGCCGAGCCAGCGCCAGCTGGTTATCGTGGACCGCGCTTCGCTCTACAAGGGCAAGCCGGTAAAGGCTCTCACCCAGGGCCTCAGCTCCAAGGGTGGCCGTAACAACCAGGGCCGGATCACCGTCCGTTTCCAGGGTGGCGGTCACAAGCGGACCTACCGTCTGGTTGACTTCAAGCGTCGCAAGTTCGACGTTGAAGGCACCGTTGAACGTCTGGAATACGACCCCAACCGCACCGCGTTCATCGCGCTGGTTACGTATACCGACGGCGAACAGGCTTACATTCTCGCGCCACAGCGTCTCGCTGCTGGTGACAAGGTGATCGCCTCCGACAAGGCAGTGGACGTGAAGCCCGGCAACACCATGCCGCTTCAGTACATTCCGGTCGGTTCGATCATCCACAACGTCGAGATGAAGCCGGGCAAGGGCGGTCAGATCGCTCGCTCCGCCGGTACGTATGTCCAGCTCGTCGGCCGCGATGCCGGCATGGCCATCCTGCGTCTCAACTCGGGCGAACAGCGTCTGGTGCACGGCTCCTGCCTCGCATCGATCGGCGCTGTTTCGAACTCTGACCACGCCAACATCAACGACGGCAAGGCCGGTCGTTCCCGTTGGCGCGGCAAGCGTCCGCACGTTCGCGGCGTCGTCATGAACCCGGTCGACCACCCGCACGGTGGTGGTGAAGGTCGCACGTCGGGTGGTCGCCACCCGGTTACTCCGTGGGGCAAGCCCACGAAGGGCAAGCGCACCCGTTCGAACAAGTCGACCGACAAGTTCATCATGCGCTCGCGCCATCAGCGTAAGAAGTAAGAGAGGTAGTCACTAATGGCTCGTTCAGTATGGAAAGGTCCGTTTGTTGACGGCTATCTTCTCACCAAGGCTGAGAAGGTGCGCGAGAGCGGACGTAACGAAGTAATCAAGATCTGGAGCCGTCGCTCCACGATCCTGCCGCAGTTCGTTGGTCTGACCTTCGGCGTCTACAACGGCAGCAAGCATGTGCCCGTCTCCGTTAACGAAGACATGGTCGGACACAAGTTCGGTGAATTCTCTCCGACCCGTACCTATTACGGTCACGGCGCGGACAAGAAGGCAAAGAGGAAGTAATCATGGCGAAGGCTAAGACCGAACGCCGGCTGAAGGACAACGAGGCTCAGGCCGTTGCCCGTACGCTCCGCGTCAGCCCCCAGAAACTGAACCTGGTTGCCGCTCTTATCCGTGGCAAGAAGGTTGATCGCGCTCTCGCCGAGCTCGAATTCTCCCGCAAGCGCATTGCAGGCACCGTCAAGAAGACGCTGGAATCTGCAATTGCCAATGCGGAAAACAACCACGACCTCGACGTCGACGCTCTCGTCGTCGCCGAGGCCTATGTTGGCAAGTCCATCACCATGAAGCGTTTCCACGCTCGTGGCCGTGGTCGTGCTTCCCGCATTGAAAAGCCGTTCGCTCACCTCACGATCGTTGTTCGTGAAGTCGAGGAAAAAGGGGAGGCCGCATAATGGGTCAGAAAATCAATCCGATCGGCTTCCGCCTCGGCATCAACCGTACCTGGGATAGCCGCTGGTACGCTGACACCGCAGAATACGGCAAGCTGCTGCATGAAGACCTGAAGATCCGGGCTTACCTGATCAAGGAACTCAAGCAGGCCGGTATCGCAAAGGTTGTCATCGAGCGCCCGCACAAGAAGTGCCGCGTCACGATCCACTCGGCTCGCCCGGGTCTGATCATCGGCAAGAAGGGTGCAGACATCGAGAAGCTTCGCAAGAAGCTTTCCGAGATGACCAACTCCGAAACGCACCTCAACATCGTTGAAGTGCGCAAGCCGGAAATCGACGCGACGCTGGTTGCCCAGTCGATCGCTCAGCAGCTCGAGCGCCGCGTGGCTTTCCGCCGTGCGATGAAGCGTGCTGTTCAGTCCGCAATGCGTCTTGGCGCCGAAGGCATCAAGATCACCTGCGGCGGCCGTCTTGGCGGTGCTGAAATCGCTCGTACCGAATGGTACCGCGAAGGTCGCGTTCCGTTGCACACGCTGCGTGCGGACATCGACTACGGCACGGCTGAAGCTGAAACCGCATTCGGCATCTGCGGCATCAAGGTCTGGATATTCAAGGGCGAAATCCTTGAGCACGATCCGATGGCTTCTGAGCGTCGCGGTCTCGAAGGCGACGCACAGGGCCCTGCAAGCCGTGAGCGTGGCGATCGTGGCGATCGTCGTCGCGAAAACGCTTGATTGACGCTGGCGAAAGATAAGCTCGGAGAAGTAAGAAAATGTTGCAGCCAAAGCGTACTAAGTACCGTAAGCAGTTTAAGGGACGCATCAAGGGCGTCGCCAAGGGCGGCTTTGACCTGGCATTCGGTGAATTCGGCTTGAAGTCGCAGGAACCGAACCGCGTGAATGCACGCGAGATCGAAGCGGCCCGCCGCGCGATCACGCGTTACATGAAGCGCGCAGGTCGCGTGTGGATCCGCGTATTCCCCGACGTTCCGGTTACGGCCAAGCCGACCGAAGTTCGTATGGGTAAGGGCAAGGGTTCGGTCGATTACTGGGCATGCAAGGTCAAGCCCGGTCGTATGATGTTCGAGATCGACGGTGTGTCCGAGGAGATCGCCCGTGAGGCGCTTCGTCTCGGCGCTGCCAAGCTCTCGGTCAAGACGCGCTTCGTACAGCGCATCGCAGAGTAAGGAGCAAGGCACATGAAAGCCGATGAAGTTCGCGGCCTCAGCGCCGACCAGCTCAAGGACAAGCTCGCCGATCTGAAGAAGGAGCAGTTCAACCTGCGCTTCCAGAAGGCAACTGGTCAGCTGGAGAAGTCCTCGCGCATCAACGAAGTCCGCAAGGATATCGCCCGCGTTAAAACCATTGCCCGCCAGAAGGCGGCAGAAGCCAAGGCCTAAGGAAGAATAATATGCCGAAACGCATTCTGCAGGGCGTCGTTGTGTCCGACAAGAACGAGAAGACTGTCGTAGTTCGTGTTGAGCGTCGATTCGCTCACCCGCTGCTTCAGAAGACCGTTCGTCGTTCGAAGAAGTACAAGGCACACGACGAAAACAATCAGTATAAGGTCGGCGATGTCGTTTCCATCGAGGAATGCGCACCGATCTCCAAGGACAAGCGCTGGACGGTCGTTTCCGCCCAAGCTTAATTTCATCAGAATCGCGCCAGGTGTCTTGCACTTGGCGCGAATTCCTGTATGAAGCAGCGCAAGGACGCTCGTGACCCGGGCGTCTTTTGCTTTGATGCGCACGGAAGGTCCTTCGGGAAACCACCCTGTCACGATTTTTCCGCGCAAAAAAAGAGATATTCATAAGCTGGAGCAGGGGGCTCGCTCGGGAGAGTTTGCCCAACCGTTCCGGTAACAACAAGAAGGCGACCTGACATGATTCAGATGCAAACAAACCTCGACGTGGCGGATAATTCCGGCGCACGTCGTGTCATGTGCATCAAGGTGCTGGGCGGCTCGAAGCGCAAATATGCTTCTGTTGGCGACATTATTGTCGTTTCCATCAAGGAAGCTATTCCGCGCGGCCGCGTCAAGAAGGGCGACGTGATGAAGGCGGTTGTCGTGCGCACCGCCAAGGACATCCGCCGCGCTGACGGCAGCGTCATCCGTTTCGATAACAACGCAGCCGTTCTTATCGACAACAAGAAAGAGCCCATCGGCACCCGTATCTTCGGACCGGTTCCGCGCGAACTTCGCGCCAAGAACCACATGAAGATCATCTCGCTGGCTCCGGAAGTACTGTAAGGAGCGTATGCGATGCAGAAAATTCGTAAAGGCGACAAGGTTGTCGTATTGACCGGTAAGGACAAGGGCCGTACCGGCGAAGTAATCCAGGTTTTGCCGAAGGAAGACCGGGCCGTTGTGCGTGGCGTAAACATGGTGAAGCGTCACCAGCGCCAGACCCAGGCCCAGGAAGCCGGCATCATCAACAAGGAAGCATCCTTGCACATCTCCAACATCGCCATCGTCGACAAGGATGGCAAGCCGACCCGCGTTGGCTTCTCGGTTGTGGATGGCAAGAAGGTCCGCGTGGCCAAGCGTTCGGGAGAAGTGATCGATGGCTGATAAGTACGAGCCGCGTCTCAAGACGGAATACGTTTCCCGTATCCGTGGCGCCATGCAGGAGAAGTTCTCCTACGCAAACGTCATGATGATCCCGAAGCTTGAAAAGATCGTGATCAACATGGGCGTTGGCGAAGCGACTGCCGACTCCAAGAAGCCCACGATCGCTGCCGGTGACCTGGCTGCGATTGCCGGCCAGAAGCCGGTCGTTACCCGCGCTCGCAACTCGATCGCTGGTTTCAAGGTTCGCGAAGGCATGCCGATCGGTGCGAAGGTTACCCTTCGTGGCGCCCGCATGTACGAATTCCTTGATCGTCTGGTCAACATCGCGCTGCCGCGCGTTCGCGACTTCCGGGGCCTGAACCCGAAGAGCTTTGACGGCCGTGGCAACTTTGCCATGGGCATCAAGGAACACATTGTGTTCCCTGAGATCAACTACGATAAGGTTGATCAGATGTGGGGCATGGACATCATCGTTTGCACGACGGCGACGTCGGACGACGAAGCTCGGGCTCTGCTGACAGAGTTCAACTTCCCGTTCCGTCACTAACCGTAACGACGAGCGTAGAAAAGGAACTCCGATATGGCGAAAACAAGCGCAGTTGAAAAGAACAAGCGCCGCCGCAAGTCGGTCGCCCAGCAGGCCAGCAAGCGCGCGGCCCTCAAGGCGATCGTGATGAACCAGTCCCTTCCGATCGAAGAGCGGTTCAAGGCCACCCTGAAGCTCGCTTCGCTGCCGCGTGACGGCTCGAAGACGCGTATCCGCAACCGCTGCGAAGTAACGGGCCGTCCGCGCGCGTTCTATCGCAAGCTCAAGATGTCGCGTATCGCGCTTCGTGAGCTGGGCAATTCCGGCAAGGTGCCGGGCATTGTCAAGTCGAGCTGGTAAGGAGACGGGCACATGACCATGACTGATCCTTTGGGTGATATGCTCACCCGCATCCGCAATGGTGCTGCTCGCCGTAAGTCTTCGGTAAGCACGCCTGCTTCCAGCCTCCGCGCACGCGTTCTCGACGTGCTGCAGTCTGAAGGCTACATTCGCGGTTATTCCAAGGTCGATTTCGAAAACGGCAAGTCCGAATTCACCATCGAGCTGAAGTACTACGAAGGCGCGTCCGTGATCCGTGAGATCGGCCGCGTTTCCAAGCCGGGCCGCCGGGTTTATGTCTCGGTAAAGTCCATTCCGCAGGTCGCGAACGGCCTCGGCATCACCATCCTTTCGACCCCGAAGGGCGTGATGGCCGATCACCAGGCTCGCGAACAGAACGTTGGTGGCGAGGTTCTTTGCTCGGTCTTCTAAGACCCGAGCAAGGATCTCCATAACGAACAGACAGGATTGAATAATGTCTCGTATCGGTAAAAAGCCCGTTCCGGTTCCCGCAGGTGTGACGGCCAATGTCGACGGCCAGAAGGTTACTGCTAAGGGCCCGAAGGGTGAACTGTTTTTCGTCGCTAACGACGACATTCAGCTGAAGCTCGAAGATAACGGCGTTTCCGTAACGCCGGCTAACGGCACCAAGGAAGCTCGTTCGAAGTGGGGCATGTCCCGCACGATGATCGAGAACATCTTCAAGGGTGTTAAGGACGGCTATGAGCGCAAGCTCGAAATCAACGGCGTTGGTTACCGTGCCGCCATGCAGGGCAAGAACCTGCAGCTGGCTCTCGGTTTCAGCCACGACGTTGTTTACGAGCCTCCGGTCGGCATCACCATTGCCGTTCCGAAGCCGACGGAAATCATCGTTTCCGGCATCAACAAGCAGCAGGTTGGCCAGGTTGCCGCGGAAATCCGCGAATACCGCGGTCCCGAGCCCTACAAGGGCAAGGGCGTAAAGTACGCTGAAGAGCGTATTGTACGCAAAGAAGGCAAGAAGAAGTAAGGATCACGCGAAATGGCTAGCAGGAAAGAAGCACTTGCACGTCGCGCGAGCCGTGTGCGCCGCCAGATCAAGGCGGTTGCCAACGGCCGCCCGCGCCTGTCGGTTCATCGCTCGTCGAAGAACATCTACGCCCAGATCATCGATGACGTTGCTGGCAAGACGCTTGCGTCTGCCTCCACGCTCGAAGCCGATCTGCGCGGCTCGCTCAAGACCGGCGCCGACGTTGCAGCAGCAGCTGTTGTCGGCAAGCTGGTTGCCGAGCGCGGCGTCAAGGCTGGCGTCAAGGATGTTGTATTCGATCGTGGCGCGTTCATCTATCACGGCCGTATCAAGGCTCTGGCAGATGCAGCCCGCGAAAGCGGCCTGAACTTCTGATTTTTTTCCGCCCGGACATCGATCCGGGCGGAATTTCACCGGACCATGCGGATCTCGTCTTCGAGGCCGCTGGTCTTTTCGTTTGCCGTTCCACCCGTAAAAGAAAAAGGACAAGGACAATGGCACAGGATAAAAGAGGTTCCCGCGAAGAGCGTCAGAACCGCGAAGAGCGCGATAGCGAATTCGTCGACAAGCTGGTCGCGATCAACCGCGTTGCAAAGGTTGTTAAGGGTGGCCGTCGTTTCGGTTTCGCCGCTCTCGTCGTCGTTGGCGACCAGAAGGGCCGCGTTGGTTTCGGTCACGGCAAGGCTCGTGAAGTTCCGGAAGCGATCCGCAAGGCAACTGAAAGCGCAAAGCGCGATCTGATCTTCGTTCCGCTGCGCGATGGCCGCACACTGCATCACGACGTTAATGGCCGCCACGGCGCAGGCAAGGTTCTGCTGCGTTCGGCCAAGGCCGGTACCGGTATTATCGCCGGTGGTCCGATGCGCGCCGTTTTCGAAACGCTCGGCGTTCATGACGTTGTTGCCAAGTCGACCGGTTCTTCGAACCCGTACAACATGGTTCGCGCGACGTTCGACGCTCTGAAGCATCAGGTTCATCCGAAGGACATCGCTGCACAGCGCGGTCTGAAGTATGCGACCCTTCAGGCTCGTCGTGCCGCTTCCGGCAACGCTTCTGAAGAATAAGGAGCTGGATCATGGCCAAGAAAACTACTGAAGCCAAGAAGACTGTTACGGTCGAACAGATCGGCAGCCCTATTCGCCGCCCGGCAATCCAGCGTCAGACGCTGGTGGGTCTGGGTCTCAACAAGATGCATCGTCAGCGTACCCTGGAAGACACTCCGGCGGTTCGCGGCATGATCCGTGCGGTCCAGCATCTCGTTCGCGTCGTTGACGAGAAGTGAGACGGAGTAACCTATCATGAAACTCAATGAAATCAGAGACAACGAAGGCGCCTCCAAGGATCGTATCCGCGTAGGTCGCGGTATCGGTTCCGGCAAGGGCAAGACCGGTGGTCGCGGTGTGAAGGGTCAGAAGGCTCGTTCGGGCGTCGCCATCAACGGCTTCGAAGGCGGTCAGATGCCCATCTACCGTCGTCTGCCGAAGCGCGGTTTCAACAACATCTTCGCTTCCGAATATGTCGTCGTATCGCTCGGCCGCATTCAGACCGCCATCGACGCCAAGAAGCTTGACGCTTCCGCAACGATCGATGCTGCTGCTCTCAAGGCTGCCGGCGTTATCCGCCGCGCCAAGGACGGCGTTCGTATTCTCGCCGACGGCGAGCTGAAGGCTAAGGTCGCTTTCGAAGTTGCCGGTGCTTCCAAGCCCGCAATCGAAAAGATCGAAAAGGCTGGCGGCTCGATCAAGCTTCTCGCAGTTGCAGCAGAAGCCGCCGAGTAATATATAGACTTCAGGCGCCCGGGGCTTGTCGCTCCGGGCGTTTGCGCTCCCTGGCCACTGTTGCTTTCGATCTAAATCGATTTATAGAGCATCAGGGAAATCTCTTCGCGGTGTGCTTCCTCGGCCCCGCTTGCGGCAGAAAGTGCTGCAGGGAGAGCCTCACAGTTCTTGAACTTCCATAGGGGAGGGGATAGGACATAAAAAACAGGGTGAGGCATGATGGCGGCGCAGAGCCGCGTTTGTCCGAAGCCCGGTTTTGACCAGTATCTTTTAGACCTTTCCGCATCGGCCGGTTGCGCTGGCTGGCAAGGGTCATTCGGAGAAATTTATGGCTTCAGCAGCGGAACAACTGGCTTCGAACCTGAATTTTTCGACCTTCGCTAAGGCGGAGGATCTGAAAAAGCGTCTCTGGTTTACTCTTGCCGCACTTCTCGTCTACCGTCTCGGCACCCATATTCCGCTTCCGGGCCTGAACCCTGAAGCCTATGCGCAGGCCTTCCGTGGCCAGGCCAACGGTATTCTCGGTCTTTTCAACATGTTTGCGGGTGGCGCTGTCGAGCGCATGGCGATTTTCGCCCTCGGCATCATGCCTTACATCTCCGCTTCGATCATCGTGCAGCTCATGACCTCGGTCGTGCCTTCGCTCGAAGCGTTGAAGAAGGAAGGCGAAGCCGGCCGCAAGATCATCAACCAGTACACCCGTTACGGCACGGTGCTGCTCGGCACGCTGCAGGCCTATGGCATTGCGGTCGGCCTCGAAAGCGGTAACGGCCTTGTCGTTGATCCGGGCTGGTTCTTCCGCATTTCCACCGTCATCACGCTGCTTGGCGGCACGATGTTCCTGATGTGGCTCGGCGAACAGATCACCTCGCGCGGTATCGGCAACGGTATTTCGCTGATCATCTTCGCGGGCATTGCCGCCGGTCTGCCCAAGGCCCTGGCCGGCACGCTGGAACTCGGCCGCACCGGTGCGCTTTCGACCCCGCTCATCCTGACGGTCGTCGTCGTTGCAATCGGCGTCATTGCCCTCATCGTCTTCGTGGAGCGTGCGCAGCGCCGTCTGTTGATCCAATATCCGAAGAGACAGGTCGGGAACCGCATGTTCCAGGGCGATACCTCGCACCTGCCGCTGAAGCTTAACACGGCCGGCGTCATTCCTGCGATCTTCGCATCGTCGCTGCTGCTTCTGCCGGCAACAGCTGCAGGCTTTGCGGGTAACACCAACCTGCCGACCTGGGCGACCTCGATCATCGCCTCGCTGCAGCATGGCCAGCCGCTGTTCATGGCGCTTTATGGCCTGCTGATTGCTTTCTTCGCCTTCTTCTACACGGCGATCGTATTCAATCCAAAGGATACGGCTGACAATCTCAAGAAGCATGGCGGCTTCATTCCGGGCATCCGCCCGGGCGAGCGCACTGCGGAGTACATTGATTACGTTCTGACCCGCATCACCGTGGTCGGCGCGATTTATCTGGTCTTCGTCTGTATCCTTCCTGAGACACTTATCGCACGTACGGGCATTCCATTAGCCCTTGGTGGTACTTCGCTTTTGATCGTTGTCAGTGTAACTCTGGATACGGTTGCGCAGATTCAGGGTCACCTGATCGCCCAGCAGTATGAAGGTCTGATCAAGAAGTCGAAGTTGCGTGGAGGAAAGAGGGGACGATGAGACTGATATTTTTGGGTCCGCCGGGTGCGGGCAAGGGAACCCAGGCCAAGCGGCTTACTGACAAGTACGGGATCCCCCAGCTTTCAACCGGTGACATGCTGCGCGCTGCGGTCAGCGCGGGCACCGAAATCGGCAAGCGCGCCAAGGCCGTCATGGACGCCGGCGGGCTGGTATCCGACGATATCGTCAATCAGATCGTTTCCGAACGTATCGAAGCTCCCGACTGTGCCAAGGGCTTCATTCTCGACGGTTATCCGCGCACCGTTCCGCAGGCGAAGGCGCTTGCCGACAACATGCGCAAGAAGAACCTGGTGCTCGACGCCGTCATCGAACTCAAGGTGGACGAAGAGGCTTTGATTCGCCGAATCGAAAATCGCGTGGCTGAAACCATTGCCGCCGGCGGTACTGTTCGCTCTGACGATAATCCGGAAGCTTTCCGCAAGCGGCTGACGGAATATCGCGAGAAGACTGCGCCGCTGTCCGCTTATTACAGCGAACAGGGCGAACTGGTGACGCTGGATGGCATGGCAGATGTCGATGCCGTCACTGAGGCCATCGAGCGCGTTCTCGAGAAAGCCTCTGCCTGATCGAAGGAATGAATGGGCGAGGACTGCGTTCTTGCCCATCTTCCTTTTCGAAAGGCGGCTGATCCCTTGGATCGCAAAAGAATCTTGGCGGAGCCGGTTGCTTTTTTGCGCTGATTCCGTTAAACACCGCGCCAACTCGCGACATCCCAAGCGACTGGCGCGGATTTCCCTTAGGGAAGGGAGATCCGGGTTCGGTCGTTTTGACTTGTCACGGACATCAATTTGAACTGGCGGTCTTGTCGGCCGCTCGAATGGAATCACCACTTGCCGGATGGCAACTGGAACCAAGGAGAAAAGACGTGGCACGTATCGCTGGCGTCAACATCCCGACTGCGAAGCGCGTTGTTATTGCGCTGACCTACATTCACGGGATTGGTCCGAAATTCGCGCAGGAAATCATGGACAAGGTCGGTCTTCCGGCTGACAAGCGCGTTCATCAGCTGACGGATGCTGAAGTTCTTCAGATCCGCGAAGCCATCGACCGCGACTACCAGGTCGAAGGCGACCTGCGTCGCGAAACGTCGATGAACATCAAGCGTCTGATGGACCTCGGTTGCTATCGCGGCCTGCGTCACCGTCGTGGCCTTCCGGTCCGCGGTCAGCGCACGCACACCAACGCCCGCACCCGCAAGGGTCCGGCGAAGGCTATCGCTGGTAAGAAGAAGTAATTTTCCGGTTCTCCGGAAAGGGGAGGCTGGTGCAGTCCGCGCCAGCCTTTCTGAGTTTGGCGAAAAGCTCGGTTACGGGCTGATTGCCGGTGTAGCCGCTGGTGTTACGGCGGTGAAGAGATCAATGAAAGGTATAAAATGGCCAAGGAAGCCGCACGCGTCCGTCGTCGCGAACGCAAAAATATCACGTCTGGCGTCGCGCACGTCAATTCGACCTTCAACAACACGATGATCACCATCACCGACGCGCAGGGCAATGCTATTGCCTGGTCGTCCGCTGGTGCCAAGGGCTTCAAGGGTTCGCGTAAGTCGACCCCGTTCGCTGCCCAGATCGCTGCTGAAGATTGCGCGAAGAAGGCTCAGGAACACGGCATGAAGTCGCTTGAAGTTGAAGTTTGCGGTCCGGGTTCCGGCCGTGAATCGGCACTTCGCGCCCTGCAGGCTGCCGGTTTCATGATCACTTCCATTCGCGACGTGACGCCGATCCCGCACAACGGTTGCCGTCCGCGCAAGAAGCGCCGCGTCTGACGCGACCGTGGTTCGGAAATTCCGCCTTACCTCAGGTCTGGCGGAATTTTCGTGTATCTGGCGTGTGCGCGTCGATTTCGATCGGCGGACTTGCGCTCAAGAACCCACCGATGAACCGCTGAATTTGGTTCCTCTCGGTGTTTTCATGCTCGGTCCGTCACGATTGGATGGTGGCGGCGAACGGAAGGTTTAAAGATGATTCAGAAGAACTGGCAGGAACTTATCAAGCCGAACAAGGTCGAGTTCACCTCGTCCAGCCGCACCAAGGCAACGCTCGTTGCCGAGCCGCTGGAGCGTGGTTTCGGTCTTACCCTCGGCAACGCGCTGCGTCGCGTTCTGTTGTCTTCTCTGCGCGGTGCCGCTGTTACGGCCGTGCAGATCGACGGTGTCCTGCACGAATTCTCCTCCATCCCCGGCGTTCGGGAAGATGTGACGGATATCGTGCTCAACATCAAGGAAATCGCCATCAAGATGGATGGCGACGATTCCAAGCGCATGGTCGTGCGCAAGCAGGGCCCGGGTGCCGTGACCGCTGGTGACATCCAGACGGTTGGTGACATCGAGATCCTGAACCCCGACCACGTGATCTGCACGCTCGACGATGGCGCTGAAATCCGCATGGAATTCACCGTCAACAACGGCAAGGGTTACGTACCGGCTGAGCGCAACCGCGCGGAAGATGCCCCGATTGGCCTCATTCCGGTGGACAGCCTCTATTCTCCTGTCAAGAAAGTGTCCTACAAGGTTGAAAACACCCGTGAAGGCCAGGTTCTCGACTATGACAAGCTGATCATGACGATCGAGACCAACGGTTCGGTTTCCGGCGAAGACGCCGTTGCCTTCGCCGCTCGCATTCTTCAGGACCAGCTGGGCGTCTTCGTCAACTTCGACGAGCCGCAGAAGGAAGCAGAAGAAGAATCGGTTACGGAACTCGCGTTCAACCCGGCGCTTCTCAAGAAGGTCGACGAGCTCGAGCTGTCGGTTCGTTCGGCAAACTGCCTGAAGAACGACAACATCGTTTACATCGGCGACCTGATCCAGAAGACCGAAGCCGAAATGCTCCGCACGCCGAACTTTGGTCGCAAGTCGCTGAACGAAATCAAGGAAGTTCTCGCTTCCATGGGTCTGCACCTCGGCATGGAAGTGCCAGCATGGCCGCCTGAGAACATCGAAGATCTCGCAAAGCGTTACGAAGACCAGTACTAACAAACAAGAAGGCAGACCTCAAAGACTGCCTTTCCCCGTCAAACAGCAGGTAAGTCACCTGCATGTGCCAGGAAACGGCAGGCCTTAAAGAAGGAACCTGCGTAGAAGGAGAATAGCAATGCGCCACGGTAATTCAGGCCGCAAGCTCAATAGAACCGCCAGCCACCGCAAGGCAATGTTTGCGAACATGGCTGCTTCGCTCATCACCCATGAGCAGATCGTCACCACGCTTCCGAAGGCGAAGGAAATTCGCCCGATCGTTGAGAAGCTCGTCACTCTCGGCAAGCGCGGCGACCTGCACGCTCGTCGTCAGGCGATTTCGCAGATCAAGGATCAGGACGCTGTTCGCAAGCTGTTCGACGCGATCGCAGCACGTTACGCAAACCGTAACGGCGGCTACCTGCGTATCATGAAGGCAGGCTTCCGCCAGGGCGACAATGCCGCTCTGGCCGTCGTTGAATTCGTCGAGCGTGACGTTGACGCCAAGGGCGCAGCCGACAAGGCTCGCGTTGCTGCAGAAGCTGCTGCTGCCGAAGCTGCATAAGGTTTGACGCCGTTCAGGCGTCATGAGTTAAAAAGCCGGGCGAGTGATCGCCCGGCTTTTTTGTTTGCGTTGTTTTCTGTGTTTAAGGCTGGCGATCGGGCGAATATTGGCTGATTTGACGAATAAGATCGGCAAGTGGCGCCATCAGGGCGACACGGTCCGAAGCATGATGGGCCAGCCAAAGCTTTTGCAGGTCTTCTTCATTGATCTCGCCATTCTCAATGTGTTCGAGAAGCTTTGATAGTGCGTTCCGATGACCGCTGTTCATCGTCCGGGCAATATCAGTGGGGGCGAGAGCCATCCCCATTGCCATGATGCTGAAAATCTCTGAAACAGCCGCTTGACTGGAGCCGGCAATTTTAGGGCGTTGCGAGGTTTTCGGGTTTTGGTCCGTCGGTTTCATGTTTTTGACGGGCGTTGCTGTGCATTGCCAACGGCGCGTCTTCCCCGCTTCCGCGCCATGATCGTCGGCCGCACCAGCCGATAGCCGAGCAATACCACCATCATGCTGATATAAAACACCGGCTCCAGCGTGATCGATTTTCGCGCCAGCACGAAATGCAGGACGCCGACGATGAGGACGAGATAGACGAGTTTATGCAGCGTGTTCCAGCGGCTGCCGAGTTTGCGGATCGACCAGCGGTTGGAAGTGAGCGCCAGGGGCAGGAGCATGACGAGCCCCGCCATGCCGAACATGATATAGGGCCGTTTCAGGATATCACCGGCGATGGAACTGAAGACGAGGCCACGGTCCAGCACCAGATAGACGGTAAAGTGCGCCAATACGTAATAAAAGGCAATCAGGCCCAGCGCCCGACGATAGGCGATGAGGTTGATGTTGAAGAGATCGCGTAGCGGCGTCACCAGCAGGCCTAGACAGAGGAAGCGAAGCGCCCAGATGCCAAGGAGGTGTTCGAAATCCTTGACCGGGTTGAAGCCGAGGCCTCCGGTTGCGGCGAGGTAGAAATACCAGACGCCGGGAGCAAGGCCGATGACATACAGCGACCAGATGGCCGCCGGTTGGTAACGCTTCGGCAGAGAGGGTAAGGTGAAGGCGAAAGCCATGGTCAATAATTCGCCTTCAGGTCCATGCCGGCGTAGAGGCTCGCTACTTCATCGTAGCCATTGAACATCAGGGTAGGGCGGTTCTGGGTGCCAAAGAAGCCGCCTTCGCCGATGCGCTGCTCCGTCGCCTGGCTCCAGCGGGGATGGTCCACATGTGGATTGACGTTGGAATAGAAGCCGTATTCGCGGGCGTTGGAATTTTTCCAGGTCGTTTCCGGCTGTTTCTCGACAAGCGAAATGCGGACGATGGATTTGATGCCCTTGAAGCCGTACTTCCACGGCACGACAAGCCGGATCGGTGCGCCGTTCTGGTTCGGCAACGTCTCGCCATAAAGGCCGACGGCAAGGATGGTCAGGGGATGGCGGGCTTCATCGAGGCGCAAACCTTCGACATAGGGCCATGAAAGGGGCTGGAACAGGCCGCTCTGTCCGGGCATTTCCTCTGGCCGCACCACCGTCTCGAAGGAAACATATTTCGCGCTGCCCAGCGGTTCGACCTTGCCGAGCAGGCTTGTAAGTGGGAAGCCGATCCATGGAATGACCATCGACCAGCCTTCGACGCAGCGCATGCGGTAGGTGCGTTCCTCAAGCTGATATTTCATCAGCTCTTCGATGCCGAATTCCTGTGGCTTGGAAACGAGGCCATCCACTTTCACGGTCCAGGGTGTGGGTTTGAACTTGCCGGAATTTTCCTTGGGGTCGGATTTGCCGACGCCGAATTCGTAGAAGTTGTTGTAGCTGGTGACGGCATCAAGCGGCGTGAGTTTTTCATCCAGCTTGTAAGCGCCGGGTTTCGCCGCGAGCGGAGCGGCAACCGCCTCACGGCCCGCAAGCCCTATTGCCGCAAGGCCCGCCGCTGTGCCGAGGAAGCCGCGTCTGGAAAGGTAGATGTTTTTCGGCGTGATTTCGCTTGCCGAAATATGGGGCGGACGATAGGCGGGCATTGGAACCTCCACAAAAGCCGGGTGCATCGGCGATAAATCGATTATGATAGCCAATACGGCCGCTGCACAGATATGTTTCAGTCTGCTGCGGAAAAACAGCGCCGGGCAGACGGAAATCGCGCATTTGTGATAGGCCGTCGTCCGCTCGCCCGCGTTAAGGGAAAGGCGTACCGTACCGAACCGTACTGTTTTGCCCTAAGGTGACAGTGACAGCGCTTGCGGTTTGCGTTAGAAACACCGCAAAATAGGGCAGAGGCAGCTTCCACCGCGTTGCGGGCAGGCGCGCTTCGCCCCGAGATTGAGGAAAACACCATGCCAGCCTATCGCTCAAGAACGACAACCCACGGCCGCAACATGGCGGGCGCGCGCGGCCTTTGGCGCGCCACCGGCATGAAGGACAGCGATTTCGGCAAGCCGATCATCGCTGTCGTCAATTCCTTCACGCAGTTCGTGCCCGGCCACGTCCACCTCAAGGATCTCGGCCAGCTGGTTGCCCGTGAAATCGAGGCGGCCGGCGGTGTTGCCAAGGAATTCAACACCATCGCGGTCGATGACGGCATCGCCATGGGCCATGACGGCATGCTTTATTCGCTGCCCTCGCGCGAGATCATCGCTGACTCGGTCGAATATATGGTCAATGCCCATTGCGCCGATGCCATGGTGTGCATTTCCAACTGCGACAAGATCACCCCCGGAATGTTGAATGCTGCCATGCGCCTCAACATCCCCGCCGTCTTCGTGTCCGGTGGTCCGATGGAAGCGGGCAAGGTTGTCCTGCATGGCAAAACCGTCGCGCTCGATCTGGTCGACGCCATGGTGGCTGCCGCCGATGACAAGATTTCTGACGAGGACGTCAAGGTTATCGAGCGATCTGCCTGCCCGACCTGCGGTTCCTGTTCCGGCATGTTCACCGCCAATTCGATGAACTGTCTGACCGAGGCGCTGGGCCTGTCTCTGCCCGGTAACGGCTCGACGCTTGCCACCCATTCGGATCGCAAGCGACTGTTCGTCGAGGCCGGTCACCTCATCGTCGATCTTGCCCGCCGTTATTACGAGCAGGAAGACGAAACCGTTCTGCCGCGGACCATCGCCAACAAGGCGGCGTTTGAAAACGCCATGTCGCTGGATATCGCCATGGGCGGCTCCACCAATACGGTGCTGCATATTCTGGCTGCCGCGCACGAGGGCGGGGTGGATTTCACCATGGAAGACATCGACCGTCTTTCCCGCAAGGTTCCGTGCCTTTCGAAGGTCGCGCCCGCCAAGCAGGACGTTCACATGGAAGATGTGCACCGCGCTGGCGGCATCATGCGCATTCTCGGCGAGTTGGAGCGCGGCGGTCTGATCAACCGCGATACCTACACGGTGCATGAAGCGACGCTGGGTGACGCCATCGACCGCTGGGACATCACCCGCACCAACAGCGAGACGGTGCGTGAATTCTTCAAGGCGGCCCCCGGCGGCGTGCCCACGCAGGTTGCCTTCAGCCAGTCCTCGCGCTGGGACGATCTGGATACCGACAGCGACAATGGCGTCATTCGCTCGGTCGAGAAACCATTCTCCAAGGATGGTGGTCTTGCCGTGCTTTACGGCAACATCGCGCTCGACGGCTGTATCGTGAAGACGGCAGGTGTTGATGAGTCCATCCTGAAATTCAACGGCCCGGCGGTCGTTTACGAAAGCCAGGACGCGGCGGTTAAGGGCATTCTCGGCAACGAGGTCAAGGCGGGCGACGTCGTCGTCATCCGTTATGAAGGTCCTAAGGGCGGCCCGGGCATGCAGGAAATGCTCTATCCGACCAGCTACCTGAAATCCAAGGGCCTCGGCAAAGCCTGCGCGCTGATCACCGACGGTCGCTTCTCTGGTGGCACGTCAGGCCTTTCCATCGGCCACGCCTCGCCGGAAGCGGCACAGGGCGGCGCCATCGGCCTCGTGCGTCAGGGTGACCTGATCGAGATCGACATTCCGAACCGCACGATCAACCTGAAGGTTCCCGACGCGGAACTGGCCTCGCGCCGGGCCGAGCAGGAAGAGAAAGGCTGGAAGCCGGAAGCACCGCGCAAGCGCAATGTCACGACGGCGCTGAAGGCCTATGCGGCCTTTGCGTCGAGCGCAGACAAGGGTGCTGTGCGGATATTGCCGGAGTAATCCTGTCGCAGAGTGGGCTGGAAGGTTACGCCTGATGCGTCGCTTTCTTCCCGGAGTGCTCGAAGAGCAATACAAGCGCGCTTCGTCACCCCGGACCGATCCGGGGTCCGGCGCGATCAAGTCCTCGATCGCAAGAGACTCTTCTCACGGCGCAGACGCGCCGTGCCTGATGCCGGATCAAGTCCGGCAGGACGGAGGAGAAAGCTATCCACCTCCATTTTAAATTGAGCCGCTCTCTGAGCGGCTTTTTGCTGTCTGAATTTGGAGTGAATTCGGCTCACAAACAGATTCAATTACTTCGCGGGATGATTCCTGTTATCCCTTCAACGTTTTGTTTTTCCATCGTAAATGCCGAACTGACTGCAGATTTTTTCTGGCGTGGCAGTCACATTGGAGTGATGTTCGTCCAGCGACCCTTTTCCAGAAAGCAGCGATGCCTAAGTTCATCACCATGAAAAGACGAACCGCACTCGCCCTCATGGCATCGCTACCCTTCGCCTCACTTGCCCGTGCCCAGAGCGCCGGGAACAACGTCCGTTTCGGTCCGTTGCTGCGGGAGGCGGATGCGCTTTCCAGCCTCAAGACCGTCATCGTCAGCATCGATGGCGAGGAGATCGCTAGCCGCGCCTATCATGGCGCCGGCTTGAACGGCTCCACCAATATCAAATCGGCCTCAAAATCGATCATCTCCGCGTTGGTCGGCATGGCGATCGACCGCAAGGTTCTCCAAGGTGCGGACCAGCCGATCGCGACCATTCTGCGCGGTGAATTTCCGCAAAATCCCGATCCCCGGCTGGAGCGGATCACCGTCGGTAACCTCCTGTCAATGCAATCCGGTCTGGAGCGCATGTCCGGGCCGAATTACGGCCGTTGGGTCGCCAGCCGCAACTGGGTGCGGATGGCCTTGGGGTCGGGTTTCGCCGGAGAGCCGGGTGGCGGCATGCTTTATTCCACGGCGTCGACACATCTGCTGTCGGCGATATTGACGAAGGCATCCGGCCGTTCGACGCTTTCTCTCGCCCGAGACTGGTTTCGGCCCCTGGAAGGGTTTTCCATCGGCGGCTGGGAGCGCGATCCGCAGGGCATCTATCTCGGCGGCAACCAGATGGCGATGACCGCGCGGTCGCTGCTGGCCTTCGGTGAGCTTTACCGCAGGGGCGGCGTGACACCCGGTGGTGAGCGGTTGATTTCGCAGGACTGGATCGAGCAATCATGGCGACAGCGCACCAATTCGGTCTTCAACGGCGACGGTTACGGTTATTGCTGGTTCATCAGGGAGATGGCGGGCGAGACGGTCTATTATGCCTGGGGTTATGGCGGGCAGATGCTGTACATCGTGCCGGCAAAACGACTGTCCGTCGTGATGACCTCCCGTGAAGACGCGCCATCGGCCCGAACCGGTTATCGCGACCAGTTGCATGGCCTCATGGAGAACGTCATCCGCGCGGTGTGATCGGGTCAGAGCGGTCGGTTGATGCTCTGAAACGCCTCGCCGAGACGTTTCATGCGCTCCTCATAGGCGCCGGTGAGGCAGGCAACGTCGGCTGCGCATTCCTGGCGCTTCTTCAGCCACTGGCTCTGCTCGTCGCGCAACGTGTCGCGGGCGCCCATGGCCATCAGCTGGGTTAGGATATCGAAGGTGGTGGCCATCTTCACGTCCTGATCGTTCAGGGCGCGGTTGTCGCAGATGGCCTTTTCATCCGCTGCGAGATCGGATTTCGTGCAGTCGAAACTTGCAGCACCGGCCGTTGAGAGGAGCGAGGAAGCAAAAAGGATGCCGCAGGCGAGGAGGGGCTTTTTCAAATGCATGGCTTGTCTCTGTTGAGGACTGCTGGTGCGGATGAAACCAAAATACGCCTTTGCTGGTTCCATCAGCGGAAGCCGCCGTGCCTGAAACCCACGGTCATCATCTTGCCGCTCTTTGCTTTACAGGCTTTGACGTTATAACTCCATCATACTGATGACGATGAGGAATCACATGCGAAGCGTGTTGAAGTATCTTTCCACCGGCTTTCTCGCCGCGCTCATTCTCCTGCCAGCGGGTGCCCGGGCGCAGGACAACAGGACCGTGCCGTCCAGCCACACGGAAATGCAGCTTTCCTTCGCGCCGCTGGTCAAGCGCACCGCCGGCGCGGTGGTGAATGTCTATGCCGAACGCATCGTGCAGCGGCGGTTGTCGCCCTTCGCCGGTGATCCCTTCTTCGAACAGTTTTTCGGGCAGCAAATGCCGAACCGCACGGAAAAGCAGTCGTCGCTCGGTTCAGGCGTCATCGTCACAGCCGGCGGTCTCGTGGTGACCAACAATCATGTCATTGACGGTGCTGACGACATCAAGGTGGCGCTTGCGGATGGGCGCGAATTTTCCTCCAAGGTTCTCATGAAAGATGACCGGGTCGATCTTGCCGTGCTGCAGATCGATGCCAAGGAGCAGTTCCCGGTGCTGCCGCTCGGCAATTCGGACAAGATCGAAGTCGGCGATCTGGTGCTGGCGATCGGTAACCCCTTCGGCGTCGGTCAGACGGTGACGAGCGGCATCGTCTCGGGCCTTGCCCGCAACCAGGTGACGCAGGGCGATTTCGGCTTCTTCATCCAGACCGACGCCTCCATCAACCCGGGCAACTCCGGCGGCGCGCTGATGAATATGGCTGGCGAGCTGATCGGCATCAACACTGCCATCTTCTCCAAGGGCGGCGGCTCGAACGGCATCGGTTTCGCTATTCCGGCCAATCTGGTCCGGGTTTTTGTGGCTGCTGCTGAACGGGGCGATGCGAACTTCCAGCGGCCCTACATTGGCGCGACCTTCGATCCCGTCACTTCGGATGTCGCGGAGGCGCTTGGCCTGCATCGCGCCCGGGGAGCGCTGGTCGTGAGCGTTGTCAAAGGCAGCCCCGCGGAAAAGGCCGGCATGGAGCCCGGCCAGGTGGTGACTGCGGTCAACGGATTGGAGGTCGAGCATCCCGATGCGCTCGGTTACCGCCTGACCACGGCCGGCATAGGCAAATCTGCTGAACTGACCGTCATGGACAAGGGCAAGGAAAAGAAGCTGACGATTGCACTTGATATTGCGCCCGAGACCGCTCCCCGCGACGAACGGCTGATCGAAGGGCGCAATCCGTTCGCCGGCGCGACCGTCGCCAATCTTTCGCCGAAGCTTGCTGACGAATTGCGCATGCCCTCGCAGGTCACGGGTGTCGTCATCACGGATGTGAAGCGTGGCTCGCCGGCTTATCGTGTCGGTTTTCTGCCGAAAGATGTGATCCTTTCATTGAACGGCGCAGATATCGGCTCGACGGCCGCTGTCGAAAAGGCGCTGGATGACAATCCTGGTTTCTGGCGGGTGGAAATCCTGCGTGACGGGCAGCGTATCCGGCAGTTCCTTCGATGAGTGACGATCTCTTCGCCCCGCAAGTGCCGGTGGAGGTCGCTAACCGGCGGCCTCTCGCCGATCGCCTGCGACCGAAGACGCTGGCGCAAGTAAGCGGGCAGCCGCATCTGACGGGCGAGGAGGGCGTTCTGCGCCGCATGATCGATAGCGGCTCGCTGGGGTCGATGATCTTCTGGGGGCCGCCCGGCACTGGCAAGACGACGGTCGCCCGCCTGCTTTCCGGCGAGGCGGGGCTGGCTTTCGAACAGATATCAGCGATCTTTTCCGGCGTCGCCGATCTCAAGAAGGTTTTCGAAGCGGCACGTGCAAGGCGCATGAACGGTCGCCAGACCCTGCTTTTCGTCGACGAAATTCACCGTTTCAACCGTGCGCAACAGGACAGTTTTCTGCCTGTCATGGAGGACGGCACCATTATTCTGGTGGGTGCGACCACCGAGAATCCCTCGTTCGAACTGAATGCCGCTCTGTTGTCGCGGGCCCGTGTCCTGACATTTCGGTCGCATGACGAGGACAGTCTCAGCGAGCTTCTGAAGCGCGCGGAGGAGGCGGAGCAGAAGCCCCTGCCACTGACGGAGGATGCACGCGCAAGCCTGATCCGCATGGCCGATGGCGACGGTCGCGCGGTGTTGACGCTTGCCGAAGAAGTCTGGCGCGCGGCGCGGAAAGATGAAACCTTCGACACGGAAGGGCTCACGCGCATCGTGCAACGCCGCGCGCCCGTCTACGACAAGAGCCAGGACGGCCACTACAATCTCATTTCCGCGCTGCATAAGTCGGTGCGTGGATCGGACCCGGATGCCGCACTTTATTATCTCGCCCGCATGTTCGATGCCGGCGAGGATCCGCTCTATATCGGCCGGCGGCTGGTGCGCATGGCGGTGGAAGATATCGGCCTTGCAGATCCGCAGGCGCTCGCCGTCTGCAATGCTGCCAAGGATGCCTATGATTATCTTGGTTCACCGGAGGGTGAACTTGCGCTGGCGCAGGCCTGCGTCTACCTGGCCACCGCTCCGAAATCGAATGCCGTCTATACCGCCTTCAAGGCTGCGATGCGCGCCGCGAAGGAAAATGGCTCGCTTGTTCCGCCCAAACACATCCTGAATGCACCGACCAAGCTGATGAAGGGCGAGGGATATGGTGACGGCTACCGTTACGATCATGACGAGCCGGACGCTTTTTCGGGGCAGGATTACTTCCCGGAAAAAATGGGGCGGACCACCTTTTACGATCCACCGGACAGAGGTTTCGAACGCGAAATCCGCAAACGTCTCGACTGGTGGGCGAAACTGCGCCGCGAGCGGGAATCGCGTTAGCCCTCATCTTCACAAAATGATTCAGGCGCTTGCCAAAAAGAGTCGCGAAACTGCGCTATCGCATTGTTTTTTCAAATAAGTCAGGATGCCTTGCGCTGAGGCGCGGCCTGCGGCTGCGCCGGCAGCATCTTGACCGATGATTCCGCCAGGCCGTTATGCCCGTCGGCATCGATCACCAGATGCCAGTGCATCGTTTCGGGGATGGCGATCCGGATTGGCGACTTTTTCGCGACGCCGCCAAGATATTTGAAATCGAGCAATTCGGTGAAGCGCTGGAAATTCGCGCCCGTCATCAACCGGACATTATTGATGGCCGAGAGAGATACTTCAATGATCGTGCCCGCCCGCAATTCCTTCAGGTCATAATGCGTGTAGCGAAAATTCGGCCGTGCCATCGCGCGCCTCCAAGTACCGGTATTGTGGCAAAAGAGGATAGGGAGGCAGGGTTAACGCTGCCTTTAAATTCGTACGGTTTTCATCGAATTACTGGCTGTCCCGCCGGCGGCCAATGGCGATGGTGAGTATTTCAGGCCGTGTTCGACGCCCATGAAGATAATACCAACGTATAATGGGCGTATTTAATCATAATAAATTTTTTCCCCTTAGCATCGGCTGGTCGAAGTGCACTCATCGGCGTTGGGGGGAATATGAAAAACGTCACTATATCTATGCGCCTATATGCGCTCGTCGCATTGTTTCTGGCAATCCTGACCGCAGCGCTGACATTCAGCCTGTTCGAAACCTTTGGCGAGATGGAACGCGAGCGCAAAGCCGGGCTTGCGGCGATGAACGAAACGGCCGTCGCTATTCTCGATCAATATTATCGCCTGGAACAAAGCGGCAGCTTGACGCGGGAGGCGGCACAGCAGCAGGCCAAGGTCACAATCGCGGCCATGCGGTATGGCAACGGCAGCGGTTATTTCTGGATCAACGATATGCACCCCAAAATGGTGATGCATCCGATCAAGCCGGAAATGAACGGAACCGATCTTACCGCCAACAAGGACCCGAACGGCAAGGCGCTGTTCGTTGAGTTCGTGAATACGGTCAAGGCGGGCGGTCAGGGTTTTGTCGATTATTACTGGCCGAAACCGGGTGCCCCGGAGCCGGTGGAGAAATTCTCCCATGTCGCCGGTTTCGCACCCTGGGGCTGGATCGTGGGTACGGGCGTTTACGTCGACGACCTCGAAGCGGTGTTCTGGAGCGACGCGTATTTCAACATCGGCCTGTGCATCTTGTCCGGCCTTGTCGTCATTGCCGTGGCCGCCGCCGTCGTGCGTAGCGTCACTCGACCGATCGATCTCATCCGGCAGAGCATGAAGCAGATCGCCGATGGCGACGGCACGGCCGAAATCCGCTTCGCGGATCGCCGGAACGAAATCGGCGCGATTGCCAAGACGTTGCTGGTGCTGCGTGACAGCGTCAATGAGCGCAGCGCCCTGCAGGCGCGTGAGGCCGACCAGCAGCGGGCGCTGGAGGAAGCGCGTCGCGGCAACGAGATGGTCCTTCGTTCCGCATCCGAGCGGCAGGCCCATGCCATGGAGCGTCTGGGGGAGGCGCTCGAGGCGCTTGCCAATGGGGATCTGACTGTTGCGCTGACAGATATCGGCGACGACTACGAAAAGCTGCGCACGGACTTCAATCGGGCCGTGGGTGCGCTCCATGGCGCCATCGAAGCGATTTCCCGGACCGGTCATGTCGTCAATGACAGTGCTGCAGATATCAGCGGCGCGACCGGCAATCTCTCGCGCCGGACCGAACAGCAGGCGGCGGCGCTGGAGGAAACGGCCGCAGCGCTTGACGAGATTACCGCCACAGTGCGCACCGCATCCGAACGGGCCAATGAGGCGCGGCAGATGGTGCAGGACACAAAAAGCAGCGCCGGCCGCTCAGGCGAGATCGTGCGCAACGCGGTCGATGCCATGGGCCGCATCGAGGAATCGTCAAAGCGGATCGGACAGATCATTTCCGTCATCGACGAGATCGCTTTCCAGACCAACCTGCTGGCGCTGAATGCCGGCGTGGAAGCGGCGCGGGCCGGCGAGGCCGGACGTGGTTTCGCCGTGGTGGCGCAGGAGGTGCGCGAACTGGCGCAACGCTCCGCCAATGCCGCCAAGGAGATCAAGACCCTTATCAATCGCTCGGCGGAGGAGGTCGGCGGCGGCGTCGCGCTCGTCCGCTCCACGGGCGATGCACTGGAAGAAATCGTGGCGCTCGTAAACCGGGTCGAAGGTCACGTGAATTCCATCGCCACTGCGGCGCGGGAGCAGGCCACCGGCCTCCAGGAGATCAACACCTCCGTTAATCACATGGACCAGATGACACAGCAAAACGCGGCCATGGTGGAAGAAACGACCGCCGCCAGCCAGACGCTCGCCGAGGAAAGCCGCCAGTTGCGCTCGCTTCTGTCGCGCTTCGAACTTGGACATGATGCCGAGCGCGAGGTTTCGCGGGCGGCCTGACTTCAGGCGTCTCGATCTGATGAAGGGCGCGGTTCCGGCTGCGCCCTTTGTTTTGGGCTATCAGAACCAGCCATTCGTTATTTCCCGCAACCAATAAGGTTTCGTTTACCTCATTTCTTTAAAATTTGACCTGTATTGCCGCGGATAGCGGCCGCTGAAGGTACAGGTTCTCGTATGGCGTATGTTTCCCTTCCGCGTCGTCTTGTGACGTTGCTGATGATTTCCACGGTCATGGTGTCGTGTTCGGCGGAGGGCCTCGTGCCACCGGCGGAGGTGGACGGCACCACACGCGTGAGCGCAATTCGTTCGTCGCGGCAACAGGGCTACAGCGCGCCGGCAGGTGCCTTCCATCAGGTTGAGCGGGCCGGACAGAGCAACGATTATCCTACGGCCATATCGCAGCCGATGCCGGAGCCTTATGCTTCGCAGGATCCGCTGCTGCAAACGCGCCAGGCAGGGCAGGGTTATTCCACCCTCGATGCACAGCATCAGGCACGCATGGCGGCTGGCGGTCATGGCAATCTGCCGGTGCAGGCGACGCAAAGCCAGGAGATGCCCCCGCAGCAAATGGCCAGGAGCCAGATTGCCGAGGGCGAAGGCGGCGTGAACATGGATTCCATGCTCGGCGTGGAGCCGGTGCGGGGACTGGCAGAGGAACAGGATGCCGAAATCGCCGAGGGGGCTTCGGCCCAGCCGGTGGTAGACGGCATCGGCACCGACAATCCGGTTGCGGTTTCTCCGGCGCGGCGCCAGTCCGGCCTCATTCCGCCACCACCACCCGGATCGTCCTCCCGCCGCCAGCCGGTGGAAGAGGTGGCCATGCTCATGCCGAATGATCCGACCGTTCGCGGCGGACTTCAGAGCGACCGGTCCCTGCCGCCCGGCATCATGCCGTCTTCGGAGGTTGCGTGCCGCGCCGAGCTTCGCCGTCTGGGTGTCGCTTTTCGCGACGTCGCCCGTATTGCCGACGGGCCGACCTGCGGCATCGATTACCCGATCGAACTCAGCGGTCTCGCCAGCGGCGTCGCAGTTCGTCCGGCGGTGAAGCTCAATTGCCAGGTTACGCTTGCCTTTGCGAAATGGGTGAAGTTCGAACTCGTACCGTCCTCGCGTTTCCGCTATCTCTCCGGCGTCGGCCGCATAACGCCGATGGGTGGTTATTCCTGCCGCAAGATGAATTCCCGTTCCAGCAATCCGTGGTCGGAACATGCGCGGGGCAACGCCATCGATATCGGCACCATCACGCTGAAGAACGGCAAGGAAATCGATGTCCGCAAGAAGAGTTTCTTCGCTTTCCGCGAAAAGGCACTACTGAAGGCCGTCAGATCGGATAGCTGCAAATATTTCTCCACCGTTCTCGGGCCGGGCAGCGACCCCAACCACTGGAACCATTTTCACTTCGACCTGCGTACCCGCAAGTCAGGTTACAGGCATTGCGATTAAGTCGCGCCGTTGGAGGTTGGCGGCTGAGTTTGAAAGCGTCTCCTCCGTCATGCTCGGGCCTGTCCCGAGCATCTGCAACGCCGCTATTGGCGATACGTCGGCAGATCCTTGGCACAAGGCCGAGGATGACGTCGAACACGGAGTGCGGCTTGTCATCGGGCTGCCGCCGATGACATAGGCGCCGGATCTTTGGATATGGTCGGAATGACGAAGCTTGAGGATGTTTTGCTGCCGCTAGCTCGATAATCGCCCGCCACATTCCCACAAAAAAAGACCGGCCCGAAGGCCGGTTGAAGAAGACAGCCTTATCGGGGGGATATCGGCGTCTTTGCAAGGGCATGAAATGGGAAGCGATCCCACAGAACGGTCCATCCGGCGCGGATTTGCGGCAAAAGACGTCGCGCCGTACTGACCTGCGGCCAACATGGCTTGCCGCCCTTTTCTGATACGCTATGAGCGTCACATGTTTGTGACAACGGCCTTCGGGAGCCTGCCTTCATGCCCCCAGTTTCAGAGATAATGATCTTCGCTGCGGCACTTGCTGCTGCGGGTGTGGTTGCAGGCCTTCTGGCCGGCCTGTTCGGTATCGGCGGCGGCGCGGTGCTGGTGCCGGTTTTTTACCAGGTCTTCGGACTTCTGGATGTGCCTGAGGCGGTGCGCATGCATCTTTCGCTCGGAACGTCTCTCGCCATTATCGTGCCGACGTCCATCCGCTCGTTCCTGACGCATCGCCAGAAGGGCGCCGTCGATATCGAGCTTCTGAAAGGCTGGGTCGTTGCCGTGCCGCTTGGCACCGTTCTCGCCTCTATCGTTGCAGCCTATGCCTCGAGTGTGGCGCTGCGCCTGATCTTTGCCTTCATCGCGCTCGCGCTTGCCTTCCGGATGATCTTCAACCGGGCGAGCTGGCATCTCGGTTCCGATCTGCCGCCAAACCCGGCCCGTTTTCTGGTGGGCACCGGCATCGGGCTGTTTTCCGGGCTGATGGGCGTGGGCGGCGGGGTGATGAACAACACCTTCATGACGCTTTACGGGCGCAGCATTCATCAGGCGGTTGCCACCTCTTCCGGTGTCGGCGTGTTGATTTCGCTGCCGGGGCTTGCGGGTTACATCTGGGCCGGCTGGGGCGATGCGGGGCTGCCGCCATTTTCCACCGGCTTCATCAACTGGATCGCCGTGGTGCTCCTGATCCCCATTACCCTTGTCGTCGCGCCCTATGGTGCACGGCTGGCGCATGCGCTCAGCAAGAAGCAGCTGGAGCGGGCCTTCGGCTTGTTTCTGGTTTTCGTCGCAGCGCAGTTTTTCTATAGCGTCTACGGCTGATTTTCCGCTCCCGCCGAACGCAGTGTTCAGTCCGCCGGTCTGGCATTTGCAACCTCTGCGGTCTATATGGCGTTCATCTTACTCGGTTTTTCGAAAGAATTCGCCATGAATGCCATTGTTTCGATACGGAATCTGACCAAATCCTACGCAAATGGCTTCCAGGCGCTCAAAGGTGTCAGCCTCGATATCCGGGAGGGGGAGATACTCGCTCTTCTCGGCCCCAATGGCGCCGGCAAGACGACACTGATCTCGATCATCTGCGGCCTCGTCAATCCGGGCGAAGGTTCGGTGCTGGTTGGCGGGCACGATGTGGTGAAGGATTTTCGCCAGACCCGCGCCCTCATCGGCCTTGTGCCGCAGGAACTGACGACCGACCAGTTCGAGACGGTTTGGAACACCGTCAGCTTTTCGCGCGGACTGCACGGACAGAAGAAGAATCCGGAGCTGATCGAACGCATCCTCAAATCCCTGTCGCTCTGGAACAAGAAGGACAACATGCTGCGGGAGCTTTCCGGCGGCATGAAGCGGCGTGTGCTGATTGCCAAGGCGCTGGCGCACGAGCCGAAGGTCCTGTTTCTCGATGAGCCGACGGCGGGTGTGGATGTGACCCTGCGCCGCGACATGTGGAATGTGGTCTCTGAGCTGCGCGCCAGGGGTGTCACCATCATTCTCACCACGCATTACATCGAGGAGGCGGAAGAAATCGCCGACCGGGTGGGTGTCATCAATGGTGGCGAATTGCTGCTGGTGGAAGAAAAGACGGCATTGATGAAGAAACTCGGCCGCAAGCAGCTTTTTCTTGAGCTTTCCCAGCCGGTGGAGACTTTGCCGGAAAGTCTCGCGCCCTTCGGCCTCACGCTTTCCGAAGATGGCTGCACCATTACCTATGAAATCGAGGATAATGGCGAGCAGGGCCGCATTGCCGATGTCCTGAGCGCGCTTTTCGCCGCCAACATCCATTTCAAGGATATTTCCACGCGGCAGAGTTCGCTCGAAGATATCTTCGTTTCGCTGGTGGGAGGCCAGAAATGAATTTCGAAGCCATCAAGTCCATCTACCTGTTCGAAATGGCGCGCACCCGCCGCACCCTGCTGCAAAGCGTGGTCTCTCCGGTCATTTCCACCTCGCTCTATTTTATCGTGTTCGGCACAGCGATCGGTTCGCGGATTCAGGAGGTTGGTGGGGTTTCCTATGGCGCTTTCATAACGCCCGGCCTCATCATGCTGACGCTTCTGACGCAGTGCATCGGCAACGGCTCCTTCGGCATCTACTTCCCGAAATTCACCGGCACCATCTATGAAATCCTCTCCGCACCGGTGGCGATGACGGAAATCCTTGTCGGCTATGTCGGAGCGGCGGCGACAAAGGGGCTGATGATCGGTACGATCATCCTGATAACCGCGTCGTTCTTCGTGGATATCAGCATCGCCCATCCGTTCATGATGATCCTGTTTTTTGTGCTGACGGCTGTGAGTTTCAGCCTGTTCGGCTTCATCATCGGCATCTGGGCAACAAATTTCGAGCAGTTGAACCTCATTCCCATGCTGGTGGTGCCGCCGCTGACCTTCCTCGGCGGCAGCTTTTATTCCATCGACATGCTGCCGCCCTTCTGGCAGACGGTCAGTCACTTCAATCCGGTGCTTTATCTCATCAGCGGCTTCCGCTGGAGTTTCTACGAGATCGCTGACGTCAATCCCGTCATCAGCCTGGCGATGATCACGCTGTTTCTGGCGCTATGCCTAGGCGTTGTCGGCTGGATGTTCAAGACAGGGTATCGGCTGCGCAACTGATCAGAAACGCTTTCCCGAAAATTGGACGCCCGGCTTGCGCCGGGCGTTTTCGTATTCAAAGCACAACGCGAGCGCAGGTCAGGCGACCTGCTTCTGCGCCACTTCCTCGACAACCTCACCCTCGAGATAGGAAACGAGGTCCTTGATCGTCACGACCAGCAGGCCGTGGCGCTCGGCGAAGACTTCGAGCTGGGGCAGGCGGGCCATGGTGCCGTCGTCATTGGCGATTTCGCATATCGTGCCGGAGGGGAACTTCCCGGCGAGACGGCAGAGATCAACGGCGGCTTCGGTATGGCCCGTGCGTCCGAGAACGCCCTGCGGGTTGGCGCGCAGCGGGAAGATATGGCCCGGGCGAGCGAAATCTTCGGGGCGCGAGCCTTCCGATACCAGCGCGCGCACGGTCTTTGCGCGGTCGGCGGCGGAAATGCCCGTCGTGGTGCCGGGAATGTAATCCACCGACACGGTGAAGGCCGTCTTGAGGGATTCGGTATTGCGCGACACCATCAGCGGAATGTCGAGCGCGTCGAGGCGCTCTCCGGGCATGGCCACGCAGATCAGCCCGCGTGCATGGTTCATCATGAAGGCGATCTGCTGGGGAGTGATGCTGTCGGAGGCGGCGATGATATCGCCTTCGTTTTCGCGGTCTTCGTCGTCAACCACAATCACCATCTCGCCGCGGGAAATGGCGTTAATGGCGTCTTCAATTCTGGCAACTGTCATTCTATTTCAAGCCTTTCAAGGGTTATGCCGTTTTGCGGCATTTTCGCGCTTCGAGAAGCGCCAAATATCCCTTGGGCGAACAATGCAATACGAAGCCCGCTAACGCGCAGGCGTCCCATGCCTTGTCCTCTTCCATCCGGACTATACCGTCGGCTCCGGCCTCTCACCGGATCTGCTGACCTTCCGGCTTTGGAAACCGGAAGCGCTCGCGGGCTCCGGGAAAGTCCCGATACCGCCGGTGGGGAATTGCGCCCCGCCCTGAGAACAGCAACAACTTAAATTATCAAATGCGAGGGAATCAAGGGGCAATGGCCCGCCGCAGCCCTTGCGCGTGAAAAGAATATCCCGATTGCAGACGCGACGAGGAATTTCCTTTCCGGCACCAAGACGTGAGAAAACTCCCCGAAATGAATCTCGAGGGGGCAGTGCTCACCGATCCCGCAACCGCAATTCGTCGGTCTGCATCTGCAGCGAACCAAGCGTTGACAAAAAGCTCATGCCAAGCAGGCTCTGGCCCAATTGGCCATCCTGGGCGACGAGGGCGGGGATGTTGCGTCGCACGATCGGGCCAATGCTGATTTCCGACAGCGTGACGGGTGCTGCTGCCGTGCGGCCATTGGCGGTCATTACCGGTACGGTATAACGGAGATTTGTGGTGTCGATGCCGATTGCGGTCGCATCCGCATTTGCGAGCACCACGGAGCTGGCGCCTGTATCGACCAGCATGTGGATCGTCCTGCCCTCAATCCCGACATTCGCTTCGAAGTGGCCGCTCATGGATTTGTGCAGCACGATTTCCTGCTCGCCTGCCGATGTTGTCACCACGACGGCGCGGCCGGGCATCAGACCGCCGAGCAGCCGGTCGCCGAAGGATTGCAGGTCGTAGCGATAGAGATAGAGCGAGACGAGGCCGAGGATGATGACGAGCCAGACGGCGAGCTGCCGGATGACGGTGCCGAAGTTGCCGCGTCTTCCCGCCAGAATGCCGGCCGACAGCAGCCCTGCGATGGGCAGAAGATAAAGGACCTGGGCAAACTGATCATTATCAATGCCGAGCGTTCGGCCACCATTGTGATTAACGACGAGCAGGCCAAGGCCGACGGCCAGCAGAAGGAGAACGATGGTCAGTCTGTTCATGCGGTATGTGTCTCCTTGGCGGACTCGGACAGATTTGCCAATCTTTGCGGCAGCGCGCGCATGATCGAGCGGCGCGTCTCGTCGCTATAACCCGTCCAGCCGCCGATTTCATCCAGCGTGCGGCCGCAGCCGATGCAGAGAGTGTGGGTCGTGTCGAGGCGACAGATCTGGACGCAGGGTGTTTCCATGGTGATCTATATCAGGCCCTCATGCCGCAAGGGCAAGTGCGACGAGAATCACGATCTCCGTGATCTGCTGGCAAGCCCCAATGGTATCCCCGGTATGGCCGCCAATCTTCCTCTCGCACAGCCTGCCGAACAGCATGGCCGCGATGACCGCCACCGCCAGCACAAGCGCGATCTCAAACAGTGGCAGCGCGTGCAGCGTGAACAATATGAAGAGAAGAAGCCCGGCGGCCAGCGCGATGTTGCGTTCGCTTTCTCCGGGCTGGCCGGCATTGACGGCGATGCCGGAGGTCTTGGCGGCGGGCAGGGACTGCCAGTGCCACACCATCAGCGCGCGGCTCGTGACAAGCGCTGCAATCAGACAGGCGGCAGCGGTTTTGCCCGGCAGGGTTATGATCAGCGAGGCGAGTGCAGTGGCGCGGAGCGCGAAGGAAAGAACCATGGCAATGGTGCCATAACTGCCGATACGGCTGTCCTTCATGATTTCAAGCATACGCGCCTTGTCCCTGCCGCTGCCGAAGCCATCGGCCGTGTCGGCAAGCCCGTCCTCATGCAGCGCGCCTGTCATGAGCGCCGTCAGGCCGATGGCGAGCCACCCGGTGAGCTGCGGAGAAGCATCGAAGCGCGCAAACACGACAACCAGGAAAGCGGCGGGCAGGGCGATCAGCAGTCCCGCGGCGGGGAAAGCACGGGCGGCCCGGCCCATCGACACGCCCGAGTCGTCTTCGAAGAATCGCGAAGGGACGGGCAGGCGGCTTAGAAAGGCGAGGGAATGCATGACATCTGTTATAAAATCCCGGGCCTTCATGCTCTCTCCGTTGCAGTCGCTGCATTTCCGGTTGTTCCGCGGCGCATCCGCTATTATGAGAGGCGCAACAAAGACCGATTTGCCGGAAAACACAAGTTTCCGGACGCATGAGCCGATGCGAAAGCCAGACCGGCTATGAGAGAGACTGATATCATGAGCATGAGCGGATTGCCCTTCGATGATTTCCGCGCGCTGCTGCGCGAGCTTCCTGGCCCGGACACGCACGCGCTTGTTGCGGCGAAGGAGCGCAATGCGCAGCTGACGAAACCTGCCGGTTCGCTCGGCCGTCTCGAAGAAATCGCCATGTGGCTTGCCGCCTGGTCCGGCCGTTCGCCTGCCGTCAACCGTCCGCTGGTGGCAATCTTCGCCGGCAATCACGGCGTGACCCGCCACGGCATCACGCCCTATCCGACGTCTGTGACCCAGCAGATGGTGGAAAATTTTGCCGCCGGTGGCGCGGCGATCAACCAGATCTGCGTGGCCAATGATCTCGGCCTGAAGATTTTCGATCTGGCGCTGGATTACCCGACCGGCGATATCACCTGTGAACCGGCGCTTTCGGAGCGTGACTGCGCCGCCACCATGGCCTTCGGCATGGAGGCGATTGCCGGCGGCACCGATCTTCTCTGCGTCGGTGAAATGGGCATCGGCAATACCACGATAGCGGCTGCGATCAATCTTGCGCTTTATGGCGGTACGGCGGAAGAATGGACCGGTCCGGGCACCGGTTCGGAAGGTGACGTCATGGCCCGCAAGATTGCGGCGGTGAAGGCGGCGGTAGAGTTCCACAAGGACCACCTGTCCGATCCGCTGGAAATCATGCGTCGTCTCGGCGGACGCGAAATCGCGGCGATTGCAGGCGCCATTCTTGCTGCGCGCGTGCAGCGCATTCCCGTGTTGATAGATGGTTATGTGGCAACGGCCGCCGCGGCGCTGCTGAAGGCTGCCAATTCCTCTGCGCTCGATCATTGCCTTATCGGCCATGTCTCGGGTGAGCCCGGCCATCTGGCAGCCATCGAAAAGCTTGGCAAGACGCCGCTTCTGGCGCTTGGAATGCGTCTTGGCGAAGGCACCGGTGCGGCCCTTGCCGCCGGCATCGTCAAGGCCGCCGCCGCCTGCCATTCCGGCATGGCGACGTTTGAGGCAGCAGGTGTCGACACACGCATCACCGCGCCCACCAATCATTGAGGCTGAAGATGGACGCGACGCCGCACATGCCACCGCCAGAACCGGTCTTTCGTAAAGAAAAGGGCTGGCGGCATCTGTTCGCTGCCGCGCGCTATTCCCTGCAGGGGCTCGGCCGGCTTTGGCAGGAAGCTGCCTTTCGTCACGAAGTTCTTGCCTTCTGCGTCGGGCTTGGCCTGCTTCTGGTCGTGGGCGCGCCGTTTGCGCATCTTCTCGTTTTCACGGTGTTGATGCTGCTTTTATTCTCGGTGGAAGCGCTCAATACCGCCATTGAGGAACTGGTGGACCGCATTTCGCCGGAAATTTCCTCCGTGGGCCGCCACGCCAAGGATCTCGGCTCCTTTGCCGTCTTCTGCCTGTTGATGGCGAACGGATTTTTCGTGCTGTATTCGCTGGTGACGACGCTGTTCTTCTGAGGTTGCCAGCTTCGAGGCATTTCCAGGTGGAAAGCCGGGCGACGCCTTCCTGTGGGCGCCTTAAGCGAAGGACCGTCGGCGTGGCTGGATGGCATGGGTTTCTTCGACCGCTGGCAGGCTCTGGAGCACGCGTTTCGCGGGCAGGATGGCGATGCCTTCCGTGCCCTCACGCAGTTTGGATTTCAGAATGAACTGGCCGTCATGCTTGGCGAGGATGGCCTGAACGATGGGCAGGCCAAGGCCTGTTCCCTGCTCGGCGCTCTTGATCGCGATTGATCCCTGGCCGAAGGCTGACAGCACCACCGGAATTTCGTCCTCGGGAATGCCTGGGCCATTGTCCCTGATCGACACATATTGGCCGCCGCCGGCCGTCCAGCCCGCCTTTACGAGAATTTCTCCACCCTGCGGGGTGAACTTGACGGCGTTGGACAGCAGGTTGAGGACGACCTGGCGGATCGATTTTTCGTCCGCCCAGACCTGCGGCAGGCTGTTTTCAAACTGCTGGGAGATCCTGATGTTCTTGGCGCGGGCGCGAAGCTGGATCATGCCGATGCAATCTTCGGCGATTTCCAGCATCGAGATCGCTTCTTCGTTCAGGTCATAACGGCCCGCCTCGATGCGCGACAGGTCGAGGATTTCGTTGATGAGATCGAGCAGATGCTGGCCGGAGCGGTGGATATCGCCGGAATATTCCTTGTAGAGCGGATTGTTGAGCGGCCCCAGCACCTCCGAGGACATGACCTCGGAGAAGCCGAGAATGGCGTTGAGGGGCGTGCGCAGCTCGTGCGACATGGAGGCGAGAAAGCGCGACTTGGCCAGATTGGCCTCTTCCGCGCGTCGCCGCGCCTCGTCGGAAACCGAATTGGCGACTTCGAGCTCGGCGATCAGGTCGTCCTTTTCCGTCTGCGAGGAGAGGAGCTTGATGCTGGTCTGGTAAAGCCGGCTGGTGATGCGGTGGCAGAACAGGATCGCCATGCCGAACATCAGCGCAAGACCGACATCGAATGGATCGCGCGAGAAGACAGAGGTGACGCAGAGAGCCGCCAGCACCGGCAGGAAAGTCATGAAGGTTGCCCGCCGCAGCATGAAATTGGCCGTGGCGGTGAGCGAGAGCGCGATCAGCAGCGTCGAGCCCTTGAAGAAAAGCACGAGCGTCGGGTCATTACGCGTTGGCTCCGCCAGCGCGAACATCGCCCAGATGCACCCGATGACGATCTGCATTCCGAGAAAGAGATTTTTCCAGTGCAGGAGGTTTTCGGCGGTGATTTCCTGTTTTGCAGCCCGTTTGGCGAGCATCAGCGAAATGGCGTGGAAACTCAATGCAGCCAGCGACCAGATGATGAGGCTGATATCGCGGGTTATGTAAACGCCGATGATGGAGGCAAGCACGATGAAAAGCGGCATGATCATCGCGCCCTGCAGGGTCTCGGCGATGTGCATGGTCAGCATCTCGCGTTCATAGGCGTCGCTTGCGCCTGCACCTTGCTGCAAGCGTTCACGCGTCGTCTTCACCGCGTCGAAAACCGCCTTGTTGCGATGTTTTTTCGAGCGGTCGACGATGATCTTGTCGGTGGACGTGCTGACGCTTTTACTCATTGTTACAACGCAGGGTGACATGAACCCTTGCAGACTACGCCCAAAATCTTAAGAAGATGCTGCCGTGAAAGGATTTGTTTGCCATCTCTGACAAGGGTTTGTTGTTACATGAGACGAAATGGAGGCAGGCGCGGGGGTTTTTCCGCAGTCCGCGACGGCGGCCTGTTCCTTGCTACGGTTTTTCTAGGGGTTCTGATTGCCGCCAAGCTCGATCATATCAACAGCGAAACCTATGGCGGCCGCTTCTTCGTGATTGACGGCGACACGCTCTCCAAGGGCAAGGAACGTTTCCGGCTGCTCGGCATCGATGCGCCGGAGCTTGCGCAGACATGTCTGCGCGGGGGCGAAAGCTGGCCATGTGGCGAGGAGGCGCGCCGTGTTCTGCAACGGCTGGCCGCGCCAGCGGATTTCTCCTGCTCCGGCAGTTCCAGAGATCGATACGGGCGACTGCTCGTCTATTGTTCCGCCGGCGGCAGGGATGTTTCGTCGGACATGGTGTCGGCCGGTTTTGCCGTCGCGTCGGGATATTTCCAGTTTTCGAGCGAGCAGGAAGCCGCGCGCAGGCAGGCGCTCGGCATCTGGGCGGGAGAATTCGAAAAGCCCTCGCAGTGGCGGAGGGATCACCGTGCCGCGGCTATGGAAACGCCGGCGGCGGGTTTCCTCACCATCGTCCGCCATCTTCTGGGGTGGGATCATGGCTGAAGGAGAGAGGGTTGGGCCAGTGCATGATGATGGGCTGGACGGGCTGCGCGGTGAGATTGCCCGCTGTCGTCTCTGTCGCGACATGCCGCTCAAGGGAATGGCTGACCGCCTGCCGCATGAACCCCGGCCGGTGGTCGTCATGTCGGCAAGACCACGCATTCTGATTGCCGGGCAGGCGCCAGGGCTGCGCGTGCATGAAACGGGCCTGCCATTCAACGATGCTTCCGGCGACAGGCTGCGCCAGTGGCTGAATGTCGACCGGGAGACATTTTACGATCCGGATCGTTTCGCCATCGTTCCCATGGGGTTCTGTTTTCCCGGTTATGATGACAAGGGAAGCGACCTGCCGCCACGGCGGGAATGTGCGCCGCACTGGCGCACGCGGGTCATGGCGGCGATGCCGAAGGTGGAGCTGATCCTCGCGATCGGCCAATATGCCCAGGCTTTTCACCTGGGTGAAAGACGATGCAAAACCATGACCGAAACGGTGCAAAACTGGCGCAGCTATCTTCACGCCAATTCCGGCCCCGGCATTCTTCCTTTGCCGCATCCGAGCTGGCGCAACACGGGGTGGCTGAAAAAGAACCCGTGGTTTACGGAGGAACTGTTGCCGGTTCTGCGACAACATGTGGAAATGCGGCTTTGGTGAAACAATTTTCTGTTTTTCCGCAAAAATTAGTGTATTGAAAGGAAATTAATTCAGGAGGGTAGACGCATTGGATCGCCTAGACCGTAAGATTTTGCGCATTCTGCAAGAGGATTCCACGCTGGCTGTTGCCGATCTGGCGAAGAAGGTCGGCCTTTCCACGACGCCCTGTTGGCGGCGTATCCAGAAGATGGAAGAAGACGGCGTCATCCGCCGGCGTGTGGCCCTGCTCGATCCGGTCAAGGTCAATACCAAGGTCACGGTTTTCGTCTCCATTCGCACCGCCTCCCATTCCATCGAATGGCTGAAGCGCTTCTCCGAAGTGGTTTCCGAATTCCCGGAGGTTGTCGAATTCTACCGTATGAGCGGTGATGTCGACTATCTGCTGCGCGTGGTCGTGCCCGATATCGCCGCCTATGACGCTTTCTACAAGCGGATGATCGCCAAGATCGAAATCCGCGACGTCTCCTCCGCCTTTGCGATGGAGCAGATCAAATATACGACGGAACTGCCGCTCGATTACATGCTGCTGGATAATCCCAAATCCGGCGAAGAGTGATCCGTCGCTGGTCAGTTTTTGATCAACGCCCTTTCCGGCCGCCGGGGAGGGCGTTTTAATTCGTGGGTGGTTTTTTGGGCGTCGGTCGGGCCTGCCAGGGCTGATACTGTCGGAAGGTCCGTCCGGTAGCTGCCGCAGAGGCACGACAATTCTATTTCGCCGGTAACGGCAAATTCGCACATTCAATTCTCTCAGCGCCGTCTGCGCGCAAACCAAGATTTTGATAAAATCGCTCGAATATCTACGCTTTTACTGTCGAAGGATGGAATAGCGAGGGATATCCATATGCTGACACGACGCGGAACATTGGGACTGATTGCAGGTGCGACCGGGGCGGTGTTTTTGCCGCATATCCGGCGCGCGAGCGCCGCAACCACGACGTTGCGGATTGGCTGGCAGAAGAATGGCGTGATAGCGCTCGCGAAGAGTCAGGGCGCGCTCGAAGCGCTGCTGAAGGATCGCGGCATCGAGGTCAAGTGGTCTGAATTTTCCTCCGGGCCGCCGCTTCTTGAAGCGCTGGGTGCCGGTGCGCTGGATATCGGCCCGACCGGCGATGTGCCGCCGCTTTTCGCGCAGGCCGCCGGCGGCAATCTGCGTTATGTCGGCACCTACAAGGCGGCGGCAGGCGGATCAGCAATCCTCGTGCAGAAGGATTCGCCGCTGAAGACGCTCCAAGACCTAAAGGGCAAAAAGGTCGCCTTCAAGCGCGGCTCCAGCGCCCATAACGTCACTGTGAAGGCGTTGCGAAAGGCGGGGCTGACCTTGGCAGACATCACGCCCGTCGATCTTGCCCCGCCGGATGCGGCGGCCGCCTTTCGAAGCGGCAGCATCGATGCCTGGTCGATCTGGGATCCCTATTTCGCCGTGGCAGAGAAAGAGCCGACGACGAGGGTACTCTCGACAGCCGAAGGCATCGTCGATCCGTGGAGTTACTTCCTCGCCAATGGCGATTTTGTTGAAAGTAACCCCGATCTCGTGCCGCTGATTCTGAAGGAACTGGCGAATGTGGGTGCGAAAGCGCAGACCAACATCGACGCGACAGCCAAGTCGCTGTCGGCCATCACCGGTGTCCCCGAGGATGTCACGAAGGTCTCGCTGACGCGCCCCGGTGCCGACCTAGGACGGGTCTCGCTGGTTCCGGATGAGGCCATTGCCTATCAACAGGCGCTTGCGGACGAGTTCTACGATCTGAAGATCGTGCCGAAGAAGCTCAAGGTGGCGGATATCGTCTGGCGCCCGAAGGCGAGTTGATGGGCGGAAAGTGGAGTCTCTTCAACCGGCTGGCGGATGTTGCTCAGAGGTTGATTCAGGCCGTTGTTGTTAAATGTGAGGCGATTGGATGCCGCTTGTTTCTTCTCCCCGTGGGGGAGAAGTCCGCGGCAGCGGGATGAGGGGGCGAGGGTAGAGATAGACTGAGAGCCAGCCCCCTCATCCGACCCTTCGGGCCATCTTCTCCCCGGCGGGGAGAAGAAAATTGCCTCAAGGTCACCGCATCAGCCCTTAAACTTCGCAATCACCAGATGACCGGGCGTCGGATTGCCGTCCTGCATGCGCACATTGATGTCGGTCACTTCAACCACCTCGAAACCGGTCGCCGCCAGTCGTTCGCGGACATAGGTTTCGGCATGGGCGAAACGCTGGTGCGGGCCGACCATGTAGGGGCGCCCGGCCATGATTTCTTCGGGCAGGGTCTCCGAAGAGAAGATCAGCAGGCCGCCGGCATTGAGGTTTTCGGCGGCGCCGAAAAACAGCGGTTCCAGCGCGCCGAGATAGGGCAACACATCGGTGGCGGTGATGATGTCGAAGGGCTCGTCGTCATTGTCCTCAAGGAAATCCTCAACTTCGGCGACATAGAGCGTCTCGTAGAGGTCCTTCTCATGAGCGATCTCGACCATGTTTTCGGAAATATCGATGCCGGTGATGTCGTCAGCCATATCGCGCAGCGCTTCACCGGTGAGGCCGGTGCCACAGCCGAGATCGAGCAGGCGTTTGAAAGGGCCGAGATTGAGCGTCTGCAGCCGCTGGCGAACCATCATCGGCACGGCGTAACCCAGCTGCTCGACAAGAATGTCCTCGAAGGCTTCGGCATGCTGGTCGAACAGGGTTTCGACATAGGCGTCGGGCGCTTTGGACGGCTGGTCGCCCCGGCCCATGGCGGCAATGCGCACGGCTGCGCCACCGTGGTCTTCCGGATCGATGGCGAGGACCTCCTCATAGGCCTTCACCGCCGCGTCCACATCACCGGCCTTTTCAAGCGCGAGTGCGCGGTTATAGGCCTCGGCGAGCGCCTCTTCGTCGATCTTCTGGTTCTTGGTCATCGTGCCTTATCCGTCAGCGTCTTCAATTGACGTTTGCTGTAAGCCGCATCGGGGACGGGCGCAATGTTTATGTGGCGTGAGGACTTAGTGGAGGATGAACTCTCCTTTGAGTGCGCGCCATTCCTGCGCCGAGATAACCTGCCGGTGCACGTAGCGGACGGAGTGCAGGGGGCCGTCGAGCTTTTCCTGCCAGAACTTGAGGAAGCCGTGCATTTCGGGAAAATCGGGGGCCAGATCGTAATTCTGCCAGACATAGGTCTGGAGAACCAGCGGATGGTCCGGCAGGCGGTAGAATATCTGGGCGGTGGTGAGGCCGTAGCCTCTCAGCATCATTTCCATGTCCTTGTTCATGGTGGCGGTTCCCATATCGATGATGACCGATCACAGCGTTGCCGCTGTATCTTAGATGGGAACACGGCAGGGTTAACCCAACCTTGCCAAAAGAATGGATGTGTCACAAATTTGTTATATTTTTCAAAACGTTGGCAGTACTCATTGATGAGTGCTGCCAACGTTTGGCTCAGCGCTTGAGGTGACGGGTCAAGCGGGCCTCCAGCCAGGCCCAGACATGGCGCAGCGTCTCGACGATCGCAAGGTAAAAGATCGCAGCCCAGAGATAGGCCTGATAATCGAAGGTGCGGGAAAAGGCGTAACGGGTCTGGCCCATCAGGTCGAAGACGGTGACGATGGAGACCACCGCCGAACCCTTGATCATCAGGATGATCTCGTTGCCATAGGGGCGCAAAGCGACGATCAGCGCCTGCGGCAGTATGATCTTTCGGAAGGTGATGAACTTGGAAATACCGAGCGACGCCGCCCCTTCGTGCTGGCCGCGCGGCACACTCTGGATCGCCCCGCGCAGGATCTCCGCCTGATAGGCGGCGGTGTTGAGCGTCAGCGACAGGAGGCCGCAATACCAGGCTTCGCGGAAGAACCACCAGAGATCAACGGCTTCCAGCGCCGGGCGGAAGCTGCCGAGACCGTAATAGATCAGGAAAAGCTGCGCCAGCAGCGGCGTGCTGCGGAAGACATAGACGTAGGCATAAGCGAGCGCGCCGATGACGCGATTTTCAGACATGCGGGCGAAGGCGATCGGCACGGACAGGATGGCGCCGAGAATGATCGAGCTGCCGACCAGCGTGATTGTGGTGATGAGGCCATCGATATAACGGGGACCATACCGTTCAAATTTGTCCCAATCCCAACCCTCGATCATCGCAAATAACAGCCCGGCGGCGAGAAGCAGCCAGAGCGTAATGACAGCGATGCCGACGACACGGGAGATGTTCAGCGGTTTGTCCGCAACGATGGGCGCTGGGCGTGGCGGAATGAGTTCCTTGATATGGCTCATCGTCTAGCCTCCGACTTGCGCGACCAGCGATCTATGAAACCGATGCCGATGGATGAGAGGAGCGCCAGAATGAGGTAAAGCAGGCAGGCGATGCCGTAGAAAAAGAAGGCTTCCTTGCTGACGCGGGCGGCGATGCCGGTCTGGCGGATGATATCTGCAAGGCCGATGATCGATACGTAGGACGTGTCTTTCAGCAGGATGACCCACAGGTTGGTCATGCCGGGAAGGGCGATCCGCACCAGCTGCGGAATGATGATGAGTACCATGGTGCGGCTGCGGGAAAGTCCGAGTGCGTCACCCGCCTCATATTGCCCTTTCGGTATGGCCTTGAAGGCCGAGAGAAGCACCTCAGACGCATAGGATGAAAACACCACCGAAAGCGCCACCATGCCGGCAACGAAGGCGTTGATTTCGATGGGGCCGGTAATGCCGATGTAACCTGCCACGGATTGCAGCAGCATCTGGATGCCGTAATAGACGATGAAGAGCGTCAGCAGTTCGGGTAGGCCACGAAAGATGGTGGTATAGATTCCGGCGGCCAGCCGAAGCGATTTTTCTTCCGATTGCGCGGCGAGCGCGATCAGGAAGCCGATCAATAGCCCGACTGGCAGGGTGGCAAGCGCCAGCGAGATCGTGACCTTGACGCCGAAAGCGATTTCATCGCCCCAGCCCGCATCGCCGCAGGCGACGAGAGTGCCGTTTCCGAAAAGCGAGAAGAGACCGGCCGGCCCGCAGAAGGGATCGAGAAGTGTCGAGACATAGGTCCAGAACGCACCTATGGCGGAAAATGCTCCGCTCATGCCAATTTTCCCCTGCGGTCTTAAGCCGCCGTGATTGTTATGGTGACGTTTTCAAACAAAAATGGCGGAAGGGCAAGCCTTCCGCCACGAGATTTCAACAGATCGAACCGGCTTACTCGCCGTAAACGTCGAAATCGAAGTATTTTTTGTTGATCTCCTGGTACTTGCCGCTGGCGCGGATGCCGGCAATGGCAGCCGTGAACTTGTCGGCCAGCGCCGTGTCGCCCTTGCGAACGGCAATGCCTGCGCCGTTGCCGTTGATGTCGACGTCTACCTTGAGCGGTGTCAGGATCTTGCAGCACTTGCCGGCATCGGTCTTCAGCCATTCCGACAGCACGACGATATCGTCGATGACGGCGTCGATACGGCCATTGGCGATGTCGAGCTTATATTCGTCTGCGGTCGGATACATCTTCACGTCGGAATCCGGGAAGTGTTTTTCAGCGTAGTTGGAGTGGGTGGTGGAGCCCTGTGCGCCGAGCGACTTGCCCTTGAGATCGTCGAGGGACTTGATCGGCGAATCCTTCGGCACGGCGATCGCCGGCGGCGTGTTGTAATATTTCTTGGAGAAGTCGACCTTCTGGAGACGTTCCGGGGTGATCGACATGGACGCGATGATGGCGTCGAACTTCTTGGCCTGAAGGGCGGGGATGATGCCGTCCCAGTCATTGGTGACGAAGGTGCACTCGGCCTTCATTTGTTCGCACAGCGCCTTGGCGATGTCGATATCGAAGCCGGTCAGCGTGCCGTCGGCTTCGAGATTGTTGAAGGGCGGGTAGGCGCCTTCGGTGCCGATGACAATCTTGTCCTGCGCGAGAGCCGCGCCGGAAAAGAGCGAGATGGCGGCAATCGATACGGCTGCGAGCAGACGGGTGGAAATAGGCATTTCGATCCTCTCTTTTGGTCGTTCATCCGCGGTCTGTTGTTGTTTTCAGTGCGGACGCCATGGGCGCCAAGGCGCGGCAGGACGGAGGATACCGCCTGTGGCCTTCAGCGCGGATGTGATTATTCATCCGCTTGGTCAAAAAATGCAACTGCAATATTAGCGACCTTCTTTGTGCCGCAGAGCCTCCACGAAAAGGCCTTGATCTGTTCATTTCCGGTACAGAAGGCTTTGGTCATCATGGGAACCGGAGCGTGTGTAAGGCGTTGAACAGCGCCTGCGTGCCAAGCCGGGCCCACGACGTCGCGTCATTCGCGACCCATAAAATGACGGCAGATGAGGAAGCACTGATGCTGAAAAAGAAAAACACATTGCTGACCGGGGTGGTTTTTCCACTCATGTCTCTCGCGATCGCGGTTGAGCCAGCAGCGGCAGGCTTTGCCGGCGCGGCCCGCGCCCAGGCGCCTGTTTCTCAAACCGCGCCCGGCCAGATAATCCTGGCGCAGGCGGAGCCGGCGCAGGAAAACTCCGAAGAAGAACTCAAGAAGAAGCGTCAGCGCGCCGAAGAGGCGCAACCTGCCGAACCGAAGCGTGAAGAGCGCGCACCGGAGCCCCAGCGCGAGCCGGAGCCCAAGCGCGAAGCGCCGCCGGAACCGCAGCAGCGTGAGGCCCGCCCGGAGCCTGCGCCGGCCGAGCAGCCGCAGGAGCGTCCCCGCAAGCCTGAACGGGCGCAGGAGCCGCAGGGCGAGGGTGAACAACGCCCGGCTCGTCAGCGTGAGGCCGCGCCTGAAGCTGCGCCTGCCGAACAGCAGCCGAAGGAACGTCCGCGCAACCCGGAACGGGCCGAGCAGCCTGCAGGCGACGGCGAACAGCGTCCCGAGCGTCCCCGTAAGGAGCGTGCGAAAGAGCCTGCGGACGAACAGGAGCCAGCAGCTCGCCCTGAAAATGCCGAGCAGCCGGCCAAGCCCCGTGAGCCGGCACCCGCCAAAAAACCGGCAGTAGAGGAAAAGGCCCCGGAACAGAAAGCCGAACCGGCCGAAAAAGCCGTTCCCGAGAAAAAGCCTGCCGCTCCCGAGCCCGCCGCGAAGGAAGCACCTGTTCCGACAGAAGCGCCGACGCCCGCGCGCCCACCGGCACCCGAGGCCCAGCCAAACCCTGCACCTGGCCGCCAGCCTTCCGAACAGCCTCCGGTAGAAGGTCAGGGTAGAACGGAACCCGCAGCCCCGCTGCCAGGCGCGCCGACCCCGCCGCCGAGTGGTGCGACGACCGGGCAGGCGCCCGCCGGCGAACCGGTGCCGAACCAGGTTGCCGTTCCGCAGACGGAAGCCCCGCCGATGACGAAGGAGGAGCTGGACAAGGCCAAGGCGATCGCCAAGGACCCGTCCAAGACGGCCGACACCGTCATCCTGCCGGTCGACAAGGGTGCTGCCGTTCTCGACAGCGACAAGGAAGTGGAGCGCTCCGGCAACCGCCAGACCCGCGAGGAACGCCGTCGTGAACGCGAACAGGCCGGCGACTTCAAGGTCCCGACCTCCGACGCCGAGGCGCAGCGCGCCGGTGCTGCTGAAGGCAAGGCTCCGCCGCCACCCGTAAAGCTGGAAGCCATCACTTCCCAGCAGGGCGAGCGCATCGACCGCCGCCCGCAATATGAGCGGCCGGACGGTGTACGCGAATGGCAGCCGCGCGAGGGTCGTCCGCGTGATCGCGATGGCGATGCGCCGATCATCCTGCAGTTCGGTGACCGCGTCGTCGTTCGTGGCGATGACAACCAGCGCTTCATCCGCGATGGCGGCGAGCCCTATTACGAGCGCCTGCAGGGCGGCCGTGTCCGCGAAACCGTGGAGCGCCGGGATGGCACGCAGGTCGTGACGATCCGCAACCGTTATGGCGACGTGATCCAGCGTTCGCGCATTGACGATCGCGGCCGCGAATATGTGCTGTTCTACGCACCGGAGCTGATGGACGATCCGGACCGCGATTACGTTTATCGCGACCCCGGTCTCGATCTTCCGCCCATGCGTCTGCGCATTCCCGTGACGGACTACATCATCGACACGTCGAGCGATCCGGATCGCGATTATTACCGCTTCCTGGAACAGCCGCCTGTCGAGCCGGTGGAACGTGTCTATTCGCTGGATGAAGTGCGCTATTCGGCTCGCATCCGTGACAAGGTGCGCCGTATCGACCTCGATACGATCACCTTCGCGACCGGCAGCGCTGAAATCCCGATGGCGCAGGCTCGCTCCTTGCGCAAGGTGGCCGACGCAATCAACAAGGCGCTGGAAAAGAACCCGGCGGAAACCTTCCTCATCGAAGGCCATACCGATGCCGTCGGTTCGGATGAAAGCAACCTTGTACTGTCTGACGAGCGCGCTGCCTCCGTCGCCAACGTGCTGACCGATGTTTACGGCATCCCGCCGGAAAACCTCGCGACGCAGGGTTATGGCGAGCGTTACCTGAAGGTCCAGACACTCGGCCCGGAACAGCAGAACCGCCGCGTCACCATCCGCCGCGTGACGCCGCTGGTGAAGCCGGTCGCTCAGAACTGACCGGGTTCAAATAGAAAAACAAGGCCCGGAAGCGAAAGCTCTCCGGGCCTTTTTTATTGCTTACGATGTCCCCAGCGCCGAGGAGTTTGGCAGAACTTGATCATCCGCAATCCGTCACCCCGGACCAGATCCGGGGTCCAGCGTGATCAAGTCCTTGATCACGAAAGACTCTTTCACGGCGCAGACGCGCCGTGGCTGGATGCCGGATCTGGTCCGGCATGACGGAGGTGAGGTTTTCGAACCCTGGCGTCACCCGCAAGCTTGAGGATGATCCCAACCCCGACGGTTAGCTCAGCGCCACCGCAATCTCAGCCGCAAGCTGCGCGTTGTTGCGAACCAGCGCGATATTGGTTTCGAGGCTGCGGCCATCCGTCAGGCGGAAAATGTCACCCAGCAGATACGGCGTGACCGCCTTGCCGGTCACTTCATCCCGCTCGGCATGCGAGATGGCGCGATTGATGTAGATTTCCATTTCCTCGCGTGGAATCTCGTCAGCTTCCGGCACGGGATTGGCCACCAGCATGCCGCCATCGATGCCGAGCTGTTCGCGGGTTACCTGGAAGTTGGCGATTGCGGCCGGGCTGTTGAGCGAAAGCGGGCTTGGCAGGCCGGAGGAGCGAGACCAGAAGGCCGGGAATTCTTCCGAACCGAAAGTGACGACGGGTACGCCGTTGGTTTCGAGGACTTCGAGCGTCTTCGGAATATCAAGGATCGCCTTGGCGCCGGCGCAGACGACGATCACCCCGGTCTTTGCAAGCTCGGTCAAATCCGCGGAGATGTCGAAGGTTTCTTCCGCACCCTTGTGCACGCCGCCGATGCCGCCCGTGGCAAACACGCGGATGCCGGCGCGCGCGGCGGCAATCATGGTCGCGGCAACCGTGGTGGCGCCGGTGCGGCGCTCGGCGATCGCAAAGGCGATATCGGCGCGCGACACCTTCATGGCATCCGTGGTCTGGGCCAGGGCCTCGAGCTGATCCTTCTCGAGGCCGATATGCAATGTGCCGTGAATGACGGCGATGGTGGCCGGAACCGCGCCCTGATCACGGATGATCTGCTCGACGCTTTCCGCCATCTCGATATTGCCGGGGTAGGGCATGCCATGAGTGATGATGGTCGATTCAAGCGCGACGATCGGCGCACCGCGCTGCTTGGCGGCGGCGACTTCCTGAGAATAGACGATGGGCAGGAGAGGGGAGATGGGGCGGGTCATTTACATTGTTCCAGTTCTTAAAAGCGGTTCATGCCAGCATTTCAGCCTGGGGAACAAGCCCCAACATGGCTTCGACACTGTCTTTTGATAGGTCGTGCGCGGTGGCAAAGGGCGATTGCACGGTGATTGCAGCTGCCGCAGCGCCCCGTCTCAGGGCTTCGGCAATCGTCTTTCCTTCGGCAATGGCGGCGAGGTAGCCAGACGCCATGGCGTCGCCCGCACCGGTTACATCCTTCACTTCGCGGATGAGGGGCGGGTGGAGGATTGCTTTTTCATTTCCGTCGAAGGCCACGACTTCGCTGGCGCCGCGGGTGACGACGCCTCCGGAAAGCCCGGCCTTGCGCAGGATATCCGGCCAGTCACGAACGTCAGCGGCCGTCTCGCCGGTGAGCGCGCGCGCTTCCGCCTCGTTCATGAAGAGGATGTCGATGTCGGCCAGCGCCGCTTTCAGCTTCACGGCCTTGGCCGGCGAAATGGCTATGGCCGCCAGCGGCTTTTCGCAGGCGCGGGCAACGAGGCCAAGTGCAGCCAGCGTGTCCTCGGGCAGGTTGGCGTCGCAGAGCAGGATATCGCTTGCGGTGATGGCCTCCCGGACGGCGCGGACCTTGAGCCGGCGCGGCGTGAAGAGCTTGTAGAGATCCATATCGGCGAGCGCGATGACGAGGTTGCCGTCACGCTCCAGAATGGCGGTATAGCTCGGTGTGCGCCGGTCGAGGAAGGTGAACGGCGTGTCCTCCACGCCAGCCTGTCGTGCAGCCTCCGCAACGGCTTCTCCCGTCACGTCGCCGCCCCGCGGGGCGATGATCCTGACTTGAAAGCCGAGCCGGGAGAGATTGCGTGCAGCGTTAAAACCGCCGCCGCCGGCCTCTTCCATCCACGAACCGGGGTTGCTGGCGCCCGGCGCCGTTTCAGTCTCGATCATGCCGCGCCGGTCGATATGCGCGCCGCCCAGAACGAGTATTTTCTTCACGCTTGCGTTTCCCTCTCTGGCGGATGGTAAGGCCGGACGATTCGGCCTAAACTGACGTCTTCCTGACCTCGCCTCCGGTTTGCGGCAAGGGGCCGCGCACAGAAAAACGAAAGCAGAACAAACGACTTATCACTATTTGTTTTCAATATGCTGGCTCAGCCTTGTTAAATGAGAACAAATAGAGTACATACCGTTCTCATACTGCTACATTGCCTGTGCGGCTTCAATAACCTAAAGGTGGTTCGGATGGCACAAAATTCTTTGCGTCTCGTAGAGGATAAATCGGTGGATAAAAGCAAGGCACTGGAAGCGGCGCTCTCCCAGATCGAACGGTCGTTCGGCAAGGGATCGATCATGAAGCTCGGTTCCAATGAAAATGTGGTTGAAGTGGAAACCGTTTCGACGGGTTCGCTCAGCCTGGATATCGCGCTCGGCATCGGCGGACTGCCGAAGGGGCGCATCATTGAAATTTACGGTCCGGAAAGCTCGGGTAAAACGACGCTGGCGCTGCAGACCATTGCGGAAGCTCAGAAGAAGGGCGGCATCTGCGCCTTCGTTGACGCCGAACATGCGCTTGATCCGGTCTATGCGCGCAAGCTTGGCGTGGATCTGCAGAGCCTGCTGATCTCGCAGCCGGATACGGGCGAGCAGGCGCTTGAGATCACCGATACGCTGGTGCGCTCCGGAGCGGTCGACGTTCTCGTGGTCGACTCCGTTGCGGCGCTGACGCCGCGGGCGGAAATCGAAGGTGAGATGGGCGACAGCCTGCCGGGTCTTCAGGCGCGTCTGATGAGCCAGGCGCTGCGCAAGCTGACCGCTTCGATCTCCAAGTCGAAGTGCATGGTCATCTTCATCAACCAGATCCGCATGAAGATCGGCGTCATGTTCGGTTCGCCGGAAACGACGACCGGCGGTAATGCGCTCAAGTTCTATGCTTCCGTTCGCCTCGACATCCGCCGTATCGGCGCTGTCAAGGAACGCGAAGAGGTTGTCGGCAACCAGACCCGCGTCAAGGTCGTCAAGAACAAGATGGCGCCGCCTTTCAAGCAGGTGGAATTCGACATCATGTATGGCGAAGGCGTTTCCAAGACCGGTGAGCTTGTCGACCTCGGCGTAAAAGCCGGTATCGTTGAAAAGTCGGGTGCCTGGTTCTCCTATAACAGCCAGCGTCTGGGGCAGGGGCGTGAAAACGCCAAGACCTTCCTGCGCGATAACCCCGATACGGCAAACGAGATCGAGCTGGCGCTGCGCCAGAACGCCGGCCTGATTGCGGATCGTTTCCTGCAGAATGGCGGTCCTGATTCCGGCGATGACGGCGACGGTGACGAAGGCTGATCCTGCCGTCGAGCTTCAGGCATCCGTTGCCGGATCGCCTGTCTCGATGTGAATCGAATTGAACAAAATGGGCCGTGCGATTTCTGTCGTATGGCCCTTTTTCTTTGTCGGTACGCCTTCGCCGGTCTCCATGGCTGGACAGGGCAGGATGCGGACGATAAAAGCCATTGATTTTGCAATATAGCCATCATTTCCGATGGCGGTGATGGACTCCAGCTGTGAGCGGTGTGTGGGCATGAGCGGTGTAAATGAAATTCGGTCGACCTTCCTCGACTACTTCAAGAAGAACGGACACGAGATTGTGCCCTCCAGCCCGCTGGTGCCGCGCAACGATCCGACGCTGATGTTCACCAATGCCGGCATGGTGCAGTTCAAGAACGTCTTCACCGGTCTGGAAAGCCGTCCTTATTCTACTGCGGCATCCGCGCAGAAATGCGTGCGCGCTGGCGGCAAGCATAACGACCTCGACAATGTCGGTTATACCGCCCGTCACCACACCTTCTTCGAAATGCTCGGCAACTTCTCCTTTGGCGATTATTTCAAGGAAGAGGCGATCACGCACGCCTGGAACCTGATCACCAGGGAATTCGGCATCGACCGCAATCGCCTGCTGGTCACGGTTTATCACACCGACGACGAGGCCTTTAACCTCTGGAAGAAGATCGCCGGTTTCTCCGACGACCGCATCATCCGCATCCCGACCAGCGACAATTTCTGGGCGATGGGCGATACCGGACCCTGCGGCCCCTGTTCCGAAATCTTCTACGACCATGGCGATCATATCTGGGGCGGCCCGCCCGGCTCGCCGGAAGAGGATGGCGACCGCTTTATCGAAATCTGGAACCTCGTCTTCATGCAATATGAGCAGGTGACGAAGGAAGAGCGCATCGACCTGCCGCGCCCGTCAATCGATACCGGCATGGGTCTGGAGCGTATCTCCGCATTGCTGCAGGGCAAGCATGACAATTACGATACGGACCTGTTCCGCGCGCTGATCGCCGCTTCCGTCGAAGCGACGGGTGTTCCGGCTGAAGGCGAAAAGCGCGCCAGCCACCGCGTCATCGCCGACCACCTGCGGTCGTCTGCGTTCCTGATCGCCGATGGCGTGCTGCCTTCCAATGAAGGCCGCGGTTATGTTCTGCGCCGCATCATGCGTCGCGCCATGCGCCATGCCGAACTGCTCGGCGCGCGCGAGCCGCTGATCTACAAGCTGCTGCCGTCGCTGGTGCAGCAGATGGGTCGCGCCTATCCGGAACTGGTCCGCGCCGAAGCGTTGATCTCCGAAACCCTGAAGCTTGAGGAAACCCGTTTCCGCAAGACGCTGGAACGCGGCCTGTCGCTGCTGTCGGATGCCACCTCGACCCTGCACAAGGGCGACATGCTGGATGGCGAGACTGCTTTCAAGCTTTACGACACCTATGGTTTCCCGCTCGACCTGACGCAGGACGCACTGCGCGCCCGCGAAATCGGCGTCGATATTTCCGGCTTCACGGATGCCATGGAGCGCCAGAAGGCGGAAGCCCGCTCGCATTGGGCCGGTTCCGGCGACAAGGCCACCGAAACGATCTGGTTCGAACTCAAGGAAAAGCTCGGTGCCACCGAGTTCCTCGGTTATGACACGGAAACCGCCGAGGGCGTCGTGCAGGCCATCGTCAAGGATGGTAAGGCCGTCGAAAGCGCTGTTGATGGTGAGACCGTGCAGGTCGTGGTCAACCAGACGCCGTTTTATGGCGAGTCCGGCGGCCAGATGGGCGATACCGGCGTCATCTCCGGCGATAACGGCGCTTTTGCCGTTTCCGACACCCAGAAGCGCGGCGAAGGCCTCTTCGTTCATATGGGCACCGTCTCCAAGGGCGGCCTGAAAGTGGGCGACGCCGTTCAGTTGACGGTCGACCATGACCGCCGCTCGCGTCTGCGCGCCAACCATTCCGCCACCCATTTGCTGCATGAGGCGCTGCGTGAAGTGCTCGGCACCCATGTCGCCCAGAAGGGGTCGCTGGTCGCGCCCGAGCGCCTGCGCTTCGACGTTTCACATCCGAAGCCGATGTCGGCCGAGGAGCTGAAGGTCGTCGAAGACATGGCCAACGAAATCGTGTTGCAGAACTCGCCTGTCGTCACCCGCCTGATGAGCGTCGATGACGCCATTGCCGAGGGCGCGATGGCGCTGTTCGGCGAAAAATACGGTGATGAGGTTCGTGTCGTCTCCATGGGCACCGGCTTGCATGGCTCGAAAGCCAACCGTCCTTATTCCGTCGAGCTTTGCGGCGGCACGCATGTGGCTGCGACCGGCCAGATCGGTCTCATCCGCATCCTCGGTGAAAGCGCCGTCGGTGCCGGTGTGCGCCGTCTCGAGGCCGTAACCGGCCAGGGCGCGCTTGCCTATCTCGCCGAACAGGACGAGCGGGTAAAGGCGCTCGCCTCGTCGCTGAAGGTTCAGCCGGGCGATGTTCTGTCGCGCGTTGAAGGCCTGCTGGACGAGCGCAAGAAGCTGGAGCGTGAGCTCGCCGATGCCCGCCGGAAGCTCGCCATGGGCGGCGGTTCAACGGATGCCGGGGCAAGCGACGTCAAGCAGGTCGCGGGCGTCAACTTCCTCGCAAAATCCCTTGCTGGTATCGATGCCAAGGATCTGAAGGGGCTCGCCGACGAGGCCAAGGCCAACCTTGGCTCTGGCGTCGTGCTGCTGATCGCCGTTTCCGAGGATGGCAAGGCAAGCGCTGTCGCCGCCGTGACGGAAGATCTGACGTCCCGTTTCAGCGCCGTCGATATCGTCCGCACTGCTTCCGCCGCACTTGGCGGCAAGGGCGGCGGCGGCCGACCGGACATGGCGCAGGCGGGTGGTCCTGATGGCGCCAAGGCGCAGGAGGCCATCGAAGCGGTGGCAGCGGCTCTGGCGGCCTGATCGACAGAAAATGAGAAGGCGGGATTTTGGCCCGCCTTTTTCTTGTGAATTTCCGTTTGTGGATCGTTCAGGGACTATTGTGCGCTCGGCAGCGCCAAGCCTGCTGAAGCATTTCCAGCCGAAGCGTGTTCGCTTCGGCGTCGGACAATGCGGTAAAAACAAACACTAGAGCATTTCCGGTGATCCCGTGATCACCGGAAATACTCTAGTCCGTCGCTTTCATATCCTTCGCCGCTTCCTCATCGAGCTGCGCGGCTCGCTTGAAGGCCGGGCGCTCGGTCAGATGCGCCAAGTAGTCGATGAAGGCCGGGCGTTTTTCAATCGTGCCGAATTGCAGGCCCCAGCCAACATGGGCGCCGACATAGACATCGGCGGCGGTAAAGAGATCGCCGGCGATGAAGCGGTTTTCGCTGACGGCCCGTTCCAGCGTGTTCATCACATCCGCATAGCTGCCGCAGCCGGCCATACGCAATTTTTCCTTCGGCACTTCAAAACCCATTGCCTTCATGCTCGCCGCCATTTCCAGCGGGCCTGCGGCAAAGAACATCCAGCGGTAATAGAGCCCGCGTGACTTGGGTGTGGGCGCTAGGTTCGCACCGGGAAAGGCGTCAGCCAGATAGGCGCAGATCGCGGCGGCCTCGGTGACGATAGTATCGCCATGTTTGATGGCGGGCACCTTGGCCATCGGATTGATCAGCCGATAGGCGGGCGATTTCATCGAGGTTTCGAAACGAAGTATCTCGGTTCGATAGGGAACGCCCACTTCCTCGAGCATCCACCGCGCGATACGCCCGCGCGACATGGGGTTGGTGTAAAAGATCAGTTCACTCATGCTCTTTTGCCTCCCCAAGCAAAATCGTCGAAACATCAGGCGAACCCAAAGGGCTTTCGGCCTGCGTTTCATATTTTTAAAGTCCGCAACATCCCTAGCGTCTTTCCAAGATCGCGTGGATGCTACGATGAACGTTTGACTGTGTCGGGCAAGTTGTGTGCAAGTAGATGCTGTTTAATCTTAGTCTTATTGTCCTGCTGGCCCTGGACACGCAGAATCAAATTCTGCGCCTAGTGCAACCGCTAATCAAGATGCCGTGAACAAAAAGAAATCTGCGTTGTGTCAGAGTTTTTTCTCTTGGCTCAACCAGCCGGCACGTAACGATATTTGTTCGCTATCTGGTTGTCCATTTCGTTTCTATTGAACGAATGCCTCGTCTATACCGTGCAAATAAAAAACCCGGCACTGAGGCCGGGTTTTGACGTCTTGGCAAAGCAGGCTTAGGCAGCCATCGCCTTCTTGAGGTTTTCGTCGATCTTGTCGAGGAAGGCGGTGGTGGAGAGCCAGGGCTGATCCGGTCCGATGAGGAGCGCCAGGTCCTTGGTCATGAAGCCGCTTTCGACGGTGTCGACGCAGACGGTTTCGAGCGTTGCCGCGAACTTTGCGAGTTCCGCATTGTCGTCCAGCTTGGCGCGGTGGGCGAGGCCACGGGTCCAGGCGAAGATGGAGGCGATCGAGTTGGTCGAGGTTTCCTGACCCTTCTGGTGCTGGCGGTAGTGGCGCGTGACCGTGCCGTGCGCCGCTTCGGCTTCGACCGTACGGCCATCGGGGGACAAAAGAACCGAGGTCATCAGGCCGAGCGAGCCGAAGCCCTGAGCAACTGTATCCGACTGTACGTCGCCGTCATAGTTCTTGCAGGCCCAGATGTAGCCGCCGGACCACTTCAGCGCGGAAGCGACCATGTCGTCGATGAGGCGGTGCTCATAGGTGATGCCGATTTCGTCGAACTGCTTCTTGAATTCGGTCTGGTAGACTTCTTCGAAGATATCCTTGAAGCGGCCGTCATAGGCCTTGAGGATGGTGTTCTTCGTGGAGAGGTAAACCGGCCACTTGCGCATCAGGCCATAGTTCATGGAGGCGCGGGCGAATTCGCGGATGGATTCGTCAAGGTTATACATGGCAAGAGCCACGCCGGCGCTCGGAGCGTCGAAAACGTCCTTTTCGATAACCTGGCCGTCTTCACCGACGAACTTGATCGTCAGCTTGCCCTTGCCGGGGAATTTGAAATCGGTTGCCTTGTACTGGTCACCGAAAGCGTGGCGGCCGACAACGATCGGCTTCGTCCAGCCCGGAACGAGGCGCGGAACGTTCTTGCAGATGATCGGCTCGCGGAAGATGACGCCGCCCAGAATGTTGCGGATGGTGCCGTTCGGGCTCTTCCACATCTGCTTCAGGCCGAATTCCTCGACGCGCTGCTCATCCGGGGTGATGGTGGCGCACTTGATGCCGACGCCGTGCTTCTTGATGGCGTGGGCCGCGTCAACCGTGACCTGATCGTTGGTGGCGTCGCGGTTTTCAACTGAGAGGTCGTAATATTCGATGTCGAGATCGAGGTATGGCAGGATCAGCTTGTCCTTGATGAGCTGCCAGATGATACGGGTCATTTCGTCGCCGTCGAGATCGACGACTGGATTGGCTACCTTGATCTTTGCCATGAATTCCTCACCTTCGAAGCTGTGGCGCCTGTTGACGCCCATAGTCGGAAAAATATCCGGTGGGGCTATAGCATCGCACGCGCCTGAGGCAAAGCCATGGGGGGCGCTTTTTTGGCGCAGCGCAATAACGCTTTGCGCATTGCCAAACCATAATGCCGGAATACAGTCAGGCGAATCGCTTCGCCCGTCTCAGGGCCTCTACCGGGATCATATCATGCGGAAAATTCTGCTTCTGTCTGCCGCCGCCCTCTTTTCCCACGCCGCCCTCGCCGCCGGTCCCACCGATCCCGTCCAGAAGGTGATGGACATCACCGTCAAGAACTGGTCCGGCGATGCGGAAAACTGGAAATACATATTCGACGAGGACATGCTGACGAGCCTCTTCAGCAAGGAGTTCGTCGCGCAATACCGTGAAGCCTCCAAGAAGCCGGCTTACGAGGCCGAAAGCGGCGAGAAGGGCGATCCATTCGGTTATGATGTCGTGACCAACTCGCAGGATGGCTGCCCGCTGCAGGATGTGTCCGTGACGGCGGGCGCGGTGAAGGATGGCGTGACTGACGTGACGGCCAAATTCAAGCTCTGGGCCTGCATGGATGAGGCGGAGATGAAGGCGACCGTGGACGAGGTGCATTTCGATGTGATCGAGGAGGAGGGGCGGCCTGTCATCAGCGACATTCACCGGGTTGGCGACGAAGGCCGGGACTCGCTGCGTGAGGAGATGGCGAACATCATCAAGGGGGAGTAATGGGTCCCGTTTGAGCCGGTGAAGAGTGATACGAGGTTTTCGCCACACTCCCCGTCATCCTCGGGCTTGGCCAGAGGATCCATTGATTTCAACGGGTTGTGGATCCTCGGTTCAAGCCCGAGGATGACGGGAGAGCGGTGTTGCTCTCATCTCCAGCAAAGCCGAGCGGGTGTGCGCTCTCTCCGACTTTGATTTTAACGGCAATCTGTGCCAGTGAAGCGCGCTTTACGGTATCGGCGTCAAAGTCTATGCCGCGCTTTTAAAAACAACGGACAAACAACGATGGCAGGCACAAACAGCGAGCTTGAACTTCTGGCGGAAGGCCCGGCGATCATTCTGGTCGAACCGCAGCTCGGCGAAAATATCGGCATGGTGGCGCGGGCGATGGCCAATTTCGGGCTCGCCGAGCTGCGCCTCGTCAACCCGCGTGATGGCTGGCCAAGCGAAAAGGCGCGCTCCGCCGCTTCCAAGGCCGATCACGTCATCGACGCGACGACGGTGTTCGATACGCTGGAAGAGGCGATCAAGGATCTCAATTTCGTTTATGCCACGACCGCGCGCGAGCGTTATGGGTTCAAGCCGGTACGATCGCCAGTCACTGCGGCCGATACGCTCAGGGCAAAATTCAAGGCGGGCGAAAAGACAGGCATCCTGTTTGGTCGTGAACGCTGGGGCCTCACCAATGAGGAAGTGGCGTTGGCCGATGAGATCGTGACATTTCCGGTCAACCCCGCCTTTGCATCGCTCAATATTGCGCAGGCCGTGCTCCTGATGTCCTATGAGTGGATGAAGTCAGGCATGGACGATCTGGGCGAGACGCTTTTCCAGTCCGTCGAGCAGCGGCCTTCGACCAAGGAGCAGGTTTTTGGCCTGTTCGAACATCTCGAGGAAGCGCTGGATGCGCGCGGTTATTTCCATCCCGCTGAAAAAAAGCCGAAAATGGTCGACAATCTGCGTGCCGTGCTGTCGAGACGCGGTTTTTCCGAGCAGGAAATCAGTGTTTTCCGCGGCGTGATCAATTCGCTCGACCGTTTTCCCCGGCAGTGGCCGAAGCAGGCCGGTCGGGCAACGGGGCCATCGGCCGAGGGAGCAGGGGAGAATGCTGAAGACGAGTGAGGCGGCCACCGACGTGCTGAAGCCGGTGCTGGTGTTCGATTCCGGCATTGGCGGGCTGACTGTGCTGCGCGAAGCGCGCGTGCTGATGCCCGAGCGCGGCTTCATCTATGTGGCCGACGACGCCGGTTTTCCCTATGGAGGCTGGGAGGAGGAGGCGCTCAGGGCGCGCATTCTCTCGCTTTTTGAAAAACTGCTGCAGGATTTCAGCCCGGAAGTCTGCGTCATTGCCTGCAATACCGCCTTCACGCTTGCCGGTGCCGATCTGCGTGCCCGGTTTCCGCAGATGACCTTTGTCGGAACAGTACCCGCCATCAAACCGGCGGCGGAGCGCACCCGTTCCGGCCTCGTCTCCGTTCTGGCGACGCCCGGCACCGTCAAGCGTGCCTATACGCGCGATCTCATCCAGTCCTTCGCGACGCAATGCCATGTCCGCCTTGTCGGCTCGGAAAACCTTGCGCGCATGGCCGAAAGCTGGATCAGGGGGGAGCCGGTGTCGGAAGAGGCGGTGCTTGCCGAAATCGAACCCTGTTTTATCGAAAGCGATGGAAAACGCACCGATATCGTCGTTCTCGCCTGCACCCACTATCCTTTCATGGCCAACGTGTTTCGCCGTCTGGCGCCCTGGCCGGTAGACTGGCTCGATCCCGCCGAGGCAATTGCAAGACGTGCCCGTCATCTGGTGCCGATGCCCCAGGATGCCGAACACCCCGATGGATTCGACTTCGCCGTCTTCACATCAGGCAAGCCGGACTTTGCCACGCGGCGGCTGATGCAGGGTTTTGGCCTCAGCGTCTCCGTGTCCTGATTTCCCTTCCATGAGTTTGTTGCATTTTTGCATCTTTTTTGCGACTCTTTACAATTCGAGATTGCGACCTCTTGTCGCGCCGGATTTCCTGTGTAAGGTGTTTCTCGTCTGTAACCGCTATAAATGGAGGCGTGGAATGACCAATGACATGAATATGCGCCTTAACGGCATGTCTGGCCTTTCCGGCATGAATATCGGCGGTTATGGGGTGCGAGGCATCTCCCTCCGATAAGGCTTAGGCCTGATTTCCCTGCCGTTTGGCGTTTTCATTTCGTTCGACATGTGACCTGCGCGTTTGTGCGGCATCATTGCTGTGCCCGTCGTTTCGTCCTGTCGTTTTTCATCGATAAAGGACCTGGCCGCTTTGCCGCGCCGGGATGGATTTCCCATGCAAAAAAATCAACCACTGGTAGCATATGCGCTGCCGGATGCGGTGGACCGTCTGTTCGTCACATTCGGCGTCTGGAAAACTCTCAAAGCGGTTCTCATTGCCGCTGTCGTGCCCCACGCGCCACCAACTGACCCTGCCGATCTGCCGGAGCGCCTTCTGGTCGATATCGGCCTCGACCCTTCGCGCGTGAAGCGGCGGCGAGACTGGGAAACGCCCTACTGGGCGCCGCGGTTTTGACAATGGTGGCCTCTTCCGCACGCACATGCGGGAGAGGCCGGTCCCGGTTTGACCGCGGATTACGGAGAAACTCGTACCGGGAAGTTTCCCGGGGGCATTAGGAGAGAGCTGCACAGCTCGTACAATCCGGCTTGAAGCAAAACATTTTCCGTGGCTTGCTCAAGACTCGGGATAGAGGAGATTCATCATGCCATTGGAAAACTGGCTGGCCTTCGTGGCCGCGTCCGCCATTATGCTTGCCATTCCAGGACCGACGATCCTGCTGGTCATTTCTTATGCGCTGGGCCATGGCCGCAAGGCGAGCACGGCAACGGTGACAGGCGTGGCGCTCGGCGATTTCACCGCCATGACGGCCTCGATGTTGGGGCTTGGGGCGTTGCTCGCCACATCCGCAGCGCTTTTTACCGGGCTGAAATGGATCGGTGCGGCTTATCTCATCTATCTCGGCATCAAGCTGTGGCGTTCGCCGGTTGGTGGCGAAGGTACTGATGGAACCGGCGTGACGGGCCGGGAAAGACCGCTCAAAATCTTCCTGCATGCCTATATCGTTACCGCGCTTAACCCGAAGAGCATCGTGTTCTTCGTGGCCTTTTTGCCGCAGTTTCTGGTGCCGACATTGCCGTTCTGGCCGCAGGTGCTGATTTTCGAGGCGACGTTCCTTGTGCTTGCCACTGTCAACGCGGCGCTTTATGGACTTCTGGCAAGTGCCGCCCGTAATACGATCCGCAAGCCGAAGGTTCAGCGGATTGTCAACCGCACGGGCGGTGGCCTCCTGATCGGCGCTGGTCTCGTTGCCTTTGGCTGGAAGAGGGCGGCCAGCGTATGACGCCCTCCATCGACTGACATTCGGACATAATAAAATGGCATTGCCGCATATACTTCTGGCCCTGGTTACCGTGTTTTTGTGGGGCTTCAACTTCGTTGTCATCAAGATCGGCGTCAACGATATGCCGCCGCTGTTTTTGACGGGGGTTCGTTATCTCTTTGCGGCAGTGCCACTGGTGTTTTTCCTGCCCAGGCCCAATGTGCCCTGGCGGCATATGATCGTTTACGGCATGGCCATGGGTTTTGTGCAGTTCGGCCTGCTTTATCCGGCCATCAAGCTTGGGCTGCCAGCGGGGCTTGCTTCGCTCGTCATGCAGTCGCAGGCCTTTTTCACGCTGGCGCTTGCCGTGGTGTTCCTCGGGGAACGGCCGTTGCCGTCGCAAATCCTCGGTGCAATCATCGCTTTTGGCGGGCTTGCGGTCATCGGCGTCGAGCGCATGACGGCGGCGGCGCTGGTGCCGCTTCTGATGGGCGTCGGTTCCGCCATTGCCTGGGCCTGCGGTAACATCGTCAATCGCCGCATCGGCCAGGTCAATGCGGTCTCCTTCGTTGCCTGGACGAGCCTTGTGCCTGTTCTGCCGTTGATCCTGCTTTCGCTCGTGGTGGAGGGTCCTCGGGCGATAGTCGATGGGGTGGTCAATGCGACGCCGACCATGGCGTTCGTGGTGATCTATATGGCCTATGGTGCGACAATTGTCGGCGCTGGTATCTGGAGTTATCTGCTTCTGCGGTATCCGGCTGGAACGGTGGCGCCGTTTTCTCTGCTGGTGCCCGTTGTTGGTTTCATTAGCGCCTATCTCGCTTTTGCGGAACATATCACAGTCTTCGAAGTGGCCGGCGCAGCGCTCGTGATTCTCGGGCTGGCGCTCAATGTCTTCGGGCGGCGTATTGCCTTTGCCCGCGCCTGGCGCCGTCCTGCTTAGGCCGGAAACGCAAATGCCTGTGCATTACCGGCATAGGCGAGACGCAATCGACGATTTTTTGGTAAAGAGCATCTTCGGCCGCCGCGAGGGGAATCGGCCGGATCTGAGGCAGTACGAGGAACGGAACATTGCAGGTCGGCATCGACATGGGAACTCTATCGGGCGGGCAGCAGGCCAAGCTCGATATTGAAGAATTGCTTGCGACGCGTTTGCTGGTGCAGGGCAATTCCGGTTCCGGCAAGTCGCATCTGCTGCGCCGGCTGCTCGAGCAATCGGCGCCATGGGTGCAGCAGGTCATCATCGATCCCGAGGGTGATTTTGTTACGCTGTCCGATAAATTCGGCCATGTGGTCGTGGATGGCGAGCGCACGGAAGCCGAGCTCGCGGGCATCGCCAACCGCATTCGCCAGCATCGTGTTTCCTGCGTGCTGACGCTGGAAGGTCTCGATATCGAACAGCAGATGCGGGCGGCCGCTGCTTTCCTCAACGGCCTGTTCGATGCCGATCGCGAATTCTGGTATCCGGTGCTTGTGGTGGTGGATGAAGCGCAGATGTTTGCGCCGTCGGTTGCCGGTGAAGTCACGGAAGATGCACGCAAGGCTTCGCTTGGCGCGATGACCAATCTGATGTGCCGTGGCCGTAAGCGTGGTCTTGCCGGCGTCATCGCCACGCAGCGACTGGCCAAGCTTGCCAAGAACGTGGCCGCGGAAGCGTCCAACTTCCTGATGGGCCGCACTTTCCTCGATATCGACATGGCGCGCGCGGCCGATCTGCTCGGCATGGACCGGCGGCAGGCGGAAATGTTCCGCGACCTTCAGCGCGGCAATTTCGTGGCGCTTGGCCCGGCACTGTCGCGCCGCCCGCTGCCCATCGTCATCGGGGCGGTGGAAACCTCGGCGCGCTCTTCTTCACCGAAGCTGATGCCGCTGCCGGATGCGCCGCAGGACGTCGAAGACCTGATCTTTACGCCGGACCCGGAAGAATTCACGCGTCCCGCAGTTCGTCGCACACCGCCGGCTCCGCGTCCAACAACGGATATTCTGGCTGAATTGTCCCGGTCTACTCCCGCGACCGTCGGTCCAGCGCCGGAGCAGTCGCCACGTGCGGGCCAGCCGGAAATAACGCCGGAAGAGCGCGACGAAAAGATTTCAGCGGTTCTCGTCGAAATTCTCGATGACCCTCAATCCGCCTATCGTACCGACGCCGTGCTTTATCAGGATTTCCTGGTGCGCGCCCGCATGCGCCGCATTCCCGGCACGCCGATGACGCTGGCGGAGTTCCGCCGGCAGGTGGCGATTGCCCGTTCAGGCGTTGATGCCGCAATGGCGGCAAGCGAAGGCTGGGAGAAGGCGCTGGAATTGTCGATGTCGGTTTCCGATGACCTGCAGGGCGTTTTTCTGCTGCTCGTCAAGGCAGCGCTCGGCGAGGAACCTTGCCCGTCCGATGCCCGAATTGCCCGCGCCTACGGCACCCATTCCGCCCGCCGCGCGCGGCGTCTCCTTAGTTATTTCGAGGAGAAGGAGCTTGTGGTGGTGCATGCCGATTTCTCCGGCAAGCGTATCGTGGCATTTCCCGATCTCGACGCAAAAACCGCGCCCGGCGATGCGGATGCGGCTGAGGATGATGCAAGGCTGGCGGCGGAGTAATCACCAATCTGCAAAAAGCCGCACTGCGGAGCCGATTGTCGTGTAGAGACCCACAAGGCTGAGGGCCAGGAGGCAAACCAAAGAGACGATCGCCAGTATCGAGGTCATGCGATGCGACCGTTGACAGGGACGAGCGTCGACATCAGTTTGTATTGGAACGATGTGGGAGAGTTGCGCCGCAGTCCACCCGCTGCGTTCGAATTCCAGCGAAGCGACAAATTCCGCAAGATGCCGTTGCCGTCTCATGGAAGAGGGCAACCGCGCCAGAAAGCGTTGCGGTTCGCGCCTGTCATTTCTTGAGAGGAAGATATCGATCGCTTCCCGGAAGCGCTCGTCCCTTGCGCCCGAGCAGAACAACATACGCCCCGCTTCGATGAGATCGTTCATCTCAAGCAGCACTTCACCATATTTTTGAAAGAGCGCCAGATCGACTTCGGGATGGCTGAGCCTTCCTTGAAGTATTTCCTTCGCTCGTCAAAGCTTCTGCTCAGAAATTGCCTGGTCGATCGATTCAAATGTCATATGTTGCACTTATAAATTTCGAAATAAAGACGTCTATGTCGGCCTAATATGTCTTGGTAAATCGATTAATCGTCGATTAAATCTCCGAATAAATATCACTAAATCTACGATTCTGTATTCAATTCAGGATGTATTTCAATCAGGGGGAATATAATGTCTCTAGCAATATATCCCATTAAATCATTTGCTGATTTATAGAGTGCGAATTTAATTTTTTCGTCGGATATTTTTTCTATGCATTCGAACATTTGCCCCAGAATCGTGTCAATAGATATAGACAATTCTATTATTGATTTTGCTACATCCTTTTCCATCTTATCCTCTTTCCAAACAATATAGGCTATTTAAAATGCTTCGAGATATTTTATCGCGTTTCTTCTAAGAATTGCAAAAAAATACGTGAGCGTCGCGGTAATATTTCATCTCGATAAAGTAACCAAACCGGCCAGTTCTTAAAATGTTACGAAGGAGGCAGCTTTTCTGCCTCCTTCGCGCGTGTAATTACTCGATGGCCTTCGCTTCCTTGCGCGTCGCGATCAGCGAACCGACGACGCCGGTGACGAGAATGGCGACGGTGACGCCGAGCGAAACAGCCGGCGGGATCTTGGCGATGCCTAGCATGTCGGCGACGAAGATTTTCGAACCGACGAAGACCAGAACCGCAGCCAATGCATATTTCAGGTAGGCGAAGCGATGGATCAGGGCGGCAAGCGCAAAATAGAGGGCGCGCAGGCCGAGGATCGCGAAGATGTTCGAGGTATAGACGATAAACGGATCGGTGGTGATCGCGAAGATCGCTGGGATCGAATCGACGGCAAAGATGAGGTCGGCGATTTCGACCATGATGAGCGCCAGGAAGAGCGGCGTCACGAAGGTCTTCAGTTTTCCGGTTGTCTCATCGGTTTCCTTGACGAAGAACTTTTCGCCATGCAGCCTGTTTGTCACTGGCAGGTGACTGCGCAGGAATTTCAGGATGCGGTTGTTGCCGATGTCGTTCTCGTCATGGTCGGAGGAAAACAGCATCTTGAGGCCGGTAAAGACGAGGAAGGCCGCAAAGAGGTAAAGCACCCAGTGGAAGTTTTCGACGATGGCCGCGCCGCCGGCGATCATGATGCCGCGCAGGACGATAACGCCGAGGATACCCCAGAGCAGCACGCGGTGCTGGTATTGGCGCGGAATGGCAAAATAGGAGAAGATCATGGCGATGATGAAGATATTGTCCATCGCCAGGCTTTTTTCGACCACGAAGCCCGTGACATATTCCATGGCGGACTGCTGGCCGGACTGATACCAGATCCAGCCGCCAAAGGCGAGGCCGATGGCAATATAGAAGCCTGACATCAGCAGGCTTTCACGAACGCCGATTTCCTTGGAATTCTTATGAAGTACGCCGAGATCGAGCGCGAGCAGGCCAAGGACAAGAGAAATAAAGACACCCCACATCCAGGTGGGTGTGCCGAGAAAATCCGATAGAAGAAAGTCCATCAGTCAACCTTTAGCCGGACGAGGTTGGCTTTACGGATGGGGAACGCGTGTCAAGAATATACGTGGGCCCCAACCTTAACAAACTCGACATCACGTGTTGTCCGGTAACACGCCAGAGGGGCCCGAGTTCTGATCACGACGAAGAGATGGGTGGGCACTTTTGCTTTTCAAGGGCAGACTTTAGAAAAAAGCGAAAGGCCTTGTTTGACAAAACCGTGAAAGCTCTGTAGAAGCCGCCCCAACGCCGGGCAGTGATGTCCGGTGTGTTTTGTTGACTGCCCTGCAGTTTAAGAACTGACGTTCGGCGGTCAATATCACCGACATGTCCCGTGGTTTCTCCATTCGCATGTGAGAAGCCTGTCAGAGGCCCTGCAACGGGCCTCAGAGGAGGGCGTGTTTCCTTAACCCGGTTTGGCAACAAGCCGGTATAAACCTTTGAGAAGGAAATACGATGAGCAAGCGCGAATCGGCTAAGTACAAAATCGACCGCCGCATGGGCGAAAACATCTGGGGCCGTCCGAAGTCCCCGGTTAACCGCCGCGAATACGGCCCGGGCCAGCACGGCCAGCGCCGCAAGGGCAAGATGAGCGACTTCGGCACGCAGCTGCGCGCCAAGCAGAAGCTCAAGGGCTACTACGGCGAACTGCGCGAAAAGCAGTTCCGCGCTACTTTCGACGAAGCAAACCGTCGCAAGGGCGATACCTCTGAAAACCTGATCGGCCTGCTCGAGTCGCGTCTGGACGCCATCGTCTACCGCGCCAAGTTCGTTCCGACCGTTTTCGCGTCGCGCCAGTTCATCAACCATGGCCACGTCACGGTTAACGGCGTTCGCGTCAACATCGGTTCTTACCGCTGCAAGCCGGGCGACGTTATCGAAGTTCGCCAGAAGTCCAAGCAGCTCGTAACCGTTCTGGAAGCCGTTCAGCTCGCTGAACGCGACGTTCCTGACTACATCGAAGTTGACCACAACAAGATGGTTGCGACCTACGCTCGCGTTCCGTCGCTCTCCGACGTTCCTTACCCGGTCGTCATGGAACCGCATCTGGTCGTCGAATTCTACTCGCGTTAATCGACGCGTTTCAGTATTCAGGAAGCCGCCCTTCGGGGCGGCTTTTTTGTTTGCTGGGGAAGGCTTTGCATGCAGGACATTCAGGGTATCGTCGATTCCATCCATGACAGCATGCTGCCGAGGCTGGGCGAGGGGAAGGTTGCGGATTACATTCCCGAACTCGCCAAGGTCGATCCCAACCAGTTCGGCATCGCCATCACCACGGTCGATGGAACGACTTATACGGCTGGCAATGCGCTGACGCCGTTTTCGATCCAGAGCATTTCCAAGGTCTTCATGCTGACGCTGGCGCTCGGCAAGGCCGGTGAGACGGTATGGAACCGAGTGGGTCGCGAACCGTCGGGATCGTCCTTCAACTCCATAGTCCAGCTGGAGCACGAGCACGGAATTCCCCGCAACCCCTTCGTGAATGCCGGGGCGATCGTGGTGACCGATATCGTTTTGTCCGGCCATCAGCCGCGCGAGGCGATCGGCGAGCTCCTGCGGTTCGTGCGGTATCTCGCTGATGATGACACGATCAGCATCGACGATACGGTGGCGAAATCCGAGCAGGCGACGGGTTTCCGCAATTTCGCGCTCGCCAATTTCATGCGCTCCTTCGGCAATCTGCATCACCCCGTGGAATATACGCTCGGGGTCTATTTCCATCAGTGCGCGCTTTCCATGACCTGCGCGCAGCTATCCCGCGCCGCCCTGTTTCTGGCCAATCGCGGCCGCAACCCGCTGACGGGGCATACCGTCGTGTCGGACCGCCGCGCAAGGCGCATCAATGCGCTGATGCTGACCTGCGGTCATTATGACGGGTCGGGCGATTTCGCCTATCATGTCGGCCTGCCGGGCAAGAGCGGCGTCGGCGGCGGCATCATGGCGGTGGCACCCGGCAAGGCATCGATCGCGGTCTGGTCGCCGGGCCTCAACAAGGTCGGCAACTCGGCGCTCGGGTCACATGCGCTGGAAATGCTGGCGACGAAAACCGGCTGGTCCGTATTCGGGGCTTGATATTGCCGGCGGATGGGGGCATTGCCTCCATTAAGAACGGCAGTCGAGCCGGAGCGAGCGGATGATGAATATTCTCACCAGGATCGATGATATCGCTGATAAGGTGGAGGCAGATCACGAGCCTTCGGAAGAGAACGGCAACTCGCATCCGCTGTTCGACAATGCGCCGCGTTCGGTCTCGTTCAACAAGCTGCGCAAGCGGCTGCTCCGCAATGTGCGTCAGGCCTTCGAAGATTTCGGCATGCTGAATGGCCAGAAGCGCTGGCTGGTCGGCCTGTCAGGCGGCAAGGACAGCTACGGCCTTTTGGCGCTGCTGCTCGATCTCAAATGGCGCGGCCTTTTGCCGGTGGAACTGATTGCCTGCAATCTCGATCAGGGCCAGCCTAATTTCCCCAAGCACGTGCTGCCGGAGTATCTGGCTAAGATCGGGGTTGCCCATCGCATCGAATATCGCGACACCTATTCGGTGGTGAAGGAGAAGGTGCCCTCCGGCGGCACTTACTGTTCGCTCTGTTCGCGGCTCAGGCGCGGCAATCTTTACCGCATCGCGCGGGAGGAGGGCTGCGACGCGCTGCTGCTCGGCCATCACCGCGAGGATATTCTCGAGACCTTCTTCATGAACTTCTTCCATGGCGGACGTCTGGCCGGCATGCCGGCAAAGCTTTTGAATGACGAGGGTGACCTGATGGTCATGCGCCCGCTTGCCTATTGCGCCGAAGAAGACATGGCGAAATTTGCGGCCGCAATGGAGTTTCCGATCATCCCCTGCGACCTTTGCGGCTCGCAGGACGGGCTTCAGCGCAACGCCATGAAGGAAATGCTGGCGGATATCGAGCGGCGTATGCCCGGTCGGAAGGATGTGATGCTGCGGGCGCTGGCACATGTGAACCCTTCCCATCTCCTCGACCCCAGACTTTTTGATTTTTCGGCGCTTTCTGTCACGGGGGCGTCATCTGAAGAGCCTAGGGAGGCCCACCCTCCCTTATGAAGAAGTGCCCCGCGCGATGACCCTTTCCGATAAAGATATCGATTTCCTCGTTGCCACCGTTGCCGCAGCCGGTACGGATGAAATCATGCCCCGCTTCAGGAACCTGAGCGCTGGCGCCATCTCCGAAAAGACATCCGCCGTCGATCTCGTCACCGAGGCGGATGTTCTGGCCGAAAAGCTGATAACCGCAGCGCTGCTCGAGCGGTTTCCAAAGGCGCATATTGTTGGCGAAGAGGCCTATGACGCGGATCATTCCGTCATTCCCGCCCTTGCCGACGCGCCGCTTGCCTTCGTGATCGATCCCATCGACGGCACCTTCAATTACGCTTCCGGCTTTCCCGCCTTCGGTACGCTGCTTGCGGTCACCGTCAAGGGTGAGACCGTGGCTGGACTTATCCACGATCCCGTCATGGGGGACACCATCATTGGTCTGAAAGGTGAGGGCGCCTATCTCCACCGCAAAAACGGATCGCAGGCAAAGCTGAAGGTTGCCGATCCCGCGCCACTGTCCGACATGGTCGGCCTCTTTTCGTGGGGCCACAGCCATCCGGATCGCCGGCCGGTGATCGCCGCCAATATGGCGAAGATAAAGATGGCATTGTCGCTCAACTGCTCCGCACATGAATATTGGCTCGCTTCCGCCGGCAATCTTCATTTCATCGGCCATGAAAAGCTGATGCCATGGGATCACCTTGCAGGCGTGCTCATCCATCAGGAAGCGGGTGGTTACACGGCGCGTTTCGACAACACGCCCTATCGGCCCGGCCAGACGACCGGTGGCATACTTTCTGCTCCCGACAAGGAAAGCTGGAAGATGCTGCGGCGGGAAATCGTCGCCTTATAAGATTTATGCTCAAATGGAAGGATCTCGCCCATGGCTCTCGAACTCGACATCGCCTCTCTTGCCAATGCGCTTCAGGAGGCTGCTGCGGTTGAAATCCTGCCGAGGTTCCGCAATCTGGGCGATGGCGACGTCAGGATCAAGACCGAAGCGATCGACCTGGTTACCGAGGCTGACGAGGCCGCAGAGCGGTTGATCCGCGCCCGCGTGCAGGAGATCATGCCGAATGCTCTGTTCATCGGCGAGGAGGCGGTGGCGGCCGACGCTTCGCTGCTTGGCAAGCTTGCCGATGCCGATCTGGCTGTCGTGGTCGATCCGATCGATGGCACCTATAATTTTGCGTCCGGCCTGCCGCTTTTCGGCGTGATGATGAGCATCATCTCTAAGGGCGAGACTGTCGCCGGCCTGATCTTCGATCCCATGGGCAATGACTGGGCCATTGCCGAAAAGGGCTCCGGCGCATGGCTGTGCAGCGCCGATGGCGCGCAGACGCAGATGTCGGTCGTGCCGGCGCCGGAACTGTCGCAGATGGTGGGTATCGCCAATACCGGTTATTTCGACGTGGAGACGCGCCGCAAGATTCTGGTGAACCTGGCCGATGTGCGGCTCTTCACCAGCTATCGCTGCGCCGCACATGAGTATCGCCTGTTCTGCGGCGGTCACATGCATTTCCTCATGTACAACAAGCTGATGCCCTGGGACCACCTGGCCGGCACATTGATCTCGCAGGAATCGGGCGCCTATGCCGCCCGCCTTGATGGCTCGCCTTATCTGCCACGCCATGTGGATGGCGGGCTGCTGCTGGCGCCTAATCAGGAGACGTGGGAATTGCTGCGCGAGAAGATTTTCACGGTCTGAGGCTCCGGATTTGTGGGGTGCACAACCTTCACCGTCATGCCGGACTTGATCCGGCATCCAGCTGCGGCGCGTCTGCGCGGCGGAAGGACCTTTTTCAGCCCAAGGACTTGGGCTGGCTGAACCCCGGATCAGCTCCGGGGTAACGGCCGTCGGCGAGACCCACCAGCAAACAAAAAAGGGCGCGGAACAGAATTCCGCGCCCTTTTATTTTTCCATGTCCCTTAGCGGATCGGCTTGTTGTGGGCATGAAATAACACACCCTTTTCGCCGATCAGTACAAAGATCAGGCCGATGATGGAGACGACGAAGAAGCCCGCCACCATTGGCAGTGCGGTACCGTCGAAAGCCTGGCCGATGGCGGCGCCGATTAGCGAACCGCCAATGGTTCCCATGAAGCCAATCACCGAGGAGGCTGTGCCGGCGACGTGGCCAAGCGGTTCCATCGCCAGCGAGTTGAAGTTCGAGCCGATCCAGCCGAACTGGAACATGGCAAGTGCGAAGAACACGATGAAGATGGCGAAAGGCATCGGATCCGGTCCCAGCACCTGCACCACAAGCCAGATGAAGGTGATGGCGATGAAGCCGAGCAGCGACCCGTGCGACAGCTTGCGCATGCCGAACCTTCCGACAAGCCTCGCATTGATGAAGGACGAAAAGGCCATGAACAGGGCGACGCCGGCAAATGCCGCCGCGAACCATGGACCAAGGCCGTAAATGCCCTTGTAGACCTGTTCAGCGGAATTGATGAAGCCGAACAGCGCACCGAAGATGAAGGTGCTGGAGAGCGTGTAGCAAAGCGCAATGCGGTTGGTGAGCACGATCTTGAAACCGCCGAGTACCGAACGGGCGGTGAAAGGGCGGACATCGTCCGGATGCAGGGTCTCAGGCAGGCGGAAATACATCCAGGCCGTTACCACGGCAGCGATGCCGGCCATGAAGGCAAAGATAAGGTGCCAGTTTCCGAAGAAGAGCACGATCTGGCCAGTGCCGGGCGCGATGACCGGAACAACCATGAAAACCATCATGATCAGCGACATGACTTCAGCCATCTGGCGGCCGCCATAGATGTCGCGGACGATCGAGATGGTGATGACGCGTGTCGCCGCAGAACCGATGCCCTGAATGAAACGCAGGAGCAGCAGGCCGGAGAAGGACGGCACAAAAACGACCGCAAGCGCTGAAACGATGTAAATCGCGAGACCAAAGAGCATCGGCTTGCGGCGACCGAAACGGTCCGAGATCGGCCCATAGAGAAGCTGGGCGACGCCGAAACCGAGAAGGTAGGCCGAAATGACATATTGGCGATGGTTTTCATTCTCGACGCCCAGCGAGGCGCCGATTTCCTGAAGCCCGGGCAGCATGATATCGATGGCGAGCGCGTTCAACGCCATCAGCATTGCGGCCAGCGCAATGAATTCCGTACGCCCCATCGAGCCTGCGCGCGAAGCGGTGGATTGTGAAAGATTTGTCACAGGATTGCCCCAAAAAGAACGGCAAAGGCGTTGCATGAAGCAACGCCTGGCATAAATTTCTGACAATCAGGGTGGGCCGGATGAACCGGCCGAAATCAGGCCGCGCCGCGGACGCTGATACCCTGTTCTTGGAAGTGGCTCTGCAATTCGCCGGACTGGAACATCTCTCTCACGATGTCGCAGCCGCCAACGAACTCACCCTTGACGTAGAGCTGCGGGATCGTCGGCCAGTTGGAATAGTCCTTGATGCCCTGACGGATGTCGGCATCGGCAAGCACATTGATGCCCTTGTAGTCGACGCCGAGATAATCGAGGATCTGTACCACCTGGCCGGAAAAACCGCATTGCGGGAATTGCGGGGTGCCCTTCATGAAAAGAACGATGTCGTTGCTCTTCACTTCGCTGTCGATCATGTCGTGAATGCCGCTCATAGGCCTATTCCTTTCACATGCGGTTCAAGGCCGCTGCTTTCTGTTAGCCTCTAAATAACATGTCGTGGCGCGATTTCCACCCGTCGGAAGGAAAAAATGCGTGCCTCCTGCAACGCATAACGCGCCAAAAAACGGTCTTCCGACGCCTAGCGATATCTCTGCCGGCTGCGCGCGGCGGCGGTGCGTCTTTTGCTGACCTGTTTTTTGGCCGGCTTCGGTTTGACTGCGGCCTTGATTGCGGCTTCCAGAACGGAGCCGACAATACCGCCGGCAAGAGAACCGGTGCTTTTCGTTCGGCGTGCGCGGCGCGTCTTGCGGATGCCGGTCTTGGTGAGGACTTCCGACAAAGCGCCCTTGACGACGCCGTTTATCAGTTGATCGACGATGCCAGACAAATTTTCTCCGCCTTTAAATAAATCATATTTCCGTCGCGATTTTTACTATACGTGCATCGCCCACTGTATCAAGCGATCCTTTCGGGTGCCTCCAGCCCGAAGGTTTATGCATGCCGACCGTCACGTCACGACTTGTCCTTTATTTCCCGGGTTTCGATCCGCTGGATGCCGCTGCCCATCATCTGCGTTATCAGCGTGCCGCCGCGCTGGCAGGAAAAACATGGGCCGTCGATTATGCAGTGGGGCCGCTGGAGAACAGGCCGGGCGGCGAAACATTCACCGTGGAATCCTCGTCAGGCGATTGGCGGACGCGTTCGGACATCATCGTCTATGATCATAATGCCGTCATCTCACAATTGCGGAATGCGCCGGTCTGGCGGCAGATCTGGCAGGGCTTCAAGGCGGGAGCGGGCATTATCGGTGAGGGGGGCGCGGCGCGCTACTTCCGCCATGCATGGCGTTTTGGGCTGTTCTTTATTTTTCCGTTCCTGCTGATGCTTGCCGGTGGCGTGCTTGCGGCGGTGATTGGCCTGTCGTCCTGGCTTTTCGCCTTACCGCTGTGGCTGCTGGTGGTCAGCCTTCCGGCTGCCGCCCTGTTTTTCAACAAGGCTTTCCTGCCGTTTGCCGAGCGCTTTCACACCCTGCATCTTTATGCGGACTGGCGGTTCGCACTCGCAGTCGGCCGCGACGAGCCGATTGCCCGAGGCTGGATCGAAGAGAAGGCAGCGCTTGTCCTGACGGCGCTGGAGCAGTCTTCGGATGAGGCTCTGGTGGTCTCGCACAGCATGGGCGCCAGCTTGGCCCTCGCGGTCATCGGCCGCGTGCTGGAGCTGAAGCCGGAGGCACTGGATGGACGGAAGTTGTCTTTCGCAACGCTGGGTGGGGCGGCCCTGCAATGCGCGTTTCTGTCGAGCGCCGTGCGGCTTCGTCAGAGCATTGGCGTCATCGCACGTCACCCTGAGGTGACATGGTTCGATATCCAGTGTCTCACAGATCCGATCCATCTATATCGTTGCAACACGGTGGCGCTGACCGGTCATGGCGATGCGCCGCAACCGAAAATCGTGCCGATCCGCTTCAAGCATTCGCTTTCACCGGAGCGTTACAAGAAGAACAAGCGGAATTTCCTCAGAATGCACCGGCAATATGTTCTCGGGCCTGATCGCAGGTCCGGTTACGACTTTACCCTGCTGACGGCCGGGCCTCTGCCAGCCGCCTCATTTGCCGACCTCGAGTCACAAACGCCGCCTGCTCTTTAGAGGTTTCGATAACGTCGAATATGAAAAGGCCCGCGTGGGACTATCACGCGGGCCTTTCTTTATTCTTCAGCCGTCAGGTCTTTCAGCCGATGGGACAGAGACCGGTGATCTCAGTCATCATTCGGGCGCCGAGGTCTGCAGGGCAAGGGCATGCAGGACGCCGCCCATATTGCCCTTCAGCGCGTCATAGACCATCTGGTGCTGCTGCACGCGGGTCTTGCCCTTGAATGCATCTGCCACGACTTCCGCCGCGTAATGATCGCCATCACCGGCCAGATCGCGGATCGTGACCTTTGCCCCGGGAATTCCCGCCTTAATCATGTCTTCAATGTCGCCGGGTTTCATGGGCATGGTGTTTCTCCTTAATTCATTCTGCGGCGACTAGAGTTTCGCCGTCCATGAACTGAGGGAACCACGATTCATAGGCCGAGTGCAATTCTTTAATCTCGACGGCGCGCGCCGTGCCCAGCTTTACGGTGGAACCACCGGTAACGCCGATGTTGGCGCAGGAAACGCCGGCTGCCTTCGCAGCACCCAGTACCTTGTCGAGATCGGTTTTCTTCACGGTGAGCACGTAACGACCCTGATCTTCGCCATAGAAGGTGAGGACCGGGTTGTGGCCTTCGACCGCATCGATGGTCGCGCCGATTCCGGAGGAAATCGCCATTTCGGCAACCGCGAGCGCCAGACCTCCCGAGGAGCAATCGTGAACGGCGGTGGCGAGGCCATCCGTGATGATGCCACGCACGAAATCGCCGTTCTTCTTTTCGGCGGCGAGATCGACATGCGGGGCAGGGCCGTCGATACGGCCATGGATATCACGCATGTACACCGACTGCGCGATGTGGGTGCCGAGGCCGGCAGGTGCGCCGACAAGCAGCACCGCTTCGTCAGCGGCGGCAAAACGGATGCGCGCCATGCGGCCCCAATCCTTCAGCAAGCCGACGCCGCCAATGGTGGGGGTTGGCAGGATCGCCTGGCCATTGGTCTCGTTGTAGAGCGAGACGTTGCCGGAAACGATCGGGAATTCCAGCACGCGGCAGGCTTCGCCGATACCCTTGATGGCATGAACCAGCTGGCTCATGATTTCGGGCTTTTCCGGGTTGCCGAAATTCAGGTTGTCGGTGGCCGCGAGCGGCAGGGCGCCGGTTGCGGTAATGTTGCGCCAGCATTCGGCCACGGCCTGCTTGCCGCCTTCGAAGGGGTCGGCCTCGACGTAACGCGGGGTGACGTCGGAGGAGAAGGCTAGCGCCTTCTTGTCATGGCCTTCGACGCGAACCACACCGGCGTCGCCGCCCGGCAGCTGCAGGGAATTGCCCTGGATCAGCGTGTCATACTGCTCGTAGACCCAGCGGCGCGAAGAATTGTTGGCCGAACCGACGAGCGATACCAGCGCATCGGCGATATCGGCAGCGGGGACGTCGTTTTCTGCAAGCGGGGCGGGCACCTTCGCGGGCGTCCACGGGCGGTCATATTCCGGAGCCTGATCGCCCAGTTCCTTGATCGGCAGGTTGGCGACTTCCTCGCCGTTGTGAATGACGCGGAAACGCAGGTCGTCGGTGGTCTTGCCGACGATGGCGAAGTCCAGACCCCATTTCACGAAAATCGCCTTGGCGACTTCTTCCTTGGAGGGCTCGAGAACCATGAGCATGCGCTCCTGGCTTTCGGACAGCATCATTTCATAGGCAGTCATGCGCTCTTCGCGCACCGGCACGGCATTGAGGTCAAGCTCGATGCCGAGGTCGCCCTTGGCGCCCATTTCCACGGCCGAGCAGGTGAGGCCGGCGGCGCCCATGTCCTGAATGGCGATGACCGCGCCGGTTTTCATCAGCTCGAGGCAGGCTTCCAGCAGGCACTTTTCCGTGAAGGGGTCACCGACCTGAACGGTCGGGCGCTTTTCTTCGATGGACTCATCGAATTCGGCAGAGGCCATGGTCGCGCCGCCAACGCCATCGCGGCCGGTCTTTGCGCCGAGATAAACCACCGGCAGGCCCACACCCTTGGCTTCCGAAAGGAAGATCGCGTCGGACTTGGCAAGACCGGCGGCAAAGGCGTTAACGAGGATGTTGCCATTATAGCGCGGATCGAATTCCACTTCGCCGCCAACCGTCGGCACGCCGAAGGAGTTGCCGTAGCCGCCAACACCGGCAACGACGCCGGCCACGAGATGGCGGGTCTTCGGGTGGTCGGGCGCACCGAAGCGCAGGGCGTTCATGGCTGCAATCGGGCGCGCGCCCATGGTGAAGACGTCACGCAGGATACCCCCGACGCCGGTCGCCGCACCCTGATAGGGCTCGATATAGGAGGGGTGGTTATGGCTCTCCATCTTGAAGACGACGCAATCGCCATCGTCGATATCCACAACGCCGGCATTTTCACCGGGGCCCTGGATGACGCGTGGTCCCTTGGTGGGCAGGGTCTTCAGCCACTTCTTGGACGACTTGTAGGAGCAGTGCTCGTTCCACATGGCCGAGAAGATGCCGAGCTCGGTAAAGCTCGGCTCCCGTCCGATCAGGTCGAGGATACGCTGGTATTCGTCGGGCTTCAGCCCGTGGGATGCAACGAGTTCCGGGGTGATCTTGATGGAGTTTGGAATCGACATAGGTCTCACGCGGTTCGAGCCGAGGGAAGTTTCCGGTTCTTTAGCGCAAGAGGCTCAAAGGTGCGACAGGAAAATGCGCGGTTTTACCCGCAAAACGCTGCTTTCTTGGCTTCTTCAGAACCTGTAGCCGACCATGAGGCCGACGCGGGTCAGTCCGTCATTGGGCCCATCGCACAGATTGGCATGTGATGCATGCTCGATCTGGGTCGAAATATTCCAGTTATTATCGAAACGATAGCCGACCGCCGCATATTCGTGGAAAAGCACCCGGCAGCCGAATTCCGCACCGGTTTCGCCGGCACTGTTTCTCAGCTTGCCATCGTGCCAGAGGCCGCCAAAACCGAAATCGAGAAAGATCTTCGGGTTGAGATCGAAGGTCCAGTTGACGCCGCCGTAAATGGTATTCGCCGAGCCCTCAGTGCCGATCTCGCCACCGATATGTAGCCGTGGGCGGGAGAGTTTTTGGCCGAGCGTCACCGCAGATGCACTGGCGAAGGGATCAAAATAGGCGGTGAAGGCCGGAAAGACGCCATCCTCACCGCCATTGTCGTGATTGGAGATCGAGGTGGTTGCGCCGAAGCGCAATTCGTCGAAGACGGTGCCTTCCGCAGCAGTGGCGGGCATGATGCCGATCAATGCCGCAAGAAGGATCGCCAGCGCAAAACACGCCCTCACACCTGTGGAATTGAATGCTGCCATCGAATCATTCCCCACCTCGAATTGCGGAAAGGATGGCAGGTTTGTCGGTTTGGTAAATGATAAGTTACTGAATTAGGCCGGGTGTTGCAGGAAAGACTCTCCGCCCCTTAGGCAACGCTTTCGTAACCGGCCGAGCCGTTGTCGAGCAGGTGGCGCAGGATGCCGAGGGCATGGGTCAACTCTTGCTGGTTCGATGGACCAGAAAGGCTGACACGCACCCGATGGAAAACCTTGTCGGTGCGGCCGGCCTTGAACTCATCCTCGTCATCTATCAGCACGCCTTCTTTCATCGCCGCGTTTCGGAACGTGCCGGAAAGCCAGGGTTCGGGCAGTCTCAGCCACAGGAAGGCGATGTCGGGCAGCGAATTGAAATCCAGTCCGGCGAAGGCCCGCCGGGCAATCGCCTCCCGCTGGTTGATCTCGGCTATACAGTCCTTGCGAATGTCGTCGGCGTCACCGCTGTTGACGAGGCGGGCATTCACTTCGGCCAGCATGAAGGGCAGACCGCCTGTCAGCATCGAGTGGGAAATGCGGATGCGCGACGAATATTGCGCCGGGCAGGCGACCCAGCCGCCACGAACGCCAGCGGCAACGGATTTCGACAGGCCGCCGACGACGAAGGTAATGTCGGGCGCAAATTCAGCAATCAGCGGGATCGCCTCACGCGTCATCGCGCCATAAAGATTATCCTCTACGACCCAGACACCATACCGGCGGGCAATATCGGCTATCGCACGGCGACGCTCTTCCGGCAGCGTGGCGCAGGTCGGGTTCTGGCCGGCGGACATCAGGAAGATCATCTTGGGATGCTGCTGGGCGCAGACGCGCTCGAAATCGTCAGGGACAATGCCCTTTTCATCCGCTTCAACCAGCGTCACCCGCCGTCCGGCAAGTGTGGCGCTGCGGCTGATATGGGAATAGGTCACGGGTTCGAAGACGATACGGTCTCCCGGGGCGGTCATGGCCGTCACCACACTCATCACCGCCGCATGGGCGCCAAGCGTCGAGACGATGTTTTCCGGTTTTGGCGACCAGCCGTTCTGGGAAAGCCAGCGAGCGCCCGCCATGCACCAGTTGTCAGGAAAGGAACGGGCGTAATTGGTGACGTCGTAGGCATGTTCGCGGGCGACAGCCTCGATATGCCTGGCGATCAGCACACTCTGGCCGACATCGGGTGCCGCCGTGGTGTTGAGCCGGAATTCGGCGCTGCTATCGACAGCGTGGCGTGTGCTGCCGAAGGCTGCCGCCACCGTCTCCATGGGCGCTGAGGGGGCCGGGGTCTTGCGCTCATTGACATAGGTGCCGCGGCCGACCTCGCCGCTGACCAGGCCGCGCTCGTGGATAAGCGCGTAGGCCCGGCTGATTGTACCTATTGTCACGCCGAGGTCATAAGCGAGGTTGCGCTGCGGCGGCAATTTCGAGCCCGCCTGCAGGGTGCCATCGGAAATTGCACCCTCGATACTGTCGGCGAGGCGCAGATATATCGGGCCGTCGCCCACAGTGAGATCAGGAAGCCAATTTGTCATGGTGACGATTTATGCATTGTATCTCTTCGCAAGTCAATTGTATTTATTGTCTGCATTCCATGAAGACAAACGCACGGAGACAATAGGTGCAATATGCGCAAGATGGATCAATACCTTTCGACAGCGGATACGCTCTATCCTGATGGTTACGAACGGGAACGCGTGTTCCGCGATGCCGGCGACATGGTCGCACCGGCGCCTTTTCCGGCCAAGATCGCCAGCACGCCAATTGGTCGCCTGATTGCGGGCATGTTCAACTGGCACCGGAAGCGGCAGGGACGGCTCGCTTTGCGGGAACTGTCTGATGATCTTCTGGAAGATATCGGCGTAACGCGCGATGAAGCCCTGAAGGAAGCGGCGAAATCCCAGCTTTTTTCATGGCCAACACGGCCGCTTTAATTTTTTGCCGGAGAGCGGCGCCTTCTTTCCCCGGCGCCATCAAGCCGTGCGGCAGCCCGCCACGCCATTCCCAACCGGCGTTGGCGGGTTTTTTTATTTACGTACCTTAGAGCAGCTTCGGCAAATTGATAAATGGTACGTGGTAAGAGCTTTTTGTGCCGGCGTCTGCCTTTTGCCGAGCGTTCCCCTTTCCTCATTCCTGTGACAAGCACAGGAATGAGCGACGCGGATACGCCTCGCCCGATATGCAGGGCTAGAATACTACGATGAGATCAGCAGCCCTTGCCGCCATTCGCCCAGCGCTTGACGTCGGTTGCGATGCGGCTGGAAATGGCCTCGTTCATCACCGGGCCAAAAGCGTCGAGCTTTGCCGGGTTGCCTTCAGCCTGAACGACCAGCATGGGCCGCGATTCCGGACTGTTGCGCGGCACGAGCAGGATGCGCGGACGGCCTGAGAAGGAATTGAGTTCAGGGGCCAGACGATAGGCCTTGAAAGCCGCATCCCCCGATTTGAACCAGCAGGCATTCGCGCCAAGCGCTATCCGTTCCATTGTGGGGAGAGCGGCGCGGGAGACCGAGGCTGTCGGCTGTGGTTTCGGCTGACAAGCAGCCAGGGTCGCCGCAGCTAGAAACAATCCGGTCGCCTTGAGGGTATTCGATCGACGGGCAAAAGACATCAGGTCATCCAGAAGAGAGGGCCAAAACGACGCCGTCAGCCGGCATCAAAAAAGCGGGCTCAAAGCCCGCCCGTCTGTCAGGCTGCGATGACGCCAAGCGCCGAAGCGAAGAGGCCGCGGCCGTCATTGCCGCCATGGGCGGCTTCGATCAGGTTTTCCGGATGCGGCATCATGCCGAGAACGTTGCCCTTGGCATTGATGACGCCAGCAATGTCGTTCAGCGAGCCGTTCGGGTTGGTGCCTTCGGCATAACGGAACACGACCTGGCCGTTGCCCTCGACCGATTTCAACTCATCCGCATCGAGGAAGTAGTTGCCATCGTGATGGGCGACGGGGCAACGCAGGATCTGGCCCTTGTCGTAAGCACGGGTGAAATCGGTGTCGTTATTGGCGACTTCGAGCTTCACTTCGCGGCAGACGAATTTCAGCGAGGCGTTGCGCATCAGGGCGCCCGGCAGCATGCCGGCTTCGACCAGAATCTGGAAGCCGTTGCAGACGCCGAGAACCTTCACGCCCTTTTCCGCCTTCTCGCGGATGGCCTGCATGACAGGCATGCGGGCGGCAATCGCGCCGCAGCGCAGATAGTCGCCATAAGAGAAGCCGCCGGGAATAACGATCAGATCGACATCGGGAATATCCGTCTCCGTCTGCCAGATGGTGACAGGCGCCTGACCGGAAATTTTCGTCAGAGCCGCGATCATGTCGCGGTCGCGGTTGAGGCCGGGAAGTTGGACGACAGCGGATTTCATGGACGGCGGCTCCTGGAGCTTAGAGAATGGCGATGGCGTAGTTTTCGATGACCGTGTTGGCCAAGAGCTTTTCGCACATTGCCTTCAGATCGGTTTCGGCCTTCGCCTTGTCGGCGCCTTCCAGTTCCAGATCGAAAACCTTGCCCTGACGGACATGGCCGACGCCACCAAACCCGAGGCTGCCAAGCGCGCCTTCGATTGCCTTGCCCTGCGGATCGAGAACGCCGTTCTTCAGCGTAACAGTCACCCGTGCCTTGATCACCTGATCTTCTCCTGATTTTACCCTACGAGGCCAATATTATTTCACGAGCCGATATTACTTTACCAGAACAGGACCGGTGCCGCGGATCGGTTCGTTTTCATTGATGATGCCGAGACGGCGCGCCACTTCGGAATAAGCTTCCAGAAGACCGCCCAGATCGCGTCGGAAGAGGTCCTTGTCCATCTTCTTCTGGGTCTCGATGTCCCAGAGACGGCAGCTGTCGGGCGAAATCTCGTCGGCGAGGATGATGCGCATCATATCGCCTTCGAAGAGGCGGCCACATTCGATCTTGAAATCGACGAGCTGAATGCCGACGCCGAGGAACAGGCCGGAGAGGAAGTCGTTGACGCGGATGGCGAGCGCCATGATGTCGTCAAGCTCGGCAGGGTTGGCCCAGCCGAAAGCCGTGATGTGCTCTTCGGAGACCATCGGGTCTTCGAGCTCATCCGACTTGTAATAAAACTCGATGATCGAGCGTGGCAGCACCACGCCTTCCTCGATGCCGAGGCGCTTGGAAAGCGAGCCGGCGGCGACATTGCGCACGACGACCTCGAGCGGGATCATCTCCACTTCCTTGATCAGCTGCTCGCGCATGTTGAGGCGGCGGATGAAGTGGGTGGGAATGCCGATCTTGTTCAGATGCGTGAAGACGTATTCGCAGATACGGTTGTTCAGCACGCCCTTGCCGTCGATGACTTCATGCTTCTTCTTGTTGAAGGCGGTCGCATCATCCTTGAAGAACTGGATAAGCGTGCCTGGCTCCGGACCCTCGTAAAGGATCTTGGCCTTGCCTTCGTAAATACGGCGGCGACGGTTCATAATTGCAGGTCTCTTGGTTGACGCCGATTCTGGTGGCGTTGCGTTTGGTCTTTGAAGCGGTCCCATAAAGGAAAAGAGTGCATTCTACAATGCGGCTGGCATATTTCCCTTCAATTCTTGTGACAGGGCCGCCGAACTGTTTCATCCGCAAAACCGGGCCGCGGCAGGGGCGGGGGGCGATGCGGATTTCAGTTGGCGGCTCTCGTCATGGCTCGACGCCTTTAAGGCGGCTCAGGAATTGCGCGAAGACCATGCCGCCCTCCGGCCACGGGCCGTGCCCGGACTCGGCATTGATGTGGCCGGACATGCCGGCATCGATCAAAAGCGAACCCCAGGCAGCAGCGATGTCGTCGGCGTGTTCATAAGAGCCGAAGGGATCGTTGCGGCTGGCGATGGTGATCGCCGGAAAGGGCAGCGGATCGCGCGGGTAAGGCCCGAAGGTCATGAGATGCTTCGGCCTGATTTCGGGATTGGCGACATCAGGCGGCGCAACGAGAAGCGCGCCGGATACCTTCTTGCCGATTTCAGGCAATGCGTGGATCACCGTTGGAACGCCAAGCGAATGGGCAACGAGGACGACGGGCCTGGTGGAGGCGTTGACCTCCTCTACCAGCCTGGCGACCCAATCTTCCTTCACCGGTTTCGACCATTCCGCCTGCTCGACACGGCGGGCGGTGGAGAGCTTGCGCTCCCAGCGGCTCTGCCAGTGGTCCGGGCCGGAATTGGTATAACCGGGGACGATCAGGATATCTGCTTCTGAAACTTTCATGCGCCATATCTGTGTTGTGATGCCACCGCGATCAAGGTCGCGGCGGCATTAACGTCAAGCTCTCGGGTTCAGCTCAAGTCTCAGGCGTTGCCGAAGACGCGGGCGAAGATCGTATCGACATGCTTGGTGTGGTAACCGAGGTCGAATTTTTCGCGGATGACCTCTTCGGGGAGCGCAGCGCGCACTTCCTCGTCGCCCAGCAGTTCCTCAAGGAAGTCCGCACCCTGTTCCCAGACCTTCATGGCATTGCGCTGGACCAGACGATAGGCGTCTTCGCGCGATACGCCAGCCTGCGTCAGCGCCAGGAGAACGCGCTGCGAATGCACGAGACCACGGAACTTGTTCATGTTCTTCAGCATGTTGTCCGGGTAGATCACCAGCTTTTCGATGACGCCTGCCAGACGGTTCAATGCGAAGTCCAGAGTGACTGTCGTGTCGGGGCCGATGGCGCGCTCCACGGAGGAGTGGCTGATGTCGCGCTCGTGCCAGAGGGCAACGTTTTCCATGGCCGGGACGACCGACATGCGCACCAGACGGGCGAGGCCGGTGAGGTTTTCTGTGAGAACCGGGTTACGCTTGTGCGGCATGGCCGACGAGCCCTTCTGGCCGGGAGAGAAGAACTCTTCCGCTTCCAGAACTTCGGTGCGCTGCATGTGGCGGATTTCGATGGCGACGTTTTCAATCGACGAGGCGATGACGCCAAGGGTGGCGAAGAACATGGCGTGACGGTCACGCGGGATGACCTGCGTGGAAACCGGCTCGGGGATGAGCCCGAGCTTTTCGCAGACATGTTCCTCGACGCGGGGGTCGATATTGGCGAAGGTGCCGACAGCGCCGGAGATTGCGCCAGTGGCGATTTCGGCGCGGGCGTTCACGAGGCGCTCACGGTTGCGGTGCATCTCGGCGTAGAAGCGGGCGAAGGTGAGGCCCATCGTCGTCGGTTCGGCATGGATGCCGTGGCTACGGCCGATGCGCACCGTGTTCTTATGTTCGAAGGCCCGGGTCTTGAGAGCCGCAAGCACCCGGTCCATGTCGGCGAGCAGCAGATCGGCGGCGCGCACGAGCTGGATGTTGAGCGTGGTATCGAGCACGTCCGACGAGGTCATGCCCTGATGCACGAAGCGGCTGTCGGGACCGACGAATTCTGCGAGATGGGTGAGGAAGGCGATGACATCATGCTTGGTGACGGCCTCGATCTCATCAATGCGGGCGACGTCGAAGGTGGCGCTGCCGCCCTTTTCCCAGATGGTCTGGGCTGCTGACTTCGGGATGACGCCGAGCTCGGCCAGCGCGTCACAGGCATGCGCCTCGATCTCGAACCAGATGCGGAATTTTGTTTCCGGCGACCAGATGGCGACCATTTCCGGCCGGGAGTAACGAGGGATCATGGCAATGACTTTCTTAGTAGAGGAAATTTGCTGCCCGTTTAGCAAAGTGTTCCGCTAATCTCAATCTATCAAGCTGCATGCCTACGCCGCTTGCGGTGCACGCCGGCAGAGCATTGCCCCTGCGGGCACGAGCGGAAGTGCGGCGAAGGGAAAATAAAGACCAAGTCCCAGAACGACGAACTGGTAGACTGCACCGAGCGACGTGAAAAGCTGCTGAAAAAACCAGATGCGGGAAAACGTTGGCGCATGCCATTGCGCATAAAAGATGCGGTACTCGAACGCGAACAATGCTGCCGCCACGGAGAGCGTGAAGAAAGCGATTGCGAGACATGCTGTCGCAAGACGCAATTGTTGGGATTTTAAGGCAGGGAGAACGCGCAATGCTGCCAGCGCCAGCAGCCAGCCGAAAAATCCGCCCGTGAAGAAAAGCGTGATGATATCGGCGACGTGATCGGTTTCCAGCCTGTTACGAGCATAGAGGCCGATAGCGGCTGACGCCGCTGAACAAACGCTCCAGCCAAGCGCGCCAAGCAGAATGAACAATGCTGGAAGAGCCCTGTCGCGGAAATTCCGCCTGCCGCTTTCCATGACATTCCCCCCCGACGCCTCGTTGTGCCGCATCCGGCTTTCCGCATTCGGCGGTGACGGATTACGCCCGTCCGGCTTCCGCGGCCGTGCGCAGGAGGGCGATCGTCTTGCGATAATCCTCCACGCCATCGCCTTTGAAGACTGCGGAGCCCGCTACCAGTGCATTGGCGCCGGCGGCGATGATATCGCCTGCGGTCTGCGCCGTCACGCCGCCATCCACTTCCAGTTCGATCGGCCGCTGACCGATCATCGCCTTGGCTGCGCGGATCTTGTCGAGCATGGCGGGAATGAATTTCTGGCCGCCGAAGCCGGGATTGACGCTCATGATCAGCACGAGGTCGACATCATCGAGCACGTTTTCGATAACGGAAAGCGGCGTTGCCGGGTTGAGCGTGACGCCAGCCTTCAGGCCCAGTCCGCGAATGGTCTGGAGAGAGCGGTGCAGGTGGGGGCCGGCCTCCGCATGCACCGTGATGCTGTCACAGCCGGCCTTGGCAAAGGCTTCGAGATAGGGATCGACGGGGGCGATCATCAAATGGCAATCGAAGAAGGCATTGCTGTGCGGCCGAAGCGCCTTGATGACATCAGGCCCGAAGGAAATGTTCGGCACGAAATGCCCGTCCATGACATCGAGATGAATCCAGTCCGCGCCGGCCTCGGTGACATCGGCGACTTCCTGTCCGAGCTTGGCGAAATTGGAAGCCAGGATCGACGGTGCTATCCGGATGGGCAGGGACATGGGCAAACTCCTCTCGACGCGTTGCGTAAGTTTGCCTTTAACATCATGCATCGGGGTTTGAAACGGTCAGCGGTGAGGTTGCTGATGGTTTTCCGCTGCCGTCCGCGAATTTGTCCCGGTGCTGGCTGCAGCTACTGCCTTTCGGCTTTGTCCGCCGGTTCGAAGCGCTGGCCGTTCCAGCGCTGCAGGCGGTAGGGATTGTCCGAAAGCTCATGCGACGGGTTGAATGCGAGATCGCCAATCACGGTTTTGAAGGCCGTGCCGGACGCCAGTATCTCCGGCGCCGGTTTCGACTGCGCCTGGGCCGCTTCCGCCAGCGCCGCCGTCAGTTCGGTGGCGGCATAGGCTGGAAGGACGTAACCTTCGGGTTCGATGCCTGCGGCGCGCAGTTCGCCGGCCGCCCCCTGCGCCGAAGGCAGTGTGTCATAGGCCGGGCGCGTGATGGCCATCACGTTCGCAGCCAGTGCGAGGGGGGTGTTGGCGGCGTTCAGCGTATCGCCGCCCAGAATGGTGAGCGGAAAATTCTCTGAAGCGGCGTCCCGTGCCACGACGGCGATATCGTTTCGTTCCGCGCCGATGAAGACATGGGTAATGCCGGTGCGCGCCAGCCGGCGCACAAGCGCCACCTGCTGTTCCTGATTGGGTCGCATCGTATCGGCAAAGGTGGGCTTCAGCCCGTTTTCCTCCAGCGTAGAGCGGATACGGTCGACCAATTCGCGGCTGTAGATCGTGCCGTCATCCACGAGCCCGATCGGGTGGCCTTTCCAGTCGCGAAGAATGACTTCCGCAGCCCTTGCCGATTCGGCCCGATCCGATGGGGCGAGGCGAAAAAGCGGCCAGCCATATTTCAGCGCGTCCTCCATCAGGATGGGTGCGCGGCTGGAAAGCGTGATGGCCGGAACGGCCGCGGCCTTGAGCGGCGGCAGAACGTCCTGAAGCGTTTCCGTGCACAGGAAGCCGATCGCGGCGCTGACTTTCGCCGCCACGAGGCCATCGGCAATCGCGCCGCCACTGCCGTCTTCGCAGCTCTCGTGAATCTCCACGACATCCAGGCCGAGTTTTGCAGCTGCCGCCTTGGCGCCCTGCCGGACCTGTTGCCCGAGAAGCTCGTAGGGACCGCTCTGCGGGGCAACGATCCCGATCGATGCCGCGCTTGCGGAACCCGCAAAGGCAAAACCGGCGATGATCGTTAGCAGGCGAAGTGAAAGCATGACGTGGTCGAAATCCTGTTGTCCCGATCTGATGTTTATCGGCACCAATCGGTTTTCCAAAGGAAAAATCGCCGGTCGTCCATCATAATCGCACGCCGGGGCCTGGACTGCGGCAGCTTGGCTTCGATGTCGGGCGATCCGAATGCCGAGATGGACGCGGCATCTTGTGGTTGTTGCCGTCGGCCGATAATGGTGCCTCGCGGCCATGCCGCAGCGCTGCTCTTTTTCGCCCCGCTATCTTCTTTCTGTCCCGCTTTACTGAAGAAGTATTTCATAAATCCGCCACGTGCCGTTTTACTTCATAAAACTATTACAAGTGGCGCGTATAAGCACACTCCAGCGAAGGCCTTGTTGCTGATTATGCCTTTTGCAGTGCACGTCATAAATCTGCACATTTTATTTTCATATCTGTAATTTATTGATATCTAAGTTTAATATAGAAACCTTCTAATTCCCCACCTCTTTTTCGCCATGTTTTTTTCGCATTTGCGAGAAGAATTGCTTGACGGAAAGTAAATGATTAGCTTAGATGGAATTGTTTCAGGGGACGACTGAAATTGGCTGTAAAAAGCCTCGGAAAGTGTTCCGATTATAAGCACTGCCAGACTATATTCGCTTCTATATTCTATTTTTTTTATTACGTATAAACCGCTTCAGGAAACTGGGGCGGTTTTTTACATAGCTCTAATTTAGGCAATTTAAAATTGAGTTCGGAGAACTTAACGCAAAGCCATTCTCTCGCGATAAGCGTTCCAGGAAAGAAATGGCGTGGATTAAGCGTGCCGTTGTCCAAAATTCTGGCTTTGACCCAATCAGATCCGCCGTTTTCGATTTTGAAAATTCCGCATCCGACGTCATTATTCGACGCCCGGGGCTGCCTCAGCATTATTTCAGAGCGGCCAGAGCGTCCTTTGCAAAGGCTGAGATCGGCTCAGGAAGTTTGTCGAGATCGAACCAGTCGATGGCGGAGAGCTTATCCGGCTCCGTAAGCGAAGGCTGACCCGTTGTGTCGCGGGTGACGAAGATCAGGGAGACCCAGTGATGGCGGTCCACTGCGTCGATAAATTCGCTATGGCAGAGAAATTCGACGTGGCCGATCGTCAGCCCGGTCTCTTCCTCGGCTTCGCGCCGCGCCGCGGCTAGCGACGTTTCGAGGTGATCGACTTTGCCGCCAGGGATGCTCCAATACCCGGCTTCCGGCGCTTTCATGCGCCGGCATAAAAGGAGGCGGCCTTCACGCAAAATGACAAGGCCCACGCCGACGCCCGGAAAATCGAGGCCCGGCTTGATGGTCGACGTCATCGTGTCCATTGCTGTGGTCAGGCCTTGGCGTTGGCCACGATCAGCATGAAGGCGGGAATGTCATCGCCGAAGCCAACCGGTGTCGGGCCATCGTCATGGTCGCGATAGTGGCGGCGACGGTCGCGGTTGTCGTCATTGGCGTGCAGCGGATTGCGACTGTTGCGGTCGGAATTGCGCGGGGCCTTTTCCTGCTTGCGTTCTGCTTTCACCTTGTCGTCTCCATGAGCCGCGATATCTGCGTCCGCAGCGGATTGTGCGCCCTGATTGATGTTTTCGACCGGTGCGGCGTCCCGGCGGTTACGGTCGCGGCCTCTGCCGCCCCGTTCCTTGCCCCGACGGCCGGAATTGCTTTCGAAGCTTTCCATCGGCGCGGGGAGGGTGGAGAGATCACCGTTCAGCCACTCGATCTTTTCGCCGATCAGCTTTTCGATGGCGTCGAGATATTTGGTGTCGCTTTTGGTGACGATGGTGAAAGCCTTGCCCGAGCGGCCGGCACGGCCGGTGCGGCCGATGCGGTGAACATAGTCTTCCGAATGAATGGGAATATCGAAGTTGAAGACGTGGCTGACATCGGGGATATCAAGCCCGCGTGCGGCGACGTCCGAGGCGACGAGCAGCTTCAGATTGCCGTCCTTGAAGTTCTGCAGCATCGTCGTGCGCGAACGCTGGTCCATGTCGCCATGCAGCGCGCCGACGGAAAAGCCGTGGCGGTCGAGCGAACGGAAAAGATCGGCCACATCCTTCTTGCGGTTGCAGAAGATGATGGCGTTCTTGAGTTCAGCCTCTTCGGCGCGGACGAGATCGCGCAGGACGGCGCGCTTTTCGTAGTCCTTGTTATGGGCGGCGACGATGCGCTGGGCAACGGTCTTTGCAGTAGAGGAGGGCTTGGCGACCTCGACACGGACGGGGTTCTGCAGGAAGCGATCAGCCAGCTTCTGTATTTCCGGCGGCATGGTGGCCGAGAAGAACAGCGTCTGGCGGGTGAAGGGGATCATCTTGGCGATGCGCTCGATGTCGGGAATGAAGCCCATGTCGAGCATGCGGTCGGCTTCGTCGATGACAAGGATTTCCACGCCGGTCATCAGCAGCTTGCCGCGTTCGCAATGGTCAAGAAGGCGGCCAGGGGTGCAGATCAGCACATCGGCGCCACGTTCCAGCTTGCGGTCCTGGTCTTCGAAGGAAACACCGCCGATCAGGAGGGCGACGTTCAGCTTGTGATTCTTGCCGTATTTCTCGAAGTTCTCCGCCACCTGTGCCGCAAGCTCGCGCGTCGGCTCGAGGATCAGCGTGCGCGGCATTCTGGCGCGTGCGCGGCCCTTCTCAAGCAGGGTCAGCATCGGCAGAACGAATGACGCGGTTTTGCCCGTGCCGGTCTGTGCGATACCGCAGATATCACGCTTTTCCAGCGCCGGCGGAATGGCGCCAGCCTGAATGGGTGTCGGCGTCGTGTAGCCGGCATCTGCAATAGCGGAAAGAACTTTTTGGCTCAGGCCAAGATCAGAGAATGTTGTCAAAGGAAGAACTTTTTCCGTTCTGGTTCGGTAAGAACACCTGCGTGCCGCGACGGCACTTGCAAAGACTTGGCGCGGGGATATGCCCAAATTGCCGGAAAGTCAAGGAAACAACGGGAAAAGCGCGTTAAACGTGCCGCTCGCGGCTGGGCTTTTAAGCCTCAGGCGCGGTTTTTCGGCATTTATCGTTAAAAGAGCAAAAAAAGCGTTAAAACCGGGACGCTATTTCAAATAGGTTTTAAGCTCTGCCCCGGCGATCAGAAACCGCATCGGATCCACGGGCGTATCGTTGCGGCGCACTTCATAATGCACGTGCGGACCGGTGGAACGGCCGGTGCTGCCGGCGCGGCCGATTACGTCGCCGGCTTCGACCCGGTCGCCGGCCTTGACCAGAATGGCGGAGAGATGGCCGAATCGGGTGGACACGCCCTGGCCGTGATCGATCTCGACCATATTGCCGTAACCGCCGGAATTTTCCGCCACGGTCACCTTTCCAGCGCCGGTGGATTTGACGTCTGCGCCGGTCTCGGCACGAAAATCGATGCCGGTATGTAGCGCCGGGCGGCCGAGAAACGGATCCATCCGATTTCCGAATCGACTGGTGATAGCCCTGCCGGGTGCCGGGTTGCCGAAGGGCAGGGTCGTCGCCGTTTCCCTGACGACGTCCAGCCGGTTGAGAGCGGTGTCGAGATTGGTCAGCGACAGGCTGAAGGGATCGGTTTCGCCGCGCTCTGGCTCCGCATAGGGTCCGCCCATGTCGGCGGTGCCGCTCTCATCGATCTTGAGCCCGGCCTGGCGGATAATGTCCTGCATCGCACTCGCCTTGTCTTCGGCGTCGCTCGTCAGTTGCGCTATCCGCGATATCTGCTGGCGCTCGATGTCCTTCAGCGACAGAGTTACCTTTGAAAATACGCGATCGGCGCGGTCCGAGGGCGTCTCGCCGCCTTCCGGCTGGTAAGCAGCCCGTCTGTCGTTCGCGGTGGGTTGTTCCGGCTGTGGTGGGCGCGGTGTCATCAGCTTTTCGATCGCCGAGAGACCGCCCGACAGATCGGCGCGTTTTTCCGGCGCCATGGCGTTTGAAAGGGACGAGGGTGCTGTCGGCGACGTCGCGACGCCGGAGTTTTCCGCGCGTTCCAGCAGTTCGCTCATGCGGCCGTGCCGCGAGGTCAGCGCCGCCTGCTGTTGCAGAAGCTTTTCCACTTTCTTTTCAACGACCTGCTGATCCAGCAACTGCCTGGAGGTGACGCGGTCCACCTGGGCTCTCAGGGCTGCGATGCGGTCTTCGTAATCGTTCTGAATGCGGGTCTGGCGCGCCATTGTCGCGCCGATCAGGTCGTCCCGCAGGATAAGGTAGCCGGTGGCGCCGAGATAACCGAGCGAAAAAAGGCCGATCGTGCAGCCGGCAAGCGCCGCCATCCACGGCCGGATGGTCATGTGCCGCACCTTGTCGCCGCGCGCGAGAATGAGCACGTGCGGCTCACGCTTTTTGCCAAATACCCGGTTTTCCGCCGTATCAGTCACAATCTCTCTCCGGACTGGCCGATTTCTTGAAGGAAATCATAATTCGTTAAGGTTAACGAAGTTTTGCCGGAGTGGCGTTTCGGCAGCGTCGGCTACTGGCTGACGGATGTGAGCGAGCGGTAAAAGGATGGCGTCAGGCCGGCCTCGGCGCGGGCAAGGTCATTAAAGGGCGGTTTCAAAGGGCCGCGGAAATTGGCGCGCACCAGTTGCCTGAAGGTTGCGGCCGGATCCTTTTTCTCACGGGCACAGAGGAACCGGAACCATTTTGCACCGATGGCGACGTGGCCCTTTTCGTCATTATAGATGACGTCCAGAACGGCAGCGCTTTCCAGATCGCCGGTTTCGCGCATCTTCGCCTGCAGGGAAGGGGTGACGTCCAGTCCGCGCGCTTCGAGGATGAGCGGCACGACGGCAAGCCGTGCGGTGAGATCGTTGCGGGTGGAATGCGCCGCTTGCCACAGCCCGTCATGGGCGGGCAGATCGCCATAGTCGGCACCGAGGCTTCTCAGCCGGTCGCGCACCAGCCGGAAATGTTTTGCCTCCTCGAAGGCGACCTGCATCCAGCCATCGAAAAAGGAGTGCGGCACCGGCTCGCTGGCATAACGGGCGACAATGTCGAGCGCGAGATCGACGGCGTTGAGTTCGATATGGGCAATGGCGTGCAGCAGCGCGATACGGCCCTTGACGCTGTGAAGCGAGCGGCGTTCCACTGCGGTCGGCGGAACGAGTTCCGGCTTTTCCGGCCTGCCCGGGCGCTCTGGCAGGGGCGGGTCCAGCGGAGAGCGCAGCGACAGGCGGCGCTCCAACCACCGTGTCGCCGTCTCCTGTGCGAGCGCGGTCTTCCTGTCGAGATCGGCGCTTGCGACAGCATCCGTCGCACCACCGCGCAGCGACGTGATTTTGAACGGGGGCATCACAACGGGTTGGTCCCTCAGAGTTTCTTCGCTGCGTCGAGAACGGCCTGGGCATGGCCGGCGACCTTCACCTTGTTCCAGATCTCCGCGATCTTGCCGTCCGGTCCAACGAGGAATGTGGTGCGCTCGACACCCATGTATTTTTTCCCATACATGCTTTTTTCCTTCCAGACGCCATAGGCTTCCAGAACCTTCCTCTCTTCGTCAGACGCGAGCATGACGGAAAGCGAATGTTTTGCCGCAAACTTGTCGTGGCTTTTGACGCTGTCGGGCGAGATGCCGATGACAACCGTGTTGGCCGCTTCGAATTCGCCGCCCAGCGCGCTGAAATCGATCGCTTCGGCGGTGCAGCCGGACGTGTCGTCCTTGGGGTAGAAATAAAGAACGACGGCCTTGCCTTGGAGTTTGGACAATGTCACCGTCCCTTCACCGTTGCGGGGCAAAGTGAAATCGGGAGCCGGGCCGCCAATTGTCAAGTCTGTCATAATCTACCTTTCTTTCGCCGGGATGTTGAGTGAAAGTTGCCACATTCGATATATAGCGAAACCGCGCGTCGTCCAGATCACGATTGGGATTTCAGATCGTTTCGACCTCAAATCCCAATCGTGATCCGGGTCAAGGAATTTGAGCGGGATTCCAGACGAGGACCGCTTACACTTTTCGCCATCCCGCTCCGGTGTTGCGGCGAAACAAAAGCTATTCAGGGGCAAATACGGGCGTATGGCTGAAGTCAGGGGTGAAAAGGTCAAGTTCGGCAGGCGCGATATCGTTGCGCTGCACGATCTGCCTTCGGCTCAGGCCGAGGATCCCATCATCGTGCATTGCCCGCCGCCGCGTTCCATGGCGCGTGCTTTCCTCAAGGTTTTCGCGGCTCTTTTCGTGCTCGCCTTCCTCTCTATCGGCGGCATCATTCTTTCCGTCGAGACCGGTTCGATTGACAATGCGCTGTCCAGCCAGGCGCAGCAGGCGCTGGAACGGGCGCTCGGACCGCATTACAGCGCGCGAATCGGATCATCGGCGATCAGGTTCTCCACCGGACTGCGCCTTGCGCTGGTGGCGGAGGATGTGGATATCGTCGAGAAGGAATCCGGCCAGCATCTGAGCAGGGCGCGGGCGATCGGCATGGCGCTCGATCCCCTCGCGCTTCTGGCGGGTCGCGTGTCGGTGGAGAGCCTAGAAGCCGACGGGATGGAGCTGGATACGGCGCTTTTACCCAAGGGCAGCGGGTTCGATCTTGCCAGCGTCAAGCTCGACGCCGTGCCGCTGCAATTGCAGGAAGCCTTCGGGCAGCTCGACAAGCTGGCACAGGCTTTCCTGAGCAGCGGAACCGAGGAAATCGATATTTCCAGCGTTTCCGTTCATCTGCCGCCGGGCGAACTGGGCAAGCCGCGCACCATCGAGGTGCGGGAACTGTCGCTGACGCCAGACCAGCAGGGCGGCTATTCGCTTGACGGGGAAACGCTGTTCAACGGCGAAATCGCCAGCGTGTCACTCAAGACCTCAGGTGCCGGCGGCGTGATCGACGGTTTCCAGGCCCGTATCGATGGCTTCGACATTGGCCCGTTTCTGGAAAAATACGATCCGGACGGAAACCTCCATGAGGGGCTGAATGTCAAGACGGGCATCAACATCGTTGCCCGCCGGGCCAAGGAGGGGCAGGAGCCGCGTCTCGACATCTCGCTCGGCCTCGGTAACGGCACGCTTCGGATCGGCGGCGAGGCCCAGCCCTTCACGGCCGGCACGGTGAATGCACGTTACGATTTCGCAAAAAGCACGCTTGTCATCGACAACTCGCGGGTGGAACTTGGACGTACGATCATTCCGGTCGCCGGCGTAATCAGCGATACGGAGGAGGGTTTTGGTCTGTCCCTCCGCATCGACGATGCGGTTGCTTCGTCCGAAGCCTCGGGCGAGGCCCCGGTTCCTTTCAGCCTGAAGGCGGACGGTCACTTCACGGCTGCGACGAAGCAACTCGACGTTTCATCGCTTTATGTCACGAGCCCACTCGGAGACATGGCGGGATCGCTGAAAATGCGGTTCGGCGAAGGGTCGCCCGAAATCAGCTTCGGCGGACAGATACCGAAGATGGAGGCCACGGCGGTCAAGCAGCTCTGGCCTTTCTGGATGGCGCACAAGCCGCGCGACTGGGTGGTTTCCAATCTTTATGGCGGCACGGTCACCAATGGCTCCATCGCAATCTTCATCCCGCAGGGCCGGATGTGCGGTCCCGGTTGCCCGCTGGTGCTCGGCGAGAGCGAAATGCAGATTCGTTTCGACATTGACGATACGCGCCTTAACACCACCGGCGACATTCCGCCCCTGCGTGATGTCGATGCGCATTTCGATCTCGTAGGCGGCAAGATGGCCGTCGAAATCAAGCGGGCGACGTCCTATTTCCCGTCCAACCGTTCGCTGGCGCTTGAGAACAGCCGGTTCGTGATTTCCTCGGTTTATGACAAGCCTCTGCTTGGAAATCTCGAACTCAGCGTATCGGGCTCCGCAGATGCCGTAGCGGAGCTTGCGACACTGAAGCCGATCAATGCGCTCAAGGACACGCAGTTCAAGCCGGAGGATTTCGCCGGCGATGTGCAAGCCAATGCGAAACTGACCATCGGCCTGCTTTCCAGCCAGAACCCGCCTCCGCCGGTGTGGACGGCCGATCTCGATCTGAAAAACCTGTCGCTGACGAAACCCTTCGCCGGCCACAAGGTGACGGCGCTCGACGGCTTCATGACGTTGAACGACCGTCAGCTCCTGCTTCAGGGCAAAGGCCGCGTCGATGACGTGCCGATGGATATCGAGATGACGGAGCCCGTGCGCAAGAACAGCGGTGTGGCTCCCACCCTGTCCCTGAAGGCCACGTTGACCGAGACACAGGTTGCCAAACTCGCGCCGGAGCTGTCCTCGGTTCTCGGTGGCACAACCGTTTTGGAGATCGACGGTGCCGATCCCAAACGCCAGGACGTACGGCTCGATCTGACCAAGGCGTCGATCATTCTTCCAGGGCTTGGCTGGAGCAAGGGCATCGGCATTCCGGCAAAAGCCGCCTTTACCATGGAAGTGGCGGACGGTCGCACCGCAATCACGGATTTTTCCCTTGATGGCGATGGTTTCGGTGCCGCCGGCGACATTGCCTTCAACAAGAGCGGTCTGATCTCGGCCGATCTCAGCCGCGTGCAGCTGTCGCCCTCCGATAATTATGCCGTTTCGTTGGCTGCTTCGAAAAACGGCTATATTATCAATGCTTCCGGAAAATCCGCGGATCTAAGGCCTTTCCTGTCGAAGCTGCGCAGTCCCGCCGGCGGTGGCGATGGTACGTCTCGTTCGCAGCCATCTCTTTCCATCAAGGCGCAGTTTGACAAGGTCTACGGGTTCAACGATGAGATCCTTGCCAATGTCAATTCCGATGTCAGCGTGCGTGACGGCAAGGTGCGCTCGATCGATTTTCGCGGCGTGACCGGCAACGGACAGGCGGTGGTCGCGCAGACCACCAATCGCGGCGCGACGGGGACTGTGACATTGACCAGCAGCGATGCGGGTTCGCTCGCGCGGTTTGCCAATATCTACAGCCGCATTCGTGGCGGTCTTCTCAACCTCGCACTGACGACCGCCAATGGCAGCGACTGGAGCGGCTCGCTGGATCTGCGCAATTTCTCCGTGGTCAACGAGGCCAAGTTGCAGGACATCGTCGCAACGCCCACGGGCGAGGATGGCAGGAGCCTCAACAATGCGGTCCGCCGCAACATCGATGTCAGTTCGGAGAAGTTCCAGCGCGGCTTTGCTCGGGTTGTGTATGTCAACGGTTCGATCGCGGTGGAAAACGGGGTTGTGCGCGGTGAACAGATCGGCGCAACGTTTCAGGGGCTGCTGAAGGATCAGAATGGCCGCATGGACATGACCGGCACCTTCATGCCCGCCTACGGGCTGAACCGGCTGTTCGGCGAGTTGCCCTTTATCGGCATCTTCCTCGGCAACGGGCGCGACCGCGGCCTGCTCGGCATTACCTTCAAGCTTTCCGGCCAGACGGACCAGCCGAAGCTGACGATCAACCCGCTGTCGCTGATTGCGCCCGGTGTTTTCAGGCAGATTTTCGAGTTCCAATAAAAAGGGCCGCTTTCGCGGCCCTTGATGCGGGTTTGGCGCTGGTTTACGCCGGGCGAACCAGCACGTGCTTCTTCTTGCCTACCGACAGCTTGATGATGCCATCACTCGTCACTTCGCCGGTGCCTATCATCTGGCGCTCGTCGGAAACGCCCTGATCATTGATCTTCACCGCACCGCCCTGAACATGGCGGCGGGCCTCGCCATTCGAACCGGCGAGACCTGCGCGGACGATGAGCGAGAGGACGCCGACGCCAGCTTCAAGTTCGGAGGCCGGAACCTCGATGGAAGGCAGGTTTTCGGCCAGCGCGCCCTCTTCGAAGGTCTTGCGCGCCGTTTCCGCGGCTTCTTCAGCAGCGGCACGGCCGTGCAGGATCGCGGTTACCTCGGTCGCCAGGATTTTCTTCGCCTCGTTGATTTCCGATCCACCGAGCGTAGCCAGACGCGCGATCTCTTCCATCGGCAGGGTCGTGAAGAGCTTGGCGAAGCGAACGACGTCGGCATCTTCGGTGTTGCGCCAGTATTGCCAGAAATCATAGACCGGCAGCAGGTCCTTGTTCAGCCACACGGCGCCCGAGGCCGACTTGCCCATCTTCGCACCCGAGGAGGTGGTCAGAAGCGGCGAGGTCAGCGCGTAAAGCTGCGGTGTCCCCATGCGGTGACCGAGGTCGATGCCGTTGATGATGTTGCCCCACTGGTCAGAGCCGCCCATCTGCAGGCGGCAGCCCGTGCGCTGGTTCAGTTCCACGAAATCGTAGGCCTGCAGGATCATGTAGTTGAATTCGAGGAAGGACAGCGACTGCTCGCGGTCGAGTCGTGTCTTCACGCTGTCGAAGGACAGCATGCGGTTGACCGAGAAGTGGCGGCCGACGTCACGCAGGAATTCGAGATAGTTCAATCCGCGCAGCCAGTCGGCATTGTTGATCATCAGCGCCGGGTTGCCGGGGCGGTCGTAATCGAGGTAGTTGGCGAAGACGTGCTTGAGCGAGGTGATGTTGTCCTCGATCATGTCGATCGTCATCAGCTTGCGGGCCTCTTCCTTGAAGGAGGGGTCGCCTACCATGCCGGTGCCGCCACCCATCAGCGAGATCGGCTGGTGGCCGGTCTGCTGCAGCCAGTGCAGCATCATGATCTGGGTGAGGTGGCCGACATGCAAACTCGAGGCCGTCGGGTCATAGCCGATATAGGCGGTCACGGTTTCCTTGGCGAACAATTCGTCGAGACCTGCCTCATCGGAGATCTGGTGAATGAAGCCGCGCTCATCGAGCGTGCGGAGGAAATCGGACTTGAACCTGGACATAACCTTTTACTTTCTGGTTTGATCTTTACGGCCATCGAAAACCGGTGACCGTCGCGGCTTTATCATTGTTTTTTGAAATGTGCACCCGTTTCGGCCATGAATGTCGGGATTCAAGGTCAGCATGATTCGAGATTGCAGGGGAGCGACAGGTGGGTGAGGTGAAAACGGCAATCGGACTGATGAGCGGCACGTCGATGGACGGCATCGATATCGCGCTTCTGCGTACCGATGGCGAGAGCGTGGTGCGGCATGGGCCAAGCGGCTATTTTCCCTATGATCCCGGCCTGCGGGCCATCTGGCAGAAGGCGCTGACGACAGCCAAATCCATTCGCGAACGGCGTGAGCGTCCGGGCGATCTTGGTGAGGCTGAACGGAAGCTGACGCTTGCCCATGCGGCGGCGGTGAAATCCTTTCTCCATCGTCACCGGCTTCTGCCTGGCGAAATCGATGTCATCGGCTTTCATGGCCAGACAGTGCTGCACCGGCCGGATGAGGCGCTGACGGTGCAGATCGGTGACGGACCTTTGCTGGCTGAAGAAACCGGTATCGACGTGGTCTACGATATGCGCGCCAATGACATGGTGCATGGCGGGCAGGGCGCGCCGCTCATTCCGGCCTATCATATGGCGCTGTCCGCCAACCTACCTGGCGGGTTTGAGACGCCTGCGGTCTTCGTCAATATCGGCGGTATCTCCAACCTCACCTTCATCGGTGAAGCTGGCCAGCTTGCCGCTTTCGATAGCGGCCCCGGCAATATGCTGATCGACCAGTGGATCGAGGCGCATACCGGCAAGGCTTTCGACAAAGGCGGCAGGACGGCGGCGGGTGGCAGCGTCATTGCCTCGCTGGTGGCGAGTTATATGGAAAGCCCGTTCTTTTCCAGTAATATTCGCCGTTCGCTGGATCGCAGCGATTTTGCGCCCCCGGAAAAGGGTGAGGTCTCGCTGGCCGATGGTGCACGGACTTTGGCGCATCTGACGGGGGCCGCCATTCTGAAGTCGGCAAGCTATCTGCCGGAGGCGGCGAAGACCTATGTGGTCTGTGGTGGCGGTCGGCTCAATCCGGTGATCATGGCGGAGTTTGCAGACCTAGCCGCAAAGGTCGGAGCGCGGGTGATTGCGGCGGAAGAGGCGGGGTTCGATGGTGGGGCGATGGAGGCGGAGGCCTGGGCCTATCTGGCCGTTCGGTCGCTGAAGGGGCTGCCGCTGACCTATCCCTGTACGACGGGGGTGAAGGAGCCGGTGACGGGTGGGGTTTTGGTGCGATGCTGATGACGTTGGCGGGTGGGGCTTACCCCCCTCTGCCCTGCCGGGCATCTCCCCCTCAAGGGGGGAGATCAGCAGGAGGCTTACTCTTCGCCTCAGCTGGGACGTTCAAGATGGCCGAAAGGTTGTGCTACGATTCGATCTCCCCCCTTGAGGGGGAGATGCCCGGCAGGGCAGAGGGGGGTAAGCCAAGCCCGCCGGGATCATAATAGGTCGATCAAGGCCTGCTTTAAATACGCCCCAAATCACCGAATACGCTTGGCAGCCGGTTCCGGCACAAGCTCGCCGTTCAGGCGACGGTCGAGATAGTCCTCGCATTCGCCCATCAGCTCATCCACCTTGCCGTTGAAGAAGTGGTTGGCGCCGGGGACGGTGCGGTGGGTGATGAGAATGCCCTTCTGCGTCTTCAGCTTTTCGACCAGGCCGTTGACATCCTTTTCGGGCGCGACCTTGTCGGAATCGCCGTTGATGATGAGGCCAGAAGACGGGCAGGGCGCAAGGAAGGAGAAGTCGTAGGTGTTCGGCTGCGGGGCAATCGACATGAAACCTTCGATTTCCGGGCGGCGCATCAGAAGCTGCATGCCGATCCAGGCGCCGAAGGAGTAACCCGCCACCCAACAGCTCTTGGAATCCGGATGCAGGCTCTGCACCCAGTCGAGCGCCGAGGCGGCATCGGACAGCTCGCCCGCACCGTGATCGAACTCGCCCTGGCTGCGGCCAATCGAACGGAAGTTGAACCGGAGCGTCGTGAAACCGCGCTTCTGGAAAAGATAGAAGAGCTGATAAACGATCTGGTTGTTCATCGTGCCGCCGAACTGCGGGTGCGGATGAAGGATGATCGCGATCGGCGCGCTCTTTTCCTTGGAGGGTTGATAACGGCCTTCGAGGCGACCCGCAGGGCCGTTAAAGATGACTTCGGGCATTGGTACTCCGGTCGTGTTTTTTCATTCTCCAACCGCATTCTTCCGATGAGAAGACTTGACGAACTCTGTCATCTTTTCTAGAACGCAGTTTAGAATAATTCGAAACTTTGCGTGTGCTAAAGCACTCGGGTGGTGTCATAAGGCAAGCGCAACTGTAATTTCAAGAAAAATGCGTTTTCGCGCATTGAAGATTGGATGAAGCCTTTCGGCGATGACGGTTTTGACGCGCACATATATGGACTGGAACGCCACGGCGCCGCTTCTGCCGGCCGTGCGGGAGGTGCTTGTGTCTGCGCTTGATCTTGCCGGCAATCCGTCTTCCGTCCACCGGGAAGGGCGTGCCGCCCGCGCGGCCGTCGAGACGGCTCGCCGGGAGGTTGCGGCGCTTGGCGGCGCTGAGCCGGCGCATGTGACTTTCACCAGCGGTGCGACGGAAGCGGCCAATCTGGTGCTTGTGCCGGAATTCAGGATGGGACGCAGCCCGGTTCGGGTAAGCCGGCTCTATGTTTCCGCCATCGAGCATCCGGCATTCCGCGAAGGTGGCCGTTTCGAAAAGAGTGACGTAACGGAAGTTCCCGTTACGTCAGCGGGTGTCCTTGATCTTGCCGCTCTTGAAGCGTTGCTGTCTTCGCATGACAGGTCGTCCGGGCTGCCGCTGGTCGCTTGCATGCTGGTTAATAACGAGACCGGCATCCTTCAGCCTGTGGCGGAAGCGGCGCGGCTGGTTCATGCGGCGGGCGGTCTGATGGTTGTCGACGCTGTTCAGGCTGCCGGCCGCGTGCCGCTCGATATCAACGCGCTCGATGCGGATTTCCTTGTGATTTCGTCTCACAAGCTCGGTGGCCCGAAGGGTGGCGGCGCTCTTATCTCGCGCGGCGAGGTGATGATGCCGAAGCCGCTGATCCATGGTGGCGGCCAGGAAAAGGGCCATCGTTCGGGTACGGAAAATACCCTGTCGGTCATCGGTTTGGGTGCCGCTGCGGCTTTTGCCTCCCGGAATGTCGAGGTTGAGGCGGCGCGTCTTTCCGCGCTGCGGGCGCGGCTGGAAAACGGTATGCGCGTGAACGCGCCTGATGTGATCATCCACGGTGACGATGTCATGCGCGTCGCCAACACAACGTTTTTCACGCTTCCGGGCCTGAAGGCCGAGACCGGGCAGATCGCCTTCGATATAGAAGGTATCGCACTGTCGGCAGGGTCGGCCTGCTCATCGGGCAAGGTGGGCGAAAGCCATGTGCTGAGCGCGATGGGGCGCGATCCCAAGCTCGGCGCGCTCCGGATTTCGATTGGCCACGCGACTGACGAGGCGGACATTGAACGGACGCTCGCGGCGTTTGCGAAAATTGCCGGACGGCGCAAGCTTTCCGGTCAGGCCGCGTAAAATGCGGCAAAGAATTGCGGATTAGCAATTTTCCGCTTGCCGGGATGTGTGAAAAGCGCCATCCCGCACCTACATGGGTATAAGCTCTGCCCCGGCTGACGGCTCGGAGCGATTTGCCCGAAGATGAATAAGGCGGCTTTCCGCCTTGATACGTTGACAAGCCACCGGACCTTGGCTCCGGCGAGATTGGAGAACGACATGGCAGCGGTTCAGGAAACGATCGATCAGGTCCGCCAGATCGATGTGGACCAGTATAAATACGGCTTCGAAACCAATATCGAAGTCGACAAGGCCCCGAAGGGTCTTTCGGAAGAGGTGATCCGTTTCATCTCGGGCAAGAAGCAGGAGCCGGAATGGATGCTGGAATGGCGTCTTGAGGCTTACAAGCGCTGGCTGACGATGGAAGAGCCGACCTGGGCGCGCGTCAGCTACCCCAAGATCGACTTCAACGATCTCTATTATTATGCCGCGCCGAAAAGCACCCCCGGCCCGAAGTCGCTCGATGAAGTCGACCCGGAGCTGCTGAAGGTCTATGAAAAGCTCGGCATTCCGCTGAAAGAACAGGAAATCCTCGCTGGCGTCGAAAAGCGTCAGGTCGCTGTTGATGCCGTGTTCGACAGTGTTTCGGTCGTCACCACCTTCAAGGCAGAATTGGCCAAGGCCGGCGTGATCTTCATGTCGATTTCGGAAGCCGTGCGCGAGCATCCGGAGCTGGTGAAGAAATATCTCGGCTCGGTCGTTCCGACGACGGACAATTTTTATGCGACGCTGAACTCGGCCGTCTTTACTGACGGTTCCTTCGTGTTCGTGCCGAAGGGCGTTCGTTGCCCGATGGAGCTTTCCACCTATTTCCGCATCAACGAAAAGAACACCGGCCAGTTCGAGCGCACGCTGATCATCGCCGAAGAGGGGGCTTACGTCTCCTATCTGGAAGGCTGCACCGCTCCCCAGCGCGACGAGAACCAGCTTCACGCCGCCGTTGTTGAACTCGTGGCGCTCGATGATGCCGAAATCAAATATTCCACCGTCCAGAACTGGTATCCGGGCGACAAGGAAGGCAAGGGCGGCATCTACAATTTCGTGACCAAGCGCGGCGATTGCCGTGGCAACCGCTCGAAGATCTCGTGGACGCAGGTGGAGACCGGTTCGGCCATCACCTGGAAATACCCGTCCTGCATCCTGCGCGGTGATGACAGCCGTGGCGAGTTCTATTCGATCGCGGTCTCCAATGGTCACCAGCAGATCGACAGTGGCACCAAGATGATCCATCTCGGCAAGAACACGTCGAGCCGCATCATCGCCAAGGGTATCGCCGCCGGTTTCTCAGAAAACGTCTATCGCGGCCAGGTCTCGGCCCACCGCAAGGCGACCAACACGCGTAACTTCACGCAGTGCGACTCGCTGCTGATCGGCGACAAGTGCGGCGCGCATACCGTGCCTTACATCGAGGCGAAGAACTCCTCCGCGCACTTCGAGCATGAGGCGACGACGTCGAAGATTTCCGAAGACCAGCTGTTCTATTGCCTGCAGCGCGGCATTCCCGAGGAAGCGGCGATCGCGCTGATCGTCAACGGCTTCGTGAAGGAAGTCATTCAGGAACTGCCGATGGAATTTGCCGTGGAAGCGCAGAAGCTGATCGGCATTTCGCTCGAAGGGTCTGTGGGATAAGTTTTCCTCGTCATCCTCGGGCTTGTCCCGAGGATCTACGGCCCTTGGCCTGAGCAGAGACAACCCACTTCCTGGATCCTCGGGTCAAGCCCGAGGATGACGGATGAGAGATTTGAGACAAGCCCTGATGGGGCGCACGAGGCGGTCCTTGAAACCGCACCATGAACAGGAACAATACCATGCTTGAAATCATCGACCTGCACGCAAAGATCGCCGATACCGAAACCGAGATCATCAAGGGTCTTAACCTGAAGGTTGCCGCCGGTGAGGTTGCTGCCATCATGGGGCCGAACGGTTCCGGCAAGTCGACGCTGTCCTACATCCTGTCGGGCCGTGAGGACTACGAAGTCACCTCCGGTGACATTCTCTATAACGGCGAAAGCATTCTGGAGCTGGACGCTGCCGAGCGGGCTGCGAAGGGCATTTTCCTTGCCTTCCAGTATCCGGTCGAAATTCCGGGTGTTGCCACCATGCAGTTCCTGAAGGTCGCGATGAACGAGCAGCGCAAGGCGCGCGGCGAGTCCGAACTGACGACGCCGGACTTTATCCGCCGCGTCAAGGAAGCAGCCGGCGATCTGAAGATCGACATGGAGATGCTGAAGCGTCCGCTCAACGTCGGGTTCTCCGGCGGTGAGAAGAAGCGTGCCGAAATCCTGCAGATGGCGCTTCTGGAGCCGAAGCTCTGCGTTCTCGACGAAACCGATAGCGGCCTCGACATCGACGCGCTGAAGATCGTGGCTGACGGCGTCAATGCGCTGAAGTCGCCGGATCGCGCGACCGTCGTCATCACCCACTATCAGCGCCTGCTCGACTACATCGTGCCTGACAGCGTTCACGTTCTCTACAAGGGCAAGATCATCCGCTCGGGTGACAAGGCTCTCGCGCTGGAACTGGAAAACAACGGTTACGCCGACATCATCGGTGAAGCGGCCTGATCGAAGGCCAGGAGGTGATGTCCATGAACATTCAAGCTACCAACCGGCTGACGCCAGCGGAAACCGCGCTGGTCGATGCCTATACCGCCAAGTTCAGCGAGCTGCCCGGCGACGGCGCCGTGGTTGCCGCGCGTGACGTGCTGTTCGACGATCTGAAGACAGGTGGTCTTCCGACACGCCGCATCGAGGCCTGGCACTATACCGATCTGAAGAGCCTGCTGCGCACGGTTCCGGAAGACCGGCCCGCGCCTGTCATCGAGAAGGCTGCGTCGATTATTGCCGGTTCGCCTGTGGCTTACATGCTGCATGGCACGGCCGATATCGGCAAGGTCGATGGTGTCAGCGTATCGCGCTTTGCCGACAGCCTGCTCGATGGCTCTGCCGCGGCTGGCCTTGCGGAAGCCAGCAAGGATGACACGATTGGCCGCATCAATGGCAGCTTTGTGCGTGACGGCCTCGTGGTCGAAATTCCCGCCGATGCTGAGCTCGACAAGCCGATCGAACTGCAGGCTATCCATGGCGCAGGCCAGGTTCACAGCCGCTTCCCGGTGCGCTTCGGCAAGGGTTCGAAAGCGACCGTCATTGAGCGTCACCTTTCGGTGACGCCCGATGCGGCGCTGGTCTCCTCGGTCAGCGATATCGTCGTTGAGGATGGCGCGGAAGCAACCTGGATCCTTTTGCAACAGCAGGGTGGCGCCGATATTCACCTTGGCCAGCTGCGCATCAAGCTTGGCGCGGAAGCCAAGTTGCGTCTCTTCCTGATCAATGCCGGCGGCAAGCTGGTGCGTCAGGAACTGCGCATCGATGTGGAAGGTGAGGGCACTGATCTCATCGTTCGCGGCGTCAACCTTCTCGGTGGCGAAACCCATACGGACGTGACGATGGTTCTTGGCCACAACGTGCCGAACACGACCTCGACGGAAGTTTTCCGCAACGTGGTGTTCGACCGCGCGAAGGGCATTTTCCAGGGCATGATCCGGGTCGCACCGGATGCCCAGAAGACCGACGCGAAGATGGCGTGCAACACGCTGCTCATGTCTGACGATGGCGAGTTCTCGGCAAAGCCGGAACTGGAAATCTTCGCCGACGACGTTCAGTGCGGCCATGGCGCGACGGTTGCCGATATCAGCGACAACCATCTCTACTACCTGATGGCACGCGGCGTTCCGCGGGCAAAGGCACGGGCGATGCTCGTCAACGCCTTCGTTGCCGAGATCGTCGAGGAACTGGAAGAAGAAAATCTGGTAGAGGCGCTGGAGACGATCATTTCCGGCTGGCTGGAGCATCACGCTTAGCAACCTCTCCGTCGTCATCCTCGGGCTTGTCCCGAGGATGAGGTGAAGCAGCGGTAACGCTGTGCAAAAACCGGAGCTCTCCAGAAGAGCACCATGAAAGGGCCCGAGAAATGGACCAGACCGCAATGGCGGCCCCTTATGACATCGAAGCCGTGCGCAAGGATTTCCCGATCCTGTCGCGCGAGGTCTATGGCAAGCCGCTGGTCTATCTCGACAACGGCGCGTCCGCTCAAAAACCGCAGGTGGTGATCGACGCCGTTTCGCATGCTTATGCAAATGAGTACGCTAACGTGCATCGCGGTCTGCATTTCCTCTCCAATGCCGCAACCGACGCCTATGAGGCGGCGCGCGAAAAAGTGCGCCGGTTCCTCAATGCCGATTCGGTGGACGAGATCGTCTTCACCAAATCCTCCACCGAGGCGATCAATACGGTCGCTTACGGTTATGGCATGCCCAAGATCGGCGAGGGCGACGAGATCGTCATCTCGATCATGGAGCACCACTCCAATATCGTGCCGTGGCATTTCATCCGCGAGCGGCAGGGCGCCAAGCTCGTCTGGGTGCCGGTTGATGATGACGGCGCATTTCATATCGAGGCTTTCGAAAAGAGCCTGACGGAGCGCACCAAGCTCGTTGCCATCACCCATATGTCGAATGCGCTCGGCACCATCGTGCCGGTCAAGGAAATCTGCCGTATCGCGCATGAGCGTGGCATTCCGGTGCTGATCGATGGATCACAGGGCGCTGTTCATATGCCTGTGGATGTGCGGGATATCGATTGCGACTGGTATGTGATGACGGGCCACAAGCTTTATGGTCCCTCCGGCATCGGCGTGCTCTATGGCAAGGCCGACCGGCTGCGCGAGATGCGGCCGTTCCAGGGCGGCGGCGAGATGATCCTCGACGTCTCCGAAGACAATGTCACCTATAACGAGCCGCCGCATCGTTTCGAAGCGGGTACGCCGCCCATCGTGCAGGCGATCGGCCTCGGTTACGCGCTCGATTACATGGACAATCTCGGCCGTGCCGCGATTGCAGCACACGAGGCCGATCTTGCCGCTTATGCCGCCGAGCGGCTGCGCGAGATCAATTCGCTGCGCATCATCGGCAACGCGCCTGACAAGGGCGGCATTTTCTCCTTCGAGCTTGAGGGCATTCACGCCCATGACGTCTCGATGGTGATCGACCGGCGCGGCGTTGCCGTGCGGGCCGGCACCCATTGCGCCATGCCGCTCTTGAAACGCTTCGGCGTCACCTCCACATGCCGGGCATCGTTCGGCCTTTACAATACCCGCGCCGAAGTAGACTCTCTTGTCGAGGCGCTGGAATATGCGCGCAAATTTTTCGCCTGATATCGCAGCTTGAAATCAGGATTGAGGTTTAAGACCATGACTGCCGATGCCACTGCAAAGACCCAGGATGCGACCGAAGCTCAGGAAAAGGTATCCACCATTCCGCCGGATGAGCTTGCACGCCTCAGCGACGATGTGATCGCGGCGCTGAAGACCGTTTATGACCCGGAAATTCCGGCCGACATCTTCGAACTCGGGCTGGTCTACAAGATCGATATCGAAGACGACCGGATGGTCAAGATCGTCATGACGCTGACGGCCCCCGGTTGCCCCGTCGCTGGCGAAATGCCGGGCTGGGTGGAGAACGCCGTTGGCGCCGTCGAAGGTGTTTCCGGTGTCACCGTCGAAATGACGTTCGATCCGCCGTGGACGCCGGACCGCATGTCGGAAGAAGCGCAGGTTGCCGTCGGCTGGTACTGATTTGATTTTGCCTGGTGTCATCCCTTGATGACATCGTCAGGCGCACTTAAATTGAATTCCATAAGCATCGAGCCTTGAACTCGATTGTCGAAGGAGAATGGGCCCATGGGCTTTGCAATCATGACCATGACCGGGGCTGCTGCCTCGCGCGTTAAAGCGATCGTCGAAAATTCCGGACCGGACGCCAAGGGCGTGCGCGTCGGCATTAAGAAGGGCGGTTGCGCGGGCATGGAATATACCATCGACCTCGTGACCGAGCCGGATGCGAAGGACGATCTGGTGGAATTCGAAGGCGCGAAAGTCTGGGTTCAGCCTTCCGCCGTGCTTTATCTGCTCGGCACGCAGATGGATTTCGAAGTGACCAAGATGCGCTCCGGTTTCACCTTCAACAATCCGAACCAGACCTCTGCCTGCGGCTGCGGTGAATCGGTTGAGCTGAAGCCTGCGGATCTCGCCGCGCTTGCAAAGCAGCGTGAGGCAGAAGCCAGCGTTTGATTGGTTACGCTATCTCTGCGATGGAGAGGTAGACATTCTTATGCACACAGCGCTCCCACAAACGCGACGTCATCCTCGGGCTTGACCCGAGGGTTCCATCCCCGTCAAATCGCTTGAGACGTTTGTAGATCCTCGGGTCAAGCCCGAGGGTAACGGATGACAAGTTTCAGGTTTTTTCCGCAGACTGCGTCTCACGCAAAATCAGCTTTCCAAGGATCATGACTGCTGTTTGAAGGCTTCGATGAAATCGGCCAGCGGATGGATTGATGGCGTGGTCATCAATAGCGGTTCGAGAGCCGCGGCGATCTCCCGACAATCTTCTGCAGAGAGTGGCCGGAGGCTTGACGTGATCCTGTTATAGTGAGGCGTCCCGCGCGATGCGAGCGAGCGATGGATCACAAACACTTCCGTCTGCCCGTCCTGTCGCTCCACAAAAAGGGCAAGCGATCCGCCGTCTGCAGCCGCAGCGCTATCGGATACGGATTTGAACATCGAGACTCCATGCGGTAGATTTCCGGAGAGCCTATCCGATTGACGTCATGAAGCAAGATTGAATGCGGATGGTTTCAGTGAGGGGGTAGCCGGCGTGGGGAATAGCAGCAGCTCGATTGATGTTTGGACACTTGGCCTCGTTGCTGCCGGCATTCTGGTCGGCCTGACGTTGGTTGTCGGTATTCTTTTCCTCTCCTTTTCTTGGGAGGCTAAAGCACGCAGGCGCGTGTCATCAGCCACCACGGAAGGCGTTCAGTTCGAACGAACTGAAGGCGGCGAGTGGCCAACGGTGCGTGGAGACGGGGGCGGAGGGGGCCATCATTGAACGGGCGGTTCACGTGTTGAGACCGGCAGGGGAGATCACGGCCACGGCAAGGGCGGCGGTAAATGCTGCTTTCGCGCACGTCACCCTAGGCGGCGGTGTGGGTCTTCGTGAGGCCGCCGCGATTGATGATTACGCGAGCCATGATGTGCTTGCCGCCCGCCGCGCCGAGGATGAAAAGGACGATTGGTCTGCGATCACGGTGGAGGACGTGGACCTCCACTCCGCCAGTCCTGCGTTTTTTGATGCCGAAGCAATGCGGTTTCATCTACCCGCCTACATGATCGCCGATCTCGACGGTTGTTACCGGCACGAGTTCGTGCCCCATCTGCGCGGCCGCCCGGAGAAATTTGCGCTGTTGAACGACGCTCAAAGGCGGGCCGTTGAATTATATTTGCACGCCCTCCTGCAGCGAAACTACCCGCCGTCTTACCAGACCGATGTAGAACAGGCGCTTGAGGAATGGCGGCAAGCCGCAGATCGTTAGGCCGGATTGATCACTCGTGTCTCAGGGCTTCGATCGGGCTGAGACTCGCCGCACGTCGCGCGGGAAAATAGCCGAAAATCACGCCGATGGCGGCTGAAAAGGCGAAGGCGAGGAAGATGATCGATGGGCTGGTGACGAAAGGCACGTTGAGGAAGCTGACGACCGCGTAGGCGAGGCCGAGGCCGGTGAGGATGCCGACGATGCCGCCGAAGGCCGAGAGCATCACCGCTTCCACCAGAAACTGTGTCAGCACCTGTTTTTCCAATGCGCCGATGGCAAGCCGAATGCCGATCTCACGCGTGCGCTCTGTTACCGAGACCAGCATGATGTTCATGATGCCGATGCCGCCCACGAGAAGGCTGACGGCGGCGACCGCGCCGAGAAGTCCGGTGAGAAGCGTCGTCGTGCCGGTCATGGCGGAAGCGATCTGCGTCATGTCGTTGACAGTAAAATCATCCTCGCGGCCGATGTTGATGCGGCGACGCTCGCGCAGCAGGTTTTGCAGGTCGCTCTGCACCTTGGCGGTGGAAACGCCATCCTGCGCCGAAACCATGATCGAGGAAATGGTGGTGGTGCCGCCAATGCGCCGCTGGTGGATTTTGAGCGGCATGATGATCGTGTCGTCCTGATCGTCGCCGAGGCCGGACTGGCCTTTGCGGGCGAGAACGCCGATGACGGGGCAGGAGATGTTGCTGACGCGGATCGTCTGTCCCACAGGGTTTTCCGCACCGAACAGTTCCTGACGCACGGTTTCGCCGATGATGCAGCCGATCTGACCGCCGCGATCTTCGGCGGGCTGGAAGTCACGGCCCAGCGCGATCGTCCAGTCCTGGGCGATCAGGTAATCATTGGTGGTGCCGATGACGCTTGTCTGGTGGTTCTTGCCGCCGAAAATGACGGTTGCTGCGGAACTGCGGTTCTGCGGTGCGACGGCGCGTATGCCTGATATCTGGTTTCGGATCGCCTCGACATCGCGGTCATCGAAGCGCTTGGCTTCAGTGCTGGCGCGGCCGGGGCCGAACTGGCCGGGGCGCACGAACAGCATGTTGGTGCCGAGCCGTGACAATTCCGATTTTACCTGCTCGGTCGTACCGTTGCCGATGGTGACCATGGCAATGACGGCGGCCACACCAATGACGACGCCGAGCACGGTGAGGAAGGAGCGCAACAGGTTGCGGCTGATGGCGCGGAGCGCAAGACGCGATGTTTCAAAGAACATCCAATGTCTCCTTATGATCCGCGGCGCTGTCGGAGGCGAGGTGGCCGTCGACAAAACGCAGCAGGCGCCCGGCATAAGCGGCGATATCCTCCTCATGGGTTACCATGACGACGGTGATGCCCTTGTCGCGATTGAGCGAAGTTATCAGTTCCATGATTTCGACGCTCGTCTTCGTATCGAGATTGCCGGTCGGCTCGTCGGCCAGAAGCAGGGCCGGGCGGGTGACGATGGCGCGGGCAATGGCCACACGCTGCTGCTGGCCGCCGGAAAGCTCCTGCGTGGTGTGATCTTCGCGACCTTTCAGTCCCACCTGTGCCAGCGCCTCCATGGCGCGCTCACGCCGTTCCGAAGCCTTCATGCCCCGATAGATCAGCGGCAGTTCGACATTTTCCACCGCAGAGGTGCGGGAGAGAAGGTTAAAGCCCTGAAACACGAAACCGAGCATGTGCCGGCGCAAGAGCGTCAGATGTTCGTTATCGAAGCCGCTGGTCGGCACGCCCTGGAAGAGATATTCGCCAGCCGATGGGACGTCCAGACAGCCGATGATGTTCATCGAGGTGGATTTGCCCGATCCCGACGGTCCCATGATGGCGACGAATTCCTTCTCGCGGATCGACAGGCTGACGCCGTCGAGCGCGCGGATCGTCGCTTCGCCGCGACCATATTGCTTCACGACATCACGGAACTCGATGAGCGGCGGCTGTTGCATGCGCTTGTCCTCCGTCAGCCGGCGTTACGGGCCGTTGCGTCGGTAATTACCTGGTCATCGGCTTTTAATTCGCCAGATTTCACCACGGTATGCTGGCCGTCGGTGGAGCCAGTTTCGATTGCGACGGAAAGCGGATTGTTGTTGCGCAGCACCCAGACCGTCCTTTTACCCTGGGCGGCCTGGCCGGCATCGCGGTTTTGCGGGCGGCCCATGCGGGGCGGTCGGAACAGGCTCATCAACCCGCCCCCACGCGAAGCGGATTCGCGCGGCGGTGTATAACGAAGCGCGGAATTGGGTACCAGCAGGGCGTCCTTGATCTCTTCAACGATGATATTGGCCGTTGCCGTCATGCCGGGGCGAAGCAGCAGTTCTGCATTGTCGACCGTCAATATGCCCTTATAGGTCACCACGTTGGATACGGTTTCCGAGGCGAAGCGCACGGTCTCGATCTCGGCCGGGAAGCTGCGGTCGGGATAGGCATCGACGTTGAATGTGGCCTTCTGCCCGGTTTCCACCTTGCCGACATCGGCCTCATCCACCGAGACCTGCAGCTCCATGTGGCGCAGATCGCCGGCGATGGTGAAGAGAACAGGGGCATTGAGCGAGGAGGCGACCGTGGCGCCGGGATCGACGCTGCGGGTGAGGATAACGCCATCGATCGGCGAAACGATCTTGGCCTTGCCCAGATTGACCTCGGCGAGCCGCAGATCGGCTTCCGCCGACAGCACGGTCGCCTCATTAACCTCAAGCGTTGCGGCCGCCGCATCATGGGTGAACTGCGCGGCGTCCAGATCCTGCTGGCTGGAGACGCGGTTCTGAACCAGGGATCGCAGGCGCTCCATGGATGTCTTTGCCGAGCCAAGGTCCGCGCGGGCCTTCAGCACATTGGCCTTGGCGGAAGCGAGCTTGGCGCGGGCGCTCTGCACGTCGGCTTCCAGCTTGTTGGTATCCAGCTCCGCCAGAACGTCTCCGGCCTTGACCGGGGTGTTGTAGGTGACGTTGACCTTGCGCACCGTGCCGGACAGTTCGCTCGATATATCAACCTGATCCGTCGGCTGAACCGAGCCGGTGGAGGTGACGATGACCGAGAGATCGCCCTGACGCGCTGCTTCCGTGGTGTAGCTATAAGCCACACCGCCTGCGCGTGACTGGTAATAATAACCAAGACCGCCGCCAATCAGCACAATGGCTGCTGCCACATAGAGGAACCGACGCGACTTTTTCTTGCGGCCGTTTCTGGTCGTCCCCAAAATCTCGCGCAGATCGGGCTGGCTGTTTTTGGTATCGCTGCCACTGGTATTGGCGTCATTCATTCTCGTCACCCGCAAAGTTCAAAATACTACAGAGAGTTGCCGCCGCTCTCCGGTTTGTTCGTCCGTCTGTCGCCGTTATATTCCTCTGATTGTGGGAAGTGACATAGCTTGCCCCAAGGGTGAAGTGAAAACTTGGTAATATTTATGATAGTTCTGGTCTGCTAGAGATAGGTATTCGAAAAGCCGATGCCACAGATGCGGCAGAGGTTTCAGCAGCGACATTCAGGACGATGATGAAATGAACGACAATGTGGTGAAGTTCCGCAAACCGGTGCCGCCGAAGAAGCCGCGCGAACCGCTCGGGCCAAAAGCGAAGAGGGCATTGACGGTTGCGGCTGTCATATTGTTTTTCGCGGCCGCATGGGGCTATTTCACGCTGATGGGGCAGGGGTAGAGCAAAGTGCTGGCATAGGCGTTCTGCTTAGGAGCAGGATGGAAGTATGCAAATCGGCTAAAGCGGTGGGCCTCCGCCGCTCATTCTGATCACGGGGATTGGCCAAAGCGGTTGTCGGGCGACTACCGTGTCGCCCGACAAGTTGCCCTTAGCCGACTAGCCGCAAACGGGCATTTTCGAACGGATAACCTTCATCATCAATCGCACGACGGGAAAGCTCCTGAAAGCCGAGCGATCTATAGAAGCCCATCGCCTGCACGTTTTCAGTATAGGCTTCAAGCGAAAGCTCGCCCTTCAAATTCAGCGCGTGCGAAACGAGTTTACGCCCGATACCGAGGCCTTGATGGCACGGGGAAACAAATAAGCCGCCGATGAAAGTGTCGAGCAGACTGATAAAGCCCGCAGCTTGGCCGTTTAATGTTGCGACCCACGTTTGGGCGCCAGGCAAATATTGTTCCTCAATAAGTGCCTTTTGCTCCATCAAACGACGCTCGCCGATAAACGGATGAGCAAGCAACGAGGCTTCGAGCCAGATGTTGGAGAGATTTACTGTGTCCGAGGCCTCGAAAGGCCGGATGATAACGTCCTCGAATTTCATGAGAACTCCGCAGAAAAGATATGCAAAAAGGTCCGGCTACCGATACTGGTGCCAGGTGAAGCCGCAAATTGCGGTCGAAATCACAAGCCTCTGCGCATAAATCTCCTCTGCTATTGGGCGGCTTTTAGGGGACAGCAAACAATTAATCAATGACCGCAATTGGCGCTTCTGCGCGATTATGGCCGTCGGCCCTAAGCGGACGGCAAAATTACGCCGGCGCGCGATTTCCATTCCGAAGCAAGAACCGCGTAAATATACTCGTCTCCCCAGACGTCTCGGAAGCGGTCGTTCTGGATCAAATGCGCTTCTCGACGCAGTCCAAGGCGCTCAACAACGCCGACCGAACCCTCATTCGCAGCGTCCAGCCGCGCGAAGATTCGATGAAATCCGATTGACGAGAAGCCTATGCTGACCATCGCGCCAACAGCCTCCGTTGCATACCCGTTCCCCGCGAATTCTGGATTGAAAATATATCCAACCTCTCCCTGCAGTGCATCAACACTTGCCAGCTTCAACAGGACTTCACCGACCAGTGCGTTGTCAGCCTTTCGCTCGACGGCCAGTCGATAGGTGTCGCCATCCTTCTCAAATGGTGCCGCCAAAATCGCCGAGAACTGCTCTTGCAAAGCATCTCCAGTTGGAGGTGCAGCGTAAAGATACCGGTAAACCTCCTGCAGAGAATGGTAGGCTGAATAGCCGGGGAAATCGCCTCTTGTGAATTCGCGCAGGACAAGGCGGTCGGTCGAAAGCGGTGCACCTAATTTTTGAAGTTGCATCAAGTACCTGATTGATTTTTGCCCCTCCGGGAACCCCGGGGCGGCCTCGTTAAACTCGGCCTCTAGGTAGGTCGTCTTCCGTCGCTTACAATGGTACGACCCCTGCGCAATCCCGCCCGATAAATAACTTGCCGTGGCGGCTGCAAAAGGCGTTTGCCAACGGCATCATATCCAATACCTATCAACACGGCCAAGGGAGTGGATCGCATGAAAGGCTTTCGCGACAGTGTGTTGTTTCCGATCACCCTCTTGATCGGCGGCGTTATCGCGTTTTTTCTCTTTCTTTACCTGACTGGCCACGATCCGGACGAGCGACCTCTGACCTTGGTGGAATGGGTTATCGGCGGCACGCTGATCGGACCGGGTTTCGGGTATCTCATGAAATGGAGAAGAGCGAAGGATCGCCGGAGCGCAAATACGGAATGAAACCGTGTCTGCGATCGAACCCAAACCAGTCATTTGTGGGGAATGCAAGAAAGCGGTGGCGACCCCTGCAGGACTCGAACCTGCGACCTACTGCTTAGAAGGAATTAACAATTTTAATAAAATCAATCACTTAATGTATGTATCCTGCATGCGGTTGGACGATCATGCAGGATACTGTTTCACCGATTTGCCTTCACTCGTAGCTCTCTGATCCGCCTGCCTCATGCCAGGTCACCATCTTGCGCATGGCATTGTCGGCAAGCTCCGGATGCATCGCGAGATAGTGTTTCAGGATCTCGTTTGCGCTGTTGAACGTATGGCCCGTGATAGCGCAAATCTCCGGAATGGTGCAGCCCGCTCTTGCCAGCCAGGTCACGGCCGTGTCGCGCAGATCCTGATCTCGGAGCGTCGAGCAGCTCGGCATTGGTTTGATTTCTTTGCGGTGACCTTGTGCCGGCAGTCCGCTGGTCGCGGCCGCCTTCACTAGCGTGTAGCGCTTGTAATAGCTGAACGTGTCGAACTGCGACCAGTCGCGCTCATCGAGGACCACGTGCGGTGAAACAACCTCAGCCTTTTTGCGTCGCTCCTGCATCGCCTTGATGCGGTTTGTCAGCTCCGGCGCTTCTGGAATGGAAACGATCGCCTTTGTCTTCATCTGCCGAAAATTGACGCGGCCGCGCTCGCGCCCAAGGAATGTGAACTGCCGGCGGTCGTTCTGGCGCTGGCCTGTCCACACGCCCAGGACGATCATATCCGCGATCTCGGGCAAGCCGATCGCGTCAGCAACCTTCACCATCTGCTCGATCTCGGCCGGCGTGCCGGCACGGATCCGCGATGGCGGCGTTTTCATTCGGAGCTTGTGTGCGGGGTTGATCAGCATTTCCGGAAGCTTGCCGCGATCCATGGCCCACTGCAGGGCGGTGCCCAGTCGCCGCATCGTGTTCACAGCTTCCGCCAGGCCGGAGTTTGTCCGGATGCGGTCATACATGCCAAGGCAGATTGGTTTCGTGAGCGCAGCGGCTTCTGCGGCCCAAACATCGGGCATCTGTCTTGCGATGACATCGCCGTTTCTGCGGTACTCGTACCGGGTCTTCGGTGAAATGTCCGCGATCGCCGGGTTTTTCTCCGGGGTGAGCCAGTCTTTCCAAAGCTGCTCGAGCGGATAGGTCGGCAGCACGGGCGCAATCCGTTGCGGCCTTTCCGCCGGCATCCTTGCTTTCGCTCTGGCCTGCTCGCGCTGCTCGGCCTCGATCTCGCGGGCGAATTCCTGTGACCAGTCCAGCGCCTGGCCGGCCGTCATCCAGTTGCCGTCGTCCTCGTTGCGTAGATCCTTGCCCTTGTAGCCTCGATCGCGAAGTGTCTTCGACGGCTCGAAGCGTGGGCGACCATTGCGCCAGGTGACATAGGGGATTTTCGGTTGGGGTTTTTTCATGGCTTATACTCGAAACATATTGCCGTTGATGCTGTAGACGGATCCGGGTGCGATGCTGGATCCGCCGGTTGAGATGATCCAGCCACCGCTCCATTCTTTAAATCTAAAAGAGGCCTCGCTTGCCCAACACTCAGCCTTGGTGGCACGAAGGCGATCACCGGGTTTGAGGACGTCGCGCAAGGCGATATCGGCGAGATGGTTTCGCAGAGCGTTTATCGCTATCCGTTGTTCGATGTGAGGTGCATCACGGTAGGTGTCCTCGAATTCCCGCGATGTCTGCGCCTTGTGACGGCCTTTGAGGACCGCCCATTCATTTCCGATATCGGTTTCTGCGTCCTGGCGGCTCGCCTGATAGCAAAGCAGGGCGTCTTTGGTGACGATGCTCTTGATGGTGAAGCGGCCGCTGTCTTCGGTGATTGTATGGCCGGTGTTGGCGACAGCGCCGATCCTCGCGCGGAAGCATTTCAGCTTTGGATGAATGTAGAGTTCTGCTTTGATGTCGCTCATGGTCGGATCCTCGATAAAAAATGCCCGGCGGTCACGCGAAACAAAGACCGCCGGGCAGGTAGGCCCCGGGAGACTGGAGCCACTGGAGGGATTAGCGGGGCCGGTGGTCCGCCATTGGTACCGGCCCCGCATCGCCGCCCACTGCGGGGGAAGCGGGCGGTGATTGCTTCCGGCGCGTGGCGCGCCAGATTGCGATGAAGGTAAGCGCCTGGGCGATGAGCAACGGCGCGATCGACATAGACCACTGCGCGATCGTCATTGCACGGTCCTCAGCGCCGGGCGTCGGTAGCGTGCTAGGTTCAGCACCGGGCAGCCGCTATCGACGTCCTCGAGCGCGCGGCGGGCCTCTATGAGCATGATGGTCCGCGACGATTTTGCTGCGATCGCACCCTGCAGGTACCCGTCGATCTCAGCCCTGGCGGCGCGCATTTCGCGCAGCTCGTCCTCGAGGCGCTTCATCAGCGCGTCCTGGACGCTACCCAGGCGCTCGAGTTCGTGAATGGTCTCGCCGGCGCTCATGGTGCGTTCTCCTGCTCGGTGAAGCGGGTGAACATGGCCTCGATCTCGGCGAGTTCCTTTTTTGCCTTATCGAGTGTACGCTTGGCGATGTCCTCCGCGATCGTGTCCATTTCGGCAGAAATGAGTTCCATTGCCTGCCAATAGCCAGGCACGCCGTTGGCCCACGTTTGGCTTACGTCAACCTTCGGCTCCGTCATGACCGCGTCGCGGCTGGTAGGTTCCATCCACTCGATTGCCTTCCGAAGATGCTCGGCGCGGTTGGCGGCCTTTGCCACCTTGTCTGCGAAGGTTTTCAAGTCAGTCATGCTCCACCTCTTGCGATCCGCTTTTCCGCCGCCGCCTGCCAGTTGGAGAGGGCGGACAGCATGCTGCTGGTTGAGGTCGACCGAATGCCGGCGAGCTTGATCGATGCGCCGCGCCAGTCAGATTTCCAGACTGCACCTTCGTTTGCCTGCAACTCATCGACGATCGCAATAACGGCGCGTTCGTGCGCCGCCCGCTGTTCGTAGCTGTAGGGCGGCAGGGCCGATTTACGCTCGGTGATGAAATCGCAAAGGCGTTGCAGATTGCTCATGCTTCACCGCCTTCCATTGCCGCCAGCTGCCGCGACACCAGTCCCTCGATTTCGAGGAGCGGAATGCGACCGCTGGCGTGGATGATGAGCTCGGAGACAAACCACATGCGGGTGTGGTCGTCGATCGCTGCCTGCCGCGCCCATGTCGGCTTCTCTGCGATGAGCTCCTGCATGCGGATTTCGAGTCGGCCGAGATCGTACCGGGCCTCCTGCTTTGGCGGTGCTGCGGCGAGACGATCAACAATACCGATCTCCTCAAGGGCTTCTTCCAGCTTGTCTTCCAGAGCGCCGATATGCTTGACTTCGTGATGATCGCGAAGAACCTCCACGATACGATCGCGCAGGTTCGGCATCTGTTTTAGTGCCTGGTTCATGCGTCACCCCGCAGTCTCTGCAGGGCGATGCCGCCGCCAGTCGTGAGCGAAATGTTCGGCGCGCGGCCGCGCACGAGCTGCTTTTCTTCAAGCCGGCGGATCGTTGCCAGATTGAAGCGCTTGTTGCCGACCTGCAGGCGGCCGTCGACTATCCGCTGCTGGCGGAAAAAGTCGATCGAGGCGAGGGCGACTTTTTCCGCTTTCTCGAGGTTTTTGCGCGGATCCAGCACGGCAGGGTTTTCGGTGAGAGGCGTCATCGTCATGCCGCTTCCTCCTGGCCTTCGAAGTCATCTTCGATTTCACGGTTGAGATCTTCGGCTGCTTCCTTTGATGCGTCTCTGCAAGGGATCCTGCAGATGACTTCGTTGCTCTCGTCGATCGACAGCTCAAGTCCGCACCAGAAGCGCGCGGCTGCCTTGTCGTCGCCGTTGGGCGTGAACGTGTTGGGGGATGTGCCGGTGAATACGTCCCGTTCGTCCGTTGGCTCGAATATTTCCGATCGCCAGAATTCCTGCCGGTACGATCCGCATTGGGGGCACTTTGTCACCTTGCGGAGACGTTGTTCTTTGTAGGTGAGCAGGTTCATAGCGCCGGCTCCCTCCGCATCTCCGCGCGGGTGCGCGTCGCGTGTGGTTGGTATTCCCGCTCGATCTCGTCGACGTAGATGTCGACAAGTGTTGGGATGCCGGGCGCCGCGATGAAATTCGCAGCGATCGATGCGTGCGTCTGGATCTGGAAGCGCATAAGCGAAACCAGCAGCATCATCGGGTTGCCGTGGCGGTTGAGCTCGTCATTGACGAAATCAGCCATTCGAACGGCGAAGTCGCTGGAGGCGATGCGAGCCATACAGCGCACATAAGGATCTTCGTGCGTGAGGGCGTCGACTTCGGACAGGCCAGAGTGTCGGATCTTGCTCATGCCGCCGCTCCCGCCGCATAGGCGGCTGTGAGCTGGGCGCGGTCCACGTGGATCCGGACAAGTGATCCGGCTGTGCGCATTGCGTGGGCCTTGATCTCGCCATACTGGCGAAGCCATTTTTCCATACCTTCACGATGCCAGCGCAGTTTCTTCTGCCCGGGCAAAGGTGCCGGCATGCCGTGCTCGATGATGAGGCCATTGCGCTTGCGCAGAAAGGTTTCCCTTTGCAGGCCGAGCGCTTCGGCCACGTCTTCCGCCTGCATGAAGCGGTCATTTGAATTCTGGAGCATGTTTCGCGTCTCCCGTGTGAATTTGCGGCTGCAAATCAGCGCGCACAGAGAGATTGTATGAATTTCATGTGAAAAGCAAATGAATATGTGAATTTCGCATTTCTAACATATGCATTGTTAGGAATGAAGTTGTGAAAAACTTCTTAGCGGAACGTGAAAAAGGAGCGCTCCAAAATTTAGCGTTGCGGAGCGCTCCCCAGTTTAATGATGGCGTGACAAAAGGAGCGCTCCAAAGTTTATCGATTTGGAGCGCTCCTAAATTTAACGTCAATGTCTTGATTGCGACAATCTAATGGCGGAGCCGAAAGCCGCCCACGACAGTGCCCATGATGACGATGTTCTGATCGTCGACGATTTCCGGCGGAGCAGGCTCGCCATTCATGAATGCTGTGAGAAGGTATGGTGTGCGGTACACGCGGAAGATGGTTTCGGCAGTTCCGCGGCGATAGTCGTATTTTTGAGCGCAGACGGCATCACCATTCCTGGCGACTGCCTTTTCATCGACGGCCACTACCATGCCCGGTAAATAGCCCACAGCTGCCAAGCTCGCGGTCTTCAGGGTCCAAAGGTGCACGCTTTGTGCTTCCTTCGCGGTCAGCTTTAGCGCGGTGCTTATAGGGTCGGACGGATCGTCCATGGCGATGAAGGGCTGAGCCTCGTCTTCGCTGAAGCTCTGGATAACCGGCTTCACCTTGGTTTCGTAGGCGGGGACGCGAGTGGCGTCCTCGATCTTCTTTACCGATCGTGCGCTGAGCGAATGGCCGCTCTCATCTTTGCTGTAAAATCGGGTGAGTGTGGACGGGTCAAGCTTCGACGCTCTGGCGATCTCGGTGATCGTCAGCCCGCTCAAATCTTTAATGTGGTCCAGCCATGCGATTTGCTGGTCGCGCAGAGATGTCATGCGCGCAGATATCGCAGGATGCACGGCCATGTTCAAAACGCAAAACTCCACTTGACCAATCACACCAAATCACATCACCATGTGAAAATTCAATATGGATGTGAAAAATGACTGTGTATTCCTTCACGCAAATTCTTGAAAGATGCGCGAGGCTGGGGGTTTCACAGAAGCAATTGTGTCGCGTAGCTGATGTGAATGAGGGCACCTTGTCGCGTGCCAAGAAAGCCGAGCGGGAACCGACGAACAGAATTCGCCGGCGTCTTTCTGCTGCCATCGACGATATCGCCGCCGAGCGTGGCGTTGTATTCGTTGATGAAGGGCAGGAGACGCGGCAATGAGAAAAGCCACGCCCGCGATGCTCTCCGCCCTGTTGTGGTTGAAGAACCGGACAGGCGATGGTGTTCTCGACCGCAACCAGGTTCTGACCGCTGCAGGCGAAAGAGCGCCCGTCATGCGCAGCACTTGGTCAAAGCTTGAGAACGGCGGACTGGTCGAGCGCTACCTGAACAATCGTCGGCTGCGCATCACTGATGCCGGAAAACTCGTCGACCTTCGTGGCGTCCAGGAAAGCGAGGCTGAGTGATGATCCTCGCGGAAGACTGGATCCAACAGCTGGACGAAAACGCCGACGAACTCGGGTTGACTGACACCATGGTTTGCCTGGGCGGCAAGCCGCCAGCTGAGTTCGCCGAGAACCGCGCCTTTCACCTGCAGCTGATCGACGATCTTGCTGCAGAGGCGAGGCGGCGGAAATGGCCCGGGGCGCAATTCTGCTTCTACATGCGCCGTGACGGCTTTGTTTCCATCTACATCGCGCCGTCGAAAGGCGGCGAATTGACCTTGTCCGGTCTCGCGGAACACCGCGAGGCCCAGAAAACCGCGACCAGCAAGCCGCCCGAACTGGTGGCGCTCGTCTGAAATGTTCACGCCGGTTTGTATTGCGTCCGGCCTTTGCTTGCAGGGGCTGATAATGAATTCTGTCGCCGAAATAGATCTGGCGATCAAATCCGCGGGGCTCGTCGAGTGCGAGGTATTGCGCGCCGCCGGCGTCGCATCGCGGTATCTGTACAATATCCGGGCCGGGATCCGGCCACTCACGCCGCGCACCGTCAACCGTGTGCGCTTGGCGATCGCGCAGCTGAAACGTCAGCGAGATCTCGAGCAAAAGGGCAGAGAGGCCGAATTGCGGTTTCCTGACCGCTCCTCTGCGATCCGTTCCTACCGCCTGGCTGTGGCGCTGGTAGCGCAAAAGGCCGCTGTGCAGCCGGGTTTCATCCTTTCTGCCGATCCGTCCAGGCGGGCGACGGCCGACGAACAATGGATGCGGGCAACAAGGCTTCGCCGGCTCGCGATCTACATCACCGTAACTTACCTCGATATTCCGCAAGCAGACATGGCCCGCGCCCTCGGCGTGAGCAAGGCCACCGTCTCGCTTTTGCTGAAAGAGCTCGGCGACGAACGCGAGCGTCCGGAGATCGAGGCAGCGCTGGCCTATGTCGAGGAGGCGTTTCAGTCATGAGACGGTGTGCCTTCATCAACTATTTTGTGGCCGGTGATGGTGGCCGTTTCGGAGAGATGTCTGCTGGCTATTTCCAAAATCATGCCTGCGTAATTGTGCGCCATTTTGTAAACCATCTCCATCCTGGGGTTGTTGAGGGCCACTGCGGTGGAGCTATCCTCTACCCGATTTACGTATTCGAGTGCGGCGCTGATTTCCCTTTTGAGGCTGGTGATATCGGTTCCATCGGGAACATCAATCTCATCCTCAAAGCGTTGAAAAAGCTGGGCTGGAACAACCTCGTCAAGATTGACGGCTGCAGTTCGCATATAGACGATTGGGACCGTAGAAACTCCGTTTTCTTTAAGGCCCTCCCATTCCTCCTGCTGGTACCTAATCAACCTCCTCAAGTTTGTCGCGCGTTTCATGGCCTGTTTTGCGAGGGTCCTGGTCCTCGCGTATTGCAGCTTCATGTTTTCACGCTGATGCTCGTCAGCGTCGCGAACTTGCCTGGCAAGATAGATGACGGTCGGAACGGCTGCAGCCACCGCCGCCCAACCTCCAAGCGCAGATACCCATTCCCGAAAGCATTGTTCAGATTGCTCGCCGCAAAAGGCATCTCGCCCCCAAACGACGCGCAGAAAGCCGACAGCGATAACCACCACGGTTACAATCCAGCCCCATCTGTCCCAGTGCTTCCGCATAAACTTCCCCTTTTCCCGTGCGCGGCGACAGTAGTTGAAATCCCCTCCGGTTTTCAATGGGGGCGTGCAGCATGAGCGACAACGCCTGCAAATGCCCCACCTGCGGCGCGCGCCTCAAGCCGGATCATTTCAGCTTGGATCCTGATAGCGGCCTGGTCGTTGCCGGCGGCCGTTTCGCCATGCTGCCGCGCCGGGAAATGCAGATCTTCGAATACCTCCTCGAGCGCCGGAACCGTGTCGTTACGCGGGGCCAACTTTTTGAGGAAATCTACCGGCGCGATGACGAGCCGGACAACGAAGCCGTCGTTGAAAGTCACATCTCAAAGCTCCGGAGAAAGCTCGCGCCGCTGGGCATCAGCATCACTTCCGAGCGCTTCAAAGGCTACCAGCTCACAATGGAGGTGAAGCATGACTGACGTATCGCAAGATCTCGGCCGGAGGCCGGATTTGATGTGGGTTGCCATGGACAAGATCCGTGTCGATCGGAATTACCAGCGCGAGATCCGGCCCGGCCGTGTCGCCCAGATCCTTCGGGAGTTCAACTGGGCTCACTTCCAGCCGGTCATGCTGGCCGAGCAGGAAGACGGCACCTTTACCGTCTTCGACGGACAGCACCGCGTTGCGGCTGCCCGGGCGCATCCCGGTGTAACCGAGATCCCGGCCGCCGTGGTTCGGATCGACGGCGCACGCGAAGAGGCGGGCGCATTCCTGGGCGTCAACGTCAACCGCACCAATGTTTCAACGGTCGAAAAATACTGGGCAGGCATAGAGGCTGGCGACGCCGACATGATGGCGGTTTGCTCCGTCCTCGAGGAGGCCGGCTGCGAAGTCGTCCAGGCGCACGGCTTGAAGCCGGCCGCGAACAGAACCCATGCCGTGACGGCGGTTAGCAGGGCGATCAAGTCTTATGGCGATGCGGCCGTGATTTCCGCGTGCAAGGCGATCGTCGCTGCCTGGCCGAATGATACCGGCGCGCTGAATGGCGTCGTCATCCAGGCAATTGCCCGCCTGTATCGGAACAACAAGGCCACGATCAGCGACGATCGCATGGTGATGAAGCTGCGCGGGAAAAACCGCCAGATCCTTTCCAGCGATGCAGAGGCGATCCGCCGGCTTTCCGGAAGTGATGCCGGCCTGGCGCTGAGCAAAGCCCTCGTCGAGATCTACAACAAAGGTCTGCAGACGAATACGATTTCCATCGGCGAAAAGCGGTGAGTGGCGACCCATGAACCGTTCCGACACCTCCGAAATCAAACAGGCGCTGAAAGACCGCATCGAGGGTCTTTGCCAGCGCCTGCTGCCCACCGGCAAGAGGGAAGGGCGGCTGTGGGTTTCTCACAATCCCATCACCAATGATTTCCACCAGACGCCGGAGCTCAAGGTGGCGCTCGATCGTGACCCGGGCGCATGGAAGGATTGGCGCACCGGCGAAAAGGGCGACGTGCTCGGCCTGGTGCAATATCTGACCGGCGGCGATTTCCGCGCGGCCATGGATTGGTCGCGCGATTTTCTCGGGCTGCGCTCGATGACGGCCGAGCAGCGCCAGGACATGAAGCGCCGGGCCGATGACGAGCGCCGCAAGGCGGAAGCGCGGGCGGAAGCCGATCGGCTGAAACGCATGGGTAAGGCCGAGCAGGTTTGGAACAGCGGTTACCAGGACGGCGCGCGATCGACGGCGGAAGCCCATGCCAGGGCATACTTTGCCGCACGCGGCTGCCCGATTGATGACATTCCGAACCGCGATATGCAGACATTCCGTTTTGCCGCCGCCCAGGAATACTGGAAGCGGGCGCAGTTCCGCCATGAAAACGGCCGGCGCATCAAGGTGCAGGACGGCCCGAAGTTTCCGGCCGTGCTTTCGGCCATGCGCATGCCGACCGGCCAGATCTCGGCCGTGCACATGACATTTCTTTCGCCGCTCGGGCCGCAAAAGCTGCCCGTGACCGGTGATGAAACCGCCAAAATCATGTTTGGCGAAGCGCGCGGCGCGATGATCCGGATCAGCCACGGCCCGGAAGGTGAGCCGCCGGAAACGGCAACGCGGCCTTTTCCGCTCATCCTCTGCGAAGGCGTCGAAGACGGGCTCTCGCTGGCCCTTGCCATTCCCGAAGCTCGTGTGTGGGCGGCCGGCTCGCTCGGCGCGATGGCGTCGGCGCCAGTGTGGTTGCCGTGCGTCGGCTCCATCATCGTTGCCCGCGACAACGACTGGGAAAAGAAAACTGCCGTCAAGCAATTCGAACGGGTGATGGAGGAGCTTTCGCGCGCCGAAAAGCCGCTGACTGAGATGACCAGCCACCTGGGCAAAGATTTCAACGACCTGATGAAAGGGGAAGAATGATGCTTTTTCAGCGTCACCAACAACTGTTCCGGCATGATCCGGACAACGGCGTCTACGGCGATTGCTTCCGCACCGTCGTCGCGTGCCTGCTTTGCGTCGACCCAGTCGACGTTCCACATGTCTGCAACGGTCCAGATGATGGGTTGGCGAACGATCGCATGCGGGAATTCTTGACCGCGAACGGCATCTTCATGATCGGCGTTGCGTTCGACGGGGCCGTCGAGCTCGAGCGGATCCTCGAAATCGGGGAGCAATCTTCCGGCGGTCTTCCTTGGATGCTGACTGGCCAGAGCACGAACGGCGTCAACCACGTTGTTATCTGCCAAGGCGCGTCCATCACTCATGACACTTCAATCGATCAATCGGGCATCGTTGGCCCGACGAAAGAGGGCTGGTGGTGGATGGAATGGATTGTGCGCGCTGCGAGCTCGGGGAGGGCTGCAGCATGATCGACGTCGATAGCATCGAGCAGTTGCGCATCAGTTATCAACGTGGCCTGCGTGTCGTCTGGGCGAATGTCTGGCGACACTCGGGAAAGACATACGTAGGCACCTACCACACCTCGTCTGGCGCTGCGATCTGCGCACAATTCGGACCTGCTCCCCAGTATAGCTCTGTCGTCTATCGCCTCCGTATCCGCTTCAAGGAAGGGGTGCGGCTGTGAGCTATCCCAAAAATGAAAGCACTGAGACGATCGCGGCCGCCGAGCTGCGCCAATTCATCGAACGCATCGAGCGCCTCGAGGAAGAAGGCAAGGCGATCAATGCTGACAAGGCCGATGTCTACGGCGAAGCCAAAGGCCGGGGCTACGACACGAAAGCAATCAAAACCATCGTCCGTCTTCGCGCCAAAGATGCCAACCAGCGCATCGAGGAGGAGACGATTTTGCAGACCTACATGGCCGCATTGGGCATGGAGTAACCACAAGGAGAAAGAGCATGTCGAAACGTAAAGGACAGACCAATGGAAGCACCACACGAAATCAATCGTCGCCGGCAGCAAGCGGAAATGCGCCTGAGATCGATACTGCAGGCACACCTCCATCAGCTGACAGCACGGCCGTGGACACCGCGTCGCTCGTGGATGGATCTGATGGCGTCGACGGCGCTGCAGACGGCAAGGGGCTGACAGATGCACACGCAGCGAGCACCACAACAACCGAGGCCGTTCAGCAGCCGGAAGGTGTCGGACTGGGCGACGCTGCGGCTCTCTCCGGAGGCGGCGAAGGATCCGCGAGCGCGGGCGGCGTTAAAGCTGCAGGCGGAAGTGATGCGGATGGCGATGGCGCAGATGGCGATCATGCCGGTGGACCTTCGGACGATGGAAGTATTGGGACTGCCGCTGGCTCAACCGCAACCGATAAACCCGGAAACGGTGGGAAGCTTGGCGATGACGGCCATGGTAACGGGGATGGCGGCCTGCCTCCTGGTGCCGGCCCCGGCGATGACAGCGACGGAAGCCAAGATAAAGCAGGATCGGCTGGCTCTGAAATTTCGCCAGATCTAAAAGCGGCGCTCGAGCTCGCCGGCTGCGATACAGCGGAAAATCTCATCGACATGGCAAGGATCGGCTCGAACGTCATGGAAGCGATCGACGACGTTCGAAAGCTTGAGGGTCCGTTTAAGGACTGGGCCCCCATGGATGATCCGGCCGAGATTATTCATGACCTGTACAACGCCCTCGAGCATGCCCGAGAAAAGGCAGGCACGCCGGCGTCGGATCCGGAGGTTCATTGCTGCCCGATCTGCGACGTGCCCTTCAAAGCTGATGATGTCTGCGCCACAGATATCGACGAGGGAACCTGCCACGCGGAATGCTTGGCAGGGTCGCCTGTAGTCGATCTCGATACCGGGGAGCCTAAAGCGGGTCCGGTCGATACATTCCTGTATTCTGATCCCGTCGGTTCCGAGACGGCATCAAGACCGAATAGCCAACCGTGGTGGCTCACCGCACCTAATTTCTCCAAGGATATCGATCCGCGCGAGATCTCACACTCGTTCGCCTATGACGTCTTCCGTGGCGTCCATGGTTCTGTCGAGACGGCCGGCGTGGTTATCAACGGCGGATCGGCGGCCGAGGTACCGTCGATATCCTTCGAGGCTGTCAGCGAGCTCGTCGAACTGGTGCGGCGCATCGGCCCGCGCGCAACGCCGGATGTCCTGGCGCAGCACCTGGTCATCACAAAGCACCGCCAGTCCGCAGAGCTGACAAAGGCGGAAGAACTCGGCCTGAAAGCATTCGCGTCGATCCTGATCGACCTCGACGAATACGCCACGGCTGAAAAGAAGCGCCTCGAGGATCTGGCGGCCGAGAAGCCAAAGCCAAGACCTGTGCCGATCGACGAAACGAACATGGAGCTCGTTGACGGGCCGATGGCTACGCACTGAGCCGCCAACCAATGGGCCCGGCAATGGTGCCGGGCCGAACCTCGAGGAGAAATGCCATGAAAGATGAAGCCGCGATCGAGCGCCAGCTGCAGGACAAAGGTCTGAACGCACCGCGCCTTACGCCAGACCATATCGATAGCGTTATTGCGGGAGAATATTTCCTCGCACGATCGCCAGACCAGCCCAGCCATCCAGCTATTGATTGCCTGACGGTCTGCGTTCTCGTCCTGCAGAACGGTTTCACGGTGACCGGTGAGAGCGCCTGCGCCAGCCCTGAGAATTTCAATGCCGAGATCGGTCGCGATATCGCTCGCCAGAAGGCCCGTGACAAGATCTGGGAGCTCGAGGGCTATCTGCTGCGTGAAAGGCTGCATCAGGCCGAGCAGTGCAGATCCTTTGCCGGCGTCGACGAAAACACGTTCTGATCTATACCCGCCGCGCTGGCGACCAGGCGCGGCGGCTTCCTCTCATTCATGCGGGCAGTTATGGCAAGAAAACCGAAAATTCAGGGTGGTATCCAAGGCATTCGCGCGCAGTTCCTGGACGCGCAGCAGGTGCTGGACGAAAAGAAAGAGTTGGTCGATCCGGATGCCAACCTGCTGCGCGACGGCATCAAGGCCGGACAGTGGGAAGGCGCACCGCATCACAACATGCCCCCGAACTGCCCGATAACCGTGCTCGGTAAAAAGGGCGAGACGATCTATGTCATAAACGCGATCGGCGAGCTCGAGGAGATCACCCGCCACGATCTGCCCACTTTGCTTCGGATCTTCTCGCCATTCGTGAATTATGTGTTCTGGGCATGGCCAGCCTGGTCAAAGGCCAAAGGCGAGCCCGGGAGTGAAGGGTATGTTCCGCCGAAGGTCGAGCGCGTGCAACGCGACCAGGCCTGGACGGCGATCATCGGCGAGGCTGGCCGCAAGGGCCTTTTCGATCCGCAGAACAATGTGCGCGGCCGTGGCGGATGGAAGGCGCAGGACAAATTTATCTGGCACAGCGGCAAGCACCTGTTTTCTGTCGACATCAAAACCGACAAGAACAATCGCGCAACCGACTGGCAGCTGCAGGCGGCCAAGCCCGGCGATTACGACGGGTTCTTCTACGCCCAGGACAACGACACCGTTCACCCGTGGCAGACGCCGATCGGCGTCAACGATAGCCCGGCGCATATCATCCTGCACGATCTCAAAAGCTGGAAATGGGAACGACCATACATCGATCCGATTTTTTTTCTGGGCTGGATCGGCTCGGCGTTTCTTTCCGGCGCGCTCGATGTGCGCCCGATCATGTTCACCATGGGTGGCGCCGGCACAGGTAAATCGACACTGCATGGGATCCTGCGGGCGCTTTTCGGACCCGCGCTCTATTCTACGGCCAACACGACGGCCGCTGGCATCTATCAGAATATCCGACAGGACAGCCGCCCGGTTGCAGTCGATGAGTTCGAGCGAAAGGCGCAGGGTCAGAAAGAGCAGGCCATCATCGAGCTTGCCCGCCAGTCATACTCCGGTGCCAAGGGCTATCGCGGCGGTGCGAATGGCGACGGTACCGAGTTCGAGTTGCGCTCGAGCTTCATTTTTTCCGCCATCCTGCATCCACACCTTGGTGTCCAGGACCGTACCCGCATGATCATTCTGAACCTCAATGCGCTGGATAAGGACGCCAACGCAACGCAGCCGCTGATAAAGGAGGAATGGGGCCGCATGATCCTCAGGCAGATCATGGACGGCTTTCATGACTTCTACTGGCACATTCTGCCAAAATGGCGGCAGATCCTTTCTGATCAGCGCCTGGCGCTGGATCCACGCGCGATCGACACCTATGGCACCGTGCTGGCCTGCGCGGAGCTCCTCGTTGGTGAGCAGGGGCTTGTTGACGCCGGCATGCATCAGGATCCGACGGCAGATGGTGTTCGTCTGGATCTCGATATGCTTGTGGAAACCATAGAGGCGGCGACGTCGGCCGACAGGGCCGAGCAGGTGCCGAAATGGCAGGAAGTCATTGAAAAGATCATGGGCGCAAAGGTGGACGCCTACAAGGCCGGCGAGCGGCAGACCGTCGGCGGCATCATCGAAGCGCTCGAAAACGACCAGCGCACGGATATGCTCATCGAGGATGCCCGCGCCCGCCTGGCGCTGATCGGCCTCGGCCTGCGCGAGAAGGGCAAGCCCTGCAGGGGCTATGCGCTGGCGATCCCGCACAACGATGACAATCTCAACCGGGTGTTCGCCGATGGTGAATTCAACCACGGCGGCTGGACGCTGGCGCTCAAGCAGGCACCACAGACAATCGTGCCGCGCGAGCTGTCGAAGGCCGATAAAACCGTCAAGATCAACCGCGTCGCAAAGACTGTTACCCTGGTCGATCTAGCGGGCTATGACGAACGTATGGAGGCCGACAGGTGACAGTTGAACTGGTTCGCTACTCTTTGGCATGGCGGCGTCCAGATGTTCCTCCGCCTGGCCCTCGTGTACTAAAAGCCATGCTGGTCCCTCGAGGCGAGCGTTGCCCGCCTGAAATCATGGCGCTGTGGGTTCCTGGCGGGGGGTACAGCATCGGTTGGGAACTGGTGACGCAACAGCCAATCCGACGCTGGAGCCGCGAAGCAAAATCCAAAGCGCGCATACGAAACCTGCAGAACCGCATGCGGCAGAAGTACCCGCTGTTTGCAGAGATGTTCATCCAAGCGGAGCTCGATCGCAGGCCCGCCTATTACGCAGCAGAAGACGCTACGATTTAGATATAAGCCGATTGCCGCCCAAAAAGCCCACCAGAGCGATCCGGTGGGCTTTTCCATGCCTGCTGACGATCGTTGGCCGTGGGGCGCACGCACGCTATAATATGCCATGCCTGACCTGTATCAGCCCAAATACATGTGGATCCGCACCCAGATCGACAAAGCCGACCCGCCAACCGTTTACGACTGGATGGGCTACGACGGAGGGATGCCGATCGGTCGCGTCCGCAAGGAATTCCATGGCCCCATAAAGGGTAAGTGGCAATGGGTTGGATGGACACCCAAGCCTTTCCGTCACTCGCCGCCCATGCCCAATCTCGGCTACGCTGATACCGCGCGCCTGGCCGTCCAGATGAGTGAGCGCTACTGGGACAAGTGTAACCAGATTGCGCACGAGAAATCGTAACCCACACCCTGTCCTTATTGCGTCATTTTCCCTCGCCCTTTGCCCCTCGCATTTAACTCTCTTACCCCCGCCCCGTGACTTCAAAAGCGGTGTCCGCGCCGCCGCACTAAACGGCGATTGGGGAAAGGCGACACGAGAAAAGAAACGCCGTGGCCAATCGCTACGATAGCTTGGAGCAAGTGAGGCGCGGACGGTGCCAGCGCCTGCCATTGCGCCAGTTCACGGCCTATGCCTCCGCTTCGCTCCGGCCTCGTGGCCGCTCACCACGATATGCCGGGAAAAATCCCGGCGCTGGCACTTAACACGGGCGAATGCGGCATAGCGTGAACGTCGCGGGGCTTGTCTGCCCTGCCGGGTGCGGGTGGTTACCAGCGGTTACCACTCGGTTGGCGGTCCGGTAACCGAGATAAATCAACAAAATCATAGGCTTGTAATGACGGTTGGCGAGTTACCCATATATTGCACCCTTTTACGCGCGCGCGTGCATACGCGTAGATGGTGATTTGATGGTAACCCGGTAACCGGTAGGTATATGTTCCTGATTTTCTTGCATAAACGCGGTTGGAAAAACGGTTGCCACCGGTTGGCGAAAGCCGCAGCCGGTAACCGGAATAAACAAATAGGGAAATAGCTGGTGAGTGACGAAACCGAGCAAAATCAGGGGCTTCAAGGGGCACACACGCCGCCGGAAATTTCGCCGGAGCGCGCGGCAAAAGTCGGATCGATGGCGGCGATGACGGAAACTGTCATGGCTGGCCTCGCCCAGTCCCTCGCGGGCGAGCGCGAGGAACCCGAGCAGCAATCTCTCTTGCTCGCGGATCCTGACGGCGAGCACTGCCTATTCGGCGGTCCCGTGAAACACGTCGCGTCAATCATGGATGCCGCCAAGCGGGCGAGGGGGAGGCCGAAAGGCTCCCAGAACCGCCGCTCCACCGATCTGGCGAACTATTTGCTATCCATGGGCTATCGCGATCCGGCCTTGAACCTCGCCGACCTGGCGAACGCGAACCCCGCAGCGCTGGCGGTGGAGCTGGCCTGTCTCCCGAATGCCGATGGTGCGACGCCGGAGCAGCTGATGGCCGACGCTTTGAAGGATGGCAAGCTGGATCGTGAGCTGGTGTTCAAGATGATGAGCAAGGCATACGACATGATTGAGGATGCCAACTCAGAGCTCATGCCGTTCTTCCATGCGAAGAAGCCGCAGCAGGTCGAGGTAAAGACCCAAGCCTTGGGCGTCATGTTGATTGGTGAAATGCCGAGCGAGCGGCCAGCTGCAGACGCGACGCTGAACCTGACGCGGGTAGATGCGCCCGATAAACAAAATCAATAGGTTATCCTTCCGACCATTCGGGCGCAATGTCGGATGCTGGGCAAGGCATTGAAAACAAACAACATGATACTGCTTAAAGAGTAGTAGGCGGGTTTGGCTTCCGGCCTCGCGCGCGCGGAAATCCGGCTGGCCTCTGTCCCGTGGTGGGGGTGGTTCATGCGGACGCGGGCAAAGGCCCGCGGCTTCGGTTTGGAAAGTCCCTTCGGGCCTCCCCCTATGGGTGTGCCGCCTCACACACACGGCCCTTTTGGGCTTTGCCTGACTGAACGGTGTTGCGGCGAAACTAATCTCTCCTGATCGAGGGCGGGCGCGGGCGCGCGGGCTCTGGGTTTTAAAAAGGGTTTCAGGGTCATGGGAAATATCGATGTTTCGCGTTATGTGCCGCCGGGTCCGGTCGGTGCTGCTTTCATCCATTCGAGGGGGCCCATCGATATCATCATGGGGCCGGCCGGCTCCGGAAAGACCGTCGCCAGCTGCATCAAGGGGCCGCTGCTGGCCGCCTCCTACATGCCCGTCTGCAGGGACGGGCGCGTGCGCGTGAAGCTGATCTGCGTTCGTGACACCTATCGCGATTTCGCCCGAACGGCGTTGGCCAGCTGGCACGAGATGTTCCCGGTCGGTCACCCCTGGCAGCGGCCAGACAAGGGGTATGAGGGCGGGCAAGATCGACCTGTGCGACACCACCTGGTTTGGGAGGCCTATCGCGGCGCGGACAAGGTGATTGTCGAATTCACGCTCGAGACGGGTGCGATCGCCGACAGCAACGTGATGCAGTTCGTCAAAGGCTATGAGGTCTCAATGGCGTGGGGCAACGAAGTCGACATGATGAGCCCTGAGGTTCCAGGCGCGCTGTTCATGCGTACCGGCCGATATCCGCCGGTGAAGGACATCGCGCCCTCCGAGCTCGATCGGGTTTCGCGCGACGGCCGGGAGGCGATGCGCCGCATGGGCATGACGGTTGACGATACCGAAATCACGCTCCCGCGCATGTTCTGGGGCGATATGAACCCGCCAGACGTCGATCATCCGCTGCTGAAAGAGGTCGGCTGGGAGGACCCTGAAAAGAAAAATCCGGCCTACAATTTTTTTCGCCAGCCTGGTGGCCTCGATGACGGAGCGGAAAACCGCGTTGGCCGACCGCGCTCGGCTTACGAAATGGATCTGCGCGCCATGTCGGAGAACCTTTCACGCCGCATGGTTCATGGTTTGCCCGGTTATGCCCAGGACGGAAAGCCGGTCTATCCGGAGTACAACGAAAAAATCCACAAGGCTGATCAGCCACTCGCGCCAACGCCTGGTCGTGGCATCACAATCGGCCTCGATGGCGGCGGCTCGCCGTCCGCGACGATCGGCCAGCCGCAGTCTAACGGGCAGGATCGTTTGCTGGCTGAGCTGGTGACCGAGCCCGGCACTGGCCCGACACGGTTTTCACTGATGCTGCTCGATCTCCTGATGAGCCAGTTTTCCGGTCTGCCCATTATCGGCATCTATGGCGACCCTGCGATGTTCTACGGTGGTGACACCGAAAACGACGAAATGAATTTCGCCATGACGGTCCAAAAGACACTGCGCTTCCCGATTTTGCCGGCCCCTTCGAATGAGCCGGGTGTGCGCCAGGACGCGGTGCGCATGGGCCTCACCACTATGATTGACGGCCGGGTGCCGGGATATCTTGTTGATCCACGCTGCAAGATGATCCTGGGCGGTTTTGCCGCTCATTACAAGCTGACAAAGCAGGCCACGATCGGCGGTACCGACAAGCTGGCTGTGGTGAAGAATTCTTACTCGCACCCACATGATGCTGAGCAGTATCGTCGCCTGGGCTACATCGGCCTCGCCAATGTCATAGCGCACGGTGTGACCACGTCGTTGCCGGCCGGGGTGGTCAGCCTCCATGAGCAACGCCTTTTGCGTGGCCAATCTGCGCCGCAAACGCCCGGGAATTTCAGCGTATGGGACGTGTGACGGTCACCAGTCCGGCGGCATGGCTCGACTGCCTCGCGTGCGCGGGCGGGCGGGCGCTCGCGCGTAAGGCGGCGATATGGCAGCGATCGAATGGCGAGAGTGTCGCACTTCATGCCGATGGTGAGTTGTTGGCCGTCTCATATCTCGTTCGCGATAGGGAGGGGCAATGGGAATTCTGCCTCGCGCTACGCCCGCTCGCGCGCGCGTATATGCGCGAGCTCGTCCGGATAGCGCATTTGACGCTTGCGGCCTTGGCTCAAAATCAGATCGTCATAACCCATGTGACGGAAAATAACCTAAGCGGCGCGCGTATGGCGCGCCTCGTTGGCTTCCAGCACCTGGGCGGAACCCTTTGGATTTTGAACGGGGAGCAGCATGGGCCAGATCGTCAAGGGACTTTTCGGCGGGTCGGACAAGAGCGCGAGGCGGGAGGCGGAGAAGAGCCGTCAACTTCAACAGGTGGCGAACGATCGCCAGTTGGCGGAAGCGAACCGCAATAATCAGGCGGTGGCGACGACACGCCGCGCCCCGCGCGGCCGCCGTCTGTTTGAGGATGGGGGATCGAACACGGGAAGCTCCAGCACGGTGCTTGCCTGATGGAGGGCGATTTCAACGTTGACGTCGCCACCCTCAAAACCCGTGTCGCCAACACCTGGAACGCTCGCTCCCATTGGACACCGATCTATCAGGAAGCTTACGACTTCGCGGTGCCAATGCGTCGGCCGAGCGGTGGGGCGAACGGCAGGGCTCGCGGGCCGGATCGGTTGTTTGACATGACCGCACCCATGTCGGCGATGTATTTCGCTGGCAACCTGCAGCGCGATCTCTTTCCGGCCGGACAGTCCACATTCGAGCTCGAGGCCGGGCCCCTAGCTGCCATGGCGCTCGAGGACAGCGAGAAAAAGCAGTTCAACCGTGAGCTTTCCCGCGTCTCGAAGCTTATTCACCCGTTCTTTCTGGCGGGTGATTGGGACACGGCCATCCACGAAATGTGCATCGATCTGGCCGTTGGTACCGGCGCGTTGCTGCCAGTGAAGGGCACGCCAAACAATCCCATCATGTTTGCTTGCATCCCCTTCGACCAGCTGGCGATCTCGACCGACGCTTTCGGTCGCGTCAACCTCGTGTCGTGGATGCAGGCGCTGAGGCGGGACCAGATCGTTGACGCTTGGCCGAAGGGCCGCTTTCCAGAAGGTTTCAGGGATCAAGCGAAGACCAGGCCTTCAGATGAGGTCACAGTCTACCAGGATTGGTGGGCTGATCGTCAAGGCGGTGGGTGGCATTTTGGGGCTCGCCTCGATAACTCGACTGAGCTCATTGCGCACGAGCGGTACCGCACCCAGCCGATCGCCATTCCGCGCTACTACCGCGTCCCCGGGGAGGCTTATGGCCGGGGTGTGATACTGACGGCTCTTCCCACGATCAAGACACTCAACAAGGCGCAAGAGCTCGCTCTGAAAAGCGCCGCCATCAACATGTTAGGTATTTGGGGTTATCGCGCGGGCGGTACGTTCAACCCCAACACTGTCAATCTTGCACCTGGCCAGTTCTGGGCCATGCAGTCGACCGGCGGTGTTCTCGGGCCGGACATCACCAGGCTGGATCCGGCATCTGGCAGCATGAATATTGCCCAGGTGCTTATCGGCGACCTGCAGGGCCAGATCAAGCAAGCGATGTTCGATACACGCTTGCCGGACTATGAGGGCACGCCGCGCTCTGCTTCCGAAATGACGGCACGCCTGCAGCAGCGGGCCAATATCCACATCGGCGCGTTTGGCCGCCTCGTGCGCGAGATCATGCCCGTTGTCGTACCTCGTGCTGCCGAGATCCTGATGGAATTTGGCATGCTTCCGGGGATCCAACAGGTGGACGATCTTTTGGTATCGGTGAATGTTCGCTCGCCCATGCAAGCGGCGCTAAACGCCGATCGGATCGCGTCGATCGCAAATTACCACGATATGGTGATGGCTTTTGCCGGTCCTGAACGGCGCGATCTCTACCTCAAGCAGGACAAGGTCATGGAAGAGATCGCAAACGGCCTGCAGATCGACAAGGATCTGATCCCCGACGAAAACGAGAAAGAGGCCGTGCTCGTCAAGATCGAAGAGGCCCGCCAGCAGCAAATGCAGGCGATGATGGCTGCTGAGATGGCAAAGCAGGCTCCGGGTGCGATCAAGGATCTTGCCGTCGCTGATATGCGGAGGGCTGCATAATGTCCGGTCCCTTTCTCCCGGAACGGGCCGCCCAGCCCATGGATTTGCTTGAACATACCTTGGGTGGTGGCACGGGCTGGGACGAGCTCGAGGATCTGTTCCGGCCGCACATGAAAGCTGCGCCATTGCAGCCTCAAGAGCCGGTTGCGACGTTCATGTACGGCCTTTACCGAACGCCCCAGGGTAGGGCGATGTTCGAATGGCTGATGGACATCACAATCAGAATGCCCTTGCGGGCAACCGGCCAGACGATCGAGCAGACGGCACTCAACACGGCAACGCGGCAGGGCATTAACGGGGTCGGCGAGGCGATACTTGCTGCCATCAAACATGGCGAAAGCCTTGTCGAGAAATCACACAACCAGAATGGAGCTGGATCATGAAGGGCAGATTTTTAAGGGGCGTCAACTTTTACGACATGATGCTTTTCAACACTGAAGGCGCGGGCGGTGGCGGCGGCGCGGGTGCCGCTGCTGCGCCGCCTGCAGGATCCTCTGCGGCGGCAGCTCCTCCCGCCGCTGCAGCCGCGCCGCCGTCTCCATCGGCGAGCGCTCCTCCGGCGGGTGTGACGCCTCCGCCCGCCGGAGATATCTACAAGCCGGAAGGCATTGCCGATCACATGCTTGGAAAAAGCAACAACGAGACGATCGACAATCTCCATAAGGCGCTCAATGGATATCGCGAGAGAGACGCTGCGAACAAGGTTCCTGACAAGGCGGAGGCTTACGGTGAATTCACCGGCAATATTCCGGAGACCATCAAGCCTCACCTCGATACACTGGCCAGCGACCCGATCTCGGCGCGCATGCAGCAGTATGCATTCGAAAACAGGGTACCGCTCCCTGTCTACCAGGGTATGGTGCAACAGTTCCTTTCGGTTTCCTCTGAGCTCGGTCTAATGGAGCCCGTGATCGACGAGAAGGCGGAGCGCGCCGCGCTCGTCCCGGATGTTGCCAAGCACTTGCCCGAGGCTGAGCAGCGCCAAGCTGTCGAAAAGCGCATGAACGAAAACTATGCGTTCCTCGACAGCGTCGCCGCCAAGGGTGCTGAAAACGGCGGGCTCGCCAAGGACGACGTCGAATTCGCCAAGGCCATGCTGGGCGATAGCGCAAAGGGTCATCGCGTCTTCGAATGGATCCGCGGCGTCGCCGGCGGCGGTACCGGCAATGGCCCAGCCATGCAGTTCGGCGCGGCTGCTGCTGCGGATCCGCGTCAGGATTTGGCGCGACGCGCGGCGCTTCCGGAAAACACTTGGGGGCATAAGAGTTTTAGTCAGGCCTCCTACGATCAGCTGCAGGCGGACTACAAAAAACAGATTGGCAGCTGACGCGCACTGAACGGCTCTCGCCCGCTGGCATGATTTGCCTGCTACCGGACGGGAGCGACCTGGGCGACGCGCCGGCTATCCTTAACCGGACCCGGCGCAGCCCGGCTAATCGGCCCTCTCGGTGATTTCGTCCATCACTCCTTTTGAGGTCCCGAAATGACAATCGAAAAATGGTTTATTGAAAAGATCCGCGACAAGGTTCGCCTCCGCTATGCGGCAGAAGGCGGCTACCTCGACGACACTATGACGCGTGGTGAAGGTGGCGCAGGCTTGGTCAAGTTCCCCGTCGCTGGCGGCAACATCCAGATGTACGAGCTGAGCGGAGCAGTCCAGGATGTTGATATCTCGGAAATCAACTTCGACATGGTCGAGCTCAAGGTGCGCGATTTTGAGGCGACGGCACTGACCCGCGCCCAGGACAAGCGGAAAACAGGACCAAGTCAGGAAGACGCTCTTTCCAAGTTGATGTCGCGCACCGTCCGCAACAAGCGCGATGAACTCAAATTTAATGCGCTTAACTCGTTCGCAGAAGTCGGCGCCACCAGTCTCACTGACCAGCCCACCGTTGTGCAGACGATCGGTGATGGCACCGCCCGCATCGATCTGGAAACGGCAATTTATGTCACCAGCCGGTTGCATGCGTCCGGTGCTGAGGACGAGATGTTCTGGCCGATGCCCTACAGCTGGTTCGATCAGCTAATGCTTTACAAGCAGTTCAGCAGCTCAGACTATGTGGGTCCTACCGATCTTCCCTTTGCCAAAAGCTCGAAGGTCAAGAAGAAAACCTACCAGGGCGTCCACATCATGGCGTTGCCAGACAGCGTCTTCACCTTCGGTACCGGCGCATACGGCACGGGAACGACCGACGCCAACGGTTATAAGCAGTCGTTCGACGAGACCAAGTATCTCGACACCTTTGCGTGGGCGAAAGATGCGATGGGTTCGGAGATCGAGTGGGACCAAGAGAACATGCAGGCCTATCCTCAGCCGCAGCTGAAGGGGACGCCGGATCTCTGGAAGGTCCAGCTTTCCGGCAACTCCGTTGGGCTGCTGCCCGAAGGCGTCAAGCGCATCCGCATGAAGGCCATCAACAAGGCCACGATGCCGGCCAACCAGTAAGCGCATGCAGTGGCGGCGGCGCGCCGCCATTGCCTCACCTTTCACAGCAATCTTGGAGTTCCAAAATGGCCTTCATCAAAAGCCAGTTGCGCAACGGCGGTCGTCCGATCCGCCTGAGCCCGACGAAATTCATCCGTTTCCATGTCTATGCCACCAACGATACCGCGGCCGAAGTCGTCGCGGCCGGTTATTTCAACGAAGCGCGTGCGGACATGTCCGTTGGCTCAATCATCGACGCCGAGGTGGACTGCGATGGCACTCAGGCCAGCGTTAGGATGCGCGTAACGGCCGTGCCATCGAGCGGTAACGTCACGGTTGCCAATATCACCGTGACCTGACGCAACAGCGTCGCACTGAACGCAAGACCGTGGCCGGTATTCTCTGGCCACGGTTTTTCTTTTTCGGGCGGTGGTCATGACAATCGACAGGGCGACGATCATCAATGAAGCACTAACGGACATTGGTGCTGGCCCCATGTTCTCGATCGATGACGGTTCGGAGCTCTCCGAGCAGATCGAGGCCACCTGGAGGCGCGTTGTCGACCAGGTCTTTGGCATGCATGACTGGAGCTTTGCGCGCAAAACCTTCAAAAACAAGCGCCTTGCGGATCGGCCGGACAACGGGTGGAATTACGCCTTCGAGTTGCCGGGCAACCGTATCGGAAATCCCCTGAAGATCATGGATCGCGCTGGGCAATCCCCGTCGCCGCTTCGGTGTTTCGCGATCGAGGAGGGGCTGTTGTTCGCCAATGTGACAGACACCTGGTCACTCTGCAAAGTTCTGGTCGATCCTGATTACTGGGATCCTTCTTTCCGGGCGGCGTTTGTTATCGCCCTGTCTGGATATCTCGCGATCCCGGTCTGGGCCGATCAGGATCTCCGCGAGGCCAAACTTGTCGAGGCGTTCGGAACGCCGTCGCGCGAAGGGACTGGCGGTCTGTTTGGTCGCCTGATGGGGCAGGACAAGGCGAGCACGCCAATCGGCGAGCCGCTTCTCGCAAGTGATCCTCTTACTGCCGTTCATCATACTGGTGGTCGCGCCTATCTTCCTTGGCATGGAGAATTCTGATGGCTCGCGTCGCAGGACAGCTCAAAAGCTCAGCCAATGCCGGGCAGTTGGCGCAAAGCCTTTTTGGCAAGGTCAATCTCAAGCAGTATTATTCGGGCGCAAAGCGCATGCTAGGCGTAGAACCCGTGACACAAAGCGGTTTCCGGCTGCTTCCTGGCTCGCGCCTCGTCGGCGGTGCGCCGGCAATGCCAGTCGTGCAGACGACACTCGCCGTTAATTCGTCGCTCTCTTACACGCTGTACTTTATGGTCGGCCAGGTCGAGATCTGGCGTCAGGATCTCGTGAAGGTAGCTACCGTCGATATTCCGCAAATCACCGCGCAAATTCTTCCCGATCTAGAATTTTACGGCGAGGCCAATACGGTTGGTATCTTCCACCCTTCGATCTGGAGCGGGCTAAGATTGCTGAGAAGCTCCAGCAACGATGCTGTCTGGACACTTTCCGACTGGCCCTTTGAATTTATTCCCGATGTGGATTTGGGCGGAGACTATGCCAAGACGGACGATGTATGGGATATTTTTCTCCGGTGGGCCGAAGGCGTGCCGGATATTGTCCTGTCGATGAGCGTCGATGGTTCCACAACGTCGTCGGTACCGATGGGGACTAGCCCCGAGAGCGTTGAATGGTACGGGTACGCAGAGCAACTGCAGGACGCGATTGCAGATCTTCCCGGTTTCGGCACGGGTGTGACTGTCCAGTACACCGAAGGGGAAGGTCGCTATCGCCGCCTCATAGTGCGCTTCTCCGGCCCGTTGCAGGGCTCAGAGTATAACTTCGAAGCAAGCGTCGTAAACACGTCTGAGGCGTCCGCGCTCGTTTCGCATGTCGACTTTGGAAAGACGGCCGGCGAGCCGCTTATTTCTCCGTCGCGAGGTGGGTTTGCCGGAATGGTAAACTTCCAGGACCGATCGATTTACAACGCGCCTGCTGCGAAGCCGGCAGCAATGGCTATGTCGCGGACGGGAGAGTATTTCGACCTCAACATCCAGAGCCAGAACGATGCTGCAGCTCGCCTTGAGGCGCTGAGAACGGAAGTTTCGGAAACGATCCGTTACGTTGTCGATGCGACGTACCTGGTCGCATTTACCGATCGCGGGGAGTACTTCGCGTCTAACCGGACGATCGAGCGAAACAAACCACTCAACTGGGTGCGCGCTTCTGCGATCGGTATCAAAAATGGATGCAAGCCGGTCCTTCTGGACGGATCGATTTACTTTGTGTCGAGAGACGGTGGCCGATTGTATTCAGCCGATTATGATGCGGTCTCAGAGGCGTTCAAGCCTGTACCAGTCAACGATCTCTGCAACGACATCGTATCCAATATTCGGCGCATGGTCGTCCAAAAGAAAAGTGGTGACATGGCAGCTGACCGCCTTTTCCTCCTTAGAGAGGATGGCCGTCTGATTGCGTGCGCGACGAATGTCAGTCAGGACATCAGCCTAGCGGCGTGTGAGTGGCCCGTTGCGGGCGGCGGTTTTGTTCACGGCATCAGTGTCGACGGGCTTGATCGCGTATGGCTTACCGTTGAGCGTGATGGCTCTTTCACTCGTGAGATACTGACTGAGCCCGACGCTAACCTGCTGCAGCAAGCGGTCTACGCCAACACGGATCTGGCGGGCCAGATATCAGGGCTTGCAGCCTTGGAAGGCCGTGTGGTCTGGGCTGAAATAGACAACGATTTCCATGGGCCCTACACCGTCACTGGTGGAGCCATCCAGACTGGCCTAGCAGGCAAGTCCGCGATTGTGGGTCGTTGGACTGCGCCTGTTTATGAGGGCATGCCATATGTTCGGGTGCTTCCAAACGACGACGTTGTTCGCCGGCCCGGCAAAGTCGTTTCCGTGCGCCTCTACCTTGAAAACACTGCAAGCATCGCGATCGCTGCAAATGGACGTCCGGCTCGCGACCTGCCCCTGCAGCTGATGAGCGACGACTTGTCAGCGCCGAAACAGAATTACACCGGTCACCAGGTCGTCGCTGGTCTCATCGGCGCCTGCATGGATCCGACATTAACGATCACGCAAGTGCGGCCTGGGAGGCTGCAGGTGCGCGACTATATCGCGGGGGTTAAACTGTAATGGAGCTGGCGGCTAGTTTTGTGACGTCCATTTTCGGGGGCGGTAGCGCTGCAGCGGCCGGTGCTGGTGCGGCAACAACCGCCGCAGCTGCGCCAGCTGCCGCAGGTTTCTCGCTGAGTTCCTTGCTGCAAGGGACGGCCACCGTGTTGGGCATGGTCCAGTCGATCAACGCAGGAAAGGCGGATGCAGAGGCCGCAAACGCAGCGGCTGACGATGCGCGGCGCGAAGTGCCTCTCGAGACCTTACAGGGCATCAACCGGCGCACGGCGATCAAACAGCAAATGATGGAAAGCATCGGCCAGCAGGATGTAGCTTACGCTGCTTCCGGCGTTGACCTTTCTTTCGGCACCCCGCTCCAAGCGCGAAGCGATGCATTCCGCCAAGCGGATCTTGCTCTTACCTCTGACGTCGGAACCGAGCAGACGCGCGTCGCGCGCCTGCAGGAACGAGAGGCCGAATATCGAAAGCGTGCCTCTCGGGCGAAGCGATCGGCGATGTTCGATGCCGCGCTGATCGGCTTCAAGGGCGCAACCTCCATTGCAGACAGGTACTGACATGGCGAACAGACGGATTGACCCCGTATCCTACAAACCTTTCCAAACTCAGCCCCTTTTAAGTGAGGGGCTGCTTTCCGTTTCACGGGAAGGCGGCGACCTTGAGCGGAAGGTGGCCGCTGGGCTTGCCCGAATGGCTGATCATTTCGGCCAGCGTGCCGATCGCGAGGCCGAGCGCGCTGGCGAACTGGCTGGCGCTCGGGCAGCAATGGAGGGGGCACCGACCCCGGCGACCATCACGGGGGGCGGCTACAAAGCCGATCAGGTGTCGTCCGGTGTGCGGGTGAAGGTGCCGCCTGCGGAACTGCGGACCATGATCGCGGATGCTGCCGTGCGGAATGGTGTCGATCCGCATGCCTTGACGGAGGTGGCGGGTATTGAAAGCTCGTTCAACCCATATGCCAGGAACAATAACTCGTCGGCAGGTGGACTTTTCCAGTTCGTGGACGGGACAGCCAAACAGTATGGTCTACGTGACCGCTTCGACCCAGCCCAGGCATCTGACGCCGCGGCGCGTCTTATGCGCGATAATCGCGATCACCTCCGGAAAACTCTTGGGCGCGAGCCGAATGCAGGGGAATTGTACCTCGCTCACCAGCAAGGCGCAGGTGGTGCTTCCAAGTTGCTCGCAAACCCCAACGCCCGCGCTGTCGATGTGGTCGGCCATGATGCGGTGCGGTTGAACGGCGGTTCCGCAGACATGACGGCAGGTCAGTTCGCTGCGAAGTGGACGTCGAAGGTTGCTCCCAGTGGAGGATCTTACGACAAGCTCCCTTCTGCATCATCGGTGGAGCCGGTCTCGGTGACGCCTGTGCGGGAGGAGTTGGTAGTCACTCCTGGCAAGGCGGGCACCTTCCGGCCCTCCGGGCGCGATACGGTTTACGGCCGGGCTTTCGACGTCAAGGGTACCCGCACCTATCTCGAGATAGCAGACGCGGCCATGGTTCAAAACCAGCAGGCGGTCTTTGAAAGATACAAAGACGATCCTGTCTTGCTCGAAAAGGCACTACAGGAAAATCTGACCGCAGATCTGCGGGACAACGTTTTTGAGGAAATCGCGCCGGAATACACCGCCGCATACAACAAGCGCTCCATGGCATTGTTGAGCAAGGCGCGGGCCGATCAGAAAGAGCGGGCAGATGCTGCCAACCGTGTCGAATTTCTTGGCCGTGTGGACGAGCTCGAGAACCGCAAAAGCCAGCAGCTCGCCGGCCTGAAAATGGATGACGATGCAGCCGGCGCGGCGCTGGCTGACACGCAGTCCACCATCGACGCCCATTATGACAGCGCCGTTGCTCGAGGTGTCCTGACGGCAGGTGAGGCGGAAAAGGCAAAGCGGAAAAGCCGGTCGGATCTGACGGTAGGTTTTTACACCAGGCAGGCTGCACTGCTCAATGCTGACCAGATCAAGACGATGCGTGCGGATATGAAGCGCGATTATGCCGCCGGAAAGCTCGAGGGTGTCACGGCCGACGACTGGGACGCCATCGACAAAGGTTTGATGGGCGCGGAAAGCGCTCGCCGAACGCAGGATGCCAAATCGAATGCCGACCTTGAGAAGCGTGGCGAGGATATGGCTAAGCGCATCGCCCGTGGTCTCCCGGTGGGCGCTGATGAGTTGGCCCGGTTTCAGCTCGATGCCGGCACTGCGCCCCGCGGCAAAGAGATTGTGTCGTCTACTCTGACGCGTATGAAGATATCCGACGCTATCAGAACCCAGCCGATCGGAGAGGTGGAAAAATCCCTAAAAACCATCCTGGGTGAGAATGCGACATCCGACGATGTGGATTTTGCCCGGAAGGCGATAGCGGATCACCGCAAGGATCTGCAGGCGGATCCGCTCGGCGTTGCTGAGCGCTTCGGCGTCCTGCCTGTTTCTGAGGGCTTGCCACTGGATGGTGATGTGGATCCGGCGGCGGTTGCCGGCGCGTTCTCTGAGCGCATAAATGCATCCAACGCGGCCGGGCAACATTTCGGCGTTTCTCCGCGCTACTTCCGCCCTGGTGAAGCCGAGCAAATCGAGGCAGCCGTGAAGGCCGATCCGGCAAAGGGGCTGGCGATCGCTGCAGGTCTGGTGGATGCTGCAGGCCGCGACGCCGATCGGGTGTTGCGTGAGCTCGGGGAGACTGCGCCAGCGGTTGCTCTTTCCGGCGGCCTGATAGCTGCAGGTGGCAGCAGACAGGCGGCGCTCGATCTCATCTCCGGTTACGGAAAAAGTCCGGAAGGCAAGGCTTACACCGATATCCCGAACACAAAGCGTATTCCTGTTGCCCAGACGATTGCCGGCGACGCCCTCCAGTTCTCTCCTGCAGAGGTGAACCGACTTGACGAGGCGGCCGCCGCAATCGCTCGCAAGCGTCTTTACGATGCTGGCGTTGATCCGAAGAAAGAAGACGCACGGCCGTTTTATGAAAAGGCCTACCAGGAGGCGGCCGGCGCAACCTTCTCGAATGGCGTCCAGTTCGGCGGGTTCACGAAATTTAGCGGCGGGATGTTCTCCCGGTCTCGTCAGATCCTTGTGCCGCCATCCATCCGGGCAGACAAGTTCGGCGACCTCATCGATGCGCTCGAGGATGGTGATGTGGGGCAGGTGGTCGCCAAGAACGGACGCGCCTGGACCGCTCGCGATTTCCAGAAGGCGACGCCGATCGCGGTCAATGGTGGATACGCTTTTGCTTTGGGAGATCTGTCCGGCTCGTCTCCTCAATTCATTGCCGACAAAGATGGAAATCCCGTGGTGCTCGACCTCGCCGGCATGCGTGGCAAGCTCGGTGCACGCGTTCCGGGGGCTTACCGATGATCCAGCTGCCAAATGTCACGGATCTGCCTGCCAGCCGCTCGGCTGGGCCGGAAAGTTGGGGTGAGGCCTGGACGAAAGCGGCCGGCGCCACCGATGAAACGATGCGGCTGATCGAAAACACCAACGCCGATTATTATGGTCTCGAGAAAGCCTATGATGAGCGTATCAAGCTCATCGCCGATATCACCGGTCAGACATTGCCCAATCCAATGCGTGAGGCTGCAGCCGTCGATCTGGATCCCGATCGCGCGGCTGTTATGGCTATGTCACTCGGCGGTGGCGGCACGGCGTTTTCATCCGTTGATGATGAGAGCAGGGCATCGCGCGAACAGGAGTTCAACACCAAGGCGCTGTCGCTCTCGGGCAAATATCGGCAGGAAATCGAGCAGGTTCTGTCAACCAGTGTTGAAGACGCGCACAACCAAGTAATGCGTGATGCCGAAAAGGCATCACAGGAAGCATTGAACTCGCCCGAGCTCGGCGCGGCGGGGCGTCTTGGCGCGCAGCTTGTCGGCGGCCTGCGCGGCGCAGCTCGCGATCCGACGCAGTGGGGCATGGCGATGTTTGGGGCCGGTGGCGCGACGTCGTCAACGGTTGCTGGCCGGATCGGCAAAACCCTCCTGACAGAAGCGCTTTTGAATGGTGGGCAGGAATTAGTCCTGCAGGGACTGAGCCAGGAGCGTAAGCGCGCGGCCGGGCTCGAGCATGGTATGGGCGCCATGCTGCAGAATGCGGGCGTCGCGGCCGTGTTCGGCGCGCTGTTTGGTGGGTCGATCCAGGGCGGTGCTGAGCTTGCCCGCGTTTATCGCATGGGCAAAGGCGGGCCGGAGATCGCGGCGCGCGTCCTCGAGGGCAATCCCCAGCCTGGTGACATCGAAGCCATCGCGAAAGCCATGAATGTCGATCTCACACCTGAAAAACTCGATCTCATAAATCGCAGCTTTGAGGAGCGCTTGCTGGACGATTACATGGTGTCTTCGGACGCCTCGCCGGCACAGATCGAGGTCATGCAGGCCGCAGAGAGGTATGCGGCGGATCCGGACAATTTCCCGCCGCCTGAGATCGTCGAGCGCATGCTGGCGGAACAGGAGGCCGGACGCCTTCCGACCATGCGGCCCGACGATTACGAGCGGATTTACAGTGGCGACGCAAATGCAATCGACGATATCGCCGACACTTTTTTTGCTTCTGACGTTTCAGATGCCGCGCGGCGCATCGATGAGGCCGCTGCGCGCGTCGAGACTATTGCCGACAAGGTCTCCGATCCTTCCATTTCTCCTCAGTCGGCCGCGCGCCAGATCGATGAGGCTGCAGCGGCTTCGTCCGCTGATCGGTCACTGCAAGAGCAAGCTATACGCCCGCGCGTCGTCGCTGAGCCGCTCGATGACGTCAGTATGCGAAACGCCGAGATCCGCGCCGGCGAGCTCGCCGAACCCACGCGCGACGTGAACGGCAACCCCGAAAACTATTTCGACTTTATCGCGATCGAGGACGGCGACGGCAAGGTGAGCGTGGTTTCCGCCCGTGAAGCACTTGAAATGGCGTCAGAGCCTGAATTCCTCGCCGATCTCCTGGAGGCATGTAAACTATGAGCTTGCGCGATTGTCTGGCTTCCGCCGTTGCACAGGGGGCGATCAACTCGCGCCAGGCGGATGAATTGCACCGCTATTACGATGCCCGCTTTAACAGCAAGCGTTCGGCAATGCCGGAGCGGGAGGCGATGGCGGCTGCGCGCGATGAGGTGGCGGCCGCGCTGCGCGCCGATGCGAAAGAAATGCGCCGGCAGGTAAATCTGACGGAAGCCGCGCGCAAGGATCTGGCGGGCTTCATCGAGAACTACAGGGACAAGAAAGGCCGTCCGGACAAGCTCGATGCCGTTTTGTCGCTCATGATCCACAATGGTTACAAGGGCACCCAGAGCATGGCCGGCAAGGCCAACGCGATCATCGCCCTGGCGCATCGTGAGCTTTCGGATGTGATGTATCATTTCCGGCGCTCCAAGGGGCTCGGCCGTCGTTTGAACAAGGTCGATATTCCGGATCTCATCACCGCCATGCATGGTGAGCATGTGAGCAATCCAACGGCCAAAGCGCTGGCGGGTGCTCTCTCCGGCGTCCTCGAGGATCTGCGGCTGCGCTTCAATGATGCCGGCGGCAACATTCCAAAGCGGCAGGACTGGGGCATCGTGCATAGCCATAACCGCCGGGCGATCCGCAAGCTGGGTCGCACTCCGGAGGAGGCGCGTCAGCGCTGGAAAGATTTCATCCGGCCATTGCTCGATCCGGAACAGATGACCAATCCGAACACGGGGGAGGTGATCGGCGCCAATGGTCTCGATAGTTCGCTTGACTATGTTTTCGAAACGATCACCTCCGATGGCTGGGCGCATCGTCGGCCGGAGGGGCGCAAGTTCGGCAAAGGCAAGGTGGCCAGCAAATACCAAGACAGTCGCTTCCTGATTTTCAGGGATGCAAAAAGCTGGCTGACCTATAACGAGAAGTTCGGTAGCTCCGACGCGATCGGTTCCATTTTCAACCACATCAACGGCGTGGCGCGCGACATCGCCGCCATGGAGCGTTTCGGGCCGAACCCTGACGCGACCATGGAGTGGCTGAAGCAGGCCGTGCAGGTCGATATCGGTAAGCGCCAGTCTGGCGCGCTCAATATCGAAGGTCTGAAAGTTCCGGGTCTGGATGCTGTAAAAGTCGCTGAGTACCGCGTTGACAGTCTCTGGCGGGCATTACGCGGCCGAGAAACCGTCTTGAGTGGGCCGGCCCAATGGGCGGGTGATATTCGTAACCTCGCGACATCTGCGGCGCTCGGATCGACTGGCATTCTGGCGGCAGCGACAGATCCGTTTGTAGCGGCGGCATCGCGCCGGCTGGCTGGCCTTCCTGTCGTGCGTGGTTTCGGCGGGATCCTGAGGCGTTTCGCCAGTGACGGCGATCGCAAGGCGATGGCGCGCCGCGCGATGATCTGGGACGATTATCTGCACACGATGAATGAGAGCGCGCGCTTTGTCGACCAGATGTTTGGCCATGAATGGAGCCGCTATCTTGTCGATCGGTCGCTGACTTGGAACGCACTTTCGCCATTGACGGATGCCCGCAAGCGTCTCGAGGCGACGGCTTGGCATGAAACGCTCGGTGGCCTGGCTGAAAAGGATACCGACTGGATCGATCTTAATCCGCTCCTGCAGCGTGCCATGGAAGGTTTCGGCATTACGCCTGACGACTGGCACAAGATGCGTGCCGGCGTCGACGATATGGGTTTTCTGGATCCGGGCGGCGTCTTTGAGAAGACGGGCGATCGTATGCTTGCCGAAAAATATGCCGAGTTCATTCAGCAATGGCAGGAACGATCGGTTCCGGCAGGAGATCCGCGCATCAAGAGTGTGCTGACGGGAAAGGTGGAGCGCGGCACGATCCTGGGGGAAATCGCCGAGTTCGGATCCCAGTTCATGAGCTTCGGCATGAGCTTTACGGCGCGGCAGATGGAGGCGATGTATGTCTATTCCATGCTCTCGAAAAGCACGGCAGGTCGCGTTGCTCGCGGTTCGGGGTATTTTGCAGCTATGGCTATACCTTTGACGATCGGAGCGGCGATGTACACCCAGATCCTGAGTGTGCTGAACGGAAAAGATCCGGAAGACATGACGGAAGGCAAGTTTTGGGTAAAAGCCTTCGTCAAGGGCGGTGGTGGTGGTTTGTTTGCCGACTTCGTCGATAAATCGGAAAATCGTTTTGGGCAGGGCCTGACGGCGACACTGGGGGGTATTGGTGGGGCGTTTATTTCAGACACCGTGGATCTCACGCTTAAGAGTGTCCAAGCTATTATTTACCCGGAAGACCAGCAGGTAGGTCGCGCAGCGGCGAAGTATGTTGGTCGTTACACGCCTATCCTGTCTTCGCACCCAGCAACGCGCCATTGGTATCGTCGTGCCTTCGTCGATCAGCTGCAGTGGCTGCTCGATCCTGATGCCGATAAAAGTTTCAAGTCTCAGAAGGCCAAAGCTTCACACTGGTGGGAGCCTGGTGAACTGACGTTCAAGCGGCTGCCAAACCCTGAGGCCGCGCTGGGGGCTGATTAGGCCGGCCCCGCACTTAACATTGCCCGCTGGCCCTTACGCTCTGCCTGATCCAAAAATTCAGGCGGGGCGACAATGGTTGAAAATCCTTATCCTATTCCTCGGCAGCTTAGGCAGAGTGGCATCCTCCTGGGCGATGGCGGAGATACCTATGGCCCGTTTGACTTCGAGATTTTCGATACAGACGACGTCGTCGTTTGTTGGCGGCCGACAGGTGCAAAGCGGTACGTCGAGGTTACCGGCGTCGTCGTCACGAAGGTCAACGGCAACAATGTTCTGAACCCGCTCGATTATTTCAGCATCAAATTCCCGGCGGCTGTGCCGGCGTCAACGCGGTTTGTTGTTTTGTCCTCGCGCATCGCTGCTCGTGACGCCGGCGTGATGTCCGGAACGCGAATTAATCCGGATGCGCTGGAAAAAGAATTCTCCAAGATTGCCACCCAGCAGCAGGAGCTGCGTCGAGATCTCGGACGCGCAATTATGACGGATTTCGGTTCGCAGAGTTTCACGCTCGATGCCGGTATCCCGGATGGCCGAACCTTAATGAAAGAGGGCGACCGCCTCGTGGCGGGTCCCGATATCGTCGCGATAGGCGATGAGGTTGAGGCCGCAAAGAGCATTGTTCAGGGATGGGTGAACGATATCGTTTCGTCGAGTGAGGTTCCGATTGTCGCTACAGCTGTAGGGCTTTCGGGCATGACGATAAAGGATGGGATCATTGGGTTGGAGACGCGTGGCTATTACGCGGCTGATGGGAAGGGGGCCGCGCTCTACCGCCTCAAGCCTGCGCTTGAAGCTGATGAGCCTGGACAGCAGCTTTCCAACTCTGGTGCCAAGCGATGGGGGTTGGCCCATCGTGTTGCAGGCGGGCGAAAGGAGATCGACGTTCTTGCGTACGGCATTCGTGCCGGTGAAGATGTGACGGCAACGGCGCGGTCCATCTATTCCGGACTTTCCAACGCTAAAGTCATTTGGCCCGCCGGGTCCTTTTACCTGACGGACTTCATCCCTGTTTACGGTGATTTCGTCGAAACGCAGGGGGCCGGCCGGCGCGATACTATCTTCCGCCAGAAGACTTGGGGTCGGCCGGTGTTTGCGACCGCTGATCCCGCCGATATGTCAGTACGGCCGGCTGGGGCCAGGTTCCTCGATTTTGGCGGAGAAACGTGGAATAGCGGCATCAAATGCTATTTTCACGATGCGTTTTTTGCTCCCGGTTCGGCAGGGCCATATGTTTGCGGCGCTGATCCATCCACGACGCCCGGCAAGGTGTTTCTTTTCAGGAACGGCGTTCTTGAAAACCCAGCGAGTATTGCAGGCCTCGGCACGTCATCCGTAACCTTGACCCTCTCATCGCCACAGGGCGCGAACGACTACATCCTGATCAAGGTCACGAATAAGGACGACTTGCAGGCAGCGACAAGCCTATGGATTTCAGGTGTTGCTCAGGCTGCAAGCGATAGTGCGCTGATCTTCCACGGTGGCGGTGATGATTTTGTTGCGGAGCGGCTGCATGCTGAAGGCTTCGTATGTCCCGTTGCGTTCTATGGTGACTGGACAAGCAATGCGGCCGGTGCTCAGAGCCGCAGACCGAGAATCTACGACATCTCGTTCGACAACTGCGATTTCCTTTTGTTCACGGAGGGGCGAGATGGGTATGTTGACCGCATCATCGGAGGCAAGATTTCCGAAACGCAGACCGATACTGGTCTGACCGTTGGGCAGGCTCCAGTTTATAAGGACCCGCACGTCCTTTATGTCGCTGACCGGTCGACCCTCGCCACTACAGAGAATATGAGGATTGGCGTTCTTGATGGAGAAAACAGATACTCGTCCAACTACAAATTCCGGAATTGTCGGGGTCTAACCGTTGAGGGGGGCGCGGCGCTTTCGTTCTTTCGCCATCTCGATATTGAGGGTGCTGAAAATTCGTTCTTGCACTTCCCCGCCTTGGGTGGAGCATTCAACGGCCACATGGACGGCCAACGAGCGGTGTTCAACCTATATGGGTGTCAAGGGGTAACGATATCGGTTGATCGCCTATACCTAACGTCCGACATTGCGTTTCTGGCACGCTTTCGCAGGGGGTATCAGGTAGGAGGCACCGGTGCCCAGGTCGTTTGCTCGCAGTGCACGATCATCATCAAGGATTTGTTCATAAATGCCTCCGCGTTGCGCACCAACGCCTGGATCGTAAACCACGCCGGCGTCGATTGCCGGGTGATTGTTGAGAACCTGCACATCCTTAATCAGATGGGCGGTTATTTTTATTTTGCCCGCGAGGAGGAAATAGGCGCGCCTGTTCTTACGGCGCAGCGAGGAGGATTGACGATCCGCAACATCTACTGCGCAAGCGCTATAGATTTAAAGCTGGCTGCTCTGATTGGCCAGAACGGCGGCCCCAATCCAAACGGTATGGCCATCGACGTCGATCTTGACGCAATAAGAAGTGGTAATCTTGTTCCCACAACATTTGATCTCCGGGGGGCTAACCATAAAGCTCTATATCGCCGATCGGGCGCGCAAGTCATTCCTTTCACCATTAGAGCCAATGGGGACTCTATCCTCTCTTACAGCAACACTGTCGGATTAACTGTCGCGAAGATTGGCGTCGGGCAATATCGGGTGACGCACAATCTCGGACACGACAACTATGCCGTTTCCGTGATCGTTGAGCGAACGTCGGTCGCAACGAGGAATGTCTTCGTTGATAATGAAACGACGACAACTTTTGATGTCTTCGTGTTCGACGCCGCTAACCCGCAAGATTCTACGGTAAGGGGGATTATCGCCGCCAAGGCTTTTGGTCTGTAAATTTCGTGCCGCCTCTTCACGCGAGGGCGGCCGTAGTGGTAGCAAACCAATGCCCTAAAGTGGAGGTTCCGTTGCAACTGTTGGGAAGACAAACGCTCGTTAGCAAGAAATCGGGTGAAAACTGCAAAAAAAATTTTGGTGGCGATCACCGAATAGGCATCAGATATGCGGGCGATGCGGGAACGTTCCTTGATCATTCCGGCGGGATGCTCCGCCCGGATCCGCTCGGAAGTTCTCTCACATACGTTTTCCAAGGCGACGGAATTGCCATCGCGTCAAACAATATCGCGGACCTAATTCATGAGATGCGATCTGCCGGCGTTTCAGTGAAGATAAACCCCGCGGCCCTTGGTGTGACATTAGCCATGGGGAACCTGCAATCTGGCGATCTTCCGGTTGAGGGCGCGAAGTTCCTGCCCGTCCAGTCGCAAGTCTATCTGGCGAACGGCCAGGCAACCATCACCAGTGCCAGGGACAATTCGGTAGACACTCTTACGGACGAAGCGCTCAGAGACCGTGCCATCGATGAAATTCTAGAAAATCTGAACGCGATTGCTGTCGGACAAGAGCGCATCGTTCTGGAGATGACTGGTGGCCTTGACAGCCGTGTGACCCTGGCTGCTGCTCTTCATCTCGGGTTACATGACCGGCTAGATTTCCTGACCCGTGGGAACGGTACGCCTGACAGAATTTGCTCGGAACGTTTTGCTCACGCTTTTGATATCGACTTGGTCAACAGTCCCTATTCCGCAGAGCTCATCTCCGACGCTGAGTTTGAGGGACATGGCGCATTTTGCGCTGGTGTTCGCTGGCTGGACGACGTTGCGTTCAGGATGGTCCGACCGCGAACAGACTTTCGGGTAATAACTGGCGCAATGGGAGAGCTGTGGCGCAACTATTATTCTGAGGTCCAGTACTACAATTTGGGGCGGCGGAACGACTACTTCGATCAACCTATGACGGAACCTCTCGCTAAGGAAATGTTCGCACTTTTTGCGGGTAGACGGAAGCTGCTTGCAGACGAAAGATCGGCGGAGGATTTATTCGTCTCACAGCTATGTTCTGAGCCGGGGTCTGTTGGGCAACGTTTGTTCGATCAGTACATCGGCTTCCGGAACCGCATTCACTACGGCGGCGCGGCGACAGCGCGGCAGCAATACTTTCAGTCATTCGACCCGCTCTATTCGGTTTCTGGCTATGAGCTGGCGAGGCGCAAGGATACAGAGTGGCAGCTATTCGGTGAGTTGTCGTTCGAGATAATCGACCGTTTGTTTCCGGCTCTAAATTCCTTCCCTCTCGCCGAGAAGGAAATTGCGCCTCGTTTCGCATCTGCGGCGCGTGAGAAACGATTTATCAAGGGTCGGCGTCCTATGCAGGGCATGCGGGACAGAGCGCCTATCAAAAATATCGAGAAGTACCCGCCAAACAAAGAAAAGGCGAATGACATCATGGTCGAATACACGTTGCCCCGCCTAGATAAGCTGGCCGGCGTTCTCAACCTCAATCTCATTCGCAAGCAACTGGCAGAAGACCCCGCAAAACACAAGGCACCAATATGCAAGATGGCGGCAACTGGTGTAATGTTGATGGGGTTGGTCGAGAGCTCTCCGTGATGACTGCCTAGGGCATTTGACGCTACCCTCCGGCGTTTACCATGGCTCCAGTTGAAAAACCGGAGCCTTTTTCATGTCTGCAAAGCTGCCTGACGCCGTGCCCTTGCATGCGCAAAACCTGCTGGACTTCATCGGTGATATCGAAGCACCGCAAGGATACGACACAATTTTCGGGAACCGTCAGGGAAACTTGGCCATTCCGCTGACCCAGATGACGTACGGTAACATCGTCGACGCTCAGGCTAATTGGGGCAGCAAGACTTGGGTGCGGAATAACTGGGGGCATAAAACCGCCTCGAGCGCTGCCGGCCGATACCAGTTCATGCGCGCGACGCTGCAGGGCATCGCCAAGGAAATTCGCACGATCGACGGCCGAACCATCTTCGCCCCCAGCCTGCAGGATCGTCTGGGTTATTATCTGCTTCTGCGTCGGGGGTATTCCGAGTTTATCGCCGGGAAACTAAATCTGGTGCAGTTTGGCCTTAATCTTGCGAAGGAGTGGGCAAGCTTTCCGGTCCTTTCTGAAACGGATGGTGCTCACCGGAGAGTAGCTCGCGGTCAGAGCTATTACGCCGGCGACGGCGTTAATAAGTCTCTTGTGAAGCCGGAGCAGGTTGAGCAGCGCCTACGGCATGTTCGCGACCTTGCTGCGCTTATGACTGAGGCGGATACCGCCGCGACTGTTGGTGTGAAGCCTTCAAGGGGCGGGCGAGGCAGCGGCGGCACGGCTGCAGCGCCGATCGAAAACGTCGGCCCTGACGCCGTCGAAAAGCCAAAGGTCAAGCCGGTCAGGAAGTCCGGCCGCTTCTGGACGTGGCTGCTCGCGGGGGGCATCTCGAGCACGACGATCACCGAAAAGCTGGGGGCTTTCCAGCTTGATTGGCGCGTTCAGATCGCGCTGCTCGCCGTTATCGTCGGATTTGCGGTCTACGCTATCACGACGATGCCGGCGGTTCGTCGTGCGTTGGGGATAGGCGATGCTTAATCGTCTCGCAATAGTGGTGGTTGCCATAGGTGGTGCGGCCGCCGGCGTCGCGGCCACCTATGCCGTCGCCTCGCTGGTTATGGTGCCGGCGGCCAAACGAGAGGGAAGGTCGGCCGCACTTTCTGAGATTGCGATCGCGGCAGCAAAGGTTGAGATGCAGAGGAAGGGTGACGATGCGAGCCTGCAGACCAAAACAGATTATGAGCTTTGCGTTCTTGGCCTTCGCAGCAACGGCGTGCCAGTCGATGCCTGCGAGCAGCTGCGCGGGTTGGGCAAAGAATAATCTTTCCCCTGGCGGACTTGTGGCGTTGATCGCTGCCGATCGGCCGGGAGCTGAACGCGTCATTGGAAATGATCGCAACGGCCAGCGGCAAGGCTGTTGGAGTTGAGCGCTCATTTGACGGAACCGGCATGATGCCAGAATGCTTGTAGTAATCGATATCCGAAAGCGCTGGCGCCATGTCCCTCACTGAATTTCTCGATGCAATTGGTATCAAGCTCGGCGTGCTGCTGGCGGGCTTCTTTGGCGGCGTCCTTCGGGCCCTTTCCCGCCCAAATGTTACGTGGAAAGAAATGATCATTTCGCCAGTATGTGGCGCTCTGGCCGCGGCTTACCTCACAACGCCGTTGTTGCATTATCTTTACAGCATCAACTGGCCGCTTCCGGAGGATCCGCTTGCCACCATGAACGCTGCTGCTTTCCTGACCGGAGCGAGTGCGATGTGGATTTCCGATCTGGTAATATCGAGGCTGACACGGTGGGCTGGTGGCAACCCGGTCTGACATCCATGTCGGATGAAAGTCGGACGGTCGGAATAATGTCGTACGAATGTCGGAAAAATACTGAAAACTATTGATTTTATTTAGGTTTTTGGCGACCCCTGCAGGACTCGAACCTGCGACCTACTGCTTAGAAGGCAGTTGCTCTATCCAGTTGAGCTAAGGGGCCGTCATGCCGGGCAATCGATGCTCCGGCAAAAACTTTGGTCGTCGTGTTTCAGTGCGTCCAGGGCTGGGTGCGGTTGAAACGGAAATTGTCGGTGTAGGAAACCACCTTGCGAGTCGCCTCTTTCGGCTGGATCACGCGATATTCGATGCCCTTGCGCTGGGCATAGGCTTCGGCCTGTTCCTGTGTCTCGAATGTCAGCTTGACCTGCTGTTTCATGTCGGAACTGGAGGTGTAGCCCATGATCGGATCGATCTTGCGCGGAACCTCGGCGTCGAATTCCAGAACCCAGACATTGGTCTTCGCCTTGCCGGATTGCATGGCGGTTTTTGCAGGGCGGTAAATCTTCGCAGACATGTCGAAACTGCTCCGGTTGGACAGCGGGGTGAAACCCCGGATTATTCATCACGTACCTGAATAGAATAACCAAATCGTGTCAGGAACGTTGAATTTGAAATGGACCGAGTTCAAGTGAGAGTCAAGACGATTATCCCCTTGCTGTCGGTTCATGCGCTGCCCGTTCGACCTTACGTTTAGCTCAACAGTGTCGTGGCTGAACAAAGATGAATTTCCCTGTTGCGGACTGCGTATGAACCGTGTATTCCCCAGCCATCGCCTCGGCGGAGTGTAGCGCAGTCTGGTAGCGCATCTGGTTTGGGACCAGAGGGTCGGGAGTTCGAATCTCTCCACTCCGACCATTTTAAGGCAAAGCATCAGCTTTCCGGCGTAACCTCCTCGCATAAATCGTCATTATTCCGCTGGCGGGCCGGCCAAAGTGCTTTCCGCCGTACCGATTGTCATGACATTGCCGCGCCATGCCACTGCGCTGCCAATCCAGCTTCTCGTCCAGATGACGGGCATGATGATGTCCCGTGCGATCATGGCCGGCAGGGTATGGAGCGATATTGGCCACCCGTTGAGGGCGGTCAGGGCCAATTCGGGGCCGTATATGAGGACGAGGACGGCGAGGGCGGTCGCTAAGAGGTTCACATCCATCATGGCCGCCGCGGTGAGTGCGAACAGAAGCGGGGGAAGTGCGCCCGTCAGGATTTCCGGCGCGAAATATTGCGGGAAGGTCACGCGCCTGAGCCGCGCCCAGCGGGCCTGGCGTGACCAGATCTCGCCGGCGTGACGCTGGCCGAGCGGTTGCTCGAAAGGGGCGGAGACAAGATGCACCCTGCGGCCAGCGTTTCGCACCAGCTTCGTCGAGGCGGCGTCTTCGGCGATTTCGGCGGCGAGGGCGCGGATACCCCCATGGTCTTCGAGGAACGGTTTGTTCCACAACATGGATTTGCCCTGCGCGAAACCCATTCCGATGGCTTCTGCCGCATATTGCCAGCGGCCCTGCGCGCCGTTGAGGAAGGCGCATTCCACATGCGCCCAGAAACCCGTCGGCCGCGAGCCCAGCGGCGGGGAGCACACGAGGCCGCTGTCTTTCCGCCAGGCCGACATCATGCGCGTCACGTAGGATTTCGGCATCAATACGTTCGAATCGGCGAGGATGACCCATTCATGCCGGGCGGCCAGCCAGCCCTTGACGCAATTGTTCAGTTTTGGATTGGCACTGATCCGGTCGTCGCCGATGAGCAATTGCGCTGAAACGGAAGGAAAGGCGCTCTGGGCTTTGCGTACTTGCGCAATGACGGGGTCGAATTCATCTGCAACACAGAAAAGCAGTTCGTAATCCGGCCAATCGAGCTCGAAGGCGCGTGACAGCGTAAGAGGGGTGAAACTTTCCACACCGCGCAGTGGCACAACGATCGAGACAGGCGGTTTTTGCCGCGCAAGGGAATTTTCCGGGTCGCGCCGCTTTAGCCGCCACCCGGCAAGGCAGATACCGAGAAGGTTGAAAGCGACGAGCAGAATTGCGCAAAGGGCAAAGACGGTTTCCATGCTGGCCAGGTCCACTCCCGAGCTTCCGGCGGTTTGTCCGCCCGGTGATTCCACGGAATTTGTCTCTGCCGATTATAACGTTTGCGTGACAGTTACATGTCACCGGCGGCAGGCGGGAGTTTTCCACGCGCGACCTCGTGCCTGAAACAGTGAACGCCAAAAGAAAAGCCCTTCGCGGAGAAGGGCCAGTCATCAACGCGGATAATGAACGTCAGTGCATGTTGAGAATATGAGCGTGACTGCTTGCGATGAGAAACGACTCCCGCGCTTTTTCGATGTCGCATCGTCCTGCGATGGCATCGAGGCAGTTTCTGCGTGCTTCTTCATATTCCGGGCCGTGTTCTTCCGGCCAGCGGTACATCAGCATGTCCAGCGCTACCAGCGGGCTGTAGATTTCCACTGCTGCGGACAAGGGCAGGTGGATCGCCACCGGCTTCATCCACGAGGCGTGGTGACACGGCTCCGTTCTGTTGATCAGCATGTCATTTTCCTCCTGTTTCACGCGCCTTCATGGCGGATTTCACTCCCTTTTCACTCCCATGCGCGAAATGCCCGCCTCACGAAATGGTTCCCGATCACCTAAAATGTGATCGATTGGGGGGTTCCAATTTTTCAAGATGAATGGAAGATGAACAAATAGATGAACCGGAGATGAACAAAACCGCCACCAAGGCGTTGTAATGTCCATAAGAAGGAGAACACATATGTTCAATCTGTCAGGTATTCAGGAAAGCTTCTTTGGTGACCGCATGGCAGGCGTATGCCAGGCCATTACCTCGGCACTGGCCTTCGAATCAGGTCTCGAAAAGTCGCGCATTTCCGCCACTGTCGAAAATGACGTGATCTATCTGGAAGGCACGGCTGATTCGGTCGAGGCGATCGACATCGCCATCAACCTTGCCGCTTCCATTTCCAACTGCAGGATTCTGAGTCATATAGAGCCGGTCTACTGAACATTGCGCCAGCCGGGCGAAACATCGTCCGGCTCATTCAGACGCAATAACGCGGCAACGTCACTTCCGGTTGCCAATTTGCGCGCTGCGCACAATATCGCCAGGCTTGATGCCGTAACGTTTCGCAGCGCCGCCATTCAGTTCTAGCACGAATTTCACTGGCCCGCGGGAGCTGATGATGGCTTCCGAATGTGGAACCGCGTTCTCGTGGATGTGGGTGATGCGGCCGTCACGGCCAATGAAAAGCATGTCGAGCGGAATAAGCGTGTTCCGCATCCACATGGCGACATCACGCGGTTCACCGAAATTGAACAACATGCCGTTTTCCGGTGGCATGCTCTTGCGGAACATCAGGCCCTGTTCGCGCTGGGCATTGTTCAGCGCCAGTTCCACAGTGAAATCGTGGCTTTTTCCCCCGGCCGTTTCAATCTGCAGCGGTTCGGAGGTGAATGTCTGCTGTTGCTGCGCCTGGGCGGCGCTGGCCAGCGTGAAAAAAAGAAGCGCCATAACGGCGCTCTTCACCATATCGGGCAGGGCGGACATCAATGCGACATCCCGATCGAAACCGGGTTGTCCGGATGGATTTCCGCGGCCATCAGGCCTTTGTCGCCATCGCCATAACGCACCAGCACAACCTGCCCGGGGCGAAGTTCGGTCAGGCCGAAACGGCGCAGTGTCTCCATATGCACGAAAATGTCTTCCGTTCCTTCGCCACGCGTCAGGAAACCGAAACCCTTGGTGCGGTTGAACCACTTGACGATGGCGCGCTCCAGTCCGCTGGACGGCGTCACCTGCACATGGGTGCGCACCGGCGGCAGCTGCGAGGGGTGGACGGCGGTGGACTGATCCATGGAGAGAATGCGAAATGCCTGAAAGCCACGGTCGCGCCGCTGGATAAGGGCGACAATGCGCGTGCCTTCAAGGATCGTCTGGTAACCGTCGCGACGCAGGCAGGAAACATGCAGCAGCACATCCTGTGTGCCGTTGTCGGGCACGATGAAGCCGAAACCCTTGGCGACATCGAACCACTTCACGACGCCGGTGATCTCGGTCAGGTCCACGGCATCGCCCGAAAGGTCCTCGACATCGACTATCGTTTTCGATGACATCCTATCAGCCATATCCTGCCAACCCCTCGATTACGCGCCATACACCGGTCAACTGATTCCTGTGCGCCAGATTAACATCTTGGTAACGGTTTCACGCAAGCCCTAGTTTTTGATTTACGCAGCTGCTTTTATGTCGCCGTCCTTGTCCGGGGCTTGCGATCATGCGTTTAACGGCTTCGGACCCGTGTAATGGAGAGGAATAAAATGCGGTATCTGCACACGATGGTTCGCGTCAAAGACCTTGGCGAATCACTTAAATTCTATGTCGACCTGCTCGGCCTTACCGAAATACGCCGAATCGAGAACGAAAAAGGCCGCTTCACTCTCGTGTTTCTTGCAGCTCGCGACGACGTTGCTGCGGCGAAGGAAAACAAGGCGCCGTGCCTCGAACTCACCTATAACTGGGATAGCGAAGATTATACCGGCGGCCGCAATTTCGGTCACCTCGCTTATGAGGTCGATAATATCTACGACTTCTGCGCGCATCTGCAGCAGAACGGCATCATCATCAACCGGCCACCGCGAGACGGGCATATGGCCTTCGTACGTTCACCGGATGGTATTTCTTTCGAAATTTTGCAGAAAGGCGAAAGCCTCGCACCAGCCGAACCGTGGATATCTATGCAGAATACCGGTTCCTGGTAGGGATTTTCCGGTGAGCAGCAGCGTTTTCGGGCGCTCTTGCCTTGTCCTGAGGGGATGAGGCATAGTCCGCGAATCGAAACGGCCAGTCCCGTTTTGGGGGAAGCACACGATTCCGTTCCCGTGCTGCTGTTGGAAATAAAAGATACGGAGGCCACCCATGAAAACTGTCGAGGGCGCAAAGGGACGCGTTTCTTGTCGGCGTCTCGTCATCGCGGTTTCGTTGCTGGGGCTTTCCGGATGCGTTTCGGCGGTGACTGACGAGGAGATGGCCGCCACTGCCAAAAAGCCGGAAGTTGCCGGACAGCAGAAGCAGCAGATGGCCGCAACTGCTGCACCCGCGGCCGGTGCGCAGCAGGGGCATTATGTGGATCCCGCCGTGGCGTCAGCGGCTGGCGCGACCACGGCTCCGGCGCAGCATCAGGCAGCGGGCGGCCCGGCACAGGGTTACGGCGCTGCCGCCGATATCGCCGGACTGACGACGCAGCCAACGGGAATTTCCGCTGGAACATCAAGCATCTATTCTACCGCATCCGCAGTGCCTTCCCCGGCCGCCACGGCGCCCGGCGCGGCCGGGGCGGGCGTGTCTTCCCAGAAAATCACACCTGCGCTCAGCAGCGTTTACTCCGCCCCTGTGCAGGCGGCGCAACCGCAGCCGGTATCCGCGCCTGTTGCTGTGCCGTCAGCCGCGCAGGTACCGGAGCAGCACAGCGAGAACCGCCAGCCCGCTGCCGTGCCGGTGCCACAAACCGCATCGGAACAGCTTGCTTCGGTGCAGCCCGCGACCAGTGCCGCCATGGGCGACGAGAAGCAGGAAGGCGAAGGCAAGGGCGTCACGCTTGCAGCATTTTTCGCCGGTGCAGCCAAGAAGCGCCTGCCGAAAATGATCGAAAGCGGTTCGGCAGGTGGCACGCAGGTGGCCGCACTTCCGGGAGCGGCGGACAAGACGATGGGTATTGCGCTCTCCGGTCGCTCGATGATGTCCGACGAATTCGACGACGCTCATCTCGATGAAGAGGACGATGAACCCACCGGGCTGATGAAGCTTGCCTCGCTCTCCGGCCTGACCCGCGTCGCGCCGAACGGGCTTTTCCTGCAGACAGATCGCGTTGAAGTCGGTTGTTTCAAGCCGGAGCTCATCAGCATGATCAAGGATGTGGAGCGACATTATAACAGCCCGGCCATTGTCACCTCGGGCTACCGTCCGCCAAAGGGAATAAGGCAGGGTTCAAAACACTATACCTGCGATGCGGCCGACATACAGATCAAGGGTGTCTCCAAGTGGGAGCTTGCAACCTATCTGCGTTCCCTGCCCAACCGCGGGGGTGTCGGCACCTATTGCCATACCGAATCTGTCCATATGGACACCGGTGAACCGAGAGACTGGAACTGGCGCTGCCGCCGTACCGCCGCGCGGAAGTGATTGCGACCATTCCTTGCCGGCTTACAGCCACGGCACTCCTGACGATGGACAGTGGAGCGTGACCGTGGACGCAACGTTCCCATTGTTGTAGGACGCGGCGGTTCATTGTTTCCCGCTTATGGTGCCTTGCGAAATGCAGCCTGTGTCCAATTTGCCCGTCTACATTTACCCGACTGAGGCGGCTGCCAGCTTATCTTCCAGCTTCTATGACAATATAGCACGTTACATCTACGCGTACCGCTAGGCGTCCGTGTTGGCGACGCTTTTATTTCCTGTATTGATGTTGGAAACGCTTTGAACACCCGAGGGGATCATTGCCTGCCGGTTGGGTAAGTCCATGGAAATAAATACGAAAAATATTGTGATGTGGTGAGAGCGCAGGGATTCGAACCCTGGACCTACTGATTAAAAGTCAGTTGCTCTACCGGCTGAGCTACGCTCTCCCGTGGCGGGCTTGGCTGCCCTTCGGAAGTGCGCGGAACATATGTAGAGCGATCCGTTCGGTCAACCCAAAAAAAGCGCTTTCGGCGATCAATCCGGTTTTTTTTGTCGCACCCCCGAAAAGGTGATTGGAGAGAGGGGGCGGTCGGGGATAAAACCGGCGTCAAGTGTGTCTGCCTGGCGGCTGAAATCGTTTTGCGGCAATGACATGCGTGAAAATGAAGCGCGAAGCGGTGGCGGCTCTCAAGAATCGCGGCGGCTTTGCGGGATGCGGAGTTTCTGTTGTCGATTGCCGATATTTCCCTGTTCAGCGCGCTTTTGGCTGGCGCTCTTTCGTTTCTGTCGCCCTGCGTTCTGCCGCTGGTGCCGCCTTATCTCTGTTATATGGCGGGTGTGTCGGTCGAGCAGTTCAGGACGGAAGACGCGGCACCACGGCCGGAGATTCGCAGGGCCGTTCTGTTTTCGGCCGTCTTTTTCACACTCGGTTTTGCCACCGTCTTCGTGGCGCTGGGCGCGGGCGCCTCGACGATAGGCACGCTTCTGCGCCAGAATCTCGACATTCTCGCCAAGATCGGCGGTTTCATCATCATCCTGATGGGCCTGAATTTCCTGGGCGTGTTCCGTATCGGCCTGTTTTCGCGCGAGGCCCGGTTTCAGGGCGCGGGCAAGCCGGCGACGCTGTCCGGAGCCTATATCATGGGACTCGCCTTCGCCTTTGGCTGGACGCCCTGCATCGGCCCGGTTCTTGGCGCGATTCTCGGCGTTGCTGCTTCACGCGACACGGTCGGCGACGGCGCAATGTTGCTTGCGGTTTATTCTCTTGGCCTTGCGGTACCGTTCTGGATCGCGGCGGCGTTTTCCGGCTCCTTCATGCGTTTCCTCGTCCGCTTCCGTCGCCATCTCGGCCTCGTGGAAAAGCTGCTCGGCGTGTTGCTGGTGCTCACCGGCCTCGCTTTCATATCCGGTTTTATCACCAATGTGGCGATCTGGTTCCAGGAGACCTTTCCGATCCTGATGCAAATCGGCTAAGCCTCCCGCTGGAGTTGCTTGCGGGGGAGACATAGTGACTGACATCGTGGGATTGCTGTTGCCGTTTTTCGGCCTCATCTTGATCGGCTACGGCGCTGCGCGCATCACGAAACAGCCGGTCGAGGCGATGGGCTGGCTGAACACCTTCATCATCTACGCGGCGCTGCCGGCGCTGTTTTTCAAGCTGGTGTCGAAAACGCCGGTGGAAGAACTGGCGCGGATGGATTTCGTTGCCGCCAGCCTCGTCTGTACCTATGGCATTTTCTTGGTTGTGTTCCTGATCGGTCGTTTTGTCCGGAAAAACAGCCTCGCGGAAACGACGATCCAAAGTTTCGCGGCAAGTTACGGCAATATCGGCTATATGGGCCCGGGCATTGCGCTTCTGGCGCTCGGCGAAAAGGCGGCGGTGCCTGTGGCGCTCATCGTCTGCCTCGAAAACGCCGCGCATTTCATTGTCGCGCCGGCGATGATGGCCGTTGCAGGCGGCGACAAGCGTTCCCCGGCGAAGCTTGCGCTGGATGTGGCTCGCAAGGTCATCACCCATCCCTTCATCGTATCCGTCATCGCCGGTTTCCTGGCCGCTTCGCTGTCATGGCAACCGCCGGAGGCGGTGCAGCGGCTGGTGGATTATCTGGCGCAATCAGCCGCACCCTGTGCGCTGTTTGCAATGGGCGTGACGCTGGCCCTTCGGCCGATGAAGCGGGTGCCGGTGGAGATCAGCTACATCGTGCCGGCAAAACTCATCCTGCATCCGCTCGCCGTTTATCTCGTGCTGTCGTCGCTCGGGCGATTCGAGCCGGTGTGGATCTATTCCGCCGTGCTGCTGGCTGCTTTGCCGACCGCGACGAATGTCTTCGTCATCGGCCAGCAATATCATGTGTGGCAGGAGCGGGCGTCGGCGACGATCCTGATTTCGACGGTGCTGTCGGTTCTCACGCTGACGGGCGTGGTTTATTTCATCCAGCCTTTTTGAAGCTGCCGAACAGCAGTGAGGGCAGGGCCTTCAGGCCCCGGCCGGGTTCGATGCCTTCGCGCATGACAATGCTTCGGAGCGTACCGATGCCGGAAAGCACGTGCAGGCCGGCTGCGCGCGCCATCTGGATGGGCAGGAAATCCGAAAGCAGCGAGCGGTTCAGGAGATCGACGCTCAGTGTGCGGCTATAGACATCCGCCCGCCGCCTGCGGTCGAAGCTGCTGCCGGCATCGGCCGCAATGGGGCGGTCGGAAACGGCGCTCAGCAATTCCGTCAGTGAGATGATGTCGCGCAGGCTGAGGTTCAGTCCCTGTGCGCCGATGGGCGGAAAACCATGTGCCGCCTCGCCGATCAGGGCGACGCGGCCCTTGCCGAAGCGATGGGCGGTCATGGAAGAGAGCGGCCATGCCTGGACGCTATCCTCGACGGTAACGGCGCCCAGCATGGACTGCATGCGTTCCTCGACCCGAAGGCTCAGCGCTTCCAGTGGCAGGGCAGTCAGTTCTTCCGCCTGTTGCGGGGTGACGACCCAGACGAGGCTGGAGCGGTTGCCGGGAAGGGGAACCTGCGTGAAAGGGCCGGTGGGCGTGTGGAATTCCGTCGAAACATTTCCATGCTGTCGGCTGTGGCCGAAGTTCAAAACGACGGCGGTCTGCGGATAGGACCAGGATTTCACGCCGATGCCGGCTGCATCCCGGACCATCGACTTCCTGCCATCTGCCCCGATGAGGAAATCGGCAGAGAGCGTTTCGCCATCCGCAAGCGTCACCGTCGCGCGGTCGTCGCCGAGATCGATCGTCTCGGCGAAGGTGTCGAGGCGGGTAATATTGTGTTCCTGCTCCACCGCTTCGCTGAGAACACCGAGCAAGGCCTCGTTGGGGATGTTCCAGCCAAATGCATCCAGGCCGATTTCGGAGGAACGGAACTGCACTGTCGGTGCTCGCAACAGACGGTCGGTTCCGTCTATGATCTGCATGGTGGAAAGGCGGGCGGCCGAAGGCGCGATGCGTGACCACAGGCCGAGACGGTCCAGGAAGCGGATAGACTGGTCCATGAGCGCCGTGGTGCGCCGGTCCTTCCTGTCGGTGGAAGGTGCTACGAGCGCCACGTGGCGACCCGCCCGTGCCAGTGCGATGGCCGCGATCTGACCCGCAAGTCCTGCACCTGTTATGGCGATATCGAAGTGTCTCATGGTCCTGATCCGTTGTTATTTCCAGAGCATCATAAAGGCTTTGCATCGGCAAATCCACTTCCGGACGGGAACATCCGGTTGTGAAGATTCATTGGGTCTGCTGCCACATTAGTCTTAGGATAAGCGGACTGAGCCGGTTGCAAAGCGTGGTGAATGGCCGCATACCGGAATAAGCAGGGCGGATGAAAAGCGGGGCGCAGACGCTGACCATGAAAATTTTCAACTACAAGCGTGTTCCCTATGCGGAAATCCGCGCCTTTTCCGTTCATATTCTAACGGCGTCCGGTTCCTTTCTTGCCTTCCTTGGCGTCGTCGCTGCTTCCGAGCACCGTTTTGTCGATATGTTCTGGTGGCTTGGTCTTGCGCTGCTGGTGGATGGGATAGACGGCCCTATCGCCCGGAAGGTCCGGGTCAAGGAAGTGCTGCCAAACTGGTCGGGCGATACGCTCGACAACATCATCGATTACGTGACCTATGTGCTTCTGCCTGCCTTCGCGCTCTATCAGAGCGGCATGATTGGAGAGCCATGGTCCTTTGTGGCGGCGGGCATGATCGTGGTGTCCAGTGCTATCTACTATGCCGATATGGGGATGAAGACCGACGAATATTTCTTCTCGGGCTTCCCCGTGGTGTGGAACATGGTGATCTTCACGCTCTTCGTGATGGATGCCAGCGCCACCACCGCCATGACAGTCGTGACTGTTTCGGTGTTCCTGACATTTCTGCCGATCAATTTCCTGCATCCCGTGCGGGTGAAGCGGCTGCGGTCTCTCAATCTCCTTGTCGTGGCCATCTGGTGCGCTCTTGGTGGTTATGCGCTGCTGATGCATTTCCAGACGCCGACATGGGCGGTGGTGGGGTTCGTGGCGAGCGGCATCTACCTGTATTGCATCGGAGGAATTTTACAGTTTTTCCCAACGCTCGGCGCGAAATGATGAAGAGGTAAAGCCGTTTATTGCTTGTGCAAATTGCATTTAAGCAGCTTCTTTTTCAGTTGTGCGCAGCAGCAAAACCGTTATCAATAAGTTCTGATCACGTATCATTGCATACTTTTTGGTGCGGGATTGGGAACAATGACCGCGACCGTCTGAAACGCCTCGAAGAAGGCATGGACGGTTGGTGAGAGAGGGAACTCGTGACTGGAACTTTGGCGCCGGAGGCCGTGCCTCTCCTGTCCGTTCGCAAGCTGACCAAGCTGTTCGGCAATTTCGCCGCCTGCAACGGTATCGATCTCGATATTGCGCCGGGTGAAATCCACGCGCTCCTGGGTGAAAACGGCGCGGGTAAATCCACGCTCGTCAAGATGCTGTTCGGCGTGCTTTCGCCCACCGAGGGCGATATCATCTGGCAGGGTCAGCCGGTTTCCGTGGGCTCGCCAAGCGAAGCCCGCAGGCTCGGCATCGGCATGGTGTTCCAGCATTTTTCGCTGTTCGAGGCACTGACGGTTGCTGAAAACATTGCCCTGTCGCTCGATCCGAAAATTTCATTGAAGGAAATCGCCAGGGAAGCGGAAACGCTGTCGCGGGCCTATGGCCTGCCGCTCGACCCCAATGCGCATGTGGCCGATCTTTCGGTCGGCGAGCGCCAGCGCATCGAAATTGTCCGTGCTCTGCTGCAGAACCCGCGGCTTATCATTCTTGACGAGCCGACCTCGGTTCTGACGCCGCAGGAGGCCGACAAGCTTTTCGAGACCCTGGAGAAGCTGAAGGCCGAAGGCCGTTCCGTGCTTTATATCAGCCATCGTCTCGAAGAGGTTCAACGCATCTGCGACCGCGCTACGGTTCTGCGCCATGGCAAGGTGACCGGTGCCTGCGATCCGCGCCGGGAGACACCGGCATCGCTGGCGCGCATGATGGTGGGCAGCGATGTCGCCAGTGTGTCGCGCGCGACGGGCGAAGCGCTGGGTGCGCCGCAGATCGAAGTCATGGGGCTTTCGGTCGCGCCGCGCACGCCGTTCGCCGTGGCATTGAAATCGATTTCGATGACCGTGCGCGCCGGGGAGGTGCTGGCGATCGCCGGGGTCGCGGGAAACGGGCAGGGTGAGTTGTTCGACGCGCTTTCGGGGGAATACCCGGTTTATAATAACGATGCGATCCATCTCCGCGGCAAGCCGGTCGGCCGGATCGGCATCAACGGTCGCCGGCTGATGGGGGCGGGTTTCGTACCGGAAGAGCGCCATGGCCACGCCGCCGTTCCCGGAATGAGCCTCTCCGACAATCTGTTGCTCGCGCGGGCCCGCTCCGATCGCAAGGCGTTCCTGACCGGCGGTTTCCTGCGTATTGTCAGGGGGTCGGCCATCAGGGCAGCGGCGCGGCGCATATCTGAAACCATGGATGTGCGCAAAAGCGGGGCCGATCCGCTGGCAGGGTCGCTCTCAGGCGGCAATCTGCAGAAGTTCATCGTGGGACGCGAGCTCGACCGCCAGCCGGCCGTGCTTGTCGTCCACCAGCCGACGTGGGGCGTGGATGCGGGTGCTGCAAGCCGCATCCGTCAGGCACTTGTCGATCTTGCCAAGTCGGGCTCGGCGGTCATCGTCATCAGTCAGGACCTGGATGAAATCTTTGAAGTCGCCACCAATATCGCGGTCATCTCCGACGGCAAGCTTTCCGAGGCCCATCCGGTGGAGGAAATGACGCTCGAAAAGATCGGCCTGTTGATGGGCGGCATTCACACGACACATTCGGGAGCCGCCCAGCATGCGCATTGAGCTTGAAAAACGCGCAGGGGTTTCCCGGCTTTTTACATTTCTGTCCCCGCTTCTGGCGCTGGTGCTGACCCTGCTGGTCGGTGCTGTCATGTTCGCCATGCTCGGGAAGAACCCGGCCCATGCGCTTTATGCCTTCTTCGTGGAACCATTGCTCGAAGTCTGGTCCCTGCACGAGCTGGCGATCAAGGCCGCGCCGCTGATCCTGATCGGTGTCGGCCTGTCGATCTGTTATCGCTCCAATAACTGGAACATCGGAGCGGAAGGGCAATTCACCATCGGCGCGATTACAGGCTCCATACTGCCGGTTCTTTATCCGGACTGGCATTCGCCGCTGCTTCTGCCGCTCATGCTGGTGATGGGAGCTCTCGGTGGGGCGCTTTATGCGGGTATTCCCGCTCTCCTGAAGACGAAGTTCAATACCAACGAAATCCTCGTCAGCCTGATGCTGGTCTACGTTGCACAGCTTTTCCTCGACTGGCTGACGCGCGGAATCTGGCGTGATCCGGGCGGTTATAATTTCCCGCAGACCAAGCCTTTCAACGATAGCGCCGTGTTGCCGGAGATGCTGGCATCGGGCCGGGCGCACTGGGGCTTCGTTTTCGCCATCGTCGCGGCGATCGCGCTGTGGTTCATGATGCGCTACATGCTGAAGGGCTTCGAAGTCACCGTGCTTGGCCAGTCGGCCCGGGCAGGGCGATTTGCCGGTTTCTCGTCGAGCCGCATGGTGTGGTTTTCGCTGCTGCTATCGGGCGCGCTGGCCGGTCTTGCGGGCATTTCGGAAGCCTCCGGCTCCATCGGCCACCTCCAGCCCAGCATTTCGCCGGGCTATGGTTTTACAGCCATCATCGTCGCGTTTCTCGGCCGTCTTAACCCGCTTGGCATTATCCTGTCAGGGCTGGTGCTGGCGCTGACCTATCTCGGCGGCGAGGCGGCGCAGCTTTCGATCGGTGTATCGGACAAGGTCACGCGCGTGTTCCAGGGGCTGATGCTGTTCTTCGTGCTCTCCTGCGATACGCTCATCTTCTATCGCATCAAGGTCGTTTTTGCCGGCAAGGCGCATCACAAGCAGGGAGCGGCATGATGGACATGCTTCAGGCCATTCTCCTCACCGTCATCACCGCCGCGACGCCGCTCGTCATAGCCGCCTCCGGTGAGCTGGTGGTGGAGCGATCCGGTGTGCTCAATCTCGGCGTCGAAGGCATGATGATCATGGGTGCGGTCTGCGCTTTCGCGACCGCCCATATGACGGGCTCGCCCTATCTCGGCATTCTGGCCGGCATTGCTTCGGGTGCGGTTTTTTCGCTGCTGTTCGGTTTTCTGACATTGACGCTGGTTACCAATCAGGTGGCGACGGGTCTTGCGCTCACCATTCTGGGCCTGGGCGTATCCGGTATGCTGGGCGAAAGCTTCGTTGGCCTGCCAGGCGTCAAGCTGCAGCCGATCGTCTTTCCCGTTCTGTCGGACATACCCTTCATCGGCCCGCTGCTCTTCCGGCAGGATCTGATCTTCTACCTTTCCATAGGGCTGGTGGCCGGCATAGGCTGGTTCCTGTTCAAAAGCCGGGCGGGCCTGAAGATACGCGCCATCGGCGATAGTCATGCCTCGGCCCATGCGCTCGGGATCAACGTCATCCGCACACGCTATCTGACTGTCATGTTCGGCGGTGCCTGTGCCGGTCTCGCTGGCGCGCAGCTTTCGCTGGTTTATACGCCGCAATGGGTGGAAAACATGTCGGCCGGGCGTGGCTGGATCGCGCTGGCGCTCGTTGTCTTCGCGTCCTGGCGTCCATGGCGGGTGCTCGCCGGCGGTTATCTGTTCGGCGCCGTCACCATCGGGCAATTGCACGCGCAGGCCTTCGGCATCGGGGTGCCGTCGCAGCTTTTGTCGGCGCTACCTTACCTTGCAACTATTGTCGTGCTGGTCATCATCTCGCATAATCGCCGCACGACGTTGATCAATACACCGGCATCGCTGGGCAAGTCCTTCGTGCCGGACAGGTAAAGCATTCTCACGTCTCCAAACCAACAGGGGTAAAAATGAAAAAACTGGTCATCGCACTTGCCGCTTCCATCGCGGCGCTGGGAGGCGTTGTTTCCTCCGCTGAAGCCGCCGACGCCAAGAAGGTCTGCTTCATCTATGTCGGTAGCCGCACCGATGGCGGCTGGACGCAGGCGCATGATATCGGCCGCGAAGAGCTGCAGAAGCACTTCGGCGACAAGATCGAAACGCCGTTCCTCGAAAGCGTTCCGGAAGGCCCGGATGCTGAACGCGCCATCGAGCGCATGGCCCGCTCCGGCTGCGAACTGGTGTTCACCACCTCCTTCGGCTTCATGGATGCGACCGTGAAGGTTGCCCAGAAATTCCCTAAGGTGAAGTTCGAGCACGCAACCGGCTTCAAGACGGCCGAAAACGTCGCGACCTACAATTCGCGTTTCTATGAAGGCCGTTACATTCAGGGCCAGATCGCCGCGAAAATGTCGAAAAAGGGCGTTGCCGGTTACATCGCGTCCTTCCCGATCCCGGAAGTGGTGATGGGCATCGACGCCTTCGTTCTCGGCGCGCAGTCCGTTAATCCCGAATTCAAGGTCAAGGTCGTCTGGGCCAACACCTGGTTCGACCCCGGCAAGGAAGCCGATGCCGCGAAGGCGCTGATCGACCAGGGCGTCGATATCCTGACGCAGCACACCGACACGACGGCACCGATGCAGGTTGCAGCCGAGCGCGGCATCAAGGCATTCGGCCAGGCCTCCGACATGATCAAGGCCGGTCCTGAAACGCAGCTGACCGCGATCAAGGATACCTGGGGCGCTTATTACATCAAGCGCACGCAGGCTCTTCTCGATGGCACCTGGAAGTCGGAATCGGTCTGGGACGGCCTGAAGGACGGTATCCTGACCATGGCGCCCTACACCAACATGCCTGACGACGTGAAGAAGATGGCCGAGGACACCGAAGCCAAGATCAAGTCCGGCGAACTGCACCCCTTCACCGGCCCGGTGAAGAAGCAGGACGGCTCGGAATGGCTGAAGGCTGGTGAAAAGGCTGAGGATAAGGTCCTGCTCGGCCTCAACTTCTACGTTGCCGGCGTGGACGACAAGCTGCCGCAATAATCTGCGTTGTGGGACAGGGTGTCATCCTCGGCCTTGACCCGGATGATACTCGCCATGTCCATGGATCCTCGCCTGAAGGGCGAGGATGACGTGGGAAATTGAGTTCGCAAAGATCGGGGCTGTACATCGACGCATGTGCGGCCTTGCTTATTTTCATGGGTTTTATTGCGTAGATGAAGTTTGCCTTTGCTTTTCCGGCAACTTGATGTCTTTCACTATATTCTGACTGAAGATACACGTCTGGCGCGATTTTTAAAATCGCCAACCGAACGGAAGGACATGGCACTTGCAGCGCGGAATGCTCGATGCGGCGATCGGTCTACGAAAGCTGCGGACAAATCATGCACAGGTCGTTCACAAGCTCGGTCTCGACATCGTGTCCGGCACCTTCAGGACCGGCGACATCCTGCCAGGCGATGCGGAGCTGATGGAGCGGCTTAAAGTTTCGCGCACCGTATTGCGCGAAGCGATGAAGACGCTGACGGCCAAGGGCATGATTTCCCCCAAAGCGCGGATTGGTACGCGGGTGACGGAGCGCGAAAGCTGGAACATGTTCGACAGCGAAGTGCTGCTATGGCACTTCGAGGCCGGCGTCAGCGATGAGTTCCTGCTGCACCTCTACGACATCCGCGAAGCCTTTGAACCCTATGGCGCCGGGCTTGCCGCCATCAGGGCAAAGGATGCGGATATCGCAAAGCTTGCCGCCTATGCCAATGAGATGGGCAATACTGCTTATTCGAAAGAAAAGCGCGCGCTTGCGGACATGAATTTCCATGTCCTCATCACCGAAATGTCGGGCAACCCGTTCATGCGCACCGTTGGTTCGCTGATAAAGGCGGCTCTGGCGGGCATTTTCCGGATGAGCAATCCGGACACCGATCCCAATGAAATTTCCGATGTTTCAGCTTCGCACCTGAAGCTCGTGGAAGCCTTTCGTCTGCATGACGAGGCCGCCGCGCGTCGCGAGATGGAAAGATTGATTGAGAACGGCCGCCAGCAGGTACTGGAATTCACTGCCCGCAACTCCCGGCGATAAATCAGACGGTGGGAGCAGGATGTGATCCCGCTCCAATCACGTTTGATGAAAACCGGTGCGGAAATTTGGTGCAGATTTGCATGGTTTCTTAAGTGGGCCGCCGTTATAGCAATCCGGAATGAAATTACCGATGCGCCCGTCCGTTTTGCCGGACGGCGCAAAGTCAAACATGTGCCGCTGTATCGGCTGCCAGGCAGTCGCCGACGGGGTGTTGGAGGTCTTATGGAGCGCAGCTCTCTAGCCGTTATTCTCGCAGCGGGCGACAGCACGCGCATGAAGTCGTCGAAATCCAAGGTGCTGCATCCGGTCGCCGGCCGTCCGATGATTGCGCATGTGGTCGAGGCGGTGGCTGGATCGGGCGTCGGCACGGTGGCGCTCGTCGTCGGACGTGACGCCGACAATGTTGCCTCGGCGGCGAGCCTGCCGGGACTTCAGGTTGAGACTTTTCTTCAGACGGAACGCAAAGGTACCGGCCATGCCGTGCTTGCCGCACGTGCGGCAATCGAACGCGGCTTCGACGATCTCATCATCGCTTATGGCGACGTGCCGCTCATTACCTCCGCCACGCTCGACCGGGCCCGCGAGGCCATTGCTTCCGGCGCCGATGTCGCGGTGATCGGTTTTCACACCCACCGGCCTACGGGTTATGGCCGGTTGCTGGTCGAGAATGGCGAGCTGGTGGCGATCCGCGAGGAAAAGGATGCGACCGACGAAGAGCGCAGGGTGACCTGGTGCAATAGTGGCCTGATGGCGATCAATGGCCGCAATGCCCTTGATCTGCTCGACCGGATCGGCAACGGCAATGTGAAGGGCGAATATTATCTGACGGACGTGGTCGAAATTGCCCGGTCGCTCGGCCGCCGCGCCGTCGCCATCGATGCACCGGAAACAGAACTGGTCGGCTGCAACAACCGCGCCGAACTGGCCTTCATCGAAAAGCTCTGGCAGGAGCGCCGCCGCCATGAATTGATGGTCGACGGCGTGTCGATGGTCGCGCCCGAAACCGTCTTCCTCTCCTTCGATACGACGATCGGTCAGGACGCGCTGATCGAGCCCAATGTCGTTTTTGGTCCCGGCGTGACGGTCGAACCGGGTGCCGTGATCCATGCCTTCTCACACCTCGAAGGCGCGCATGTCGCGGAAGGTGCCACTGTTGGCCCCTATGCCCGGCTGCGACCGGGGGCCAACCTGCACGCCAACTCCAAGGTGGGTAATTTCTGCGAGGTCAAGAAGGCCGAGATCGGCGAGGGGGCCAAGGTCAATCATCTCACCTATATCGGCGACGCCTTCGTTGGCGCGGGCAGCAATATCGGTGCCGGCACCATCACCTGCAATTATGACGGTTACAACAAGGCTGAGACGCGGATCGGCGCGAACAGCTTCGTTGGTTCCAACTCGTCGCTGGTTGCTCCCGTGACGATTGGCGAGGGGGCCTACATCGCCTCCGGCAGCGTCATCACCGATGACGTGCCCGATGATGCGCTGGCTTTTGGGCGTGCGCGCCAGGAGGTGAAGCCGGGCCGCGCAACCGTGGTGCGGGAGCGGGCGAAGGCGCTGAAGGAAGCGAAGAAAAAGTCGCCTTGAAGGACGTTACGAAGCGATACCGAAAGTGACCGGCGCCATAATTGCGGATTGCACGGGAAAGATTAGAAGTTTCGGCGAAAAGATCGCCGTCTGGAGATATATATGTGCGGAATTGTCGGAATTGTCGGAACTGAGCCCGTTGCTGAACGGCTTGTCGATGCACTGAAGCGTCTCGAATATCGTGGCTATGATTCAGCCGGCGTTGCAACGATCGACAATGGCGCGATGGATCGCCGCCGTGCCGAGGGCAAGCTCTTCAATCTGGAAAAGCTGGTGTCCGAAAAGCCGCTTCCGGGCGTGGTCGGCATCGCGCATACACGCTGGGCGACCCACGGCGTGCCGAACGAAACCAACGCTCACCCGCACTTCGTCGATGGCGTGGCCGTCGTCCATAACGGCATCATCGAAAACTTCGCCGAACTGCGCGAAGAACTGACCGCCGAGGGCGCGACCTTCACCACCCAGACCGACACCGAAGTGGTGGCGCAGCTTCTGGCGAAATATACCCGCGAGGGTCTTGGTCATCGTGAGGCTATGCTGAAGATGCTGAATCGTGTCACAGGCGCCTATGCGCTGGTGGTGATGTTCAAGGACGATCCCGGTACGCTGCTTTCGGCGCGCTCCGGCCCGCCGCTTGCCGTCGGTTATGGCCGCGGAGAAATGTTCCTGGGTTCCGACGCCATTGCGCTGTCGCCCTTCACCAACGAGATCACCTATCTGGTGGATGGCGACTGCGCCATCGTGACCCGGCAGGGTGCTGAGATCATCGATTTCTCCGGCAAGCCGGTGAAGCGCGAGCGGCAGATATCGCAGGCGACGGCCTATGTGGTCGACAAGGGCAACCATCGCCACTTCATGGAAAAGGAAATCTACGAGCAGCCGGAAGTCATTTCCCATGCGCTCAGCCATTATGTGGATTTCGCCTCCAAGACCGTGAAAGAGGCCGATAAGGCCATCGATTTCGCCAAGCTTTCCGGACTTGCGATCTCCGCCTGCGGCACGGCTTATCTTTCCGGCCTGATCGGCAAATACTGGTTCGAGCGTTATGCGCGCCTGCCGGTGGAGATCGATGTGGCCTCCGAGTTCCGCTATCGTGAAATGCCACTTCAGCCAACGCAGGCGGCGCTCTTCATCTCGCAATCGGGTGAGACAGCCGATACGCTGGCATCGCTGCGCTATTGCAAGGAAAGCGATCTCAAGATCGGCGCCATCGTCAATGTGCGGGAATCGACCATTGCCCGGGAATCGGACGCCATCTTCCCGATCCTTGCCGGACCGGAAATCGGCGTCGCTTCCACCAAGGCCTTCACCTGCCAGCTTGCGGTGCTTGCTTCGCTCGCCATTGCCGCCGGCAAGGCGCGCGGCACGCTGAAGCCTGGTCAGGAAAAGGAACTTGTGCAACATCTGATCGAGATGCCGCGCATCATGAGCCAGGTGCTCAACATCATCCAGCCGCAGATAGAGGGCCTGTCGCGCGATCTGTCGCGCTTCAAGGACGTGCTTTATCTCGGCCGGGGCACCAGCTTCCCGCTGGCGCTGGAAGGCGCGCTGAAGCTCAAGGAAATTTCCTATATTCACGCCGAAGGTTATGCTGCCGGCGAGCTGAAGCACGGCCCGATCGCGCTGATCGACGAGAACATGCCCGTCATCGTGATTGCACCGCACGATCGTTTCTTCGAAAAGACCGTTTCGAACATGCAGGAAGTCGCCGCGCGCGGCGGCCGTATCATCTTCATCACGGATGAGAAGGGAGCTGCCGCTTCCAAGCTCGACACAATGGCGACGATCACGCTGCCGACCGTCGACGAACTGATCGCACCGATGGTCTTCTCGCTGCCCATTCAGCTGCTGGCCTATCACACCGCCGTTTTCATGGGTACGGATGTCGACCAGCCGCGTAACCTTGCAAAATCGGTCACGGTGGAATGATCATACGGCCGGAGCGCCAGGGTGACGAAGAGCCGATTGCCTGCGTTACGGAAGAAGCCTTCCGTGACGTCGACCATAGCGACAAGACCGAACATCTGATCGTGGCGCGGCTGCGGGAGGCCGGTGCGCTCACGGTTTCGCTCGTGGCCGAAGACAGCGAAGGGATCGTCGGCCATATCGGCTTTTCGCCCGTGACGCTCTCAAGCGGCGACAGCGGCTGGTTTTGCCTTGCGCCTCTTTCGGTGACGCCGGAACGGCAGGGCGAGGGTATCGGCTCCCGGCTGGTGCGTGAAGGGCTTGGTGCGCTTGATCGGCTGAGCGCATCGGGATGTGTCGTCGCCGGCGACCCCGACTATTATGGACGCTTCGGTTTTCAAGCCGTCGAGGGCCTAAGCGCTGTGGGGATTCCTGACGAATATTTCACAGTTCTTCGCTTGCATGGGGGAACGCCATCCGGCATTGTCAGTTTTCATCCGGGTTTCGATAGCGACAACGCTTAACGCGAACGGTAAATGACCGACATTCCTCCCAAAATTTCCTTTGCGACACGGTTGCGCAACAGCTTCCTTACGGGCGTTCTGATCCTCGCACCCGTCACCATTACCATGTGGCTGGTGTGGAGCTTCCTGCAATGGGCGGATAGCTGGGTGAAGCCCTATATTCCCGCCCGTTACGATCCCGAGCAATATTTCGATGTGGCCATTCCCGGCTTCGGCCTGCTGATCGCTGTCATCGGCATCACCCTCATCGGCTTTCTCGGCAATAACCTGATCGGGAAATGGATTGTCGGCGTCGGTGAATCCATCCTCAACCGCATGCCGTTGGTGCGGCCGATCTATAAAAGCATCAAACAGCTGTTCGAATCCGTCCTGAAGGAGCACTCGAACTCCTTCAAGAAGGTTGGCCTGATCGAGTTCCCGTCGTCAGGCACATGGGCGATGGTGTTTGTGGCTTCCGAGGCAAAGGGCGAACTCGCCCATCGCTTCAACGAGATGGGCCAGCAGATGGTCGCCGTCTTCCTGCCGCCCACACCGGTGCCGACGGCGGGCTTCCTGCTGTTCGTGCCCAAGGACAAGATCGTGATGCTGGACATGACCCCGGAGGATGCGGCGAAGCTGCTGATCTCGGGTGGTCTTGTGGCGCCGGATTTCAAGCCGCCGAAGATGATCGCGCCGGTCTAATCTAGAGAACGCCCGGGATGTCCGTCTGCGAAAAGTCGTTACCGACATAAAGCAAACGGCAACCCTCTGTTTTCGCCAGCTCGTAGGCAAAGCAGTCGCCGAAATTTAGTCCGGCAGGATGAACGCCCTTGCCCCAAATGCGATAAGCTTCCGAAACGCCATGCGCCGATTTGGGGGTGACGGGCTTGATTTCGGCGCCCAGACCTTCGATCAGCATCTCTAGTTCCCGGCTACGGTCGCGCCGCTGCGCCACGATCATGGCCTCCGCAAGCGTCCCCGCTGAAATGAGCAGAGGTTCATCAGTTTCGAGCGCTGAGGCGCAGGAATCCGCTTTGGGTTCATCGAGCAGGATCGTCATCAGAGCCGACGTATCGATAACGATCATTTCGGAAGGCCGTGCTCGTCATAGAGAAAATCCTGACTATGCGCGGCATCCGGGCCATTATCGCCTTTGTTGGCGACAGTCGCGCGCACTTTTGCGAGCGCGGCGCTACGGGATGTTTTATCCGCCACGACGGTGACCGGAACCAGCCGCACGGCTGCGTGGCCATGACGGGTGAGAATGACCTCATCACCGGCTTCGGCGCGGCGTACCAGTTCGGTAAGCTGACTTTTTGCATCAGTCACGGATATCTGCACGGCTAACCTCGGGCGTTAAAGTTAGCGTTATATTAGTCCATTCAATGGACCATATCAATCCTCGTCGTCCAGATCATCCACGTCTGTTCCTGTAGTCGTGGCGTGGAACACCGGCACGAAGAGCCGCATATAGACCAGCCTCACGCTCCAGCCTTCTTCCAGCGCCCGGCTCCATGCCTTTTTGCGGCCGGGCTTCTTGAACGCCTTGCCAATCGCCTTCTTCTCGCTCTTCGCAAATGTTTCGGGCTGGAGGATGTTCTGCGGCGAGCAGAGCGCGTAGCCCTTGCGGAAGGCGGGTGGCGGGCGGCGCGGGTCGATCATGTTCATGGGCGTTCACTTTCAGCCGGCGTGCAGGAAACGAATCGCTTCGTCGCGGCGGTGCAGATAGAGCAAGGTGCGTAGCGCATCGCCGCGTGGACCTATCAGTTCCGGGTCGCGCTCGATGACATAGGCGGCGTCCTTGCGGGCGATTTCCAGGAGGTCGGCATGAGCCTCGAGGCTGGCGATGCGGAAGCCAGGCGTGCCTGATTGACGCGTGCCGAGCAACTCGCCTTCGCCGCGCAGCTTCAAATCTTCCTCGGCGATCAGGAAGCCGTCCTCGCTGTCGCGCAGGATGGAGAGCCGTGCGCGGCCGTTTTCGCTGAGCGGGCCCTTGTAGAGCAGGATACAGGTGGAGGCCTCGTCGCCGCGTCCGACGCGGCCGCGAAGCTGGTGCAGCTGGGCGAGGCCGAAACGTTCGGCGTGTTCGATGACCATGATCGTCGCGTCAGGCACATCGACGCCGACTTCGACCACCGTAGTCGCCACCAGCAGGCGGGTTTCGCCGTTCTTGAAGGCGAGCATGGCGGCGTCCTTCTCCGGGCCGCTCATACGCCCGTGAATGAGGCCGATGTTGGCGCCGAGCATCTGCGAGAGAACCGCGTGGCGCTCCTCCGCCGACATCAGGTCGGACTCCTCCGTCTCCTCCACCAGCGGGCAAATCCAGTAGGCTTTTTTGCCGTCCTTCAGCGCTGCGCGCAGCCGCTCGACAATATCGCCGATGCGTTCGGTGGGGATCGTCACCGTCTGGATGGGTTTGCGGCCCGCCGGTTTTTCGGTGAGCTTGGAGACATCCATGTCCCCGAAGGCGGCCAGTACCAGCGTGCGTGGAATGGGCGTGGCGGTCATGACCAGCATATGCGGCGTGATGCCCTTGGCGGTGAGGCGCAGGCGCTGATGCACGCCGAAACGGTGTTGTTCATCCACCACGGCCAGCACAAGGTTCTTATAGGTGACGCTGTCCTGGAACAGCGCATGGGTGCCGATGACGATCTGCGCTTCGCCCGAGGCCACGCGCTCCTCGATCTCGCGGCGTTCCTTGCCCTTGGTGCGGCCGGTCAGCACTTCCACCGTGAGGCCCACGGCCTGAGCGAGTTTAGAGATGGTGGCGTAATGCTGGCGGGCGAGAATCTCGGTCGGCGCCATCAGCACCGCCTGTCCGCCGGCCTCCACCGCCGTCGCCATGGCCATCAGCGCCACCAGCGTCTTGCCGGCCCCCACATCGCCCTGCAACAGCCGCAACATGCGGTCTTCGCCAGCCATGTCGGTCAGGATATCCTTGACGGCGGCGCTCTGGCTTGCCGTCAGCGAGAAGGGCAGTTGCGCGAGGATTTTGGCGGCGATATCGCCCTTGGCGCGGATTGGCTGGCCCGCCACCTTGCGCAGCCGCTGGCGCACCAGCGCCAGTGACAGCTGTCCTGCGAGGAATTCGTCATAGGCGAGCCGTCGGCGCGCCGGGGCTTGCGGTTCGATATCGGCACTGTCGCGCGGGTCGTGGAGCTCGCGGAAGCTGGATGCCACGTCACCGAAGCCCTGCCGGGTCTTGAGCGTCTCATCGATCCATTCCGGGAAAACCGGCAGCTTCGAGAGCCCGCCTTCGATCGCCTTGCGCAACACCTTGGCGGAAAGGCCGGCGGTCATGGGATAGACGGCTTCCACAAGGGGCAGATTTTCCGCCTCGGAAAGCTTCACCATGAAATCCGGGTGCACCATGGAGGCGCGGCCGTTGAACCAGTCCACCTTGCCGCTGACAAGAACCTCTTCATCGACGGGCAGGGCCTTGGACAGCCAGTCGCCCTTGGCGCGGAAGAAGGTCAGCGCCAGTTCGCCGGTCTCGTCATGCAGGAAGACGCGATAGGGCGCGTTGCGGTTTCCCGGCGGTGGCGGCTGATGGCGGTCGACACGTCCCTGAATGGTGACAATGGCGCCAGGTGCTGCAAGCGCGATGCCGGGACGGTTTCGGCGGTCGATGACGTTGGAGGGCGCGTGGAACAAAAGGTCGATAACGCGCGTATCGTCCGCATTCTCCCGTCCCAGAAGTTTTGCCAGGAGATCGGCAAGCTTCGGCCCCACGCCGGCAAGCGTGGAGACGGAGGCAAACAGCGGATCGAGAATGGCCGGGCGCATGGGCAGCAAAATCGGGGAAGGGGACGGCTTATGCAAGACTTCGCAGGTCACAAAGCCGGGTTATCACCGGCAGATTTTCGTGGCGGTGGTATTATTTCGATAAAAACCGGTTCCCAAGCGTTCGCCTCCTGTTCTATAGGAGGTCGCAGTCAACACATTGTTGATTAGTCAACCGAAAGGTGAATGCGATGACTGGACTGGTGCGCACGAGTGCCGACCTCGATCCGAGACGCCGGCGGATACTTTACCGCTGCTGGCACCGCGGCATTCGCGAGATGGACCTCGTTCTCGGGCAATTCGCGGAAGACAATATCGCGCTGCTTTCCGATGACCAGCTCGATGAGCTTGAAGTCATCATGGCGGAAGAGGATAACGACCTCGTCAAGATGGTGACGGGGGCGCTTGCCATCCCGGAAAAATTCCAGACCCCGCTGTTTGAAAAGATCGCATCCTATCGTCCCGATTTCGATCTCGTCACCGCAGACAATGTGAAAGCCTGAAACCATGATAGCCGGATTCGATGCAAAGCTGGTGTCGTCGGCCGATACGCCGCTGACCATCGGAAACGTGCCCGCAGGCATGGAGGCGCTGCTGCTTGCCGAGATGGCGCGCGCAGGCACCTCGGTTGCCTATGTGATGTCGGATGGCCAGCGCATCGCCGATCTCGAACAAATTCTAGGTTTTGTTGCGCCCGATATTCCGGTCATGACGCTGCCGGCCTGGGACTGCCTTCCCTATGACCGCGTGTCACCGAGCGCCGACACGTCGGCGCGTCGCCTGGCGGCGCTTGCCGGTCTCATCAGCCACGCGAAGAAACCGCATCCGGCCATCGTGCTGGTCACCGTCAACGCGATGCTGCAGAAGATGGCGCCGCGCGACATCATCGAAAGCCTTGGCTTCTCCGCGAGACCCGGCAACCAGATTCGCATGGAGGATATTGCCGCGCGGCTGGAGCGCAACGGTTTCGACCGGGTTGCGACGGTGCGTGAGGTGGGCGAGTTCGCCGTGCGCGGCGGTATTCTCGATGTTTTCGTGCCGGGCACCGAGGAGCCTGTGCGGCTCGATTTCTTCGGCGATACGCTGGAGAGCATCCGTACCTTCGATCCGGCCAGCCAGCGGACCATCGGCCAGGCGCGCTCGCTCGATCTGAACCCGATGAGTGAAGTGACGCTGACGCCCGATACGATCAGCCGGTTTCGTAAGAATTATCTCTCGCTGTTCGGTGCGGCGACGCGCGACGATGCGCTTTATCAGGCCGTTTCCGAGGGCCGCCGTTATGCCGGCATGGAGCACTGGCTGCCGCTGTTTTACGAGAAGCTGGAGACCGCCTTCGATTATCTGAAGGGGTTCCGCATCGTCACCGATCACACGGCACGCGAGGCGGCCAAGGAGCGCTCCAAGCTGGTGCTCGATTATTACGAGGCGCGGCGTGCTTCCGGCGAGACGAAGGGATCGACGCAGGGTGCGCCCTACAAGCCCGTGTCTCCCGGCCAGCTTTATCTCAACGGCAAGGATTTCGACACGGCCCTGTCTGCCGTCAATGCCGTGCGTCTGACGCCCTTCAATGAGCAGGATAGCGAGGGAAGACCCGTCGCCACGCTGGACGCGCATGTCGGCCCGCGCTGGGCGCGGCAGCCAACCGAAGGCGAAAGCGAAGAGCGGGTCAATGTCTTTGCCCTGGCTGTGAAACACATAGCCGAGCGCCGCGCCAAGGGCTGGAAGGTGCTGATAACAGGCTGGTCGGAAGGCTCGCTCGACCGGTTGCTGCAGGTGCTGAACGAACACGGGCTTGAGAAGATCAAGCCGGTTACCTCGCTAAAAGAGGTGGAGAAGCTTGGCAAAGGCGAGGCGGCCTCGGCGGTGCTGAGCCTTGAGGCCGGTTTCGAAACCGGAAATCTTGCCGTTATCGGCGAGCAGGACATTCTCGGCGACCGCATGGTGCGGCGCTCCAAGCGCCGCAAACGCGGTGCGGATTTCATTTCGGAAGTGGCCGGTCTGGACGAGGGCTCGCTCGTCGTTCATGCCGAACACGGCATTGGTCGTTTTGTCGGCCTGCAGACCATCGAGGCGGCGGGCGCACCGCGCGCCTGTCTCGAACTGCACTATGCCGATGACGCCAAGCTGTTTTTGCCGGTTGAAAACATCGATCTCCTCTCGCGTTATGGCTCGGACGCGGCAGAGGCAACGCTCGACAAGCTCGGCGGCGGCGCATGGCAGATGCGCAAGGCCAAGCTCAAGAAGCGCCTGCTCGACATGGCCGATGAGCTTATCCGCATCGCAGCGGCGCGTCTCGTGCGCCATGCGCCGGAGCTTGTCGCGCCCGATGGGCTCTATGATGAGTTTGCTGCCCGTTTCCCCTATGATGAAACCGAGGACCAGCTGAACGCCATCGAGGCGGTGCGGGAGGATCTCGCGGCCGGCCGGCCGATGGACCGTCTCATCTGCGGCGACGTTGGCTTCGGCAAGACCGAAGTGGCGCTACGCGCCGCCTTCCTTGCCGCCATGAATGGCGTGCAGGTGGCGGTCGTGGTGCCGACCACGCTGCTCGCCCGCCAGCATTTCCGGACTTTCTCGGAGCGTTTCCGCGGGTTGCCCATCCGCGTGCAGCAGGCTTCCCGTCTCGTCGGCTCCAAGGAACTGGCGCTGACCAAAAAGGAAGTCGCCGATGGCAAGACCGATATCGTCGTCGGCACGCATGCGCTGCTCGGTGCGGGCATCAGCTTTGCCAATCTCGGCCTGCTCATCATCGATGAGGAGCAGCATTTCGGCGTCAAGCACAAGGAGCGGCTGAAGGAGCTGAAAAGCGACGTGCATGTGCTGACGCTATCGGCGACGCCCATTCCGCGCACCTTGCAGCTCGCCATGACCGGGGTTCGCGAACTGTCGCTCATCACCACCCCGCCTGTCGACCGCATGGCGGTGCGCACTTTCATCTCGCCGTTTGACCCGCTCGTCATTCGTGAGACGCTGATGCGTGAGCATTATCGTGGCGGCCAGAGTTTCTACGTTTGTCCGCGGCTTGCCGATCTCGCCGATATCCATGCCTTCCTGCAATCGGATGTGCCGGAACTGAAGGTGGCGGTGGCGCATGGGCAGATGGCGGCGGGCGAGCTGGAAGACATCATGAACGCCTTCTACGACGGCAAATATGATGTTCTGCTGTCGACCACCATCGTCGAATCCGGCCTTGACGTTCCAACCGCCAATACGCTGATCGTGCATCGCGCCGATATGTTCGGTCTTGCCCAGCTTTACCAGCTGCGTGGCCGTGTCGGCCGCTCCAAGGTGCGCGCCTTCGCGCTCTTCACCCTGCCGGTCAACAAGGTGCTGACCACGACTGCCGAGCGCCGGCTGAAGGTGCTGCAATCGCTCGATACGCTCGGCGCCGGTTTCCAGCTGGCGAGCCACGACCTTGATATTCGCGGTGCGGGCAATCTGCTCGGGGAAGAACAGTCCGGCCATATCAAGGAAGTCGGTTTCGAGCTTTATCAGCAGATGCTGGAAGAGGCGGTGGCCGAAGTGAAGGGTGACGAGCAGGTGCAGGATAGCGGTTGGTCGCCGCAGATTTCGGTCGGCACATCCGTCATGATCCCGGAAGATTACGTTCCCGATCTGCATCTTCGCATGGGCCTTTACCGCCGGCTTGGCGAGCTTGCCGATATCAGCGAGATCGACGGTTTCGGCGCTGAAATGATCGACCGTTTCGGCCCGCTGCCGAAAGAAGTGCAGCATCTTCTCAAGATCGTCTACATCAAGTCGCTCTGCCGCATTGCCAATGTCGAGAAGCTGGATGCCGGGCCGAAGGGCGTTGTCGTTCAATTCCGCAACAAGGAATTCCCGAACCCGGCGGCGCTTGTCGGTTACATTGGCAAGCAGGGATCGATGGCGAAGATCCGTCCCGATCACAGCCTGTTCCTCAACCGTGATCTGCCGACGCCGGAAAAGCGGCTGACGGGTGCGGCGATGATCATTACGCAGCTGGCGGAGCTGGCTCGGTCGTAGATTTGAGCCTTTGGGGGGTGTCGGTGGGTGTGGCTTTACCCCCTCTGCCCTGCCGGGCATCTCCCCCACAGGTGGGGAGATCGATATGCGGCAAGGTTTTGCCAATATCAACGTTAGAGAATGAAGTGGTGACAGTGCGTCTTGCCGATCTCCCTCCTTGTGGGGGAGATGCCCGGCAGGGCAGAGGGGGGTAAACCACACCCATCTTTGGCTCATTATCCATTAGCCAATCCCTCGAAAACTCCACTCACTGCCTTCAGCGAAAATTACCGCAATGTAACGAAACGGACATCTACCGGTATTCTTCGCGGGCGTAATCTTTCCCTCATACCCGGTGCGGCGGATGAGTGGATGCCGCCGGGTGATGAAGGAGCAGGACGATGTGGACCAATATCAACAGGTTTGCCACCGCTGGTCTGGTTGCCTTGACAATTGCGGGCACCACAATTGCCACCACCAGTCAGGCGGAAGCGCGCAATAATTTCGGCCGCGGCCTTGCCGCCGGTATTGCCGGCACGATCATTGGCGGAGCGCTGATTGCGGGTGCAAGACACCCGGGCTATGCCTACGGCCCCGCCTATTACGCGCCTGCTTACGGTCCGCCCGTCTATGCTGCGCCGGCTTATGGCCCGCCGGTCGTTTATGAACCCGTCTATCCCCGCTGCCATGTAGCCTGGAGGCAGAACGCCTGGGGCGACATGTATCGGGTCAGGGTTTGCGATTGATTGAACGCCGGACCGGCGGTGCCTGAAGCGCCGCCGGTTTTTTCGCTCTCTGGGGCTAGTGACTGTCTTCCGGCGTAATACCGACAGCCACGTTCTGGTCTGTCGCGGCGATGGAGGCGGGCAATGGCACCTTTCTCTGTTTCTCGCGGAGCAGTGTCAGCAGGCCGGAGCCGACGATGAGGGCGATGCCGATCAACATCCAGCCGTCGATACGATCGCCAAAAATCAGATAACCGAACAGGATGGCCCAGAGCATCTGGCTATATTGTGTCGGGCCGATCATGGCGGCGGGCGCATATTGGGCGGCGTACATGACAAGAATGTTGCCAAGCGCGCCGAGCAGGCCGTATCCTGCCAGCAGCAGCCATTGTTCGCCACCCGGCATGACGAAGCTCGGCACCATGGCAACGCCGCTGATGACGAGACAGCCCAGCACGCCCGCACCGTAAAGCGAAACATTCTTTTCCGATGGGCCCATGGCGCGGAAGATCACGATGCTGAGCGCGCCGCTGAAGCCGGCGATGATGGCGCCCAGATGGCCTATGCCCAGTTCACGGAATCCGGGCCGCAGGATGATGAGCACACCCAGAAAACCGATGATGACGGCCGACCAGCGGCGAATGCCCACCTGTTCCTTGAGAAACATCACCGACATGATGGTGACGAAGGACGGAAGCAGGAAGATCAGCGCGAAAGCTTCCGCCATGGAAAGATGGGTAAAGGCAGTCACGCTGCCGACAGCGCCGGTGCCAGCCGAAAAAAAGCGGATGATCCAGAGCGGCCGGTTGGTTGTTTTCACCACATCCAGCCAGCTGTCGTTGCGTTTGCGGATGAAGGGCAGGGCGACGAGGCCGAACAGGGCTCCGAAGAAGGCCGATTCGATCGGCGAAATCTGGCCTTCAATGAGTTTAACGCTGGCATCGCTCCAAGCATAGGCAGCGAAGGCTGCAAAGGCGAGCAGAATGCCTTTCAGGGTCTGGTCGGACACGGAAACACCGGCAAAAATCGAGTTGTTGAAAACCGCCGGCGGTTTGACCGTCAGTTCATCGATCTATGCTCGTCCGCCTTGATTTTTGCAATATCCCGCAATGCAGCAATCAGAACATCGGGTGTTTGTGCACCGCTTATGGCGTATTTCTGGTCGATGATGAAAAAGGGCACGCCGGCGACACCCATCTGCTGGGCGGCGTCGATTTCGGCGACGACCGTATCCTTGTCCGCGTCCGAAGCCAGCAGCCGCTCGACGACTTTCGCATCCATGCCGGTCTTTGCGGCAACGTCGACCAGCACGGCATGATCACCGATATTGCGGCCTTCCTCGAAATTGGCCTTGAACAGGCCGGTCACGACGCGTTCCTGGACGTCGCGGCCTTCGGAATGGGCCCAGAGCGACAGGCGGTGTGCATCGAGCGTGTTCGGACCGATCTTGATCGCGTCGAAATCGTAGGTAATGCCGACTTCCTTCCCGAGCTGAACCAACGTGGCATGGGCCTGTTCCAGACGCTCCTTGCCGAGCTTTTCCTCGAGAGCGGCTTTCTGGTCGACTCCTTCCGGCGGATAGTCCGGGTTGAGGCGGTAGGGACGCCAGTTCACGTCGACGCTGATTTCATCCTGCACCTCGGCAATGGCGAGATCGAGCCGGGCCTTGCCGAGATAACACCACGGGCAGACCATGTCCGATACGACGTCAACAACGATGCGTTCCATGGCTGATGTTCCTTATATGATCGACATGACGGTGGCAGGTTATTGCGCCCGCGCGTCCCACCAGGTCTGTTTCTGATTGCCCTGTATTGGAGTGATATCCGGGCGGTCGATATATTTCCAGCGGGCGACCCATTGGGCGCCGATATAATAGAGCGGAATGATATAATGTCCCGCCACAAGCAGGCGGTCATAAGCGCGCACGGCCGCCTGGAAATCTTCCGTCGAGCGGGCCTGCAACAGCGCCTCTATCATCCGGTCTATATCGGGATTGGCAACACCTGCATAGTTGAAGCTGCCCTGCGCATCACGCGAGAGTGAGTTCCAGCGGTTCAGCTGCTCCATGCCGGGCGAAAGCGACGAGGGCAGGGAGCGGATGATCATGTCGTAATCGAAGCTGTTCGAGCGCGACTGGTATTGCCCGTCATCAACCGAGCGAATGCCCATGGCGACGCCGATCAGGTTCAGCGAACGCTGATAGGCGAGCGCGATACGCTCCTGCGCCGGGTTCTGCGTCATGATTTCGAAAGCGAGCTGGCGGCCATTGGCATCGGACATCCTGCCGTTCTTGATGCTGTAGCCAGCCTCTCTCAGCTTGTCGACGGCCATTTTCAGAACCTTGCGGTCGGCGCCCGTGCCGTCCGTGGTCGGCAGCGCATAGGTGCCGGCCAGAAGCTCCGGCGGCATGGACTTTGCCGCGTCACCGAGCAGCGCCAGCTCGCGCGCGTCGGCGGCGTTGCCATAGGCGCCGAGCGGCGAGTTCTGCCAGTAGCTCTGCGTCCGCTTGAAGGAGCCGCCGAGGATGTTTTTGTTCATCCACTCGAAATCGAAGGCATAGGTAAGGCCTTCGCGTACCTTTTCGTCAGCGAAGACGGCACGGCGGGTGTTGAAGACGAGACCGAACATGCCGGTCGGCAGGCGCGGCTGGAACACGTCCTTGACGATATCGCCGCGATGCACGGCGGGGAAATTATAGGCCTGCCCCCAGTGGGAGGTATCGGAGGTGCCATTGATGGCATCGCCTTCCGGGTAGATGTCGATATCGCCCTTCTTGAAGGCCTCGAACATGGTCGTGACCTGAAGGAAATAGGTGATGCTGATCTCGTCGTAATTATCGAAACCGACTTTGCCGGGAATGTCCTTGCCCCAGTAGTCGGGGTTTCTCTCCCAGATGATTCGTTCACCCGGGCGCAGCGTCTTGATTCGGTAAGGGCCGGAGCCGACAACCGCACCGAGGCCCGCCTGCTCGAATTTTTCCGGATCGGTCGCGTGTTTCGGCAGGATCGGCGTTGAAGAGGCGAGGATGAGAGGCGTTTCGCGATTCGCCTTTTCGTTGAAGGTAAAGCGCACGCTGTGTTCGCCGGTCTTCTCCATCTTGGCTACGCCGTCGAGACGGCTGTTGAATGGCGGGCGGCCCTTTTCCTTCAGGAGATTGAAGGTGAAGATCACGTCATCAGGCGTTACCGGCTCGCCATCCGACCATTTCGCCTTGGGGTTGATGTTGAACTGGACAAAGCTGCGCTCGTCGTCCCACTCCACGGTTTCGGCGAGCAGCCCATAGAGGCTGAAGGGCTCGTCGCTGGAGCGAGACATCAGCGGCTCGTAAAGAAGATTGCCGAATTCCGGATCCCAGACGCCGCGGGCGCTGGTGCGCATTCCCTTGAGAACGAAGGGGTTCAGGCTGTCGAAGGTGCCGACCACGCCATAAGAAATGCGGCCGCCTTTCTTCACGTCCGGATTGACATAAGGCAGGTGTTGGTAATCTGCGGGAAGCGCTGGCGTGCCATGCATCGAGATGGCGTGCAGCGGTTGCGCTACCGCACTCCCGCCGGGAAGCAGGGATGATCCCAAAAGAAACAATGCGGGGATGAGGGCCGCAAGGTTGCGCATGTCACTGTCCTGTCTCAACTGTCCGTCCGATGTGCGTCAGGACCGTTTATCGTCATGATTCTGGCAGATATGTAGCACACGGACATTGCATGACCCATGCAAGCGCGGGAAATCTTGGCTCCGCTCAAGAAAAAGTTAAAGAAGTGCTGGATATCGCCGCGAACGGCATGTAACAGGGGGACCGGAAGAGACGGGTCACGCATTTGCCTCATTTAAACGACAGTTGAACGGGCAGAAGGATACCGCCATCGACGAACAGGACCTTGAGCGGTTCTGTTCTGGCAGACATTCAGGAGACGGAACTCTTATGATGCACAAGGCAAACACATTCACCCGGACGGCTCTGTCCGCTCTGGTCCTCTCTCTCGGCGCTGTGTCCGCTCCGGCCATCTCGCAGGCGCAGGATGCTGCTCCGGCTGCTCAGGGCGCTGGCGCTCCGCCGCTCGGCTGGTTCAAGACCTGCTCCAAGCAGGAAGACAACGATGTCTGCGTTGTGCAGAACGTGGTTCTCGCCCAGAACGGCCAGATGATCACGGCCGTTGGCCTCATCACCGTTGAAGGCAAGGTCAACCGCAAGCTTCTGCAGGTTTCCGTTCCGACCGCGCGTCTCATTCCTCCGGGTGTGATGATGCAGATCGATGGCGGTAAGGGTCAGAAGCTCGATTACGCCGTTTGCCTTCCCGACAAGTGCACGGCTGAAGTGCCGCTGACGGACGCCATGATCGCTTCGCTGAAGAAGGGTAGCGAGGTGGTTTTCACCTCCATCAACTTCCGCCGCGCGCCGAACCCCATCAAGATCGCGCTTTCCGGTTTCACCGGTGCTTATGATGGCCCGGCAATCACCCAGTCGCAGCTGGCCGAAAGCCAGCGCAGCCTGCAGGAAGGCATGCAGAAGAAGGCGGAAGAAGCTCGCAAGAAGCTCGAAGCTGCTCAGGACGCTGCCAAGGGCGCGCCGAAGCCCTGATTGCCGCGCAAGCTTGAAAAACAGAAAACCGGTCTGGCGACAGACCGGTTTTTTTATGCGTGTTTGATATCCCCGGGAGGAGGGAGATGCTTGGCGGGCGTCAATGCGCCGTGGACATTTTTGGGCGCCATTCGCCGTTCGGCGCCTTGTCAAAGATGCGGCCGATATTGGGATTTCGGAGCGGCGTCTCGTTTTCGTCGTGGACGAGGTTCTGTTCGGAAACATAGGCGACATATTCCGTCTCCTCGTTTTCGGCGAGAAGATGATAGAAGGGCTGGTCGCGTTCCGGCCTGATTTCCGCGGGAATAGCGTTCCACCATTCCTCGGTATTGGCATATTCCGGGTCCACGTCGATTACCACACCGCGGAACGGAAACACCTTGTGGCGAACGATCTCGCCAAGCGTGAATTTTGCGTTTCTTTGTTTCATGGCATGTACTTCCTTTCCCAATACTAGTTGGTATCGGAACGCGAAATATCAAGACCTGGCGCTTTGACGCCGCTCTGCCGTTCGTGTTCAGCGCCTTTTGCCGATCGGCGCGGTGGCGATGATGACGCCGCCGGTGACCAATACGATGCCGATGGCATGATAGGTCTCGAAGGATTCGCCGAGAAACACCGTCGCCATGAGGATCGAGACCGGCGGCATCATGTACAGCGTAATTCCCGCCGTGGCGGGACCGAAAACGCGCACCGTGTGGGTAAAGCAATAAAAGGCCAGAAGTGAGGCGAACAGGATGATGCCGCCGATCTTCGCCCATGCAACAGGCGTGGCAGGCAGCATGCCGCCCTGTGCCAGTTCCAGTGCTGCCGGCGGCAGAAGGACAAGCGCGCCGGAAAAAGCAATCAGTCCGAAGAGACTGAAGGACGCCATCTGCCGCGCCGCCGGATCGCGCAGCAGCACGGAATAGATCGCAAAGGCAATGGCCGCGGTCATAATTGCAAAGTCGCCGATGTTGAAATTCATGTGCCGGAGAGCGGAGATATCGCCCTTGAGCACGATGGCGGCGACGCCGGCGAAGGCGATAATCATGCCCGCCACTTCAAGCTTCCGGATCGGCCGGCCCTGAAAGATGCGCTGGAACAGGATGATGAACAGCGAGGAGGTGGTGTAGATCAGCGTGCCGTTGGCGGCCGTGGTCATGGTGAGGCCCCAATAGACCACGCCGCCGCAGATGCCCATGCCGAGAATGCCGAGGACGAGCCAGAGCAGCGTCTTGTGCCGCACGAAAGCAAGGCAGTTGCGCCAGTCGGCGATCATGAAGGGCGCGATGATGAGCGTCGAGCCGATCCAGCGGATGAAGGCGGCGATGAAAGGCGAGACCTCACCGACGACGCCGCGGCCGAAAACGACGTTGCTGGCGAAAAAGAAGGGAACGGCCAGAAAGATGAGCCAGTCCGTGAGGCGGGTTTGCTGCGTGGCTGGCGTGTTCGGCATTCTTCACGGTCAGGGTTGAACTTCAAAAGAAAACGGCGGCTTTCCGGGGAAAACCGCCGCGATGAATGGAGCGCCCCGGTGGAGCGCCCGCAGGGCCGATCAGGCCGAGTAGTACATGTCGAATTCGACCGGGTGAGGGGTCATTTCGAAACGCATGACTTCCTGCATCTTCAGTTCGATGAAGCTATCGATCTGGTCGTCGTCAAACACGCCGCCTGCGGTCAGGAACTTGCGGTCCTTGTCGAGGCTTTCCAGCGCTTCACGCAGCGAACCGCAGACGGTCGGGATCTTCTTCAGTTCTTTGGCAGGAAGGTCGTAAAGGTCCTTGTCCATCGGCTTGCCGGGATGGATCTTGTTCTTGATGCCGTCGAGGCCGGCCATCAGCATGGCCGCAAAACCGAGATAGGGGTTCTGGGTCGGGTCCGGGAAGCGGACTTCGACGCGCTTTGCCTTCGGGTTGGAGCCGAAGGGGATACGGCAGGAGGCGGAACGGTTGCGCGCGGAGTAAGCGAGCAGAACCGGCGCTTCATAACCCGGCACCAGACGCTTGTAGGAGTTGGTGGTGGGGTTGGTGAAAGCGTTGATGGCCTTGGCATGCTTGATGATGCCGCCGATGTAATAGAGGCAGGTCTCGGAAAGACCGGCATATTCATCGCCTGCGAAGGTCGGCTTGCCGCCCTTCCAGATCGACTGGTGAACGTGCATGCCCGAGCCGTTGTCGCCGAAGATCGGCTTCGGCATGAAGGTTGCCGTTTTGCCATAGGCATTGGCGACCTGGTGCACAACATACTTGTAGATCTGCATCTTGTCGGCGCTGGAGACCAGCGTGTCGAACTTCACGCCCAGCTCGTGCTGTGCGGCAGCCACTTCGTGGTGATGCTTTTCAACGACGACGCCCATTTCGGCGAGAACCGTCAGCATTTCGGAGCGCATGTCCTGCAGGCTGTCGATCGGCGGAACCGGGAAATAACCGCCCTTGACGCGCGGACGGTGGCCGAGGTTGCCGGTCTCGTAGTCGGTGTCGTCATTGGACGGCAGTTCGGACGAATCGAGCTTGAAGCCGGTGTTGTAGGGATCTGCCTTGTATTTCACATCGTCGAAGACGAAGAATTCAGGCTCGGGACCGACGAAAACCGTGTCGCCGATACCTGATGCCTTGAGGTAGGCTTCGGCCTTCTTGGCGGTGCCGCGCGGGTCGCGGTTATAGGCTTCGCCCGAGACCGGGTCGAGAATATCGCAAAGGACGACCAGGGTGGACTGGGCGAAGAACGGGTCGACATGGGCGGTGGCCGGATCTGGCATCAGCACCATGTCGGACTCGTTGATGGCCTTCCAGCCGGCGATCGAGGAGCCGTCGAACATGACGCCGTCGGCGAACATGTCTTCGTCGACGCATACCACGTCCATGGTGACGTGCTGCAGCTTGCCCTTGGGGTCGGTAAAGCGCAGGTCCACGAACTTGATGTCGTTATCCTTGATCTGCTTCAAGATATCGTTTGCGGTCGTCATTTAAACTTTTCCTTGAGTGTGATGATGACGAGGTGAAAACCCAAGCCTCCCCGGCTCAGGACTTTTTTAATTATATGGCGTCCACGCCTGTTTCACCGGTACGGATGCGGATTACTTCCTCGACATTGGAAACGAAAATCTTTCCGTCGCCGATGCGTCCGGTCTGCGCCGCATTGCGGATCGCCTCGATGACGGCTTCCGCATTCTCATCCGCCAATACGACTTCGACTTTCACTTTCGGCAAAAAGTCCACGACGTACTCTGCACCGCGGTAGAGTTCCGTGTGGCCTTTCTGACGACCAAAGCCTTTTGCTTCCGTGACCGTGATTCCCTGAAGTCCGACTTCCTGAAGGGCTTCCTTCACTTCGTCGAGCTTGAAAGGCTTAATGATCGCTTCGATCTTTTTCATGAGAAAATATCTCTCCGCTTCTCCCGTTAAAGCAGGTAACTCCCGCTCTGCCACAAGAATGCACGTATTGTGCCAGATCGGAAGCGGGCTTGAAGAAAAAACTTCGCCCCGCGGCCATTCCCGCACAAAATGCATTCGCTTTTCGCGGTTCTACCGGCAATTCGTCACTAGAATCCGAAAAATCCATCAGCATTTCTGCGGTTTTCTTTAATATTAGAAATTTTTAAAATTCGATTATGCTGTGGTCGCGGGTTGAGCTATTGCACATATTATATGCATTTGAGTATTTTTTGGTCTCCGAATTTTGCTTATTTTTGTATCGATTGCCTTTCCTGCGTTTTGAAGGAATGATGTGGCATGACCTCCATTTCCGAGTTCCTCCTTATCGACCCGGCTGTGATGGCGCGCATCGATGCGGCAGCCGGCCAATCCGGCATCCCGCTTTACGATTTGATGGAGCGTGCGGGGCAGGCGGTGGCTGCTTCGGCGCTTCGGCATTACCCGCAGGCGCTGCGCTTCGTCGTCCTGTGCGGCAGCGGGAATAACGGAGGTGACGGTTATGTTGCGGCGCGGGAGCTGGCGCAAAGCGGCGCTAAAGTCGAGGTCCATCATCTCGGCGATATCGGCCTTCTCAAGGGGGATGCACGCGTGGCCTTGGAGCGGAGCGGCGTGACGCCGCTGCCGCTTGATGCCTATACGCCTCTTTCCGGCGACGTGGTGATCGACGCCGTGTTCGGAGCCGGGCTGTCCCGCGATGTTCCGCCGGAGCTAGTCCGGCTGATCGAGGCGGTCATGCAGGCGAAGGTGCCGGTTCTTGCCGTGGATCTGCCCTCGGGGCTTTGCGGCCGGCGTGGCGTGGCGCTTGGCGCATCGTTCAGGGCGGAGCGCACGATCACCTTCATGGCGCGCAAGCCGGGTCATCTGCTGATGCCGGGGCGGGAGCTTTGCGGAGCGCTGGAGGTTTTCGATATCGGCATACCGTTGCGTATCCTGGAGGCTCATAGGGGATCGGTGGCGGAAAACGATCCGTTTGTCTGGCGGGATGCCTTGCCGCGCGCCGGTATGGAGACCCATAAATTCCGCAGGGGGCACCTGACGGTCTTCTCGGGCCCCGCCCATGCGACGGGTGCTAGCCGCATGACCGCGCTTTCAGCGCTGAAGGCGGGGGCGGGGATCGTTACTGTCGCAGCGCCGAAAGCGGCGCTCGACGTGCTGTCTGTCACATTGACGGCCGTTATGAACGTTCCGATGGACAATGCCGACGATCTACGCGTGTGGCTTGACGATGAGCGCCACGGCGCCTTCGTTCTCGGCCCGGGCTTCGGCGATCTCGAAAAGGCGCGGCAACTCGTGTCGCTGCTTGGCGACAAGTCGGTGGTGCTGGATGCCGATGCGATCACGGCCTTCAGGGATGATACGGATGTCCTGTTCGAGCGTATCACTTCCGGTGCGGGCAAATTCGTGCTGACACCGCATGAGGGCGAGTTCGCCCGGCTGTTTGCCGATCTGGCGGCCGATGGGAGGCTGAGCAAGATCGAGAAGGCGCAGGTCGCTGCGGCGCGCAGCGGCGCGGTTCTGGTCTATAAGGGTGCGGACACGGTGATCGCTTCGCCCGATGGCCGGGCGCTGGTCAATACGAACGCCCCGGCGAGCCTTGCGACGGCGGGATCGGGTGACGTTCTGGCCGGTATCATCGGCGCGCTATTGGCGCAGGGCGCACCTGCCTTCGAAGCGGCTGCAGCCGGGGTCTGGCTGCATGGCGAGGCGGGCGACAGAGCGGGCGCCGGCATGACGGCGGAGGACCTCGCCCATGCGGTTCGGCCGTTTGGGTGAATTGGTCTGATTTGCTGGCTGCTCGCTGAACCTGCGCTCTTACCACAGTTCCATCATCCGCACTTCGTCACCCCGGACTGGATACGGGCTCCAGCGCGATCAGGTCCTTGATCGCGAAATACTCTTCTCACGGCGCAGACGCGCGGTGGCTGGATGCCGGATCTAGTCCGGCATGACGGAGGACAGGTTTTTGCTCTGAGACAAGTCCTGTCGCGCTCGGGACCTTCAACTCCGCCTTCAATGGGCGGCCTTGCCTGCCTGGCTCGCCATTGCCATGCGCGAAGCACTGATCAGCAGCTTGCGCTCGGCGCGCTCCTGCTGCGGGGTGCGATTGTAGATTTCGCGATAACACTTCGAGAAATGCGACGCTGACACGAACCCGCAGGCGACGGCGACTTCCACCACCGGCATGGCCGATTGCACCAGCAGGTGACGGGCGCGGTCAAGGCGGATTTCAAGGTAATAGCGGGCGGGCGAGCGGCCCATTTCCTGGCGGAAGAGGCGTTCCACCTGCCGGCGCGACAGATCGGCGGCGTCGGCGATATCGAGCAGCGACAGCGGCTCGGCAAGATTGCCTTCCATCAATTCGATGATCGACAGAACCTTGCTGTTCTGCACGCCAAGGCGGGCGCGCAGCGGCAGGCGCTGGCGGTCGTTGGGGCTGCGCACGCGGTCGGTCAATTGCTGTTCGCAGACGCGGTTGACGAGGTTCTCGCCGAAATCCTGGCCGATCAGGCTCAGCATCATGTCGAGCGAGGCCGTGCCGCCGGCGCAGGTATAGATGTTGCTGTCGACTTCGAAGAGATCTGCGTAGACTTCCACCTGCGGGAAGGCTTCGGAAAAGCCGGGCAGGTTTTCCCAGTGGATCGCGCAACGTTTGCCGTTGAGGAGGCCAGCCTGCGCAAGGATATGGGCGGCGGTACAGAGGCTGCCGATGGCGATACCGCGATTATAGGCTTCGCGCAGCCAGGCGTTGACCGATTTGTTGATGTGTTGATCCACATCGATGCCCGAACAGATGATTGCCATTTCCGGGCGGTTTTCGCCGCTGACGTAACGCCGCTCATCTGCAAGACAGGTATCGGCCTCAAGACAGATGCCGCTCGAGGACATGACCTTCTGGCCATCGAGCGAGGCGATGCGCCATTCATAGGCCTGGTAGCCCAACATTCGGTTGGCGATGCGAAGCGTTTCAACCGCTGCGGCGAAGGGCAGCATGGTAAATTGCGGAATGAGAAAAAAGACGATTGAGCGCTTCTTCTGGGAGTTTCTGCTCATTTGCCCGTGCTCCGTTGCGAATACGCAATTCCTCCCTTGGAATTGGTCTTCTGGATGTCCTGTATGCGACATCTTTAACGAAAAATACGCCGTGGAATCGGGGCTGTCAAAAAATAGCTTTTGAAATATGCAAATTTTGCGACAAGCCTTTTTAAAGGGCGTCGCGTCGCATGTAAAACAGGCAGGCCAATTTACGCCCGGGGGCCGCCATTTACCCGCAGAGGGCGATGGCTCGCGGGCGTAAGAAAGGCTGCGAGCCATCGGCCGGCGGTCATTTGCGAATGACGCTTCTGCCGTAGTTGTCGGTTGTGGGCCATCCGATATCCTTCAATGTTTCAGGCGGGAGCGCTTCCAGCGCGCGGAGCATCCTCGCACGGCGCCATGACGCATAATGGGAGGCGATATTGCCTGACAGGCGCTGCAGCCAGCCGGCGGATGACGGGCGATGCGGGGAGCGGTTCGCCGCGGGCAGGTAATGTATCATGGTCATGTCTTCATCCTTTCCTGAACCACGATTGATGTGAGGATGGTGCGCCGTTGTTGACATTCAATCAAACGAAATGATATCCATCTATAAATCAAAATATTTGAAGGTGCGTGCCATGACCGTGACTTTCCGCCAACCGCTGCCGTTGCTGGATAACGACATATTGAGGACCTTCGTCGCCATTGCGGAAACGGGAAACTTCTCGACCGCCGCCGAAGTCGTGTTCAGAACACCATCGGCCGTTTCGATGCAGATCAAGAAGCTAGAAGAGCAGCTGAAAACGACGCTGTTCCTGCGCGATGCGCGTTCGGTGACATTGACGGCGCATGGGGAGACGCTTCTGACTTATGCGCGCCGCATGATTGCCTTGTCCAACGAGGCGGTGTCGCGTTTCGTCATGCCCGAATTGTCCGGTGTGGTGCGTCTCGGCGCACCGGAGGATATTGGCGAGCGCGGGCTGCTGCCGGGCATTCTCAAGCGTTTCGCCGAGGCTTTCCCCGGCATCATGATCGACGTCACAATCGATGCCAGCTCCAATCTCTATAAGCGGATGGACGAGCAGCGTCTTGATCTCGCCCTCGTCAACTGTGCTTCACATCCGCTGAGGGATACCGGCGAGGTGCTGATGCGCGAACGGCTCGTCTGGGCGGGTGCGAAATGCGGCACGGCCTATCTGCGCGATCCGCTGCCGATCTCGATATGGGAAGAGGGCTGCATCTGGCGTTCGGAGGCGATTCATTCGCTGGAAAAACGTGGGCGCAATTTCCGCGTGGCTTATCTCAGCGGCCACACGATGGCACAGCGTGCGGCGATTGCCGCGGATCTCGCCATCGCGCCGCTGCCACGATCTTATGTGCTGAACGACATGGTCATTCTGGGTGAGAAGGAAGGCCTGCCGGAACTCGGCTATTTCGATATCCGGCTGATTATGGGCGACAAGGCGTCGCGGCCGGTGCTCGCGGTGGCGGAAAGCATTCGCAATGCATTCGTCGAGGTCGCGAAGGCGGCATGAGGCGAAGGAACGCGTCACGGCCATCATGCGCCGTCGACGCGCCGCTTAGATCGCCACCGAACCCGTGGCTGCGGCGTGATCCGCGTTTTCGGTCCGCCAGCTGCCACGACTGACCAGCCAGTCTGACGACGCCTGCAGCCCGCCGAAGGGAAAGACATGGATCTGCCGGATCGGTCCTTGCGGATTGTCCCGCCAGTGCCGTTCGATCGGCCCGACGATGCTTTCCGGTGAATGGCCCCTGGCAAGCGTGGTCAGGGAAAGCGCGTTTTTCTTGAGATAGGCAATGGAATTGCCGACACCGCAGAGCGCGGCGTATTTCAGGAGCGTGGTGATCTTGGCCGGGCCGGAAACGCCGATATGCACCGGCAGATCGATACCGGATGCGGCAAGCCCTTCTGCCCAGGCGATGAAGCGGGCGGAATCAAAACCGAACTGGGTGACGATGCGCATGGCGGCGTCGGTTCTTTCGCCAAAATCGCGTTTCAGCCGCAACGCGGCCGTCGCCGTTTCGTCGTTGAAATCGGGGCTGCCTTCCGGATGACCGGCAATTGCGATATGCCTGATGCCGCAACGGTCGAAAATGCCCGTGGAAAGCATGTCGATGGTAGACGTGAACGGGCCCTCTGGCTTCTCGACGCCACCGCCGACCGCCAGCACGTCGGTCACGCCGGCGTCGCCGGCAAGCCGCTTCACCTGTTCCTCGAAATCGATGCGAGAGGCGATACGGCGGGCCGCAAGGTGCGGAACGGGCTCATAACCGAGATCACGCAGATGCTTTGCGGCATCGACCAGCTTCACCTGCGAGGCGGCTCCGGTATCTGTCAGATAAACGCGCACGCCCTGCGGAAAAAGACCGGCAAGACTTGCCGGGCCAAGCACCTGCGCGGGTGAGGCCTCGATGGAGGCGGGGATGACGGAAGTGGCGGAGATATCGGGCAATGTGTGCATGATCCTTTTGATTATCATGCACCGTTTTTGAGGCCAAGTCTGTGCCTGTTGCGGCAAGACAGCCCTGCATCTGCGACGAAGCTTGAGCCGAGCGCGGTGCCGGCGGCGCTACCAGACCCGTTTCGTCAGACCGTTCCAGAGCCATGTCCAGATTGTTGGTGGAAAGCGGAGCACCGACTTTCCGGGCGAGGGCGGCTGCGGCGCAAGGCTGCCGGACAAGGCGTCTTCGATGGCATTGATGGCGATATCGACCGAGGCTGCTGTCAAGAGAAGGGGATAGGTGGCGATGGTGTCGGACGGTGAGGGTTTCAGCCGTTTTTCGTAAAGTGTGGCGCCGGTATCCACACCCTTGTCAACGAGATGCACGGTTGCGCCGAAATTGCCCCGGTCCTTTTCCACCAGCGCCCAGTATCCACCCATCTGGCCGCGATAGGCCGGGTTGATGCCGGCGTGAAAATTGATGATGGGGCAGTGCAGGTCCCTGAGCGTCGCCGGCGTCAGCAGACGGCAGGAAATGGTGAAGATGACAGCCGGTTTCAGGAGATTGGCGGCCTTGCGACATTCTTCATCGTTCAGCGAGGCGAAATGCGTGACTGGAATGGTGCCGCCCAGATCAGGCAGGAGACCATGCTCCGCAATGATCTCTTTGCTTCTTCGTACCGTGAAGCGTTTGCCGAGCCGCGATGCGACCATCGTCGCCAGCTGGCCCACTGCGACAATCCAGCCGAGGCGTCTTGCCCGGCGCTTGAGGATGGCCGATTTGCTTTCGGGCTGTTCCATGAACACATGGATGTCGGGAAATCGCGCTGCCAGCGCATTGATCATGACGTTAGGGTTCACGCCGCCCGCCGTCATCACCAGAAGCCGATTATTGATGTCAGTCATGTCACCCACTGGATTTCTCAAGCCACGATCCACGCGCAGTTTCCCTCGCGAAGCTCAAAACCATGTTAATTTTCATCGACAGGATTTTTTGAAACGCCGCTGGAACCGAATTTTGGGACTCACGTTATTGTGACGCATATCACATCGGCGCTTGCCTCGGACGGCAAGTCATAGGGGAGTAGTTTCAAATGATCACACGCATTCTTTCGACCGTTTTCGTGGCTCTGCTGACCGTCGTGACGCTCAGTTCTTGCGGCAACACCATTCGCGGCATGGGCCGGGATACGGCGAACGCCGTGGATGCGACCCAGGATGCCGGCCGTAGCGTCGACCGCGCCGCCCGTCGCTGACGACATCTCCCCTTCTGAAAGTCCGGCGTCTCCCTGAAGCCAGGGTGACGCCTTTTCTTTGACCGAATTTCCCTGCGAATGTTCCCCTGAAGAGAATCACGGGGTGGGCATGAACAGATCGATGAAAAGACTGGCGAAGCTGCTGTTGCCGTTGCTGCTTCCATTTGCGGCCGAAGCGGGCGGGCAGGTGGATTTCTGCAGAATCGTGGATCATGCGGGCGGCCGCTATACCGTCTGCAGTTTCGATCCGGCGAAAAGCACCATCCGGATTTACGACCGCGACCATGTCTCAGGACAGGGATATCGTTCTTTCGCCGATCTATCCTCCGCGCTCTGGCGTCAGCACATGTTCAGTGTCTTCGCCATGAATGGCGGCATGTATCATTCCGATTATTCCCCCGTCGGGCTGTTTATCGAAAACGGCGTGGAACGTTCGCCACTCAGCACCCGCGGTGGCTGGGGCAATTTCCATCTTCTTCCGAATGGCGTGTTTTACCTGAAGGATCACAGGGCGGGCGTGCTGGCGACCGAAGCCTATCTGACGGCCGACCCGAAGCCCGATTTTGCCACCCAGTCCGGGCCGATGCTTGTTATCGACGGCGGAGTGCATCCGCGTTTTCTGCCCGACAGCGACAGCTTGAAGCGCCGCAACGGCGTCGGAGTCTCTCGCGATGGCATGGTACATTTTGCCATTTCGGACAATACCGTGCGCTTTTACGATTTCGCCACCCTGTTCAGGGATGTGCTGGATTCACCGAATGCGCTCTATCTCGACGGCACCATTTCCAGCGTCGATATTCCCGCGATGAAGAGGCGAGATTCATTGTTCCCCATGGGGCCGATCATCGCCGTGGTCGACAGGGTGCCGGATTAGTCGAGCCGATCAGATCGGCGCCTTGGGATAGGCTTTTTCAAGGCCGGCGGAAGCCGTCAGCCCCTTACGGAAGGCGAGATAAGCAGGATGCTGGCTTGCCTTCGCAATTTCCGCGAGGCGGATTTGCAGGCGGGCAGGGGCGTGGCCACCCAGCCATTCACCGGTGGCTTCAAGCTTCAGGCTATTAAGAAAACGAGCGCCGGCCTGCTGGTCGAGATAAAGGTTAAGGCCTGCCAGCAGGTTCTCGTCCTGCAGCGCGTTCTCCATCAGCAACGACACCCATGCCTTATCCTCACTCGCAAGCGAGGTCAGTTTCGAAGCAACAGTTTCACGGTCGGGGAAAGAGGATGTCTGCATGTGGGACTCGCATCGTTGCTGTTTGACCATGGTCGATAAAGCAGCGGTCGCAGCCATTCAAGATGGCTTTCAGCGGAAGAATTGCGACAGCAACGTGCCCGCGTCCGCCGTTTTCAACAGGTGTTTGTATGAAAGCTTTAAAAAACGGTTACACTTTAGCCTAAATTGCGGCGAGGACAGAAATGGCACTGTTTTCAGCGTCGCGCTAACGCTTTGTTTTTTAACATACCTATGCAAAGCGCGAATGGCAGCCCGTCGAAAACGCCTTCATTTAGCCGCTTTTTGCATTTGCCTTCCGCGCCGGATTTTAATAAATGCTTCCTCCACGGGCCGGGTCTTGAAGATCCCCCGGAGAGTGAATAGCTGGAGTAATCATGGAAGAAACCGCTCAGAAATCCTGCTGGGGCGTCACGTTGCGCGCACTCGCAGGCTTTGCCGCTTTTCTCGCATTGACGTACATTTTTGGCAGCCCATAAGCATCTCTCCTGATTGACGGGTTTTGAAACGGCGCGGTTTTCCTCTGGAAACCGTGCTGTTTTCGTTTCCGGGAGGCCCATGTCGCAGCTGCAAAAGCCGGTGCCGCTCTTTTGTGGCGATAAGTTCCAGCTTTGGATATGATGTGACGGAATCCATTACGCAGGAAAAACTCAATGTTTCTTTCGGTCTTTGACGTCTTCAAGATCGGTATCGGTCCTTCCAGTTCGCATACGATGGGACCGATGACGGCGGCCAACCGCTTTCTGGCGCTGATCCTCAGCGACGAGTGGCCGCGCCCCGCCGGTGCCGCCGTCGCGCGCATGAAGGTCAGCCTGCACGGGTCTCTCGCCTTCACCGGCATTGGTCATGGCACCGGCCGGGCAGTCATTCTCGGCCTGACCGGCGAGCGGCCGGACCTTGTCGATCCCGACGCGATGGACGCCATCATAGAGGCGGTGGAGAAGGCCGGTACGGTTACGCCGCCCGGCCATCCGACCTACGAGTTCAGGACGGCCGAAGATCTCGTCTTCGACAAGAAGAACCCGCTGCCAGGCCATGCGAACGGCATGACCTTCTCCGCTTTCGATAACCAGGGCAGGCTGCTGGTCAAGCGCATCTATTATTCCGTCGGCGGTGGCTTTGTCGTCACCGACACGGAACTGGAGGCGATCAAGCAGCGCGGCAAGACCATCGATAACGGCCCGCGCGTGCCCTATCCTTTCGCCACGGCGAAGGAAATGCTGGAAATGGCCGCGCGGTCCGGCCGCACCATCGCCCAGATGAAACGGGCGAACGAGGAGACGGTTGTTTCGCGCGAAGAGCTGAATGAACGGCTGGACCAGATCTGGGACGCGATGAACGGATGTATCGAGCGCGGGCTGAAGGTGGACGGCATCATGCCCGGCGGCCTCAAGGTGCGTCGCCGCGCCCGTTCGATCTATGAAAAACTGAATGCGGAATGGCGTAGCAACCGGTTGAATCCCGTCATGGCGAATGACTGGTTGAGCGTCTATGCCATGGCCGTGAACGAAGAAAACGCGGCCGGCGGCCGTGTCGTCACCGCGCCCACCAATGGCGCTGCGGGCGTGGTGCCGGCGACAGTGCGGTATTTCCGGCATTTCCATGAGGATGCCACCGTCGACGACGTGCGGGACTTTCTCCTCACGGCGGCAGCGATTGGCGGCATCATCAAGCATAACGCGTCGATTTCCGGCGCGGAGGTGGGCTGTCAGGGGGAAGTGGGATCGGCTGCGGCCATGGCGGCTGCAGGTCTTGCGGCGGTGATGGGCGGATCGCCCGAGCAGATCGAGAATGCGGCGGAAATCGCGCTCGAACATCATCTCGGCATGACCTGCGACCCGATCGCCGGATTGGTGCAGGTGCCCTGCATCGAACGCAACGCACTAGGCGCGGTCAAGGCGGTCACGGCGGCGTCGCTGGCGCTGAAAGGCGACGGTCAGCACTTCGTGCCGCTGGATGCCTGTATCGAAACCATGCGCCAGACCGGCAACGACATGAGCGAGAAATACAAGGAAACCTCAACCGGCGGCCTTGCCGTCAACGTTGTGGAGTGTTGAGCGGGCTGGGCGCCCGGCATGTCCGGCATGCTTGACGCCCGCCGCAAAAAGGCATTGATAGAGACATGCCTCTACATCTCATCAAACTTTGCGTCGGCGCGGATTCACTCCAGGACCTGAGGGATTGGGTCGCGCAGCGATCGCTCACCGCCATGGCTGCGGGCCTGGAGCCGCACAGCGTCCACACCACCCGCATGATCCCCAAACGGGTAGAGGAACTGCTTGAAGGCGGCTCACTCTACTGGGTCATCAAGGGGCAGGTGCAGGCTCGACAGAAGCTGCTCGATATCCGTTCTTTCAAGGGAGACGACGGTATTTCGCGCTGCGATCTCGTTCTCGGACCCGAGGTGATCGAGACCTCACCTGCGCCGAAGCGGCCGTTTCAGGGCTGGCGCTACCTGAAGGATGACGAGGCGCCGCGCGATCTCGGGGGTGGAGGAGGCGGCGAGGACATGCCTTCCGATCTCAGGCGCGAACTGGCCGAACTTGGTCTGCTCTGACGCATGATGGACGAAAATGAAAAAGCCGGCCCCTTTTGGTGGCCGGCTTTTTTATTTGGGGAGACGGGTTGGTCAGTTGATGCCGCCGACTGCATTGGTGGCGCGGCCATCCTGAATTTTCACCCAGCGACCCGGGTTGGCGGTGTCCTGACGCTTCAGATAGGTATATTCGGTTTCCGACCAGTTCATGACCTTGTTGCGCATATTGTCGAGAACGAAGTCGCCACGGTCGGTGCGAACGGTCAGAACGGCATGGCCTTCGCCATTCGGCTGCAGAACGACGGTGATCAGCAGGTTGGAGGCGGAGAAACCCTTGTTCATCAGCATCTTGCGCTTCAACAATACGAAATCTTCGCAATCGCCGACGGTGGTAGGATAGGCCCAGCGTTCTTCGACGCCGTAGATTTCCATGTCGGTCATCGGCGTGATCGTGGTGTTGACGGTGTAGTTGACGTCAAGCATCGTCTTCCAGCGCTCTTCCGTCAGCTTCATCGGGCCATTGTCCAGCGAAGTCGGCTGGCACTCGCTCTGATAGGTCTGGCAGAATTCATAGTGGCCGATCGGTGGATTGGCCTTGCCGATGACGCGCATGACCGCTGCCGGCGATGCGCTGGCCTGCTGTGCGAAGGCGCCGACGATGAACGCGATCAGGATGAAAACGATACGGTTGTTGTTCATTGCTTGTCTCCCCGTGTTGAGGAGACATTCGCAGGTATTTTTTGACCCGGCGGAAATTTGCGTGGCGCAATTTGAGCTTAAATTTCAGCAAATTAGCCGATGTTTTGAACTGTATTTGAAGTGTTTTTTACACGTGTTTGAAGCAAATTTTATTAGAATTTTACGCATTCCGGCTTTAGGCTTTTGGTAGCCATTTATGCCGCTGTATCGACAGCGATTTTTCGTTCGCAGGTGTTTTCATACCCATGTTCATCGCCGTAGCGGAAGCGGGCGATGTAGGGGATTTCCCGTTTTGGGATAGGTGTTCCTTGCTGGCGCGCGTCGAAAAAGCGCCGAAAAAAACTTCAAAAAAACTGCTTTTTTCTCGAAAAAAGTTCGGACGGCGTGTTGCAGGCTATGTCGGTGCCCCGGTCGTGCCGCAAATTATCAAGGGGAGCGTTCCTGTCGGGACGTTGTTTGGGCGACAGGTCGAAAGCGGAAAACTGCGTCCGCGGACTTGTTTTTGAAAGGGGATATCCGCGTCGCGAACACACGCCGACCGGATTTTCGGGCAGGGACGAGGAGGCGATGCTGCGGTAAAGGTGCGTTGAAAAAGCCGCCCGGTCCCGACTGCCCATCACGGTGCGATGGACTGACTGCAGCCTTGTACGCTGCCTGACTTCACGCTTTGCGGGGAATGGCGTCGGGCCGTGCGGGGCCTTTTTAAAGAAACTCGATCAATGCGTCGGGTGACTGGACACGATCGAATTCAACGGCGACGCCTTCCATGAAGTGACGCACGATCTTGCCACTCATGTTTTTGCCAAGCTGGACGCGGCTTCCGAGCGGCGGCCGGTGTTCGATCTCGATTGCTGCGCCCGAGAGCGACAGGTCGATCAGGCGGCAGGCGACGAGCATGCCGTCTTCGAGAACCAGCTGCGCCCTGGCATTGCGCGGCGTCAGGCGGTCGTGGCGACGGTCTTCCGGCAGGCCCAGTAACTGACGCTTGGCGATCCATGCGAGCTGGGCGGCGAGCTTTTCGCGTTTGCGCTCGGGCGCATTGATGGCGATGAGGAAACCGGATGCCGTCAGCGACGTCACCGTGCCTTCGATCCGGCCGATATGCTGGAGATAGGCGATGACGCGATCGCCATTGCGGGCGATACCCGGGCAGGTGAATTGCGCTCTCTCGGCGGTCATCTCGGTGGCGGTGCAATCATATTCTTCGTGATCGGGCAACATGAGGCGGCCGTTGAAGGACACACGCACGGCGTCGTCAAGGCGAACTTCCTCAACCGGGCGCAGAATTTGGGCGGTGTTGACCGAACGGGACGAAAACATGGGCAGCGCAAATTGTAATGAATGATGATCGTCCGTTTCTACCCTGTGCGAGTTAACAGACTGTATTGCCTAATCTCTACAATTTTTCTAATCGACCAAATCGTTACGTTTCGTTGCCCCGCGCTCCGTGCGGCCATGGGCTTTCAGCATCGCTTCGTCGATCCTGGACGCCTCAGCATCTACCCGTTCGTAATGCGGCTGCGGCATTGGCCGAATATCCGGCCGGGGTGATGTCCATACGCAGCAGCCGGCTGCTTTTCATCGACAGACAGTGTATCGGCACCATCAATGTGTGGTGCCGTGGCTGCTGTGGAAGCAGCGCGCCGAGGAGCCGCGGGGCGACACCTGCTTCCGTGCGCAGTGGCAGCAGCAGCATTTCGAACGCCAGGGGTTCATCGCCGTAGCCGTCGTCAGCATCGATGTCGAAGACCACGGGCAATTGATGTTGCAGGATGCCGAGCGCCACGCGACAGGGAAAGGACGCGCCGGCCGCCGGCCAGAGTTCTGAAAACGGGCGGTCCCGCAATTCGCGGCCGAACAGGTCGCAAAGACGGGTGCCGGCAAGACGGAAGAAGGGTGTTTCCTCTCCTTTGTCTGTCAGGATGAAAAGGTCGCCGAGATGAGTCTTGAGCTTCGAGGGTTCAATGTCCTCGCGGCGTGGAGCGGCGCTCTTGCCGCGCAATTCATCCCAATAGGCGTATATCTCCAGTCCGGCCATGCTCTTCATAGCATCTCTCCATGTTCGTTTTTGGGACATCATGTCCATCCGAACGTCTGTATCTGGAGGTGTAGCGATTTTCGTGCCAACTGGATTTGTTAAGGTTAACAAAGGGTTGATATTGCCTGACGGCATTTGTCGTGGCATCGGTGCGGCCCTGTCGGGGAAAGCTCCTTCAGCACGATTTAATGGCCCCGCCCGTTCTTTTACGGTGGGCCTGCAAGCCGGACCGTTTTTGGCCTGGCGCCTTTTCCGGTTACGGTTCCGGCGTCGCGCGCTTCGAAGGCGGGACGGCTTTTTTTTCTTTCAGGCTTCCTATATTGCTCGGGAAACGCAAAATTCGACCAAGACAGGGATGAACCATGTCCTACGAGGACGGCGAACAGCCGCCGGTTTCGGAAACGCCGGAGCCGAAAGACGATGCGAACAATCCCGTCTTCAATCTGCCATCGCTGCTGGTGGGCATCCTGGTCGCGCTAATCGTTGCTTATGTCGTTCCCGCCTATCTTCTGTCGGAGGAAGGCAATGGCTGGTTCATCTTCACCTTCGGCTTCATTCCGCTGCGTTATGCGGTGCCGTTTTCCCAGCAGGGGCTGGAATGGCTGTGGACGCCGGTGACCTATTCTTTCCTGCATGGCGGTATCGAGCATATCCTCTTTAACGGATTGTGGCTGATGGCCTTCGGCGCGCCGGTTCTGCGCCGGATCGGAACAGTGCGTTTCGTGCTGTTATGGTGCATTTCCGCCGCCGTTTCGGCCTTTGGTCACGCGGTTCTGAACTGGGGGGACGTGACGGTGCTGATCGGAGCGTCCGGTGTCGTTTCGGCGCTGATGGGAGCGGCCTGCCGGTTCGCCTTTCCGGCGCGGGGCGGATATAGCGCGTCTTTCGGCCATCTGATGCCGCGGCAGAGCATTCTTGCGGCGCTCTCCAACCGTACGGTGCTGATCTTCACGCTGATGTGGCTGTTCGGCAATGTGCTGATTGCGGTCGGCGTGCCGCTGTTCGGCGATGTCGGCGGTCAGATCGCCTGGGATGCCCATGTTTTCGGGTTTCTGCTCGGCTTCCTGTTTTTCGGCCTTTTCGATCGCCCGTTACGCTAGGCCGATCACGCTCCTTGTCGGGCGTGGCGCAAATTTGCTTTCGGGCGTCCCATCCGGGATTGCATTCACGCGGGCCTCAGCGCACCATACCTCATGATTTGCAACCGCCGGGGGAGACTGCGGCACTGCGGATCGCTGCAAAGAGGAGGAAGGCATGCCAACATTCGTAAAGGATCTTCTCGACCGCAAGGGCCGGGACGTCGTGACTGTCAATCCTGAGGTCAGCATCGGTGAGGCGGCGACCACGCTGCACGCACATAAGATCGGTTCCGTCGTCGTGACCGATGGCGATGGTGTCGTTCTCGGCATCTTCACGGAACGCGATCTCGTAAAGGCCGTGGCGGGCCAGGGTGCCGCTTCTCTCCAGCAATCCGTTTCAGTGGCCATGACCAAAAATGTCATCCGCTGTCACCACGATTCCACCACCGATGAGCTGATGGAAATCATGACGGGCGGGCGCTTCAGGCATGTGCCGGTCGAAGAGAATGGCCGTCTTGCCGGCATCATCTCCATCGGCGACGTGGTGAAGGCGCGGATCGGCGAAATCGAGGCCGAAGCGGAGCATATCAAGGCTTATATTGCCGGGTGAATTAGTGTCCTCTCCCTCATTCCTGTGCTCGTCACAGGAATCTAGTCAGCCCAAGTCCTTGGGCTGATGGGAGTTCCTACCGCCACGCAGACGCGCATCAGCTGGATTCCCGTGACAGGCACAGGAATGAGGGAGCTTCTCGCCTCACCGCCGGAACGCCTGCTGCATGCGCTCCAGTTCCGGAATGCGTGCGCGCGTTTCCTGATATCCCCGGTCGATGGCTTCACTGGCGCGATGGAATTCCGACAGTCCGATATCGTTGATGCGGGGATGAAGCATCAGATCGGGCGGATCACCTGCAAGACGCGAGCGCGATATCCTGTCCTGGATGATGTTGAAGGCCTGCACCATGACGCCCGGCAGGCCGGGGCGCGGCGCGCTGTCGTGCGGTGCGCCGCCGGGCGGTGCAGCGGCGTGCTTGACGACGGCGGAGCGGCCGAAGAGATCGTAATTGAGGTTTACAGCCACGACCAGCGCCTGCTCATAGGCCCGGCAGACCGAAACCGGCACGGGATTGACGAGGGCGCCATCGATGAGGGTGCGGCCGTTGCATTGCACGGGTTCGAAGATGCCGGGCAGCGCATAGGATGAACGCAAGGCGGTCACGAGATCACCCTGATGAATCCAGACTTCATGACCCGTGCGCAACTCCGTCGCGACGGCGATGAAGGGATGATCGAGGCTTTCGACGCGCAGCCCTTCCAGATGCTCCTGCATGCGTTTTGTGAGCCGCATTCCGCCGAAGAGCCCGCCGCCGCCGATCGTGAGATCCAGCAGGCCGGCAATGCGGCGCATCGTCAGCGAGCGGGCGAATTCCTCAAGCTCATCGAGCTTGCCGGCGAGATAACATCCGCCAACCAGCGCGCCGATTGAGGTGCCGGCGATCATGCCGATCTTGACGCCCGCTTCATCGAGGGCCCGCAGGACACCGATATGGGCCCAGCCCCGGGCTGCGCCACCGCCAAGCGCGAGCGCTATCCGGTGTTTATCGACGATCTGTGTAACGGGCGGTTCATTGCCGATGACGTCGGTATTACCCGCCGCAAGGTGGTTCTGACGATTTCCCCATCCCAACATGACCGCACTCCCTGCCAGTTCTTCGGGTTCCGCCCTTGGCCCCGGAACCCGCTATATTGGTAGCAAATTGGTGCGGCCGATGGAAGGCGGCGGTTTATGTGCCTGAATAGGTCGTCGCCGGATCGAAATGGCGCCTATCGTCGGTGATTTTCGTCACCGCCTGGCCATCAGCCAGTTCGACCGTGCGGTAGAAGCAGGAGCGGCGGCCGGTGTGGCAGGTGGCATCGTGGCCGGCGACCGAGACCTTCAGCCACACGGCGTCCTGATCGCAATCGGTGCGGAATTCCTTCACGGTCTGCAGGTTGCCCGACGTTTCGCCCTTCTTCCAGATCTTGTCGCGCGAACGGCTGTAATAGTGGGCGATGCCGGTCTCAAGCGTCAGCGACAGGGCCTGTGCATTCATATGGGCGACCATCAGCAGTTCGCCGTCGCGCGCATCGGTGACTACGGCTGTGACGAGGCCGTGGGCGTCGAATTTCGGCGAAAAGAGACCTGCGTTTTCAAGCGCTTCCTTGTCCGCGGGCGCGGACGGAAAGGGAATGGACATGGCAACCTCGGAAAATCATCTGGCGGAACGATGAGAGGGGCGGATGAAACGGACGAGTGCCCGCCACTCTGAATTTTCTTGCGCATCGGATTTTCCGAAAGCCGCATTACGGCTTTCGGGCCGGTGCTTAACGGTTCCGCACCATGGTCATGAAGCGCACCTGTTCGGCCGGGTCGTTCTTGAACGTGCCGGTAAAGGAGGTGGTGAGGGTGGTCGACCCCTGCTTGTTGACGCCGCGCATAGACATGCACATATGTTCGGCATCGATCATGACGGCCACGCCGCGCGGTTTCAGGGTTTCCTCAATCGATCTTGCGATCTGCGCGGTCATGTTTTCCTGCGTCTGCAGGCGGCGGCCGAAGATCTCGACAACGCGGGCGATCTTCGACAGGCCAAGCACGCGACCGGCCGGAAGATAGGCGACATGCGCCTTGCCGACGATCGGCACCATATGGTGTTCGCAATGGGAGAAGAACGGAATGTCGCGCACCAGCACCACATCGTCATAACCGCCGACTTCCTCGAAGGTCGTGCCGAGCACGTCCTGAACATTCAGCTCGTAACCGGCAAAAAGCTCGCGATAGGCTTTGGCGACGCGCTTCGGCGTATCCAGAAGTCCTTCGCGGGCGGGATTTTCTCCAGCCCAGCGCAAGAGAACGCGCACTGCTTCTTCCGCTTCGGCTTGGCTCGGGCGAGCTTCGGCCACGTCGGGTTTTGCGCCAGCGCCGGGGAAATTCTTCACGATCGCATCCATTCCGTCTCTCCCGATGCGGGTAAAGGCCGCACCTGAATTCGTTTTACATCGCGAACCCATGTTCGCAGTTGCTGCTATCTGGTTGTTTTATAGCATTTTGGCAAGGCCGATGCTGTTTTTTCGGTATCGGAGCCGTTAATTTGATCACGGCTTGATGTCCAGAAAGCTCGTTAGCATATAATGAGAATGAAGGGCAGGAAAGCTTCACTGCGACAAACGCTGTGTTAGAAAAATTTGACCTGTCCTGTTTTGGGCATTCTTGAGCGCGCCGGGCACCAATGATGGACGATATCTACAATAATCGCATTCTGGACTTTGCCGGAAATATCCCGCTCATCGGCGTTCTTGAGGATGCTGACGCCAGCGCCGAGAAACACTCCCGGCTGTGCGGTTCGAAGCTGAAGGTCTATCTGAAAGTCGAAGACGGTATCGTAACGTCGTTTTCGCACGAGGTGCGTGCCTGTGCGCTCGGCCAGGCCTCCGCCTCCATCATGGCGCACCACATCGTCGGGGCCTCCAGCGGCGAAGTCCGGCAGGCGCGGGAAGACATGCTTGCCATGTTGAAACAGGGCGGCGATGGCCCGACGGGCCGTTTCGAGGATATGCGCGTTCTGTCACCGGTCAGGGATTTCAGGGCCCGCCACGCCTCCACCATGCTGACCTTCGAAGCCGTGGTCGATGCGCTCGACCAGATCGAAGGCCGGCAGGCTCTCGACGCCGCGGGTTAGGCAATGTGCGGCGAACCGGGCTGCCGGCACCAGCAGACCGAGGTGAAATCCGGGCGATCACGTAACTGGACGGGCAGCTTTGCCAGGACGCCAGGACGGCTTTTCGGTGTCGGCTTTATCAGGCTTTATCAATTGACGCTTTCCGGCTTCATCGGAAACTCCTGCCGCCATATCCCCACCTGTTCGGAATATGGCTACGAGGCGATTGCCCGCCACGGGCTTTGGGCCGGCGGCTGGATGACGCTGTTTCGTGTGGCGCGCTGCGGACCGGGCGGCACAAGCGGTCTGGATCCGGTGCCGGAAGTACTTGATGGAAGCAGGCGCTGGTGGATGCCGTGGCGCTACTGGAGCCGACATCGATGAATGACTATGTGGCCCTGCTGCACAGCATCGTTCTCGGCGCGGGCAAGCGGCTTGTCATGGCCGATCTCAGGGCCTTGGCGGAAGAGCTGGGATTTACCGACTGCAGGACGCTTGTCGCGACCGGAAATCTTGTTTTTCGCGCTGAAGCGGCACCTGTCCGCGAGATAGAGGACAGGCTGGAGCGCGCCTTCGAAGATCGCTTCGGCAAACATGTCGATATTCTCGTTCGTTCCGGCGGCGACTGGCTGAAGCTGGCGGCGGACAATCCCTTCGCCAAGGGCAATCCGCCGGATGTCTGCGTGCGGGTGATGCGTGAACCGCTTGGCGAAGGTATCCTTGGATTTCTCGATAAGTACCGCCGACAGGAGACGATCGCCGTAATCGGCGGTGACTTGTGGATCGATTTCAAGGGCAAACCGAGCGAGAGCAGGCTGCTGTCTGCGCTGACCACAAGAAGGCTCGGTATCGGCACGACGCGCAACGCGAACACGGTCAATGGTCTCGCGGAAATGCTTCGCTGAGCGGCCTTCACCTTTGACTGCAATGGCAAAAGCCTTTATCAGCCTGCGTGCCCGCCTGTCGCGGGCAAATCATTATTCCAACACCACCCGCATTCGTTGGCGGGACTGGACAGGAGCACTAGACGATGTCTGAAGCCGTTTCCCTTACATTTCCCGATGGTTCCGTCCGCAGCTACGCCCCCGGCACGACCGGCCGCGAGGTTGCCGAATCCATCTCCAAATCGCTCGCCAAGAAAGCCGTCGCCATAACGCTTGATGGCACCCTGCGCGATTTGTCCGACACCATCACCGATGGCAAGATCGAGATCGTCACGCGTGAAGACAAGCGTGCACTTGAGCTCATCCGCCACGATGCCGCCCACGTCATGGCCGAGGCCGTGCAGGAACTGTGGCCCGGCACGCAGGTGACGATCGGCCCTGTTATCGAGAACGGCTTTTATTACGACTTCGCCAAGAACGAGCCCTTCACGCCGGAAGATCTGCCGAAGATCGAAAAGCGCATGAAGGAGATCATTCAGCGCAACAAGCCGTTTACCCGTGAAGTCTGGTCGCGTGAAAAGGCCAAGGAAGTCTTCGCCGCCAAGGGCGAGAATTACAAGGTCGAGCTGGTCGATGCGATTCCGGAAGGTCAGGACCTGAAGATCTATTATCAGGGCGACTGGTTCGATCTTTGCCGTGGCCCGCATATGGCTTCCACCGGCCAGATCGGCACTGCCTTCAAGCTGATGAAGGTGGCCGGCGCCTATTGGCGCGGCGACAGCAACAATGCAATGCTGTCACGCATCTATGGCACCGCCTGGGCGACGCAGGAGGAGCTCGATAATTACCTTCACGTTCTGGCCGAAGCCGAAAAACGCGACCACCGCCGTCTCGGCCGCGAAATGGACCTGTTCCATTTCCAGGAAGAAGGTCCGGGCGTCGTGTTCTGGCACGGCAAGGGCTGGCGCATGTTCCAGACGCTGACGGCCTATATGCGCCGGCGGCTCGCCAACACCTATCAGGAAGTCAACGCGCCGCAGGTGCTCGACAAGTCGCTGTGGGAAACCTCCGGTCACTGGGGCTGGTATCAGGAAAACATGTTCGCGGTGAAATCCGCCCATGCCTTTACCCATCCCGATGACGAGGAAGCCGATCAGCGCGTCTTTGCGCTCAAGCCGATGAACTGCCCCGGTCACGTGCAGATTTTCAAGCATGGCTTGAAGTCTTACCGCGAAATGCCGGTTCGTCTTGCTGAATTCGGCAATGTGCACCGTTATGAAGCGTCCGGCGCTTTGCACGGCCTGATGCGTGTTCGTGGCTTCACGCAGGATGATGCGCACGTCTTCTGCACGGAAGAGCAGATGGCGGCGGAATGCCTGCGGATCAACGATCTGATCCTTTCCGTCTACGAAGATTTCGGCTTCAGCGAAATTGTCGTCAAGCTCTCCACGCGCCCGGAAAAGCGCGTTGGTTCCGACGATCTGTGGGATCGCGCCGAAAGCGTGATGATGGAGGTTCTGAAGACCATTGAGGAACAGTCGGAAGGACGCATCAAGACCGGCATCCTGCCGGGTGAGGGTGCCTTCTACGGACCGAAGTTCGAATATACCCTGAAGGACGCCATCGGCCGCGAATGGCAGTGCGGCACGACGCAGGTGGACTTCAACCTGCCTGAGCGTTTCGGCGCCTTCTATATCGACCAGAACTCGGAAAAGACGCAGCCGGTGATGATCCATCGCGCCATATGCGGCTCGATGGAGCGCTTCCTGGGTATCCTGATCGAGAACTTCGCCGGTCACATGCCGCTGTGGTTCGCACCGCTCCAGGTCGTGGTCGCGACGATCACCTCTGATGCGGATGATTATGGTCGTGAGGTTGCGGAAGCGCTGCGCGAAGCGGGCATGGCGGTCGAGACCGACTTCCGCAACGAAAAGATCAACTACAAGATCCGCGAGCACTCGGTGACCAAGGTTCCTGTCATCATCGTCTGCGGCCGCAAGGAAGCGGAAGAGCGCACCGTCAACATCCGCCGTCTCGGCTCGCAGAACCAGACATCGATGTCGCTTGAGGAGGCAATCACCAGCCTCGTGGACGAAGCGACGCCGCCGGATGTGAAGCGCAAGCTTGCGGCGAAGAAGCAGGTTGCCTAATAACAGTTACGGCCCCTTCGGGGGCCGTTTTGTTTGTGGGGATGTGCGGGTAATTTCACTGCCAAAGGCGACGCATTCACCTCCGTTATCCCGGACTAGATCCGGGGCCAGCGCGATCAAGTCGTTGATCGCGAAAGACTCTCTTCACGACGACAGACGCGTCGTCGCTGGATACCGGATCAATTCCGACATGACGGAGGGATGTGGGTGACGCCTACTCAAAATCCCCGGACATCTCTTCCGGCGCCTGATCCTTCATGAGCACTTCCACATCCGAATCCCGGCCTGAGGTTACCTTGAAATTGCGCTGGTAGACCTTGTCCTTGTTGCGGGCGATAGCGGTATATTCACCTTCGGCCAGCACCATGGTCGAAAAGGCGCTGACGCTTTCATTGACAACGTCACCGCCGCCGTTCAGCACCGACCAGGCTGTATCGGCAATGGCTTCGCCGCCCGCTTCGGATACCAGCTTGAGAGTGATCTGTGCCGCCCGGTGCTGAAGGGTCGCTTCTGTCAGCTTGCCGGCTTCCACCTGGATATCGGCGCGCACGGAGGCGTTGGCGTTACCGTATTGGGAAACGACGTGATATGTGCCGGCATTGAGGCGCACGATGGTGTTCGGTTTAACGTCTTCCATAACCAGCCCGCGTTCGCCATCGGGACGGGCGTCGGAGGAATAGATAGCGAATTTCAGCTGGTTGGCGGAAATCTGCTTGTCGGACCCTGCAACGGCGTTCAGCACGAAACCACCGGCATCGAGAATCAGCACCTGTTTCTGGACGCTGCCGGAGGCAGGCACGTTGAGCTTCTTGGTCACCCCTGCGCGGCCGAAAGCGACGTTGACGAAATATTCGCCCGGCACCAGATGGAATTCCGCCGAGCCGCCCTCTGAGCTTGCCAGCATCGGCAATTTACCGTCGGTGCCGGGGATGGGGCTGAATACGCGCCAGGACAGGCCTTCCTTCACCGCTTCGCCTTCGCCGGTCAGCTTGGCTTCCATGACTATGTCGCGGGCGGTGCTAGTCGGCGCGTTGGGGGCGGAGGGAGCGGTGAAAGCATTGAGTTTCGGCATTTTCGGCGTGCCGCCGAGTTGCTTGAAGTCCTTGAAGGCGTCCTGCGAAAAAGCAGCTTGCGATAACAGGCCAAGCGCGGCACATGCAATGGTCAGACGCGCCGCGATTTTGATTGCCGACATTTTCGATACCGATTGACTTCTTGATTTTCCCGGATCACTTCAAAACCAATGCCGTGGCTATTTCAAGGCCCATGTTTTTGCGATGACAGCAGAATGGAAGATTATTGATCATGACAAGTGATATCAAGCTCCTCGATTACCTCAGGGTTCGCCGTTCCACGCCGGCCCTGCAGCTTGCCGAGCCGGGACCTTCGAAGACGGAAATTGAAGACATCCTGCGGCTCGCCGTGCGCGTGCCTGACCATGGTAAGCTTGCGCCGTGGCGTTTCGTGGTTTTCCGCGGCGAGGAGCGCGTCCGTCTCGGTGAAACGGCGCTTCGGATCGCACTCGAAAAGAACCCGGACCTCGACCTGCAGCAGCAGGAAGCCGAGCGCACCCGCTTGACCCGCGCACCCGTCGTCATTGCCGTCATCAGCACTGCAAAGCCGCATTTCAAGATTCCGGAGTGGGAACAGATCATGTCGGCCGGCGCGGTGTGCCTCAATCTCATCTTCGCAGCCAATGCCAGCGGTTTCGCAGCGAACTGGCTGACGGAATGGCTCGCTTTCGATCCGGCCTTTCTCGCGGAAATCGACGTCGATGCGGCGGAGAAGGTCGCCGGGTTCATTCATGTCGGTTCGACGACATTCCCGCCGGTGGAACGGCCTCGGCCGGAGCTTGCCGATGTCGTCACCTGGGTTGGGGACGTCTGATGTTCTACACCACGGACACCAACCAGCACGGCCTGCCGCATGATCCGTTCAAGGCCATCGTCGCGCCGCGCCCGATCGGCTGGATCGGCTCGAAGGGCAGGGAAGGTTCCCTCAACCTCTCGCCCTATTCCTTCTTCAACGCGATTTCGGACCGGCCGAAGCTCGTGATGTTCTCCTCCAGCGGCAGGAAGGACAGTCTGCGCAATGTCGAGGAGACCGGCGTCTTTACCGCCAATCTCGTCAGCCGCCATCTGGTAGACCGGATGAATGCGTCTTCTGCACCCGTCGCTTATGATGTCGATGAATTCGCCCTTGCCGGTCTTACCGCTGTCGATGGCCGCGTGGTGGATGCGCCTTTTGTGGGTGAGGCACTGGCGGTTCTCGAATGCCGGGTAACCCAGATTCAGCAACTCAGGGACATTGACGGCGAGCCAGCGGATTCCTGGATGGTCATCGGTCAGGTCATGGCGATCCACATCGATGAAACGATCATTCACGATGGGCGCATCGACATGGGACTTGCCCGTCCCGTGGCGCGCATGGGCTATATGGATTACTGCGATGGCGGCAGCGATGTATTCCAGCTGCAGCGCCCCTCTACTGCGCCGTAAATATAGGCCTTCTTCGCCGAGGGTTAATTTTTATGGTGAACCAAACGTAAACCATTTGCGCCTAGAGTTTTATACATGGTGGCGGCGATGATGCCGCCATCCATTGTATGAATGTGTTTCGAGGCTCAGGTGATCGTACAGGCATTTCTTCGCTGGTCTGAAAAGGCTGGATCGACCGAGCGGGCGAATGCCGCCAATGCTCTCGGCCGTGCCTATCTGCATTCCGGCATGGCGCGCGAAAACCGCGATGCTGCCTATATGGCGATGACCTATCTTCTCGACGATCCTTCGCCGCGCGTGCGGCTGGCGCTTGCCGAAGCGCTTGCGGACGCCCATGATGCGCCGCGCGCCATTATCGTTTCCCTTGCCGAAGACCAGCCGGAAATCGCCTGCACGGTAATCGCCCGTTCGCCGGTTCTGGCCGAGGCCGATCTGGTCGATCTGGCGGGGCGTGGTGAAAGCTTGACCCGCGCGCTCATCGCCGCCAGGCCCGGCCTGCCGCGCGGGGTCTGCGCCGCACTTGCGGAAGTTGGCGACCTGCCCGAAACCACCATCCTGCTAGAAAATGACGAAGCCTTCATCACACCGTTTTCGCTCCGGCGCATCGCCGAACGTCACGGTTGCGACGCCGATATCCGTGATCTCCTGCTCCGCCGCGAGGCCTTGCCTGCCGATGCGCGTCATCTGCTTGTGGGCCGCGTGAGCGAGGCACTTGCGGATTCCGCGCTGGTTCATGCGCTGATCACGCGCAACCGCGCCGACAGTCTTTTCCGCGAAGCGGAAGATTCCGCCACCATCCTGATCGCATCGAGCGTTTCCTCGCCGGAACTGCCGGCACTGGTGGAGCATCTGCGCCAGAGGCTGGAGCTGACGCCCGCATTGCTCATCCATGCCGTCTGTTCGGGCCGGCTTGAGTTCTTCACGGCGGCCATGGTCAATCTCTCCGGTCTTGATGACCGCAAGGTGCGCGCCATTCTGGCCACGGGCCGGCCGCATGCGCTGAAGGCGCTGTTCCAGTCCATTGGTCTGTCGGGCGACGTCGTTGACGTCTTCAGCGAAGCGACGCTGATGTGGCGCCGTGCCACCCGCTCGCAGCTTCCTGAGGCGGCCGCCTCCGTCTCTGCCGAACTGCTGTCGCATTTCCGTGACGTGAGCGGTTCCGAAACGCTGTTCGAACTGTTGCACGCGGTGCGCAAGCTGAGCATTGCGGAAGAACGGCAGAAGGCGAGATATTATGCGCAGGCGCTGGCGGTGGAGGCGGCGTGAGGTCGGGTTAATTTTCGGCTGATACAAATCGCATGAGTATCATAATTTTCCCGGAAGGGGCATCCTCTCATCCTCATCCCTGTGCTTGTCACAGGGATCCTTCCAGCCCAAGTCCTTGGGCTGGAAGGACTCTCTCCGCCGCTGAGACGCGCGTCGCTGGATTCCTGTGACAAGCACAGGAATGAGGGAAGATCGGTTGCCCGCAATCACTTATCGAACCGTTTGGCAATCCATGAATAGCTGTTTTCGACCATCCTCACAGGCGTTCCAAGGAAGTGCTTTATGCCTTCGGTAGAAGGAAGGACGCGGCTGACGCGGCCGATCGCCTGTTTGGTGAGACTTTCCTCTTCTTTCGGCGTCACTTCCGCCGTGGCCTGCTGGGCATCGGCCGGTGCTGGAGTGCCGGACTGCGTGCCGGCCGTTTGCGGGCTCTGTTCACCCGGTGTCTGGCACACGGCCACGACCACCGGATAGGACGCGTTCGCAAAACGCTCCAGCTCCTTTTCCGATACAGCGTCGCACAGTTCGATGCTCGTCCACCGCTGTTGCGAGGTGGCGAGGTAATGGCAATCGGTGGCGCTGTCGTCGCAACCGAGAAAGGTCATGAGAACGAGGGCTGTTTTCATGGTGTGTGTTGCCTCTGTCGGGAATTATGCTCTAGAAACTCATCTATCCCGATTGCAGTGACATTACGACGAAATACGCATTTTTTTGAGAGAAGGCAGGCATCGCATTGGCCATCGAAATCAAGCTTGAGACACCCCGTCAGGACGCGGTTCTGCGCCTCATCGACCTTTCCAATGCCTATATGGCGTCGCTTTACCCCGCAGAAAGCAATCATCTGGTCGATATCGGCGCGCTTGAGAAGGATAATGTCTCTTTTTTCGTGGTGCGGCATGGTGGCCGCGTGGTCGGCTGCGGGGCGCTGGTGGAAGCGGGCGATGGCACGGCTGAGGTCAAGCGCATGTTCGTCGATCCGGAGGCGCGGGGTCTGCGCATCGGCAAGCTGATCATGGATACGCTCATCGCGCGTGGTGAGGAGCTTGGCCTTTCTGCCATTCGTCTCGAAACCGGCATCAGCCAGCCGGAGGCGATAGGGCTTTACCGCAAGGCGGGTTTCGTGGAGATCGAGGCTTTTGCGCCCTATAAGCCTGATCCGCTCAGCCTCTTCATGGAGAAGGTGCTTTAAGTCGGCGGTACAGGTTCGCGGCCGCTTAGCAGTGTCCAAAACGAAAGAATCCACGCGACATGAAACGCAGCGCGAGCGACGGATCGCGCCAAACACCCAACGTCATCCTCGGTGTGTCACGAGGATCTGCATCCGAGTGATTTTATCTGACGTGATTAGAACCTTGGCACAAGGTGAGGATGACGGCGATGGTGCATTTCCCGCTGTCCATCCGTTTCAGACCTGAATGAAAACTTAGAACTAAGAATGATCGCAACGCGCCGAGGATCAGGTCCCGTACCGGAGAAGCGATAGTTGCGGATGCGCAACGAGGCCGAGCATGGGCGGATGCGAGGTTCGCGGATATCTGTCGTTACCGGAGCTGCGGCGTCTGGCGCAGGCTTCAATCAAAAAGCGGCCTTTCGAAACGCCGTGGTTTCCTCGCTATTGTCCTCGAGCACGGCGACCTCGTCCGGGGCGTCACCCTGCGCAGGAGGCGGTGTCGGAGCTTCGGCGGCCGCGGAAAGTTCGACCTCACGAACCCATTCGCGCCAGATCGCGACCAGAAGCGCCATCAGCACCGGGCCGATGAAGAGGCCGAGGAAACCCATGGTCTTGACGCCGCCGACGAGGCCGAAAAACGTCGGCAGGAATGGCAGCTTGATGGGCCCGCCGACGAGTTTCGGGCGGATGGTCTTGTCAACGATGAAGAGTTCCACCGAACCCCAGACAAACAGGGCCAACCCGTGGGCGGGCGAGCCGCTGGCGACCAGATAGATCGACACCAGCGTGAAGGACAGAGGCGCACCGCCCGGAATGAGAGCCATGACGCCTGTCAGCACGCCGAGCGTGACGGGCGAGGGGACACCGGCGATCCAGTAGGCGATGCCGAGGATGATGCCTTCGCCGATGGCGATCAGCGTCATGCCGGTGACCGTGGAGCTGATGGTGGCGGGCACGACGCGGGAAATGCGCTCCCACCGCGTCGGCAGGATGCGCTCGCCGACCAGATCGACCTGACGGGTGAAACCGGCCCCGTTACGATAGACGAAGAACAGCGCGATCAGCATGAACAGCAACGTCAGCACGAGATGGAACGCGCCATTGCCGGCGGCGAGGATCGCTCTGTAGATATTGCCGATATTGGCGCCGCTGACGAGCTGGATCACTTCACCGATGGCGCCCGGCGTGCCGATGTATTTCACCCATTGTTCGCCAAGCCATGGGCCGACGGCGGGAAGGGCGGCGATCCAGTCCGGCACGGGGGCGCCGGTCTTGTTGACATGCACTGCCCAGCCGAACCATTCGCGGATTTCGCTGGCCGTGTAGGAAGCGGCGATGAAGATCGGGACGACAAGGAAGGCGAGGATGAGAATGATGGCGATGGTGGCGCCGAGCGTGGTGTTGCCGCCCACCTGCCGAAGAAGCCGTGTATAGACCGGCCAGCTGGCGAAACCGATGACGAGGGCGGCGAGAACCGGAACCAGGAAGCCGTGGAAGAAGTAGATGCCGGCCAGGGCAACGAGAACGAGCAGCCAGCGCGCAGCCGAAATGGGCGGGATCAGGGCGATCCGCGTCGGGCTGGCCGGACCAAGCCATCTCGGTTCGCCACTCTGCTTACGGCTGTCATTCTTACTCACGGCAGGCTCTTTCTCGCATTCTCCCCGAAGGGTGCATTCACTCTGTCACACCGATACATATAAGTGCAATATAATCGGATCACATTACCGTTGTGTGTTTATTGCTGAACCTATTGAACGATTTTGGTAAAAATAGAACATCGGTCTTGGCGCGCGCATTGAAATATGACAATTGAACTCCGTTTTTCTTGCGGCGTAAGGTTGCCGCGCCCGATCTCCAGGTCACGCTATGCTCCGCCGCTTCTTCGCCTATTATCGCCCCTATCGCGGTCTGTTCATTCTCGATTTTTCCTGCGCTGTCTTGTCGGGCGTACTGGAACTCGGCTTTCCGATGGCGGTGAAGGCCTTTGTCGACGTGCTGCTGCCGGGCGGTGAATGGGCTATCATCCTGGCCGCCTCCGTCGGGCTGCTCCTCATCTATGTACTGAATACCGGATTGATGGCGACTGTCACCTACTGGGGACACATGCTTGGCATCAATATCGAAACCGACATGCGCCGTCTGGCCTTCGATCATCTGCAAAAGCTTTCCTTCCGGTATTTCGACAACCAGAAGACCGGCCATCTGGTCGGGCGGCTGACCAAGGATCTGGAAGAGATCGGCGAGGTGGCCCACCATGGCCCCGAAGACCTGTTCATCGCCATCATGACCTTTATCGGCGCGTTCCTGCTGATGCTGTCGGTCAATGTGCCGCTGGCGCTCATCACCGCCGCCGTCGTGCCCGTCACCGCCTGGGTCACCAGCCGGTATGGCGGTCGCATGACGCAGAATTTTCGCGCGCTATACGGCCGTGTGGGGGATTTCAACGCCCGTATCGAGGAAAATGTCGGCGGCATGCGAGTGGTGCAGGCCTTTGCCAATGAGGATCACGAGAGGGCGCTGTTCGAAAAAGACAACCAGAAATACCGCCGCACCAAGCTTGACGCCTACAAGATCATGGCGGCCAGCACCTCGCTGAGCTACATGAGCATGCGGCTGACACAGATGATCGTGATGATCTGCGGCGCCTGGTTCGTGTTGAATGGCGACCTGACGGAAGGTGGCTTCGTCGGCTTCCTGCTGCTGGTCGGCGTGTTTTTCCGCCCGGTGGAAAAAATCAATTCGGTCATCGAGACCTATCCCAAGGGCATTGCCGGTTTCCGCCGGTTCACCGAGCTTCTCGACACCGCGCCCGATATTGTTGATGCGCCCGATGCGGTGGAAGCGCCGCTGCTGCGCGGCGATATCGAATACCGCCATGTGGGCTTCGGTTATGCCGAGGGCAAGCAGGTTCTGAGCAACATCGACCTGAAGATCAGCGCCGGCGAGACCGTGGCTTTCGTTGGTCCGTCGGGTGCGGGCAAGACGACGCTCTGCTCGCTGCTGCCGCGCTTTTATGACGTCACCAGCGGTGCGATCACCATTGACGGCATCGATATCAGAAAGATGAAGCTCGCCTCGCTGCGCAATCAGATCGGCATCGTGCAGCAGGATGTCTTCCTGTTCGGCGGCACGATCCGTGAGAACATCGAATATGGACGGCTTGGCGCTTCGGATGCGGAGATCATGGAGGCGGCGCGGCGCGCCCGTCTTGATGGCGTCATCGAGGCCATGCCGCTCGGGCTCGATACCGTCATTGGCGAACGTGGCGTCAAGTTGTCCGGTGGGCAGAAGCAGCGTCTTGCGATTGCCCGCATGTTCCTGAAAAATCCGCCGATCCTCATTCTCGATGAGGCCACCTCGGCGCTTGACACGGAAACCGAGCGGGCCATCCAGCAATCGCTGACCGAGCTCGCCAAAGGCCGCACCACCCTCGTCATCGCCCACCGGCTGGCGACGATTCGCGATGCCTCGCGCATCGTGGTGGTTGACCAGAGCGGCATCGCCGAAACCGGCGCTCATGCCGAACTCCTGGCTGCCAAGGGCCATTACAGCCGTCTGCACGAGGCGCAGTTCAGCGGTCATCTCGCGGGCCTCAGCTGACCGGCCCGCACGTCGCTCAGCCTTCTGCTGCCTGTTCTTCGACAATGCCGGGGTTCGGCTCCGGCTTGCCGGGATGGCTGCTGACGAGGTAACCCATGGCGACGGCGGCCGCGACGACGAAGAGCAGCAGGACACCGCTGATCGTCATCAGCCATTCGCGGGGCTTTCTGTGCCCCATGATATAGTTCGGCCACCGGCCTGGATGGTTCACCACGTCGTTATTCCGGTGCTGTCGCATGAACTTCCCCAGATTTAAGCGTTTTGGTGAAAGATCAACGCCAGCGCTACCGCGACTGTTCCGTTTGGGTGGCGAACAGGTGATGACAAGGACGTGAGTCCGGTCATTCTGTCTTGGGAAGGCCGATCAGGCGGATTGAATGGCGATGCGGTTGCCCTCGCTATCGGAAATCTCCGCGACGAAGAGTGCATCATTCACCGCCGTTTTGGGAAATAGGAGCTCGCTTCCACCGGCAAGGGCTCTGGCAATAACATCATCCACATCAGCGACACTGAAATAGACGATCGCTCCATCTCGCGTCGGTACATAGGCCGGGCCTTCGGCAAGCGCGGCACTGGCGCCATTGCTGTTTTCGTCAAAAGGGAAATAGGCCATTCTGCTATCGTGGATCGCGACGATTTCGGCAAATGGCACATCAAAAACCGCGCGATAGAAGCGGATCGCCCGATCAAGATCGGTCACGGGGATTTCGACATGGGCGACAATATTCATACGCTTCTCCTCAGCTGGACTGACGCACTTTCAAATTTCTGATGGCACCGATCTTTCTAGCGATGGCTGACATGGCGAGGCAATGGCGCGCGGTGTCAGGTAACCACATTGTCAATCGTCCAGCACCCGCGTGACCGGTCGCAGTGCCGGGAGAGGGCTAAGCGCCACATCGCGGCGTCAAAAGTCAGCTTGCGTCCTGCGTCTCTTTATGCGAATGATTTGCAATTGCATTAATCAGATTTCCGTTCAGAAAGCGCATAGTATGGAGAAGCCAGTCTTTGGATGGCGGCGAAACGGCGACGATCTCTCGTTGTCAGACGTTCACAGCTCGATCCGCGTCAAGGCGAATGCCGGCACGTTTCGGCGGGCGATGGCGTTTTTTGGTCCCGGCTATCTCGTTGCCGTCGGTTATATGGATCCCGGAAACTGGGCGACGTCGCTCGCCGGCGGCTCCAGGTTCGGCTATACGCTGCTGACGGTTGCGCTGGTCTCGAACATCATGGCGATCGTGCTGCAATCGCTCTGCGCCCGTCTTGCGATTGCCTCCGGCCGCGATCTCGCCCAGGCCTGCCGTGACGCCTATCCGAAGCCGGTGGCCATACTGCTGTGGTTGCTCGCCGAGATCGCCATCATCGCCACCGATATTGCCGAGGTGATCGGCACGGCCATCGGCCTCAACCTCATCTTCGGCATTCCGCTCGAAATCGGCGTTCTCATCACCGCGCTCGATGTCTTTCTGATCCTTTATCTGCAGAGGCTCGGTTTCCGCTGGGTGGAGGCGCTCGTCATCACGCTGCTTGGCGTCATCGCGGTGTGCTTTGCCATTCAGGTAGCGCTCGCCGATCCTGACTGGGGGCAGGTGATCCTTGGTTTTGCGCCGACGACCGAAATCGTCACCAATCCTGACATGCTCTATCTGGCGCTCGGCATTCTCGGCGCGACCGTCATGCCGCATAATCTCTATCTGCATTCCGGCATCGTGCAGACCCGCGAAATCGGCGAGACAATTGCCGAAAAGCGCGAGGCGCTGAAATTCGCGACGCTCGATTCCACCATCGCCCTGATGTTCGCGCTTCTCATCAACGCCTCGATCCTCATTCTGGCGGCGGCGACCTTCAACAAGGCGGGGCAGACTAATGTCGCCGAACTCGGCGAGGCGCATAATCTGCTGGCGCCGCTGCTCGGCCTTGCGATTGCGCCGACGCTGTTCGGAGTGGCGCTTTTGTGCTGCGGCATCAATTCCACTGTCACGGCAACGCTTGCCGGCCAGATCGTGATGGAAGGGTTCCTCAAGATGCGGCTCGCCCCTTGGCTACGCCGCCTCATCACCCGCGCCATCGCCATCATCCCCGCCGCCGGCGTGACCATCCTTTACGGAGACAGCGGCACGGGCGAACTGCTGATCCTGACGCAGGTTGTCTTGAGCCTGCAACTCTCCTTCGCCGTCTTCCCGCTGGTGATGTTCACCGGTGACAAGGCCAAGATGGGCGAGCTGCGCTCACCGCTCTGGCTCTCAGGCTTCGCATGGCTGATCGCGGTGGTGATTGCAGCGTTGAATGTGAAGCTGCTGGTGGATTTTATCGGGTGAGGCGGGTCAGGCCGCGCCTTTACGGAGCGCGGCGGCCGTGCCCTGCGGGTCGACGGCGATGACCTTGAGATAAGCGCGGGCCGGCTGGTCCGGCTCGCTACGTCCCTGTTCCCAATCACGCAGGGTGCCGAGCGGAATATGATAACGCGCGGAAAACTCTTCCTGCGTCAGCTTCAGGGCCCGGCGAATGATCTTGATGCGCGGCATTCTGGGAGCCGCAGCAAGTTGCTCGGCAGAAAGCGGCGGATTGTCGGGGTCGGCAAGCGCATTCGCCTCCGCCTCTTCATCGGTCATGGCGTGAAGGCGGGCCCAGTCTGTTTGATCGATTTTACCAGCCATTGTCGTCGTATTCCTTGCGCTCCGCGCGTGTCGCCTTTCGTGCCGAGATGATGCGGATCACTTCGCTGCGTTCGGTATAGATCACAGTCAGAACCAATCCGTTGCCCAACCCCACTATACGTCGTCGGACTTCGCCGTAATTAGCCGAACGATCCTCGATATCCACGGCAAATGGATCCTCAAAAACCTTGCGGGCCGTTTCAAAGCTGACGCCATGTTTGGCGAGATTGGTTAAAGCTTTTCGGTCATTCCACTCGAAAGATAACATTGTGGACTACGGGTTTCCAGTAGTGAAAGGGATAAAATATCAAAAGAAGAAGGGCTCTTTCATATCTGAAAGAGCCCTCAAGACTAGTCGTTTTTTGGTGGTGTCTAAGCTAACGCTCAGCTGCAACCGCTCGTCGCACCACAAGTATCGCACTTCTCGCAAGTGCCGTTCCGCACCATCGTGAAGTTCTGGCATTCCGAGCACATGTTGCCCGTATACCCCTGAGCGATCGAGCGCATGCGGCGTTCGTTTTCGACCTTCTTGGCTTCCGTCTTGGCCGAAGCGGCGTCTGCGGCGGCCTTATCGGAGAAGAGGGCGGTTGCCGTCTGCTGGGCTTCCTGGACGACCTCGTCGATCACTTCTTCGGCGATTTCTTCGGCCAGTTCCTTGGCGCGCTCTTCATAGTCCCGCTTGAAGGAGACGATTTCGGAGGTTGCGATGGCGACTGTCGGTTCCAGCTTGCGGGCGGCAGAGCCTGCAAACGAGGTCACGTTGGCCGAGGCGCGGGCAGGGGCTGCCGTTGCCGAACCCTTGGGCTCGGAAGCGGTGCGTTCGCCGTCATTGCGAGACACGATGGTCGGCTTGTAACCGCGGGTCCAGCCGGTGGAAACGAGGTTGGTCTTGCCTTCCTGGATACCCTTGCCGAGCGCCGTGTTGGAGAAGTCGGACGTATCGACATGGGCGAGATCGTGGCGGCCGAGATAGGAGACGGCGAGTTCGCGGAACACGTAGTCGAGGATCGACGTGGCGTTCTTGATCGCGTCGTTGCCCTGCACCATGCCGGCCGGTTCGAACTTGGTGAAGGTGAAGGCCTCCACATATTCTTCCAGCGGCACGCCATATTGCAGGCCGAGCGAAATGGCGATGGCAAAGTTGTTCATCATTGCGCGGAAGGCAGCGCCTTCCTTGTGCATGTCGATGAAGATTTCGCCGATGCGGCCATCACCGAATTCACCGGTGCGCAGATAGACCTTGTGACCGCCCACAGTTGCCTTCTGGGTGTAACCCTGACGGCGGTTCGGCAGCTTTTCACGCTCGCGTGAGACACGCTCGATGACGCGTTCGACGATCTTTTCGGTGATCGTCACGGCCTGCTGTGCGGCGGGCTGCTGGATCAGGTCTTCGATCAGGTCTTCGTCGTCCTCGTCTCCCACCAGCGACGCATTGAGCGGCTGGGAAAGCTTGGAACCATCACGGTAAAGGGCGTTGGCCTTCAGCGCCAGCTTCCAGGAGAGCATGTAGGCTGCGCCGCAATCCTCAACCGTCGCATCGTTCGGCATGTTGATCGTCTTGGAGATCGCGCCGGAGATGAAAGGCTGTGCCGCCGCCATCATGCGGATATGCGATTCGACGGAGAGGTAACGCTTGCCGATCTTGCCGCAGGGGTTGGCGCAATCGAAGACGGGCAGATGCTCGTTCTTCAGGAACGGTGCGCCTTCCAGCGTCATCGCGCCGCAGACGTGAACGTTGGCCGCTTCGATGTCCTTCTTGCCGAAGCCGAGGTGCTCGAGCAGGTTGAAGCTCATGTCGGAGAGCTGCTCGTCGGAAACCTTCAGCGTTTCCTTGAGGAAGTCGGCGCCGAGCGTCCACTGGTTGAAGACGAACTTGATGTCGAAGGCGCTTTTCAGCGCGCCGTTGACGGCCTCGATCTTCTCATCGGTGAAGCCCTTGGCCTTCAGCGTCGAGGGGTTGATGCCGGGAGCCTGGTTGAGATTGCCATGGCCGACGGCATAGGCCTCGATCTCGGCGATCTGGCTTTCGGAGTAACCGAGCGAACGCAGCGCATCCGGAACGGCGCGGTTGATGATCTTGAAGTAACCGCCACCGGCGAGCTTCTTGAACTTCACCAGCGCGAAATCGGGCTCGATACCGGTCGTGTCGCAATCCATCACGAGGCCGATCGTGCCTGTGGGTGCGATAACGGTGGTCTGGGCGTTGCGGTAGCCGTGCTTTTCGCCAAGTTCCAGCGCCTTGTCCCAGGCGGCCGTTGCGTGGGCGATCAGGTCCTGATCCGGGCAGTCGCCATGGACGAGTGCGACCGGGTTGACCGACAGGCCCTCATAACCTTCCAACTGGCCAAGGGCGGCGCGGCGGTGGTTGCGGATGACGCGCAGCATGTTTTCGCGGTTGGGCGCAAAGCCCGGGAAGGGGCCAAGCTCGCCGGCCATTTCGGCCGAGGTGGCATAGGACACGCCGGTCATGATGGCGGTGAGCGCACCGGCAATGGCGCGGCCTTCGGCGCTGTCATAGGGAATGCCGGAGGACATCAGGAGGCCGCCGATATTGGCGTAACCGAGGCCCAGCGTGCGGTACTCATAGGAGAGTTCGGCGATCTGGCGCGACGGGAACTGCGCCATCATGACGGACACTTCGAGCACGACGGTCCAGAGGCGAACGGCGTGTTCGTAATCGGCGATATCGATGCGCTTCGTCGCCTGATCCTTGAACTGCAGAAGGTTCAGCGAGGCAAGGTTGCAGGCCGTGTCATCGAGGAACATGTATTCCGAGCACGGGTTGGAGGCGCGGATCGGGCCGGCCGCCGGCGAGGTGTGCCAGTCGTTCATCGTCGTGTTGAAGTGCAGACCCGGATCGGCAGACGCCCAGGCGGCGTGGGAAATCTTTTCCCAGAGGTCGCGGGCCTTCAGCGTCTTCATGACCTTGCCGTCCTTGCGGGCGGTGAGGTTCCAGTCACCGTCATTTTCGACAGCGCGCAGGAAATCGTCCTTCAGCGAGACGGAGTTGTTGGAGTTCTGGCCCGACACCGTGAGGTAGGCTTCCGAATCCCAGTCCGTGTCATAGGTCTTGAACTGGATGTCCTTGTAACCCTGCTCGGCGAACTGGATGACGCGCTTGACGTAGTTTTCCGGCACCATGTCCTTCTTGGCGGCGCGGATTTCGCGCTTCAGGGCAGGGTTCTTGGCCGGGTCGAAGCAATCGCCGTTGTCAGCTTCGCAGTTGACGCAGGCCTTCATGATCGCCTTCAGGTGCTTGGCGACGATCTTGGAACCGGTGACGAGAGCGGCAACCTTCTGCTCCTCGTTCACCTTCCAGTCGATATAGGCTTCGATATCGGGGTGGTCGGCATCAACGACGACCATCTTCGCTGCGCGGCGGGTCGTGCCGCCGGACTTGATGGCGCCGGCTGCGCGGTCACCGATCTTGAGGAAGCTCATCAGGCCTGACGATTTGCCGCCGCCGGAGAGTTTTTCGCCTTCGCCACGCAGATAGGAGAAGTTGGAGCCAGTGCCGGAGCCGTATTTGAACAGGCGCGCTTCACGCACCCACAGATCCATGATGCCGCCTTCATTAACGAGGTCGTCCTCAACGGACTGGATGAAGCAGGCATGCGGCTGCGGATGTTCGTAAGCGGACTTGGACTTGGTCAGCTTGCCGGTGAAGGGGTCGACATAAAAGTGGCCCTGGCCGGGACCATCAATGCCATAGGCCCAGTGCAGGCCGGTGTTGAACCATTGCGGGGAGTTGGGGGCAACACGCTGGGTGGCGAGCATATAGGCAAGCTCGTCGCGGAAGGCGAGGGCATCTTCTTCGGACGAGAAATATTTGCCCTTCCAGCCCCAATAGGCCCAGGTGCCGGCCAGGCGATCGAAAACCTGGCGTGCATCGGTCTCGGAGCCGTAGCGCTCGGCTTCCGGAACATCCTTCAGAGCCTTTTCATCGGGCACGGAGCGCCAGAGGAAGGAAGGAACGTCATTTTCCTCAACCTTCTTCAGGAACTTCGGCACGCCGGCCTTGCGGAAATATTTCTGCGCCAGAACGTCGGTGGCAACCTGGCTGAACTGCGCGGGAACGTCGATGTCAGCCAGACGGAACACGATGGATCCATCCGGGTTCTTGATTTCACTGACGGCCTTGCGGAAGTCGATCTCCGCATAAGGCGATTGGCCGGGCTTCGTGAAGCGGCGTTCAATGCGCATGGTTTCTGTCCTCGTCCATTGGGCGCCCGGTGAAGGGCGCAAAAATTCGTTCCAGCCGTGCGATGCCTTCGCGCAGCCGGTTGTTGCCGATCTGATGGGATGTTCATCCTTGGATGTCACCCCTGTATCTCGTGTTTAAGATGGCTGCAAGCCTACTATATATAGTGTTAACACATTCTTGCTGCCAGTCCCCGCGTAATGTTTTTGGCGGTTCCGAAGGCGCAGAAAAGCCATCGGCGAACCGCCCCCTCATGGCCGGGACGCCGTTTGGACATGCGCGCTGAAGATGGAGAAGAACCGGCCTCGTTACTTTCCGGTTCGTTGCCGCCGCAACATATTTGTCACTTTCCTCTCGCGACACAGATTCGTCAAGCCATAGATTGAAACCCATTTTTAACCACAAGATATTGTGTGGAGTGCCTGTGGAAAACGGGGATAGGAAAAGCTCTCAGAAAAATCAGTGACTTGGCGGAAAAATTTGAAGCTTGCGCGAGGCTGGTTTCCGCAACGGAAAGGCAAAACCCCGCATTTTCGGGGTGAGGCATAATGGCGACACTGCGGTTTTTCCGTGTTTTTCACTGTGGGCAAAAAGGCCTTTTCACACAAAAAAGCCGCCCCGGGTGGGACGGCGAAAGAGTGTATATTGCTGGGGGAAGTCTTGCGCGGTTGGTGCATCCGCACTCCGTCACCCCGGACCAGATCCGGGGTCCAGCGCGATCAATCCTTGATCGGGAGAGAGTCGTCTCACGGCGCAGACGCGCCGTGGCTGGATGCCGGATCTAGTCCGGCATGACGGAAAGAAAAAGCGCCATTCTTCAGGCACTCAGCCACGCGATCCCTTGGCGATCGGCTCCTGATAGGTGAAGCCCATGTCCCAGGGGAAATAGATCCAGGTGTCCTGGCTCACTTCGGTGACGAAAGTATCAATGGTCGGCACCCCCTTCGGTTTGGCGTAAACGCAGGCAAAATGCGCCTTCGGCAGCATTTCGCGCACTTCGAGCGCCGTCTTGCCGGTATCGGTCAGATCGTCGACGACAAGCACGCCTTCGCCGGCATCAACAGTCAGCTCGGGGGCTACGCCTTTCAACAGGACCGTATCACCCTGGTTGACGTAGTCATGGCGGGTGGCGATGCAGACCGTATCGATCATGCGGATGTTCAGTTCGCGGGAAATGATCGCCGCCGGAACGAGGCCGCCGCGGGTGATGCAGACGATTGCCCGGAACTCTTTGTCGAGACCGGCAAGACGCCAGGCAAGCGCACGGGCGTCGCGGTGAAACTGGTCCCAGGAAACGGGAAAGGCTTTATCGGGAAGGGACATGTCGTCTACCATCTGGTCAAAATTGTCGATGGCTTTGGCTAATAGCCGCAAGACCGGCAAAAAGGCAAGCTTTGCGCTTATCCGGCGTGATTTTGGCTGAGAGAATGCCGCTTGTTTCTTCTCCCCTGGGTGGAGAAGGTGGCCCGAAGGGTCGGATGAGGGGGCTGGCTCTCGGTCTATCTTTTCCCTCGCCCTCATCCCGCTGCCGCGGACTTCTCCCCCGGGCGGGGAGAAGAAACCAGTGGCGGACGCTCCTTTCGAGCGAGATGGCGGGGGCTGGCGGCGCCATTTGCGCCGCATCCATATTCAACGCGACAGCAGCGTCATCGCCGTCATGGAATCGAGCAGCGTGCGGGTAACGCCGCCGAACAGCAGCTCCCACCAGCGGGAATGGCCGTAAGCGCCCATGACCAGAAGGTCGATGCTGTTATCGGAAAGGCGATTTTCGATGGCCGCCTGCGGCGAAAGGCCGGCAATCTTTTCCTGTGAGGTCACCGTCACGTTCACGCCGTGGCGGGCGAGCGTGGCGGCCAGTTCCGTACCGGCAAACCCGGAGGACTGCGTTTCGCTTTCTGCCTGGTCGACGGAGAATATCTCGACGCTGTCGGCGGCTTTCAGAAAGGGCAGGGCGTCGAAAGTGGCGCGCGTCGCCTCGCGAGAGCCATTCCAGGCGATCAGGACGCGTTTGATCGGTTTGGCGACGGTGAGCACATGCGGGACGAGGAGAACGGGACGGCCGCTTTCATAGAGAAAGCTGTCAATATCGGTGCGGCTGTCCGACAAAGCCGAGGAACTGCTCTGGCGGGCGACGACGAGATCGGCGCAACGGGCGCTGTCGATGGCAGAGGCGGAGGCGTAACCCACCGAGGTAACGAAGCTTCGCCATTCATGCGAGATGCCGTTGGCCGATAGCGTACGCTCGAAAAGCGTGCCGACATCGGTGGTTTCCTTGTGTGCCACATCCTGCAGGGCCTGCACGGTGGCGGGATCGGGAATTTCCATCGGCGCGACGAGGGGAACGGCGGCCAGCGTTTCCATGTGCAGGCCGATGACATGCGAGGAAAACTGGTCTGCAAGGCTCACCAAGAATTCGCCGAGCTTCTGTGTGTTCGAAACATTGTCGACCACTGCCAATATCGTTTTGTAACCCATTTATCTCTCCTCGGTGACATCTAATTTCTGTGGGGAGAGTGGCCGCCTTTGCAGGCCGCCACCTTGATTTTGGTCAAAGCCCGTTTGTCAAAGGCCCTTTCTCGCTCAAGCCGTTGCGTCGCCCTTGCCTGCCGCCAGTCTTTTCTCCTGTCCGATGGCTTCGATCATGGCCGCGACCGCATCCGCCGCGGCCTTCAGCACGCCTGCATCCCGGGCGCGCACCACGATTTCCGTCGAAAAGCGTTGCCCGTCATATTTCGGATAGGAACCGATGCTGGTTTCGGGATGGGCTTTCTGGATGGCCGTCAGCGGCGTGCCGATATCGCCTTCGCCATACGGTGAGCGTACGGCCTGCGACATCACCTTGGCGCCGGTGCGGAGCGTCGGCATGACGTTGTCGAGCATCGCCTGGAACACCTGCGGCACGCCGGCCATGACATAGACATTGCCGATGATGAAGCCGGGGGCGACGGAAACAGGGTTGGCGATGTGGACAGCACCTTTCGGCATGCGCGCCATGCGCTTGCGCGCATCGGTGAATTCCATCTCACGGGCACGGTACATGTCGCCAAGTATCCGCAAGGCTTCGGCATCGTGCTCGCAGGGAAGGCCAAACGCCACGGAAACCGCATCCGCGGTGATGTCGTCATGGGTCGGGCCTATGCCACCCGAGGTGAAGACATAATCATAGCGGCTGCGTAGCGCATTCAGCGCTTCGACGATCGCGTCCTCCTCATCGGCAACGATACGCACTTCCTTGAGGTCGATGCCGGACATGGTCAGCACGTCCGCGAGGTGGCCGATATTCTTGTCCTTGGTACGGCCCGAAAGCAACTCGTCGCCAATGGCGAGCATGGCGGCGGTCACGACGGATTGAGCGGAAGAGGGATTGGACATGGGTGTACTCGTCATCTGTTTTATCAGACGTTAGCCCCGTGCCCGATGATTGCAAAGCGGTTTTGAAAAAATGTATTTCGGCAAATAGTTGACGTTTCGCTTTTCCGTTCACTTATGGTGAACAGTGCGTATGCCGATAAGCCGCTGGCGTGGAAGAAGCCTGTGAGCTAGATTTTCATCACATGCTTGTAACGGGTCGCCGATAATCATCATCACGTTTTTGAAAAGGCTTCTGGTCGGGACGCCGGAAACGATAAACCCAAAGGAAACAAAGAAAATGACGAAAGTTCTGGTGCTCTATTATTCTTCCTACGGTCACATCGAAACGATGGCCTATGCTGTCGCCGAGGGTGCAAAATCGGCGGGCGCAGACGTCGTCGTCAAGCGCGTTCCGGAACTGGTGCCGGAAGCGGTCGCCAAGTCTTCGCATTTCAAGCTCGACCAGGCGGCGCCGATCGCCACCGTGGACGAACTGGCTGAATACGATGCCATCATCGTCGGCGCCGGCACCCGCTTCGGCACGGTCGCTTCGCAGATGCGCAATTTCTGGGACCAGACGGGCGGCCTGTGGTTCGGCGGCAAGCTCGTCGGCAAGGTAGGTTCCGCCTTCACCTCTTCCGCCACCCAGCATGGCGGCCAGGAATCGACTATTCTCGGTTTCCTGCCGACCTTCCTGCACCACGGCATGGCCGTCGTAGGTCTGCCCTATGCCTTCCAGGGCCAGATGGGTGTCGATGAAATCAAGGGTGGCTCCCCTTACGGCGCCTCCACCATTACCGACGGCGACGGCTCCCGCCAGCCCTCCGAAGTCGAACTTGAAGGTGCGCGCTTCCAGGGCGCGCATGTGGCGAAAATCGCCGCCAAGCTTTCTGCCTGATCCTGAAAGTCCAGTGAAAAAGAAATGCGGCCCAAAAGGCCGCATTTTCTGTGCCGGTGGCATCATCACCAGCTTAACCGCGATGCTCTCCTGCGAAGCTCGTTCCCCGATCAGATCGGCAGGTTCACCATGAAGAGGCAGCTTGCAACCACGAAGCCGATCATCGAAATTTCAAGAAAACCGTTCAGTCCGTCACGCATTTCAATCCTCCTTGTTCGATCGAAAAGAGAACGGAAAAAGTTTAACGCGGTTCCATAACAGCAGAATGAAATTTAGGGATTCTTAACGCCTGATTTACGGCGTGTCAGCCGGTGACGACGAAAGCCACGACGAGGTGGCCGAGAAGGCCGATCGCCAGGCAGGAGAGAAGAAAGATGAACAGGGCTTTTTTCATATATCCGGACGCTTTCCTCTGTATCGATCCATCGAACCATGAACTTGACGTTAGCGCCCCTGGCGCCTCCGTCGCGACGCGTGACGGGGCCGTTACGCCTTGATGTCGAGCCCCGCTTCGATCGCGGCGGCGATGAAGGCCTTGCGCGCGTCTTCAGGCTTTTTCCTGCCGGCATCCACGGCGGCGCAGACCAGCAGCGCCTTGTCTAGCGCCTCGCCATCCTCCACCGGCCAGTCCTCGATCAGGGCCCAGGAGGCGGCCTGGGTTGTTTCGATGCTCGTATAATCACCCGGCGTTTCGAAGGCGATCAGGACGGGTTTCTGCCAGCGCGTGTTCATCGCTCATCCATGTTGGTTTCGCGCCCGGCTCTAAACGAAGCAGGCGGGATGCGCAATCCGTTTCGGAGCCGACCGGTGCGGTCAGTCGTCGCGTCCGAACAGCCATTCGCGAAGGATGCGCCGGTCAATGAGTTCCAGCGAGCGGTCCGGCGCGATGCGATAGGTTTCCACCGCCCTTGTGCTGCTGTCTATGCGGAACTCATGAGTGAAGGTGCTGCCAATCGGTGACTTCGTCAGCTTCGTGCGCGGCTGGCCTTTATAGATGATGCTCCCGGGAATGGGCTCCACATAGGGTGCCGGACCTGCGGTCGTGCATCCCGCAAGCGCGAGCGAAAGGGCTATTGCGGCCGATGATGCGAGCGTTTTCATCCTGTCCTCCGAGGTCCATCTGCAAAAACGATATGGAGGCGCGGAGGTTCCCGGAAGCGGCGGATGCGGCAGTATTATTCCTTCCGACTACTTGCGCTTTGGGTTCTGAATGTCGCGCGCGACCCAGCGAAAGAAAAAATAGACGAGGAAGCCAAAGATGAAAAGCGGGATGAGGTTCGCAAAACCGGACATATGATTCTCGTTTCTCCCTCCCGTCACGGGGGTCTATCCGGAGAGGCTGAGACGAGGCAAGGGGTAGCACGCATGGTCGTCGGTCACATGTACGTGTGCCGACCTGCCTGCGGCAGGAGTGGGACGGAGCGAGGGAGGGGGCGGGAGAGATCCGGCGCACTGCCAGCGAAGCCGGATCTCTCCGTCTCCCGCCGGTTTCAGGGTACGGGGGACTGTCTTCACTATGGCGGACAACCGAAAATAGACATAGAGCGAGAAATTACCTCGAATAAATTGCAGCGATCCAGAACTCGCGATGGATGCGACGCGCGAGACTATGCACAGTTCCTCATCTTCACTGTCCGGGACATTAATCCGCCAGGCGCGGGGGACGGCACGCCCCTTCCGGCCGGACCATCATGTCTGGGCAAAAGCGGTGTAACCTGTTGAAACGGCACGTCTGCCGTCATTCTTTCAGCCTGCTGGAGAGGCCGGAAGAGGGAACTTTTCACGCGCTGCGTCATTGAAGCAGTCGGACACATGCCAATAGTGGAGGGTTAAACATGCTCGGCACCATCCTTGTCATCCTGCTCATTCTGTTCCTCATCGGCGCGCTGCCAAGCTGGGGTTATCATAATTACGGTTACGGCCCTTCGGGCGGTCTCGGACTGGTGCTGGTCATCGTGCTGATCCTGGTTCTGATGGGACGGATTTGATCGACCGTTCCTGAAAATGCACGGGTTGCCCGCAGTCGAAAACGCTTCGGCTGCGGGCAATTTTTCGTCCGGAGCAACGGTATGACGCCAAAAGCCATGTCATCTTAGTGACTTAGACAAGGTGGGCGGTTGAACTCCACGTACCCGGCTGAAAAAACACGACATTCGGAACGATCCCTCTTGCGCCCCAAATGGATTCGTTCTAAATGCCCGCCATCGCTCCATTGATGAGCGTGTGAGGCCTCGTGGCGGAGTGGTGACGCAGAGGACTGCAAATCCTTGTACCCCGGTTCAATTCCGGGCGAGGCCTCCAAAATTCTCCCACGGTACGATGATTTTTCCTGTTCCGCGTCACGATTGGCGACGTCTCGCCGTTCGTTCCGCGAAGAAAACCGCTGCCATTCTGCTTTTTACCCCACATCCGTCTTACCGCGCTTGAAAGCGCGCTCTTGGCCAATTATGAGATTATTCAAAGGCGAGGGGAGGCCCGCGCCGTTTTGAGCTTTTGGAGCCGGGACTTCCCGACCGGCATCCGTGAAATTGAGGCGATAACGACATGATGGATTTCGAAACCGCGCGCGCCAATATGGTCGACAGCCAGCTGCGTACGACCGACGTGACTTCGCATTCGGTGCTGAAGGCGTTTCTGAGTGTGCCGCGCGAGGCATTCGTGCCGACGGGTGCACGGCAGATTGCCTATGTGGATGAGGATTTGCAGATCTGTCCCGCCCGGGATGGCCGCCCGGCCCGTTATGTCATGAAGGCCTCGCCGCTCGCGAAGCTGCTGCAGCTCGCGGCCGTTTCGAGGGAGGACGTGGTCCTGGAAATCGGCGGTGGTTCCGGTTATGCGGCCGCCATCCTGTCCCAGCTTGCCGGCTCCGTCGTTTCGCTCGAATGCGATGAAGCGCTCGCCGCACAGGCGACCGAAACGCTCGCTTCGCTTGGCTATGACAATGTCGCTGTCGTCACCGGCGATCTCGAAAAGGGTTATGCGAGCGAAGCGCCTTACGATCTGATTTTCGTGAACGGCGCTGTCGAGGAAGTGCCGGCGGCACTTACCGAACAGTTGCGCGACGGCGGGCGTCTCGTCGTCGTTGTCGGATACGGCAATGCCGCAAAGGCCACCGTCTATCGCCGCGATGGCGCCAGCACGTCGGCCGCGACCTTCTTCAATGCTTCGGTCAAGCCGCTGCCGGGTTTCGCCAAGGCGGCCGAATTCGTTTTCTGATCACCGTACCATCATTCTGTTCTTGACGCCGGGGTGGGATTTCCACCCCGGCGTTTTTGTGAGGATTGGAAATTCATCCCGTGTGCGTCTTCGAGAACATCGCGCCCACAAAGCTGTGTATCATCACGAAACTTGTCGAATCAGTGATTTAGTTCGTGGCCGTGCTACCCTAAACTAAGGTGATTCGGGGTGTGCGTATTTCTGCCCCGCATGACCCCTGCAGCGGGTTGCGAAGATGCGGAGCGTCTTTCTCAGGCCTGTTGCAGACTGTCGGCGCGGCGGTTGTTTTCGGCTGCCGCTGCCGTGATGTGCAGATTGAACAGGTGCGAAGTGCCCCTGGCATCCGAAGGGATGCGAGGCCGGGTGCTAGAGAGTGGAAACCGGGGATTGATATGGCTCAGCCAAGCGTAGCGCGTGAACCGTCCATGGAAGAGATTCTGGCGTCGATACGCCGGATCATCGAAAGCAACGAGCCAGGGCCCGCCGGCGCATTTTCCGGCCAGTTACCGCCGGTTTATGACGATGAGGACGAGGCGGCAGGCGACGCAACTTACATGACGGAGCCAGCCAGCCCGCCGGCCCGCGTCCCTCCGCCGGCAAACCAGGCCTTTGGCGCGCGGCCTGCACAGGATTTTTCACCGGCTTATGAACAGTCCCTGGCCGAGCCCCAGGAAATCCCCGTCGAAAAGACGATGTCGCTCGCCGATGTCGCCGCGCGGGTTCGCGCTGCCGCAGACCGCAACGCCGCCATGGGGCCGCAGGCCTTCGCCTCGCAGGGCCAGCGCGCGGCGATGCAGGCTTCTCCAGCTTCCTCTTCTCCCGCCGTGCCGCAGACCGAACGGCCCGCGGCACAGCGTCCGACGGATGTACGGCCGCTGATGGTGGCGGCTGCGGCAACTGCTGCTGAACAGCAGGCGCCCGCCGCTTCCGAGGACCGGGCCGCTGCCGCTGCCATTGAAAGCGCGCCTGTACCGGAAAACCATTTTGATCATATGGCGCTGCGCGGTGCGATTGAAACCGCCGTAGCCGAGGAAGTTTTCGACATCGACGTGCAGGAACCCATTGCCGAGGCGCCGTCACTCGATCTGGTTGCGCCGCAGCCGGAAGACAAAGCACAGGCCGGCTCCGACCTGTCGCTCAACCTCATCTCGGCCGCCGCGGGCGCGCAGATCGCGCGTTCCTTCAGTGAGCTGGCCGAGGTTTTCGACGGCGTCGAACGTCGTTCGATCGAGGACATGGCGGCCGAGATGCTGCGTCCGATGCTGCAGGAATGGCTGGAAGACAATCTGCCAACCCTGGTGGAGCGTCTCGTGCGCGAAGAAATCGAGCGCGTGGCGCGCGGCTCGCGCCGCTGATTTTACGCTGGCCGCAGGGCCTGGTGCTTCCCGCCCGCCTCGGGAGGCGTGGCATTGGCGTTAAACAGGGGCCGCCCGGCACAGGGGCGGCTTTTTTATTGAAGATGAAAGCGTTATCGGGGCATAGTCGGCCATCGGGTCGCTCACGGAGCGTCCTGAGGGTCGGTTTCTGTTGACTCTCGACTGTCCATCCTTATTTAAAAAATCCACACAAGAACTCTAAAATTCAGGTCAGGAAATGCTCGAAAAGACCTACGATTCCGCCACCGTCGAACCGAAGATCGCCAAAGCCTGGGACGAGGCTAACGCTTTTCGTGCCGGCGCCAACGCCAAGCCGGGCGCGGAAACCTTCACCATCGTCATCCCGCCGCCGAATGTGACGGGGTCCCTGCACATGGGCCATGCGCTCAACAACACGCTGCAGGATATTCTGGTCCGCTTCGAGCGCATGCGCGGCAAGGATGTGCTGTGGCAGCCGGGCATGGACCATGCCGGCATCGCCACGCAGATGGTCGTCGAGCGCAAGCTGATGGAGCAGCAGCTTCCAGGCCGTCGTGATATGGGCCGCGAGGCCTTCGTGGAGAAGGTGTGGGAATGGAAGGCCGAATCCGGCGGCCTGATCTTCAACCAGCTGAAACGTCTCGGCGCGTCCTGCGACTGGTCGCGCGAACGCTTCACCATGGATGAAGGTCTCTCCGAGGCTGTTCTCGAAGTTTTCGTCACGCTCTACAAGCAGGGCCTGATCTACAAGGACAAGCGCCTCGTCAACTGGGATCCCAAGCTGCTGACTGCGATTTCCGACATGGAAGTCGAGCAGATCGAGGTCAAGGGTAATCTCTGGCACCTGCGCTATCCGCTCGAAAAGGGCGTTACCTATCAGTACCCGACCGCATTCGACGAGGAGGGCAAGCCCACCGAGTTCGAGACCCGCGATTATATCGTTGTCGCCACGACGCGTCCGGAAACCATGCTTGGCGATACCGGTATTGCCGTGAACCCGGAAGATGAGCGGTACAAGGGCATCGTCGGCAAACACGTCATCCTGCCCATCGTCGGTCGCAGGATTCCCATCGTCGCCGATGACTACGCCGATCCGACCGCCGGTACGGGTGCGGTCAAGATCACGCCCGCGCATGACTTCAATGACTTCGAAGTCGGCAAACGCTGTGGCCTGCGCGCCATCAATGTCATGAATATCGATGGTACCATCTCCATCAAGGAGAACGAGGATTTCCTCGAAGGCCTCGACCATCCGGCGGCGCTGCACGGCGCATGGGACCGGCTGGAAGGTCAGGACCGTTTTGCCGCCCGCAAGATCATCGTCGAAATTTTTGAGGAAGCCGGCCTGCTCGACAGGATCGAGCCGCACAAGCATGTGGTGCCGCATGGCGACCGCGGCGGCGTGCCGATCGAGCCGCGCCTGACGGACCAGTGGTGGGTCGACAACAAGACGCTGGCGCAGCCGGCGATTGCCTCGGTTCGCGAAGGCCGCACCAATTTCGTGCCGAAGAACTGGGAAAACACCTATTTCCAATGGATGGAGAACATCCAGCCCTGGTGCATCTCGCGGCAATTGTGGTGGGGACACCAGATTCCGGCATGGTACGGCCCAGACGGGCAGGTGTTCGTCGAGAAGACCGAGGAAGAGGCGCTGCAGGCGGCCATCCAGCATTACATCGCCCATGAAGGCCCGTGGAAGGCCTGGGTCGAGGAAAAGCTTGAGAACTTCGCTCCGGGCGAAATCCTGACGCGCGACGAAGATGTGCTCGACACCTGGTTCTCTTCTGCGCTCTGGCCGTTTTCGACGCTCGGCTGGCCGGAACAGACGCCGGAACTGGCGCGCTATTATCCGACAAACGTGCTTGTCACCGGCTTCGACATCATCCCCTTCTGGGTGGTGCGGATGATGCAGATGGGCCTGCATTTCATGAAGGACGACGCCGGTAACCCGGTTGAGCCGTTCAGCACGGTCTATATTCATGCGCTGGTTCGCGACAAGAACGGCCAGAAGATGTCGAAATCCAAGGGCAACGTCATCGACCCGCTGGAACTGATCGATGAATATGGTGCCGATGCGCTGCGTTTCACGCTTGCCATCATGGCGGCGCAGGGTCGCGACGTGAAACTCGATCCGGCACGTATTGCGGGTTACCGCAATTTCGGCACGAAGCTCTGGAATGCGACGCGCTTTGCCGAGATGAATGGCGTGAAGCGTGACCCGCATTTCCTGCCGGAAACCGCCTCGCTGACGATCAACCGCTGGATCCTGACCGAGCTTGCCAACACGGCCCGCGATGTGACGGCGGCACTTGAGAACTTCCGCTTCAACGATGCGTCAGGCATTCTCTACCGTTTCGTCTGGAACCAGTTCTGCGACTGGTATCTGGAACTGCTGAAGCCGGTCTTCGGCGGCGACGATGAAAAGGCCAAGTCGGAATCGCAGGCCTGCGCGGCTTATGTTCTGGATGAGATCTACAAGCTGCTGCATCCTTTCATGCCGTTCATGACGGAAGAGCTTTGGGCGCATACGGCCGGTGAGGGCAAGGAGCGCGACGATCTGCTTTGCCTTACCGACTGGCCGGAGCCGGAGTTCCGCGACGACGCCGCGGCTGCGGAAATCAACTGGCTGATCGATCTCGTGTCCGGCATTCGTTCGACGCGCGCCGAGATGAACGTGCCGCCGGGTGCCACTGCCTCGCTGGTGGTCGTTGGCGCCAATACCTCCACGGAAGCACGGCTCGATCGCCACGCCGCCGCTATCCGGCGTCTGGCGCGGGCCGATGAAATCCGTGCCGCCGATGTCGCGCCGAAGGGATCGGCCCAGATCATCGTCGGTGAGGCGACCATCTGCCTGCCGCTTGGCAATCTGGTCGATCTTGCGGCTGAAAAGGCTCGTCTCGAGAAGGCGATCGGCAAGGTGGACGCGGAAATGGAACGCATCGACAAGAAGTTGTCGAACGAGAAATTCGTGGCCAATGCTGATCCGGAAGTCGTTGCCGCCGAACGCGAGCGCAAGGCTGAGCTTGAAATTCAGCTCACAAGCCTGAGAACGGCGCTCACGCGGGTAAGCGAAGCGGGGTAACATGCCGCTTGCGGCTTTGCATGAACAAAAACGCCCCGCTAAAAACGGGGCGTTTTTGCTATGGAGCGACAGGTCGCCGTCTATCGATTGCTGCGTTGCAACGACGAATCATGTTGCTCGCTGGAGGGCGATCATTTCTCGCCATTCAGTCAAAAAAGCCAACAAAAACGGCGTGATAAGCGGCTTTCTTCGGGAAACGCGCGTGTGTGGTTATTTGGCGACAATTCCCGTCACGCGTGGGAAATTGTTTCATTTTGTGTCGGATCGCTTCCGTTTAATTAGAAAAATAACCTAAAATGATTATGCAAGGGGATCGACATGAAATTCTTACGTAAAAAATGGAGAAGTGTCGCAGAACTGTGCCAGTGTGCGGCAGATTGTCATTTTCCGCGAAGCGCTTCACTCTTTTGATGATCACATTGCCTTGATTGGGGAGAGAGATGGCAAAAACTGCAATTTTTCGCGGCGCGGTATGTTTCGCAGTCAGCATCGCGGCGGTAACGCCTTCACTGGCCGGCGGTCTCGAGCGCGGCGGTTATAATATCGATCTGTTGTTCGATCCGTCCGATTACGTTCTCGACAGCTCCGCGACCTTCGTCGCACCGCAGCGCAAGGTAGAGAATGCGCGGGACAATCCGCTGAAAAGTGGCCCCTTGCCTGCATCCTGGTCCAGGACGGCAGATGATTCCGAAAACTTCTGGTCGACCCGCATCGGGGCCAAGGCATCGATCGGCGATTTCGGCGACTGCATGTTCGACTATTCGCAGCCCTGGGGCGCGCATCTCAATCCCGGTATCTGGCAGGGATCGAGCTACAATATCGAAACCAAGGTCAAGTCGCACAATTACGCGACAACCTGCCGGGTGAAGTTCGATCTTGGCAAGGGTGACTTCTCGATTATCGGCGGCGGCTTCTATCAGGAATTGAGCGGCTATAAGTATCGTCAGGTTCTCGGGCCGGCCGTTCTGGGCCTCAATCCGGCCTGGTCCAGCTTCAGCGGCGTCGGCAAACTTGAGATGGAAGGTGACGGCTGGGGCTGGCGCGCCGGCATGGCCTACGAGATTCCCGAGATCGCGTTCCGCGCCAGCCTAGTTTATAACAGCGCTGTCGATCACGATTTGACCGGCTTCGCCGATGTTAGAGGGATCCCACAGACACCGCCGTCCATATCTCCGACGCTTGCAAAATACGGCGGCAAGCTCGTGCCGATCTATGGCTCTGTTTCCATGCCAGACAGCATCGAACTAAAAGTTCAATCCGGCATAGCGCCAGACTGGCTTGCTTTCGGTTCCGTGAAGTGGACAGACTGGAGCCAGATTCAGGTCATTCCTTTCTGCGCGGTCGGCACATCTCCCTGCGTCCCAAGTGGCGCAGACACGCTGAACACGCTTGACCTGTTCTATCGCGACGGCTGGACGATCTCCGGCGGCGTTGGTCACAAGTTCAACGAACAGTGGAGCGGAGCCGTCAGCCTGACCTGGGATCGCGGTACGTCCACGGTCATCGGCACCCAGACAGATACGTGGACGCTCGGCACCCAGATTGTCTATTCGCCCAACAAGAACATCGAGTTCAAGATTGCCGGTGCTCTCGGCCTCCTGACCTCGGGCAGCTCCTCCATCAATGGCGGACCCTGCGGCGCTGGCTTCACCTGCGGCAACGAGGCAGGCTACGATTTCGGCAACGACCTCGTGGCAGCCATCTCGACGGGTGTGAAGGTCAAGTTCTGATCCCATCCTTTCGCTGATGCTAAAATAAAGGTCCGGTTTACCAACCGGGCCTTTTTTCATGTCCGACTATGATTCCTTCTCGATAAAATTTTCTGGCCCGAAAGTTTTGTGACGATTTGGCAACACTTTTCTGCAAGCGTGGGGTCGCGTTGGAATGTGAGCATATCTGTCCATTTCCCGCCACAAACAGGGTGCTTGGCTTATGTTTAGGGCAGCGGGATCGGAAGAACATGCAGGCGTTTGATGTGGGCCCGCGGGGTTGCAGAAAGTGAAAACAGGTTTGGATTCAGGGTTTAAGCAAGTAATACGGGAATTTCATCCGGATTTCTTGTTTGGCGCTGACCGGTGGATGGCGGAACGCCGTTATATTGCCGGAAATTATGCCTATATCTGTCTAACTGGAAAATTTGGGCAATTGCCGCAGGAGACCACCGGTGGTGCGCTGGAAAGTGCTGCCGGAAAGACGCAGTGTGTTCAAAAAATCGCGACCCGGCGGGGTTCGGCTTTGCAGTATTCCGCAAGTATTGGCTATATGCCGGGAAGAGTGAGAGAAGTTCGCTGAAATGCTGAAATGTGAAGCCAACGTTTTAAAGCCGCTCCTCATGGGCATGTTGCTTGCGTCGCTCGCAATGCCTGCCGCGGCTTTTGACATCAATGCGGGCGTGACCAAGGAATCCGGCCCCTTCGACCTGTTCAAGTTCGGCTTCAAGGCCTACAAGAACGGCAACAAGGGTGAAGCTGTCGAGGCCTATCGCTACGCGGCCGAAAAGGGCCATACAGGCTCGCGCTGGGCGCTTGCCAACATGTATGCCTATGGCGATGGCGTCGCCAAGAACGACTTCGAAGCTTTCAAGATCTACAGCGAAATCGCCAATCAGGGTGTCGAACCGGGATCGGAGGATACCGGCTTTTTCGTCAATGCGCTGCTGTCTCTCGCTGATTATTACCGCCACGGCATTCCCGGAAGCCCCGTCAAAATGGACCTTTCACAGGCCCGGCAGCTTTATTTCCAGGTTGCTTCCACCTTCGGTGTGGCTGAGGCCCAGTTCCGTCTGGCAGAGATGATTCTTGCCGGCGAGGGTGGCCGCGCGGATGTGCAGCAGGCAAAAAAATGGCTCAACCAGGCCCGCAAACACGGCCATGCCGGCGCCATGTCGATTTTCGGCAACCTGATCTTCCAGGAGGGCCAGACGACGCAGGGCCTCGCCTTCATGACGGCGGCGCTGGATAAATGCACGGCGGCGGACTGTACCTGGATTCAGAACCTGCAGGAGCAGGCCTTTTCGCTGGCGGGTGAGAACGATCGCCGTGCGGCAATCGCAATGGCGCAGACCATGCGGATTGACGATCCGGATTGAAAATTGCCGCGCCAGAGCTCGGTAAAGATGGCCTGTCAGCCAGCGGGGCTGAAATCGAAGTAACCGCAGACCGGCACGTGGTCGGATGGTTTTTCCCACGCACGCACATGTTTTTCGATGCTGACCGATTCCAGCCTGTCGGCTGCTTCGGCTGACAGCATCAGATGGTCGATGCGGATGCCGTTATTTTTCGGCCATGCGCCGGCCTGATAATCCCAGAAGGAATATAGTCCTGCTTCATCCGTCGTCGCGCGTGCGGCATCGGTAAAGCCAAGGTTCTCCAGCTTGCGGAAGGCTGCGCGGGTCTTCGGCAGAAACAGCGCGTCACCTTCCCACACGCGGGGGTCGTGACAATCGAACGGTTCCGGAATGACGTTGTAGTCCCCCGCGAGGATCAGCGGCTCCTCGAACGCGAGGCGATCTTCGGCAAAGCGCCGCAGCCGCTCCATCCAGGCGAGCTTGTAGGGATATTTGACCGGATCGTCAGGCGGATTGCCGTTCGGCAGGTAAAGCGAGCAGACGCGGATGGCGCCACCGTCGACGGAAAACACGCCTTCGATGAAACGCGCCTGCTCGTCGGCATCATCACCCGGCAGGCCACGATTGACCTCATCGGGCTTCACCTTGGAGAGCAGGGCAACGCCGTTGAAGCCCTTCTGGCCGTGGGTCTCGACGTGATAACCAAGCGCCTCAATCTCCAGCCGCGGAAACCCCTCATCGACCGACTTGATCTCCTGAAGGCAGACGATATCAGGCGAAGAATCCTTCAGCCACTGGCAGAGGTTTTCGATGCGCGCCTTGACGCCGTTGATGTTCCAGGTGGCAATCTTCATCGGAGTTTCCCTTTTGTGAGGGTACTTTTACCCGATGCAAAAGCGATTGCCACCGTTTTTGGAAGGTGGTGGCGAGGATGTGGTGGATAGAGGGGAGGTTGGTAGAGTGAACTGGGCTGCGAAGTCAGCGTCATGTCTCTACCACCTCATTCCTGTGCTTGTTACAGGAATCCAGCCGACGCGCGTCTGCGCGGCGGGGAGACAGGGATGAGGCAGGAGAGGGACGCGGATCACCTCAAAGCTGAGAGCATTGAGGCAGGGCCGCGGACCGTTTCACTCAGATCGAGAAGCTGGTGCCGCAACCGCAGCTAGCCACGGCATTGGGGTTCTTGATCTGGAAGGACTGGCCGAGCAGATTATCGACGAAGTCGATTTCAGAGCCCGCCATATAGACGACCGAAAGGCTGTCGATCAGCACCTTGGCATCACCGCGCGCAATCACGATGTCGTCATCGGCGGGGTCTTCGGCCAGATCGAACTTGTAAGAGAAGCCCGAGCAGCCGCCGCCTTCGACGGAGACGCGCAGCGCCCGTTTGCCGGCGTCGGCGGCGACGATCTGGGCGATTCGCTTTGCCGCTGCTTCCGAAAGGGTAATGTCGCTATTTTCCATGTCGTTCCTCCTGCCGGGGTCAAGAACCGGAGAGCAATAATCTCGTTGTCACTATTATAAACCGGTCAAATTAACGGTCTATAGCCTGTGTGAGGGCGTCTGCGCGGCGATGATGCTTTGCGCTGACCTCTGCGATAGGTATGAAGGGTGAATGAAAAGGTCAATGGCCGAGACCAAAAGGAAGTCGCGGCCATAAGAAGTCAACAGGTGGATGCATGATCATAGACCAGCGCGCATTGGGTTTCGGAAGTGGGGAGAGGGCGGTTTTCGCCTCGGATCCATGGACGACGCGCGGGCGTCTGTTTCCGGAAGAAGGAAGCCTGACGCGTTCCGAATTCCAGCGTGACCGGGACCGCATCGTCCACACGACAGCCTTTCGTCGCCTGAAGCACAAGACGCAGGTCTTCATCAGCCCCGACGGAGACCATTACCGCACGCGGCTTACCCACACCATCGAGGTCGCGCAGATCGCCCGGGCGCTCGCCCGCGCGCTGAAGCTGGACGAGGATCTGGCTGAAGGCGTGGCGCTGGTGCATGATTTCGGCCACACGCCTTTCGGCCATACCGGCGAAGACGCGCTCGATGCGGTGCTGTTGCCCTATGGCGGGTTTGACCACAATGCACAGTCCCTGCGTATCGTCACCAAGCTGGAGCGCCGCTACGCCGAATATGACGGCATCAACCTGACCTGGGAAACGCTGGAAGGTCTCGTCAAGCATAATGGCCCGCTGGTGAACGCGAAGGGTGAGGGGATCAAGGGGCCGGTTCCGCTGCCCATCCTCGAATATTGCGAGTTGCAGGATCTCGAGATCGGCAGCTATGCCAGCCTTGAGGCGCAGGTGGCGGCGATTGCCGATGACATCGCCTACAATACCCACGATATCGATGACGGTCTGCGCGCCGGTTATCTCACCTTCGAGATGCTGGAGGAGGTACCATTCCTCAGCGGCCTCATGGCGCAGGTGCGGGCGAAATATCCCGTGCTCGACAAGGAACGTTTCGCCAATGAGATCATGCGCCGCCAGATCACGCACATGGTTGAGGATGTGATCGGCGTGGCGCAGCAAAATCTTGCCCGGCTGAAGCCGCAGCGGGCCGCCGACATCAGGGCCGCCGATTTTACCGTCGCCACCTTTTCGCCCGAGATGGCCGAGACTGACAGGCAGATCAAGAAGCTGCTGTTTGCCCATATCTATCGGCACCCGGACATCATGCGCATCCGCGCCGGCGCGACGCAGATCGTCACCGATCTTTTCCACCGATATATGGAAACGCCGGCGGAAATGCAGAGCCACTACTGGGTAGACAGCATTTCCGGCATGAGCGTGGCCGCAAAAGCCCGGCATGTGGGCGACTATCTGGCCGGCATGACCGATAGTTATGCACTGCGCGCCCACCAGCGGCTGTTTGACCACACCCCCGATTTGAGATAGGGCAGCGGGCGATCGCGAAGCCGACCGGCTAAAATACCGGACATGAACAGAAGCCCTTCGCGCAGGTTGGAACGATGAACATTTTTGCCGATTTCGATACCAGGATCAAAAACGCGCTCGAGACCCTCGACCTCGTGAAAGAGAACCGCGAAAAGGTCGATTTCAGTCGAATTACCGTCGAATCCCCGCGTGATCTCAGCCACGGCGATGTCGCAACCAATGCCGCCATGGTGCTGGCGAAACCGCTCGGCACCAATCCGCGCGCCCTGGCCGAACTCATTGTGCCGGCGCTTCAGGCGGATGGCGATGTCGATAGCGTCAATGTCGCGGGTCCTGGCTTTATCAATCTCAAGGTGTCGGTTGGTTACTGGCAGCGTCTGCTGGCAGATATGATCAACCAGGGTATCGATTTCGGCCGCTCCACCATCGGTGCGGGCCAGAAGATCAACGTCGAATATGTCTCGGCCAACCCGACCGGCCCGATGCATGTCGGCCATTGCCGTGGCGCCGTTGTCGGCGACACGTTGGCGAACCTGCTCGCATTTGCTGGTTACGGCGTGACCAAAGAATATTACATCAACGATGCCGGCTCGCAGATCGATGTGCTGGCCCGTTCGGTGTTCCTGCGGTATCGCGAGGCGCTCGGCGAAGATATCGGCACCATCCCGTCCGGTCTCTATCCCGGTGATTACCTCGTTCCCGTCGGCCAGGCGCTGGCCGATGAATATGGCATCAAGCTGCGCGCCATGCCTGAAGAAAAGTGGATGCCTATCGTCAAGGACAAGGCGATCGACGCGATGATGGCGATGATCCGCGAGGATTTGGCGCTTCTCAACGTCCGGCACGACGTGTTCTTTTCGGAGCGCACGCTGCATGAGGGCAATGGCGGGCCGATCCTGTCGGCCATCAACGACCTCACCTTCAAGGGCCATGTCTACAAGGGCACGCTGCCGCCGCCGAAGGGCGAATTGCCTGATGACTGGGAAGACCGCGAACAGACGCTGTTCCGCTCCACCGAAGTGGGCGATGATATGGACCGCGCGCTGATGAAGTCGGACGGTTCCTACACCTATTTCGCCGCCGACGTCGCCTATTTCAAGAACAAGTTCGACCGTGGTTTTTCCGAGATGATCTATGTGCTCGGCGCCGACCATGGCGGTTACGTCAAGCGTCTTGAAGCCGTCGCGCGCGCCGTCTCCGAGGGCAAGTCGAAGCTGACGGTTCTTCTGTGCCAGCTCGTCAAGCTGTTCCGCGACGGTGAGCCGGTGAAGATGTCGAAGCGCTCCGGCGACTTCGTGACCCTGCGCGACGTTGTCGACGAAGTGGGTCGCGATCCGGTGCGATTCATGATGCTTTATCGGAAGAATTCCGAGCCGCTGGACTTCGATTTTGCAAAAGTGACCGAACAATCGAAGGATAATCCGGTCTTTTACGTGCAATATGCGCATGCCCGCTCAATGTCGATCTTCCGGCAGGCGCAGGAAGCGTTTCCGGGGCTTTCTCCTTCGGCCGAGGAGATGGCGGCATCTGTATCTTTGATCAGCGATATCAATGAGTTGCAGCTGGTTGCAAAACTCGCGGAATATCCGCGCCTGATCGAATCCGCGGCCCTTTCGCATGAGCCGCACCGGCTTGCTTTTTACCTCTATGATCTCGCCAGTTCCTTCCATGGACACTGGAACAAGGGTAAAGACCATCAGGAATTACGTTTTATTAACGATAAAAACCGAGAATTGAGCATTGCCAGACTTGGGCTGGTGAATGCTGTCGCGAATGTTCTGAGGTCTGGACTGACGCTTTTAGGAGCGGACGCACCTGACGAAATGCGATAACATCTCACCATTATTTGCTCACAATACGCTGGCAAGAGCTGCAATGCGTAGATGGTGGAACACGTAATGGTCGAAAAAAATGTCGCGTATAACCGGGACGCCCGGTCCGAAGGCTTCGCTGACAACGATCCTCTGGCAGAACTGGCGCGTATCGTCGGCTTCGAAGATCGTCCTTCGCATGCGGGTTCCGAAGCTGCGCCACGCGCTGCCTCACCGGTTGCCCGCCGCGAACCCGAATTTAATCTCGAGGACGAGCTGCTTCGGGAATTCGAGGTTTACGATGCGCCGCATGCCGATCCGATCGTTCTTGATCCGGCAAACGATGTTCGTGCAGGCATCCATCCAAGCGATTTCATGCAGCGGGTCGAATCCGTTTTCGCTCGCCGCGAGCCCGAACTTGCGCCGGCAGCTGAACCGGAACCCGAGGTGACATTCGCTCCCGAAGCAGCGGAAGAGCTGCTTCCAGAGGTCAATGAGGCCTATATCCACAATTACGTCGAAACCCCCACGCAGGATATCCGGGCGGATTTCCGCGATGATGCCGGCGCGGTGGCTGAAGTTTTCGATGTGCATTCGCGCCAGGCGCGTCCTGCCGAGCCGATGGTCTACGAGCAGGCTGCCTCACAGGTGGCATGGGAAGAGCCGCAGGCCGCGGAACCCGTCCAGCCGGAATGGCACGCCATGCCGGAGCTTCCGGCAGATGTCTCCAGCAATATTGCTGCCGCCGCTTATGCTGCTACACCGGAGTCCCAGAGCCTCGATCTCGCCGATGAAGTGGAAATCGCCGTCGCCGAACAGGCGCCTGCTCCGATTTCCGTTCGTCCGCCATCGCATGGCGGCCGGTCTTCGCTGGAATTTTCGAGCCTGCGGTTGCCGCTTGCCAATTTCGGAGCCCGCCGCGATGTTTCGGCTGCCGACCCGAAGCGGGTTGAGCCGCGCTCCGAACGGCAGCCTGCCGCGGCCCGGGTAGAGCCTCAGGTCGAAGTCGCTCCCGTGCCTGCCGTCGTCCAGGCGGAAGAGACCGCGCCATCCTTCACGCCTTCGGTCGCCGAGGTCTTTACGCCTGCCGCAGAGCCTCTGACGGTTGAGGCTGCCGAGAAGCCGGCGGCGAAACATCTCTCGCCGATGGACGAGTTGATTTACGACGTCGCGAAATATTCCATTCCCGGTCGCGGTGAAGCGCCGCTCGTGCAGGCGGTCCCCGCAGCGCAGGCTGCCAAGGTTGAACCGCCCGTGGTTACTGCCGCTCCGGTCAAGGCAGCGCCGGTTGCCGATGCAGCGCCCGCAGCACCCGCCGAGGAGCTTGATTTCGCCGGCTTCAATGATGATGATTTCGAGCTTGCGCTTGACGATCTCGATCTCGATCTGGATCTGTCCGACATCGCTGAAGCGGAGGTCGCGCCAGCGCCTGCACCGCAGCCGGTTCGCCAGCAGCCGGCCGCGCCGGTGGCCGTTCAGGCACCCGCACCGCAGCCGGTGAAGGTGCAGCCCGCACCGCAGCCCCGGCCTGCGCCCGTTGCCGCACCTGTTGCTGCCGTTGCCGCCGCACCCGTTGCTGCCGCTCCGGTTCAGCCGCGCCCGGCCGCTCCCCAGCCTGTCGCGCCACAGACGCTGGAAAGCCTGCCTTTCGATCCCTCGCAGATCGGTGAGACGGAAGAGCATCCGGAAACCATCGTCGAGATGGATGTACCGGAACTGCCGGTTGGCGTTTTTGAGCCGAAGCCGGCTCCCCGCCGCCATGAGGAAGACCTCGACATCGACACCGAGCTTGCGACGCTGTTCGCTCCTGCTGTTGCCGGTGGTCTCGACCGCCACAAGCACGCGGAAAACCGCGGAGCTGCCCAGGCTCGTCCTGTTCAGGCTCCGGAAGAGGCCGACGAGTTCGAACGGGCGCTGGAAGAGGATTTCCGCCGCTCCATGCAGGAGGCTGCCGCTTCCCGTGGCAATGCGCCTCGCGAGCCCGAAAATACGTACGTCGACAATCAGGCTGCTTATCGTGACGAGGATGAACGCGGCGGTCGCCGCTGGATCATGCCGGTTGCGGCTGCCATCGGCTTGGTGCTGATCGGCGGCGGTGTTTACGCGCTGGTCTCCGGCGGTTCGTCGAGCACCGGTTCCAACGGCGCGCCGGTCATCATCTCCGCCGATAACGACCCGATGAAGGTCGTGCCGGAAAATCCGGGCGGTCGTGTCGTGCCCAATCAGGACAAGGCGGTTTATGATCGCGTTGCCGGCGGCAGCGCTGCCGATCCGAAGCAGCCGGCGCTGATTTCCAGCAACGAACAGCCCGTGGACGTGGTTCAGCGGACTCTGATTCCTGAACAATTGCCGCTGGAAGGCGAAAACGACGCCGATATGGAAGCCGCTGGCACGCCGGTTGGCGAGACCGAGGATCCGCGCCTGCTTTCGCCGGAAGAAAAGGCCGCACAGAACGAAGGTTCGGCCGCGACCGGCGTTTCCCCGCGCAAGGTCCGCACCATGATCGTCAAGCCTGACGGCACGCTTGTCGCACAGGAAGTCGAGGTGCCGGCAGCCCAGCCGCCGAAGGCTGACAAGGTCGAGGAACTTGCTGCGCCGCAGACCGCCAAGCCGGGTGAGGGCGCTCCCGCCGTCATCGCCGCATCGCGGGTTCCGGTCGCGCCGGAACAGGCTCAGCCGCAGGCCAACACGCCTGCCGCCACCAAGCCGGCTGCGCAGTCCGCCGCGCCGCTTCCGGCAACACGTCCGTCCTCGCAGCCCGCAAACGTCGTGGCGACGGTGACCAATCAGGGCAATGTTCGTCCGACGACGACTGCGCCTGCTCAGCCGCAGGCCGCGCAGCAGCAGACCGCAGCTGCTACACCGGCTGCGACCAGCACGCCGTCCGCCGGTGGCTACTATATCCAGATCGCGTCGCTGCCGAGCCAGGCGGAAGCGCAGAAGTCCTACCAGAACATGTCGGCCAAGTTCGGCTCGGTCATCGGTGGACGCGGCGTCGACATAAAGGCTGCCGAAATCGCCGGCAAGGGCACCTTCTACCGCGTCCGTATCCCGGCCGGTGACAAGAACGAAGCCGTGGCGCTGTGCGAAAAATTCCGTTCGGCCGGTGGCAGCTGCCTGGTGGCGCGGTGATAGCGGGCAATATGGCTTCGTAACGATCAGGGCTGCCGAGTGGGGCAGCCCTTGGCATATTCGGGCCTTCCGGCAAACTCTACGTCATCCTCGGGCTTGACCCGAGGATCCACGGCCGCCGGAATGGATCCTCGGGTCAAGCCCGAGGATGACGCGGAGAAATTAACCGGACCTCTCCGCAGTCTCGGTGGCTAAAGGTCATTCTTCCCTTATCCCTTTTGTTCTCAGACAGGCGTGACACCATGACCGATTGCAAAGCTATGATCCTCGGATGCAGCGGGCTTTCGCTGACTGCCGACGAGATTGCCCTTTACCGCGATGAGCAGCCCTGGGGTTTCATCCTGTTCGGGCGCAATATTGGCGAGCCGCAGCAGATCACCGATCTCGTCGCCGCCATGCGCGATGCCGTCGGGCGGGCAGATGCGCCGGTGCTGATCGATCAGGAGGGCGGACGGGTTCAGCGTATCAAGCCGCCGATCCTGCAGGCTTATCCGAATGCCCGCATTCTCGGTGAAATCTATGAGCGCGACCGGGGTGCCGGTCTGCGTGCCGCCTGGCTGATGTCGCGACTGCACGCGTTTGACCTGATGAAATTCGGCATCAATGTCGATTGCCTGCCGGTGCTCGACGTGCCGGTGGAAGGCGCCAGCAATGTCATCGGCAACCGTGCCTATGGCTATACGCCGACCATGGTGGCCGAGATGGGGCAGGCGGCGGCCGACGGGCTGAAGGCGGGTGGCATGCTGCCTGTCATGAAACATATGCCGGGTCATGGTCGCGGCATGGTGGATTCGCATCATGAACTGCCGGTGGTCGACGTGCCGCTCGATGAGCTGGATGCGCATGACTTCGTGCCCTTCCGGGCACTGAACCGCGAATTGATGGCGATGAGCGCGCATCTGGTGTTCAACGCCGTCGACCGCGAACGGCCGGCGACGACATCACCGAAGGTGATCGAGGAGATTATTCGCGGGCGGATCGGATTTGACGGCCTGCTGATGTCCGACGACAGTTCGATGAACGCGTTGAAGGGCACGCTGGGTGAAAGAGCTGCGAATATTGTTGCTGGCGGCTGCGATATAGTCTTGCATTGCAACGGCGTGATGGGTGAAATGCTCGAGGTTGTGAAAGAGGTTCCCGTTCTTTCCGGCCGGTCGCTGGAGCGGGTGCGGGCAGTTGAAGCGGGTTTCCCGACTGCGGACCCATCCGACGAAGCGGAACTGAGAGCCGAATTCAACGCCATGTGGGCCGTTTCCTGACAGTCGGGCGGCCGCTCACTCGGGATCAAGGCCGGAAGCTCCGGCGGATGGAACGATGGCCGCAGACAAATCTCGCAATTCGACACCGATGGACAAGCTCTGGCAGGATGTGACGCCGGAGCGGCTGACGGGCGAGGCCGGACTGGTCATCGATGTCGCGGGTTTCGAAGGCCCGCTTGATCTCCTGCTGCATCTTGCCCGCACGCAGAAGGTGGACCTGTCGCGCATTTCAGTGCTGGCGCTTGCCGAGCAATATCTGCAATTCGTTGAAAGCGCGCGGCGCGTGCGCATCGAGTTGGCGGCCGATTATCTGGTCATGGCGGCGTGGCTCGCCTTCCTCAAGTCCAAGCTTCTCATTCCGCAGCAATCCAAGGATGACGGCCCCTCGGGTGAGGAAATGGCCGCAACCCTTGCCTTCCGGCTGAAGCGGCTGGAAGCGATGCGCGAGGCGGCGGAACGCCTCGTCAACCGCGCCCAGCTCGGCCGCGATGTGTTTGCCCGTGGTGCGCCGGAGCATATTCCGCACATCAACCGCTCTGCCTACGAGGCGAGCCTTTATGACCTGCTCAGCGCCTACGCCAATCTGCGGCAGAGACAGGCGATCACCCAGGTCACGATTGAAAAACGGCAGGTCTGGTCGCTGGTCGAGGCGCGGGAGCTTTTAACCGGTCTCCTCGGCGATGTCGGAGAATGGACCGCGCTCGATCAATATCTGCTGCAATATGTCCCCGATCCCGCGATGCGGGTGACGGCGATCGCCAGCGCCTTTGCCGCGTCACTGGAACTTGTGCGCGAGGGTACGCTGCAAATCCGGCAGGAGGGCGCTTTCCAGCCCATCTATATGCGCCGTGGCACGAGGGATGATCGTGCGGCGGTCGCCGAGAGGACTGACAATGACTGATAATGATGAGACGGCCGAGGCGACGATCGCGACGGATGGGGTGGGACTAGAACCCACGGTATTTTCCGAGCGCCAGTTGAAAGAGGCCGAGCGGATCGCCGAGGCTTTGGTTTTCGCCTCGGCCGAGCCGGTCTCTCCGGGTTTCATTGCGGAGCGCCTGCCGCGCGGCATGGATGTCGACGCCGTTCTTCAGCATCTGAAAGCCGCCTATGCGGGCCGGGGCGTCAATCTCGTGCAGGTGGGCGGGCAATGGGCCTTCCGCACTGCCGGCGATCTTTCCTTCGTCATCCGCGCCGAGGAAAAGGAACCTAAGAAGCTCTCTCGCGCGGCGCTGGAAGTCCTGGCGATTATCGCATATCATCAGCCGGTGACACGCGCTGAAATCGAGGAAATCCGCGGTGTTCAGACCTCACGCGGCACGCTTGACGTCTTGATGGAGGCGGGCTGGGTCCGGTTCCGTGGCCGCAGGCGCACACCCGGCAGGCCGGTGACGATCGGTACCACGGTTGAGTTTCTCGACCATTTCGGCCTCGAGGAGTTGCGCGACCTGCCGGGGCTCGAGGAGCTGAAGGGAGCAGGGCTGCTTTCCGGCCGCATACCTTCCAATTTCGGCGTGCCCCTGCCGATGATGAGCGACGAATTGCGTGAGGATGAAGACCCGATCACGCAACTTGATCTGGAAGAGCTGGGCCTGCTTGCGCCTGGTGGTGGCGACGGCGACGATTGAGATCGTTATCGCGCGGGCGACACGACGCAAAAACTTTATGCTCACACCCTGTTGAAGCGGCAATTTGTTGTTTGAAAAAGCCTTTCAAACGTCTTACATCGTCTGAAAGCGAAATTCAGGAGTTTCAGTTATGGGTTCTTTTAGTGTGTGGCATTGGCTCATCGTGCTGGTGATTGTTCTCGTCCTTTTCGGACGCGGCAAGATCCCGGAATTGATGGGCGATGTCGCCAAGGGCATCAAGAGCTTCAAGAAGGGCATGGCTGACGAAGACCAGACGCCGCCGCCGGCCGATGCCAACACGAAGACCGTCGACCACAAGGCTGACGAGATCAAGTAAGCGGCCCTGCCGTTTGGTTTGAGACTGACGCGCGTTAGGGTCTCGGGAGCATATTGATGTTTGATATCGGCTGGAGCGAGCTGCTGGTGATTGCGGTCGTACTGATCGTGGTTGTCGGGCCGAAAGACTTGCCGCCCATGATCCGCGCCTTTGGCAAGACCATGGCTGGCCTTCGCAAGATGGCGGGGGATTTCCGTACCCAGTTCGATGAGGCCCTCAAAGAGGCCGACATGGACGATGTGCGCCAAACCATATCGGATGTCCGCAATCTCAACCCGACCAACTCGCTGCGTGATGCGATGAACCCGCTTCGCCAGCTCGGCAACGAGATCAAGTCCGATCTTCAGAAGGCGACCACGCCGCCTGAGGGCCTGTCATCCTCGCCTGCTACGTCGACCGCAGCACCGGCGACCAGTGAGCCGGTTGCACCGCTCGTCAGCATTCCCGAGCCTGAGATGAAGCTGCCGGATACCCCGCCCGTGACTGCCAGCGCCCCCGTAGCGGCACCGGTCGTACCGGCGGAAAAGCCGAAGCGTGCCCGGGCTAAATCGATTGCGACCGTCGAGGCGGAAGCGGTTGCCGCCAAGCCGAAACGCGCCAGCCGCGCCAAAGCGGTCGCGGCGTCCGAACCCGTTGCTGTCAATTCCACGGAGACTTCAGCAGCAAAGCCGACCGTAAAAGCCGTCGCGAGAAAAGCGGCCGCCAGGAAAGTCGTGGCTGAAAAGCCTGTCGTGGCCGCCGATGCCAAGCCGGTGAAGCCGGCGAGAACAAAGGCTGCAAAGCCCAAAAAGGATGAAGCATGAGCGGGGACATCGAGGACAAGCCGCAGCCGCTTATCGAACATCTGATGGAACTGCGCACACGGCTGATTTGGTCGCTGGGTGCGTTCTTCGTTGCCTTCATCGCCTGTTTTGCCGTTGCCAAGCATCTCTTCAACCTGCTTGTCATTCCCTATAAGTGGGCGGTTCTCTGGGCCGGCCTTGATGTGACGAAGTCGTCGCTGATCTATACCGCGCCGCAGGAATTCTTCTTCACGCAGATCAAGGTCGCCATGTTCGGCGCGATGGTCATCTCCTTTCCGGTGATCGCCTCGCAGCTTTATAAATTCGTGGCACCCGGCCTCTACAAGAACGAGCGCGCCGCTTTCCTGCCCTTCCTCGTCGCATCGCCGATCCTGTTCCTCATCGGAGCGGCGCTCGTCTATTTCTTCTTCACGCCCATGGTCATGTGGTTCTTCCTCGCCATGCAGCAATTGCCGGAAGATGGCGAGGTCGCGATTTCGCTGATGCCGAAGGTGTCGGAATATCTGAGCCTCATCATGACGCTGGTGCTGTCCTTCGGTCTGGTGTTCCAGCTGCCCGTGGTCACGACGCTTCTGGCGCGCGTGGGCCTTCTGACCAGCGACTGGCTGCGTGAGAAGCGCAAGTTCGCGATTGTCATGGCCTTTGTGGTCGCGGCCGTGCTGACCCCGCCGGACCCGATGTCCCAGATCGGTCTTGCACTGCCTGCGATCATTCTCTACGAGATTTCCATCTACATGGCTCGACTCGTGGAGAGGAAGCGCGCTGCGGAATCCGCAAGCACGGAGCTGGAGGAGACCTGAGTTTTCGAAGGTCTCGCCGCTCAAGACATCTCCTCGCGCCGGGCTTCTGCCCGGCGTTTTGCTGTAAAACATCGGTGATGCAACAACGGTCTGGAACGACGATGCACGACATTAAATGGATACGTGAAAACCCCGAAGCTTTTGACGCGGCGCTCGCACGCCGTGGCGCGGAGCCTGCGGCCGCAGGTCTGATCGCGCTCGATGAAAAGCGCCGTTCCGTCATCCAGTCCCTGCAGGACATGCAGTCCCGCCGCAATGCCGCCTCCAAGGAAATCGGCGCCGCCATGGCGCAGAAGAACATGGAGCTTGCCGAAAAACTCAAAGCCGAGGTCGCCGACCTCAAGGACAAGATGCCGCGTGCCGAGGAGGAGGACCGCCAGGTCACCGCCGAGTTGAACGACGCCCTGTCGCGCCTGCCGAACATGCCCTTCGACGATGTGCCCGATGGCAAGGACGAGCATGACAATGTGGTGACCCGCGTCGTCGGCCAGAAGCCCGGCTGGAACCACGAGGCCAGGGAACATTTCGAAATCGGCGAAGCGCTTGGTTATATGGATTTCGAGCGGGCCGCCAAACTTTCGGGTTCGCGTTTCACCGTTCTCACCAGCCAGCTCGCGCGGCTGGAGCGGGCGCTCGGCCAGTTCATGATCGACCTGCACACCTCGGAACATGGCTATACCGAAGTTTCCTCGCCGCTGATGGTGCGCGACGAGGCGATGTTCGGCACGGGGCAATTGCCGAAATTCTCCGAGGACCTGTTCAAGACCACCGATGGCCGCTGGTTGATCCCGACGGCGGAGGTGACCCTGACCAACCTCGTGGCCGGCGAAATCCTCGAGCAGGAAAAGCTGCCCCTGCGTTTCACCGCACTCACACCGTCCTTCCGCTCGGAAGCGGGTTCGGCAGGCCGTGACACGCGCGGCATGCTGCGCCAGCACCAGTTCTGGAAGTGCGAGCTCGTCTCCATCACCGACGCGGAAAGCGCTGTCGCCGAGCATGAGCGCATGACGGCCTGCGCCGAGGAAGTGCTGAAGCGGCTGGGCCTGCATTTCCGCACCATGACGCTCTGCACCGGTGACATGGGCTTTGGCGCGCGCAAGACCTACGATCTGGAAGTGTGGCTGCCCGGTCAGAATACCTATCGCGAAATCTCGTCCTGCTCGGTCTGCGGCGATTTCCAGGCGCGCCGCATGAATGCGCGCTATCGCGGCAAGGACGACAAGGCGACGAAGTTCGTGCATACGCTGAACGGTTCCGGCACGGCTGTCGGCCGCTGCCTGATCGCCGTTCTCGAAAATTACCTGAACGACGATGGCTCTGTCACAATTCCTGATGTGCTGCTGCCCTATATGGGCGGTCTGACGCGGATCGAAAAGGCGGCTTGATTTCAAAGATGCCGACATGCCGGACTTGATCCGGCATCCATCCAGCCCAAGTCGTTGGGCTGAAAAGGACTATTCCCGTGGCGCAGACGCGCGTCGACTGGATCCCGGCTCAAGGCCGGGATGACGGTTCGGGAAGTGTTCTGCCTGAGCAAAATGAAGAGCGGGAGGAAAACATGCGGATTTTGCTGACGAATGACGACGGTATTCACGCCGAGGGCCTGGCCGTGCTGGAGCGTATCGCTCGCACGCTCTCCGACGACGTCTGGATCGTTGCGCCGGAGACAGACCAGAGCGGGCTTGCTCACTCCCTGACGCTGTCCGAGCCGTTGCGTCTTCGCAAGGTTTCCGACAAGCATTTCGCTCTGCGCGGCACGCCGACTGATTGCGTTATCATGGGCATTCGCGAGGTTCTGCCGGAAAAGCCAGATCTCGTCCTGTCAGGTGTCAATGCCGGCGCCAACATGGCCGATGATGTGACCTATTCCGGTACGATTGCCGGGGCCATTGAAGGCACGCTGCAGGGCGTGCGGTCTTTTGCGCTCAGCCAGGCCTTCAGCCATGCCGAAGGCCGCGTCGTGCCGTGGGAGGTGGCCGAGACCTATGCGCCCGATCTCATTCGCAAGCTCATCGATGTCGATCTGCCTGACGGCACCTTCCTCAATCTCAATTTTCCCAATTGCGCGCCAAAGGATGTGCAGGGCGTGTCCGTCACGGGGCAGGGCAAGCTCGATTTCGGCCTGACGGTGGAAGAACGCCAGGATGGCCGCGGTTTTCCCTATTACTGGCTGCGTTTCGGCGAACGCATGGGCACCTTCCGCGAAGGCACCGATATCCACGCCTTAAAGCATGGCAAGATTTCCGTCACGCCGCTGAAGCTTGACCTGACGGATTACACGGTGAAGGATCGGGTTGCGCAAGCGCTTGGATTCGGAGTCGCCGATTGAAATCTGCCATGGTCGAAAAGGAAGGTTTTGCAGCTCTCGTTCTGCGCTTGCGGGGCGAGGGGATTTCCGATCTCGACCTGCTGACGGCGGTTGAGCAGACGCCACGATCCAAATTCGTACCGCCGCAATTTGCCGCCGACGCCTATTCCAGCCGCACCATCCCGATAGACTGCGGTTCCTTCATGGAAGGGGCCGACATGGCGGTGAAAATCCTCGCCCGCCTGCAGCTGAAACCCGGCCAGCGCGTGCTGGAAATCGGTACCGGCAGCGGTTTCATGACGGCGATCATTGCCCGCCGGGTGGAGCGCGTCTTTTCGCTGGAGCGGTACAAGACGCTGGTGCAGCAGGCGCAGAACTGTCTCGATGATCTTGCAATCCGCAACGTCGTCATCCGCCAGGCGGATGGCAGCAACGGCCTGGTGGGTGAGGGCACTTTTGACCGAATCGTTTCCACGGCGGCCTTCACCACCATGCCCCGTTTCTTTGCCGAGCAGATCGTTTCCGGCGGTATGATGATCGCGCCGATCATCGTTGAAGGTGATCGCTGCGTGATGACGCGCTTTTCCAAGACCGGCAGCCGCTTCGAGAAGGAAGGACTGTTCGAGGCGCCCTACCTGCCGCTCAGCACCCATATTGCGCGTCATTTGTGACAAAATGAAAATTTTGGAGACATTGTATTTTGGTCTCCTAATGTGCGGAATTTTCGTAAGCATCTGATTTTAAGAGATTTTATTGTTTCATCATGGCGCATCCTGTCTTCGTCATGGTTATCGAAGTGTCAAAAAAGCGCCAAACGGCTTAACGTTTTAACGGCGTGGTAACACTAACGCGCTTTAATCATAAACATCGACGCATGGTTTTCCCCACCTCGGGAAATGGGCCTTGCAAGAATTGAAATTTGTGCCGGATCGATCTCGATGCGGCGGGTTGGCGTCAGTGTAGATCGAGTCATGCGTATGAGACATTCGTCTAAAATCGGAAAATCAGTCGCAAAAATGTTCGCAGCGGCATTGCTGGCAAGCGTCGCAACGGGCTGTAGCTCGGATGCAACGCGGTTCAGCGGCCTCTTTTCCAGTGGACCGGATCAGATGACCACGGCGTCAATTCCTGCCCGTCAGGGCGGCGGTGCTTACGGGCAGGCCCCGGTTCCGCAGGGCGACATGAATGGCGGTTACGCCTCTGCCGCGCCACAGGGAGGTTATGCCAACCAGAACATGGCCGGCAATTCCTATCCGCAGCAATCGGGTGGTTACGGTGGCGTTCAGCCGTCCACGGCCCGTGCCTCGGCCTCGCCGGTGCAGCGTTCCGAGCTGTCTGCGCCGACAGCCGTGGCGAGCCGCGATCCGTCGACCCGCAACGAAGCCATGGCCCAGCCTTTCCCGTCCGCCCAGCCCAAGGCCACGCCGTCTCTGGCAGCGCCCGCACGGCAGGCTGCCGCACCCGCCGCTGACAACCTGACCACCGCGACCGTTCGTTCCGACAAAAACGGCTGGCACACCGATGGCGCCGCCTCCGTGACCCTGCGTCCCGGCGAAAGCATCGCGACCCTCTCCAACCGCTACGGCGTTCCGGAAAAGGAACTGCTGCGGGTCAATGGCCTGAAGACCGCTTCCGCCGCGCAGGCCGGCCAGTCGATCCTCATTCCGAAGTTCGGCCAGGTCCGCAACGCCGCCAAGGATGCCGCCGGCGATATTGCGCTCAACCGCAATGGCGACCAGCCGACACCGCTGCGTGCGCCGGATGGAAACGTGGCCGTGCTGCCGTCCCAGGCCGCCGCCCGTGACAAGGTTTCTGCTGAAGCTGGCAAACTGACGCCTCCGGGCGGCAAGCCGCTGCCGCCCTCCGGTGGCTACAAGGTTCAGCCGGGCGACAGCCTCGCCAAGATCGCCCGTGCAAACGGCGTGTCGGTGGCTGCTCTCAAGGCGGCAAACGGTCTCGGCAACGAAAGCATCCGCGTCGGCCAGACGCTCAACATGCCGGGTGCTTCGACGGATGCCATCAAGACCGCTTCCGTTCCCGCCAAGGAAGCCGCAAAGCCCGTCGAAACCGCATCCGTCAAGCCAGAGCCCTATAAGGCGCCGGCCGCCGCCGCCGCTCCGGCTGCGCCCGCAACTCCGGCCACCGCCAGTGTCAGCGATATCGAGAAAAAGGCCGACATGGCGTCCGTCGCACCGGAATCCACCGGCATCGGCAAATATCGCTGGCCAGTGCGCGGCGCGGTCATCAATAATTTCGGTGACAATGTCGAAGGCAGCCGCAACGACGGCATCAACATTTCGGTTCCCGAGGGCACGCCGATCAAGGCCGCTGAAAACGGTGTCGTCATCTATGCCGGCAATGGCCTGAAGCAGCTCGGCAACACGGTTCTTGTCCGCCATGACGACGGCAAGGTCACGGTATACGGCAACGCTGCCAATCTCGACGTGCAGCGTGGCCAGAAGGTTCAGCGCGGCCAGACCATCGCCACCTCGGGCATGACCGGCAGCGCCAAACGTCCGCAGGTTCACTTCGAAGTTCGCAAGGATGCGACGCCGGTGAACCCATCCACTTTCCTTGAATAGGTATTGCGTCTCAAGGAATGATGAAGCCGGGTGATGAGCCCGGCTTTTTCATTTTATGGGGTGATGCGTGCGGAAAAAGTTCTGGAATGGGTGCCTCGGGCTTAGTGGGCATTGGTTTCTCGCGGTTTTCTCCTCCGTCATGCCGGACCCGATCCGGCATCCAGTCGACGCGCGTCTGCGCGGCGGAATGAGTCTCCTCAGCCCAAGGACTTGGGCTGGCTGGATACCGGCTCAAGGCCGGTACGACGGATGTGGGGATGCAGCCCAAGTCACGTCGAGCAGCTACGTGTCTAACCCCTGACCAGACCCACCGTTTTCTCGATGAAGTCGGCAATCGCGCCGGTATCGTCGAGATCAAAAACCGGAAGCGCCGTGTCCGTCACCGCGTGATCGGCGGCAATGGCGACGATATGCGGATCGAGCGGCGCCAGCGGTTCCGTTTTCGCCGCCTCAACCCGGCGCGCTTCGATTTTCGGGACCGGCTCGTATTTATAACCTTCGATCAGCACCAGGTCGCACGGCGCGAGGCGGGAGAGGATGTCTTCGAAGGAGGGCTCCGGTTCGCCGCGCAATTCATGCATGATGGCGAAGCGGGTGCCGGAAACGATGGTGACCTCGTGCGCGCCGGCCTGCCGGTGACGCCAGCTATCGGCGCCGACCTTGTCAATATCGAAATCGTGATGGGCGTGCTTGATGGTGGAGACACGGTAGCCGCGCGCCGTCAGTTCGGTCACGATGCGCACGGCAAGACCAGTTTTGCCTGAGTTCTTCCAGCCGGCGATGCCGAAGACCTTTTGTGCCGTCATGCTTCCATGCTCTCCAGATAGCTGCGCGCCAGTGCAAGCTCATCCGGCGTGTTGATGTTGAAGAACGGATCGAGGCTGCCCTTTGCCGTTTCCAGCGGCGCAAATGCAACCCCAATGGTGACATGCCGGGCAAGATAAGCGCGGATGCGCCGGTTGGCATCGTTCTTCAGCCATGCCTCGAGATCATCGGCGAGAGCGACCGGCCACAACGCAAAGACCGGATGAAGCTGGCCGCTGGAGGCGGCAATGACGATTGCATTGTCCGACAGGTGTTCGCAAAGCCGCACCACAAGATCGTCAGGGAAAAACGGGCTGTCGGCGGGCGCAGTCAGAAAGTGGCTGACCGCGTCGCCGCGGTGCTGGAAATGGCGCATGCCGGCCAGAACGCCCGCGAGCGGACCGGCATGGCCGTTCAGCGTATCGGGCAGCAGCGGCAGGCCGAAACTTTCCGCCCAGCCATTGGCCGCATTGATGGTGACGTCGCAGACCTGCGGCGTGATGCGGCTGATGACACGGGACATGAGAGGCGCATCGCCCAATTGCACCATCGCCTTGTTGCTGCCCATACGCCGCGAAAGCCCGCCGGCGAGTACCAGGCCGGGTATTTCAAAAGGGGCCGTCATTCCCGCTTTTCCTGCAGCCTTACGATATAGGTGGTGAGGAGGGCGACAAGGCCGGTCGCCAGCATCACCAGAAGAAGCGGCCAGGTTCCATCCTCTTTTGAAAGAACCGAGGAGGCGAGAACCGAGAGTGCCGCGCCGCCGCCAATGGTCATGGCGCCGCCGAGACCGGATGCTGAGCCAGCCAGATGCGGCTGGACGCTGACCATGCCGGCATTGGCGCTGGGCAGCGTCACGCCGTTGCCGACGCCGATCAGGGCGAGCGGCACAAAAAACGCATAGGCGCTTTCCGCCCCGACCGAGATCAGCGCGATGGCGGTGATGATGCCGGCAATGCCGATGACATTGCCCGACAGCATCATGCGGGTGATGCCGATTTCGCTGGCATAACGACCGGAGATGAAGTTGCCGAGCATGTATCCGCTGGCCATGAAGAAGAATTGCAGGCCGAGCATGGCCGGCGAAAGCCCATAAAGCACGCTGCCGACAAAAGGCGCGCCGCCGAGAAAGGAGAAGAACATGCCCGATGAGAAGGTCGAGGTCAGGGCGTAACCCCAGAACAGCGGCGAGCGCAGAAGTTCCGGCCAGGCATGGAACTGCTGCGAGAAGCTTGCCGATCTGTTGTGGTTGGTTTCGCCGAGATCGAGCCAAGCGAGCGCCAGGATGCCCAGGCCAAGCAGGCAGAGGAGGGCGAAGCTCGATTGCCAGCCCGAGATGTCATTGAGCAGGCCGCCAACCGTTGGTCCCACCATCGGCACCACGGACATGCCCATCGTCACATAGCCGATCATCGAGGCCGCCTGTTCCATGGGCACCATGTCGCGCACGATCGCGCGGGCGAGCACGAAGCCGGAAACGACGGCCGCCTGCGCCACGCGTCCGATCATGAAGACTGTGATATTGGGCGCCAGCATGCACACAAGCGTCGCGACGATCATGACGGCGATGCTGGCGAGCATGACGGGGCGGCGCCCGAAGAGGTCGGAGAGCGGGCCGATGACGAGCTGCAGGCAGGCGGTGGCGGCGAGATAACCCGAGACGGCGAATTGCATCACCGCGTAATCGGTCTCGAAATACACTGCCATCGTTGCAAGCGAGGGCAGGAACACATTCATGCACAGAGCCGCGACACCGGCGATGACGACCAGCGTGATGATGTGGGGTGGGGTGGTTCTGTCCAGAAAACGGCCGCCGTTCATGTCATTCTCCCGCCTCTTCCGGAACGGCAGCTTTCGTTACGGAAGCCGGCCGTACGGTGGTCACGGCAGTGGGGGTGGCGGCCGCGCGCTTGGCCATCTGCGAGCGCTTGCGCAGACTTTCCCGGTAGAAGGTATAAAGGCCCGAACTGATGATGATCATGGCGCCGATGATGGTGTAATTGTCGATTTTCTCGTTGAAGAAGAATATGCCGATCATGAAACCCCAGAGCAGGCCGGTATAACGGAACGGCGCGACGAAGGAAATTTCGCCCGATCTCATCGACAATATGATCGCCTGGTAGCCGACCAGCACCAGAATAGCCGAGGCGGCCAGATGCGAGACGATCGTGACGTTCATAGGCTGCCAGCCGCCGAAGGGCAGGATCAAGAGGCCGCCCACTGCCATGTTGACGAAGGCGGTGATGACGGTGATCGCAAGCGAAGGCACATCGGCATACATTTTCCGCGTCAGCAGATCACGCGCGGCGGTGACGGCCAGCGATGCGACAACCAGCAGCGCGCCCGGCGTAAAGCCTTCCGGGCCGGGCCGGATGATGACGAGCACGCCGATGAAACCGACGATGATCGCCACCCAGCGCCGCCAGCCCACAGGTTCGCGCAGGAACAACGCCGCACCCAGCGTCACCACCAGCGGCAGGGACTGCAATATGGCCGAGGCATTGGAAAATTCGATGAGGCCGAGCGCCGTCAGATAAAGAACGGCGGCGGTCACCTCGCAGAGACAGCGCAGGATGATGATGCGGCGCAAAAGGGTTTTCAGGGGCCGGAGCGCGCCGAAATGCCGGGCCGCGATATAGATCAGCACCACGGTCATGATGCCGCGGACGAACATGATCTGACCGGTGTTGATGTAGGGGGTGACGGACTTCGTCAGCGCGTCGTTGGCCGTGAAGCTTGCCATTGCGAGCGCCATGAAAAGCGCGCCGCGCGTATTGTCCGTCAATGCCATTCCCAAATATCCCAGACCATGCGCAGTTTACTCCGCCCGCCCTCTGGGCGATCTGGAGCCGCCGTTACGGCGCAACCACGCATTCCTCCATATAAAGAGACGTGGCACGGCAGAGCTGGCAATTCAACCGTTTATATGGGTGGGTGGATGAGAAAGACGTTCAGCCAGCCTCAGCCGCCTGTCACGCTCATATGGCGGGAGACTGCGGGTCGGTTGTGGGTGCGGTCGATGATGAAATCGTGTCCTTTCGGCTTGCGCAGAAGGGCTTCATCGATGGCGCTGGAAAGATAGGCGTCGCTGTCGGACGCGCGCAGCGCCGTGCGCAGATCGGCAGCGTCGTCCTGGCCGAGACACATATAAAGCGTGCCGGTGCAGGTGAGACGGACACGATTGCAGCTTTCGCAGAAATTATGGGTCATGGGCGTGATGAAGCCCAGCCGGCCGCCGGTTTCCTTCACCGTCACGTAACGGGCCGGGCCGCCGGTCTGGTAATCGCTGTCGATGAGCGTGAAGCTCTGCTCGAGATCGCTGCGCAATTTTGAAAGCGGCAGATAACGGTCGGTGCGGTCTTCCTCGATCTCGCCCATCGGCATGGTCTCGATGACCGTCAGGTCCATGCCGCGGCCGTGGGCGAAGCGCATCAGCTCCGGCATTTCGGCATCGTTGAAGTCCTTCAGCGCAACGGCGTTGAGTTTCACCTTGATACCTGCCGCCTGTGCGGCATCGAGCCCCTCCATCACCCGGTCGATATCCCCCCAGCGGGTGATATGGCGGAATTTATCGCTGTCGAGCGTATCGAGGGAGACATTGATGCGGCGCACGCGGCAATCGGCGAGTTCGGCTGCGAATTTCGCCAGCTGTGAGCCGTTGGTGGTCAGCGTCAATTCCTCGAGCGCACCGCTCTCGACATGCCGCCCGAGGTTCCTCACCAGGGACATGATGTTCTTGCGCACCAGCGGCTCACCGCCGGTCAGCCTCAGCTTGCGCACGCCGCGCGTTATGAAGACGGAACAGAGCCGGTCGAGTTCTTCGAGCGTCAGAAGGTCCTTCTTCGGCAGGAAGGTCATGTGTTCGGACATGCAATAGGTACAGCGAAAATCGCAGCGGTCGGTCACGGAAACGCGCAGATAGGTGATGGCGCGGCCGAAAGGGTCCACCATCGGTGCGTTGTTTTCCGTCAGGAACTGCGCTTTTCCAAGCGATCCGGGGAAACTGTTCACGTCTCCATCCTCATTGCGCGATGCGCCCCTCAAATGATGTAGTGGCTTGCCTATCCTGAGGCAAGTCCGTAATTCTGACGCATGTGATGAGCTTGCGGAAGTGAAAAATGAGTGATGCCTGGCCGACAGAGCTGCTTGTGTCGAAAGACCGGCGCGAATTGACCGTTTCCTTCGACGATGGAAGCGTTTACCGGCTGAAGGCCGAGATGCTGCGCGTGCTTTCGCCCTCGGCCGAAGTGCAGGGCCACGGGCCGGGACAAAAGGTCACGGTGCCGGGCAAACGCGATGTCGCCATCCGCTCCATGGTCGCGACAGGCAACTATGCGGTGCGCATCGTTTTTGACGATGGCCATGACAGTGGCATTTACACCTGGAAATACCTGAAGGAACTGGGTGAGACCGGGGACAGGCTGTTTGCGGATTATGAACGGGAGCTCGCCGAAAAGGGCTTGAGCAGGGAGCCACGGTACCGTTAGGCGGACGCAAGGCCTGCGGCCCCCCTCATTCCTGTGACAAGCACAGGAATGAGGGGGAGAAGGATAGCTGCCTCTGAAGCCCGCATGCCTGAAGGACAAGTAACCCGTTGAATCTGCGCATCGTCCTTCAGTAAAATCGTTTTCGCTTTTCACGCCGATGCGCTAGGAAGTGAGGGAGGGAACACCCTCGTCTTATTGATTTTCAGCGGGGTGGCGTGTGGCTGTAGAAGCGAACGGAAATGATCTGGCCCAGGTGGTCGTATTGCTGACGGCAGGCGTTGTCGCCGCGCCGATCTTCAAGCGCATCGGCCTCGGCTCTGTGCTGGGTTATCTCGCAGCCGGCCTGGTGATCGGGCCTTACGGTCTTGGTTTCTTTTCCGATTCGCAGGCCATTCTGCACATAGCGGAACTCGGCGTGGTGATGTTCCTGTTCATCATCGGCCTTGAAATGCAGCCGTCGCGGCTGTGGTCCATGCGGCAGGATATTTTCGGGCTCGGCGCATTGCAGGTGCTGGTCTGCATGGGCGGCCTGACGTTGATCGGGGTCGGTCTCGGCTTTCCTGTCATCATGTCCTTCGTCGCTGGCACGGGCTTCGTGCTGACGTCGACGGCGATCGTCATGCAGATGCTGCAGGAGCGCAACAGCATGTCGAGCCTGAAGGGCCAGCGCATCATCGCCATCCTGCTGTTCGAGGATCTGGCCATCGTGCCGCTGCTGGCGCTCGTCGCCTTCCTCGGTTCGGGCGGGGAAGATGTCACGGCGTCGGAGCGCTGGGTTTCCGTCGGCATTGCGCTTGCCGCCGTCGGTGCGCTCATCCTTGCCGGACGTTATCTGCTCAACCCGTTCTTCCGCCTGCTGGCGGCCTCCGGTGCGCGCGAGGTGATGACGGCTGCGGCGCTGCTGGTGGTGCTGGGTTCGGCGCTTCTGATGCAGGTCAGCGGCCTTTCCATGGCGATGGGCGCTTTCCTGGCCGGCGTGCTGCTGTCGGAATCCTCCTTCCGCCATCAGCTGGAGGCGGATATCGAGCCGTTTCGCGGCATTCTGCTCGGCCTGTTCTTCCTCGGCGTCGGCATGGCGATCGATCTTGCCGTCATTGCCTCCAACTGGCAATTGGTGCTGGTCAGTGTCGCTGGATACATGCTGCTCAAGGCCTTCCTCATCTATGGCGTGGCGCGGGCGCTCGGCACCACCAGGCGTGAAAGCCTGGAACGGGCGGTGCTGATGGCGCAGGGCGGGGAATTCGCCTTCGTGCTCTATTCGGCGGCTGTCAGCGCCGGCATTCTCGACCGGGAGGCCAATGCCATCCTGACGGCGACGATCATCATCTCCATGGTCCTGACGCCGCTGATGGTCATCCTGCATGACCGGCTGGTGCCGGCGGCGGTGCCCAATACTGACGATCTCGACGTGCCTGAAAATGTCGAGGGCAGCATTCTCCTGATCGGTTTCGGACGTTTCGGCCAGATCGTCAGCCAGCCGCTTCTGGCGCGCGGTTACACGCTGTCTTTGATCGACAAGGATGCCGACTTCGTGCGCGATGCGGCGGAATTCGGTTTCAAGGTCTATTATGGCGATGGCTCGCGGGCGGAAATCCTCCATGCCGCCGGCGCCAGCACGGCGCGTGCTGTTCTCATCTGCGTCGACGACAAGGAAGCAGCCGTCCGGATCGCGGAGATCGTCAAGCATGAATTCCCGCTGGTTCCGGTTCTCGCCCGCGCCTATGACCGTGGCCATGCCATCGATCTGCTGAAGGCCGGCGTGGATTACCAGATTCGCGAGACGCTGGAATCGGCGCTGAATTTCAGCGAGGAGGTTCTGGGCGCCATGGGCGAGGAGCGGGAAGACGCCGCCCGTCTGGTGGAGGAATTCCGCGACCGCGACGAGGAGCGTTTCGCCATGGAGGTCGTCGGCGGCATTTATGCCGGCCGTTCGCTGATCCGTGGCAACGCCCAGCCAGCCGATCTCGTCGCCGCGCGCACGGCGCGTGAGCGGGCGGAGCGGGAAAAGGCGGAAGCGGCGGAAGATTAAGGGATTGCGCCCGGTGGTGTCGCAGGGTGATTTCGAGGGATAGGAACTGACATGACGATCATTCGCACGGTCGAGGAATTGAAGGCCATCTATGACGGCACGAGCGAGGCATCCATCGCCAAGGTGACAGCCGCGCTGACGGCCGAATACAGGCTGATGATCGAAACGTCACCGTTTCTCGCTCTGGCGACGGTAGGGCCGGAGGGCATGGACTGTTCACCGCGCGGCGACAAGGGCGGTGTGGTGCGCGTGGACGATGACAAGACCGTGCTGCTACCGGACTGGCGCGGCAATAACCGCGTGGATTCGCTTCTCAACATCGTGCGGGATCCGCGCGTGGCGCTGATGTTCCTGATCCCCGGCTCGAATACGACCATGCGCATCAATGGCCGCGCCTTGGTTTCCGTTGACCCAACGTTGTTGCAGAGCTTCGAGATGGATGGCAAACATCCGCGCACCGTCATCGTGGTCACGATCGACGAAGTCTATTTCCAGTGTGCACGGGCGCTGATGCGGTCTGAATTGTGGAATCCCGACAATTTCGTCGACCCGTCGTCGCTTCCGACGCCGGGTCTGCTGCTCAAGGCGGCCAAGGCGGAATTCGATCAGGAGACCTATGATCGCGAATGGGCGGCGCGCGCGGCGAAGACGATGTGGTGAGGCTTCCCCCTCTCGCCCCCATTCCTATGCTTGTCAGGAATGAGGGCGGGGACAGCGCTGTGTTTTTAATGCGCCCAAATCGGCGCAATTTGCCTCAAGTCCGATAAATCAGCCAGTTTTTGCCGGTATAGTTCTTCTGCATACCGTCCTCGTAGAAGACCGAGCGGTTCCGGCCGGTTTCCTTGGCGTGGTAGAGCGCCGTATCCGCATGGGCGTAAAGTTCGGTCGGATTGGTGGCCTGCGCGGCAGCGGCAAAACCGATCGAGATCGTTACCGTGCCGTAATCCGCGCCTGATCTCGAATTGCGGAAGGGTGTGCTCTCCAGCGACAGGCGGATGCGCTCGCACATCACCATGACTTCCTCCGGCGTATTGCCGTCGAGAATGATGGCGAATTCCTCGCCGCCGCTTCTGGCGACGAAGCCGTCCTTGCGGACATTCGCCCGAATGACCGAAGCGACGGTAGCCAGAATCTTGTCGCCTACCGGATGGCCGAACGTGTCGTTGATCCGCTTGAAGTGATCGATATCGAGCAGGACGAGCGACGTATATTGCAGGCCGATGGAGGTATCATAAACGGTTGCCAGCCGGTCGTCGAAAGCCCGCCGGTTGGAAAGGCGGGTCAGCGAATCGGTATTGGCGATGCGCTTGTATTCATCCAGCTCCAGGCGCACCTGGTGCATTTCCTCGGCATGGCGGTTGACGTCGTTGAACGCCTTTTCGCCGTCGATGATCTTCGAGCCGGTGGCCTCGGCCAGCAACGCAATTGCGTTTCTCAGAATATTGCTGCTGGCGGCATTCTTGTCATCGATACGCTGCCGCGTCTCGCCGAGGATCCTGTTGTAGTTCTCGATGGAGGATTGTTCCCGCCGTAAGGTCCCCAGAAGGGCTTCCAGTTCGCGTCGCAGCTTTTCATGCGCATCGTCGATGAAGCGCGCGGGACCGCCATCACCGTAACGCGCGGATAGCTCGTCCAGATCGTCCTGCGTCACCCGGTTTCCCAGCGCCGCCAGATCCTTGGTCAGCGCAGGGTTCGAACCGATATAGGCTTCGTAGAAAAGGCTGTAGTTGCGCGGGATCGGCGAAACACCCATGCTCCGCATGGCGTGGGCAATCTGCCCGGCAATGTCGGGTCCCGTGGTCTTGGGCGTGGATGCCGTGTTCATCAAGAAACTCCAGTGAGTCTGCTTATAGACTATGATTATTATTATGGAGGCTGTTTTGAAAAGCTTAATTTATGGAGAACTAATTTTTATTGCAGGAAATTCTATTTTGTACGATTTTTATCTTATTTAATTGATAATTATAAGTAATTTTCATTTTTTGGAATTTCCGGAATTTTTGACCTCTACTATCCGCCTTGGTGACAGTTTCGCATTTATTCTGTCAATCCCGATAACGCTTTGCAGCTGATTTATTTTGGCACAGTAACGTGATTCGTGGAGAGGAAAAAAGCTCAAGGGGCGGGGAATTTCCATTCGCCAAGACATGGTTTTGGGGAAGCCGATATTTGTCGGCCGCCTCCAAAGGCGTAACGTTACAGTTTGTCTGGCGGACCTGAGGGGATTGAACGCGGCGCCGTTCCGGGCGATGTCAGCAGGCGGGTGTACAAATGCCTCATCCGGGTGCCGTGAAAGCGTGTTGTCTACGTTTGGCTGCGGGTTCAGGCCCTGAGTTTGATGACCGGGCATTCGGCCCCGGCGTCAGCCTGCGGCGCATGGGGAGGGCGTATGATGAGGACGTCGGAATGGGCGAGGATGTTCATCATGGATGAATCCTGTCTGGCGTAAGGCTCCGCCACGACCACGCCGCCTTGACCGCTAACCAGGCGGGCGCGAAGATAATCCTGGCGGTGATCGTTGGCTTTCAGCGCCTTCGCGGTTCTTGCGGTCGCGATGCGTTGCGGGGGCAGGTGCCGGCCAATCCGGCTGACCAAGGGTTCAAGGAAAAGCAGACCGCAAACGAGACTGGCCACGGGGTTTCCGGGCAGGCCGAGAACCTGCATGCTGCCGATGGAGCCCACCATCAGCGGTTTTCCCGGGCGCATGGCGATGCGCCAGAAATCGAGCTGCATGCCCTCCGCCTTCAATGCAGCCTGCACCAGATCGTGGTCTCCGACGGAGGCGCCGCCGAGTGTCAACAGCACATCAACCTTCGCCGCAACGGCCTCGCCGATGGCGGCGCGGATCAGCGCGTCATCATCGGGGATAATGCCGAGATCCAGTACCTCTGCACCGGCCTTGCGGGCCAGCGCGGCGACGCCGAAGGTGTTGGAGGCGATGATCTGCGCCGGCTGCGGAACGCTTCCAGGCGGCAGCAACTCGTCGCCGGTGGCAAGGATGGCGATGCGTGGCCTGCGATAGACGGTAAGCGTGGCGTGGTTCGTCGCCGCCGCCAGCGTGAGATCGGCAAAGCCGAGTTCCCTTCCAGCCTCCAGTACCGTTTCGCCTTTGGTAAAATCCTGCCCGCGCGGTCGGATATGTCGCCCGGCGGTGACATCGAAGGCCGTGCGGATTTTTCCGCCTTCCAGGACTTCGGCATCCTCCTGAATGAGGATCGTATCCGCACCCTGCGGCACGGGCGCGCCGGTGAAGATGCGCACGGCCTGTCCTTCACCCACCGTGCCGGCAAAAGCATGACCGGCGGCGGCCTGGCCGATGACGGTGAGGACCGAGCCGATGGCCGGTGCATCGGCGCTGCGCAATGCATAACCGTCCATGGCTGAGGCATCGAAGGGGGGCTGGGTGAGGCTTGCGATGAGATCGACCGAGAGAACGCGGCCGTCGCATTCGGCGAGCGGCAGAGTTTCGGTGTCGGTGACCGGAACCGCTGCGTCCAGAAGGCGCGCGATGGCCTCATCCACGGGCAGCAGCGGCTTCATTCAGTTCTCCTGTCGCCCGAAATCGCTGGCTTTGAAATCACCGGATTTGCCGCCGCTCTTTTCAAGCAGGCGGATATTGATGATCTCCATCGCCTTGTCGGCGGCCTTCGCCATGTCATAGATCGTCAGGCAGGCGATGGAGACGGCGGTCAGCGCTTCCATTTCCACGCCGGTCTTGCCTGACAGTTTCACCCTGGCCTCAACGCGGAGGCCGGGCAGGGTGGCATCTTCGGTTATGTCCACCGCCACCTTGGTCAGCATCAGCGGGTGGCAGAGCGGAATGAGATTGGCGGTCTGCTTCGCGGCCATGATGCCGGCCAGCCGTGCGGTGCCGATGACATCGCCCTTCTTGGCGTTGCCGTCGTGGATAAGCGCCAGCGTTTCCGGCTTCATTTTCACGAAGCCTTCGGCAACCGCAACACGCACGGTTTCCGCCTTGTCGCCAACATCGACCATATGCGCTTCACCGGCCGCGTCGATATGGGTGAGCTTCTGGTCGTCGCTCATCCGGGTTTATTCCGCTGCCAGAATGCCGGACTGGCCCGTCAGCAGCGCCTTGGTGGCCGCCGTCACATCGTCCTTGCGCATCAGGCTTTCACCGACGAGGAAGGTGCTGATGCCGCTTTTTTTCAGGCGCTGGCAATCCTCGAAGGTGAAGATGCCGCTTTCGCCCACCAGCAGCCTGTCGGCGGGCACCAGTCCCGCCAGCCTTTCGCTGGTTTCGAGGCCAACCTCGAAAGTGCGGAGATTACGATTGTTGATGCCGAAAAGCGGCGAGTCGAGCTTCAGCGCCCGTTCCGTTTCCTCTTCGTCGTGCACTTCGATCAGCACATCCATGCCAAGCGCGAAAGCCTCGTATTCCAGCCGTTTCGCGTCGTCATCCGACAGCGAGGCCATGATGAGGAGAATGCAGTCCGCGCCCCAGGCGCGGGCTTCGTGCACCTGATAGGTGTCGAACATGAAATCCTTGCGCAGCGCGGGCAGGGCGCAGGCATTGCGGGCGGCGGTCAGGAATTCCGGAGCGCCTTGAAAGCTCGGCCTGTCTGTCAGGACAGAAAGACATGCAGCGCCGCCAGCCTCATAGGCCGCAGCCAGCGCCGGCGGATCGAAATCGGGGCGGATGAGGCCCTTGGAGGGGCTGGCCTTCTTGATTTCGGCGATAAGGCCGAACTTGCCCTCGGCCTGCTTTGTTTTCAGCGCCCTGTAAAAACCGCGAGGCGCGCTCTGGTCGGCAGCCATGGCCTTCAGATCGGCCAGTGAAACCTTCGCCTTGGCGGCGGCGATTTCTTCGAGCTTGTAAGTCTCGATCTTCTTGAGAATGTCGCTCATGATCTCGCTCTCATTCCTCGTTTGATACGGCGACCAGACGCTCCAGCGCGGCGGCGGCCTTGCCGCCGTCGAGGGCATCGCTGGCAATCGTCATGGCCTGGCCAAGCGTTTCCGCCTTGCCGGCGATGACAAGCGCTGCGGCTGCGTTGCAAAGCGATACGTCGCGATAGGCATTGCGCTTGCCTGAAAGAACCTCGCGCAGCGCCGCCGCATTGGCAATGCCGTCGCCGCCCTTGAGGTCGTCCATCCGCGCCGGCTCAACGCCGAAATCTTTCGGGGTCAGCTCGAAGGTGCGGATATTGCCGCCTTCGAGCGCCGCCACATGGGTGACGCCCGTGGTGGTGACTTCATCCATGCCGTCGCCATGCACGACCCAGATGCTTTCCGAACCCAGATCACGCAGCACTTCGGCAAGCGGCACCAGCCAGCGTGGCGAAAACACGCCGAGCAATTGCCGTTTTGCGCCGGCCGGGTTGGAGAGGGGGCCGAGCAGGTTGAAGATCGTGCGCGTACCGAGTTCGACGCGGCTCGGGCCAACGTGGCGCATGGCGGAATGGTGCATCTGCGCGAACATGAAGCCGAGACCCGCCTCGCTGATGCAGCGGGCGATGAGATCGGGACCGATATCGAGCTTCACGCCGAGTGCGGAAAGCGCATCTGCCGTGCCGGATTTGGAACTCAATGCCCGGTTGCCGTGCTTGGCGACCGGCAGGCCCGTGCCGGCGACGATGATCGAGGCGAGTGTCGAGATGTTGTAGGTGCCGATGCCGTCACCGCCGGTGCCGACGATATCGATGGCATTGGCGGGGGCGGAAACCGGCAACATCCGGGAACGCATGGAGGAGACTGCGCCGACGATTTCGTCGACCGTTTCACCGCGCACGCGCAGCGCCATCAGGAAACCGCCGATCTGCGACGGCGTGGCTTCGCCCGACATCAGAATGTCGAAAGCCGTGCGCGCATCCTCGCGGTTCAGGCTTTCTCCATTCGCGACCCTGGCGATCAGCGGCTTCAGTTCGGCCATCTCGTCGCCTCCCGGGTTAGAAGCCGACCATCGCCTGATCGGCGAGGGCCTGGTTGATCGTCACACCATAGTCATTCTGCAGGCGGTTGACCATCTGGTCCAGCATGTCGTCGCCGGCCGCGCGGGCAATGGCGGCAAACTGCTGGTCGTCATTGGCGAGCGCGTCCGGCGTCGCGTTGGTGTCGACAGAGGTGACCTTGAAGAGGATGCGGCTGGAACCATCGGCATCGGCCGCCGTGCCGACCACGCCTTCGGCGCCCGAGAAGACGGCGGCGATGGTCTGGCGACCGAAAATCGCATCTTCGCTGGTGCGGCGCAGGCCGGATTTCTGTTCGACTGCAAGGCTCAGCTCACCCGCGACAGCCTCCAGCGTCTCGCCCTTTTCAATGCGGGCCTTCAGCTCGTCGGCCTTGGCGGCAAGTGCGGTGCGCTGCTGCTCTGCCGTCCAGTCGGCAACGACATCGTCGCGGACTTCGGCAAGCGTGCGGTCGCGGGCAGGGATGATCTGCTCGACGTCGAACCAGATGTAACCTTCGCGGCCGAGATTGATCGGCAGGGCCTCGGTTCCGGGTTCGGTCTTGAACACGTCCTGGGCGAGCTGCGGGGAGGGCAGGCCTTCGACCGCATCGCCCTTTTCGTCGAGACCGGCTGCGTCGATGGCGGCAATGGTGACCGGTTTCAGGTTCAACTGCTGTGCGGCGTCCGCAAGCGAAGAACCGCCGGCGCGCAGATCCTCGTAACGGTCGTGCACATTGGTGATTTCTTCCGCGGCGGCAGCGGTGGCGAGATCCTTGCGGATGTCTTCCTTTGCCTCTTCCAGCGTGCGGGTGGTTTCCGGCTTGATGCCCGTGACGCGCAGGAGTACCGGGCCGAACGAGCCTTCAACCACCGGCGAAACGCCCCCATCCTTCTGGATGGCAAAAGCGGCATCGGCAATCGACTGGTCGGGGATGGTATCCTTTGTGAATTCGCCAAGCGTGACGTCGGACGGCGTCTTGCCCTGATCCTTCACCACCTGGTCATAGGTGGTGTTGCCGAGCCTGATCTGCTCGGCGGCGGCGGCGGCCATTTCCTTGTCCGGGAAGGTCAGCTGCTCGACCGTGCGGCGGCCGGCGGTGCGGAAGCTGTCCTTGTGGCTGTTATAATAATCGGCGATCTGGGCGTCCGTTACCGAGGCTGGCTCCGCGATGTCGGAAGGTTCCAGCTTCACATAGGTGAATTTGCGGAATTCCGGCGCGCGATATTTCGTCTTGTTCGTCTCGAACCAGGGGGCGAGCACGTCGTCGCCGGGGGCCTTGACCGGCGGGATGACGGCGTTTGAAAGAATGACATAATCAACGGCGCGCTGCTCGTTGCGATATTGCTTCAGGGCATCCACGAGAACCTGCGGTGCGGCAAAACCGTCCGAGACGGCTTCAACGATCTGGCTGCGCACGGCGACCTTGCTGCGTTCCTTGATGTAGTCGTCCTCGCGGAAACCGGAATTGCGCAGGCGCTCCGTAAAGAGGTTGCGGTCGAACTGGCCATTGACCGATTTGAAGGCGGGGTCTTCGGCAATGAGTTTGGCAAGACGGTCTTCCGAAAGACCGAGGTTCATCTTCGAAGCGAGTTCGTCAAGCGATGCCCCGGCTGCAAGCTGGCTGAAGACCTGGCGGTCGATGCCGAAGGCCTTGGCCTGTTCGGTCGTCAGCCTTGTGCCGAACTGGCGGCTGAGATCGGAAATCTGCCGCTGATAGGCGAGGCGGAATTCCTCCGGGCTGACCGTCTGGTCACCCACCGTCATGACGGCGTGGGAATTGGCGGTGACAAGCGATGCGGAAACGCCCCAGATGCCAAAAGAAACAACAAGCAGGAGAAGCAGCAGCTTGGCTGCCATGGTTCGAGAAGCATTTCTCAGGGAATCGAGCATCGTTATGCAAACCTCACAGGAACGTCATCGCGGTCGCCGGCTGTCCGGCCCGCAACGTATCGGCGTTCCTTAAATCAATCCATTCGGAAATTGAAGGGAATTTCCCTTGGAAAAACGGGGTTTTGAAAACGGTTGTGTGATTGGAGGCGCCGAAATGGAGGCAACGGATGGATATCAGCGGCGTCCACACCGTCATTCCTGTGCTTGTGACAGGAATCGAGCCCGCCCAAGTCCTTGGGCTGAAAAGAGTCTTTCCGTCGCACAGACGTGTGTTGACTGGATTCCCGTGACAAGCACAGGAACGAAGGCGGCCATCGCAGGCCTTTCAAAACAAAACCGCCCGGAGGCTCCAGGGCGGCTGAGAACAATCATTTTTAAAGCGGATTTATGCCAGCCTGCCGCACTCAGAAAGCGCGGTCGCGCCGGATCATCGCCTTGAACTCCTCGTCCTCGCGTCGCATCTCGGCAACGACAGAGATCATTGACATCACGAACATTACGCTGATCAGGGCAAGAAGCATCGTCAGAAATGTGAACATGATGTCGTCTCCGGAGTTTCGAGAGTTTCTCCCCGTTATCAGTAATAATTCATATACTGGTAGCGGGCGGTCAGTTGCGGATAGTCAGGTCCAAGCTTTTCAGGCTTCTGTTCATAAAGGCTAAACGTCGTTGCTACCATTGCGATAACCAGAACTGTCCAGGCGGTGCTGATGACGCTGATTTTCGCCGAAGTAGACTGTTTTTCTCTTACAAACATTTGTCTGTTCCTTTGGTTTCTTGTTAACGCACCATGTCCGATCATGTTCCGCGTCAATCATAAAAATCGATTAGCATCGCCCCGGTGAAACTTCCTTGAATGGCTCGTTCATCTGGCGTTCAGGAAACTGGCTGAGGCCGTCATTCGAGGAAAAGATACTCGGCTGCGAATGACGAGATGACCGAAACGACGATCATGAAGGCCAGCATTTTCGATTCTCCGGTTGCTTAACGGGCGAAAGGCGTTTCGGTTTCCCGATGCTGTGCATTTAAACAAAATGGCTCTGAAACCGCACTGAACGGCCCGTTCATCGGGGGTTCACGGCACGGCCGCGCTTGTGAGGGGTGGTTATAAAGTCTTGCGCCGCGTGCTTCTCCATGACAAAAGGCGGCACATATGCTGAAGCGTCGAGACGCGCCCACCATCTGAGAGCGATATGACGATTGCCTTTTATCCAGGATCCTTCGATCCGATGACCAACGGACATCTGGATGTGCTTCTCCAAGCGCTGAACGTGGCGTCAAAGGTCATTGTCGCGGTTGGCATTCATCCCGGAAAAGCGCCGATGTTCAGTTTCGAGGAACGGGCAGGGCTGATAAAGCAGGCGCTTGCGGAGCAGCTGCCGGGCGAAGCGGCGCGCATGGACGTCGTTTCCTTCGATAATCTGGTTGTCGATGCGGCCCGTCAGCATGGCGCGCGACTTCTGCTGCGCGGCCTGCGTGACGGCACCGATCTCGATTATGAAATGCAGATGGCGGGCATGAACCGCCAGATGGCGCCTGATATCCAGACCGTGTTCCTGCCCGCCGGCACCTCGTCGCGACCCATTACAGCCACATTGGTTCGGCAGATCGCCGCCATGGGCGGCAATGTCGAAGCCTTCGTGCCGAAAGCCGTGCTTGAAGCCCTTAACGCCAAGCTGAAGCGCTGACTTCAGCCTTACATTTGGAGCCAATCCGATGAAACTCGTTCGATTTGCCTTTGCCGGCGCCATGTTTGCGGGCGCGCTTGCCGCCAGCACCTTTGCGTCTGCCGCCGAACTTCTCACCGTCCAGCTTAAGGACGGCCCCGTTGTCATCGAGCTTATGCCCGACGTCGCGCCGAAGCACGTGGCGCAGATCGAGGCGCTGGCCAAGAAGGGCGCTTACGACAACGTCGCCTTCCACCGCGTCATCGACGGCTTCATGGCGCAGACCGGCGACGTGCAGTATGGCAACATGGAGAAGGGCTTCAGCGCCCAGCGCGCAGGTACTGGCGGCTCCGACCTGCCGGATATTCCGGCCGAATTCTCCAAGGTTCCGTTCACGCGCGGCGTGGTCGGCATGGCCCGTTCGCAGGATCCGAATTCCGCCAATTCGCAGTTCTTCATCATGTTTGCCGACGGTCCGTTCCTGAACGGCCAGTACACCGTGGTCGGCAAGGTCGTGTCCGGCATGGAAGCCGTGGACAAGATCAAGCGCGGGCAGGGCAGCAACGGCGAAGTTTCCAACCCCGACCGGATGATCAAGGTCACTGTCGGCAAGAAGTAAGACAGGGCAATAGAGCCCGAACAGAGGAGAATAATCATGGCCGAGATCAAGGATCCGGAAAACACCATCATCATGGAAACGACGACCGGCAAGGTCGTGATCCAGCTGCTTCCGGAAGTTGCTCCGGGCCACGTTGCCCGCATCAAGGAACTGGTATCGGAAGGTGCTTATGACGGCGTCGTTTTCCACCGCGTCATCGAAGACTTCATGGCGCAGACCGGCGACGTGAAATTCGGCAAGAAGGGTTCCGAAAGCTTCAACCCGGCCCGCGCCGGCATGGGCGGCTCCGAAAAGCCGGACCTGAAGGCAGAATTCTCCGCCATCCCGCATGTGCGCGGCACCTGCTCCATGGCCCGTTCGCAGAACCCGAACTCCGCCAACTCGCAGTTCTTCATCTGCTTCACGGATTCCCCGTGGCTCAACAAGCAGTACACCGTCTGGGGCCAGGTCATCGAGGGCATGGAAGCCATCGACAAGGTCAAGCGCGGCGAGCCGGTGAAGGACCCCGATTCGATCGTTTCGATGAAGCTCGCTTCGGCGGCTTGAGAATAGCTTATAAAGTGTTTACCCGCTCCGCAGGAAACTGCGGGGCGTTTCACATTGATGACAAGGGTGCCAACCTCTCAGCCGTCATCCTCGGTCCCCGGATCAAGCCCGAGGATGTCCCGAGGATCTAACGATCCCCAACGGCAACGTGGTTAGATCCTCGGGACAAGCCCGAGGATGACGTCTCGTTAGACGAAGCCTTGTCACTACACACCGCCCGCCCCATTGAGGGCGGGTTTTGATATTTTCGAGAGCCCTTGCAATGCGTGTAGACCTGTTCGATTTCGACCTGCCCGAGGAGAATATCGCCCTTCGCCCGGCGAACCCGCGTGATAGCGCGCGCCTGCTGGTGGTCGATCCGAATGAAAATCGCATGGAAGACCATCGCGTTTTCGACCTGCCGTCCTTCCTGCGGGCCGGCGATGCGCTCGTTTTCAACGACACCCGCGTCATTCCCGCCCAGCTTGAAGGTGTCAGGCTGCGCGAAGGCGCGCCGGAGACGGCCGTTTCGGCCACGCTGCACATGCGCGCCGATCAGTCCCGCTGGAAGGCTTTCGCGCGTCCCGGCAAGCGCATCAAGCAGGGCGACCGCATCCGTTTCGGTTATGAGCGCGATAATGCCTGCGGCCTTGCCCATCTGGAGGCCACCGTCGAGCAGAAGGGCGAGGAGGGCGAGATCACGCTGCTGTTCGACGTCTCCGGTCCCGTTCTGGACGAGGCCATTGCCTCCGTCGGCCATATTCCCCTGCCGCCCTATATCGCGGCCAAACGGCCGGAAGATGCGCAGGACCAGACCGACTACCAGACCATCTACGCCCGCGAGAAGGGCGCCGTTGCCGCGCCTACCGCCGGGCTGCATTTCACGCCCGACCTGTTTGCCGCGCTCGACAAGGCCGGTATCGAGCGGCATTTCGTGACGCTTCACGTTGGGGCGGGCACCTTCCTGCCGGTCAAGGCCGATGATACCGACGATCACAAGATGCATTTCGAAATCGGCCACGTCTCGCAGGAAACAGCCGACAGGCTGAATGCGGTCAAGGCGCGGGGCGGGCGCATTGTCTGCGTGGGCACGACGTCGCTGCGTCTGATCGAAAGCGCGGCTGCGGAGGATGGCACCATTCACCCGTGGTCCGATGCGACCGGCATCTTCATCACGCCCGGTTATCGTTTCCGGGCTGTCGACATACTGATGACCAATTTCCACCTGCCGAAATCGACGCTGTTCATGCTGGTTTCGGCTTTCTGCGGTCTCGAAACGATGCGTGACGCATATAAGCACGCCATCGAAACCGGATACCGTTTCTATTCCTATGGCGATTCCAGCCTGTTGTTCCGGAAAAACTGATGCACGACAAATTCACCTTCACCCTGAAAGCCACGAGCGGCGGCGCGCGCCTCGGCGAAGTCGCCATGCCGCGTGGCGTCATCCGCACGCCCGCCTTCATGCCCGTCGGCACTGTCGGCACCGTCAAGGCCATGTATCTTGATCAGGTGCGCGAGCTGGGGGCGGACATCATTCTCGGCAATACCTATCACCTGATGCTCCGGCCCGGCCCCGAGCGTGTCGCCCGCCTTGGCGGCCTGCATGAGCTGATCCGCTGGCCACACCCGATCCTCACCGACAGCGGCGGTTTTCAGGTCATGTCGCTGTCCGGTCTGCGCAAGCTGGATGAGAAGGGCGTGACTTTCAAGAGCCATGTGGACGGTTCGCTGCATCACATGTCACCCGAACGCTCGATCGAAATTCAGGGACTGCTCGATTCGGACATCCAGATGCAGCTCGATGAGTGCATCGCGCTGCCGGCCGAGCGCAAGGAAATCGAGCGCGCCATGGAAATGTCGCTGCGCTGGGCCGAGCGCTGCCGCGTCGCCTTTGGCGACCAGCCCGGCAAGGCCATGTTCGGCATCGTGCAGGGCGGCGACCAGCCGGACCTGCGCATTCGCTCCGCCGAAGGGCTGAAGCAGCTCGATCTCAAGGGTTATGCGGTCGGCGGCCTTGCCGTCGGTGAGCCGCAGGATGTGATGCTGGGCATGCTCGATATTACCCTGCCGGTGCTGCCCACTGAAAAGCCGCGTTACCTGATGGGCGTCGGCACGCCTGACGATATCCTGAAATCGGTGGCGCGCGGCATCGACATGTTCGACTGCGTGATGCCGACGCGTTCCGGCCGTCATGGTCTGGCCTTTACGCGCCGCGGCAAGGTCAATATCCGCAATGCCCGCCATGCCGAGGATATGCGCCCGCTCGACGAACAATCCAACTGCCCGGCCTCGCGCGATTACTCCCGCGCCTATCTGCATCACCTCGTACGCGCCAACGAGGCGCTGGGCGGCATGCTCCTTTCCTGGCACAATCTTGCCTATTATCAGGAGCTGATGCAGGGTATCCGCAAGTCGATCGAGGAAGGCCGTTTCGCCGATTTTTATGCGGAAACCATCGAAATGTGGGCGCGGGGCGATATAGACCCGGTTTAATGCCTCGTGACCTGTCTCCACACTCGACGTCATCCTCGGTCTCGTGCCGAGGATCTGCCGAGGTCGCTAAAGTCAACGGGTGGTAGATCCTCGGGACATCCTCGGACTTGATCCGGGAACCGGGGATGACGATGGAGAGGTTTCTTTCCGACGCCCTGAAGTCTCCAGATTTACCTTCTACGGATTTTACCTTGGCACATGCGCCTTACGTTCTTTTCCGGGATGACACGACCGGCACGGTGACAGCCTTCACCGAGCCGGAGGAAATCATCGTCGCGGATGAGCGAGGAGCGTTTTTTGCAGCGCTGAAGCGCATGGAAGAACTGCGACGTGTAGGAAAGTATTTAGCTGGCTATATGTCTTATGAGGCCGGTTTCCTGTTCGAGCCGAAGCTTGCGCCTTTTGCGGAAGAACCGCGCAACGTGCCGTTCCTGAATTTCGGGGTCTTTTCCGGCCCGCAGCCGGATGACGGCCGCTTTGCGCGGCCTGACGAAGTTCCGGGCGCGGATGCGTTTCTTGCCGATCCGGTTCCGGCATGGACACTTCCCGAGTATCGGCGGCGTTTCGAGCTGTTGCACGACCATATACGCCGGGGCGACTGTTATCAGGGTAATCTGACCATGCCCGTCCATGCCCGCTGGAGCGGCGATCCGCTGACGGCATTCTGGTCGTTGATCGAACGCCAGCCGGTGAAATATGGCGCGCTGGTCGATCTCGGCGGCCCGGTCATCCTGTCACGCTCGCCGGAACTGTTTTTCTCGGTTGACGGGCAGGGGTTCATCGAAACCCATCCCATGAAGGGAACGACGCCGCGCGGAGCGGATGCGGAGGAGGACAGGGCGATCATCGCGGCGATGCTTGCAGATGAAAAGACGCTCGCCGAAAACCGGATGATCGTTGATCTCTTGCGCAACGATATTTCCCGCATCACCGAGGTCGGCAGCCTCGATGTGCCACGGCTTTTCGATATCGAGACCTATCCGACCGTGCACCAGATGGTCAGCCATATCAGGGCGAAACTTTTGCCTGGCATGACGGTGGAAAACATTTTCGCCGCCTTGTTTCCCTGCGGCTCGGTTACCGGTGCGCCAAAAATGTGGGCGATGAAAATCCTGCGCGAACTGGAAGCGGCGCCCCGCGACGCCTATTGCGGCGCCATCGGCCTCATGTCTCCTGGTGGTGAAATGCGCTTTTCGGTGGCGATCCGTACCATGACACTGTTCGATGACGGTTACGCCGTCTTTAATGTCGGCGGCGGCATCGTCTTCGATTCCGTGGCTGAGGCGGAATATGACGAGTGCCTGCTGAAATCGAAATTCGCTGTGGGGGACAGGCTACTGCGAGGGTGATTATCGCCCGATCATCTCAAACGCCCCATTTTCCACCAGCACTTCCTTCGCCACCGCGTGGCTTAGAAAATCCCCGGGGCTGGCGCTTGCGCCATAGGCGCCTGACTGCAGGATGGCGATGAGGTCACCGGCCTGGAGCCTCGGCAATGCCGCGTTGCGAGCCAGCGTATCGAGCGGCGTGCAGAGCGGGCCGACGATGGTTGCAGTCTCCGCGTGGTCGGCCTGCATCATGGCGGGCGCAACGATGGGGTAGTTGCGCTTGACGATCTGACCGAGATTGCCCGAAGCGGCCAGGTGATGGTGCATGCCGCCATCCGTCACAACGAAGGTGGTTCCGCGCGAGGTCTTCACGGAATTGACTTCGGCCGTATAGATGCCGCCCGGACCGGCGAGGAAGCGGCCGGGCTCGACGATGACATGGGCGTCGGCGATCAGCGGATGCGCTTTCAGCAGTGCCTTCAGATCGGGCACGGCGGCTTTTACCTTCGCGAGATCGAGCGGTGCTTCGCCGGCGAAGTAGGGGATGCCGAGGCCGCCGCCGAGATCGATGGTTTCAAGCGGCTTGCCGAGCATTTCCGCCATGCGGGCGGCAATTGAGATGGCATGTCGCCATTGCGAGACAAGCATGTCCGCATCGAGGATCTGAGTGCCGCCATAGATATGGATGCCGACGAGCTCGATAACGCCCGCATGCCGGAAAAGCGCCAGGATATTTTCCAGTTCTTCCTCATCGAAACCAAAAGCGGTGGCCTTGCCGCCCATGCGCATGGCGCCGGCTTGCGCATCCGGCACCGGATTGATGCGGACAGAGGCCTTGACGGGTTTGCCGATTGCCTCGATGCGGGCAATTTCCTCGGCGCTTTCCACGTGGATTTCGCCGATTCCGCCCGCGATCACTTCGTGCAATTCGGCTCTGCTTTTGCCGGGCCCGGCAAAGATGATGTTTTCCGGCGCGACACCAGCCTTTATAGCGGCGCGATATTCGCCGGCGGAAGCGATTTCCGCGCCAGCGCCTTCCTGCCGGAAGAGCGCGATGATGGCGGGCAGGGGATTGGCCTTCACCGAATAATAGATATCGGCAAAACCGGAGAGCGTCGCCTGGAGATCGCGGTAGGCGCGGCGCATCGCGCCAGCATCATAGAGAAAGCATGGGGTTCCGGCTTTGGCGACGATATCGCGCACGGCAAGCCCGCCGATCACAAGATCGTTTTCGCTGATATCGAATGACGCGGCCGCAAGGGCGGGACCGTGGCTCTGGGGTTTATCCGTGGGCGCCATTGTCCGTCCGTTCGCGCACAAGCGCGCGGTAGTCCACCTTGCCATTGGCGGTGACCGGCAACCGGTCGACCAGCTCGATGGCGCGCGGGATCATGAAGGGGGCGAGCATTTCAGCGGCCTTCTTCAGTGCCGCGGAAACATCGATATTTTCATTGGCGGCAGTCGCCACGGCATGCACCTTTTCCCCCGCAAAGGGGTCCGGAAGGCCGATGACGGCGACCTGCTGGAACAAGCCTGTCGACATCAGGCTTTCTTCGACTTCGGTGGGGCTTATGCGATAACCCGAAGACTTGATCATCGCATCGTTACGGGCAACGAAGCTGAAGAACCCGTCTTCGTCTTCCACCGCCAGGTCGCCGGAGTAACATACGGTTTCTCCGCCCAGCGCCGCCGGAATGAAGGGATGCGGGCGCAGGACTTTCGCCGTGTCTTCCGGCCGGTTCCAGTAGCCCAGCGAAACGGTCGGGCCTCGATGCACGAGAATGCCGGGTTCGCCGGGCTTTGCCCGCTGTCCCTCGGCGGTGACGATGAATATCTCACATTCGGGAATGGCCTTGCCGATGGAGGTCGGGCGGCGATCGATTTCATCCGGCGGCAGGAAGGTGGAGCGGAAGGCTTCGGTCAGGCCGTACATCAGGTAGATTTTCGTGTCCGGCAGCTTTTCGCGCAGCGCCTTCACAGTTTCCTGCGGCACGCGCCCGCCAGAATTGGTGATGTAACGCAGATGCGGAAGCGGCGTCCTGGCAAGCGACGGCGCCGCCCTCGTCAGGATCGCCCAGACTGTCGGCACCCCGGCAAGCCCGGTCACGGCGTGGTCGCGCAGGTCGCGGACGATATCGTCACCGAGCCTAAAGGTGGAGATGATTGTTGTCGCGCCCTGTTCCACTGCCGTCAGCAGCTGGTTGAGGCCATAGTCAAAGCTGAAGGGCAGAAGGGAAAGAATGCGATCCTTGCCGGTAATCTCCAGATAGGTGCGCACGATGCGCGCGCCGGCCAGGAGATTGCGATGCGACAGCATCACGCCCTTGGGTGAGCCGGTAGAACCGGATGTATAGAGGATCGCCGCGAGGTCTTCGCCGATTGCCGCCGGGCTTTTGACCGACGTCTTGCCGCCTTCGGCGATATCGTTCGCCAGAAGCACGCGGACACCGGCCAGACCTTCCAGCGCCGCGCTCAGCTCGTCGCGCATGGTCGCATTGCTGATGACAAGTTCTGCGCCGCAATCCACGATGATATGGCGTATCTGCTGCGCCTTCAGCAGCGCATTGACCGGCACGAAGACGCATCCGGCCATGCTGACGCCGAAGATCGCCCAGCATTCTTCCGTGCCTCGCGGCAGAAAAATGACGACCCGGTCGCCGCGTTGCGCCCCAGCCTGCTGCAAGGCAGCCGCGCATCGTTCCGCCGCTTCGGCAAATTGCCGGTAGCTTAGGGATGTGTCTTTATAAACGATCGCCTGCCCGTCGCTTGCCGCGCGCGCGCCCAGCAGGTGGTGCAGCAGGAAAGGAGGTGTCATCTCCTTCGTTCCCTGAGGACGAAGGCGACGAGATCGGCGGGCGTGCCAAGGTTGTCGGGGGTGAAATGTTCGTCGTCGAGAATGATGCCGAAGCCTTCACCAAGAAAGATCATCAGCTCCAGAAAGCCGAGCGAATCGATGACGCCTCCCTCGAGAAGCGGCGTGTCGGCCGAAAAAGGTGCATAGGCAGGGAAACGGTCCGAAAGATAGGAGTGAATGGTATCAGCAATCTCTATTTCGCTCGTTTTTGCTGCAAGCATGTTCATTCCCCGATCTCCCCGTATATTTTCCATGGCTCCCGCCCCGGAACCCCGTTTATCTGTAAAGGCCAGGTTTCGGTCAGGACAACCCTAGCACCACTAAAATACCTAGGGTGGCAATAACACCAACTCTGAGTATGTTTCGTTAATAAATTGTGGGTTCCATGCGCCTTTTACTTGTATCGGCGCAGATTTATGTGCAGCGAAGCCGCCCGCGTTTCGTTCACCGTCGAGTGCAGCCATCGTCATGGCAAATCTGCCGTGGCGAAGGAGATGGCGGGCGATCGCGGAAATGTGTCTTTGTACGACTGCGCGGTCCTCGCAATAGATGAGGCGCGCGGAGGGCGCCCTTTTGGTCGCCGTTTTCAGAAAGACCAGCGGGTAATGACGGCCATCCGCCTGCATGATGGCGACGATGCAGCCGAGGCGCGCGTGATCTTCAAGCATCTCACGCGTCTCGCTGGTCAGCGTACCGGGTTGAGCGGAGGCAAGCGTTATGAGGCGGGCGCTCGAGGGGCGCAACGCCTTCAACGGCAGGGGATAAAAAAGCGTGCAATCCGTCTCCGTGTGAAAGCCCAGCCTCTCATTCAGCCTGCAGGCTTCGGCCGAGGGGGTGAGGTCGGTGAAGACCTCATCCTCTGAAGACGACGCCATTTGCAGCATGCGCGGCGCGAACCATCTGCAAGCCGGCTCGACATACCAGCTGGACAGATTGACGACGACAGTGCCGGTATCCGGCAGGCGGCTTTTGATTGTCAGCAATACACCGGCGGCGTCGTCACCTTTCATCAGCAATTGCCCGACCGGACCGAGTTGCCGGCGTTCGTGATGTTCGGCGATCAGCGCAAGCCCGCGGGACCAGAAGGCCTCGCTCTTTTCAGGGAAACCTTTCGTCAGAAGACTGATGGCGGCGGCGCGGTTTCCGTTATCGATCGATACGATTTTCAGGGGCGCTCTCCGCTGTCTGGCGTCACTCGGCCTGAGGAAGAGATTTTTCAACCCCACCGCGCGTTATGGGATTACAACGATAGATTTACCGTCCCGTTAATCGCGCTGGCTGTAAGGCCGAAGGAGCGATCACATTTGCATGAATGGGCAGGCGCGCGTGCTGCGCGCCTGCTGATGTTGCCGGCCGATCAGTACACGACGACGCCGCGGATGCTTTCGCCCCTGTGCATCAGGTCGAAGCCCTTGTTGATGTCTTCGAGCGGCATGGTGTGGGTGATCATCGGGTCGATCTGGATCTTGCCTTCCATGTACCAGTCGACGATCTTCGGCACATCCGTGCGGCCGCGCGCGCCGCCGAATGCGGTGCCCATCCAGTTGCGGCCGGTGACGAGCTGGAACGGACGGGTGGAGATTTCCTGGCCAGCACCCGCAACGCCGATGATGACCGACTTGCCCCAGCCGCGATGGGAGGCTTCCAGCGCCTGGCGCATGACCCTGGTATTGCCGGTGCAGTCGAAGGTGTAATCCGCGCCGCCGATCAGGTCGCCGTTGCGCTTCGTCATGTTGACGAGATAGGGCACGATATCGTCGCCGACTTCCTTCGGGTTGACGAAGTGGGTCATGCCGAATTTTTCGCCCCAGGCCTTGCGGTCCGGGTTGATGTCGACACCGATGATCATGTCTGCGCCGGCAAGACGCAGGCCCTGCAGCACGTTGAGGCCGATGCCGCCGAGACCGAAGACGATGGCCGTGGAGCCGATTTCGACCTTGGCGGTGTTGATGACCGCACCGATGCCCGTGGTGACGCCGCAGCCGATGTAGCAGACCTTGTCGAAGGGCGCGTCGGGATTGATCTTGGCGAGCGCGATTTCCGGCAGAACCGTGTAGTTCGAGAAGGTCGAGCAGCCCATGTAGTGATGGATCTTGTCCTTGCCGATCGAGAATCGCGAGGTGCCGTCCGGCATCACGCCCTGGCCCTGCGTGGCGCGGATGGAGGTGCAGAGATTGGTCTTGCGCGAGGTGCACGAATAGCACTCGCGGCATTCCGGCGTGTAGAGCGGAATCACATGATCGCCCTTCTTGACGGAGGTAACGCCCGGTCCGACATCCACGACGATGCCGGCGCCTTCATGGCCGAGAATGGCCGGAAACAGGCCTTCCGGATCGGCGCCGGAAAGGGTGAAGTCATCGGTGTGGCAGATGCCGGTCGCCTTGACCTCGATCAGCACTTCGCCGGCCCGGGGACCTTCGAGCTGAACGGTCATGACCTCGAGCGGTTTTCCTGCCTGAATGGCAACGGCGGCGCGGACGTCCATATCTTATCTCCTGGCATTGTCTCGTGATTGGATGGGGCTGTTTTGCCCGAGCTTGGCTGGAGGGACAAGGGGCAAGCCCAAGTTTGTGTTTACGCACGTGGCGGTGAATGCACCCCATTCACTACCGCGACGCGGTCATACGCTTCTATCGAAGATAGCTAATTTATTAATAAATAAACTAAGCATATGAATTTGCGTCATATTTTTCAGTTCCGATTGAGCTTTGATTTACGGTTTGCGTGTTAATTGACCCCTGTATTTTCAGTGGTCAGGCGACGTTGCCCGAAAAGCAGCGCCGCAGGCGGCCAAAGAGCAATTTTCAATCGACCGGCGTTAGCCGGACATATTTAGCGTCGCAGAAAGCCAGGCCAGTCGCTTTTCACAGCGCGCCTTTCCCATGGTGATGAGCGACATGAGACGGTGTTTTGATGACGAGCAGGCCGATAAAAAAAGCAGCACGGGAAAGGGGAGCGTTTTTCTCGCTGCTCAAGGACCGCAAAGGCGCTTTCGCCATTATGACCGCACTGTTGCTGCCCCTCTTCGTCCTTCTGTTAGGGGTGCTTTTCGAAGGCGGCCGGGCGCTGGTCTATTACAACCAGTCAAAGCGCGTCATGGCGCTGGCCTGCGAACGATCGACCAAGCCCACGCGGACCGATACGCCTGAAGATGAGGACCGCCGGGAAGCCGTGCTTACAACCTTCGATTCGATGATCCAGTCTACAAAACAAAAGGTGATCACCCGCGATGTTGTCATTGACTGGCTGCGCACGGATATGAAGGCGGAGTTCGGCTATAATCTGCTGTTTGCCAAGATGTTCAGCCTCGACGAATTCAAGTACCGTTTGAACTACACTTGCCAGGGCATCCCGCCTTATCCCTATGATGGTGAAGTGCTGGTCAATAATGATTTTGAGAAAACCTCACTCGATAAGGAGCGCGTTCTAAAAAACGGGGTCACCGCAAGGACCCCCGGCGGTTGCTGGGGGGTCTATCGCTATACCGAGATCCGCTGGGACGGCGGGACAGACCCCGGTATCGAATTGCAGGACTGGAGCAGCCCCTGCTGCCGCAAGAATCACGACTGGGATGGCTATCCGGACGGGTTTGCGCAGAAAGTTGAGAAAGACAAGGAAACCCTCAACGACAAGGCCTGCGATATCAAAGACACAGACAAGGCGGCCAACACGCGCAGAGATATGGTCGACGACTCCATGGGCAATAATGCGTCCTTGCCGACGCGCTACGTGATCGAGCTGGACAGCGACTGGGGCGCGGTGAGGCAGGGAGGTAAAAAGCCCATGAACGCCAACAGCTCCATCTTCAAAAAAGTGGAGCTTCATCCCGGCTACTATGAGATATCCGTGTGGTACAACGGCCGTAAGAGTCATTTCAAGGACCCTTCCAATCCCGGCAGGCTGATTACCGCTGAGCAGACGAATGGCATCGATGTCACCCTGCAGCAGCTTCTGCCACAATTGGGCACTGTAAAACCGGTCTTTAACATGCGGCAGGGACCGGGCATGGAAAATCCCGTCGATCAGGCCATCAAGTGGCGCTATTACCAGAAGAAATTCACGGTCGACACCTACTCCGTATACAAGCTCACCATCGCCGCATCGGGTTTCAGTGACAGCGTCGGCGGCATCATCACCGGGTTCGAACTGAGATATATCGGAAGGTACGGCGATGAGCGCCGGTAACCGCGTCGAAGCTCGACGGCCAAAAAAACGTCCAACGTCCTCTCGTTTCAATAACCGGTGGCTCGGGCATTATCGGCGTTTTGCCGATGACAGGCAGGCGGCAGCAGCGATTGAGGTCGCGATATTGATGCCGTTCTTCCTCATTCTGATCTTCGGGATATTGGAAATCGGTCTGTTGTTCCTTTATCATCTCAACCTGTCGACGGCCACGACTGCAGGCATAGAATATCTTCGTAAAGCGGCGATGCAGCGGGAGCAGGTGACTGCGGACGCGCTTCGGCGTGCGATCGCGGCCAAGTTTATCGGGGCTACGGACACGGAAACCCTGAAGATAACGCTTGTTCCTATAGCCGATGACGACATCGTCGCGACGCCGATCTCCTTCCCCATCGTCAACCGCTTTCAGGCGCCGAACAGTTCTGCCGGCCAATATATACTTGCGATCGGCTACAACTGGAATTTCGTCATGCCGACGACACATCTGCTTGTGCCCAAGTTCGGAGGCGTTCGTCAGCTGCAGAATGTGTCGCTGGCGGTCACGGCCGTACGGGTGACGGAATGATCGGCATGGGTTCACACCGCATCTTCCGGCTCTTCTCCTGCCGATCCGGCGCCGCTGCCGTCGAGATGGGACTTCTGGCGCCGGTCCTCATTCTTTTTCTGGCAGTCATTGTCGAAGTCGGGCGAGGCTGGATCAGTTATGATCGTTTTGTCACCGTGATCGATAATGCGGCCAGATGGTCGGCACGATTTCCGGAGTTCGAGACACGGGTCAGAACCGGTGTGTCCCAATTCGCGATCATCGCGGGCAACGGCATCCTCGCAACGGATAAGCTCAATCTGACTTTGCGAAGCGTTGAGCTGACCGGCGGCACGCCTAAAGAACAATTCAGGCCGTATAATTTCTTTGGATCGGCCGAGGACGTGCGATGGCAAAAGGCAGTGACTGACGGTGGATTTGGCCCCAAGGAAGCGATCATCGTTGTCTCCGGCCGCTACAGCTACCAGCCGCTGTTCTCAATCCTCTTTGGAACGACGATCACCTTCGAGCACGTTGCCGCAGTCAATCCCTTCTTCTCAAGGCATTATCCCTATCAGACCGGCAAATCCGATTTTGGCAAATGGAACGTGATGTAACGACGGCGGTCATGCCAGGTTGCCATGTCTCGGCGTCAGTCAGGTCGCCGCGCCGCCTTTGGGCGTCGCGAGCCACGCTGCACAATCCTTCAACGCCCGCGCCGCGATCAGCTGACGTTTCATGATCGTCTTGTCCTTGCCGCGAAAACGCTTGACGCCTTCTGGCTTGACGATCGAGCCCGGCTCCAGTTCGGGGAAGAGGCCGAAATTGATGTTCATCGGCTGGAAGGAGCGTTTGCCCGGTTCATCATCGGAAGACAGGTGGCCGCCGGTGATGTGGTTGAGCAGCGAACCTAGCGCGGTGGTAGCCGGCGGCAGGCTCGGGGTTTCGCCCTTTTGCTCGGCGGCGGCGAAGCGGCCGGCGAGGAGGCCGACGGAGGCGCTTTCCACATAACCCTCACAACCGGTGATCTGGCCGGCGAAACGCAGGTCCGGCCGGGATTTCAGCTTCAGCGAGGGGTCAAGCAGGGTGGGGGAATCGATATAGGTGTTGCGGTGCAGGCCGCCGAGGCGCGCGAATTCCGCTTTTTCGAGGCCGGGTATCATGCGGAACACATCCGCCTGAACGCCGTATTTCAGCTTCGTCTGGAAACCGACCATGTTGTAGAGCGTGCCGAGCGCATTGTCCTGGCGCAGCTGGACGACGGCATAGGCCTTGACGGTGGGGTTGTGGGCATTGGTGAGGCCCATCGGCTTCATGGGGCCATGTCGCAGCGTTTCGCGTCCGCGCTCGGCCATGATTTCGATCGGCAGGCAGCCGTCGAAATAGGGCGTGCCTTCCCATTCCTTGAAACCGACCGTGTCTCCCGCGATCAGCGCGTCGATGAAGGCGTTATATTGCTGCTCATCCAGGGGGCAGTTGATGTAGTCCTTACCCGTGCCGCCGGGGCCGACCTTGTCGTAACGCGACTGGTACCAGCAGATATCCATGTTGATGCTGTCGCGGTGGACGATCGGGGCGATGGCGTCGAAAAAGGCGAGCGCATCCTCACCCGTCTCGGCCTGGATGGCGGCGGCGAGATCCGGCGAGGTGAGAGGCCCGGTCGCGATGATCGTGTTGCCCCATTCCTTCGGCGGCAGGCCGTTCACCTCTTCGCGGACGATCGTCACCAGTGGGTGACCCTCCAGCGTTTTCGTCACGGCCTCGGAAAATCCGTCGCGGTCAACGGCAAGCGCGCCGCCGGCCGGCACCTGGTGTTTATCGGCGCAGGCCATGATCAGCGAGCCGGCAAGCCGCATTTCCGCATGGATGACACCAACCGCATTGGCCGTCGCATCGTCGGAGCGGAAGGAGTTGGAACAGACCAGTTCCGCCAGCGTATCGCCCTTATGCGCATCCGTGCCACGCACGCCGCGCATTTCGTGCAGGATGACGGGAACGCCGCTCTCCGCAATCTGCCATGCGGCTTCCGAGCCGGCCAGCCCGCCGCCGACGACGTGAATGGGAGAAATGGTCTTGTCTTGCATTTCGGTGTCCATGGGCGGCCGCGGGGCCAAGGCTCCCGTCCGGCGGCCGTCATTCGAGTGAGTGTTCCGCGCGGGTCCTAAAAGGACGCGGCATTGTTTGCCGATGCACTAGCATGCATGGCGGGGGCAGCCAAATGGTTTTGGCGGATGGAGGCTAGTGGACTACGAAGCTCCCGCCGGGATCGAGGAGCAGGCGCGCATTTGAAGCAGGCAGCGGGATGAGGGGGCGAGGTTGGAGATATCAGGGGAGCTAGCCCCCTCATCCCACCCTTCGGGCCACCTTCTCCCCGGCGGGGAGAAGAAACAAGCAGCGATCTCGAACCCGATGTATTTGGCGTAGCGCCCGTATCCGAAATGCCGGCCGGCCCTGTAAAACCGAATGGTGGCTGAAGCCAGGAGTGCATCTTCGAAAAATAGCTGCTTGCAGCGGAAACTCCAGAATCAAAAACGGCGCCAGAGGCGCCGCTTTCTTAACCTGTCGCTCAATCGTCGCGCCCTGGAGGTCGGGCAGCGGGACGATCGTTTACGCCTTAGCGGAACGAACGGGCTGCTACGTTACGGATGTCGTAACGGGTCAGGCCGATGTCGCTCAGAGCCTGGTTGGAGAGGCTGCCGAGTTCGTTGATCGTGCGGCGGTAGGAGATCCAGTTCTTTGCGATGCGGATAGGGTTCATGGTCGTTTCCTCAATCTATCTCTGTTGATTTCGTCTGCCGGCTCAGCGGTTTCTCTGTGCTCTCGGCTGTTGAGGTTTATATATAGACATGAAGCCATGTTGTGCAGTGCAGAATTTAGGCTACTGCCATGCATTTGTGCAGTATGTCGTCTAAATTTGCGGCTTTGGGTATCATATGGGCAAAATATGAGCGGAAATGCCTGCCTTTGAGGCGGCTTTGAGGATATGGCGGCCTTAGATGGCTTTCGAAAGGGCTCTGCGGCGTGAGAGGGCAATCGGAGCAGGCCCGGACATCATCCTGCCGTACGCCAACACTCGGCATCAATGCATTTATCCGTCGGCCCAGCAGGCGGTACAGACGAATTGCTTGGAGTTGGGGCGCCACCCAAAACGAAAAAAGGCCAGAGGCGGAAGCCTCAGGCCTTTTTGGGTAGGTCGTCTCGCATCCGCCGCAGAGCGGCGGGGCGTCCAATTAGAAGCCGACGGCGGTCTTGGCGACGCGGCGGATGTCCTGACGGCCAATGCCGAGGTCATTCAGTTCGCGGTCGGTCATGCGGCCGAGTTCGGTTACGGTCTGACGATACTTGCGCCAGTTGGTGAGCGAGCGTGCAATGTTCATTTTCATCTTCCTCTTCGTGCTGTTCAGTCGCCGCGGCCAGTCTTGGGAGGCTTTGGTCCGGGGCTGAACTCGATGTCTGTATGACCACGAATATAATCGGTTTAATCAAAACAAAAACAGACAAAGCAAGATGCCACCTATGCATTAAACGCAATGCAATCCGGTAAAATGCCCCGATTGCGGCGATTCATGCATAATTTGTGACCAATTTGTGTGCTTTTGATGGAGTCATCCGCCTGCAGCCTTGCGGCGGTGCGTGATGCGGCGGCTGCGTGCGGCGGTACCGGCGCCATCATGTGCCCGCCATGCCGTATTATATATAATGTCAATGCAGCCGCGTGTTAGCGTGAAGCGGCCATATGATAGGGGGTCGGTAATCAGGGAGGACGATGGCGCGCTACGCCGCTGTCGTCCCTGTATCCTGGAGGCTTTCGTGTTCCGAAAATCCGTTGGCCGGTCGCGAAAGCGGGCCGGGCCTCCTTCTGCCCAGCCCGGCTGGCAAGAAAAGTCCGGGCGAAACGAAAGGCAGGGGAACGGCGTGCTTGACCCTTTCTGAACATTGTGACATACCGCCGCCCAACGTGCGGGTATGGCGGAATTGGTAGACGCATTGGTTTTAGGTACCAACGCTTCGGCGTGGGAGTTCGAGTCTCTCTACCCGCACCACAAGCAAGGCATGGCTGTGCCACGCTTGCGCCAGAGTGCATCCTTACAGGATGCGGGGAGCTTCGGGGTTCATTTCTCCCCTTTGGTCTTTATTCTCCGGTGCAGGCGTAACGGTGTCCGGCAGGCGCTTGTGTAAGAAATAACGGAAGCCACGGCCGGGGAACGATGTTTCCGGCGCAGTGCTCGAAAGTAAACCAACGGCTGTCTGAGCACCGCCGCCATGATGTGAAGGTTAGGAAAATGCAGGTTATCGAAACGCTCGCTGAAGGGCTGAAGCGCGAACTCAAGGTCGTTATTCCGGCTGCCGACATGAAGGCCCGTCTGGACGAGCGCCTGGTCGACGCCAAGGACAAGGTTCGCATCAACGGTTTCCGTCCCGGCAAGGTGCCGGTTGGCCACCTGAAGAAGATGTACGGCAAGTCCATCATGGCCGACCTCGTCAACGAGCTGGTTCGTGAAAAGCCGTCCGAAATCCTCTCCAGCCGCGGCGAGAAGTCTGCAACGCAGCCTGCGATCTCCATGACCGAAGACGAGCAGGAAGCTGAAAAGATCCTGTCGGCCGAATCCGACTTCGAATTCACCGTTGCCTACGAAATCATTCCGGCCATCGAACTGAAGGCCAATGACGGCATCAAGGTTACCCGCGAAGTTGTGGAAGTGACCGAAGACGAAATCAACGAGCAGATCCTCAAGATCGCCGAAAGCGCCCGCACCTACGAGACCAAGAAGGGCAAGGCCGCTGAAGGCGACCGCGTCACCATGAACTACCTCGGCAAGGTTGACGGCGTTGCCTTCGACGGCGGCGCTGCTGAAGACGCTGAACTGGTTCTCGGTTCGGGCCGCTTCATCCCCGGCTTCGAAGACCAGCTGGTTGGCGTCAAGGCCGGCGACGAAAAGACCATCACCGTGACGTTCCCGGCCGATTACCCGGCGGCGAACCTTGCCGGCAAGGAAGCCAACTTCGACATCACCGTCAAGGAAGTTGCTGCCGCCGCTCCGGTTGAAATCAACGACGAACTGGCCGAAAAGCTTGGCTTGGAATCGGCTGAAAAGCTGAAGGAAATCGTCAAGGGTCAGATCGAAAGCCAGTACGGCAACGTCACCCGTCAGAAGGTCAAGCGCCAGATCCTCGACCAGCTGGACGAGATGTACAAGTTCGACACGCCGGCTGGCCTGGTTGACGCCGAGTTCGACAACATCTGGCGCCAGATCAACACCGATCTCGCTCAGTCCGGCAAGACCTTCGCTGACGAAGACACGACCGAAGAAGAAGCCCGCGAAGAATATCGCAAGCTGGCTGAACGCCGCGTCCGTCTTGGCCTCGTTCTCTCCGAAATCGGCGAAAAGGCCGGCGTCGAAGTGACCGAAGAGGAAATGCAGCGCGCGCTGTTCCAGCAGCTGCAGCAGTTCCCGGGCCAGCAGAAGGAAATCCTCGATTTCTTCCGCAACACCCCCGGCGCTTCCGCTTCGCTGCGCGCTCCGATCTTCGAAGAAAAGGTCATCGATAAGCTGCTCACCGAAATCTCGGTAACGGACAAGACCGTTTCCAAGGAAGAACTGCTGGCTGACGACGGCGAAGAAGCCACGGAAACCAAGAAGAAGGCGCCTGCCAAGAAAAAGGCTGCTGCCAAGGCTGATGACGCCGCTGAAGGCGAAGAAGCCGCTCCGAAGAAGAAGGCTCCGGCCAAGAAGAAGGCCGCTGAAGGCGACGCCGAATAATCTTCTTCAGTGCAAGCTGATTTGAATGGAAGGGCCGTGGCGAAAGCTGCGGCCTTTTTGTTTGGCCGTCTTTTTTGGTGGGGTGCGACAGTCACCCGATCCACAGTCTTCCGACATGGTTATGTCATCCCTGGTTATTATGTTTCCAATCCATGGCCGCCAGTTCATGCGTCACCGGCCAAAGCGGGGGAGTCAATGGAAGCGCCATGGGTGTCAGAAACTACCTGATCGAGGGTGTCTCCGGTGTCGGCAAGACATCGGTTGCAACAGAACTTCAGCGACGCGGCCATCATGTGATCCATGGCGACCGCGAACTTGCATATAAGGGCGACCCTGAAACGGGCGCGGCCCTTGATCCAGCTCTGGAGGGCGATGCGGCGGATATGCGTTTCCGTCACCGGCATCATATATGGGATGTCGAAAAGGTTCGGCGGATTGCCGCCGATCACAGCCAGACGCTCACATTCTTCTGCGGTGGCTCAAGGAATTTTCAGCGTTTTATCGATGTGTTCGCTGAGGTCTTCGTTCTCGATCTCGATAGCGAGACCCTGCGAAGACGATTGATCGAAAGACCCCGGGACGAGTTTGGCGGAGAGCCGGAGGAGCGGGAACTTGTTCTGCAGCTCCATGCGACGAAAGAAGACATTCCCGTTTACGCCACGGTCATCGATTCATCCCGATCTCTAAATGCTGTCGTGGATGATATTCTCGCGCGTTGCGCGTCACCGATTGAAAAAGAGTAGCGACCGGGCGTCCCGCATCCTTGTTCCGATCACAATGCAGTGCAGCATGATTTTTTGCTGCATATGCTCTTGTTCATCTCCCGTTCATCTGGCACCCTGCGCAGCATGATTTGCCTGGTCGTATCAAGCGGCCGTTCGGGCATTGCGCCGCTTGAATGTGGCTTCATCGCAGCCAAACCATTGGCCTTAGCTTTTACCGTGCTTGCCGGTTTCTCCCGGTGCGCCCTTAATTTGCCAGGGGACAAGTATGTCGCTCCGAACGGGTTCTGCCCTTGTATTATTGTTCTTCACCGCAGCCGCGGCCGCCCATGCCGATGAGGCGGGGCTGATCTGGAAGCCGGTCAAGAATTCCGATCGGTCCTATACGGCGCGCATCGGCGCGAAACTGCCGGTCGATACCCCGATCCGGGCCGGGCTGGAAATGGGCATGAACGCCTCAAAGACGGGGCAGGTGGTGGATACGCCGGTGCGGCTGTGGGGTAATGTTACGTTGCTGGCCGAACAGCTGCCGGGCGTCTCGCTTGCGCGGGATGTCGGCGTCATGTTCAACGCCCTGACAGGGTCGAGCAGCGTTTCCATGACCTCGCAGCAGAAGCGTATCGTTACGCCGGAGCTGGATATCGAGGCGAACCGCAATTTCACCGTGCGGTATGACGGCACGGCGCAGCAATGGAACGGGCTCGATGTGTCGCAGTCGCTGCGCCTGTCCCGCTCGGAAACCGGCACGGCCTTCGTGCTGACGGGGGCGAGCCGCAACAGTTTCAACGAGTTCAGCAGCGGTGTCGCGGTGGAACAGAAGCTGGGCGATCACCTGACGGTGCGCGGGACGCTGGATCAGGGTTATGCGGATCATTTCCGGCCGGGGGTAAGTGCGCGGTACAGTATTCGGTGGTGAGGGGGCGGGCTGGCTGTATACTGTTAGTTCGCAGGTGAGAAAGTCTCTTTAGGGGCGAAAACCTTTCCTCCGTCATGCCGGGCTTGACCCGGCATCCAGTGACGGCGAGTCGGCGCTGTGAAAGAGTATTTCGCTATCAAAGACTTGATCGCGCTGGATCCCGGCTCAAGGCCGGGATGGGGATGCTGTGCTTTCTCAGAAGGCCGATTACGGCAACTCCGCCGTCTCAAAAGCCGCCCCCGTGCAACCTCAATCCTTCTTGATCTCACCCATGCGGTTCCACGCATCAAGCCCGGCAATCTTGTAGGCTTCCGCCAGCGTCGGGTAGTTGAACGTATTCTCGACGAAATATTCCACCGTGCCTTTGAGGTTCAGCACCGCCTGGCCGATATGCACCAGTTCGGTGGCACCTTCTCCGACGATGTGGACGCCGAGCAGGCGGCGGGTTTTCAGCGAGAAGATCATCTTCAGGAGGCCGCTGTCGAGACCCATGATGTGGCCGCGGGAGGTCTCGCGAAAATGGGCGATACCGCATTCATAGGGAATGTTGCGTTCGATGACTTCCTCTTCCGTCAGGCCGCAGGTGGAGATCTCCGGCACGGCATAGATGCCATAAGGGAAGAACTGCGGCGGTTCGCCGGCCGGTGCGCCAACGGCATGGCGGGCGGCGATGCGGCCCTGTTCCATGGACGTGGAGGCAAGGCTCGGGAAACCGATGATATCGCCGGCGGCATAGATGTTCGGCACGGACGTCTGGAAGGTTTCAGGATCGACTTTCAGGCGACCCCGGCTGTCGGCTTCCAGCCCGCAGGCCGAAAGGTTGAGCGTGTCGGTGGCGCCGACACGGCCGGCGGCGAAGAGGACGGTCTCGGCCTTCAGAACGCGGCCATTGCCGAGCGAGACGAGGCACTTGCCGCTCTCGTCGCGCTCCACCTTTTCCGCCTTCTGCCCGAAGATCAGCTTCATGTTGCGGTCGCGCAGCTGATAGGCGAAATCCTCGACGATTTCCTTGTCGATGAATTCGAGCATGGTTTCGCGCGGTTCCACCACCGTCACCTGCGTATCGAGCGCGCTGAAGATGGTGGCATATTCGATGCCGATGACGCCCGCGCCAACCACGATCATGGAGCGCGGCAGTTCCTTGATTTCGAGAATCTCGTCCGAATCGAGCACCGCTTCGCCATCGAAGGGAATATGCGGCGGCCGGTAGGGGCGGGTGCCGATGGTCAACAGAATGGAAGTGCCGGTGACATTCATGATCTCACCGTCGTTCTTCACCACCTTCATGGTGTTGGCGTCAACGAAGCTTGCCGTGCCGCGAATGTGCTGCACGCGGTTGCGGGCGAACTGGTGTTCCAGCACTTCCACTTCGTGATCCAGGGTGATGAGCAGGCGGCGGCGAAGGTCCTCGGCGTCGATCTCCTGCTTGACGCGATAGGAGCGACCGTAAAAACCGCGCTCGCGCCAGCCGGTGAGATTGAGCGCCGTTTCGCGCAGGGTCTTGGAAGGGATGGTGCCGGTATGCACCGAAACGCCGCCGACGCGGCTGCCTTTCTCGATGACCAGAACCTTCTTTTCGAGCTTGGCGGCCTGAATGGCGGCCCGTCTTCCCGCCGGACCGCTGCCGACAACAATCAGATCGAACTGGTGCATGAAAAACCCCGGAATAGAATGCATTTCGATACCGGATGTCGCATCCGGCATGGCGTCGCCGCGAAATGGTCGTGATGCCATTTTGACGATGGGGAGTGATTCCCCCCGTTTGCCTTGCCCGCTAGAGTGCAATGCAACAAACGCCTGCGTCAATCTGTAGCGCAAGAATCTGACGGATTCGTAACTGGGTGGGGATTTTCGGCGCGGGGGTCCGTTTGCATCTGTCGTAGGGTGCGTATGGCTTTACCCCCCTCTGCCCTGCCGGGCATCTCCCCCTCAAGGGGGGAGATCGACATGCGGCTAGGTTTCGGCCATCTCAATGTCGAGGGTAAAGTGGCGAAAGGGCCTCTGGCCGATCTCCCCCCTTGAGGGGGAGATGCCCGGCAGGGCAGAGGGGGGTAAAACCTCACGCACCCCCGCTCCGCTGTACTCCAAAACCCCAACAGCTTCATCCCGCACGGCACTGCCGAACGGGTGATCGCTAGAGAGGTCGGGCGATTGCCCGGCTGCGCCTCGGATGGGTTTGGTGTGGGTCGGATGCGTTGCGCAGCCGGGTCTTTCACCATGCCGTATCTCGCAAGGGCCGTGCACGGCGCGTTGCGAAATGGTCCTTTCCACGAACGTTGCCAGCGTTCCACCACCAGGACCGTCCTTTGGTTTCCGCCACGTCTGGCGTCCACCCGGCAGGACTGCGACCAATATAACAGCCTGTCGCGGAGCGGGGAAAAGCGGGGGTGAATTTTTCCGGTGTCAGTCTTCCCTGCGGGTGACGTGGCGGTGAAGTGCTGCAAGGTCCTGCCGCAGCGCAGCCAGTTCGGCCAGCACTTTCACATCGATCTTTTCATGCAGTGAAAGCACTTCCAGTTCTGCCTTCAGATTCACCTCATAATCCTTGGCGGCCTCGAAGCGGTCGCGGGCGGCCTGACGATTCTGCGACATCATGATGATCGGCGCCTGAATGGCCGCCAGCATGGAAAGAAGCAGATTGAGGAAGATGAAGGGGTAGGGATCGAAAGCGCGGGTGGTCAGTACGATGGTGTTGATGATAGCCCAGAAAATCAGGAAAAAGCAGAAGCCGAGGATGAAACTCCAGGAACCGCCGACCCTGGCGATCTTGTCTGCCAGCCTGTCGCCGAAACTGGCGCCGGCGGAAAATTCCGCATTAATATCGCTCGAAACCAGCTTTTTCTGGTGCGCCAGCTCGAGAATGCGCCGTTCCACCTCGCCGATTTCACGAGAGGAGCGCTTGAAATGAGAGACGATATAGTCGGAGATATCTGACACGGGCGTGTCTCCGATTCTGATTGGCGGTGCGGAGCTTTCCCGAGATAAACCCGCATGATGGCGGAATTCAAACGTTTTCCGCCACCATGCGTTCAGGCGTCCCTCGCCGAAATTCATTACACCGACGGCGCGTCCTCATGCAGCCAATTGAAGCCGGGGAAAAAGCGCTCTTTTCCATATTGCTTGCCGAACATCATGTCGAATTGCAGCAGGCGATAATTGCGCACCACGTCAGGGACCGCGTTCGGCGCGATCGACCAGTCGGGCAGGGCATCGCCACCGGCCGTCACCAGCATGTGCCGGTCGATCACGGAAAAGGCCTGCTGAACTTCACCCAGCGTGCCGGTATAGAAAGGATCGGAAAAGCCTGCGGTCTTCAGCACGTGATAGGGCAAAAGCGCCGGGCTGATGGTGCCGATATTCTTACGCACGCCCTTCTTCGAAGACCACACGACGAGCGGCGTCTCGTGCTCCTTCTTCATCACCTCAAGCGGTGCGCGGCGGCTTGCCACCATGCCCGGCATATAGCCGCTTTCCACGAAGGTCTGGCCGAGCGGCGGCAGATGATCGCCGAAGAGGACGATGATGGTCTCACGATCGCGCTTCTTTGCCCAGCGCATCAGCTTCAGCAGCGCTTCGTCCGCTTCCACCACCCCTTGAGAATAGGTGGCGAGCGCCTGCGAGGCCGAAGCCGAGAGTTCGCCCTCAATGCCGATGGTGTTTTCGGCGTAACGGTTTGTCTCATAGGGGCCATGTCCCTGCAGGGTGACGGCAAAGAGGAAAAGCGGGTTCTGCGTCCGGTCCGCCGTCTCCATGATCTCTTCCATCAGCGCGTCGTCGGAGGCAAAATTGCCGCGTTTTTCCATGGCCGGCAGCGTCTCTTCGGAGCGGAATTCCTCGAAGCCGAAATTTTTATAGACCTGCTTGCGGTTCCAGAACCATTCCTGGAACGGATGAACTGCGATGGCGGAATAACCTTCGCCGCGGAAGAAGCTGGCGAGCGAGGGCACCGGGCGGCGGATATATTGCTGGTAGGGAATGCTGCCATAGGGCAGGAAGGCGTTCGAAAAGCCGGTCAAGGCCTCGAATTCCACATTTGCCGTCATGCCGCCGAACTCGGGCGAAAACACGTTGCCGGACTGTTTGGCGCGGATGGTCGGCATGGGATCGGCCGAGAGATTCACGTTTTCAAGCCGGGTCGGATCCCACAGGGATTCACTCATCAGCATGATGACGTCAGGGTAATCACCCTTGTTGGCGGCGAAAGATGCCGGTTCCGAGGTGAGATCGGCGATGCTGTTTTCGCCGTAACCCTCCGGCGCCGAGACATTGGCCATGGGAATATTGAAGGCGAAGGCCATCAGGAAGCCGTTGTGGCGGTAGTTTTCCTGCTGATCCCACATCATGGGGATGATGTTGAGGCGATCGCGCACCCAGGAATAATGCGAATAGTCCATCAGCGAGGCGAGGCTGGCGAGAAGCGGCAGCGCCAGCGCAAGGCCGGCGGCGCGCTCACGCCAGCGCAACACCGGCGAATGACGGTGCGCCAGCAGCCAGAGAGCCGTGAGAGAGGCAATTGCGGCGCTGAGGCCGAGACCCACCAGCATCGCCGTAAACGGCTGCGCCTTCAGCATGGTTGGCAAAAGTTCGAGAATCTGCCGCCCGAACAACAGGTCTGAGGGATAAAGCGGATCGGAAAGATAGGTCTGTTTCTGCGCTGAGATCAGCCCCACCAGTGCGCAGAGCGGCGCGACCGCTATCAGCGAAAGATAACGCCGGCCGAGGATCGAATCCAGCGCGACGAGAAGGGCGAACACGGCGGCAATGGTTGTCATGCCCGGACGCGCGGAGGAGGTGATGAAAGTGCCGACATCCTGAAGCGAGCCGCGGACGACCCATTCCAACGCCACGACCAGCACGACGGACGCGACCGTCAGGTTGGCAAGCGTGTAGGCCGTGCCCGAAAGCTTCGAAAGGCTCCTTGTCCATGCAGGCGAAAAGACAAAACCAGCCTTTTCGGAAGCCGTTGTTTTTGGCGCCGAATCTCTCAAACCCATACTCCGGTATTTCAGGCGCCAGCGCCGATCCGGGGAGGTGAATCGGGTGTCGCAAAAGTGTCATGTAACTGTCACATAAGCGCGATGAACGCGACATGAACTTTATGGGATGTGCATATAAGCGCGATAACCTTCGCGTGAGGGCGGCTGTGTCGAGAAGCGCACGAATGAATGCAAGTGGGAATTGCTGCGTTGCGGAGCGATCACGGGCGCGGTATTGAAGGGTTATGAGCGACAGACACGATATAGAGAACCATCTCCGGATTGCCGTCGGGCAGTTCAATCCCACCGTTGGCGACGTGGCGGGCAATCTCGCCAAGGCGCGTGAGGCAAGGGCCGATGCGGCAACGCAGGGCGCCGATCTTCTGCTTCTCACCGAACTCTTCATTTCAGGCTATCCGCCAGAGGATCTGGTACTGAAACCTGCTTTTTTGAAAGCATGTCTGAAAGCGGTGGAAGAACTGGCGGCGGAAACCGCCGATGGCGGGCCGGGTATCGTTATCGGTTTTCCGCGACAGGGCGAGACGGGTCGGCACAATTCCGTGGCGCTTCTCGATGGCGGCAAGATCATTGCGCTGCGCGACAAGATCGACCTGCCGAATTACGGCGAGTTTGACGAAAAGCGTGTTTTCTCCGAAGGGTCGATTTCCGGGCCCTATAATTTCCGCGGCGTGAGGATCGGCATTCCGATCTGCGAGGAAATCTGGAACGACATGGGCGTCTGCGAGACGCTTGCCGAAAGCGGCGCGGAAATCCTGCTGGTGCCGAACGGCTCGCCCTATTACCGCGGCAAGCTGGACGTGCGCCATCAGGTGGCACTCCGGCAGGTGATCGAAAGCGGCCTACCGCTGGTTTTCGCCAACCAGCTGGGCGGGCAGGACGAGCTGGTGTTCGACGGTGCGAGCTTTGGCTTCAATGCCGACAAGACGCTCGCCTTCCAGATGAGCCAGTTCGAAGCCACGCTTGCCGTCACCGACTGGAAACGCACAGCGGATGGCTGGCGCTGCGAAAGCGGGCCATTTTCCAAGATTCCCGAGGGTGAGGAGGCGGATTACCGCGCCTGCATGCTGGGCTTTCGCGATTACGTCAACAAGAACGGTTTCAAGAGCGTGGTTCTCGGCCTTTCCGGCGGCATCGATTCGGCGATCTGCGCCGCCCTTGCCGTCGATGCGCTGGGCGAGGAGCGGGTACGCTGCATCATGCTGCCTTACCGCTATACTTCGGAAGAATCGCTGAAGGACGCCGCCGATTGTGCGAAAGCGCTCGGCTGCCGTTACGATATCGTGCCGATCGTGGAGCCGGTGGAAGGTTTCCTGTCTGCGCTGTCAGAACTTTTCGAGGGCACGGAAGAGGGCATTACCGAAGAAAACCTGCAGAGCCGCACGCGCGGCACCATCCTGATGGCCGTTTCCAACAAGTTCGGATCCATGGTGGTGACGACGGGCAACAAGTCGGAGATGTCGGTGGGTTACGCGACGCTTTATGGCGACATGAATGGTGGTTTCAACCCCATCAAGGACCTCTACAAGATGCAGGTCTATGCCATTTCCGCCTGGCGCAACGCCCATGTGCCGCCGGGCGCGCTTGGCCCTTCCGGCGAAGTGATCCCCGCCAACATTATCGCCAAGGCTCCATCGGCCGAATTGCGCCCCAACCAGACCGACCAGGATTCGCTGCCGCCTTATCCCGTGCTGGACGATATTCTTGAGTGCCTTGTCGAGAAGGAAATGTCGGTCGAGGAAATTCTGGCGCGCGGCCATGATGTGGCGACCGTGCACCGGGTGGAGCATCTGCTTTACCTCGCCGAATATAAACGCCGGCAATCGGCGCCGGGTGTGAAGATCACCAAGAAGAACTTTGGGCGGGACCGGCGTTATCCGATCACCAACCGGTTCCGTGATCGGTAGGGCGTTTTGGGAAGGCGCGTTTAACGCCGTCCCTGCTTAATGAATTGGGCAAGCGCATTGTGAGGCGGTGCGGCATATTTCTTCTCCCCGCCGGGGAGAAGGTGGCCCAAAGGGTCGGATGAGGGGGCAACCCCTCCGTATATCACGAAGCTTGCTTGCCCCCTCATCCCGCTGCCGCGGACTTCTCCCCCTCGGGGAGAAGAAACAAGTGTCATGGGCTCGATCCACAGCGGAGCGTCTTGATTGGCGCGGAAAACTCCGCGCCGCTCACCTCAAATAACCTGCCCCACATCGATACGATTGCCGTCAGGGTCTTCAAACACAAAGGCCCTCAGACCATAATCCTTGTCCTGCAGCCCTTTGATGATGCGCAGCCCATGGCTTTTGCAAACCGCATGCAGCGCATCGACATCGCTCACCATCATATGCGCCACGTTGAAAGGAGCTGCCCTATGGGCCGGCTGCAATGTCAGGTGCAGCTCGGCATTGCCCTGTTTCAGGATCATGAAGCCGACAGGGTTGCCGTTTTCGAAGGTCTTTTCGAAACCGAGCACGCCGACGTAAAAATCACGGGCCTTTTCGATATTTCTGACAGGAAGCATTGCGGCGATCCGCCCGAAGCGGATGCCGTGATCGGCGATGGTATTCATCGCGGAACCTCTGATCTGGGAGAAACGGGGCGGGCCGCGGACGGTGCCGGGGCGCTGGCGTTTTTTCCGGTTTGAATTTGCAGGACGGTGCCTGCCGCCCTAGGATCATAATCAAGGCGATGGTGGATGCAAACGGAATGTCTGCGTCACCAAGCGCTATGAATGAGACCACGGACCCGCCCGGGAGGCAGAATGCGCAGCTCCATCGAAATCTTCAACATCCGTACCCGGCAGATGCGGGTGGTGTGGCAGACGCCCGATCTTTTCGAAGCGCCGAACTGGTCGCCGGATGGACAATATCTGCTGTTGAACAGCGATGGGCTGCTTTATCGCCTGTCCCTTTCCGGTGACGCGTCGCCACAAAAGGTCGATACGGGTTTCGCAATCCAGTGCAACAATGACCACGGCATTTCGCCCGACGGTTCGCTTTACGCCATTTCAGACAAGGTGGAATTCGGCAAGAGCGCCATCTATCTCCTGTCCGCGGCGGGCGGCACGCCGCGGCTGATGACGGAGAACCTTCCTTCCTACTGGCACGGCTGGTCACCGGATGGGAAAAGCTTCGCCTATTGCGGCATTCGCGATCAGATTTTCGATATCTATTCCATGGACATAGACAGCGGCGTTGAAACACGCCTTACCCATGGTGAGGGCCGCAATGACGGGCCGGATTATTCGCCTGACGGCGCCTGGATCTATTTCAATTCCAGCCGCACCGGACGGATGCAAATCTGGCGGGTGCGGGTGGATGGCTCAGCGGTGGAGCGCATCACCGACAGCTCCTATGGCGATTGGTTTCCGCACCCGTCACCAAGGGGGGACAAGGTTGTCTTCATTTCCTATGACGGCGACGTGTTCGATCATCCCCGCGATCTCGACGTGCGGGTGCGGCTGATGGATATGGATGGCGGCAATGTCGAAACGCTTTTCGAGCTGTTTGGCGGGCAGGGCACGATGAACTCTCCCAACTGGTCACCTGATGGCGACGAGTTCGCTTATGTCAGATATTTCCCGGTGGAGTGATGAAGGTAAGGTGCGGCAGGCCACATTGCCGCACCACCTGCACCGCACTTGTGTTCGCAAGCTTTTTTGCCCATAGCTTCACCCGTCAGGTGCCCGCCCTTCGGCGGGAGAATCGGGAATCCGGTGAAAAACCGGAACGTGCCCAACGCTGTGAGGCGGATGCTCTGTTTCTCATGCCACTGGAGCAATTCGGGAAGGCGAAACGGGGCGGATGAAGCTTAGTCAGAAGACCGGCCTGGCAGGATGGACCGAACCGCGCGGACGGCGGCAGGTCGCTGGAAAAGCGCGTCGTCGCTGCAAACCTCCCATGGTTTCGGCACCGGCCCGCCCCGCATTGTTAGGGATAAACGATGCCGACCGAACCGCCCGTCACCATGTCGCCCGTCACCATGCCGCCCGACTCCAACCCGTTCGATCACGCGCTTTCGCCCGCCCGCCCGTTTTCCGGCGAGGAGCGTGAGGCCGTCTATCGTGCCATCGAAACCCGCCGCGATGTGCGCGACCAGTTCCTGCCGGACCCGCTGCCGGATGATCTCATCGAGCGCCTTTTGAGGGCGGCGCATTCGGCGCCATCGGTCGGTTTCATGCAGCCGTGGAACTTCACCCTCGTCACCGATGGCGCCGTGCGCCAGGCGGCATGGGTGGCCTTCAGCCGCGCCAATGAAGAGGCGGCGGCGATGTTTACGGGTGAAAAGCAGGCGCTTTATCGCAGCCTGAAGCTCGAAGGCATCCGCAAGGCGCCGCTCAGCATCTGCGTGACCTGCGATCCGACACGGGGTGGCAAGGTGGTGCTGGGTCGCACCCATAATGCACGCACGGATGTCTATTCCACCGTCTGCGCCATCCAGAACCTCTGGCTCGCGGCCCGCGCCGAAGGCGTCGGCGTCGGCTGGGTCAGCATTTTCCACGACAGCGATATCAGGGCCATTCTGGATATCCCCGATCATATCGAGATTGTCGCCTGGCTGTGCCTCGGTCGTGTCGATACGCTTTATACCGAACCGGAACTGGCGGTGAAGGGCTGGCGGCAGCGCGTGCCGCTGGAAGAGCTTGTGTTTCGTAACCGCTGGGGTGGGGTGTAGACCCGGAGGCCTGCGAACAGGGCGGGACGTTGCCGCGCATTTCTTCTCCTCGCCGGGGAGAAAGTGGCCCGAAGGGTCGGATAAGGGGGTAACGGCGGAGATTTTCGGAGAGCTTGCCCCCTCATCCTGCTGCCGCGGACTTCTCCCCGCCGGGGAGAAGAAACAAGGGGCACGCGCTCGCACCATTCCGCGTGCAGAAGAGATTTCACTGCTGTGGCTGGATACCCTTCAGCGCCGGGTTCTTCAGGTCGATCTTGCCGGTCTGGTCCGGCAGGAATTTGGGGCCGATGACGCGCACCTTGGTGTCGTTCGGGTCATAGTCGCGCTCGGGAACGGGTTGCTCCGGCGGCTTTGCGGCCTGCTGCTCGGCGGGCTTCGGGGCCTTGTCACCTTGCGGCGATGGAATGGTGGTGATGCTGGAATAGGGCTTTTCGGCTTCCGGCCGGGACGCCTCTTCCTGCTTTTGCATCTCCTCGTGATAGGCGGCCATGTTGCAGGCGCAGCCGGGCGCTTTCCTTGAGGCATTGCGATAGGCGAAGGCGGTCGGCAGGTCCTTGTAGGGTTTGCCGGTTTCAGCGGACACCATATCTGCTGTTTCCTGATCCGTCATGGAGTGGAAATAGAGCTCCGTCTCGGTTCCCGGGCACATTTTCTGGCACTGCTCGGCCTGGGCGCGGAAATCGAGTGGCGAGGCGTTGGAGGCGATTGGGAAGAATGAGCCGTCGCAGGTGCGCACGCAGAGTGTGCGAAGCCCGCCCTCCGCGGCGGCGTTGGGGTAAGGGGAAAGGCCCGCCTGTCCCGGCTCACCGCCATTCTGCCTGAAGGCATCGGGATAACGCGTCACATCGGGTGCAGGCGATGCTTGACGGTTCATCTCCTCAGCGGGGGTGCAGCCATTGGCATCGAGGGCGGCAAGAATGCGCTCGCGCCTGGTATCGCCGTCGTCGCTCCTCGCCGCCGCCATGGCGTCGTCGCGATCGCGGATGATCGCGTCGCGTTCGGCCTCGGCATCCACAAGCGCATCGCCGATCTCGGCGCAGAGCCCGGCATTGGGATTGCCATAAACGATGACGCTGCCGGACGAGCAGCCATAGCTGCGCATGTCGTTCCTGATCTTGCGGATGACGATGTTCTGGTGGGCAAGCGCATTGGCATAGCGCCGCACCTCGGCCGTGTTGCCGATGACACGGGGTGGTTCTCGCAACTGTTGATAAAGCGTATCGCACACCTGATCCGCAAGAGCGGCGGCAGGAGCAATGAAAACAAGGGGAAGCAGAAGGCCGATGATGCGGCTGCGCCGGGTCAATTGTGCGATCCGTTTGATGTCCCCGGCCGGTGGCAGGGGTGTTATGCTTCAGGAAATCCGTGTTTCAGGAAGATAACATAAGCTGTTGCCGCAATGCGGCAACAGCATGTTCAAAACTGCGTTAACGCCGACCGCGTGTCGCTTTTCCACCTATTCGGCGGACACGAATTCGACCTTGATCCTGTCAGGGTCTTCAACGAACAGCGCGTAATAATTTTTATCGCCGTTCGCATAGGGGTATCGGTCGTCATAGAGAACCGAAACATGGTTTTGGGCGCAATGCATCTTGAGTTCGTCCACCACGCCGCGAGACGCGACCTGAAACGCGAGATGATTGAGCCCAACGCCGCAACGATGATAATCGCGTTCACGATGCTTTTTCTCCACCTGTACGAAGGTCAGGTAGGCATCCTTGTCATTTGCGATAGTAAAGCCGCTTTCCCAACGGGAGGCTACATCGTAGCCAATCTTTTGCAGAATGCTTGACCAGAACTGAAACGATTTTTCGATATCTGAAACATATATCTCAACGTGATCAAGCATATCTTTCGCTCATAAATAATAAAATAAAATATTAAATCTAAAAATCTGTATTATTTTCTATACTCGCAAATAAAAAGCCGCACGTCAATGCGCGCGGCTTTCTGGATCAATTTAGCGGGGTGTTAGACCGAAGGGTGCGAGGCCTGCACCACGGCAAAGGCCGCCATGTTGACGACGCCGCGCGAGGTGACGCTGGGCGACAGGATATGGGCGGGCAGGGCCGTGCCGAGCAGGATCGGGCCGACATGCAGGCCTTCCGTCAAGGTGCGGGTGACGCCCAGCGTGATGTTGGCCGCATCGAGGTTCGGGAAGACCAGCAGGTTTGCTTCGCCGGTCAGCACGCTGTTGGGCATGGCGCGTTTGCGCAGCGCTTCTGACAGGGCCGAGCCGCCCTGCATTTCGCCGTCCACTTCCAGTTCGGGTGCAGCCTCCTGCACGATCTTCAGCGCGCGGCGCATCTTGCGGGCGCTTTCGGAATCGCGCGAGCCGAAATTGGAATGGCTGGCGAGCGCGATTTTCGGCGTGATGCCGAAGCGGCGGATTTCCTTCGCGGCGAGAATGGCCATTTCGGCCACTTCTTCCGATGTCGGGTCGTTGTTGACGAAGGTATCGGTGAGGAACAGCGCACCCTGCTGGGTGATGAGCAGGCTGAGGCCGGCGAAGGAGCGCACGCCGTCCTGCTTGCCGATGATCTGGTTCACGTCGCGCAGATGGCGGTCGTAACGGCCTTCGAGGCCGCAGATCAGCGCATCGGCTTCGCCACGCTTGACCGACAGCGCACCGATGACAGTGGTGTTGGTGCGCACGATGGTACGTGCCGCTTCCGGGTTGATGCCGGCGCGGCCGACCAGGGCGAAATAATCATCCACATAGTCGCGGTAACGCGGATCGTCTTCCGGGTTCACCACGGCGAAATCCGTATGCGGGCGGATGCGCAGACCGAAACGCTTGAGGCGCGTTTCGATGATCTGCGGACGGCCGATGAGGATCGGGATGCCGGTGCCTTCTTCCAAGAGCACCTGGGCGGCGCGCAGCACGCGCTCGTCTTCGCCTTCGGCAAAGATGATGCGCTTCTTTTCGGCGGCCTTTGCGGCGTTGAACACAGGCTTCATGATGAAACCCGAGCGCCAGACGAAGCGGTTCAGCTGGTCGAGATAGGCTTCGAAATCGGTGATCGGCCGGGCGGCAACGCCGCTTGCGGCGGCAGCACGGGCAACGGCCGGGGCAATGCGCAGGATAAGGCGCGGATCGAAGGGCGAGGGGATGAGGTAGGTCGGGCCGAAGATCGGCGTTTCGCCGCTGTAAGCCTTGGCGGCCACTTCGGAAACTTCCTCACGCGCGAGTTCCGCGATGGCCTGCACGGCGGCCATCTTCATTTCCTCGTTGATCGTCGTCGCGCCGCAATCGAGCGCGCCGCGGAAGATATAGGGGAAGCAGAGCACGTTGTTGACCTGGTTCGGGAAATCCGAACGGCCGGTGCAGATCATCGCGTCCGGGCGGGCGGCACGCGCCTCTTCCGGCATGATTTCTGGCTTGGGGTTGGCAAGCGCGAGGATCAGCGGGTTCTCCGCCATGCGCTCCAGCAGTTCCGGCTTCAGAACGCCTGCCGCCGACAGGCCGAGGAAGACATCGGCGCCGTCGATCGTTTCGGCCAGCACGCGCTTGTCGGTCTTCTGGGCGTAAACTTCCTTCCACTCGTCCATCAGCGTATTGCGGCCGTCATAAACGAGGCCCTCGATGTCGTGGACCCAGATGTTTTCTTTCTTCGCGCCCATCGCAACGAGGAGGTTGAGGCAGGCAAGGGCTGCCGCACCGGCGCCCGAGGCAACGATCTTGACGCTGGACAGGGACTTTCCGGCCAGTTCCAGAGCGTTGGTGACAGCGGCGGCGACGATGATCGCGGTGCCGTGCTGGTCGTCGTGGAAGACGGGAATGTTCATCTTCTCGCGCAGCTGGCGCTCCACCTCGAAACACTCCGGCGCCTTGATGTCTTCAAGGTTGATGCCGCCGAAGGTGGGTTCCAGCGCCGCGATGGTGGAAACCATGTCGTTAATGCCGGGCGCGTCGATCTCGATATCGAACACGTCGATACCGGCGAATTTCTTGAAAAGGACGGCCTTGCCTTCCATCACAGGCTTGGAGGCGAGCGGGCCGATATTGCCGAGGCCAAGCACGGCCGTGCCGTTGGAGATGACGGCGACGAGATTGGCGCGGGCGGTGTAATCCGCCGCCATTTCCGGATTTTCATGGATGGCGAGGCAGGGTGCGGCGACACCCGGCGAATAGGCGAGCGCCAGATCGCGCTGGTTGCCGAGCGGCTTGGTGGCCTGGATCTCCAGCTTGCCGGGGCGCGGATAGCGGTGGAAAAAGAGCGCCTGTTCTTCGATGTCGGCCTTTGCCGTGTTGGCGGGCGTGTTGTTCTTATCGTGAGAGGTCATGTCTTCCACCGTCGTATCTGGTTTTATTTCGGACCCCTGAATACAACAAACTTCCCCGTGGTACAGCCGTTATTTACGGGCGTCTCATGCAAATGCGGCCACGGCTTATTCGCGTTTTCGTGAAGCGTTTCGTCATATTCCCTGCAAAAAACGGCCGCTGTCATGTTGCTGAAACACGAGTCTGGTTCTGAGAGGGAAGAAAGCCGCAGGGACGCAACCGAACAGGGGGATGAAATCCGTGGCCGGTCAAATCGAAACCAGACAGTTCAGAACGCTTTTCATTTCGGATGTTCATCTTGGTTCCAAGGCGGCCAAGACTGACTATCTGCTGGACTTCCTCAGACATCACGAGGCCGAAACGATCATTCTCGTCGGTGACATCGTCGACGGCTGGCGCCTGCGCCGCAGCTGGTACTGGCCGCAGGGTTGCAACGACGTGGTGCAAAAGCTGCTGCGCAAGGCCCGCAAGGGAACCCGCATCGTGTATATTCCCGGCAATCACGATGAATTCCTGCGGGAGTTCCCCGGCATGCATTTCGGCGGCATCGAAGTGGCCGAACGCATGATCCATGAGGCGGCCGACGGCAGGAAATATCTCATCATCCATGGCGACGAGTTCGACGTGGTGGTGCGCAACGCCCGCCTGCTCGCCTATCTCGGCGACTGGGCCTATGACGCAGCAATCGCCATCAATATCGCCATCGCCGCCGTACGCCGCCGCATCGGCCTGCCTTACTGGTCGTTTTCGGCCTGGGCCAAGCTGCAGGTGAAACACGCCGTCAACTTCATCGGTGAATTCCAGCGTGTGGTGGCGGATGAAGCCCGGCGCAACAATGTCGACGGCGTGATCTGTGGCCATATTCACCACGCCGTCATGGAAGACATGGACGGCATACGTTACATCAACACCGGCGACTGGGTGGAAAGCTGCACGGCGATTGCCGAGAACGCCGATGGCAGCTTCGAGCTGATCACCTGGATGCAGACGAGCGAAGTGGTCGCCGAGCAGACATCGGACGAAATGGAGCCGGTGAATATTCCGGGGCTGATTGGCAAGCACGCGGCGTGATTGGAGCGTTTGACGGGCGCTGATGGTAGGCTCACCTGTAAACGAGTGTTGGTTGAAATTGTAGCATCCGCATACCGTCATCCCGGCCCTGAGCCGGGATCCAGTGCGATCAAGTCTTTGATCGCGTAAGACTTATTTCTCACGGCGCAGACGCGCCGTGGCTGGATGCCGGATCAGGTCCGGCATGACGGAGGTGAGGCTTTAGAGGCTTCTCAGTAACCTTCCGGTGACGCACCGGAGAGAGGGTGCGAATGCAGCCTCTAGGCACCAACCCAGTCCGGACCCTTGGCGAGAGCTCTACCCCCACAATTCCGGCCGCCCCGGATAAACAAGCGAGCCTTCATAAACCAGCCCAGGCTCCCGATCCTCGGCCAAAAGCAGCGGGCCGTCGAGATCGGCAAAGGCCGTGCCCTGCGCGGCAAGCACGGCAGGTGCCATGCCCAACGAGGTGCCGAGCATGCAGCCGACCATGATGGTGAAACCGAGCCTTTCGGCCTCCGCCTTCATGACAAGCGCCTCTGTCAGGCCGCCGGTCTTGTCGAGCTTGATGTTGATCGCGTCGTAGCGGTCGCGCAGGCCGGTGAGGTCCTTGGTGGAATGCACGCTTTCATCGGCGCAGATCAGCACCGGATGGTCGATACGGGAGAGAATGGCGTCCTTGCCAGCGGGCAGGGGCTGTTCGATCAGCGATATCTTCAGCTCTGCCGCAAGCCTCAGATAATATTCGATATTGTCGTCGTTCCAGCCTTCGTTGGCATCGATGATGATGCGCGCCTCGGGTGCGGCTGCGCGGACGGCCCGCAGGCGGGCTTCATCGTCGGCTGTGCCGGTCTTGATCTTCAGAAGCGGACGTCCGGCGTTCTCTGCGGTCTTTGCGGCCATGGTCTCCGGGTCTGCAAGCGAAATCGTATAGGCTGTGACGAGCGGCTCTGCCTCCTGTCCGAGGACCTGCTCGGCGACGCTCTGGCCGCTCATCTTCGCCTCGAGATCCCAAAGCGCGCAATCCACCGCATTACGGGCCGCACCCGGTTCCATCGCCTGCTGCAACTCCTGCCGCGTCAGGCCTGCGGCGATCCGCTCCGCCATCGCCTCGATATCGGCAATGACGCCTTCGATGCTTTCGCCATATCGCGGATAGGGCACACATTCACCTCTGCCGGTGAAGGAACCATCGCGGATGGTGCACGTTACGACATCCGCATGCGTCCGGGTGCCGCGTGAAATGGTGAAGCTGCCAGCAACGGCGAAACGTTCTGTTGTGGCTTGAAGGTAACGGGGCATGTTTTTTCACTTCCGATTGGGCGTCAAATGACACATGACGCCAAATTTATCACGAATTGTCGGCTGCCACTGTGGCTTGCCGGAGGCCGAAACGTTATGAAACCTTTAAGAATCTCGTGACGGCTGCATTCGCTCGGAGCATTATGCAAGAACAGGACACACGGCAACAGGCGACCCCGGCCGCAATCACCGAAGACGGCACCGTCTCCGGCGGCGGCCTGCGCTATGTCATGAGCGGCTCCTGGCGCAACAGTAATCTCTCCGCCGTTTTACCTGATCTCGATAAGATCGAAAAAAGCAGACCCGCCGGCCCGGTGGAGATCGAGCTTTCCTCCGTCGAGTCCATCGATACGACCGGCGCCTGGATCATCCAGCGCCTGCGCAAGGACCTCGAGGCGAATGGTGCGACCGTCACGCTCAGCGGCAACGACCGTATCGAGCAGGTGATCGGGCAGCTGCCCGACAAGGCGGAGATGGAGGCGGAGCCGGTCGCGCGCGAGGGACTGGTGGAGCGCATCTTTTCTCCGATCGGCAAGGCCGTGGTCCAGAACGGCGCGGATTTCCTGGCGGGCATGTATATTCTGGGTTCGGCAGTGCGCGGTGCGCAGATGAAGCTCGGGCGCGGGCGCGGCGTCTCGCCGGCGGCAATCGTCAACCAGATCGACCATATGGGCGTGCGCGCCGTGCCGATCATCATGCTGATGTCGTTCCTGATCGGTGCCATCATCGCCCAGCAGGGCGCGTTCCAGCTCAGATATTTCGGGGCTGAGGTCTTCGTCGTCGATCTCGTCGGCATTCTCCAGCTGCGTGAAATCGGTGTGCTGCTGACTGCGATCATGATCGCCGGCCGCTCCGGCAGCGCCATCACCGCCGAAATTGGCTCCATGAAGATGCGCGAGGAAATCGACGCGCTGAAAGTGATTGGCCTCAATCCCGTGGGCGTGCTGGTGTTTCCGCGGCTGGTGGCGCTCACCATTGCGCTGCCGCTTCTGACCATTCTCGCCAATTTTGCCGCGCTTTTTGGTGCTGCCATCGTGGCGCTGCTTTATTCCGGCATCACTTTTGAGGTGTTCCTCTCGCGTCTGCATGGCGCGGTGGAGGAATCGACCATCGCAGCGGGTATGATCAAGGCGCCGTTCATGGCGCTCATCATCGGCATCGTCGCAGCGGTGGAGGGCATGAAAGTAGGCGGCTCGGCGGAATCGCTCGGCCAGCACGTCACCTCCTCGGTGGTGAAGTCGATCTTCGTCGTCATTCTGGTGGATGGTCTTTTTGCCATCTTCTACGCAGCCATCGATTTCTAGGGAGGGCGCGTTGGAAACACTGGACCAGAAACCGCAGCAGCAGACAAAGACCGGAAAAGACGGCCGCGAGGTGGTGCTTTCCGTCGAGGGCGTGACAGTCGGCTTTAACGGCCGGAACGTGCTGGAAGATCTCAATCTCGATGTCTATCGCGGCGAAATCCTGGGTTTCATCGGTCCCTCCGGGGCCGGAAAATCCGTGTTGATGCGCACGGTCCTGCGGCTTTTGCCACGGCAGGCGGGCACGATCAGCATTCTCGGCTCTGATTATGACAAGGCGGGCGAGGACGAGCGCATGAGGCTCGACCAGCGGCTTGGGGTGCTGTTCCAGCAGGGCGCGCTGTTTTCCGGCCTGACGGTGAAGGAAAACATCCAGCTGCCGATGCGCGAATATCTCGATCTGCCGAAGAAACTGATGGACGAGCTTGCCTATCTCAAGATCGAGATGGTGGGGCTGAAGCCCGATGCGGGCGACAAATACCCGTCGGAACTGTCAGGCGGCATGATCAAGCGCGCAGCGCTTGCCCGGGCGCTGTCGCTCGATCCCGACCTCGTCTTCCTTGATGAGCCGACATCCGGCCTCGATCCCATCGGGGCGGCGGAATTTGATATGCTGATCGCGCGGCTGCGCGATTCGCTCGGCCTGACCGTTTATATGGTGACGCACGATCTCGACAGCCTGTTCTCCGTCTGTGACCGCATTGCGGTTCTCGGCCAGAAGAAGGTGCTGGTGGAAGGGACGCTGCAGGACATGTTTGCCTGCGACGACCCGTGGGTGCAGTCCTATTTCCGCGGTAAACGGGCGCGCTCTGTCGTTCTTCCGGACGACAGGCAGGAACATCCGGTGGAGTAACGAGAAGCATGGAAACCAAGGCGAACTACACCATAGTCGGAATTTTCACGCTGATCGTGATCGCCGCTGCATTTGGCTTCGTTTACTGGATGGCGGAATTCGGCCGCGGTGGCCCGACAGCACAGCTTGTGGTGCGTATTCCGGGCTCCGCCAATGGCCTTTCGGTCGGCTCTCCGGTGCGTTTCAACGGTATTCCCGTCGGCACGGTGCGCGGGCTTGCAATCGACCGCGACGACCCGGCCTATTCCATCGCCTTTACAGAGGTACAGGCGGATGCGCCGGTTTTCCCTTCCACACGCGCCGTGCTTGAAATTCAGGGCCTGACCGGAGCGGCGTATATCGAGCTTTCCGGCGGCAACAAGGATGGCGAGCGCATTCTGCAGAAAGCCGTCGAAAGCGGTGTTCCGGCCGAGCTGACGGCCGATCTTTCCAGCGTCACCAACCTGCTTGCCACCGCCGACAAGATACTGAAGCGCGCCGATGGCGCCATCGGCGAATTGCAGGGCTTCGTGCAGGATGCGCGCGGCCCGCTGACGCAGACGGTTCGCAATGCCGAAAAATTCTCCGATGCGCTGGCGGCAAACTCCGATGGCATCAAGAATTTCATTGCCAGCCTCAGCTCGCTTTCCACCACCGTACAGTCGGTCTCGGTGCGCCTCGACGGCACGCTGAGCGCCATCGAAGATCTGGTGAAGGCAGTGGATGCTGGCAAGATCGATTCCATCCTGTCCAATGTCGACAAGGTGACGAAGGATGTCGCGTCGGCTTCGAGCGATATTCAGGGCATCATGGAAACGGTGCAGAGCACGGCGCGCAATTTCGAGGCGGCAAGCACGGAAGTGCAGACGGTCGTCAAGCGCGCGGATGAGCTTCTCGCCTCCGTCGATCCCGCCAAGGTGGGCACCGTGGTTGACGACGTTTCCTCTGCGACCGCCGATGCGCGCGATGCTGTCGCGAACTTCAAGCGGATCGCCGATGATGTGGGCGCACGGCGCGCCGATATCGATCAGGCGGTTTCCGATTTCACCGAGATGGGCCGCAAGCTGAACCTGGCCTCCAGCCGCGTTGATGGGATTCTCGCCAAGGTGGACGGCATGCTCGGCACTGACGACGCCAATTCGCTGTTTGCCAAGGCGCGTGAGACGCTCACCTCCTTCAAGGCGGTGGCCGACAATCTCAATGCCCGCATCGGGCCGATCGCCGACAATCTGACCCGCTTCTCAAGCTCGGGCCTGAAAGATTTCCAGGCATTGATCGGCAGCACGCGACAGACGGTGGACAATCTCAACAATGCCATCACCAATATCGACCGCGATCCGCAACGGTTGATTTTCGGCGGCGAAACCGTGAAACAATATGACGGCAGAACAAGGCGCTAAGAGGGGTATGGGCCAATGAGACTATCGATGAACGGCCAACGCCGCGCCCTCGTTCTGGCTCCGCTGCTTGCTGCAATGATGGCGGGCTGCGCGGGCGCGCCGAAGAACGATACGTTCGATCTCTCCGTCTCGCCGGCGGCGGTGACGCAGGGGCCGTCGCTGAAAAGCCGTCAGCTGCTGATTGCCGATCCGACCGCCCTGAAGGCGCTGGACAGCGAAAACATCGTGGTGCGGCTTTCGGGCTCGGAAGTGCAATATCTCGGCAATTCGCAGTGGAGCGACCGCCTGCCGCGTATGGTGCAATCCAAGCTCGTGGAAGCGTTCGAGGATACCGGCAAACTCGGCGGCGTCGGCCGGCCGGGGCAGGGGCTGGCGATCGATTATCAGGTCGTGAGCGATATCCGTGCCTTCGAGATCGATACGGCGAAGAACCTCGCCAATATCGAAATCTCGGTGAAGCTCCTCAACGACCGCAACGGCACGGTGAAGGCGCAGGAGGTGTTCCGTTCCAGCGCCCGCGTCAGCGGCTCAGGCAACGCCAATTTCGTGAAAGCACTCGACCAGGCCTTTGCCGCCGCGACGCGCGAGATTGTGGCCTGGACGCTGAAGTCTCTCTGACGGTTGGTCCGTGCAGGCGCGGTGCCGGCACGGACGCTATCGGTATTTTCCGATCGTTTCAGGCGGCGTCCTGCTGCGACTTCCATTCCGGCAGGGGGAAGACGCGGTCGTAGCTCCAGTTGAAGACAAAAGCATAGACCACGTAAAAAAGCGCGAAGGAGATATCCATCACCAGCGCGTGGGCAAGGCTGATATTCAGATACCAGGCGATGAAGGGCATCAGGACGATAAGCAGGCCGAGTTCGAACAGCACCGCGTGCCCGACCCGAATGGCGGGTGTCTTGAGCGTCGTGCCCTTCAGGCGCTGCATGGCGTGGTCGAAGCCGAGATTATAGACGTAATTCCAGATGGTCGCGAGCGTGGCGCTGACGAGGCCCACGACGCCGATATCCTCCATGGGCATGCCAAACAGCAATGCGCCGAGTGGAATGACCAGCAGAAGCCCGATGATCTCGAAACTGAGGGCGTGGCGGATACGATCTTGCAGGGAGCGCATTCTATTCTCCGGTTTGTGACCGGGCCGTCCCGCATGCTGTCGCCGATGTGGCCGAGGTCGTCCTCGCGCCTGGTCATATATAGCTTTCGGGCGGATTTTTCAAGCATGGGGGACTTGGGGAGTGTTCCGCCTGCTTCGTCTCGCCGCCGCGGAAGAAAAAACAGGCGGCGACGCGTTCATTCTTTCGACTGCAACAACGAAACCGTGATCGGAACAAGAACAGTGCATTTTCGTTATCGCTTACGGAAGGAGTCGTGCAATGCAGCAGAATTCCCTCGAAGGAAGAACGATCAAGGCCGCCAACCAGGCTAAGGTTTCGACTTACACGCCAAGCCTGATTTCCCTCAAGGGAAGTTACGTGGCGATGATATTTCGCAGACCGCTTTGCGGAAATCCGCTGGATCTGCGGAAGAAATAACAAAGCATGACCAGTTCTGGCGCGCCATTCGCATATCGAAACGACGACTACCGACGTTAAGTTTATAAGGTGTCTCTAAAGTGTGATTTTCAATCCGGTTCGTCTCCACCTAGACTGGAGATTGCCATAAAAGCGAAGGGAGAATGACATGAAATCAGTTCTCATTATCGCCGCTGTCTTTGGTTTTTCCGCCAGTGCAGCGCTTGCGGAATGCGCGGGTCATGAAAAGATCAACGCTTCCGTCCCTGCCGTCGACCGCGAATTCAAAACCGCAAGCATCGTTCCGCCGACGGAACCGGCTGACAAGCCCGTCGTCATCCTGAAAAAGACCGATCGCCTTCCCGCCGCGGCGGTTGCCACCACCGGCGAGCCCGAAGCCGCAATGCAACGCATGCAATAAGACAGAACCATGATCTCTTCATTCTGAAAATCCCGTGCTCGATGTGATCCGCACGGGATTTTTCATTGTCTGCTGCGTCGCGCCGCCGCCGTTTTGCAGCGTTTGAACGGCACCAGAAAGGCAGACAGCCTCAGCTGTCGAGCTTCAGCGACAATTGCCGCGGTCCTTCGCTCTTCTTGAGCACGTAAAGCGGCCGGGTGATGATGACCTCGGTGCGCCGCTGCAATTCGCGCCGGCGTTCCAGCGCGCGCTCGCGCATGTCACGGGAACGGGCCACGACGGTGAGGGCATTTTCTATGGTTGCGTCTGCTGTGTTCATCGCTGACCTCCATAATGTTCACTATATGTTCTCATTATTGGCCGCTTGTGTCAACACTAAGGCAGGCTGTCAGCGCCATTCCGACATTGCTGGGTAAACAGGGGCGTATCACGTGGCAGCGGGCGTGGGGCCCGGCACGGCTCCGCAAGGCGCATCATGCGCCTGCGGTGGAGGCGTTTAGCCTACGCCAGCCTGGGATCGGTGTGTGGGGATGGATATCAAGATTGCCCGGGCGCTGATCCGCCCCGGCGGCAGGGTGCATTCAGGAGTGGGGGCGTTGATCCGGCGCTGCGAGCGTCGATAACATATCGGTGAGATGTTCGCTGGCGAGCGCCACGATGGCGAGTGCGGCCTGCTGGCGGTTCCAGCCGGCATGTTCGGCTTTTTCAATGAGCCCCTGAATGGAGGGTTCCAGTGCGAACTGGCACTCGGCCTGATAGTCCATGGTGTCGATCGAAAGCGACGGGGAATTGATTGCGGCCCGCATCGTTTGGTCTCCCTGTTTTCCGTCATGTCCTTCAAACGCGAAACGCAAATTGGAACATGCACATTCAGAGGCCGGTGATACCGCATATGCCCCGCAGGGCCCGATATCACTGGCAGCGAATCCCCCAGCAGGCGGGAGTTAACGGCAAGTGCCCGTCGCTGTCAACGAATGCCCGGTAGCGATGAGGCGGGGATGCGCTTTTTCAGAGGCTTCGGTTGCGGAAGGGTTTTCGTCTCCAGATCAGCAGAGCCATGACATAAAGCGCGAAAAGGACGAACCATGTGACCGGAAGCACCATGAAAAGCGCCGCGAAAGCACAGCTTCCCTCGAAACAGGAGCCGAGGAGCCCGGAATCGGCAAGGGCTGCCGATAATAAAAACGCACATACCCCGCTCCCGACCGCGCCGAGGACGAACAGCAATATGGTGATGAGTAATCTCATAATCTCGATCATAGGGATGATTGAGACAGCTTTGCGGAAGTAACGTCACCGCAACGCCGAGAATCGCGCTTTCGTCCGCTTCATCGCAAGAATTTGAAGAGGCATCCCGGGATCGTTGGGTGCCTCGACGCAGTATGACTGAAAAACCGCCCGGGGGTTATGTCAATTTCCTTTCTGGGGCGCTGTTTTAATGTATATCTTGATTAAGAGCGGTATATTGTGTAATATATTGTGCAATATAAATATTATTTTGATAGATTTTAGAAAGTTAATGAGTATTTTTGATTCATAATTTTGTATCTAGGTTAGGCGATATATCCGATTTTTATTTCATTGATATTTTAGACATCACTTACTGGCAAGCGGCACGGGCTCACCATCCTGCGGCTGTGTCGCGAGGAAAGGATAGCAAATTTGTTCATTCTTTCATTCCCGGCTTGCCCGACCGGCAAGCTCTCGGGCCTTGTGGCCTGCGCCATCGTGCTGACAGGTTTCCTGACGCAGGCTTCCGCTCAGTCGCGCGCCTGCAACGACCCTACACCTGTCGGCAATCTCAACGAAATGTTCGATGCCATCTTCGCCTGCTGGGTGCCGCCGGAGGACACGGAGGGACTGGTGGTGACGCTGCAGTTCATTTTGCACAAGGACGGAAGGATAAGGGACAAGGTGGTGGTGATTGCCGCGCGCCCGCAGGAGGAAAGTCCAAGACGCAGGGCCTTCATCGAATCCGCCATCGAGGCGGTAAGGCGGGCGGCACCTGTTCCCTTTACCGAGCAGTTTGGAAGCCGTATCGCCGGCCGGCCGCTGGCGCCGCGTTTTGTCGGTGTAAAAGAGCCTGTGCCAACGCTGGAACTTTAGAGGAGGCCAGGCGAAAACACGCGACGCTTCGAGCGCTGGCGTCGTGACTGCCGCAGCAATTTTACTGCTATCGCGCGGAATGCCCGACCTAAGACGAGGCTTCCGAAGCTCACGCGATGCTTCAATCCGGCATCACAACGTCTTGTCACTATGGAGAAATTTGGTGGGTGATGTAGGGCTCGAACCTACGACCCGCTGATTAAGAGTCAGCTGCTCTACCAACTGAGCTAATCACCCGACCGGCACCGTGTGGCGGTGTGAGGGGGCGTATAAAGGGGAAGTTTGGGCTTGTCCAGCGCGTAAATGAAATTTCTTCGATTTTTGTGACGAAAAAATTTCGGCCGCGCTGGAAAAGCCTGGAAATCCGGTGTTTTACGGATTTTTTCTTTTCGTCATCCGCGCCTGAACGCCCGCCCGATAAAGATGAGGATGCAAGCGCCGATGAAGCCGGCGATCAAATATCCCAGCCAGCCGGTCAAAACGATTCCGAAGACCGAAAGGATGGCGTTGGCGATGATGGCGCCGACGATTCCGAGAAGGATGTTCATGAAAACACCCATATTGCTTTTCATGAATTGTTCGGCGAGCCACCCCGCGACGCCACCGATGATGATGGCTGCAATCCAGCCAATGCCAGCAGATTCCATGATTTCCTCCCATGTTTGCTGCACGATCAAAGGTGATGATTCGCGCGGGGAAAAGCAAGGTAAACTCCTGAAAACCTCGCTTCATGCGGGTGGTTTTCCGCGCTGCAGGCGCTAAATAGCCTGATGCGGTGCAAGAGATGAAAGGCGTGGATGTGCGGTTGATGTTTGGCGGATGGATGAGCGGCAGGCGAGTGCTTCACAAGCGGGCGGGCCGTGGCCGGCGGAGCGGCGGACTTGCCGCCTTTCTGGTCGCGATTTTTGCGCTTTTCAGCGTCTTGAGCGTTGCGCCTGTCTCGGCGCAGGAGGCGACGACGCCCACGGCGCCGGGCGCCATCCAGCCCTCGACCATCGAGCAGGCAAAAGCCGATCTGGAAAAATGGAAATCGGATCTGGCGTTTATTTCGGGACAGGTGGAGGCAGGCGGACGCGATGACGCCCAGCTTGTCGATCTCAAGGGGCGGGCGGACGGTATCGCCGCCGATGCTGCCGCAACCAACACCAAGCTTCGAGCGCGGCTGGACCAGATCAAAACCCGGCTGGATGCACTGGGTGCCGCGCCCGGCGAAGGGCAGCCTCCGGAAGCCGACATGGTGACGGACGAGCGTAACCGGCTGACGGCGGAACGCGGCGAAGTGAATGCCATGGCCGGCGAGGTGGAGGCCACGGCCAATAATGCCGCACAAATTTCCAACAATATAACAGCCGTCCGCCGGGCGCTGTTTGCCGCAACGCTGTTCAAGCGAACGGAAGTCTCCGCCGAGACGCTCGGTGATGCCTCGTCCGCCTTCCTGACGGAACTCACCAACCTCAACAATGCGTTCAGCAGCTGGGCAGCCTATGTATGGAATTACAAGCGGCTGCCGATGTTCGGGGCGGTGACGCTGTCGATCATGGCCGCATTGCTGTTTCTGGTTGGCGGCTACCGTCTTTTCGGCAGTCGTATGGAGCGGCGCGCCTTTACGGGGGCACCATCCTATTTGAGACGGCTATCGGTGGCCTTCTGGTCCACCATGGTGCAGTCGCTGTCGCTGTTCCTGTTTCTGCTCACGTCGGCGTTTTTCCTTGATAATTTCAACGTGTTGCGGTCCGACATCGCGCCGATCCTGTTCGGCGCCATGGCGGTCACGGGCTTCGTTTATTTCGTGTCGCGGCTGAGCTATGCGATCTTTGCGCCGACGCAGCCGGAATGGCGCCTGCTGAAGGTTTCCAATCGCGGCGCACATCAGCTGTCCTCGGCCGTGCTTTTGATGGCGCTGGTGAATGGTCTCGATTATCTGTTCGGCACCATCAGCGAGACGCTTTATTCGCCGCTTATCGTCACCGTTGCCAAGAGTTTCGTCGCCTCGATCATCATCGGTCTCATTCTGCTCGCCGTATCGTTCCTGAGGCCGGTGATCGGCGAGGGGCAGGATTATGAGACCGGCAACCAGCGCCTGCCGCGCTGGCTCGTCATTCTGCTGCGCATCGGCGGCCTCGTTCTCATCGGCGCGTGCCTGACGGGTTATGTCGGTCTTGCGCGCTTCCTCGCCACGCAGATCGTTGCGACAGGCGCGGTGCTGGCCACCATGTATATCGGCATTCTCTCAGGCAAGGCCATTTCCCGGCAGGGCGCCTTCGCCGAATCGCTCGTCGGCCGTTACCTTGCCCGCCGTTATGGCCTTGGACCCGTGCCGCTTGATCAGGCCGGGCTTGTGGCGGGGCTTGGCATCTATGCCGTGGCCTTGACCTTCGGTGTGCCGCTCATCCTGTTTTCCTGGGGCTTCCAGCCCGGCGATATAGAAAGCTGGGCTTATCGCCTGCTGACGGGCATCACCGTCGGCAATGCCTCGATCTCGCTGATCGGCATTTTCGGCGGCATTCTCGTCTTCGCCATCGGTTACATCATCACGCGCTGGTTCCAGAAGTGGCTGGACAGCAACGTCATGGCGCGCGGCCAGGTGGATGCCGGCGTGCGTAACTCCGTCAAAACAGGCATCGGATATCTCGGCATTGCGGTTGCGGCCATTTTCGGCGTGTCTTCCGCCGGCCTCAACCTCTCCAGCCTGGCGCTGGTCGCTTCCGCCCTTTCGGTCGGTATCGGTTTCGGCTTGCAGAATATCGTATCGAACTTCGTCTCCGGCCTCATCCTGCTGGTGGAGCGCCCCTTCAAGGTGGGCGACTGGGTGGTGACGGGAACGACCGAAGGCACGGTCAAGCGGCTTTCGGTGCGCGCAACGGAAATCGAGACCTTCCGCGGCCAATCGATCATCGTGCCGAATTCCGAATTCATCAATTCCTCCGTCGGTAACTGGACGCACCGCAACCGCATCATGCGCGCTGAAATCCCGGTCTCTGTTGCCTATGATTCCGATCCGCAGAGGGTCATGGACATTCTGCTTGAGCTGGTGCGCGCCCAGCCGCCGGTATTGCGCAATCCCGAGCCGCATGTGGAATTCCTCCGTTTCGGCGACTTTTCGCTGGATTTCGAACTGCGCTTCCATCTCGCAGACCTCTCGAATGGGCTTGCCGTGAAGAACTCCCTGAGGATCGCCATTCTCCAGCGCTTCCGCGAGGAGGGCATCGCCATCCCGTTCCCGCAGCGCAACCTCAACATCCACGTGGAAGGCGACGCCAATCCGCAGATGCTGGCAGCCCTGCTTTCGGAGGAGGGCGACAAGGCGGTGGTGGCCCATACGGGGGCAGCTGCGCCGGAGAAAGAGGCACCGAAAAACGACAAGGCGACAGAGCCGAAGGAGAAACCCGGCGCGAAAGCGTAGATCGCTGTTGATCGCGGACATTGAGTTCCGGCCAAGGGTGCTCGCCGCTTTTCCACTTCTCCTCGCCAGCGAGAAAGGTCGCGGCAGCGGGTTGAGGGGGCGCGCTCTGCGGAGTCCGGCAACGTTGCCCCTCATCCGATCCTTCGCGCCAGCTTCTCTCCGGCGGGAGAAGAAAAGAGCGGCAAAGCTGTGCAACGTTCGTCCGGCACGCTCCGCAATTTCTTCCCTGTCGCAGCACCCTATGGCCATGTCGCAATCAGGCGGCTGAACGACCCGCAAGCGCTTCATATTCCTCCCATCCAAAGCTGGCGGAATAAGGCAAGGCCGGCGCTTTTCAGGGGTTCTGTAAATGAAGACACATGCACGGGCGGTGGTGATCGGTGGCGGCGTCGTCGGCGTCTCGACGCTTTATCATCTGGCCAAGAAGGGCTGGAGCGACAGCGTGCTCATCGAGCGCAAGGAGCTGACCTCCGGTTCCACCTGGCACGCGGCCGGGCTTCTGCCGCTGTTCAACATGAGCTACTCGGTTGGCCAGATCCACAAATATTCCGTGAAGTTCTACGAGGAACTGCAGGAAGAGACCGGCATGAATGTCGGTTTCTCCAAGGTCTCCAACATCCGTCTCGCCCGCACCAAGGATCGCTGGGACGAATATATGTATTATGCCGGCATTGCCGAGACCATCGGCGTGCGCGTCAATATGCTGACGCCGGAGCAGGTGAAGGAGATCTGGCCGCTCTGCGAGACGGACGGCCTGCTCGGCGCCATCCAGCATCCTGATGACGGTTATATTCAGCCCGCCGATCTGACGCAGGCGCTGGCCAAGGGCGCGCGTGACCGCGGGGCGACCATCTATCGCAACACGACAGTCACCGCCATCGAGCAGCTTGAAGACGGTCACTGGAAGGTGACGACAGACAAGGGCGAGATCATCGCCGAGCACATCATCTCCTGCACGGGCTCCTTTGCCCGCAAGACCGGCGAGATGGTCGGCATCAACATTCCGGTCATTCCGGTCGAGCATCAATATATCGTCACCGAGCCGCATCCGGCCATTCAGGAACGCCGCCGCCAGGGCTTGCCGGAAATGGGCGTGCTGCGCGAATCCGACTCGGCCTGGTACATGCGTGAAGAGGCGGGCGGGCTGATCCTCGGTCCTTATGAAGTTGGCGCGCCGGTCTGTTATGTCGACGGTCCATCCGATGACAGCGAATATGAGCTGTTCCAGGAAGAACTCGATCGACTGATGCCGCATATCGAAACAGCCATGGTGCGCGTTCCGGCCTTCGGCGAAGTGGGCATCAAGAAGGTCTATAACGGCGCGATCGCCTATACGCCTGATGGCAATCCGATTGTCGGTCCTGCGCCGGGCCTGAAGAATTTCTGGCTGAACGAAGGCCATTCCTTCGGCATCACCGCCGCTGGTGGTGCTGGCTGGCAGCTGGCCGAATGGATCGTCGATGGCGAGCCGACGCTCGACCTGATGGGTGTCGATCCGCGCCGCTTCGGCCCTTACGCAACGGAAGGTTACCTCATCGCCAAGAACGAGGAAGCCTATGCCAACGTCTTCACCATGCATTACCCGGATGAAGAGCGCTCTGCCGCCCGTCCGCTGAAGACGACGCCGGTTTATGACCGTCTGAAGAAGCTCGGCGGCGTGTTCGGCTCCGTCTATGGCTGGGAGCGCGCCAACTGGTATGCGCCCGAAGGTTACGCGCTGCGTGAGGAAGACCTCGGCGTTGGCGCCGACGTCATCACCAGTCATAACCATGCACCGGCTCTGGATGACGGCCGTATCGTTGAGAAGTGGTCGTTCCGCCGCTCGAACTACTTCGAGCATGTCGGCAACGAAGTGAAGAACGTCCATCAGAATGTCGGCGTGCTCGATATGTCTGCCTTCGCGAAGATGGAGGTTTCCGGCCCCGGCGCGCGTGCCTGGCTCGACAGCATTCTCGCCAACGCGGTGCCGAAGAAGCGAGGCCGCATCGCGCTCACCCATCTTCTGACGCCGAATGGCGGCGTGAAGGCGGAGTTCACGGTCTATGAATGGGCGCCGGGCCGCTTCTACATGGTTTCGGCCGGTGGTCTCGAAGCGCATGACCATGACGTGCTACTCCGCCTGGCGCCGACCGATGGCTCGGTCGTGCTGCAGCCGATCACCCAGAAATACGGCGTGCTGGTTCTAGCCGGTCCGAAATCGCGTGATCTCCTGAAGAAGCTGACCCGCACCAGCCTTGAGAACAAGGACTTCCCCTGGCTCACCGGCAAGCAGATTTCCGTCGGCGTTGCGACGGCGCATGCGCTGCGCGTCAACTTCGTGGGTGAACTTGGCTGGGAGTTGCATCACCCGATCGAGATGCAGAACTACATCTTCGACCGGCTGATGGAAGCCGGTGCCGAATTCGGCATCAAGCCTTTCGGTATCCGCGCCATGGTTTCCATGTCGCTCGAAAAGTCCTATCGCAATATGGGCCGCGAGCTTTCGGTGGAATACAATGCCTATGAATCGGGTCTCGACCGTTTCCTGCGCCCGGAGAAGAGCTTCATCGGCCGCGACGCACTGGTGGCCTACAAGGAGGCGGGCCTGAAGTCGGTCTTCTCGACGCTCACCGTGTCGGGCAATACGGATGTCGATGCGCGCGGTTCGGAAGCGATCTTCGATGAAAACGGCGCACTTGCAGGGCGCGCGACGAGCGGCGGTTTCGGCTGGCGTCTTGGCAAGTCGATCGCGCTCGCCATGCTCAAGCCGGAATATGCCGCAGTCGGCACCAAGCTGAAGATCCGTATTCTCGGCACCTCCTATGACGCCGAAGTGGTGGAAGAAAGCCCCTTCGACACCGACAACGCGCTTCTGCGCGCATAAGACCAAAATCCCCTCCCAAAGTCGGAATACGGCCCCTCGCGGGCCGTATTTCCGTTTAAGTAAGCATGTGCTCAACTGATGCGTCAGGAAAAGTGCTATTAATCATTCTGAAAAATGAGCCTGCTATCTTCCGCTGACATACGATGGGGGATCGGGGCAGAATGAATTTCCTGGGCATCACGGGCATGCAATATTCGGGCGTGCCTTTTACCAATAACCGCATTTTACTGGCGGAAGACAGCAACGTGTTTACCCAGATGGTGAGCAGGCGGCTCAACGAGATGCTGGGCGTTACCGTGGAAGTATGCCGCTCCTTCGAGGAATTGCAGGCCTGCTACGAACATTCTTCCGAGCCGGTGACGCTCGCCATTTCCAACATCAACCTGCCGGGCGCGGAAAAGGGCGAAGCGCTGGAATATCTGATCGATCTATCGATCCCGACCATCGTTTTCACCAGCACCTTTCACGAGGCGACGCGTGAAACGCTGATCGCCAAGGACGTGGTGGATTATATTCTGAAAGACAATATCTTCGCCGTGGATATGCTGACGGAATCCGTCTGTCGCTTCCTCACCAACCACCGCCATCATGTGCTGATCGTTGACGACAGCCCGACGGCGCGGGCGCTGCTTTCGAGCCGTCTCAAGCGTTATAATTTCCGCGTCAGCCTGGCAGACAGCGGTGCGAAGGCGCTCGATATTCTAAGGGCCAATCCCGATATCGGCCTCGTCGTCACCGACTATAACATGCCCGACATTGACGGTTTCGAGCTGACGCGGCGCATCCGCACCGTGCGCGGCTCCCATGAACTGCGCATCATCGGTGTTTCCTCCTCCACCAACCGTCTGCTGTCGGCGCGTTTCCTGAAGGCTGGCGGCAATGATTTCATGCTGCGGCCCTTCATTGATGAAGAGTTCTATTGCCGCGTCAACCAGAACCTCGATACGCTGGTGCAGATACAGCTGGCGAAGTCCGGGGTGCGGCCGGCTGCGTAAGCCGGACGCTCGTCTTCAAAGCTGAGATTCAAGCGGCAGGAAACGCATGATGCCGGCGATGAGGCGGCGGCCGATAGCGGCGTCTGGCTCGCGCCGGTAGGTCTTGGTACGGCCCTGTTCCTCCGTCGTCCAGACGATGCGGTTGCTGCTGTCGATCTCCAGTTCAAAGCTCATCGTGCGGCGGATTTCCTCGGCGAATATTTCGTCCATGCAAGCGACCAGCGGCGGCGATGTGAAGACCACGCCCATCTCCGTATTGAGAGAGGCCGAGCGCGGATCGAAATTCAGCGAGCCGATATAACCTGTCATGCCGTCACGCGTGAATGCCTTGGTGTGCAGGCTCGCCTGTCCGGAACCGCGCAGGGTGAAGTTCGGCTGGTCCACCTGCGAACGCAGCTCGTGCAGGCGTACGCCGCCCGAGAGAAGCGGCTTGCGATAGCGGGCATATCCGGCGTGAACGGCGGCCACATCCGTTGCCGCCAGCGAATTGGTGAGGATGGCCAGCGATACGCCCCGTTCGGCAATATCAAGGAAAATCTCAACGCCCTGTTTGCCGGGAATGAAGTAAGGGGATGTGACGTGCAGGCTGTCGCTTGCCGCCTGCAGCAGGGGCAGCAGGCTTTCCATCAGGAAGTTGTGGCCCTTCCGCCGCTTGCCTGCCGCTTTTTCCGGAGGATCGGCAAGCACATCCACGGAATCCACCCAGTGCATGCGGTCCGACATCAGGAAATGATCTCGGTCATACTGGCTTTCAACGCGCTCCAGATAAGGTTTTGCGGCTTCGCTTTTTGGCAGGGCGTCCAGCTCGCGCCGTAATCTTGCGAGTTTGCTCGGCCTGCGCGCCAGAAGCGAGCGAACGGGGACGGAAACGGCGCTGTTCCAGTAATCATCGAAGATTTCCGTTGCGTCGGCCACGACGTCACCGAAGCCGAGAATATCGAAATCGTGGAAATTCGCCCGTTCGGCCGCATCGAAATAGGCGTCGCCGATATTTCGACCGCCAACGATCACCGCGCGGCCATCGGCAATCCAGGCCTTGTTATGCATGCGGCGATTGACACTGCGAAAGCGCAGCAAAAGTTCCATGCCGCGATGGAGCATGTTCTCCCGCGCCCGGGTGGGGTTGAACAGGCGAAGTTCGATGTTGGGATGGCTGTCGATGGCGTGGAAAATTCGGTCTGACATGGAGACGCCGAGATCATCGAGCAGCAGCCGTACCCGCACGCCGCGATCGGCCGCCGTGATGACCTCGCGCATCATCAGCCGTCCCGTCAGGTCCGCATTCCACATGTAATACATGAGATCGAGGCTACGCCCGGCCGCGCGCGCCGCCGCGACGCGCACCGCAAATGCATCGAGATTGGAATGTAGCAGGCACAGCGCATTCTTTTCGCTCCAGCCGTTCTTTATGGTCTGCCAGTGCCGATCAAGCACGGTTTCGTCCTCAGTGACGGGCAGGGCGGCGGAGGGGCGTTTGGGAATGGATTTTTCCCGCTGTTTACCGATGACGACAAACAGGCTCGGCCCGACGAGCAGCAGAAGAATGATGATGAAGACCGTAAATGCAGTCACTTTTTTTGATCGCTCCCGGCCTGGAGAGTATCAGGCGGGATGGAAACGCGCGAGGGAATAAAGCGTTCATTTCGGTTCGGCGGCAGTACGAAAAACCGGTACAGGCGCGACAACGGGCTTGCGAAACACATAAGTGCGTGCTTATGTGTGTTTATGACAGAGAACGATATATTCCGGGCACTGGCCGATCCCACGCGCCGTGCCATTTTCGAAAAGCTGGCGGATGGTGCCATGAATGCCTCTGCCCTGCGCGAAGGGATCGAGATCAGTCAGCCGGCCATGTCGCAGCATCTTTCGGTTCTTCGCGGCGCCGGGCTAGTGGTTGAAAGACGGCAGGGCCGTTTCGTCAATTACGAGGTCGATCCGGAGGGGCTGACACGCATTGCTGCGTGGCTCGGCAAATATCGCGCCTACTGGCCACAGCGCATTGAGGCTCTCAAACTCCTGCTGAAGGATATGGACCAATGAACAGGGATGCAGCGGAAGCGACGAAAAACGGCATTGAACTTGAATATGATCTGGACGAGCCGCCGCAAAAGGTCTGGCGCGCCATCAGCATTGCAGCGTTCCGTGAAAACTGGCTGCCGAACGAGGCTCTGGCGGAACCTGACGCGATCGACATCAAACCCGGCGAGGAAGTGCGCTACCGGCTGCGCGAAGACATTCCACCATTTCTGGAAAGCACCGTAACCTTCAGGATCGCGGCCAATGCCGAGGGCGGCACCAGCCTTCGCATCATTCATGAACTGCCCACAAATACCGGCCGGACGATGAAGGCCGCTGTAAACCACAACGGCCCGCCGATCAAGCTCGCCGCCTGATCCCACTCGTTTCCCGACATTTCCAAACACAGGAGTTCGCCGATGCGCGAAGTGATGCAACTCGTCCCTATGGTCGTCGAACAATCATCAAGGGGAGAAAGATCTTTCGACATTTATTCGCGCCTGCTGCGGGAAAGGATCATCTTTCTCAATGGCGAGGTCAACGATGCAGTTTCAGCGCTCGTCTGCGCGCAATTACTGTTTCTCGAAGCGGAAAACCCGAAGAAGCCGATCCATCTTTATATCAATTCTCCGGGTGGCGTCGTGACGAGCGGTCTGGCGATGTATGATACGATGCATTACATCCGCGCCCCGGTTCACACACTCTGTATGGGCACGGCCCGTTCCATGGGATCGTTCCTGCTAATGGCAGGCGAACCGGGCGAGCGCACAGCACTTCCCAATGCCAGCATCCACATTCATCAACCGCTGGGCGGTTTCCAGGGACAGGCATCGGACATGCTGATCCACGCCGAGGAGATGCAGCAGACCAAGCACCGCATGACGCGGCTTTACGCCGAACATTGCAAACAGAGTTATGAGAAATTCGAAGCGGCCATGGATAGGGATTTTTTCATGACGGCGGAGCAAGCGTTGGAATGGGGTCTGATCGACCGCGTTCTGGGCGTTCGTGAGGATATCGCGGCGTAGTGCCGGGTACTATCCGCAAGATGTTGTTTCCATATCAACACAAAAGGCAGCGCCAATGCGCTGCCTTTCAAAGGTCTATCCGGATGATCAAATATCCAGATTATCTGCAAAAGCCGCCCGCTCCTGAATGAAGCGGAAACGGGCATCGGCCTTGGTGCCCATCAGATTGTCGACAGCCTCGCGCGTGCCCTCGAAGTCCACGTCATCGATCTCGACGCGCAGCAGGGTGCGCTTTTCGGGGTCCATGGTGGTTTCCTTGAGCTGGGCCGCCATCATTTCACCGAGGCCTTTAAAGCGGCCCACTTCGACCTTTTTGCCCTTGAAGACGGTTTCCATCAGCTCGGCGCGGTGGGCGTCGTCGCGGGCATAGGCGGATTTCGCGCCCTGACGGATGACGTAGAGCGGCGGCACTGCCAGATAGAGGTGGTTGCCGCGAATGAGTTCCGGCATTTCCTGATAGAAGAAGGTGATGAGCAACGAGGCGATATGGGCGCCGTCGACGTCGGCATCGGTCATGATGATGATGCGCTCATAACGCAAATCTTCTTCGCGGTACTTGGTGCGGGTGCCGCAGCCGAGCGCCTGGATGAGATCGGCGATCTGCTGGTTGGCGGAAAGCTTTTCGCGGCTGGCACTGCCGACGTTGAGGATTTTACCACGCAGCGGCAGAATGGCCTGATTGGCGCGGTTGCGCGCCTGTTTGGCCGAGCCGCCAGCCGAGTCACCCTCGACAATGAAAAGTTCGGCGCCTTCGGCCGTGTTCTGGGAGCAATCCGCCAGTTTGCCGGGCAGACGCAGCTTGCGCACGGCGGTCTTGCGGTTGACTTCCTTTTCCTTGCGGCGGCGCATACGCTCTTCCGAGCGCTCGATGACCCAGTCGAGCAGCTTTGCCGCCTCGGCCGGGTTGCCGGTCAGATAGTGGTCAAATGGGTCGCGCAGCGCGTTTTCGACGATGCGCTGGGCTTCGACGGTGGCGAGCTTGTCCTTTGTCTGGCCGACGAATTCCGGCTCGCGGATGAAGACGGAGAGCATGCCGGCAGCCGAAATCATCACGTCATCGGTGGTGATGTCCTTGGCGCGCTTGTTCTGCGTCAGGTCGGCATAGTTCTTCAGACCCTTGGTGAGCGCGATGCGCAGGCCGGCCTCATGCGTGCCGCCTTCGGGTGTGGGAATGGTGTTGCAATAGGAATGGATCTGCGTGTCGCCGCCATACCAGGTGACGGCCCATTCCAGCGCGCCGTGGCCGCCGGTCTTTTCGGTGCGGCCAGAAAAAATCTCGCGCGTGACGGTGAATTCCTTGCCGAGCGTGGCGGCCAGATAATCCTTCAGGCCGCCCGGGAAATGGAACACCGCCTTTTCGGGGATTTCTCCATCGGCCGGCACCATGCCGGGATCGCAGCTCCAGCGGATTTCGACGCCGCCGAAGAGATAGGCTTTGGAGCGGGCCATGCGGAAGATGCGGGCCGGTTCGAATTTCGCGTGATCGCCGAAGATTTGCGGATCGGGATGGAAACGCACGCGGGTGCCGCGGCGATTATGCACGTCGCCAAGCTCTTCCAGCGGACCGATCGGCAGGCCACGCGAAAAACGCTGGCGGTAAAGCTTGCGGTTTCGCGCCACTTCCACTTCGAGAAGATCGGAGAGCGCATTCACCACGGAGACGCCGACGCCGTGCAGGCCGCCAGAGGTCTCGTAGGCCTTACCGTCGAACTTGCCGCCGGCATGCAGCTTGGTCATGATGACTTCGAGCGTCGATTTGCCCGGAACCTGCGGGTGGTTCTCCACGGGAATGCCGCGGCCGTTATCGGTGACCGTCAGGAAGCCTTCGGCATCGAGATGAACCTCGATGAAATTGGCGTGACCGGCGACGGCCTCGTCCATGGAGTTGTCGATGACTTCGGCGAAGAGGTGGTGCAGCGCCTTCTCGTCCGTGCCGCCGATATACATTCCGGGACGCATGCGCACCGGCTCGAGGCCCTCAAGCACGCGGATCGATGATGCGCCGTAGTCGTCACCGGCTGGAGACGCGGGCGGCGGAGGGGCAGACGACGCGACGGGGGCCGCGGCTGCAACGGCTGCGGGTTTCTGCTGCACGTTCACATTGGCAGCAGAGGTCGCCGGGGCCTTCGCGGGCTTCGCCGCGTCCTCGTTCGTGTCCGTGTCGCTGTTTCGTGCCGCCGGAAGACCGGAGAAGAGATCGTTGCTGTCGTCCATCATGTCCAAAGTTCAAAAGCGTGTGTCAGAATTTCGCCATGCGAATCATTTTGCCATCAGCGTCAATATACCGCCAAATGTGGTTCCCGTCCGATTGAACCGGGTCCGCCTGGGCGAGAGCGGCGCATCCTATGCCACGATTGTGTCAGGGTTTCGCAACAGGAGGATTGCGCTGCCGGCCTTGCGGTGGCAAGTCTCGCAGCCACGAATGAACGGTTAGCCAAGGCATGTCCACAGCTCATTTCACGTTTTGTACTCTTTTCAGCCTGACTGTGGCGGCCATGCCCGTCGCAGCCTCCGCCGCCGACGGGCCGCTGCGGCCTTTCAAGGACGAGTTGTTTTCCGCGCAGACGGTGCTTTCCACTGGCGATGGCGGCGCATCCGAAGTCATCGACTACAAGGAGATGCGCGACATCAACGGCCGCGACGAGGTGCCGGAGCGGCGGGTGAAGCGGCAATATGTGGATATGGCGCCGAAGAAGGTGCAGGCACTGGAAACCGTGACGTTCGCGGGCAGGGCGCTTGAGGTCGGCCGCGTCGGCCCGGCCAGCGGGCAGGCGTTCACCGTCATCTTCATCCACGGGCGCGGCGGTGACCGGCGGCTTGGCATGAACGACTATACGTTCGGCGGAAATTTCAACCGGCTGAAGAATCTGGCCGTCGCCAATGGCGGCACCTATTACGTGCCGAGTGTTCGTTCCTTCGATGAGAACGGCGTTGCCGACATTGCGGCGCTGATTGCCGACGCGGCCAGAAAATCCGGCGGCAAGCCTGTCATATTGACCTGCGCCTCAATGGGCAGTTTCATCTGCTATGGCATTAGCCGCGACAAGGCAGCCGTTGCCAATCTCAAGGGAATGGCGATCCTGGGTGGCGCGGTCGATCCCGATTTTCCGAAAAGCGCTTTCGCGAAGGCGAAGAAGCCGGTCTGGTTTACCCATGGCAGCGCCGACAAGGTTTATTCGGCCGATCAGCAGGCGACGATCTTCCGCACGTTGTTGAAGGCTGGGGAGCCCGCGCGGTTCACGCGTTACGAGACCGGAAGCCACGGCACGCCGGTGCGAATGACCGACTGGCGGGCGGTTCTGAACTGGATTTTGAGCCGATAAGGGATCGCGGCGGGCTCGGTCACGACAAATTTTGCCAGATTTGCCGCTGGTTTTAACCCTTGGGCCGCTTTTTTGTACCAATTGCTGCCCGCTGCGGTTAAAGGAATATCCGGGAAATTGCGGCAGAGCTTCTGTCGTGATCAAGGGCCGTCAGCGGCTGAGGGATAGGGCGCCGCCAGGGCTGCGCCCCGAGACAAAGGGAATGGGATACGCATGACGCCGAATGTTCGACCGCTTGTTGCCGGAAACTGGAAGATGAACGGCACGCGTGCCTCGCTCGACCAGATCAAGGCCATGGCAGAGGGTGTCAAGGGCGCGCTGTCCGGGAAGGTGGATGCGCTGATCTGCCCGCCTTCAACGCTGCTTTATGTCGCGACCGCGCTCTGTGACGACAGCCCGCTGATGATCGGCGCGCAGGATTGCCACCAGAACGCCTCCGGTGCCCATACTGGCGATATTTCCGCCGAGATGATTGCCGACTGCTTCGGCACCCACGTCATCGTTGGTCACTCCGAGCGCCGCACCGACCATGCCGAGACCGACCATCTGGTTCGCGCCAAGGCATCTGCCGCCCATGCGGCCGATCTCATCGCCATTGTCTGCATTGGCGAAACGGCCGATGAGCGCAAGGCGGGCCAGACGCTCGATATTTTGAAGCGCCAGCTTGCCGGCTCGCTGCCGGATGAGGCAACGGCGGAAAATACCGTTATCGCTTATGAACCCGTCTGGGCGATTGGCACCGGCCTTACGCCGACGGTGGACGATGTGCGCGAGGCTCATGCCTTCATGCGCGACGAGCTCGTCAAGCGCTTCGGCGATGCCGGAAAGACCATACGCATCCTTTATGGTGGATCGGTAAAGCCGGCCAATGCGCTGGAGTTGATGGGCGTTGAAAACGTCGATGGCGCGCTGATTGGTGGCGCGAGCTTGAAAGCGTCGGACTTCCTGTCCATCTATGCGGCATATGAGCGACTGACGGCCTGAATGAGGCTTTCCTGAAAGAGTATCGGGAAAGGGGCTTGGAATAAGCCTTCGCCTCATGTAAAGAGCCGCAAAACCTTCTTTATGGTGCTCCGCGCGGGGCATGGAATGGATTGTCATGCAGACCGTTTTGATTGTTATTCACCTCATGATCGTGCTGGCGCTTGTCGGCGTGGTCCTGATCCAGCGTTCCGAAGGCGGCGGCCTCGGTATCGGCGGCGGTTCGGGCTTCATGTCCGCGCGCGGAACGGCCAATGCCCTGACGCGCACCACCGCGATCCTTGCGGCGCTGTTCTTTGCAACGTCGCTCGGCCTTGGTCTTCTGACCCGTTACGAATCGCGTCCGACCGATATCCTGAACCGTATTCCGGCCACGCAGGGCCAAGGCAACGGCATTCTCGACACGCTCGGCCCGTCGACGACGCCTTCGACGCCGGCTCCGGCTGAAAATGGTGTTCCGACCAATAACGGTGCTGCTGCTCCCGCACAGACCACACCGGCTCCGGCCGCTTCCGGCACGGCCGCTCCGGCCCCGGCGCAGCCCGCCGATCCGAACGCAGTTCCGACCGGTCAATAAGCCCGGTTCTGACTTAACGCTCCGGCAGGCCAAAAGCCTGCCGGTTTTCTTTTGTTCGCATTCCGGCCAGTTGAATTGTGAATTCGTCAACAGCGAATTTGCAACAGCATGAAATTTGGGCTGGCGGAATCAGAGGTAAAAAGGTATCCGGTGAATCCCATGGCGCGATATGTATTCATCACAGGCGGCGTGGTCTCCTCTCTCGGTAAGGGCATCGCAGCTGCTGCACTCGGAGCTTTGCTGCAATCCCGTGGTTATCGGGTGCGGCTTCGCAAACTCGACCCCTATCTGAACGTCGATCCCGGCACCATGAGCCCGACACAGCACGGCGAAGTGTTCGTGACTGACGACGGTGCCGAGACGGACCTCGACCTTGGCCACTATGAGCGCTTTACCGGGCGTTCGGCCACCAAGACCGACAACATCACCACCGGTCGCATTTACAAGAACATCATCGACAAGGAACGGCGCGGCGATTATCTCGGCGCAACGGTTCAGGTCATTCCGCATGTCACCAACGAGATCAAAGATTTCGTGATCGAAGGCAATGACGATTACGACTTCGTCATCTGCGAGATTGGCGGCACGGTGGGTGACATCGAGGCGATGCCGTTCATGGAAGCGATCCGTCAGCTCGGCAACGACCTGCCGCGCGGCACGGCGATCTATCTTCACCTGACGCTGATGCCCTATATTCCGGCGGCAGGCGAATTGAAGACCAAGCCGACCCAGCACTCCGTCAAGGAACTGCAGGCACTCGGCATTCACCCCGACATCCTTTTGGTGCGCGCCGACCGGGAAATCCCGGAAGCGGAACGACGCAAGCTTTCGCTGTTCTGCAACGTGCGTCCCTCCGCCGTCATCCAGGCGCTGGATGTGGCGAATATCTATGACGTTCCGATTGCCTACCACAAGGAAGGCCTCGATTCGGAAGTGCTGGCCGCTTTCGGCATCGAGCCGGCGCCTAAGCCGCGTCTGGAGCAGTGGGAAGAGGTCTGCAACCGTATCCGCACGCCGGAAGGCGAAGTGACGATTGCGATCGTCGGCAAATATACCGGCCTCAAGGACGCGTATAAGTCGCTGATCGAGGCGCTGCATCACGGCGGCTTCGCCAACCGCGTCAAGGTCAAGCTCGAGTGGATCGAGTCGGAAGTCTTCGAAAAGGAAGATCCGACGCCATATCTTGAAAAGGTCAACGGCATTCTGGTGCCGGGCGGCTTTGGCGAGCGCGGTTCGGAAGGCAAGATCATGGCGGCGCAGTTTGCGCGTGAGCGCAACGTGCCCTATTTCGGCATCTGCTTTGGCATGCAGATGGCGGTCGTGGAAGCGGCGCGTCATCTGGCCGGCATCGAAAATGCCTCTTCGACCGAATTCGGTCCGACGTCCGAGCCGGTTGTCGGCCTCATGACCGAATGGGTGAAGGGCAATGAGCTCGAAAAGCGCTCCTCCAAGGGTGATCTCGGCGGCACGATGCGCCTCGGCGCCTATAAGGCGGCGCTGAAGAAGGATACCAAGATCGCCGAGATTTATGGCTCCACGGATATTTCCGAGCGCCACCGTCACCGCTACGAGGTGAACGTGGACTACAAGGACCGGCTGGAAGAATGCGGCCTCGTCTTCTCCGGCATGTCTCCGGATGGTGTGCTGCCGGAAACGGTGGAATATCCTGATCATCCGTGGTTCATCGGCGTTCAGTACCATCCGGAATTGAAGAGCCGCCCGCTCGACCCGCATCCGCTTTTCGCCAGCTTCATCGAAGCGGCGGTGGAACAGAGCCGGCTGGTTTGACGGTTTGAAAGATTGTGAAGAGGGCCGCGAAAGCGGCCCTTTTTTATTGTGGGAAGTCTGGACATCTCCTCCGTCACCCGGACTTGATCCGGGGTCCAGTGCGATCAAGTCTTTGATCGCAAAAGACTCTTTTCACGGCGCAGACGCGCCGTGGCTGGATGCCGGATCTAGTCCGGCATGACGGAGAACTCTTCCCCGACTGACCATCCTGAGATTCGTTCGGAATGGGCTTGTCTTTAGTTGAGCAAACAAAAAAAACGGGCCCGAAGGCCCGTTTTGCATTCCACCAAAATTCAAACAGGCTTACTTCGGCCCGATCATGTTCTCCGGGCGCACATACTGGTCGAATTCCTCGTTGGTGAGGTATCCGCCACCAACGGCTTCCTCGCGCAGGGTCGTGCCGTTCTTGTGGGCGGTCTTGGCGATCTTGGCGCAGATGTCGTAGCCGAGCTTACCGTTCAGTGCCGTCACCAGCATGAGCGAGTTTTCGACGCCCTTCTTGATGTTGTCTTCGCGGGCCTCGATGCCGACGACGCAATTGTCGGTGAAGGAGACGGCCGCGTCGCCCAGAAGCTGGACGGACTGCAGGAAGTTATAGGCCATCATCGGGTTATAGACGTTGAGCTCGAAGTGGCCCTGCGAACCGGCGAAGGAGAGCGCTGCATTGTTGCCGAAGATGTGGGCGCAAACCTGCGTCAGTGCTTCCGACTGGGTAGGGTTGACCTTGCCCGGCATGATGGACGAGCCGGGCTCGTTTTCCGGCAGCGAGAGTTCGCCGAGACCGGCGCGGGGGCCGGAGCCGAGGAAGCGGATGTCGTTGGCGATCTTGAAGAGTGCCGCTGCTGCCGCGTTGATCGCGCCATGCGAGAAGACCATGGAATCATGCGAGGCGAGCGCTTCGAACTTGTTAGGCGCGGTGACGAAGGAAAGGCCGGTAATCTTCGAAATTTCCTCGGCTACCTTTTCGGCAAAACCAACAGGGGCATTGAGGCCCGTGCCGACGGCCGTGCCGCCCTGGGCGAGCTTGGAAAGCGCGGGCAGGGTGGTTTCGATGTTGGCGATGGCGGAGGCGACCTGCGCGGCGTAACCGGAGAATTCCTGGCCGAGCGTCAGCGGCGTTGCATCCTGCGTGTGGGTGCGGCCGATCTTGATGATCTTTTCGAACTGCTTGACCTTGGCTTCCAGCGCCTTGTGCAGGTGCTTCAGGCTCGGCAGCAGGTGGTGAACGATCTGCTCGACGCAGGCGATGTGCATCGCCGTCGGATAGGTGTCGTTCGAAGACTGGCTCATGTTGACGTGGTCGTTGGGATGAACCGGCTTCTTGCTGCCCATTTCGCCGCCGAGCATCTCGATTGCGCGGTTGGAAATCACCTCATTGGCGTTCATGTTGGATTGGGTGCCGGAGCCGGTCTGCCAGACGACGAGCGGGAAATGCTCAGTCAGCTTGCCGTCGATGACTTCCTGTGCGGCGGCGATGATGGCTTCACCGATCTTCGGGTCGAGGCCGGCAAGCGCCATGTTGGCACGGGCGGCGGCCTGCTTGACGATGCCGAGCGCGCGAACGACAGAGGCGGGCTGCTTTTCCCAGCCGATCTTGAAGTTGCCGAGCGAGCGCTGCGCCTGCGCGCCCCAGTAGCGATCGGCCTGAACTTCAATAGGGCCAAATGTATCGGTTTCCGTCCGTGTGGCTGTCATCAATCTTGCCTTTTTACTCGTGTTCCTCCGCCAAAACGGCGCCTTCGCCCGCCTTGCGCGGCCGATATATAGAATCATCGCGGCGGCAAAGAAAGCCGCTGCAATGCGGCGCGGGAAGATATTTCCCGTCGTTCCGCGGCGATTTGCCTGCAGCGAATGCAGCAAGGCGAAAAACCCGGCCGCGTGGCATTTTTACTACGTCATGAAAAGGCAGGGAAACCGGGCTTGTACCGGGGCGGGCGCTCAAAGCAAAGTAAATGAAATAAATAGAAATTTAACCATTCTCACCAATTCTGGAAATTACGTTTTTATGGCTTTGGCTGTATTATGAGGTTCATTTCGGCACGATTTTGGGCTTTGGGCGTTTTCTTTTCAACAGGCCGTTGATCGGCTAGACAGGCATGAAACTAATGCCCGCCGTTTTCCCGGTGGTGCTGGGTGCTACGAGGATCAAATTGCAAGTCACATCTGGAAAATCATCGGCAGCACTGGTGCTGGCTCTCGGTCTTTCCGTTTCCACCGCTCTTCCCGGCACCGCCGGTGCGGTGACTCTGATGGACCTCCTGCGCGGCGGGCCCGGCAAGATCGCGCGGGATCGCGGCGAGTTGCCGCCGGCCGGCATCGTCACCTCGCCATCCGGCTCCGGATCGGGCGCCGGTCAGAGTGCTGATGCTTCCGATCCCGAGCCTTTGCCCCGCGTTTCCGGCCCACGCTATTATGATTACAAGGCGGATACAGCCCGGGCGGTGAACACCGCGAATTTCGGCGAAGGCCTTGCCAATCTCAAGTTCAGCGCCACGCCCGAGATCGCCAAGGCGCTTGAGGCTTATTACGGCGCTGGCGGAAAGACGTTGTGGGTATCCGGTGGCGAACTGACCGAGCGCGCCAACGCCGCCATCGCTTTCCTGGAGACGGTTGGCGAAAGCGGTCTCGATCCCGCCGATTACAGCATTTCCGCACCGGCCAAGGATGTGACCGCGAGTATCAGCAGCAATGTTGCCGGCACCACATCGAACGGCACACCGGTCGAGACAGCTTCGGCGCCTGTTTCCGATGCCTATCAGCGGGCGCAGATGCAGTTCGAGCTGGCGCTGTCTGCCAAGGTTCTCGCCTATGTGCAGGATACGACCCGTGGCCGCGTCGATCCGAACCGGCTGTCCGGTTACCATGATTTCAAGCGCAAGACGGTGAACCTCGCTCCCGTGCTGAAGCTTGCTGGCCTTAGCCCAGATGTGGCCGCTTATCTGCGCAGCCGCGAGCCCTCCAGCGCCGAGTATCAGGCGCTGAAGGCAGAGCTTGCCCGCCTGCGTGGCGAGGGCGATGCCGCCCATGTCGTTCGTGTTCCCGCCGATCTGGTGCTGAAGCCCGGCAACAGCAGCGCTGACATGGCGAGTGTCGTCAAGGCTATCGAACATCGGGCTTCTCCCGCCTTCAAGGCGGAACATGCCGCAACGATCTCCGCTTACCAGCAGACGCCGGATTACACGCCCGATCTCGTCGATCTGGTGAAGGCGTTCCAGAGCGAAAATGGCCTGAAGGCGGATGGCGTCATCGGTCGTGCGACCGTGCGCGCCATGGTCGGCGAAAGCAACGACGCGAAGATCGCCAAGGTGCAGGTGGCCATGGAGCAGATCCGCTGGCTGCCGGCCGATCTCGGCCAGCGTTATGTCTTCATCAACCAGCCCGCCTTCATGGCCTATTACCACAATGATGGCGTCGAACAGTTCGGCATGAAGGTCGTGGTCGGCTCCAAGGCCAACCAGACCTATTTCTTCCAGGACGAGATTCAGACCGTCGAGTTCAACCCCTATTGGGGCGTACCGCAGTCGATCATCATCAACGAAATGCTGCCGAAGCTGCGCCGTGACCCATCATACCTCGATCGCCTGGGTTACGAAGTGCAGGTGAACGGGCGCGCCGTGTCGTCCTCCAGCGTCAACTGGTATGGCTCGACCAACGCCGTTTCCGTGCGCCAGCCGCCGAGCAGCGACAATGCGCTGGGCGACCTGAAAATCCTCTTCCCCAACGCACATGCCATCTACATGCATGACACGCCGGCCAAAAGCTTCTTCAACCGCGACATGCGGGCGCTGAGCCACGGCTGTATCCGCCTGGTCGACCCGCGCCGCATGGCGGCTGCCGTTCTCGGCACCAGCGTTGACAAGGTTGGCGAGCAGATTGCGTCAGGCAAGAACCGCGCCGTGCAGGTGCCGGAAAAGATTCCGGTTTATGTGGCCTATTTCACCGCCTGGCCGGATAAGGACGGCAAGGTCCAGTTCTTCGATGATGTCTATGATCGCGACAGCTACGTGCAGAAGGCCTTTGCGGTGACGACGAAGGCAAGGGCCAGCTCGATCTGATGGGTCGCACCTAGAAAAAGCGCCGGAAACGGCGCTTTTTTGTTCCGGCGATTGCGGTTCTGGCTACTGCTTGAAAAGTGCGAATGCGAGGGCGCCATCGTCATCGATCGTTGCAGCGCGGCTAAGCGCGTCTTCAAGCGATGATTTGCCGACTAGCAGTTCGTAAAACAACATATGGACGAAAAGTGGCGTCGCCGCACCGTCCGGGTAACCCGCCGAAGCAATGTAGGCTTTCGCGCCGCCTTCAATAAAGGCCTTCCCGAAAGCATCGTAGCCCGTGCAGCACGCCGTGCTGAAAATTACAGTGCCCGACAGGTGGACTTTTCCCAGAATTGCTTCAACAGGCAGGCTGCCCTCGCGCAATTTCAATTGGGTCACGTCGGGATTGATGTCTCCGATCACGAGGCCATTTTGATCGCCATGGCCGCTGATGATGAGATAGGGCGGCGGGTTATCAGGTTGATTCAGGCACGCCAGAATATCTTCCGGCGTTCCCGGGAGGTGCAGGCGAACCGCGGCTCCCAGGCTCTCCAATATAGCGCGCAAAAGTAGAGCTTCGCCTGTGTCGCCCACCGCGATGATGCTTACAGCCTTGCGCGGGAAAAAGAACTTTTCGTCGACCATCCCGATTTCGTCAGCACGCAGCACTCAAGCCGCAGCAGCGCCTCTTTCAATCAGCTTCGCGAACAAATCAGGTGTCAGGGCTTCGAAATCATCGATGACGACATCTGGCTCGAGCTCGGCCATCGGTATATCCGTGTAACCGAAGGTGACGCCGATGGAGGGCACGTTGGCGTTTTTCGCGGCGAGGATATCGTTGATGCTGTCGCCGACCATGATCGTGCGCGCCGGGTCACCATCGGCCTTTTCGATGGTCCCCAAGATATGGCGGGCGTCAGGCTTGCGGAATTCGAACGTGTCGCCACAGGTTATGGCCGCGAAATACGGCGTAAGGCCGAGTTTTTCGAGCAGCGGTACAGCGAGGACTGCGGTCTTGTTGGTGCAGACGGCAAGCGTGATGCCGGATTGCGAAAGCGCATCCAGGGTGTTGACGATGCCGGGGTAAGGGCGGCTTTCGCCGGGCATTTCAGCGCGGTAATGGGTGATGAAGCGTTCGTAGAGCGGATCGATTTCGGCTTCCGGCAGTTCCGTTTCGCGCAGTGCAAAGGCGCGCTTGATCATGACCCGTGCGCCCTGGCCGACGAGATGCGTCAGGTCGTCATAGGTGACGGGCGCAAGCCCGGCGGCGGCAATGGTATGGTTGAGGCTCGAGACGAGATCAGCGGCGGTATCGACCAGCGTACCGTCGAGATCGAAAATGGCGAGCGGGGAGAGCGGGCGGGATGTCACGGAAACGGCCTCTTGGAGAATGCGGGCTGAGCTATTCATGCTTTCATTCGCGCCAAGCCTAGGCAAAGCCTCCTGTCTTTGCAACCGCATCACAACGTTCTGTTCGTTGCCTTGAAAAAGGCTTTCGTTTGGCTTTCGACCCGTGTAAACAGCACGGCGACGACAAAGCTACCGGAGTTTCAGGCACATGGATGCCCGCCAGATGAAGATCAAGGCCGCCGAGGCCGCATTGTCCCATGTACAGGATGGGATGCGGCTCGGTATCGGCACGGGTTCGACGGCCGAGGAATTCGTCCGGCTTCTGGCCGAGAAGGTCGCCGCCGGCCTCAAGGTCGAGGGCGTGCCGACATCCGAGCGCACCGCGCGTCTGTGCGTCGAGCTTGGCGTTCCGCTGAAATCTCTCGATGAATTGCCGGAACTGGATCTGACCATTGACGGTGCGGATGAGGTTGACCACGCGTTGCGGCTCGTCAAGGGCGGCGGCGGTGCACTGCTGCGCGAGAAGATCGTCGCGGCGGCATCCGCACGCGTGATCGTCATCGCCGACCAGAGCAAGGTTGTGGAGACGCTGGGCGCCTTTCCTCTGCCCATCGAGATCAATCCGTTTGGCCAGGTTGCGAGCCGCATCGCCATCGAAAAGCTGGCATCGCGGTCCGGCCTGTCGGGTGACTTAAAGCTTCGCTCTTCCGGTGACGGCGTCTTCATGACGGATGGCGGACACCTTATTCTCGACGCATCTTTTGGCCGTATTCCTGATGCAGAAGCGCTAGCACGCGAGCTGAACACGATTCCCGGTGTCGTCGAGCACGGACTTTTCATAAATTTGGCATCGCTTGCCATTATCGCTGGCCCTGAAGGCGCCCGCGTGATGCAGGCAGTATAACAGGAGCGAGATTTTCATGATCAAACTAGCGGGACTGGGCAAAGCTGCCGCTGCTTCGATCCTCATTTCCGGCATCGTGTTCGGTACTGCCGCACGCGCCCAGGAAATTTCCGAAGCGCATGTTGCTGCCGCGCGGCAGGCGATCGCCTCTCTTGGCGTTACCGACCGTTTCGACGACATTCTGCCGGGACTGGCCGAACGTCTGAAGGCTGAACTTATTCAGGCTTCGCCGAATGTTCAGGATGCGATTACCGCGACGGTTGACGCCAAGGCGCTTGAGCTTGCACCGCGCCGCGCCGATCTCGAGCGTGAGGCCGCGCTGACCTATGCACGTGCTTTTTCGGTCGAGGAACTGAACGCCATCTCCACCTTCTACAGCAGCGAAGCTGGCAAGAAGCTGTTGAAGGACGGCCCGATTGCGACCCGCGAACTGATGAAGGCTGCCGATATCTGGGCCGCCGGTATCAACCGCGATCTCAACGCTGCCAGCATGACCGAACTGCAGAAGGTCGCCGGCGCTGATCTGAAGCCGCTTCCGGCGGATCACAATGCCACGGGTGGCGCTCCGGCTGCCAAGCCATAAGGCGCTTTTCCAGGTTCAGAAATATTCAAAGCCCGGCCGCAAGACCGGGCTTTTCATTTGTGCGCCGCAGCACCTATATGTGGCGTGAATGCACCGCTGCCCGTTTGCGGCTGATGGCGGTTTTGATCAGGGGTTTTGACTATGACAGCTTATGACTACGATCTCTTCGTCATCGGTGGCGGTTCCGGCGGCGTGCGCAGCGGCCGTGTGGCTGCCTCGCTCGGCAAGCGCGTGGCGATCGCCGAGGAATACCGCTATGGCGGCACCTGCGTCATCCGCGGCTGCGTGCCGAAGAAGCTGTTCGTCTACGCCTCGCAGTTCCCCGAGCATTTCGGGGATTCCGAAGGTTTCGGCTGGAGCGTCGGCGAGCGCAGCTTCGACTGGAAAAAGCTGATCGCGGCGAAGGACAAGGAAATCACCCGTCTCGAAGGGCTCTACCGTAAGGGTCTGGAAAACGCCAAGGCCGATATTTTCGACAGCCGGGCGGAACTCGTGGATGCCCATACCGTCAAGCTGACGAAAACCGGAGAAACCTTCACCGCCGAGCGCATCGTCATCGCTGTCGGCGGCACGCCGAACGAACACAAGGCGCTGCCCGGCCATGAGTTGACGATTTCGTCCAACGAGGCTTTCGATCTCGTGGAGCTGCCGAAATCGATCCTGATTGCCGGCGGCGGTTACATCGCGGTCGAATTTGCCAATATCTTCCACGGGCTCGGCGTTGAAACGACATTGATCTATCGCGGCAAGGAAATCCTGTCGCGCTTCGATCAGGATATGCGCAAGGGCCTGCATGAGGCGATGGAGGCCAAGGGCATCCGCATCATTCTGGAAGACATCATCGAGGAAGTCAGCAAGGATGGCGCCGGCGGTTTCGTGGCCCGCACCAAGCAGGGCGCTTCGCTGCATGTGGGCCTGGTGATGCTGGCGCTTGGCCGCGATCCGAATACCAAGGGGCTCGGTCTCGAGAATGCCGGTGTGGAGGTGGACGCCCGCGGCGCGATCGTCGTTGACGATTATTCGCGCACGAACGTGCCCAGCATCTTCGCACTTGGCGACGTCACCGACCGGGTACAACTGACGCCGGTGGCGATCCACGAGGCGATGTGCTTCATCGAGACGGAATACAAGAACAACCCGACCAAGCCGGATCACGAGCTGATTGCGACGGCGGTATTCTCGCAGCCGGAAATCGGCACTGTCGGCCTTTCGGAAGAGGAAGCCGGCAAGAAATATCCGGAACTGGAAGTCTATCGCGCCCAGTTCCGTCCGATGAAGGCGACGCTATCTGGTCGTCAGGAGAAAACGATCATGAAGCTGATCGTCAATGCCGCTGACCGCAAGGTCGTCGGCGTGCATATCCTCGGCCATGAGGCCGGCGAGATGGCGCAGCTTCTCGGCATCACGCTGAAAGCCGGCTGCACGAAGGATGACTTCGACCGCACCATGGCCGTTCACCCAACGGCGGCAGAGGAACTGGTGACGATGTATTCGCCGAGCTATCGCGTCGTAAACGGCGAGCGGGTCTAGCTCATCTTCCGCTCCGGCTTCCAGCTCGTCTCTGCCTGATAATGGCGGCTGCCATCGAATAACACCTCGTTGCCCTTCAGGAGAGCGACGAGGCGATCTATGGCGAGCCGCATTTCCGGGGCGTGCCGGTCGTCGTCGTTGACGATGATCCAGAGCGGATGGGACAGTTCCTCGATGATCTCGCCGTCGCGGACGAGGCCGGGGACGTTGTCACCAATAAAGCAGGGCAGGACGCCTTTTCCGGCCCCGCTCTGGATCAGGCTCGGCAAAAGGGCAGGGGCATTCGTCCAGGTGTGGATCAGCGGTTCCCGATGCCGGAACACCCATTTTTCGGCGTCGGATTTCGCGACCTCGGTGCCGATCGAAATCCATTGCTCAACATTCTTGCCTGAGCTGTCGCGCGCGCGATAGGCGCAATAGGCAACGTCGACCGATTTCCGGACGGCGAAATTCCCGGCGGCTGGCCTGACGTGCCTGATCGCGATCATGCCGCGCTTGTAGGTCAACTCGTCGTCATTCTCACATTGCTTGCAGCACAGGCGGAAAGCGTCCGACGGGCCGCGAATGGCCGCCGCATTGGTGGCTATGAATCCGGCAATCCAGATGTCACTCGACAGAGAAACGATCGGTAGCGAAAAAGCGTCGCTGTGCCATTGAGTGATTTCCGCCGCGCTGTTGCGCATGGACCTTACCTTCTCGAACAGGACCTGGCCGTCCGGTGCGAGCCGGTATCCGTTCTGACTCCGAATAAAGAGCGTTCGCCCCATTTTGCGTTCAAGAAGCATCATCTTTCGGCCAATCGTCGGCGCACTGAGCCCGGCTTTACCCGCCGCGCCGGCGAGGCCGCCCTCTGTGGCGACAATGTCGAAAAGCCTCAACTCGTCCCAGTCCACTTCTGTCACGGCATCCTCTCCACATCATGGCAGCATCTTAGCCGCATCAGGGCCTGTCTTCTCCGTTCAGATATGAAACGGGTCTTTCAGTCCTGCCTCTATGCTTGCTGCAGGGCGCAACCTAACTCGTCTCCAACAAAGGAGACAGACATGTTACCCGAAACCATGTTCCTTATGGAGAAGATTAGACACATGGAAATCCGCCACGGAAGAGGCGGGTGTGTTTCCGAATGGGAGAACTGGCCTTGCTCGCCACTGGACCGGCTTGTGGTGTTTCTCTTGCATCTGCCCCATTCCCTGCGCCGATATCTCTGCATCAAGCCCGGAAGTCGGTGACTTCGGAGGGATGGGCAACCATCCACGGAAACTATTTAAATCGTTTGAAATCATTTTTCTCCTTCATGGCGGATCAAAACAGTCCGAAAGAGGGCGGGCGGCGCGCGGATGTCTATGCAAAGCCTGTGCTTGGAGCTATAAGCCGCTCAAATTTCCGAGGCGGTCGCGCGGCGCTTGCGCGGTCGAAAGAAGGGTAAGAACATGGCACAGAATTGGACCCCCGGCAGCTGGCGGCAGAAACCGATCCAGCAGGTTCCCGAATATCCTGATGCGGCAGCGCTTGCGGCAACGGAAGCCACGCTTGCAACCTATCCGCCGCTGGTATTTGCCGGTGAGGCCCGCCGCCTCAAGAAGCAGCTTGCCAATGTGGCGGAAGGCAACGCCTTCCTGCTGCAGGGCGGCGATTGCGCCGAGAGCTTCCTCGAGCACGGCGCGGACAATATCCGTGACTTCTTCCGTGCCTTCCTGCAGATGGCCGTGGTGCTGACCTATGGCGCACAGCTGCCAGTCGTAAAGGTGGGACGCATTGCCGGCCAGTTCGCCAAGCCGCGCTCTTCCAACGTGGAAGTGCAGGATGGCGTGACGCTGCCGTCCTACCGCGGTGACATCATCAACGGCATCGAATTCAACGAAGCCTCGCGCATTCCGAGCCCGGAGCGCCAGCTCGACGCCTATCGCCAGTCGGCGGCGACGCTGAACCTGCTGCGCGCTTTCGCAATGGGCGGTTATGCCAACCTCGAAAACGTTCACCAGTGGATGCTCGGCTTCATCAAGGACAGCCCGCAGGCCGACCGTTACCGCAAGCTGGCCGACCGAATCTCCGAAACCATGGACTTCATGAAGGCCATCGGCATCAGCGCGGACAGCAATCCGAGCCTGCGCGAGACCGACTTCTTCACCAGCCATGAGGCGTTGCTGCTTGGTTACGAAGAAGCCTTGACCCGTATCGATTCCACCTCTGGTGACTGGTACGCCACGTCGGGCCACATGATCTGGATCGGTGACCGCACACGTCAGCTCGACCATGCGCATGTGGAATATTTCCGCGGCATCAAGAACCCGATCGGCCTGAAATGTGGTCCGTCGCTGACGCCCGACAATCTGATCGAGCTGATCGACGCGCTGAACCCGGCAAACGAGGCCGGCCGTCTGACGCTGATTTGCCGTTTCGGCCATGACAAGGTGGCGGACAGCCTGCCGAAGCTCATCCGTGCTGTCGAGAAGGAAGGCCGCAAGGTCGTCTGGTCCTGCGATCCGATGCATGGCAACACGATCACGCTCAACCACTACAAGACGCGCCCGTTCGAGCGTATCCTGTCGGAGGTCGAAAGCTTCTTCCAGATCCACCGCGCCGAAGGCACGCATCCGGGCGGCATCCATATCGAGATGACCGGCAAGGACGTGACGGAGTGCACGGGTGGCGCGCGCGCCGTGACGGCGGATTCGTTGTCCGACCGTTACCACACCCATTGCGACCCGCGCCTCAATGCCGATCAGGCGCTGGAACTGGCGTTCCTGCTGTCAGAGCGCATGAAGAGCGGGCGCGACGAGAAGCGCCTGGCAATCGCCAGCGCTTGATGGAAGAGCTGAAAGTCTCTCTGCGCTTGCGCGAGGTCTGATCGTGCCGGACTGAAGATCTGGTCCGGCTTCGGGAGTGTGAGGCTCCCGCTCGCGGACGCTTCAGCCTCTGGTAATGATAAAGCCGCCGGATTTTCGGCGGCTATTTTTATCTGTGGCTATAGGCTTACTGTACCAGAGCCGGCTGCTGGCAGCGGACATCGGTAACACGAACATCGGCTTCGCCGATCTTGACGCCGAGAACCAGAAGCGTGTTGTAAAGCAGCGTATCAACCGGTGCGGTGACGAGGGACAGCGTGTTGGCGAGCGCCGTCTGGATGACGCCGAGGCCGCCAAGGTTGAGGAAGAGAATCCTGATGTCGAGATCAAGGTTCTTCAGCAGCGAGCTGACGAGCGTCGTGACGGTATCCTTCGTGGAGACGCTCTTGATCTTGCCCTGGGCAATATCCAGCTGCGTGAAGGTCAGCTTGGTCTTCGTCATGTTGGTGGCGTTGATGAGGGCGCTGCCGTTGACGGCAAGCAGGGCAGAATCCACGATTGCCGCCTTTGTCACGCGCGGGTCCCGTCCGAAATTGGCGAAGGCCGTGGTATCGACATTGCCAAGTGCAATTTCTGCAACGCCGGGAACAACTTCGACATCCACGGTTCCCTGTCCGCCGCCCGTGCAGCGAATGTCCGCAAGCCGGGCTTCCGCGTGGGCGACTTCCACATAAAGCGGGACATTGACCTTGAGGCCGGCGATTGCCTGGAGCCCATCCACCACGACATTGACCGCAAGGCGGGTCTGGGCGGTACGGACCACGGTGCCCTGGCCGCCAACGGCAAGCGAAGGCGTTTCGACCGGCGGCTGGCCGATGGCGAGTGTCACCTTGGCCGAGGCGAGGCCGAGAACATTAGCGCCGAGATCAAGCGCCAGCTGGTTGCCGCCATTACCGGCAACGGCTGCGGCATTGAGAAGGTCGAAGACGCTGGCATTGACCTTGAGATTTTCCCCGCTGCCAATGAGCTTTTCGGTGAAGGGGCCGAGATTGACGATTTCTTCTAGCTTGAGCTTGATGTTGCTCTTGCCGGCGGTTTTTTCCAATGTCTTCAAAACGGTGACGACGGCTGGCTGCAGGCCCGTCGTTTTCGTCAGCGCGTTCAGGAACTTGCCGTAGGTAATCTCCGTCTGCAGCACGTCCTTGTAGGTGCCGGCGGTGAGGCCAAGATCGATCGCTAGAGCTTCGACGACATGCAGCGCGTTGACATCGGCATCGACGAGGGCCTGATAGTCCATGAGCTTGAGCGAGACCGTGGTGCCGAGCAGACCGCCGAGCAGGCTGTTCAGGAGGCCGTCATTGAGGCTGGCAAGCCGCGATCCCACCGAAAACGCGGCGACTTTCTGAGATGAGGCGGTTCCGGCGGCCGAAATCCTTGGCGGCGTTGTAAAGGCCGAAGCGAAGAAGATCTGGCCCTTTTCGAAGATGTTTACTTTCACCGCATTGGTCGGCTGGGCGTTTTCGACGAACCGCTGTCCGACCGGGAGGCTGGCATCCGGTTCGTAATGGCCTTTGACAACCTCGGCGTAGCCGTGGGTTTTGGCAAACTCATTCCGGGGATCGAAAGGCTGCAGCCCGGTTGGCGTTAGCAGCCCCTGCGCCGTCCTGACGCCGAGGTCCAGGCCGTTGAGTGCAAAATATTGCTGCACCGTCTTTTCGGCGTCGGTGACGTTGGCTGCTGCCGAAATGGCCGCGAGATCGGCGGTCTGCTGCAATTGCCGCTTCTGCAGGGTCAGATAACCGTAATCGACGCCAATCGCCAGGATGCCGATAAAAAGCGGCGCCGTCAGGCCGGCGGAGATGGCGATGTTGCCGGCGCGATCCCTCAGGAAACCGGAGAGCAGGGAATGGATGGTCCTCATGTCATGCTCCTCCGATCCGGATGGTGGAAAAACGCCGGATGACCGGCTCGGGCAGGGTGTAGCTGTAGAGGCTCCAGATCGGCAGATCACGGGCGTCATATTCGACTTTCACCGTGAACTGGTTGGCATTGGCGGGATCAGTGGCGACGTCGACCGTGAAGTGTCTTTTATCCAGGAAGGCGTAGCCGAGATCGCTCTTGGCGACGAAATCCCGGGCGAGCTGCTGGCGCTCGGTTGTGTTAAGGCCGGCGACCGCCGTTCTTGCCGCGTCGGCGGCGATCTGCTGCACCGAATAGGCCGCCATCAGATAAATGCCGTAGGCAATCATGGTCAGGAGGACGAGAAAGAAGATTGGCGCGACAATGGCGAACTCGACAGCGTTCGAGCCGGACCGATCGCGAAGGAAACGCACTGCATTACGCATAAAGCACCCCCGTTCCTTAAGGCACCAAGGTTCGATGCCTTGATTTATTATTTTCGGAAATGCTAATTTATAGGTGTTAATTTTGTGTTGACGTGCGCTTATGGGTTGCAGGCCTGTGTAAACCTTCGCGTCTGCTTCAGATCAGGCGCAGGCCCTTGAAGCTGGCGTGGCCATCCTTGCCGATGATGATATGGTCGTGGACGGCGATACCGAGCGGCTTTGCCGTATCGATGATGGTCTTGGTCATCTCGATATCAGCACGCGACGGTGTCGGGTCGCCGCTCGGGTGATTATGTATTAAAATCAAGGCAGTAGCGGATAGTTCGAGAGCGCGGCGCACCACTTCGCGGGGATAGACCGGCGTGTGGTCCACGGTCCCGTGCCCCTGCACTTCGTCGGCGATGAGGACATTGCGCTTATCGAGGAACAGGATGCGGAACTGTTCGCGCGTTTCATGGGCCATGGCGGCGTGGCAATAATCGATGACCGAGGACCAGGAACTCAGAACCTGCTTGTTGCGGATTTCGCTTTTCAGCATGCGCTGGGAAACGGAGGCGACGAGTTTCAGGTCGAACGCCACGGCTTCGCCCACGCCCTTCACCTCCTGCAACAGCGGCAGAGGTGCGCCGAGTACACCGCCCAGCGTGCCGAAACGGGCAAGGAGCGCCTTGGCGATGGGCTTTGTGTCGCGCCGCGGTATCAGCCGGAACAGTAAAAGCTCCAGCAACTCATAATCGGCAAGCGCCGCGTCGCCGCCATCGCGATACCGCGCCCGCAGCCGGTCCCGGTGACCATGATAATGGGCGGCATCCGCCGGCGGCTCGATGACAGGCACCGGCTTCTTCACCGCATTTCGCGGCTCGGCGAAAAAACCGCGCTCGTCCGCCCCTTCGAAGAGATCGCCTTCGCCCGCCTGAAAGCCTGACGTCGTGGAAAGCTCGGCGGGAGGCGGGGCGGGGCGTCTTGCCATGGGCGGTCTGGCCTTATGAAGGGGTAAGCGGCGGCAGGCCCGGACGGTCGAAGCCGCCGGGCGACAGCGTGAAGATTTCGCAGCCGGTGGCCGTGACGCCAACGGCGTGTTCATATTGGGCGGACAGCGAACGGTCGCGCGTCACCGCCGTCCAGCCGTCGGAAAGCACTTTCACATGCGGTTTGCCAAGATTGATCATGGGCTCGATGGTGAAGATCATGCCTTCCCGGATTTCCGGACCTTCGTCCGGACGGCCGTAATGCAGGATGTTTGGCGTATCGTGGAACAGCCGCCCAACGCCGTGCCCGCAGAAATCGCGCACCACCGAGCAACGTTCGGCTTCCGCATAGGTCTGGATCGCCGCGCCGATCGCGCCGGTGCGCACACCGGGCTTTACAGCCGCGATACCACGCAGCAGGCACTCATAGGTCACTTCCATCAGCCGCTCGGCAGCGCGCTTGATCTGGCCGACCGGATACATGCGGCTTGAATCGCCGTGCCAGCCATCGAGCACATAGGTAACATCGATGTTGACGATATCGCCTTCCCGCAGCGGCTTTTCATCGGGAATGCCGTGGCAGACCACATGGTTGATCGAAGTGCAGACGGATTTGGTATAACCACGATAATTGAGCGTTGCCGGCAGCGCGCCGTGATCGGCGCCGAATTCGAAGACGAAACGGTCAATGGCGTCCGTTGTCACACCCGGCTTGACGATTGCGGCGAGTTCATCGAGACAACGCGCCGTCAGCTGGCACGCCTTGCGCATGCCGTCGAAATCCTCAGGGGTGTAGAGGCGGATGACGCCTGTATTCTTGAGGGGGGCGGAGGCGGCGTCGATATAGGTGACCATCATAGTGCTTTCTGTCTCTTTACGTCCCTGTTCATAAAACAGCCGGACGCCACTCGTCCATCTTAACCGTTCCGTTGACTGAAATTTGTGCCGGGGTGACCGCGCATTTCACGGCATAAGCCTCCACGCCCCGCGCCATTGCCCGTTGGAAAGCCAGCGCATAGACCGGATCGAGATCGTCGCAGATGCGCATCCGGTCGCAATCGCCGCGCTGGATGAGATAAAGCATCACCGCCCGGTGACCGGCTTCCGCTGCATCGCCCAGTTCCTCGAGATGCTTTGCGCCGCGTTTGGTGGCGGTATCGGGGAATTCTGCAAGGCCCTTCTCGCGCATGAAATGCACGTTCTTGACTTCCACATAGGCGTCCGGCCGACCGGGTTCGGATAGCAGGAAATCAATGCGGGAATTGCGCCCGTATTTCTGTTCTCGGCGGATTATCGAATAGCCGGCGAGTTCCGGGATACGGCCGTTCAGGATCGCCTCTTCCGCCAGCCGGTTCGGCATGCCGGTATTGATGCCGACGACGGTGCCGTCGGCCTCGACCATTTCCAGCATATGACGGTATTTGCGGGTGGGGCTGTCATGCTGCGACAGCCAGATGCGGGAACCCGGCGTCGTCAGCCCACGCATGGAGCCGGTGTTGGGGCAGGACCCGGTTATCGCCGTGCCGTCTTCCAGAACTGCGTCAAAGAGGAAACGTTTGTAGCGGGAGATCAGCGTTGCGGGAACGAGCGGGGGCGTGAAGAACATGATGCCTTGAGGTAAGCTTGCGTGTTTGCAGGGTCTTTTTATCCCTCATCCCTGTGCTTGTCACAGAGAACCAGCCAGCCCAAGTCCTTGGGCTGAAGCAAGTCTTTCGCCGCGTAGACCGGCGCCTACTGGATTCCTGTGACAAGCACAGGGATGAGGGTGACGGGGAACGCCTGTGGAAGAGGCCTTTCTGCCGTGTACTGGTCATCTTTTTCACAAATATTCTACAAAAGAACATAGGTTCCCGGCGCATCGCCGAGCACCGGGCGCTTGCCGTCCTCCGGTTTCCGCGCCTTTACCTTCTCGGCGTTCTGGCTTTCGATCCAGTTCTGCCAGTGCACCCACCACGAACCCTTATGAGGTGTGGCGGCGGCCTGCCAGGCGTCGAAGTCTCCGGCTGGTGATGGCCCCGTCCAATACTGATACTTCTCGAGCTGCGGCGGGTTCACGACGCCGGCAATGTGGCCGGAAGCGCCGAGCACGAATTCCACCGGCCCGCCAAACAGGGCAGCACCCGTGAACACCGATTTCGCGGGCGCGATATGGTCATCGCGGGTGGCGAGATCGTAGACGGGTATGTTGATGTCGCCGAGATTGATGCGCTTGCCGGCAACGCGCATCAGACCGCGGGCGAGATTGTTCTCGAGGTAACAGTTGCGCAGATAGTACGAGTGGCTGGCAGCCGTCACCCGGGTGGAATCGGAGTTCCAGTAGAGCAGGTCGAATGGCAGGGGTTCGGTGCCGCGCAGGTAATTATCGACCACATAGGGCCAGATAAGATCGGAGGCGCGCAGCATGTTGAAGACGGTGGCCATGATCGAACCGTCAAGATAACCGACGGCCTGCATGTGTCTGTCGAGCGCGGCCAGCTGACCTTCGTCCACGAAGACCTTGAGGTCTCCGGCATGGATGAAATCGGTCTGGGCGGCGAGCAGCGTGGCGCTGCGGATGCGCTCATTGTCCTGCTGTGCATGCAGCGCCAGCGCCGAGGCCAAAAGCGTGCCGCCGACACAATAACCGACGGCGTTGATCTCCTTTTCGCCAGTCCGTTCCTCGATGGTATCAAGCGCAAAGTCGATGCCTTCGCTGATATAATCGTCCCAGCCTTTTTCGGCCAGACCGGCATCCGGGTTGATCCAGGATACCATGAAGACGCTGTGGCCCTGTTCGAGGCACCAGCCGACGAAGGATTTCTGCGGGTTGAGATCGAGAATGTAGAACTTGTTGATCCAGGGCGGCACGATCAGCAGCGGCCGTTTGAAGACCTTTTCCGTCGTCGGCTCGTAATGGATGATTTCGCAAAGCGCGCTTTTCGCAACGACCTTGCCTGGCGTGACGGCAATGTTCTGGCCAATGACGAATTTGCTGTAATCGGTCTGGCGAAGCTTCAGATGGCCGTTTCCGGCCGCGACATCCTCCGCCAGCTGCGCCATGCCCTTGACGAGATTGGCGCCGCTGGAGGCTACCGTCTCGCGGAAGACCTGCGGATTGGTGAAGACGAAATTGGCCGGAGAAAGCGCCTCTGTCACCTGCCGCATGTAAAACAGCGCCTTGGTGCGGGTGTGCTCATCCAGCCCCTCCGCCTCCGTCACCATCCGGTCTGCAAAACCGACGGTCGTCTGATAGGCCTTGAGAAGAAAATCGAAGAACGGGTTGGCCTGCCAGTCGGCATCGGCAAAACGTTTGCTTCTGCGCTGTGCAGGGCCGCTTTCGGCCGTTTTCTCCGAGGTCGAATCGGAGGCTCCGGAAAATTGCGCCACCGATTTCGACCACAGATCGTAATAGCTCGACAGCAGATGGGTCTGCGCTTCCAGTGACCGCTTCGGCTCGGCCATCCAATATTCGGCGACATCGGAGAGCGTCTTGACCAGATCGGTCACGGGATCGGCGCTCGTCTGCGGAATTTCGCCGCGTTCGCGTGGCGCCAGCCATTCACCGGCAGCCTTGCCGAGATTTTCGAGCGCGCGTGCAATGTTGATCGCGAAGGTTTCGGGGTCGCGGATCAGGTAGGCCTCGGCGGTACTGGCGTCGAAGCCGGGCGTTTTGTCACCCTTTTTCGTGCCCCCGCCGTCAACACCTGCCATGCACCATCCTCCACCAAATTTGTGTTTGCACATTCTGCATGAAAACGAATACAAGTTCCACCAGCAAGGGGAGGCCGCAAAGGGCCGAACCGCGGTCGAATTCGATATCGGCAGATATCCTTACAGGCGGAACATGACGATGGGCAAGCACATGGGCAAATGCGGCACATGGGGAACATATGCGGAAAGCGCCGCAAGAATCGCGTTCCTCTCGCTCTCCGGCGCCATGCTCGTCACCACGCTTGCCGCCTGCAAGGCGCCCGAGCCGATTGTCGCGCCCGCCCATATGCGCCGTCCGACGGCTGAAATCGTCGGACCTCGTCCGGTCAGCGACACCGCGGTAAGCCAGAAGCGCGACACCGGGACCTATCCGACGTTCTCGCAGCCGCTGACGGCCGCTGGCACGCAGATGGGCGACGACGAAGCCTCAACCATGGAATCGAGCCTGTCTCGCCTCGGCGCGGCACGGCGCAACGGCCAGATATCGGAAGCCGAATATAAGCGCCGGGTGGCCGAGCTGCGGGCGCTGGCAGAAAATCAGAAGCCGGTTGCAACGCCTGCATCGCAGTGACGAGCTGGGCGAGTGCATGTCACTTGTTTCTTCTCCCATAGGGGAGAAGTCCGCGGCAGCGGGATGAGGGGCAAGCTCTCCGCATATCTCCGCGTTTGCCCCTTCATCCGGCCCGTCGGGCCACCTTCTCCCCGCCGGGGAGAAGAAACAAGCGGGGATGCCGAACGTCCTACAGCGACAATCACGGCTGAAGGTCCTGTCGGCCCGGCAATCATAACTCCTTCTTTACCCTGCCTTTGAACCTTCCGCTTACCGAAGATGTTAAGCGGATGGATGCGGTTTGCAGCTTATGGTGCAGCCATAACAAACAGGCCGCTGAAAAAGCGGCGCACAGGGTGAAATATCATGAAATGCATCGCCGCTTTGCTGGTCCTTGCCGGTTTTGCGCTCGCACCAGCTCAGGCGCGGGCGCCGCACATCAATTTCGGAACGTCCGCACTTCAGGGGCGATGATCGAGGGGGCGGCTGTCAGTCGTTGCCCGCCGCTTCACTCAGCGCATCGAGATCGGGCACGGTGATGTGACGGTTGTTCTCGATGCGGATAATGCCTTCCTTTCGCAGCTTTGTCATTTGCCGGCTAACGGTCTCGATGGTGAGACCGAGGAAATCGGCAATGTCGGCACGCGAGAGCGGCAGGTCGAAGCATGACTTGTCGTCGTTTTCCGGATCGATATGGGTGGCGATCATATAAAGGAAGCTGGCAACCTTTTCCTGCGCCGATTTGCGCCCCAGTGTCAGCATCCAGTCACGTGCCTCGTCCAGTTCCTTGAGTGACTGGCTGTGCAGCTTGCGTTCCATATCAGGCACTTCGGAGACCATGCGGTCGACGACGCGGCGCGGAAAGAGGCATATTTCCACATCGGTTGCGGCTTCCGCCGTCATCTTGCTTTCCGCCATGAACGGACGGCCGAGAAAATCCGGTGCGAATTGCAGGCCGACGATCTGCTGGCGGCCATCCGACATCATTTTCGATAACTTTACCACGCCATTCAGGATATTGCCGTAGGAGGTGACGAGCTCGCCCTGGCCGAGAAGCTCATTGCCGGCCTCCAGCTTTTTGCGGCTGGAATGGCGGTTCAGATCGCAAAGCTGCTGCGGTGTCAGCGTGCTGCAAAGACCGCCGTGACGCGCCTCGCAGGAGCGGCAAACAACCGGCTCTTCCGAATTGTGGATGGTCTTCTGCAGCGTGTCCATAAGCCTTTTCCAATGCTGGCTTTGCGGGACGATTGCGACCCTGGATATCAAATCCGGTCTCTTTAAAGGCGTGTGCGCTGTAGCCGTCGTCCCCGCGTCTACTTTAGCAAGAACTTATGGCTCAATTTGATTGAAGTCAAAGTTGCAAACTGTCGCAGCCGCTACTGAAAGAGGGGAAATCGACATTTTCTTGATAAAAGGCAAATCGGGTGATGAATATCGACCTTCTTCACAAATATTCCGGGGCAGTGCCGCGTTACACGAGCTATCCGACCGCGCCGCATTTCCACGAGGGAATCGATAATACGACCTATCGCGGCTGGCTCGGCGCACTCGGTCACAGGAATCGCCTGTCGCTTTACGTGCATATTCCCTATTGCGACCGGCTTTGCTGGTTCTGTGCCTGCCATACCAAGCATACGCTGAAATACGAGCCGATTGCTATTTATCTTGAAGCACTTAAGCAGGAAATTGCTGCGGTCGGCGCACTTGTTTCGCCTGACGCCGTGGTGAGTGCCGTGCATTTCGGCGGCGGCTCGCCGACCATGCTTGACCCGCAGGACATGCAGGACCTGATGGACTGTCTGCGGCGTCACTTCACTTTCGGGCTGGCACCAGAAATCAGCGTTGAGATGGATCCCAACGATCTGGACGACAGCCGCTATGACGCGCTTGCCGCCATCGGCATGTCGCGGGCTAGCCTCGGGGTGCAGGATTTTGATGACAAAGTGCAAAAAACCATCAACCGCATCCAGTCTTTCGAGCAGACGAGATCCGTGGTGGATGCGGTGCGGGCGAGGGGCGTTCACTCAGTCAATTGCGACATTCTTTACGGGTTGCCGTTCCAGACATGCGAGACACTGAAAAGAACCGTCGATCAGATCGTATCGCTTGCCCCTGATCGCATCGCGCTTTTTGGCTATGCCCATGTTCCCTGGATGAAGAAACACCAGTCGCTGATCCCCGAACATGCGCTGCCCGATGTTGCCGAACGCTACCGCCAGATGACGATGGCGGGGGAGATGCTGAGGCAGGCCGGATACAGCCAGATCGGCATCGATCATTTTGCCCGGCCGACCGATACATTATCCCAGGCCGCCGAAGCCGGCGCCCTGCGGCGGAATTTTCAGGGCTATACGACCGATACTGCCGATGCGCTGATCGGGCTTGGCGCATCATCCATCGGCCGGCTGCCGCAGGGTTATGTGCAGAACATGGTGGCAACCGGTGAATATCAGCGCATGGTGGGTGAGGGCGGTCTTGCCGCCGTGAAAGGCATTGAGTTGTCGCAGGACGATCATCTGCGCTCGCATGTGATCGAAAGGTTGATGTGCGATTTCTCTATCGATCTTTCGGACTTGCAGCACCGTTTCGGCAAGGTGAGCCATTCCGTGAGGGATCAGGCGCAGCAGTTTGCCGCAGGCGACAGGGACGGTCTGGTGCGGCTGGATGCCGATATTTTTGCCGTGACGGAGGTGGGAAGGCCGTTTGTACGTAATATCGCGGCAATCTTCGATACCTATCTCGGCAATGGGCGCGGCCGTCATTCGGTTGCTGTTTAGGCAACAGTTTTGGGGCAAATTTCAAAGTTACGTCACGAAACCATTGGCTTTTTTGTGCGACTTGCCTATGTGGTGCGTCAGAAAGAATAATTCATACGAACGACAATAAGGATTATGGGCGTGACAGCTACATTCGACAAGGTTGCCGACATTATCGCCGAAACCAGCGAAATCGACCGCGAAACCATTACGCCGGAGAGCCACACGATCGACGATCTGGGCATCGACAGCCTCGACTTTCTTGATATCGTTTTCGCGATCGACAAGGAATTCGGCATCAAGATTCCGCTCGAGCAGTGGACGCAGGAAGTCAATGAAGGCAAGGTTTCCACGGAAGAATACTTCGTGCTGAAGAACCTTTGCGCCAAGATTGACGAATTGCGCGCGGCCAAGGGCTGACGTGACGGTGCCCGCTTCCGGCGGGCATTTTCTTTTGATGCCGCCTGCGGGCAAACCATGACTAACCGACCAGAGACGGGCCGGACGGATGCTGCTTGAATATTTCCAGATGATCGACAAGGTCGAGGCCGTGGACATGACGGCGCGCACGTTGAAGGCGCGGTCCGTTGTTCCCGATAAAAGCCCGGTTTTCGAAGGCCATTTCCCCGGCATGCCGCTGGTTCCGGGTGTGCTTCTGATCGAGACAATGGCGCAGGCCTCCGGCATGCTGGTTCTGGCATTTTCCGATTTCGCGTCCATGCCGTTCCTGATGTCGGTCGATGGCGCCAAGATGCGGACTTTCGTGGAGCCGGGTGCTGTTCTCGACATCGAGGCAGTGCTTGAGCATGACGGTTCGGGCTTTGCGGTTACCAAGGCAAAGATCACCTCCGATGGCAAAAAGGTCTGCGACGCGCAGCTGAAACTGCGCACCATGCCCTTCAGCGAGATCCCGCTTGGGCCTATCGTCAAGAAGCGGGCGGAAGAAGTTGGCCTGATGGCGGCGATTGCCGCCGATGCACGGAAATAAGCTTTTTCATTCGTTTCGGAGAAGACAGTTTTTCCTGTCGGCCCGGTTTTGATGCACGAAAATCGTGGGCTCGCGACGGTGGATCGGGTCTTCGCCATTGCCAATCCGCACCGCGCGCTTTATTCCGCAACGCATGAAGTGGTTGTTCGCAACCGCTGTTGGATAGCCGTGACCGTTTCGGCGGGGCCGGCTGCAAAGGATGACAGACGATGAAATCTGACAATGATGTGGTGATAACAGGGGTCGGCATCGTGACCTGTCACGGCGTTGGCAGCCAGGCGCATGTGGCGCTTCTTTCGGGAACCGCCGCGCCGGCGACGATTGTCGAGACGGAAAAATTCAAGCCATATCCGGTTCATCCCATGCCCGAGATCGACTGGTCGGCACAGATCGCCAAGCGCGGCGACCAGCGCCAGATGGAAAACTGGCAGCGTCTCGGCGTTTTTGCCGCCGGTCTTGCACTTGATGATGCCGGCTTGAAGGAAAATGTCGAAGCCTGCGCCACCATGGATATGATCGTTGCTGCCGGCGGCGGCGAGCGCGACATCAATGTCGATACGCTGATCGTTGACGAGGCTTTGAAGCGCAACGACCGCGAAAAGCTGCTGAACGAAAAGCTGACGACGGAACTGCGCCCGACGCTGTTTCTCGCCCAGCTTTCCAACCTGATGGCCGGCAATATCTCCATCGTGCACAAGGTCACCGGCTCTTCCCGGACCTTCATGGGCGAAGAAGCGGCCGGCATTTCCGCCGTCGAAACCGCGTTCCATCGCATTCGTTCGGGCGAATCGAGCCACGCTCTCGTGGGCGGCGCCTTCTCTGCCGAACGTCCAGACATGATCCTGCTGTTCGAAGCCATCGGGGCGCATGCGCAGGGCGAATGGCAGCCCCTGTGGTCGCGCGAAGGCCAGGAAGGCGGCGGCATGGTTTCCGGCTCGCTCGGAGCCTTCCTCGTGCTGGAATCACGCAAGCATGCCAGCGAGCGCGGTGCGCGCATCTATGCCCGCATCGACGCCATCGAAGGTGATCGCGGCAGCCGCGACGACGGCAAAATGGAAAAGCGCATGGAGCGTCTGCTGGCCCCGGCAACGGACAGCGCCGCGACCGTCGTCTTCTCCGGCGCCAGCGGTTATGACGGCGTTACGGCCCGTGAGAAGCACATTCTCGAAAAGACCTTGCCGAAGGCTGCCATCCGCGGTTTCGGCGGTGTCACGGGCCATGGACTTGAGGCGCAGTTTCCGCTCGGCCTCGCTCTGGCGGCGCTGACGCTTGAAAGCGGTGCCAAGGTTCCTACCTTCGACGCGAATGCGGAAAAGCCAATGGGCGAGGCGGCGACCGAGGCTGTCGTCACCACTGTTGGCCATGTCCGCGGCGAAGGTGTCGCCGTTCTGTCCCGTGACGTGTGAGGAGAAAGACCATGACCAATTTTAAGGATCATCTCGGTCGCCCGATCGTCGCCGTCACCGGCATGGGCATCATTACCTCGCTCGGTCAGGGGCTTGCCGATAACTGGGCGGCGCTGACCTCGGGTAAGTCAGGCATTCACAAAATCACCCGTTTCCCGACTGAAGGGCTTTCGACCCGGATCAGCGGCACGGTGGATTTCATCGATATTCCGGTTCCGAATTCCGTCGAACGTTCCTATGCCTTCGCGCGCGAAACCACCATCGAGGCGCTGGCGCAGGCCGGCATTTCCGGTGACTTTGACGGCCCGCTGTTTCTCGCAGCGCCGCCGATCGAGCCGGAATGGAGTGCCCGTTTCGAGCTTGCCGACCGCTCTCCGCCAGCCGCCCAGCCGGGTGATGCCTATGAGCGGTTCCTGACGGCCTTCCGTCAGCGTCCCGATCCGGCATTCCAGGAAGCAGCGCTGTTTGGTGCCATCTCCGAGCGTCTGTCTGACCGTTTCGGTACGCGCGGTCTGCCGGTTACCCTGTCGACCGCCTGTGCATCCGGCGCGACCGCGATCCAGCTTGGCGTCGAGGCCATCCGACAGGGCCGCGCCGAACGGGCTTTGACGGTCGCGACCGATGGTTCTGTCAGTGCCGAGGCGTTGATCCGCTTTTCGCTGCTGTCTGCCCTTTCGACCCAGAACGATCCGCCGGAAAAGGCTTCCAAGCCGTTCAGCAAGGACCGCGATGGTTTCGTGATCGCCGAAGGTGCCGCAACGCTGGTGCTGGAATCGCTCGAAGCCGCCGTCGCTCGCGGCGCCAAGGTGCTGGGCATCATCAAGGGTGCAGGGGAAAAGGCTGACAGCTTCCACCGTACACGCTCTTCGCCCGATGGCGGCCCGGCGATTGCGACGATCCGTGCGGCACTGGCCGATGCGGGCGTGGCCGAAAGCGATATCGGTTATATCAACGCCCACGGCACCTCGACGCCTGAGAACGACAAGATGGAATATGGCTCGATGCTTGCGGTCTTCGGTGAAGGCCTGAAGAACATTCCGCTGTCGTCCAACAAGTCGATGATCGGCCATACGCTGACCGCCGCAGGTGCTGTGGAAGCGGTGTTCTCGCTGCAGACCATGCTGACTGGCACGCTGCCACCAACAATCAACTATAACAATCCCGATCCGACCATCACGCTCGACGTGGTGCCGAATGTGAAGCGGGATGCCGAGGTGGGTGCGGTTCTGTCGAATTCCTTCGGGTTCGGCGGGCAGAATGCAAGCCTTGTCATGACGCGGGAACCGGCTTAACCGGTTCGTTACAACAGGGGCGTTTCCGAATGACTTGCGGAAACGCGCCCGTTTCTTTGATTTCGCATTCCAGCCGCAAAACCGTTACAGAGTTTTGCTGGAATGATTTTAGATAACGCCTTCGGGCGAAGGACTTATATATGCGCGCTCTTCAACTCGTCGACGACCGGAAGCTCGAAAAAGTGGATCTGCCCGAACCGGATGCGCCGGCGCCGGGCGAGGTAACGCTGCGCGTCAAGGCCGTGGCGCTCAACCACATCGATGTTTGGGGCTGGCGCGGCATGGCTTTCGCCAAGCGCAAGATGCCGCTCACAATCGGTGCGGAAGCCTCGGGTGTGGTGGAAGCCATCGGTCCGGGCGTATCCAACGTGCTGCCCGGCCAGCTGGTCGCGATCTATGGCGCGCGCACCTGCGGGCTGTGCAAACCCTGCCGCGAAGGCCGTGACAATCTGTGCGAACATGTCCAGGGCGTGCACGGTTTCCATCTCGACGGTTTCGCGCAGGAAAAGATCAATATTCCTGCCCGCCAGCTCGTGCCGGCGCCGCATGGCGTCGACGCCGTCGGTGCCGCTCTCGCGCCGGTGACGTTCGGCACGGTCGAGCACATGCTGTTCGACAATGCCAAGCTGGAGTCCGGCGAAACCATCCTCATTCACGCCGGCGGTTCGGGCATCGGCACGGCGGCGATCCAGCTTGCCAAGAAGATGGGTTGCACCGTCATCACGACAGTCGGTTCCGACGACAAGATCGAACGGGCGAAGGCGCTCGGGGCCGATCATGTGATCAACTATCGCACCGACCGTTTCGAAGGCGTCGTGCGCAAGCTGACGAAAAAGAAGGGCGTCGACGTCGTGTTCGAGCATGTCGGCAAGGATACCTGGGCGGGTTCGATGTTCTCGCTGAAGCGCGGCGGTCGTCTCGTCACCTGCGGTTCCACATCCGGTGTTTCCACCGACATCAACCTGATGATGCTGTTCCAGCAGCAGCTGAAACTGCTCGGCTCCTTCGGCTGCCGTATGGAGAACATGGCCAACGCCATGCAGAAGATGGCACGTGGCATCGTGCATCCGGTTATCGACACCGAAGTGACCTTTGACGATATTGACCGGGCGCTGGAGCGCATGGAGACGCGTCAGGTGTTCGGCAAGATCGTGCTGCGGATGGACTGAGCATCTTGAAGCTGTTCCTGACACGGATCGTCCTGAAACTGGACCACTTCCGGCAGTGGCTGATTGCGACATTCGCCTTCGGCCTTCTCAACCTGCTGAAGCTCTTTCCCGCCGATGCGGGCATTCGCGCCGCTGACAGGCTGGCACGTTTCGTGGGGCCGAAAACCGGCCGCCACAAGCTGATGCTCCATAATCTGGCGCGCGCCTTTCCGGAGAAGTCCGAACAAGAGCGGCTCGAGATCGCCATGGACAGCTGGGCCAATATGGGTCGGCTGGCGGCGGAATATGTCTTTCTCGACCGGCTGTTCGATTTCGATCCGGAAAAGAACGAGCCGGGACGCATCGAGGTCCAGGGCATCCCGACCTTCCTCGAGCTGCGCGACAATCCGCGGCCTTTCATCGTCTTTACCGCCCATAGCGGCAATTTCGAACTGCTGCCGGTTGCCGGCTCGGCTTTCGGTCTCGATGTGACGGTGCTGTTCCGGCCACCGAACAATCCCTTTGTGGCCGAGAAAGTGTTCAGTTTCCGCAAGGAGCGCATGGGCAATCTCGTGCCCTCGCATGCCGGCTCCTCCTTCGCGCTGGCGCGGCAGCTGGAAAAGGGCGGTGGTGTGGGTGTGCTCGTCGACCAGAAATTCGGCAAGGGACTGACGACGAAGTTCTTCGGACTTGAGGTTCGCACCAATCCGCTTCTCGCCAAGCTGGTGCGGCAGTTCAATTGCGATGTCTATCCTGCCCGTTGCGTGCGCCTGCCCGATAATCGCTACCGGCTGGAAATCGAACCGAAGGTTGAGATTCCGCGCGATGACAAGGGCAATGTCGACATTCAGGCGACGGCGCAGCTTCTGAACGACAAGGTGGAGAGCTGGGTGCGCGAATATCCCGGCCAATGGCTGTGGTATCACGACCGGTGGGACGTTAAGCACCAGATTTGAGGATGCCGGCTGGCTCGTGCTCTCAGAGCAATTTTCACAAAATCAGGCGCAGGAACTGTGCTTTTCGAAATTTTTCCATAGTAGTGGAACCTCATTTTTCGTTCATGGATTATCGAAATTGAAAAAATAGCAGCGGCTGTGATATTTTGAACAACAATCCCCGCCGTGTTTTCGTGCTTCGTTACGTCATTTTTAAGCGCGGAGACGCTATTATCAGGGATAATTGGTCTATCCTTTCGGATTAGGATCGGGATGTTTGCCCGTTCAGGGAGAGTTGGGTTGAAAGATTTGATTGAGCTGTTCTGGCTGCGTTATACGGAACTGCAATCTGCCGTTGGTAAAAACGAGGCCGACAAGATCGCAGTGCTGGAGCGTGAACTGGAGCAGCTTCTCGAGCGCGTCGTCGGACGCAAGACCGAAAGCTCCGAAGACATTCGCGAGCAGTTCCGTTTTGCTATCGATCTCCTCAACCACGAGGCGGAAGACCTTGGCTGCGTGCAGCGCAATTCCGAACTTCTGCGAACGCTCGTCGACCGTTACGTCGGCATGCCGCTCAAGGCAAAAGTGATCGGTGACGAAGATGCGGACAGCCTCGAATGGCACCACCGCCATCTGATCCTCGATGAAGATATGCTCAACGATCTCGATGAGCCTGTCGTCATCGTGTCCCCCGGTTACCGCGTGTCCTTTGCCAATGCGCTCGACGCCTTCCAGCGTAATGCGCCGGAAGGGCTCGTCGGCTGCCACATCGCCGAACTCGTCGGTGTCCACCGTTTCCAGAACGCACTCAGGGAAAAGCTCGATAATTGCTTCAAGGGCGATACGTCGAAATATACCTATGCGGAAGACCAGAACGGTCGCACAATCGTCAAGTCGCTCGAAATGTCGCCTTGTTACTCTTCCGCCTACAAGCTCGTGGGTGCCATGGTGGTCATCCGCGAAATTGCCGATCGCAGGCGCCGCGCTGCGGGTTGACCCCAAGCTCCCCTGATATCCGAAGGACGGGCTGAACGCGCCCTATCAGTCCCTTATTTCGGGAAGACGGTTTCCCAGATCGTGGCGATGGACCAGGCGGACGAGGCGTCAATCAGAAGCTTCGTCGCCATGGCCAGACACGACAGAACCAGAAGCGGGCGGATGATTTTCGCGCCGTTTTTCATGGCGAAACGCGACCCGATCTGCGCCCCGATGAATTGGCCGAACCCCATTGCCAGTCCAAGCTTCCACAAAACCGCGCCGCCCATCGCGAAGACGACGAACCCGCCGAAATTGGAGCCCAGATTGAGAAGCTTGGTATGGGCTGTCGCCTTCAGCATGCCAAAACCGGCAAGTGCCACGAAGGCGAGCATGTAAAAGGAACCGGCGCCCGGACCGAAGACGCCGTCATAAAAGCCGATCAGCGGCGCGGCGGTAAATCCGAACACCAGCGGTGTGATGCGGCGATGGCTGTCTACATCGCTGAGCTGTGGCTTGAAGGCGAAATAGATCGCTATGGCGATCAGCAGGAAGGGCATGATGGTGCGCAGAAGATCGGCAGGCACGAAGGCGGCCGTCAGCGCCCCCAGCATTCCGCCGGCCATCGCCATCAACCCCATCGGCAATTGCTCTTTCAGATTGACATGGCCACGTCTTGCGTAAGCGAGAGTGGCGGAGGCCGAACCGAACTGTGCCTGCAGCTTGTTCGTGCCAAGCGTATCGAGTGGCGGTATTCCCATGATCATCATTGCCGGAATGGTGATGAGACCACCGCCGCCGGCAATGGAATCGATAAAGCCGGCGAAAATGGCGACGCAGAAGAGGACGAGGAAAACGTTGAGGGCGATGTCTTGCACTTGGCATGTCCGGGCAGGCGGAAGGAGAGGCCCCTTCTTTCACCGAAAACGCGGTCGCGCAATATTTTTCTGTATGGTCTGAGGGGCGCCGGGGGATTGCGGTGCTGCCGCTTATCGTTATGTTTCCGTGGCGCGTCGCCGGAACGACGGATGGCGCCTGACACATGTGGATGAGGGCATTATGCATAAAGTGATATTCGATACGGACCCCGGTGTGGATGATGCCATGGCGCTTCTGTTCCTGCACCGCCACCCCGATATCGATCTGATCGGCGTCACCACCGTTTTCGGCAATGCGCCCATCGACATCACCACCCGCAATGCGCTTTTCCTCAAGCGGGAATGGCAGATGACCGCGCCGGTCGCGAAAGGGGCGGGCGTGACCTTCGATCCGGCCCGCAAGGAAGGCCACTGGCCGACCTTTATCCATGGTGAAAACGGCCTTGGCGATATCGACATTCCAGCGACCATCGACCTGCCGCTCGACCCGCGGCCTGCGCATCGCTTCATCATCGAGACGGTTAAGGCCAATCCCGGTGAAGTGACGCTTATTGCCGTTGGCCGCATGACCAATCTGGCGCTGGCTTTGCGAGAAGAACCTGATTTCGCGGCGCTGGTGAAGGAAGTCATCGTCATGGGCGGCGCCTTCGACATCAACGGCAATGTCTCGCCGGCAGCCGAGGCCAATATTCATGGCGATCCGGAAGCGGCCGATCTTGTCTTCACCGCGCCGTGGCGCGTGGTTGTCGTCGGTCTCGATGTCACGACAAAAACCGTGATGACCAGCGCCTTCATGGCTGAGATGGCAGAGGCGGGCGGCAAGCCGGTGCAGCTGCTTTCGGACCTGTCGCAATTCTACATCGATTTCTACAAGACCCGTACCGGTGACGGCATGGTGGTGCACGACAGCTGCGCCTGTGTTTATCTCGTCGCGCCGGAACTGTTTACCACCCGCAGCGGCCCGGTGCGCGTCGTCTGCGGCGGTCTTGCCGACGGCCAGACCATCCAGAAGCCGGACGGACGCGCCTTTCCGCCGGGCGACTGGGACGGGCATCCGAGCCAGCTGGTCTGCACGGATATCAAGCCGGAGCGCGTGCTTTCGGTCATCCGCGCGGCAATTGTGAAGGGCGAGCGCGGCTGAACGACAGGAATGGCCGTTCTTGAGCATGGCTTGCCTTGCATTTTCCCAGAATCTGGCGTTATGCAAGTTCCCTGATCATAGTGCGCGATCCGCCTTGCCGGAGGGCTTGAAAAGGCGGTGCCGGTAGGACGGGCGGATCACCGCTAGGCGTCGTTGGCGCGAGAAAACCCTTGTGGGTTTTCCCGTGCTTTGCGCTACAATGAATAACGCCTGCCGGGTCGGTTCGTGTCGGCGGCGTTTAACAACAAAAACGAACCTTCGTTATGGACCGGAAGAACCGGTCCATTCCCATGAGGAAAGAGATGGAAGAGTTTCACAAGGTCCGGCGTCTGCCGCAATACGTCTTCGAACAGGTCAACCGTTTGAAAGCGAGCGCGCGAGCGGCCGGGGCCGATATCATCGATCTCGGCATGGGCAATCCCGACCTTCCGACCCCGAAGGCCATCGTCGACAAACTTTGCGAGGTCGTTCAGGACCCTCGTACCCATCGTTATTCCTCGTCCAAGGGCATTCCCGGTCTTCGGCGCGCGCAGGCGGCCTATTATGCACGCCGCTTCGGCGTTAAGCTGAACCCCGACACGCAGGTCGTCGCCACGCTCGGCTCCAAGGAAGGTTTCGCCAACATGGCGCAGGCCATCACCGCGCCGGGTGACGTGATCCTGTGTCCGAACCCCACCTATCCGATCCATGCCTTCGGCTTCCTGATGGCGGGCGGCGTTATCCGCTCGATGAATGTCGAGCCTGACGACAGCTTCTTCGGGCCGCTGGAGCGCGCCGTGCGCCACTCCATTCCGAAGCCGCTGGCGCTGATCGTCAATTATCCTTCGAACCCGACGGCGCATGTCGCGTCGCTCGATTTCTACAAGGACGTCATCGCCTTTGCGAAGAAGCACGAGATCATCGTGCTTTCCGACCTTGCCTATTCGGAAATCTATTTCGACGAAAGCAATCCGCCGCCCTCCGTTCTCGAGGTTCCCGGTGCGATCGACGTTGCGGTGGAATTCACTTCCATGTCGAAGACGTTTTCCATGCCCGGCTGGCGCATGGGCTTTGCCGTTGGCAACGAGCGGCTGATCGCGGCGCTGACCCGCGTGAAGTCTTATCTCGATTACGGCGCCTTCACACCGATCCAGGTTGCTGCGACCCATGCACTGAACGGTGACGGCTCGGACATTGCCGAAGTGCGCAATGTTTATCGCCGCCGTCGCGATGTCATGGTCGACACCTTCGGCAAGGCGGGCTTCGAAGTACCGCCGCCGGCGGCCACCATGTTCGCCTGGGCGAAGATCCCGGAAAAATTCCGCCATCTCGGCAGCCTGGAATTCTCCAAGCTTCTGGTCGAGAAGGCCGATATTGCCGTTGCTCCCGGCATCGGCTTCGGCGAGATGGGCGATGATTACGTCCGTCTCGCGCTCGTGGAAAACGAGCATCGAATTCGTCAGGCAGCGCGCAATCTGAAGCGTTTCCTGTCGACCGCAGACGAAACGATGCACAACGTCGTTTCGCTCAACGCCCACAGATAAGGGCAAACCCAGGGCGGCCGGGTCTCGGCCGCCACCATCACCAGCAATCAGGAACATACCCATGGCAGATTCATTGAGAATCGGCATAGCGGGGCTCGGCACTGTCGGCGCTTCGCTCGTGCGCATCCTCCAGCAGAGAAGCAACGAACTTGCGATTACCTGCGGACGCGCAATTGAGATTATTGCGGTAAGCGCGCGTGATCGTTCGCGTGACCGCGGCATTGATCTCACGGGTATTACCTGGTTCGACACGCCGGAACAGATGGCGAGCGAAGCCGACATCGATGTGTTTGTCGAACTGGTCGGCGGTGCTTCCGGACAGGCCGAAAATGCGGTGCGGGCAGCGCTGTCGCGCGGTCTCCATGTGGTGACAGCCAACAAGGCGCTGCTGGCCAAGCATGGTGTCGAACTGGCGACCATTGCCGAAGACAAGGGCGCGCTTCTGAACTTCGAGGCGGCGGTCGCTGGCGGCATTCCCGTCATCAAGGCCCTGCGTGAATCGCTGACCGGCAATCACGTGACGCGCATCTACGGCATCATGAACGGCACCTGCAACTACATCCTCACAAAGATGGAGAAAGAAGGCCTGTCCTTCGAGGCCTGTCTGAAGGAAGCGCAGCGGCTGGGATATGCAGAGGCTGATCCCGCCTTCGATATCGAAGGTAACGACACCGCGCACAAGCTTTCCATTCTGACCACGCTTGCCTTCGGCAACAAGATCGCTGCCGACGACATTTATCTCGAAGGCATCACCAATATTTCGATCGAGGACATCCAGGCGGCTGCCGATCTAGGCTATCGCATCAAGCTTCTCGGCGTGGCGCAGGTCACCGAATCCGGTATCGAGCAGCGCGTCCATCCGACCATGGTGCCGCTTGATTCCGTCATCGCGCAGGTCGATGGCGTCACCAACGCCGTGGCGATCGAATCCGATATTCTCGGTGAATTGCTGATGGTCGGACCCGGCGCCGGCGGCAACGCCACGGCATCCGCCGTGCTCGGCGATATCGCCGATATCGCCAAGAGCCGTCCCGGTGCACAGCGTGTGCCGGTACTCGGCCGTCCGGCGAAATCGCTGACGGACTATCGCCGCGCCAAGATGAAGAGCCACGAGGGCGGTTACTTCATCCGCCTCACGGTGAAGGATCAGGCCGGTGTGTTCGCCTCCATCGCCAGCCGCATGGCTGACAATAACATTTCGCTGGAATCCATCGTGCAGCGCCAGCGCGTGCACGTGGAAGGCGCGCCGCAGACAATCATCCTTGTTACGCACGCGACAATGGAAGATGCGATCCGCAAGGCGGTAAAAGCGATCAAGAACGAGAAATATCTCGTCAGCGAGCCCCAGGTCATCCGCATCGAGCGGACCTGAAGCGCGACGCTACTGTCGTGAGATCAAAAACCGCGTTTCCATCCGGAAACGCGGTTTTTTGTTGCTTGGGGGACCGGCGCCTTCCTGCGGTCTGGTGGCCGCAAAATTTGAGGGGACGGTGCGTGAAGCGCTGGAAAGCAGGGCGATTCGGCCTTATGGTTAATCGTGTTCACCAAGCGAGGGAGGCGTGGCCGTGACATCGATCATCCTGTTCAAGGACAACAAGCGCCAGGGCGCTCCGGCGAGCCATCACCGGGCGCGGCCGCACAATGCCAATGACAATATTCGCAGCATGGAATTCGATATGGCCGAATATGAGCGTAACTGGTGTTCGCTCGCGGTATTTTCGCTGCTGCTGCTTGTCGCGGCCGTCTCGATTGTCAGCCCTTTTTTCTCGATTTTCTCGACGTGATTTCGTCAAGGCGCGTTTTTGCTTGAAAAACGCAGCATCGCCATTTAGCCCGTTCTAACCATTAGAGCGCCTGTTGGCGCGAATGACAGGACGAATGGACAGGATGGTAATGATGGAGCCGGCCGATACCGTGGCCCGCGCATTTTTAAGCGTGGAGCGGTCGGCAACAGAACAGCGGTGGGTGTCTCGGCTGGATCAGGCCGGGCAGAACCGTGCGCTGGCGATGTCACAGGTCCACGGTATTCCGGAACTGATCGCCCGGGTGCTCGCCGGGCGCGGTGTGGGGGTGGATGATGCCCTGGCGTTCCTTGATCCCACCGTTCGCTCCCTGATGCCCGACCCGCATGTGCTGACCGATTGCGAGAAGGCCGCCGAGCGGCTTGTGCGCGCCATTGAAGCGGGTGAGAAGGTGGCGATCTTCGGTGATTACGATGTCGATGGCGCTGCTTCCTCCGCGTTGATGTACCGGTTTCTTGCACATTTCGGGCTGACGCCCGAGATCTACATTCCCGACAGAATTTTCGAGGGTTACGGGCCTAACCCGGCGGCGATGCAGCAGCTGGCCGCCAATGGCGCGACGCTGATCGTGACGGTGGACTGCGGATCCACCAGCCATGAATCGCTCAAGGCGGCAAAAGAGGCACGAACGGACGTTGTGGTCATAGACCACCATCAGGTGGGTACGGAACTGCCGCCGGCGGTGGCGCTGGTCAATCCCAACCGGGAGGACGATCTGTCGGGGCAGGGGCATCTCTGTGCCGCCGGCGTGGTGTTCCTCGTGCTCGTCGCCACGCTTCGCGTTCTCAAGGACAGGCGGCACCGCCAGGCCTTCACGCTCGATCTGCTGTCATTGCTCGACATCGTTGCGCTTGCGACGGTCTGCGATGTGGTTCCCCTGAAAGGGCTGAACCGCGCCTATGTGGTGAAGGGCCTGATTGCCGCACGCCACATGAAAAATGCCGGCCTTGCCGCGCTGTTCAAGAAGGCGGGGCTGGGCGGGCCTGTGACACCCTATCATTTCGGTTTCCTGATCGGACCCCGCATCAACGCCGGGGGGCGTATTGGCGACGCTGCGCTTGGCAGCCGATTGTTGACGATCGATGATTCCTCGCAGGCCGAGGTGATTGCCGAGCGGCTGGACGAGCTGAACCGCGAGCGACAGGCGATGGAAGCGGCGATGCTGGCGGAGGCCGAAGCGGAGGCCCTGTTCGAATATGGCGACGGCTCGGGTGCCGGTGTTATCGTCACCGCGCGTGAAAACTGGCATCCCGGCATTGTCGGCTTGTTGGCCTCGCGCCTGAAGGATCGCTTCCGCCGCCCGGCTTTTGCCATTGCCTTCGATCCCTCCGGCAAGGGCACCGGCTCCGGCCGTTCGATCGCCGGCTTCGACATGGGGCGGATGGTGCGCGCTGCCGTGGAGGCCGGCCTGCTGGTCAAGGGCGGCGGTCACGCCATGGCGGCAGGCCTCACGGTTGAGCGCGCCAATCTCGGCAAGCTCAGGACCTTTTTCGAAGAAGCCGCGGCAAAGACCGTAAACGAGCTGGTAGAGAGCAGCGTATTGAAGATTGATGGCGCCATCGGCGCTTCGGGGGCTACGTTGCAGCTTGTCGACCAGCTAGAACAGGCCGGTCCCTATGGTTCCGGTCATTCTCAGCCGATCTTTGCTGTTCCGGCGCATCGCCTGCGTGATGTGCGGCTGGTGGGCGCATCCCACGTCAAGATCACGCTGGAGGCCATGGATGGCTCACGGCTGGACGGAATCGCGTTCCGCGCCGCCGAGGCGCCCCTGGGACAGATGCTCATGAATGCCCGCGGACGGAATATTCACGTCGCGGGTACTGTGGGCGCCGATCTCTGGCAGGGGCAAAGGCGGGTTCAACTGCGTGTTCTGGACGCCGCTTTCGCGCCCTGAGAGGGGCCACCAATCTATCTCGGCTGTCACCGGCCAACGGTTGTCGCTGACCTATGCACTACAACGGGATATCTTTACGCGATGCGTGAAGATATACGTTTATGCTGCTGATTTTAAGGGAGAAGCAAGTGGCACGCCCTAGGGGAGTCGAACCCCTCTTTTCAGAATGAAAATCTGACGTCCTAACCGATAGACGAAGGGCGCGTGCGCTTGTGGTGTGGCGCCCTTATAGTCAGGCTCCCGTTGCTCCGCAAGCGGAAAAACTGATTTTTTTCGCTTTGCGGCGAGTTTTTTTGGCAGGGCGGAACGGGCTGTGGAAAACCCGGTCGGACCGGCCCAAATCCTTGAATTATCGCTCCAATCTCGCGCGGCACGGGACGCGACGAAGCGGTGCAAGTGGGCAAAGCCCAGCATCGTGGCCGTTGAGCTGGCAACGCTCTGCCGAAGCCCGGGACTTCCTGATGATCTGGGAGAGGGGAAAGGCAAGCCGGGTGAATTGCGCGGCGGCATTTCGTCCGGCTTGCCTTCCATCGGGGGGACAGGCATCTAACGTGCCGACGGCAAATCGGTTCCGCAGCAATGATGAGATGCTGGAATTATTGCGATTTTATCGAATGATTTCGTCGTGTCGGAGGTAACCAGCAAAGGAAGTGGCACGCCCTAGGGGAGTCGAACCCCTCTTTTCAGAATGAAAATCTGACGTCCTAACCGATAGACGAAGGGCGCGTGCGCTTGTGGTGTGGCGCCCTTATAGTCAGGCTCCGGTTGCTCCGCAAGCGGAAAAACGCATGATTTGACAAAAAAATGACACGGGTGGCCAGAAGCCCTGAAAAACAAGGATTCTTGTTTCGTAACAAAAGGTTAAAGCGTGCTTGGTCCCGCGGTTTTGCGCTTCTAACGGAAGAGAATGATGTGTGGGAACGCGTGGATGGGCAGTGATTCACTCAAGTGGCTCCGGGACGGGAGAAGCGCGGCGTCATGAGGAGCCAAAGATCACGCCAGATCTGGAGCTGGGTTGTCGTCATAAAAAAACGGGGCCCAAAGGCCCCGTCCGATGATGCTTGTTCTCAATGCAGTATCTGGCTGAGGAACAGGCGGGTACGCTCGTGCTGCGGATTGTCGAAGAATTCGGCGGGCGAGTTCTGTTCGACGATCTGGCCCTGGTCCATGAAGATAACGCGGTTTGCGACCTGACGCGCAAAGCCCATTTCGTGGGTCACGCACAGCATGGTCATGCCGTCTTCTGCGAGGCTGACCATGGTATCAAGCACTTCCTTGACCATTTCCGGGTCGAGCGCCGAGGTCGGCTCATCGAAGAGCATGATCTTCGGCTTCATGCAGAGCGAGCGGGCAATCGCCACACGCTGCTGCTGACCGCCGGAGAGTTGGCCCGGATATTTATGCGCCTGCTCGGGAATCTTCACGCGCTTCAGATAGTGCATCGCCACTTCTTCGGCTTCCTTCTTGGGCATCTTGCGAACCCAGATCGGCGCCAGCGTGCAGTTTTCGAGGATCGTCAGATGCGGGAAGAGGTTGAAGTGCTGGAACACCATGCCAACTTCGCGGCGCACCTCGTCGATCTTCTTGAGGTCGTTGGTAAGCTCGATGCCATCAACGACGATGCTGCCCGACTGGTGCTCTTCCAGACGGTTGATGCAGCGGATCATGGTCGATTTGCCCGACCCGGAAGGACCGGCGATGACAATGCGCTCGCCCTTCATGACCTTCAGGTTGATATCACGCAGCACATGGAAATCGCCGTACCATTTGTTCATGCCGGTGATTTCGATTGCGACGTCCGTCGCCGAGACGGTCAGTTTTTTTGCCTGGGTTTCTGCCATTTTGAGCGTCCCTTATCGTTTATGCCCGGTGTCGAGGTGCCGTTCCATGAACAGCGAATATCGCGACATGCCGAAGCAGAATATCCAGAATACGAAGCCTGCGAAAATATAGCCAGTCATGGCGGTGACGGGCGTGGCCCAGTTCGCATCCGATTGGTTGAGTGTGACAATACCGAGCAGGTCGAACATGCCGATGATCGAGACCAGCGACGTGTCCTTGAAAAGCCCGATGAAGGTGTTGACGATGCCCGGAATGACGAGCTTCAGCGCCTGCGGCAGCACGATCAGCCTCGTCTTCTGCCAGTAATTCAGGCCGAGCGAGTCCGCACCTTCATATTGTCCCTTCGGAATGGCCTGCAGGCCGCCGCGGATCACTTCCGCCATATAGGCGGAGGAGAACAGCGACACGCCGACCAGCGCACGCAGGAACTTGTCGAAAGTCCAGCCGTCGGGCAGGAACAGCGGCAGCATGATGCTGGCGAAGAACAGGACGGTGATCAGCGGGATGCCCCTGATGACCTCGATGAAGAGGACGCAGAGCATCTTGATGACCGGCAGGTTCGAGCGTCTGCCGAGAGCCAGAAGAATGCCGAAGGGCAGCGACACCGTTATCCCGAAGAAGGACAGGATGAGCGTGACCATCAGGCCGCCCCAGAGCTGCGTTTCCACCTTCGGCAGGCCGAAGACGCCGCCGATGAGCAGGAAGAACGCAATGAAGGGCAGGATGATGAAGAGCGCCAGCGCATTGAGACGCTTGAACGGCGCCTTGGGAATGAGCATCGGGACCAGCAGGATCGCGAACGTCACCATCACGAGGATGGGACGCCAGCGCTCGTCAATGGGGTAACGGCCGAAGACGAATTGTCCGAGCTTGGCCGAGACAAAGGCCCAGCAGGCGCCGGACTGTCCGTCCGGAAGCGCGCCGCCCTGTGAAGCGGTGAGACACGCAATACGGTCGCTGCCGGTCCAAACCGCGTCGATAAACAGCCACTCGATGATCGGCGGCACGATATAGACGAGGAGGGCAATAGCAAGGACGGTGAGCACCGTATCCTTGGGCGTGGCGAAGAGCTTGGTACGCAGCCAGTGGGTTACGCCCACCGCGCTCGATGGCGCGGGGCGGGCTTCCTCAATGGTCTGGCGCACGAAGGCGTGGTTGCTGATCGTCATCGTCATCTCTCCACCAGAGCCATTTTCGCGTTGAACCAGTTCATGACCACGGCCGTGAGCAGGGACAGCGAGAGGTAGATGACCAGCCAGATGGCAACGACTTCAACCGCCTGACCCGTCTGGTTCAGGATCGTACCGCCAACGGAGACGATATCGGCAAAGCCGACCGCGACCGCAAGCGACGAGTTCTTGGTGAGGTTGAGGAACTGACTTGTCAGCGGCGGAATGATGATGCGCATGGCCTGCGGCACGACGATGAGACGTGTCGTGGTGCTGGAGCGAAGCCCAAGCGCGTCGGCAGCTTCCGTCTGCCCCTTCGCCACGGCCTTGATGCCGCCGCGAACGATCTCGGCGATGAAGGAGGCAGTGTAGAAGGACAGCGCCAGGAACAGCGACATGAATTCAGGCGCGACGACGGCGCCGCCCGAAAGGTTGAAGCGTCCGGCGATGGGGTAATCGAATGTCAGCGGCGCGCCGATTGCGAGGAACGTGGCGAGCGGCAATCCGATGACGAGCAGCGTTATCGTTATTCCGGTGCGGAATTGCTGTCCGGTTTTTTCCTGTCTGGCTTTCGCCCAGCGGTAAACAAGCACGCTGACGACGACGGCGACAAGAAAGGCCAGCGGCACGAGCCAGATTCCGTCCCCCCAGAGCGGTTTCGGAAAGAAGAAGCCACGATTGTTGAGGTAGGTGCCGAGCGGCAGCTCGAGCGATTCGCGTGCCTGCGGCAGGACCGAGATGACGCCCTTGTACCAGAAGAAGATCACGAGCAGCGGCGGGATGTTGCGGAAGATTTCCACATAGGCCTGCGCGAGCTTCGAGATCAGCCAGTTGTTGGACAACCGGGCGATACCGACGATGAAACCGATGATCGAGGCGGCGATGATGCCAAAAAACGCAACCTGGATCGTGTTGAGAATGCCGACGAGCAGCGCCCGGCCATAGGTCGCATCGCTGGTATAAGCGATCAGCGACTGGCCGATGTCGAAGCCGGCGCGTCCGTTGAGGAACCCGAAGCCGGATGAAATGTTTGAACGTTGAAGATTGGTGATCGTATTCGTCACGATGACCCAGACGAAGGCGGCCAGGATGACGACCGTCAGGACCTGGTAAAAAATGCCGCGTATGCGTGGATCGTAGATAAGTGACGACGCGCTTTGCGCGCGCGATCGTTGCGAACTGACCGCGTTGCCTGCCATAGGCACCTTTCCCTTTTATATGCTCTTTGCGAGCTTATTTATATAATTTGAAGCGGAGGCCGGGTGTTGCCCAGCCTCCTTATGATCTAGCCGATGATGGGGCCGATCAACGGACCGGCGGTGCGTATTGCAGGCCGCCCTTGGTCCAGAGCGCGTTCTGGCCGCGCTCGATCTTCAGAGGCGAGCCGGCGCCGACGTTGCGGTCGAAGACTTCGCCGTAGTTGCCCACCAGCTTGATGATGTTGTAGGCCCAGTCATTGGTCACGCCGAGATCGGTACCGATCTTGGTGCCTTCTTCCGTGCCGAGCAGGCGCTTCACGTCCGGATTTGCGCTGTTCTTCTGCTCGTCGACGTTCTTGGAGGTGATGCCAAGTTCTTCGGCATTGACCATGGCGTAATGAACCCAGCTGACGATGTCGAACCACTGGTCGTCACCCTGGCGAACGGCCGGACCAAGCGGCTCCTTGGAGATGACTTCAGGCAGAACGATGTTTTCTTCCGGGTTCTTCAGCTTCAGGCGGATCGCGTAAAGGCCAGACTGGTCAGTGGTGTAGACGTCGCAACGGCCGGCATCATAAGCAGAGGTCGCGTCGGCTTCCTTTTCGAAAACCACCGGGTTGTACTGCAGATTGTTGGTCTTGAAGTAGTCGGCGAGGTTGAGCTCCGTGGTCGTGCCGGTCTGTACGCAGACGGCGGCGCCGGAAAGCTCGAGAGCGGACTTCACGTTGAGGCTCTTCTTGGCGATGAAGCCCTGGCCGTCGTAGTAGTTGACGGTACGGAAGTTGAAGCCCAGCGACGTGTCGCGGCTGATCGTCCAGGTGGTGTTACGGGTCAGAACGTCGACTTCACCGGACTGGAGAGCCGGGAATCGGTCCTTGCTTGAAAGTGCGACGAACTTGGCCTTCGAAGGATCGCCGAAAACCGCTGTGGCAATACCACGGCAATAGTCCACATCGATACCGGACCACTCGCCCTTGTCATCGGGATTGGAGAATCCCGGAATGCCGGCGCTGACGCCGCAGGTGACGAAACCCTTGCCCTTCACATCCTGAAGCGTCGCAGCCGAAGCGACCGAGGCTCCTCCCAAAACTGCTGCGCCGATGGCGGCCGACAGAATTGCCTTTTTCATTTTTCCCAACCTTTGTTTGTTATCGTCACTTGGAAGAGGACCGGCATGTTTGTTCTGCCCCAGCTCCCCCTTCAGCGAGATCTTTTCGATCCGCTTTTTCTATCACAATCGCAATTGGCAGCGGGGTCAAGACGTGCGGGCAATAATTGTGCCTATAAAACGGAATTTTCCAAAATTTGGTCGTGAAGTGTGCAAAGGGTGAAAATATAAGCATATTTTTGCGGAAATTTGCACTTGCACAGTATTTGTATACTTGTTGTATTCTGGCTGGCGATGGATCAATCCCGGCGGTTGTTGCGTCCCGGCGGGACTTGACCTTGCGGTTCGCTCTCAGCATTGTCGCACGCGTCAATGTTCCTTCGAAAGCTGATCTGAAATGACCAAGACAAATGACCTGCTTTCCGCCGCAGGTGTGAATACGCGCCTCACCCATGGCGGCAATGATCCCGCTGACTGTTTCGGTTTCGTCAATCCGCCAATCGTGCGCGGCTCGACGGTGCTTTTTCCCGACGCGGAGACGCTTTCGACCGAAAACCAGAGATATACCTATGGCACCCACGGCACGCCGACGACCGATGCGCTCTGCAATCTCGTCAATGAGCTGGAAGGGTCTGCCGGAACCATTCTCGTGCCTTCGGGCCTTGCGGCCATCACGGTCCCGTTCCTTGCCTATCTCGGCGCTGGCGACCACGCGCTGATCGTCGATTCCGTTTATTTTCCGACACGTCGCTTCTGCAATATGATGCTGAAGAAGCTGGGTGTCGAAGTGGAATATTACGATCCGGCCATAGGGGAGGGCATAGAGGCTCTCATCCGGCCGAACACGAAGCTGGTGCATCTGGAAGCGCCGGGTTCCAACACCTTCGAAATTCAGGATGTCAGGCTGATCACCGATATCGCTCATCGGCATGATTGTGTTGTGACGATGGACAATACCTGGGCGACGCCGCTTTATTTCAAACCTTTGGATTTTGGCGTCGATGTTTCCATCCACGCTGCCACCAAATATCCCTCGGGCCATTCGGATGTGCTGATGGGCTTCGTCTCGGCCAATGAAAAGCACTGGAAGGCGCTTTATCAGGCCAATACCAATCTCGGAATCTGCGTCACTTCGGACGATGCCTATCAGATCCTGCGCGGCATGCGCACGATGGGAATCAGGCTGGCGCACCATCAGAAAAGCGCGCTCGACATCGCCACATGGCTGGAGAGCCGGGACGACGTCGTGCGCGTGCTGCATCCGGCGCTGCCGAGCTTTGCAGGGCACGATCTCTGGAAGCGCGATTTCAAGGGTGCAAGCGGCGTCTTCTCCTTCGTGCTGAAGGCGGAAGAAGGCAGATACAAGCAGACGGCGGCCGCGTTCCTGAATGCGCTGACCTTTTTCGGGCTCGGTTACTCCTGGGGCGGCTACGAATCGCTTGCCGTTTCGGTCTCGCTTGTCGACAGGACCATCGCCAAGGGTCCCTCGGAGGGACCGGTCATCCGCCTGCAGATCGGGCTTGAGGATGTCGCCGATCTCAAGAAGGACCTCGAGGCCGGCTTTGCAGCCGCGGCCGCGGTTTGACCTCAGCCCGTGGCGCGATAGCCGTAGAGCCAGTCGAAGTCCTTCAGGAAGGCGTCGGTGGGACGCGTGGAAAACACGAAGTCCCGCGCGATACGCACCGGGCCTGTGGCGTGATAGGCAAAACGATTGAGAGAGGCCCGCTTGCGGGCCTTTTCTATGCGCGGCAGGCGCAGGGCCTCGAAGGCGGCAAGAGCCTGCGGCGCGGGCAGGGTGGCTGAAGCATCGCTGCCCACCATGGTTCCCGCGAGTTCAAACGCATCCTCGATCGCCATGGCTGCCCCCTGGGCGGCGAACGGCATCATGGCATGCGCTGCGTCGCCGATCAGCACCGTGTCCCGGCCATTGTGCCAGCGGCCGGGGCCGGCCTGATAGAGCGGCCAGAAGGTCGGGTTTTCGGACGAATCGAGCAACCGGACGATGTCAGGGCTGAAGCCGCGAAACTGTTCAAGAAGCAGGGCTTTCTGCCGACCGCTCGATTCCGCCCGCCATGTTGCACCGGGATCGGCGCCAAGCGCGATGGCGACGATGTTGAAACCGCCGACTTCTTTCAGCGGATAGGCGACGATATGGCCACCCGAGCCGAGATAGGCCGTGACGGCGCTTTTGTTGATGGCCGACGGCACGGCATTGGCGGCAACGGTGAAGCGCCAGGCGACATTGCCGGAGAAGGTAGCGGTGGGAGCGGCAGGAACGGCAAAGCGGGCCGCCGACCAGACACCGTCCGCGCCGACAATCAGATCATGGTCGCGGAATGTGGTTGCGGCAATCACATCGGCCGTCGCGTTTTCGATGCGTTTGCCGAGATGCAACCGGCATAGGGGATTATCTGTCACCGCGTGGAGAAGTGCGCTTTGCAGGGTGGAGCGGTGCAGCACGCCATAGGGTGCGCCCCAGCGTGTACGCGCCACCGCGCCCACAGGCAGGGAGAGCAGCGTTGCGAGCGATTTTCCGGAGGCGAGTTCGACACTGACGGGCTCGGTCCAGCGCGCCTCGATGGCAGGCAGCACGCCAAGCGTGGCGAGAATGCGGGCGGCATTGGGCGAAATCTGCAGGCCGGCGCCAACTTCCGTCAGTTCGCCGGCCTGTTCGATGATGTCGCAGTCTATACCGTGCCGGGCAAAAGAAAGGGCAGCGGTGAGACCGGCAATGCCGGCACCGATAATGGCTACGGATTTCATGGGCATGATGCGCCCCGATCAGGAAAAGTGGAGGTCAGGCAGCCTTCACGTGGAAAACGCAGCCCGGAGGATTGGTCTGCTCGGCCTTCAGCGACGGATTGTAGCGATAAAGGGTGGAGCAGTAGGAACAGACCTTCTCATTGTCGTCGCCCATATCGATGAAGATATGCGGATGATCGTAAGGAACGGAAGCGCCGGTGCACATGAATTCCTTGACGCCGATCTCGATCATGCGGTGTCCGCCATCGTTCTGGAAGTGGGGAATGGTATGCCCGGCCATGTTCGTCTCCAAATGCAATATCGTTGTAGAGCCGCAATCCGGCTTCGCATGCCGGCTCGTCGTTGCGGATATGTAGCCTCAAACGCATTGCATCTCCATAAAAATCGTCAGCAAAACATGTTCAACATTGCTAATTCCTGCCATATGGTCCGGCAAAAAGGATGTCCTTGATGAATCTCAACACGCCGCAGTTTTCCGATTTTTTCCATGACGGCCTTCGCCTCGCTTATTTTGACGAAGGCGATCCGGCGGGAGACCCGGTTTTGCTCATCCATGGCTTTGCATCCAGCGCCAACGTCAACTGGGTCCATCCTGGCTGGCTGAAGACGCTGGGAGATGCCGGCTACCGGGTGATCGCCATCGATAATCGCGGCCATGGCGCAAGCGACAAGCCGCATGATACGGAGGCCTATTATCCGTCCGTCATGGCCGAAGATGCGGTGGCGCTGCTCAACCATCTCGGCATCGCAGAGACGCATGTGATGGGTTACTCCATGGGTGCGCGCATTTCCGCCTTCTTGGCCATGGCGCATCCCGAGCGCGTGCGTTCTCTGGTCTTCGGCGGGCTCGGTATCGGCATGGTCGAAGGTGTGGGCGACTGGGACCCGATCGCAGAGGCGCTTCTCGCGCCTTCGCTCGATGTCGTGACCCATGAGCGCGGCCGCATGTTCCGAGCCTTTGCCGATCAGACGAAAAGCGACCGCTTGGCGCTTGCCGCCTGCATCGAGACATCGCGGGTTCTCGTCACGCGCGACCAGGCGGCAAAGATAGATGCGCCGACGCTGATCGCGGTCGGAACGAAGGACGATATTGCTGGCTCCGGTGAAGAGCTCGCTGCCATCATGCCGCACGCGCGGGCGATCGACATTCCCGGCCGCGACCACATGCTGGCCGTCGGCGACCGCGTGTTCAAGGCGGCGGTGCTGGATTTCTACCGTTCGTTCTGAGTTGACGCATTTTCGAGGAAAAACGGGGCAGGCTTTCCGCGCAGAAGCGCGGCAAAGCGCAGTTCGGCAAGAAACGGTTTTTCAAGCTGCATGAAGAAAAACTGAAGCCGTGCCGCCTTTAAAGTCGTCATTCGAATCCCATTTCTAATGCACGTCTTTTTCTGTATAAAGAACGACCACTGCAAACGAGGAGACCGTTCATGGTCGCACGTACCGAGGCCCGTCAGCCTGAACAGCTGGCGATCGTCGACCCGATCTGGGGCAGCCTGCTGCATGAAGCGCGCAGCGCCGCCGCACAGGATCCGCTGCTTTCAGCCTTTCTTTATTCGACGATCCTCAACCACCGGTCTCTCGAAGAATGTGTGATCTACCGTATCTGCGAACTTCTCGACCATCCGGACATACAGGCCGTGCTGTTGCGTCAGACCTTCCAGGACATGCTGGATGACTGGCCGGAATGGGGAAGCGTTCTCCGCGTCGACATCCAGGCCGTTTACGATCGCGATCCGGCCTGCACGCGCTTCATGGAACCGCTGCTTTATTTCAAGGGTTTCCAGGCCATCCAGACCCATCGGCTTGCCCACTGGCTGCTGCAGAAAGGCCGCAAGGATTTCGCGCTTTATCTGCAGAGCCGGTCTTCGAGCATTTTCCAGACCGATATCAACCCCGCAGCACGCATCGGCAAGGGCATCTTCCTGGACCACGCCACCGGGCTGGTGGTCGGCGAGACGGCAGTCATCGGCGATAACGTCTCCATCCTGCATGGCGTCACCCTCGGCGGTACCGGCAAGGAAGGGGCGGACCGCCACCCGAAGATCGCCAACGGTGTGATGATCGGCGCGGGGGCGAAAATCCTCGGCAATATCGAAATCGGCAGCTGCTCGCGCATCGCCGCAGGATCTGTGGTGCTGAAGCCGGTTCCGCCGAAGACCACGGTTGCCGGAGTGCCGGCGCGGGTGGTGGGAGAAGCAGGGTGTTCTGAACCCTCGCGCCTGATGGACCAGCTCATCGGAGCCGATATCTGAGCGGCACTGTCGCGTTGACAGGTGGCCGGGTTTTTTGCCGTCGTCCGTGTGGAAGACACGGATGACCTGCCGCTTTCACTTTACTTTGGCCTTTGTCCCATGCCAAAAGCGGGCCAACGCGAACCGCACAGGAGAATAGTGGTGAAAGCCGACGAAATCAAAAAACTCGACGCCTACTTCAAGCGTACCTTCAACCCGACGATGGTGGTCAAGGCGCGTCCGCGCAAGGACGATTCCGCCGAAGTGTATCTTGGCGAAGAGTTTCTCGGCGTCGTTTACATCGATGACGAAGACGGCGACCGTTCCTACAATTTCTCGATGGCGATCCTCGACGTCGACCTGTGATCGTCACCGTTCGGTGACCCAGGGGGCCTCCATTCATCGCCCGCGGTGGTTCACGCCGCGGGCGATTTGTTTTTCCGTTGCACGATCCGCATCGTCAGGCGACTTTCCGGCCGCAATGTTACCCGCATCAGCGGTGCCGCAGTTGCCGTTGACCTGTTTTCCAGGTGAAGGCCTTGCAGAAGAACGGCCAGGATCGTCACGGCTTCCATCATCGCAAAAGCATTGCCGATGCAGATGCGGGGTCCCGCCCCGAATGGCATATAGGCATAGCGGTGGCGCGCCTTCGTCTTTTCCGGTCCGAAGCGCGACGGATCGAAGCGCTCGGGCTCGTCCCACAAGGCGGCGTGGCGGTGCACGGCATAGATGGGCACGTAAAGAACGGTGCCCGCCGGAATATCATGCCCGCCGAGCCTGAAGTCTTCAAGCGCCGTGCGTGTAATGACCGGAGCTGGCGGGTAAAGCCGCATAGCTTCCGAGAACACCTGTCGGGTATAGGTCAGGCCGGCGATATGTTCCGCCGCGACCGGTTCACCGGCGGTGACGGTGTCGATTTCCTCGAGAATTTTTCTCTCCGTTTCACGGTTCTTCGACAGAAGGTGAAACGTCCATGCGAGACCGAGCGCCGTCGTTTCGTGGCCGGCGGTGATGAATGTCAGGAGATTGTCGACGATTTCCGTGTCGGTCATCATGCGTCCGGTTTCAGGATCCCTGGCCTCCAGCAGCATCGAGACGAGGTCGTTCCTTTCGGATGGATTTTTCCGCCGTCCGGCAATCACCTTCGCAAGGCTTTCGCGCAGATAACCGACGGCGATCCGGGCCTTGCGCCGGCCAGGATGAGGTAGCCATTCCGGCGCCCCCAGCATGGTGAGCGCGAAGGTCCAGCCTGTCGGTTTCAGATAATCGGTAATACTCTGTTCGACCCGCGCAACATCAATTCCGTATCCACCGGACATCATCGTTTCGACGATGATGTCGAACGTGGTTCGCATCATTTCGTGGCCCACGTCGATGTCACCAATGGAAGGAGAGCGCCAGCGCGCTTCCGTGCGTCGTGCCGTCTCGATCATGACCGGAAGCAGATCCAACAGCTTTTCGTGGCGGAAAGCGCCTGCGACGGATTGCCGTTGCCATTTCCAATGGTCCCCGTCGGCGGTCAGAAGTCCCTGACCGAGGGCCGGGCCGAGGACGCGCCGCACATCTTCACCCTTGCCAAGCAGATGGGCGTTCTTGACCAGAGCCTCGTGGATCAAAACGGGATCGGCGAGATGCACGCGCATCGTATCGCCAAGGCGAGTGAAAACCGCCGGTTCATGAAAGATTTCCGGCGGCAACGCCTTCAACGGATTGCGGATAATGGAGAGAGCGAGACGCGCGGTGGCGAGCTTCGATACGGTTTGTGTCCCGATCGCCTCGGGCGAGGGGTTGCGAAGGCCGGTGTCGGTCATCTGCGGGTCCTTTATGCGCGTTGAACAATGGCAACATGCTGTTAAGGTGTTTACCTTATACCGGTAATTTAAGGTGTACGCCTTAGTTTTCAATGGTGGGGTGAAATTTCTATGATAAACGGCGCGAAACGGCCGGGGCGATCCCTGACACGTGAAAAAATTCTAGATGTTACACTCGGTCTCTTCAACGAACGTGGCCCGGACCGTGTGACAACGGCCGAAATCGCCGGCGATGTGAAAATCAACGAGGGCAATCTCTATTATCATTTCCGCACCAAGGAATCGCTGGTCCTTGCCCTGTTCGCCCGCTTCGAAAACGATGCGCTGGCGCTCGTCGCGACTGTTGACGGAGCGGACGAGGCGGCTGCGGCGACTTATGCCGGCTTTTTGTGGCAGTGGTTCTCTCTCGTCTGGAACTACCGCTTCCTTTTTCGCGATCTTGTCGGTCTGGTGGCGTTGGCACCGGGGCTGGTGGAGCCCGTCCGAACCATAAGCGCCGCCATGCGTCTGGCGGTCGGCCACATCGTCACGCGGATGCAGAATGCGGAGCTGGTGGACATTCCCGAAGCGGAGCGCGAGGCGGTTTTGACGAATTTGTGGATCGTCTCGACCTATTGGGCGTCCTATCTTAATCTGCAGGAAGGTGTCAGCGAATTCGGGTCGCAGCAACTGGAGTGGGGGCTGCGGCAGGTATCCAGTCTGTTCAGGCCTTATCTTTCTTCCGAGGCAATGGCCGAGCTGGAGTCACTGGGAGAAGGCGAGAAATAGTGTCTCCGACAGGGGGCATTTGCGCCAATGGAAAACCGCCCGTTTATAGCGGGCGGTTTCATTACACCGGTTTTCCGGTGCAGGCGTCAGGCCGCCTTGAGCAGGTCGCCATGCGGATCGAGCACGAACTTGGTGGCTGCGCCCTGATCGAAGCTCTCATAGCCCTGTACGGCATCGTCGAGCGCAATGATCCTGGCGTTGACGATGTCGGCAATCGGCAGGCGGTCGTGCAGGATCGCCTGCATGAGCTGGCGGTTATATTTCAGCACCGGTGTCTGGCCGGTGTGGAAGGATTGCGCCTTCGCCCAACCGAGGCCGAAACGCAGTGACAGGCTGCCCTGTTTGGCAGCATCATCCACCGCGCCCGGATCTTCGGTGACATAAAGGCCTGGAATGCCGATCGAGCCGGCGGCGCGGGTGATTTCCATCATCTGGTTGAGAACGATCGCCGGCTGTTCGCCGCCTGCGTGGCCGCGCGCTTCAAAGCCGACCGCGTCGATCGCGCTGTCCACCTCGTTGGTGCCGACAATCTCGGCGATCATGTCGCCCAGCCGGTCGCCCTTCGAGAGATCGACGGGTTCGAAGCCGACTTTCGCAGCGTGGGCAAGACGATCCTTGTTGAAATCGCCGATCATGACGACCGCAGCACCCAGAATGCGGGCGGAGGCGGCAGCCGCGAGGCCTACCGGGCCGGCACCGGCGACATAAACAGTGGAGCCGACGCCGACACCGGCCTTCACTGCGCCGTGGAAGCCGGTTGGCAGAATGTCGGAGAGCATGGTGAGGTCGCGGATCTTCGACATCGCCTTGTCACGATCCGGGAATTTCAGCAGGTTGAAATCGGCATAGGGGATGGTGACATATTTCGCCTGACCACCGATCCAGCCGCCCATGTCGACGTAGCCATAAGCGCCGCCGGCGCGGGACGGGTTCACCGTGAGGCACACGCCGGTATCCTGCGACTTGCAGCAGCGGCAGCGGCCGCAGGCGACGTTGAACGGCACGGAAACGATGTCGCCAACCTGCAGCATCTCAACGTCGATGCCCTTCTCGATGACTTCGCCGGTGATTTCATGACCGAGAACGAGGCCCGGCATCGCCGTGGTGCGGCCGCGCACCATGTGCTGGTCGGAGCCGCAGATATTGGTGGAAATCACCTTGAGAATGACACCGTGCTCGATGCGCCGGCCATCCGGCGCCTCAAGCTTCGGGTCGTCGATGTCGCGGACTTCGACCTGACCCGGCCGCATGTAGACGACGCCTCTGTTCCTGCTCATATCCATCTCCTCCATGGTTGAACACCGTACCTGTCCGCTCCTCCGCGGGCAGATGACTTCATGGGTGCAGCAAACCATGAGAGGGGAGATGTGGCGTTCGGGAATACGACACGCGGTGTGGTCGTAACGACACCGCGTTTCGCCCGATGTCACCGTGGTGTTATCTGTCGAGCGGTTTCCTGAGGCGGCCGGCGGCGTCCTGAATATATTGCCAGGCGACACGGCCTGAGCGGCCGCCGCGGGTGGTTGCCCATTCCAACGCCTCGTGATGCAGTGTCTCGCGGTCGAGACCCAGATCGAAATGCGTGGCATAGCTGTCGATCATCGTCAGATAATCTTCCTGACCGCATTTGTGGAAACCGAGCCAGAGGCCGAAGCGATCGGAGAGCGACACCTTTTCCTCAACCGCTTCGGATGGGTTGATGGCAGTGGACTGCTCGTTTTCCATCATGTGACGCGGCAGAAGATGGCGACGATTGGAGGTCGCATAAAACAGCACATTGTCAGGACGTCCCTCGATGCCGCCGTCGAGCGCGGCCTTCAGCGATTTATAGGCGGTGTCGTCATGGTCGAAGGAGAGGTCGTCGCAGAAAACGATGACGCGCTGGCCCGAGGCCTTGAGGATGTCGAGCAGGGCGGGCAGGGTGTGGATGTCCTCGCGGTGCACTTCCACCAGCTTGAGCGAAACACCGCTTGCCGCACGCACATCTTCGTGAACGGCCTTCACCAGCGAAGACTTGCCCATGCCGCGCGCACCCCACAGCAGCACGTTGTTGGCGGCGAAACCTTCCGCGAAACGCAGCGTGTTTTCGTGGAGAATGTCGCGGACATGATCGACGCCGCGGATGAGTTTCAACGCGATGCGGTTGGGGCGGGCAACAGGCTGCAGGAAAGAGTTCAGCGGCGCCCAGACAAAACAATCCGCCGCATTCCAGTCGTTTGCGGCGGGCGCCGGTCCCGCCAGCCGTTCGACGGCATCGGTGAGCCGGCGCAGTTCTGAAAGAAGCAGGGAGGCCGTTTCTTCTCGAATCATGGTGTTTCTTCCGCTTGTCTGATGTTCAAAACTCTGTTTTGCGCCCGGCCTAGCATGGTGTTTGGCGCCCATAAAGGTTAAGAGGTCCGGAATCGGTACGGCGAGGGCCCTGCATCTGTTGCAATCCCGGCGTTCCCCACTATATTCCGGCGGCTTGAAAGCTGGGGCGGCATACGAGGTCGTGCCGTAATCGTTGAGGAGTTTTATATGTTCATTAGTCAAGCTTTTGCCCAGGATGCAGCGGGCGGCACGTCGGCGCTGGGTTCCGGCCTTGAAATGCTTTTCCTGTTTGCGCCGCTCATGGTGGTCTGGTATTTTTTCCTTATCCGTCCGCAGCGCGCACAGATGAAGAAGCGCCAGGAAACGCTGACCAATATTCGCCGCGGTGATCAGGTCGTTCTCGGCGGCGGCATCGTCGGCAAGGTGACCAAGGTCATCGATGACAGTGAACTCGAAGTCGAAATCGCCGAAGGCGTGAAAATCCGCGCTGCCCGTGCTTACATTGCCGAAGTGCGCGTGAAGGGCGAAGTGGTCAAGACGGAAGCAGCTTCCTGATCCTGCCGGACAACCGAATGCCCGATTGCGAATTTTGACGGGTTGCGCAGAGCGCGACCCCAACCCTGACCGAGATCGAAATGCTTCATTTTTCCCGTTGGAAAACAGTCTTCATCTGGCTGCTTGTGCTGGCAAGCGTCGTCATCGCCTCTCCCAATCTGTTTACGGACAAACAGCTGGAGGGCATGCCTGCCTGGTACAAGGACAACAAGGTAACGCTCGGTCTCGACCTTCAGGGCGGTTCCCACATCATGCTCAAGATCGAGCGTTCCGACATCGTCAAGGAACGGCTCGAAACCATCGTGGGCGATGTGCGAACGCAGCTTCGCGATGCCAACATCCGTTATTCGGGCTTGACCGGCAACGGCCAGCAGATTCAGGTCCGCATCAGCGATCCGGCGCAGCTGGAAGCCGCCAAGAACGCACTTCGCGACCTGACGCAGCCGGTATCCGCCGGTACGCTGGTCGGCGGCTCCATTACCGAAGTGACGATGAATGATGGTGGCGACAATCTGCTGCGTCTCAATCTCACGGATGAGGGCATCGATTACCGCCTGTCATCAGCGGTTTCGCAGTCCATCGAAGTCGTGCGCCGCCGCGTTGACGAAGTCGGCACGACCGAGCCGCTCATCCAGCGTCAGGGTTCCGATCGCATCATCGTGCAGGTGCCTGGTCTTCAGGATCCGCAGCGCCTGAAGTCACTTCTCAACCAGACGGCAAAGCTCTCCTTCCGCATGGTTGACACCACCATGCCGGTGCAGGAAGCCATGAACGGCCGTCCGCCAGCGACGTCCGAGGTTCTCTATTCGCAGGACGATCCGCCGGTTCCCTATCTCGTGGAGCGCCGTGCGCTCGTTTCCGGCGACAATCTCGTCGACGCGCAGGCAAGCTTCAACCAGCAGACCAATGAACCCGTCGTCACCTTCCGCTTCGACAGCCGCGGCGCGCAGCGGTTTGCGCAGGCGACGCAGCAGAATGTCGGCAAGCCTTTCGCCATCGTGCTCGATAACCAGGTCATTTCCGCGCCTGTCATCCGTGAGCCGATCATTGGCGGTTCGGGCCAGATTTCAGGTAATTTCTCGGTGCAGGGCGCGAACGACCTTGCTGTGCTGCTGCGCGCCGGTGCGCTGCCGGCGACGCTGACGGTGGTTGAAGAGCGTACCGTCGGTCCGAGCCTCGGTAACGACTCCATTACCGCGGGTCTGACGGCAAGCGCCATTGGCGCCGTGGGCGTCCTCATCTTCATGTTCGTGTTCTATGGCTTCTTCGGCCTGCTGGCGAATATCGCTCTTGTGGTCAACGTCATCATGCTGCTGGCCGTCCTCAGCGTGATCGGATCGACACTGACACTACCGGGTATCGCCGGTATCGTCCTGACCATCGGCATGGCTGTCGATTCCAACGTTCTGATCTACGAGCGAATACGCGAAGAGGTGAAAAGCGGCAAACCACTGATCCAGTCACTGGATAATGGCTTTACCCGCGCCTTTGCGACCATCATTGACGCCAACCTGACGACGCTGATCGTGGCGAGCGTGCTGTTCTACATGGGCACGGGCCCGGTCAAGGGCTTTGCGGTTACGCTGGCCGTCGGTATCATCACGACCGTCTTCACGGCCTATACACTGACAGCGTGGATGTTCGGTTACTGGGTCCGCCGCAGCCGTCCGAAGCATCTGCCGAAGGGCGTTCGTACCGCCATGTTCGATGGTCGCGACATCCCGTTCATGCGCTACCGTCGCGTGGTGTTCATGATCACCGGCGTCATCATGCTTGCCTGTGTTGGCGGTTTCATCGCCAAGGGCCTGAACCTCGGTATCGACTTCCAGGGCGGCTCCGTCATCGAAGTCCGTGCCAAGCAGGGTGAGGCCGATCTGGCCGATATCCGCGATCGTCTGAACCAGCTCAACCTGGGTGAAATCCAGGCTCAGAATTTCGGTACGCCGCAGGATGTTCTCATCCGCATTCAGGCGCAGGAAGGCGGCGAAAATGCCGAGCAATCCGCCATCACCATGGTGCGCGGCGAGCTTGAGGACAAATACGACTTCCGCCGCGTTGAAGTTGTCGGCCCCGCCGTTTCCGGTGACCTCACCTTCACCTCCACGATCGGCATCCTGCTCGCCATGACGGCGATCATGATTTACATCTGGGTTCGCTTCGAATGGCAGTTTGCGCTCGGCGCCGTCATTTCGATGGTGCACGACGTGGTCTTCACAATCGGCCTCTTCGTGTTCCTGGGGATAGAGTTCAACCTTACCAGTATCGCGGCGATCCTGACGATTATCGGTTATTCGCTGAATGACACCGTCGTCATCTATGACCGTATCCGCGAAAACCTGAGGCGCTATAAGAAGATGCCGCTGTCGATGATTATCGACGTGTCGCTGAACCAGACGCTGTCGCGCACCATCCTCACCGGCTTGACCGTGCTTCTGGCGCTGCTCGCGCTCTACCTCTTCGGTGGCGAGGTCATCCGCTCCTTCACCTTCGCCATGCTCTTCGGTGTCGGTATCGGCGTGTTCTCGTCGCTCTACATTGCCGCTCCGGTGCTGATCGCCTTCAAGCTTCGTCCTGATAGCAAGGACGCGGAAGACGAGAAGGATGAAAAGTCCGGCAACGCCATCGGCGGCAAGCCTGCCGTCTGATGGCCGGCGGGATCGAAATACGCCCGGCCCATTTTCCCGGCCGGGCGCCCATAGATGCTTATGGCAATGGCGGCTTCCGCTTTGCCGACATGTCGCATCGAGGCTCGCTTCTGCTCCTGCCTTCGGGCATTTACGGGTGGGAGCCCGTTGACGCCAAACAACTGAGCGTCGGGCATTTCGAAAAGGTTCTGGCGGAAGCGCAGGATATCGAAGTGCTGCTGATCGGCACGGGAGATGGTATGCGGGTTCTGCCGAAGGAGCTGCGCGCGGCTTTCAAGGAAGCGGGCATTTCCATTGATCCGATGAGCACGGGTGCCGCCGTACGCACCTACAATATCATGCTTTCGGAATCGCGCGCCGTGGCTGCGGCGTTGATTGCCGTCGAAGGCTGACGTAACGCTCCGCGCGGGGAACCATGGCACCCACAGAAAATCTCGACGTCTGCCTTGCGACGCTGCGCGATACGGATCGTGACCGCTATCTCGCCTGTCTTCTGTCTCCCGCGGACAGGCGCAACGCTCTTGCAGCGCTTTATGCCTTTAACGCCGAGATTGCGCGTATTCGCGATTCCGTGCGTGAAGCGCTGCCAGGTGAGGTGCGCATGCAATGGTGGCGCGATCTGCTCGAGGGAAGTCCCCATGGGGACAGCCAGTCGCACCCCGTCGCGTCGGCGCTTCTGGAAACGATCGAGCGTTACAGGCTGCCACGATCGGTGCTTTCCAACATGATCGAGGCGCGCATCTTCGATCTCTATGACGATCCTTTCGAGGATCGCAACGCGCTTGAAGGCTATGCAGGGGAAACGGCTTCGGCGCTGATCCAGCTTGCCAGCCTCGTTCTGTCTCCGGAAGAGGCCGCGGCAAGCGCGGAAGCGGCCGGACATGCGGGTGTGGCGCAGGCCATGGCCGGCATGATGCTGCTCATGCCACTGCACCGTCGCCGTGGTCAGGTGTATATTCCAGCCGACATGCTCTCGGCCGCCGGGCTTGACCGGGAGACGTTCCTGGAAGGCACGGACCGACAGCGGATCGGCATTGCCATCGAACTGTTCGCGGCCCATGCGCTGGATCATATCGAGAAGGCAAGACGCGCTCGCATTTCGGGCAACGTCTTTGCGGCCTATTTGCCCGTCGCCATTTCCGGACCGGTCATAACGGCCGCGAGAAAGGCTGGCGCGGGCGTGTTTGAAGGCGAAGTGCAATTATCGCAGCTTCGTCGGCAATGGCTGTTGGCAAAAGCCTCTTTCCTCAAGCGCTTCTGATCGTCACTCCTGGCGCCGATGCGGGAGCCATACTTCGCGCAAGCCTCGTTTCCTATCAAAGCGAACCGGGTTCGCTTCGTTTCGATTCGCGACCCATGATGTTTGGTTGCTGAGGGAGCGTTCCGGATGAATATGGCGATCTGGATTATCGTTTTCGTGCTGCTTTTGGTCTTTGCCGTTTATGCCTGGCGCATGTCGCGGGCGACGGATGAGGACAACAGCCATGATGTCGGGCAGGCGATCATGGATTTCGCCCGCGCCTTTCCCAATGAGGCGATCAGAAGCCTGCACATGACGGCAGATGGAGGCGCTGCCTTCGTGCGGCTGCACGACAACAAGGCCGGTTTCATGCGCAACATGGGTTCTCATTACGTTTGCGTGATGATCGATCCCGAGCGGATCCGGGTGGAGAGCCTGGAAAGCGGAGACGGTTTCGTCGTTACCTTCTTCGACATGCCGAAATATAGCGGTTCATACCGCTTCAAATCGGCAGGAGAGGCGGCCGAAGTCTCTCTCTGGCTGCTCGGCAGTCTCGTCGAGGCGCAGGATCATCACGATGAAGGGCCGCTGCCTTCCGGCACCTGATGGCTATCGCATGGCCCGTCACTGCCCGTCGAGCGGCGGCCGATTGGCCCCCGCCTGCTGGCGTTCGCGCCAGATGATGAACAGGCCGGATGCGACGATGATGAAAATACCGAGCCATTTCGACGGCGTCGGAAAATCCGAGAACAGCGCATAACCGAGGATCGTCGCGGAGATGATCTCGAAATACTGGAACGGCGCCAGCAGCGAGAGCGGGGCCAGCCTGAAAGCCCTGACGATCAGCAGATGCATGTAGCCGGATATCGATCCTAGCAGCACGAGCAGAGCCAGGGCCAATCCCGATTGCGGCAGCGAGACGGCGAAATCCTTGTCGCCGAGCGCATCGCCGGCAAGAAGGGCCGCTCCCATGAATACCGTGCCGGCAATGCCCGACATGGTCTGCATCACAAGCGGGCTGTCGGCGTCGCCGATGGCTCGGTTCAGGAAGAGATAGAGCGTGTAGAGGAATGCGCAGGCCACCGGCAGCAGCGAGGTCCAGCCGAAGATTTCGAAGCTCGGCTGAATGACAATCATCGCGCCGCCGAAGCCGACCACGATCGCCGTCCACCGCTTCCAGCCGACCCTGTCGCCGAGAAACAGAGCCGACATCATCGTCAGCATGAACGGTTCTACGAAATAGATCGCGAACACATCGGCAAGCGGCATGTATTTGACTGCGGCGAAGAACATCAGGCTGGCCGAAGCGTGCAATACGCCGCGCAGGCAGTTCATCCAGGGACGCTTCGCGCTGAAAAGCGCGCTCGGTGAGACCATGAGCAGCAGCGGCAGGGTGCAGACCACCTGGAAGAAGAAGCGATAGAAGGTTACCTGCGCCGGTGACATGCCGCCAACCACGGCCATGTATTTGGCTATTGCGTCCATGACGGGCAGCACGAACATGCAGGTCGCCATGATCGTCATGCCCTTGGCGACATCGCTGAAACCGGTCTGGCTGGTCATGGTTCGAATAGCGCTTTCGACCGGAAGGTCCATTGAGAGAAGGGGGCGCTAAAGGCAGCCCCCTTCGCAGGTCAGGCGGCCTTCTGGCGCGGCAGGCTCTTCATATCAATGACGAAACGATAACGCACATCGCTTTTTATCATGCGTTCATAAGCATCGTTGATCTGATCGATATCGATCATCTCGATTTCGGCGGCGATGCCTTTTTCGGCGCAGAAATCCAGCATTTCCTGGGTCTCGGGAATGCCGCCGATCATCGAGCCGGCAAAGGTCTTGCGGCCCGGAATGAGACTGAACGCCATTACCGACAGCGGCTTTTCCGGCGCACCCACCTGCACCAGCGCGCCGTCTCGCTTCAGCAGGGCAAGATAAGCGTTGATGTCATGGTCGGCGGCGACGGCATCGATGATGAGGTCGAGGCTCGAAGCGGCCTTTTTCATCTGATCCGCATCGCGGGAGACGATCACCTCATGGGCGCCGAGTTTTTTTGCGTCTTCAGCCTTGCCGCGCGACGTCGTGATCATCACCACCGTCGCGCCCATGGCATTGGCGAGCTTCACCGCCATATGACCAAGGCCACCGAGACCGACAACGCCGACCCGCTTGCCGGGGCCTGCATTCCAGTGGCGCAGCGGGGAGTAGGTTGTAATGCCCGCGCAGAGCAGGGGTGCGGCAGCGGCCGGATCGAGACCTTCGGGTATGCTGAGAACGTAACGGTCATCGACCACAACATGAGCGGAGTAACCGCCAAGCGTATGGGCTCCGCCGCCCATCGCCTTGTCAGGCGAATTATAGGTGCCGGTCATGCCGTTTTCGCAATATTGCTCCAGCCCCTCGGCGCAGCTTGCGCATTGCCGGCAGCTATCCACGATGCAGCCGACGCCGACGCGGTCACCCGTCTTGAACCCGGTGACATCCGAACCCACGCGGCCGACACGGCCGATGATTTCGTGGCCGGGAACGCAGGGGTAAAGAGAGCCCGGCCATTCGCTGCGGGCCGTGTGGATATCGGAGTGGCAGACGCCACAGAATTCGATTTCGATTTCGACATCGCGCGGGCCGGGATCGCGACGCTTGATGGTCGCGAGCTTCATCGGTGAAGAACCGTCGTCGCAGGCGTAAGCGGATGTTGTGAACATGGTCGTTCCTCCTCTTGTGTTGATCGATGCATCAAACACCGGCCTGCGGCAAGGGTTGCGGCGGTCAGCCACCAGCGCCGGTTTCGGGGACTGCCGGGCCAAAAACCTCCTCGAAGGCCTCGCGCAGCAGGACGTCGACATCACCGATCATAACCGGCAATCCAAGATCGACAAGGCTGGTGACGCCATAGGCGCTGATGCCGCAGGGAACGATGCCGGTGAAGTGCGAGAGATCGGGATCGACATTGATCGCGAGCCCGTGAAAACTCACCCATTTGCGCAGACGGATACCCAGTGCGGCAATCTTGTCTTCTGCCAGGCCGCCATCCGGCAGGAGAGGTTTCTCGGGGCGCCTGACCCAGACGCCGACGCGATCTTCCCGCCGCTCGCCACGCACGTTCATCTTATCAAGCGTGCGGATGATGACATCCTCGAGTGCCGCCACATAGGCGCGGACATCCTGGCGGCGGCGTTTGAGATCAAGCATGACGTAAGCGACCCGCTGGCCGGGGCCGTGATAGGTATATTCGCCGCCGCGCCCCGTGGCGAAGACCGGGAAACGATCCGGTTCGATCAGATCGGCCACATCGGCGCTGGTGCCGGCCGTATAAAGCGGCGGATGCTCCAGAAGCCAGACGAGTTCGTCCGCCTCGCCAGCTGCGATGGCACTAACCTCGCGCTCCATTTCCTCTACCGCCTGCTCGTAAGGCACGAGGCCATCGGAGATTCGCCAGCGAACGGGCGGCGAACCGGCGGCGGGGAGCATTTTTGTCTCGATATCCGTGCGTGTAAGCATGAAAAAGTCCTTTCCACAGCCTTCTCGCAAAATGGCGTCACGGCCGCAACCCCAGCATTTCCGGGCTTCCTGCATATAGGATGGTGCAGTGCGATTTTTAATTTCAAAAAACTGTCACGACGCTCTTGTGCACCCAAAATCCTTTTGCTACATGCACCCCCGTCGGCGCAAGTCGACGCCTACCACGATGCGGTCGTGGCGGAATTGGTAGACGCGCAGCGTTGAGGTCGCTGTGGGGCAACCCGTGGAAGTTCGAGTCTTCTCGACCGCACCAAAGAAACCCGCTTCGGCGGGTTTTTTCTTTTTTAGCCAATCGGTTAGCCCTGACCCCACAAGACGCCGGGCTGCCTCTGAGCCAATTCGGCTACTGTGTTTTATCTTGCCGTCGGCATTATAAAAATTACGGGCGGCAAATCATTGACCCGACGCCGCCCGAATTGAATGGCCGGACTGAACTAGCGTCGGTAACGCTGTCCGTCCCCGACACGGTAGGGGTCCCCATCCATTACCTGATCCATTCGCCACTCGTTTCCACGATATGGGCTATGCCACGTCTGGCATCCGGCCAGAAAGACGGTTGCGGTCAGCAATCCGAAAGTAAGGGCGGCTCGCATCATCTTGAACTCCTCGAAATGTCATCCCAGCCATGTAGGCGCCCGCCCGCATGTTTGCGATACCTCGTCGGAATTTGTCGTCCGTTTTAGAACGGCGCAACAATTTGGATTGCCGGAAAATTCCGGTGGATTTTGATGCACGCTTTGGTAGCTCGTCTGCTCCCCCCACAAAACGAGGGGTGGAATATGAGAGGTCTGATGTTAGCTTTTGTCAGGAAATAATATCCGGGGGTTTTCGTGCAGGGGGACAAGACGGATTCAGACAATGCGCTCGGTTATTACATGTGGAGCATTTCCGACAACAGGCTGATCATGGATGCGATTACCGCGGAATGCCATGGATTTTCCGAACCGGTTGCATCACGCGGGGTAACGATCGAGGAGATTCTGGAAAGGATCGATATTGAGATGCGCGATCGGGTGGCACAGGCCATTTTCGACAGTATCACCACGGGCGCCTTTTTCGATCAGCGTTACAAGGTCAACCTGCCTGACGGCTCAAGCCGATGGATCGCGGCAAAGGGCAGGGCGATCTTCGATCCGGAGGGCACGCCTTTTCTCGGTATAGGCAGCGTCCGGGATATCACGCTGAAAAAACCTTACCAGTTTGAACCACGCCAGTAACGACAACAAAAAAGAGGCGGCTTTCGCCGCCTTTTTTCGTCTGCGCCTTGCCGGGACATCAGAACACGGCGAGATATTTCAACAGCGAAATGATGCCGATAATAATGACGATAACCTGTGCGATCTGCTTGGCGCCGCCGCCAACGGGCAGTCGCGCGATGAGCCACAAGACAAGCACAATCACCAGGAAGGTGATCAGAATGCTGACGAGCGTAGATGTAACCATATGTCCCAGCTCCCTATTGAAATTCGATATTCAACGATGGTTCACCGTTGCGTGAGTAAAAAGGCGCCAGCCGGTATTTTGTTCCATGTGGTCGATTGCGCGCGATTAAATTAGGATTTTCTGAATGACCGAGAGCGTGAGGATGAAATCGAGGCCGGTCGGCGCTTCCGTCAGCGTGGGGCGGCTTGGCCGTCCTCATGTGTCGTCGGTCACCGGTGGCGCTCTGGACATCGTCACGGGGATTTCGGAGCCAGGGTTTAACCCAATCGATCTCTTATACTCCTCGCTGGCCGCCTGCCTGGCGCTCAGCGTCCGCATCGCAGCCAGCAGCTTGGGACTGCTCGATCTGTTCGAGGGTGTTCGTGTTGATGTCTCCGGCGAGAAATCGGCCGATGAGCCCTATCGCATCATCCGCTTCGACATTCGGATGGAGATCGCCGGAAACTTCAACGCGGCGGAGCGACTGGCGCTTGCGCACAGGGCGGAGGATATCTGCACCGTCAGCAACACGCTGAAGGGCGATGCGGAATTTGTGCTGTCGATTACCAGCTGACGGTTACGGCTTTCTCGACTTTTCCCATTTCTTCACCAGCCGGTCGCGTTTCAGCTTCGAAAGCCGCTTCACCCAGAAAATGCCGTCAAGCTGGTCAATCTCGTGCTGGATGCAAATGGCGTGAAATCCCTCGACGGCCTGACGGTGCTCCGCGCCGTCGATGTCCTGAAACCTCACTTCGATCTTGGATGGCCGCTCCACTTCGTCCGTGAAGCCCGGCATCGAGACGCTGCCCTCCACATGTCGCATGGTCTGCGTGGCGCGGCCGATGATTTCGGGATTGACGTAGGTGAGAACGGTTCCCGGCGTCAGTTCCAGCACAAAAACACGCTGCTTCACGCCGATATGGGCGGCGGTGATGCCGACACCCGGGGCGGCGCGCATCGTGTCGATCAGGTCGCTGACAAGATCCTGCAATTGCCCGTCAAACACCGTGACCGGCTCGCAGATTTCCGATAAGCCGGGATGCGGATAGGGCAGGATAGGCCTGATTGCCAAGGAAATGCTCCGTTCGTTTCAAATCCGGGCGGCGGCAGCGAGCGACTTTCCCTCCGCTGTCGCTTCCAGGAAGCTGCGCTGGGTGCGGGCATCGCGTCTCGTTACCTGCACGAAGCGCGGTGACAGACCGGCGATTTCGCGCAGAACGAGGGCATGTGCAAGACCCAGCCTGTTGGCAATGCCGCGGCTGTCTGTGGCTATATTGAAGTCGACCGCAATCAGTATCGCCGCGCCGGTGGATGTCAGCAAGGGCTGCGATCGCTCTTGAACCCGTGCCACCGCAGCCATGAAGGCATCAGCGGACTGTTCCTCATTCATCAGGAGGCATCCGGGCGCAGGCGGACGGACACGAGCACGGATTTAGACGTCGGTGTAAAACTGTCTTTGCCATAGCTCGACAGCGGCACCAGCACATTCAGTTCCGGATAATAACCGCCGATGCTGCCCCGCGGAATATTGTAGGGCACCAGCCGGAAATTCTGTGCGATGCGTTCGACCCCATCGCCATATTCGCCAACGACATCGACACGCTGGCGGGAATGGGCGCCGAGCGCTTGCATATCCACCGGGTTCATGAAGATGACGTGGCGCTCGCCATAAACGCCACGATAGCGGTCGTCCATGCCGTAGATCGTGGTGTTGTACTGATCGTGGCTGCGGAAGGTCTGCAGGACGAAAAGGTTCTCGCGCGTGAGCGCCTGCTGGTGTTCGGTCTGTTCCGGCAGGGGGCCGCTGAAAAAGATCGCTTTTTTCGCCGGTGTGTTCCATTGCCGTTCCGCAGCCCTATTGGGCAGACGGAAGCCGCGCGGCACGCGAACGCGTTCGTTGAAATTCTCGAAGCCGGGTATGACCCGCTCGATCATGTCGCGGATAAGATCGTAATCATCAGCGAGCGCTTTCCAGTTCACAGGCCCGCTGCCCAGCGTCGCTTCTGCGATGCCGGCGATGATGGCGACTTCCGAGCGCAATTCGTCCGACGCCGGTGGATTGATGCCGCCGGAGCCGTGCACCATGCTCATGGAATCCTCGACCGTGACGATCTGCGCCCGGCCTGCCGAATTGCGGTCGATCTCGGTTCGCCCCAGGCAAGGCAGCACGAACGAGGTTTCGCCAGGCACGAGATGCGAATGATTGAGCTTGGTGGCGATGTTGACGGTGAGCTTCTGATTTTCGAATGCCTTGATAATAAGCGGGCTATCGGGCGTGGCGCGCAGGAAATTACCCCCGAGCGCAATGAAGGCTTGCGCCTTGCCCTCAAGCATGGCCGCCACAGCCTCCACCGTGTTGTGGCCGGGCTTGCGCGGCATGGTAACGCCGAGTTCCTTTTCCAGCGCATCGAGAAGTGCGGGCGGTGCTTTTTCATCGATGCCGACGGTGCGGTCGCCCTGAACGTTGGAATGACCGCGCACGGGGCAAAGGCCCGCACCGGGACGACCGACATTGCCGCGCAGCAACATGAAATTGGTGATCTCGCGCACGATGACGACCGAGTGACGATGCTGAGTGACGCCCATGGCCCATGTCGCGATGACGGAGCCGGCCTTCATGTAGATGTGGGCGGCTTCTTCGATCTCCTCGCGGGTGAGGCCGGACTGGTCGAGAATGGTCTCCCAGCTCGTCGCTTCGACGGCGGCACGGTAGGCCTCGAACTCCGCTGCATGTTCGGCGATGAAGTCGTAGTCGATGATGGCGGGTTCGCCCGCCGCCCTTGCGGCGTCGTCAGCGGCGAAGACCGCCTTGCTCATGCCGCGCACCGCCGCCATGTCGCCGCCCTGGCGCGGCTGGTAATAATTGGTGGCAATCTTCGTGCTGCCGCCACTGATCATCTCGATCTTGTCCTGCGGGTCTGCAAAGCGCTCCAGCCCCTTTTCGCGAATGGGATTGAAGACGGCGATCCGGGCGCCGCGCAGGGCGGCGCGGCGCAGGTCGCCCAGCATGCGCGGATGATTGGTGCCAGGGTTTTGCCCGATCACGAAAATCGCGTCGGCCTTTTCAAAGTCCTCGAGCAGCACCGTTCCTTTGCCGACACCGATCGATGCGTTCAATCCGACACCGCTTGCCTCGTGGCACATATTGGAGCAGTCGGGGAAATTATTGGTGCCGTAAAGCCGCACCATCAGCTGATAAAGGAAAGCCGCCTCGTTGGAAGCGCGGCCGGACGTATAGAATTCAGCCCGGTTCGGGTTGTCGAGACCGTTGAGGATGCTGCCGATTTCGGTAAAGGCCTCGTCCCACGATACGGGCAGGTATTTGTCGCTCATCCGGTCATAGCGCATGGGATGGGTGAGACGCCCCTGTTTTTCCAACTCGTAATCGGACCAGCCGCGCAGTTCGGAGACGGTGTGGCTGGCGAAGAACGCCGGCGGCACGCGGGCTTCGGTCGCTTCCCAGGATACCGCCTTGACGCCGTTTTCACAGAACTCGAAAGAGGAGCCGTGTTCCGGATCGCCCCAGGCGCAACCGGGACAGTCAAAACCATCCGGCTGATTGGTCTTCAACAGGGTGCGGACGCCCGAGATCGGTGCCCCGGATTCCAGAAGGCGCTTGCCGACGCTTTTAAGTGCGCCCCAACCGCCTGCGGCGGACGATGCCTTGCCGATGAAACCCGTCTTGCTCATGGTTTGCCACCCCGAAACTGACTTTCCGCGTCCGGTCGGCGCGGTTTGTCCTTTGTCAAAAATATCTTCAGAAGCGCCCATCCGCATCGGCTGTCAACGCCTTTGTTGTGCGTTGCGGTAAAACCAGCGTCATGGCTATCAACCTTGGCTGCGGAACGGCGTAAAGGGTGCGGGCGTTGTCGTAAAACAAGCGGCACGGATCGGCTATTCATGCTTATAAGCCGCACTCCGCCCGGTCCTGCCGGAGAGGCGAAGAGGAATGACGAATGGAATTTTCGCGACACGCGCGAAGCTTAGGTATTTGCAGCTATCCGGTTGTTGACAATATGCTTTTTAACGCCATTCTGCCTTCGAATCCGAGCATTGCGGCATTTGAATACAAGGGGACGCCAGATGACAGACCGTGACGACGACGCTGTCGCGCCCGATGAATTGAAGCCGTTGGATGCCCCGTCGGATATTTATGCCGAAGATGGCTCGGTGCGTTCCGATTTTCTGACGATGGTGGGTGCGGCAATCGCCGATCGCGACCTCTTGTTCCTGCGCAAGAATGTGGCGCGACTGCATGAATCCGAACTCGGAGACCTGCTTGAATCAATTCTCCCGGAACAGCGCCACGCGCTTGTGCGGCTGCTCGGTTCCGATTTTGATATGACGGCGCTGACCGAGGTGGATGAAGGTATCCGCCTCGATATCGTCGATCAGATGTCGAACGAGCAGATCGCTGCCGGTATCGGCGAACTCGATTCGGACGACGCCGTCTACATTCTTGAAGACCTCGACGACGAGGATCGTAAGGACATTCTCTCGCAGCTGCCCTTCACCGAACGCGTGCGGTTGATGCGGGCGCTGGACTATCCTGAGAGCTCGGCCGGTCGGCGCATGCAGACGGAATTCGTCGCCGTGCCGCCATTCTGGACTGTCGGGCAGACTATTGATTATCTGCGAGAGGAGGAGGAACTCCCGGACTCCTTCACCCAGATTTTTGTCATCGATCCCACTTTCAAGCTGGTCGGCGCGCTCGATCTCGACAAGGTGCTGCGGGCCAAGCGCCAGGTGAAGATCGAAACGATCATGCACGAGACAAACCATTCCATTCCAGCCGAAATGGACCAGGAAGAAGCAGCGCAGCTCTTCGAGCAATACGACCTTCTGTCCGCCGCCGTGGTGGACAATAACGGCCGGCTGGTCGGCGTGCTGACCATCGATGACGTGGTCGACGTCATCCAGGAAGAGGCCGAGGAAGACCTTCTGCGTCTCGGCGGTGTGGGTGACGAAGAGCTGTCGGACTCCATCGCCAGCACGTCCCGTTCCCGCGTTCCGTGGCTCGCCGTCAATCTCATCACTGCCTTTCTGTCCGCTTCCGTCATCAGCCTGTTCGATGCGACGATCCAGCAGATCGTCGCGCTGGCGATCCTGATGCCTGCGGTTGCCGGCATGGGCGGCAACGCCGGATCGCAGACCATGACGGTATCGGTGCGCGCGCTCGCCACCAAAAGCCTCGATATTAACAATGCCGCCCGCATTATTCGGCGCGAGGCGGGGGTGGGCATTCTGAACGGCATGCTGTTCGGCTGCGCCATCGGTGTTGTCGCGGCGCTATGGTTTCAGGACATCCATATTGGCGGCATCATCGCCACGGCCATGTGTCTCAACATGCTCGCGGCGGCCCTGGCGGGAATTCTTATTCCGCTCGTCCTCGACAAGTTCGGAGCTGACCCTGCCGTCTCATCCGCCGTCTTCGTAACGGCGGTAACGGACATTGTCGGGTTTTTTGCCTTCCTGGGAATAGCGACCTGGTGGTACGGAATTTCGGGATAGGCGAGGGCGGCCATAAAATTGACTTTTACGTGAAGGTCAAATAATAATGATCCGGTTAGGAATCGGATAGGCCCGTGAACAAATATTATAGCATAACCGAACTGACCCGAGAATTCGGTGTTTCCACCCGCACACTCAGATTCTATGAGGATGAAGGGTTGATCCATCCTGAGCGGCGCGGGCGCACCAGGCTTTTCCGTGCAGCGGACCGCCGTCTCATTCAGGAAATCCTGCGCGGTCGCCGTATCGGTTTCACGATAGCCGAAATCCGCGAGATCATTCAGGTCTACAAGGAGCCGCCGGGGGAATCGGGCCAGCTTGTGCTCCTGATGAAGAAGGTCGATGAAAAGCGCGCTGATCTTCGGCAGAAGCGCAAGGATATCGAGGAGACGCTGGCGGAGCTCGACAATGTCGAAGAGGCCTGTCTGACGCGTCTTGCCGAAATCGGCGTCGGGACCTGAGCACTGCTTTTTAGCGGTATCGCATATTCCGTTGACGCAACTGTCGGGAACGGCTCCAAGACTCTCCGCTTTACTTCATATGAAACGAGCGGGTTCGGCTTGCCCCGCCGACGAGAATGTCGCGGCAGCGGGATGTGGGACATGATCTCGATTTATCACCGACGTTCGCCCCCTGATCCGACCCTTCGGGCCACCTTCTCCCCGGAAAGGGGGAGAAAAGACGGCGACCGCTGACGCTCTGGCTGCCTGCGCTACTGCGCCTCAACAGTGCACTGCTGTGCCACTTCGCTGACCTTCGTCTGCTGATCCGCGGTCAGCTTGCCTTCCATCATGATGTCGAAAAGGCTTTCCGCCTGGAGCTTCTCCAGCGTGCAGCGGCAGAAGCGCTGGCACAGCTCCAGCCCGTTCGCCTGTTCGACGCAGCTTTTTTCGCAGCTTGATTTGTATAGTTCGACCTGATCGACAGGCGGGGGTGGGGCGACGAGCGAGAGGGTGTAAACAAGCCCGATTAATACTGGCTGGTGGATGAGATAGAAGGCAAGGCTGTGACGGCCGGCGCTTGCAAGAAGGTTGCGAGGTGAACTCGGGCTTCGAAAGCGGTCGAGCCAGCCGCGCGGCGTGACGAATTGCGAGACCGCAAGCCCGGCGAGGAACGGCGCAAGCCATGGCAGCAGCGGGACATAATCATTCGAACGGGGTGGCTGGGTGGAAAAGCCGATCCAGGCCAGCCATTTTGCATCGAACAGTTCGGATTGCAGATATTGCGGCAGTATAAAAGCAATCACAGCGAAAAGCAGTGTCACGGCTGCGGGTGCCCTGAGGAACAACAGTCCCACGAGGCTTGCGGCGGCAATATTATGCAGTATGCCGAAGAAGATGAAGCTGTCCGGAAAGGCAAAATAGGTGGCGATGGTGATGAGCAGCGCCGAACCGGCCACCATGGCGAAACGCTTGCCGAAGGATGGCCAGTTCACGCCCTTGCCGTGGGCGAGAAACAGGCTGAAACCCGCAAGGAACAGAAATGACGTGGCGATGCCGCGTGCGTACAGCTTCCAGAGGCCCGTGGTTGCCGTGCCTGGTTCGAGATAACCGAAATATTCCAGATTCCACGTGAAGTGGTAGGACGCCATGGCGATGAGGGCCAGCCCGCGGAGCGTGTCGAGGCCGCCTATGCGGCCTTTACGGCGGTTTTCGTCGGAGACTGTGTTTGTGTCCATGGTTTCCGTGTTTCAGCTTTCGGTAAGGCCGGTGTCTTGCTCGGCTTGGCCCTTGAAGTGCGGCTATTTCAAGGCCTGTTTTCTTCCATGATGGCGAGTCGCGCCTCGGAAAAGAACTGGCGGCGCAAGAGCGCGACAATGATGATGACCGTGCTGGCGATGAAGACATAGGGGCTGATGAACCAGCCGAGATAACCGATGGACAGAAAGATGGTCCGCAGGCCGTCATTGAAGTTCTTGGCGGCGATGATGTTCATCTTGATGACGTTCTCGGCCGCGCGTTCCGCCGCCTCGCGGTCGGCGCCGACGTCGTGCACCATGGGAATGGCGCCGAAGAGGATGGTGCAATAGTTGAACAGCCGGTAGGACCAGCCGAATTTGAAGAAGGAGTAACCGAAGAGACAGGTGAGCCCGATGACCTTCAGTTCAAAAGCCGTGCGACCGGCATAATGCACGAAAGGCATGTCGCGAAACACCGACTCGACCTGCTCGGTCGCCCCCAGAAGGGCAAAACATCCGCCGATGGCGAAGATGGAGGTGGAAGCGAAAAAGGCGGTTCCGTTCTGCAGGCCGGCCATGATCTGTGTGTCGATCATCTTCAGGTCGCGCTTCAGCGAATTCATGATCCAGTCGCGACGGCGCTCGGCCATGGCCTGGTTGAGGCTGGCGCGCGAAAACAGCCTCGTTCCCGTCGTCACATGGGTGTAGGCGGCCCATAGAAGGATGAAAACGACAATCGCGATATAGTCGATGACGGTCATTACGGGCAGGCCACCTTGCTGTTTGCGAATCTTCGAAACCATATTGATTTGAAGGCCATGGCAAGGCAATGGCGGCGGCTGACGTCACTCCCATATTCTCTTTTGGCGTTGCGGTTTCATCATTCGGTTTAACGCTAACTTTCCGGTAACCAAGTCGCTTTATCAGTCCTGTCGCGGACGACAGGTCTGCCGGTTCCGGGTTAAGGTTTTGCGTACCGGTTCCGCCTGGTTTTTCACCAACGGCAGGGACGGATTGACAGGATGGACGTTCGCACCTAGCTTTTCTTCCGGACCGGTGTTTCCGGTATCCGGAGCATCAAGACTGATATGCCCCGCATCCTGCAGGCAGGTCTTGTTTTTCCGGCCCGGTATCAGCGGCAGTCCGGCGTGAGCAACCGGGGGACGCCTTTTCTACGAATCGTTCCCTTCATGTCCGCCTGTCACTGGCTCGCGACCCGGCGAAGATGCCGGTCCGTTTATTTTCTTCCTTCAGGTTTCCCATGACAGATAATAACCGCTCCGTTTTCATTCTTGGCGGCGCGCGCTCCGGCAAATCGCGTTTTGCGGAAGAGCTTGCCATAAAGGCGGGCGGAAACCTGCATTATCTGGCCACCGGCCGGGCTTGGGATGACGAGATGCGTGACCGGATCGCCCATCATCAGGCGCGGCGTGGCGGCGAATGGACCACCCATGAAGCGCCCGTCGATATCGCCGCCATGCTGGAGCGGCTGGACCGGCCGGACAATGTCGTTCTCGTCGATTGCCTCACTTTGTGGCTTACCAATCTGATGATGGAAAATGCGGATTTCGATGCTGCCTTCGCGGCACTTGAGGCGGCGATCCTGTCGGCTCGGGCGAAGCTGATTTTCGTCTCCAATGAAGTCGGTCTCGGCATCGTGCCGGAAAATCGGATGGCGCGGGAATTCCGGGATCATGCGGGGCGGCTGCATCAGCGAATCGCCGCCATTGCCGGTGAGGTCTTTTTCGTCGCCGCCGGGTTGCCCCTGAAAATGAAGGGCTGAAGCGGCACCCGCGAAAGCGCGGTCGACAGCGCCGCACTCCAGCTTAGAGGCAAATTTCCCTTGTAAATGCGAGCCGCATTTTGGCGAGGCTGCGGCAGCTTTGCTTTCTTGATCTGGATCAAGGTCGCTTCCCATTCCCGGTGGCAATGCTCCAACCGACGCAAAGGCGCACGTCCGCTCTCCCAGGCGCATGCAGTGCCTTTCGTCGGTCGGCTTGCACGTTGGGGGAAACCAACAATGAACTACACACTGGAAACCGCGATCGTGGCCCTTGGGGCCTTTCTCGCGTTGCTCGGGGCGGCATTCGCCCATGACAATCTTTTCGCCGCCCATATGTGGGTGCTGTTCTTTACGCTGCTGGTCAGCACGGTGCTTCTGTTGCGCCGTGTCTCCTTTGCGCCCGTCGATCCGGCCGCGCGGGCCCGGCGCAAGTCGGAATATTTCGACGGAGTCGTACGATACGGTGTCATCGCCGCCGTCTTCTGGGGCGTCGTCGGCTTCCTGGTCGGCGTCGTGGTGGCGCTGCAGCTTGCTTTTCCGGATCTCAACATCGCACCCTATTTCAATTTCGGCCGTGTAAGGCCGCTGCACACGTCGGCGGTGATCTTCGCTTTCGGGGGAAATGCGCTGATCGCCACCTCGTTCTACGTGGTGCAGAGAACCTGTCGGGCACGCCTGTTCGGCGGCGATCTCGGCTGGTTCGTGTTCTGGGGCTACAACCTCTTCATCGTCATGGCCGCCACCGGCTATCTGCTCGGCATAACGCAGGGACGCGAATATGCGGAGCCGGAATGGTATGTCGATATCTGGCTGACGATCGTCTGGGTTGCCTATCTCATCACGTTCCTCGGCACGATCCTGACGCGCAAGGAGCCGCATATCTATGTGGCGAACTGGTTCTACCTGAGCTTCATCGTGACTATTGCCATGCTGCACATCGTCAACAACCTCGCCATTCCAGTCTCTTTTCTCGGCGTCAAGAGCTACTCCGCCTTTTCGGGCGTGCAGGACGCGCTGACGCAATGGTGGTATGGCCATAACGCCGTCGGCTTCTTCCTGACGGCCGGCTTCCTCGGCATGATGTATTACTTCATTCCGAAGCAGGTGAACCGCCCGGTTTATTCCTACCGCCTGTCGATCATCCACTTCTGGGCGCTGATCTTCATGTATATCTGGGCAGGCCCGCACCACCTGCATTACACGGCACTTCCGGACTGGGCGCAGACGCTTGGCATGGTGTTCTCGATCATGCTGTGGATGCCATCTTGGGGCGGCATGATCAACGGCCTGATGACGCTTTCGGGCGCCTGGGACAAGATCCGTACCGATCCCATCGTGCGCATGATGGTGATGGCGGTTGCCTTCTATGGCATGGCCACCTTCGAAGGCCCGATGATGTCGATCAAGGCCGTCAACTCGCTCAGCCACTATACCGACTGGACCATCGGCCATGTGCATTCGGGCGCGCTCGGCTGGAACGGCATGATCACCTTCGGCGCGATCTATTATCTGACGCCCAAGCTGTGGGGCAGGGACCGTCTATACAGCCTGCAACTCGTGAACTGGCACTTCTGGCTCGCCACGCTCGGCATCGTCATCTACGCCGCCGTCATGTGGGTGGCCGGCATCCAGCAGGCGCTGATGTGGCGCGAATATGATAGCCAGGGCTTCCTTGTCTATTCCTTCGCGGAATCGGTGGCAGCGCTGTTCCCCTATTATGTGATGCGTGCACTGGGCGGCCTGATGTTCCTCAGCGGCGCGCTGATCATGGCCTACAACGTCACCATGACCATCCTCGGTCATCAACGCGAGGAGGGCGCCAGCAAAGGCGCGGCTCCTTCGCTGCAGCCCGCTGAATAGGAGGGGCCGATGTCCATACTCGACAAACACGGCGTCATCGAACGTAACGCCACCCTGCTTCTGGTCGGCTCGCTGCTGGTGGTCTCGATCGGCGGTATCGTTGAAATCGCACCGCTCTTCTACCTCGAAAACACCATCGAGAAGGTGGAAGGCATGCGGCCCTACACGCCGCTGGAACTGGCCGGGCGCAACATCTACATTCGCGAGGGATGTTATGTCTGCCACAGCCAGATGATCCGTCCGTTCCGCGACGAGGTGGAACGTTACGGGCATTACAGCCTGGCGGCGGAATCCATGTACGACCATCCGTTCCAGTGGGGTTCGAAGCGCACCGGGCCTGACCTGGCGCGCGTGGGTGACCGTTATTCGAACGAGTGGCACGTGCAGCATCTGGCTGATCCACGCTCGGTGGTGCCGGAATCGATCATGCCGTCCTATGCCTTCCTCAAGACAACGCCGCTCAAGATCACTGACATCTCCATGGAGCTGAAGGCCAACCGTGCTGTCGGTGTGCCCTATAGCGACGAGATGATCGAGAAATCCGCGGCCGATCTCGCCGCCCAGGCGGACCCGAATGCGGATTCGTCGGAACTGCTGGCGCGCTATCCCAAGGCCAAGGTCGGCGATTTCGACGGCGATCCGGCAAAGCTCACGGAAATGGATGCGCTGGTCGCTTATCTCCAGATGCTCGGCACGCTGGTCGATTTCTCGACCTATGACGATGCCGCCGGTTACCGGTGAGGAGGCGGAACGATGGAAACCTACACGGCCATGCGCCACTTCGCCGATAGCTGGGGCCTGCTTGCCATGACCCTGTTCTTCGCCGGCGTCGTCATCTTCACGCTTCGCCCAGGCTCGAAAAGGGCCGCGGACGATGCGGCCAGCATTCCGCTCAGGGAGGACTGAACATGTCCGAAAAACACATCGATAAAATCAGTGGCGTCGAAACCACCGGCCACGAGTGGGACGGTATTCGCGAATTGAACAACCCCATGCCTCGCTGGTGGGTGTGGACATTCTACGCCACGATTGTCTGGGCCATCGGCTACACCATCGCTTTTCCGGCATGGCCGCTGATTTCAGGTGCAACCCAGGGCGTCCTCGGCTGGAACAGCCGTGCCGAAATCGCCGCGGATCTGGCCGATGCCAGACAGTCTCAGAGCATCTATGTCGACAAGATCGGCAACTCGTCGCTTGCCGACATCCAGGCGGACCCGACGCTGATGCAATTTGCCCTTTCGGGCGGTGCTGCCGCTTTCAAGGTCAATTGCATTCAGTGTCACGGTTCTGGCGCGGCGGGCGGGCAGGGTTATCCCAACCTCAATGACGACGACTGGATGTGGGGCGGCAGCGTCGATGATATCTATACGACGGTGAAGCACGGCATCCGCTTTCAGGATGATCCAGACACACGTGCTTCGGAAATGCCGGCCTTTGGCGATATACTACAGCCGGATGAAATTCGTCAGGTTGCCGCTTATGTGTTCAGCCTGACGGGAACGCCTTCCAACCCGGTGCTGGTGGAACCCGGAAGGCAGCTGTTTGCCGACAATTGTGCCTCTTGCCATGGGGAAGATGCCAAGGGCAACCGCGAATTCGGTGCACCCAATCTTGCCGACGCCATCTGGCTGAAATCTCATGGCGAAGAGGGGATCGTTTCGCAGATACGCTCTCCCAAGCATGGCGTCATGCCCGCCTGGGGTGAGCGCCTCGGTGACACGACGGTCAAGCAGCTTGCGATCTTCGTGCACTCGCTGGGCGGCGGCGAATAAGAGCGTCTGAGCAAAAGCAGGGGCCGCATCATGCGGCCCTCGACTGTTTCCATTCTTCTTCGATGATGCAGCTCGGCTGCGGGCGGAGAAAACCGGCGCTCGAGCCGCGAGGCGTCCCGCCGCTCAGGACGTGACCTTATCGAGCGAGCGTTCGATGCGCTTTGCCGCTTGCCAGAGGTCTTCCATCCTCTCGAGGCTTGCTTCCTCCAGCGTCTCGCCATTTTCGCCGAGCGACTTTTCGATGTGGTTGAAGCGCCTGCGAAATTTCGTGTTGGTGCCGCGCAGCGCGTTTTCCGGATCGGCCTTGACGTGACGGCCGATATTGACCAGGGCGAAGATCAGGTCGCCCAGTTCGTCTGAGACCTTTTCAGGCCTTCCTTCCTCCAGCGCTTCGCGCAGTTCGGCGATTTCTTCTTCGATCTTGTCGAGAATGGGGGCGGGGTCCGACCAGTCGAAACCGACGCGCGCCGCCTGCTCCTGCAGTTTGAGCGCTTCGGTCAGCGCCGGCTGGCTGCGTTGCACGCCGCCGAGGAAGCCGGCCTTGAAATCCTCCGTCATGCCCCGGCGCGCACGGCGCGCTGCGCGCTCGCGTTTTTCCTCGGCCTTGATCCGGTCCCACTGCAGCTTGACGCTGTCGGGCGTATCGGCCTCGGAGGCGGCAAAGACATGCGGGTGTCGGCGGATCATTTTCGAGGTGACGGCATGCACCACATCGCCGAAGGCAAACTCACCGCGCTCTTCTGCGATACGTGCATGAAAGACGACCTGCAACAGAAGATCGCCCAGTTCGTCGCAAAGATCGTCCATGTCCCTGCGCTCGATGGCGTCGGCGACTTCATAAGCCTCTTCAATCGTATAGGGCTTGATCGTCTCGAAGGTCTGGACGACATCCCACGGGCAACCGGTTTCCGGCTGGCGCAGGGCTTCCATGATCTCGATCAGGCGGGAAATGTCCTTCGAGGCTTCCATATGCTCAAACCTTCGCTTGTGTTTATGCCGGTCCGGCCGTCCAGTTCCGCGCTTAATTCAGAGGAATATCGTTGCCGCCCTTCGACGACTGATAGCTGGTGGACAGATCGTCATAGGCCGCCTTGATGCGGGCGGTCTGCGCCTTCAACGTGCTCTTCAGCGGATCCTCCTCGGCTTCCACCAGATCGGTGATGAAATACGAGTTCCAGAAAGCGTTGTTGCGGCGATAGCCGCCCGGCTCCAACCCGAAGACTTCCTTCAGAATTTTTAGATCATGCGGGATCGCGAAAGCGTCGCGCGAATCCTCGTGGCTGAAGAAGGAGTAGAAATTGTCGAAACCGGCCCAGGTGATGGCGGACATGCACATGGTGCAGGGTTCGTGGGTGGAGAGGAAAATCAGGTCCTTCGTATTCTGTTTTTCGCCCAGTTCGTAAAACCGCTTCAGCGTATGCACCTCGCCGTGCCAGAGCGGATTTTCCAGCTCGTTGTTGGTTTCCGCAACCACCAGCGACAGGTCGGACTTACGCAGGATTGCCGCGCCGAAAACCTTGTTGCCAAGGCTGACACCACGCGCCGTCAATGGCAGAATATCGTGTTCGATGACATCAAGAAGGCGGGCGGAAAGTGGCTGGCTGGTCAAGGGGGCGGTCCTTCTTGCCGCTTGTATAAAGCGGTCTTCGCATGGAAAACAGATGGCAAATTGTCTTCCCTTGTTCGGCGCGGGGGCCGGGTTTGTCAAGGGATTCGCGCTGCGCTTGGAAGCCTCCAGGCGTGCGGGAAACAGAGGCCGGTTTGTTTTCCTCCAAAACCGGGGTGTTCGAGAAATAAAAATCCAGGTGCCGGAAAGGCTTGAATTTCTGTTTCTTCAATCTTGCGCCGCGATGCGGGATATATGTCCAATGCACAACGAACATGATTTTTCCGCTGTCGGCGATCGCCTTTCAACCTTCCCCGCATTCTTCCGGGTTGAGGGCAGGCAGGTTGCGGTCTTCGGAAATGGCGATGAGGCCTTCGCAAAGGTCAGGCTTCTTGCCAATACCAATGCGCATATCATTGCCTATGCCGACGAGCCGGAGGCTGACTACGCAACTTATCTCCGCGAACACGGCATCGATCATCGGCCTCATGCTTTTGCCAGCCATCTGATCGACGGTGCGACCCTGGTTTTTGCTGCAACTGGCGAGGCTGTTCTGGACAGGGACATCGTTGCTGCCGCGCGTTCCCGGAAAATCCCCGCCAATGCGGTGGACCAGCCGGAATTCTGCGATTTCTTCACGCCGGCGCTTGTGTCCCGGGCACCCGTCGCGGTGGCTATCGGGACCGAAGGGGCAGGGCCGGTGCTCGCGCAGATGATCCGCGCGCGCATAGACCAGATGCTGCCGCCTTCACTTGGCAAGCTCGCACATCTTGCCGTGCAGTATCGCGGTGCAGCGGAACAAACCGTACCGAAGGGCGCGTTGCGGCGCAATTTCTGGCGGCGATTTTTCTCCGGTGCGGTTGCGGATGCCGTCGCCGTCGGCGACGCTCCGGCCGCCCATGAGGCTGTCGACCGTCTTCTGCGGTCGCCCGAACGCAGCGAAGGCCGCGTATGGCTTGTCGGCGCCGGGCCCGGTGCGGAAGATCTTCTGACGCTGCGCGCGCAGCGCGTGCTGATGGAAGCCGACGTCATCGTTTACGATGCGCTGGTGCCGCAGGCGATCATCGATATGGGCCGTCGCGACGCCGAGAGGCTATCGGTCGGCAAGCGCAAGGGCTGCCATAGCAAGTCGCAGGACGAGATCAACCGCCTGCTGGTGCGTCTCGGCAAGGACGGCAAGCGCGTCGTACGCCTCAAATCCGGCGATCCCCTGGTTTATGGCCGTGCGGGCGAGGAGATGGCAGCGCTGCGCGATGCCGGCATCGCTTACGAAATCGTGCCTGGCATCACGTCGGCCTTCGCCGCCGCTGCGGATTTCGAACTGCCGCTGACGCTGCGTGGTGTCGCCTCGTCGCTGATTTTCACCACCGGTCACGATCTGACAGGCGATGTTCTGCCCGACTGGGCCCGGCTTGCCGTTTCCGGTGCGACCATTGCCGTCTATATGGGCCGCAGCGTCGCTGCCTCGGTGGCCACAAGGCTTATCGAAGCGGGGCTCGGTGTGGAAACCACCGTCGCCGTTATCGAAAACGCCAGCCGCGCGGATCGCCGCCTGCTGCACGGAACATTAAACGATCTGCCCGACCTTGAACATCGCGATGAACTGACCGGTCCTGTCATGGTCATCATCGGCGATGCGGTGGCGGGCGCCAATTTCGACAGGTCCGAGGCGCTTGCGCTTGCCGGAAGGCCGGCGGACCTCAAACGGGAGTATGTAAATGGCTGACAAGGTTTTGACCGCCAACCGCCTGAGCGATGGCATTGCCGTCTGGCTCGACGCCAACGGCGAATGGACGGAAAACCTGCAGGGCGCAATCGTCGCCCGCCATGCGGAAGCGGTCGCCTCGTTCGAGGAGATCGGCAAACGGGATTTTTCCGCCAACAAGGTCGTTGACGTGAATATCGTTGACGTTGTGGAAGAGAACGGCAAGCTCTGGCCGACGCGCCTGCGCGAGCGCATTCGCGCCGCCGGCCCGACCGTGCACTATGCGACCGGCTACAAGCCGGCCGATGCAGCATTTATCGCAGTCTGAGGAAGAATATGTACCGTTACGACGAGTTCGATCACGCATTTGTTGAAGGCCGCGTGGCGCAGTTTCGCGATCAGGTGGAGCGCCGGCTATCCGGTGAGCTGGCCGAGGACGCATTCAAGCCATTGCGCCTGATGAATGGTGTCTATCTTCAGCTGCACGCCTATATGCTGCGCGTCGCCATCCCCTACGGTACGCTGAATTCCAAGCAGATGCGAATGCTGGCGCATATTGCCCGTAAATACGACCGGGGTTACGGCCATTTCACCACCCGTCAGAACATCCAGTATAACTGGCCGCGCCTCTCTGATACCCCGGATATCCTCTCCGAACTGGCAAGCGTGGAAATGCACGCGCTGCAGACCTCTGGCAACTGCATTCGCAACGTCACTGCGGATCATTTCGCTGGCGCTGCGGCCGACGAGGTTGCTGATCCGCGTCCTTATGCCGAGATCCTGCGTCAATGGTCTTCCGTGCATCCGGAATTTTCGTTCCTGCCGCGCAAGTTCAAGATTGCAGTGACGGGTGCCGAACGCGATCGTGCGGCCATTCAGGTTCACGATATCGGCCTGCATCTGAAAAAGAACGACAAGGGCGAGATCGGCTTTGCCGTTTATGTCGGTGGTGGACAGGGGCGCACGCCGATGATCGCCAAGAAGATCCGCGACTTCCTGCCGGAAGAAGATCTCCTGTCCTATACCACGGCCGTGATGCGGGTTTATAACCTGCATGGCCGTCGTGACAACAAATACAAGGCGCGCATCAAGATCCTCGTGCATGAGACGGGTGCGGAAGAACTGGCCCGTCAGGTCGAGGTCGAATTTGCGGAACTCAAGAACTCCGAATTGAAGCTGCCGGATGCCGATATCGCCGCCATCACCGCCTATTTCGCGCCGCCGGCGCTGAAGGACCGGCCGGAAGGCTGGGAAAGCCTGGCGCGCTGGAAGCGGGCCGACGAGGGTTTTGCCCGTTTTGTGGAGCAGAACGTCGCCCCGCACAAGCATCCGGACTACGGCATGGTAACGATCTCGCTGAAGCCGATCGGTGGCATTCCGGGCGACGCGACGGATGAGCAGATGGAGCTGGTCGCCGATATTGCTGCGGAATATGCCTTCGACGAAATCCGCATCAGCCACGAGCAGAACATCATCCTGCCGCATGTGGCGCTGGCTGACCTCGAGCCGGTCTATCGTGCACTTGTAGGCGCGGGTCTTGCGACCGCCAATGCCGGGCTCATCACCGATATCATTGCCTGTCCCGGGCTGGATTATTGCGCGCTTGCCAATGCACGCTCCATTCCGGTGGCGCAGGAAATTTCCACCCGCTTCGGTTCGGCGGAGCGTCAGGCGGAAATTGGTGAGCTGAAGATCAAGATTTCCGGCTGTATCAATGCCTGCGGCCACCACCATGTCGGTCATATCGGGCTGCTGGGCGTGGAAAAGAAGGGTGCGGAACTCTACCAGATCACGCTTGGCGGATCGGGTGACGAAAACACCTCGATCGGTGAGATCATCGGTCGCGGCTTCGAACCGGAAAAGGTGACCGACGCGGTTGAGACCATCGTCGACACCTATCTCGGGCTTCGCCTTTCAAAGGAAGAGAATTTCCTTGAAGCCTATCGCCGCGTCGGGCCGCAACCGTTCAAGGATGCGCTCTACGGTTCCGCCGCCGAAGCCGCCTGAGGAGAATGTCATGACGAAAATCTGGACCCGCGACGGCTTCGTGGAGAACGATCCCTGGGTGATCGAAACGGAAGAATTAAAAGCGGTGGCTGAGCAGAAGTCCGTGCTGCCGCTTGCCGATTTTCTGGTTCGTGCGGCCGAAAGCAACGATATCGGTCTCGGGGTGCTGATTGCGCCGGCCGATGATGTGACCCGGCTGGAACCTTATCTTGACCGTATCGAGCTTGTCGCGGTGAGTTTCCCGGCTTTCAACGACGGCCGTGGTTTTAGCCACGCGTCGCTGCTGCGCAGCCGCCTCGGTTTCACAGGCGAGGTGAGGGCGATTGGCGACGTGCTGATCGATCAGGTGCCGCTCATGCTGCGTACCGGCTTCACAAGCTTTGCGGTGACGAATGGTACGGCGATCCGCCGCCTGTCCGAAAATCGCCTGCCGGAAATTCCGGTCTATTACCAGCCGACGGCCAGGCCTGCGAGCGACGGCGAGGCCTATAGCTGGCGTCGGCGTGCGTCTCTGTGACACGTTGCACGGAAATATGAGTTTCTGATACATATTTCCTACGCACATGGCAGTATTGACATTCTCATGCCTTCAAACCGGAGCAGAAATGGTATAATTGCCCGGTCGGAGAATGTCGCTCATCGAATAGAATGGACGGAACCTAAATGAACGCGCCAGCCAAGACGGAAGATTTCGCGATCAAGATACCCGATGGTGTTTATGCCGAGACGGTTTTGTCGGTGGAACATTATACGGATCATCTGTTCCGTTTCCGCATGACGCGTCCGGCCGGCTTCCGTTTTCGTTCCGGCGAATTCGCCATGATCGGCCTGATGGTCGGCGACAAGCCGATCTATCGCGCCTATTCCATCGCCAGCCCCGCCTGGGACGAGGAGTTGGAATTTTTCTCGATCAAGGTCCCGGATGGCCCGCTGACCTCCCATCTTCAGGCGATAAAGCCTGGCGATACCGTTTTGATGCGCAAGAAGCCGACAGGCACGCTGGTTCTCGATGCGCTAACGCCCGGCCGACGGCTTTACATGTTCTCCACCGGCACCGGCATTGCGCCTTTCGCGAGCCTGATCCGCGATCCCGAGACCTATGAGAAGTTCGAAGAGGTCATCCTCACCCATACCTGCCGCGATGTGGCCGAACTGAAATACGGTTTCGATCTGGTCGAGGAAATCAAGAACCACGAGTTCCTCAGCGAGATTGTCGGCGACAAGCTCAAGCATTATGCCACGGTGACCCGCGAAGATTATCCTTTCCAGGGCCGCATCACCACGCTGATCGAAAACGGCAAGCTGTTTTCCGATCTCGGCGTACCAGCGCTCGATCCGGCCATTGACCGCGGCATGATCTGCGGTTCCTCGGCGATGCTCAAGGATACCAAGGAACTGCTTGAGAATGCCGGTCTTACCGAAGGCGCCAACAACAAGCCTGCCGAATTCGTGATCGAACGCGCTTTCGTCGGCTGACGGAACACGGTCTACGACATAAAAGGAGGCCAGATGGCCTCCTTTTATGTTTGCGCCGTTACTGCCTTCCTTGAGACAGGCCATCATTATTCTGTTTAGGCGCTATCTCGTTGCGATAGAGCAGGAAAAGCCCGATGGCGATTGCCGCAATGCCGCCGCCGACAAGGTGCGACAGTGAATAACCGCCCTTCGTCACCAGCCAACCTGCGACGACATTGCTGAATGACGCGCCGATGCCTTGAACCATCATGACGCTGGCAAGACCGACATTAAAGCGGCCCGTGCCCTTCAAAATTCTCTCCACCGCAACCGGCGTGACTATACCGAGCAGCCCCGCTCCGACACCGTCCAGAAACTGGACGGGGAAAATGACCCAGAAGTCCGTAAAGGCGGAAGCGAGAACGCCGCGGATCGGCAGTGCGACGAGCGCGATGATAAAGACGGTTGAGAGACCGAAACGTCGTATCAGCCAAGGGGCCATGGCGGCGACGAAAATCATTGCAAATTGCGCGACGCCGGTAATGATCGCAGTGGTGCGGAAGGGTGTCTGAAGTTCGATGGCGAAATCCTGCGCGATCAACCGGCCCATCGGCGCGTTGCCGAAGTGGAAGACGAGCAGGATGATGGCCAGAAAGATAAGTCCGCGTTCCTGCAGCAAGACCGCGATGCCGGATGGACCGGGTTCGCCCCTGTCTTCGCCAAGGCCGCGCGCCACCTTGTGGTCGATGCGTTCGGGGTCGATGGCCGCCGTCGCGACCAGAGCACCCGCAGCGGTCAGCAGCATCAGGCCGATGATGCCGTCCATGCCGAAGAAAGTGACGACGACATAAGTCGCGAAGAGCGATGCGAAATTGCCGCCGTGGTTCCAGAACTCGTTGCGCGAAATCTGATGGGAAAACAGGCGCTCGCCGACAAGGCCGAGCGTGAGGCCGGCAAGCGCCGGGCCGACCACGGCGCCGACGACGGCCGTCATGATCTGGCCGGTCCAGACGATCCAAACATCGGGAAAGATCAAGGTGATCAGCGCGCCGATGGTCACGAGGACGACGGGTATGGCAATCAGCGTCCTTTTCCACGTCGTTCCATCTACCAGGGCGCCACAAAGCGGCGTGGCGAGCAGACCCACAAGGCCGCCGACCGTGGCGATCATGCCCAGCGAGATCGAAGACCAGCCCCGTGTCGCCAGAAATGCATCCAGAAACGGCCCGAGACCGTCGCGGGCGTCGGCGAGAAAGAAATTCAGTGCAGCGAGGGCAAAAAGCGTGCGATCCGAGATGCCACCGCTATGCGGCAGGCCGCCGGAAGGAAGGCGGCCGTGTGGTGCCGCAACGCCTACAGTCGTCATGAAAATACTCCGAGAAATATGCAGGGAATCGAAAAATTGATCGAGGTTGGCGGAAACATCTGTGCCCGCATTTGGTTGCATTGGCACGACATCAGCAGGGATGTTCCGATATTTTTGCCCGTTGCGGGATTAGCTGGAGGAACGTTTAACGGCATTTGTGAGTTAGGCTTCGTGGAAAAACGGATAATCGCGATGAAGATCAAGGCTCTTGCAGTTTTATTTTCGGTCGGATTGCTCGCAACCCAGCCTGCTTACGCGGACGAGGGCGCATTTCTCTCCTCGCTGAAGGGCACGTGGGCGGGAAAGGGAACCGTAATTACCCGGATCGGCACACCGCCCATTAACGTCAGCTGCACGCTGAATTCCAACGCGGGATCATCGTCACTCAACATGTCCGGCACTTGCCGCGGTCTTCTGGTGGTAAGGCGCGCGATCGCAGCCGATCTCTCGGAGAAGGGCGGGCGCTATAGCGGCGCCTATACGGGCCCTTCTGGTCGGCCGTCCGCACTATCGGGCACAAGAAAAGGAAACGCCATCAATCTGACGGTGCGATGGAACCGCGATATCAACGGCGACCGCGTTGCCGCCATGACCATCGAAAAGGTCGGTGCCAACGGCTTGCGGCTGCGCACGACCGATAAGGACGGCAGGACCGGCAAGACGGTGGTGACGAGCGACATCCAGCTGGTGCGTTGAAGAGCTTACGGATAGCATCTCCAGTTCTTCAGCTGAATTCAAGCAGCAACGGGCAATGATCCGAGACTTCGGGCTGCCTAACGACGTCGAAATGATCAACTTTCACAGCCGGATTGACAAGCAGGTAGTCGGCATATCTGTTCTGCTTGGCGTAATGTGAGGTTCTGGTATCTGTGAAACCGCGGGTCGTGACGAGCTCGACAAGATTGAGTTCATTCAACACGGTAAAGGTTTCGCTGTCGGGCAGGACATTAAAATCACCGCAAACGATCACCCGGTCGCCATTCTCGGCAATGTTCTTGACGAGGTTCACAAGTCGTTTTGCCTGCGCCAAGCGGGCGGCGGTATCGTGTTTGCCGTCGAGGTCGCGTAGCCCATGCATATGGGCAATGACAGCCGGCTGTCCGGTGGCAAAGTCGAAAACCCTGATGGCATGGCCGGTGCGTGACCGTGGATGATCGCCATATCCGTCCGCAGAAAAGGTCCCATGGACGAAGCCCTGTGCCTGGGCAACGATGGTGATGGACTTGCGAACGAATGTGGCCAGTCCCCATTGGGAAAAGTATCTAGTCGTACCGTGCCAGAGATCACCCTGTGCCGCGGGGCAGAATATCGCTACATGATCCGGCAGGGCATCGGCGACATCGCGGAGGAAATTCGCTCTCTGCGGAAGCTCGATGCCGTGATCACGATAGGTCAACCAATCCTCTTGGGCAGCGGGCGTATGCACCACTTCCTGCAGGCACAAGATATCCGGGTCGGACAGGGAGATATAAGGTACGAGTTCGTCGTGGAGCTTTCCGCCCCAACCGTTCAGGCAGATAAGGCGCATGCACACTCCATCGCTTGATTGTGTGATCCGATTTAGCATGGAAGCGATGAAGATCAATCACACCCCGTTCCTTTTCACGGCCGGGATTACGCCCACCTGAATGAGGAAGGCCCGAATTGCTTCGGGCCTTAGTCGTTCGAGCCCAGATTGGCGCTGCGGCGCTGCCTTACATTTTCGGCAGCAGCACCTTGTCTATGACATGTATGACGCCGTTGGATTGTTTAACATCAGCGATGGTGACATGGGCGACCGTGCCATTCTCATCGGTAAGTGTGATTTTTCCCATGCTTTCTTTTGCCTTGAGTACGCAGCCGCCGACCGTCTTCACGTCGTGCTCGCCCTTGTCATCCTTGATCATTTTTTCGATGGCGGATGACAGTGCATTGGCTGCAACGACGTGGCAGGTGAGAACCTTGACCAGCTTCTGCTTGTTCTCTGGCTTCAGAAGATCGTCGACCGCGCCTTTCGGAAGGGCCGCGAAAGCCTCGTCGGTGGGTGCAAAAACCGTAAACGGTCCTTTGCCCTGAAGTGTTTCCACAAGTCCGGCGGCCTTTACCGCGGCGACGAGGGTCGTGTGGTCTTTCGAGTTCACCGCATTTTCAACGATGTTCTTGTCCTCGAACATCGCCGCGCCGCCCACCTTGGGGTTTGCGGCATAGGCCGAAACCGTGCCGATGGAAAGAGCTGCAGCCAACGTCAGGGCGCGAACGGAAAGCTTGTACATCATTATTCCTCCTTGTGACATCCAAGGCCCCGAAAGGTGGCTCTTCCAGCGGCCGCTATCGGTTATCCGTAGCGACACAAGAGACGGAAGCCGGTCTCGCAAAGTTTCAGGCGAGCCGGAAAAAAGGATAAATGGCTGATTTAAAACATGGTCCCAGCGCGCGGAAGCCGGGGGTTCGTCCTGCGACGGGACGGAAAACGAAAAAGCCCGGATCGCTCCGGGCTTTCTGGCTCGAACGAAGGACAGCTTATTCGGCCGCCTCGGCATAGGCCTCCATCGGCGGGCAGGTGCAGATGAGGTTGCGGTCGCCATAGACATTGTCGATGCGGTTGACCGGCGACCAGTATTTGTCGATGCGGAATGCGCCGGGCGGGAAGCATCCCTTTTCGCGGCTATAAGGACGGTCCCATTCGCCGACGAGGTCCTCGACCGTATGGGGCGCGTTCTTGAGCGGATTGTTCGTCTTGTCCGCGCGGCCTTCCTCAATGTCGCGGGCTTCCTCGCGGATGGCCAGCATGGCATCACAGAACCGGTCGAGTTCCGCCTTGGTCTCGGATTCCGTCGGCTCGATCATCAGCGTGCCGGCAACCGGCCAGCTCATGGTCGGCGCGTGGAAACCGCAGTCGATCAGGCGCTTGGCCACGTCATCGACAGTCACGCCACAGCTGTCTGCCAGCGGGCGGGTGTCGATAATGCATTCATGTGCCACGCGTCCCGTTTCGGATTTGTAGAGCACGTCATAAGCACCCTTCAGCCGCTCGGCGATGTAGTTGGCGTTGAGGATCGCAACCTTGGTTGCCTGCGTCAGCCCTTCGCCGCCCATCATCAGGCAGTAGCTCCAGGAAATGGGCAGGATGGACGGCGAACCGAACGGGGCGGCAGACACCGCACCCTCGCGGCCATCGGTCGCCGGATGGCCGGGCAGGTAAGGGGCAAGATGCGCCTTGACGCCGATCGGCCCCATGCCCGGACCACCGCCACCGTGCGGAATGCAGAAGGTCTTGTGCAGGTTAAGGTGCGAAACGTCGGAGCCGATATCGCCGGGACGGGCAAGGCCCACCATGGCGTTCATGTTCGCGCCATCAAGATACACCTGACCGCCATGCTTATGGGTGATCTCGCAAATTTCGCGAACCGTCTCCTCGAACACGCCGTGAGTGGACGGATAGGTGATCATGCAGCATGAGAGGTTTTCGGCGTACTGCTCTGCTTTTGCACGGAAATCATCAATATCGATATCACCGTTATCACGCACTTTCACCGGCACCACCTTCATGCCCACCATCTGCGCCGAGGCAGGATTGGTGCCATGCGCCGAGGTCGGAATGAGGCAGACATCACGGTGTGTCCCGCCATTGGCGAGGTGATAATTGCGGATGGTCAAAAGCCCGGCATACTCGCCTTGCGCACCGGAATTCGGCTGCATGGAGAAGGCGTCGTAACCTGTGACCGAGCACAGCTTTTCGGAGAGATCGTCGATCATCTCCTTGTAACCGAGTGCCTGATTGGCCGGTACGAAGGGATGGATGTCGGAAAATTCCGGCCAGGTGATCGGCAGCATCTCTGCCGTCGCATTGAGTTTCATGGTGCAGGAACCGAGCGGGATCATCGAGCGGTCGAGCGCCAGATCGCGGTCCGAAAGACGGCGGATGTAGCGCGTCATCTCGCTTTCGGCACGGTTCATGTGGAAGATCGGATGCGTCATGTACTGGCTGGTACGCAGCAGCTCCTTCGGCAGGCGATAGTCCGGCGTGAAATCCGAGACCGAGAAATTGCCGCCGAAAGCGCGCCAGACGGCTTCCAGCGTTGCCGGGCGCGTACGCTCGTCAAGGCTCATGCCGATCTTGGTGGCGCCGACCTTGCGCAGATTCACCCCTTCCGCGACGGCCGAACGCAGGATAACGCCCTGCATATGGCCGACTTCGACGGTGATCGTGTCGAAGAAGGTCTCCGGCTCGATGGTGTAACCGAGCTTTTCCAGTCCCTTGGCCATCAGCACGGCCTTCTGGTGGGTCTGCTGGGCAATCGCCTTGATGCCCTGCGGGCCATGGAAGACGCCGTACATCGAAGCCATGACTGCCAGCAGCACCTGCGCCGTGCAGATGTTGGAGGTGGCCTTCTCACGGCGAATATGCTGCTCGCGGGTCTGCAGCGACAGGCGATAGGCGCGGTTGCCGCGCGCATCGACCGAGACGCCGACGAGACGGCCCGGCATGGAGCGCTTATGCGCATCCTTGACGGCCATGTAAGCGGCATGCGGACCGCCGTAGCCGACCGGAACGCCAAAGCGCTGCGAGGTGCCGATGGCGATGTCAGCGCCCATTTCGCCGGGAGATTTCAGCAGCGTCAGGGCCAGAAGATCGGCGGCGACGGCGGCAATCGCGCCCGTCTGATGCAAGCGGGAAATCAGGCCGGAGAAATCGCTGAGATGTCCGTGCGTGCCGGGATACTGGAAGATCGCGCCAAACACGTCGACCGGATCGAGATCGGTGAAGGGGTTGCCGACAATCACCTTCCAGCCGAGCGGGGCCGCACGGGTCTCGATCAGCGCGATGGTCTGCGGATGGCAATTGGCATCCACGAAGAAGGCGGTCGCCTTGGATTTCGCGACGCGCTGGCACATGGCCATGGCTTCGGCGGCCGCAGTCGCTTCATCGAGCAGCGAGGCGTTGGCGACGTCAAGGCCGGTCAGATCGCAGACCATGGTCTGGTAGTTCAGCAGCGCCTCAAGACGGCCCTGGCTGATTTCCGGCTGGTATGGCGTATAGGCCGTGTACCAGGCCGGGTTTTCCAGAATGTTGCGCTGGATGACCGGCGGCGTGATGGTGCCGTAATAGCCCTGACCTATCAGCGAGGTCAGGACCTGGTTCTTGTTTGCCGTCTCGCGAAGACGATCCAGCGCCTCACGTTCGGTCAAGGCCGCACCCCAGGTGAGAGGCACTTTTTGACGGATGGAGGAGGGAACGGTGGCGTCGATGAGCGCGTCGAGGCTCTTATAGCCGACGACCTTCAGCATCTCGGCCATTTCCGACGGCGACGGCCCGATGTGACGCCGGTTGGCGAAATCATAGGGCTGATAGTCGGTGAAATGGAATTCGGTGGGCGTCGTCATTACGCGATCAGCTCCTTGTAGGCTGCCTCGTCGAGCAGCGTATCGGCATCAGCAACGTTGGAAAGCTTGAGCTTGAAGAACCAGCCGGCGCCTTGAGGATCGGAATTGACCAGCGAGGGGTCGTCGACGATGGCCTGGTTGATCTCGACCACTTCGCCATCCAGCGGACAATAGACATCGGAAGCCGCCTTGACGGATTCAACGGTTGCGGCTTCTCCATCCTTGGAGAAGGTGGCACCCACTTCCGGCAATTCGACGAAAACGAGATCGCCGAGCTGTTCAGCGGCGTGGCTGGTAATGCCAACGGTGGCGACATCGCCTTCGAACTTCAGCCATTCGTGTTCTGCAGTAAATTTCAGCATCGTGTTCTCTCCGGAGATGGGATGAAATTATCGTTTGTAGGTGGGCTTTATGAAGGGCAGGGCGGCGACGGTGACGGGCAGATATTTGCCGCGCACTTCCGCGAAGATCGCCGTGCCGGGAGCGGCGTAAGAAACAGGCACGTAACCCATGGCGACGGGGCCTTCGACCGAAGGACCGAAACCGCCCGAGGTCACTTCGCCGATTTCCGTCTTGCCTTCAGCATCCGCGAAAAGCTTCGAGTGGCCACGCACCGGTGCCTTGCCCTCGGGCTTCAGGCCGACGCGGCGGCGCGATGTGCCGTCCTTCAGTTCACCAAGAATGCGTTCCGCGCCCGGGAAACCGCCTTCGCGATCACCGCCGGCGCGGCGCGCCTTCTGGATCGCCCATTCCAGCGATGCTTCGATGGGGGAGGTCGTGGTGTCGATGTCATTACCGTAAAGGCAAAGGCCTGCTTCCAGCCGCAGACTGTCACGCGCGCCAAGTCCGATGGCTTCGCAATCGGGATGTTCGAGCAAGGCCCTGGCGATCTCTTCTGCCTTGTCTGCCGGCACGGAAATTTCAAAGCCGTCTTCACCGGAGTAACCGGAGCGGGAGACGATGCAGGCAACATCGTGCAGCGGCACCTCCTGCACGTCCATGAATTTCATCTCGGAAACGCCCGTCCAGAGTTCGGCCAGTACCTCCTCGGCGCGGGGGCCCTGCAGCGCGATCAAGGCGCGGTCCTCGAGAAGGGTGATTTCGCAGCTGTCTGAAAGATGCGCCTTCATATGGGCGACGTCGGCATCCTTGCAGGCCGCGTTGACGACGACAAAAAGGTGATCGCCGCGATTGGTGATCATCAGATCATCAAGAATGCAGCCCTTTTCGTCGGTGAAGAAACCGTAGCGCTGGCGGCCTTCCTTGAGGCCGAGAATATCCACCGGCACCAGCTTTTCCAGTGCCTGTGCGGCATCGGCGTTGTTGCCGGACTTTGCCTTCACAATCACCTGACCCATATGGGAGACGTCAAAGAGACCGGCTGAGGTGCGGGTTTGAAGATGCTCCTTCAAAACGCCGGCCGGATATTGCACGGGCATGTCGTAACCGGCGAATGGCACCATGCGGGCGCCAAGCGATAGGTGCAGGGAATGAAGCGGCGTGGTTTTCAGCGCGGCGGTATCGTCCAAGGACGCCTCCAGGGTTGCGCGAGCAATCGCGCGGGCTCAGGTCGTGGCGCAGATGCGCCGGTTCAAGAGCCCCCTCTGTCCTTGTCGCCTGAGATTGTTATCCCTTCGGCGAGCCGTCCTTATGAAAGGTGGCTTCTCTCCAGAGTTCCGTCGTCATCGCTGGTCCTTTTGCCTGAGAGTTTCCGGGGCGGTTGCTCCTTCGGCACCGCATTGAAGCGGTTTCTCCCAACGATGATGCGACGCTCATTATCTTCGAAGACCCGCTATTGGCAAGGACCAAATGACGCATCTGAACAGATTCTTGCTCCATCTGCGCCATCATCCCTCATCTCTTTCGCAACGACGTTTTGATATTGTCGTTCCGTCATCATTCCAACGAATGGAATGGCGGTGGAAAGACGCCGTCATTCCGATTTTTTTGCCGGCAGACCCTTGCGTTTCGTTGAGGCAAAATCCTCAAGTTCCTTTTCTGTCATGGACTTCTCCATGCTTTTTGAAGCACCTTTTAAACTGGATCTCTTCGTTTCGCCCCTTTTGGCGGCGAGTGCTGCACCCGCGGCTTTCTGCTGGGCTTTCGATTTGGCAGGCATGTCATGTCTCCCTTGAACGATCCGTGTTGCAGGAAAATGCCGCCTTGCGGCGATTGTTCCTCATACACGTCAAGCCTGCGGCAAAATTCCCCTTTGAAATCGAAGGGAAGCGCGATATCGCATGAGATCATGGGCGCACATCGAAAAAGACGGCTGACAGGGATCGAGAAAATGCTTCGCATTTTCTGTGCAACCCTGATGCTGTCGCTCGGTTTTGCCCACAGGCCGGCGCTTGCCGCAGCCCCCGCAGTCGCGCTCGATGAGAGCTACCGGCTGCCTGATGGCACCTTTGCGGAGATCTGCCTCGGCCATGGCAGCGGGGTGAATGCCTCGCATGCCAAGGAGGGGCCCGCCCATTCGGGCGACGCGATCCTGTTTTGCGAGGCCTGCCTGCTGGCCTCGTCCATTCTTCTGCCGGTCCCCGACAAGGAAAGCTGGCTGAAGACCGAATTTGCCTGGCTTGAGAACCGCCCGTCCACCGATTGGCGTTTCCATCCCGTCCCGACGATCCGCAAACCGGTCGCACGCGGCCCGCCAGCCTTGTCCGCCTGATTTTTCATCTTACAGGATCATCGCCGCCGAACCGGTGGCAAGAAACGGCTGCTTGAACCCGAAGGGCTGGCAGTCGCAGGGACAGACAAATGAAAACCACCAAGATCATCACATCGACCCTTTTTATCGCCGCGGTTTCCACCGCGCAGGCTTTTGCCCACGCCACCTTCGTTGACGGCTCGGCCGAACAGGAAAGCACTGTCGTCGCCGCGCTTCAGGTGCCGCATGGCTGCGAAGGCGGGCTTGCCACGACGGAAGTGCAGATCAAGCTGCCGGAGGGCTTCATTTCCGCCAAGCCGCAGCCGAAGGCCGGCTGGGAGCTGGAGGTCATCAAAGGCGATTACCAGAAGGCCTATAAAAATCACGGCAAGGAGATCAAAAGTGGGCCCGTCGAAATTCGCTGGAAGGGCGGCAATCTGCCGGACGAATTCTACGATACCTTTGCCGTGCAGGGGAAGGTTTCCGGCGTCGAGGTGGGGCAGGAACTACCCTTCAAGGTGACACAGCTTTGCGGCGACAAGGGCAAGGTTTCCTGGGATGAAGTGGCTGCAGCTGGTGTCGATCCCCACTCGCTGAAAAATCCCGCGCCGACCATCAAGGTCACCGCCAAAGCCCATGCGGGCGGCCACGATCACGCGGGTATGAGCATGGATATGGATATCGTGAAGGCTGGCAATCTCGAAGTGTCTGGCGGCGCGACGAAGGCCATGTTGCCGGGCCAGCCCGTCGGTGGCGGTTATGTGACGATCAAGAATGGCGGCGATAGCGACGACAAGCTGATCGGTGTCGAATCGTCTGCCGCCGGACGCGCTGAAATCCATGAAATGGCCATGGTCAATGACGTGATGAAGATGCGCAAGCTGGACGAGGGCATCGTCATCCCCGCCGGTCAGACCGTGGAATTGAAACCCGGCGGCCTGCACATGATGTTCTTCGACGTGAAGAAGCCCTTTGCCGAAGGAGACAAAGTGCCGGTAACGCTGATCTTCGAAAAAGCCGGGAAGGTCGACGTCATACTGTCTGCGGGAGCTGCCAAGGGCGGCGGCGACCATCAACATAATTGACCAATAGAAAAGCGGCTACCGGAACGCGTGACAGGTCCGGTAGCCGCAAGATTTCTCATTTGTCCGGTCTATTGTTTCGGCGCCGCGGCGGAAAAGGGATGACGCTCGCTTTTGGTGATTTCCGGAAGCCGGGTGTAGATATCTAGAAACTCAACCTGACACCAAGCTGAATGCCACTCCCGCAACGACAGGATTGACCTCTAACAAGCGACATCAGGATGTCTGTCTATCATCCTGATTCAAAAGAATATCATCTGCTTTTTTGGGGAGGTTGTTTTCCTCGTATGCCTCCACGGCCTGCTCAAGCGTCGCCTGCGGTTCCTGATGCTGGCTGGCGACGGTCAGGAAATAGAGGGTGAGGGCTGGTGGCTTGATGACAGTCATCATGCCGCGAAGCTGGAAGTCGTCGCTGTTCTCGGCCTTGCGCGCGAGTTCGTGAATGGCCTCTTCGACCTCGCTCCGGCGCGGCACGCGCTGTGACGGTTTTACAGCCTCCAGCGCATAGGCTGCCGTGTTCGCAGAAACGGAAAGAACCTGTGTCATCCAACCTCCGGCCATCGTTGCCGACCTTCAAAAACCGCAGGTTAGCATCTGCGTGTTGTTGGAAGGCTAAATCGCGGAGGCGCAATTTAATCGTATTTTAACAGCTGGCAGTGCCCGGCCAAGGGTTTCGCAGGCGGTTTACGTGGTCTAGAAATCTAAGCGGACCGTGAGGTCCGGCCGTTCCCTCCGGAGATAAATGCATGATCAATATAGTCCTCGTCGCAGCGGGCGGCGCCATCGGTTCCGTCTTCCGTTATCTGGTCGGCGTCTGGAGCGTCCGGCTGGCGGGGGTGAATTTCCCCTGGGGAACGCTTACGGTCAACGTGGTGGGTTCTTTCCTGATCGGTCTCCTGGTGGAGCTCGTGGCGCGACGTCTGAATGCCTCGATGGAAATGCGTCTTTTTCTCGTGACCGGCGTGCTCGGCGGTTTCACGACGTTTTCATCTTTTTCGCTCGATGCTGTCTCGCTTTATGAACGCGGCGCGCTCGGCCTTTCTGCCGTTTACGTTCTTGCGAGCCTTTCGGTTTCCATCGCTGCGGTTTTCGCCGGGCTGGCCTTGGGCCGCAACTTGTTCTAAAGGCTTGATCCAAACGGCGCGCCGAAGAAACGGCTGCGCGATTAGGACAGAGAGACTGGAAAATTTATGGCAGGTATCGAGCATATCAAGGTCGAGGCCGACGAGGCCGGTATGCGCCTCGATCGCTGGTTCAAGATTCACTATCCGGGGCTTGGGTTCGGGCAGTTGCAGAAGCTGCTGCGATCCGGCCAGGTGCGTGTGGATGGCGGCCGGGTGAAGACGGACGCGCGGTTGCAGCCGGGACAGATGGTGCGCGTGCCGCCGGTCGATTCCGATATGAAGACCAAGAGCGGTCCGATCGGCTCGAAGGACCTCAAACATTCCGCCGATGGCGAGCTGTTGGCACGAATGCTGCTGCATGAAGACGACAAGGTGTTCGTTTTCAATAAGCCTGCTGGCATCGCCGTTCAGGGCGGCTCGGGGGTTACCCGGCATATTGACGGCTTGCTGGAAGCCTGGACCAACCAGAAGGGCGAAAAGCCGCGTCTCGTGCACCGGCTGGATCGTGATACGTCGGGTGTGCTGGTGGTTGCCCGTACCAGAGGTGCCGCGCAAAAACTGACCGCCGCCTTCCGCGAACGCGACACCAAGAAAACCTATTGGGCGCTCGTCAAAGGCGTGCCGCGCAAGCACCAGGACAAGATTTCCACCTGGCTGGTCAAGGAACAGACGATCGACGGAGACCGCATGCGCATCGCCAAGCATGGCGAGGAGGGCGCCGATCACGCCGTGTCCTATTACCGCGTCATCGATACCGCCGCGCAGAACCTCGCCTGGCTGGAAATGGAGCCCTATACCGGCCGCACCCATCAGCTTCGCGTGCACGCGCTGCATATGGGGCACCCGATCATCGGCGATCCCAAATATTACATCGACGATCCAAACTGGGATTTTCCCGGCGGCATCCAGAAGCGCCTGCATCTGCATGCGCGCCATATCGACATTCCGCATCCGAATGGCGGCCGGCTTCGGGTCAGCGCACCCCTGCCGCCGCATATGGTACAGACCTGGAACCTGCTCGGTCTCGACGTGGCCGATGGCGATAGGGAAGACTGACGGCAGATGAAACTGGTTCTTTTCGATTGCGACGGAACGCTGGTGGACAGCGCGGGCCTGATCCATGCGGTCATGGCCGATACGTTCGCCGATTTCGGCAAGCCGCGCCCCGATATCTCCGAAACCAAGGCGATCATCGGTCTGACGCTGGATATCGCCATCGCCCGCATGCTCGGCAAGGCGCATGTTGATGACGAGGTTCAGGCGATGACCCAGCGTTATAAGGAAATCTACCATCCGATCCGTGCACGTCCGGGCATGATCGAGCCGCTTTTCGAGGGCATTGCCCCTCTGATCGACACCCTTTCAAGGCGGGATGACGTGCTGATCGGTGCGGTGACGGGCAAGGGGAGGCGCGGGCTGACCCACATTCTCGAAACCCATGGATTTGCCAGGCACTTCATTGTCTCGCGCACGGCGGATGATTGCCCTTCCAAGCCGCATCCGGCCATGGTGATGGAATGCTGCCATGAAACCGGCATGGTTCCGGCCGATACTGTCGTTATCGGCGACGCGGTCTATGATATGCAGATGGCAAAAGCTGCGGGCGCAAAAGCGATCGGCGTCGCCTGGGGTTATGCGTCCGTCGACGAACTCTGGACGGCGGGTGCCGATGCGGTCGTCAGCCACCCGCGTGAAATCCCGGTCTATGTTCCGACCGATAATCCCTAATTATCCTTTCTACCGACCGATGAGGATGTGCCATGCGTGATCTCCTGAACGACCTTTCGGAAGGCCTGAGCCACCCCGATCCGATCTTGCGCGCGCAGATCCAGATGCAGAAACCGCTGCCCAAGCGGTTCTACAAGGATGTGACGGTCGGCGAGGCGGCGGAGGAAGGCTTCACCATCCTTCTCGACGGTAAGCCGTTGCGCACCCCCGCCAAGAAGCCTTTGGTCGTGCCGTCGAGGTCGCTCGCGGAATTGCTTCGCGATGAATGGGACGCCCAGACCGAGGTCGTCAATCCGGTTGTCATGCCGGTGTCGCGCCACGTGAACACGGCCATCGACGGCGTCGCCAATGATACGCAGGCGGTTTTCGAAGATATATTGCGGTTTTCCTCCTCCGATCTCCTCTGCTACCGCGCTGGTGAACCGGAAGCGTTGGTCGCGCGCCAGACGGACCATTGGGATCCCGTGCTCGACTGGGCGGCCAATGTACTTGGCGCGCGCTTCATTCTGGTGGAGGGAGTCATGCATCGCGACCAGCCGCGGGAGGCCATCGCCGCCTTTGCAGTGACGCTGAAAAAATACGATACACCGATCGCGCTCGCGGCACTCCACACCATGACGTCGCTGACAGGGTCTGCCATTCTGGCGCTGGCGCTGGCGGAAGGAGAGCTGACGCTTGAGGAAGCCTGGGCGCTTGCCCATCTGGATGAAGACTGGACTGCGGAACAATGGGGTGAGGATGAGGAGGCGCTGGATCGCCGGGCCGTCCGTCTCATCGACATGCGTGCCGCGGTCAATGTTCTGGAGTCTCTGACGAGCGCATCTTAACGCTTTTCTAACCCTGATCGACGATCATCAGGCTACCTCACGTAAGGGGAGCCACAGATCATGACAACCACGCTGAAACGCCTTGGCATCATTGTGCTGGCGTGTTTCATGCTCATGTCTTTCAGGCTTGAACCGGAAGCGACCAATGCCGATCGGCTGCTTTACGACGTGCGCGGCGCGTTTGTTGCAGCACGACCGGATGTGGCGCCGGCGCTGATGCAGTCCATTCATGCGCAGGTTCAGAATGCGATCAAGACCACAGCACGGGGAGAGACCCGACCGCGCGTGGTGCTGACCATCCGCCTTGCATCCGTCACACGCGGTCCCTTCCTTTTCGGTGAAAAGGCCTCCGCCAAGGTCATCGTGCGGGCCGCCGCCGTGGCCACGGGCGAGGTGATCGCCGAAGCCAAATTCACCGCCACCGTCGTAAGCTTCGATGACGAGGCTTTAGAGCAGGAGCTTGCTTATGGCGTTGCCGAGCGGGTGATCCGCGAATTCAGATTGAACCGGCCGGGTCCGACCACGCTGGCGACGGCGCTGTTTCCATAGATTGGACCAAAGGCGTGAGCGGGACTGCGGCAGTCATCCGCGCGCCATCGCCGGAAACCATCTTCTGCTTTGACAAAGTGCGTCTCGATATTCACATACGTCACGTATCTCAATTGACATGCGTCGTGTAGGTTACTATCTCACATACGCAACGTATGTGAATTGGGCGTCCGGAGTTTTTCTTCCGACGCCACTCAGCCAAAAAGAGAGATGCAAGATGAGCAAACGCGAGGCAATTTTTCCCGCAGACCGGCACGCGCTTTACGAACAGCACGGTTACTCCGCGGCAATTCGGTCGGGTGACCTTCTTTTCGTTTCCGGCCAGGTCGGCAGCCGTGCCGACGGAACGCCCGAACCCGACTTTGAGCGTCAGGTTCGGCTTGCTTTCGAAAATCTCGCGGCCACGCTCAAGGCCGCGGGATGCACGTTCGACGATATTGTCGACGTGACGACGTTCCATACCGACCCGCAGAACCAGTTCGGGACGATCATGGCCGTTAAGCAGGAGATTTTCAGCAAACAGCCTTATCCGAACTGGACCGCCGTCGGCGTCAACTGGCTTGCGGGCTTCGATTTCGAGATCAAGGTGATCGCCCGCATCCCGTAAGGTGCGGTCGGCCTAAAGGGGCGGCGTTCGCAGGCGCCGCCCGCTTTGTGTTTGCGGCTTATCCGAGCCGTTCGGCATGCCATTTCAGATGATCGTCCATGAAGGTGGAGATGAAATAATAGGAGTGATCGTAGCGGTCGTGCAGGCGCAGCGTCAGGCCGATATCCGTGCCTTTGACCGCCTCTTCGAACAGCCATGGCCGCAGGCCCTTTTCCAGGAAACTATCGGCCTTGCCCTGATCGATCAGGAATTCGGGAAAGCGCGCACCGTCCTCCACCAGTGAGCAGGCGTCGTATTGACGCCATGCTGCCCGGTCCGGTCCCAGATATTTTTCCAGCGCCGGTTCCGACCAGTCAGCGGAGGAGGGAGCCACGATCGGCGCGAAAGCGGAGCAGCTTTTGAACCGTTCGGGGTTTTTCAGGGCGATGGTCATCGCGCCGTGGCCGCCCATGGAGTGGCCGAAAATGCCCTGACGGCTCATATCGGCGCGGAAATGCTGGCCGACCAGTGCAGGCAACTCCTCCGTCACGTAGCTGTACATCCGGTAGTGCTCCGACCAGGGTTCCTCGGTCGCGTCGAGATAAAATCCCGCGCCTTTGCCCATCTGCCAGTTGGTCAGTTCATCCGGTACGTCATTGCCGCGCGGACTGGTGTCGGGGCACACGACGATAAGACCAAGTTCGGAAGCCATGCGGCGATATTCGCCCTTCTCCATGACATTGGCGTGGGTGCAGGTGAGGCCGGAGAGATACCACAGTACGGGGCATGGCTCGTGGATTGCCTTCGGCGGTACGTAAACCGCAAAGGTCATCTCGCATTTCAGGGTCTCGGATACATGGGAAAATACGCCCTGCATGCCACCAAAGGCCGTATTTTGCGAAATAATGTTCATGAAGCCATTCCTTTGAAAAAATCCCGGTTCAACCGGCAAGCGAGACTGCGGCATTGACGGCTGCCGCTACCAGAACCGTGTTGAAGAAGAAAGAGACGATGGAGTGCAGCAACGTGACCTTGCGCATGGCGGTCGTGGTCACACCCACGTCCGAGGTCTGCGCCGTCATGCCGATCACCACGGCGAAATAGAGAAAGTCGTAACCGCAGGGCTCTTTGGTCGCGGGGAAGTCCATGCCGCCGCGATGCTGGCGCTTGCCGTCGACCGTGTGCGGACGCCAGTAAAGATGCGCGTAGTGCAGGGCCGTCATGGTGTGGATGGTCAACCAGCCGAAAATCACCGAGGCGAAAGCGATGACCAGCGTCCAGACGGTTTCACCAGTATGGTTTAGCGCCTGAAAAAGGGACACCACGGCGACGGTCACTGCCAGCAGCGTCACGGCGATGATGGCAATTGCGGGGAGATCGTCGCTGTCGGCATGGGCTTTCAGATGCTGCGCCGTCAATTTGGAAAGACGAAAGGCAACCAGCGTCAGATAGGTCAGGAAGAAAGAAACTGCCGCGATTTCTATTGCCACGGAAGGCGCGAGAGCCAATGCAATACCGAGGCCGGAAGCCCCGACAAGAACGGCGATGAAAAAAGGTTGATGGCGGCGATAGGTATTGCTGTTGGAACTGGCCGGGGTCATGGGCTGGGCCTTTCTGCTTGCGGCATCACTTTTTGACACGGCGGCAAAAACGGTCAAGCGTCTCCAGAAAAGCGGATCGATCGCGTGGCGAAAAAGCGGCATTATAGCCCTTGCTTTCACCGGTTTCGCGCAGATGTGCACCAAGGTCTCGCATCGCCGTTGCCATGCCGATATTCGACTGGTCGAAAACGCGGCCCGTCGGACCCGTCACCAGTGCGCCTTTGGCAACACAGCGCCCGGCCAGCGGCACATCGGCGGTAACGACGATATCGTTCTCGCCGGCATGATCGGCAATCCAGTCGTCCGCCGCGTCGAAACCGGCGGAAACAATGACATTTCTGACCATGGGGTCGCGGGACGGGCGCAGACCCGAATTGGCAACAAATGTTACCTCCAGCCCATGCCGCTCCGCGACCCTGAGGATTTCCGGCTTCACTGGACAGGCATCGGCATCGACGTAGATTTGCGGATTTTGCTGCATGGACACTCTTTTGGATCGTTCTGCCACGCTTCTAAGCGCAAATGCTGCGATTACCAAGCCCGCGATTGGTAAATCGCGGGCGAGGCAAGGGCAGGGCGTGGCGCTTGCGAAGGATCCGGAAATGAATTATGTTCCCCTTATGTTCTTTCCCAAGAGGGTTTCATGCTGGAAGAGTTCATAGTGAGGGCCAAGTCCGCCACATATGTTGGCGGGGGCAACAAATCCGCCACGCCCACTCGCACGGGATCGCATGATCTCGGCTATCGCGACGGGGACTGGCACTATATCGACAGCTATTTCGGCGGAACCGATTTCATCGGTCAAGAGGTCGTCTGGCACCAGGGGACAGCCATGTGGGCGATGAATTATCACGGCCGCATCCTCCGGCCCGATATGATCGACGCCACAACGGCCGGCATGGTCATTCAACGTTCGCTTTCCACGCTCTATCGGGAAGGGCGGTTTCTGGGCGGCTTCACGCACCCGGTGGAGAATTTGGTCTATGTCGACACGAATGCAGGCGAATTCCAGTCGTTCACCGGCGTCGAGCGCATTTATCTCGGACATTTCGAGGCGTACCGGCTCGACTATCATGGCGGGATCATAAAGCCATGAGAATTGCGATGATGGGGCGATGATGTTCGCCGCCCCATCAGGCTTCAAATCAGCCCGGCTGCTTCGTCTTGCGCAGATAGGGAAGAACCGTGTCATAGGAACCAAAACGCGCAATCGCATCCTCATTGGAGACGGCGGCGGTAATGATGACGTCTTCGCCTTGCTTCCAGTTGGCTGGCGTCGCCACCTGGTGTTTCGAGGTCAGCTGGATGGAATCGATGGCGCGGAGAATTTCCTCGAAGTTGCGGCCGGTGGTCATGGGGTAGGTGAGGACCAGCTTGATCTTCTTGTCAGGACCGATGACGAAGACCGAGCGTACGGTGGCGTTATCGGCCGGTGTGCGGCCTTCCGAGCTGTCGCCGGCGCCGGCCGGCAGCATGTCGTAAAGCTTCGCGACCTTCAGGTCCTTGTCGCCGATCAGTGGATAATCGACATTGAAGCCAGTGGCGGCGCGGATGTCGTTCTTCCATTTTTCATGGCTTTCGACGGGATCGACCGAGATACCGATGATCTTCACACCGCGCTTTTCGAATTCCGGCTGCAGGCCGCCCATGGCGCCGAGTTCGGTGGTGCAGACCGGCGTAAAATTCTTCGGATGCGAAAACAGGACCGCCCAGCCATCGCCAATCCAGTCGTGAAAGCTTATCGGACCATGGGTGGTCTCGGCGGTGAAGTCGGGCGCTATATCGTTGATACGCAGGCTCATCTGGTGCTTTCTCCCTAATCATTTGAACTGAAAACTGATGGTGCGGCAATCCGTCTCCAGCGCAGGAGCTTAGAGTTTTTGCGTGAAATGGCCAGCCCTTTAGCGTGTGCCGACAACACGATGCGTTGTTTTCGCTCATTCCGGCGCCTATTGTGACACAACGCCAGGTAACAGAATTGCGGGGGGCAATTTTGCATGGGGGAGTGATGGAGAACAGCAATGACAATCACCATTACCGCCTTTGAACGCTCGCCCGATGGCGGCAAGGGTCTTGCCCGCGACATGCGTGTCCGCTGGGCACTGGAGGAAGTGGGGCAACCGTACGAGGTTCGCCTTCTTTCCTTCAAGGCGATGCGGGAGCAAGGGCATCTTGCACTTCAGCCCTTCGGGCAGATCCCGACCTATGAGGAGGGCGATCTCGTCCTGTTCGAATCCGGTGCGATAATATTCCACATAGCCGAGCGCCACGCCGGCCTGTTGCCGCGGGAAGCGAACGCGCGGGCGCGCGCGATCATGTGGATGTTTGCGGCGCTCAGCACCGTGGAACCGCCGATAGTCGAGCATTTTGTCGCCGGTTTTGTCGAAAGGGACAAGAGCTGGCATCGTGAACGCCTGGAGATCGTCGATGAACGTATTCGCAAGCGACTTGGCGAACTGTCCCAGCGACTGGGTGAGGGCGAGTGGCTCGACGGCGCGTTCAGCGCCGGCGACCTGTTGATGATATCGGTGCTGCAACGGATAAAAAGCTCGGGCATTCTCGATGAATATGCGAACCTTGCAGCCTATGTGGCGAGAGGCGAGGCGCGTCCCGGCTATCGACGCGCATTTGCCGATCAGCTGGCGGTTTTCAAAGCCGCATCGAACTGATTGGTGCACATCGCGAGGGCCCGAACTTCAGGCCCTCGCTGTGCGCTAGCACTCCGCCGTGACAGATTTCCACAAACATACCGGATCGAGGCCATCGCACCGCTCGATCACGATCCGCGTGCCGTTTTTCACCTGGCGTCGCCATGGATCGGAGGCGTCGCCGTGCGTGCGAATCCGGCCGCCGCGCTGAAGCCTTTGTAGAAGCGACCGCGAGAGCCCGAGCTCAGACGCCAGCAGGCGGTCGAGGCGTATACCGGTCTGGAACGGAACGATGAGATCAATTTCCGCCACGGCCCAATCGGGAGGTTCATCCCGTATCTGTTTCACGATATCGAATTCGGGAAACTCGTCGACGCGCGGCGATCTGCGTCTCAACGCCTCGAGATTGAACGTTTCCAACCTTATCCATTGCGGGTCATTGTTCTGCAGCGCCTCGAGAACAGAAGGGCTGATGTCGCGAATAGTCCGCCGCTCAAAGATCGGCCGGTTCCAGCTCCTGTCGCATATCCGGCATCTGTATATGAGCCAGGCATCCAGCTTGCGGCCATTGGCATTGAGGCGGATCTTGCCGCTCGGCTGAAATGGCCTCGCTTCTCCGCATCCGCTGCAGGCAATCCAGGGCTGCGGCGCGGTTCTGGGTGTAACGGTCCACTGGACCCGAAATATATTGCACATAGTCGGTTGGTCTTCCATTCGGAAGTCCACCAAGATGGTGCAGGAGAAAACCCATGCGGGAACGGCGTGGCGGTGTTCTGGAGTGGTGAAGAGCTGAAACAGCAAAGCTGCGCAGGGCACATTGTAACAATGCCAGACCGGTCTCTTGCCACCACCCGATGAACATGATCATGCGGCCAATAGCCGGTGGCTATCCGCACAGGGTGAAACTGGATTGAGACCGGTATTTACTTAGGCAAAGTCTACCTCGATGCGCCAATGCTCTTCGCTACGAAGCAATAACAGATAAACGGCGGCAGATGGAGTCCCTCATAGAAAAGACGACCAAGTTTTCATCTTTGGACTATTTATAATAAATACAATGGCTTGTCGGCTAATATTAAACTCATAGCAGAAATGCATTTTACGGGGAGAGGGGAAGGTCTGGCTCAAGCCCAATCTGGACATCGACAGAGAGCTGTGCGCATCGTGGATCATGTCGCTGATGCAAGACCTCGAGAAAATTCTGGACACTGTCCTGCCAATCGATCCCAGCTTTCGGCGCATCGAACCGGCGATGATAGACCGCTGCATTTATGATACCCGACGATACGCTTTGGAGGGCTCCAAAGAGGCCTTTCTGTTTTCCGCGATGCGCCTGCTTGCGCTTCCCGACAATGGACACACACGGTTGATCCCGAACGATTCCATTTCGGTGCTCCCGCTGAGGTTTGTAAGCGTTGGAACGGGGGTGCAGTTAACTGACACGGCACTGGAAACAACTGTCCCAAGAGGGGAGCTGATAGCAGTCAACGGCATACCCCTTGGTCAGATTGAAGCCGCCGCAGGGAAATTTCTGGCGGGAACGCGCCAGCGGAAACGGGTGATCGGACCGATTCTCCTCGCATGGCCATATGCATTGGCTCATCTCGGGTTTTCTTCAAAAGAGAGTAGCACTGAATATCGCCTGAAAGGCGAGAATGCGCAGATCACCGACCTGAAAGTGGAGAACCGGCTTACCGTTCCGGCATCGATGCTCTACCCGAGAAACGAGCATGGCAAGGCTGACCCGGCCTGGAAACCTCGGGCATTTGTGGAGATTGAGGACCGGCAGGAGTTTGGGCTTTCAATATTATTGCCGAGTTTCTTCGACCCAAGCGAAAGTGCGCTGCCGAAAGCCATCGCCGCTGCAGCGGAGCGCGTGAGAACCTGCGGGAACAACAAACTCTTGATTGATGTTCGCGGAAACACCGGTGGCGATTTTCTTCAAACTATGCCCTTGATCGACGCCATCTCTGAAAACGCAGGCAGGCAGGTTGTTGTGCTTGTCGATAAGTGCACGTTTTCTGCAGCGACAGTATTTGTGGCCATTCTCAAACATCGTCTGGGACGCAGGCTCAAGCTCGTCGGGGAAGAAATGGGCGACGGCCTGACGTTTTTTGCTGAGGGAGGGTTGCTCGATTTGCCGACCAGTGGAGCGGTCGTTCGATACTCATCAGCCTTTCAGGACTGGGAGAACGGAACCAGCGACGAAACCACACCGGCTGAGATCGCACAGCAAATGGTTCCTGCAGGAAAACTGCATCTCGATTTGGAATGGATCGAAGGGCCTGCCGCTGAGGTTTCACAAGAAGCGTTCCATCAGCGAGTTTTAAAGGTTCTGTGTGATTAGACGAGGGGCCATTTATGCCAGCGAGCGATCTGGCTTCTCTCATCCATGCCGGTATTGGGACAGGCGTGTTTCACTGAATGTGCCTTGCAGGAGACAACCCATAGGAACATTTACAGGTTGACGTCATTCTCGAACCCGCCAGCGCGCATACAATGTGGCGGCAAGGTTGAAATGTCGCGCATTGCGCAAAGTTAAGATGTCATCTGTCGCTCTGCCAGCCCGTTAGAAATACGACACTGGCGCTGCAGATCAGCCCCCGACCGGACCGGCTGGGCCGGGTTGCAAGGGTAGGGAGGGGGCGGGTGATGGAACACCCCTTCGGCTTTAGCTTCCTCAGCGTCTCGGCTGCTTTGCGCCATTAGCGGTCTGGAAAATCAGTCGTCGAAGCGCTCCTGCAAGAACTGCCTGCCACGCGTTAGTGCGCTTTCGATTGTTTCTCCGTCCCACGAGAACTCCAGCAGTTTCTGATGGGAATCTTTCGTAACGCTCATTTTGATAACGCCGGGCTTGATCCTTGTGGAAGCCCAATCGTACCCATAGCCATCGTCCGTCACTTTGCTCGAGAACATCGCTTCAAGGTGGCGCTCGACGGTCCTGTTGAGGGGTTCCCAAGTATAATCCTTGCTCAGCATGCAGACCTGATGGTCATAGTGTTCCGCTTCGAAAACGACAGTCGTCCGGTTGTGAGATGACCACTCCACTGACGTCGCCGTCCTCCTGACGTCGACGCTGAGATCATCGCATCCCATACAACCGCAACCGCAGCGGCCTATGGTAAGGTTACCTTCGTGTCCTTCGGTAAGCTGGCGAACAAGGTCGGGAGGATCGAGACCCAGGTGGTCTTTTCCAATCCAGTCCTCACCATCAACGATAAACCGCACTTCGTAAGTGTTGTCTTCGTGATTGGGGAGGATTTGATAAGACAGGTTGCTCATAGTGACTTGACGGTACAGACATGGTTCCGTGTCTGCAATGGGTCGGTAGCGGACTTCATTCAGCCGCATCCATTCGCGCCAAAGTTCGAGCACGCTTGGCAATCACATCCGGATCATTCATGAAATCCGTCCGTGGACCAGGCTTGCGACCTCTCGGCTTGTAGCCGATCTTCTCGCTGTTGGTCTTTGGCGCAGCTGCGTGGCATTGATCTTGCTGCTCTTTGATGTAGGCCAGTACCTCGCCGAGACGCTTGTTCTCGACCACAGCCGCATGGCTCACGCGCTGGTCCTTGTCGAAGATCTTGTAAGGCAACGAGTGACCTTTCCATCGAATATCCAGTCGACCATCAGCGTAAGCGTATGTCTCGACATACTTTCCGACTAAGCCGCGCGTGACGTCGTTATCTTCGAGTATGATGCGTTTACGTTCGTAAGAGAATGTCAGCTGCGCGCCGACATATCTCTCCTCACGCTTGCAGAGAACATCCTTCAACCTGCTTGCTGTCATGTCGACAGGTCGATGAAGGTTGTTGGAACGGGCAGGGGCCACCGCAAAACGATCATTATATTGGGAGATGAATGTCGGCAGGAAGGCATTCCCAGCTTCCATGCCGCTGATCTTGGCCAGCCGTAATTCTTTGACGAGTCGATCTTGAAGCGTTCGGTTCATGCGCTCGACACGGCCCTTGGCCTGGCTGGAATTGGCGCAGAGGATCTCGATGTGCAGCTCTGATAGAGCGCGGCCGAACTGCGTCATGCCTTGGCCGCCCTTGGGGTCTTTCTTTGCCACCCGAAAGACCGAATGCTTGTCGGAATAGAAGGCAATCGGTGCGCCATGCTCTTTGAGGTAAAGCGCCAATGCCTCGAAATAGGTAAAGGCGCTCTCAGATCGAACAAACCGGAGCTGCATCAGCTTACCGGTAGCGTCGTCAACGAATACCAATAGAGAGCATGCCGGACCACGATCCTCGAACCAGCGATGCTCCGACCCGTCGATCTGCACCAACTCGCCATAGGCCTCACGCCGCAACCGCGGCTGATGAAACGTTCGCCGCTGCTTTCTCGAAAGCCATATGCCGGCATCCTGCATCCATTTACGCAGCGTCTCACGCGAGACTGTGACACCATGCTCTTCCTGAAGCTTCTCGGCCGCGAACGTAGGTCCGAAATCAAGGTAGCGTTCACGCACCAGCATCAAAACGTAATCACGGACGCCGCTGGCTATTTTATTGTTGGACGGTCGACCGATCGCTTTATGTCTGATCGAGCCAGCGCCGGTATGCTCAATTCGATCGACCAACCTTTGGACGTGGCGCGTGCTGATCGCCAGTACATGGGCTGCTGCAACAATGCTCATGCGGCCATCCACGACTTTGGACAGCACCTCGATTCTTTGCAGGTCGCGCTCGCTCATCGTAATCAATCCCATCCGCAATCTCCCAGATGCTAATCAGACCCGGGGAGTGTGACATTCCAACTTTGCAGGATCAGGACACTTTAACTTTGCGGCTACATACAGTAATCGCATAAGATAGATTATGGAACTTTTTGTGCTGAATTACCGGGAATGCCGTAAGCTGTCAGATCGCAGCGCCGTTGCCCTCATCATTGAAAAGCGCCGCTTGTCGCATTGAAAGATCCATATCTAGGTCGATCATAACTCTCCTGATGCCTCTCGGCGTCGCAGATCGAGCTCTTCACTGTAGCGTCTCAGCGTGTGACTTTCGGTAAGCAGGCCAACGGGACGATTTTCGATCTTGTCGTTGACGACGACGAGTGCTTCGCTTTCCGCCGCGTCAAAGGCTGCCGCCGCTTGCCGTGCATTCATGGTCGGCAGCAATACGTCGTTCTTGTAGTGCAGATAGGTCTCGAGGCTGATCTTGCTTGGGTCGCGATCCATCGGATCGGCATAGATTTCCGGCACGAGAACGATCCCGGCATAACGCCCGTCATCGTGGGTCATGATGACCCGCTGCGTTGAACCGAGCGGGAACTTCTCCTTGAAGGCCGGAAGCCCCATGCTGACATTGGCCTTGCGGATGTCAGCGCGCATCATCTTGCCCACCGTCAGGTCGCGGATCCAGCCGATGTCATGGGCGCTGCGAATGCTCTCACCGCGCAGGTGAAAACGCCAGGTGGCGAAGGAGTAGCCGAATGTGGTGCGCACCACCAGCGATGTGGTGATGACGGCGGCAAGCACCAGCGCCGTAATCTGGAAGTCGCCGGTTAGTTCCAGCGCCAGAAATGTCATTGTCAGCGGACCACCGATGATGGCGGCGGCAAAGGCGCTCATGCCGATCACGGCGTAGACGATCGGCGCTGTCGAGCCATAGCCGATATAGGGCGCGCAGAGGGCGAAAATCTTGCCGAGCAGCGATCCCATGAACAGCGAGGCGAAAAACAGGCCGCCGCGGAAATTCGAACCTATCGAGATCGCGCTGGCCGCCGCCTTCAACAGGAACAATCCTGCAAGCCCGTAGATCGTCAGGTCGGCATCGATGTTGAGATGCAAGGCTCCATGGCCGCTCGAGAGAACCTGCGGTGAAATCAACGCCAGCCCACCGACAACGATGCCGCCAAGCGTAGGACGCAGCCAGCCAGGAATAGCGCTTTTGCGCGCCGTCTCCTCAATGAAGGACACCGCCTGCATGAGCACGATACCGATTGCCGCGCACACAACCCCAAGGAAAATAGCCGGCACGTAATCGGCGGGCGTCACGCGGCTGGCATCGACGATATCGATGGAAAGGCCATGGCCGCCAATCAGGCCGATAACGGTTGTCGCCACCAGCGCCGAAACGATCAGCGGGGCGAGCGTGACGACTGTATAGGTGCCGATGATGAGTTCGATGGCGTAAAATGCGCCAGTCAGAGGCGCGTTGAAGGCGGCCGCGATGGCGCCCGCGGCGCCGCAGCCAACGAGGATGCGCATGTCCCCTCGCCTCAGTTTCAGCTTGATGCCGATCTTCGATGCGACGCCGCTGGCAATCTGCGTGTAGCCCGCCTCAAGCCCGACAGATGCGCCAAAACCGTTGGAAACGATGTTCTGCACGCAGACAATGATGCTGTCCGTGAGCGACAGGCGGCCACCATGCAGCGCATTTGCCTCGATGGGGTCGACCATCGGCTTTTTGCGGGTTTTGGAGAGGATGAAGATGATCAGCCCAAGCAGGACACCGCCCATGATCGGCCCCACCAGCACGATCTGTCCGGAAAGATCGCTGCTGCTCAGACGTTCGACGCCAAAGACGAGCACATGCAATGCCGTGCTCAAAGCGCCGATCAACGCCACCAGCAGGCCGGCTGCGATGCCGATGAGCACGGCAAGCGCGACGAGGCCGAGTTCGCCGCGTCGAAACATGGCGCGCAGGCGGCTGGCGCGCAGATTGTCGAAGAAGCTCGCCATACTCGGTGCACGGAAAGGCTTAGTCGACATGCTGTTCCTTTTCAGGCGGCGTCAGGCGGCTTCGAGATCGATCTCAATTTCGAAACGCATCTGATCATAAGCCGGTTCAACATGATCAGGCGTTTCATGCATCACCGTCTCATAATCGAGCGGAATATGCATGTGGGTCAAGATCGCCCTTTTGGGTGCCAGTGTTTCGATCCAGCCGAGCGCCTGTTCGAGTGATAGATGGCTGGGGTGGTAGCGATATTGCAGGGCGTCGATGATGAGCACCTCAAGTCCGGCGAGTTTCGGCAGGCTTTCGGCCGGAAAATCGCTGACATCGGTGCAATAGGCCACATCACCAATGCGGAAACCCAAAGAATGGACGTCCCCATGCTGTTGCATATGCACCCCAAAGGCGATTGGTCCTCCTGCTCCATCAATAACAACCGGCTCGTTGATATCGGCAATCAGATAAGGCCGGACAATCGGTGGATAATTGCTGCCCGCCGGCGTCTCGAGACAATAGGCAAAACCATCGCGGATGCGCGCCATGGTAATGGGATCGGCATAGATCGGGACGCGGCTTTTCTGGAGTGCGAAATAGATGCGCAGATCGTCAATGCCATGCAGATGGTCGGCATGAGCATGGGTGTAGAGAACGGCATCGATAGCTTCCACCTTCGCGGCGATCATCTGCTCGCGAAAATCAGGACCAGTATCGATCACAACGGTCGTTTTGCCGCCATCAGGACCGATCTGTTCCACCATGAAGGCCGCACGAGTGCGCCGGTTCTTCGGATTATCGGGGTCGCAGGCGCCCCAGTCGCCGTTAATGCGCGGCACGCCGGGTGACGAGGCGCATCCGAGAACCGTGAAGCGGCGACGGTAGATTGCCACGCCTACACCCTTGTCATCTTGGAAAAGCAGCGGAAGGCGTTTTCGGTGGTGATCTCGGCCATCCGCTCGAAGGAGATGCCACGCACCTCGGCCAGAACCTCCGCGGTATTGACGACGTAGGAAGGCTCGTTGCGTTTGCCACGCCAGCGCTTCGGCGCAAGATAGGGTGCGTCCGTTTCTACAAGCAGCCGGTCAAGAGGCACGGTTGCAGCGATATCGCGAATATCCTGCGACTTTGGGAAGGTCAGAATGCCCGAGAAAGACACATATCCGCCAAGCTCGACACCCGTTTTTGCGAGCTCGGGACCAGCGGAAAAGCAGTGCAGAATGAACGGAAATGCGCCCTTCCCGCTTTCGGAGCGCAGGATGGCGGCCATGTCATCATCGGCACTGCGGCTGTGAATGACAAGCGGCAGCTTCGTTCGTCTCGCCGCCTCGATATGGCGAAGAAGGCCGGTCTTCTGGTCTTCGGGCTTCTGCGTGTCGTAGAAGTAATCCAGACCCGCCTCTCCGATCGCTATGATCTTCTCATGACTTTCGGCAAGCTGCACCAGCTCATCGGCGGAGATATCCAGTTCCTCATCGGCATTGTTCGGATGGGTGCCGACCGAGCAAAAGACTGACGGATATTTTTCCGTGATCTTCAACAGCTCCGGCAGACGACGCACCCGGGTCGAGATCGTCACCATCTGGCTCACGCCGGAGGCATGCGCGCGAGCGATGATGTCCTCGCGCTCCGCCTCAAAATCAGGAAAATCCAGATGGCAATGGGTATCGATCAGCATCGTGGTCGCCTTCACGCTTCCGGCGCGACGTAACGCGGAAAGACTGGCTTCGGAGCTTCCAGTGGTGTCCCCGGCACCAGACGACCGGCTTCGCCCAACGCCGCGAAGTCGCGCTTGTCGGCTGGCGCCGCAACGAGATCGAGCAGCTTTTCGCAGGAACCCGGCATGATGGGCTGCAGGAGAATGCCGATCTGGCGCACAACTTCCGCCGTGACGTAAAGCACGGTGCCCATCCGCTCAGGGTCGGTCTTTTTCAGCGCCCAAGGCTCCTGAGAGGCGAAATAGCGGTCGGTCTCGGAAACGACGGCAATGATGGCGGCTACCGCGCGGTGGATGAGCTGCTTGCCCATCTCCTCCCGGCAAATGGCAAGCAGACCGTCTGCAGACGCCAGCATCGCCTTGTCTTCGTCGGTGAACGGACCGGGTGTGGGGATATTGCCGTCGCAATTCTTGACGATCATCGACAGCGAACGGCTGGCGAGATTGCCGATGCCATTGGCAAGATCGGCATTGATGCGGGTGGCAATGCCCTCTTCGCTATAGCTGCCGTCCTGGCCGAAGGAGACTTCGCGCATGAAGAAATAGCGGACCTGATCAAGGCCGAAATGGTTCACCAGATTGGCGGGATCAACGACATTGCCGAGCGACTTCGACATCTTCTCGCCCTTGTTGAGCAGGAAGCCATGTGCATAAACGCGCTTCGGCAGCGGCAGCTTCGCGCTCATCAGGAAGGCTGGCCAGTAGACGGCGTGAAAACGAATGATGTCCTTGCCGATGATATGCACGTCGGCCGGCCAATACTTCGCCCGCGGACCGTTCCTGTCTTCGAGGTAACCCGTTGCGGTGATGTAGTTGGTCAGTGCATCGACCCAGACATACATCACGTGCTTCGGATCATTGGGAACCTTGATGCCCCAGTCGAAGGTGGTGCGGGAAATCGACAGGTCCTTCAGACCGGATTTCACGAAGGAGATGATTTCGTTACGGCGTTCCGCCGGACCGATGAAGTCGGGGTTTTCCTCATAGAGCTTCAGCAGCTTGTCCTGGTACTCGGAGAGCTTGAAGAAATAGCTTTCCTCCTCCACCCATTCCACCGGCGTGCCCTGCGGGCCGTAACGGACGCCATCGGCGCGCACTTCCGTCTCGTCCTCGGCGTAATAGGCCTCGTCACGAACGGAATACCAGCCGGCATAGCTATCCTTGTAGATGTCGCCGCTCTCGGCCATCAGGTTCCAGATATTGCGCGAGGTCTCGTGATGTCGTTCTTCCGTCGTGCGGATGAAATCGTCGTTCGAGGCGTTGAGCAGCTTGCCCATCTCGAGAAACTGATTGGAATTTCGCTCCGCGAGTTCTTCCGGCGAAACGCCTTCCGCACGTGCCGTCTGCTGCATCTTTTGGCCGTGTTCGTCGGTGCCCGTCAGGAAGAACACATCCATTCCGTCCAGGCGCTGAAAGCGTGCCATGGCGTCCGTTGCGATCAGTTCATAGGCATGGCCGATATGCGGCTTGCCGTTGGGATAGGAGATCGCGGTGGTGATGTAGAATGGTGTCTTGTCTGTCATGACGGTCTATCGACTTTACGCGCTGTTTTTTGGATAGACCGCTCTTAAACCATTGTTCGCAGCAGCGAAAGAAAAAGCTACCGAATTGGTACACTGATATCAATATTGCCGACTATTCGTCATCCTCGGGCTCGAGCCGAGTATCCATTAATTTCAGCGGGTTGTGGATTCCCGTGTCAATCCCGGGGGTAATGCGGCTTAGAGTGGGCCAATCCGAAAAGGCAACTTCGGTCCTCACGATTTTCCGGCCTTAGACGCCCCGGATATCCTCAAGAATGGAAATCACCATCTGTTTCTTGTCAAGATTATAGGCCTGCGCCACGGTGATGCGTTCCGAGAGCGCCGAAGAAAGCCGTGCCAGCCTTTCCGCAGCCGTGATATCGCCCGTCATGGCCGCCTCGCGCGCGCGCGCCATCAGATCTTCCGTTACATGTTCCATGAAAAAACCGAGGACGATGTCGCCATCCTTCTGGGCCAGGATCTCGGCGAGCTTGTGCATCTGTTTGCGGGCGCCTGGCCCGTCGGCATTCATGACTGCGGCAAGGGCCTCGACAATATCGGAGCCGCCGTAGTTCATCAGCTTCAGCGCCTGCGCAACGCTACCCTTGGAGGCGGCAAGCAGGGCATCGCGCTTTTCCTCCGAGAGACTTATGCCGAGATGATCGAGCGCCTGCACCATGGCCGAATCCGAAAGCGGTAGCAGCCTGAGCGGCATGCAGCGTGACCGGATTGTCGGCAGCAATTTTCCCGGTGCGTGGGAGAGCACGAGAAACATCGCCCTTTTGGGCGGCTCTTCCAGTATTTTCAGGATCGCGTTCGCGGCATTGCGGTTGAGATCGTCGGCGGGATCGATGATGACGATGCGCCAGTTGCCGGTGCCCGAGGTCTGCGAGAAAAAATGCCCTGCCCGTCGCACCTCGTCCACCGTGATGGCGGATTTCACGCGGCCGGTCTTTTCATCCACGGGCCGGGTGAGATGCAGCAGGTTATGCGAGGCGCCGGCGGTGATCTGCCGGCTGACCAGCGACTGCGGATCGGGGTCTGGCAGAAACTCCGGCGCCGACAAAGGATCGGGATGGTTCAGCACATGATTGGCGAAACGGAAAGCGAGCGTCGCCTTGCCGATGCCCTCCGGCCCTTCGATGAGAATGGCATGATGGCCTTTGCCAGAGCGATAGGACTGCGCGAGAAACGCCTCCGCCTCCTCATGGCCAAAAAGCCTCGTGTTCTGCTGCGGCGCGATTGCACCGTCGAGAACGCCCTGGACCTCACTCATGGGCCCTGCCCGCCTCGGTCCCCAGCTGTTCGAGCAAGGGCTCGACGAAGGACATGACATCCTCCGCAACTTTTTCTTCCGGCTGATCGGCATTGACGATGCGGCAGCGACGCGGCTCGGCAAGCGCGATATCGAGATAGGCTTCCCGCCGCTTCTCGTGGGTTTCGATTTCCTCTTTCTCGAAGCGATCGGGCTTCGCGCCTTCATCCGCACGCTTTCTGGCGCGGGCAAGGCCTTTTTCGGCAGCGATATCGAAAATCAGTGTCAGCTCCGGAACGACGCCATCAATCGCGATGCGCTGCAGCGTCTCGATGAAATCCGGCTCCAGATTGCCGGTCGTGCCCTGATAGACGCGGGATGAATCGAGAAACCGGTCGCAGAGCACGATCTCGCCGCGCTCCAGCGCAGGGCGAATGACCTCTTCGACGTGATCGTTGCGCGCGGCGGCGAACAGGATGGCTTCCATCCGGACGCCAAAGGGCTCCGCCGCACCGGAAAGGAGAACATGTCTTACGGCCTCCGCACCCGGCGAACCGCCGGGCTCACGCGTTACGACCACCTTGAAGCCACGATCGCGAAGCGCCTCGGCAAGCGTGCGAATCTGCGTCGATTTGCCGGCGCCTTCGCCGCCTTCGAAGCTGATGAACAATCCGGTCTTTTCGGCCAATGTCACGTCCTGCAAGGAATTCACGTCAATGTTGAAATGCCTGTTTACAGCATCGGACCGAAATGTGTGAAGCGCTTTTCAGAAAAACCGGTGCCTGAACAAAAGCATAGGAGAAATGGCGCGTGCTGAACCGCACTTCACAGCCAGAACAGCAGAAGTTCCTTCAATGCTCCTGCGGCATTCTGGGTGAGCGACCCCTTGTTCACCCGGCTCTTCGTATAGAGCGGCACTTCGCGCAATAGACGCTCGCCCGAGAATATCTTCAGCGTTCCGGCATTCGCCCCGACATCGAGCGGCGCGTTCAGCGGCCAGCGATAGACGATACGTCCGGAGAGGCGTTCCGGATTGTTGACGGGCACCAGGACGCTGATATCGTCCTTCGGAGAAAGGTCGACATAGGAGGCATCGCCGCCATACACGCTGACGGAGCCAACCACTTCATCCTTGCTGAACAGGCGGCGTTTTTCGAAGGCGGTCAGGCCCCAGTCCACCACTCTGCGCGCTTCCTCCTGCCGCGTCTTGTCGTCTGCGATGCCGGCAAGCGCCAGATAAATGCGGCGCCCTTCCCGCTCCGCCGAAACCACGGCGGCAAAACCGCTGCCTTCTGCAAAACCGAGGCCAAGACCGTCTATACCGCTTCCCGGCATCAGCAACGTGTTCTTGTTGCGCTGGAAAATCCGGTTCCATTCGAAGTCCGGCTTCGTAAACAACGAGTAGCGGTCTGGATAGGTGTCATGCAGATGCTGGGCAAGGCGCACCATGTCCCTGGCAGTCGTCTGGTTTCCGGAATCGGGAAGTCCGGTGGAATTGGCAAACGTGCTGCGGTTCATGCCAAGTTCGCCGGCCCGTGCCGTCATGCGCTTGGCAAAGGCAGCGTCCGATCCCGCCATGCCTTCGGCGATGATGATGCAGCCGTCATTGGCGTTCTGCACGATGATTCCGGTCAAAAGGTCATTGATGCCAACGGAGGATTTCAGGGCGGCGAACATGGTTGACGTTCGCGATGGGGCCCCGCCCGTGCGCCAGGCATATTCCGAAACGGGATAGACCGTTTCCGACGCCAGCTGTCCTTTCGACAGCGCATCCAGCACCACCTCCACCGTCATCAGCTTGGCAAGTGATGCGGGCGGAAAGGACTGATCCTCATTTTGGGCAAGAAGCACCGTACCGGTTTCGGCATCGATCATATAGGCCTGCTCGGCCTTGGCGATGAAGGGCGCTGTCTGCGATTGCGCCGCGCCTGCGCTCAAAAATGCAAAAGCGGCCGCCGCGACGGCCGACAGATAGGAGCGATGAAAGGTCTTGCGCATGAAACCGCCCAGTGCTGTCTGCCACAACCGGCCGCCCGCCATGAGAACGGTGTGCCGGTGTCCTTAATCCGTCAGCGTGACTTCGCCTGCTGACGCTTCACATGGGCGAGGATCGACTCTTCGCTCAAGCCGTCACGATTGACGAGCACGGTGTCGAACACCTTTGCGGTTTTGGATACGGCGGCGGATTCTTCGGAATAGGCCGCTGCATATTTGGAAGACGGCGTGGGCACACGCAGATAATTGCCGCCTGGAGCTGCTGGTTCCCGCAGGAAGTTACCTTCGGGGCGCTCCGCCAGGATCGGGCCGATTTCCGGCAGGATCGCGAATTGTTCGAATGCGGGCTGTACACCGTTGACGAGTGGCATGGCCTGAAGCGCCGCGTTCTTCTTGGAACCGACGAGCGCGGTCTGAGCCGAGCCGGCATAATTCGGGTTCGATGTCGGCGCCGGCACGAAATTCGGCGAGGCCGAAGCAACCATCACGCCGGTTGCGATCTGCCCTTCAGGCACAACGCCCGGCGAACGCGAACCCTTCGGAATATAGGAAGCCATCAGGTAAGGCATGTCATGGCCGTCGAGCGGCGCACGGCCCGCATATTGAACCCGTACATTGGCCGTCCCCGTCGCCTTCATGTCCAGAAGATCTGCCGTCTTGCTGGAAACGTCGATCAGACGGCCCTCGTGGAACGGACCACGGTCGTTGACACGGACGAGCACCGACGCGCCATTATCCATATTGGTGATGCGCGCGTAGCTCGGCAGCGGAAATGTCGGATGTGCGGCAGAAAGATGTTCCTTGTCGTAAACCTCGCCATTGGCCGTGAGGCGTCCATGGAAGGCAGAGCCATACCAGGAAGCAAGGCCAACCTTGTTGTAGCCCGGCTCTTCTTTCGGGAAGTAACGGCGGCCCTTAACGGTATAAGCGTTACCCAGCAGCTCGCGTCCGCCACCCTTCGGGATGTTCTTTCCATCGGCAACGCGCGGGCTGGCCTTCACGCCATATTCGGATTCGGAGAAATATTCCTTGCTGCGCTTGGGCTTAGGCTTTGTCTCGGAGGTGGTGGAACACGACGCCGTTGCAGCGCAAAGCACGGAAATTGCAAGCCACTTCACGCCCGACCTGGCGCTGATGCCTGTTTTCTTGACCGTAGAATTCAAATCGTCTGCCCCACGCTGCTATTGGCTCGGAGAACCGCACCCTCACTTGCCTCGATATTGCCCCTGCCATCGAAGCACCTAACAGTCGCTTAATCTTGTGCATAACGTGGCGAAAATGCGAACGACTTTTGCAAATTCGATAAAATTGTAACGAACGTGGTTAATGATTTCTATCTTTTCAGCGCGCCCGCCACGGCGGAATCCGCCCGCCGTCAGTCCTCCTCTGGCAGCCTCGCAAGGAACAAAGCAGCGGTAACCGCGTTTTCTCCGCGCAAACAAACGAGCTTCCGCCGGTTTCGGCTGAGGGAGGAAACATGATAAATTTTATGAAAACCACAGGTCTGGCGATTGGCATCGCCCTGGTATCCTTCGCCGCACCTATGCCAGCCGGCGCTCAGGATATGGAGCTCAGAATCGGCCCGGATGGCGTCCGTCCCGTCATCCGCGACCGTGATCGGGACATGGACCGCCGGGGTCCTCCACGCATGCGTGGCTGCAGCGAACGCGAAGCCCGCGCCGCGGCCCGTGAAGCAGGCCTTCGTGATCCCGAAGTCGTGCGCGTCACGCCGGGCCGCGTTGTTGTCGAAGGCTTCACGCGCCGGGGACCCGACCGGATCACCTTCGCAAATGAACGAGGCTGTCCGGAAATCTGATCCACGACCGCTGCCTGGAACCCGCCGAAAGGCGGGTTTCTTATTCGTACGGAATTTTCGCGATGCCCAAACGCTGCGGGAACATGCCTCGTCGCGACATTATTAGGAATGATGTTGCGCTTGATGGCAGATGGGGTGTCCGCCGATCCTCGTAACACATTGAAATTACGTATTCATTAGCCTTGTAAATCGTCGTATTTTGCGTATTTTCCATGCCTAAGTTATGGCAACGGGAAATCACGATGGCACGCAACAAGCTCACGGAAACGAAGATCAAGAAGCTTTCCACCGCTGGCATCTATAGCGACGGTGACGGGCTTTATTTACGTGTACGGGCGGGCGGCTCGAAGCAATGGTTCTTCATCTACAAGCGAGACGGCAAGCGTACCGAGATAGGACTTGGCGGCTACGGCCAAGGAACTGCGCCCGTTTCCCTTGATCTTGCCAGAGAGAAAGCCGAAGGCATCCGGCAGCGTCTGGCGCGTGGTGAGGAACTGGCGGTGCGACCGACCTTCGCTGCGATCATGGAAGACGTGATCCAAAAGAAGATGACCGAGTCTAAGAGCAAGGGCCACAAAGCTGCATGGCGCATGACGCTCGATAAGTACGCCGCACCGTTGCACAAGAAGGCCGTGGCCGACATTACACGTGATGACGTGGTTGAGACGCTCAAACCCATCTGGACAGAGAAGCCCGAAACCGCCGACCGGACCCGCATGCGCATTGCAGCAGTGATCGACCACGCCAAGGCTCGCGGGCTATATACCGGCGACAATCCTGCCGACTGGCGCGGGGGCCTTAAGGAATTGCTCCCTGCCCGCCAAAAGCTATATCGCGGCCATCATGAGGCAATCGACTACAAAGTGTTGCCCGCTGTGATCAAGAAGCTGCGGGCGGCTAAAGGTGTGTCCTCTGTTGCGGCGGAATTCGCTTGCCTGACTGCGGCCCGCTCTGGCGAAGCGCGGGGCGCGGTTTGGTCTGAAATCGATCTTGAGAACGCGCTTTGGATCATTCCAGCGGAACGGATGAAGGCAGGCAAGGAGCACAGAGTCCCGCTATCGGCCCGTGCCTTGGAAATCCTCAAAGAGCGGCAGGAAATGGCCACAGGCGTGCTTGTTTTCGAAGGTGAGAGCGAAGGCAAGGCAATATCAGACACGGCCATGGTGAAAGCCCTCCGGGCAGCCACGGGCGGCACAGAGACATTGCACGGCTTGCGATCCTCGTTCCGAGACTGGGCCGGTGACGAAACGCATCACCCCCGCGAGGTCATTGAAACAGCGCTTGCTCACACGCTCAAAGACAAGACGGAGGCCGCTTATCGTCGGTCCGATGCGCTGGCGAAACGGCGCAAGTTGATGGACGATTGGAGTGCTTATCTTGATTAATAGCGCGATGAGGCCCCTTTTCGTAAAATGTGCAAAAAGGGAGTTGACGCGCAATAATCTTGCGTGTAGGAGACTGATTGTTACCTGAAGCGCGGAAGCCCTGCACGTCGAGAACGTTGCCTGCATTATGCGCCGACCCTAACAAATCCTAACAATTTGAACCTTGTCACGGCTTGACCGGCTGGATTTCTGCGCGCCCTCACGGGCTTGCAGCTGCCCGCCCTGTCATCGCTGACGAAAGGAATGTCTTACGAAACAGCAAAGGAGCATCCATGTCCGAAAAATCTCCACCGCGCCTCATGTCGCCAAAGGAGGCTGCCGCCGAAACCACATTTTCCGCGATGCAGCTTGGTATTTTAAGCGCGACCGGCCATTTCCCGAAGCCGGTCCAACTATCGGCGCGCCGCATCGCTTACGTTCGTTCCGAAGTGACGGCTTGGCTTGATGAACGCATTGCATCGCGCACCACGCATTAAAGATGGAACCGCATGCAGAAGACGAGTCCCCCGGTTGGGGCGGGAAGTTCAATTTCGAGAAGATTGGTAGACGGCGGGCAGCCTTTAGCGCGCCAGCGCGGAAATCAAAGCCAAAGCCGGAACCGGAAGATGAGTCCGAAGAAGTCAGACTGACAGCAAAGCAGTTGATGCGGCGGCGATTTGAGAGGCCGCGCCAGATTGTGGAGGGCTTGTTCCCTGCCGGTTGCCTTCTTCTTGTCGGTCCTCCGAAGCAAGGGAAATCTTGGCTCTCTCTACAATTGGCCCGTTGCGTGGAAGCCGGAATTCCGTTCATGGGGCATCGAACCGAACAAGGTGACGTTCTGTATTTGGCGCTGGAAGACGGATTCATTCGCCTTCAGGACCGCTTGGGAAAGCAGGAAATCGAAGGCGCGGAATCATTCACCGATGCGCTGGATTTCCAAATCCAGATACCCACGGCGGAAAAGGGCGGCCTGAAGGAGTTGGAGGAATGGCTGATAGCTCACCCCGATGCATCCTTGGTAATTGTGGACGTTCTCAAAATGTTTCGAGAACCGCGCAAGGGCAAGGTTGATCCGTATGAGCGTGATTATGGCGACGTTCGACCTTTGACGAAGCTGGCGAACAAGTATCGGGTGTGCATCGTCATCGTTCACCATACGAACAAGGGTAGCGCCAGCGCGGTCGATCCTTTCGACCGTGTGAGTGGCACGGGGGGCATTTCGGGTGCGGCTGACGGGACGATTTTGCTTGTCCCAAATGAAGACGGCGATTTGGGGCTTTATGGCCGTGGGCGCGACTTTCAGGAATTTGACTTCAGGGTGCGGTTCGACGCCGATGCTTGTGTTTGGGAGATCGACACCGAAAGCGACGAAAGCGACCGCCAAGGCTACGGCGACGTGACCGGCAAGATATTGCAGCAGCTTGGATTCATGAATGGCAATCCGATTGGCCCTAGCGAACTGGCGGCAATCATCCACGAAAAGCCGCTTGACGTTTCGAAGAGCCTGAAACGGTTGAGTGCCAGCCGGAAGGTTACGAGGATCGGGCGCGGCAAATGGGTTCTTCGCGGCCTAGAGCCGAAAAGCTCATGACAATGAAACTACCATACCATTCGGTAGGAACGGTAGTTACGGTAGTTTCGCAATTGCTAATATGAGGGCAGTCTAGCTAAGTCCTTCTAGCATCACATTAAATAGTATCGGTAGTAAGGGTATTTCGGTTTGTGCAAACTACCGTAACTACCGTTTGTACCTATGATATAGACGAAAGGAGAAACGAATGAACGAAAGGACACACACCGAAAATATGCAGGTCATCAACGCGCTGGTAGGCAAGCCGGTCGCATGGAGTGGATTGCCGGAGTCAGACGAAAAGGTTCTTGCCCTCCTACGGAAGCGGTCAATACCGGCAGCGCCTATGATCTTGTCACGGCTGACGGGTTACGGGCGTCACGAGGTCAACGAGGTGCTGCTGCGCCTGAAGCGCCATGGTCTGGCTAAAGCCGTTGGACACGGTGAATGGGTGGCAGTGCAATGAAACTGATGCACCAAAACCGGCAGGTGTTTGCACGTCTGAGCCGTATCGATCCGGTGCGGAAACAGCCTATCCCGGTCAAGCCGCAGGTTGTTAAGGCTCGGCCCTTGGCCTCGGCTGCCCGCCCCTCATGAGCAGATGGCCGTATAACACGGCTCAGTGGCAACGGCTGCGCATAGCCAAGCTGATGGAATGCCCAGTCTGCGAGCCGTGCCGTGCGCGTGGCGTCATTGAGATTGCGGAAGTCGTAGACCATGACAAGGCTATCAATGCGGGAGGTGACGCGTTCCCTCCCCTGTCCGGCCTGACCAGCATGTGCGCATCCTGTCATAACCGCAAGACCAACGCGAAGGACCGACGCACCGCTAAGACAGGCAGGAGCAGCGGCTTCAGGCGGGCATGGGCTGGCTTTGACGTGGATGGCAACCCGATTGACCCGGAAGGCTGGAACGACACCTGACTGGCTTCCCTGCCCCGTTCCAAAGGTAGGGGGGCATCGAAAGACGGGAGTCCTACGTCTAAGGACCGGTGGGGTACCTTCGCAAAGACTAAGTTTCAAATATTGAACGACGAAAAGGAAATCGTCATGAAAAAATGAACAACGAAAGGAGGCAATTATGGGCCGTCGTGGACCCGGCGCAAAGCCGAAAGCATCCGGCAAGACCGGGGATATCATGAGTGGCGGGCAGCCGAAGCACCGCAAGGTGCTTCCTTGGGAGGTCGAAGGCCTCACCCGGCTTGAAGCCGTTGTCGCATTCGTCAACGACATGAAAATTACGCAGGGCAAACTTGCGGGCCAGAACATGCAGTTGCGTGAATGGCAAATCGAAGAATTCCTTGCGCCGATTTACGCCACTGACGAGTATGGCCGTCGCCCTGTACGAACCGCCGTCCTATCTATGGGCCGCAAGAACGGAAAGACAGGACTGAGCGCGGCGCTTGCCCTTTGCCATCTGGTAGGCCCTGAAGCCGAACAGCGCGGCGAATTGTATTTCGGCGCGATGGATAAGATTCAGGCTGGTAAAGCGTGGGCCGAGTGCAAAGCCATGCTGGAGGCCCATGTCGAACTTTCAGAGCGTGTCAACATCATCAAATTCAGCAAAGAGATTGAAGTCGAGGCCGGTTATCCCGGTGAAGGCTCCGTTCTTAAGGCTGTGAGCGCAGACGCCGATTCAAAGTTGGGGTTGTCGCCATCGTTCTTCCTCGCTGACGAAGCCGGTTATTGGGTGAAGCGCGATCTGTTCGACGCGATGGATTCGGCCCTTGGCGCGCGTGATGAACCGCTTGTTGTGGTCATTTCCACACAGGCGAAAGACGACACGCATTTCTTCTCCGAAATGATTGATTACGGCCTGAAGGTGAAGACCGGCGAAGTCGAAGACGAAAGCTTCCATCTGGCATTGTTCACCACTGACCCGGATGAGGATGCATGGTCCTATGATACGTGGATCAAAGCAAACCCGGCTCTAGGCGACTTCCTTGCCTTGGAACAGGTTGAACGCATGGCGGCACAGGCGCAGCGAATCCCGTCAAAGGAAGCGGACTTCCGCAACAAGATTCTCAACCAGAGAATTGACGGCACGGTACGCTTCATCGCGGCGCGCGAGTGGAACGACTGCGATCTAGAGCCTATTGACGAAGCCGCGCTTGAAGGCCGGGAATGCTATGGCGCTCTTGACCTGTCAGCGGCGCGAGACTTGACGGCGTTCGTGCTGGTTTTCCCTGAAGACGATGGCCGCTTCACTGTCCTGCCTCGGTTCTTCCTGCCTCAGTTCGATATTGACGGCAAATCGGAGAATGACCGCGTGCCGTACAACGTTTGGGCGCGGCAGGCGGATGCGAGGCTAACGCTGTTGCCGGGAAAGGTCATCGATCCGCAGGCCGTTGCGGAATACATCGCTGACGAGGCGGGCCGGTTCGATATCAAGGAGATTGCATTCGACCGCTGGCGCATTGAGGACTTACGGCGCGAACTGGCAAAAGCTTCGATTGAGTTGCCGCTAACGCCGTTCGGGCAAGGCTACAAAGACATGTCTCCAGCCGTTGACATGTTGGAGGTGGCGGTCGCGCAACAGAAGGTCAACCACGCCGGAAACCCGTTGCTTCGGATGTGCGCGGCGAACGCTGTCGTCACGAAAGACCCATCAGGCGCTCGAAAGCTTGATAAGTCGAAAGCCTCCGGGCGCATTGACGGGCTTGTGGCGCTCGCGATGGCATTGCAAACTGCCGCGCGACATGAGGAAGATAATTCGCTTCCAGCGTGTCTTATGGAGGATGCTTAAAAGGAGGCAAAATGGCGAACCCGTACACAAAATTGCCGGGATACGAGAAAGCTTGGCCGATCCATCTTGGGGATGATGACGACTTTCTAGTCTTGTTCGAACGACGTGAGAACGATCCGACAGCGAGTGATCTATATGACTTTCCATGGGAGGTCCGCCACATGCTAACCGGAAGGTTCAAGCGCTACGGAAGGGAAACGCAGAGTTAGAGAGTGCAGCTGTAGCGCGCTCAGCAACTATGAACCGTTGGTGGGAAACCAGCTAATAAAAAATCCGTGCCCGCTGTTTTGTCAAGCAAACAGCGCGAAAATATACTTCCTTGCTTTTTACGATTTACTGTTGATGCGAAAGCAAAACGGAGTATAACCACAATCACCGGACGCAAGCAAAAGACTTGAACCGGCGAGCCTGTCCCGACTGAGGGACGGGCAGCACTGCCGAAGGCAGTAAAACAACCATGACATTGTTGCGCCTACCCAACCGAGCAATTCCGCATCGGCATGGCTCTTTGCGCGCTTACTAGAAAAGGAGACTTATTTGAACATTCATCATCTTCGCGAAACCCGTTCCACAAAGCTCAACGAACTTAAGGCCCTCGGCGAGATCCCGGACAACGCGAAGTTTACAGCAATCGAAGGCGAAATTCGCGCCCTTGATAGCCAGATCAAGAATGCAGCAACCATAGCAGAATTCGAGCGCCACGAAGCCTCACCGCAGGGTGACGCCATGGCCCGCGAACTGCGTTCCTATTCCGTTTCCAAGGCCATCCGCGAGGGCAATGGCGACAGCCTGACCGGCGTTGAACGCGAAGTCCATGACGAACTGTCCAAGGGTCGCGAAGTGCGCGGCGTGATGGTCCCTACGTCTCTCATCTTCGGCGACGAAAACCGCGCGATGCTCACGACCGGCACTGCTGGCAATACTGTCGCAACGAACCTCGGCGGCCTCATTGATCGCCTTCGCCCGGTTCTGGCTGTGCAGTCTCTCGGCGCAACGGTCATTTCCGGCCTGACCGGCAATCTCGACCTGCCGCGCCTCACCTCTGGCCCGCAGGCCTACTGGGTGAACGAAGATGAAGCCACCACGGCGAGCGATGCGACTTTCGACAAGGTTTCGCTGTCTCCGAAGACGGTTTCCGGCGAAATGTACCTTTCCCGCCGTCTCCTGCTTCAGAACGGCGTTGCGCTCGAAAACGTGCTTCGTCAGGACTTGGCTTTCGTTCTTGCGCAGGCTCTCGACTCCGCTGCGATCAACGGCACCGCCGCCGCAAAGCAGCCCGTTGGCATCCTGACGCAAATCACAGAAAGCGCGACCACTGCGACGGACCTGACGGACATTGCAGCGGACCTTATCGCAGCACTCCAGATTGACGACGTGACCGGCACCACGGGTTTCTTGACCAACCCGGCGCTGATGGGCGTTGCCCGCAAGCTGAAGGATGGCCAGCAGCGCCCGATTTCCACGGCTGACACGTTCCACAATGAGCGCGTTGTTTCCACGAATCAGGTTCCGACCATTGGCGGCGAAAACCCGCTGATCTTCGGCGCATGGGCCAACCTCATGATTGGTTACTGGAGCGGCGTGGACATTCTCGCCAACCCTTACACCGACGCTTCTAAGGGCGGTCTGCGCCTGCATGCGTTCCTTGATGCTGACGTGGCTATCCGCCATCCCGAAGCGTTCGCATGGAAGGCCGTCGCCTAATATGGCGTCTGTCTCTCTCGCAGAGGCAAAGGCTCACCTCCGGGTAGATTACCCGGAGGATGATGCCTACGTCTCGACACTCATCAACGCGGCGGAAGGCTACATTTCAGAAATCGGCGTACCTACCGACAAGCTGGCCTCACCCCCCGTCAAACATGCGGCGCTTTTGCTAGTCGGGCATTGGTTTGCCTTTCGCGAGGCCGCAGCGGAGAAACCACCACAAGCAATCGCATTCGGCGTTGACGCCCTTGTGCAGCCATTCAGGGAGGTATCGTTTTGAGCAACTTTGAAAAGCGTGCGGCAACCGACGTTAAGGCCGTAGGAAAGAAACTGACGGGCTACGTCGCGACATTCGACCTTGAAACCCGCATTGGCGATTTCAGCGAAGTGATTCAGGCTGGTGCGTTTGGTGCTTCGCTTCGTTCGAACCCGGACATTCTGGCGCTTGTCGATCATGACCCCGGCAAGGTGTTGGGCCGTAGCGCGTCGGGCAGCCTGATCCTCGAAGAGGATCAGAAAGGACTCCGTTTCGAACTAGATTTGCCAGACACACAGTTGGGCCGCGATATCGCTTCGCTTGCTGCCCGCCATGATATCGGCGGTATGTCCTTCGGCTTCAATGTGCCTGAAGGCGGCGACGAATGGCACGGCGAACGACGGACCCTGAAAGCGATTGACCTCCGCGAAATAAGCGTTGTGCAGGCGTTCCCGGCATATTCTGGCACGTCTCTTGCTGTCCGGTCGCGCAAGCCAATGACAGACGCGGAGCGCCGCATTCGAATCTTGGAATTGGAAGGAGGTGCATATGTGGCCGTTTAAGACAAAGGAAACGCGCGCTGTCTCTTCAAGCGATCCGTTCCTAGGCAAATTCCTTGGTGCGCGTTGGCAGGCCCGTGCCGACATTGAGAAGGCCAGCGGCCATGCCGTTGCCCATCGGTGTATCCAGCTAATTGCGGAACAACTGGCAGCCGTGCCGCTGAAGGTCTACCGTAGAACGGATGAAGGTGGCCGGGAAGCGGCTTCTGATCATGCGCTCTACCCAGTGCTGAAAGATACGTTCTCTCCGCTCCTGACCGCATTTGAGGGCCGGGAATGGATGAATGTTTCGGCGCTGATGTACGGCAATGCTTATGCCCGGATTGAACGGAATGGCCGCAGCCAGATTACCGCGCTGCATCCAATTCCGTCGCCTTCGGTCACGGTGGAACGACTGTCAACCGGACGCCTTCGCTACAAGGTCGCTTTGGCGAACGGTGGAACGGAAACCTACACGCAAGACGAAATCTTGCACGTGCGCTACCGGACGAAAGACGGCGTTCTAGGTCTGTCGCCTATCCAGATCGCAAGCGCCACATTCGGCCTTGCCTTGGCTCAACAGGACACGGCAGGCACAGCGGCTGAGAATGCATTCCGACCGGCTGGCGCTCTGGTGTTTCCTGAAAAGCTCGGCGGCGCTGGTAAAGACGAGGCAATCAAGAAATTCAAGGATCGATTTGTCGGGCAACTCAAGGCGAACGAAGTCATGGTGCTGGATGGCGGCGCTAAGTTCGAAACTTTCCAGTTTAACAGCCGAGACTCCGAATTCCTCGAAAGCCGCAAGCTGTCAAATCTGGATATCTGCCGCGTCTATGGCGTTCCGCCGTCTGCCGTGGGCATTACCGACGATGCGACCTACAGCAACATTGGCGAGGAAAGTCGCGCCCTTGTGACTCGAGTCCTTGCGCCGTGGGCCAAGCGTATCGAAAGCGTCTACAACACGACGCTGCTTTCGCCGGAGGCTCGAAAAACGCACTACATCGAGCATGACCTGTCCGGCTTGCTTCGTGGCGATTTGGCTACCCGCTACGCTGCTTACAAGATTGGCCGTGAGGCTGGATTCCTGTCGGTTGATGAAATTCGCGGCTTCGAGAACATGAGCAAGGTTCCGGGCGGCGATACGTACATGGAGCCGTTGAACATGGCCCGTCTAGGCGTGTCACAAAATGCCCAGGCATCGGAGGTGCAGCAGTGACCGGGGGCGGCGATCTTCGCCGTTCCTTCGGCTTCTGGAAACCAACTGACTCGAATGACGGCTTCGGGACCGTCATTCCCGGCGCTGGCCCGCCAGCTTTGCAATTCACCACGGCTGGCCGGTTCCGCGTCCTGAATGGTGACGAGATTTACCTTAACGGCGTGGTCAGCGGCACTAGGACGGTGGAAGTCACCATTCGAATGCAGCCGAAGTCAAAGGGCGTCAACACGACATGGTTCATGCGCGATACCCGCGATAACCGCAGATACAACATCAAGCTAATGACGCCTTCGGAGAAAGGGGATTTCATTACATTTCGAGCAGAGGAGGGAAAGCCGTGAAGGTAAAGACTATCAGCATTGAGCCTATCAGTAAGGGCTATGACCGTGACACGGGTTTCCGCAAGTTGGCAAAGGTTCAATTCTTCTTGCCTGATATGCAGATGACGATCCGCGATGTAGTCTTGACCCACGACCACGAACACGGGTTCGCTGTGGCGCACGTCAAACCCAAAGAAGGGCAGTCAACGCTCCAATGGGTGCGAAACTCGCCCTTCGCCAAAGCTTTGGCGGAAGCGGCGGCAACGGCCTATAGCGGCATGCTCGCTGAAGACTTGGACGAACTGAAGGCGCTATATAAGGCAGCAGCTTAAACGAAAACCCTGTGGCTCCAGAGAGCTGCAGGGTTTCGCGTTTTTCGAGAACAAAGTAAAGTCTCAACTTTCTATGTTATGCACTTTAGTGCCCTCCCATGAGGCCAAACAGGAGCCGGTATGACCATCAAGCCTTTTGCTTTTGTTTTGATGCCTTTTTCCTCCGAATTTGACGACATCTACAAACTCGGTATTCAGGCTGCGGCAATCGAGTCTGAGGTGGTCGCAGAGCGCGTCGATGAACAAATTTACAGCGAGTCGATGCTCGAACGGATTTATCGTCAGATCGATGCAGCGGACTTCATCATCGCCGATCTTACCGGAAAAAACCCTAACGTTTTTTATGAAATTGGTTACGCGCACGCTAAGGGAAAGCCGTGTACACTGCTTACCCAACGTACAGAAGACATTCCATTTGATCTGAAACATCACAGACATCTTGTCTACGAAGGAAAAATACAGAAACTCAAAGAACAGCTCCTGAACGAGATCGCATGGCAAAAATCCGAACTCGAGAAGCGTCGCTCTACCACATTTCACGTGTCTCTTGCACGCTTGTTCGCTGATCTTTCAAAAACCAAATACTCTGCGACAGCTGAGGCCATCTTCAAAATTGACATTCATAATCACACTCAGCGCCGGACGCCCGACATTGAGGTTATCTATCTCCACACTGGCAAGGGATGGTCTTTTAGCCAAAATGGAGAGCTATGTCCTTTCAGCGAATCAACAATCAGCAACGACCAACTCAGGCACTTCATCAAACCGCCTGTGCCAAGACTCTCACCCGGAGCGTGGGCTCAGCTCGCGGTTGAGGCGAAAAAGACAGTTTGGACGAAATGGGGCCAAGGAACCGAAGAGCCGCAAGAGAAATATCAGCTAAAAGGGGTCTTAACAGTCGAGATCGTGAGTTCCGAGGGAAGCTTCGTCGAGCGCTTGAATATCGATATCGAAGCGGGCGAGATTCCTTTTTGATCGACCTCGCTCAGTCACAAGGTATGGCAACGGGACAAAAACGGTCGCAAGCCATTGATTTTGTTGAGAAATGGCAGATGGGGTGGGATTCGAACCCACGGTACGCTCTCACGCACGCCGGTTTTCAAGACCGGTTCCTTAAACCACTCGGACACCCATCCATGGTGGTGAGGCTTTATAGCGGTTTGAAAAAGGGCGTCAATCCCGCTCCGACGAGCATCGTCGTCCTTCTCTCACAGTTGGCGGATCATTGCCCCGGGGTCGCTGCGGGCGGCAGCAGGGAGCCGTCACTTGAAGGTATCGAAGGGACCTGCTGCGCTGTATCGAACAGCGTGAGGCTCAAAACGATTGCAACAAGCACCAACAAAAGCGCCACAAAGAGGATTCCGGATTTATCCATGCGTCTGCTCATGTCACGTTACGTTAAAGGAGAATATGTGCAATTCGAGGCAAGCAAAGAATAAAGCGAAAGCCTGTCAAGTTGTCTTACAGATCCGTCAAATTCATCGTTCAAAAATCTGCGGATTAAGTGAAATTTGTGCATTGGCGTACTGTTTGGGACGGAAGTGGCCTATCGCGTCCGCATCATTGTCTCTTATATCCCACTCATCGCTCCCGGGCATTGCCCAACTTTCCCCGAGCGATCAACCTGCCCCGCCTCTTTGCGGGGCTTTTTTCTTTTATGGTCATGACATGATGTGCGGCCGGAGGATGGGCGACCCTTTACGGCGGGCGTCTCACTCAAACGCCGATGCTGGGCCCGCCATGGCCGTGCCGGCCTTCCCCCCGGAGAAGGTCCTCGAAGAGGTTCAGGAGCGCCGGCGGTAAGGTATCGGACAACTCGGCGATGATTTCGTTGGCGCGGTTATAAGAATAGATCGCGCAGAGCGTGAGCACCAGCAGAACGATCCAGGGCCAGATTGGTTTGCGCCTTTGCGGCGCTCCGTTGGGCTGTTGCGGTAAAGTCATGCCGGCACCTTCCGTTCAGGCCTTGACGCGCGGCTCGCCTCCCGGCGCATAGGCGGTTTTCTGCAGGAAGCGGAATATGTTGCCGCATTGGGCGCAGCGGATCATGAAGTCGGTTGGGTCGCCCGACGGGCGTTCTGCGCGAAATCCCCGAGGCATTTCGTCAATGCGGAAATCGACGTCCCGGCGGGTTTTGTCATCCGACTCGGACGCCTCGGCAAAACCCTGATGGCCACATTTGGAACATTCGAGTTTCCGGGAATATCTGTCACGCGCTGCCATATGCCGTCCTTTGCTTGCGCTTATCAGGTAGCAGCGGCAAAACATCATTTCAATGGCGATCGCCGCGGGTTAAAGCTTTGCCTGTTATTTCCGCGCCGAAACCCGGCGGACAGAACGAGTTTGAAAGCTCATGCATAGCGACACAGGCTTCCTTTCCTCTTCTCTCATAAGACGCGTCATCGTCATATGCGGAGCCCTTGCCGCCCTTCTCACTGCGCTCAATTTCGGCATGAAATGGTATGGCGACAGAATTATTCAGGCGGGACACACCACGTCGACCGACGAAGTGGAGATCACCATCGGCAACGACCGGCTGAAACTCGCAAAAAACACCCTTCGGAATCCGTCTGATCGTGACAGTGGTGCACATGAGCGCGCCGACCTCTACCTCACCTGGCCCGACCTTGCGGGGTATCGAGATTCGAATCGTGCCCTTTTCGACGATCCGAAAAATGCAGTCGGGCTGATTTTCGTTCAGCTGTCGCAAAGCACCATGTCGCAGGACATGTCAGGACGTTTCGAGCCGATTTATACCAGACTTATAGAAGGTGAGCCGACGCCCCTGAAGCACGGTCTGCTGCTCCATCGGCTGCGCGCTGATTCCGGTTATGGCAAGGAAGTCATATTGACCGGCCGACGCGACGGCGAAAGCGTCTATGTGGTGCGCTGCCTGCTGCCGCAGACGCCTCAGGAAACAACGGGTAGCGATTGTCAGAGAGATATCCACGTCGGCCAGGACCTGAGCCTGTTCTACCGATTCTCGGCCAACCTGCTGCCGCAATGGCAGGCGCTAGACGCGGCCGTGACACGCTATGTCGAGAAACGCCTCGTAAAAGACGAAAACCCGTGACACGGCACGAGACAGATCGCGTGTGAAAAGTCGCATTTTATGGAAGGCGGATACCTTTCATAAACCACTTGGTAACGCCATCCCGATAAAGTTTCCACCCGGAGCATTCGGGCGGGGCGTGTCCGAGCGGAACATAAATATGCGATTGAAGAGTTCAGCAGTGTTGAAAAGTCTATCTTGGGCACATTCGCGCAAAGCGGGTACAGGGTCTTTTGTAAGGTTTGTGGCGGTGACACTTGCGGCGGCGTTCATAACCGCAACATCCGTCCAGACCGCAAAGGCCGATCCGAAATATGCGGGCATCGTCATCGATGCGAAGACCGGCAAGGTGCTTTACGGCGAGGATCCCGACGGGCTGCGTTACCCGGCTTCGCTCACAAAGATGATGACGCTTTATCTGACGTTCGAAGCCCTCAGTGCCGGACGTATCTCTCTTGATTCCAAGGTGCCGGTTTCGGCGAATGCAGCCAAGGAGCCGCCGTCCAAACTCGGTGTGCGCGCTGGCGGCAGCATTACGGTCGAGCAGGCGATCCTTGCTCTCGTTACCCGGTCGGCCAACGACATGGCGACGGCGCTCGGTGAATATCTCGGCGGCTCAGAAGACCGTTTCGCCAGAATGATGACCGCAAAGGCCCGTGCGCTGGGCATGACGCGCACGACCTACCGCAATGCCAACGGGTTGCCCAATACAGCCCAGATGACCACGGCGCGCGACCAAGCCCGCCTCGGCATCGCGCTTCGCCAGCATTTTCCGCAATATTACGGTTACTTCTCCACCCGCACTTTTAATTTCGGCAAGCAGGTAATCGGCAATCACAATCGCCTCGTCGGAACCGTGAAGGGCGTCGACGGTATCAAGACGGGTTACACGCGTGCAGCCGGCAGCAATCTTGCCACCTCCGCGCAGCTCGACGGGCGCTCCATTGTCGCCGTCGTTCTCGGCGGTCGCTCCAGCGCCGCCCGTGACGCCACCATGCGCAAACTGGTTGCAACCTATCTGCCGCAGGCGTCGCGTGGCGGCAACAGCAACCTGATTGCACAGACGCGTTCCGCCCCGGTCGAAGAGCCGGTCGCTGTGGCCGCCGCCGTTCCCTCTGTCGCCGTCGCCGCCACGGATGCCGGCCTGCCCAATGCCGGACCCGTTCCGCAGACGCGTTACGAGGAAGCGCCGGTTACCGCCTTTGCTGGCTCCTCTTCCAATGCAGCCGTCAAGGCAATGGAAGCGGCTACCTGGCAGAAGGGTAAAGACCCCATCCGTCAAGCGCCCTCCGCGCCCGATCGCAAGCTGATAACCAATTCCACCAAGGTCGATAATATCGTCACGGCTTCCACCTCGGCTTCCGCAGCCTCCGTACCTTCCGTTGCGGCAAGGTCTGACGCGCCGCAGGGCGGCTGGGTCATCCAGATTGGCGCATCGCCGGACGAAAATTCCGCGCGCGGCCTGCTGCAGAGCGCCCAGGAAAAAGGTGGTGCGGCGCTGCGTTCAGCCAAGCCCTTCACAGTGGCCTACAGCAAGGATGGCTCCCAGATATACCGCGCCCGTTTCGGCGGCTTCGATGGCCAGAACGCCGCGGTGAATGCATGCAATGCATTGAAAAAGAAAGGCGTCAGCTGCTGGGCATCCCTTCAGTGAAGACGTTCCCGCAGGCGGTGCTCTCTGTTTCGAACATCGCCTGTCTCCTCGAATTGTGTAATGAGTAGCGAGGCTTTCCAAGATGGCAGTCAACGAGAATTATTCGGACATTGCGTCTGGCAACGGGCATGGCAGCCTGTCGGTTCTGCATCCCATTCATGAGGCGGCGATGCGTATCGCCGATCTCGGTCTCAACCGTTCCAAGGCAAAAACGCGTGATCTCGTGGCGTTGCTGCTCTCGCACGGCGCCCGTGCCTGGCGCGCCAACCAGCCGGAAGCCAGCATTCACCTGCACGTCGCCCGTCGGTCGGGGCGCTCACCGGTTCATATACGTATTCGCTAACAGACCGCACCAGACGGAAACCCAAAGAAAAACCCCGCGGCGCACAGGCACCGCGGGGTTTTTGTTGATCCTGATGTGAAAAACGAGGCGGCTTACGCCTCGCTTTCCGGTGCCTCCGGCGTGGTCGGCAGATTGTCATCCGCCTCCTCGCCATTGCCATTTTCAGCCTCGTCGTCGCCTTCAGGCTCGTTGATGCGCTCCACGGAAACCACCTTCTCATCCTTCGCGGTCGAGAAGATTGTCACACCCTTGGTCGCGCGGCTGGCGATGCGGATGCCGTTCACAGGCACACGGATGAGCTGTCCGCCATCGGAAACCAGCATGATCTGGTCGCCTTCTTCCACCGGGAAGGCCGCAACAAGTTCACCGATCTCCGACGTCTTCGCGGTATCGGTGGCGCGGATGCCCTTGCCGCCGCGGCCTGAAGTGCGGAAATCGTAAGACGATGAACGCTTGCCGAAGCCCTTCACGGAAACCGTCAGCACGAATTCTTCGCGCGCCTTCAGTTCCTGGTAGCGCTCCTCACTGAGTTCGCCCTCTTCCGTTACTTCCTCACCGACGAGCGCGATATCGTCCTCATCCACGCCTGCGGCACGCCGTTCGGCAGCCGAGCGCTTGAGGTAAGCCGCACGCTCCCACGGCTCCGCTTCCACATGGCCCACAATGGTCATGGAGATGATGCGGTCGCCTTCGGCCAGGTTGATGCCGCGCACGCCGACGGAATTGCGGCCGGCAAAGACGCGTACATCGTCCACGGGGAAGCGGATGCACTGGCCGAGCGCGGTCGTCAGCAGCACATCGTCGCGGTCCGTACAGGTTTCGACGGAGAGGATTTCATCGCCCTCCTCGTCCAGCTTCATGGCGATCTTGCCGTTGCGGTTGACCTGTACGAAATCGCCGAGCTTGTTGCGGCGAACCGTGCCGCGCGTCGTCGAGAACATCACGTCAAGCGTTTCCCAGGTCGTTTCGTCCTCGGGCAACGGCATGATGGTGGTGATGCGCTCGCCGGGTTCCAGCGGCAGCATGTTGATAAGGGCCTTGCCCTTGGACTGCGGCGTGCCGATCGGCAGACGCCAGACCTTTTCCTTGTAGACGATGCCACGCGAGGAGAAGAACAGGACCGGCGTGTGGGTGTTGGCGACGAACAGACGGTTGACGAAATCCTCATCGCGCGTTGCCATGCCGGAGCGACCCTTGCCGCCGCGACGCTGTGCACGATACGTCGTCAGCGGCACGCGCTTGATGTAACCGAGATGCGAAACGGTCACGACCATGTCTTCGCGGGCGATGAGGTCTTCATCGTCCATATCGGGACCGCCCTCGACGATCTCGGAGCGACGCGGCGTGCCGAATTCGTCGCGGACGGCGGAAAGCTCGTCCTTGACGATCTGCATGATGCGCAGGCGCGATGACAGGATTTCCAGATATTCGCTGATCTCAGCGCCGATCTTGTTCAGCTCGTCGCCAATTTCATCGCGGCCGAGCGCTGTAAGACGTGCGAGGCGCAATTCGAGAATGGCGCGCGCCTGTTCCTCGGAAAGGTTGTAAGTCCCGTCTTCGTTGATGCGGTGGCGCGGATCATCGATAAGGCGGATCAGGCTTTCCACATCCTGTGCAGGCCAGCGACGCGTCATCAGTTCTTCTCGGGCCGAAGCCGGATCGGGAGCATGCCGGATGACGCGGATGACCTCATCGATATTTGCGACGGAAATCGCCAGACCGACCAACACATGCGCCCGCTCGCGCGCCTTGCGCAGCAGATACTTCGTGCGACGGCTGACGACATCTTCGCGGAAGGACACGAATGCACGCAACATGTCGAGCAGCGTCATCTGCTCGGGCTTGCCGCCGTTCAGCGCCACCATGTTGCAGCCAAACGAGGTCTGCAGCGGTGTGTAGCGGTAAAGCTGGTTCAGGATGACGTCTGCATTGGCGTCGCGCTTCAATTCGATGACGACGCGATAACCCTGGCGGTCGGATTCGTCGCGCAGGTCGGAAATGCCCTCGATGCGCTTTTCCTTTACCAACTCAGCCATTTTTTCGATCATCGACGCCTTGTTCACCTGATAGGGAACTTCGGTGATGATGATCTGCTCGCGGTCGCCACGCATCGGCTCGATTGTCGCGCGGCCACGCATGATGACCGATCCGCGGCCCGTTTCGTAAGCCGAGCGGATGCCGGAACGGCCCATGATCAGCGCACCGGTCGGGAAATCAGGGCCCGGAATGATCTGCATCAGTTCCGGCAGCTCGATCGCCGGATTGTCGATCAGGGCGATACAGCCATCGATAACCTCTGACAGGTTATGCGGCGGGATGTTCGTGGCCATGCCGACCGCGATGCCGCCTGCCCCGTTGACCAGCAGGTTCGGGAACTTGGCCGGAATGACGACCGGCTCCTGCAAGGTGCCGTCATAGTTGTCACGGAAATCGACCGTTTCCTTGTCGAGATCGTCAAGCAGCGAATGCGCGGCCTTATCCAGACGGCATTCGGTATAACGTTCAGCGGCCGGCGGATCACCGTCGATGGAGCCGAAGTTGCCCTGGCCGTCGATCAGCGGCAGGCGGAGCGACCAGTCCTGCGCCATACGCGCCAGCGCGTCATAGATTGCCGAGTTGCCGTGCGGATGGAATTTACCCATCACGTCCCCGGTTACGCGGGCGCATTTGACGTATTTCTTGTTCCAGTCGATGCCGAGTTCGGACATGCCGTACAGAATACGGCGATGAACCGGCTTCAGGCCGTCTCGCACATCGGGAAGCGCGCGGGACACGATAACGCTCATGGCGTAATCGAGATACGACCGCTGCATTTCCTCCATGATGGAAATCGGTTCAATGCCTGGCGGAAGCTTTCCGCCGCCGGGGGGGCTCTGGTCAGTCAAAACGGATCACATTCTCTGTTAAGAATCGGATGGATTTTTATAGCGGAAACAGCCACGTTAAGCCAATTTCCCGGCGAGTTTTGAACAGGCTTTTGCGTCATTTGCAAGACGAACGCCGCTTTTCACGATTTAGCCGCCCAAATGCGTGGCGCTCTCTTTCAAAGTGCCCGCGACTTGCGTAGGCTCCGGCCTAAAAACAAAACCAACGGGGAAAGAATGGCCAGCAGCGAAACGCTCATCAATGCGCTTACCACACTTCTGGTCACACTCGATCCGCCTGGGCTTGCGCCCGTCTTTCTGGCGCTGACTGCCGGAATGACCCGTGACCAGCGCAGCCAGGTGGCGTTGCGCGGCTCCATCATCGCTTTCGGTATCCTTGCCGTCTTTGCCCTCTTCGGCCTCGCAATCCTCAGTCTGCTCGGTATTTCGCTGGGCGCCTTCCGCATCGCCGGCGGCCTTCTGCTGTTCTGGATCGCCTTTGAAATGATTTTCGAAAAGCGCCAGGAGCGCAAGGAAAAGACCTCGGAAATCGCCATTACCAAGGACCATCTCCACAATCTCGCGGTCTTCCCGCTGGCCCTGCCGTTGATTGCCGGGCCAGGTGCTATTTCCGCCACCGTTCTGCTTGCCGGCTCAATGAAGACCACGGTCGAGATGGTGGTGCTCATCCTTATCCTCGCTTTCGCGATGGCTCTCGTTTACGCGGCCTTGATCGTCTCGGAACGGATGGACCGCTTTCTCGGCAATACCGGCCGCGCCATCCTTACCCGGCTTCTCGGCGTGCTGCTGGCTGCACTGTCGGTGCAATTCGTGGTCGACGGGATCAAATCCGCATTCGCTTTCTGAGCCGTTCCTGCGCGACACCAACGCAATAAATTCCTGCCCACCGCTGAAATGCCGGAAAATCCTCCCTTAAATTCAGCTGGCGCTTCGGCTAAAAGACGCGTGTCATTTCGGATTCGAAAGTTATCTCCATGCGTTCCACGCTGCGCCGCATCATTCCCGATGCCGCACCCGTCAGCAACAGGGAAAGGCTCCGCTCCGCCACAGGCGCCTTCGTAGGCATACTGCTGACTGGCATTCTCGCCAGTTTCGCTCTTCGTTTCGATCCCACGCTGCCCGCCATGATCGCGCCGATGGGGGCTTCGGCCGTGCTGTTGTTCGCCGTACCCTCCAGCCCGCTGGCGCAGCCCTGGTCGATCCTGTGCGGGAATTTCGTCTCGGCTTTTGTCGGGGTGACGGTGGCGCTGCTGGTTGCGGATCCGTTCCTCGCAAGCGCGCTCGCCATCAGCCTGGCCATCGCCGCCATGATGGCGCTGCGCTGCCTGCATCCGCCGAGCGGTGCGGTGGCGCTGACTGCCGTTCTGGGCGGCCCTGCCATACATGGCCTCGGCTATGGTTTCCTGCTGTGGCCGGTCGCCGGAAATTCGCTGATCCTTCTTGCCCTGGCCGTCGCTTACAACAATGCCACCGGCCGCGCCTATCCACACGGTCTGAAGCTTGGCAAGGCCGCGCACGGGACAGCCGATCCGACACCCATCCAGAAAATCGGCTTTTCCTCCACCGATCTCGACGACGTGCTGAAGGAATATGACGAGTTCATCGATATCGACCGCGATGCGCTGGAAACCATCCTGCGGAAGACAGAGTTGCGCTCCTACCGGCGTCGCGCGCTGCATCTCGATTGCGAAAGTGTCATGTCCCGGGATGTGGTCGGCGTCGCCCCTGATGACAGCCTGCGCCACGCGCATGCCCTGATGCAAAGCCATCATTTCAAGGCGTTGCCTGTCACCAATGACTGCGCCGAAATCGTCGGCATCGTCACCCAGACAGACTTTCTGGAAAAGGCGAGCTGGAGAAACGGTCGTCCCTCAATCGGTTTCCTGCAGCGGCTTCGCCTCATCCTGTCAGGCGCAAGTGCCCCCAACGATACGGTGAAGGACATCATGACATCGCCCGTTAAAACCGTGCGGCCGGAAACACCGATCGAGGAAGCAATCATCCACTTTGCGGAGGAAGGATTGCATTATCTGCCTGTCATCGACGCCAAGGGTAAGATGGTCGGCATCGTGTCGCAATCCGATGTCATGGTGGCGATGCTGGCCGACAAAGTCGCGGCATAAATTGCCCCGGGCGTCGAAGTGTTCTTCTCTTAAAAAAACGGCAAGGCCCGATGTCAGCGTCTCGCCTTTAAAAGGCGCTGCCACAGTGTGCCACCGAAGAACCGCCCGAGCACCACAAAATAGGCAATGATCAGCACGAAGGCGATAAAGGCGGGCGCACCGTTGAGGGCAAAACCTTCGGGCGTTCGCCCTCCCGCTACCGTCGCGACAAGAAATCCGGCGGCGAAAAACGCCGTCCAGAAGTCGAGAAAAAAAGCGAGGATGATGCGCCAGGTGGCGGGCTGTTTTGGCTGCAGGGTTTCGTCAGTCAAGCTCACCTCCTGTCACACGTTTCTTCGTCCCCGGTCCGATCAGAACGGGATATCGTCATCCATGTCGTTGGAGAATCCGCCCGAAGGCTGGTTGCCACCACGGGAAGAACCGCCGCGCGAGGAGGACTGCTGGTCGTAACCGCCGCCATAGCTGGAGCCGCCGCCACTGCCATAATCATTACCGCCGCCGAAGTCGCCGCCGCCGCTACGGCCGCCGCCCTCACCGCGACCATCGAGCATGGTCAGCGTGGAGTTGAAGCCCTGCAGCACGATTTCGGTGGAGTAACGGTCGTTACCGGTCTGGTCCTGCCATTTGCGGGTCTGCAACTGGCCTTCGATATAGAGCTTGGCGCCCTTCTTCACATATTGCTCGACGACCTTGCACAGGCCTTCGTTAAAGACGACGACCGTGTGCCACTCGGTCTTCTCCTTGCGCTCGCCGCTGTTGCGGTCCCGCCAGGTCTCCGAGGTGGCGATGCGCAGGTTGGCGATGGGTCGGCCATCCTGCGTCCGGCGGATTTCGGGATCAGCGCCCACGTTTCCGATCAGAATTACCTTGTTTACGCTACCAGCCATCTCGTCATCCTGTCCGCCGGCCATCATGACCGGCAATTGCATTTCAAAAAATTCGGCACACAATAGCTGCCGCCGCCCGCAAAGGGCACCGCAAGCATGGAACTATCCACAAAGAATAATCTTAAGCTGTGGGGGCAGACATTCGCGCTTGCAATTCGTTCCTTTTTTGTTCTATTGAATTGCAGATTTCGAGTCAAGCATCGTGAAAAGCTGCGACCGATAGGGAATAGACCTCGACACGTCCGGCTGCGTCACTACATAAGGACGCGCCGCCATCCAGCCTGTTATTTTTGTCCGAGCCTTGTCATGAGTGAACTGAAGACGATTTCCATCCGTGGTGCCCGTGAACACAATCTCAAGGGTATCGATCTCGATCTGCCACGCAACAAGCTGATCGTCATGACCGGGCTTTCCGGCTCAGGCAAGTCGTCGCTCGCCTTCGATACGATCTACGCCGAAGGCCAGCGCCGTTATGTCGAAAGCCTCTCGGCCTATGCGCGCCAGTTCCTCGAAATGATGCAGAAGCCGGATGTCGACCAGATCGAGGGCCTGTCGCCGGCAATCTCCATCGAACAGAAGACCACCTCGCGCAACCCGCGCTCCACGGTCGGCACGGTCACCGAGATCTACGACTATATGCGCCTTCTCTTCGCGCGTGTCGGTGTCCCCTATTCGCCGGCCACGGGCCTGCCGATTGAAAGCCAGACGGTCAGCCAGATGGTCGACCGCATCCTCGCTTTCGAGGAAGGCACGCGTCTTTACATCCTCGCGCCGATCGTGCGCGGCCGCAAAGGCGAGTACAAGAAAGAACTTGCCGAGCTGATGAAGAAGGGCTTCCAGCGCGTCAAGGTGGACGGCCAGTTCTACGAGATCGCCGACGTTCCTGCTCTCGACAAGAAGTACAAACACGACATTGACGTGGTGGTTGACCGCGCCGTCGTGCGCCCGGATATGGCCGCGCGTCTTGCCGACAGTCTCGAGACCTGCCTCAAGCTTGCCGATGGTCTGGCAATTGCCGAATTTGCCGACAGGCCCCTGCCGCCCGAAGAGACAGCCGCCGGTGGTTCCGCCAACAAGTCTCTCAACGAGACCCATGAGCGGGTGCTGTTTTCGGAAAAATTCGCCTGCCCCGTTTCCGGCTTCACCATTCCGGAAATCGAACCGCGTCTCTTCTCCTTCAACAACCCCTTCGGCGCCTGCCCCAGCTGCGATGGCCTTGGCTCGCAGCAGAAGGTGGATGAGAACCTGATCGTGCCGGAGCCGGCCCGTACCCTGCGTGACGGGGCCATTGCTCCCTGGGCAAAATCATCGTCGCCCTATTACAACCAGACGCTGGAAGCGCTCGGCAAAGCCTTCGGATTCAAGCTTTCGAGCAAGTGGTCCGATCTTTCGAAGGAGGCGCAGCACGCCATTCTTCAGGGCACTGACGACAAGATCGAGTTCAATTACCAGGACGGCGCCCGCTCCTACAAGACAGTCAAGAACTTCGAAGGCATCGTGCCCAATCTGGAGCGGCGCTGGAAAGAGACAGACAGCGCCTGGGCGCGCGAGGAAATCGAGCGCTATATGTCGGCAGCCCCCTGCCCGGCCTGCGCCGGTTACCGCCTGAAGCCGGAGGCGCTGGCGGTCAAGATCAACAAGCTGCATATCGGTGAAGTCACCGAAATGTCGATCCGGACGGCGCGCGACTGGTTTGAGGTGCTGCCGGAAAGCCTGAACGCGAAGCAGAATGAAATTGCCGTCCGTATTCTCAAGGAAATCCGCGAACGCCTGCGATTCCTCAACGATGTAGGGCTGGATTATCTCAGCCTGTCGCGCAATTCGGGCACGCTGTCGGGCGGGGAGAGCCAGCGTATCCGTCTGGCCTCGCAGATCGGCTCTGGCCTCACCGGCGTTCTCTACGTTCTCGATGAGCCCTCGATCGGCCTGCACCAGCGCGACAATGCGCGCCTGCTGGATACGCTCAAACATCTGCGCGATATCGGCAACACCGTCATCGTGGTCGAACATGATGAGGACGCCATTCTGACGGCGGATTATGTGGTCGATATCGGCCCGGCGGCCGGTATTCACGGCGGCCAGGTGATTGCCGAAGGATCCCCGCAGGAAGTGATGGCCAATCCGAAATCGCTGACCGGCAAATATCTCTCCGGTGAACTCGGCGTTGCCGTGCCGGCTGAGCGCCGCAAACCCAAGAAGGGCCGCGAGATCAAGGTTTTCGGCGCACGCGGCAACAACCTGAAGAATGTCACGGCCGCTGTGCCGCTCGGTGTTTTCACGGCCGTAACCGGGGTTTCGGGTGGCGGCAAATCCACCTTCCTGATCGAGACGCTCTATAAATCGGCGGCGCGCAGGGTCATGGGCGCGCGTGAAATCCCGGCCGAACACGACCGCATCGATGGTTTCGAATTCATCGACAAGGTGATCGATATCGACCAGTCGCCGATCGGACGCACGCCGCGCTCCAACCCGGCCACCTATACCGGCGCCTTTACGCCGATCCGTGACTGGTTCGCCGGCCTGCCGGAAGCCAAGGCTCGTGGTTACGCGCCCGGCCGTTTCTCCTTCAACGTCAAGGGTGGCCGCTGCGAGGCCTGCCAGGGCGACGGGGTGATCAAGATCGAGATGCACTTCCTGCCTGACGTCTACGTCACCTGCGACGTCTGCCACGGCAAGCGTTATAACCGCGAGACGCTGGACGTCACCTTCAAGGGCAAATCCATCGCCGACGTGCTGGATATGACGGTTGAGGAGGGCGTCGAATTTTTCGCCGCCGTTCCCGCCGTGCGCGACAAGCTGCAATCGCTCTTCGATGTCGGCCTCGGTTACATCAAGGTCGGACAGCAGGCCAATACGCTTTCAGGCGGCGAGGCGCAGCGCGTCAAGCTCGCCAAGGAACTGTCGAAGCGCTCGACGGGCCGCACGCTCTATATTCTCGACGAGCCGACGACGGGCCTGCATTTCCACGACGTCAACAAGCTGCTCGAAATGCTGCATGCGCTGGTGGAACAGGGCAATTCCGTGGTGGTGATCGAGCATAATCTCGAAGTCATCAAGACGGCGGACTGGATCATCGATATCGGGCCTGAAGGCGGCACGGGCGGCGGCGAAGTGGTGGCCACGGGCACGCCGGAAGACATCGTCAAGGTGGAGCGTTCCTATACCGGCCACTTCCTGAAGGAGCTTCTGGAGCGCCGGCCGGCCGGAAAACGGGAGGCTGCGGAGTAAGCCGCAGCTTTCGTCGCAAAGGTTCGAAAGGCCGAAGGCCGGAGGAGGAACTAGATATGTCGACATCAGGCACGATCCGCACCGGTATCGGCGGCTGGACCTTCGAGCCCTGGGAAGGCACTTTTTATCCCGAAAAACTGCCGAAAAAACGCCAGCTGGAACACGCCAGCCGGCAGCTCACGGCAATCGAGGTGAACGGCACCTATTACAGCAGCCAGAAACCGGAGACCTTTGCGAAATGGGCATCCGAAGTGCCCGAGGACTTCGTGTTTTCCCTAAAGGCAAGCCGCTTTGTCACCAACCGCAGGGTTCTGGCCGAGGCAGGTGAGTCGATGACGAAGTTCCTGACGCAGGGGCTGACGGAACTCGGGTCCCATCTCGGTCCCATCCTCTGGCAGTTTGCGCCCACGAAGAAATTCGATGCGGAGGATTTCGGTGCATTTCTGGCGCTGCTGCCCGAAAAGCAGGACGGGCTCACTCTTCGCCATGTCGTGGAGGTGCGCAACCCGACATTCCAGGTTCCCGAATTCATCGAACTTCTTGCCAGGCACAAGGTCGCCGTCGTCTGCGCTGACCATCATGATTATCCGATGCTGCCTGACGTAACGGCCGATTTCGTTTATTGCCGCCTGCAGAAGGGCGAGGACGACATCGAGACCTGTTACCCGAAAAAAGAGATCGCGCACTGGGCTGAGCGGGTAAAGACCTATGCCAGTGGCGGTGTGCCGGACGATCTGCCGCTGATCGCGCCGGATCGGAAGGTTGAGAAGACCCCGCGCGATGTTTTCGCTTTCTTCATTACCGGCGGCAAGGTCAATGCGCCTAATGGTGCGCAGGAACTGCAAAAGGCGGTCTGAGCGCTTTCAGCCCGCCATGTCTTTCGTGGTGCTGACATCGATGCTGGCGAAAGCGGCCTCGATGACCTCCGGCCCTGCCCCGGGCCTCGTGGCATCGCTGGAGAGGATTTGCCGGAAACGGCGCGCGCCGGGCATGCCCTGAAACAGTCCGACCATATGGCGGGTGACGTGGTTGAGACGTCCGCCCGCGGCGATATAATCGGCGGCATAGGCCATCATCGCGTCACGCAACGCCATCCAGTCCGGGTGGCGGGCCTCCTCGCCATAGATGCGATGGTCGACGTCGGCAAGGATGGAGGTGTTGTGATAGGCAGCCCGGCCGAGCATCACGCCATCCATATGCTGGAGATGTCCGCTCGCCTGATCGAGATCGGCGATGCCGCCGTTGATGCCGATAAAGACGTCAGGATTTTCCCGCTTCATGCGATAGACGAGGTCATAATCGAGCGGCGGCACTTCGCGGTTTTCCTTCGGCGAAAGCCCTTGCAGCCAGGCTTTGCGCGCGTGAACCCAGACCGCGTCCGCACCCGCCGCAACAACCCTCTTCAGAAAATCAGGCAGAACCGCTTCCGGCTCCTGCTCATCCACCCCGATCCGGCATTTCACGGTAACCGGCCCACTGGCGGCAGCCTTCATTGCGGCCACACATTGCGCCACCACATCAGGCTCGCGCATCAGGCAAGCGCCGAAGGTGCCGGATTGCACCCGATCCGAGGGACAGCCAACATTCAGATTGATTTCATCATAACCGTAGTCCCCGGCGATCCGCACCGCTTCGGCAAGCTTGGCCGGATCAGACCCGCCGAGCTGCAACGCGACGGGGTGTTCCTGAGGGTGATAACCGAGCAGCCTGTCACGCTGGCCATGGATGATGGCGTCGGCAACGATCATTTCGGTGTAAAGCAGCGCACGCTTCGACAATTGCCGGTGCAGAAACCTGCACCTCGTATCGGTCCAGTCGATCATGGGGGCCACGGCGAAGATTTTTTCGCCGCTTGCAAGCGCTTGTCTGTACATGGATTAACCTCTTTGCGCCGGCTTCTACAGCAAAGGACCGTAAAAAGCCAGTTTTGCAGGCGAGGCAATTTTGAACTGGAAATCGCGCCGGAATCGCGGGACAAGAATTGCACCCTAAAAGACGACAGGAAACCCACATGGCCGCTACCGTCATCCCTGCCCCGAAGCCCGTTCTCCTGCCCGTCGAAGGCACGAGCGATCTGTTCCCTGTACGGCGGGTCTATTGTGTCGGCCGCAATTATGCCGATCACGCCATTGAGATGGGCCACGACCCCTCGCGCGAGCCGCCCTTCTATTTTCAGAAGAACCCGGACAACCTGCTGCCCGCAGGACAGGATTTTCCCTATCCGTCGCTCTCATCGAATGTGCATTACGAAGTTGAGTGCGTCGTGGTGCTGAAAAGCGGCCGAGCGGATATTCCGGCGTCGGAAGCGCTGAACCATGTCTGGGGTTACGCCGTCGGTATCGACATGACGCGCCGCGACCTGCAGGACGGGCTGAAGAAGATGGGACGTTCCTGGGAGGGCGCGAAGGCCTTCGAATATTCCGCGCCGGTGTCCCCCGTCGTCCCAGCGGACAGGATCGGGCATCCCGCAACCGGCGCGATCTGGCTCGACGTCAATGGCGAGCGCAAGCAGACGGGCGATCTCGCCCAGATGATCTGGAAGGTGCCGGAAGTGATTGCCGAGCTTTCCAAGCTGTTCACCCTTGCCGCTGGCGACGTCATCATGACCGGCACGCCGGCTGGCGTTGGTCCAATCGTTCGCGGTGACCGCATAGAATGCGGCGTCGAGGGTGTCGGCACACTGTCGGTGACGGTCGTCTGACGCACGAACATAAGGGAGGACATCGACATGCCGCTTTACCGCCTTGCCGACCGTGTGCCGCAAACGCCTGCAGCGGATCGCTACTGGATCGCTCCCGACGCCAATGTCATTGGCTCAGTCACGCTCGGCGAAGACGTCGGCATTTGGTTCGGTGCAACGCTGCGTGGAGACAATGAGCCGATCATCGTCGGGCGCGGCACCAATATTCAGGAAGGCGTGATGGTTCACAGCGATCCCGGCTTTGCCGCAACGATCGGCGAAATGTGCACCATTGGCCACCACGCTATCGTGCATGGCTGTACCATCGGCGATAATTCGTTGATCGGCATGGGCGCGACGATCCTGAACGGCGCAAAGATCGGCCGAAACTGCCTCGTCGGCGCCAATGCTCTGGTGACGGAGGGGAAGGAATTTCCGGATAATTCCCTGATCGTCGGCTCGCCCGCGCGCGCTATCCGCACGCTTGATGACGACGCCGTGGCGGGGATTCGCCGCTCAGCGAAAAAATACGTCGAAAACTGGAAGCGTTTCTCGCAGGATCTGGCGGTCATCGAAAGGTGATCGGGAGCGGGCAACAATACCCATTCCATCCATCGTCCGTCAGGCCGAGCAGGCGGCGCAAAGACCGCGGATTTCGATGGTGGTCTTTTCCGCTTTGAACTTGCTGTCCTTCACCCAGCGCTCCAGCCGGTGATCGATCTCGTGATCGTGGAATTCCGTGACCTGCCCGCAGGACTCGCAGATGGCGAAGGCGACGGTGCCATGGTGACTGGAGCAGCACTCCGCCTGGGTATGGGTGCAGGCGACGAAGGCGTTAAGGCTCTCCAGCCGGTGCACAAGGCCATATTCCACCAGTTTTTCCAGCGCCCGATAGACCTGCAGCGGCGCGCGGAAACCATCATCGCGCAACTTGTCGAGGATCATATAGGCGCTGAGCGGCTGATGCGCGTTTGAAAGGGCGTTCATGACCAGCGACTGGTTCTTGGTGAGGTTCTGCTGGGTCTGCGCATTCATGACTTGCCTCCTTCATCCGCGGAGCGGGACAAACCCGGCGCCGGCAACAGGCTTATAACGAAGAGGATCACCGCGGCAACCACGATGGATGGACCGGACGGTGTATCATAGGTGAGCGATCCGAAGAGGCCGCCAACAACGGCAACCGCACCGATCAGCGAAGCCACCACCGCCATTACCTCCGGTGTAGCGGAGAAACGTCTGGCGGTCGCAGCCGGTATGATGAGCAGCGATGTGATGAGCATGATACCGACCACCTTCATCGCGATGGCGATCACCAGCGCCATCAGCAACGTGAAGATCAATTTCGCCCGTTCCGGTTTCAGCCCCTCGGCTTCCGCCAGCTCCGTATTGACGGTGGAGGCAAGCAGCGATCGCCACAGGAACACCATGGAGACGATGACAACCAGTCCGCCGCCCCAGATCAGTGCAATATCGCTGCGGGTGACGGCGAGAATGTCGCCGAACAGGAACGAGACGAGATCGATGCGGACCCAGCTCATGAAGGCAACGATGACAAGGCCGATCGCCAATGCGGAGTGGGACAGGATGCCCAGCAGCGCATCGGCGGACAGCGCCTGCCGCCGTTGCAGGAAAATCAAAAGGAGCGACACGGCCGACGCGACCAGAAACACGCTGACAATGAGGTTCAGCTGCAGCAGCAGAGACAGGGCAACACCCAGAAGCGCCGAATGGGCCATGGTATCGCCAAAATAGGCCATGCGCCGCCAGACGACAAAGCAGCCAAGCGGACCGGCTGTCAATGCAACCCCAATGCCGGCGACCATGGCGCGGACGAAGAAATCGTCAAACATGGCGTTCTCCCTGCCGCTGGTTAAGGTGGGCGTCGTCGTCACGTTCATGGCCGCAGCCGCATTCTCCATGATCATCGTGGCGGTGGCCGTGGTCATGATGGTCATGCCCGTGGTCATGATGAAGATCATGCCCGTGATGGTGACCATCCTCGGGGTGGCAATGGTCCGTCACCGTGCCATCCGCATGTTGCACCCGGCCGTCCGGCAAATGGGTGTGATCATGATGGTGACTGTAGACGGCCAGCCCCTTCGCCGCCGCGCCGCCAAACAGGCGCATATATTCCGGACTCTGGCTCACCGCCTGCGGTGTGCCGCGGCAGCAGACATGGCCGTTGAGGCATATCACCGTATCGGTTTCCGCCATCACTACATGCAGATCATGCGAGATTAACAGAATTCCGCAATTATTTGAATTCCTGATATTTTTTATCAGATCATAAAGCGCGATCTCGCCGGAGAAGTCCACCCCCTGCACGGGTTCGTCAAGAACCAGAAGGTCGGGCTTGCGGGCAATGGCGCGGGCAAGAAGCGCGCGTTGGAACTCGCCACCGGACAGATGCTGCACCTCGGCATTGGCAAGATGCGCGATACCGGTCGCATTCAGAGCGGCGTCTATTTCGCGGGCAGCGAGCGGTCCTGTCAGTGTCATCAGTCGGCGCACCGAAAGCGGCATTGTCCAGTCGACCGAAAGCTTCTGCGGCACATAACCCACTTTCAGACCAGCCTTGCGGGTAACCACCCCCTCGGTTGGTTTGACGACACCAATCGCCATTTTCGCGCTCGTGGACTTGCCTGATCCGTTCGGCCCGATCAGTGTGACGATCTCGCCCTTGCTGACGGAAAACTCCACGCCGCGCACCAGCCAGCGGCCGTTGCGCTGGACGCCGGCATTGGCAAGGGAGACCAGTATCTCGTTACCCGGATGGGCGGAATGAAGCATGGGATTGTCCGTTTGGCGATGTTGCTTACCGCTATCGCATACGTTATAGAGTTACGCAATAAATGTAATAACATAACTAACGTTCTTCAAGTGGAGTGCATTTCATGAAATCGATCCTGATCCCGCTCGCGGCCTCCATGGCAATCGCGGTCGCCGCTTCGGGCGCCACCGCTGCACCCGAGGTCGTGGTGTCGATCAAGCCCGTCCACTCCCTCGTTGCGGCCATCATGCAAGGTGTCGGGGAACCACAGCTCATCGTCGATGGCGCGGCCTCGCCGCATACCTATAATCTCCGTCCGTCGAATGCACGCAAGCTCGAAACGGCGGATGTGGTTTTCTGGGTGGGTCCCGGACTGGAAGCATTTCTGGAGAAGCCGCTGGAAGCGCTGGCCGCCAAGGCGACTGTTGTGGAACTGGAAGATGCCAAGGGGCTGGAAAAGCTGCCCTTCCGTGAAGGGGGGCCCTTTGAAGCGCATGATCATGGTGAAGAAGGCCATGAGGCGAATGACGGTCATGCCGAAAAGCCGGACGCGCACGAGCATGGTCACGAGCATGACGGAGGCGGTCACGCCGGTCACGACGGTGAGAGCCACGACGACCATGAGCATGGCACCTATGACACACATCTCTGGCTTGACCCCGCCAATGCCAAGGCCATGGCCCAGGCAATCGAAACCGCGCTGATCGCGGCCGATCCCGGCAATGCCGCGATCTATCAGTCCAACACAAAGAAACTGATCGATGATCTCGATACACTTGACGCCGAACTGGCCAAAACGGTTCAGCCGGTGAAGGACAAGCCGTTCATTGTCTTCCACGACGCCTACCAATATTTCGAACATCGCTATGGCGTGAAGACGGCGGGATCGATCACCGTCAGCCCCGAAACCCTGCCGGGCGCGGATCGCGTCAAACAGATGCAAGAAAAGGTTCGCCAGCTCGGCGCGACCTGCGTTTTTGCCGAACCGCAATTCGAGCCTAAGCTGGTCTCGGTCATCACCGAAGGTACGGCAGCGAAGTCGGCTACGCTTGATCCGGAAGCGGCAACGCTGGAGCCAGGCCCGGAGCTTTACTTCAAGCTGATGCGCGGTATCGCCGGGTCGCTGAAGAATTGTTTGTCCTGATTGGCACTCATCAAGCCCGGCATGGCCAATGCGCCATGCCGGCTCGGTCTTGCGTGTGCCTTAAGGCTTCGGCGCCATGGAGGACCAGACCGGGCGGCTGATACTCTGCAGAGTTTCCGCGGGCGCGCCGTTGATGCGGGCCAAAAGGGCTTTCGCAAGCTCCCTGCCCGCCAGTTTGATATCCTCATTGACGGTATGGATCTGCGGCTTGATCCAGTTCAGGAATTCGGCGGACTGTTTCGAGACGATGTCGATGTCCTTTCCGATTTTCACGCCCGCGGCCTCGAACCCGGCCACCAGCGCTATGGTGCTGCTGCCACTGATCGAAACGATGCCATCGGGACGATCATCGGACTGCATGAGCCTCTGACCGAAATCGCGGATTTTTTCCAGCGGCGTTTCGATTGTAACGGTGTCCAACGGAAATTCGGTAAGGCCGAAATCCCTGATTGCCCGATTAAACCCCTTGCGAGCGTGGTCGTGAAACGAAAAACGTGACGGCGGCACGATGACGGCGATCTTCCTGCGTCCGCATTGAGCCAATCGCTCGACCGCTTCGTAGGCGTAGGCTTCATTGTCAAAATCATGAAAGGCATGGTCGATGCCCATGTCCGAACGTCCATGGGTGACGAAGGGCATCTTGCGCTCCGTCATGAAACGGACTCGCGGATCGTTAGGTTCGATCTTCGAAATGATGACGCCATCCGCCGATCCCGTTTCGAGAATGTAGCGGATCGGCACCATGGAATCCTTGGCGTGGATATGGGGCGTTACGACCAGATGATATTGGGTCGAGGACAGAACCTCGGTGATGCCGAACACCATCTGGCTGGTAAAACCCATCAGCTCTTCATCGACGCTGAGAACGAGGGCAATCACATTGGTCTTGCCGGTGCGAAGGCGCACGCCGGCGCGGTTTGGCTGATAGCCGATCTGGCGGGCAATCAGCCGCACGCGCTCCTTGGTCTCCGCGCCGATATCAGGCGCATCCTTGAGAGCGCGCGAAACGGTGGTGATGCCGAGGCCCGTCATGTAAGCGATGGTCTTCAGGGTCGGGCGCTCGCCCGTCGTCACGGGCGCTTCGCTCCCGCCGGATTTACCAGTATCGTTCATGTCATTTCGCCATGCTTGACCGAACGGTGATCATAGATAGCTTTTACGTCGTTGCAAAGGCAAAGGTCCTCAACCGGGATCCGCTTTCCGCGCGGGAGCCCCTGTTTGGGCTATAACGATGTAGCTCGAAAAAATGTCCGGTTCTTACTGCGCTTTTCTCTCGCCCGCCCGTGATGGCTGCGTAGCCAATATATGATTTAATCATAAACATTGAAAAATTATAATAACTTATTGATATAATATCGAAAAATAAAATAACCTTTAGACCGATCCATCCGGCCGCGATTGATGCTCCGTTCCAGAAATTTTTCCTGACATATGTTGTACCTGAAAGACATGACGGAATGGAGGTTTTACGGTAACGTTGCCGAAGGGAGGGTATCATGAGACCGAGCAAGCGGGCGGTTAGCCACTTGCGGCGTCCATCCTCCCCAGATTCTGACACAAGCCTGCATCACAATGCCGGCTTTCTTATTTGAATTCATAAATGCAGGGTTCCGTCATGATTTCTTCCTCCACGCCCGAAACCGTCATCGATCTGGCAGGGCTCTGGCGTCTGACATCAGTGGACAGAGATCATACGACCGAGCTTACCGTCCCTGGGGATATCCATACGGCACTCAAAGATGCGGGCATCATTCCAGAACCCTACCACGGAGCCAATGAAAAGGCCGTGCAATGGGTGGCCCAACAGGACTGGGTTCTTGAGCGAACGTTCATCCTCGATGAGGCGGACGCAAGCTGGTATCTCGACATCGACTATCTCGACACCGTCGCGATTGTCTTCGTGAACGACGTTCCGGTGCTCAGCGCGGACAATTGCTTCCGTCGCTACCGCCCTGACATTTCCCGTGCAGTGCGCCCCGGTGAAAACACCATTCGCATCCATTTCCACTCCAATATAACCGCCGGGGCGGAGCGGCAGGCGCGCCAGCCGTTTTATATACCCTATCACCCGGGGAATTCGCCCATCGCCAATGGCAATATGCTGCGCAAGCCGCAATGCCATTTCGGCTGGGACTGGAACATCGCGATCGCGCCACTCGGGCTTTACGGCAAAATCCTGCTGAAACGGCTCGATACGGCCCGGATCGAGCATGTCGTTACCTCACAGCGCCATATCGACGGCGGCGTCGAGCTGCATGTCGCCGTCACCCTCTTTGCCGAGGGACCGGCAAGCCTGCCGGTTTATCTGTCTCTCAACGATGAAAGGCTGAGGCTCGATTGCGGCGTCGGCGCAGGCGAAACCGTGGTGCGTCACGTCTTCTTCGTGGAAAATCCGGAGCTCTGGTGGCCGGCCGGCAGTGGCGAGCAGACGCTCTACACGCTGATGGTTGAGCTGCCCGATGAGACTGTGACCCGGCAGATCGGCTTCAGGACCATCGAGCTTCTGACCGATAAGGATGAGGCTGGCAGCCGCTTCGCGTTCCGCATCAACGGCCGGGAAATCTTCTGCCGCGGTGCCAACTGGATTCCCGCAGATGCGCTCTATTCGCCCACCAGCCGGGAAAAGACCGAAGACCTCCTCTGCTCCGCGGTCGAGGCTAACATGAACATGATCCGGGTCTGGGGCGGCGGATTTTATGAGGAAGACTGGTTCTACGATCTCTGCGACCATCTTGGCCTGCTGGTGTGGCAGGACTTCATGTTCGCCTGCAATCTTTATCCCTGCAGCGAGGACTTTCTCGATAATGTCGAACACGAGGTTGATTATCAGGTGAAACGCCTCTCCTCGCATCCTTCCATCGCGCTCTGGTGCGGCGATAACGAGCTGGTGGGTGCACTGACCTGGTTCGATGAGTCCCGCAACAATCGCGACCGATACCTTGTGGCTTATGACCGACTGAACCGCACCATTGAAAAGGCCCTGAAAAAGGCCGCTCCCGAAGCCCTGTGGTGGCCATCAAGCCCCGCCTCCGGTTATCTCGATTATGGCGATGCCTGGCACGCGGATGGTTCCGGCGACATGCATTACTGGTCCGTGTGGCACGAGAACAAGTCATTCGACAATTACCGTTCGGTGAAGCCGCGTTTCTGCTCGGAATTCGGTTTCCAGTCCTACACCTCCATGCCGGTCATCCGCACCTATGCGGAAGACAAGGACATGAACATCGCCTCCCCCGTCATCGAACTGCACCAGAAAAATGCCGGCGGCAACGAGCGGATCGCCGGTACGATGTTCCGCTACTTCCGCTTCCCAAAGGACTTCGAGAATTTCGTTTATCTGAGCCAGGTCCAGCAGGCATTGGCTATCCGCACGGCCGTCGATTACTGGCGCTCGCTGAAGCCGCATTGCATGGGAACGCTATACTGGCAGCTGAACGACACCTGGCCGGTCGCCTCGTGGTCAAGCCTCGATTATGGCGGCGGCTGGAAGGCGCTGCATTATGCCGCCCGCCGCTTCTTCCAGCCAGTAACGGTTTCGGCTATCCCTGCGGAGGATGGACGCCGAATAAACTTCTCCATGGTGAACGACACGGCGGAAGACGTCGAGATCGACATGAATATCGTTGCCCTGACTATGGACGGCAACCGAGTGCCGTTGAAATCCGCCAACGGCACCTGCACGACCGACAAGGCCGCTACGCTGACCGACATCGACATGAGCAGCCTGCCTGACGGCACCATCCTTGCCTGGAGCTTCATCGCCTCCAACGGCATGACCGGGGAAGGCCACCATGTGCGCGACACCTATAAAGCGCTGGAACTTCTGCCCGCCGGTCTGACATTCACCACCAGCTCACTGAAAAACGGGCAGTTCGAAATAGATGTCACCGCAAGCGGGCTTGCGCTCTTCGTCATGCTGGAGGCAGATCAGCCCGGGCGTTATTCCGACAACCTTTTCGATCTCGCCGCCGGCGAAACGCGGCGTATCATCTTCACCCCGAAAGCGGGCGGCGGACAGCCGCACTTCCGTGTCTTCGATCTTCATGGCTGCCAGTCCCCGCATTGAAACGACGCGGAGAAAGGCATAACCATCCTGTTCGGGAAGACAGGCGTCGCGGCCTGCCCTCATCAGTTCAAATGGTTGCCGGGTTCTTCGGCAGCCGATCATCAGCAAGTGGAGGAAGACCCATGGTTTGGCAACCGGCCGAAAACCGTTACACGTCCATGAAATACAATTATTGCGGAAAGACCGGACTGAAACTGCCGGCGATCTCGCTGGGACTCTGGCATAATTTCGGCAACGATACGCCGCATCAGACGAAACAGGCCATCTGCCGCCGTGCCTTCGATCTCGGCATTACCCATTTCGACCTCGCCAACAATTATGGCCCGCCGCCCGGCAGCGCCGAGACCGCCTTCGGCGAAATCCTGAGGACGGATTTCCGGGGTTATCGTGACGAGATGATCATCTCCTCCAAGGCGGGTTACAACATGTGGCCAGGCCCTTACGGCGAATGGGGCAGCCGCAAATATCTTATCGCCTCCTGCGACCAGAGCCTGAAACGCATGGGGCTGGATTACGTCGATATCTTCTATTCTCACCGTTTCGATCCCAACACGCCGCTTGAGGAAACCTGTGGTGCGCTCGATCAGATCGTGCGTTCGGGCAAGGCGCTTTATGTCGGCATCTCTTCCTACAATTCGAAGCGCACCCGCGAGGCAGCTGCCATCCTGAAGGACCTCGGCACGCCCTGCATCATCCACCAGCCGAGCTATTCGATGATCAACCGCTGGATTGAAGAAGATGGTCTCGTTGATACGCTGGAGGAACTAGGCATTGGCTCCATCGTCTTCTCGCCGCTGGCGCAGGGCATGCTGACGACGAAATATCTCGGCGGCGTGCCCGATGGCAGCCGCGCATCGCAGAGCAAGTCGCTGAACCCGGCTTTCCTCAACGAACGTAATGTCGAGAATATCCGTGCGCTGAACGGCATCGCCGAACGCCGCGGCCAGACACTGGCGCAGATGGCCATCGCCTGGGTGCTGCGTGGCGGTCGCATCACCTCGGCGCTGATCGGCGCCAGCCGCGTCGAGCAGGTTGAAGACTGTGTGAAAGCGCTGGACAAACCGGATTTCACGACCGAAGAACTCGCTGAAATCGACCGCTATGCCAAGGACGCGGATATCAACCTCTGGGCAAAATCTGCCGAACGCGTCTGACCGAGGAGAGACCGCCCGGTTATTCCGGGCGGTCCGACCGCGTCAAGAAACTTCAAAACAAAAGATTAACTTCCGCCTCTAAGCCTTAACAACCATTACATAATTGTAATTTTAAATTCAGTTTCCGTTCATTCGTTTATTCGTAAGTTCTTCTCATTGAAACACGAGAGGAAACTTCCATGAAAAAGTTCGTCACCATTCTTCTGGCTGCAACCGTTCTCGCGGCCCCGATGGCTCAGGCGCAGGGCCGTCACGATGATCGCCACCGCGGCGTCACCGTCGAGCGTCATGTCACGAAAAAGGTCATCGTCAAGAAGCACCGCTGGGATCGTGGTCAGCGCCTCTCGCCAGCAGAGCGTCGTCATTTCGTCGATCGTCGCGATTATCGCCGTTACCGCCTGGCCGAACCGCGCCGCGACCAGCGCTGGGTGCGCGTTGACAACCAGTTCCTGCTCATCAATGCCGTCAGCGGCCTGATCGTCGGCCTTGCCGCCGCTCGCTAATTCCAAGCACCGGTGAAATGAAAAAGGCCCGCTTGCGCGGGCCTTTATCTTTATCCAATGGCCGATCAGAAAATATCGGCGCCGCTGCCCCACGGGCCATGCGGCTTGTCCACGCCGTCGGTGCGTTCGAAACCATGCGCGCCGAAGAAGTCGCGCTGCGCCTGGATGAGATTGGCGCTGCCGCGGCCGCGACGATAGGCGTCGAAATAGCCAAGGGCGGAAGCCAGCGCCGAAACCGGCAGGCCCGACAGGGCAGCGTAAGAAACGACGCGGCGCAGCGGCGCATCGGTTTCCTTGACGACGGCGGAGAAAGCCGGCGTCACGATGAGGTTGGCCACATGCGGATCCTTGGTAAAGGCCGAGGTGATCTCATCGAGGAACTCCGAGCGGATGATGCAGCCGGCGCGCCAGATGCGGGCAATCGTCGGCATCGGCAGGTTCCAGTTGAACTCCTTCGAAGCGGCCGACATGATGGCGAAGCCCTGCGCATAGGCACCGACCTTGGCGGCCAGAAGCGCGCTTTCCAGATCGGCGATGAAGGCCTTCCTGTCGGCCGGTGCGGCTGCAAGGGCCGGAAGGCCGAAGATCTTCTCGGCAGCTTCGCGCTCATCCTTCTGCGAGGAGAGAATACGGGCAGCCACGGCCGCTTCGATGGCGGTTGCGGCGACGCCCATGTTCTGCGCCTCGATGACGGACCATTTGCCGGTGCCCTTCTGGCCGGCCTTGTCGAGGATCAGATCGACCATCGGTTTGCCGGTGATCGGATCGGCGGCGCGCAGAACCTTTTCGGTGATTTCGATCAGGTAGGAATTAAGACGGCCCTTGTTCCATTCACCGAACACATCGGCGATTTCGGCAGCGCTCATCTTCAGACCGTCACGCAGGATGCCGTAGATTTCCGCGATCATCTGCATGTCGGCATATTCGATACCGTTATGGATGGTCTTGACGAAGTGGCCAGCACCATCATTGCCGAGCCATGCCACGCACGGATCGTCATTATATTTGGCCGAGATGGAGGTGAGCACTTTCTCGACGCGCTTCCAGCTGTCCTCGGTGCCGCCAACCATGATGGACGGTCCATGACGCGCGCCCTCTTCGCCACCCGAAACGCCCATGCCGATAAAGGTGAGGCCGCTGTCCTTCAGATTGTCGAAACGGCGGATCGTGTCGCGGAAATTCGCATTGCCCGCGTCGATCATGATGTCGCCGTTCGAAAGATGCGGCTTCAGGATTTCCATCTGCTGGTCGACCGGATCGCCAGCCTTGATCATGATGATGATCGGGCGCGGAGGACGAATGGCGGCAACGAATTCCTCGATGGTTTCGCAAGGGATCAATTGTCCCTGCAACTCGCCGGCTTCAGCGTAGAATTTTCTCGTCGCTTCAGGGGTTCGGTTGAATACGGCGATCTTGTTGCCCTTTTCGGCGATGTTGAGCGCCAGGTTAGAGCCCATGACGCCGAGACCGATCAAACCGATTTCTGCCTGTTCCACGGATGTGCCTCCATCTTGCTTTTTGGTGGTCGTGTTGTGGCACTGTAATCACCAAACGGCAAGGCTGGGCGTGACTGAAACGATTAAATTTTGATGACGCAAATCAGCTTTGCATATTTGCGGCAGGTCATGGCCCATTCGAAATCGAGGATCGCGGCCGGTTATCACCATCGTCCAGCGCCCGCCAGGCGGCCCCATCCATGTCCTCATACTGGCCCGAACGCACCGACCAGAGGAAGGCAAAAAGTCCGAGTGCGCCTAATAGCAGCGCAACGGGAATGAGATAGATCAGCATGTTCATGCCAGTTGCGCCCCCTCGCCCGCAAACCCGGTCTCTGGTTCATTCCGACGACCGGCGGATCCGGCGAGGCGCAATGCGTTGGCGACGACGATCAGCGACGATGTCGACATGGCGATGGCCGCGATCATCGGCGTCGCATAACCAGCAATCGCGATCGGCACAGCAATGATATTATAGCCGATGGCAAGCGCGAAGTTCTGCCGGATGAGCTTTCCGGCCTGCTGCGATGTCTCGATCGCGAAAGGCACGGCATCGAGGTCCTCCTGCATGAAAACAAAATCGGCGGCCTGCCGGCCGATATCGGCCGCGGTGGCGGGCGCCACAGAAACATGTGCGGCGGCGAGCGCCGGCGCATCGTTGATACCGTCTCCCACCATCAGGACTTTGTGCCCTTCCCCGGCAAGCGAGGCGCAACGCGCCGCCTTGTCCTTCGGCGACAGGTCCGCGCTCCAGTTGGCGATCCCCAGCCGGTCGGCCATGGCGCTGACAGCTGCTGCCCGGTCACCCGAAACGATCTCCTGAGCCAAACCCCGCACCGACAGGCTGCGCAATGCCGCAGCCGCACCTGCGCGCGGATTGTCATCGAAACCGAAGCTCACCAGAAGGCGGCCATCGAGTGACAACACCACCTCCGACCGCGCATTGCCGTTGTCGGCACCCTCATCATCCGGGCACGCGAAACGGCGGTTGCCGAGCCGATAGGTTCCCACATCAGTCTTCGCCTCGACGCCCGAACCCGGGATTTCATGCACCGTCTCATACGCCGGCAAAGGGCCGCTGTAGGCGGCATGCAGAGCTTTTGAGAGGGGATGGCGGGAATGGGCAGCAAGTCCTGCCGCAATTGCCATGGTGGCGGGCTTCACCTCGCCCGTCTCGACCAGTCGCGGCCTGCCGATGGTCAATGTGCCGGTCTTGTCGAACAGTACGGTATCGATCTCCGCCAGTCGCTCCATGGCCGACCCTTCCTTGACCATGATCCCGTGCCGGAAAAGCCTTCCCGCGGCCACCACCTGCACGACGGGAACGGCAAGGCCGAGCGCGCAGGGGCAGGTGATGATGAGAACCGCGATGGCGATCAGCATCGCCTGTTTCCAGTCGCCACCGAAGAAGCCCCATCCGAGAAACGACACAAGCGCCAGAAGATGGACGACGGGCGAATAATAGCTTGCGGCCCGGTCGGCAATACGGCGGTAACGCGCTCGCCCACCTTCGGCCGCCTCCATCAGACTGATGACCTCCGACAGGAATGAATCCCTGGCCGAGGCGGTCACCCGGGCCACCAGCGAACCGGTAAGGTTCAGCGTACCCGCCTGCAGGCTGTCACCCGCCGCAACCCGCCGTGGCGCGCTTTCACCATTGACGATCGACATGTCGAGATCGCTGCTGCCACTCTCGACCACCGCGTCCACCGCCACACGGTCTCCTGCCGCTATCGCAATCGACATTCCCGGCTCGATATCAGCAAGCGGGCGGTATTCGCGTGTTCCGTTCTCACCGAGGACGGTCGCGCCCCGTGGCGAGAGCCGGGCGAGCCCGGCAATCGCCGAACGAGCCTTGTCGCGCATGATGTGATCGAGCGTGCGGCCGATCAGCAGGAAGAACAGCAGCGACACCGTCGCATCGAACCAGGCATGTTCACCGTGGTGGATCGTCTCCCACAGCGAAACGGCATAGGACAGCGTGATGGCCAGTGCGATCGGCACGTCCATGTTGGTGCGGCCGTGTTTCAGCGCGCTCCAGGCCGACTGATAAAAGAAACGCCCACCGTAGATCAGCGCCGGGGCGGCGATCATCGCCGAAATCCAGTGAAACATGTCGCGCGTCGCCGCATCCGCCCCGGACCAGACGGAAACGGACAAAAGCATGATATTGGCCGAGGCAAAGCCGCATAGCGCAACCGCCCTGATCAGCTGCGAACGCAACGCGTCGGAAGCGTCCTGACCACTGGCGAAAAGATGCGTGCGGTATCCCGTCGCCAGAATGGCGCGGGCAAGGTCGGCGGGATCAGTCCTGACACCCTCGACCTCTTGTCTCCAGACAATCGCAACACGCTTGGACGAAAGGTTCAACCGCGCCCGCTCCACCTGCGGCAAGCGGCCGAGCGCGCTCTCCACGGTGGTAATGCAGGCGCCGCAATAAACATCCGGCACGCTGAGATCGGTCTGGCGGAGACCCTGCCCGAGATCACGGCTTGCCAGCATCAGCTCCTCTGACGACGGTGGATTGACCGGATCGGCAAGCTGCAGCGATCCTTCCGTCCCCGGTGCACAACAGCTCATTGGCGCCCCCTGACAACGGCGATCCGCGTACCCTCGTGCACGATGATCCGGCCGTTCTTGACGGCTGTAATTTCTACGATCCACTGACCCGGCAGCATGTCATGCGGGCCGGTAAAGACCCCTTTGGCAACCGGGGTCAGCTCCATGTCGAAATTCTGGCGCTCCCCGACGGGCCGGCGAAAATGCGCGATCACCTGATCGGTATCGACCGGGCCGGTATCGGGATGAAAGACCTCGTAGCGGACCGTCCTTTCGTCCACCGCAAGTTTACCCTTGATGCCGGTCGCCGCCCTCGCCTTGGCTGCTTCCGCCTTCGCGTTGAACTGCTGGCTGGCCACATAGGTATTCGGCACGACAAGCCCGCTCCAGCTGTTGACCGCGTTCCAGGCCATCACCATGTTGACGGTGATGACGGTGCCGAAAAACAGCAGCATGACGCCCAGCATATGCCAGCCGGTAAAAGTGAAACCGGACGTGTGACGATTGTTCACGGTCATTTTGTCGCTCCCGGAGCGTTGAAAACAGCGTCATAGCGGGCCGTCTCATGGCCGCCCGTATCGCTGACGATAAACTCGAAATTTTCCGCGGCCCGAGCGACGCGCCCGCCCGGCCGGGTGACGAAGACCTTCAGCGTCGTCGCTTCATCCGGCTCCACCGTCACCTCAAAGGCACGCGCGGCCGCATCGGGCATACCGTTTATCTTCATCACGGCATCAGGAAGGCCATTGATGGTCAGGCTCATTGTGCGCGGCTGCGGCACCATGTTGAGGATGCGCACGGTGTAGCCGTTACGGATGGATCCGTTCGATTCCAGCACATATTGCGGATTGCGGTCGTGCAGAACATTGAGCGCCAGCCGCTCGCGCGTCACCAGCGCAGACAGCATGCCGATGCCGACAGCCGCCCAGATGGCAGTATAAAGCAGCGTGCGCGGACGGAAGATGATGCGCCAGTTGAAGTGGCGCACGCGCTTGCTGAACTTGCCGTCTTCCTCACGCACGTTGGCTGGGCGGATTGCGTGCTGACCGTTGCCGGTCGCGAGCGCCATGTTGGATTGATACTCGGCAAGCGTGGCATAGGCGATCAGGCCACGCGGCTTGCCGATCTTGTCCATCACCCCGTCGCAGGCATCGATGCAGAGCGCACAGGTGATGCATTCCAGCTGCTGCCCGTCCCTGATGTCGATGCCCATGGGACAGACCGCGACGCAAGCGTTGCAATCGACGCAATCGCCGACGCTCTCCCCCGCTGCGGCGGCCTTTTTGGCGTGCCGTGAGCGTGGCTCGCCGCGCCAGTCGTTATAGGTGACGACAAGCGAATTCTCATCCAGCATCGCCGCCTGAATGCGTGGCCAAGGGCACATGTAGGTGCAGACCTGTTCCCGCATCAACCCGCCAAAGACATAGGTCGTGGCGGTGAGGATGGCGACGGTCGAATAGGCAATCATGGGCGCCTGGCCGGTGACGAATTCCCGCGCCAGCGTCGGCGCATCGGCGAAGTAGAAAATCCAGGCGCCGCCGGTCAGGGCGCCAATCACCAGCCAGATCGCGTGCTTCAACACTCGCTTGCGGAATTTGCCGACTGTAAGGGGCGCGGCGTCCAGCTTCATGCGTGCATTTCGGTCACCCTCGATCGCCCGTTCGACGACGAGAAACAGGTCCACCCACACTGTCTGGGGACAGGTGTAACCGCACCATGCACGTCCCACGGCGGAGGTAACGAGAAACAGCCCCAACCCCGCCATGACCAGCAATCCCGCGACGAAGAAAAATTCCTGCGGCCAGATTTCGATGAAAAAGAAATAAAAGCGTCGATTGGCGATATCGATCAATACTGCCTGATCGGGCGCATAGGGGCCACGGTCCCAACGCAGGAACGGCGTGAGATAATAAATGCCGAGCGTGACGAGCATGACAAGCCATTTGAACCGCCGGAACCGACCTTCCGCGCGCTTGGGAAAAATTTTCCTGCGTGCTTCGTAAAGCGGTTTGCGCGTTTTTGCGGAATTGACGGCCTCCGCGTCCAGCCTTTCAACGGGCTGCTGCGGGCGTTCCTGTCCGGCGCGATAGATGTTCATGATAGGAGTCCGGTTTTTATCTCCTTGCTTTCTCCCATCTCTGCGGTGAAACATCCTTGACTTGCATCAAGTGACGACAAAGTGGCGCAGCAAGAGGAGCGTGCCGCACGAGGAGGATGAAATGTCTGTCATGCAGTCGAGAATCATTCATCTGTCTATCGAGAAGCCGTGGAGTCACGTCTATGACTTCGTTTCCGATCCGAACAACATGGCTCGCTGGGCTGCCGGACTGGCAGGTGGCCTCAGGCCGGATGGCCAAGACTGGATCGCCGAAGGCGGACCACTCGGCGAGGTCAGGGTGAATTTTGCGCCAGCAAACGAATTCGGGGTCGTGGATCACGTCGTCACCTTGCCCGATGGCCTCAAGGTCTATAACGCGCTCAGGGTGACCCCGAACGGCGGTGGCGCCGAGGTCAGTTTCACGCTGCTTCGTCTTGAGGGGATGACGGACGAGGATTTCAACGGGGATGCGAGGGCTGTCACAGCCGATCTCGAAGCCTTGAAGGCGCTGCTCGAAGAGACGTGATGGAGTAAATGATGACGGAAAATGGCAACGACCGGCGAATCGACTATGTCGAATTCAACGTGAGCGATATTGAGCGCAGCAAAGCCTTTTACGGCGGCGCTTTCGGCTGGTCTTTCAAGGATTACGGTCCGCAATATTGCGAATTTTCCGACGGCCGCCTGACCGGCGGTTTTACCACCACGGCGCCGGTTTCCGCGAAGGGTGGACCGCTGGTTATTCTCTATGCGGCTGATATCGACGATGCCCAGCGGCAGGTGGCGGCGGCGGGTGGCGAGATAACCGTCGCAATCTTCGCCTTTCCCGGCGGACGCCGGTTCCATTTTACCGATCCCGATGGATATGAACTGGCGGTCTGGTCTGCGGCGTAAGACGTTTCAGCAAACGTCAACTCTCGGCTTTGCGCGGAATAATGACTTGGAATAAGGGGCGGCCGGGAGCGCTCAGCGTTCCCAGTCCTCCCGCTCGCGTGTGGTCGTCTTCCCGAGCTTGCGTTCCAGCTCTGCGGCCTGCGCTTCGGACAGGCGAACATCGAGGGCAACCGAACCATCCTCGTGATCTTCCCGCCCGTCGACGATGGAATTGCTGTAGACCCAGGAAATCAGCGGCAATTGTTCAACGGACAGGACCACGGTCGTCTCCGTCAGGACACCGGAGAGGCGTTTCGAAATCTCGTCCATCAGGGCATCGACGCCCTCGCCGGTGATCGCAGAGACAGCACGAATATTGGCGCTGCCTTCGGCTCTTTGCATGATGGCGTCGTGGGCTTCCGGATCGAGGCGGTCAACCTTGTTCCAGACCTCGATGATACGGTGCTCGGCTTCCTTTTCGTCAATGCCGAGATCGCCGAGAATACGCAGCACATCCGCCGACTGCGCGGCATTGTCCGGATCGGACATATCGCGGACATGCAGGATGAGATCGGCTTCCAGCACTTCTTCCAGCGTCGCACGGAAAGCCGCGACCAGATGTGTCGGCAGATCCGAAATGAAGCCGACCGTATCAGACAGGATCACCGTGCGGCCGTGCGGCAGTTTCATGCGCCGCAATGTCGGATCGAGTGTGGCGAACAGCATGTCCTCGGCCAGAACGCCCGCACCGGTAATGCGGTTGAACAGCGTCGACTTGCCGGCATTGGTATACCCGACCAGCGCCACGATCGGATGCGGCACCTTGCGGCGCTTGGCGCGATGAAGCTGGCGGGTTCGCACCACCTGCTCCAGTTCCCGCTCAAGCTTGACGATGCGTTCCTGAAGCAGGCGCCGGTCAGCCTCGATCTGCGTTTCACCAGGGCCGCCCATGAAGCCCGCGCCACCGCGCTGGCGTTCAAGGTGTGTCCAGCTTCGAACGAGGCGACCCTTCTGATAGTTCAGATGCGCAAGATCGACCTGCAGCGTACCCTCCTTGGTGGAGGCTCGGCGCCCGAAGATTTCCAGGATCAGGCCCGTTCGGTCGATGACCTTGGCATTCCAATGCTTTTCGAGATTGCGCTGCTGCACCGGCGTCAGCGGATGGTCGACAATGACCAGGCCGGAATTGGTTTCATCCAGAAGATGACCGATTTCCTCGATCTTGCCGGTGCCGAACAATGTCGCCGGGCGTGGCTGGTTGACCGCGACGATGAGCCCCTGGGTCACCTCGAGATCGATGGCGAGCGCTAGCCCCTTCGCTTCCTCAAGCTTCGCCTCGACCGAGCGGCCAGCCGCGGCAGGTAATGCAGCCGCGTCGCGGGTGTCGCGCTGCTTCAGGACCGGCACAAGAACCACGGCGCGCATGTCGTCGCGGTGTTTTTCCTGCTCGGGAATGATCGATTCGTTCGAGGTGTCGCGGGTCGAAATGGCAGTCCTCATCGGGAAAGACGGTTGGAATTCGTCCGCGCCGGCGCGGACGTCAATAGGAAGCAACCGCCCAGCGGCAAATAAGTTCCCGGCGCGGCTGGTTCCATTAAGACGAGAAGGTCAGGACGCCTCGCGTGCAGCGCCTTCTTCGTTTTCGAACATCTGCATCGGCTGACCCGGCATGATGGTCGAAATAGCGTGCTTGTAGACAAGCTGTGCGTGATCGTCGCGACGCAGAAGCTCGCAGAAATTGTCGAAAGCCGTGACCACGCCCGTGAGCTTGACACCGTTGATCAGGAAGATCGTCAGCGCAATGTTCTTCTTGCGAACCGTGCTGAGGAACAGATCCTGAAGATTCTGCGAGCGGTCCGGACCTTCTTCGATTTCGAGTTCCAGCGGCTGTCCGGGCATGATGGTCGAGATCGCATGCTTGTAAACCAGCTGCGAATGACCGTCCCGGCGCAGCAGAACGCAGAAATTATCGAAGGACGTTATCACGCCCGTGAGCTTCACACCGTTGATCAGGAAGATCGTCAGTGAAATCTTTTTCTTGCGTACGGTGTTGAGGAAAAGATCTTGAAGGTTTTGAGAACGTTCCGCCATGGCGCCGCTTCTTTCTTTTTTGCCGGCAGGGATACCGGAAAATAATCAATCAATAATAAGCCGGCCAAATCTCGTCCCCCGTTTGGCCGACCTCAAACTCTGGTATCAAATCGTGTCTTGTTCGGCAACGGCGAAAACAGCCGAATGGGTACGAGTATTGACCCGTTTTCTGCCGTCGAAACAGTCAGAAATATTGTATCGAAACGCGGAAAAGCTGTTCCACGTCCCGCACCGCGTCGGCGGAGGCGAACAGTACGACACGGTCTTTCGCCTTGATCTTGGTGCTCCCGTCCGGCCGGATGACCACGCCATCGCGATATATCGCGCCGATACGGACGCCTTCGGGCATTTCAACGTCACGAAAGGACTGACCGACGAGCGGTGACGTTTCCAGCGCCTCCGCCTCGATCACCTCTGCCGAACCGCGCTGCACGGCATAGACGGAACGAATACGACCCTTGCGCACATGCTGGAGAACGCGGGAAATGGTGACCGCCCTCGGATTGATATAGGCGTCAAGTCCGAGCGAGTCGGCAACCTCGTGAAAGGAGGAACTGTTCAAAAGCGCGAGGTTCGACTTGCAGCCGAGTTGCTTGGCCATGACCGCAGCCAGGATATTGGTCTGGTCGTTATTGGTCAGGGTGACGATCAGGTCCGCGTCCTGAATGTCGGCCTGCATGAGAATTTTCTGGTCCAGCGCTGAACCATGCATGACGATGGTGTGGCTGAGCTGTTCCGATGCGGCAACTGCCCTGTCGCGATCCGCTTCGATTATCTTCACCCGCGTCTTTGGCTGCAACTCCTCGATCTTGCTTGCAACGAAGTGGCCGATATTGCCCGCGCCCGCAATAACGATGCGCTGCGCCTCCTGCTCTTCGTGACCGAACAGGCTGAGCGTGCGGCGGGCGTGTTGCCGCTGGCAGATGACGTAGGCAAGGTCGCCGACCCGCAATTGTTCGGAAGAATGCGCCACCTTGAGGAAACCATCCCGGTAGACACCCACAACCGTCGCGATGAGGTCTGGAAAGAGGCTGGAGAGTTGCTGCAACGGCGTATTGATGACCGGGCAATCCTCCATACATTCGATGGCCAGCATGTAGACCGTGTCGTCCGCGAAACGCACCACGTCGGTCGCGCCCGGAAAGGCGATGCGCCGCAGCACCATCTTGCCGACTTCAACTTCCGGCGAGATCGTCACGTCGATGGACATGTTTTCCCGGCTGAAGAGATCGGCATATTCAGGCTTAAGATAGCTCTGGTCGCGGATGCGGGCAATCTTGGTCGGCACGCTGAACAAGGCATGCGCAACCTCGCAGGCGACGATGTTGATTTCGTCATGCAGCGTCACGGCGATGATCATGTCCGCCTGGTCCGCTCCGGCCTTGGCCAGCATGTCTGGGTGCGCGCCATGGCCGACGTAACCGCGGACATCAAGCGTCTCTGTGATGGCGGTTATCAAGGACGCGGCGGTATCGATGACGGATACTTCGTTGTCCTCGCGCGACAATTGTTCGGCGATGCCGTAACCCACCTGCCCTGCGCCGCAAATGATGACTCTCATGCTGTCTCTCTGACGGATAATCGGTTACGGCGACCTAGCCCTGGCCCCTTATACGCCGAGAGATTTCAGTTTGCGATGCAGTGCAGAGCGTTCCATGCCGACAAATTCCGCCGTTCGCGAAATATTGCCCCCGAATCGGTTGATCTGCGCCACCAGATAGTCTCGCTCGAACATTTCGCGAGCTTCGCGCAACGGCAGCGTCATGATGTGCTGATCGCCCTGAGCCGATATCTTCGGCAGCATGTCGCCGATATCGGACGGCAGCATGTCAGCAGAGATCGGGGCTTCACCGCCTTCGGGACGCGCCAGTATCATCAACCGCTCGATATTGTTGCGAAGCTGTCGAATGTTGCCCGGCCAGTCATGGGTCTGAAGAACGGCCATTGCGTCGTCGCCGATCTTGCGCGGACGGATGCCAGCCTGTTCGGAAATCTGCCGCATGAACATGTCGACGAGGAAGGGAATATCCTCACGTCGCTCGGACAGCGCCGGTACCTTCACCGGCACGACGGCGAGACGGTGGTAGAGGTCCTCACGGAACTGGCCCTCGGCGATCAGGCTTTCGAGGTGATGGGCCGTCGACGAAATGATGCGCACATCCACCTTCACGCGCTTGCCGCCGCCCACACGCTCGAATTGCTGGTCGACAAGCACGCGGAGGATCTTGTTCTGGGTCTCGCGGGGCATCTCGCCCACTTCGTCGAGATAAAGAACGCCACGATGGGCTTCTTCCAGTGCGCCCACCTTCCGGGGTTGTCCAGGCAGGCCTTCGGTGCCGAAGAGTGCAATCTCCATGCGATCCGGCGTGATCGTCGCGGCGTTAAGGGCAACAAAGGGACCTGTCGCCCGAGACGACTTTTTGTGGATCATCCGCGCCACCAGTTCCTTGCCGGAACCTGACGGGCCGAGAATCATGATTCGGCTGTTGGTGGGCGCGACCCGGTCGATGGTCTGGCGCAGCTGCGATACCGCAAGTGACGCACCGACAAGTTCAACCGCATCCCCCGTGCGCTTCTTGAGCTCCTGAACCTCGCGCTTCAGCTTGGAGTTTTCCAGCGCGCGTTCGGCAATGAGAATCAGACGGTCCGCCTTGAACGGCTTTTCGATGAAGTCGAAGGCGCCGCGCTTGATGGCGTTGACGGCGGTTTCGATATTGCCGTGACCCGAGATCATCACGACCGGAATTTCGGGATGGCGGCTCTTGATCTCGTCGAGCAGCGCCAGACCGTCGAGCTTCGAACCCTGCATCCAGATGTCGAGAAAGATCAGGCGCGGCACGCGTTCCGAAATGGCAGCCAGCGCGCTGTCGCTGTCGAACGCCATACGCGTTTCATGCCCCTCATCGGAGAGAATGCCCGCCACGATTTCGCGAATGTCCGCCTCGTCATCCACGACCAGAATATCAGACGCCATATGCTGCTTCCTTGTTATTTTCGCCGCCGACCGCCTCGATATAGGGCAGCAGCACTCTGATCATGGCGCCGTGGCCATGATCGAACTCCGGCGGGGCATCATGGAGTTCCAGATACCCGCCATGCTCTTCGATGATCTTCTTGACGATGGCGAGGCCAAGGCCCGTGCCCTTATCCCGCATCGTCATATAGGGTTCGAGAATGCGGTGGCGATTTTCCACCGGCAGACCGCGGCCATTGTCGATGATGTCGGCCACAAAACGCGAGTTGGCCTCGTCGAAGGACGCGCGAACGAGGATCTTGCCCGGCCGCTTTTCGCCTTCCACCGCTTCGATGGCTTCCGTCGCGTTCTTGATGAGGTTGCCAAAGGCCTGCCCCAGCATGCGGGCATCGAACATGCCCTCCAGCGGGGTGTCACCCAGCTCCGTCGTGAACTTGGTGTCAGCGGCGCTGATTTCCCGGAGAAACGCTGCGTCCTTCAGGATCGCCCTCAGGTCCGACTTTTCCTTCGTTGGCTTCGGCATACGCGCAAAAGCGGAGAATTCATCCACCATGCGGCCGATATCGCCGACCTGCCGGACGATGGTGTCCGTACACTGGTCGAAGACGGCGCGGTCGCTTTCGTCGATCTGCTTGCCGAAACGGCGCTTGATGCGCTCGGCGGAAAGCTGGATCGGCGTCAGCGGGTTCTTGATTTCGTGCGCGATACGCCGCGCGACATCCGACCACGCCGTCGAGCGTTGCGCGATGACGAGATCGGTGATGTCGTCGAGCGTGATGACGTAGCTGTCACGGCTGTCGCGGGCGTCTTCGCGCGTTACCTGTACATTCAGCGTTCGTTCCTTGCCACGCCGCATAATGTTGATCTGCTTGCGGAAGTTGCCGCGCGACCAGCTGTTGGCCTCGTTGACGACCTGTTCGATCTCAGGCGCGATCTCGGAGAGTTGTGCGCCAATGAGCTGTTCCGACGTTTGTGCGAGGAACTCTTCGCCCGACGGATTGACGATGGTTATCCTGCGGTTTTCGTCAACGCCGATAACCGCGGCGGTCACGCCTGACAGCACGGCCTCGATGAAACGGCGGCGATCATCGATGTCGTCCTTGGCCTCGATGATCTGCTCCTGCTGGCTGCGCAGTTCCGACACCATCTTGTTGAAGGTGCGGGACAGGCGCCCGACGTCGCCATCGACGGCGCGAACGGGAACGAGAACATGCATGTTGCCGGTGGCGACACTGTCTGCGGCGCTGATGAGAAGGCGGATCGGCCGCACGATACGGTCGGCCACCGCAATGGCCGTCCAGATTGCCGCGAGCAGCACGATCAACGCAAAACCGAGATAGAGAATTGCGAAAGCGATCTGCAGCGGGGCGCGGCCTGCCTCCATGGCCTTGTATTCGGCGCGGTTCTCTTCCATCAGCCGCATCGCGCCCATCACCTTGGGATCGACCGCACGCACCGTATAAAGGAATGTGCCGCTGATGCCTTCGAGCTTGATGATGGCGCCTACGAGGTTGGTAATACCGGGCGGGATCAGCGTCGGCTGGCCGGCGGCCGCCTTTTCGAGCGCGTCATGCGGTATCGCAGGAAGCGGCTTTTCCGTCTTGATGTCGGCCTGGGCGACGGCGTCGCCATCCTCCTGCACGAGAAACGCACCAAGAAGGCCGCGCCCCTTCGCCTGGCGGGTCATAAGATCAACGAATCCGGTGCGGTCGAGATAAAAGAGAGCGCGGTTGCGGTCGAGGTCGGTCGCCATCGACAGGGTCTGCCCCTGGAGGTAACCGGCATTCTCCATCATGTATGCCTGGGCGATATTACTTGATGAATCGACGATCGACTGGGTGCGCAGCGAAAACCAGCGATCGAGACCGACATTCAGCGTCAGGCTGGCGAAGATGGCGACGAGCACTGCGGGCGTGATCGCCACGATGGAGAAAAGGACGACAATGCGCACGTGCAGACGCGCCGCCGCCCTGCCCTTTTTGCGCGCTTTCAGCAGCCGGTTGATTTCGCGGCCGATCAGGAAGATCAGGCCGATCACGAAAATCGAGTTGATGACGACGGAAGCGATGACCACATTCGATGTCGGCGCGATTGGCGTGACGCCCAGCAGCACGAAAAGCGTGATGATGGCGCACACGAGGGCCACGCCGGCGAGCACCAGCCCCGGCAGAGCGAAAGACATCCTGCGATCGGCGACCACCATTCCCGCTGCTTCGTCGGCAACGGCGTTTTCGGCGGCAGGTTTCCGCATGCACTACTCCCAATCGCTGGCCAGCCAGCGCCACAGTCATGAAGTCAGGCGAGGTTCGCGCGTGTCCCGCGAATCTCTGTCCTTCCTAGTGTTTTCCAAGCAACACAATGTGGCGAAAATGCAACGACAAATGCGGCCTTGTCAACATTCTCAGCTGGGGCGGGAGCTGCGATAGACGGAAACACCCAGCTCGCGGATTTTCTTGCGCAGGGTATTTCGGTTCAGACCGAGAAGATCGGCAGCCTTGATCTGGTTGCCGCGCGTGGCAGTCAACGCAGCCAGAATCAGCGGATACTCCAGTTCGCGCAGCACGCGGTCATAAAGGCCGGGCGGCGGAAGGCCATCGCCGAAGCTGGCGAAATAGTCCCGCATGTTTTCCTCGACAGCCTGCGAGATGGTGAGTGAACCGGTGCGGACCGCCATCTTGTCGAGCGGGCTGTCGGGAACATCCGATTGCAGTTCCTGCTCGATGATCTCGCGGGTGATGACTTCCTGCGGATAAAGCGCCATCAGTCGGCGGATCAGGTTTTCCAGCTCGCGCACGTTGCCCGGCCAGGCATAGGCCTTCATGACTTCAAGAGCTTCGGTCTCGAAACGCTTGCCTTCCAGGCCTTCCTTCTCGCCCGTCTGGATGAAATGGCGCACCAGATCGGGAATATCCTCGGCGCGGTCACGCAGGGGTGGCAGGCGCAACGGCACCACGTTCAGGCGGTAATAGAGGTCCTCGCGGAACAGGCCCTGATTGATCGACTGCTTCAGATCCTTGTTGGTTGCCGCGACGATACGGACATCTGTACGGATCGGCGTGCGTCCGCCGACCGTCGTATATTCACCCTGCTGCAATACGCGCAGCAGGCGCGTCTGGGCGTCCATCGGCATGTCACCGATTTCATCGAGGAAGAGCGTGCCGCCCTCAGCTTGTTCGAAACGGCCGGTCGAGCGGTTCTGAGCGCCGGTAAAGGCACCCTTTTCATGGCCGAAGAGTTCGGATTCGATGAGATCGCGCGGGATGGCCGCCATGTTGATGGCAACGAAGGGACCGTTGCGGCGCTTGCCATAATCATGCAGCGCGCGCGCCACCAGTTCCTTACCCGTACCGGATTCACCCGTGATCATCAGCGTCAGGTCGGTCTGCATCAGGCGGGCAAGAACACGGTAGATTTCCTGCATCGCCGCCGAACGACCCACAAGCGGCATACCGTCCTGCATGTCGTCATCGAGCTTGGCCGGCTTGCGCTTCGGCTCGGAGAGTGCGCGGCCGATGATGGCGATCAGTTCTGTCAGATCGAAGGGCTTGGGCAGGTAATCGTAGGCGCCCTTTTCCGAGGCCTTGATGGCGGTCATGAAGGTGTTCTGAGCGCTCATGACGAGAACGGGAAGGTCCGGACGGGCTTTCTTGATGCGCGGCAGAAGGTCGAAGGCGTTCTCATCGGGCATGACGACGTCCGTGACGACAAGATCGCCCTCACCTGCCGAAACCCAGCGCCAGAGCGTTGCAGCATTGGAGGTGATGCGCACGTCATAACCGGCGCGGCTCAGCGCCTGGTTGAGCACCGTGCGGATTGCGGCATCATCATCGGCGACGAGGATCGTAGCTGTCATTGGTCATTCCCTGTCGTGTTCGGCAAAGTGCTGTCGTCGAGCGCCACTTCCGGCGAGACGGGCATCAATACGCGGAAAGTCGTGCGGTGGTTCTGGCTGTCGCATTCGACAATGCCGCCATGGGCGCCGATCAGCTTGGCGACAAGCGCTAGACCGAGGCCCGAACCATTCGTCTTGGTGGTGATGAACGGATCGAAAAGATGCGGCAAGAGATCGGCGGGTACGCCCGGGCCATTGTCATGCACGCAGAATTCCAGCGGAAGCGAGATGCGCTCCCGGCTGCCGGCAACCGATAGTCGGATCCCGGGACGATAGGCGGTCGTCAGCACGATCTCGCCATCCGACTGATTGGCCACCGCTTCGGCCGCATTCTTCACCAGGTTGAGGAAGACCTGCACCAGCTGGTCGCGGTTTGCGTAGACCGGCGGCAGCGACGGGTCGTAATTTTCCGATATCTTGATGTTACGGGCGAAACCGGCCTTGGCGATCGCCTTTACATGATCGAGAACCGAATGGATGTTGACCGGCACGCGATCCACCGGCCGCTCGTCGGAAAACACCTCCATGCGGTCGACCAGCGAAACGATGCGATCCGTCTCGTCGCAGATCAGCCGGGTCAGCGCCCGGTCCTCATCCGCAACCGAGGTCTCCAGAAGCTGGGCCGCGCCGCGAATGCCCGACAGAGGGTTCTTGATCTCATGCGCGAGCATGGACGCAAGACCGGTGACTGAACGGGCAGCAGCGCGATGGGTCAGCTGCCGGTCGATCTTGTCGGCCATAGACCGTTCCTGAAAGACGACGACGACCGATCCAGGCTCGCTGACGACGGGCGCGACATAAAGATCGACCAGCTTGTCCTGGCCGAGACGCGGCGAGCTCAGATCAACGCGATATTCATTGACCGGCGCGCGGCGCTCCCGCACCTGATCGATCAGGGCAAGCAGCGGGCTGCCGAAGGGGATGAAAGTGGAAACCCTATAGCGCGCGAGGTGGGAGGCGCTGGCGCCGAAAAAGGCTTCGGCTTCCCAGTTGGCGAAGGCGATAAAACCTTCGGCATCCACCAGAATGACGGGATTCTGCACCGCGTTCAGAACCGCCATGGCGAGCGGGTTCGCATCTGCAGGGCTGTGTTTATCAGCGCTCATGCGGCCTTCCTTGCGGCATCTTCGCCCGCATTTTCGCAAAGGGCGGAACGCAGCAGGTCTGCCACCTCCCCCGTCTCGCGCGATGTCATGATTTTTGCCTTGTCGGTCGTGGCGATACCTGGCGCGAAACGGTCGAGATACCAGCCGAGATGTTTGCGGGCATGCCGGAGGCCGGCTTCCCTTCCGTAAAATTCCAGCATCATCTCATAATGTTCGACGGCGATGGCGGGGATATCCTCTCGATGCGGCGCTGCATGCCCCGCGAGCACCGCCGGCAACCACGGCTGCCCCTGCGCGCCGCGACCGACCATGACGGCGTCCGCACCCGACCGCCGCAGGATTTCGCGAGCATCTTCCGCCGTCTCGATGTCACCATTGGCGATCAGCGGCACGGAAATCACCTCACGCACGGCGCGGATGGCATCCCAATCCGCCCGCCCCTCGTAAAACTGCATGCGGGTGCGACCGTGAATGGTAATAAGGCGAACGCCTGCTGCTTCGGCGCGCCGAGCTATATCAGGTGCGTTAATGCTGTTTTCATCCCAGCCGAGCCGCATCTTCAAGGTCACCGGCACATCGACCGCATTGACAGTCGCCTCGATCAGCGAAAGCGCGTGATCGGGATCGCGCATCAGCGCCGAGCCGGAATAACCGCCCGTCACCTTCTTGGCAGGACAGCCCATATTGATATCGATGATACCGGCGCCATTGCCAGCAGCGATCTTCGCCGCCTCGGCCATGAAATGCGCCTCGCGCCCCGCAAGCTGCACCATGTGCGGAACCATGCCTACATTTTTCAGCCGCGCCCAGGATTCCCCGCGATTGGCAACAAGCTCCCGGCTTGCCACCATTTCCGTCACCACGAGGCCTGCTCCATAACGCCAGGCGAGCTGTCGGAAAGGCAGATCCGTCACGCCCGACATGGGCGCCAGCACAGCCCGATTACGGATCGTAACTGAGCCGATGCTGAACGGTTCTGACAACTCCGGAAGGGCCAAATGATGATCTTTCATGCAGAAGGGTTATTTGCATTATTTTTAGACAGTGTTTGCGCAGTTGCCAAGCACTTTTAGAAGGTTGCACCTTTTATTTGCTGAGCGGCTGCCTGCCTGTTTTGCTGTCGGCGGCAAATTGTGCAGCTTCGAAAGCGCAGCAACGTCATGTCCTGCGCTTTGCGGGGCTGATGCCCGCCTTATCGGGCTGGCCATCCGGGTTTTGAAACGCTAGAGCATGACTGTCAACCACGAAGGGTTGCACGCAAAGCATACGACCAATGCAGGAACGTACTATGAAACTCGGCATCGTCATCGTGGCCGCGGGACGCGGGGAAAGAGCCGGCTCTCCCGAGGAGGGTCCGAAACAATATCGTCCGATCGGCGGCAAGGCTGTGATCGAGCACACTCTGTCGACGTTCCTCCAGTGGAAGAACGCTTCCCATATCGTCGTCGTGCGCCATGCGGACGATACGGCGCTGCTCACTCCGGTTCTCCAGCGACTTGATGCCGGGGAGCGCGTCACCACGGTTATTGGCGGCGTGACACGGCAGCAGTCTGTTCTTGCCGGGCTGGAGGCGCTTTCCCGCCATGGCCTGAGCCACGTAATGATCCACGACGCGGTGCGGCCTTTCGTTTCCGTCGATATGCTTGAACGTATTGTCGCCCTGCACCGGGAGGGAGCGGGCGGTGTTCTACCCGCCCTGCCCGTCACTGACACGCTGAAACGCGGCGCGGGCAATCGTGTCACCGACACGGTTTCGAGACAGGGCCTTTATGCCGCACAGACCCCACAGAGTTTCGACTATGACGACATCCTCGCCGCGCATCGCGCTGCTGCCGCCTCGGGAAAATCGGATTTTACCGATGACGCGTCGATTGCCGAATGGGCGGGTCTGGCAGTAACATTGACCGAAGGTTCGGTCGATAATGTGAAACTCACTCTCAAGCGGGATATCGCCATGGCCGATGAAAAGCTCTCTCATGCAATGCCGGACGTGCGCACCGGGAACGGCTACGACGTACACCAGCTGGAGCCCGGCGAAGGCGTGACGCTGTGCGGCATATTCATCGAGCATGATCAGAAGCTCAAAGGTCATTCGGATGCGGACGTTGCGCTGCATGCGCTGACGGATGCCTTGCTGGCGACCTGCGGCGCCGGCGACATCGGTGACCATTTCCCTCCTTCCGATCCGCAATGGAAAGGAGCTCCTTCCCGCATATTTCTGGAGCACGCGGCGAAAGTGGTGCGCGACAATGGCGGCACGATCATGAATGCCGATGTCTCGCTGATCGCCGAAGCGCCGCGCATCGGGCCGCATCGGCAGGCCATGCGGGAAGCGCTCTCCGACATGCTCGGCATCTCGCTGGAGCGTTGCTCGGTGAAGGCGACGACCAATGAAACCATCGGCTTCGTTGGTCGCAGGGAGGGGATTGCAGCAATCGCCACCGCCACGGTCGTTTACAGGGGCAGACCGCCATGAGCCTGTTTCCAGCGGATATTGAAGGGCTCGCACGGCAGATCATTGCTGATTTTGCAGCAGACGGTCTCATGGTCTCGACCGCGGAAAGCTGCACGGGCGGCCTGATCGCGGGTGCGTTGACGGAGATTTCGGGCTCCTCGGCGGTGGTCGACCGCGGTTTTGTCACCTATACGAACGAGGCCAAGATGGACATGCTTGGCGTTGGCGCTGAAACGCTGACGGGCTTTGGCGCGGTCTCGCGGCAAACCGCACTGCAGATGGCGCACGGCGCCCTGTTCCGGTCACGCGCCGATTTCGCGGTTGCCGTTACCGGCATTGCCGGTCCGGGGGGTGGATCCGCTGAAAAGCCGGTGGGTCTCGTTCATCTGGCCGCCAAGGCCCGTCACGGCCGGAGCCTGCATCAGGAAATGCATTATGGCGAGATCGGCCGCACGGACATCCGTCTTGCAACGGTCAGGACGGCGCTCGAGATGCTGATCGCCCTCCGTCAGGCGGGATTGGTGTAGATCTTGTCGGCGCGGGTCTCGAAAGCTTCTGCGAACATGCGGAAGGCACGGTCGAACATGGACCCCATGACTGCGCCCAAGAGGCGGTTCTTGAACTCGTATTCGATGAAGAAATGCACGTTGGAGCCGCCCTCGGCGGCGTCGAAACGCCAGCGATTGTCGAGATATTTGAACGGCCCGTCGATATATTTGACGTCGATGGCCCGTTCCGCGGGATTGAGCAGAACCTGCGTGGTGAAGGTCTCGCGAATGGCCTTGTAACCCACGGTCATATCCGCCACCAGCAGCGTCTTGCCATCGCGCTCCTTGCGGGAGCGTACGGTGAGTGCTTCGCATAAGGGCAGGAACTGCGGATACTTCTCCACATCGGCGACGAGGTCGTACATGCGGTCCGGCGAGTGTTTTACAAAACGATGCGTTTCGAACTTGGGCATGAGCGGCAGTTAATCCTCGATGTGCAGAAGATCAAGAAGGCGGCGGAGTTGTTTTCGGCTTTTCAGCTGCCATACCGGCACATCCGGCCCATAGAGGTCGAAATTCTGCTCGAAAAGTGGTGCGTGTCGCCGCTCGAAATTCCAGATATAGCGCAGGAATTCGCGGTCCAGTCGCTCAGGGCAGCCCTGCGCCATTTCCGGTCGCGCCTTGCCGTAGCCTTTCACGATTCGGCTGGTGGCACCCCAGAGACAGAGCCAGCGCGGCATGCGAACCCAGATCACGATATCGGTTCTCGGCAGACGCAGATCAAACGACGAGGGATTGCTGCCATCCATCAACCACCGCTCGCCCGCAACGAAGTCCGCGATCCTTTCACGCTGTTCCGCACGCGGGCGCAGTTGCCAGCCCGGAAGCCAGAAAATCTCCCGGTCCATCGAGATATATTCCAGTCCAAAGCGCCGCACGAGCTTGCGCGAGAGCGTGGACTTGCCACCGCCGGAACAGCCGACGATCATGATGCGTTGCGCGCCAGCGATGATGGCGGCCGCATCATCCGCCTTTTCGAGGTAGTTTGGCATATTCTGAGCCCCATTCGAGCGCTGCGCGCCCCTCTCCCATCTGGCGATTGCTTTCAATCGATATCCGGGTGGCGCATGGCAGTTACGGAAAATTGACTATTGCAACCCCTTGCGGGGGATTGCTATTTATTTGCGACTAATATTACACCCATTGGATGCAACGGCGCTGGAAGCTCCCTATTTCGCCCAGCCTATTCATCCTTGGGTTCAGACCCGACACATAACCGCTTTGAGCCACTGAGTGAGCCGATGGACGATTTTTCCAACATCATCAACCTTCTCGAATCCGCCAAACAGCTTGCATCGATGAACGGCATGCCTGTGCTCGCCTATCTGATCGACGTCGCCAAATGCGAGGCGAGAGAAAACAAGCCGGTTCTGCGCAAGCGCAAGCGCGGCGAATCGACCGCCAAGGAAGACTGTTAATTGCCGGCGCCTGGCCGACCGATAAAGCCGGCTGGCCCAATCTTCGAGACAATGTCATAATCACCCAATGAAACCGGCCGCTTTTCCAGGCGGCCGTTTCTTTGCCCAATGGAAACGACAGCGTCATGACAGCCGCATCAGCCGACATCAGAACCTACAGACAGGAAAGACCGAAGGAGCGACACGCATTCGTTCAGATCGTTCTGCCGGTCTCGGGTTGCCTGCGTATCGATGTGGCAGGACGGCAAGATGAGTTGTCCATCGGGCGCGGCGTCTTTATCCACCGCGATCTTCCGCATACCCAGGAAGCCACGGCCATCAATCATTCGCTGGTGGTGGATATCGATGAATGCGTGATTCCCGAACAGACGCTTGAAAAATTCGCTCACGCGCCCTTTCTCGATATTGCGCCTGAGACACGTCAATTGATCGCCTATATGCACAGCGTGGTTGGAACGGATGGACGCCGCGACGATATTGCCGCCATTTGGGCGCCGCTGCTGGTTGACAGTCTTGCCAACAACAAGAGCGATGTGCGCCGGCGCCTGCGAAAGCTGAGCGAAGTCGTGAGGGCCGAGCCCTTCTTTCCGTGGACGATCGAGATGCTGACCTCTTGCATGACGCTCAGCGACAGCCGCCTGCATACGCTGTTTCTCGAAGAATTCGGTGTTCCGCCGCATCGGTGGCTTTCCGGGTTGCGCATGGAGAAGGTGTGCGCCCTGCTCAGCAACTCCGTCGTGCCGATTTCCGAAATCGCGCTTAGGTCCGGTTTTTCCGACCAGACGGCGCTGACACGAGCCATGCGCCTTGCGGTGGGAGAGACCCCCGCCGCGTATCGCCGCCGCCACGGCATTCATTAGAACGCTCACATTCGTCAGGAGTTTTTGTCAAGACAGCCGCAACCGCCTGTGGCACATCGCTGACAAATGTGAATGCGGATGTGATGGACATGAACAGGACTGGTCTCGGTGTTTTTTACGGCATAATGGCGGGTGCGCTCTGGGGCGGGATATTTCTCGCTCCGAAACTCGTGCCGGATTTTTCCGCCCTGCAGCTTTCCACGGCGCGCTACCTGACCTATGGGCTGATTTCGCTGGTCATTATCGGGCCACGCCTCAAACAAGTGTCGGCGCGGTTTGGCGCGCGCGAATGGTTAGCGCTTGGCTGGCTGAGCATGATCGGCAACATCGCCTACTATGTTTTCATCTCGACCGCGGTGAAATTGAGCGGCGTCGCCTTCACCTCAATCATCATCGGCTTCCTGCCTGTTGCCGTTACCATCATCGGCAGCCGCGACCACGGCGCCGTATCGCTGAAGCGGCTATGGCCATCGCTTGCCTTCGGCGCGATAGGCATTCTCGGCATCTCATGGCAGTCGCTGACGGAAAACGATGCGGGTCTGGATATTTCTCGTGTCATCGGCCTTGCCTGCGCGCTCGGGGCGCTGGCTTCATGGACGGCTTTCGCCGTAGGCAATGCCCGCTGGCTGTCGCGCCTTCACGATGTGAGCGCCGATGACTGGAACATGATGACGGGTGTAGTGACCGGCGGGCTTGCGCTGGCGCTCGCCATCCCCGCCTTCGCACTGGGTGGAGAAAGCCACAGCACGGGCGACTGGCTGTATTTCGTCGCCATCGCCGCCGGGCTCGGCTTCACCGCGTCCATCCTCGGCAATGCCTTCTGGAACCGTATGAGCCGCATGCTGCCGCTTACCATGGTTGGGCAGATGATCCTGTTTGAAACGCTGTTTGCGCTGCTTTACGGTTTTCTCTGGGAAGGGCGTGGCCCGACGCTGGTCGAGGTCCTGGCGATCTGCTCGGTCGTGCTGAGCGTCGTGCTCTGCATGCGGGCGCACAGGCCTGAAAAGGTTGCGGCGTGATCGGCCTGAGGGTCAAGACTATTGTATTGATCCACAGGCGCCGCGTCTCACGCACCGTCATCCTCGGGAATATCCCAAGGATCTAATCACCCATTGTCATTTCCATAGGTTGCAGATGCTCGGGGCAGGCCCGAGCATGACGATGGTGAGAACATGAAGACTTCAAATCTCAATGCCGTATTGGCGAACCTTTGCGTCGCTTACTCCGCAGCCGCCAGCAACTTCTTTTCGCGTGCCGCACGCAGGCGTTCGAAATCGTCACCGGCATGGTGGGAAGAACGGGTCAGCGGGCTCGACGAAACCATCAGGAAGCCCTTGGTGTAAGCCACCGTCTCGTAGGACTTGAATTCCTCCGGCGTCACGAAAGCCTCGACCTTGTGGTGCTTGCGGGTGGGCTGCAGGTACTGGCCGATGGTCAGGAAGTCGACGTCAGCGCTGCGCAGATCGTCCATCAGCTGCAGCACTTCATTGCGCTCTTCACCGAGGCCAACCATGATGCCCGACTTGGTGAACATGGTGGGATCGAGTTCCTTCACCCGTTGCAGAAGGCGCACCGAGTGGAAATAGCGCGCACCCGGGCGGACCGTGAGGTAGTTGCCCGGAACCGTTTCCAGATTATGGTTGAAGACGTCGGGCTTTGCGGCAACGACACGTTCCAGCGCGCCGGGCTTCTTCAGGAAGTCGGGCGTGAGGATTTCGATTGTGGTCGTGGGAGAGGCTGCGCGGATTGCCCAGATCACCTTTTCGAAATGTTCAGCACCGCCATCGGCGAGATCGTCACGGTCGACGGAGGTGATGACGACGTGGGAAAGTCCCATCTGCTTGACGGCCTTGGCGACATTTTCCGGCTCATTCATGTCGAGCGGATTGGGCTTGCCGGTCGCGACGTTGCAGAAGGCGCAGGCACGGGTGCATATTTCACCCATGATCATGAAGGTCGCGTGCTTCTTGTCCCAGCACTCGCCGATATTTGGACAGCCGGCTTCCTCGCACACGGTCACCAGCTTGTGGCTGCGCACCAGTTCGCGCGTCTCGTGGTAACCCTTGGAGGTCGGCGCCTTGACGCGGATCCATTCGGGCTTGCGCATCACCTCGGTATCAGGCTTGTGCGCCTTTTCCGGGTGGCGGATACGCTTTTCGTCAGACGACGTCCTGTCGAGAATAGTGACCATAAAAACCTGCTTCCATCGCCCTTGGCGATCCAGACATCTTTGGTGCGATGCTTTAGAACAATTCCAGAAAAAGCGTAAGCCCCTTCCGGTCACGACGCCTTGTCAGCGCCGCACGAGCTTAGCCACGAACAGCAACAGGCTTGCGCCGATGAAGGCGGTAACGAAATAACCGAGCCTGCTATCCTGCACGAAAACATCGAAGGTTCGCAGTACCGCAACAGCGACCACCGAACCGACAATGCCAAGGACAATGTTCATGAAAATGCCGAAACGCATGTCCATGAGCTTGCCGGCGAGCCAGCCGGCGAGACCGCCGATGATGATTGCTGCAATCCAGCCTACACTTTCCATTCCCACGCTCCCTGAAATAACAGCCCGCCTTAAGGCTGTATCGAGACATATGGGACACCCGGCATGGTTAGACAATGCCGGGCATCACGCGGCACTTATGCGTTAAGCACACGTCCATAGGCATCGAGCACGCTTTCCTTCATCGATTCCGAAATGGTCGGATGCGGGAAGATCGTGTGCATCAAATCTTCTTCTGTCGTCTCCAGATTCATAGCGACGACGAAGCCCTGGATGAGTTCGGTCACTTCCGCCCCGACCATATGCGCGCCGAGCAGCTCGCCGGTCTTCTTGTCGAAGATGGTCTTGACCATGCCCTGATCTTCACCCAGCGCGACAGCCTTGCCGTTCGCCGCAAAGGAGAAGCGGCCGACGCGGATATCGCGGCCCTGTTCCTTGGCCTTGGCTTCGGTGAGACCGACAGAAGCGACCTGCGGGTTGCAATAGGTGCAGCCGGGAATCTTCAGTTTGTCCATCGGGTGAACATTCGGCAGACCGGCGATCTTTTCGACGCAGATGACAGCCTCGTGCTCAGCCTTGTGGGCAAGCAGCGGCGGACCTGCGACATCGCCGATGGCGTAGATGCCGGGAACGTTGGTCTTGCCGTAGCCGTCGATGACGATAAAGCCGCGATCGGTCTTCACGCCGGCAGCTTCGAGGCCGATGCCTTCGATATTGGCAACGACCCCAACGGCAGAGATCATGCGATCAGCCGTGATCTTTTCGGAAGAACCGTCCTTCTTCTCCAGCGTCGCGGTGATGGAGTTTGCGCCCTTTTCCACCTTGGAAACCTTGGTTTCCAGATGGATCTTCATGCCCTGCTTTTCGAGTTGCTTCTTGGCGAAGGTGGAGATTTCCGCATCTTCGACAGGCATAACCTGGCTCATGATTTCGACAACGGTCACGTCCACGCCCATGGTGCGGTAGAAGCTGGCGAATTCGATGCCAATCGCGCCGGAGCCCATGACGAGCAGCGACTTCGGCATTTCTTCCGGCTTCATTGCCTCGAAATAGGTCCAGATCAGCTTGCCATCGGGCTCAATGCCGGGCAGCGCGCGCGGGCGGGCGCCCGTGGCGACGATGATGTGCTTGGCTGTATAAGTACCCTCGCCCAGCGTGTTCTTCGGAACCGGACCCTGCGGCTGCACCACCGGCTTGGTGGACTTGCCGACCACGATTTCGCCCGGCTTGGTGATCTTGGCTTCACCCCAGATGATATCGACCTTGTTCTTCTTGAACAGGAAACCGACGCCATTGTTCATGCGGGCTGCAATGCCGCGCGAGCGCGCCACGATTGCCTTGACGTCAGGCTTGATCGAGCCTTCCAGCGTCAGGCCGTAATCCTTGGCGTGGGTGGCGGTGTGCATGACATCGGCGGTGCGCAGCAGCGCCTTGGTGGGAATGCAGCCCCAGTTGGAGCAGATGCCGGCCAGATGCTCACGCTCCACGACGGCAACCTTCATGCCGAGCTGGGCTGCGCGGATCGCGGCAATGTAACCGCCCGGTCCCGAACCGATGATGATGACGTCATATGATTGAGCCATTGGAAATCCTGCCTTGTCCTATCGGGTCGCGAGCAGCGCCACGACCGGGAATTGTTCTTAAAGTCCGAGCATCATGCGGACGACGGGCTCCAGCCCCCGCCCGATGGCCCGCGTATTTTCAGCATCGAGATGAACGCCATCCACCGGCGTCGTTCGGGCGACGGAACCCGCATCGAAAAAGCCGCAATCAAGCTCGTCGGCAAGGTCCCGGTAAACGGACGCCAGCATCGCCGATTCATCGATCGCATCACGAAAGATCGCGCCCATGAACGGATTGGCCGTTTCACACAGCTGCGGCGGTGCGACGATCAGCACGTCAGGCGCTTCCCAGTCCGGCACCTGCCAGATGTGGTTGCGCGTGAGCTTCACCAGCCGTTCGACACCCTTCATGGCAACGATCGCCGATCCGTGGATTGACGGCTTCAGGTCGTTGGTGCCGAGCATGACAATCACCAGATCCAGCGGCGCATGGCTGTGCAACAACGTCGGAAGAACCCGCGCGCCGTTGCGGTCGCAATCGGCGGTGTTGTCGTCATAGGCGGTGGTGCGACCACCCAGACCTTCGTGAATCACATGCACGTCAGGACCGAGCGCCTTCTGCAAGACGCTCGGCCAAAGATCGTCATGGCTATGCCGGCCACCCGTTTCCGCATTTGATCCCCAGGTGAGGGAATCGCCAAAGCAGAGGACCGACTTCACCATCTTACTCTCCGATCAAACCAGCATGCCCATCGGGTTTTCGATGTAGCGCTTGAAGGCGCCGATCAGTTCGGCTCCGAGCGCGCCATCGACGCAACGGTGGTCGGTGGAGAGCGTAACCGTCATGACGTTGGCGATCTTGATCTCGCCATTCTTGACGACAGCGCGTTCTTCACCCGCGCCGACCGCAAGGATGGTGGCATGCGGCGGGTTGATGACGGCGGAGAAGCTCTTGACGCCCATCATGCCCATGTTGGACACGGCGGTCGTGCCGCCCTGATACTCCTCAGGCTTCAGCTTGCGCTCTTTTGCGCGCTTGCCGTAGTCCTTCATCTCGTTGGAGATGGTGGAGAGCGACTTCTGCTCGGCCTTGCGGATGATCGGCGTTATCAGGCCACCCGGAATGGAAACGGCAACGCCGACATCCGAATGCTTGTGCTTGACCATGGCGCTTTCCGTCCAGGAGACGTTGGCGTCAGGCACGTCACGAAGCGCCAGCGCCAGCGCCTTGATGACCATGTCGTTGACCGACAGCTTGTAGGCCGGCTTGCCGTCCTTTTCAGGGGCAGCGGCGTTGAGCTGGGCGCGTAGCGCCAGAAGCGTATCCAGTTCGCAATCGACCGAAACGTAGAAATGCGGAACGGTCTGCTTGGATTCGACCAGACGCTTGGCAATGACCTTGCGCATGCCGTCATGCGGCACGAGCTCATAGGAGCCTTCTTCGAACAGCTTGAGAACGGCTTCGTCCGACTGGCCCTTGGCAAGCGCCGGAGCTGGTGTGCCTGCGGATGCAGCAGCGGCGGGAGCAGCCTTTGCACCGCCGGAAGCAGCAGCTTTTTCGACGTCGGTCTTGACGATACGGCCATGCGGGCCGGAACCGGAAAGGGCCGAAAGGTCGAGACCGGCTTCCTTGGCGAGACGACGTGCCAACGGCGAAGCGAAGATGCGCTCGCCGGACTTTGCAACCGGCGCTGGCGTGGACGAGGCGGCGGGCTGGTCGGCAACCGGCTTTTCAGCCTTCGCCGGGGCAGCCTCTTCCTTCGGCGCTTCCGCCTTGACGGCGTCCTGCTTGGGGGCCTCCGTCTTTGCCTCAGCCTTGGCAGGAGCGGCATCGCCGCCCTTTGCCGCCTCGGCCACATCTTCGCCATCGGCGGCGAGGATTGCGATGAGGGCATTGACCTTGACGGCTTCCGTGCCGGCCGGAACGACCAGCTTGGCAACGGTGCCTTCGTCGACGGCTTCCACTTCCATGGTCGCCTTATCGGTCTCGATCTCGGCGATCACGTCACCGGGTGCGACCTTGTCGCCTTCCTTGACCAGCCACTTGGCCAGATTGCCCTCTTCCATCGTCGGAGAAAGGGCAGGCATGGTGATGTTGATAGGCATCGAAACGCCTCCCCTTACTTGTAGCAGACGGTTTTGACGGCCTGGACGACTTCATCGACATTCGGAAGCGCCAGCTTCTCCAGATTGGCCGCGTAAGGCATCGGAACGTCCTTGCCGGCAATCGTCAGGATCGGCGCGTCGAGATAATCGAAAGCAGCGCGCTGGACCTGGTTGGAGATGAAGTCACCGACCGATGACTGCGGGAAGCCTTCTTCGACAGTGACGAGACGGCCTGTCTTTTTCACCGATTCGATAACGGTCGGCAGGTCCATCGGGCGGATGGTGCGCAGGTCGATCAGTTCGACGTCGATGCCGAGCTTTTCGAGTTCCGCAACAGCCTTCACCGCATACGTCATGCCGATGCCGAAGGAAACGATGGTTGCGTCCTTGCCCTTGCGATGAATGCGCGCCTTGCCGATCGGCAGCACGAAATCATCGAGCTTCGGCACTTCGAAGCTCTGGCCGTAGAGAATTTCGTTCTCGAGAAAGATGACGGGGTTCGGATCACGGATGGCGGCCTTCAAAAGACCCTTCGCATCGGCAGCCGTATAGGGCATGACAACCTTGAGGCCCGGAATATGGCTGTACCATGCGGCGTAACATTGCGAGTGCTGGGCCGCAACGCGGGCAGCAGCACCCGAAGGACCACGGAACACCATCGGCGCGCCCATCTGGCCGCCCGACATGTACAGGGTCTTCGCTGCCGAGTTGACGATCTGGTCGATCGCCTGCATGGCGAAGTTGAAGGTCATGAATTCGACGATCGGCTTCAGGCCGGTCATGGCTGCGCCGACGCCGATGCCGGCAAAGCCGTGTTCGGTGATCGGGGTGTCGATGACGCGGCGCTCGCCGAATTCCTGCAGCAGGCCCTGGGTAATCTTGTAGGCGCCCTGATATTCGGCGACTTCTTCACCCATGATGAAGACTTTTTCATCGGCGCGCATTTCTTCGGCCATGGCGTCACGCAGCGCTTCACGCACCGTCGTCATCACCATTTCGGTGCCTTCCGGAATGTCCGGGTCAGCGGCAACCTCGATCTTGGGCGCTGCCGGAACCTTCGCGGCTTCCTTGGAAGCGCTCGGCTCTTCGGTCGCTTCGCGGGTCTTGCCGCCAGCGGCATCAGAACCGGAATTGGCAGCTTCGGCCTTCGGCTCTTCCTTCTTGGCAGAGGAAGAGATGTCGTCGGCGCTTTCGCCTTCCTGGATGAGCACGGCGATCGGGGTGTTGACCTTGACGCCTTCGGTGCCTGCATCGATCAGCAGCTTGCCGATGACGCCTTCATCCACGGCTTCCACTTCCATGGTCGCCTTGTCGGTTTCGATTTCCGCGATCACGTCGCCGGAGGTGACCTTGTCGCCTTCCTTTTTAAGCCATTTGGAAAGCGTGCCTTCCTCCATGGTCGGGGAAAGGGCGGGCATAAGAATTTCTACAGGCATGGGTTTCCCTTTCCCGATCAGAGCAGAATGTCGGTGTAGAGCTCGGACGCATCCGGCTCGGGGTCGTTCTGGGCGAAGTCGGCGCTGTCGGCAACGATATCACGGACATCCTTGTCGATGGCCTTGAGTTCGTCTTCGCTGGCCCAGCCCTGCTCCAGAAGGCGTGCTTTCACCTGCTCGATCGGATCGTGTTCCGAACGCATCTTCTGCACTTCGTCCTTGGAACGGTATTTCGCCGGGTCGGACATGGAGTGACCGCGGTAACGGTAGGTCAGCATTTCCAGAATGATCGGACCCTTGCCGGAACGGCAATGTTCCAGCGCCTGATCGGCTGCTGCCTTGACGGCGCGCACATCCATGCCATCCACCTGAATGCCTGGAATGCCGAAGGACTGGCCACGCAGCGAATAGTTCGACTGGGCGGTGGCGCGGGCGGTCGAGGTGCCCATGGCATAACGGTTGTTTTCGACGATATAGATGATCGGCAACTTCCAGAGAGCGGCCATGTTGAAGCTCTCATAGACCTGGCCCTGGTTCGCCGCACCGTCACCGAAGTAGGTCACGGAGACGTTGTCGTTACCGCGATAGCGGTTGGCGAATGCGAGGCCGGTGCCGAGCGACACCTGGGCACCGACGATGCCGTGACCGCCATAAAAATGCTTCTCTTTCGAGAACATGTGCATGGAGCCGCCCTTGCCTTTAGACAGACCGCCCTTGCGGCCGGTCAGTTCGGCCATGACGCCACGGGCGCTCATGCCGCAGGCGAGCATGTGACCATGGTCGCGATAGGCGGTGATGACCTGGTCGCCCTCTTTCTGAGCCATCTGCATGCCAACGACGACAGCTTCCTGGCCGATGTAGAGGTGACAGAAACCACCGATGAAGCCCATGCCATAGAGCTGGCCGGCCTTTTCTTCAAAACGGCGGATCAGAAGCATCTCGCGATAGGCGTGAAGCTCTTCTTCCTTTGAGAAGTCGGGGCTGTTCTTGCCGGTGAATTCGGTTGCGGACTTTGCCGTTGTCTTGCGGCCGGATACGGTCGCTGATTTTCGCGGCGCCATTCATCCCTCCCTGAGTTGCCGTTTGAATGGATAGAGTGGCGCGTACCATATGCAAGAAAGCGCCATGCAGCAATGCTTTAAACGCATGGCACATATTCACGCTAAGATGCTGTGAATAAATCAAAAATGTTGAATTAACCTAATCTCGGTTAATCAGAAATATGTGTTCATGATGACGATTTCGTCCGTTCGGGACATATTCAGCTGGTACCGGGAAATCTCGTCGATCATGTCCCGTTCAAGCGAACCGTCACTCAACAGTTCCACCTGACGCTCCAGCGCCACGCGCGCCTGTGTCAGCTTTGCAAGCTCCGCCGTCCGGGTAATACGCTGCCGTTCCAGCCGCTCCGTTGCCTGAAGGCCGAAATCGCCATGGATCGAATGATAACCGAAGTAGGAAAGAAAAGCGATGGTAATGGCTGGAACGATCAGCCGACCGAATCGTCTCTTTTTATGATGCCTGGTCCACATGCCGGAGAGATGCCTCAAAACGCGTAACGTGAGTCTGAGACTAGAGCGGATTGTTTAACTATCCGTTGACCTTAAATTCCAATCGGCAATTGGGCATGAAAAAGCCCGCCGGAGGGCGGGCTGGATTGGCGGGGACGCTAAAAGAACGCTCGTCATGCCGGACTTGATCCGGCATCCAGCCACAGCGCGTCTGCGCTGTGAGAAGACTCTTTCGCGATCAAGGACTTGATCGCACTGGACCCCGGATCAAGTCCGGGGTGACGGAGTGCGGACCATACCGCTCGCCGCTTAAACGAGCCCGCCAGGCAGCGGGCCACATCATGAAACCCGAACGCAAACTAACCGCGCAGGATTGAACGGCCGGCGTAAGCAGCCTGAGGGCCGAGCATTTCCTCGATACGGATCAGCTGGTTATACTTTGCGAGCCGGTCGGAACGGGCAAGCGAGCCGGTCTTGATCTGACCGCAGTTCGTGGCAACTGCGAGATCGGCGATGGTCGAATCTTCGGTCTCGCCCGAACGGTGCGACATGACGGCGGTGTAGCCGGCCTTGTGGGCGGTTTCGACCGCGTCCAGCGTCTCGGAAAGCGAACCGATCTGGTTGACCTTGACGAGGATGGAGTTGGCGACGCCCATCTTGATGCCGTCGCGAAGACGCGCGGAGTTGGTGACGAAGAGATCGTCGCCGACCAGCTGGCACTTATTGCCGATGAGATCGGTCAGCGCCTTCCAGCCGTCCCAGTCGTCTTCAGCCATGCCGTCTTCGATGGAAATGATCGGGTACTTGGCAACGAGGTCAGCAAGGTATTCAGCCATGGCGCCCGATTCCAGCGTGCGGCCTTCGCCCTCGAGAACGTATTTGCCGTTTTTGAAGAATTCGGTCGATGCACAGTCGAGGCCGACATACATGTCTTCGCCCGGACGGTAACCGGCCTTTTCGATCGACTTCATGATGAAATCGAGCGCGGCAGGCGCGCTTTCAAGACCGGGAGCGAAACCGCCTTCATCGCCGACATTGGTGTTGTGGCCCTGCGCGGAGAGCTCTTTCTTCAGCGTATGGAACACTTCCGAACCCATGCGCACGGCTTCGCGGATGTTTTCTGCGCCAACCGGCAGGATCATGAATTCCTGGAAGTCGATCGGGTTGTCGGCGTGGGCGCCGCCGTTGATGATGTTCATCATCGGAACCGGCAGCAGATGCGCGTTCGGGCCGCCGACATAACGGTAGAGCGGCAGGCCGGAGGCTTCGGCAGCAGCCTTGGCGATGGCGAGCGACACGCCGAGAATGGCGTTGGCGCCGATGCGCGACTTGTTCGGCGTGCCGTCCAGCGCGATCATCATCTGGTCGATCTGGATCTGGTTTTCAGCATCGAAACCGCCGATGGCGTCGAAGATTTCCGTGTTGACGGCTTCAACGGCCTTTTCCACGCCCTTGCCGAGATAACGCTTGCCGCCATCACGCAGCTCAACCGCTTCATGCGCGCCGGTGGAGGCGCCCGAAGGAACGGCGGCACGGCCCATGGAGCCGTCTTCGAGGTACACATCGACTTCAACGGTCGGGTTGCCGCGGCTGTCGAGGATTTCGCGCGCGATGATATCGGTAATGGCAGTCATGGTCTCTCCCTTGGGAATGGAACAGATATTTTCCGTCGCCTGTCTTAGACGATGGCGAAGAAATTACAATGACGGCAGGCCGTAGAAAGGGAACCACCGCCATTTAAAATCGATTGGCACGGCACCGCGCCCGCCGCTCAGGCTTTCGCGATGGCGTCGAAGGCCAGCAGCTTTTCGAGCAGTTTCGGCATATCCTTCAGGTGAACCATGTTCGGGCCGTCAGAAGGCGCGTTGTCCGGGTCCTCATGGGTCTCGATGAAGAGGCCTGCGACACCAACGGCGACAGCTGCGCGAGACAGCGTTTCGACAAATTCCCGCTGACCGCCGGTGGAACCGCCCTGCCCGCCCGGCTGCTGCACCGAGTGGGTGGCGTCGAAGACAACAGGTGCGCCGAGGGATGCCATGATCGGCAGAGAACGCATGTCGGAGACCAGCGTATTGTAGCCGAAGGACGCGCCGCGTTCGCACAGCAGCACATTGGGGTTGCCGCTTTCATTCAGTTTGGCGAGCACGTTCTTCATGTCCCATGGCGCCAGGAACTGGCCTTTCTTGACATTGATGACACGGCCGGTTTTTGCGGCGGCAACGAGAAGATCGGTCTGACGGCTGAGGAAGGCCGGGATCTGCAGCACATCCACCACTTCGGAAACGATGGCGCACTGTTCTTCGGTGTGAATGTCGGTCAGGACCGGAAAGCCGAATTCCTTCTTGAGATCGGCAAATATCTGCATGGCACTGTCCAGGCCGATGCCACGCTTGCCGGAAAGCGAGGTGCGGTTCGCCTTGTCGAAAGATGACTTGTAAACGAGGCCGATTCCGAGCCCGTCACAAAGCTCCTTCAAGACACCCGCAACCATGAAGGCGTGCTCCCGGCTTTCCATCTGGCAGGGGCCGGCGATCAGTGAAAAACGCTCGCTATTGCAAAAGGAAACCTTGCTGGCGCCCTGGCCGGCGGTGACTTTGAGATTGTTCGTGACGCTCATCTTTTTTCCTCGAAGGCGAAATCGACGCCCTGTCCGGGTGCTGCGGGCACCACCAGACGGCCGCCCGCTTCTGCGCTGGACACGCCATTAGCAGCAAGTGCCGTCGCTGTCACGGCAAGATCGTCAACGGAAAAGACGACGCCCATGCCGCGCAGGCCCTCACCGCTTTTTCCCGTAGCCTTCGGGTCGACGCCAGAAAGGGCGGGTCTTTCACTCAGCCTCACCCTTGCATTGCCGGTTTCGAAAACGACATCACCATCCGGAGACACGACGCCGTTGCAGCCGAAAACCGCTTCTATCAAGTGGGTGTCACTCCGCGTACCGGAACACAGCACGATCTCGCGAAGGCCCAGAACTCCGTTCTGGTGACGTTCCAGTGCAGCACGGTCCCCCGGCAGTGCCTGCAGGCGTTGACAACTGAAGAGGAAGAAATCCGCAGCCGATCCGCTTGCCGCGAAAGCAAGCCGGAACGCCGCCTCGCCTGACGATCCGTCCGGCATTTGCATGGGCCGCGAAAATTCGAAGACCTCGCCGGCCGATACGCCAGACGCCACGAATCTCCGGTGATCGGCACGAGCGTCAGCGGTGGAGGCCACAAGGGCAGAAAAACCTTCCTGTCCGTACGATCGCCGGAATGCCTGGTCCCTGCCGGTAAAAACATCGCCTCTCTCGACCGACGCGATATAGCTAACCCGGTCAGCAATTGTCAGAGGCTCAAGATAGGTGCCATCCCTGAAGAACACACAGGCATTCTCCGTGCCGAAAGGATGGAGAGCCTGTGGCGCGACCGTAAAGCCAAGGACCTTGAGCCGCGCGGCCGCTACCGCAAGGTCCCGAACGGGCAGAACGAGATGATCGACGCGATGCCTGTCAGCCATAAATCTTGCCTTTTTGACGCGCCCGGCGCAGGTGCCGGGTATTGAAGCTGACAAAAGCACGAAGAGCGCCGGGAATGCAAATGACCGGCCTGCGCGTCGATGCCGGTATCGGCAGTGGGCTGAGGTTACCGGGTTTCACCAGTCCTCCGGCTTCACCTGAATGCGGACGGTTTACCAGTTTTCATCCGCCTGCGGATTGTTGGCGAGATCGGTCGCGACCGTTTTTGGATGGCCAGTGACTTCAGGTGTGTAGCGCCGGTTAAAGGCGGAAAACGCAAGGTCGGCTGTTGGCCACTGTGCATCTGACCGATATCAGGCGTTTGTATTTTCTCGCGCCACAACACTTCCCTATATTTACGACTTCAGCGGCAACATCATCGCGGAATATGACGGCAACGGCGCGCTGGGACGGGAGTATATCTGGCTTGACGAGAGCCTTTGGCAGTGGTTGCAGATGCCGGTACGGAAGTAGCTATGATCTACCAGGTTCATACCGATCATCTCGAACGTCCCATCATGATGACCGACAGCGCAAGAAATGTGGTCTGGAGCGCAACCTACCTGCCTTATGGGGAGGCATATACGATCCTCGGATCCGCCACGCTCGACCAACGCTTTCCGGGGCAATGGTTTCAACTGGAATCCGGTTTGGACTACAATTGGCATCGCCACTACGATCCGACGACAGGCCGCTATCTCCAGGCCGATCCTCTTGGGATGCCCGATGGACCAAATATGTGGACCTATGTAACTAATTCACCTTAGATGGGCGTAGATCCGGACGGGCGCTAAAAAAATCGAAACGGGGGACCGATCCTATATTGCCCCGGTGTCTATGGCTATGAATGTGGAGCACGAGATCGTCCTCCGGATATAAATCCAGAATATCCGAATGCCTGCTATCAATGCCTCTGCCGAATCGTAGAATGGCCACCTTCCAGATTAGCACCAACAATTCCTAATTGATTGAAATTAAAATGAAAGAGATCATTGGTCATGAATTGAGACTAATGCGAGAGGGAAAAAAACCCCTCTCAATGTTCTACTATATTGAGTCGGTAGGCGATAAGGACCTAATCCCCGTCGATAACTTCCAGCCATATGTTGATGAGGGATCGATCCTAATGGAAGAATTTACACTTCTAAATCCCGAGCACCCTCGCTTTAGCGTGACTTACATTTTCTACAGTCTTCCCGAGGAAGCTTGGCGCATTCCTGCTTTAAAGACAGCCTTGGTTGCCCAACAGGACAATATTCAACGCCCTGATGAGGGTATTGATCGAATTATAGGATTACTACTTGGCTACTCTAAAGAAGAAATTGATCAATGGGTAAGAAAAGGACTGAATTCCGCGACGTCACCAAACCATAGTCGTTGAACATAATTCGCTCAACCAGCTATTTCCGGTTAATATATCCAGCTAGAACCCGATTTGCACTACAATTGATATCACCATTACGACCCGAAGGCGGGCCGCTATCTTCAGGTCGACTCTTTTAAAATGCGCGGGCAGGTATCCCCCGAGCACATCATATTCGTAGGTCCAAACATTGCCTGCGGCCTCCGTTCGGGAGACAAGCCTATCCAAGGCGTCGTAAGTAAGGGCGGTAAATGAGTCCTGATCTTGGGAACAGGTCGACCTTCGGTCAGGGTTGCTTATGTAAGATCATTAAATTGCTTATAATCCTAGCAGGAACCGGCAAAATATCATCCACTTTCAATACGCCAATGTCATAATCGATTCCATATTCTTCACTTATTTTCATTACATTTAGATAAGAATATATAATCGCGTTAACAATTGAACTGATGCCATCAAGGCCTTCGATACTGCGCTCTTTGGTAATACCTCTGAACCTCACGCGCGCACGACAAACGTATAAATCGCCATTGTTCATTGGCCAACTAATTTCAACCTCAATCCTATCAGTTGACCCTATAACATCAAGAAATTTCGTGAAATGTCTTTCCTGTTTCATTTAATTTCCCATGCTTCATGGCTGCGATTGTCTTACACATCATTAAATTGGAATCTAACTGGACATCACACGGTTCGGCCGGATCATCTGCAGGTCCGCCTTTTAGGAGGTTCGTTTGGCGGAGTCGATCGCGCCAAAACACCACAACCACTTACGCCGACAATCTGCATTTTCGGTTGCATCGCTGTATTCAGCGCATCGGCAAGGGTGTAGAAGGTGCATGCTATAGCTGCACCAATCGTACTCAATGCATTCTTGTCGGCGGATGCCAGATATCGCGCGGTGCCACTGGCTGTGGATAGCATGCGTTGTGTAGCAATCGTACCACCCATCAGTGCAACTGGCACAGCGAGTGTACTCGCATATTGTCCTGCTGCCGCCATTCCACTCGGATCGGTCCAATTGGCGGGCGAGTTCCAGACATAGCGGTAGACGTTAAAGTCACCGGCTTTGAACCAGATCGGATCTTCCTGAAGGAAGCGGCTGGTCGAGGGATCGTAGGCGCGTGAACGATAGTGGGATAGGCCCGTCTCAGGCTCGCACTCCCGCCCGGCGAGACCGACAAGAAAAGCTTGGGTTGCTATAGGGGTTCCAATAAGGTTCCTAATCACGACATCGCAGAGCATTCAATCGTAAGACGGGGCTCAATATATTCTGAGTAATCGGCTACTTAGCTGCTGCGCGAGAACGACGCATTATCGAGGTTTGCCAATACAGCGACTGGCGACGCCTAATTTTCGGAAAAAAGCTAATAAAAACAATGAAATCTTATGATTTTCATTCCAGCTTACCTACCGGGGTTCTTAGCGTGCCATTCCCGTTTTGTTTTCTCGCCCCAAGTTCACGAAATTTTAGGGGATTGCGGAACACATATGGAACATATAGTGTTCGTTCTGTATTTGTTTCGCGACTTCAACGACGATTCTCAAGGGTGTTTTCCTCATGCTCACGCGCAAACAGCAGGAATTGCTTCTCTTCATTCATGAAAGAATGAAAGAGTCCGGCGTGCCGCCCTCCTTCGATGAAATGAAGGACGCACTCGATCTTGCCTCCAAATCCGGCATCCACCGGCTGATCACCGCTCTGGAAGAGCGAGGGTTCATTCGCCGGCTACCTAATAGGGCGCGAGCGCTTGAAGTGATCAAGCTGCCGGAGGCCTATGTGCCGGGTGCGAGGCCGCAACGGGGCTTCTCGCCGAGCGTTATTGAAGGCAGTCTCGGCAAGCCCAAGATGCCCGAGCCCGCCCCTGCTCCCAAGGCGCCCGCGAACGATATAGCAGGCGCGGCAACCGTGCCCGTCATGGGCCGGATCGCTGCCGGTGTGCCGATCTCAGCCATTCAGAACAATACGCATGACGTGGCGGTTCCGGTGGACATGCTTGGCTCGGGTGAACATTACGCGCTCGAGGTCAAGGGCGATTCGATGATCGAGGCCGGCATCTTCGATGGCGATACCGTCATCATTCGCAACGGCAACACCGCCAATCCCGGCGATATCATCGTGGCGCTGGTGGATGACGAGGAAGCGACGCTGAAGCGCTTCCGTCGCAAAGGCGCCTCGATCGCACTTGAAGCCGCAAACCCTGCCTATGAGACCCGCATTTTCGGACCTGATCGGGTTAAAATCCAGGGCAAGCTGGTAGGGCTGATCCGCCGGTATCATTGATGCTGCTGCCGGTCCGGATAAGGCCGGAGCGGTCGATGAGCGATAAACCAGGCCTTCAAGATGAACGGCGCGTCATTCCACTCGAGTGATGCGCCTTTTCTTTTTAATGGCGGCGAAGGCGGCTTTGCCAGAGGACGTCGGCAGGGATGGCGCCCCACCCATCAATTGGCGTTATGGGAGCGATGGATTCTTTGCGATATTCCGGGCCGGGCCGCTGGTATAAAAACCCGCTTCACAGTCAGGAGACCCGCAATGTACGATCTTTATATCGCCAACAAGAATTACTCCTCCTGGTCGCTGAGGCCATGGGTCCTGATGCGCACGCTCGGTATCGCCTTCGAGGAGAAACTCGTCCCGTTTGGTGAAGGCGTGTCATTCTCCACCTTTTCCCCAACTGGCAAGGTGCCTTGCCTCGTCGATGATGGCGTGACGATTTGGGAGTCACTCTCGATTGCCGAATATCTTGCCGAACGTCATCAAGGGGTATGGGCAAGCGACAAGCATGCGAGAGCCTGGTCGCGGTCGGCAGCAAGCGAAATGCATGCGGGATTTTCGTCCCTTCGCAATCTCTACCCCATGTCCGTTGGCGTTCGTGTCAGACCGAACGTCAGCGATGCCGGGCTTGCGGCGGATATAAAGCGTGTCGATGCGTTGTGGAGCGAGGGCCTGTCGAATTTCGGCGGTCCCTATCTCGCCGGTCAGAAGTTCACGGCGGTGGATGCCTTCTACTGCCCTGTGGCATTCCGTTTCCAGACGTATGGCGCAGACCTTTCTCCTGCGGCAAAAGCCTATTGTGAGCGACTGCTCGCTCTGCCGTCCATGCGCGAATGGTATGAGGCGGGACTGAAGGAGACCTGGCGTGACGCGGCACATGAAGAGGAGATCGCCGGAATCGGCGAATTGACGACGGATCTACGCGCAAAGGCCTGACGATCCGTGCTGGCGGCGATCATTGCGACGCCGCCAGCAGACGGGTGATCGTTTCAGGCAATTCCCGGTCGAAACGTCCGGTTTTCCAGTCATAATATCGATGTTCACTCCACGGGCGGTTTGCGCCCGCGGTCGACGCCCGTAGCCGACCGACAACGCCGGGCTGATCGCTCCTCGCGAAGTCTATCTCCACGGAACCGATGCGCCGCAATATGTCGCGGTTGAGGAGTAACGCGCCCGAGCGACACTGTGCAAACGACGTTCTGCGGGAAACAATGACGATGTCGGCAATGTCACATGCCTTTCCGGCGAGGCGGCCGTCTTCCAGTACGATGATCCATTCGCCGCTTTCCGCACGCGCCACGCACCAGCGACCTGACTTGCATGTAAAAATTCCAGGCGCTGCATCCTTCAACGCAGCCACCATGTCTCGTCCCACAGCCTTTATTTCGTCCCGCGTGAGCTTTGATTTCCTGGTGAGTGCGATGCCGGACGCGGTTGGAACGACTTGTCTGAGGATAACGGGCGCGAGCGGTTTCTCCGGAAGCAGCAGCGCCCTTTGCCACTGGTCATAGATGAAGCCATGCGGCCGGGTTTTTGTGGCGTAAACCTTGTTCTCGTCCAGAAGCGCGACCAGAGAACCGTCTTCATGAACGAGGAGATCGGGCAGATCGCGCTGAGATGTCGCTGCCGAGAGGCCGAAGGCAAGCAGCAAAGGCGGAATGCCCAAAAGCGCAAGGCGGCTGCGCAGCAGGGTCAGCAGCAGGAAGCCAGCCGAGGCGATGCCGATGAACCAGCCATGCGGACGTCCGGTCGCGGCGCTGCCACCCCAGGAGGCGACTTCGTCCGCGACCTCTATGACCAGCGCCATGCCATGGCCCATGACCTTCAGGAATGGCGCGTCGAGCCCGAACGGCATCAGCAGCATGGCAATCAGACCGAAGGGCATGACGATCAGCGACATGAGCGGCGTGGCGGCGAGATTGGCAAAAAGTCCATAGGTGGTGACACGCTGGAAATGTTCGGCAGAATAGATTGCTGTCGAAAGCCCACCGATCAGCGACGTTGTGATAACGCCGCCGATCACGGCACCTGCCGTTTGCGCTACCGTCACCCAAGCCGGTTTTCGCCCTCTAAAAAGACGCTCGCGGTCAATGCGCCAGCGGCTCCAGGCCGCATAGGCAGAAACAAGCGCGATCGTTGCGGCAAAAGACATCTGAAAGCTTGGACCCATCACTTCCGACGGGGACAGCGCCAGTATCACGAGGGCGGAGAGCGCAACATTTCTCAGGCTGAGCGAGGGCTGATCGAAGAGCACCGCAATCAGCATCACGGACATCATCAGCCAGGCCCGCTCGGCGGAAACTGCGAAACCGGAAATCAGATAGTAGCAAAGTGTCATCAGGAGCGCTGCGAAGGCGGATATCTTCTTGACCGGCCATCGCTGGGCAAAGGCTGGGAACAGGCTGAATGCGAGCCTCATGCCGACAAAGAAGATGCCTGATGCCAAGGCCATGTTGAGCCCGGATATGGCAACGATATGAGCCAGCCCCGAGACCCGCAGTGCCTCCATGGTTTTCGGCGATATGGCTTGTCTCTCATCGGTGACGATGGATGCAGCAAAGGCACCCGCATCGCCGCCGATCGTCGTGCGAATGCGCTCGGCGATGGCGGCACGCAGGCGATAAAGCCACATGTCGGCCATCTCCAGCCAACCCTCGGCCCCAAGGTCCGCCGTCGCCACCGCCTGGGGCGGCTGGTAAAAAAAGCCTGTCGCACCGATGCCCCGGAAATAAGATGAAAAGGCAAAGTCGTTCAATCCCGGCAAAGCCGGTCCGGACGGTGGAGAGAGCCGTGCCTTGCCGCGTATGGTCGCGCCGATCGGCATGGCGTCGCCGCCACCGCGCGCAAGGAGCGACACCCTCCCCGGCAGACGCGTTAGTGACGGTGCTTCAGTGGAGTGGAGCTGCACCAGATACCGCCAGTCGCCCCGCGCATCCACCTCCCGGCGCACCACCTTGCCGGTGAGCGTGGTGGTGACCGGCGTGTCCAGAAGGATGGTCGCCGCACGGCGGGTTTCCAGTTCCGCAAAAAGCATGCCGAGCAACAAGAGGGCGACAAGGCTGCACGCCCTTCCCACCGTATCAAGGCGGTATCGGTTGAGAAGCGCCAGTGGGGCCGCGACTAAAAATGCGACGATCAGAAGGGGCAAGGAAGGCGCGGTGTCGAGAGAAAACCAGAGGATCGCTCCGCAACCGATGACAACGGGTACGAAAAGAAAATCGTGCCCGAATGCGCGTTCTTCCGTCAGCCAGACGGCAACTTTTCGAGAAACGGAAACGCCGGGTTCGGGCCTGTCGACCAGAGGCGGCAGAACAGGGATCGCGACGGCGACGGTCCGCTGCAGCGGAAACAGGATATCCACCGTGCCGGGGGCGTTTCCCTGCATCGTTTCGGCATATCCGAAATGCTGTTTTTCCCCTTGACCAAGCATTCTGCGCCGCGCCCCTGCCGCACTGTAAACAGGTTTGCAGAGGGACGCCCGAGATTGCAATGCTTTCCTTTAACCGCGCGTTGACCGAGATTGAATTGCTTCGATCGACGAGGCCAAAAGCAACGCATTTGCGTTTGCCGCAATGCACAATTTGACCTTTGGATAGCTTGGCATCTGCGACAGGATCATATAGCTAATCGGTAGACGCTTAACCGCGGGGCGTGTCTCAACGCCCCCACCCGCATGTTTTCGGAGGATCAGTATGACGGAAAAAAGCGCTACAGTGACACTTGGCGACAAACAGGTCGAACTCCCAGTCAGGGAAGGCACGATCGGGCCGAGCGTCGTCGATATCGGCACGCTGTACAAACACACGGGCTCCTTCACTTACGACCCGGGTTTCACGTCGACGGCCTCCTGCGAATCCAAGATCACCTATATCGACGGTGACGAAGGTGTTCTCCTGCACCGTGGCTTCCCCATCGAACAGCTCGCCGAACAGGGCGACTTCCTGGAAACCTGCTATCTGCTGCTTTACGGCGAACTGCCGACGGCGGCACAGAAGAAAGATTTCGATACCCGCGTCACGCGCCACACCATGGTGCACGAGCAGATGAGCCGCTTCTTTACCGGCTACCGCCGCGACGCGCATCCGATGGCCGTCATGTGCGGCACGGTCGGCGCTCTCTCGGCCTTTTACCACGACTCGACCGACATCACCGATCCGCATCAGCGCATGGTCGCATCGCTTCGCATGATCGCCAAGATGCCGACGATCGCCGCGATGGCCTACAAGTACCATATCGGCCAGCCCTTCGTTTACCCGAAGAACGATCTGGATTACGCCTCCAACTTCCTGCACATGTGCTTTGCCGTGCCGTGCGAGGAATACAAGGTCGATCCGGTTCTGGCCCGCGCCATGGACCGCATCTTCATTCTGCATGCCGATCACGAACAGAATGCCTCCACCTCCACGGTGCGTCTTGCCGGTTCGTCGGGCGCCAACCCGTTCGCCTGTATTGCGGCCGGCATTGCCTGCCTCTGGGGTCCGGCACACGGCGGCGCCAACGAAGCGGCGCTCAACATGCTCAATGAAATCGGCTCGGTTGATCGCATTCCGGAATACATCGCCCGCGCCAAGGACAAGAACGACCCGTTCCGCCTGATGGGCTTTGGTCACCGCGTCTACAAGAACTACGACCCGCGCGCCAAGATCATGCAGAAGACGATGTATGAAGTGCTGGAAGCCACTGGCAATTCCGACGATCCGATCATGCAGGTCGCGCTGGAACTGGAAAAGATCGCCCTTTCCGACCCGTATTTCGTCGAAAAGAAGCTTTACCCGAATGTCGACTTCTATTCGGGCATCACGCTGAAGGCGCTCGGCTTCCCCACGACCATGTTTACCGTCCTCTTCGCTCTCGCCCGCACCGTCGGCTGGATCGCACAGTGGAACGAAATGATCGAAGATCCGCAGCAGCGCATCGGCCGTCCGCGCCAGCTTTACACGGGTGCCGGCAAACGCGACTACATTCCGGTTTCCAAGCGTTAATCGGCAAACCACGTCACATCAAAGGCCGGCGAGTTTTACTCGCCGGCCTTTTTGCTTGCCATTGTGGATTGGGATACACGCGGTGGGACCGGCGGCAACACAGGCCCTGACACAGATGGGGCTTCAACCTCGCTGTCTGCGGGCGTTCACGACCTCGAGGAGAATAGCCGCGCCGGTTTCGCCGGGCGGGACATCCGTGCGCAGACGTTGCTGCACCAGAGCATAACCTTCGAGCATGGCCTTCCGCTCAATTGTATCGGATGACAGGCGTTCCGCCCAACGCAGCATCGATCCGGCCCTGACCACCTCGTTGAAATACTCCGGGACGACAGCATAATCGGCAATGAGATTGGGTAGCGCACCCGTCCAGGTCTTCACCCGCTTGCTCAGCATGGTGAAAATCCAGTCGGTCTTGTAGACAGATATGGTCGGCACGCCGGCAAGAGCCAACTCAAGAATGACCGTGCCTGACGCTGCGATAGCCGCATCGGCTTCCGCAAAGGAGTTCCACTTGAAAGCAGGATCGATGCCGATTTCGGGTCTGATTTCCTGCGGCCAAGACGCCGCCAGTTCGCGGATGCGATGTTCCTGACGTGGAACGGTGGGCAGCAGAAACCGCGTCGGACCATTCCGTTCCACAAAAGCCTTCGCCGCGTGCTGGAACGGCTCCATCAGCCTGGTGGTCTCGGTGGAACGCGACCCGGGCAGAAGAAGAATCGTCTTCAGCCGCCCCTCCGCTGGAAGTGGCCGTTCTGCCCGCTTCCGACGCACCGCGAGGACGTCCGGATCGACGCTGAGGCGATGGCCGACGAATGTGGTCGGCGGGCCTCCGAGACGGCGCATCGCCTCCGGCTCAAATGGCAGGAGAGCCAGGACATGGTCCACATAGGATAACATCGCCGTTGCGCGATGTTCTTTCCAGGCCCAGACGCTCGGGCACACATAATTGACGACCGGGAGATGCGGCAGTTCCTTGCGGACTTTTTTCGCCACTCGATGGGTGAAATCCGGGCTGTCGATGATCAAAAGGACATCCGGTTTTTCCCGTATCACCGCCTCAGCCGCCCGGTTGATCAGGCCGATCAGTTTGGGCAGTTTCTTGAGGACCTGCGTGAACCCCATGATCGAGAGTTCGGAATAATCGAAAAGAGAAGTGAGCCCCTGCCCCTCGAGCGCCTCGCCGCCGACGCCGACAAGTTCGATCGAACCGGGATATCGGGCCTTGAGGGCCCGGATCAGATCCGCGCCGAGAAGATCGCCCGACACTTCGCCGGCGATGACCGCCACCTTCAATCTCTCCGTCATTCCATCATGTCTCCGCGAAGTGACGTATCGATGCCACAGACGAATATGCCCGCCTGATCGGCAGCTTTCAACATCGCGTCACGATCAAGCACCAGTGCGCGTCCGGCTTCGACGGCAATGCCCGCAAGCCCGGCCTTTTGGGCATTTTCGACAGTTTCGATCCCGATTGTCGGCAGATCGGCGCGTACATCCTGCTGCGGTTTGCAGAGCTTGACCAGCACGCCCCGGCGGCGGGGCGAGATGCGTCCCTCCGCGCGCAATGCCGCGACGCGCAGTAACATTGCGTCCGTGCCTTCAACGCCCTCGAGCGCCACGATGCGGCCGCCGACGGAGACCGCACCCTGCCCGACATCAAGTTTGCCGAGCGCAAGCGCCGCCTCAGCTGCCCTGCTTATGTCTTTCAAGTCGTCTTCGGCCGGTTTTTGCGTGCCGAAAGCGCCTGTCGTGGCCAAGAGGCCTGGAGCGATCTCATGCGCGCCGATGACTTTCGCACCGAGCGTGCCGATGATCTTTATGACCATCTGCAGAACGGCGTCATCGCCGCCCGACAATAGCGTTTTGACGATGGATGGAAGTTTTAGCAGGATAGCGACGGTGGGGCGGATTTCACGCCATTCCGGCCGCCGCGCCACGGCCCCGGAAAGCACGACACGATCCACCCGGTTGTCACGCAGCAGCCGGCCAAGCCCGGCGACGTCACCAACCGAGATGACGGCGTTGTCGAAACCGCTCCAGTCGAAGCGGGAATCATCGCGCAGCCGCACGATGAAAGGATCTTCTCCCATCTCACGGGCGGCGTTCGCCACGTAAAGTGGCAACTGGCCGCTGCCGGCCACAATGGCGAGACGCCCGCCGCCTGTCACGGCTCACTTGCCCCGGTTGGGCGAAGAGATCGCGCGGTCGCTGTCCACTCCAATGAAATCGATGATTTCTAGCGCCTGCGGGCAATCCAGATATTCGCTGCGGTCGATCGCTGCCGCATTGCCGCGGATAGTGCCTTCCGCCTCGAAGATCTGCTTGAAGACGCGCCGGACCTTGTGGATATCTGCGCGCTCAATGCCGGCACGCGTCATGCCAACGACATTAAGGCCGCCGAGAATGCCGGGATTGCCATTCAGCATTCCATAGGGAATGACATCGTAATTGACCGCGGACAGTCCGCCGATGAAGGCCTGACGGCCAATGCGGGTGAACTGGTGAACAGCACAGCCGCCGCCGAGAATGGCGCGGTCCTCGATCGTCACATGGCCGGCCAGCATCACATTGTTGGACAGGATGATGTGGTCACCAAGGCGGCAATCATGCGCCACATGTGAGTTGGCAAGGAACAGATTGTCGTTACCGACGATCGTCTTGCCGCTGCCATCAGAGCTGCCGGCGTTCATGGTGACGCCTTCGCGCATGGTGCAGCGCTCGCCAATTTCAAGCGTGGTTTCAGAACCGTCGTGGCGAACCGCCTGCGGTGTGCCGCCGATGACCGCCATGGGGTGGACGACCGATCCACGGCCGATGACCGTCAGGCCGGATACAACGGCATGATTGTGCAGCCGGACATCATCATGCAGCGTGACTTTCCCGCCGACGTAGCTCAGCGCACCGATGACGACGTTTTCACCGATCACCGCACCGTCTTCGATCACGGCGGTGGGGTGAATTCTGGCCGAGGCGGCAATCGTGCTCATTGCTGGTCCTCGGGGATCATCATGGCGCCGACATCAGCCTCCGCCACCAGCGCACCATCCACCTTCGCCTCGCAATGGAATTTGAAGACATTACCGCGCTGGCGCTGCTTGACGACGTGAATTTCCAAACGATCGCCGGGGATCACGGGTTTGCGGAAACGGGCGTTGTCGATTGTCATGAAGTAGACCAGATGGCCGCCCTCACCTTGACTGCGGGCGCATATTGCACCTGCCGTCTGGGCCATGGCTTCGACGATCAGAACACCCGGCATGATCGGCCGGTCCGGGAAGTGGCCGGTGAAATGCGGTTCGTTGACCGTCACGTTCTTGATGCCGGTCGCCGAATTGTTACCGTCAATATCGATGATCTTGTCGATCAGCAAGAATGGGTAACGATGCGGCAGAAGCTTCATGACTTCCAGAATGTCAGCCGCGCCGAGCGTCGTCTTCGTTTCTTCAGTCATTGTTTTTCTCTCCTGTTTTTTTATCACGCCCTTCAGCGCGTGCCAGAATTTCGGCCATGTCGCGCAGGAAATATTTCATCGGTCGCGCAGGCGTTCCGCCATAACGGGCGCCTGCCGGCACGTCCGCCACAACACCGCTCATGGCAGCGATCTGCACGCCGTCGCCAATGTTGATATGGCCATTGATGCCTGCCGCACCACCAATCATCACACCGTCGCCGATACGGGTGCTGCCCGCAATGCCGACCTTGCTGACGATGCCGCAATGGCGGCCGATGCGAACGTTGTGGCCAATCTGGACCTGATTGTCGATCTTGGTGCCTTCGCCGATCACCGTGTCATCCATGGTGCCGCGATCGATCGTGGTGTTCGCGCCGATCTCGACATTGTCCTGGATGATGACACGGCCAATCTGGACGATCTTCAGCATGCCGCGTGGACCGGGGGCATAACCGAAACCGTCTTGCCCGATGCGCGCACCATTGTGGATAATCACATTATTACCGATGAGCGCGGCAAGAACGCTTGCGCCGCCTGCAATGGTGCAATCGCGTCCGATCTGTACATCCTGCCCGATGATGACACCCGGCCCGATCCGCGTACCAGCACCGATGTGGGCGCCGGCGCCGATCACTGCGAGCGCCTCGACAATGACGCCCGCTTCCAGCTTCGCGGAAGGATCGACATGCGCAGCATGAGAAATTTCGCTTTCCATCCGCGCGATCGGACCGGGACGCATCGCCGAGGGGTGCAGCAAGGCACCAACCTGGGCAAACAGCGTGTGTGGATTTTTCGATATCAGCGCGGGGATGTCGGACGGAAGCATGTCCACAAGGGCAGCGTCACAAATGACGGCGGCGGCTTCGCAGGTCTGCAGCTCATCGCGGTTCTTGCGCGAAAGGATATAGCAGAGCTGATCGGGTTTTGCCCGATAGACCGGAGAAACGGACCTGACAATCCGCTCTCCCGCCGCCCCATCAGACAGTTCCGCCCCAAAGCGGTCTGCGATGTCTTTCAATCGCAGTCCCTCGTGGGGCGGAAAAAACGCGTTGTATTCCATTAGCCGGAAACTCCAGAACGTTCAAAGTTGCAGTTCTGGACTGCCGATATCAGAAAGTGTTGGACATGCCAAACCGGAAACGCTGTTCCTCGTCGTAGTCTTCCTTGGCGATCGGAACCGCGTAGTCTACACGGATCGGACCGAAGGGCGACGCCCACATCACGCCAATACCGGCGGATGCGCGGATGGAATTGTCATCCTTTACACCGGCGCTGTTGGCCACCTTATTGCCGTAAAGCGTACCGGCATCGACGAAACCAGCAAGACGCAGACCGAAATCCTCGGGAACGCCAGGCATCGGAGCCGTGACTTCAGCAGAGGCGGCGAAATAGGTCGTGCCGCCGATGGAGTCGGAACCGATGCGCGGACCGATACCATCGTTCTTGAAGCCGCGCACCTGACGTCCGCCGAACTTGAACTGATCGAATACCAGCAGATTGTCGCCCGTCGGCATCACGTGACCGGCCTGACCGGTGAGCGAGCCGATGACGTCGTACTCATCCGACAGGGTATAGAAGAAGCGCGCCTTGGCGTAGATCTTGTAATATTCGGAATCGCCACCCAGACCGGCAAATTCGTTCGTCAAAGCAGCCTGCCAGCCTTCACGCGGCATGTTGCGGTCGTCGAGCGTATTGTAGTTCAGCGTGTTGGAGATGATGGACTGCGTCCAATCGCCACCGCGGATCAGGTCCTTATAAGGCGCCGCAAGGTTGCTACCGGTCTCCCAGTCACCCTCACCATCATAGTTGAGCTGCTTGTAGGTATACTTGAACGTCGTCGAGAGATCCTCGGTGATAGGCGCGGTCACGCGCAGCGAGAAGCCCTGCTCGTCGTAGTCGTAATAATCTTCGCTGCGGCTCTGGCTCTTGAACAGGTCGAAACCCGCAGCAAGGCGGTAGCCGAGGAAATAAGGCTCGGTAAAGGACAGCGTGTAGCTACGCGCATCGTCTTCACCCGCACCGGCAGCGAGACGGATATACTGACCGCGGCCGAGGAAGTTCTTTTCTTCGATGGAGGCTTCGAGCAGAACACCGTCGTTCTGCGAATAACCGGCGCCGATACCGAACGAACCGGTCGACTGATCTTCAACGTCAACCACGATCACGACGCGGTCAGGCGCGCTGCCGCCGGCGGTCGAGATATTGACCTTCGAGAAGTAACCCAGCGCTTCCAGACGACGCTTGGCAGCGGTGATAACCGTCTGGTTGAACGCATCGCCTTCAGAAATATCGAATTCGCGACGAATGACATAGTCACGCGTGCGGGTGTTGCCACGGATTTCGATACGCTCGACGTAAGCGCGCTCGCCCTGATCAACGATGTAGGTCACGCCAATGGTGTTGCCGGACATGTCGCGGTCGCCGCGCGGCGTTACACGGGCGAAAGGATAACCTTCACCGGCGACGCGCTTGGAAATCGCCTCCATGCTCTGCTGAACTTCCTTGGCGCTGTAGCTTGCGCCCTGGCGGGTCTCAACGAGGCCCTGAAGCTCCGAACCCTCAACACCCGGAACGGTCGATTCGACCGCGACGTTGCCGAAGTTGTAACGCTGACCTTCATCGACCGTGATGGTGATGTTGTATTCGTTTTTGGACTCATCAAGCACAGCCTCGGAACCAACGACCCGGAAGTCGGCGTAACCGCGGTTGTAATAGAACTGGCGCAGCGCCTCTTCGTCGGCGCGCAGCTTGTCCTCGTTGTAGACGTCCTTACGCGTCAGGAATGACAGCATGTTGGACTTCTTGGTATTGATGACAGCAGCCAGACGACCATCGCTGTAGGCATTGTTGCCCACGAAGTCGATGCGGCCGATCTTGGTACGCTCACCTTCATTGATGACGAAAGCGATGTTCACGCGACCCTGACCGACGGAAACCGTCTGGGTGGTGACTTCGACATCGCTGCGGCCGATAGCGGCATAGGCTTCCTTGATGCGGGCAATATCCGCCGTCACGATGGCCTGATTGAACGGGCCGAGCGACTGCGTCTGCACGATACCGGCGAGCTTGTCGTCCTTGATCTTGCGGTTGCCGTTGAAGACTACCTGGTTAACGAGCTGGTTCTCGTTGACGGTCACGACAAGCGTGCTGCCCGAAACGCGCATGGAAACATTCGAGAAATAACCGGTGGCGTAAAGACGCTTCACCGATTCATCGATGTCCGAATTGGAAAAGTTCTTGCCGGGCGCAATGGTGATGTTGGAACGAACCGAATCCGCACCCGATCTTTCGGCGCCGCGAACGTCGATTCTGCTGATGACGGCTGCCTGTGCAACGCCAGCAGAGGCAAGCACACCAAGGCCCGCAACCGAAGAAACACCGGCAGACAGAGCAACCGCCGACACAGCGTTCAAAAATCTTGAACCAGCCTTCATTTCAATTCTTACCTTTTTACGTTGTCCCTCAGCGGGCGGAACCCGACTCCGGCCATGTGCGTCGTTTTACCTGCTTTTCCCCTACAAGCAAGCGCGAACGTTAAATTCTGTTTACTTCGTGCTCCAGAGTGGCTCATTCGCCACTTTGGCATAAAAACAAGGTAAACAACCGACTAACAAAACCGTTAAAACACAATCCTCAGCCAATCAAGCTGCTGATATCATTCCATGTTGCAAAAACCATAAGACCCAAAATCATCGCCATGCCGATGCGGAAGGCAACCTCCTGCGCGCCCGCTTCCAGCGGCCTGCCGCGGACGGCCTCGATGGCGTAGAACACGAGATGTCCGCCGTCCAGAACCGGGACGGGCATCAGATTGAGGAGCCCGATCGATACCGACAAAACGGCTGCAAGTTGAATCACGGCGGAAATGCCAAGCGTCGCCATCTGGCCGGAAGCCTGCGCGACCCGCACCGGGCCGCCGAGCTGATCGGCATTCATGCGGCCGGTAACGAGATTGCCGATATAATTGAATGTGCCGGTGATGACGTGGCCTGTTTCGCGCACACCTTCCAGAAGCGCCTGCGACGGTGAATATTCGATGTGACGGAAATTACCGCTGGTCTGGTCGGTGACAATGCCGATAATACCCATTTCCAACTTGTTGCCGAACTGGTCGGTGGTTTCTGTCCGGGTCGGCACCATCGGCAGCTTGAGCTCCTCGCCTGCCCGCTCGACGGTGACCGTGATAGGCGTGCCGGGCCGGATGCCGACATAACGGCGGACATCTTCGAAGGTCACCACTTTTTCGCCATCAATCGCCACCAGACGGTCGCCGGGGCGCACGCCCGCAGCGGCGGCGGCACTGTTTTCACGCACCTCTGCAACGACGGGATCGGCGATCATCCGGCCGTAAATGCCGAAGAGTACTGCGAAGATGAGAATCGCGAGGATGAAGTTTGCGATCGGGCCCGCGGCGACGGTCGCCGCCCTTTTCCACAGTTTTGCACCGGAAAGCGTCTGCGCCCTCTCCTCCAGCGTCATATGGGACAGGCCCGAGCTGTCCGGCTTGCTCGCTGCGTCTTCATCGCCGAAGAATTTCACGTAGCCGCCCAGTGGTATGGCTGAGATCTTCCATCTCGTCCCGTGCTTGTCGGTGAAACCGAGCAGCTCGGGGCCGAAGCCGACGGAGAATGCCGTGGAACGGATGCCGCACCAGCGACCGACGAGATAATGCCCCATCTCGTGGACAAAAACGAGAAGGGAAAGCACCAGGATGAAGGGCACGATATAGCCGGTCAAAAAGCCGGTCGCCGCCATTACTGTGTTCATGACAATCTGCCCTTCATGTCGTGACCTTTCGTGCCGCTTAGAAACCCGGCAGCAGACCGCCGCCCGACCCGGGCACATCGCCGGTTGCCGCCGCGTGCACGAAAGCTATGAGGAATACCGTAAAGCAGGCGAAAACAAGACCGTCAACACGGTCCATGAAGCCACCATGGCCAGGAATGAGATGGCTTGAATCCTTGACCTGGAAACGCCGTTTCACGAAGGATTCGAAGAGATCGCCGATCTGGCTGAACACGGAAAGAAGGAGTGCAAGCCCCAGTACCAGAAAGCTGATGCGTCCGTGATAGGCCATGGAGACTGCCGCGCCGCCGATCACGGCCGCCGCCGCCCCGCCAATCGCGCCGGACCACGTCTTGCCGGGCGAAATAGAAGGCGCCAGCTTCGGCCCGCCGATGGCGCGACCGACGAAATAGGCAAGAATATCCGTTGACCAGACAACGGCGAAAATGAACAGGATGGATACAAAGCCCGTCAGTTCGTCACCGCGGATGGCCGCCAGTGATATACCGCTCAGACCCGCATAAAAAATGCCCCCCACCAGCCACCAGTTTTTGCCGCGCAATACCGGAAACAGCGCCGCTGTCAGCGTGAAGCCTGACAAAAGCGGCAGGTCGAGCGAGGATTCGCCGAAAATCGTGTTGCCGGCAATGACGGCGACGGAAAACCAGCCCCAGGCGTTCCCGGTCGGATTGCTCTCCGACATCCGGGTAATCGTCGACCACTCATAATAGATGAGAATCGCCAGAAGGCCTGCAACGATGCGGAACAGAATGCCGCCATACCAGGTTGCGGCCAGAATGACCGCGGCCATGACGATCGCGGAAACAATCCGCAGTCTGAGTTCTCGGCTCATCAGGCGCCTGCCACGGCAACCTGCTCGGTGAGTGCACCGAAGCGGCGGTCACGCGTTGCATATTGCTCGATTGCGGAGAAGAAGAGCTGCCGGTCGAAGTCCGGCCAATATTCCGGAATGAACAGGAACTCGGAATAGGCCGCCTGCCAGAGCAGGAAGTTCGACAGGCGTTCCTCGCCGCTGGTGCGGATGATCAGGTCAGGATCAGGAATCCCCGAGGTGTCGAGCCGGGCCGAAATCATCTCGGGGGTGATGGAAGCGGCGTCTAGCCTGCCTGCGGCAACATCAAGGGCGATTGACGCCGTCGCGCGAGCGATCTCGTCACGGCTGCCGTAGTTGAAGGCGATCACCAGCGTCAGCTTGGTGTTGTCGGCCGTCATCTGCTCAGCCTCTTCCAGAAGCGAGCGAATATCGTTCTTCAGCCCCTGCCGGTCACCGATGATCCGCACGCGGACGTTCTCGCGGTGCAGTTCGGCAAGGTCGCGGCGGATGAAAGCCTTCAAAAGCCCCATCAGGTCGCTTACCTCGGATTCGGGCCTGCGCCAGTTTTCCGACGAGAAGGCGAAGAGGGTGAGATAGCGTATGCCGCAGTCACCGGCCGCGCGCACGGTCTCGCGCACGGCCTCCACACCGCGGCGATGCCCCATCACGCGCGGGAGGCCGCGCTGCTTTGCCCAGCGGCCGTTGCCATCCATGATGATGGCGACGTGCTCGGGTATGGAGGAACGTGTCGTCGTCGGCATATCGATCCAGTAACAGGGCAGCGCGGAATTAAACGGAAAAGACAGGTCTATCGCAGGCGATATCAGACCTGCATGATTTCCTTTTCCTTCTCGGCAAGCAAGCGGTCAATTTCCGAAATCGTGTCGTCGGTCATTTTCTGCACCTTTTCCGACTGGCCACGGCTTTCGTCCTGACCGATGTCGCCATCCTTTTCGGCTTTTTTCAGACCGTCCATGCCATCACGACGGACATGGCGAATCGCCACCTTGGATTTTTCGGCATAGTCATGGGCGACCTTGACGAGCGACTTGCGGCGCTCTTCATTGAGTTCAGGCAACGGAATTCTGAGGTTCTGGCCGTCAACTATCGGGTTGAGGCCAAGGTTGGATTCGCGGATGGCACGGTCGACAGCGTTGACCATCGACTTGTCCCAGATGTTGACGCCGAGCATGCGCGGCTCGGGAACGGTGATGTTGGCCACCTGGTTGAGCGGCACACGCGAACCGTAGGCGTCGACGGTCACTGGGTCCAGAATGTTGGCCGACGCGCGGCCGGTGCGCAGCGACGCGATATCGCTCTTGAACGCATTGATGGCGCCATCCATACGGCGCTTGATATCGTTGAGGTCAACACCACTCATCTTGATACTCCATCTTGTCGGCCAGCGGCCGTATTCGCCCCAGGGGCGGCATCGTTTTGGATTATTTGTCGTGCACGATGGTCTTGCGGCCGCCGCCGGTCAATATCTGTGCAAAACCGCCCTTCTCATGGATCGAGAAAACAATGATCGGGATGTGGTTTTCGCGGGCAAGGGCGACAGCGGCGATATCCATGACCGCGAGCCCCTTGCCGAGCACTTCGCTATGGGTCAGCTCATCAAAGCGGGTTGCCGTCGGGTCCTTCTTTGGGTCAGCGGAATAGATGCCGTCCACCTGGGTTCCCTTGAAGATCGCCTCTGCGCCCATTTCGGCGGCGCGCAGTGCAGCAGCGGAATCGGTGGTGAAGAACGGGTTGCCCGTACCGCCGGCGAAAATCACCACGCGGCCCTGGGCCAGATGATGAAGGGCGGCACGCTGGGAGAAGCTCTCACAGATCTCGGGCATGGCGATTGCCGAAAGAACGACAGTGTCGATGCTGAGCTTGCGGAGCGAGGTGGCAAGGGCCAGCGCGTTGATGACGGTTGCCAGCATGCCCATATGGTCGCCGGTGACGCGGTCGCCGCCCTTGGATGCCACGGCCACGCCGCGAAAGATATTGCCGCCGCCGACGACAACGCCGACTTCAACGCCCATCGCCCTTGCCTCGGCGATATCGGAGGCAATGCGGTCGGCCACCGCCACATCGATACCGAAACCCTGATCACCCATGAGGGCTTCGCCGGAAGCCTTGAGAAGAACGCGTTTGTAGATCGGCTTGGAAGACATCATGACTCCTCGGAAATGTAACCGAAACGCGGATACACGAAGGGCACCGCGTTGTCACGCGATGCCCTCCCGTTTTCCCAAGATTGGGTAAATATAATCAGCCCTTGGCGACGGCTGCGACTTCAGCTGCGAAATCGCTTTCTTCCTTTTCGACGCCTTCGCCGAGCAGCAGGCGAACCATGCCGGTAACTTCGATGGAAGCGCCAGCTTCCTTCTCGGCTTCCTTGACGGCAGCGCCGACGGTCAGGTCGGGGTTGATGACGAAAGCCTGCGACAGAAGGGCGACTTCTTCGAAGAACTTGCGCATGCGGCCATCGACCATCTTTTCGATGATGGCTTCGGGCTTGCCGGATTCGCGGGCCTGTTCGATGAAGACGTTGCGCTCGCGCTCAGCAACGGCAGCGTCGACTTCTTCAGCACGGATGGCGAGCGGGTTGGTTGCAGCGATGTGCATGGCAACCTGGCGGCCGATGGAGTTGAGAACTGCCTTGTCGCCTTCCGACTTCAGCGCAACGAGAACGCCGAGCTTGCCGATGCCGTCGCCGGCAGCGTTGTGGATGTAGGTCGCGACAACGCCGTGCGGCACTTCCAGCGCAGCGGAACGACGCAGCGTCATGTTCTCGCCGATCGTTGCGATCGCGTCCTTGATGCTGTCGGAAACGGACTTGCCGGTTGCCGGATAGGTGGCAGCGGAAACAGCGTCAACGGTGCCATCGGTGGAGAGAGCAACCTGGGCGATGCCGCGGATGAGGTCCTGGAAAGCGTCGTTACGGGCAACGAAGTCGGTTTCCGAGTTCAGCTCGACAACGACAGCCTTGTGACCCATGGTGGCAACGCCGACCAGACCTTCGGCAGCCGTGCGGCCGGACTTCTTGTCGGCCTTCGCGATGCCCTTGGCGCGCAGCCAGTCGATCGCCGCTTCCATGTCGCCATTGGTTTCAGCAAGAGCCTTCTTGCAGTCCATCATGCCTGCGCCAGACTTTTCGCGCAGTTCCTTCACCATTGCGGCTGTGATTTCGGTCATTGTGTGCCTCTTATCGGTTCGATCGGTCAGCCGGCGGAATTTGCCGTGCCGAAGTTCTGGGTGATGACTGTACCCGGCCGCACACCCTTTGAAACCCTGAGGTTCCGACAAGGGGCATGCGCATTCCCAAGTGCTGCGGCGTCGCCAAACATCGAAATGATGGGTGCCGCTCTAGTGTGACAGCGTTATGAAGACTGCCTGCCGTTCCAACCACCTCGGACGCCTGTGGTTTCCAGAAACCGTGGCGGAGCGGTTAGAAACGAACAAGGCCGTCAACCCATTGAAGGTCTTTGACGGCCTTGTCATATCCTGGTCGAGGAGACGGCGATACGGGATCGCCGCCAGACAGGGCCTATATCAGGCGCCAGCCTCGTCTTCGAGAGCGGGCTCGATCGGAGCTTCTTCAGAAGCGCCGATGTCGCGGCCGGAAGCGCCCTGCTGACGGGCAATACCGTCGATGGCAGCGCGGGCGATCAGGTCGCAATAAAGCGAGATGGCGCGCGAAGCATCGTCGTTACCCGGGATCGGGTAGTCGATGTGATCCGGATCGCAGTTGCTGTCGATGATCGCAACGACCGGAATGCCAAGACGCTTGGCTTCTTCGATCGCGATCTTTTCCTTGTTGGTGTCGATGATGAACATCAGGTCCGGAACGCCGCCCATATCGCGGATACCGCCGAGAGCCTTTTCAAGCTTTTCGCGTTCGCGCTCAAGGTTCAGGCGTTCCTTCTTGGAGTAGCCAGAGCCTTCCGAGTTCAGGATCTCGTCAACCTTGCGCAGGCGCTGGATCGAGTTCGAGATGGTCTTCCAGTTGGTCATCATGCCGCCGAGCCAGCGGGAGTTGACGTAGTACTGGGCCGAACGCTTTGCGCTGTCGGCGATGATTTCGGACGCCTGGCGCTTGGTGCCAACGAACAGAACGCGGCCGCCACGGGCAACGGTGTCGGACACGACCTGAAGGGCGCGCGACAGCATCGGAACGGTCTGAGCCAGGTCGATGATGTGGATGTTGTTACGGTCGCCGAAGATGTACGGCTTCATCTTCGGGTTCCAGCGGTGCGTCTGGTGGCCGAAGTGAACACCAGCTTCCAGAAGCTGGCGCATAGAAAAATCGGGCAATGCCATGCCTTGTTACTCCTTTTCCGGTTTAACCCCCGCGAAGCGAACAGCGCCGATTTTCATCGACACCACCGGGCGGAACGGACCGGATTTCTCCCGGAACATCCCAAGCTTCGCGTGTGGAATGGTGAGCCGCATACAGTCGCCTGCTTAAAAATGCAAGCGATTATGCGAAAAAACCGCGCAAATGGCCCCGTTTCAGCGCACGGGCTTGTTTTCGCAGGTTTCGGGCTTGAGAATATCAAGCTTCGCAAGCTTTCCCGTCAGAACGAAATCACCGTAATCCATGGTGAGATCGCGGGTGATTCCGTTTTCATAAAGCTTGAACGACATGCGGTAGATCGGCAAAGCGTCGGTGCCGGTCTTGTCGTTGTAATAGGCGATGGTCACCGGCCAGAAGGCGGCCTTGGCGAAATCGCCCGCCTTGCCGGCATCCGCGTCCCCGTCCTTCGGTGTCTGCGCCTTGCCGACCAGCGTCGAGGTGATCAGGCTTTCATCACCATCATCCGACCCGTCGAAAATACGGGATTCGAAAATGCGCTTTCCCTGCTTCGCGTGCTCGATGACCTGAAACATGTGTTGTGTCGGGAATTCACTTGCGACCAGACTGACCTGGCGGGCATCCGGACGGGTCAGGTCGACCTTCACGCCATCGCTGCTGTCGGTTGCCGCCCCCTGCACTTCCTTGTCCAGCTTGTCATCGGTGTAGGACTTGGTGTCGAAGGTGAATTTTTTGGCGGCAATGTCTTCGAACGTCGTCGTCTGCTGATCCGTCATCCGCACGGCATCGCCCGTGTTGATCTGCGTTACGAAACGGAAATCCGTCTTGTAACCCTGGCAGGCGGAGCCGGTGAACTCATAGACCATGCGACCAGTCATGCCTTCGATGCCGGAGCGATCGGACGCATCCTTGAGTTCGAGGTCGTAGACGGCGCGATGTGCAATGAGATCGGGAACCGCGACGGGCAAGGCGCTGGCGGCGTTCGACAGGCCGGTCATAAGCCCTGTTGCGGCAACGAAACCAAGCGTCCTGACAAACATGCAATATCTCCTGTTGGACTCGCCGCTCATATTGTACAAGCAACCGCCCGGCTTTTGGATCAACATCTTCTGAATGCCGGATTCTTGAAGGATTTACAACAAAACCGGAGACGAAAATGTCGGACGTCATCGAAGGCCGCCTCAAGGAACTAGGCTTTACGCTTCCTGTTGCGGCAGCACCAGCCGCAAACTACGTTCCGTTCACCATCAGCGGCAATCTGCTTTATGTATCGGGTCAACTGCCGATGGAATCGGGCAAGATTGCGGTGACGGGCCTCGTTGGCCGCGATGTCGACGTGGCAGGCGCCCAGCGCGCAGCCGAACTTTGCGCCGTGAACATTCTCGCACAGGTCAAGGCCGCCTTGAATGGCGATCTGTCGAAAGTCCGCCGCGTCATCAAGCTGAACGGCTTTGTGGCTTCCGTTCCCGAGTTCGTTGAGCAACATCTCGTCATCAACGGTGCATCGAACCTCATCGCCAATGTTCTGGGCGAAGCCGGCAAACATGCCCGCGCCGCCGTCGGCATGGCCGCCCTGCCCTTCAATGCATCGGTCGAAATCGACGCCATCGTGGAAATCGACGTATGACACTGAAACTTTCCTGGCTGACGGCCCAGCCCGTCGCCCATCGCGGTTATCATGATCTCAACAAGGCGGTCTGGGAAAACACGCTCTCCGCCTTTTCCCGCGCCGTCGAGGCCGGTTTTGCGATCGAATGCGACGTTCAGCTAGCGGCAGACAGTGTGCCGGTGGTTTTCCATGATCACGACCTGGAAAGGCTGACCGGCATCAAGGGCGATGTGCGTGAACGCACCTCGGCGGAGCTGGCAATGCTTTCCGTCGGCCAAACCAAGGATCGCGTTCCGAGCCTCAAGCAGCTGCTGGCTCTCGTGGCCGGCAGGGTGCCGCTGGTTATTGAGCTGAAGGGCCGCGAGGGCGAAGGCGTCGATGACGGCTTTGCCGAAGCGGTGCTGGAAGACCTCGAGGGCTATAACGGCCACGTGGCGCTGATGAGCTTCGACCACCATCTGCTGAAGGACCTGAAGGCTGCGGGCTCGCCCTGGCCGCTCGGGCTGACGGCCGAAGGCGATAGGCCGGAGGACTTCTTCAGACATGACGACGCCATGCAGCTGGGGCTCGATTTCATCTCCTATCATTGGGGTCACCTGCCCAACAGCTTCATTGAAGCGCAAAGAAAACTCGGGCTTCCGGTGATTACCTGGACGGTCAGGGATGAAAATGCGCGCGAGACGACCTATAAATATGCGGACCAGATGACATTCGAAGGTTTCGACCCGAGAGAGAACCCGTCCACCACGGCATGACAGAAGATTATTCCATCAGCATTGCGCAGTCCTTCGCGGACATCGATCCGGAAAGCTGGAAACGGCTTTCCGGAACATCGCGCGATGCATCAGGAAAATCTTACAACCCGTTCATATCGCATGAATTCCTGTCTTCCATGGAAGACTCCGGCTCGGCCACCGCCAAGACTGGCTGGCTGGGGCACCACCTGCTGCTGGAAAACGCTGCAGGCACCCTTATTGGCGCCGTTCCTGCCTACCTGAAAAACCACAGCAAGGGCGAATACGTCTTCGATCACGGCTGGGCAGATGCCTTCGAGCGGGCTGGCGGGCATTATTATCCGAAATTGCAATGCTCAGTGCCCTTTACCCCGGCGACGGGCCCGCGGCTGCTGGTTGCCAACGGCGAAGATGTCGGACGATTCAAGCCGCTCCTTGCCTCCGGTCTTGCACAAGTGACCGAGAAGATCGGCGTTTCCTCGGCTCACGTCACGTTTCTGGAAGAGGATGACCTATCCGCTCTTCTGCCATGCGATTTCCTGCATCGTACGGACCAGCAATTCCATTTCATCAATGACGGTTATCGCGATCACAACGATTTCCTCGATGCGCTGTCATCACGCAAGCGCAAGGGGCTCAAGAAGGAACGCCGATCAGCGCTGGAACACGGCATCGAGATCGACTGGCTGACGGGGTCCGACCTGACGGAGGACATCTGGGACCAGTTTTTCGCCTTCTACATGGATACCGGCAGCCGTAAATGGGGCCGGCCCTATCTGACCCGGGAATTTTATTCGCTGATCGGCGAGCGAATGGCCGATGACGTGCTGCTGGTCATGGCGAAACGCGAGGGGCGCTATATTGCCGGTGCGATCAACTTTATCGGCTCGGACGCGCTTTACGGCCGGCACTGGGGCTGCATCGAGGATCATCCTTTTCTGCATTTCGAGGTCTGCTACCATCAGGCGATCGATTTCGCGCTGTCCAAGGGTTTGAAACGAGTGGAAGCCGGTGCGCAGGGCGAACACAAGCTGGCGCGCGGTTACGTGCCGGTCACCACCCATTCGGCGCATTTCATCGTCCACCCGGGCCTGCGCCGCGCCATTGCCGATTATCTTCAGCGGGAGCGCGAAGAGGTCGAGCATATCGGCGATTACCTTGATGAACACACGCCTTTCCGCAAGGGCGAAAGACAGGAACCGGACGCATAGTCCGACATACGGAGAGAGCAGAATGACGGCCAGCGCCTATGACGACAACAATATCTTCGCAAAAATCCTGCGCGGCGAAATTCCGAGCCATAAGCTTTACGAGGACGAGCATACTCTGGCCTTCATGGATGTGATGCCGCAGGCCCCGGGCCATCTGCTCGTCGTTCCCAAAACCGGCTCCCGCAACCTGCTCGACGCCGATCCCGAAGTGCTGGCGAAAACCATTCCGGTGGTGCAAAAACTCGCAGTCGCGGCAAAGGAAGCCTTCGATGCGGACGGCGTTTTCATCGCCCAGTTCAACGAACCGGCCGCTGGCCAGACCGTTTTCCACCTGCACTTCCACGTCATTCCACGCAAGGAAGGCGAGCCGCTGAAGCCGCACTCGGGCGTGATGGCCGATGGTGACGTGCTGAAGGCTCACGCAGAGAAGATAAAGGCGGCGCTCGCCTCGTGACGGGCGCCAAGACACCCGCGCGTTTGTCGCGGCCTCCGCACGCCGTTGTCACAGACCCGATCCCTCGGCTGGCGCGATCAAGTTCTCGATCGCGCTAGCTTTAAGGCGCAGAAGCGCCCTGGCTGCACGCGGCATCATTCTCTGGCCTGTTCGGGAACGCACACGGCGGCAATATTGTTTGCAGTCACGCCGGAGGGCGATAGGCATTCCTCTCCGGCCATGGCCAGCCTTCAAGCATCGTCGGATCCGGCCGGTAGATCTCTACCTGCAGCGGATAACAGGCCGCCGTATCGCTGGAATGCGTGGCGCTGCAATCCCCTCCCGGGCAGGCGGACAGCGCGCCGATGAGATCGATTTCCGCAAAGAACTCGAGATAATCGCCCGGACGCACCGGACTTGCCTTCATGAAATACTGGTGGGTGTCGCGGGTGAACCCCGTGCACATGAAGACGTTCAACACATCATGAACATGCGGCTCCGCCTGCCGGAACGAAAGGCCCTTGGCGGAAGCAAGCGCGTTCGTGAGGTTGGAGTGGCAACAATGATGATAATCGCCGCCGCTGAGCAGCTTGTTCGTGTAGGGATCGCAGCGCGTGCCGATCACGTCATGCACACCGCCGCCGTCCTCGTCCCAGCCATACCATGACAGCGTGTCATGGGTGATGGTCGCCATCGGCCGAAGGGATGGCAGGTTGCTCCACAACCGGTTGCCGACAGAAACATGGGTGGCATGCAGCGCGCGGGTCTTGCCGCTGAAAAACCGTTCATTCAGATCATGCGCATTCCAGAGGTTCAAATCCCCCACCTGCGGGCCTTCGATACTGACGATGCGGAAAAAATGGCCCTTCGGAACATTGAAGGTTCGGCCGTCACGCGGCGGCACGATAACCTCATCGATCTTTTCCATGCTCCCGCGTGCTTTTTCCAAAAGCGCAAGGTCGGGAGTCTCAAGTGTGCCGTTCGGGTAAACGACGACAGGCGAAATGGCGCGGCGCGCGGCGGCGTCTTCGGGTTCGGCAACAGGCATTCGGGGCATGAAATCCTCTGAGCAATGTAATGTCGGAGGGAAATTGCGGTACGAATGACCGGGTGACAAGATGGGTTCTTCTTGCGCTCAGACCAAGTTTTACTTACCCTTTTTTCTCATGATGTTGCCTCCGCTCGCCACTCTCCGCGCCTTCGAGGCGGCCGCCAGGAAAGGCAGTTTTGCCTTGGCCGCTCTTGAACTCGGCATGACGGCGACCGCCGTCAGCCAGCATATACGCAATCTCGAGGCATGGCTTGGTGTTGCACTCTTCGAACGGCATGCCAGGGGCGTAACACTGACGCCGGCCGGGAAGGATTTCGGGGGCACGGTTTCCTCAAGCCTCAGGCAGATCGCTTCCGGCGCAGAACGCATACGCGGCCGTCGCGATCGCATCACGGTCCGCCTCGCCAGCCTGCCTTCAGTCATTGCGCATTTTCTGACGCCGCGGCTTCCGCGTTTCCGGGCGATGCATCCCGATATTCAAGTGTCCATCAGCTATCTCGGCGCCAGGCAGGCCGTGCCGGCCGATCTCGCCATAGAGCACGGCGTGTCTGCCGGGCCAAATGCCGTGGCGCTTTTCAGCGCCGAGACGCGCCCCACCTGCGCTCCCGGTTACGCTGCCCAATTCGGTCCGTTCAGCGCGGTTGCCAGCCTGTTGCAGGCGGAATTGCTGCATGACGATAGCGAAATGGCCTGGCGGGCCTGGTTCGCCGCCGCCGGCACGGTCCCGCCGAATAGCACCGGCCCGATTTTCGCGGATTTCAATCTTCTCGTAACAGCGCTGAAGGCCGGCCAGGGCGTCGGTCTCTGTCCGACAGAACTTCTGCGCGACGAGATTGCGAAAGGCGAACTGACCGTTCTCTTCGAGCGCGCCGCCGACAAGGACAAATATTACTGGCTGGTGGAAACGGCGGAAATGAGTACATCGGCGAGGCTTCTGGCGAACTGGCTGTTGGCAGAAGCACGCGAAGCCGGGGCGACTATTCCGCCACCATGACCTGCCCGGCCGCCTCGGCCGTCCTTTCCATGCGCTCTTTTGCCGACAACCATTGGAGCAACCGGCCCGAGACAGCGCAGATGATGGCAAAAGCGACGAGACCGCCAAAAACATCCGAGAGGTGATGCCCGCCCTGCACGAGGACGGCCGGCAGCATCAACAGGTTAAGCGGCAGTATGACGAGCATCGCCCACCAGTGCCTTGGTGCGAACCAGACAGACATTGCCGCCATGAAGATGTGGAACGATGGAAAACCGATAAGTCCCAGGACGCTTTTAGGGGAAAGGTAGTCAACGCCCTGCGTCGAAAGACGGTTCAGTTCCTGCCCATACTCATTGCCCACCGCCAGAGGAATTGCCTGGGAGACCCATTGGGGCAGCGCCATATAGGCAGATGGTCCGAATGTCGGGAAAAATATCCAGAAAACAATGCTCGCAAAAGCGCCCAGCACCCCGGTGACGAGGAAATGATGCAGCAGCCGGTTCTTGCCCGTAAAGCCCAGAGTGAGGACAATCAATAGAAGCTGGGGAAGTGATGTCGCATAAACGAAGAACAGGATTGTCCCGATCCACGAATGCGTTGCCGCCCAGATGACAATGTCCTTCCAACTATAGCCAAATGCCGCGTCCACAGCGAAGAGCACATTATCGATCGTCGGGAACGCAATTGGCAGGAACATATAGTTGAAGATGGAGGCCGCGAGCGTGAAGAGGATAAAAAGCCCTCCCGACATGAGGGCGGCAGCTATACGGTAATCGCGCCCGCTTCTGCGATAGAATTGACCAAGAAGAAAGACGCCGGCACCCGCGAATACACACAGGAAGTACCCGGCATAATCCACGCTGATGCCCCTTGCTGCAATCAAGGCTGCATCAACGACAAATAATAAAGCGATAAAGCCAACGACGAAACGTTCCGCTGCAAATAATCGCATGGCGCTGGATCCCTGTTTTGATCGCGCAGTCTAAACAGGGAGTTTTAATACCAGGTTAGAAACCCAGCGCGAAAAGTCCGCCTGCCAGGAGCACGATCGGCACCGCGACGCCGACGATGACGCGTTGGCCGGCGGCCAGAAAGGCAATAAAGCCGAGTACTGCCGCACCGATACGCAGCCACATCGGCGAGGACTCAAGCGTTCCGGTCGGAAACACGATCAGCTTGGCGGTGACCGCCATGACGAGTGACGTGGCAACCGCCCTCACCCAATAAAGCGCCTCGGAATCCTCTTTCAACCGGTTACCGGCGAGAACACCGAGCCAGCGCCAGAGATCGGTCGCCAGCCAGCCTGCGATTGCGATGAAGAGATAGGGTGCCCACCAATGGTCGCTCATCATGGTTCACTCTCCGGTGAGGCCGGTTTCATCCTGCGGCGGAATATGAGGCGATCGATTGCATAAGCCACCGTGCCTCCACCGATACCGGCATAAAGGATGTCGAATTCGGGCGCGAGGACCGCAAAGGCCGGACCGGCGATGACGCCGATGACAAAGGCGACCTTGACGACGGAGTGGCGCGCGGAAGCCCAGATGGACGCGATGAAATAAACCGGCGTCAGGAAGAACAGGACACCAGCAACCAGCGGCGGAAACGCGGCGACGACACCGTAACACAGGCCAACGATGATGGCATTGACGACGGTGAGCGTGATGCCAAACCCGGCAAACCAGGCGGCGCGGGCCTCCCGCGGCACCTTTGAAAGGTTCTGTGTTGCAAAGACCCACGCCGTAATCGCAACGAAATGCGAAAGGAACAGCAAAATCCAGGTCGGCGTCTTCGCGCCGCGCATTTCGGGAACGATGGAGGCCACCATCGGCATCATACGTACCGATGACAATGTCACCGCCAGAAAACAGGCGGCAAGATTGGCGCCGCCGACCATGGAGCCGATCAGGATCATCTTGGCGGGCAATGCCCAGATGAACAGCGTCATGAACACGGCTTCACCGCGGGCTACGCCCGATTCCAGTGCAAAAGCGCTGAAACCGACGAAGGATGTCATGAGAATAAGGGACGGCAGCGAGAATATGCCCCGCATTCCCCTGAAAAACCAGCCGCGCAATGGGATGGTGTCGCTATCGGCATTTTGCATTGCGAACCCACTCGTGCATGTCGTCTGAAATGCCGTGGCATCGCGGCAACGTCATACAGACGGAGAAATGAAGACTTGCCGCCGATTCCATTAAAGAGCGGCACGCTTCATGCATAAAAATGCCGGGCTTTCGCCCGGCATCTGTTTATCGATCAAAGACCGCGGTCACTTCTTCTTCGGTACCTTCGGTACGGCGTTGGCCTTGCGCCGCGGCTTTTCGGCATCGTCGGACTTGTCAGCTTCGGCGACGAGGACATCCGCCTCTTCCTTCGCTTTAGCAGCCTTGGAAGATGTTTTCGCCTTTGCCTTGCCGGGGGACTTCGCCGCCTTGAGTTCGGCTTCCGGCTGCGGCTTGACGGGTGCGGTCTCCGGCAGAACCTCGAGTATGAGGCCATCGGCACCGTCATCCTTCTTGCCGACGGTGACACTGACGACGCCGCCCTTTTTCAGCTTGCCAAAGAGAATTTCATTGGCGAGCGGCTTCTTGATGTTCTCCTGGATCACACGAGACAGAGGACGGGCGCCCATCTTCTCGTCGTAACCCTTCTCCGCCAGCCAGGAGATCGCATCTTCATGCAGATCGAAGGTGACGTTGCGCTCGGAGAGCTGGGTTTCCAACTGCATGACGAACTTCTGCACGACCTTGTGGATAACGGCGGTCGGGAGCGGCGAGAACGGAATGATCGCGTCCAGACGGTTGCGGAACTCCGGCGTGAACAGGCGGTTGATCGCCTCTTCATCTTCACCAGTGCGGCGCGAAGAACCGAAACCGATGGCGGATTTCGCCATTTCGGAAGCGCCCGCATTGGTCGTCATGATGAGGATGACGTTGCGGAAGTCGATTTTCTTGCCGTTGTGGTCGGTCAGCGAGCCGTGGTCCATCACCTGCAACAGGATGTTGTAGATGTCAGGATGCGCCTTTTCGATTTCGTCCAGCAGCACCACGGAATGCGGATGCTGATCGACGCCATCGGTCAGAAGACCGCCCTGGTCGAAGCCGACATAGCCGGGAGGCGCACCAAGCAGGCGCGACACGGTATGACGTTCCATGTACTCCGACATATCGAAGCGCAGCATCTCGACGCCGAGCGAGGCGGCGAGCTGCTTGGCCACTTCCGTCTTGCCCACCCCTGTCGGGCCGGAGAAGACATAGGAGCCGATCGGCTTGTTCGGTTCGCGCAGACCGGCACGGGCCAACTTGATGGCCGTGGCAAGCGCCTCGATGGCGATGTCCTGCCCATAAACGACGGAGCGCAGTTCCTTCTCGAGGTTGGCGAGAACCATCTCGTCATCCTTGGACACCGTCTTCGCGGGAATACGGGCCATCGTCGCGATGGTCGCCTCGATTTCCCGTTCCGTGATCAGCTTGCGGCGCTTGGAAACAGGCAGCAGCATCTGCGCTGCACCGGTCTCGTCGATCACGTCGATCGCCTTGTCCGGCAGCTTGCGGTCCGAGATATAGCGGGCCGACAGCTCGACAGCAGCCTTGATCGCCTCATTGGAATATCTGAGGTGATGGTAATCCTCGAAATAGGGCTTCAGGCCCTTCATGATCGCAATCGCATCATCGATCGACGGCTCGTTGACATCGATTTTCTGGAAACGACGCACGAGCGCACGATCTTTCTCGAAGAACTGGCGATATTCCTTGTAGGTGGTCGAACCGATGCAGCGGATTGCACCCGACGAAAGCGCAGGCTTCAGCAGGTTAGACGCATCCATCGCGCCGCCGGAGGTCGCGCCCGCACCGATGACGGTGTGGATTTCATCGATGAACAGGACCGCGCCCGGGTACTCTTCGAGTTCCTTGACGACCTGCTTCAGACGCTCTTCGAAATCACCGCGATAACGGGTGCCCGCCAGCAGCGTGCCCATGTCGAGCGAAAAGATCGTGTCATTGGCGAGCGCCTCCGGCACCTTGCCTTCGACGATACGCTTGGCAAGCCCTTCAGCGATCGCCGTCTTGCCGACGCCCGGATCCCCCACATAAAGCGGGTTGTTCTTGGAGCGGCGGCAGAGGATCTGGATGGTGCGGTTTACCTCGTCGTGACGGCCGATCAACGGGTCGATCTTACCGTTTTTCGCCTTTTCATTGAGGTTGACGCAGTAGGCCTTCAAAGCATCCTGCTGCTTCTTGGCGGACGATCCGTCCTCCTCGGGATTGCTGCGGTTCGGCTTGTTTTCGCTTTCCGGTTCGTCAGCGCCACGCGGCGTGCGCGTCTGGGACGTGCCGGGGCGCTTGCCGATACCGTGAGAGATGTAGTTGACCGCATCGTAACGGGTCATTTCCTGTTCCTGCAGGAAATAGGCAGCATGGCTCTCGCGCTCGGCGAAAATCGCCACAAGCACGTTTGCGCCGGTCACTTCCTCGCGGCCGGATGACTGAACATGGATCACGGCGCGCTGGATGACGCGCTGGAAGCCGGATGTGGGTTTGGAATCCTCGTCGTAACCGGTGACGAGGTTGGTCAGTTCATTGTCGACGTAATCGCTGACAGTCTTGCGAAGGGCATCGAGATCGACGTTGCAGGCGCCCATGACGGCTGCGGCATCCGCGTCGTCGATCAGCGCCAGAAGTAGATGTTCGAGCGTCGCATATTCGTGGTGACGCTCATTTGCAAAGGTCAGTGCCTGGTGCAGCGCCTTCTCGAGACTCGGGGAAAAAGTTGGCACGTTGCGATCCTCATTTCTTTTCCATGACGCACTGCAGCGGATGCTGGTGCTGTCGGGCGAAATCCATGACCTGGCTTACTTTCGTCTCTGCGACCTCATATGTAAACACCCCGCATTCGCCTACGCCGTGCTGGTGCACGTGCAGCATGATGCGGGTTGCCGCTTCACGATCTTTCTGGAAAAACCGTTCCAGAATGTGAATGACGAATTCCATGGGAGTGTAGTCGTCATTCAGTAAAAGAACACGGTACAAATTCGGTCTTTTCGTCTTCGGCTTAACGCGGGTGATAACAGACGTTCCACGGTTGGTACCGCCCCCGTCTTCCCCTTCGCCCTCGCCCTGCATGTAGATCGGCTTAGCGATCATCTTTCATCATTCTCCAAACTGTTCTCAAACCGACAGCTGATTGCCAGGAGGGAGAACTTCGCCTCTCCATATTTAGGTCGTTAAGAAGCGATTTTAAGCCCCTTGCGCGACGGTGCAATCACTATTGCGTTTGCGAAGAGGCAAACCTCGCGAAAAGTGCGGGATATGAGAGGTAACCGAAGTCCGAGAAGACATACCCCGTCCGCATGGGCGCGCCTTCGCGCCAAATGCGGACGGCTGCGACAGGCGGCCGCTCTGCCGAATTCGGTTCGACGGCGCCGGTCTCACTCCTTGTCGTCGAGCATTTCGCGCACGGCGATGGCAAGCTGCTTCAATGAGAAGGGTTTGGGCAGGAAACCGAACTTGGCATCAGCCGGCAGGTTTTTCGCGAAGGCGTCCTCGGCATAACCTGAAACGAAGATGAATTTCAGGTCTGGATAGGATTTGCGCAGCTCTCTCAGCAGCGACGGGCCGTCCATCTCAGGCATCACGACGTCGGAAACGACGATATCCACCTTGCCTTCCAGTTCCTCCATCACCTCCAGCGCCTCTGTGCCTGAGCCTGCCTCGTGCACGGTGTAGCCGCGCGTTTCCAGCATGCGTTTGCCGCCACGCCGCACCGCCTCTTCGTCTTCCACCAGCAGCACGACGGCGGATTTGCCTGTGAGGTCCAGCGGCTCTTCCTTCACCGGCTCGGCCGCGGCGACCGGAGCAAGCGCCGCCTCGCCTGGCTGCTGTCCAGTGCCGGGAACCGCCTCCACCACGTGGCGCGGAAGGTAGATGCGGAAGGCCGTTCCCCTGCCCACTTCCGATTCGGGATAAATATAGCCGCCGGACTGTTTGACGATGCCGTAGACCATCGACAGCCCGAGGCCCGTGCCCTTGCCCACTTCCTTGGTGGTGAAGAACGGTTCGAAAATCTTGTCCATGATCTCCGGCGGGATGCCCGTGCCGTTATCGGCAACTTCCACCATCACCATGTCTTCGGCCGGGAATTCGGGACGGCCGAGCGCGGCGATCTCTTCTGCGTCGACGTTGCGTGTCCTGATGGTGATCTTGCCGCCATCGGGCATGGCGTCGCGTGCATTGACGCAGAGATTGATGAGCACCTGCTCGAACTGCGACAGGTCTGTTTTCACCGGCCACAGATCCCGGCCGTAATCGACCTCCAGCTTGACATTGGTGCCGGAAATCAGCCTGTCCACCAGCATGCGCAGGTCGCCGATCACATCCGTCAGGTTGAGGATTGCCGGGCGCATCGTCTGCTTGCGCGAGAATGCCAGAAGCTGGCGCACCAGTACGGCGGCGCGGTTGGCGTTTCGCTTGATCTCCATCAGATCGGCGAAGCTCGGATCGGCCGGACGCGCCTGCAAGAGCAGATGGTCGGACGACAGCAGGATGGCGGTCAACACGTTGTTGAAATCGTGGGCAATGCCGCCTGCGAGCGTGCCCACCGCGTTCATCTTCTGCGTCTGCGCCATCTGGGTTTCGAGCGCCTTCTGCTCGGTCACCTCTATCGCATAGACGATTGCCACCTCTTCCGGCGCCTCGTCGTCCTGGTCGATGACGGCATTGACGTAGAAACGGAAATGCCTGGTCTCGTCGCTCGGATGGCGGGAATCGAAGGGCGCGATATCGCCCTGACGGTCCTTGGCCTCGGCGAGCGCCTGTTCAAGGCGCGGCTTTTCATTGTCGTGAAGGACTGTCTCGAGTGCCACGCCGCGATCAATATCGTCGCGCCCGACAACGCCAGAGAACAGCTTGAGGAAAGGCGCATTGATGCGCAGGATGCGTCCATCGCCGTCAAGCGAGGCAATCGCCATCGGTGTATTGTTGAAAAAGCGCGTGAAGCGCATGGCGGAGGAAGATTCGGTATCCTCCTGCCCCTTGGGCCGCATCAGGACGATGGTACGGCTCTCACCCGGCGCGCCGTCCTTTGCGGTGACCTGGTGGACGAGGCGGGCCGGCATGCTCTGGCCGTTCACCCGGCGCATGTCGAGATCGAGGATTTCGGTGCGCTTTGCTGAACCCTGGGGCTGGACGGATTCGATCAGCGCCATGCCCTCGCCGGCGACGATGTCCGAGACCGTCATCGAGCCTGGCGAAAACTGTGCGAGATCGATGCCGAGCCATTCCGACAGAGTGGCGTTCAGATAAACGATCTCACCCTTGCGACCGGCGGAAAAGAAACCGGCCGGCGCGTGGTCGAGGTAATCGATGGCATTCTGCAATTCGCGGAAAAAGCGCTCCTGATCTTCGCGCTCTGGCGTGATATCGGCAATCTGGAAGACATGCAGCCCCTCGCCGCCCGAATCCTTCAGCACCCTGCCCTTCAGCCTGTACCAGTGTGGCCCCGCATTGGAATCCTCGCCCAGCGGTTTCAGCAGGCGAAATTCTTCGTAGCCGTCGCGGCCTTCGCGCAGCATGTTGATGAGACGGTAAAGAGCCTCCGTCGCTTCCCGGCTGCGCGACAGCAATGTTTCAAGACTCTGGATATCGCTCGCCTTGGTGGTGCCGCTCATCCTGCAATAGGTGGCGTTGGCATAAACCATATGCCCCTTGGCATCTGTTATCAGCGTACCATCGGGGTGGGCAGAGAGAAACCGGCGTGCAAGCCCATCCGATTGCGATTGCGGCATCACCTCAATGAAACCGATGATCGACGAAACCAGAAAGAAAATGCCCATCATGGCCAGCACACCAAGAATGCCGAGCACGATTTCGTTTTCGAGAGAATCTTTGAAATAGACAAAGGCGGCGGCAGCGGCGATCAGCACCAGCGCCAGCAGCAGAATGCGCAACACCGTGCCGGAACGGGCACGCCTGTCCACCAGCGGAAGGTCGTTGTCGCTTGTCTCGCGCACCCGTGTCATCTTGGCCTCGCAGTCGTGCAGGTCGTCATTCGAACAGTCCCGCACTCCGGACGGAATCGGGCAGCAGAATTTCTTGTAGCAACTCGCTCGACCCTCAAAAAGCTCCGCAGCGACACAAAGGCTTAAAACGCACAGCGAAAACGGCTTCAAAGCCGCATATCAGCCTCAAAAGACTAATGGCGCGTGCAGGTGAGTTCCCTCACCTGGCATTGGATCCGCGGCGCGGAGCACTCAATCCTGCCGTCACTGACGGTGCAGACCGAACATCCATCGGTAAAGTCCACACACGATGGGTTGTCCCGAACGAACTCATCCATCGTGAAAACCTTGTCTGGCGCCTTATCATCCGCCGCTGCCGAACAGGAAATCAACAGGGCGGCACTGCAGCGCCTCAGTACGGGTCCGACGAGACGGGATCGGAACATGGCAAGCGCTCCCTTCTATTGGAAGAATTGCAACTTTCGCTCTCGCCCAGCATTGAAGGACGAGATGTGGCGCTTTGGTGGCGCCGTTGCCATCGATAGGGCGATGCCCGTGCTGAAATGAATAAACCTTGTGTTGCGCCTAAAAAAATCGTCTTTTCGTGCTTGATGTTCACATTATAAGAACCACGGCAATATTAATTGCCCAAGAAATTAAAAAGCCAAAAATCTGAAGGGATGATCTCCATGATGGAAGATTTTATCGGCACCTATGGAAACCGTCTCATCGTCGCCGTCGTCGGTGTGGGTGTGGCCCTCCTCGTTCTGGCGATTGCTCTGTGGATCCTGCGCAGACGAAGCGGTTCGGCGCCCTTTATCCGCGGCGGCCGCAACCGGCAGCCACGTTTGCAGGTGCTTGACGCCACAGCCGTCGATGCGCGGCGTCGCCTCGTGCTGGTGCGACGCGACAATGTCGAGCATCTGGTCATGATCGGCGGTCCAACCGATATCGTCATCGAGAGCGGCATAGGCGCGATCCCGATCGTCAGGGATGTGCAGGAGCCGGAACTCAAGGCGCTCCCGCGTCAGGAAAGCGAGCCGAAAAGGACCGAGCCTTCCATCTCACCGGAACGCCGCGCCGTGCTGCCGCAGCAGCAACCGTCTCAGGCCCCTGCGCCCGCTTCGATAGCGGAGGAGCCGGTGAAGCAGCCGCAACGGCCGGAACCGCCCGCTCAAGCCCAACGTCCCGCGCCGACAGCAGCGGCAGCACCACCGTCGCCGCGCCCGGCAACGCCACCGCCGCCTGCGTCCCCGCCTCCGACGGCGCGTGAATCCGCCGCGCCGGCAAGACCTGCACCTTCCGAGCGGGAGGCGGCCCGTCCTGCCCCGCCGCCAATACCGGTGACCGTAGCCCCGACGGGCGCGACCGTTCTGCCCGTCGCCGCCGCGTCACTCCCCATCACCCCGGAGCGGCCGGAGTTTAAGCGGGCCGAACCCTCGGCACCCGCCCCCGCACCGGTTGCGCCGCCGATCCCGGCCCAGGGACCTATAGAAGCAAAGACGGCAGAGGACGGGCCTGCGGACGTTGCGCCGCCCGTTTTCGCTGCGCGCGAGCCGGTGATCAATCAATCCATCGCAGCCGATTTTCTCGACGCTGCGCGGGAGCGGGTTCTTCCCGGTATGAACCCGGCGGCGAGCGCACCGTCTGTTCCGTTCCCACCCAAGCCTGAGAATCCGGCTGTCGCCGCCAATGACACCGAGCCGAAATTTTCAGACGAGCTGGCCAGCGATTTCGAGAGCTTCCTCGAAGCTGAGATCGCCAAAAGCAAGGGAGCCGATAGTGACCCGGCCACTTTCCCCGTAGCGGAAAAGCAGGCAAAACCGCAGCCGGCCACGCCACCAGTCACCGGCGCATCGCCGGATGGTGACGTCCAGAAGGAGATGGCACGCATCTTCGGTGAGCTTTCGGTGACCCGCGACCGCTGAAGGGACGAATTTACCCGGCCGAGGCTATTGCATAAAAAAGGGCACGGAAGCGTTTCCGTGCCCTTGTTCTTTTATAGTGTCACCGGTCTGACGCGGCTTAGCCTTATTCGTCGCGGTAGACTTTTTCGCGACGCTCGTGGCGCTCCTGCGCTTCGATGGAGAGGGTCGCAATCGGGCGCGCGTCCAGACGCTTGAGGCCGATGGGCTCGCCTGTTTCCTCGCAATAACCGTAAGTGCCGTCTTCGATCCGCTGAAGGGCTGCATCGATCTTCGATATCAGCTTGCGCTGACGGTCGCGGGCGCGAAGCTCGATCGCCCGGTCTGTTTCGGAAGAGGCCCGATCCGCAAGATCGGGATGGTTGGCGCTTTCTTCGGCGAGATGTCCGAGCGTCTCGCGCGCTTCTCTCAGGATATCGTTTTTCCAGGCTATGAGCTTCGCGCGAAAGTAGGCGCGCTGGCTGGCATTCATGAACTCATCGTCTTCCGAGAGCACATATTTGCTAAGATCGATCTTCTCACTCAACGCGATTCTCCTCGAAGAACATCTCAATGCGGCGGTGTATACTCCAATGATAGTGGCCGGTTCAAGTCTACAGATCAGTTTTCGGGCATTTTTAAAACTGACACAAAAATCATCTAAATGACTAATTTTTATTCTTTATTCGTATTGAAGCGATCTCTTCTTCAATCACTTCAACGCGACTTACCAACAGGAAAGAGGACTTGCGGTCCTGCAACCCAATCCTGTAGCATTCCGCCCGTGCCCTGACATTCGAACGCCGGTCCCCGCCCTTGACAGCATCTTCCCCGAGCCGAGTTTATCTTCTGCGCCACGCCAAAGCCGCCTGGGCGGCGCCGGGAGAACGGGATTTCGACCGGGGATTGAACGAGGCCGGCTTTGCCGAGGCGGAGGTCATTGCCGACCTCGCCGCCGACCGCCGCTACCGGCCCGAAGTCCTCCTGTCTTCCACGGCCGTTCGCTGCCGGCAGACAACGGAGGCCTGGCAAAGGGCCTTCAATGAAGGCATAGACATCTTCTATGTCGATGAGATGTATAATGCGCGCAGCGAAACCTATCTCTCCCTTGTCGCCGCTCAGACGGAGGCGCAGTCAGTGATGCTGGTGGGCCATAACCCCACCATGGAGGCAACGCTGGAAGCGATGATAGGCGAGGACCTGCTGCATGCAGCCCTGCCCTCGGGTTTTCCGACATCGGGCCTCGCGGTTCTGGATCACGACGGCGGTGCCAGCAACGGCAGAGACCGCTGGCGGCTGATCGATTTCCTCGCACCGGGCAAATAATCGCTTCGGCGCGCGATGAATTGCGGAAAGAAGGCGCGCTGAAAATCCGCTGGCGCGCTTCTTTTTTGGGCAACCGTATCTTCCTATATTGCAGCCGTGACCGTTTAACGCAGCCGGGAAATTGCCATTGCCGCCTTCTCTTACGTCCCTGACAGACAGTGCGCTCATTGCGTTCGATAATCTGGCCGACCGCGCGAGTAACCTCACTCACCCCACATTGCGGCTTGGTGTCACCGGCCTTTCGCGGGCGGGCAAGACGGTTTTCATCTCTTCGCTGGTCCATAATCTTCTCAACGGCGGGCGGCTGCCGCTGTTTGAGGCCATGCGCTCCGGACGCGTTTCTAACGTGCGGCTGGAGCCGCAGCCGGACGACGCCATTCCCCGTTTCCAATATGAAGATCACATCCAGGCACTGGTGCGCGACCGGCTTTGGCCGGATTCGACGCGGGCGATCTCAGAACTCAGGATCACGCTGGATTACCAGAGCGCCAGCGGCTGGGGCCGCTGGTTCTCGGCCGGCAAGCTCTCTATCGATATCGTCGATTACCCCGGCGAATGGCTGCTCGACCTGCCGCTTCTGTCGCAGGATTACAGGCAATTCAGCGATACCACAGTCTCGCTGGCCGGAAGCGGGGTCCGCGCCGAGCTGGCACAGGAATGGCTGGCCATCGCCTCTTCGCTCGATATCAACGCGCCCGCCGACGAAATGACGGCCCGACGCTTGGCTGAAAGCTTCGCGGCCTATCTCAAGGCCTGCAAGTCCGACGAGAGATCGCTGTCCACCCTGCCGCCCGGCCGCTTCCTGATGCCCGGCGATCTGGAAGGGTCGCCCGCGCTGACCTTTGCGCCGCTTCCCGGCCTGACGGACGAAAAAGCGCCGAAAGGCTCCCTGCGCGCCATGATGGAGCGGCGCTACGACGCCTACAAGTCGATCGTCGTCAAACCTTTCTTCCGCGAGCATTTCGCCCGCCTCGACCGGCAGATCGTCCTGATCGACACGCTGCAGGCCGTCAATCGCGGTCCGGAAGCCGTTCAGGATCTGGAGCGGGCGCTGGGCGATGTTCTCGCCTGTTTCCGCCCCGGCACCAACAGCCTGCTGTCGTCGCTGATCGGCCGTCGCATCGACAAGGTGCTGATTGCGGCTACGAAGGCCGATCATCTGCATCACGAAAGCCATGACCGGCTGGAGCGCCTGACCCGGCGTCTGGTCGACCGCGCCATCACCACCATCGGAATGAATGGCGCCGGTATCGAAGTCATGGCGCTGGCTTCGGTTCGCGCCACGAGAGAGGCAAGCGTTCGACAGGATGGCCACGAACTGCCCGTCATCGTGGGCACGCCGATGACCGGCGAAACCATCAATGGCGAGACATTTGACGGCAATCGCAAGACAGCGATCTTTCCGGGCGACCTGCCTGACGATCCGGAGCCATTGTTCCGCAGCATAGACCGGGATGGCGACAAGGCGACACTACCTGATGTCAATGTCGTGCGTTTTCGACCGCCCAACATTGACGAGCCGGGCAGCGGCGGCATTCGGCTTTCCGTTCCACATATCAGGCTCGACCGCGCCATGCAGTTCCTGTTCGGAGACAAGCTCGCATGAAAGCTCCCACACAAAACGATCCGCAGACGCGCCGCCCCGCCGCTTTCACGCTCGAGACGGAAGAGACGGCACGACCGTCCGCCACGCAGAAGCGAGCGCCGCGCAGTTTCGATGCGGAGATATCTTTGACGCCAGATGAAGACGATCCGTTTCTGGCACCTGAGGACATAGACGCTGCCGCTCTGCCCGTGGCGATACCGAAGAAAAGCCGCTTCTCCTTCGGCAAGCTGGCGCTGGGTGCTTTGGGTGTCCTGTTCTCGCTTGCCTTCGGGCTCTGGGCGGATCAGCTCATCCGCAATCTGTTTTCCCGCTCCGACTGGCTGGGCTACACGGCAACGATCGCCCTCATCGTGGCGCTTTTTGCGGTTCTCGCCCTCGTCGGCCGCGAAGTCTTCGGCATCATGCGGCTCAATGCCGTACAATCTCTCAAGGCGGATGCCGAGACGGCAAGCCTTGACAAGAGCCCGAAACCCGCCCGCGCCATCGTCACCCGCCTGAATGCCGTCCTTTCCCATCGGGCGGAAACGGCCAAGGGGCGCGCGGCGCTGAAGGAAACGGAAAGCGATGTCATCGACGGCCCGCATCTGATCGAGCTTGCCGAACGTGAACTGCTGGTGCCGCTCGACCGACAGGCGCGGGCGCTGATTCTCAATTCCTCGAAACGAGTCTCGGTTGTCACTGCCGTCAGTCCACGCGCCGTCGTCGATCTCGCTTATGTGCTGTTCGAAGTGACGCGGCTGGTGCGCGCCATGGCAGAGCTTTACGGCGGCCGTCCCGGCACGCTCGGCATGCTGAAACTCCTGCGCGATGTTGTCGCCCATCTCGCCGTCACGGGCTCGATCGCCGTCGGTGACGGGCTCGCTCAACAGGTTCTCGGACACGGCCTTGCTTCGAAACTCTCCGCACGTCTCGGCGAAGGCGTCATCAACGGCCTGATGACGGCGCGAATCGGCATTGCCGCAATGGATCTTTGCCGCCCGCTGCCGTTCAGGGCTGTGAAACGGCCGGGAATCGGCGATTTCATGTCCGACCTCACGCCCGATTTAAGCAGTGGAAAAAGCGGCGAGAAAGCCTGATTGCTCGACTTTGAGCGGTTCAAAAGGTTACGGATGACGCCGCAAATGAGAGTGAAATAAACCAAGCATTAACCATTCCGCCGGTAGATTGCAGCCTATCGAACAGGCTTCTTCGCCGGGGAAAGTATCATGTATTCGCGCTTCTTTTCGCTTGTGGGCGGACTTGCCGCCATATTGTCCGTCAGCGGCGGTTTCGGCATGTCTGACGTGCATGCCGCATCACGCGATCGCGACGACGTGTTTTTCCGCTCCGTTGCCGGCGTCTGGAAGGGTCCGGGCGAAATCGTCGCCGGCAAATACAAGGGCACGAAATTCACCTGCGACCTGACGGGCGAACCGCTTGACGACAAGCAGACCGGCATAAAGCTCGGCGGCACCTGCCGCGTCGGCGTCTTCAGCCAGCCCATGTCCGCCGTCATCAGCCAGAAGGGCAACAGCTACGAAGGCAGGTTCCTTGATGGCGCGGCCGGCAAGGGTCTGGACATCACCTCCGGACAGGTCAGCGGCGACAAGGTCGTCGTCGGCATCAACCGCGCCAAACTCAACGGTGCAATGGTTGCCCGCGTCTCCAACGACAATTCGATGAACATCACCATCTCGGTGAAGGTCGCCGATCAGATGATACCGGTCATCGGCGTCACGCTGGCGCGCGATATCGACCAGCTGGCTGTCGGCTCGATCAAGCCGTAAAGACTACAGTTTTTCAGCCATTGCCAGGCGGGAGTGTCCACCACTCCCGCTTTTCGTTTGCGCTGACAATGCCGCTCTTGTCCGCCTGCTGAAGCCATTCCCGGACGGACTTTCCCCTGACCTGGAGATCAGGCGCTATATCAGCAAGCGGCATCAGCACGAAAGCGCGCTCCGTCATGCGTGGATGCGGCACTTCAATGCTTTCCGTAACGATAGACTGGTTCCCGAAGGTCAGCACATCGATATCGATGGTGCGCGGGCCCCAGCGTTCCGTCCGTACCCGTTTCATGCCTTTTTCGATATCGAGGCACAGTTCCAGCAGCGCGGGCGCCGGAAGCGCGGTCTCGACCAAAGCGCAGCAATTGAAAAAATCGGCCTGATCGGTCTTGCCCCATGGAGGTGTGCGGTAAAGGTTGGAGACGGCCATCAGGCGGCAATCGCCATGCGCATCGAGTTCGCGCAGTGCCCTGGCCATGGCGGCGGCCGCATCGCCGATATTGCCGCCGAGACCCAGGGCAGCGACGGTCATCGTTTCAGGCTCGGTGTTCAACGCTCACCTGTGCATAATCCAGAATACCTGGAACCGGCGCCGAGGGCTTGCGCACCGTGATGCGCAGCCAGACGATTTGCGGATAACGGGCACGCAGCGCCTTGGCGATGTCGTTCGCAAGCGCCTCTATGAGATACCGGCGCTGGCCGACGACGATCTTTTCGATGACCGCGAAAGCCACGCCATAATCGACGGTGTTCTCAATATCGTCGGTTTCCAGCGCGTCGCCCGCCTCGACCTCCATCTCGGCATCGACGAAAAAGCGCTGCCCCAACACCTCTTCCTGTTCAAGAAGACCATGACGGGCAAAGAAGGAACAGTTTTTCAGGATGATGGTATAGCGGCTCATCGCATCGCCTCCATGGCAGGACTGTTTCGCCGGAAAGCCGCACCCTCCTCGGGACATGACATTCCGGCACTCATTGATCTAGGCATCGGCCTTTGCCGACGCTTTGGCAAGAACCGCATCGGCGATTGCCAATGCATCACGCGTCGCGGCGACATTGTGCACACGAAAAATCGAAGCGCCGGCAAGCCTCAGGATCGCCGTCGTCGCAGCCGTTCCGATATCGCGTTCATCGGCCGCATCCCGGCCCGTCAGCGACCCGATAAAACGCTTGCGCGACGTGCCGGCAAGAACCGGCAGGCCAAAGGCGGCAAGCTCGCTGAAACGGGCCATCAGCTCAACATTTTCCCGCTCATCCTTGGCAAAACCAAAACCGGGATCCAGCACGACGGCATCGCGGGCAACACCCGCGTCCTCGGCGATCTCGAGCGAATGATTGAGGAATTCGAACTGGTCGGCGATGACATCGGCGAGCTTCTGCCGGTCGCGGCCGGTATGCATGATGCAGACGCCCGCGCGGGTGGCGGCGACCACGCCCGCCATTTCGGCGTCTTTCTGCAAACCGAAAACGTCATTGACGATATGCGCCCCTGCCGCGATGGCGAGCCGAGCCGTCGAAGCGCGATAGGTATCGACGGAAATCAATACATCCGTCTCGCGGCGCAATTTCTCGATGACGGGCAGCACCCTATCCTGCTCCTCGGCTTCCGTTACCGCGGCAGCCCCGGGCCTGGTGGACTCGCCGCCGATATCGATGATGTCGGCTCCTTCTTCCGCGCAGGTCAGCGCATGGGAAAAAGCCGCATCGACGGCGAGATAACGACCGCCATCCGAAAAGGAATCGGGCGTTGCGTTGACGATGGCCATAATACGGCCACGCCCATCAAGTTTCAGGGAGCGGCCATGGGCCGCTTGCCACGCGTTGCTGCCGGCTGTTATCACGTAACACGTGCCTTTCGGAATAACGGAGTGTTATGCCAATTCTTATAAGTTCCGCTCCGCCTATGCAGCAAACGTTTTTCAAGTTCAACCGGAAGGCCGGGTCATGACCAAATCATCACGTGCTCTTTGCGCCGCTTTGGCGGTCGCAGTCGCACTTTCCATCCCCGGACCGGCTTTTTCCGAAACCATCGTCCGCAAGACCTATTCCTATTTTTCGATCAGCGGCAAAACCGCCGCCGACCTCGACCAGCAGCTTTCCAGGCACGGCCCGCTGACCCGCAATACCGGCGCGCGCCATCCGGGCGCGACCGAAATCAAATTCGGTGGCGAACTCACCTATGTTGAGAAAAACGGCCTTTGCAGCGTCGGAACCGCCAAAGTGGTGCTGAATACCCGGATTCTCCTGCCGCAATGGAAAAACCGCCGCCGCACCACGGCGGAACTGGCCTTCATCTGGGATACGCTGCTTGCCGATATCAAGCGCCACGAGGAACGGCACGCCGAAATCGCCCGCACTCACGCCCGTTCGCTCGAACGGCAGTTGACCGCGCTTCGCCCCCAGAAAAACTGTGAAACGCTGCAGGAAATGGTTGGCAAGATCACCCAGACGGTGATGGACGAGCACGACAGGGACCAGATGCGGTTCGACGTGGTGGAATCGCGAAATTTCGATGCCCGCATGACACGGCTCCTGAAAAACCGGCTCGAACAGGGACAGAGCCGCCGCTGAGAGGCCTGCGCCTTTCTTCCGACAAAGCTGAATGATTGGCCGACATGACGTAACGTGATGTCCGATCTCACCCGTGACTTCTGGTGATGGTGCGTCCGGTGAGACTCATTGTACGTTCTACGTACGGTTTCGGACCATACTGTCTCAAAAGCTTTGATGGTCGCAGCCGCCTCCGGTTCTCCCGGTGCGCACTTGAGGGCTCGCAGGTGTTTCCTCCCTCGCCTGCATGCTGCGTACCCGCCTCGCCCCGCTCCCCGCTACCTTGGTGAGCGGGGCTTTTTCTGCCGCAAAGCCGTTTCGTCTCAGCCCTGGCGCTCAGGAACGTGAACGACGAGACCGTCAAGGTCGTCGCTCATCTTGATCTGACAGGAAAGACGCGAAGTCGGCCGCACGTCGAAAGCGAAATCCAGCATGTCTTCTTCCATCGGCTCCGACCCGCCAACGCGCTCCGACCAGGCGTCGTCGACATAGACATGACAGGTGGCGCAGGCGCAGGCACCGCCACATTCCGCGTCGATGCCGGGGATGGAGTTGCGCACGGCATTCTCCATCACGGTGGAACCGTTGCTCACGTCGAGTTCATGGGGCGTGCCGTCAAAGGCAACGATTGTCAGTTTTGTCATGCCGAAATCCAGAATGTGATCTAAGAACTGTTCTAAACACATAGAAAGGCCGGTTCGCCTTGGCAACCCGCTTGGAGGGCGCCCAGGGCCTCAACCGGCCTTGCGAAACCGCAATTTTGATGAATTACGCCTCAGCGGCAAAGTTTCAGGATGAAATTTTCGGCCTCGACAATGGCGGCCGCAAGCTTTGCAATCGCGGCGCTGTCATTGCCACCAGCCTCCACGGCGGCGGCAGCCACAGAAACACCAAAGGCGCCGACAGCCTGTGCTGCGCCCTTCAGACGATGCGCGGTCGCCTTCACGCCCGTGTCGCCGGCGCCCGCCATTTCGTGCAGCGCGGCGCGCGCATTGCGGCTGAACAGTTGCAGCACCTCGATCTCAAGATCCTTGTCGCCCATCGTCTGACGGGCCAGATGATCGAAATCGATAGGCTTTTTTCCAGTGACCGGCGCGCCGCCGCAATTATCGGGCGCTTCGAAAGCGATACTGACTGCTGCCATGTCTCAAATTCCTGTCTTGCCGTTTCCTGTTTCGTGTCACATCTGTGTCGTATTCAGGCATCCTAACCGGTGCTATCGGCTTAAATTACGGCGTGACGCGGCTGAAAATCTTCTGCTATGGTTAATTTATGTTAAACTTATGCGAAACAAGGCGTTCAGCGTGAAACTTAGGTTTAAAAACTGTTAAAAAGCCGACACTTCGCCACCACCGCAAATCCGCATTAATTGTTTCGAACACCTAAATGTGTCACTACGGTACTGCTGTTGCTGCGAGGCCTAAGCACAAGCTTTGTTATTGCGGCACAGTGTTGTAATTTCGCCCGAAAGCTGGATCACCAGCATTCGGGATTTGGTAAGTGGCGGGATTGTTCTCTCATGAGGGATATGTTCCGCTGGCATGATGGCGGCAGTCCGCCTGCATAGGCAGGCGGTCCAACGGCATGAAGCCGGGCGTATGTGTAACGAGGCGTAACCGCATGGCGAATAACAAGATCAGCGACTCTGTCGACGAGACTGCTTTCCAGGCATTGGAAGATGCCCTGCAGCTTGGCGCTTTCGAAGAAAAGCCGGAGACGCGGAAGACTGCAGCGCCGAAGCAGCCGGAGGCCAGAGTGAAGGAAGCCAGCAGACCGACCCCTGCTCCCGAAGTCGCGCGCACGCCTGTCGAACCGGCGCCGAAATCGCCCAATCTCGAAGCGGCCAATGACGGGTCCAAGCGCAGCCCGGCCATGATCCTCAAATCGCTGGAAGGCGGGTCCATCGGCGGCGCGCTTCGCAACGCCACGATCATGTCGGTCATATGGGCGCTCGGCGGCCTTGGCATCGCGCATCTTCTTTACGGCAATGCGCTCTGGAATATCGGTTCGCTTTCCGACCTTGCCGCGATCCCCGGCCTGATGGCGATCGTCGTCGGCATTCTGGTGCCGGTCATGTTGTTTTTCGCCTTCGCCATCATGATGGCGCGTGCCCGCGATCTGCGCAACGCCGCCCGCTCCATGGCGGAAGTCGCGCTTCGGCTTGCCGAACCCGAAACCGTTGCCTCTGACCGCATCATGTCCGTTGGCCAGGCGGTTCGCCGTGAAGTCTCGGCCATGAATGACGGTATCGAGCGCACCATTGCGCGTGCGACGGAACTCGAAACCCTCGTCCATTCCGAAGTCAATGCGCTTGAGCGCAGCTATGCGGACAATGAGCTGCGCGTGCGCAGCCTCGTGCAGGAACTGACCGCCGAACGCGACGCAATCGTCAACCATGCCGAGCGCATCCGCTCCTCCATCGTCGGCGCGCAGGAACAGATCAAGGAAGAACTCTCCATCGTCGGCGAAGAGCTTTCGATGCGGATCGCCACGACCGGCGAGGCCTTCGCGTCGATGATCGACACACGTTCGGCGGCTCTCCTGGAAAAATCGCGCGCTTCGACGGAAGCGATGGGCAGCCTGATCGCTGCCAAGACCGAGAACCTGCTTCAGGCGCTGAACTCCTCCGGCACGACGATTTCCAACGAATTCGACATGCGGCTGCATAATCTCACCTCGACGCTGGACGAACGCGGTGAAGTGCTGCTCGAACGCTTCGCGATCCATGCCTCGACGCTCGACAGCGGCGTGGAAAGCCTCAACAGCGCGCTTGAAGAACGCACCCGCCAGCTCAACGAGACGCTTTCCAGCCGCACGCTCGAGCTCAACCGCAATATCGAACGCGGCCAGCAGATCATCGGCGGTTCGCTGGATACCGTGCTCGACAAGCTCTCCACGACGCTCGAGGAAAAAGGCCTCTCCTTCCGCCAGAGCCTGCAGAGCACGGCCGACGACGCCATCATGGATCTCGATCTCCGCTCCGGCCTCTATGAGGAACGGATGCAGGCGACGGTGGGTCAGGTCAACTCGGCCTTCGATGAACACGTGGCGCAATTCGCCAGCGCCTTCGACCAGCGCGCCGGCAGCCTCGATAGCAAGCTGATGGAAAGCCTTGCCCGGATCAACGAAACCGTGGCGGGCGGTTCTGAAGCGCTAGACACCATGTTGAGCGCCGGTCTGGAACGCATCGGCACCACCATGACCGATCAGTCGCTGGCGCTCGCCACCGCGCTCGGCACGGGTCAGGAAATGCTGGAAAGCGCGCTTGAGGCCCGGACTCAGGCCTTCAGCGACGCGATCGGCCAGCGCACCGCCGAAATCACAGACGTCTTCGCCAATTCGCACGAGAAGATCGACGCCGTACTGTCGGAACGCAGCAACGCCCTGTTCGGCGCGCTTTCGGCCAGCCAGAACCGTTTCGACGAAGCGCTCGCCAGCCGTTCCATGGCTATTACCGGCTCCGTCTCCGGCACGGCAGAACGCCTCGCTGCCATGCTCGACGAACGTGCAGCTGCGATCAACAACGTCGTCGCCGACGTGGAACGTCGCCTTGCCGAAACGCTCGAAACGCGGGCCGCAGCCATTACCGGCGCAGTCTCCGGCATCGAGGACCGCATCTCCGACACGCTGGAAAGCCGCACGGCTGCCCTGCACGACGTCGTCTCCGGAGCCGAGAGCCGTATCGCCGAAACGCTTGATGGCCGCACGGCTGCGCTTTCCAGCACCATTTCCGGCGTCGAGGAACGTATCGCCGACACCATGGACAGCCGCACGCTGTCTCTCGACATGACCTTCGCTAATGTGGAGGAACGGCTTTCCGAGACGCTCGACAACCGCACCTCCGCCCTCACCGGCATCGTGGCGAGCGCCGAAGAGAAAATTGCCGGCGCGCTGGACAGCCGTACAGCCGCGCTCGGCGATGTGGTGGCGGGCGCCGAAACCCGGATTGCAGAAACGCTGGACGGCCGCACCGCAGCCCTCAACGCCGTGGTTTCGGGTGCGGAAGAACGCATCACGGATGCACTCGACAGCCGCGCGATGGCGCTGGATATGGCCTTCTCCGGAGTCGAGGAAAAAATCACCGAAACGCTCGATTCACGCACCGCAGTTCTCGGCGAGTTGGTGGCCAGCGCCGAAACCCGCATCGCCGGCGCGCTCGACAGCCGCACGGATTCGCTGAAGTCAGTCGTTTCCGGCGCGGAAGAGCGCATCACCGACGTCCTCGACAGCCGCACGATGGCGCTCGACATGAGCTTCTCGGGCGTGGAGGAAAAGATCGCGGATATTCTCGACGGCCGCACCGCCGCCCTGCACAGCGCCGTTTCCGGCGTGGAAGACCGCATTGCCAGCGCGCTGGACACCCGCACGGCGGCTCTTTCCGGTATCGTATCGGGTGCGGAAGAACGCATCGCCGATGCGCTCGACAGCCGCACCATGGCGCTCGACATGACCATTTCGGGTGTCGAAGAACGGATCGCCGAAGCCATGGACGCCAGGGCGTCATCGCTTTCGCTTGCGGCGGCCGGCGTCGGCCAACGCCTGGAAGCCACTGCTTTCACGCTTGAAAATGCGCTTGCCAGCGGCCATGAGCGGCTCGAAACCATGCTTGGCTCGCAGGCCGAGCGTATTGCCGGATCGCTGGAACGCAACAGCGGTCTGATCGAGCTAAGCGTTTCGGGCGCGGCCAACCGCATTGAAAGCGTCGTTGAGGACGGCAGCACCCGGTTTGCGCAGACCGTGGAAGAAGGCGTCTCGCGCCTCGAAAGCAATCTTTCGCAATCGCACGAGGACATCCGCAGCACGCTTGAGCAGCGTCAGGCAGAAATTGCAGCCACGCTCAGCGCCGCCACGACCCAGATGGGCGACATGCTCTCCGAGCAGGCGATGATGATCGGCACCACTGTCGCCTCCAGCGCCAGCATGCTTGAACTGTCGCTCGAAACCCAGCAGGAAACGCTGCAGAAGGCGATTGACGGTAGTGCGGCAACGCTGGAAGAGCGTCTTCGCAACAGCGCCGGCGATATCGCCGTCAAGATCGGCGAAGCCGCACGCGAAATCGGCGGCGCGACGGACGCCCTATCCTCGAAAATCGAGACCTCTATCGGCAACGTCACCACCCGTCTCGACGAAACCGGCACCCGCATCGAGACCTCTCTCGATACGCTTCAGGCACGCGTCGGCGGCGATCTCGCCAATGTGAACACGTCGATCGAGGATGCCGGCCGCCGCTTCGCCGAGGCGCTGGAAGACAAGACAGCCGTCTTTGCGCGCACCAGCGATGAGGCCGCCGAGCGGATCACCGGCATCCTGGACGAGCAGACGACCCGCGTTGCCGACACCTTCGAAAGCCGCACCAGCCGTCTGGCCGAAACCTTCGATACCGGCACGGCCCGCATCGATGAGCGCCTCGGCACGATGGACCGCGCACTGACGATCGGTCTCGAAAACGTCAATCGCACCATCGAAGGCAAGGCCACCGATCTTGCTGTCAGCCTGCGTGGGGCGGTTACCTCTGCCACGCAAAGCATCGGCGACGAAGCTGCCCGTTCCTCCGCCCTGCTGGCGAAGTCCGGCGCGGAGTTCGCCGAACAGGTGCAGGCACAGAACGAGGCCTTTACCAAGGCCATCGAGGAACGCTCGGGTGAAATCGTCAACCGTATTTCGGATGCACAGACGCGCCTCTCCGGCCAGGCTGCCGCCGTGGCGCAGACCTTCTCCGAGGCGGGCAACATCATCGTCAACAAGGTTGCCGAGGCTGAAGCCGTTGTCCGCTCACAGGTTGGTGTCATTTCCGAGACTTTGACGGGTGTTGAATCCGCCCTCGACGCGCGCGGCGAATCGATCCGTTCGGCACTGGACAACCGCACCCGCGAACTCAACTCGATGCTGGCCAGCCGCTCCGCGGAGCTGTCGCGTCTTATCGAGGAAAAGGCAAAGCCTGTCGTCGACGAATATGCCACCATCGGCCGCGAAGCCGCCGAAAAGATCGTTTCCGCCGCCCAGCAGAGCGCCGAGCTTCTGTCGCAGAGCAATAGCGGCATGGTCGGCATGGTGGAGCAGGCAATCAGCGATTATGCCGCCGCCGGAACGGATGCGGCAAGCAAGCTGGTCGCAGCCACCCGCCAGAGCACCGACATGTTGTCGGAAACCCATACTGCAATGGCGGACGCCGTCGAACAGGGTATCGACAAATATGCCCGCGCCGGAAGCGAAGCAGCCAACAAGCTGGTTGCCGCCACTCGTCAGAGCACGGATATGCTGTCGCAGACCCATAACAGCATGGCCGAAATCGTCGAACAGTCGGCAACCAACTTCAATTCGGCCGTTGAGCGCGCCGCTCAGGGCTTCGGTGCAGCGGATGAAGCGCTGAATGCGTCTGCAGCCCGTTTCTCGGAGTCCGCGTCGCAGGCCGCCGACATGGTGTCCAGTTCCAGCCGTCTGCTGGAAGGAAAGATCGACCGTCTGTCGAATATTTCCGGCCAGACGCTGGCGCAGGTCGCTGGCATCGTCAGCCGCTTCGAAGAACATTCCAAGGTGCTGAGCCAGGCATCCGAGCTGCTGAATGCCGCCCAGTCGAGCCTCGTCGGCACGCTGGAAGAACGCCAGGATGCGTTGCGCAGCCTGTCTGTCGGCCTCGTCAAGCGTTCCGAGGAAATCGAAAGCGCCATGCGCAATGTCATTGGTGTGGTAGAAACCACACTTAACGAGGCTGAAGAGCGTTCGCAAAACGTCGCCGGCAACCTGCGTGAAAATCTGCAGGCTTCCTTCTCCGATATCGGCCGCTCGCTTGATGAAACCGAACAGCGCGCCCGTTCGGCGGCACAGACCATGCGGGGCGCCCTGCTTGCCGCCGGTCAGGATGCGAGCCGCTCGATCGAGAGCACGCTTTCCGACGCGCAGAAATATTCCGACGAGCTCGTGAACCGCCTGCGCGGCGGTGTCGAATCCTCTCTTTCGGAAGTCGACAACCTTCTCGGCAGTGCTTCCGAAAAATCCAATGCTGCCGCAGCCAACCTCAAGGAAACGCTGCGCCAGGCTGTCGAGGAAGCGGTGAGCCGCTTCGCCGGCGCGACCGATGAAATCCGTCGCTCAAGCCACGATATCCGCCGCGAACTTGACGCGACCCGCGCCGAACTGAAGCGTGGTGCCTTCGACCTGCCGGAAGAAGCCAAGGAAAGTGCGGCCGCAATGCGCCGCGCCGTATCCGAGCAGATCAAGGCGCTGCAGGATATTTCCCAACTCGTCGGCCGCTCGACGCAGCAGATGGAAGTGTCCGAGCCGGTTGCCCGCGCCATCGCCGCAACCCAGCCGGCCGTCGAGCGCCGTGTAGAGCCGCGCCCGCAGCCCGCAGCCCCGGCGCCGGTTCAACAGCAGCGCCCGGCGCAGCAGCAGCCAGCACCTGCCCTGCGCGGCACGTTGCCGCTCGAAAATCGCCAGGTCGAAAACCGGCAAGTCGAGAATCGTCAGGCACCCGCTCCGGCGCAGCCGGTCGCACCAAGCCAGGCGGGACGTCGCGAAGAAGGCGGCGGCTGGATCAGCGATCTGTTGCGCGGCGCCTCCCAGGAGACGCCCGCAGCCCCCGCACCGCGCGCCAGCACCGAGCAACAGCCGACCCGTGCAGCCGACACCCGTAATCCCCGCCACATGGTGGAATCGCTGAACTCGCTCTCCGTTGACATCGCCCGCGCCATCGATCACGATGCGTCGGTGGAACTGTGGCGCCGTTACCAGCGTGGCGAACGCGACGTCTTTACCCGTCGTCTCTACACGCTGAAAGGCCAGACGACCTTCGACGAGATCAAGCGCAAATATGAGCGTGAAGCGGAGTTCCGCACCGCCGTTGACCGCTATATCAACGATTTCGAGAAGCTGCTTGCCGATGTGGCCCGGACCGACCGCGACCGGACCGTGACACAATCCTACCTCACCTCAGATACCGGCAAGGTCTATACGATGCTTGCCCATGCGGCGGGTCGGTTTAATTGATCTGAACGACACTGAAAGAAAAACCCCGGTGAAGACCGGGGTTTTTCTTTTGCGCGAGCCAGTTGCTTCGCCATCCTTTCACCTTGGGTATTTGACCAGCATGGCCCGCATCAAATTTCGAACGTGCCTGATGCAACCCGCACCGCGTGGCCGCCGATGCGGGCGCGGCCGATTTCGCCGTCCTTGATGTCCATGCGCAGGTGGATGTGAGACGGTCTTTCCATCTCCACCCCCTGCTCGATCAGAAGCGGATAATGTCCGTCAGTCAGCCCGTCGAAATGGTGGATGGCGCCGGAAAGCGCGGCGGCGGCCGAGCCGGTTGCGGGGTCTTCGGCAATGCCCATATCCGGGGAGAACATACGGGCATGGAACTTTGCGGCGTGATTGACACCGCCGCGACAGTAAATATAGGCCGCCGTCAGCAGCCCCTCAACCAGCGGTGCGGTGCGCAGCCACAGACCGGCGTCGAAATCCATATCACGCACTGCGGCGATATTATGCATCGGCACCAGCAGGAAAGGCACGCCGGCCGTCCAGATCGATGGCACATGATTTTCAAAACCGAGATGGCCTTCGCTGACACCCAGCGCATCCGCCAGGGCGGCATGATCGAGGGGCAGGTCCACCCTTGAAGATCTGCGCGGCAGATCGAATTCCGCAAAGCTGACGGCGCCGGCGCGCATTTTCACCGCGCAGCGCACGGGCCCCACCTTCTCCTCGAGTACGCAGACCATATCGATGTCGTCATCGCCATCCCCTCGATTGCGCTCGGCAATCGCTACTGCGGCGCCGACGGTCGGGTGTCCGGCGAAAGGCAATTCACCCGAGGGTGTGAATATGCGCAGGGAAGCCGCGTGCGCAGGGTTGCTGGAGCGATTGATGAAAACGGTCTCGGAGAGATTCATCTCCCGGGCGATGGCCTGCATCGTCCCCTGATCGAGGTCATCGGCATCATACATCACCGCCAGCGGGTTTCCCGCCATTTTCGTCTCGGTAAACACATCATAGATATTGTAGTGCAGCGCCACACCCGTCTCCTGCCATTCGACACCTCGTCTGCCTTGCGCAAACTGCATCAGGCCGCCTTACACCGCAACCCTTGTTGCGACAGGAAATCAAGAAGCTGTGGAACGGCGCGATTCAATGGCATGGCCGGGAGAACGTCTCCCTGCCCGAAAGGCCTTGTCGCCGGCGGCCGTCTTCATGTACCAAGGATGCGTCTTGCGGCTTGCGACCGGAGGTCTTGAACGACTTTCGAAGATTGCGAACCGCTTCAACAGGTTACATTGCAGTCGCAGGCCGGGTCCCGGTCTTCGCCGTTGTCGAGGGAAGCGGATGTCGCATTCTACCTATTCACTATCCTTCGTAGCCTCCGCGACTGCGGAGGCGCAGGCGGCGCTGGAAGAGCTGAAAAGCGCTTATGGCAATACTCCGTTTGACGAAGCGGACGTCATCGTGGCTCTCGGCGGTGACGGATTCATGCTGCAGATTCTCAACGAGACGATGAATTCCGGCAAGCGTGTCTACGGCATGAACCGGGGCTCGGTCGGCTTCCTGATGAACGACTACCGGGTGGAAGGCCTCATCGAACGCATTGCGGTGGCAAGCGGCAACGATTTCCACCCCCTGCGGATGACGACGACGGATTCCGACGGCGACGAGTTTACGGCGCTCGCCATGAACGAAGTCAGCCTGTTCCGCCAGTCGCATCAGGCTGCCAAGCTTCGGGTCGAGGTGGACGGCAAGGTGCGACTGGAAGAGCTGATCTGCGACGGCATGATGGTGGCGACGCCAGCAGGGTCTACGGCGTATAATTTTTCCGCTCATGGACCGATTCTGCCGTTGGAATCGCCGCTGCTTGCGCTGACGCCGGTCAGCGCATTCCGTCCGCGGCGCTGGCGCGGCGCGCTTTTGCCGAATAAGGTCACGGTCGACATTCATGTTCTCGAACGCGACAAGCGCCCGGTGAACGCGGTGGCCGACCACACCGAGGTGAAATCCGTTCGTCATGTACGGATCGCACAATCGCAGGACAGGACGGCCAGAATTCTCTCGGATCCGGACCGTTCGTGGTCGGACCGGGTCCTCGCCGAACAGTTCAACAACTGAAGCCAACGATCGACAATGCCATGCAACTGACAAGAACCATCATCGCAGCCTGCCTTTTCGCCGCCGCCGCGCTTCCGGCGCGGGCGCAGACGGAAGCGATTGACGCGCTGCCGGTCTCGGCGATCTTTGTCACCAGCAGCGGCATGTGGGAAGATCGCAATCTTGAGCCGGTGAAGGGGCCTGACGGGCAGCTGCGGCCCCCACCTGCCTCACCAACGCGCGGCTATTACAAGGTCATCGCCATACGCCAGGGCGATGGTACGGCGAAAATTTATCTGCAGCGCATCGCCTTTACCGCCGAGGGGCCGAATCTTCTCGAAAATATCGAGCTTGAGGAATTCAGTCAGATGAAGTCCTATGTCACGGATATTCGTCCCGAAAGCTCGAATGGAGCGCCCGCCTCGCCCGGCCTTTTCGTGACGGTTTATCTCAAGACCGATCCGATGAGCAAGGAAGCGGAAAGCTGGACGATCCTGATCGACGAGCTGGGTGAGATGAAGGTTGAGAAGGCTTCGAACTAGCCCGTGATTGGCCGGTGGGCAGTCGTCATGCAATAGTCTGGGTGTTCAACTCATGAGGGCCATCCAGAACTGCACCGAAATGATGCTTCCACAAGCGCGCGCCCAGTTCGCCGCTGCGGTCGAGACTCGAGCCGACCGTCAGCCACGGCAGAAGCGTGGGATGAAGTCCCGCATCGAAGAGCGCAAAACCGGCAGCCAGAACGCAGGTATCTGCCTGTATGCCGCAGACCAGCACGCGGTCGAGCTTCAGCGACAGAAGATAGTCGATGGCCTCCCGTGGCGGCGCATAGCCATGTTTAATGAAGATGCGATCGGCAACCACCAGCGACTCATCGTCCCTGCCCGGCTTCCAGCCAAGTTGCCGTTCAAATGGCGTCACGCTTTCGTCATGGCGTTCGACAGTCGCGAGGCTGGGCATGGTCTGCGCGAGACTGGATATCTCGGCAACCAGCGTTGCCGGAGGATTGAAGCTCGGCTGGATGTCGACGATATAGAGCGCCTGTTTCATGCATCTCCTCCAATGAAAAACCCCTCGCAATGGGTTCGCGAGGGGTGATCTTTTTCGATCGACGCGCCTAGGGCCTCAGTCGATATCCGCCACGTCCACATCCGCACCGCCGCTGATGCGGTGGGCAAGAGCGGCTTCCATGAATTCGTTCAGGTCGCCATCCAGCACGTTGCCGGGCGCCGTGCTTTCCACGCCGGTACGCAGATCCTTCACCAGCTGGTAAGGCTGCAGGACGTAGGAGCGAATCTGGTGGCCCCAACCGATATCGGTCTTGGATGCCGCCTGCGCATTGGCCGCTTCTTCCCGCTTCTGCAGCTCCACCTCATAAAGGCGGGCACGCAGCATGTCCCACGCCTTGGCGCGGTTCTTGTGCTGGGAGCGTTCCTGCTGGCAGGCGACGGCAATACCGGTCGGAATGTGCGTGATGCGCACGGCCGAGTCCGTGGTGTTGACGTGCTGACCGCCCGCACCGGACGAACGATAGGTATCGATGCGGCAATCGCTTTCATTGATATCGATCTGGATCGAATCGTCGACGACGGGGTAAACCCAGACGGAAGAGAACGACGTGTGGCGACGCGCGTTGCTGTCATACGGCGAAATGCGGACGAGGCGATGCACGCCCGATTCCGTCTTCAGCCAGCCAAAGGCATTATGTCCCTTGACGAGGATCGTCGCGGACTTGATGCCAGCTTCTTCGCCATCGTGGACTTCCAGAACCTCGACCTTGAAACCTTCACGGTCGGCCCAGCGGGTATACATGCGCAGCAGCATGTTCGCCCAGTCCTGGCTTTCGGTGCCGCCAGCGCCGGAGTGCACTTCGAGATAGGTATCATTGCCGTCGGCCTCGCCTGAGAGCATGGCTTCCACCTGACGGCGGTTTGCCTCGCTCTTCAACGCCTTCAGCGCGTCTTCGGCGTCCTTGACGATTTCATCATCGCCCTCCATCTCGCCGAGTTCGATCAGCTCGATATTGTCACGGAGCTGCTGCTCCAGCGCCTTGACGCCATTGATGCTGTCATCGAGCTGCTGGCGCTCGCGCATCAACTTCTGCGCCTCTGCGGCATCGTTCCAGAGGGTCGGATCCTCTGCCTTGTTGTTCAACCAGTCCAGTCGTCTTATCGCCTGGTCCCAGTCAAAGATGCCTCCTCAGCAGGCTTATGGCCTGCTTGATTTCGTCGACTACGTTCACGATTTCATTGCGCATTTCGCTGGTTCTTCACCTTCATTGAAACTCGTTGCTCAAATAAATGCGGGGGGCGCGGATGTAAAGACCCGCGCCCCCGCCAAACGTCATGGCTGATGTCAATAAAGGCCGCCGCCACCGCCGGTGATGGCCTGCTGCGCCTGTGGCGAGGTCTTCAGAATATCTTCCTGCGACATGTAGCCTTCAGCACCGATGACCGAGAAGCTATCGGCCGGGCCTGTGCCGGGCTTAAAGGCTTCCATGATCGTGTCCGGTTCGCCTTCCGCTGCCGCCATGCCGGTCTTGCGGTTGACGGCGACGAAGTTCATGCCTGCAGGCACGATGAACTTGCTCGGCTGGAGATGCTTGGCCGCATCGGCGATGAATTCACCGAAAATCGGCGCAGACAGCGAGCCGCCGGTACCACCGCGACCGAGCGGTGCGGGCGAGTCGAAACCAATGTACAGGCCGGCAACCATGTCCGGCGTGTAACCGACGAACCAGGCATCCTTTTCATCATTGGTGGTACCCGTCTTGCCGGCAACCGGCAGATCGACCTTGATCTTGCCTGCGGCCGTACCGCGCTGCACGACACCTTCCAGCATGGAGGTGGTCTGATAAGCGGTCATCGGGTCCAGAACCTGTTCGCGGTTGTCGACGATCACAGGCTCATCCTGGTTCTGCCAGCTGGTAGCGTTGCAACCTTCGCAGGCGCGCTCCTCATGGCGGAATATCGTCTTGCCATAACGGTCCTGAATGCGGTCAATCAGCGTCGGCTTGATCTGCTTGCCACCATTGGCGATGACCGAATAGGCCGAAACCATACGCATCACGGTGGTTTCACCAGAACCGAGCGACATGGAGAGAAGCGGCGGCATCTTGTCGTAGATGCCGAAGCGTTCGGCATATTCCGCCACCAGATTCATGCCCATGTCCTGCGCCAGACGCACGGTCATGAGGTTACGGGACTTTTCGATGCCGAGGCGCAGGGTCGAGGGACCTGCAGAACCGCCGCCGTAATTCTGCGGTTTCCAGACCTGGCCGCCCGACACCACCTCAATGGGCGCATCAAGAATAACCGATGCGGGCGTATAGCCATTGTCGAGCGCCGCTGCATAGATGAACGGCTTGAACGAGGAACCGGGCTGACGCATTGCCTGCGTCGAGCGGTTGAACTCCGATTGCGCATAGGAGAAACCGCCGACCATGGCCAGAACGCGGCCGGTATGCGGGTCCATCACCACCATACCACCCTGGACCTTGGGCGGCTGCCGCAGGCGATATTCATTTCCGGAGCTGGAAAGCGGTTGTGCATAGATGACGTCACCGACTGTCAGGACGCCAACCGGAGACTTGGCGGTGGCTTTCTTGCCTGCCGCGTCACGATAGGCCCAGCGCATGTTCTCCGCAGAGATGTGACCGCGCGTGCGCTTGTCGCCATCTTCCGCATCGGGGTCGGCCTGGATGCCGATATCGACACCATCTGCGGCAACCGCAAGCACGACCGCGACCTTCCATTCCGGAACGTCTCTCAAGCCCTTGACCTTGGCAAGCGCAGCCGTCCAGTCGCCGGCCGTCTCGATCTTTTCGATGGGTCCACGGAAACCGCGACGCTCATCATACTGCACCAGACCATCCTGAAGCGCCTTGCGGGCCTCCATCTGAATCTGGGGATCGAAGGAAGTGCGAACGGAAAGGCCGCCTTCGAGAAGTGCTTCCTCGCCGTATTTCTCGACGATCTGGCGGCGGACTTCTTCGGCAAAGTAGTCGGACGCGAAGATATGCGCGCCACCGCGGCGCAGGTTCACTCCAAGCGGCTGTTTCTTGGCGTCTGCAGCATCGGAGGCCGTGATATAGCCGTTTTCGGCCATGCGGTCGATCACCCAGTCGCGACGCTCGAGAGCCGCCTTTTCGCGGCGGATCGGGTGGTAATTGGCCGGACCTTTCGGCAGCGATGCCAGATAGGCGGTTTCCGCAATGGTCAGTTCCGTCACCGACTTGTTGAAATAGGTGAGCGCCGCGCCGGCGATGCCGTAGGAATTCAGGCCGAAGAAGATCTCATTGAGATAAAGCTCAAGAATCTTGTCCTTGGAATAGGTCTGCTCTATGCGGAAGGAAAGAATGGCTTCCTTGAGCTTGCGGTCGATGGTCTGGTCGTTTGTCAGCAGGAAGTTCTTCGCGACCTGCTGGGTGATGGTGGATGCGCCCACCGGACGGCGGCCGGAGCCGAAATTCTGGATATTGACGAGAATGGCACGGCCGAGGCCCCACACATCGACGCCGGGGTGATTGTAAAAATTCTTGTCTTCCGCGGACAGGAAGGCGGCCTTCACCCGGTCGGGAATGGCCTGGATCGGCAGGAACAGGCGCTTCTCATGGGCATATTCCGCCATAAGCGCACCATTGCCCGCATGCACGCGGGTCGTGACCGGCGGTTCATAGGTGCTCAGAACTGCGTAATCCGGCAGGTCCTTCGTCACGCCGTGCAAATAAATCGCACCGGCGGCGGCGGCGCACAGGAAGAGCACGCTGGCCAAGCCGAAAAAATATCCAATCAGTCTGATCATACCAAGCTACCGATAATTCGAATCGTAACCATCCACGCCCGAGGAAACGGGCGCATCTTTGCATATCGCGTGCCGTTTTGCACACCATACCTTCGATGACAAGCCGGATACGGCAGCATTCGCTGATATGTTACCGGGCCACCAGCCCGCAACTCCGCGCCAACGCTTTGCGGACCGCCACCGAATCCGAGTTCCGAGTAACGCGGCGAATGTGAGTAAAATAGGGCTCGGCCCCGTTATTCATCCGCAAGGTCCCGAATTGAACAGCATTTTTAGCGATCAATGGCAACGCGGCAACAGCTCTGCCGACGCGGCGCATTTCCCTTCAACCACCGTTCGCCAGAGCCTTCGAACGGTACCGCCCGACGGCTGTTGCCAGCGTATCGGCCACCTTCTTGCGCCATTCCGCATCGAGAAGCAGCTTCTCGTCGTCAGGATTGGAAAGGAAACCAAGCTCGAGAAGCACCGATGGCACGTCATGGGCGCGCAACACCATGAAACCGGCGTAACGATGTGGATTGTTGATGAGGCCAACCTGCCCCTCGAAGGAAGAAACGATGTTTTCGGCGAGTGTCACCGAGAACGCCTGGGTTTCCCGGCGCGTGAAATCGAGGAGAATATCGGCGACTTCCGGCGGCTCGCTGGAAACGGCGACACCGGCGATCTGGTCGGACTTGTTTTCACGCTCCGCCAATTCCTGCGCCATACGGTCCGACGCGCGATCGGACAAAGTATAGACGGTCGCGCCGCGTATGCCCTTCTGTTTCAGTGTATCGGCATGCAGGGAGATGAAAAGACTGGCGTTGTTCTGCCGCGCGATCGTCACGCGTTCGGACAAGGCAAGAAATGTATCGGAATCACGCGTCAGGAAGGCCTTTATGCCGGGCTCGCGGTTCAGGCGCTCCGCGAGCTCCTTCGCGAACATCAAGGTGATGACCTTTTCCTCGGTGCCTGTCGTGCCACCTGAGGCGCCGGCATCGATGCCTCCATGACCGGCGTCGACCGCGATGACGAATTCCGCCGGGCGGGAAGTCTTGTCCGCGGGAGAAATCGCGGCGGTGGTAACGGGCGCAGGCGCCTGCCACTGCTGCTCCTTCACAAGTTCGGCGAACTTGCCCTTGGTGGTGATTTCCGTATCGAGGACGAAACGGAAGGACTGCCCGTCATCGGCCTTTTTCGTTTCAGCGACCGCCACCCGCACCGGCTTCTTCGCCGTCAGCACGATACGGGCGCTGTTTTCCCCCATTCCGCCGAAGCGAATATCGGAAAAAAGGCCGGTCGGCCTGAGATCGGATGCGGGAAAGCTGAAATTCACCGCCGGGAAGTCCACCACGATGCGGGCGGGCGAATCGAGATAGTGAACGTCGAACTCCGGCTCCTCGGCAAAATCGAGAACGATGCGCGTGCGCGCCTCATCGCCGATGATGCGGGCCTGATGCGCGACGAGCGGCTCCGTGGCCTGGACGGCCGGAACGACGGAAACCGAGGCGACGGCAGACAATGTCACGACAGCCGCAAGCCGCGCGATTCGCGCGCCAATCCACCCTGCCCCACCTGATTTCGTTGCGCTGCGCGTGAAATTCATGGTCTTCAAGAAATTCCGTATTTCAGTCATTTTCGATAACCGGCGCGGTAAAACACCCGGAACGGTGCCGTTTCAACCACGCCGGACGACAATTTGCGCGTTTGCGCCTCACCATCGCAGGCCTTGGTGAACCAATTGTTAACCCGGAAATTCCACCAACAATATGGCATATTTAGCCAGCCTATTGCTATTATGACAGAGAAAACATACAACATGGATGAGGGTTAAAAGTGTTGACGGGATAGATGCCCGCCGGCTGCCAATCGAAAAAGACGCTGGCGCTGCAAATCGGGCAATCATCTGCCGTCGTTACATTTATCCTGAAACTCGATCAATTCCGGCCGTGGCCGGAGACCTACCCGGTGGCGCTGCCACCGCCGCTCTGAGGAGAGCAAATTCATCGGACCCCAAGGGGTCTATATATTATTGTCGTTCCGCCTGGCCAATGATGTCGCAGCAGTTTTCACATGAACCGGATACCAGGAGCAGGCCAAGCGCCTCGCCGTCGGTCCGGATGCTGCCAGTTTACAGACGCCCGGCAGGAGACTTCATTTCCGGCACATCCTTGCACTCATATGAAAGGCTCGTCCGTGTGGCGGGCCTGTTCTCGTATAAAACAAGGCTGCGCCGAGGAGCACAGCTTACATGGCAGACAAAATGCTTATCGACGCCTCCCACGAAGAGGAGACACGCGTAGTCGTTGTCCGTGGGAACCGGATCGAAGAATTCGATTTTGAATCGGAACACAAAAAACAGATCCGCGGCAATATCTACCTTGCCAAGGTCACCCGCGTTGAGCCCTCCCTCCAGGCGGCCTTCGTGGATTACGGTGGAAACCGTCACGGCTTTCTCGCTTTCGCGGAAATCCATCCGGATTATTACCAGATCCCGCTCGCTGATCGTCAGGCCCTGCTGAAAGCGGAAGCCGAGGATCATCGCCGCAGCGACGATTTCGAATCGGCCGATGCGCCTGAGCCCGCCGCCCCGATGATCGACCTTTCGCAGGTGGATCAGCCGGATGTCGGCATTGTTTCCGCAAGCGAAACCACTGAGACCGTTGTGACGGAAGAAGCTGCACCCGTCGTGGAAGCGGTTTCCGAAGAAGCGGCCGTCGAAGTCGTCGCGGAAGAAGCGCCGGCTGAGGAAGAAAAGCCGAAGAAGCGCGTTCGCCGCCCCCGCGCCAAGAAGAAGACAGCCGAAGAAATCGCAGCCGAGGCGGCAGACGCGTCTTCCGAAGACGATGGCAGCACCGGCGGTGAAATGGCCGCGATGGTCGATACCGACACGATTTCCGAGGAAGTCGAAGGTCTTCGCCGCGGCAATGACGATGATGACGACGACGATGACGATCACCACGAAAAGGAAGTGATCGAATCCGTCGGCGCCGAAGACGCCATGGAAGAAGTTCCGGATCGCGTTGCCCGCAAGCCGCGCAAACAATACCGCATCCAGGAAGTCATCAAGCGCCGCCAGATCCTTCTCGTGCAGGTGGCCAAGGAAGAGCGCGGCAACAAGGGTGCTGCACTCACCACCTATCTGTCGCTGGCCGGCCGTTACTCCGTGCTGATGCCGAATACGGCGCGTGGCGGCGGTATTTCCCGCAAGATCACCCAGCCGACCGACCGCAAGCGTCTGAAAGAAATCGCGCGCGATCTGGAAGTGCCGCAGGGTATGGGCGTCATTCTGCGCACCGCAGGCGCCAACCGCACCCGCGTCGAAATCAAGCGCGACTTCGAATATCTGATGCGCCTGTGGGAAAACGTCCGCACGCTGACGCTGAATTCCACGGCTCCCTGCCTCGTTTACGAGGAAGGCTCGCTGATCAAGCGTTCGATCCGCGATCTCTATAACAAGGATATCAGCGAGATCATCGTTTCCGGCGAAGAAGGCTATCGTGAAGCGAAAGACTTCATGAAGATGCTGATGCCGAGCCACGCCAAGGTTGTTCAGCCTTACCGTGACATTCACCCGATCTTCTCGCGCTCCGGCATCGAAGCGCAGCTCGACCGCATGCTGCAGCCGCAGGTGACGCTGAAGTCGGGCGGCTACCTCATCATCAACCAGACCGAAGCTCTGGTTTCGATCGACGTCAACTCGGGCCGTTCGACACGCGAGCATTCCATCGAGGAAACCGCGCTGACGACCAACCTGGAAGCTGCGGAAGAAGTGGCACGCCAGCTGCGTCTGCGCGACCTTGCCGGTCTTGTCGTCATCGACTTCATCGACATGGAAGAAAAGCGCAACAACCGCGCCGTCGAGAAGAAGCTCAAGGACTGCCTTAAGAACGACCGCGCCCGCATCCAGGTCGGCCGCATCTCGCATTTCGGTCTTCTGGAAATGTCGCGCCAGCGCATTCGGGCTTCGGTGCTGGAATCGACCACGCAGGTCTGCCAGCATTGTGGCGGCACGGGTCATGTGCGTTCGGAATCCTCCATCGCGCTGCATGTGCTGCGTGGCGTCGAGGAATATCTGCTGCGCAACACCACCCACAACATCACCGTGCGTTGCACGCCGGAAACGGCGCTCTATCTGCTCAACCACAAGCGCGGCACGATTGTCGATTATGAAGGCCGCTTCGGCGTGTCGATCATCATTGCCGCCGACTCCGGCGTCGGCGCCCAGCATTTCGCCATCGATCGCGGTGAAGCCGTCGAAAATCCCGTGAAGATCGAAAGCCTCATCCAGATGCTGCCGAACTTCGTGGAAGAAGAAGACGATTTTGTCGCCGAGGTGGAAGAGGACGAAGACGAGGAAGAAATCGTCAAGACCGAAAGCGCCCAGCCCCGCCAGCAGCAGCAGGGCGACAATGGCGAAGAAGGCAAGCGCAAGCGCAAGCGCCGTCGCCGCCGTCGTGGCAAGGGCGGTCAGAACGACCAGAACGGCTCGCTTGAGGCCGGTTCCGGCAACGACGCTGACGGCGACGATGCCGAGGGTGATGACGACGGGATCGACACCGATGACAATGGCGTTGAGACCGAAAACGGCACTGCGGAAGCTGTAACCTCCGAAGAGGAAAGCAAGCGCAAGCGCCGTCGCCGCGGGAAGCGTGGCGGTCGCCGCAATCGTGCAGAGGACGAAGCTCTCGACGCTTCCGGCGCTGAGGACGAAGGCGAAAGCGAAAGCGACGAAGCGCCTGTAACTGAGGCACCGGTAACCGAAGAGGCGACCGCAGCCGAAGTGGTGGAAGGTGTCGTTGCCGACGTCGTGGAAGAGGAAGCACCGAAGAAGCCACGCCGTACCCGCAAGGCGAAGGCCAAGACGGAAACCGAAGAAGCGCCGAAGGCCGAAGCGGTTGAAACGGTGGAGCCGGTGATAGTTGAGGAAACCGTCGTGGATGTCGCTGTTGAAGAAGCAGGCGAAGCGTCGGCCGATGTCGCTCCGCAGGCGGATGCACCGGCGAGCGAAGAAAAGGTCCGCGCGAACCGGGGCAGCAATGTTTCGACTTCGGAGCCGGTGGTTACGTCGTCGTCTCCCAATCCCGATGGCGATGAGCCGAAGCCGCGCAAGGGCGGCTGGTGGCAGCGCCGCGGCTTCTTCTGAGAGAAGCTACGTTCTGGATAAAAGACGCCCGCAACGATGTTGCGGGCGTTTTCTTTTATCGGTGCAAAGAACGGGCCCTTTTAGGGCCACTGACATTTCCTCATTCCATGCTTGTCACAGGAACGCAGTCAACGCATGCCCGCGGCGGGAGCGTCCTTTCAGCCCAAAGACCTGGGCTGGATCCCTTTAACAGGCACGGGATGAGGAGTGGGAGAGGCCAACCGTCAGACAGACCTCGTGAGACCACCATCCACGCGGATATTCTGGCCGGTAATATACCCTGCCCCCTCAGATGCGAGAAATGCCACTGTGGCGGCGATCTCTTCGCTCTTGCCGTAACGTTGCATCGGAACGCTTTCGCGGCGTTCTTCCGTCGCCGGCAGGCTGTCGATCCAGCCGGGAAGGACATTGTTCATGCGGACATTATCGGCTGCGTAGGTATCGGCAAAAATCTTGGTGTAGGAGGCAAGGCCGGCGCGGAACACGGCGGATGTGGGGAACATGCTGCTCGGTTCGAAAGCCCAGGCAGTCGAGATGTTGACGATCGCGCCCGCCCTCTGCCTTACCATGACCGGGGCGATGATGCGCGTCGGGCGAATGACGTTCATGAGGTAGACATCGAGCCCGGTATGCCATTGTTCGTCGGTAATATCGAGGATGGCGGCGCGCGGGCCATGGCCGGCGCTGTTCACCAGCACGTCGATACGGCCGAATCTCTCAAGCGCCAGATCCGTCAGCCGTTGCAGGTCTTCATTGGACTGGTTGGAACCGGTAACGCCGATGCCGCCCAACTCTTTCGCCAGCGCCTCTCCCTTGCCAGAAGACGACAGGATAGCGAGCTTGTAACCATCCGCGGCCAGGCGTTTCGCAACGGCAGCTCCCATGCCGCTGCCGCCTGCCGTCACCACCGCCACTTTTTCTGCCGACATCGCTTTTCTCCCATTCCAGGTCTGACGGACAGCCCGTATGGCGGTCCTTCTTCAGCTTAAACTGTCTCATCTTTAACGGGTTTCCAAGACGAGTTCGAACCAGAAAGGCTTGTCGAGGCATGCAGAAAAATTGATGCTGATGCGTCAGCCCGGGCCGACACCCGTTGGGTGAGCAGACCGGCTATCCGCCGGTGCTTCCTCCCTCTCCTGCAAACCATAGTCACGCATCACATGCGCGATACGCAACCTGTAATCGGAGAAGACGCCAGTCCGGCCGAGCGACTGGGCGGCGCGATGAGGCAGGGTGTTGCGCCACGCCTTCACCGCCTCCTCATCACGGAAGAACGACAAGGAGAGCATCTTGTCCGGATTGCCGATGCTCTGAAACCGCTCGACGGAGAGGAAACCGTCGATGGTTTCAAGTTCTGCCCGCAGGCCGGCGGCCATATCCAGATAATGTTGCTTCTCGCCTGCGGCTGGCCAGACCTCAAAAATAACGGCAATCATCGTCCGGCTCCCGCGTGGGGGGCGGACGCGAGGCGCAGAAACAGCCGGTCCTCGCGACGGATGAATTGTTCGCGGCGCGCGAATTCATAATTTTCCTGCCCGGCCGGATCGGCGGCGAGCCGCGCCCTATAGGCTTCGTAAGCGGCGAGGTTTTCGATGTTGTAGACACCGTAGGCAATGGTGCTCGATCCCTCTTTCGGCGCGTAATAACCGATCAGATCAGCCCCGCAACGCGGGATCGCCTCTCCCCAGTTGCGGGCATAGCGTTCGAAGGCATCGACCTTGAACGGATCGATCTCGTAGCGGATGAAACAGGTCAGCATCGTTTGTCTCCTCATGTTCTGCCTCTCCCTTCTACGCCATTGCCATGCCTCGATGCTTCGGTTACCATCGAAGCATGAAAGACGGACCCGTGATTGCCAATGTTGCCGCCCTTATCGGCGATCCTGCCCGCGCCAACATCTTGACGGCGCTGATGGACGGGCGCGCGCTGACCGCGAGCGAGCTCGCGGAGGCCGCGGGTGTGACCCTGCAAACTGCGAGCGGGCACCTGTCAAAGCTCTCGGACGCACAATTGCTGAAAGCGGAAAAACAGGGGCGGCATCGATATTTCCGCCTCTCCGATGAGGATGTGGCGCAGGTTCTGGAAGCGTTGATGGGGCTTGCCCAACGCACTGGCGCGGTACGTGTGCGCACCGGGCCGAAGGACAAGGCGCTGCGTGAGGCGCGCATCTGCTACGATCATCTGGCCGGGGAAAGCGGCGTGGCACTGCTTGCCGCCATTACGGCAAAGGGGCTCGTGACGTTAGGTGATGATCCTGCCTTAACGGAGAGCGGACGCGAATTCTTCTCGAACTTCGGCATAGACCTTTCGCCGCTCGAAAAGGCCCGCCGCCCGGTCTGCCTGCATTGCCTGGACTGGAGCGAACGCCGGCATCACCTCGGCGGCGGGCTTGGCGCATCGCTTCTTGAAGCGATGCAGCAGCGCGACTGGTTGCGGCGCGGAAACGGCCGTGTGCTGACATTTACTGCCAAGGGTGAAAAGGCGTTCAACAGCACCTTTGGCTGCACGCCCGCCTGATCTCTCCACCGTATGATACCCGATTATTTCAGCCAGCCGGCTATACGCCCAACGGCCTCGGCAATGTCAGACACGGAACCCGCATAAGAAATGCGCAGCGCCCTATGGCCTTCCTCCGGGTCGAAATCCATGCCGGGTGTCGCTGCCACGTCGATTTCTGCCAGCATACGCTTTGCGAAATCCATGCTGTCATTGGAAAAACGGCTGGTATCGACATAGGCATAAAACGCGCCGTCCATGGGGGATGCCAGCGGCAGGCCTATTTCCGGCAGTCGCGCCATCAGGAAATCGCGATTGGTGCGATAGCTCTCCCGATAGACATCCAGTTCCTCCGCCGCCGAAAAGGCTGCGGTCGCCGCAAGCTGCGACAGTTCAGGCGGGGAAATATAAAGGCTCTGGGCCAGACACTCGACCGGCCGGACGAGGTTTTCCGGCAAGACCATCCAACCGATGCGCCAGCCCGTCATGCAATAATATTTGGAGAAGGAATTGATGACCACCGCATTGTCGGTGATTTCGAGTGCGCTCGTCTCTTCGCCGACGAAGGTAAGGCCGTGGTAAATCTCATCGGAAATGAAGGCCATGTCGCGGCTTTCGCAATAGGTCGCAAGCCGCTTCAGTGCCTCGCGGCCTGTGACGGTGCCGGTCGGATTGGCCGGGCTTGCCAGCAGAACGCCCTTCAGCTTGCAGCCCGCTTTCGTTTCCGCACGCTCCAGACTTGCCGGCGTCAGCGTGTAGCCGGTTTCAGCCGTGACCGGCACTTCCACGACGTTAAGGCCGAGAGCCTTCAGGATATTGCGATAGGCCGGATAACCGGGCCTCGCGATCGCGACATGATCGCCTGCGTCGAAAAGGCTGAGAAAGGCAAGATTGAAGGCCGCTGACGAGCCCGTTGTCACGGCGATGCGAGCCGGATCAATCGCGACCTGGTGACGCAACCGGTAATGGCCGGCAATCGCCTCCCGCAGTTCGCGCAGGCCGAGCGCATCGGTATAACCGATCCGCCCATGTTTCAGCGCCTCTTGAGCCGCTGCCAGCGACGCCTTCGGTGCGGGATGGGAGGGCTGGCCGACCGCCATGGAAATGACGGGGCGGCCCGCCTGCCTGCGCCTGTTCGCCTCCGCCAGAATATCCATGGCGTGAAAGGGTTCGACTGCGCTCCGCTTCGACATCGTAATCAAGGGCATGCTCTTTCCTGAACCGTATTTCAGAGACTTGCCGCAGAATCACAATCTTCACAATCATGCGACCATAATGCGGACAAGTATTTTTGCCGTATGGCATTTGGCTTAAAGTAAGGTAATTGCCTTCATAAGATTTCAAGAGGCTCCGGCCGCACAGAATGAGGACCGATATGGCGCATTTTCTCCGTTCCACCCTTCTTGCCAGCGTGACGGCCCTTTCAGCGGTATTCGCCTCCCTGCCCGCGCATGCGCTCGATGAGCAGCAGAAGAAGGAAATGGGCGAGTTCATCAAGCAGTATCTGATCGAGAACCCGGAGATCATGCTTGAGGTTCAGGATGCGCTTGAGCGCAAGCAATATGCGGCGCGCAACGCCAAGGCGGCAGAGGCGGTCGCCGACAACAAAAAGGCGATCTTCGAATCGAAATTCGATCTGGCACTCGGCAATCCCGATGGCGACGTCACACTCGTTGAGTTCTTCGATTACAACTGCGGTTATTGCAAACGCGCCATGGGAGACATGGACAACATCCTGAAGAGCGACAAGAAAATACGCGTCGTGCTCAAGGAATTCCCGATCCTCGGACCGGAATCGGTCGCCGCACATCGGGTCTCCAATGCCGTGAAGCTGCTGGCGCCGGCCAAATATCCGGAGTTCCAGCGCACGCTCCTCGGCGGCCGCGGACGGGCGAATGAGGACAGCGCCATGGAAGTCGCGACCTCGCTCGGCCTCAAGGAAGCCGATATCCGCAAGTCGATGGCGGAAAACCCCAATGATGCGCAGGTGCAGGAAACCTACAAGCTGGCAAACAGCCTCGGCATCACCGGAACGCCGTCTTATATCGTCGGCGACGAGGCGGTTTTCGGCGCCGTCGGTGCCGACCCGCTGAAGGAGAAAATCGCCAATATGCGCAGCTGCGGTAAAGCCACCTGCTCCTGATTGCTAAAAAAGCAAGTGCATTCCCTGTGAGATGCCGGCCTGGCGGCCGGTTTACGGCTTGCAGGGGCTTTTCCTTGGCGGCTGCGCAGTCTATAGGTGTCGCTGATTTTCGTATGGAAACGTGAATGAGCAACATCATCATCGTCATCAACGGCCCCAATCTCAACATGCTGGGAAAAAGGGAACCGGGTATCTATGGTGGCAAGACGCTGAAGGACATCGAGAATGATTGTCTTCAAGCCGGTGCCGATCTCGGTTTCGCAGTGGAATTCCGCCAGTCCAACCACGAAGGCGTGCTCGTGGACTGGTTGCATGAGGCGGGAGAAAGGGCGGCGGGTGTCGTCATCAATCCCGGCGCTTACAGCCACACCTCTATCGCGTTGCACGACGCCATTCGCGCGATTTCCACGCCCGTCGTGGAAGTGCACATTTCCAACATCCACGCCCGGGAAGAGTTCCGCCACAAATCGATGGTCTCACCGGCAGCGAAGGGCATGGTCTGTGGTTTCGGACCATATGGATACGTCATGGCGCTTCACGCGCTGAAAAACATCACGGCATAAAAAGAAACAAAGAATAGGGTTTGTCATGTCTGAAAAGAAACAGGGTATCGACAAGGAACTGATCCGCGAACTCGCGAATATCCTCAACGATACCGACCTTTCGGAAATCGAAGTGGAGCAGGATGACCTGCGCATCCGCGTTTCGCGCGCCGCTCCCGCAGCCACGGTTTATGCCGCAGCACCGCCCGCTTACGCACCGGCTCCCGCAGCAGCGCCCGCCGCGCCGGCAATCGCGGCCCCTGCTGCACCGGCAGCAGCCGCTGCACCGGCACGCAACCCGGCAAACACCGTGTCTTCGCCCATGGTTGGCACCGTCTATCTCTCGCCAGCCCCCGGTGCCCGCCCCTTCATCGAAGTCGGCGCAACCGTCAAGGAAGGCCAGACACTTCTCATCGTCGAGGCCATGAAGACCATGAACCAGATCCCGGCTCCGAAGTCCGGCAAGGTTGTGGAAATCATCGTCAACGACGCACAGCCCGTGGAGTATGGCGAAGCCCTCGTGGTCATCGAATAAAGGCGGTTCAGCATGGTTTCGAAGATCCTCATAGCCAACCGCGGCGAAATTGCGCTGCGCGTCCTGCGCGCCGCCAAGGAGCTTGGCATCCCCACCGTCGCTGTGCATTCCACGGCGGACGCGGACGCCATGCATGTGCGCCTCGCCGACGAAAGCGTATGCATCGGCCCGCCGCCTTCGCGTGACAGCTACCTCAACATCCACCAGATCGTTGCGGCCTGCGAAATAACAGGTGCGGACGCCGTTCACCCCGGCTACGGCTTCCTGTCGGAAAACGCCAAGTTTGCCGATATCCTTGACGCGCACGGTATCACCTTCATCGGGCCGACCGCCGAGCATATCCGCATCATGGGCGACAAGATCACCGCCAAGCAGACGGCGCAGGAACTCGGTATCCCCGTGGTTCCCGGCTCCGATGGCGAAGTGAAGCCTGAGAACGCGCTGGAAATCGCACGCACGATCGGCTTTCCGGTCCTCATCAAGGCAACCGCCGGCGGCGGTGGTCGCGGCATGAAGGTGGCGAAGACCGAGGCCGATCTGGAAGAGGCCGTTGCGACTGCCCGCTCCGAAGCGGCAGCAGCATTCGGCAACGACGCCGTCTACATGGAAAAGTACCTCGGCAAGCCACGCCATATCGAAGTGCAGGTGTTCGGCGACGGTGAAGGCAATGCCATTCATCTCGGAGAGCGCGATTGCTCGTTGCAGCGTCGCCACCAGAAGGTGCTGGAAGAAGCCAACTCTCCGGCTCTGACGGTTGAACAGCGCATGAAGATCGGCGAGATTTGCGCGAGCGCCATGCGCAAGCTGAAATATCGCGGTGCCGGCACCATCGAGTTCCTTTATGAAAACGGCGAGTTCTATTTCATCGAAATGAACACGCGTCTGCAGGTGGAGCATCCGGTCACGGAAGCGATTACCGGCATGGATCTCGTGCAGGAACAGATCCGCGTCGCATCGGGTCAGGGCCTCTCGGTCACGCAGGCCGATATCGAATTCCATGGCCACGCCATCGAATGCCGTATCAATGCCGAAGACCCGCGCACCTTCGTTCCCTCGCCTGGCACGCTGACCTATTTCCACACGCCGGGCGGCCTTGGTGTGCGCGTCGATTCGGGCGCCTATCAGGGCTACAAGATCCCGCCCTATTACGACAGCATGATCGGCAAGCTCATCGTTCACGGCCGCGACCGTGACGAATGCATTCGCCGCCTGCGTCGGGCGCTCGACGAATTCGTCGTCGACGGCATCAAGACCACGCTGCCGCTTTTCCAGGATCTTCTTCAGAATGAGGATATCCTGAAGGGCGATTATGATATTCACTGGCTGGAAAAATATCTGGCCGGTGACGCGTCTCACTAAGACGATATGGCTGGGCGGCGCAGCAGAAATAACGACATAACGGTCGATATCCTGCTGCGCGCCTATTCCGCCGGCCTGTTTCCGATGGCCGATTCGGCTGACGATCCCGAGCTTTTCTGGGTCGAGCCGGAGGTGCGCGGTATCATCCCGCTCAATTCCTTCCACATTTCCAAAAGCCTCGCCAAAGCGATGCGCAAGAAGCCATTCGACATACGCTTCAACACCGCTTTCGAGGCTGTCATGGCGGGCTGCGCCGCAGAGGCGCCGGACAGGCCAAGTACCTGGATCAACGCCACCATTCGCAAGCTTTATAGCGAACTGCATCAGATCGGCCATGCCCATAGCGTCGAGGCCTGGGAAGGCAAGGAGCTTGTCGGCGGACTCTACGGCGTTTCGCTGGGAGCGGCATTCTTCGGCGAAAGCATGTTCTCCCGTCGCACCAATGCATCGAAGATTTGCCTCGTGCATCTGGTGGAGAGATTAAAAGCAAGTGGCTTCGTGCTGCTCGACACTCAATTCACGACGGAGCATTTGAAAACGTTCGGCGCCATCGATGTGCCGAAGCTTGAATATGCGAAAATGCTCGACGTCGCCGTCAATCGGCCGAGTCTGCAATTCTAGACGTTACCTTGGGTTATTTGCTTGCCGTAGAGGGAGCAGGCACTTCCGAGTCCTGTTTGCAACCCGTCAGCCATACGTCATAGATCGGGTGTTCCACGGCGTTGAGGCCGGGGCTGTCGGCGAACATCCAGCCGGTGAAGATGCGACGGATTTTACGGTCGAGGGTGATTTCATCCACTTCGACAAATGCGTCGATCTTCTGCGCTTCCGTCTGGTCGCGCGAATAACAGACCTTCGGCGTGACCTGAAGCGCGCCGAACTGCACCGTCTCATCGATATAGACATCGAAGGACGTGATGCGGCCCGTGATCTTGTCGATGCCGGAAAAGACTGCAACACGGTTTTCAAGCCGGGCGGCGGAGACGGGCGAAATGAGGAAGGCAGCAGAAACCGCCGCGAACAGCGTCACCGTCAGCGCACGCAAAGAACGGTCCCGCGTGATTTTCCTCATACGATGTGTCTCCAAAATTTGCCTGTGTCGGGACGCCGACCGGATCAACGCCTAAGGGCGGAATGTGGCAAAAACCGGTGAGGCCGGATGCATGCGCGGCGTTTTGCACAACACCGCGCATCGCGATAGCTCAGTTGCCGGGTGTCCAGGCGTCGTAGTCGCCGGTCACACGCGGGCGCTCCCCGGCCACAGCCAGCGAGCCCTGAGGGCGATAGGCCTTGGACGAGCCTGTGAGGTTTGGCTGGTGCGGCTTCTGCCACTCGCGCGCAACGTAGCTTTCCTGGCTCGGCGGAACGTCGGTGCGGTAATGCATCCAGCCATGCCAGCCGGGCGGAATGGCAGAGGCCTCAGCGTAGCCGTTATAGATCACCCAGCGGCGCGGCATGCCCCAGGAGGTGGTGCCGCCTTCGTAATAGGTGTTACCCAACTCGTCCTGCCCCACCTTCTTGCCGAAACGCCAGGTGTGAAACCGCGTTCCGATCGTCTGGCCGTTCCACCAGGTGAAGATTTGCGTCAGGAGAGTCTTCATTCTACGTTCCTCAGGCTTGAATGCGCCGCAGCGATTTTCCGTGCACGGCACAAGACATGCTTATGCCGCCCCTCACGCCAATTGTCCAGCATTTCAAGATATATCCGTGCTATTTCAGCTTCATCCTGAAGCCCAGATGCCGCTTCTCGAAACCCAGCCGCTCGTAGAAGCGGTGCGCGTCCAGCCGGGCCATGTTGGAGGTGAGTTGCGCGGCTTTCAGGCCCTGACGGCGGGCTTCATCAAGACAATAATTGATCATTACCGCGCCGATGCCGCGACCGCGCATGTCGGCCCGTGTCTGCACCGCTTCGATGACCATAGACCTGGCCCCTTGCCCGACGAGCTTGGTCAGGATCGCCGTCTGAAAGGTGCCGACCACCTCGCCATCCAGTTCGGCGACGTAAAGCGTTTCGCTCGGCGACGCCTCGATTGCCCGGAAGGCGGCAAGATAATCGGGCTGTGCCGATTCGTCGGCCGTATCGCCGTGGCCGCCGATCTCGTCAGCGGCAAAAATGGCGGCGAGCGCCGGCAGATCGTCTTCACGGGCCGTTCGAATTATCAGATTTTCCAGGGTCACGTTCATCGGGTCAGGCTCTTTTCCATCACGATGCCGGGCAGCCCCTCGATACCCGCCATGCGCTCGATTCGGTCCACCTCGACAAATCCGACGCCTTCATAGAAGTTGATTGCGACAGTATTTTTGGGCTCAACCTCAAGCCGCATGATTTCCGCGTCGGGAAAGCAGGTTTCTAGCTCTGCGAAGAGATCGCGGCCGACACCCTGCCGCTGTAAATCGGGCGCCACGTAAAGCTGGTGCAACAGCGCCGTCTTCGCCATCTTGGTCGACATGGAGCCGTAAGCCATGCCGCCGATCCGCTTGCCGTCATCGGCGACAAGGAACTCGCCGCCTTTCTTTTCGACGTGGTCTTTCATGGCCTGCGGCGAATGCCAGGCTGCGATCAGCTGGTTGACCTTATCCGCGCCGTAGATCGCGTCATAGGTCGCGTGCCATGTCGTCGCGAGCAGCGCCCGGACTGGCTCGATGTCACGCAGGCTGGCTGTGCGGATGAAAAACATGATCTGGCTCCGTCTTGAAACAGAAATGCCGGGCGTTGATCCCGGCAGAAGTGATGTCAGTCGCCCTTGCTGGACGTCATCCTCGGGCTTGTCCCGAGGATCTAAACACGGTGAACCTTGTGGCTCGTTAGATCCTCGGAACAAGCCCGAGGATGACGAAGGAGAGGTCTACCGTCTTCCTCAACCTTTTCTGAGGGCCGCTCCGACCCACAGTTCCTATTCGTCTTCGATTCCGAGCTTCGCCTTGACCAGCGCCTGCACCGCCTGCGGGTTAGCCTTGCCGCCCGTCGCCTTCATGACCTGGCCGACGAACCAGCCGGCGAGCGTCGGCTTCGCCTTGACCTTCTCGACCTGATCCGGGTTGGCGGCGATGATCTCGTCGACAGCCTTTTCGATGGCGCCGGTGTCGGTCACCTGTTTCATGCCGCGGGCTTCAACGATCTCGGCCGGATTACCGCCCTCGTTCCAGACGATTTCAAACAGGTCCTTGGCGATCTTGCCGGAGATGGTCTCAGCCTTGATGAGATCGATAATGCCGCCGAGCTGTTCGGGCGACACCGGGGTCGTCTCGATGTCCTTGCCAGACTTGTTCAGCGCTCCGAGCAGGTCGTTGATGACCCAGTTGGCGGCAGCCTTCGGATCACGTCCGGCGGCGACGGCTTCGTAATAATCGGCAATCGCTTTTTCCGAGACGAGGATCGAGGCGTCGTAGACCGAGAGACCGAGATCAGCGACGAAACGAGCCTTTTTGTCATCAGGCAGTTCCGGCAGATCGACCTTCAGTGCCTCAACGAAAGCATCATCAAATTCGAGCGGCAGCAGGTCCGGATCGGGGAAATAGCGATAATCATGCGCGTCTTCCTTGGAGCGCATGGACCGCGTTTCGCCCTTGCCGGGATCGAACAGGCGGGTTTCCTGATCGATGACGCCGCCATCTTCCAGAATGGCGATCTGGCGACGCGCCTCATATTCGATGGCCTGGCCGACGAAGCGGATGGAGTTGACGTTCTTGATCTCGCAGCGCGTGCCGAAGCCTTCGCCCGGACGGCGCACGGAGACGTTGACGTCGGCGCGCATGGAGCCTTCGTCCATGTTGCCGTCGCAGGTGCCAAGGTAACGCACGATGGAGCGCAGCTTGGTGAGATAGGCCTTCGCCTCATCCGACGAACGCATGTCCGGCTTGGAGACGATTTCCATCAGCGCCACGCCCGAACGGTTCAGGTCCACGAAGGACATGGTCGGGTGCTGGTCGTGCATCGACTTGCCGGCGTCCTGCTCCAGATGCAGGCGCTCGATGCCAATCTCGATATCCTCGAAATTGCCCTGACGGTCGGGACCAAGCGAAATGGTGATGGTGCCTTCGCCTACGATCGGATCCTTGAACTGCGAAATCTGATAGCCCTGCGGCAAATCGGGATAGAAGTAGTTCTTGCGGTCGAAGATCGAGCGATTGTTGATCTTGGCCTTGAGGCCGAGACCGGTGCGCACCGCCTGCTTCACGCATTCCTCGTTGATAACAGGCAGCATGCCGGGCATGGCCGCATCCACCAGCGACACGTTGGAATTCGGCGCGTTGCCGAAGGTGGTGGAGGCGCCGGAGAACAGCTTGGAATTGGAGAGAACCTGCGCATGCACCTCCATGCCGATCACGATTTCCCAATCGCCGGTGGCGCCGGGAATGAAGCGTTTCGGGTCGGGGGTGCGCACGTCTACAAGGGTCATCTGAAGCTCACGATATACGGGTTCTTTGGCCTTGGTGGGTAGAACAAATGAAGCGCTGGCGCAAGACATCTTGCACCCCGTCGCGCGACGGCCGGAATTTTCGAAGACATCGGATACGCGTTTTTTACCCTTACAGGTTTCAATTCACGCCATGCAAACGATCGCTCTCTGCTTCCTGGCCTATATCGCCTTCAATCTCTTCGTCTTTCTTGTCTATTGGTGGGACAAGGAAGCGGCGAGGAATGGCGGATGGCGTATCCGGGAAAGCACGCTGCTTTTGCTCGCGCTCGTGGGTGGCAGTGCGGGCGCTATCTCGGCGCAAAGGTTGCTGCGGCACAAAACCCGCAAAGAACCGTTTCGCAGCAAGCTGATATCGATCGTCATCTTGCAGGCGGGCCTCGTCGCATCGCTCCTCATCACGCCGGACTGGCCGATGCGGCTGATGGCCACTCTACAAACCCTGTTTCAGAACGCCGGCCCGTAAAGACCACTCTCGACCTCAGCCAGTTGCTTCTGCAGGCCCACCGATTGCACCTCGCGGTCCAGCTTCGGCGCATAGGAAACCGAGAGCCAGCGAATGCTATAGCCATGGTAGCGGAAAAAGGCGACGGCCGGTTCATTCTGGGCATGGGTTTCAAGCCGTATGGTCTCGAAGCCCTTTTCCTCTATCAGTCGTTCGATGTCGCCCAGCAGGCGGCTGCCGACGCCCCTCCGCTGAAACTCCGGATCGATCCAGAAGTCGGAAATCGCCTCGTCAAAATGCTCCCGCGCGGCCCAACCCGCAACCGAGCCGCCCAGTTCCGCGACGCGGATGGCAAGCCACGATGAGCGGGTGAAATTGGAAAAGGCGCTCGCCGCATTGTCGTAAAGCGTCGGTGTGATGCCGAGAGCCGCGGTTGCCTGCCGCCACGCCCTGAGGCCGATGGCCGCCAGAACCTCCGCTTCCTGCTCATACGCGTTGCGAATGACGATCAAGCCGCGCCCTCCTTGGCCGTTTGAAGTAAACCATTGCGGGTGCGATTCGACCAGCGTGGTTTTACCGCTCCCTGCGGGCTTGACCGCGCCGGTTTGGCCCATTACCCAAAAGGAGCAAGAACGGAGTTTTTATGTTCGCTCAATCGGAGTCCCGGTAAAGGCCCTGCCCGCAAGTTTCTTGCGCGCCGGGCCAAATGAAACCGAGCCGGATGCCCTAACGGCACCCGGGTTTGCTTTCACGCGTCTAGAAGACGCCGACCGGACTTCCAACAATGGACATTTCCCGCGCCGAACAGCGCATTCTTCACCTGCTCGCCCAGGGCGGCAGAATTGAACTCGTTCGAGACGACGCCCGCAACATTGAAAAACTTTCGCTCTTCACGCGCGAAGGATGGATTTTCAGCGGCCTCGACCTTCTCACCTTCCGCAAGCTGAAACGGAAGCGAGCCATAGCCTCCTCCGGTGGCAAGCCCTACCGCATTACCACGCGCGGGCTGGAACTTGTGAGGGGTGAGCTGGACAACCGATAAACTGACCGGGCGGCGGCAATGCCGTCGCCCGGCATTTCGCGACGCGGCATCGACGGTGTCACAAGTTAAGAGAGCTTTTGCTCCAGCTTCACCTTCTCAAGTTCGACTTTCATGATGTCGGACCATTCCATGCCGCGCCAGACGATCTGAAAGCCGCAACGCTGGTAAAGACCTATGGCGGCGCGATTTCTCGCATGGGTGTCGATGGTGGCAAGCGGCAGGCCCGCAGCCCGCATCCTGTCGAGAAAGTGGAGGATCAGCGCTTTGCCAATCCCCTTGCCCTGCCAGTTCGGGTCCACCCACAGATCGGAAATATGATGAGGCTTGGCATCACAAGCGCCCCAACCGACGACAACACCGTCGATTTCGGCCACGACGACATCACCGGTCGGAGACTTGGCGAAGCTTTCGAATTCGCCCCTCACCCACTCGATGACATGGGAATCGAGATAGGCGGCGTCGAAGGCTTCACCGGCACGCCATGCGGCAAAACCGACAAAGCCGACCGCATCGCGATCGGCTTCGTTCATCTGTCTGAGCTTGAGACTGCTTACCACCACTTGGCAGGCGTGAACTTGCCCGCTGCCTGCTCGATGGCGTGGGCCGTCTTGAACAGCGTTTCTTCTTCGAACGGCTTGCCGATGAGCTGCAGGCCAAGCGGCAGGCCCTTGCCATCAAGACCAGCAGGCACCGAGAGGCCGGGAAGACCGGCCATGTTGACGGTGATGGTGAAGACGTCCTGCAGGTACATCTTGACGGGATCGGAGGCGAGCTCCTCATCACCGACCGCGAAGGCGGAAGACGGCGTGATCGGCGCCAGAATGGCGTCCACACCCTCGTGGAAGACGTTTTCGAAGTCGCGCTTGATGAGCGTGCGGACCTTCTGCGCCTTGAGATAATAGGCGTCGTAATAACCGGCCGAAAGTACATAGGTGCCGACCATGATGCGACGCTGCACTTCCTTGCCGAAACCGGCGGCGCGGCTCTTTTCGTACATGTCGGCAATGTCCTTGCCGTCGACGCGCAGGCCGTAGCGGACGCCGTCATAACGGGCAAGGTTGGACGAGGCCTCTGCCGGTGCGACGATGTAATAGGCGGGAAGCGCATATTTGGTGTGCGGCAGCGAGATGTCGACCACCTCTGCACCGGCGTCGCGCAGCCATTCGACGCCCTTGGCCCAGAGCTTTTCGATTTCGTCAGGCATGCCGTCAACGCGGTATTCCCGGGGGATACCGATCTTCAGCCCCTTCAGCGATTGACCGATGGCCTTTTCGTAATCCGGCACAGGAAGGTCAACCGAGGTCGTGTCCTTGGCGTCGACGCTAGCCATGGTCTTCAGCAGGATGGCCGCGTCGCGCACGTCTCGGGCAATCGGGCCAGCCTGATCGAGCGACGAGGCGTAAGCGACAATGCCGAAGCGCGAGCAGCGGCCGTAAGTGGGCTTGATGCCGACGGTGCCGGTGAAAGCCGCCGGCTGGCGGATGGAACCGCCGGTATCGGTTGCGGTGGCGCCGGCGCAAAGATGCGCGGCAACGGCTGCGGCCGAACCGCCCGAGGAGCCGCCAGGCACCAGCTTCTGCTCGGAACCATTGGCGCGCCACGGGTTGATGGCCGGGCCGTACCAGGAGCTTTCATTGGACGAGCCCATGGCGAATTCGTCCATGTTGAGCTTGCCGAGCATGACGGCGCCCTGATCCCAGAGGTTCTGGGTGACGGTGGATTCGTATTTCGGCTTGAAGCCATCGAGGATGTGCGAGCAGGCCTGGGTGTGAATGTCACGCGTTGCGAAAAGGTCTTTAACGCCGAGCGGAATGCCTTCCAGCTCACCCGCGGAACCGGCAGCAATACGGCCGTCGGAGGCTTTCGCCATCTCGCGCGCCTTTTCGGGCGTCGTCGCCACATAGGCGTTCAGCGCACCGTTGGCGGTGTCGATGGCGGAGAGATAGGCGTCGGTGAGCTCAAGGGCGGAAAATTCTTTCGCCTTCAGCTTCTCGCGGGCTTCGGCAATGGTCAGGCTCGTCAGGTCGGTCATGGTCGGCAACGGCTTTCGAAAATCTCGGAAAAATCGGGCGGCAAGATGGATCGATTACTCGACCACTTTCGGCACCATGAAGAAATTGCGATCGGTCGCGGGCGCGTTGGCGACGATGTCGTCCGCCTTGTCGCCATCGGTCACCTCGTCGGCGCGCTTCTTCATCGCCACCGGCGTCACCGACGTCATCGGCTCGACGCCATCCACATTCACTTCCGAAAGCTGCTCCACGAAACCGAGTATGCCATTCAGCTGGCCGAGCATGTTCTGTGCTTCGTCTTCAGTGACAGCGATACGGGCAAGGCGCGCAACACGCTTTACGGTGGCGAGATCGACGGACATGGTTTTACTCCGATGGGATATTTCCCATTCGCTATAATGACCATGTCCGTCCTTCGCAACGGTAGAAAGCATGTCGCGGCTAACTCGGCGGCGGTTTTGCGCTCACGACATGCGGCGTTGACGCTTAGAAGGACAGGACGTCGCCCGCCCTGGGTGTATGGACGCGCGCTTCGGCGCCTTCCATGCCGGCCACGAATTTCTCCGGCGTCTGGTCGATTATCGGGAAGGAGCCGTAATGGCAGGGAAGCACGTGCTGGAACTTGAAGAAGCGCTGGCAGGCAAGCGCCGCCACAGCTCCGCCCATGGTAAAGCGGTCACCGATCGGCACGAGACCGATATCAGGCTGATGCAGTTCATTGATGAGCTTCATGTCGGAGAAGATATCCGTATCGCCCATATGGTAGACGGCCGGACCGTCCTCGAAATGCAGCATCAGGCCGTTGGCATTGCCGAGCGAATGGGAAACGCCGTCCTCGGTGATCTGGGCGGAGGAATGCAGCGCATTGGTGAAGGTAACCGAGAAACCGTCAAAATGAACGGTGCCGCCGGTATTGCCCATATCGACCTTCGCAACACCCTTGGCGGAAAGCCACGCGGCTAGATCGGCATTCGCCAGCACGGTCGCACCCGTCTCGCGGGCAAGCTGCACGGTATCTCCGACATGGTCGCCATGGCCGTGGGTCAGCAGAATATGGGTGACGCCTTCGGCTGCAGACTTGCCATCCTGCCCTGCAAAACCGGGGTTGCCGGTGAAAAACGGATCGATGAGAATCTTCGCGCTGCCGTTTTCCAGACGGAAGGCGGAATGGCCGAGCCAGGTGATTTTCATGGGAAGTTCTCCTTTGTATTGCCGGTATAATATGACATAGGACGGCCTGAACAACCGCACTACCTGTATTTAAGAGGGGCGACAATGGCCGCTGACAATGACGATTATGTGTACGACGAAGCGACCGGCGAATGGCGCCCTGCTTCCGAACTGGCCGCAGAAGCGGCAAGCGCGAAGGAAGTGCGCGATGCAGCAGGCAATGTGCTCGCGGATGGCGATTCCGTGACCTTGATCAAGGATCTGAAGGTCAAGGGCACCAGCACCGTCATCAAGCAGGGCACGGTCATCAAATCGATCCGGCTGACCGATAATCCGGAAGAAATCGATTGCAGGCATGATGCGGTGAAGGGTCTGGTGCTGCGCACCGAATTCGTCCGCAAGCGATAAGGACAGCACGCGACATGGCAACACTCACCATCGAGGAACTGGCGGCAACGCTTCAGCCCGCGCAGGCAATTGCCGGCCTCGACCTTGGTACGAAAACCATCGGGCTCGCCATGTCGGATCTGTCGCGGCGTTTTGCGACACCGCGCCCCGTCATCAAGCGCGTGAAATTCACGCTGGATGCGGAAGTGCTGATGGCCTTCGCTGAAAAGGAAAAGGTCGCCGCCTTCATTATCGGCCTGCCGATGAACATGGACGGCTCCGCCGGGCCCCGCGTGCAGGCAACCCGCGCTTTCGTGCGCACCATGGGCGAAAAAACCGCACTGCCCTTCGTTTACTGGGATGAGCGGCTTTCGACCGTTGCGGCAGAGCGCGCGCTTCTCGAAATGGATGTGTCTCGCGCCAAGCGGGCCGAACGCATCGATTCGGCAGCGGCTAGCTTCATTCTTCAGGGTGCGCTGGACAGGCTTTCTGCACTGACCCGCGCGGCCGACTGACGGCCCTGCCACCAGGCGTAAATCTGCCTGCGCTTGCGGAAACCGAGAATCGCAAAAACGATCAGGCTGTCGACCGCAATGGCACGCGCCACCAGCGGCGGCAGGCTTTCCGGTGGAAGTCCGAGAATATTCCCGTATATCTCGAAGACGAGATCGTGGGTCTGACGTGTGAGCATGTAGAAGCCGAAGCTCATGTCGTAATAGGAAAGCCAGTACCAGCTGCCCAGCAGCGCGACAGGACCGGCCCAGAGGATCAGAAACCACTTCATGCCGCCTGCCCCCGCACAAACAGTGTATCGGGGATGCCAGCAAGCACCGCCCAGCGCGCCACGGCCATCAGGCAGAGGTTCAGCGCCGGCACGTCGATATCCAACGGCAGCATAGCAAAAAACGTCATCATGACGCCCAAAGCTGTCCAGCGGCTCACTTGCGGCTCCCTTATGCGCAGTCATTGCGCATGGTTAACATTTCGTTAATCCACACTGGACCGGCCGGGATGGAGAGGCAAATGAAAGCTGTGATTATGGTTAACGACGGGCGGCCGGCATGTGGAAAACAACGTGACCGGCTGAACGGACGGACGCGCCGAGCGGTTGCCGGCCCGGTAAGAACATGGCTGATTTTTCTTTAATGCCCAGCGTCCAGCGCGGCTGCCTGGGCCCGTGTCTGAAACCGGTTCAGCCGTAAACGCCCCGCACCAGCCTTTTTACGGCAGTGGCGATCTTGTCCCAGTCCCGATCCGATTTGAGCGCAACACCGGCAAACTGGCCGCTGGTGGCGGCGGAAATCACGAGGTGCTGGATGGCGGCGAACAGCACGGCATTGACGGCGGCGGTATCAACACCCTTCGGCGCCGCCAGCGAACCGCGCATGCGCTCCAGCCATTTGCCAAGCGACTTGGCACGGGCTTCCGCCAGCTGGCGCACCTGCGGCGAGCCGTCGGAAACTTCCCAGGCGATGATCTTGCAGACAAGAGGGTCGCTGCGCAGCGCATCCATGAAGTAGAGCGCCAGCTTTTCCATCAGATCACCATAGGTCAAAAGGAACATGCCGCCGGTATCTTCCGGAATGCGATCCTTCACCCAAGACCCGAGATCCTCACCGATCGCCTCAATCAGACCATCGAGGCCGCCGAAATAACGGTAGATCAGCTGCTTGTCGCAGCCGGCACGGCGAGCAACGGCATTGATCCCGAAGCCCTGAAATCCCTCTTCGGCAAGCAGCGACCGCGCCGCATTAAAAATCGCCTTCTCGGTCTGAGCGCGATCCTTGATGCGCTTTTCCGGTCTGTCGGCTGAAATCGCCTCTGCGGTCGCCAGCATGATTCCCTACCCGTTTTCTGAAAGCCTGACTACACGGGTTAACAAAGCATGAAGGCAAGGACAATGTGATGGGAAGATTGGACGGAAGGTTCCTGTGGATGACGTGGCGGGGCCAACAATATCGCCCTGCATTCTCAGCGTGAGCCGCTCACTCCAACCCCATGCCAAACCACACGCTGCCGGGGGTTTCGTGGCTGTCCAGACGCTTGAAACCTCGGGTTTCCCAGAAACGCATTCCAGCCAGGTTGCGTTCGCTGGCGCCGAGGTGGATGCCGTAGACGTTGTTCTGTCGGGCCATATCCAGCCAGCGCGACAGGAGCCGGGTGCCGCCGCCCTTACCCTGCGTGCGTGGCAAAAGGTTCATGTGTATGTGGGCGGGGAACGGGTCGGTGAGCCAGGCCGGGGTGCGGCGTGGGTGGTGAATGAAATGGGCGCGGCGCTGGTCGGCGTCCCATGTCTGCTGGTCGCCCCCAGGATCGGCATAGATGGCGCGCAGATGCGGCCACCATTCCCGCTCCAGTCGCTCTTCATGCAGGGCCGTATCGAGCGCGCCGACGATGTAACCGCAGACGCCTTCCTCATCCTCGGCAACGAATACAGCATCCGGCCACAGATGCAGATAGGGCACGGAATAGATATGCCCCACCATGCGGCCATCGTTGTAAAGTGGCGTGGCATCCTGGCCGGCATCGCCGGTGGCGAGGCTTATGGCATAGAGCGCGTCTTCATCCTCGGAACGAGCGGAGCGAAAAGTCAGCATCGGCCGCCATCCTCCATTGCCGCGCCTCGATGTGCGAAGCTATCGTGACAGACAAGAATACGTCCTAGGCCATTGCTGTTTTTCAAATCCGAGACCCCTCCCGCCGGAACTGTAAAAACTTCATCCGCATCCATCGCTCAAGCTGCAGGCGGATAAAGAAGATCGATTATATAAGTCGGATCGAAGCGGGAATCGAGCATGCCGTAAGTGTGCCGCCAGCCACCGGCAAGCCGGGTTTCGAGGAAGGCATCGGCAATCTTGCCGGCGCCGAGGCGGCAAAGCTCGGCGGCAGCGGCCGCAAGCGCGAACTGCTCCACCAAAAGGCGAGCTGCCCCCTCATCACGTTCGGCAAGTGCGATTGCGGCGCGCAGCACGTCCGTTGTCTTCTTCCCGGCAGGTCCGAGGTCACGCTCCAGCGTCTGGAAGACGAGATCGAACAGGTCCTTGCCACGCTGAAGAACCCGCAGGACATCCAGCGCCATGACGTTGCCGGAGCCTTCCCAGATGGCATTGACGGGCGCTTCGCGATAGTGGCGGGCAATCGGCCTCTCTTCCACGTAACCATTGCCGCCAAGGCATTCCATGGCTTCGTAGATAAGCGCCGGCGCAATCTTGCAGCACCAGTATTTCACGATCGGCGTCATCACCCGCGCATAGGCGGCCTCGGCCGGATTGTTGCGGGCGGCATCAAAAGCACTCGCCAACCTAAAGGACAAGGCGGTCGCCGCAGCGACGTCCAGCGCCATGTCGGCAAGCACGCGCGTCATGATCGGCTGGGTGACCAGCATCTTGCCGAAAACGGAGCGACCGCGGGCGTAGTGCACGGCTTCGGCAAGCGAGGCGCGCATCATGCCGGCCGACGCCAGCGCGCAATCGAGCCGCGTCAGCGTCACCATGTCGAGGATGGTGCGGATGCCGCTGCCGGGATCGCCGAGCAGATAACCGAAGGCATCGGTGAATTCGACTTCGGCGGATGCATTGGATCGATTGCCCAGCTTGTCCTTCAAACGCTGGAAGTGCAGGCCATTTTTCGAACCGTCCTCGAGGTAACGCGGCACAAGGAAACAGCCCATGCCGTCGCCCATCTGGGCCAGCATGACAAAACCGTCGCTCATCGGCGCAGACAGGAACCATTTGTGGCCTGAGAGACGGTAGATGCCCTCCCCCACCCGCTCTGCTGTGGTGCGGTTGGCGCGCACATCAGTGCCGCCCTGCTTTTCCGTCATGCCCATGCCGATGGTGACGGCAGTTTTCTGCAAGGCCGGCTTCTGTGCGGAATCATATTTGCGCGAGAGGATCTTCGGCGCCCACTCCTTCTGCACACGCGGAGACGCCATGATGGCGGCAACGGAGGCGCTGGTCATGGTCAGCGGGCAGAGATGACCGGCTTCCAGCTGCGAGGTCAGGTAGAACTTCGTGGCGCGGGCCTTGTGCTCGTTACCGCGCGTGTCGGGCGAGTTTTCCCACACGCTGGAATGCAGGCCCGAGGACATGGAACGGCGCATCAGCGCGTGCCATGCCGGGTGGAATTCCACCTGGTCCAGACGCTCGCCCCGCGGGCCGTGTGTGTGCAGCTGCGGCACGCCCTGGTTCGCCATACGCGCCAGTTCCTGCGCCTCATGCGAGGTGACATAGCGGCCGATCTGATCGAACTCGTCCCTCAGATTGCGTGACAGGCCGGAAGTCAGATCGACGATCAGCGGATCGGAACGATAGGCGTTGATACCGGACCAGAGGCTGGGCTGGTTCAGTTCGGCGAGCTGTTCTTCTGTCCGGTTCATGCCTGTCATTCGCATCCTTCTATCGGGATTCGTGCTTTATTGCGTGTATATGCCAAAACCCGGCTTATCGCATGCTTGCCCGCAACGCCACCTGTCTTTATAGACCCGTTGACTATTGCGACCCGGAGGACAATTTCCATGGTCTTTTTTCCCCATCGCCATCTCCTCGGCATCAAGGGGCTTTCCCATCAGGATATTACCCTGCTTCTCGACAAGGCTGATGAGGCGGTGAAAATCAGCCGCCAGCGCGAGAAAAAGACCTCGACGCTCCGGGGCCTGACACAGATCAATCTCTTCTTCGAAGCTTCGACGCGGACGCAATCCTCCTTCGAACTTGCCGGAAAGAGGCTTGGTGCAGATGTGATGAACATGTCGGTCGGCAACTCCTCGGTGAAGAAGGGCGAAACGCTGATTGACACGGCGATGACGCTGAATGCCATGCGCCCGGATGTGCTTGTCGTGCGCCACTCCTCGGCCGGTGCCGCAGCGCTTCTCGCCCAAAAGGTCGCCTGCTCCGTGGTCAATGCCGGCGACGGCCAGCACGAGCACCCGACGCAGGCGCTGCTCGACGCGCTGACCATCCGCCGCGCCAAGGGCGAGCTTTCAGGTATCACCGTAGCGATCTGCGGCGACGTACTGCACTCGCGCGTTGCCCGCTCCAATATCATCCTTCTCAACCAGATGGGCGCGCGGGTTCGTGTCGTCGCCCCGGCCACGCTTCTTCCTTCGGGCATTCGCGACATGAGCGTGGAAGTCTTTCACGATATGAAGGAAGGGTTGAAGAATGCCGATGTGGTGATGATGCTGCGCCTCCAGCGTGAGCGCATGTCCGGCTCCTTCGTTCCTTCAGTGCGCGAATATTTCCATTATTACGGTCTGGATGCCGAAAAGCTGAAGGCGGCCAAGGAAGATGCGCTTGTCATGCATCCCGGCCCGATGAACCGCGGCGTGGAAATCGCCTCCGAAGTGGCCGATGGCCCGCAGAGCGTCATCGAAAGCCAGGTTGAAATGGGGGTCGCCGTGCGCATGGCCGTCATGGAAACCCTGCTTGTCTCGCAAAATCAGGGTGAGCGCGTATGAGTGCCGTTACCGTTCTCAAGAACCTCCGCATCGTCGATCCCTCCCGTAATCTCGACGAGAACGGCAGCATCGTCATCGGCGCCGATGGTACCATTCTTGCTTCAGGAAAAGACGCTCACAATCAGGGTGCGCCCGACGGTGCGACGGTGCGCGACTGCAAGGGTGTCGTGGCCGTTCCGGGTCTGGTGGATGCCCGCGTCTTCGTGGGTGAACCCGGTGCCGAACACCGCGAAACCATCGAATCCGCATCGCGTGCGGCAGCGGCCGGCGGCGTCACCAGCATCATCATGATGCCTGATACGGATCCCGTGATCGATGACATCGCCCTTGTCGAATATGTGAAAAAGACGGCGCGTGACAAGGCAATCGTCAATGTGCATCCGGCAGCCGCCCTGACCAAGGGTCTGCGGGGCGAGGAAATGACCGAATTCGGCATGCTGAAGGAAGCCGGTGCGGTGGCCTTCACCAACGGCCGCAAGGCGCTGTCCGATACGCTGGTGCTGCGCCGCGCCATGACCTATGCCCGTGAACTCGGCGCTGTCATCGCGCTCGAAACCCGCGACAAATATATCGGCGGCGGCGACATGAACGAGGGGCTTTTCGCGAGCTGGCTCGGCCTGTCAGGCGTTCCCAAGGAAGCCGAGATCATTCCGCTGGAGCGTGACCTGCGCATTGCCGGCCTGACGCAGGCGATCTACCACGCCGCCAAGATTTCCGTGCCGGAATCGGCAGAGGCGATCCGGGTTGCGCGGCAGCGGGGCGTGAAGGCCACCTGCGGCATCTCGATCAACCACCTGACGCTCAATGAAAACGATATCGGCGAATATCGCACTTTCTTCAAGCTCTCCCCGCCGCTGCGCGCCGAAGACGACCGCAAGGCAATGGTGGAAGCGCTGAAGGACGGCACGATCGATATCATCGTCTCTTCGCACGACCCGCAGGATGTCGATACCAAGCGCCTGCCGTTTTCGGATGCTGCGAGCGGCGCTGTCGGGCTCGAAACCATGCTGGCGGCGGCGCTGCGCCTCCACCACAGTGGTGAAGTTCCGCTGATGCGGCTTATCGATGCGCTCTCCACTCGCCCGGCCAAGATTTTCGGTCTCGATGCAGGAACGCTGAAAGCGGGTGCCCAGGCCGATATCACCCTGATCGACCTCGACGAACCGTGGCTCGTGGCCAAGGAACAGCTGGTCTCGAAATCCAAGAACACGCCGTTTGAGGATGCCCGGTTCAGCGGTCGCGCCATCGCCACTTATGTGGCTGGCAAAGCCGTTCATTCCTTGGCATAAGATCATCAACAGATCACGCGGCAGGCGGGACAGAGGGGATATTGAATGAGTGCTTTGACTGACTGGCAGACCGCGCCTGCCCTTCTCGCGCTTTCGGCGCTGATCGGCTATCTGTTGGGCTCCATTCCCTTCGGCCTCCTCCTGACCCGCATGGCCGGGCTGGGCGACGTGCGCAAGATCGGTTCCGGCAATATCGGCGCGACCAACGTGCTGCGCACCGGCAACAAGAAGCTCGCCGCCGCGACCCTGTTGCTGGACGCACTCAAGGGCACGGCGGCAGTTCTGGTCGCCAATGCGCTCTGGGGTTATGAGGCCTCCCTCGTAGCCGGTTTCTTCGCCTTTCTCGGCCATCTCTTTCCAGTCTGGCTGGGCTTCAAGGGCGGCAAGGGCGTGGCGACTTATATCGGGGTGCTGCTGGGCGCCGCTCCGCTAATGATGCTGGCCTTCGCGCTGATCTGGCTCGCGACCGCCTTCATCACCCGCTATTCGTCGCTCTCTGCGCTCGTGGCAATGCTGGTCATCCCCGTTGCCCTCTGGGTCCTCGGACCAGAAAAAACAGCGCTGCTCGTGACGCTGCTCAGCGTGATTTCCTGGTGGAAACATCGCGAGAACATTGCCCGGCTGCTGGCGGGCACCGAAAGCAGGATCGGTCAAAAGGGCTGAGGCCGTCTCGGGGATATGCCATGCCGCATGAGGAAACGACACGGCAGGGCATAGAACTTTCCGCGCGGCAGCGGGTGGCGTGGCTACGGTTGATCCGCAGCGATAATATCGGTCCCGTCACCTTTCGCGAACTTATCAATCATTTCGGCAGCGCTGAAAAAGCGCTGGATGCGCTGCCCGAACTGTCGCGCCGTGGCGGTTCGTCGCGCAGTCCGCGCATCGCAACACAGGCAGAGGCGGAACGGGAGCTTGAGGCGGCCGAGAATTTCGGCGCGCGTTTCGTCGGCATCGGCGAACCGGATTATCCGCCGGCCCTGCGGCATGTGGACGGCGCGCCGCCGTTGATCGCCATGAAAGGATCGGCGGATACGGCGACGAGAGCCTGCGTCGGCATCGTCGGTTCGCGCAACGCTTCGATCAACGGCGCAAAATTCGCCGCCATGCTTGCGCGCGACTGTGGCCGCGCCGGTTATACGATCGCCTCGGGGCTGGCGCGCGGCATCGATGCGGCGGCCCACAGAGCGAGCCTTTCAACGGGCACTGTAGCAATGCTGGCAGGCGGTCTCGACCGCCCCTACCCGCAGGAAAATTTCGGACTTTTGCAGGAGATATACGGTCAGGGCGGCGCGACGATCAGCGAAATGCCTTTCGGCTGGGAGCCGCGCGCCCGGGATTTCCCGCGGCGCAACCGGTTGATCGCGGGCGTGTCACTCGGCGTCGTCATCGTCGAGGCGGCGGAGCGTTCGGGCTCGCTGATCACGGCGCGGCTTGCCGGTGAAGCGGGACGACTGGTGTTCGCCGTGCCCGGCTCGCCGCTCGACTTGCGCTGCGAAGGCACGAACCGGCTGATCAAGGAAGGTGCCATGCTGACTACGGGAGCGGCCGATATTCTTGATGCACTGCGACCATTGATGGAGCCGCAATTGCCCAATGACCGGAAGATCGAGGAACCGCAGCAGGACGCTGAAATGTCACCACCGGGAGACGACGAGCGCAGCATCATCGCCGCTGCTCTCGGTCCCTCGCCTGTGGAGATCGACGACATCATCAGACACACGGGTTTCTCCGCCGCCACCGTTCATCTGGTGCTGCTGGAGCTCGATATTGCCGGGCGTCTAAACCGGCATGCCGGGGGGCGCGTGTCGCTCTTCATCGCGGATTGAGAGTTTGCGCCTTCCGCTCTGGATATCACCGACTTCGACATAGGCCATCTCGATGAGATAGCACAGCATATCGGCACCTTCCCGGTGGGCCACCTGCCGCAGCTCCGCCAGCATCTGGCGGATGTAAGCCAAGTTCTCCCGGGTCCCCTCATTATCGGCATTATTGTTTGTTGCGTTCGGGACCATATATTTATCCTGAGAATGCCGGACTGAAACGAAGAGCGTCAAGTAGATTCAAATGATGTTGCCCATCATAACCAATTTACCAAAGATTGCAATACAACGATAGATTATCCATAGGTTGCAGTCGTCTCAAAGCGAGAAAATCGGGCTTGCCTCTTGACCAGCGGGCATTACCTGTCCATGTCGAATTATAAAGAAGGCCAATTGCGGCACCACGCTGCAACCGGGGCCACGTTAACGGACCAGTTCCAGAGAAGAACAATATGAATGTCGTCGTCGTAGAATCTCCTGCCAAAGCCAAGACGATCAACAAGTATCTTGGCTCGGGCTATAAGGTTCTTGCATCCTTTGGCCACGTCAGGGACCTTCCTGCCAAGGACGGATCGGTGTTGCCTGACCAGGATTTCGAAATGTCCTGGGAAGTTGACAGCGCCTCCGCCAAGCGCATGAAGGATATTGCCGATGCGGTAAAATCCTCCGACGGCCTCTTTCTGGCAACCGACCCGGATCGCGAAGGGGAAGCCATTTCCTGGCACGTTCTCGATCTTTTGAAGAAGAAGCGGGTTCTCGGCGACAAGCCGGTGAAGCGCGTCGTCTTCAACGCCATCACCAAGAAAGCGGTGCTGGACGCGATGGCGAACCCGCGCGACATCGATGTGCCGCTGGTGGACGCCTATCTCGCCCGCCGAGCGCTCGACTATCTCGTCGGCTTCAACCTCTCTCCGGTTCTGTGGCGCAAGCTGCCGGGTGCGCGTTCGGCCGGCCGGGTGCAGTCCGTGGCGCTGCGTCTCGTCTGCGATCGCGAATCCGAAATCGAGCGTTTCGTTTCCGAAGAATACTGGAACATCAGCGCACTTTTGAAGACACCGCGCGGTGACGAGTTCGAGGCTAGGCTGGTTTCGGCCGATGGCAAGCGATTGCAGAACCGCGCCATCAAGACCGGCGACGATGCGAACCGGCTGAAAGCGCTGCTCGAAGGCGCGACCTACGTGGTGGATAGCGTCGAGGCGAAACCCGTCAAACGCAATCCCAGCCCTCCCTTTACGACCTCGACGCTGCAGCAGGCGGCTTCTTCGCGGATGGGCTTCGGCGCCTCGCGCACCATGCAGGTGGCGCAGAAGCTTTATGAAGGCATCGATATCGGCGGCGAGACCGTCGGTCTGATCACCTATATGCGTACCGACGGCGTGCAGATGGCCCCGGAAGCGATCGATGCTGCGCGTAAGGCTATTGGCGAGCAGTTCGGTGGCCGTTACGTGCCGGAAAAAGCGCGTTTCTACTCTACCAAGGCCAAAAATGCGCAGGAAGCGCACGAGGCGATCCGCCCGACCGATTTCAACCGCACACCGGATCAGGTGAAGCGTTACCTCGATGCCGACCAGCTGCGCCTTTACGAGCTGATCTGGAAACGCGGTATTGCGAGCCAGATGGCGTCAGCCGAAATCGAGCGCACAACGGTTGAAATTCTCGCCAGCAACGGCGGCGAGAAGGCTGGCCTGCGCGCCGTTGGCTCCGTCATCCGCTTCGACGGCTTTATCGCCGCTTATACCGACCAGAAGGAAGATGGCGAGCAGAGCGACGATGGTGACGACGAAGGCCGTCTGCCGCCGATCAATGAGCGCGAGAACCTCGCCAAGCAGAAGATCAATGCCAGCCAGCACTTCACCGAGCCGCCGCCGCGTTATTCGGAAGCGTCGCTGATCAAGAAGATGGAAGAACTCGGCATCGGCCGTCCTTCCACCTATGCGGCAACGCTGAAGACGCTGAGCGACCGCGAATATATCGTCATCGACAAGCGCAAGCTGGTACCGCATTCGCGTGGCCGGCTGGTGACGGCTTTCCTCGAAAGCTTCTTCACCAAATACGTCGAGTATGATTTCACCGCCGCCCTTGAAGAAAAGCTCGACCGCATTTCCGCCGGCGAACTGGACTGGAAGCAGGTTCTTCGCGATTTCTGGAAGGATTTCTTCGCGCAGATCGAAGATACCAAGGAACTGCGCGTCACCAACGTGCTGGATGCGCTGAACGAGGTTCTGGCGCCGCTGGTGTTCCCGAAGCGCGAGGATGGTTCCGATCCGCGCATCTGTCAGGTTTGCGGCACCGGCAATCTGTCGCTGAAGCTCGGCAAATACGGTGCCTTTGTGGGTTGCTCGAACTACCCTGAGTGCAACTATACCCGCCAGCTGACCTCCGATGGCGCGGAAGCCGAAGCCGCTGCTCTCAACGAGCCGAAGGCGCTGGGCGCTGATCCCATGACCGGCGAGGAGCTGACGCTTCGCTCCGGCCGTTTCGGGCCCTATATCCAGCGCGGTGACGGCAAGGAAGCCAAGCGCTCCTCGCTGCCGAAGGGCTGGAAGCCTGAGGATATCGATCACGAAAAGGCGTTGGCGCTCATCAACCTGCCGCGCGATATAGGCAAGCATCCGGAAACCGGCAAGATGATCTCGGCTGGTCTAGGCCGTTACGGACCTTTCCTGCTGCATGATGGTTCCTATGCGAACTTGGAGAGTATCGAGGACGTGTTCTCGATCGGCCTCAACCGCGCCGTGACCGTGATCGCTGAAAAGCAGAGCAAGGGTCCGGGACGCGGCCGTAGCGGCACGCCAGCTGCTCTCAAGGAGTTGGGCGACCACCCTGATGGCGGCCCGATCACCGTTCGTGACGGGCGCTACGGCGCCTATGTGAACTGGGGCAAGGTCAACGCCACCATTCCAAAGGGGCAGGATCCGGCATCCGTGACGCTGGACGAGGCGCTCGTGTTGATCGCCGAGCGCATTGCCAAGACCGGCACCGGCGGCAAGCCCGCCAAGGCCAAGAAAACGACCGCCAAGAAGGCCGATGGTGACGCCGCTGCAAAGCCGAAGGCGACCAAGGCCAAGGCGGCGACAAAGAGCAAGACGGCCGCCAAGCCGAAGGCAGCGGCCAAACCCAAGAAGGCAGCAGAGTGAGCAAAGCGCCGCGTCAGAGACAGGGTTCCGCCAGCGACGGTTTCGGACGCACCGGGCGCGGCAAGCGGGTGAGCGAAGGTGAAGGCATCATCCACGGCGAGGTGCCTTCGCGTGAAGTGCTGCTGAAATTCATCGCAGACCATCCGCAACAGGCCTCCAAACGCGAAATTGCCAAGGCTTTCGGGCTGAAGGGTGAAAACCGCGTTGTCCTCAAGGCGCTGCTGAAGGAACTTGAAGTCGACGGCATGGTGCACAAGAGCCGCAAGTCGCTGACGCGACCGGGCGGCCTGCCGCCTGTGACGGTTCTCGACATCACGACCCGCGACAAGGACGGCGAGCTGATCGGCCGCCCGGCGGAATGGCCTGAGGATTTGGGCGCAGCGCCGGCCGTGCTGATCCGCCAGTCCTCGCAGGACCGTGGCAAGAAGGCCCCGGCCGCCGGTCTCGGCGACCGTATTCTCGCGAAAATCTTCCCCTCGAAGGAAAGCACCGGTCCCGCCTACACCGCCCGCGTCGTCAAGCTGATCGACCGCCGCCAGAATGCACTGCTCGGCGTGTTCAAGGAGACGCCCGGCGGCGGCGGACGGCTGATGCCAATCGATCGCCGCGGCGAGGAAATGGTCATCGATCCCGATGGCGTCGGCGATGCCAAGGATGGCGATCTGATCGAGGTTGAAACCTCGCGCAACAGCGGTCGTTACGGCCTGACGCGTGCCAAGGTTCTCTCGGTCATCGGCTCCGTCGCCTCGGAAAAGGCGATCTCCATGATCGCAATCCACGCCCACGGCATCCCGCATATATTCCCGCAGAATGTTCTTGCCGAAGCGGATGCGGCCAAGGCAGCGACGATGTCCCACCGCGAGGACTGGCGCGACCTGCCGCTCATCACGATCGATCCGGCCGACGCCAAGGATCACGACGATGCGGTCTATGCCGAACCGGACACATCGCCCGACAATCCCGATGGTGTCATCGTCACCGTCGCCATTGCAGATGTCTCCTGGTATGTTCGGTCGGGTTCGCCACTGGACCGCGAGGCGCTGAAACGCGGCAACTCCGTTTATTTCCCGGATCGCGTCGTACCGATGCTGCCGGAGCGTATTTCCAACGATCTCTGCTCGCTGAAGGAAGGGGTCGACCGCCCTGCCCTTGCGGTGCGGATGACTTTCTCGAAGGAAGGCCGCAAGGCCGGCCATACCTTCCATCGGATCATGATGAAGAGCGCCGCCAAGCTCTCCTACCAGCAGGCACAGGCAGCGATCGACGGCAAGCCCGACGACAAGACCGGACCGCTGCTGGAGCCGATCCTGAAGCCCCTGTGGCACGCTTATGAGGTGATGAAGCGAGGCCGTGACCGGCGCCAGCCGCTGGAACTCGACATGCCCGAGCGGAAGATCAAGCTGCGCCCTGACGGCACCGTCGACTCCGTGGTCATTCCCGAACGTCTCGATGCGCACAAGCTGATCGAAGAAATGATGATCCAGGCAAATGTCGCCGCCGCCGAGACGCTGGAAAAAAAGAAGCAGCCGCTGGTTTACCGTGTCCACGATGCGCCCACGCTTTCCAAGCAGGAGGTGCTGCGCGAATTTCTCGGCACGATCGGCATTACCATGGCCAAGGGTGCGGCCATGCGCGCCAATTCCTTCAACGGCATTCTGGCACGCGCTCTCGACACGCCGCACCAGATCATGGTCAACGAGATGGTGCTGCGCAGCCAGAGCCAGGCTATTTACAGCCCCGAAAATATCGGCCATTTCGGCCTGAACCTCATGAAATATGCCCATTTCACCTCGCCGATCCGCCGGTATGCCGACCTCATCGTGCATCGCGCGCTGGTGGGTTCTCTGGGGCTAGGCGAAGGCGGCATCACGCCACAGGAAGAAGCGACACTCGACGATATCGCCGCTGAAATCTCGACCTTCGAGCGCCGCGCCATGGCGGCCGAGCGCGACACCGTCAACCGCCTGATCGCCCATCATCTTTCCGAGCGGGTCGGCGAGGAATTCGAGGGCCGGGTCGGCGGTGTCACCAAGGCGGGACTATTTGTCGCGCTTCCGCAGTTTGGCGCTGATGGTTTCGTTCCTATATCTACACTCGGAACGGATTATTTCCTGTATGACGAAGCCCATCAGGCTCTCACGGGGGAAAAGACCGGTCTTGGTTATCAGCTTGGCGACACGGTGCAGGTAAGGCTCGCGGAAGCGGTGCCGCTGGCGGGTGCGCTCAGATTCGATATGCTGAGTCCCGGGCGGAAGATGCCGGTGGGCGTGCGCTCGTTCCACAAGGCCGGACGGCGGACAGTACGGGCTGCCGCCAAGCCCGGAACACGGCCGCCGAGAAGGCGACGATAACAAAGCCGCCTCAGCGGTTGAACGGATGGGAAGGACTTAAGGATGAGTGCACATCAGGGCTCGGAGACAGTTACCTTCGGAGACGATAGCGCCGAGCGGCCGCTTGGCCGGTCCATCATGCGCGGCATGGCCAATCGCTGCCCGGCCTGTGGCAGCGGCCGCCTCTTCCGCGCCTGGCTGAAGCCGGTGGACGCCTGCGCGGCCTGCGGCGAGGAAATGCACCATCATCGGTCGGACGACCTGCCACCCTATATCTCCATCGTCATCATCGGCCACATCGCGGTCGGCGGCTTCATGATGACGGACATGGTTCTAAACATTCCCATGTGGGCTCATTTCGCCATCTGGGTACCGATCACAATTCTGGCCGCGCTTCTGACGCTGCAGCCCATCAAGGGCGGCGTCATCGGTCTGCAATGGGCGCTGCGCATGCATGGCTTCGACGGGAAAAAACCGCAGATACAGATAGACGGCTCCTCGCACTGACGCGCGCGGGTCTTGTACATGCCCCGGCATTCCACCAAGGCGGAAGCGGCAAGCGCGCCATTGCGGCCGCGAGATGCCGCCTCCCTCATTCTGTTCGACCGATCCGGCCCGACGACACGGGTGCTGATGGGTCAGCGCAGCAGCGCCCACGTCTTCATGCCCGGCACTTATGTCTTTCCAGGCGGCAAACGCGACCCGCGCGACCATGCGCTGCCCTTTTCCGGCGATCTGCATCCCGCTGTCCTTGACAGCCTGACGGCGTCGGCTTCGCGGCGCCTGAGCGCCGCCGGGGCAAGGGCGCTGGCGCTTGCCGCCGCGCGCGAACTTGTGGAGGAAACCGGGGTCGAGCTTGGGCCGGCCACTGAAGGTCCGGACCTCTCCTGTTTTCGCTATGTGGCGCGCGCCATCACACCGCCCGGCAATGTCAGGCGTTACGACACGCGATTCTTTTGCTGTTACGCCGACGAATTGCGGCTGGATATCCGGCTAACCCGGGATTCCGAAGAGCTTCACAACGTGCAATGGCTTGACATGACAGACCTTTCCGGTCTGAACATGCCGAAAATCACGCGTACGGTTCTCGAAGATGTCACAAATTTCATGATAGGTGATCCCTCACTGCCCTATGAAAGCCCCGCGCGGCTTTATGTCACGCGCCACGGCCGGTTCATTCGAGACTTTGTATAAAGGCCGTCATGTCACAAATGAAATGCGAAGAAGCGGATGCCATTCACTGGCCCTCACTGATCGCCGCCATTTCCGCCATCAGTGCGGTCGGCGTCGCCATCGGCCTTGGCCTGCCGCTCCTGTCGATCATCCTTGAGAAACGCGGCATCTCCTCCACCATGATCGGGGTGAACTCGGCCATGGCCGGCGTCGCGGCCATGATGGCGGCCCCGGTGACCACCAAGATCGCCCATGATTTTGGCGTGGCCCGCACCATGTTGTTTGCGGTTTTCATCTCCGCGCTGAGCGCGCTCGGCTTTTATTTCGCCGATGCTTTCTGGATGTGGTTTCCGCTGCGAATCGTCTTCCACGGCGCAACCACCACGCTCTTCATCCTCTCCGAATACTGGATCAACATGACGGCGCCGCCGAAGAAGCGCGGTATGGTTCTCGGCATCTACGCCACCGGCCTTGCGGTCGGTTTTGCCGTTGGTCCGCTTCTGTTTTCGGCGGTTGGCAGCGAAGGCATCCTGCCTTTCCTCGTCGGGGCGGCAATCATATTGCTTGCGGCAATTCCCATCTTCATGGCGCGTGGTGAGAGCCCGGAACTGGACGAGCGGCCCAACCACCATTTCGTCCGTTATGTCTGGCTGGTGCCGATGGCATCAGCCGCCGCTTTCGTCTTCGGCTCGGTACAGGCAGGCGGCCTTTCGCTGTTTCCGATCTATGCCACCAGAGAAGGCTTCAACGAATCGCAGGCGGCCCTTCTCCTTACCGTGATGGGCATTGGCAACATGGTCTTCCAGATACCGATCGGCCTGCTTTCTGACAGGATGAAAGACCGGCGGACGATGCTGGGCCTGATGGCCCTTGCCGGCGTCTGCGGCACGCTGGCCCTGCCGTTCCTGGTGGAAAGCTGGATCCTGGTGGCGGCACTGCTGCTGTTCTGGGGCGGCCTCGTTTCCGGCATGTATACGGTCGGCCTCACCCATCTCGGGTCGCGTCTGAAGGGTGCCGACCTGGTGGCCGCAAATGCCGCCTTCATCTTCTGTTACGCCATTGGTACGATCGCGGGGCCGCAGGCTGTGGGCATTTCCATGGATGTCGCCGGAACCGACGGCTTCGCTTGGTCGCTGGCGGTATTTTTCGGGCTCTACGTGGTCCTTTATGCCGTCCGTTTTGTTTTCCGGGCAAAACAGGCTTGACTTTTCAGGCGCGATACGTAGTTTCGCGCCAGATTTAGCCGAGGTGAGAAGCGCCTGCGGCTTCTCTTTTGTTTAAAGGCAGGACGACCATGGCGAAAGCTACAACAATCAAGATCAAGCTGCTGTCGACAGCCGACACCGGTACCTTCTACGTCACCACCAAGAACAGCCGTACGTTCACGGACAAGATGACGAAGACGAAGTACGACCCGGTTGTACGCAAGCACGTCGAATTCAAGGAAACCAAGATCAAGTAATTTCTTGATCGGTGTTCCGGCAAAAGCGCGCCCCCACGGGCGCGTTTTTTGTTTATGCGGATACAGGCCATTCGCTCAGCAGAACGCCCTGTCGACACGGCTTCACGCCTGGCCGGCTGCCCCACCTGATTTTCTCCGCCGCGCCGGCGACAACATATGTTGCAGGTTTGATACCACTGCCCCCCGTCAGCGGCCACAGGCCGTCCGATTGCCCGGCGGGGCAACGGAAAACGCCGACGGCTACCCCTACGATGTGGACCGTGATTGTAAGAGAAAGCGACGGCGTGTCGACTTCACGGCGTTGGGAATCCCGCCGATCTTTTCAAAGCGAGCGATGCTCCAACGCATCAAGCAGGGAATAAGGCGGCCGGCCAACGATGCGTTACGGCACGAGGAACCGAATCGAACATCGTCAGCCGACCGACCCCACGATTCAGGAGATGCGGCGGACCTGAGCATCATGGGGCATTCAAACTACGCAATACCAGCCCCTGACAAGCGAAACCGCAGCGGCACACGCCGCTCTCATTCCATCATCAAAAGACGGAAGAACCGCCGGAAGAACTGTTACTCTCAACAAGGAGTGTGCGCAGAAGTAAAATAAAAATCAACAAATTCTTAAGCCAGCGACAAGTCACCTGAAAAACATGGTTAAATATACAACGCTGGCACACTATAGTTTTTCACGAGATTGAATTCAATATATTTTTCAACTTGAAATCTAGTTGCCTCGCGCGATTTCGCCTTTTCATTGCATGAAGTTAAAATACAGGCGAAGTCAGGGACTTGGCTCCTAAAGGCCGGGCTTTCCTTTACCGTTTTCTTGAGACGTCCGAAATTATTTTGGACGGCGGTGCAATTCTCCCGCACCGCTACTTCGCAAAGCCGTTCAGGCGGCCGCCGATACGACGCGGTTTCGGCCGGCGTGTTTAGCCTCGTAAAGCGCCCTGTCAGCCTGCCTCAGCAGTTCGTCCGGCGTTCCAAAGGCGCCGCTGCCGGATGCTATGCCGAGCGATGCCGTGATGCTCAGTTCACGATCGATGGAACGGACGTAGAAAGGCTTGTCTTCCACGATCGTCCGCAGGCGTTCGGCAACGCTCGCAGCAAGCTCTATCGGCGTGTCCGGCATGACGACGACAAATTCCTCGCCGCCGTAGCGGCAGGCGAGATCGGCGCCGCGGACCGTGCTGCGGATGCGTGCCGCAAATTCCCGCAGGACTTCGTCACCCACATCATGACCATAGGTATCATTGACCAGCTTGAAGCGATCTATATCGGTCATGCAGATGGAGATCGGGCGGCCGCGGACAGCGGCGCGGTCGAAGAGTATCTTGAGATGATTGTCGAGATAACGACGATTGTTGAGGCCGGTCAGGCCGTCAACGATGGCGAGCTCCATGGTGTGCTGGAGATTGAGCCGCAGATGTTCATTGTAGCGTTTGCGCCTGATCTGCGTCAGCGATCGGGCAACGAGTTCGTTGGGATCGATCGGACGAAGGATGTAATCGTTGACGCCGAGATCCAGCGCGCGCGCCACCATGTCGTCGGCCCCCTGCTCCGCCACGAGGAGCAACGGAAGGAAACGGGTCCGCTCCAGCGAGCGAAGCTGCGAGCACAGTCTCAGCGGATCGTAATCTTCGAAATTCGAATTGACGATGACAAGCTCGAAGGGATTGCCTGTTGCCTTGAGCAGGGCCGCCTGCGGCTCCGTGACGGCATCCACCTCTGCGACCGGCTTCAGCGCCCGAACGATGCGCTCCTGCGAGCTGGCGCGGCCATCCGCAACCAGAATCCGGCCCGGCGTCTGCATCAGCCCATCGCTGCGCAGCATCTCTTCGATGCCAATCTGACGGGCCGCTTCGGCGCGCACGCGCAATTCGTCGCTAACGGCCTTCAGGCGCACCAGGCTTTTGACGCGGGCGATCAACTGCAGGTCATTGACCGGCTTGGTCAGGAAATCATCGGCTCCAGCCTTCAGACCCCGCACGCGGTCCGAGGGCTGATCCAGCGCCGTGACCATCACAACGGGGATATGCGCCGTATCCGGATTGGCTTTCAGCCTTTCGCAGACTTCGAAACCATCCATCCCCGGCATCATGATATCGAGGAGGATGATATCGACCTGCTCTTTATCGCAGATGGCAAGCGCCTTGAAGCCATCCTCGGCGGTAACGACATCGAAATACTCCGCCACCAGCCGGGCTTCGAGAAGCTTCACATTGGCCGGAATATCGTCAACAACCAGAACTCTCGCCGTCATAACCGTTCCCCAGTCGCCTCACGCATCGCCCAGATAAGTCTTGATGACTTCAATGAACTTCGGGACGGAAATCGGCTTCGACACATAGGCCTCGCATCCACCCTGGCGAATGCGCTCCTCGTCTCCCTTCATGGCGAAAGCGGTGACCGCGATGACCGGAATGACATGCAGCTCGTCATCTTCCTTCAGCCACTTCGTCACCTCCAGCCCCGAAACCTCCGGCAGCTGGATATCCATGAGGATCAGATCCGGCCGGTGCTTGCGGGCGAGATCGAGCGCTTCCATGCCGTTGCGTGTCTGGATCGTCGTATAGCCAGACGCCTCGATCAGGTCGCGAAAGAGCTTCATGTTCAGCTCGTTGTCTTCGACTATCATGACCTGCTTGGGCATGGTGAGCAGTCCCCGTTTCGCTTTGAAACCTTCACCCAGACATATAAGTTGGCTGAGAACCGATTCCATCGTCCATTTGTTGCGCAAGGCTAGAGGGATTTGGTTTCAAAATAGGTAACTTCAGGTGAGAAATGCTGCGCGATACAAAAAACAAAGGCAATGCCAGCCAGGATCCGCAAGAAACGGCGGCCGCCATACTTGGCTGGCTGGCAAACGAGCCGGAAATGCTGGGACGCTTTCTGGCGTTGAGCGGATTACAGGCCAATATGCTGCGCCAGGCCGTCAGCGATCCAGGTTTTCTGGCGGGACTCACCGATTTCCTGATGAGCCACGAACCCGATCTCATGGCGTTCTGCGCCGCAACTGACACGTCGCCCGAAACGGTGGCTGCGGCCTGGCACCACTTTTCCGGACCCGGGCTGGATTCGGGTGTGTATTAAGGGAAGAGCCCTTGAGCCCTTGTTACAACCGGAGTATGGTCGGCGACGTTCTGGTTTTGTTTTCGGCCCATGTCCACGTCGCATCCTTATGATCCCGGTTTTTGCCGCGACTGTCTGGTCGGCCAGCCAGAGGGGCTTAGACGTTGCCGTGCCTGCGGAAGCCCGCGGCTTGTCTATCACGCCGAACTCTACGGTCTGAGCATCGCCCATATCGATTGCGATGCCTTTTATGCCTCCGTTGAAAAGCGGGATAATCCGGAACTGGCCGATAAACCTGTCATCATTGGCGGCGGCAAGCGCGGGGTGGTTTCCACTGCCTGTTATATTGCCCGTATTCAGGGCGTGCGCTCCGCCATGCCCATGTTCAAGGCGCTGGAAGCCTGTCCCGACGCCGTGGTCATCAAACCTGACATGGAGAAATACAGTCGTGTCGGGCGCGAAATCAGGGCGATGATGCAGGAGTTGACGCCGCTGGTGCAGCCGCTTTCCATAGACGAGGCGTTTCTCGATCTTTCAGGCACCGAGAAGCTGCATCACGATCCACCGGCGCGCGTGCTGGCGAAATTTGTCCGGCGCGTGGAAAAGGAAGTGGGGGTGACGGTTTCAGCCGGGCTTTCCTACTGTAAATTTCTCGCCAAGGTCGCGTCCGACCTGCAAAAGCCCCGCGGCTTTTCCGTGATTGGCGAAGCGGAAGCGCTGTCGTTTCTCGCGGCGCGGCCGGTCACGACCATCTGGGGCGTGGGCAAGGCCTTCGCGGCGACGCTGGAGGCCGACGGCATCCGCATGATCGCACAGCTGCAGGAGATGCAGGAAAGCGAGCTGATGCGCCGTTATGGCGTGATGGGCCAGCGGCTCTTCCGGCTGTCGCGCGGCATTGACGAGCGGCATGTGCACAATAACGACCCTGCCAAAAGCGTCTCCTCCGAAACCACCTTCTTCAACGATATTTCCCGCCATGAGGACCTTGTGCCGATCCTGCGGTCGCTCTCGGAAAAAGTCGCCTGGAGGCTCAAGAAAAATGGCATTGCCGGCCATACGGTTGTCTTGAAAATGAAGACGGCCGACTTCAGGATTCGCACCCGTAATCGCAAGCTGGACGACCCCACGCAGCTAGCCGACCGAATTTTCCGTACCGGCCTCTCATTGCTCGAAAAGGAAACCGACGGCACGAGATTTCGCCTCCTCGGCATCGGCGTCAGCGATCTGCGCGATGCCGGCCTTGCCGATCCTCCCGATCTCGTCGACAGACAGGCGGGGCGCCGGGCCGCGGCGGAAGCGGCAATGGACAAGCTGCGCGACAAGTTCGGCAAGGGCAGCGTCGAGACCGGCTATACGTTTGGCTCGCGGAAATAACCGAACCCGTTAAGCCCTTCGGCCGACATATCGGCGCATCGATCTCCCGAACTATTTATTTTAGATTTTACACAAATTAGTGATAGCGCGGCAGCGCCGCCCTTAAACTTCATTAAACTTAGCGTGGTTGAGTGAGGGAAGTTTTGTGCATGTGGTGTATTGCGTCATGTCCCTTCGCCTCCGTCTTATGGCCGGCATGCTGTCGGCCAGCATTCTTGCCTTTCCGGCGCTCGCCGCTGACAGCAGGTCCCTGCAGATACTTGTATCGAAAAGTGACCAGTCGCTCGCGCTTTATGAAAATGGTGAAATCATCGCCACCTCCAAAGTCTCGACCGGCAAGGCCGGGCATGAGACACCGAGCGGCATATTCTCCATTCTAGAGAAGCGGAAATACCACGAGTCGAATATCTATTCGGCCGCCCCCATGCCGTTCATGCAGCGACTGACCTGGTCCGGCATCGCGCTGCACGAGGGTAAGGTGCCGAACTATCCGGCTTCCCACGGCTGTGTGCGTCTGCCTTCCAAATTCGCGAAGTCACTCTTCGGTGATACGCGTACCGGGGTGCATGTCATCATCACCGACCGCCCGGTCTCGCTGCGCTTTGTGCAACATCCGGCGCTGTTTTCGCCGCGTGACGACGCAGATGACGGCAAGCTGCTTCTGTCGGATGTAGAGTTGCGGCCCGCGAGCTTCGATGCGGCTCTGGGCGCGGTCGAAGTCGCCGTCAATGAAAAAACCCAGGCCATCAAATCGACGGCGAAGGCGAGAGAGCCTTCACCGCTGCGCATTCTCATCACAAGGCGTGGCGAGCGGGAAAGGGTAATGGATATTCAGACCGTGCTGACCCGTCTCGGCTTCGATGCCGGTTCGGCCGACGGTTATGCCGGGGAGATGACGATCAGCGCTATCAACGGTTTCAAGCGGTGGAAGGGGCTGAAAACGTCAGGGCCCCTTCTGACCGACGCTTTCGTGGCGGCGCTTTATGCCTCCGCCGGTGAAGACCACCCGCCAACCGGGCAGATCATGGTGCGGCAGGACTTCAAGCCGCTTTTTGAGGCCGCCATCGACATCAAGGACCCGGAAGTCGCGCTCGGAACCCATTTTTTCGAGGCGGTGTCCGTGGATCGCGCTGCCGGAACCGCCGAATGGAACGGCGTAACGCTCGACAATCATCTGCCAGCCGCTGCCCGCAAGCGGCTCGGCATCACCGTTACCGAAGCGCCCGGCGGTTTCGACCAGTTAAGTGCCGTGCTCAGCCGTCTCGACATTCCGCAGGACATACGCGCCCGGATTGAGCAGGAACTCTCAAGCGGAAGCTCCATCACCGTTTCCGACCTCAGTCACCAGATGGAGACAGGATCGGGAACGGACTTCATCACCGTGACGAAGGAAGGGCCGGTCTGAGCGAGGCGCGAAGGCGCTGCGCCTCACACCAGTTCCACATCAACGACACCGGGGGCTGACCGAAGAGCAGCGGCTATTTCAGGCGAGATACGGTATTTCTCCGTCAGTTCCACCTCGATCTCGCGGCTACCCTCATCCTTGATAACGATGAAATAGACCGAGCCGTCACCCCTGGTGTTGAGGTGGCGGGCAACCGTTTTCAGCGGGCCGGAATCACGCACATAAACACGCAGTGCCTTCTGCATCTGCACGGATTTTTCTTCCAGCGACTGCGCCGTCTGGATGCGCAGACCGATACCTTCAGGGCGCTCTTCCGCCTGCACCGTGATCACCAACGACTTGCCGACCTCAAGCAGGTCGCGGTACTGGCCGAGACCTTCGGAAAACAACACCGCCTCATATTGCCCTGAAGCATCCGAGAAGGTGACGATACCCATCTTGTTGCCGGTGCGCGTCTTTCGCTCCTGTTTGCCGGTAACGGTGCCGGCAAGACGCCCGGCAGTCGCTCCCTGTTTCACAGCAGCGGAAAAATCGGCGAAATTCTGCACGCGCAATTTTTCCAGTACGGGGCGATAGGTATCCAGCGGGTGGGCCGTGAGGTAGAAACCGAGAACCTGATATTCGCGCAGCAGCTTTTCCGAGGCAAGCCAGGGCTGGAAGGCAGGAAGCACCAGCTTTTCCGGGCCATTGCCGCCGCCCGAGCCGAACATGTCCGACTGGCCGATGGTGCGGTTGTTCTGCGCCATCTGGGCATAACCGATGATACGGTCCAGCCCGCCGATCAACTCTGCGCGGTCGCGGCCGAAACAATCGAAAGCACCGGCATTGATGAGACTCTCGAGCACACGACGGTTGATCTGCTTGGGGTCGATGCGCAGGCAGAAATCCTCGAGGCTCGTGAACGGCTTGTCGCCGCGGATCGCGACGATATGTTCGACCGCTCCTTCGCCAACCCCCTTGATGGCAGCCAACGAATAATAAATGCGGTTCTCGCCCGTTTCGAACTGGCGGAACGAGGTCTGGACGGACGGCGCGACGATTTCAATGCCGAGACGACCGGCGTCCTGACGGAAATCGTTGAGCTTTTCCGTATTGGCCATATCGAGCGTCATGGAGGCCGCCAGGAACTCCACCGGATAATGCGCCTTCATATAGGCCGTCTGGTAGGAGACGATGGCATAGGCCGCGGCATGGCTCTTGTTGAAGCCGTAATTGGCAAATTTTGCGAGGAGATCGAAGATGGTGTCGGCCTGCGGTTTCGAGACACCGTTCTTGATGGCGCCATCAACGAAGCGCTCGCGCTGCTTGTCCATTTCCTCCTTGATCTTCTTACCCATGGCGCGGCGCAGAAGATCGGCTTCGCCAAGCGAATAACCCGACAGAACCTGGGCGATCTGCATCACCTGTTCCTGATAAACGATAACGCCCTGTGTTTCCTTCAGCAGATGGTCGATGGTCGGGTGGATCGATTCCAGCTCTTCTTCGCCATGTTTGCGGGCGTTATAAACGGGGATGTTCTCCATCGGGCCGGGACGATATAGCGCCACCAGAGCGATAATGTCCTCAATGCAGTCCGGCCGCATGCCGATCAGCGCCTTGCGCATGCCGGCACTTTCCACCTGGAACACGCCGATGGTCTCACCGCGCGACAGCATTTCATACGTCTTGGCGTCATCGAGCGGGATGGCGGCGAGATCCACCTTGATGCCGCGCTTGGCGACAAAATCGACGGCCACCTTCAGCACCGTCAGCGTTTTCAGGCCAAGAAAGTCGAATTTGACAAGGCCGGCGCTTTCAACCCACTTCATGTTGAACTGGGTGACCGGCATATCGGACCGCGGATCGCGATACATCGGCACCAGCTTCGACAGCGGGCGGTCGCCGATGACGATACCGGCAGCATGGGTTGAGGCGTGGCGATAAAGCCCCTCGATCTTCTGGGCGATATCCAGCAGGCGGGCGACAACAGGCTCCCTGTCCGCTTCTTCCTGCAGGCGCGGCTCCTCCTCGATCGCCTTCGAAAGCGGCGTCGGGTTGGCCGGGTTGTTGGGCACCAGCTTGCAGATCTTGTCCACCTGCCCGTAGGGCATTTCCAGCACGCGGCCGACGTCGCGCAGGGCCGCGCGCGCCTGGAGCGAACCGAAGGTGATGATCTGCGCCACCTGCTCGCGGCCGTATTTGGCCTGAACGTAGCGGATCACTTCTTCGCGACGATCCTGGCAGAAATCGATGTCGAAGTCGGGCATCGACACGCGTTCAGGATTAAGGAAGCGTTCGAACAGCAGTGAGAAACGCAGCGGATCGACATCGGTAATCGTCAGCGCGTAAGCTACGAGCGAACCCGCGCCCGAACCACGGCCCGGTCCGACCGGGATATCGTGCTGCTTGGCCCATTTGATGAAGTCGGCAACGATCAGGAAATAACCGGGGAACTTCATGCGCGAGATGACGCCGAGTTCGAAATCGAGCCGCTCGCGATAATCCTGTTCCGTATAACCGGGCGCCATACCGAGCGCGGCAAGGCGCTGATCCAGCCCCTCCACCGCCTGACGTCGAAGCTCTTCCGCTTCGGCGCGTTCCGCTGCCTCAGGATCGTCGCTGGCGCCGGTGAAACGTGGCAGGATCGGCCCGCGCTTCTTCAGCACATAAGAGCAGCGCAACGCAATCTCGACGGTATTGTCCAGCGCCTCCGGCAGGTCTGCAAACAACGCCGTCATTTCTTCTCGACTTTTAAGGTAATGGTCGGGCGTCAGGCGAAAGCGGCTGTCGTCCGAAACAATGGCATTATGCGCCACCGCCATCAGCGCGTCATGCGCTTCGTAGTCGGCCTTCGACGGGAAGAACGCCTCGTTTGTGGCAACCAGCGGAATATCATGGTCATAAGCGAGGCCGATCATACGCCGCTCATGCGAACGGTCATACCCGGACTGGCGCTGCAATTCGATATAAAGCCGGTCACCGAAGAGTGACTTCAGTGTCAGCAGCCGTTCCTTCGCCTGGGCGGCATGACCTTCCCTCAAGGCCATATCCACCGGGCCGCCGGAAGCGCCGGTCAGCGCGATCAGGCCCGCATTTGAGTCCTCTTCCAGCCATGCGCGGGTAATGTGCACGGAATGGCCACTGCCCTCGCCCTCAAGATAGGCACGGCTCACAAGATCCACCAGCCGCTCATACCCTTCGGCATCGGCGGCGAGAAGAACGATAGCGGGAAGTTTCTGAAGGTGGCTGTTGTGGTTGCGGCGATCCTCCGCCGCATCCTGCATGTCGATCGACAGCTGGCAGCCGATGATGGGCTGCAAACCCTCATCCCGCGCCTTTTCGGAAAACTCCAGCGCAACGAAGAGGTTGTTGGTATCTGTAATGGCAATGGCCGGCTGGCCGTCTGAAACCGCCTTGGACATGATTTTCTTGAGGGGCAGAGCCCCTTCAAGCAGGGAGTAAGCGGAATGAACCCGAAGATGAACGAAACCCGGGGTGTTCAGGTTTTCGTCAGAGGTTTCTGCCCGCACAACCGTATCGCCCATATCATCATCCTGTCATTCTGAATCACGGGGGCGATTTTCCGATTTCCGGCGCTTGATGTCCACCGCTTTGCGATGTCCATACAGGCTTCTGCGCCGGTATCTTCTTCACAGCGCGGTGAGGATTACCGAAAAGCTGGCAACGAAGACAGCAATGGAGGTGAAAGCGGCAACGTCACGGATGAAATCAGTCATTGGTCTCTCCTTACTCGTTATGTTCCAACTTTGTTCTTATTTCGTTCGATTGTCAACAGGGTTCTGCTGATGTTCTCCTTGCCAACGTGGCAGAATCGCTTTCGGTTCCCGCTTCCAAAACCGCAAGCCGCTGACTCCAAAGCGAAAAACCCGGAAGAAAAATCCTCCGGGTTCAAAAAATGAAACTTGGAAAAATCCTTGCTCGCGGCAGCCAAGCGGCTAGCCTCCGTCAAGGGCGCATCCGATCCCTCGCCTTGCTCGCCGTTCGGGGTCGGTGGATGGCGGGACAGGCTCGGTCAGGTCAAAAATCGACGATCTTGCCCTCGGCGAGCGTTACGCGGCGATCCATCCGGCCGGCGAGCTCGTGGTTATGCGTCGCGATCAGCGCTGCGAGGCCGGACTGGCGAACCAGCGCCTCCAGTGCGTCGAAGACATAAGAGGCGGTCTCCGGATCGAGATTGCCAGTCGGCTCGTCCGCCAGCAGCAGGAGCGGTGCATTGGCGACGGCGCGGGCAATGGCGACGCGCTGCTGTTCACCCCCGGAGAGCTCGGCCGGACGGTGTTCGCCACGATGCCCCACCCGCATGTAATCCAGAAGCGCGCTCGCGCGTTTACGCGCCTCCGCCTGTGACAGGCCGGCGATGAGCTGCGGCATCATCACGTTCTCAACTGCCGAAAACTCGGGTAGCAGATGGTGGAACTGATAAACGAAGCCTATGTCGCTGCGGCGGATCGCCGTGCGCGTCTCATCCGGCAGGCCGTTGCAGGGCGCGTCGTTGATATAGACTTCGCCGGCGTCTGGATGTTCGAGAAGCCCGGCGAGATGCAACAGGGTGGATTTGCCGGTACCGGAGGGGGCGACCAGCGCCACCATCTCACCGCTCTTCAACTGGAAATCCGCCTTGCGCAGAATAGAAAGCGACGTCTCGCCCTGACCATAGGTTCTCTCGACGCCGGTAAGCCGCAGCACTGTTTTTTTTGCCATATTGCGAAGCGGTCCTTATTCGTAACGCAGGGCCTGCACCGGATCGAGCTTGGAAGCACGCCAGGCCGGGAAGATCGTTGCCAGGAAAGAGAGCGTCAGGGCCATGATGACGACGGTGATGGTTTCACCAACATCCATTTCGGCCGGAAGCTGGCTGAGGAAATAGAGCTGCGGATCAAACAGCACCGTTCCTGATATCCAGGAGAAGAACTGGCGGATGGATTCGACATTGAGGCAGACGATGACGCCAAGCGCCACGCCAGCGAAGGTGCCGACCGTGCCGATCGCCGCGCCGGTCATGAAAAAGATGCGCATGACGGCACCTGAGCTTGCGCCCATGGTGCGCAGAATGGCGATATCGCTGCCCTTGTCCTTTACCAGCATGATCAGGCCGGAAATGATGTTGAGCGCCGCCACAAGAACGATGAGGGTCAGGATCATGAACATCACGTTCCGCTCCACCTGCAGGGCGGAAAAGAAGGTCTGGTTCCGCTGCCGCCAGTCGACGATGTAGATCTGCCGTTCCGCCGCCTGCTCCACCAGCGGGCGGATGCCATCGACGTCGTCCGGGCGGTTGACATAAAGCTCAATGGACCCGACACGCCCTTCCGTATTGAAATAGAGCTGCGCCTCGGAGAGCGGCATGTAGATCATAGAGGCGTCATATTCGGACATGCCGATCTCAAAGACACCGGAAATCTTGTAGGATTTCACGCGGGGATTGACACCCATCGGCGTCACATCACCTTCCGGTGATATGAGAGTGATATCGTCACCAGCCGTTACACCCAGTTGCGATGCGAGCCTGGAACCGACGAGGACGCCGTCTCCGGCCATAAAGCCAACGAGATCGCCGGTCTTGATGTTGGTCGCTACTTCCTTGACCTTGTCGATGTCTTCCTGGCGCACGCCGCGCACCAGCGCGCCGGACCCCGCGCCACCGCGGCCGGAGGCAAGCGTCTGGCCTTCCACCAGCGGCAAGGCCATGGTAACGCCGGGGACGGCGGCGAACTTCTTCGCCAGTTCATCGTAATTATTCAAGGGCTGGTCGATCGCATTAACGATCATGTGGCCGTTGATGCCAAGAATGCGGGAGATCAGTTCCGTGCGGAAACCGTTCATGACGGCCATGACGATGATGAGCGTCGCTACGCCCAGCATGATTCCGACAAAGGAAAAACCGGCAATGACGGAAATGAAGGCTTCCTTGCGCCGTGAGCGCAGGTAACGCCAGGCCACCATACGTTCAAAAGCGGAAAACGGCCGGGCGGTCTTTGCCCCGGCGGAAACAGCCGCACCCTTTTCAGCTTCGGCTTGTGCCATGTCGTCTCCCTGATCTCAAACTGCAAGGCCGGTCTTTTCCGAAAACCGGCCCAAATTTCTGCGGCATCCACGCCACGAAACGAGAGTGGACTTCGGGTGAAGCCGCCCCAATTCCGCTCGCGCTTAACCGAGCACCCTGTTCATCGCCGCCTCGATCGTCACGGTTTCCCGTTCGCCGGTCTTGCGATCCTTGACTTCGACTTCGCCATTCGCGACCGAACGTGGGCCGACGATGATCTGCAGCGGCACGCCAATTAGATCGGCAGTGGCGAATTTCTGGCCTGCACGGTCGTCCGTATCGTCGTAGAGAACATCCTTGCCGGCGTTGGAGAGCGAATAATACAGCTTTTCGCAAGCAGCATCGCAGGCCGCGTCTCCAGCCTTCATGTTGATGATCACGACGTCGAAAGGAGCGACCGAAGCCGGCCAGATGATTCCGTTCTCGTCATGCGATGCTTCAATGATGGCGGGAACAAGGCGTGTCGGGCCGATGCCATAGGAACCCATGTGGACAGGATGTTCCTTGCCATCCTTGCCCTGCACTTTCGCGCCCATCGGTTCGGAATATTTGGTGCCGAAATAGAAGATGTGGCCGACTTCGATGCCGCGTGCCGAAAGGCGCTCGCCCTCGGGAATGGCGTCATAGGCGGCTTCGTCGTGCATTTCAGAGGTGGCGGCGTAATCAGCCGTCCATTCGTCGAACACGCCCTGCAACGCTGCAACATCGTCGAAATCGGTGCTTTCAGCGGGAATGGCGCGATCCAGGAAGCTCTTGTGGCAGAAGACTTCGGATTCACCGGTGTCGGCCAGAATGATGAATTCATGGCTGTGATTGCCGCCGATCGGGCCGGTATCGGCGCGCATGGGAATGGCGCGCAGACCAAGCCGTTCGAATGTGCGCAGGTACGCCACGAACATCTTGTTGTAGGAATGAATCGCGTCTTCCTTCGTAAGGTCAAAGGAATAAGCGTCCTTCATCAAGAATTCGCGCGAGCGCATGGTGCCGAAGCGCGGACGCACCTCGTCGCGGAACTTCAGCTGGATATGATAGAGGTTCAGCGGCAGGTTCTTGTAGGACTTCACATAGGAACGGAAGATGTCGGTGATCATCTCCTCATTGGTGGGGCCGTAGAGCATCTGACGATCCTGGCGGTCCTTGATGCGCAGCATCTCCTTGCCGTAGTCGTCGTAACGGCCGCTTTCCTGCCAGAGTTCCGCGGACTGCAGGGTCGGCATCAGAAGCTCGATGGCGCCGGAGCGGTTCTGCTCCTCGCGGATAATCTTGTTGACCTTGTCCAGCACACGCTTGCCCAGCGGCAGCCAGGAATAAATGCCAGCCGACTGCTGCCGGATCATGCCGGCGCGCAGCATGAGACGGTGAGAAACGATTTCCGCTTCCTTGGGGTTTTCCTTCAGGATGGGCATGAAATAACGGCTGAGACGCATGACGGCTTCCATTGATGCGGACGATAGCGCGCGAAGCTGCGGGAATCGCCCCGAATAGAGGGATATTGGCGCCGGATATAGCCGTTTCCGGGGCGGATGAAAACCCGCCATGAAAAGAGCGTTTAATGGGCATTTCGTTGTATTTTCGCGATAGCTAATTCGCGCCAAAACGCTTTGGCCGAAATATTATTCTTGATCGGGTGCGACAAAATGCACCACAGGGAATTTTTTGCCGACTGTAACAAATATGCAAAAAATGAGATGACAAGGCTGGGGGTTTGAGCTAGCTTTAGCTTACAAAAGAGGCAGGAAGTTTAAATTCTTGTCATTTTCGCGGTCAGTCTTGGGAGGATCAGATCTTAGGCGCGCTCGTTCGCAGCCCCGGTAACGGTTACAGATCACGCGAAAACTGGAAAACAAGGCTGAAAGGCCTTGTTTTTTTTTGCCCTGGCAAATTGCCCCGCTCGCTTCGTCATTCCGCAGAGCTCCGCGATGAATCGAGATCAGCAAGCTCCTGCTGTTTGCACGATAGATATGACATCCATATGACAGTGTTTGGCCGGATTGATGGCAGACTGCCCGATGCTTAGGCAGTTCCGGGGTTCGTTCTCGGGCCGACCCGTCAAGACGCGACTGGGGCGGATACCGCCCCGCTGTCTTTAGTCGAAAACGGGAATAATTCTCGGCAGATCATCAAGGCTGACACCGAACCACCAGGTTCCGCCATACCATAGGCCACAGATCAAAGCCGAGATCAGGGTCGTCCACAAAACGATCCGCCCGCCCTTGAAGCGGGAGGGTGCGCTGGCGACCGTGCCCAGTGCCACATCTCCGTCTTCATCCTGGGTGCGCAGGCCAATCGGCAACACGATGAAAAGCACCGTCCACCAGACGATGAAATAAACGGCGAAGGCCGAAAGAAGCGGCATGTGATCCTCCTGCGCAATGGGCTTCTTGTAACGCATTCATCCGCAGATCGGAATCACTTCTCCGCAAGAAATACTAAAAGAAAAAGAGAAGAGCCGCGCTTTGGGGCGCGGCTCAGAAATCAGCGAGGAAGAGACAGGGAGGCCGGCCAATCGGCCGGACGGCCGGCTCAGACCTTGGTTACAAAAACCGTCACGATCGGCTTCTTGCCCCAACTCTGGTTGGCGGCGGCGCGTACGGCGCGGCGCACGGCTTCACGCAGCAGTTCCAGATCCTTGCGGCGGGCGCGCGGAATGCTCTCGACGGCGCCGAGCACGGCGTCATAAAGCGTGTCCTCCATCGCCTCATCCTCATCATCGAATTCCGGCAGGCCGAAAGGCACGACATCGGGATCGCCGAGGAAGTCGTAACGGCTGTCCAGCACGACATTGACGGCGACGTGGCCGGCGAAGGAGAGCTTGCGGCGATTGCTGATGCCCATCTCGTCCATGTCACCGACGAGATTGCCGTCCTTGAAGACGCGGCCATGCGGCACGTCATCGATCACTTCCGCCGGGCCGGGTGCGAGGCGCAGAACGTTGCCGTTGCGCACCTTCGGCACCTGCGAAATGCCGGCCTGTTCGGCCAGTTCCTTCTGCGCCACCAGATGCGCCGCTTCGCCGTGCACGGGCACGACGATCTGCGGCTTCGTCCATTCATACATCTTCAGAAGCTCGTTACGGCGCGGATGGCCGGAGACGTGAACGAGCGCCTCATTGTCGGTGACGATGTGGACGCCCTGTTCGATCAGGCCGTTCTTGATATCGATGATCGCCTTTTCGTTGCCGGGGATGGCGCGTGACGAAAAGACGACCGTATCGCCGGAGGCGAGCGCCACATTACGCATCTCATCACGGGAAAGCTTGGCGAGTGCTGCGCGCGGTTCCCCCTGCGAACCCGTCAGGATCAGCACCACACGATCACGCGGAATATAACCGAATTCATCTTCAGCGAGGAACGGCTTGATGCCTTCCATAATGCCGAGGTCCTGCGACACGTTGACGACACGCTTCAGCGACGAGCCGAGCAGCAGCACTTCACGACCGGCAGCCTCAGCCGCCTGCGCGATCGAGCGGATACGCCCGACATTGGAGGAGAAGGTGGTAACGGCCACGCGGCCTTCGGCATTTTCGATGATCTGGCGCAGACCTTCTGAAACCTCATGCTCGGAAGGCGATACACCATCACGCACGGAGTTCGTGCTGTCGCACATCAGCGCCAGCACGCCCTCTTCACCGATGGCGCGGAAGCGGGCCTCATCCGTCAACGGCCCAAGTGAAGGCGCCTCATCGATCTTCCAGTCACCGGTATGGATGACATTACCGAGCGGTGTGCGGATGACCAGCGACATCGGCTCGGGAATGGAGTGATTGACGCCAACCGCTTCGATTTCGAAGGGGCCAACATTGATGCGGTCACCCGCCTTGAACGGCGTGATCGGAATTTCCGCGCGGCTACCCTCATAAGCGCGCTTTGCCTCCAGCATGCCAGCGGTGAACGCCGAGGCGTAGACCGGCACGTTGAGGCCGGGCCAGAGATCGTTCAGCGCACCATAGTGGTCCTCATGCGCGTGGGTGATGATGATGCCCTTGAGGTTCTTTTTCTGCGCCTCGATATAGCTGATATCGGGCAGCACGAGATCGACACCAGGCAGATCGAGACCGGCAAAGGTCACGCCGCAATCCACCATGATCCATTCGCGCTTGCTCGCCGGCCCGTAGCCGTAAAGCGCCAGATTCATGCCAATTTCACCCACGCCGCCAAGCGGCAAAAAAACCAGTTCGTCCTGTTGAGCCATTGTTTTTCTTATCCATTCAAAAAAGCGCGCAGGACGGCATCACGCCGCGCCATGCCGCTGCTATCAGCATCGGACCTGTTGAACCATCTGATCGACCGGGCCGATGCGGAGCCGGTTTGTCACCCTGCATTTCATGAGCTGCAGGAAAGCTCCAACCTATGGGATCCGGTTCGGCGCGGGTTTTTTACCCGCACCGTGCACCTCATCCGAAAAACACATCGCCAGCGGCAATGGAGCGTCTTGCGCCCTCGTCCTCATCCAGCAGCAGATAACCATTATCATCAATTCCGACAAAACGCCCGCCGATCGAACGATCCGGGAAATTGACGGTGATATGTTCGCCAATGCCGCAGGCCGCTGCCCGCCAGCTGGCGATGATGGCGGATACGCCCCTGCCCTCATCCCATTCGCGCAGAACCTCGGCCGTTTCACGGAAGAGATGGGCAAACAGTTCCTCGGGCGAGCAAGACGCACCATGTTCCGACAGCATCGTAACGGGATAAAGCGGATTATCAGGTTTATGGGCGATATTGATACCAATGCCGATGACGATGGCGCGCCGGCCGTCAGGCAAAAGCTCGGCTTCCATCAGAATGCCGCAGGTCTTGCGGCGGCCGATCAGCACGTCATTTGGCCATTTGATTTCAAGCGCCTCACCGCCCGGCGGCAAAACCGCGCGAATGGCGCGATAGACCGCGAGCGCAAAAGCGAGCGGCAGCGAGCCGATGCGCTCCATCGGCGCAGGATCGATCAGAAGAAGGGAAGCGTAGAGATTGCCGGGCTCCGACACCCAGGGCCGCCCACGGCGGCCCCGGCCGCCGGTCTGGCGGATGGCGGTAACCCACAGGTTGCCGCCATCACCCGCCCGTGCCCGGGCGAAACATTCCAGATTGGTCGATGGCGTTTCCGCCATCGCCTCGTGCCTGATATCGTCGATGGACATCCGGCCCGTATTCCTTCGTGTACTGCTCAAAAGAAGGTCTTCGCCGCAGCAGTGACCGCGTTGCCAAGTGCACCGCCGAAGACAATGAAGGCGACGGTGAAGAAGGCCGACAGCGCATAAACCACTTTGAGTTCACCCGACGGACGCTCGAACTTGTCCTTGGCTTCATCAAACCACATGACCTTGACGACGCGAATGTAATAATAGGCGCCGACAACCGAGCCGATCACACCGATAATGGCGAGCGGATAAAGCTTCGCTTCGATGGCGGCCAGGAACACGTAGTACTTGCCGAAGAAGCCGGCGAGCGGCGGAATGCCGGCAAGCGAGAACATCAGGATCGTCAGCACAACCGCCATGAAGGGATTGGAAGACGAAAGACCGGCGAGATCTTCGACATTCTCGACATTGCCGATTTCCTTGCGGCGCATGGCGAGGATGCAGGCGAAGGTGCCAAGCGTCATGACCATGTAGACGGCCATATAAAGGATAACGCCAGCAACACCAGCCTGCGTGCCAGCAGCAAGGCCGACCAGCGCATAACCCATGTGACCGATGGAGGAATAGGCCATCAGGCGCTTGATGTTCTTCTGGCCGATTGCGGCGAAGGAACCGAGCAGCATGGACGCGATGGAGATGAAGACGACGATCTGCTGCCAGTCGGCAAAGACCGGCTGGAAGGCCTCGATGACGATGCGGACGAGGATCGCCATGGCGCCGATCTTCGGTGCGGCCGAGAGGAAGGCCGTAACCGGGGTCGGCGCGCCTTCATAAACGTCCGGCGTCCACATGTGGAACGGAACGGCGGAAATCTTGAATGCCAGACCGGCCAGCACGAAGACCAGACCGAAAACGAGACCGAGCGAACGGGTTTCCGAGGCCAGAACCTGGGCGATTTCGGTAAAGCCGGTATTGCCGGTGAAGCCGTAGACCAGCGACATGCCGTAAAGCAGCATGCCGGAAGAGAGCGCACCGAGAACGAAGTATTTCAGGCCCGCTTCCGTGGAACGCAGGCTCTCGCGGTTGATGGCGCAGACGACATAAAGCGCCAGCGACTGCAGTTCCAGCGCCATGTAGAGCGAGATCAGGTTATTGGCCGAGATCATCAGCAGGATGCCGAGCGTCGCGAGAACCAGCAGCACCGGATATTCGAAACGGCCGATCGGTTCGAAGCGGCCCTGGCCAACGGCCAGGATCATGGCGGTGATGGAGCCGACCAGCGCCAGCACCTTCATGAAATTACCGAAGGCATCGGCGATGTAGACACCGCCGAAAGCCACACCCGATGCGGGGGCAAAGATGATCCAGAGACCGACGACGAGCAGGAGGGCAACGGCAAGGCCGGTGACCGTCGTTGTCGACTTGTCGCCCGAGAAGACGCCAATCATGAGCAGCGCCAGCGCGCCGATCGCGAGGATCAGCTCGGGCGTCGCAATGTGCAGACTGGCAAAAAGGATTTCAGCGGTCATGTCCAACGGGTCCTGTCGTCAATTCATAGTGAGCGCAACATTTTGCGCCGCCTGCAATGCAGCCGTATAGTTGTTTACCAGAAGATCGACCGATGCGGCTGTCGCATCGAACACCGGAGCCGGATAGACGCCGAAGAAGATGGTCAGCACAACCAGCGGATAAAGGATGACCTTTTCGCGGGTCGAGAGATCGAGCAGGCTCTTCAGGCTTTCCTTCTCCAGCGCACCGAAGATCACGCGGCGATAAAGCCATAGCGCATAAGCGGCCGAGAGAATGACACCGGTGGCGGCAAACAGCGCAACCAGCGTGTTGGCGCGGAAGACACCAACCAGCGTCAGGAATTCACCGATGAAGCCTGATGTGCCGGGCAGACCGACATTGGCCATGGTGAAGATCATGAAGGCGACCGCATATTTCGGCATGTTGTTGACGAGACCGCCATACGCCGCGATTTCGCGGGTATGCAGACGGTCGTAAACAACGCCGACGCAGAGGAAGAGCGCGCCCGAGACGATACCGTGCGACAGCATCTGGAAGATAGCGCCCTGCACGCCCTGAACGTTGGCGGCGAAGATACCCATCGTGACGTAACCCATGTGGGCAACAGACGAGTAGGCAATCAGCTTCTTGATGTCGTCCTGCATCATCGCCACCAGCGAGGTGTAGATGATGGCGAGAACCGACAGCGTAAAGACGAAAGGTGCGAAATAGTCCGACGCCAGCGGGAACATCGACAGCGAGAAGCGGATGAAACCGTAACCGCCGAGCTTCAGCATGACGCCAGCCAGAATGACCGAACCTGCGGTCGGGGCCTGAACGTGGGCATCCGGCAGCCAGGTGTGCACCGGCCACATCGGCATCTTGACCGAGAAGGCGGCAAAACAGGCGAGCCACAGCCAGGTCTGCATGCCGGCCGGGAAGCCGTATTTCAGCAATTCCGTCATATCGGTCGTGCCGGCCTGCCAGTACATGGCCATGATCGCGAGCATGGTCAGAACCGAGCCAAGCAGCGTGTAGAGGAAGAACTTGTAGGAGGCGTAAACGCGATCCTTGCCGCCCCACACGCCGATGATGATGAACATCGGGATCAGCGTCGCTTCGAAGAAGACGTAGAAGAGAACGGTATCCAGCGCCACGAAGACGCCGATCATGACAACTTCCAGCAGCAGGAAGGCGATCATGTATTCCTTGATGCGCTTCTCGACCGAATCCCAGCTTGCCAGCACGCAGAAAGGCATGAGGAAAGTGGTGAGGATAACGAAGAGCATGGAGATGCCATCGACGCCGAGATGATAGGCGGCGATGTTGCCGAACCATTCATGCTTCTCGACCATCTGGAAGCCGGGGTTCGAATTGTCGAAACCGATCCAGATGAACAGCGACACGATAAAAGTGAAAACGGTCGTCAGCAGCGAGACATTGAGAATGTTGCGGCGACCATAGGGGCCGTTCTCATTCGTCAGAAGCAGGAGCACCACGCCGACGAGCGGCAGAAAGGTGACCGTTGAAAGAATGGGCCAATCGGTCATCAGAGGGCACTCCCGAGCATCATCCAGGTGACAAGCGCCGCGATGCCGATCAGCATCGCAAAGGCATAATGATAGAGGTAACCGGATTGCAGGCGGACCATGCGGTTGGTCACGTCAACCACACGCGCTGCAATGCCGTTGGGTCCATAGTGGTCGATGACGGCGACGTCGCCCTTCTTCCACAGGAAGCGGCCGAGCGCCTTCGCGGAACGAACGAAGAGGAAGTCATAGAGTTCGTCGAAATACCACTTGTTGAGAAGGAACTGGTAGAGGCCACGATGGGTCTCGGCCAGACGCTTCGGCGTCTCAGGCGACTTGATGTACATGTACCAGGCGGTCACGAAACCAAGGGCCATGGCGAAGAACGGGCTCCATTTCACCCACAGCGGAACGTGGTGGAACTCTTCAAGGATTTCGTTTTCCGGGAGCGTAAAGAGAGCGCCCTTCCAGAATTCGGCATATTCGTGGCCGAAGAAGTAACCTTCGAAGGCAACACCGGCGAAGATCGCGCCAACGGTGAGGATGAAGAGCGGGATCAGCATGACCATCGGCGATTCATGCACATGGTGCATGACGTCGGCAGACGCACGCGGCTTGCCGAAGAAGGTCATGAAGGCCAGACGCCAGGAATAGAAGCTGGTGAACAGCGCGGCGATGACCAGCAGCGTGAAGGCGAAACCAGACAGAACCGAATGCGAGGCATAAGCGGATTCGATGATGACGTCCTTCGAGAAGAAGCCGGCAAAACCGATCATCGTTCCCGGGATACCAACGCCGGTCAGCGCCAGCGTGCCCACGGTCATGGTCCAGAAGGTGATGGGAATATGCTTGCGCAGACCGCCCATGTAACGCATGTCCTGCTCGCCATCGACGGCATGGATAACAGAGCCGGCGCACAAGAACAGCAGGGCCTTGAAGAAGGCGTGCGTGAAGAGGTGGAACACGGCAGCGCCGTAAGCGCCGACGCCGAGCGCCACGAACATGTAACCGAGCTGCGAGCAGGTCGAATAGGCGATAACGCGCTTGATGTCGTTCTGCACCAGACCGACGGTCGCCGCGAAGAAGGCGGTGATCGCGCCGATCAGCGTCACGACGGTCAAGGCATCATGCGAGAGTTCAAACAGCGGCGACATGCGGGCGACGAGGAACACGCCGGCGGTGACCATGGTTGCGGCGTGAATAAGGGCCGAAACCGGGGTCGGGCCTTCCATCGCGTCAGGCAGCCAGGTGTGCAGCAGGAACTGCGCCGATTTACCCATGGCGCCCATGAAGAGCAGCAGGCAGACGCCCGTCATCGCATTGGCCTTGTCCAGCTGCATGCCGAACAGGTTGATGACGGTTTCGGTCGAGGCAGCGCCCTCAGCCGGCAGATAAGTGCCGGCGGCAGCAAAGATGGTTTCGAAGTTGATCGAGCCGAACAGCACGAAGACGCCGGAGATGCCGAGGATGAAGCCGAAGTCACCGACGCGGTTGACGATGAAGGCCTTCATCGCGGCAGCCGATGCGGACGGCTTCTTGAACCAGAAGCCGATCAGCAGATAGGACGCCAGACCCACGCCTTCCCAGCCGAAGAACATCTGCAGCAGGTTGTCGGAAGTCACCAGCATCAGCATTGCGAAGGTGAAAAGCGAGAGATAGGCGAAGAAGCGAGGACGATGCGGATCGTGGTGCATGTATCCGATCGAATAGAGGTGCACCAGCGTCGAGACGGTGTTGACCACGACGAACATGACGGCCGTCAGCGTGTCGATGCGGAACGCCCATTCGACGTCGATACCGCCCGACTGGATCCAGCGCAGCACAGTGACCTTGATCACCTCGCCCGGCTCGCCATGGGCGAGTGCGACGTTGAAGAACACGATCCAGGACAGGATGGCAACCACGATCATCAGACCGGTGGTGACATATTCCGATGCCTTGGCGCCGATGGAGCGGCCAAAGAGGCCCGCAATCAGGAAGCCGATCAGTGGAAGAAAGACGATAGCCTTGTAGATCATAGCCTTATCAGCCCTTCATCATATTGACGTCTTCCACGGCGATCGATCCGCGGTTGCGGTAGAAGACAACGAGTATTGCAAGACCGATCGCCGCTTCAGCGGCTGCAACGGTCAGAATGAACAGGGCGAAGACCTGGCCGACGATATCGTTCAGGAATGCCGAGAAGGCCACCATGTTGATGTTGACCGCGAGCAAAATGAGTTCGATCGACATCAGGATGACGATGACGTTCTTCCGGTTGAGGAAGATGCCGAAGACGCCGATCGTGAAGAGGATCGCGCTGACCGTCAGGTAGTGGGAAAGACCGATTTCCATATTCTGTTTCCTTGGATCCGTTCGCGCCTCAGATGCCCTGGCCCGGCTTGACCTTGACCGTGGTAACCGCGGTCTTGGGGTCACGGCCGACCTGCGTGGCAATGTCCTGCCGCTTGATGTCGGTGCGATGACGCAGCGTCAGCACGATGGCGCCGATCATGGCCACCAGCAGCACGAGGCCGGCGAGCTGGAAGAAGTAGACGTAATTGGTATAGAGCACGTCACCGAGCGCGGCCGTATTGGTGCGTTCGGCAACCGGCGGGATCGGCATGGTGATGGACTTGGCCGCCTGCGGGTTGAGCACGCTGCCGCCCACGACGACGATCAGTTCAGCTGCAAGAATGACGCCGATCAGTGCGCCGACAGGCGCATATTGCAGCACGCCGGAGCGAAGCTCGGCGAAATCCACATCCAGCATCATGACGACGAACAGGAAGAGCACCGCCACGGCGCCGACATAAACCACCAGCAGGATCATGCCGAGGAATTCGGCTCCCGTCAGCAGGAACAGCGCAGCTGCGTTGAAGAAGGTCAGGATCAGAAACAGCACCGAATGAACAGGGTTCTTCGATGCGATGACCATGAACGCAGACGCCACGGCGACGAAAGCGAATATATAAAAGAATACAGCGTGCAGACCCATTTTGGTGCCTTCTTGTCCTCATCGGGAGAAATGGCCGGAAGCCCCCTCGCCCGTTTCGTCCCCGCCGGCGAAAACCGCGCAGGCATTTTACTTTTCATCGCTCTCCGGGGTTGCTCCCCGGAAAGACGGTTGCACCTCAACGGTAAGGTGCATCCAGTGCGAGGTTGCGCGCGATTTCACGCTCCCAGCGGTCGCCATTGTCGAGAAGCTTCTGCTTGTCGAAATAAAGCTCTTCGCGGGTTTCCGTCGCGAATTCGAAGTTCGGGCCCTCGACGATGGCGTCCACCGGGCAGGCTTCCTGGCAGAAGCCGCAATAGATGCACTTCACCATGTCGATATCGTAACGCACCGTGCGGCGGGTGCCGTCGTTGCGACGCGGGCCGGCTTCGATGGTGATCGCCTGAGCAGGACAGATCGCTTCACATAGCTTGCAGGCGATGCAGCGTTCTTCACCGTTCGGATAACGGCGCAGCGCGTGTTCACCACGGAAGCGGGGCGAGACCGGACCCTTCTCGAAAGGATAGTTGATCGTCGCCTTCTGCTTGAAGAAGTGACGCATGGTCAGGAAGATCGCGCCGACGAATTCCTTGAGGAACAGCGAGTTGACGGCTTGGGAGAGGCTTGCCATCTCAGTCTCCAGATCTTTGAGCGAGGAGTTCAGACATCAACCGGCCCACCCCGTCAGCTTCAATACGAATGCAACAATAACGACCATGGCGAGCGACAGCGGCAGGAACACCTTCCAGCCAAGGCGCATGAGCTGGTCATAGCGGTAACGCGGAACGAAGGCCTTCACCAGAGCGAACATGAAGAAGACCATGCAGCCCTTGATGGCGAACCAGACGATGCCCGGCACCCAGTTCAGGAACCATACATCGACGATCGGCAGCCAGCCGCCAAGGAACAGGATGGTCGTCAGGCAGCAGATCAGAACGATCGCAGCATATTCACCGAGCATGAACATCATGTACGGCGTGGAGCCATATTCCACCATGTGACCGGCAACCAGTTCCGATTCCGCTTCCGGAAGGTCGAAGGGCGGACGGTTGGTTTCGGCGAGACCCGAAATGAAGAACACGATGAACATCGGGAACAGCGACAGCCAGTGCCAGTCAAGGAACGATGCCGGCAGGCCGAGCATGGTGCCGAGGCCGGTACGCTGCGCCAGAACGATATCAGTGAGGTTCAGCGAACCAACGCAAAGCAGAACGGTGACGATGACGAGACCGATCGAGACTTCGTAGGACACCATCTGTGCCGCCGAACGCAGCGCGCCGAGGAACGGATATTTCGAGTTCGAAGCCCAGCCGCCCATGATGATGCCGTACACTTCAAGCGACGAGATCGCGAAGATGTAGAGAATGCCGACATTGATATTGGCGACGACCCAGCCTTCATTGAAGGGAATGACGGCATAGGTGGCGAGCGCCAGCGTCACGGCAACCAGCGGCGCCAGCAGGAAGACCGCCTTGTTGGCGCCGGCCGGAATGACGGGCTCCTTCAGGATGAACTTCAAGAGGTCAGCGAAGGACTGGAAAAGACCGAAGGGACCAACGACGTTCGGACCACGGCGCAGCTGTACGGCCGCCCAGACCTTGCGGTCAGCAAGCAGCAGGAAGGCGATGGCCACCAGAAGGCAAACGAGAAGCAGCAGGGACTGGCCGACCATGATCAGCGCGGGCCAGACGTAGCTCCAGAAAAACGATTCCATAATCCCCTACCCTTACTCTGCCGCAGCCTGGAAATTGTTGCGGGCCAATGCGGAGCACTCGGCCATGACGGCAGAGGCGCGCGCAATCGGGTTCGTCAAATAAAAGTCTTTTACCGGCGAAGCAAACGCCGACTTCACGAGAGAGCCGGTTTTAGCAGCCAGAGCCTCGATATCCGAAGCCTTGCCGGCAACGATCTCGTCGGTTTCCGCCAGATGCGGATGCGCGACGTAGAGCTGGCCGCGCAGGGCGGACAGCGAATCGAACGGCAGCTTCTTGCCGAGGACGTCGGACAGCGCACGCAGGATCGCCCAGTCTTCGCGGGCCTCGCCCGGTGCGAAACCGGCACGGTTGCCAAGCTGGACGCGGCCTTCGGTGTTGACCCAGATACCGGACTTCTCGGTATAGGCCGCACCCGGAAGGATGACGTCGGCGTTCATTGCACCCTGATCGCCATGGCTGCCAATATAGACGGTGAACTTCGCACCCTTGTTCGACAGGTCGAGTTCATCGGCGCCGAGCAGGAAGAGAACATCCATCGAGGCGACCATGTCGGCTGCAGCAACACCGCCCTCACCCGGCACGAAGCCGATATCGAGACCACCCACGCGGGCAGCGGCAGTGTGCAGGACCGAGAAGCCATTCCACTCTTCGGTGACAGCGCCGACGGAGGTGGCGAGCTTGGCAGCGGCGGCAAGAACGGCAGCGCCATCAGCACGGGACAATGCGCCCTGACCAATGATGATCAGCGGATTCTTGGCGGACTTCAGCTTGTCAACGAAGCTGTGCGAACCATTGGCGAGATCGGACAGTGTTTCAGCGCCCGAGCCGAGATATTCGTAATTGTAACGCAGCTCACCGGCTTCACCGATCACACCGATCGGGAAACCGCCGCGACGCCAGCGCTTGCGGATGCGGGCGTTGAGGACAGCTGCTTCGTAACGCGGGTTGGAGCCAACGATCAGCAGGGCGTCCGCCTGTTCGATACCTTCGATGGTGGAATTGAACAGGTAGCTGGCGCGGCCGAGCGACGGGTCAAGCGCTGCGCCATCCTGGCGGCAATCAACATTGGCCGAGCCGAGCGAAGCGAGAAGCGACTTCAGCGCGAACATTTCTTCGACGGACGACAGATCGCCGGCAATCGCGCCGATCTTGTTGCCTGAGGTCGCAGCCACAGCCTGCTTGATCGCACCGAAGGCTTCGCCCCAGGTTGCGGGCTGCAGGCGGCCATCCTTGCGGACGTAAGGCCGGTCGAGGCGCTGAGTCTTCAGGCCATCCCAGATGAAGCGGCTCTTGTCGGAAATCCACTCTTCGTTGATGGCCTCGTTGACACGCGGCATGACACGCATGACTTCGCGGCCGCGGGTATCGACGCGGATGGCCGAACCGAGCGCATCCATCACGTCGATGGTTTCGGTCTTGTTCAGTTCCCACGGACGGGCCGTGAAGGCGAAAGGCTTGGAGGTGAGCGCGCCGACGGGGCAAAGGTCAACGACGTTGCCCTGCAGCTCCGAGGTCATCGCCTGCTCGAGATAGGTGGTGATTTCGGCATCTTCGCCACGGCCGATGAGGCCGAGTTCGGCAATGCCAGCCACTTCCGTGGTGAAACGGACGCAACGCGTGCAGTGGATGCAGCGGTTCATGACCGTCTTGACGAGCGGTCCGATATATTTGTCTTCAACCGCACGCTTGTTTTCCGCGTAACGCGAACCGGCGATACCGAAGGCCATGGCCTGGTCCTGCAGGTCGCATTCGCCGCCCTGGTCGCAGATCGGGCAATCCAGCGGATGGTTGATGAGCAGGAACTCCATCACGCCTTCGCGGGCCTTCTTGACCATCGGCGTGTTGGTGAAAACCTCAGGCAATTCGCCGTTCGGGCCGCCGCGAACGTCGCGCACGCCCATGGCGCAGGAAGCGGCCGGCTTCGGCGGTCCGCCCTTTACCTCGATGAGACACATGCGGCAGTTACCCGCGACCGACAAGCGCTCATGAAAACAAAAGCGCGGAACTTCGGCGCCAGCCTCCTCGCACGCCTGCAACAGCGTGAAATGATCCGGAACCTCGATCTCTTTACCGTCAACCTTGAGCTTTGCCATGGTTCTACTTACGTCCTGTTGCCTGTTCGTCCCATGTCTCACACGGTCCGCAACAAATCCTTAATCACGCCCGGCACTCTTAATCATCTGCCAGGCGCTTCATGGTGTCGCGAGGCCGGAAATTCCGGCTCCGCTCGAAGCCTCAACGCTTATTCAGCGGCTTCCAGAACAGCGCCATCATCCATGGCCCTGTAGGTATATTGGTCGATGCGCTTTTCGATTTCCGGACGGAAATTGCGGATCAGCGCCTGTACCGGCCATGCTGCGGCGTCGCCGAGCGCACAGATGGTGTGGCCTTCGATCTGCTTCGTCACTTCGAACAGCATGTCGATTTCGCGCTTCTGCGCATTGCCCTTGACCATGCGCTCCAGCACGCGCCACATCCAGCCCGTGCCTTCACGGCACGGCGTGCACTGGCCGCAGCTTTCGTGCTTGAAGAAGGCCGCGATGCGAGCGATCGCCTTTATGACGTCGGTGGACTTGTCCATGACGATCATGCCTCCGGTGCCGAAGGAGGATTTCACTTCGCGCATGCCGTCGAAATCCATGATGGCGTCCTTCATGTCCTCACCGCGAACGATGGGGCAGGAAGCGCCGCCGGGGATGACGCCGAGCAGATTGTCCCAGCCGCCACGAATGCCACCGCAATGGTGTTCGATCAGTTCGCGGAAGGACAGGCCGAGCGCGTCTTCGAAGGTGCAGGGACGCTCAACATGGCCGGAGACCATGAACAGCTTGGTGCCGACGTTGTTGGGACGGCCGATGGACGAGAACCAGGCAGCGCCGCGGCGCAGAATGGTCGGGGCAACCGCGATCGATTCAACGTTGTTGACGGTCGTCGGGCAGCCGTAAAGACCCATATTGGCCGGGAACGGCGGCTTCAGACGCGGCTGGCCCTTTTTGCCTTCAAGGCTTTCGAGCAGTGCCGTCTCTTCGCCGCAGATATAGGCGCCCGCGCCGTGATGCACGTAGATGTCGAAATCCCAGCCATTCTTGTTGTTACCGCCGAGCAGACCGGCATCGTAACATTCGTCGATGGCCGCCTGAAGAGCCTCACGTTCGCGCATATATTCGCCGCGAACATAGATGTAAGCGGTGTGCGCGCCCATGGCGAAACCGGCGATCACGCAGCCTTCGATCAGCGTGTGCGGATCGTTGCGCAGGATTTCGCGGTCCTTGCAGGTGCCGGGCTCGGATTCATCGGCGTTAACGACGAGATAATGCGGACGGCCGTCATTTTCCTTCGGCATGAAGGACCACTTGAGACCCGTCGGGAAGCCAGCGCCGCCGCGACCGCGAAGGCCCGAAGCCTTCATCTCGTTGATGATCCAGTCACGGCCCTTTTCGATGATCTGCTTGGTGCCGTCCCAGTGGCCGCGCGCCAGCACGCCTTTCAGAGACTTGTCCTTGAGGCCGTAGAGATTGGTAAAGATGCGATCCTGATCTTTTAACATGCTTCACCTCTTACCGCGGCTTCTTGCCGAAGACCCTGATATACTCGGCTTCGCCACCCTTGGCGAGCGCCTCGGCCTGCTTGACCCAGTCATCACGGCCGATACGGCCCTTGAAATTCAGATATCCATCGACCCAGTCGCATTCGGCCTGCTTCCAGCCGGCGATCTGCGCATAGGTGAAGATGCCGAGCTCGTTCAGCGTACCCTCAATCTTGGGGCCGACGCCGGAAATGAGCTTCAGGTCATCAGGGGCAGCTGGCTTTTCGATGCCTGCCGGACGATCCGCGGAATCCAGCGACGGCTTTGATGCTGCCGCTTCCTTGCCGACCGATTCCTTTTCGCCAGCCTTTGCGTTTTCAGCAGCAGCCTTGGGCTCATTGGCCGGCGTCTTCAGCTTCGGATCGGTTTCCGGCGCATCCGTCTTCGGCTTGGCGGCGTTGGACGGCGGAACCTGTGCGGCATCCGCTGGCACTTCAGCCGGCTTGTCGAGATTGGAACGGTCAGGCTTGATCTCTTCCGTCAGGGTCGTGAGGCCGCCAACGGGGACTGACTGGTGACGGTCGATCTGGGGGCCGGTCTTGACGGTGTCGCCCTTGCCTGCCTCGAAAGCATCGATGATCTCTTCCAGACGCTCGGGCGTCAGGTCTTCATAGGCATCCTTGAAGATGATGACCATCGGCGCGTTGACGCAGGCGCCCTGACATTCCACCTCTTCCCAGGAAAGCGTGCCGCTCTCATTGGTGTGCAGCGGATCGTGATGGATCTTCTTGCGGCAGACATCCATCAGCGCTTCGGAGCCGCGCAGCATGCAGGGCGTGGTGCCGCAGACCTGAACGTGGGCACGCGTGCCGACCGGCTTCAGCTGGAACTGCGTATAGAAGGTCGCAACTTCAAGAACACGGATATAGGCCATGTCCAGCATGTCTGCGACTTTTTCGATGGCGGCGCGGGTAACCCAGCCATCCTGCTCCTGGGCACGCATGAGCAGCGGGATGACCGCTGATTGCTGGCGTCCCTCGGGATATTTCTTGATCGTCTTTTCAGCCCATGCGGTGTTTTCCGCGTTGAAGGCAAATGCCACGGGCTGGAACTGATCTTCGGCTAGTCGACGAACGGACATACTTCCTCACGCCTTTTCAGTTTAACGTCACACACCGCGATCTCGCCACCGTGACGAATTCGCAGGCATAAGCCGCCTTGTCTTTTTGCATGAACACGATGAACTTGCTGCCATTGGGAACCGAGGCCTTTATCTCGTATCCCGACGACAGAAGCTGCTTGATGGTCGAGGAGCCGCCGCTCGCCAACGATACACCGCCCTCGTCCGTCGCCGTCTGGGCGAAAACGGGGGTGGACATCGCTGCGAGAAAAGCCGGAATGGCCAGCGGCAGACGCATCAGCGGTCGACCTCCCCGAACACGATGTCGAGAGAGCCGAGCACGGCTGTAACGTCGGCAAGCTGATGGCCCTTGCACAGGAAATCCATCGCCTGCAGATGGGCATAGCCCGGAGCGCGGATCTTGCAGCGGTAAGGCTTGTTGGAACCATCGGCAACCACATAGACGCCAAACTCGCCCTTTGGCGCTTCGACGGCGGCGTAAACTTCGCCAGCGGGAACGTGGTAACCTTCGGTGTAGAGCTTGAAGTGGTGGATCAGCGCTTCCATCGAACGCTTCATCTCACCGCGCTTGGGCGGAACCACCTTGCCATCCAGCGAGGAGACCGGGCCGATGCGGTGCTTGCCGGACAAAAGCTCGACGCACTGCTTCATGATCTTCACGGATTCGCGCATTTCCTGCATGCGGATCAGGTAACGATCATAGCAGTCGCCGTTCTTGCCAACAGGGATGTCGAATTCCAGATCGGAATAGCACTCATAAGGCTGCGAACGACGCAAATCCCAGGCAGCGCCGGAACCACGCACCATCACGCCCGTAAAGCCCCAGGCAAAGGCATCTTCCAGCGAGACGACGCCGATATCGACGTTACGCTGCTTATAGATGCGGTTATCCGTCAGGAGGCCCTCGATATTGTCGAGGACGGTGATGAAGGGATCGCACCACTTGCCGATATCGTCAACCAGTTCCGGCGGCAGGTCCTGGTGAACGCCGCCCGGACGGAAATAGGCCGAGTGCATGCGCGCGCCACAGGCGCGCTCATAAAACACCATCAGCTTTTCGCGCTCTTCGAAGCCCCAGACCGGCGGCGTCATCGCGCCCACGTCCATGGCCTGCGTGGTCACGTTCATGATGTGCGAGAGGATGCGGCCGATTTCCGAATAGAGAACGCGGATCAGCTGGCCGCGCATCGGGATTTCGAGGCCGAGCAGCTTTTCGACGGCGAGCGCGAAAGCGTGCTCCTGGTTCATCGGCGCGACGTAGTCGAGACGATCGAAGTAAGGAACGGCCTGCAGATAGGTCTTCGTCTCGATCAGCTTTTCGGTTCCGCGATGCAGAAGACCGATATGCGGATCAACGCGCTCGACGATTTCGCCGTCCAGTTCCAGAACCAGACGCAGCACGCCGTGCGCGGAGGGATGTTCCGGACCGAAGTTGATCGTGAAGTTGCGGACGTTATGCTCAGTCATTCTAGTGCTCCGCCGAGGTGATCATGGCGATGAATTCGGGGCCGGTCATGTTCTGCGTGATCTCAGCGAAGGAATAGCTCGAAGGCTTTTCATCCGTGAAAATCTGCGACGCGAACCTGAAACTGGAAGGGTTGTCAAAAGCCTGCAGCGACACGGCAAAATGCTTGCCATCCTTGGAACGCCACATCAGCGTGCTGCCGCAATTCTTGCAGAAGCAGCGCTCGCCCCACTCCGACGAGGAATAGACGCCGAGGCTCTCTTCGTTTTCGACGGAGATATCAGCGCATTCGACAGCCAGAAACGCGCCGCCGGACCAGCGGCGGCACATGGAGCAATGGCAAACGCCGAATTCGCGGGCGCCGATGACGGCCTCAAGGCCGACGGCGCCGCAAAGACATTGCCCATGTTCTGTCGCGGAGACCTGGCTCATTGCTTGGCCTTTTCGTCGCCAGGAAGAACGTAATCGGTCCCTTCCCAAGGGGAAAGGAAGTCGAAGTTACGGAATTCCTGCTTCAGCTCGACCGGCTCATAAAGCACGCGCTTCAGAACGTCATCGTAACGCACTTCAACAAACCCGGTAACCGGGAAATCCTTGCGCAGCGGGTGGCCTTCGAAACCGTAATCGGTGAGAATGCGGCGAAGGTCCGCATGGCCCTCAAACGGAATGCCATACATGTCCCAGGCTTCACGCTCGAACCATTCCGCACCCATGTAGACGGAGGTCGCAGAAGGAACGCCCTCGTCCTCCTCCACCTGCAGCTTGACGCGGACGCGCAGATTCTGGCGCGGCGACAGCAGGTGATAAACGACATCGAAACGCTTTTCGCGCTGCGGCCAGTCAACGCCGCAGATATCGATGATATTGACGAATCCGCACTGCACATCGTCGCGCAGGAAGGTCAGAAGCGCGATTACGCTTTCAGGCGTCGTGTTCAGCGTCAGCTCGCCATAGGCGATATCGGCCGACACCACGAGTGAACCGCGCGCTTCCTTAACGTAAGCAGCAAGATCGTTGAGAGCTTCGCTCATTCTAAATCCGTCCTTTGCCCTTAGCGCTCGATCGTACCGGTACGCCGGATCTTTTTCTGCAGCAGAAGCACGCCGTAAAGCAGCGCTTCAGCCGTGGGGGGACAGCCCGGAACGTAGATATCCACCGGCACGACGCGATCGCAGCCGCGCACGACGGCGTAGGAATAATGGTAATAACCGCCGCCATTGGCGCAGGAACCCATGGAGATGACGTAACGCGGCTCAGGCATCTGGTCATAGACCTTACGCAGAGCCGGAGCCATCTTGTTGGTCAGCGTGCCGGCGACGATCATCACGTCCGACTGGCGCGGCGAGGCGCGCGGGGCGACACCGAAGCGCTCCATGTCGTAACGCGGACCGGAAGCCTGCATCAGTCCTTCGACGGCGCAGCAGGCGAGACCGAACTGCATCCACATCAGCGAGCCGGTACGGGCCCAGGTGATCAGTTCGTCAGTCGAGGTGACGAGGAAGCCCTTGTCGGCCAGCTCGTCGTTGATTTCCGTGAAGTAGGCATCGTTGCTGCCAACCGGCTTGCCGGTGGAGGGGTCGATGATCCCCTTCGGCTGCGGCGCGACGAGCGTGCTGTTGTTCTGGCTCATGCCCATTCCAGCGCTCCCTTCTTCCACTCATAGATAAAGCCGATGGTGAGAACGAGGAGGAACACCATCATCGACCAGAAACCGAACCAGCCCATCTCACCGAAAGACACCGCCCATGGGAACAGGAACGCGACTTCGAGGTCAAAGATGATGAACAGAATCGACACCAGATAAAAGCGGATATCGAACTTCATGCGGGCATCGTCGAAGGCGTTGAAACCGCACTCGAAAGCAGAGAGCTTTTCCGGGTCCGGCGCCTTGTAAGCGACAGCGAAAGGCGCGATCAGAAGCGCCAGGCCGATGACAAGAGCGATACCGATGAATATTGCGATCGGAATGTAGGAACTGAGGAGTTCAGTCATGGTCTCTTCCCTGCCCGGCCGGGTGCCGGGCCTGCCTTTGTGACCTTAGTCTCAAAGAGCGGACAAATATGTTGCAACGCCAAAGTGGTTAGCGCAGCCGCGCCCTCTCTGCAAGAGTTTAGGCACCATTTCAAGACACCTGCCGCATTGATTGGCAACAATATTGCCGGAATTGACGCAAATTTGGGCCACATTTCCGACCTAAGCCCCTCAAATACAATAATAATCGATTGAAGGACGCAACCGCAAAAAAGTCACACGATTTTTACGCCCAAACGTTGGCGAAGTGACGATATCGGGAAATCGAAACTTGACTAATAAAAGCAGGAAAAATCCCGCGGGAAACGGCCGGAATCAGAGACCGGAATCGCCGAAGACAAAGCCGCGCAGACCGCGCATCGATTGTTCAGATGGAGACATTTCAAGAAGGAGAAATGGCGCGAGTGACGGGGCTCGAACCCGCGACCTCCGGCGTGACAGGCCGGCACTCTAACCGACTGAGCTACACCCGCGCTCCACAGACATTCATCTGCGTTTTTTCCGAGGAACAGGATGGCGCGAGTGACGGGGCTCGAACCCGCGACCTCCGGCGTGACAGGCCGGCACTCTAACCAACTGAGCTACACCCGCTTATCCTGACGGACAGAACCTTGGTTCCGCCGTACGAACCAGCCTCGGCTGTTCGTTGAGCGGCTAACTACGGCGTTCGTGCGGGGGTGTCAAGCAGGTTTCACGACAAAAGAATAAGCTTTTTCATTTTGATCAGGAAAAACCCTGGGGCCTTTTATCGACGCTCCGGCAAATGCCCTGTTTTGCGGGCTTTTCCCAACGAAAACAAAAAACTTGTCCACAGCCAGCCGCTTTATCAACGTCATTTCTACGGGGCCGTCATGACGTCATTGGTTTCTGAATTTACCAAAAAGCCCGCAGTTCCCGGCTTTTTACCCCTCCCCTTCGGTGGAGGGAAAAACCTCCCCGAAAAAAAACAAAAAAACTTCACAAAAGCCCTTGCGGTTTTTTTCCGATCCGAATACATCACGGCCACCGACGCGGCGGACATGATCCGCAAGACGCGAAGGGCGATTAGCTCAGTTGGTAGAGCGCCTCGTTTACACCGAGGATGTCGGGAGTTCGAGTCTCTCATCGCCCACCATTCCTTCTCACAGTGATTTAAAGCAGCCGCGCCGATCGCGGTTTGAACCGTACGCGGTTGCGCTTCACCATGTATGCTTGGCTTCGATGCGCAGCCCCTGCCCTCGGTGGCATGGAAGGGGCCATGGTCGCGCGTTACTGCGGTGTAGAATCACATTTCCCAGTTGCCGCGCCGTGCCAAACCGGGACTTTCGTTTCAGATTCGCACAGCCGCAGCCATCCCTGTTTCACCCCGCAACATACCGAAAAATAAGCAGATTTAGAATTTTTAAAGAGATTTGGGGCATTGTTTTCAGGCCGTTTCATGATGAGCGGTGGAACTGATGGATGAAACCATGTCACTCGACGCGTTTGTTACACTCGCGCTTATTGCGCTGCCTGTTTACATTTTTTTCCGCTGGGTCCAGCAGGATTCGGAGAAACCAGATATTTCCAAAAACAAGAATTCCATGGGGCGGTGATCCGGGCGCTGGGATCGCACCATTATCCCGGACGACCTCCGGAGAGAACTTTCGATCACCGATGCGAAGCGGCAATACCTTTTGAGGGCTTGCATATGACGTATCGTATAAACGCCCGGCATTCAGACCCATACCGCATTAAAAAAGCCGGGCTATGCCCGGCTTTTTCCGTTGCGGCGCTGTCGTGTGCAATCAGTTGATCGCCTTCATCTCGACCTTGAAGAACAGCGTCTCGCCGGAAGAATCATCGACGCCGTCATTATCTGTCACGGCATAGGCCGTTCCCGCCTTGTCGAAGGTGAAGCCTTCCAGCTTGTCGACGACATAGCCGTTGGTCTGGGCCTTGAGGTCCGGCAGGAAGTCATGGGCTTCCTGCTTGGTGACCAGCGGCAATTCGCCACCGATCTCGCCCGGCTTCAGGTCAGCAATCGCCACGCGGTAGAGCTTCTTGATCTTGGCCTTGTCACCGATCTGGTTGTCGCGCTCGACGATATAGACATTGTCGCCCTGTGCGGTGATTTCGGACAGGCCGACCCAACCGGCTTCGGTCTTATCGAGCGGGTAGCGCACGGCGCCCCATTCCTTGGATTTCGGATTATAGGAGACGAGCTTGACGAAGCCCTTCTCGTCGGTGCCCCATTCGCGCTGCACGGCCATCCACAGCGTCGCGTCATCGCCCTTGCCGATCATGGTAACGCCTTCGAAACCGAAGCGGGTATCGCCGGCGAGCAGTTCCTTTGGCAAGGCGATTTCGGCCTTGATTTCGCCCTTGGCATTGACGTTGTAGAGCGCATGCGGAACAAGCTTGGCGCTGTCGCCTTCGGAGGCCAGCCAGAACCCGCCCTTGCCATCCAGCGTGATGCCTTCGATGTCAAGCTTCTGCGCCGCAATGCCGTCGCGCTTGACACGCAGCACGTTGGTGATGGTGGCGGGCTTCTTGGTCGCGTCGATGGTGTAGATCGACGGCTGGTTACCATAGACCGAGTCGGACACGGCATAGAGGATGCCAGGCTTCTCGGCATCGCCTACCAGACCCGAAAGAGCGCCCCAGCCGATAGGCGCACCATCGACAGTGGCGGATACCAGCTGCGGATAGGCCAGCTCGCCCTCGGCGCGTTCATAGATCATGACATGCGAGCGGGCGCCGCCGTCTTCCACCAGATCGGCCTCATTGGCCGTGACGAGGAGGTTGCGCGCGGGGATGGCGACAGCGCCTTCCGGCGAAATGCCTGAAGGCAGGAGCTGCGTTAGCTGCGGCTCTGCGCCGGTATCCTTATAAACAGCGGCAATGGAAGCGCGCTCGGCAAGCACGAAGAAGTACTTTTGACCATCAAAGGTCGCCGTTTCCAGACCCTCCGGCTCGATGCCCTTGGCCTTAGAGCGTTTTTCCGGATAGTGGCCAATGGCCGCTACCGCGTGCTCGAGCAAAGCGCCGGCTTCATAAAGGAGCTTGCCGGTCTTGTCGAAAATGGTGAAGCCGCGTGCACCGCCCTGCCAGTCGCCCTCGTTGGCGATGACGATACGGTCATTGTCCAGCCACTTGACGGCGTCAGGTTCGCGCTTGCGGCCTTCCTGCTTGTCGGTGAATTTCAGCTGGCCATCGGTCTTGGTGTCGATGCCTTCCAGATTGACGGTGCCGGCAGAGAAATGCGTCTTCACCGTGCCGGTCTTGCCGTCGATGATGATGATATGGTTGTTTTCCTGCAGCGTCAGAGCGATCTCGCCATTGGCATTGATCGAGACGAATTCCGGCTCCGGATCCTCAGGGGAAATCTCGGCGAGACCGGTAACGTCGATCTTCTTCAGCGTCGCGCAGTCGGCAACGCCGTCCTTCAGGCCGACGGTGACGAGATAACCGGCTGGCATCTGCGGCAGAGCGCCTTCGTTCACCTCTTCATCACGTTCGTTTTCGATAGCGATGGCGGCAAAGGTTTTATCCGGAGACACCGCGACCGAATCCGGTTGACCGCCGAGATCACAGCTCGCCTCGATCTTCTTGGCAGCGATATCGACAGTCACGAGCTTGCCGGAGGGCTTGGCGCGGTTTTCCGAGGTATTGACGCCGGCGAGAACCTTGAGACCGGCCACGGCAACGGAGGTCGGCTCACCTTCCAGCAGCAATGCGCCGCCGGCCTTGGGAGCCTTGGCATCGGTGATGTCGATGAAGCCAATGCCCCCGAGCGGGCTGTCCGAATAGATCAGCGTCTTACCGTCTTCGCTGGCGGTGATGATTTCAGCCGAGGTCAGGGACTTGGCGTCCTTGTCCGCGGGCAGGTTCTTCGCTACCGGGAAAGAAGCAATGCGGTTAAAAACCGGCTCTGCGGCCGCCGGAAAGGCTGCAGATGTAAGTAGAGCCGCGGTCAAGGCCATCTGAGAAAATCGGAACGCCATTTTATCCCCCTTGGGTCCAGAAATATCCCAAGGCTTCTGCGTCACGGACATGACAGTGGCATGACACTTCATGGCCCGGAATCAAAAAGCCCGGCCGCAAAGGCCGGGCTTTCGTGTTTATGCGCATATTCCGTATATCGAAACGCCGTGTGTCCGGATGGAGGCTACACAGGCACGCCCGACTTTCATTCCATACCATTCGGCATAAACGGCGCCGCTCGAAAGAACTTTCGAAAGGCACGCTCCTTAGACCGGTTGATGGCGTGAGCGCGTCAAAACATGCTTCCTCGTGAACCTGAAAAGCCGCCGCCCGCCGCGGGCGTTACGGCTTTCCGGAAACCTTACGAGTTGACGGCGTCCTTCAGGCCCTTGCCTGCGGAGAACTTCGGAACGTTGCGAGCCGGGATATCGACTTCAGCACCCGTGGAAGGGTTACGGCCCTTGGAGGCTTCACGACGGCTGACGGAGAAGCTGCCAAAGCCGGCGAGGCGGATATCGCCACCGTTCTTCAGTTCGCTCTGTACGGTTTCGAATACGGCATCAACAGCGGAAGCAGCATCTGCCTTCGTGAGACCAGCCTTTTCGGCAACAGCAGAGACGAGCTCGTTCTTGTTCATGTTTCCACCCCTTTCAATGGTTTGAAACGACTCAAATTAAGCCGGCGCAGAATACGTTCGTATCCGCGCGCAGCAACTCAAAAGCGCTGGAATCGCCTGAAAAACAAGGGGTCTGCGGTTTTTTTCACAAAAAAGGCCGACATTTCTGCCGGCCTTCCCCATAATCGTGCCAATTTCGCATCACTTGCGCCGACCTGAAGCCGTATCTTCGTCGTGAAGCCTAACGCATTGAATCTACGCAGGACCTGTCGCGAGCACCGATTCCGGCCCTCGCGACGACGCGTCTCAATGCGCGATGGTCTGGCTGCCGTCATCAACGCCTTCGACCGTTGCGATCACCGGCGTCTCGATGCTGCCATCCCACTCGATGGGCTCCGGCTGGCGGATGAGGGCGTGCTTGATAACCTCGCCCATGCGCGACACCGGAATGATTTCCATCTCGTTCTTCACATTGTCCGGAATCTCCGCCAGATCCTTGGCGTTTTCTTCCGGGATCAGCACCTTCTTGATGCCGCCGCGAAGCGCTGCAAGCAGCTTTTCCTTCAGGCCACCGATCGGCAGAACGCGACCACGAAGCGTGATCTCGCCTGTCATCGCCACGTCCTTCGAGACCGGAATACCGGTCATGATGGAGACGATCGCGGTTGCCATGGCAACACCGGCGGACGGACCGTCCTTCGGGGTTGCCCCTTCCGGAACGTGCACGTGGATGTCGCTCTTGTCGAAGCGCGGCGGCTCGATGCCGAAGTCCACTGCGCGCGAACGGACATAGGATGCCGCCGCCGAAATGGATTCCTTCATCACTTCCTTGAGGTTGCCGGTAACCGTCATGCGGCCCTTGCCCGGCATCATCACCCCTTCGATGGTGAGCAGCTCACCGCCGACTTCCGTCCAGGCAAGACCCGTTACGACACCGACCTGATCCTCGCGCTCGGCCTCGCCGTGGCGGAACCGCGGAACGCCCAGATAATCCGGAACGTTTGCTGCGGTAACCTCAACAGACTTGACCTTGCCCTTGATGATCTCGGTGACAGCCTTGCGCGCCAGCTTCATCAGCTCGCGTTCGAAGCTGCGCACGCCCGCCTCGCGGGTGTACTGCTGGATGACAACCATCAGGGCATCATCGGTGACCGAGAATTCTTCCGGACGCAGGGCATGTTCCTTGATCGCCTTGGGCAGCAGGTGACGCTTTGCGATTTCGCGCTTTTCGTCTTCCGTGTAACCGGCGATGCGGATCACTTCCATACGGTCCATCAGCGGGCCGGGAATGTTCAGCGTGTTGGCCGTGGTCACGAACATCACGTCGGACAGGTCGTATTCCACTTCCAGGTAGTGATCCATGAAGGTGGAGTTCTGTTCCGGATCGAGAACCTCGAGCAGTGCCGACGACGGATCGCCACGGAAATCCATGCCCATCTTGTCGATTTCGTCGAGCAGGAAGAGCGGGTTTGCCTTCTTGGCCTTCTTCATCGACTGAACGATCTTGCCCGGCATGGAGCCGATATAGGTGCGGCGGTGACCGCGGATTTCCGCTTCGTCACGAACGCCACCCAGCGCCATGCGCACATATTCGCGGCCGGTCGCCTTGGCGATCGACTTGGCGAGCGAGGTCTTGCCGACGCCGGGCGGGCCGACGAGGCACAGGATCGGGCCACGGATCTTCGTCGCACGGGCCTGCACGGCCAGATACTCGACGATACGCTCCTTGACCTTGTCCAGACCGAAATGGTCCTGATCCAGGATCTTCTCGGCATTGTTGAGGTCCGCCTTGATCTTGGACTTCTTGCCCCAGGGCAGACCAAGCAGCCAGTCCAGATAGTTGCGCACGACAGTCGCTTCCGCGGACATCGGGCTCATCTGGCGCAGCTTCTTCATTTCCGCTTCGGCCTTTTCCTTGGCCTCCTTGGAAAGCTTTGTCTTGGCGATGCGCTCTTCCAGCTCGGCCATCTCGTCACGGCCGTCCTCGCCGTCGCCGAGCTCCTTCTGGATCGCCTTCATCTGCTCGTTCAGGTAATATTCGCGCTGGGTCTTCTCCATCTGGCGCTTGACGCGCGAGCGGATGCGCTTTTCGACCTGAAGAACGGAAATCTCGCCTTCCATGAAGCCAAGCGCCTTTTCAAGCCGCTGCTTCACGCTGACGGTTTCCAGCATTTCCTGCTTTTCGGTGATCTTGATCGACAGGTGCGAAGCGACCGTGTCGGCGAGCTTCGAGTAATCATCGATCTGACCGGCAGCGCCGACAACCTCGGGCGAAATCTTCTTGTTGAGCTTCACATAGCTCTCGAATTCCGAAACGACCGAACGCGAGAGCGCCTCGATCTCGACCGGATCTTCGGCAGGCTCCTGCAAAGGCGTCGCAGACGCTTCGTAGAAATCCTCGCGACCGGTATAGCTGTCGATCTGGGCGCGGCCCTTGCCTTCCACCAGCACCTTCACGGTGCCATCGGGAAGTTTCAGAAGCTGCAGGACATTGGCGACCGTGCCGACCTTGTGGATGGCTTCAGGCGCCGGATCGTCGTCGCTGGCGTTGATCTGGGTAACAAGCATGATCTGCTTGTCGGAGCCCATGACTTCCTCGAGCGCACGGATGGATTTTTCCCGCCCGACGAACAGGGGAACGATCATATGCGGGAAAACGACAATGTCGCGCAGGGGAAGTACCGGATAGGTACCGCCAGATGCCGCAGACGTGATGTTCGTCATATCATTTCCTTTCCATGGTCCCTTTCGGGACACTTTGCCGAACGTCTTGGGGGCGTCCGGCATATTCATTTCTCGAGACTGAAAGTGGAGTTTCGAAACACCGATTTCAAGTCGTCGGAGCAGACGGCCTTACGCGACGGCAGGACCGTGAAATTCAACAAAACTCAGCGCTGGCTAATACTACCGACATTTCCGGTTATCCTCGAGGGCTCAGGAACCGGGTCGCCGACGAAATTCACATTTCCGTCATATCGCGCTGCAAATCAGTTGTAAGACTTTATCAGCAAAGCGCAATCCGCTCCAAACGCAAAATCGGGCTTCGTCAAGTTAGCCGCAAGTTTCGTAAGACCCATCTAATAGAAAAGGCCCGCACGGATGCGGGCCTCTGATTTCATCAAACATCACAGCAGCCGATTACGCCGAGACGTTGGTCTTTTCTTCCTGACGGTCCGCATAGATGTAGAGTGGACGCGCAACGCCGCTGACGACGTCATTGGAAATGACCACTTCGCGCACGCCCTCCAGCGTCGGCAGTTCGAACATGGTGTCCAGCAGGATCTTTTCCATGATCGAGCGCAGGCCACGGGCACCGGTCTTGCGGGTGATCGCCTTGCGGGCGATTTCGCGCAGCGCGTCCTCGTGGAAGGTCAGCTCGACGTCTTCCATCTCGAACAGGCGCTGGTACTGCTTGACCAGAGCGTTCTTCGGCTCGGACAGGATCTGGATCAGCGCATCTTCATCCAGGTCTTCCAGCGTCGCCAGGACGGGCAGACGGCCGATGAATTCCGGAATGAGGCCGAACTTCACCAGATCTTCCGGCTCCAGCTCGCGCAGCACTTCGCCCACACGACGGTCGTCTTCCGCCTTGACGGTCGCACCGAAGCCGATCGAGGTTTTTTCGCCCCGGGCCGAGATGATCTTGTCGAGGCCGGCAAAAGCGCCGCCGCAGATGAACAGGATGTTGGTCGTGTCCACCTGCAGGAACTCCTGCTGCGGATGCTTGCGGCCGCCCTGCGGCGGAACGGAAGCGACCGTGCCTTCCATGATCTTCAGAAGCGCCTGCTGAACGCCCTCGCCCGATACGTCGCGCGTGATGGACGGGTTGTCCGACTTGCGGGAAATCTTGTCGACTTCGTCGATATAGACGATGCCGCGCTGGGCGCGCTCGACATTGTAATCCGCCGCCTGCAACAGCTTCAGGATGATGTTTTCCACGTCCTCGCCGACATAACCGGCTTCGGTCAGCGTCGTTGCGTCCGCCATGGTGAAGGGAACGTCGATGATGCGGGCGAGCGTCTGGGCAAGATAGGTCTTGCCGCAGCCCGTCGGGCCGACGAGCATGATGTTCGACTTCGCCAGCTCGACATCGCCATTCTTGGAGGCGTGCGCGAGGCGCTTGTAGTGGTTATGAACGGCCACGGACAGGATTTTCTTCGCCTGCTTCTGGCCGATGACGTATTCGTCGAGGATCTTGATGATGTCCTGCGGGGTGGGCACACCCTCGCGCGACTTCACCATAGACGTCTTGTTCTCCTCGCGGATGATGTCCATGCACAATTCGACGCATTCATCGCAGATGAATACCGTCGGTCCGGCAATGAGTTTCCGGACTTCGTGCTGGCTCTTGCCGCAGAATGAACAATAGAGTGTATTCTTAGAGTCGCCGCCGTTGCTGCCGCTGACTTTGCTCATATCTCTTTCCTTCCAGCACGCCGCAGGTCCGTCAAACGGATCGCGGTCAACTTACCGCCCGCAGATACGGCCGCCCTTGGGGTGCATCGCCGTATCCGCCTCGTTTCCCGGGGTACTAACCGTATCAGATACAGGAGCTGATAACCGGCGGCAACGAATTCCCCATTAAACCAAAGGCCGCGTCATAAAAAATCAACATAGCCTTTATATATACTAATATCGCTTTCTGTTCCGGTTGAAAGCCCCGAAATTACTTTTGCGGGGTCAAACAAACGTCAAAAAGCGTCGCGCCTCAATTCGCGACGGCGCCTTCGATTTCCTGGCGCGAGGTCAGGATCTTGTCGATCACGCCCCAGTCCTTCGCCTCGTCTGCATCCATGAAATGGTCGCGATCAAGGGTTTTTTCAACCTCTTCGAGCGTGCGGCCGGTATGCTTCACGTAGACTTCATTGAGGCGGCGCTTCATCTTGATGATGTCGCGGGCGTGGCGTTCGATATCCGAAGCCTGACCCTGGAAGCCGCCCGATGGCTGGTGCACCATGATGCGTGCGTTGGGGGTGGCGAAACGCATTCCCTTTTCACCGGCAGCGAGAAGCAGCGAACCCATGGAGGCAGCCTGGCCGACGCAGAGCGTGGAGACCGCAGGGCGGATAAACTGCATCGTATCGTAGATCGCCATGCCGGCGGTCACGACGCCACCTGGCGAATTGATGTAGAGCGCAATTTCCTTCTTCGGGTTCTCGGCCTCGAGGAACAGCAGCTGCGCGCAGACGAGCGACGCCATCTGGTCTTCCACCGGGCCGGTGAGGAAAATGATGCGTTCCTTGAGAAGACGGGAAAATATGTCGTAGGAGCGTTCGCCGCGATTGGTCTGCTCAACGACCATCGGCACCAGAGCCATGGCGGTATCAACTGGATTTTTCATGTCCGTCCTTTGTCAACTCTGCCCGTTGCGGAAACCGCCCCGGAATCACTTCTAACCTTCATACTCCCTACATAGAGTGTCCCTGCCCCGTACTTCAAGACACGAAGCCGCATATCCTTAACGGCTCAACAGCGTTTGCAGGGCTTCGGAGGCCGGCCGCGGCGGGCTTTTGCACCCGTTCGTCCCGGCCGCAGCCATTTGTCTCCCCGCCATCAATTTTTTACCAAGACTGGCGAGGACCAAAAAAATGTACTTCATGCACAGATATAACTTCTAACCGGCAAGAACTCGTTAGTATTTGCTGCTGATACTGAAAAACGAATTTCGGTTCCCATCGGCGAACAGCCCTATCCGGGCGAAATGGCAGCTCAACAATTCAGCGGGAATAACGCACGTCGTGCGAGCTTCTCCGCTTTTGCCGCATGATGGCGCAGATAGGATTTTGCAATGCTGGATGCAAAGACGAGCACGCTACTATGGGCGGCGGAGACGTTCACCCTTGCCGTGCTTTTGGGAACGCTGTGGCTGCACCGCCCTTCCCGCCGGCACAATCTCTATTTCGCCGCCGGCTTTCTCGCCACCGGCTTCGGCACCGTCATGGTGGCGTTTCGCGGAGATATTTCCAGTTTCCTGTCCATTCAGGTCGGCAACGCGCTGGCGCTTTCCGCCTTCGGCTTCTGGCTCGCGGGCCTCTTGTCCCTGGAGAAGCGCAAGCTCGCTGGCTGGATTGCCATTCCGGCCCTCCTGTGGATCGCCGGAATGTTCGTCCCACCCGTGCGAGAAAACATGGTGGCCCGGATCCTGCTTTATCACGCCAGTGCGGCCACGGGCTATTTCATGCTCGCCGGTGTGCTTCTGGCAAATGGCGAGCGCAGGTCGCGCAGCAGAAAAGTTCTGGCGACGATTCTGATCCTGCAGGCTTTTGCCGGCGCCGTCGTCGCCTCCATTGTCATCCCGGCCAATGCGGCCGCGCCCAACGCCATTCCGCTGACATCGGCGCTCGCTTTTTCCGGCATGCTCGGCTTCACGGCCATCATCATGATCAGCGCCAAGATCATCATGGAGGATACGGAGCTTCGTCTCCACCGGCTCGCCATGACCGATCACCTGACCGGTGTCCTTAACCGGCGTGGTCTGCTGGAGGAGTTCGACCGCATCAAGAAGCGCTCACACGGCTCCAGCCGATATGTCGCGCTTGTTCTCTTCGACATCGACCATTTCAAGAAGATCAATGACAGATACGGCCACCAGTCCGGCGACGCCGTCCTCGTGCATTTCTGTCAAATCGCGCAACGCGCGATCGGCGACCGCGGCCTTTTCGTGAGGATGGGCGGCGAAGAGTTCGCGCTGGTGGCGGAGGTCGAAAGCCCCTCCAGCACCGTCACGCTTGCCGAATCCATCCGTAACAATCTGCTTCTTTCGAAAATCACCTCACGCGGCGAACCCATCAAGGTGACGACCAGCGTCGGCATATCCGAAGCGATGATCAAGGACGCCGAGCTGAATGTGATGATGACCGAGGCCGACCGAGCGCTTTATGCCGCAAAGAAAGCCGGGCGCAATCGGACCGTAATCCACGTAAATTCGGCCAATGTCGTCGTGCCCGCCTCGGACCGTGACGAAAACCCTATGGATAACAATGCCGACCGGCAGGTCGCGGCGCTGAACCGGATATCCGCAATTGCCAGCCGGTGAAGGTGTAACCATTTGGTGACATATGAAGGAACGCCTGCCGCCCTTCCCAAAGCGCCAAGCGCGGAATAAACCATCAGCATGACAGCGACGTTTCCCTTTCTCAAAATCGATTCCGCCACCCGCCACGTTTCACTCGATGCGCGCGACCCAGCTTTTTACAACGATCCGAACCCCGTCTACGCCGCCCTGCACGCGCAATGTCCCACTTTCTACTGGGAAGAGCAGCGGCAATGGTTTTTCACCTCTTATGACCATGTCAGCTCGCTACTGCGCGACCGCCGGTTTGGACGACAGATCCTGCATGTGGCAAGTCGTGAAGAGATCGGCCTGCCAGAGCCGCTTGAGCATGTGAAGCATTTCGACCTGGCCGAGCAGCATTCGCTTCTGGAACTGGAGCCGCCGGAGCATACGCGGCTGCGCACGCTGATCAACCGCGCCTTCGTGTCACGGCATGTCGACAAGATGAAGCCGGAGATCGAGGAACTCGCCAACCGGCTGATTGACGCTTTCGAAGAGAAGGGCGAGACGGAACTGCTTTCCTCCTACGCCGATATCATCCCGGTAACGATGATCGCCCGGATGATCGGCATTCCCGAGGAAATGGGGCCGCAGCTGCTGAAGTGGTCGCATGCCTATGTCGGCATGTACATGTTCAAGCGCACACCGGAAGACGAGCTTCTGGCCGACAGGGCTGCGAAGGAATTTTCGGATTATGTGCGCAGCGTGATCGCCGAGCGGCGGGCCAAGCCTGAGGACGACCTGCTGAGCCACATGATCCATACCGAGCACAAGGGTCAATATCTGACCGACGACGAGCTGGTGTCCACCACCATCGTCCTGCTCAACGCGGGCCATGAAGCGACCGTTCATCAGATCGGCAATTCCGTGCGTATCATTCTGGAGAGCGGGATATCGCCGCAGACCTTGTTCAGCGACGAGGCCGCCACGGAACGCACGGTGGAGGAAACCCTGCGGATCTGCGCGCCGGTGCACATCTTCCAGCGATGGGTTCTGGAGCCGGTCGAGATTGACGGCGTGCAGTTCAAGCGCGGCGACAAGGTGAGCCTGATCCTGGCTGCGGCCAACCTCGATCCGTCAAAATTCCCTGATCCACTGACCTTCCGGCCGGAGCGCAACGAAGGCGCCAATGTCTCCTTCGGCGCCGGCATTCATTTCTGTATCGGCGCGCCATTGGCAAGACTGGAACTGAACCTTGCCCTGCCACTGCTTTTCAAGCGCCTGCCGCGCCTGAAAATTGCCGAGCCGCCCAAGGTCAAGGATGTCTATCATTTCCATGGGCTGGAGCGGCTCGATCTCAGCTGGTAGCGTGTGCAGGCCTTAAATCTGGGCCAGACCGCCATCGACCGAAAGCTCGACGCCGGTGATGTAACTGGCCTTTGAAGAGGCCAGAAACAGAACGGCCTCAGCGATCTCGTCGGGGTCGGCCATCCGGCCGATCGGCGCGGCATCCTTCAGATAAGCCTCGAAACCGGCGATCTTTTCTTCATCAAGCTTCAGGCCGTTTTCCATGATCGGCGTGCGGGTCACGCCCGGGCTAACCGTATTGACGCGGATGCCCCGCGCCTTGAGGTCGTTGGCAAAACTGCGGGCGAATGAGCGAACGGCCGCCTTGGAAGCATTATAGGCGCTCAACCTCTCCAGGCCCTTGTTGCCGACGATCGACCCGGTGAGCACGATCGAGCCGCCATCGCGCAGGACCGGCAGCAATGTCTGCACGGTGTAGAAAACGCCCTTGACGTTGATGTCGAAAATCCGGTCGTACAGCGCCTCGTGGGTATCACCGAGGTCATTGTTCTCGGCGATGCCGGCATTGGCGACGAGCACGTCCACCTTCCGGCCATCGGCTTCAATGCGCGCCTTGAGCCGCTCCAGATCGGAGAGCTTGGCAACATCGGACGCGAAGCCGATCGCCCCCTGCCCGAGCCTGGCGACCGCTGCCTCGAGATTGGCGGTATTGCGGCCTGTCACGTAAACGGCGGAGGCTCCGCCTTCCAGAGCCAATCTCGCGACGGAAAAGCCGATTCCAGTCGACCCACCGGTGACGACCACGACCTGCCCACTGAATAATCCAGACATTGCAAACTCCATGAATGTCGTAATTTCCGAATAACCATAATTCGGTATTTCGGTTTTATTGAAATATTGAAGCTTGTCAATCCATGTGCTAGAGGCGGTCCATGGCTCAGTTTTTTCATCCCGCACGCGAAGACATTTCGCTCACGGCCGTGCTCGCCGCTCTTGGCGAACCGGCACGCATGGGCATCATCCGAAAATTATGGGGCTCCGAGACCGGACAGAATTGTGGAGCCGCAGCACCCTGCCAGGACATGCCGCGTTCAACCCTTTCCAGCCATATGCGGATCCTGCGGGAGGCAGGCTTGATTCGAACCCACAAACAGGGTGTCGAGAATATCAGCGTCGTCCGTGTCGACGATTTGGAAGCCCGCTTTCCCGGGCTCCTTCAATCCATCATCTCGTTCGACCAGCTATAGCGTGACCGAGCGGATTTCCGCCGTCACAGCCTGATGACATAGTCTTTTCGTGTTGTCTCCACGACTTCCCAGGTGCCGGTAAAGCCGGGCCGCAGCACAAGCCTGTCGCCCGGTCTGAGGTCACGCGGGGGCCCGCCATCCTCGGTCAGGATGGAATGGCCCTCGAGGATGCTGAAATATTCCCATTCGTCATAGACGACACGCCATTTTCCGGGTGTGGATTGCCAGATGCCGGCATAAATTCCGCCCTGCGCTTCCTCCAGATTCCATGTGGTGAATTTGGGGTCGCCGGAGATCAATCGCTCCGGCGCTGGCGCACCATGCTCTGCTTCGAGGGGAGCATCTTCGAATGTCAGTAGGTTGCTCATCGCGACGCCGACCTCTCAGACTTTTGCAAGCGATTGTTCAAGATCGGCAATGATGTCGTTGACATCCTCGATTCCGACGGACAGACGCACCACATCCGGACCGGCGCCGGCCGCCGTCTGCTGCTCCGGCGTCAGCTGGGCATGGGTGGTGGAAGCCGGGTGGATGACAAGCGAGCGCGTGTCACCGATATTGGCGAGATGGGAGAATAGCTGCAGCCCTTCGACCAGTGCCTTGCCGGCCGCATAACCGCCCTTGACGCCAAATGTAAAGACCGAACCCGCGCCCTTCGGCGAGTAACGCTGCTGGAGGGCGTGATTGTCGCTTTCCTCCAGGCCGGCATAATTCACCCAGCCGACCTTGGGATGTGCCTTAAGCCATTTGGCGACGGCAAGCGCATTGTCTGAATGGCGTTGAACGCGCAGCGGCAGGGTCTCAATTCCCGTGAGAATGAGGAAGGCGTTGAAGGGCGAAATCGCCGGGCCGAGATCGCGCAGGCCAAGCACGCGGCAGGCGATGGCAAAGGCGAAATTACCGAAAGTCTGGTGGAGCACGACGCCGGAATATTCGGGCCGGGGCTGTGACAGGGCCGGAAACCGGTCAGTTGCCGACCAGTCGAAGGTTCCGCCGTCAACGATGATGCCGCCCATGGAATTACCGTGGCCTCCGAGGAATTTCGTCAGCGAGTGCAGTACGATGTCTGCACCGTGTTCCAGCGGTCGCAGCAGATATGGGCTTGCCATCGTGTTGTCGACGATCAGCGGCAGGCCGTGCCGATGGGCAACTTCGGCAATTGCGGCGATATCCACAAAGGTGCCGCCTGGATTTGCAAGGCTTTCTATGAAGACGGCGCGCGTGCGCTCATCGATCTGCTGTTCGAAACTGGCGGGATCGGTGGCGTCGGCCCAGCGAACCTGCCAGTCGAAACCTTTGAAGGCGTGGCCGAACTGGTTGATCGATCCGCCGTAAAGCTGACGGGCGGCGATGAAATTGTCGCCGGACTGCAGCAGCGTATGAAAAACCAGCAATTGTGCGGCGTGGCCGGAGGCGACGGCAAGCGCTGCGGTACCACCCTCAAGCGCGGCCACACGCTCTTCCAGAACCGCCTGAGTGGGGTTCATGATGCGGGTGTAGATATTGCCGAACTCTTTCAGCCCAAACAGGGCGGCGGCATGATCCGCATCACGGAAAGCGTAGGCCGTCGTCTGATAGATGGGTGTCGCCCGTGCGCCGGTCGTAGGATCAGGCTGTGCGCCCGCATGGATGGCCAGCGTTGAAAAACCGGGATTGCTGCTCGGCATGATGTTTCCTCCAATGGAATTCTGGAGGGATCATAATGCCTTGACGCCAAATGATAAGCCCAATCCGTACCAACTATCGTGCGATATTGAGACGCGGATACTCAATTGCCGGGCAACGGTTCATCACCACGTCAATGCCATAAGCCTCGGCCTTGGCGGCGGCATTATCGTCCCGCACGGATAGCTGACCCCAGATCACCTTTGGGCGTTGCGGCAGCAAGATCGCCTCGTCGACAATCGCGGAAAGATATTCCGGCGCACGAAACACATCGATCATATCAACAGCCTCGGGAATATCGGCCAGCCGGGCATAGACCGCCTGTCCCAGTATCTCCTTGCCCGCCTGACCCGGATTGACCGGAAACACGCGATAGCCCTTGGACAGCAGGAAGCGCATGACGCCATGGCTCGGCCGATCCGGATTGGGCGAAGCTCCCAGCAGGGCGATGGTTTCGACATTCGCCAGGATTTTCCTGAGGTAATCCGCTTCGTAAGTATCATGCTGCATGTCAACTTATTCCTTTGGCATACCACCTGATCCAGAGAGGCGCAGGCGTCTGGAGCGTTGCTTCAATGCCCACCAGCCTCTCCTCTCCCGCATGGTTCCAGCGCCGGCAACCTTCACGCCGTTTCATGCGATGCCATTCTCATCTGGGACGCTCCGGTCTTCTCCGGAACCCCGAAAGCGCAACAAACAATATCTCCGCCGGATCGGCACTCTGCAACCCCGTTTTCATCCACGCAAAATGATTTCACAAAATCGCGCACACACCGGATGTATTGAGTATTTTCATCCACTTTTCAAAAATTGCGCCGAACGGCCATCGAAACAGGGGAAAACAACATTAGCGTGCATTCCATGCGCTCTTCGTCTCCTGTTTGTTTTCATTCCGTTCACCGGTTATTTAGCCGCGACTAATTTTCAAAAAGTTATTTCGTAAACCAACCATTCTATAAGTCTGCAACGTTATAGTGGAGTTTCGATGGGGATTCTGAAATTTATTTTCATTGATGATCATACGATTTTAGTCGCCCGCACGCTCATTTGAAACGCCAGGCGCAATACCGACAACTGGGATAAATGGTGTGCTCTGTCATTTTTCAAGGAAATCCGCAGCGCGAGGCAGAGCCGCAAGCCGTGCATCAGACGTTATTTTCCGGATTAAATCAGAAGCAGGAAAGCGTGTCTCATGCGCGATATTGGATCTCGTTTTTTCATGACGCATAGAAATCAAAAATTTGACGCGTGTCATAATCCATAAAAACAAGCCCGTAGGCACGGGATTGGGGACGACCTCGGCGAGGCAATTGAAAGCGTACACCTACCCGTCCGGAAAATGACTTCCAGTTTCTGAGGCCAATGCTGTAGATTGCCCGAAAAGCCCGCGAGCGAGTCTCTGACTGTGACATTCGACATTCTTATTCTGGTGCTTCTGGGCGCAATGCTGCATGCCGGATGGAATGCGCTGGTCAAATCCGGTTCCGATAAATCGCTGGACGCCTCGTTGATTGCGGCGGGGGCTGCAGCCTGTTCGCTGCCGTTTCTGCCTTTCCTGCCGTTTCCCTCGCCAGTCGCCATTCCCTTCCTGATCGCCTCAGCCGTCCTGCAATTCGCTTATTTCCGCCTTGTCGCCGCCGCCTATACGATCGGCGACATCGGCCTTGTCTATCCCGTCATGCGCGGCGTGGCACCCTTGATCGTGGCGGCGACGAGCAGCCTGTTCCTGAGCGAGATTTTGAGCCCGCTGGCGATTGCGGGCATCGGCGTCATCTCCGCGGGGATCCTGACGCTTGCTTTCGAGGCAAGGCGCGGGGGCGGAAAGGCGATCATGGTCGCCCTGCTCAACGCTTTCGTGATTGCATCCTACACCTTCGTCGACGGTGTCGGCGCAAGGCTTTCCGGCAACGCCATCTCATACACGCTCTGGATGTCTCTGCTGCCACCCGTGCTGCTGTTCGGTTTCGCGTTTTACCAGCGGGGCGCTGGCCCCGTCGTCCAGCATGTCCGGCGCAACTGGTGGCGTGGCCTTATCGGTGGCGGCGGCTCCATACTCTCCTATGGGCTGGCGCTCTACGCCATGACCAAAGCGCCTGTTGCCGTCGTCGCAGCACTCCGGGAAACCTCCATTCTTTTCGCGCTGGTGATATCAGTGGTGATCCTGAAAGAACGCGCCAGCATCTGGCGCTACCTTGCCGGAGGCATCATTGCAGCGGGCGTTCTGGTGATGCGGCTGGGGTAAAACGAGGTCAGATGATGGGGTAAAATAATACCCCATCACCAACCGTTTGTTTTTACTTGGTTATTTTTGCGACCTCCAAAATCGATCATATTGACGCTTTCGTTCGCGCACCGTATAAGCGCGCCAGATCGGATTCCAGCCGGAATAGGGTCATTTGCGGTAGCCCTTATCGGCAACCAAACCAAGCAACAAGAAACGCCCGTATGCTCTTCATGAAGAGGATGACGGGTCCACGTTAGAAAGTGAAATTCATGTCTACTTTCGTTCAGAAGCCCGCTGAGGTGGAGAAGAAGTGGGTCATCATCGACGCCGAAGGCCTCGTTGTTGGTCGCCTCGCCACCATCGTTGCAACCCGCCTGCGCGGCAAGCACAAGGCTACCTACACCCCCCACGTTGATGATGGCGACAACGTCATCGTCATCAATGCGGAAAAGGTTGCCCTCACCGGCAAGAAGTATTCCGACAAGAAGTACTACTGGCACACCGGTCACCCGGGTGGCATCAAGGAGCGTACGGCTCGCCAGATCATCGAAGGCCGCTTCCCGGAGCGCGTCGTTGAAAAGGCCGTCGAGCGCATGATCCCGCGCGGTCCGCTCGGCCGTCGTCAGATGAAGAACCTGCGCGTTTACGCCGGTTCCAACCACCCGCACGAAGCACAGCAGCCGGTCGTTCTCGACGTTGCCGCGCTCAACAAGAAGAACGTAAGGAGCGCCTGATAATGGCCGATCTTTCCTCTCTGAAAGACCTCGCCCCGGCTTCGGAAGCTTCGGCTCCCGTGCATGTCCGCAAGGTTGATACCCTCGGCCGCTCCTACGCGACCGGCAAGCGCAAGAACGCCGTAGCCCGCGTATGGGTCAAGGCGGGTTCTGGCAAGATCATCATCAACGGCCGCGATTTCACCACGTATTTCGCACGTCCGGTTCTGCAGATGATCCTCCAGCAGCCGATCGTTGCCGCTGCCCGCACGGGTCAGTTCGACATCATCGCCACCGTTGCCGGTGGTGGTCTGTCCGGTCAGGCCGGCGCCGTTCGTCACGGTCTGTCCAAGGCCCTCACCTACTTCGAACCGGGCCTGCGCTCCGTTCTGAAGAAGGGTGGCTTCCTGACCCGCGACAGCCGCGTTGTCGAGCGTAAGAAGTACGGTAAGGCCAAGGCCCGCCGTTCGTTCCAGTTCTCGAAGCGCTAATCGCTTCCAGGAACGGTTCGTTCAGAACTTCGAAAGGCGGGGCTTCGGCTTCGCCTTTTTTCATGGCCTCCTCCCTTGTTTTTTCATCGGGAAGACAGCAACCTCGGCGCAAATCGCAATGGGGTGATCAATGCCGGCCAAAACCATCGACCATGCCTTCACCGCAATGTCCCTGACATCGGCCGCCACGGACCCGACCCATGCCGGTGTCCTCTCCTTCATGCGGCGCAAATATACCAAGAACCTCAAAGGCGTTTCGACTGCCGTGTGGGGTATTCCCTTCGACGCGGCGACCTCCAACCGTCCCGGCGCACGTTTCGGGCCCCAGGCGATCCGCCGCGCCTCGGCGATTTTCGATAATGATCCGCAATATCCTTTCGCGCGCGATCTCTTCGTCCATATGCCGACCATTGATTATGGCGACTGCCTGCTTGACTACGGCAACCACTGGAAAACGCCTGACACGATCGAAAAGGAAGCGCGCAGGATCATCTCCAAGACGGATTACCTGCTGACGCTCGGCGGCGATCATTTCATCACCTGGCCAGTGCTGAAAGCGCATGTGGCCAAGCACGGCCCACTCGCGCTGGTGCAGTTCGACGCGCATCAGGATACATGGTTCGACGATGGCAAGCGCATCGACCACGGCTCCTTCGTGGCCCGCGCCGTGCGCGACGGGCTGATCGATGCCGACCGCTCGATCCAGATCGGCATCCGCACCCACGCGCCTGACGATTTCGGCATCCGCATTCTTCACGGTTACGAGGTGGAGGACATGCGGGCCAGCGATATCGCGTCGCTGATCGTCAAGCACACGGGCGGTATGCCCACCTATCTCACCTTCGATATCGATTGCCTCGATCCCGCCTTCGCGCCGGGAACCGGCACACCCGTCGCCGGCGGGCCGACCAGCGCTAAAATTCTCTCCGTTTTGCGTGGGCTTGGCCAGCTCGATATTCGCGGCTCCGACGTTGTGGAGGTGGCACCCGCCTACGACCATGCGGATATTACCGCCATTGCCGGAGCGACCGTTGCGATGTATATGCTTGGCCTGCGTGCCGAACGGCTGGCCAAGGCTGGCTGACAAAGACGACGGCACTTGCCAAACTGATTCCGACTACCCTCGCAACCCTCTGAAAAGTCAGGACAAGGACATGACAGCGAAGATCTTCATCGATGGCGAACACGGCACCACGGGTCTGCAGATCCGCACGCGCCTTGCCGGTCGCCGCGATATCGAGCTGCTGTCCATTCCGGAAGCCGAGCGCCGCAATGCGGCGATGCGCGAGGATATGCTCAATAGCGCCGACATTTCGATCCTCTGCCTGCCGGACGACGCGTCCCGGGAAGCGGTTTCCATGGTGGCTGGCAACAATAATGTCCGCATCATAGATACCTCCACCGCTTATCGCGTTCATCAGGACTGGGCTTACGGTTTTGCCGAAATGGATAAGGACCAGGGCGAGAAGGTTCGCTCTGCCCGTCTCGTCGCCAATCCCGGCTGCTATCCGACTGGTGCGATCGCCCTTATTCGCCCGCTGCGGGCCGCTGGCCTCCTGCCCGACGGTTATCCTGTCAGCGTCAATGCGGTCTCCGGCTATACTGGCGGCGGCAAGCAGATGATTGCGCAAATGGAAGACCAGAGCCGCGACGACGCCATCAGTGCCAATAATTTCCTTTATGGCCTGACGCTCAAGCACAAGCATGTGCCTGAAATGACCATTCACGGCCAGCTTGACCGCGCGCCGCTGTTTTCGCCCTCCGTAGGTCGCTTCCCGCAGGGCATGATCGTCCAGGTGCCGCTGTTCGCCGCCGACCTTAAGGAAGGCACTGATATCGAAACGATCCATGCGGCACTCACCGCCCATTACGCCGGGCAGGATATCGTCAGCGTCGTGCCTCTGGCCGAGAGCAAGGGGTTGGCGCGTATCGATGCCGAGGAATTGGCTGGCAAGGATACGATGAAGCTCTTCGTCTTCGGCACCGAGGGCGGCGAGCATATCAACCTCGTCGCGTTGCTCGACAATCTCGGCAAGGGTGCCTCCGGTGCTGCCGTGCAGAACATGGAACTGATGCTTTCCGCATGAGACGTTGCTCGTGACCATGACCACGCCCTCTTTTCCGGCCTCGTGGAATATCGAGGCCGTAAAGCAGATTGCGGATACGCCTGCCGGGGTGGTCTACGAGCTTGTGCGCGATGACGGTTCCCTTGCGGTCGCCAAGGTTCTGAAGAAGAAAGTATTGACGGACAGCCTTCGCGGCGCGGATTTCATCGAATGGCGCGCCGGGATCGGCTGCGTGGAGTTGCTTGACCGCTCCGATGATATTCTTCTGATGGAACATGCTGGCACGGAGACCCTGCGCGACGTGCTGTTCCGCGACGGTGACGACGATTCCACCACGGAAATCGCAGCGGAAGTCCTGCTTCGATATCACCAGCCGTCCGAGCAGCCGCCGCCCTCAAGTCTGCTGACGCTGCCTCTCTATTTCGAAAGTCTGTTCCGCAAGGCCGAACAGGATCGTTCCGACGGCATCGACAGCGCCTATATCGAGGCCGCCACGCTTGCGCAGGAACTGATCGGCCAGCAGCGGGATATCAAGCCGCTGCATGGCGATCTGCACCATGAGAATATCATGCGCAGCGATCGCGGCTGGATCATCATCGATCCCGCTGGCCTGATCGGCGATGCGGCGCTCGATGTCGCCAACATGTTCTCCAATCCGCTCGACCGTTTTGACCTCACCCGCAGCGAAGCGCGCATCGCCTCCATGGCGGCGATTTTTGCGAAGGCTCTCCAACGGGACGAACGGCTATTGCTGCAATATGCCTTTGCCTATGGCTGCCTTTCTGCCGCGTGGCATGAAGAGGACGAAAATGCGGAAGAACGCGACAACGAACTCGCTGTCGCGGCAACCATTAAGGCCGTCCTGAAACAGTTCTGAGCGAGTTCAGTCCCTGACTTCAACCGCAACTGGCGGCGGATATTCTCCAATGAATCCGCGCCAGTGGGCAACCGCAAAACCGAGCACGACCAGCGCCATGCCCTGATGGGCGAGCGCGACATGAATATCCACATGCATGAGCAGCGTGGTTACTCCCAGCGCCGCCTGAATGCAGACGAGCACGAAGAACAGCACCGAGCGGCGGGCGTGCGGCGTACCGGGCAAGGCGCGCGCCATCGATGCCATATGCCACAGCGTGGCGGCAAACAGCGTATAGGCGCCCAGGCGGTGAATGAACTGCACCGTCTTGGGGTTTTCGAAGAGGTTGATCCACCAGGGCTGCTGCAGGAAGAGATCGCCCGGCACCAGCGAACCATCCATCAGCGGCCACGTATTATAGGACAGGCCGGCATTCAACCCCGCCACCAACGCGCCGAGATAGATCTGGAAGAGACAGAGCACCGTCAACAGCGCGGCAAAGCCCCTGCCCGTCTTTTCGTCGGTGGCCTCGGGGGAATGATGGGACAGGCCGCGCAAAATCCACATGCAGCCCGCAAAGATGAGGCAGGCGATGGTCAGATGTGTGGCAAGACGATATTGCGAGACATCCGTGCGGTTGACGAGGCCGGAAGAGACCATCCACCAGCCGATGAAGCCCTGGAAGCCGCCAAGCGCCAGTAGACCGACCAGTGGTAGCCGGAGGCGCTTTTCGACGCGGCCTGTCAGCCAGAAGAAGGCGAGCGGCAAAGCGAAGATGAGGCCGATGGCGCGGGCAAGCAGGCGATGCGCCCATTCCCACCAGAAGATCGTCTTGAACTCGTCGAGCGACATGCCCTTGTTGATTTCCTGATATTGCGGAATGCGCTTGTAGAGCTGGAACTCCTCTTCCCACTCCGCAACGGAGAGCGGCGGTATCGCGCCATGGATCGGTTTCCATTCGGTAATCGACAGGCCGGATTCGGTCAGGCGGGTTGCGCCACCAACGAGCACCAGACAGAAGAGTGTGAAAAGCACGAGGCGCAGCCAGACGCGCAGCAGGCGGCGGTCCTTTTCCTGCTTCTGCAGGGCAGCCTGCACCACCATTTCCGCGGAACCATTGGCCATCGTCATGCCGCTCGAACTCATCTTTCAGTCTCCTTCATACAGCCATGTTGATTAGCCCCAACCGGCACCACAAAACAAGGCCTCAGGGTTTGCGGCATCCGGTCGCGGCGCTATAGTCATGCACCTGTTCAATCACGGAAGATTTCATGCACCCTCGCCTCAGATCGCTTATCGGCACCATCGTCATCATCTGCCTCGTCGTCGTTTACGCCGTGGTGGCGACGGCCATTGCATCGGCGGCGCTGGCGCAATCGCCCTGGTGGGTGCATCTCGCTTATTTCGTGCTGACAGGAATTTTGTGGATTTTGCCGGCGATGCTGATCATCAAATGGATGGCCGGGCCAAAAAGACAGGGCTAATGCGGGACCACCGCGTGACACCTTAAGGTCGCAATTTTATAAACCGATTGTTTGCCGCTCAAAGATATAGTCCGACCGAAACAACCGGAGAGAGTGGATGGCGGCTGAGGGGCCGGTCTTTACCAGCGACGAGCAAGCGCCGACCGCCGTGCAAAACGAGCGGCGGGGCGCTGACCGTCTGTCGGTCGATCTCGTCGATGACGCTTCCACCATCCATGTCGATTGGAAGCGGCTGGAAAACGATCCGCTCAACTCCCTGCATCAGGGTTTTGGGTGGTGCTCCATCTGGGCACAAACGCAGGACAGCGCGCTTCTGACGCTTCGCGGCCGGCAGGGCGGCAAGACGATCTTCCTGCTTCCGCTTGAAATCGTGTTGGAGGGTGGCATTCGCAAGGCGCGTTTCCCCGGCGGCCGTTTCAACAATATCAATACCGGGCTTTTCGACCCCTCCTTTGCCGAACAGGCCGGAGAGGAAATCGCGGCGGCGATTGCCCGCGAGGCGCGGAAGCTGCTGCATGGCCGGGCCGACATTCTGGCTTTGCAGAACATACCGCTGACGTGGCGCGGCAGGACCAACCCCCTGTCGCATCTAGCTTCGGTCGAAAACCAGAATCCGGCCTTCCAGCTTCCGTTGCTCGAAAGTTTCGAGGCCACGCTCCGGCAGGTCAATGCCAAGAGACGGCGGAAGAAATTCCGGATCCAGAGCCGGAGAACCGAGGAAATGGGCGGTTACAGCCATGTGATCGCGCATTCTCCACAGGAAAGATGTGAATTATTGCAGGCCTTCTTTCGGCAGAAAGCCGCCCGTTTTGCATCGCAGGGCATTCCGGATGTCTTTCGCGACCAATCGGTAAAGGATTTTTTTTACGACCTGGCCAATGTTCCCGAGACGGGCACAGACAGTCTGCTGGAGCTGCATGCCATTCGCCTGCACGGCGAGAACGAGGGCGTCATCGCCGCAATAGCCGGTCTTTCGCGCAAGCAGGACCACATCATCTGCCAGTTCGGTTCGATCGATGAATCCGTTTCGGAACTCAGCCCCGGAGAATTGCTGTTCTGGCTTATGATTGAAAGGGCGTGCCACCAAAGGGCTGCGATCTTCGATTTCGGGGTCGGCGACCAGCTCTACAAGCGCAGCTGGTGCCCGCTTTTCACCGTGCAGCACGATATATTCCTGCCGATAACGGTGAAAGGTCGCGTCGCCGCAGCAGCCTATGTCGCGATCGCCCGAACGAAAAGCCTGATCAAATCCAATCCGGCTCTCTATGCGCTCATTCAGCGTTTCCGCGCCGGCCGGCCGACAGCAGCTTCGACAAGGGGTCTCGACTGAACAGCCGGTCAGGCCGCGCTCAGGTGGTCCGGCTTTCGCATGCCGGTCATCGGCAGAGCCTGCTCGTAGCCATGAGCAACCAGTTCTTCGAGCGTTTTCTCCAGCATCTCCCCGTCCTTGTCTGGAACCGAGACAATGATTTCTGCCGGCAGATTGCGCAGCATTTTTTCGAGGCTCGAAATCTGCACCGCTCCACACTCCACAAGCACCGTGTCGTAAGCGTCGGAAAGCGCACCGAGGATCATCGTCAGGCGGTCCAGAGCACGCATCGCCTCGCGGGGCTGCGCATTGCCGCGTGGAACGATATGCGCATCTGACAGACGGTCGCCGTGAATGGTTTCACCGAAGGCGGCCGCTCCTGCCAGAAGGTCCATGACACCGGGAAGTCCGGCCTCGGGCGACATCAGCCGTGTCGGGCAGGCGGATGCCGTCATGTCGACGAGAACGACCGAACGCCCCATTTCAGACAATGCGCGCGCCAGCATGACGCTCGTGGTCGAACCGCTGTCACCGGCCGGAGATACAATGGCGGCGACGGGTTTGGCGAGCCGTGTGGACAGAAAGCCCGCCACGGCGTCGATCGAAAAGTCACTGGCGGCATCGGCATCCTCATCCACCACCGCCTCTTTCGCAGCCGCGACATCTTCTGCCGCCAATACCGGCGGCATGGCAGTGGCTGCGGGCGGGTCACGCCGTTTCTCTTCTACGGCGACGGGCTGTTGTGCCGCAACCGGCATGGCGCGGACGCCCGGCGCCACATTTTCAGCAGGTGCCGGCGCCGGCTGCTCAGGCGCATCCGTCGTCTCATCCGCTTCAACCGGCCCGCGTGCAGGTGGTGGCGGATCGGAAAGTGGTGGAACCTGACTTCTTCCGACCGGTTTCAGCGCCCTACCCGTAAAGAGTTCCACCAGCATGACGACAATGCAGGACAGCAGAAATGCTGCGAGCGTGACAACGATGGTGATGGCACCGGTTTTCGGGAAATAGGGTTCGCGTGGCTCAACTGCCGTCGAAATCACACGCGCATCGGCCGGCGTGGAATCCGCAGAGCCAGCCCTCGACGTCGCCTCGCGATAGCGGGCGAGATAGGTTTCCAGAAGCTGCCTCTGCGCGGATGCTTCCCGCTCCAGGTCGTTAAGGCCCACCTGCTGCTCACCGGCACGCACGCTTTCCGATTTCAGCACGTTCAGTTGCTGCACCAGTTGCCGCTCCCGAAGGCGTGAGACATTGGCCTCATTTTCGAGACTTGCCAGCACCTTGCGGGTTTCCTCCTGAATTTGCCTTTCGATGCCATCGAGCTGGTTGCGCAGCGCCCTTATGCGGGGGTGGCCTTCCAGCAGCGAAGACGAAAGATCGGAAATCTGGCTGCGGATGTTGGTTTCGTTTTCCTTCAGCCTCTGGATGGTGGGAGAAGCGACGACATCGGGAAAGGTATCGAGAGGACGACCGCTGGCAAGCGCGTTGCGCACGCCTTCTGCGCGCGCCTCCGCATTGGCGCGCTCGCCGCGGATACGGCCGAGTTCCGTGGAGATGTCGCTCAGCTGACGTGTGGCGAGCGTTTCGCCCTGCCCGGCCGACAAAAGATCGGAGGAGGCACGATAATCCGCGACCTTCTTGTCCGCCTCCCGCACCTTTTCGCGCAGCGTGGCTATTTCCGGCTCAAGCCAGCGCGCTGCTTCCGTGCTGGTATCGAGCTTCGCGCCGCTTTGCAGCGCGAGATAGGCCTTCATCATCTCGTTCGGGATGGCCGCAGCGAGCTTCGGGTCCTCTGAAGAAAACTCGACCGTGATGACACGAGAACTCTCGACCTGATAGACCTGCAATTTCTCGCGGAACGCCTTCAGCACCCGCTCTTCAGGCAGAACCTGAAGTGGATCCTTCTTGACGCCGACGGCAACCAGCAGGCTCGAAACCAGCGAAGGATGCGCCTCCGGATCGAATTCCTCGAGTTCATAGAGCTTCATGTCCCTGGCGACCTGCTTGATGAGGTCGACGGACTGCAGGATCTGCACCTGGCTGGATACTGTCAGTTCGTCCAGCACTGGCTCGGCCGGCGCGTTGGACTGCTGGGAAGCGCCAAAGGAAGCAGCACGGGATTCAATGAGCACGCGCGCCTCGCCCTTATAGGCGGGCGACATCATGCTGGAAACGACAAAGGCGGCGCCGCCGGCCAGCAGCGTTATGGCCGCGATTCTTCCCCGACGCCGCCATATGGCCGCGACGAGTTGCGCAAGATCAATATCCACATCCCTGTCGTCAATGCGATCGCCGTTCATACGGGCTCCGTAACCGAGATAAACCTCGGGCGCTCAAATAAAGATGGTCAATTTTCGCGAAGTTTAAGTCTTGCGGGTAACACAACCGTTAATCACCGAGACTCCGACGAAATAAAGCCGATATTACCGGGCCTGACGCTGCGCGTTTACCGTGCATTAACCCTAACAGAACGATAAGAATGATCAAAGTTCGACTCGGAGCCAGATGAGATGCCGCTCGCCGGATCACGACATGTCACCGCACTGACGTTTGCCGTTCTGACGGCCCTTTCCGGCTGTTCGGCCTATCAGCCTGCGCCGCGGTCATTCAATGAGGCCGCACTGCAACCCTATCACGTCGACAGCGGCGACAGACTGCGTATCAACGTGTTCGAACAGGCCGGGCTGACAAATACCTATACGGTCGATCAGGCGGGCTATGTCGCCTTCCCTCTCGTCGGCCAGGTGCCCGCGCGGGGCAAGACGCTGCCACAGCTGGAAGCCGCGATCGCGGCCAAGCTTCGGCAGGGATATCTGCGCGATCCCGATGTCACGATCGAGATAGATCGTTATCGCCCCGTCTTCATCATGGGCGAAGTGGGCCGTCCTGGCCAATATTCCTATGTGCCGGGCATGACGGTGCAGAACGCCATCGCCATTGCCGGCGGCTTCAGCCCGCGCGCCAATCAGGCAGATGTCGACGTCACCCGCAAGATAAACGCGGAAGTGATGACGGGCCGGATCGGTATCACCGCACCCATTCTTGCGGGTGATACCGTCTATGTACGTGAACGCTTCTTCTGAAAGGGGCGCGGCGAACGTGTCGGACGACGGCCCTCCCCTGCGCATCATTCACTGTTTTCGTTCGCCGGTGGGCGGCGTTTTCCGCCATGTGCGTGATCTTATCGAGGAACATGTCAGGCAGGGCCACAAGGTTGGCATCGTCTGCGACAGTTCCACCGGCGGCGCGCATGAGGAGAGGCTTTTCGCGCAGATTGCGCCGATGCTGGAGCTCGGCCTGACGCGCCTGCCCATCCGGCGCTCCATTACCCCGGGCGATCTGCTGGCGCTTTGGAAAGCCTACAAACACATCAAAAGTTTGCGGCCGGACATTCTGCACGGGCACAGCGCCAAGGGTGGCGCTTTGGCCCGGCTGATCGGCTCATTGCTGCGGGCGAACAGGTATCGCGTAGCCCGCCTCTATTCACCGCACGGCGGAAGCCTGCATTATGCCCGCAACACCCTGAAAGGACAGCTCTTCCTGCGGCTGGAGCGGTTTCAGGAACGGTTCACCGATGCGCTCTGTTTCGTCTGCAAGTTCGAGCAGGCGGCCTATGAAGCCAAGGTTGGCAAACCGCGCACCCGTACCGCGATGATCTATAACGGCGTACAGGAAAACGAGTTCGAACCCGTCCCCGCGCAAGAGGGCGCGGCGCATTTCCTCTATATCGGCATGCTCCGTGACCTTAAGGGGCCTGACCTCTTCATCAAGGCCTTCGCGGAAATGGAGCGCGGCATCGGCCGGCCGATGTCCGGTGTCATCGTCGGCGATGGGCCGGACAGGGACAAATACGCGGCGATGATCGACAAGGCCGGTCTTTCCCGGCGCATTTCCATGCATGCCGCCATGCCCGCCAGACAGGCCTTCGCCCTGGCCACGACGGTGGTAGTCCCCTCTCGCGCGGAGGCCATGCCCTATATCGTGCTGGAGGCACTTGCAGCGGGAAAAACGGTCATCGCCTCCGATGTCGGCGGGATTCCCGAAGTCTTGGGAGAAGAAAGCGACGCGCTCGTCCCGGCCGGCGACGTCGAGGCGCTGGCGAGGGTCATGGCCAGGGATGCCGAAGATGCCGGTTGGGCGAAACGGATCATGCCCCACCCCGACAGCTTCAGGGCGAAGTTTTCGACGCCGGTCATGGCGGATGACATGATGAAGCTCTATCGCGACCTGCTGTTGCTCTAAAATCATTTCAAAGACACGATTTTTGATTGTATATTCCGTCATCCTCAAGAAACCCATCATAAACGTTTCTTAGCATGTTTCGGCTAGTTTCCAGATCGTGGAGCGCCGTGCGTCCGTCCGGATGCATCAGGCCCGCTCCACCACTTTGAAGTTGCGTATCGTCCGGTCGGAAATCGATGCCGATTTTCGCGCCGATGCGCTGGAGGGTGCGGACCAAGCAATGACCAAGGCTGACAAGGATAGACTGCAATTCGATCTGGCGTCGTTGCGCAAACAGATTTCCGAGCAAGAGGCCAACGGGCCTTCGACATCGGAAGCCGTCGTTCTCAACCCTCTCGCACGGCAGATTGCCAACCAGCTTCGCGGCGGCAATCACTCCCCGAACATGGTGATAGGCCAGTTGCGGCTTCTGGAATTCACCATGCTCGTGGTGATCGCCGCCATCATCAACGGCGTCGCCGCCGATCGGGGTATTGAGACCTTCTTGGCGGTTTTTGGCGGCGGCGTACTGGGGGCCGCGCTCTGCGTCTTTCTTCTTCAGGCCGGCGACTGTTATCAGTTGCCGACGCTACGCACGCCACTGTCGATGTTCGCTCGCATTCAGGGCGCGGTCTGCCTGTCCTTCGTTGGCACAGCCTGTTTCCTTCTCCTCTTTTTTCCCGATGCGCTGCATTCCTGGCAAGCCTTCGGCATCTGGTATGCAATTGCCGCGATCGCCATTTTCACCGGACGACTGATCCTTGGCTTCGCCATCCGCCACTGGGGCCGCAATGGCGTCATGGAACGCCGGGCGGTCATCGTCGGCGGTGGTGATGCTGCCAAGGATCTCATTCGCTCGCTCGAGCAGCAATCCGACAACGACATCCGCATCTGCGGCATTTTCGATGACCGGCAAAGCGCGCGCTCTCCCGACATCGTCGCGGGTTACCCCAAGCTCGGCACTTTCGCCGAACTGGTGGAATTCGCCCGCCTGACCAAACTGGATATGCTGATCATTGCCCTGCCGTTAAGCGCCGAGGCACGCATTCTCCAGCTTTTGCGCAAGCTTTGGGTGCTCCCGGTCGATATCCGCATTGCGGCGCATGCCAACAAGCTGCGCTTTCGCCCGCGTGCCTATTCCCACGTCGGCAAGGTGCCGATGCTTGACGTTTTCGACAAACCGATCCGGGACTGGGATTCCGTCGCGAAGCGGCTGTTCGACATCACCTTCAGCCTCATCGGCATCGCCCTTCTGTGGCCGGTCATGGTGGGCGCGGCAATCGCCGTCAAAACGACGTCCAAGGGGCCTATCCTCTTCAAGCAGAAGCGCCATGGCTTCAACAATGAAACCATCAACGTCTGGAAGTTCCGGTCCATGTATACGGAACTCAGCGATCCGACCGCAAAAAAGGCCGTCACCAAGAACGATCCGCGCGTAACGCCCGTTGGCCGCTTTCTGCGCAAGTCCTCGATGGACGAGCTGCCGCAGCTTTTCAACGTTCTTCATGGCGACCTGTCGCTGGTCGGGCCCCGCCCGCACGCGGTTCATGCCCAGACCGGCGACCTGAAATATACCGAAGTGGTGGAGCATTATTTCGCAAGACACAAGGTCAAGCCCGGCGTAACCGGTTGGGCCCAGATCAATGGCTGGCGCGGAGAAATCGACCATGGCGACAAGATCAAGTTCCGCACCGAATATGATCTCTATTACATCGAGAACTGGTCGCTGTTTCTCGATCTCAAGATCCTGTTCCTGACGCCGATCCGGCTGCTCAAATCGGAAAACGCCTATTGACCCACACCGGTTACCAGCACGCCCCGGATTTCGATGCGCCTTTGGCTGCCATGCGGCTCATCGGTTCGTTCTTCATTGCCTTCGGCGTGTTTCTTTCCGGCTTCGTTATCTCCGAGCCAGCGCCCTATGAGCTGATGATGGTTGGGCAAGTGGCCCTGTGGTTTCTGCTTGGCCTGCGACTTTCACGCACCGTCGTCCTGCTGCTGTGCCTGTTGCTCGCCTTCAATATCGGCGGATATCTCTCGCTCACCACCATGGCCGACCTGGATGAGGGGCCGCTTTATCTCGCCGTTTCGACATTTCTGGCGCTGACTTCGGTGTTTTACGCGGCAATCATCGAGGACCGATACCAGCGGCTGCTTTTGATTTTCCGGGCGTGGCTGGCGGCGGCGGTGATCACCTCCCTGCTCGGCATCATCGGCTATTTTCACGCCATTCCGGGCTTCGAAGTCTTCACCCTTTACGATCGCGCCAAAGGCGCCTTTCAGGATCCGAACGTCTTCGGTCCCTTTCTGGTGACACCATCGCTTTATCTCATCTACGGCCTGCTGACCGGCAAGACGATGCACGCACCCTGGCGAATCCTCGGCCTGCTGATCCTGTCGCTTGGCGTGTTCCTGTCGTTTTCGCGTGCGGCCTGGGGGCTGTTTCTGTTTGCCACCGTACTGCTCGTCTTCGTCATGATGCTGAAGGAACGTACGGCGGCGTTTCGCCTGAAAATCCTCGTGCTGTTTCTCATCGCCGCCGGACTGATGGTAGCGGCTGTCCTCATCGCGCTGCAGTTCAAACAGGTGGCCGATTTGTTCTCCAGCCGCGCCTCGGCCGTGCAATCTTATGATGGCGGCCATCTGGGACGGTTCGCCCGCCATTATCTCGGTTTCCTGCTGGCGATGGAACATCCGCTCGGTATCGGCCCGATGGTGTTCGACAATATCTTTCCAGCAGCCGAGCACAATATCTGGCTGAAAAGCCTGACGACACATGGCTGGTTCGGCTTCGTCATCTATCTCGTCCTGATCTGCTGGACCATCGCCGCCGGTTTCAGACATCTCTTGCGCCCGCGCCCGTGGCAGGCCTTCCTGATCATTTCGTGGGTGGCGTTTGTCGGGCATGTGATGATTGGTGCTGTCATCGATACCGACCACTGGCGACACTTCTTCCTGCTGCTCGGCATATTGTGGGGTTGCATGGCACTGGAAAAACGCGAAGGCCTGCGCCGGCGCGCGGTTGGCGCATAAACAGCTGACCTTACGGAACCTTCCACGATTTCATGCGTTTAGCCCCCGATTCTGATTGTCAAACGGGGAGACATCTCATGACGCAGACCAATAATCTCTATTTCATCATCGGCGCGCTGATTGTCGTCATCGCAGGCCTTGGCATTTACGTCTGGCATGAAGAAAGCAAGCCCAAGGGGATCGAGATGAATATCGGCCCGAATGGTGTTTCCGTTCAGGAAAACTGAGCCGCAAGCGTCGCGCAAAGTCCGACCATTAAACCGGGTGCGTTCCAGCTAAAAAACGGCCGGAACGCACCCGGTCTTCTTATGAAAGAGGACAAATGGCGGGAATCGCAGATTCACGCCGCGCCGGCCCGGTACGGATGATGCGTATCTGGTCCGATCATGGACATCCCGCGCAATGGTCTCCTCCATCGACCTTTCCACACGTCTCACCGCCACCAAACTGGCCCTCAAGGCCATCAGGGAACAGGAAGACAACTCCGCCGCGACTTCCACATCATCACGGACGACGCTCCTCAATTCCTATGGCATCGACACCACCACCTCCACCTCTTCCAGCAATACGCGGCTGACGCAGCTTCTGGCGCAATATGCACGAACCTCGGGCAATGAGGCGGAGAGCGGTGATACGGACAAGACGGCCGCTTCCGGGGACATCACCCAGGCGGACTTCATGAAGGATCTGAAAGCGACGCTCGAAGAACTGTCCGGGGATCCCGCCAAGGCGGCGCAGGCCAAGTCGATGCTGGAAGCATTGGCTGCCGGCACGCTGACGGTGTCCGACCCGGCGGACGGCGTAAAGATCAAAGCGTGGGATGTGACAGACGACCCCAAGACCGCCTCGAAACCCGCCACAGCGATCGCAACGGCGGGCTGGAGCGACTTCCTGAAGGATCATCTGAAACGCGATGGAGCGGCCTATGCAAAGGGCGCCAACGGGGCTTATATCGATGGCATTTCCGGCGACAACGCGTTTTTTGGCAGTGTCGGCAGCCGTTATTATTATCTCACCTGGCCGCAGGCTAAGGACGGCACACTCACCGTTTGACAGCAATGGCTGACGCAGAAGCGCTGCGACATCGATGATGCCGCAGCGTTGCTTTTATCCGTTTCAGGCAACCGGTGTAGCGGGCTGATGGCTCCCGCCCGAAAGTGCTTTCTGTAGTTCGGCTTCCTGCTCCGGCGAGAGTGATGTTTTGATAACCCTGCCGCGCAGCCCTTCCAGTTCCGCCAGAACCTTTTCCGGCTGCACCTTTCGGATCAATACGAAAAGAGCCGACGACCCGTTTGGAATGGTCTCGCCCAGGGATTTGATGAAATCGTCATCGATGCCGTAATCCGTCAGCGAGCCCGCAAGCGCGCCCGTTCCCGCGCCGATGGCACCGCCGATCGCAAATCCCGCCAGCGGGTTGAGGAACAGGAGGCCAACGAGGCCGCCCCACAGGCCACCGGACAGAAATCCGGAACTTGCGCCGATCGCTGTCAGGTTGACGCTCTGCTTCAGATGAACCTTGCCATTTTCATCGCGAACCACGACAACGGCATCTTCCAGATCGACCAAATACTCCTTCTTCAGGCTCGCAAGCTTCAGAAGGACCCGGTCGGCCTCTTCCGTTCCGTCAAAACCGACAACGACAAGTTCGGACATTGTTTGTCTCCCTGAGTTTCAATTCCGCTGCGAATGAACGTTAAAGATCGCGGCAGGTTCCGGCCATGATGAAAAGATGATGTGTCAGGTGTTTGACAGCCACGCAGCTGGCAAAACGCGGTGCTCCATTGATCCCATTCCCGCAGTCCACATCCTTTGTTCGTTTTTTTTAGAAAAGGCCATTTTCCGCTTGCGCCCTAACAGGCTTCTATATAAACGGCTTTCAGGTTCGGAGCGTAGCGCAGCCCGGTAGCGCACTTGACTGGGGGTCAAGGGGTCGTGGGTTCGAATCCCGCCGCTCCGACCATTAAATCAGATAGATAGCCAGTTCCCCCAGAGCTGGCTATATTTGTTTTAGCGCTCCAGTAGCGAGCGTTTTGCGCAAGTTTCAAACATCCCGTTCGGGTGTGCATTTATTCAAGCCTTGAAAACGAAGTGTGCTGAGATGGCAAAAAAACCGAAAATAGAACACTCGGAATTTTCAGGCGAGTTTGAAGACGAGGGTATCACTGTCCTTGTTGACATCTACCGGCCCGCGGGCACCCAGCAAGACTGGACCCTGGAGGTTATCAGCGAGCACGACGATGTCACCACCTGGGACGAACCTTTCGCAACCGATAAAGACGCATGGGAAGAATTCCTGGCTACTTGCGAAAAAGACGGGATTCGCAGCTTTCTGGATAGCGAGGATCCTTCGGTCCATTAACCCATCGGGCGACGCCGCGATTGGGTTGGGTTAAAGCTCCTGTAGGACCCCAGGCTCACCGGCCCATTTTGCTTAGGTGCTCACCGACAAATTCTACAAAAAAAGCGGGCGCGATATGCCGTCGCCCTCCGTCAAACGACGATGTGCATTGCCGTGTTGACTCTCTGCTAAAATTAGAACATTTAGTGAACAAAAGAGAGGTCACCTACCATGTCCGACGCTAAAAAGATCACTCCCATACGGCCTGACGACATAGCGGGATACGTCATCCAGTGTCATGACGGTGATGCAAGGGCGGCCGTCGAGGCGCTACTCGGCGAAATCGAGCATTTGCAGGAGCAGCTGTCCCTTGCTGTCGCCATCATGGGAAAAGGATATACGCGCGGGTGGACGCCGGACATGGAGCGCGATTAGAAATCGCCTTATCCACAGCTGGTCTCCGATACCCATGACGCGGTCAAGTCGCACAGATTCCACGCTCCGATAAAAGCTTCCCCTGCCGACAGAGAGCCGAAGCGCGGGTGGACAATTCACAGAAGCATTACAGCCAATGGCGCTTCAGAAACGGGGCGTTATCAGTTACTTCCCGACCGGTCGAAGCCTTGCTCAATATTCATTGGAAGCGATGGCAAAGTCGTCAGTGATCGGCATATCCTCCACATTTTCCCAGGTCCGGTCCATGGCATAGGTTTGCGAGAGATAGGGAATGCCGATGTGGCCATAGCGAACCGAGAGCTGACTTTCTGCTTCCTTTTCTCCAAGACGCGCGACGCGACTGAGATAAAGCGCGGTCGCGAGGCCCGTCCTGTCCGCACCCGCCTTGCAATGAATGAGAATCGGTTTCGGCGCGTCGCGCATGATCGCGACCAGCTCGTTTACCTGGCTCATGTTGAGCTCCTGGCTCGCGGACATGCCAAAATCAATATGATTCAATCCGAGTTTGCGCGAGGTCTCGACCTCATCCCGGTACCACGCCTGGGATTCATTTGACCCGCGCAGATTGATCACAGTCCTTATTCCGTGATCCTTGGTGTAGCGAACAAGTTGCTCGCTGCTCGGCTGGTTGGAGCGATAAAGCTGCCCGGCCATCACCTCGTGGAAGTTGCCGAGGAGTTGAATGGCATAGAGATATCCGCCTGCCGCAAGCACGACGAGGCCCATGCCCCCAAAGGAGCACTTCCAAAATCTTCGCATAATAAAACGGTTCCCTGATTGGACAGGGGAACCGATACAGGTGGATTCTGACAGTAGGCTGAAAGTTATGCGACAGTATTATAAGAGTAGAAAAATTGCTTTCGATCAACGCACGAAAACGTAAACCGCGTAGATGGCGATAAGTGCCGCCGCCGCGGCGGCCGTGATGGCGCCGAGGCGTTTTTCGATGAAATGGCGGACCGATTCACCGTATCTCTGCAGCAAACCGGCAAGGATGAAAAAGCGTGCGCCCCGCGTGACGACCGCCGACAGAATGAACAGGCCAAGGCTGATATTGGCCGCGCCCGACAGAATGGTAACCACCTTGATTGGCGGCAGGTGCGCGAGGCCAGATGTCACCAGCAGAAGAACGATGGTTTCATAATCCACCGAGTTCTTCAGATGCTCGAAGCTGTCGAGCTTGCCGTAAAATTCAAGAATCGGCCGGGCAATGCTCTCAAACGCATAATGACCGAGGAACCAGCCCGCTATGCCGCCCAGAACCGAGGCGACCGTGGCCACGAGCGCGTAAAACATCGCTTTTTTCGGCTTCGCCAATACCATGGGCAAAAAAAGCACATCGGCGGGAACAACGAAAACGGAGCTTTCCACGAAAGCCACGATTGCCAGCCACCACACGGCGGTTTTGCGCGCGGCGAGCGCCATCGTCCAGGCATAGATGTTTTTCAGCATTTTCATGTCCCCGGGGAAGAATGGTCAGGAGGCAGACGGAGGCAAGACACAGGCGGAATTTCACCCGGTCAATCAACGGCAGGCGGCGGGTCCGGAAACCCGTCACGAAGCAGGATTAGAGACAACTCAAGAGAATGGCAAATGTTGGAAGATTTATTTTTGCATCGCGGAAAATGAAAAAGTCCCACGATTCCAATCCATACCGGAGACTGGTTGCTGCGATGCGAAATTTCATCTCTAGGTAGATGAACTCGCCTTTTTGCTGTAGAATAAGAGGTGGCGGGAAGAGGAGGAAGTTATCATGGACTATGTCAACTTCGTTACATCAATCAATCCGGTCATACTTGTCATTCTGCTGGTGGTTCTTCTTGCAGGTGCCTATAGCAACTGGGTTTCGCATTAGATCTTTCGGACGGCATGACCAAATGTGAAGAGGCCCGTTTCCATCTGTGATAGGCATCGGGCCGGAGGAATGGTATCAATCCCGGAGTTGAACAACTACCGGGAAGCGGCATGTCGAACGAATTCGCATTCACTGATACGTCTGAAAAGCTCAGCACCACGCTTGAAAAGCTGATAGGAAAACTGCAGGGCCAGACGATCACATTGCGCGAATTGATGGAAGCGATCGGTGAACAGGGCCTGCTGCTCATCTGCGCCATAGCCTCCCTGCCCTTTCTGATCCCGGTTTCCATTCCCGGAGTCAGCACCGTTTTCGGCGCCGCAATCATTCTCGTCAGTCTCGCGATCACGCTGAACCGCCTGCCATGGCTGCCGGCGAAAATTCTTGACCGGCAGATGGAAACGGCAAAGCTGGTCCCGGCGCTGCAGAAGGGTGTGGCGATCGTATCGAGACTGGACCGCTTTATCCGTCCACGCATTCCGGCACTGACGACGGGCGTCATCGCCAACAGGATAAATGGCCTCGCCCTGATGACGGCGGGCGTGCTTCTGATGATGCCGCTCGGCTTCATTCCCTTTTCCAACACCCTGCCGGGCATTGCGATCCTGCTTTTCTCAGCGGGCATGATCCAGCGGGACGGCGTCACGGTGCTGGGCGGTTACCTCTTTCTGGGGCTGACGACGATTTATTTCGCTGCACTCGCCTATGCCGCCTTCTGGGCAGGCCAGGGCATCAGCAGCTCCATCGGGGCGTAGGAGGACTACTGTCGGTCGCGGGGCTCCCGCCGGTTCCGCCGCGATGCCCACCAGATCACCAGCCTTCGCCGTTGGCGACGAACAGCCGGCAGGTCGTGGGAAAGCACGACGAGGCCGACGGGAACCATCCAGAAACCCAGAATGGGCAAAAAGCCCAGCGTCCCGCCCACGACCAGCGCCGAACCCGTTGCGATCCTGCCGACGCGCGAACGTGGCATGGCAAGGCTCCATTTTCCGAGACTGAGACGACCCGTTCTGTGGTCGATTCCGAATTTCATTCCAATCCGCCCTTCAGCATCTGGCCTGTGGATAATTTTTTCAGCGTCGATAAGCCCGGAAAATCGGGACTCCGGAGGGATAAAACAAGAGGAATGCGTTTTTTTTTGAAAAAAGCGCTTGGCAAATCGGAAAAGCATTTGTATTACCCCGCTCACACCGCGCCAAGCAGCGCACGTTCCCTGGTAGCTCAGCGGTAGAGCATTCGACTGTTAATCGACAGGTCGCCGGTTCGAATCCGGCCCGGGGAGCCATTTTTCTCAAAAGCGTGTCAGCCGAGCGAAGTGCAGCTGCAATTCGCCCAGCGTGAACTGGAAGTTTTCGTGACTTCCTGCTGTGCGGCCGTCAAGCCATCAGCTTTTCTTGACCGCCCGTTTTGTTGCCTTCGTGGCGTTGGTCAATGCCGGTGGATCGCTGGCCGGAAAACTCTCCTCAAGGCTTTCGGTCAAATCGTCTTCCTTGTTCTTGTCCGTGGATTTCTGCTCTTTCTCCAGCGATTTTACCGCAGGAGATTTTGCCTTTGTCGAATTGGCTTTTTTCGTGGGCGACTTTTTTGCAGGCCCCTTCTCCGCTGACGCGGTGGTGGAAGCGGACTTCTTCACGCCATTTCCGCTTTTGGGTTTTGCCGGTTCCGCCTCCGCGGAGATTTCCCGTTCCGCCTCGATCCAGTGTCTTTCATGATGCCCGTCGGGTCTTCCTTCCCTCTCCCATATTGCGCGCGCTTTTTCACGGATTGCGGCTTCGCGGTCGTGGCTCATAACGGACCTCCCTCTTTGCGTTGCACCAGCTTCAATTGTGCCATTGAAAAAACAAAAAAAGCCAGAGTTAGTTCCGCATCGACCTGCGACGAATGAGCATTTTGGCGAGAAAGGGAACCGGCATCGGCTGCCGAGCGTTTGGCCTGCAGAAACCAGCAGGAGATCGCTTCATGAACACCCCGCAGAAGCCGAAAACCGAACCGCTTGATATTGAAGACGACGACGTTGCGCGTTTCGAGACAGACAGCGAGTTGAAAGACAAGGAAGGCGAGATTTATCCGGACGAGAGCATGAACCTGCGTGCACGCCGGCAGGCTGCAAGGCAGCACGAGGATGCTTTCATTGTCGCCACCGATCTGGAGGACGACGACCAGCGCGAGGCGGCGCCAGGCACGAGAGAACAGCCTTAAAAGGAAAAGGCGGGTCGAGGCCCGCCTTTATCAAGGAAATGCAGGGAATTTATCGCCGAACCGAAACGATGGCCTTGCGGTTAAAATTCGAGACCTGCACCCTGCCCGATTGGTTGCCGCCCAGGATTTGTGCGGTCTTGCCGCTCATGCTCTTTAGAATACCAGCATGATATCCCCGGCCGTTGCGGATGACGACGACATCACCGGGCTTTGCCTGGCCAACCGGGACGGCATAACCGAAGGAACTCCAGGATTTCGCAAATCCGTAGGATTTGGGTGATTGCCGGCCGGCCTTGCTGGCTACGGCATGCAGGAAAAGGCCGCACCACGGCGTACTTCTCGGATTTGCCCCAAGAATGTTCTTGAGGCTCTTGTTGTTCTTGGACTCATGCAGCCCGGTGTATTTCTCAGCCTGGTTCAGCATGCCAGCCGAGGCCGGTGCCACGACTGTAAAAGACAAGGCAACGGATAGAATTAACGCGGATACTCTCAAACGTCTCGCCCTTATGTTAGCGGGCGTTCGTGTATTGTGACAATTTAGCGACAATTTGACGAGAAATGGGCAGAAATCAGACGCCTATTCATGCGGGCTGATCTGTCATTGCTTCAGAACAGGCTGCCCTGCGCATCATCCGCACGGCTACGGCCGGCATTTTCAAGGTCCAGCATCCGCAATTTGGTAGTGGTTCCGCCCGGTGCGGAGAAGCCGCCAAGCCTGCCACCTGCGGCAAGGACCCGGTGACACGGAATGATCAGCGGCACCGGATTTTTCGCCATTGCCTGGCCGACGTCGCGTGCTCTCTCCATGCCAAGACCGAGTGTCTTCACGATGCCGCCATACGTCGTCGTGTTGCCCCAGCCGACCTGTCGCGCGACGGCATAGACGTCGAGAAAAAATCGTTCCTGCCCGGCGAGATCAAGGTCCACGGCCTTAAAATCGATTGCCTCACCGCCGAAATAACGGGTGATCATCGCAATCACCTCACGTGTCCGCGTCTCGGGAACGGCGATGGAGGCGGACGGCAGGCGCTTCTGAAGGAGCTTTTCCGTTTCGCCGGCGTCCGCTCCCGGCAATTGCAGACGCACGATACCTCGCCCCGCCCATGCGAGGCCGCAATGGCCAAGCGCCGTTGGAAAAACAATATAGCCGTAGTGGCTGCCCATCACCGTCACTCATTCGCCTTTACGCCTGCACGATGCCATATCCCGCATTCGAAACAACCCGTTTCCTGCCACACAACAAAAAAGGCCACCCGTTTTGGGCGGGTGGCCTTTCACACGTCAGTTCCAAAATCGGCTCAGGATGCGATTTTTTCCGGCTCCTCAACGAGGCAACGCGCCTGCCGGCTGGCGGCGACGAAGGCCGTGCGGGCTATCTCTCCCCCCACATCGCCCATGAGCGAGGCGCGGCACAGGCGAAGCGCCTGTTCGTGCGCCTTGTCTCCCCGCTCGGGCCACTCATGTTGGAGAAAATCGAAGGCTTCGTAAACGCCTGTGAAAATTCGAGGGGCACCGTTTTCAAGGGAGATGGTAACGGGCTTTTCCCACTTAACGTCATTCAGCAACATTGATTGCACTTCCATGCTCTATTAACCCGCGACAAACGCCGGCTCCTCCAGTTGGTTCCCTTCACCTGCGGTTTCAAGAGCGAAAAAATAACCCTCGAGAAACCATGTGCCCCATCTTTCCATTCTAGCCGATTTGCGGAACAAAGCGTTTCAACACTCGTTCAAACGGAAGTGAACCGGGCCCTCCCATGCAGACAAAAGCCTCTCCCGTCATCGTGTGGTTCCGCAAGGATCTGCGCCTTTCGGACAACCTCGCTTTGCTTGCGGCGGCCGACCATAAAGGTCCCGTCATCCCCGTCTATATCAGGGAAAAATGTTGCGGCGCGCTGGGGCGTGCGCAGAAATGGTGGCTTCACCACTCGCTCACTGCGCTTCATGCCGCGCTCAAGAAAACAGGCAGCCGCCTCGTGCTTGCCAGCGGCGACGCCGAGGAGGTTTTGCGCAGGCTGATCGCGGAAACCGGCGCAGACACCGTATTCTGGAACCGCCGCTATGATCCTGAAGGTATTTCGACCGACAAGACCCTAAAACGCGCGCTCCGGGATAAAGGCCTGACGGTACGAAGCTTTTCCGGGCATCTGCTGCATGAGCCATCGAAGCTGCAGACCAAATCCGGTGGTCCCTACCGGGTCTATACACCGTTCTGGCGCGCTCTGGAGGGCGGCGAAGAGCCCCACGCGCCTGCGGATGCGCCAGACAGACTCAACGCGCCCAGGAACTGGCCAAGATCGGAAACGCTCGACGAATGGCAGCTGCTGCCCAAAAGGCCTGACTGGGCAAGGGAGTTTAGCGATATCTGGACGCCTGGCGAAGACGGGGCCCGGGAGAAGCTCTCCGATTTCATTGACGGCGCACTGAAAGGTTATGAAGAGGGCCGTGACCTGCCGGCGAAGGACGCGACTTCCCGGCTTTCACCGCACCTCGCATTAGGAGAAATCTCACCCGCCACCGTCTGGCATGCGACGAAGGGACTTTCCCGCCACATCGCCTCAAACGATATCAGCCGTTTTCGCAAGGAAATCGTCTGGCGGGAATTCTGCTATCACCTCCTGTTTCATTTTCCCGAGCTGGACGAAAAGAACTGGAACGACAGTTTCGACGCCTTCAACTGGCGGGACGATGACAAATCCTTCACGGCCTGGACGCGCGGCATGACCGGCTATCCGATCGTGGATGCCGGGATGCGGCAACTATGGCGCCACGGCACGATGCATAACCGCGTCCGCATGATCGTGGCGTCCTTCCTCATCAAGCATCTGCTGATCGATTGGCGCAAGGGTGAGAAATGGTTCCGCGATACGCTCGTGGACGCCGATCCGGCCTCCAATGCCGCCAACTGGCAGTGGGTGGCGGGTTCGGGAGCGGATGCCTCGCCATTTTTCCGCATCTTCAACCCTATCCTGCAAGGCGAAAAATTCGATGGGGACGGCGATTATGTCCGCCGTTTCGTACCGGAGCTCGCAAGGCTAGAACGCAAATATATTCATAAACCATTCGAGGCCCCGAAAGAGGTGCTGACCAAAGCGGGCATCACGCTCGGGGAAACCTACCCGAACCCCATTGTCGACCATGGCAGGGCGCGGGAGAGAGCACTTGCTGCCTATGCCAGAGTGAAGAAGAAGACATAAAACTGGGTATCGGCAAAATTTTGCGTGGCGAAGCCGAAGCCGGGAAGATAATTTCTTGCCTTGAAGCGGTTGTAACGGGACATAACGGCACCTAATTTCCGCTCAGACAAGAAGGCTCAATCATGACCATTCACCCCTCTGCGCTCAGTGCCATCGGCAATACGCCGCTCATCCGTCTGAAAGCTGCTTCTGAAGCGACGGGGTGCGAAATCCTCGGCAAGGCGGAATTCCTCAATCCTGGCCAGTCCGTAAAGGATCGCGCCGCGCTCTACATCATCCGCGACGCCGAAAGGCGCGGACAATTGCGCCGGGGCGGCACCATCGTGGAAGGCACGGCGGGCAATACCGGCATCGGCCTTTCGCTGGTCGCCAATGCGCTCGGTTACAGGACGGTCATCGTCATTCCCGAAACGCAGAGCCAGGAAAAGAAGGACGCGCTGAAGCTTCTCGGCGCAAAGCTGGTCGAAGTCCCGGCAGCTCCCTACTCCAACCCGAACAATTACGTGAAAGTCTCCGGCCGGCTAGCGAGACAGCTTGCGGCGACGGATGAGAACGGCGCGATCTGGGCTAACCAGTTCGACAATATCGCCAACAGACAGGCTCATATCGAGACCACTGCTCCCGAAATATGGGACCAGACGGATGGCAAGGTCGACGGTTTCATCTGCGCGGTCGGCTCCGGCGGAACGCTGGCGGGTGTGGCGGACGGCCTTCGCGATTTCAATCCCGACATCAAAATCGGCCTTGCCGATCCCGAGGGAGCGGCCCTCTACGAATTCTATAAGAATGGCGTCCTGAAATCGGAAGGCACCTCCATCACGGAAGGCATCGGGCAAGGGCGCATCACCGCCAATCTCGAGGGTTTCACACCGGATTTCTCCTATCGCATTCCGGATGCGGAAGCGTTGCCCATCCTTTTCGATCTGGTAACGAAGGAAGGCCTGTGCCTCGGCGGCTCCACCGGCATCAATATCGCCGGCGCAATCCGGCTTGCCCGTGAGCTTGGTCCGGGGCATACAATCGTGACGATACTTTGCGACTACGGCAATCGTTATCAGTCGAAGCTCTTCAATCCAGAGTTCCTGCGGTCCAAGGGCCTTCCTGTTCCGCTGTGGCTGGCGACGAAAACCGATATTTCGGTTCCGTACGAAACCGTTTGAGGACATGCCGAAATGCCTGTGAATGCCCTGTTCCGTGACGATTTTTATCTTTCCACCGCAGAAGCGATCGTCACGGCGGTGCATGAGGACGGCGGCATCGAGTTCGACCAGACCTGTTTTTATGCCACCTCGGGCGGCCAGCCTGGCGATACCGGCTTTCTCGAGCGCGCTGATGGTTCGCGCATCGCGCTCGGCATTACAAAGCATGGCACCGACAAGAGCGTCATCATCCATGTCCCGCTTGAGGATCAGCCGTCTCCTGAAGTCGGGGAAAAGCTGACGCTGCATGTGGACTGGCCGCGTCGTTACAAGTTGATGCGCATGCACACGGCCTGCCATCTGCTCTCCGTCGTCTGCCAATGGCCGATCACGGGAGCAGCCGTTGGTGAGGACGAGTCGCGTGTCGATTTCGACATGTCGGAGACCATTGACAAAGACGACGTAACCGCCAGGCTGATGGAACTGGTGAGAGCCAATCATCCCGTTTTCCTGCAATGGATCACGGACGAGGAGCTTCAGGCCAATCCCGGCATCGTCAAATCCAAGAACGTGCGCCCGCCAATGGGGCTCGGTCGGGTCAGCCTCGTCTGCATCGGCGAAAATTCCAGCATAGACAGCCAGCCCTGCGGCGGCACCCATGTATCCGAAACGCAGGAAGTAGGCGATATTCACATTGCCAAGATAGAAAAGAAGGGCAAGGAGAACAGGCGGTTCCGCATTCGTTTCGGCGCGCCTGAAGCTGTTGCCTGAGATCGGGAGAGACATCGTGAGCACGGATAAGAGCCGTTTCGTCGTTTCGGCGGACTGGGTTGAGAAACAGCTCGGCACGCCCGGGTTTCGCATCGTCGATGCCTCCTGGTATCTGCCGGCGCATAAGCGCAACGGCGCAGAAGAATATGCGGCAGGTCACCTTCCTGGCGCCGTGTTCTTCGATCAGGATAAAATCGCCGATCACACGACCGGCCTGCCGCACTCCCTGCCCTCGCCTGAATTTTTCGCGGAACAGGCCGGCGCGCTCGGCCTCAGCGAGACCGATACGATCGTGGTCTATGATGGTCCGGGCTTCTTTTCCGCACCCCGCGTCTGGTGGATGCTGCGGGTAATGGGCGTGCGCAAGGCCTATGTGCTGGATGGCGGACTGGACGGCTGGAAGCGCGAAGGCCGGCCGCTGGAAACCGGCGCGCCGGAAATTGAGCCCACAATCTTCACACCCGATTTCAACGAAAAACGTGTGACCTCGCTTGGCACCATGCGCGGTATTGTCGACAGCGGCGAAAAGCAGATTGCAGATGCCCGCGGTGCCGGCCGCTTTACCGGCGAGGAGGCCGAGCCGCGTGCGGGCATGCGTTCGGGCCATATGCCCGGTGCACGCAGCCTGCCGGCGACAGCCTTTTCCGAAAACGGCCACTTCAAGGACCTTACGGCAATCCGCAAAATGGTGACCGATGCCGGCATCGATCTTACGAAGCCCGTCGTGACGAGCTGCGGTTCGGGTGTGACGGCGGCCGTCATTACCCTGGCGCTGGAATCGCTCGGTCATCAGGACAATTCTCTCTATGACGGCTCATGGTCGGAATGGGGCGGATTACAGGACACGCCGGTGGTTACCGGTCCGGCGGATGCGATCCCCACGCTGTCGCACGGCCCATTGAAGGCGCACGTGACGCAGCTCGAAATGACGGCACCGCCGAAGGTCAGCCTGCCGATCCCCGTCAACATCCAGACGGCGCTGATGCGGGTCAACAATATTCCCCTGCATTTTTACCGCTATCTGTACTGGCGGGTTGGAAAGCGATGGCATTGGCAAAAGCGCATGCGCATGAGCGATGCTGAACTTTCAGCCATCCTACGCGATCCGAAAAACAGCGTTACGGTTCTTTATATGAACGGTGCGCCCGCCGGTTTCTTCGAGCTGAACAAGACAAGCGACGAGGTGACAGAGCTTTCCTATTTCGGGCTGCTCGAAGAAGCGATCGGCGCTGGTGTCGGCAAGTGGTTCCTGTTGCAGGCGCTTTACGCCGCCTGGCAGGACAATCCGCAGCGGGTGACGGTGACGACCAACACGCTCGACCATCCGCGCGCCTTGCAGCTCTACCAGATGATGGGCTTTTCGCCCGTGGGCACCTATGAGGCCTGGGTGGAGCCGTTGGCCGATACGGAGCTCTTGGAGATATCGCTACGCAATTGAGGGGTAGCGGTTTACGCGCCTTATCATCCCGTGTCGTTCACGGGAGGGATGGTAAAATGGGACGCGGCGCTCACGCTTTGTCGATAATCAGATGTGTCGCGCCCTCGCCCGCCACCGCTCCCGTGCAGCGGTAACCGAGGGCGGGCCAATCCATGCCTTCGAATAATGGCTCGCCGCGCCCGAGAAAAACCGGCGCCAGCGCCAGATGCAGCTCATCTATCAGGCGCGCCGTCATATATTGCCGGATAGTGGAAACCCCGCCGCCGATGCGGACATCCCTGCCATTTGCCGCCGCCAGCGCCATGTCGAGCGCCGCCTCGATGCCGTCGGTCACGAAATGGAAGACAGTACCGCCCTGCATCGTCAAGGACGGTCGCGCGTGATGCGTCAGGACGAAGACTGGAACATGATAAGGCGGCTCGTCGCCCCACCAGCCTTTCCAGTTTTCATCCGGCCACGCGCCGCGCACCGGCCCGAACATGTTGCGGCCTAAAATCCATGCTCCGATATTTTCAAAGCTCTTTTCGGAAAATTCCTCGTCGGTGCCGGTCGAGCCGCCGTCTTTACCGAACATGCGGTGAAAGGTGCGGGTCTTGAAGGCCCATTGGTGCAACTCTTCACCCTTCACACCCAGCGGGTTCTGCAGACTTTGATCTGGTCCTGCCCCATATCCGTCAAGCGAGATGGCGAAATTGCGAACGACAACCTTCGGCACGGCACTCTCCTCCATCATGAGGAGGCCAGGCTATCCGCGACTGCAACCCTGGCCTCAGATTTCCCGTTCCAGATTAACCGCGGCAGTTGGGATCTGCCCGCCGGCTGCGCCCTTGTCTTCGGTGACCGTGTTCAATAGATGATCGGCAATGAGTTCCGCCTGGAACTTGCCGAGTTCATAACAATAGGTGATCTCGCGCTTTTCCGCCGACCAGTAGACATCGGGGCGACCGCAGGACTTGGCCGTCAGCTTCACGTCCCCTTTCAGGCCATAACCGCCAAAGCTGCGGCTGATGAGATCGAGGACCTTCGATTCCTTGATCATGATGGCATAGGGTTCAAGTTCCGGATCGCGCGGCGGCACGTAGCTGACGGAGAACCTGGAAGGCGTCTGACTACGGTGGGGCGCGAGAAAATTCTCCCAGGCCGAAGCGACCGCCGGATAGGCCGCGGCGCATTTGTCAAATTCGGCATTGGGAAGCCCCATCATGGCGGCGAGGTCGCCATAACCGTCCTTGTCGCGGCCCACCATCAGGCAGGCCATGTTGCGGTCGCGGCTCCTGTCGGGCACCAGCGCGGAGAAGACAGGGGCTTCGTGCTCAGGAAGCGTCTCCGCCTCACGTGCGAGATACCAGCTGTCGGTGGCGTTCACGAGCGCGGTGTCAAGCCATTCTTCATTGGCCTGCAGGATCAGCGTTCCTGCCAGTTGGTCGGCCGGGGCCTGCACACTTGCCGTGTCCGCCGTGCCGAAATCCGAGATCAGCATGCGCGCGCCCTCGTGATAGAGCGAAAAAATCGCGTTGCCGATGACGAAATTGACCGCCTGCTGGAGCTGATCGTCGGACAGGCCGTCGAGACCGGAGGCGACCTGCGCCTCGGCATCAATCGGAGCCGTCAACGATACGAAAGCCAGCGGAACGGCGGCCAGAAAACGACGGAACATAAAATCAGACCTTCCGGGAACGAGGAGCGTCACTGATTCCCGAACCTAACGAGTCACGCAATGGGCTGGTTGCATCAGCTGTCAAGAATCGGGTGGATAGCAGCGCGTTTCGGGACCATAGCTGCAAAGAAGCAACGCCGATCCCAGCCAGAAGAGGCCGCCATGACCAATATCGTTTTCACCGCAATGCCGGCTAAGGACGCCGAGGATTTCCGCGCGGGCGCCGCCGATGCCTATGGCAATCGACCGGAAACAGCCGTTTCTCCCGGCGGCATGCCGTGTCGCCACTGCCTCGACCAGATCGGCGCGGGTGAAGCCATGCTCGTACTCGCCTACCGGCCGTTTCCCTCGCTGCAGCCCTACGCCGAGACTGGGCCGGTCTTCCTGCATGCCGAAGCCTGCGATCGTTATCCACTGACAGATATCCTTCCGCCGATGCTGGACAGCCCCGATTATATCGTGCGCGGATATGGCGACGATGACCGTATTGTCTATGGCACGGGTGCGGTAACGGCCACCGGCGAGATCGCCTCGCGGGCGCGGGCACTTCTGGGGCGCGAAGACGTCGCCTATGTCCACGTCCGTTCCGCACGAAACAACTGTTACCAATGCCGTATCGCCAAAGCATAATCACAGCATTGTCTAGAATTTTAACCGAACGGCTAAACGGGTTTCAAACTTTTACAGGTTAATCTGCATGCATCGGAAACAATTGATTTGAGTAGCAAAATGACAAACAACCTCAATATGGCGACCCGGACCGCGCCTCGCAGCAAGACAAGGATCTTTGCGACTGTGCATTATTTCAGCCAGTCGACCAGAGGACGTGTCGTCGATCTGTCGGCAACCGGAATGGCGCTCGAGCTGGACGGGCCTTTCGCTGCCGCCAAGGGTAGCCGGGTCAAGGTGCAGAGTGAGGATCTGGGCTTCATCGAGGGCGTCGTGCAGTGGCAACACATGAACCGTCTTGGTCTGCAGCTCAAGCTTTCCACCAACACGCTGGCGCAGCTCTCTTCCTATTTCCGTTTCTTCCACGAAGACGTGAAACCGACACTGGCCCGCTGATCCGGAGCATTACAATGCGCGGAACAAATGACGCGCATTTTCCAGTGCGGCGGAACCTGCGCCGCACGTCACTGACAAAAAATTTATCAAACGGTTGAAAACCGGCCCATCTGTCATGGGCCTGTCATTTTGGTGATGGACTCCTCTGCGATTGCTTCTACCCTGTCGTCTTTAAAGACAGAGCAAGCTTCATCCGAAGGAGTTCCCATGTCGTCGCTTCTCGCCCTCCAGCCCATTACCCGGCGCTCGCTTCTGGGTGGCATTGCAGCCACTTCGGCGCTGGTGATGTTGCACCCTTTTGCTGCGCGTGCGGCGGCCAACCAGGCGCATCTGCGCATCATGGAAACGACCGATATCCATGTTCACGTCTTTCCCTATGATTATTACGCCGACAAGCCGAACGACACGATGGGTCTGGCGCGCACTGCCTCGATCATAGACACCATCCGCGCCGAAGCCGGGAACTCGATGCTGGTGGATAACGGCGACTTCCTGCAGGGCAACCCGCTCGGCGACTACATCGCCTATGAGCGCGGCATGAAGGCCGGCGACAAGCACCCTGTCATCAACGCCATGAACGTGTTGGGCTACGATTGCGGCACGCTCGGCAACCACGAATTCAATTACGGTCTCGACTATATGTCGAACACGCTGGCGGGCGCCGGTTTCCCCTATGTCTGAGCCAACCTCACCAAGGGGCAGCTGGCTTCCGATCCGAAGAACGACGAGCTGTTCTTCAAGCCCTATGTCATTCTGGAAAAACAGATCCGCGATGGCGGCGGCGTCACCAGCCCGGTCAAGGTCGGCATCATTGGTTTCGTGCCGCCTCAGATCATGATGTGGGATTCCAAGAATCTCGAGGGCAAGGCGCAGACGCGTGACATCGTCGAGGCGGCGAAAGCCTGGGTGCCTGTCATGAAGGAGGAAGGCGCGGATATCATCATCGCCCTTTCCCATTCCGGCATCGACGGCAAGGGCCAGACCGAGCGCATGGAAAACGCATCGCTGTATCTCGCAGCCGTTGAAGGCATTGATGCGATCTTCACCGGCCACCAGCACCTTGTCTTCCCCGGCCCGAAGACCTGGGACGGCATCGAGGGTGCTGATGCGGTCAAGGGTACGCTGATGGGCAAGCCGGCGGTCATGGCCGGCTTCTGGGGCTCCCATATGGGCCTTATCGACCTGCTGCTTGAAAAGGATGGCAAGAGCTGGAAGATCGTCGACTTCACCTCAGAAGCCCGCCCGATCTACCATCGCGATGAAAATCGCAAGGTCGTTGCTGACTATACCGAAAAGCCGGAGGTTCTCGCCGCAGCCAAGGTGGATCACGAAGCGGCCCTTGCCTATGTGCGCCGCCCGGTCGGCAAGACATCCGCGCCGCTCTATTCCTATTTCGCGCTGGTGGCAGACGATCCGTCCGTGCAGATCGTCTCCAACGCCCAGACCTGGTACATCAAGGACATGCTGAAGGAAGGGCAGTATAAGGATCTGCCCGTGCTTTCGGCAGCGGCCCCCTTCAAATCGGGCGGTCGTGGCGGCGCGGATTATTACACCGATGTCCCCGCCGGTGACATCGCCATCAAGAACGTCGCCGATCTCTATCTTTATCCCAACACGGTGCAGGCAGTGCTGATCAACGGGGCGCAGGTGAAGAACTGGCTGGAAATGTCCGCCGGCATGTTCAATACGGTTGAGGCCGGTGCCAAGGATGCGCCACTGCTCAACCCAGACTTCCCGTCCTATAATTTCGACGTGATCGATGGCGTGACTTATCAGATCGACATTTCCAAACCGGCGAAATTTGACAAGGACGGCAAGGCGGTCAACCCGGACAGCAACCGCATCGTCAATCTGCAGTTCAATGGCAAGCCGATCGATCCCGAACAGAAATTCGTGGTTGCCACCAATAATTACCGTGCAAGCGGCGGCGGCAAATTCCCCGATATCGCCGGCGACAAGGTGATCTTCGTCGCGCCCGATACAAACCGCGACGTGATCGTGCGCTATATCATCGATCAGGGCACCATCAACCCGTCCGCGGATGCCAACTGGTCCTTTGCACCGGTGGAAAACACCACCGCCGTCTTCGAGACCGGGCCCAAGGGACGCCATTACGCAGCCGACATCAAGGGCGCCAGGATCGAGGATGCCGGCGACGGCGCGGAAGGTTTCGCGAAGTTCCGCCTGATTCTTTAACGACCGTGCCCTCCCGGCGACCTGTCGCCGGGAGGTATTTTCCTAGTCGCGCCCAGCCAACGTGCGTAACAGCATCGGCAGTTCCTGCGGCGGCTTCTGTTCGACACGCCGATAGTCGCTGCCGTCACGGTTACGGCGGATGAGTCTCAGGCCAACCATGTCGCGCCTCAGCATTGCCGCATCCCCGAACAGGTGCAGGCTATCCAGAAAGCTGCTGAATTCTCGCTCGGAAAAACTCTGCCCGGCGGGAATTTTTGCCCAGAGATACCAGAGGCACAGTTCCTGATGCGACCGGCGGGCCGGCCATTGCATCAGCCGGCCGGCGGCATCAAAGACACGAACGGTCTTCAGCACCCTGCCCTCATTGACGGCTGGCAGCAGCTCAGGCTGAGCGGTTGTGCTTTCGGCGGAAGAGATGCGGTCAGCGCGCAGATGCTGGAAATTTCGAAAACCGGCAGCCCGGCTCAGAAGATTGAGCATCTCCACATGGCTCGGCTGGCGGTCCAGCCTGCCGATCTGCGCGCGCACGGATTTGGCAAAGGTCGAGAGATCGGCGATATCAATGGAAAGGATCGAACGTGGCATGACTTACCCTCAAGTGCCATTCCGAAAAGGTGTCGCTGATCGCCGGCTTCCGACAAGGCACGGGATAAGTGCTGTCAAACCATAAATATGCAGGTTTAGCTTCCCATGCGGGACGGCGATGCCTCGGTGAACTGCAGACCGTGATTAGGTATAGGCAGGCGATCCGCCCACGTCAATTGGTCTCTGCTGGCATAGCGCCGAGGTTGCCGCGCGTTTCCTCTCCCAGCCGGGGCAAGAAGCAGGCCCGGCCGGTCCACATATAATTAGCCAATATCACTCAGCGGCGACAGCAATGGTCCTCTGTTTGCTGGCAGCAAGCATACCGTTGAAATCCTTATGATTCGGGCAGGCGGACAGGCGCTGCTGAAAAGCCTCGGCGAGCCATTGCCCCGCCGGACCCGCAGGCGAATCCACCCGTCGCAGTGCAAACAGCGGATATTCCCCCTGCTCATAGGCCTCGAGTTCGAGCACCTTGAGGCTGCCATTGGTAAGATCGTTGCGGACGATCGATGCGGGCAGACCGCCCCAGCCGAGACCGCCCTTGATAAGCTGGTATTTGGTGGCGATGTCGCTGACCCGCCATGTCTTGTAGGAGAGAACATTGAAATCGCGGCCCTTGGTCAGGCCGGAGGCATCGGTGACGACAAGCTGAACCTCCTCGCGCACGTCGGCGAGAACCAGCGGGCGTTCGATCTGCGCCAGCGGGTGATCCGACGCGACGACCGGCAGCATGAAGGAATGGCCCACCTTTTCGACGACGAGCTCATCATCCTGACGCAGCATCGCCCCACCAATGCCGATGCCTGCCTTGCGGGAGAGCACCATGTCCATGACCATGCCCAGCTCGCCAACATTGAGGCTGAGGGCTACGGTTGGGAATTGCCTGCGAAAATCCCGCAGCACAGCCACCACGGCCTCCGCCGGCACCATGGTGCTGATAGCTACGGAAAGTTCCGCTTCCAGCCCCTGTTTCAGCCCCTTGGCACGGGCACGCATTTCCTGCAGGCCAGCGACGATGCGCCTTGCATCCTCCAGCATGGCGCGCCCTTCGTCCGTCAGCTTCGGCTGGCGCACACCGTTGCGCTCAAAAAGCGTAACCTCAAGCTGCGCTTCGAGATTGGCGATGGTGTAACTGACCACCGACTGGGCACGATTGAGCGCCCGCGATGCGGCGGAAAAACTGCCGGTCTCGGCAACCGTCAAGAATACCTGCAATTGATCGAGCGTTGGGTTCGCGTCCATGTCCCATCCATTTCATCGATAGATTGCTTCCACATTATCACAGTTTTCTTGATGGCAGTAATTTTTCATATAGAGCGCAAAGGCAGGGCATCGTGCTCTCCCGCCCTCCCAAGGCGCCCGTCAATTCATCGCATATGCAAGGAAAAGACCATGTCCAACATTCTTCTCATCACCTCCAGCCCGCGCGGCGAGGAATCGGTTTCGAACAAGTTCGCCGGTGAGCTCGCCAGCAAGCTGAAGGCCAAGTCGGCTTCCAACACCCTTGTCCACCGCGATCTCGCAGCTGACCCGATCCCACATCTCGACACCGTCAAGACAGCCGCAATCCGCAAGGCACCCGATCAGCGCACGGCTGAAGAAGCGGTTGCAGCCGATTATTCCGACAAGCTCGTTGCAGAGCTTCTGGCCGCCGACACCGTCGTCATCGGCACCGGCCTCATCAACTTCAACATCTATTCCGGCCTGAAGTCGTGGATCGACAACGTCGCCCGCGCTGGCCAGACCTTCAAATACACCGAAACCGGCCCGGTCGGTCTCGCCACTGGCAAGAAGGTGTACATCGTCCTGGCGGCTGCCGGCGTTTACTCCGAAGGCCCGGCCGTTTCGATGAACCATGCCGTTCCCTATCTGAAGACCGTTCTCGGCTTCATGGGCATGACCGATGTGGAAGTGATCTACGTCGAGGGTCTGGCTTTCGGCCCCGAAGCCGTCGAGAAGGCTGTAGCGGCTGCCGAAGCCAAGGTGGAAGAACTGGCACAGGCCGCCTGAGGCATTCATTCAAAGGCAATCCCGGCATGACCGCCGGGTATTGACCGAGCTCCGTTCCGTAACGGCCGTGGACCCTGTCCCGGCCGTTATTCTTTGCCACGTAGGCCACGCACCTGATTCAGATAACAAAGCACAGAAATACTGCCCGTCCCTGAAGGCCGTAGCGTTCAGGCACTCAATGCAGCCGTCATCATTTTCCTGGGAAGAGAGATGAGCCGTTCTGATCGATAATCAGCTTCGCCTTGCGGATGGTGAACTCCACCGCATCATCGAGGCTGGTGAAGACGTCGGCCCGCACGAATTCATGCACCAGCACCTCGTCACCGGCCTTTTTTTCAATACGGCCAGCCAGGCGGAACTGGCCACCTTCCTTTATCGGGGTCGCATAGATCAGATAGTCGCCATGCGCATGCGGTTCTGCCTGCGCCGTCTTCTGCGGGGCGTCGGAAGACGGCTGGCCGGAGCCGAAGGCCGAGAGGATTTTGGAAAAAAACGATGCCATGGCTTGCACTCCCTCAATTCGTGTCACGTTTGAAGGGCGGATGACACCCGCCCTTCCCTGCCTCTTCCGATCAGATGATCAGGTTTGACAGGATGTCATTTTCGGTGATGTCCTCATAACCGAGACCGGCCGCTTCGAAGCGCTCCAGCAGGCCGGCGAAGTTCTCCTTCGCGCTGGTTTCGATGCCGATAAGGATCGAGCCGAAGTTGCGGGCCGATTTCTTCAGATATTCGAAACGGGCGATATCATCATCGGGCCCGAGCAGGTTGAGGAAATCGCGAAGCGCACCGGGACGCTGCGGCAGGCGCAGGATGAAGTATTTCTTCACGCCCGTGTAACGCATGGCGCGCTCCTTCACATCCGGCAGGCGCTCGAAATCGAAATTGCCGCCGGAAACCACGGCGACGACCGTTTTGCCTTCCAGCTTTTCACGGCCGAGCTTTTCCAGCGCGGCGATCGAGAGCGCGCCTGCGGGCTCCAGCACCACGCCTTCGAGATTCAGCATCTCGATGATCGTCACGCAGATGGCATTTTCCGGGATGAGCTGGACCTGATCGGCCGGGAAATCCTTCAGCGCCTTGAAGTTGAGGTCGCCGATGCGGGCGACGGCGGCGCCATCGACAAAATTATCGATCTTGTTCAGCGTCACCGGTTCGCCACGTTCGAGGCTTTTCTTCAGGCTCGGTGCGCCTTCCGGCTCGCAGAACACGAAGTTTTCCTTGCGGACCGTCCCGGCCAAAAATCCGGACAGGCCAGCCGAAAGACCGCCACCGCCGACAGGCATCACGACGATGTCAGGCTTAGTGCCATCCGGGAGCTGGTCCATGATCTCGGCGGCAACCGTCGCCTGGCCCTCGATGATATCCTCATGGTCGAACGGCGGCACCATGTAGCCGTCATTGTCCTGCACGTGCTGGCGGGCAGCAGCGTAACACTGGTCGAATATATCGCCCACCAGACGGATGGAGATGAACTCGCCGCCGAAGATGCGGGTCTTTTCGATCTTCTGCTGCGGTGTGGTCACCGGCATGAAAACAACGCCATGAACGCCGAAATGGCGGCAGGCGAAAGCAAAACCCTGGGCGTGGTTTCCAGCCGAAGCACAGACGAAAATCTTGCCCTTGCCGGCCTTGGCCACCGCCTTGCGAAGAAAATTGAATGCGCCTCTAATCTTGTAGGAACGAACCGGGGACAGATCCTCACGCTTCAGCCAAATCGACGCGCCATACCGACGGCTGAGATGTTCATTCAACTGCAGCGGCGTTTCCGGGAATATTTCCCGCACTTCCCGCCGCGCTGCTTCCACAAGCTGCTTGTCCACGATAGTCAATCCATTGAAATTCATAATGGCACCCGCTATGCCATAGGAAGGCGTCCGAGACAAAGACTCATTTCAGCGCGGCCACGAACTCCGGGTTTCATTTCTTGAACAGTAACCTTCTGCGCTCGGTCATATATGTAGCGTCCATCTTCGGGCTCTATCTCGCCACGGCCATGTTCCTGCCCGCACTGACGGATCTTTATTACGGCAATGACGACTGGATGGTGTTCGCGCTTTCCGGCTTCATGTGTGGCGGGTTCGCGCTTGCCTGCGCGCTCGCCACGCGCGGGCCGATCGCTTCGTTCAACAAGCGTTTCGGCTTTTTGCTCGTCAACCTGCTCTGGCTGGTGTTTTCCATCGTCGGTGCAGTGCCGCTTTATCTGTCCGAACTCGGCCTGACGCCCGGCCAGGCGCTTTTCGAGTCCGTCTCCGCCATCACGACGACCGGATCCACAGCCATTTCGGGTCTCGACAATGCGCCGCAGGGTATTCTCCTGTGGCGGTCGCTGCTGTGCTGGCTCGGCGGCATCGGTATTGTCGCACTCGGCCTCTTCATCCTGCCGCTGCTGCGCGTCGGCGGCATGACCTTCTTCCGCATGGAATCCTCCGACACCGGCAACGACCGCCCCTTCGCCCGGCTGGCAAGCTTCACCCGGGCTTTCGTGGCGATCTACATCGTCATGACGCTCGCCTGTACCATCGCTTATGATTTTGCCGGCATGTCGCATTTCGATGCGCTGAACCATGCCATGTCGACGGTTGCGACGGGCGGCTTCTCCACCCATGACGCGTCCTTCGCCTATTTCAACAATACGGCCCTGCTGTGGATCGCCACCATCTTCCTCATCTTCGGCAGCCTGCCGTTCTCGGTCATGATCCTGCTCGCCGTGCGGCGCCGGCTGGAGACGTTGCGCGACCCGCAGATCGCGGTCTTCCTCGGCTACCTCTGCGCGATCTCGGTTGCCGTTGGTGTCTACCACCATTTCAGGAACGGCGTGCCGCTGGATGATGCGCTCAGCCATTCCTTCTTCAATATGACATCCATTCTGTCGACCGGCGGCTTTGCCAGCGATGACTACACGCTGTGGGGGCCCTTCGTCGTCGTCGTCGCCTTTTTCGCCACTTTCATGGGCGGCTGCTCGGGCTCGACGGCCGGCGGCATCAAGGCCTATCGTTTTCTGATCATCTTCAACGTGGCGCGGGCCGGGCTCAAGAAGCTGATCTATCCGAACGCCGTCTATTCCGTGCGCTACGGCCAGCAGGTGGTCGATCCGGAAACCATCCGCACCATCTTTCTCTTCATCAGCTGTTTCATCGCACTTTGGATTGCCGGCAGTCTGGCCATGAGCCTGATGGGCTATGATTTCCTCACCGCCACCTCGGCTGTGGCGACCTCGCTTGCCAATGTCGGCCCCGGCATCGGCCCGATCATCGGCCCGGCAGGCAATTTCTCCACGATAAGCGAACCGGCGCTCTATCTCCTGTCGATCCTTATGCTGCTGGGGCGTCTGGAAATCCTGACGGTTCTGGTGCTGCTGATGCCGATTTTCTGGAAGAGCTGAAATCACGGGCTTCGGGCGAATAAAGCGCTTGACCTTCCCACGTTGGAATAGTCCACGCTCTCCCTGTTACGAATTCCCAATCACGGAGAACCGCCTATGTGCACCGCTCACCAGCATCACCCGGAAACCACTGCCGCACCTGTCAATGCCGACCTTTCTTTCCACGTTGAAGACATGACCTGCGGGCACTGCGCCGGTGTGATCAAGGGTGCGATCGAGAAGACCGTTCCCGGCGCTGCCGTACATGCCGATCCGGCAAGCCGCACAGTCGTGGTTGGCGGCATCTCCGATGCGGCACGTATCGCAGAAATCATCACCGCGGCTGGGTACACGCCGGAAGCACGCGCCTGATCAGACGAGATACCGGCGGCGCTTTCATACAGCCGCCGCCGGATCGCACTGCCTGCCCCGCTTCGCGCTGAATTGTGTGACGGGTTTGGACGGCATCCATCCCTCTCTCCTTCTGGACGGCAAACGCCCTCTCCCTTTCAATCAAGGGTGACGGAGGAGGTTTCCCCAGCTTAATGAATCGAATCCGCCCTCCTCCGTCGTTCCGGCCCTGAACCGGAATCCAGCTGACGCGCGTCTGCACGGCGGGAAGACTCCTTTCAGTCCAAGGACCTGGACTGGCTGGATTCCGGCACAGGGCCGCAATGACGGCGAAGAGGTTCAGGGGCCTTCTTATAAAAGAGACCCGGCTCTTGCGAACCGGGCCACACCTCGTCAGCAATGTCACGTCGGCTTATTTCACCGCCAGATCCTTGGTCATGATGAAATAGTTGATCGGATGCGGCTTGAAGTTCTCGACCTTGTCCGAATAGGCGTCGAAAGCCGTCTCGTGGATGAGGTAGACGGTGACCGCTTCATCGTAAACCCTCTTCGCCGCCTCGGCATAGATGGCGTAACGCTTGGCCGGCTCGGCCACCGCATAGGTCGATTTGATCAGCTTGTCCGTCTCTTCGCTGCAATAATGCGAGATGTTGTAACCGCCTGTGCAGGTGTAGTCGGCGTTCAGGAAACCGATCGGCTCTGCAACGTCAGTGGCGTAACCGCGCGACAGAAGAACCATGTCGAAGTTGCCGGAAAGGAGATCGGGCTCGATCGCTGTGTAATCGGCAACGCGAACATCGACCTTGATGCCGATTTCCTGCAATTGGGCCTGGATAACGGCGGCAACATCCTTGAGTTCGGTTCTTTCCGTGTAGGCGAGAAGCGTCAACTTCAGGCTGCCGGGAGCAACTCCGGCCTCTTTCAGCAGAGCCTTTGCCTTCTCCAGGTCATAAGCGGGTGTGACGTCTTGCGGCGCCCACGGCTCACCCGGTGCGAAGGGCATCGTTGCGGGCTTTACCACGCCTTCATAGATGCTGTCCGCAATACCGGCGGTATCGATGGCAGCCCGGATCGCCTGCCGAACCTTGATATCCTTGAAAGGCGCCTTTGAATTATTGAGCAGCATTTCGGTGATCCGCGGCACGGTGATCGGCGCAACCTTGACGCCCTTGGCCGCTTCAACGGTCTTCACCGTCCAGGGCGGGATCATGCGCGAAATCTGCACTTCACCGCTTCTTATCTGGGTGGCGCGCGTATCGGCGTCCGGAATAAAGTTCACGCGGCCGCCCGAAAGCTTCGGCATACCGGCCCAATAGTCATGGTTTGCGGTCAGCTCCATATACTGGTTGGCATCGACCTTGGTAATCTTGAAGGGTCCGGTGCAGGTTCCGATCGGATCGACCTTGCCATCCTTATAGGCTGAAGGCGCGAGGATCGACGTTGCCGGACTTCCCATTTGCGCCGGCAGCAGCACCGATGGCTCGATGGTCGTGATCTTCACGATATCGTCACCATCGGCATCAACAGCGGCGATCAGCTTGGGCGAGAAGGCGCGCGCCGGAACAGGCGCTTTCAGAAGATTGGTGAGTGCATTGACCGCGGCTGCGGCATTGAGCGGCTCACCATTCTGGAATTTCACACCCTTGCGCAGCTTGAATTCCCAGACCTTCGGCGCGGTCTGCGTCCAGGATTCGGCAAGGCCAGGCTCCAGTGTCGCGTCATACCCGACACGAACCAGACTTTCGAAACATCCCGCCCGCGAGCCGAGATAGGCATCGTCGGAAGCCATCTGCCAGCCGGTCTTGACGCCGGTATAATCGTCATAGGTGATCGTTCCGGCTGTCGCCGCATGTGCCCCGAATGAGACAACAACGGCGCACGTCGCCAAAAGTGCGTGCTTCATCATAGAAAATTCCCCTTTTATTTTTGATGACAACGCTCACATCTCTTACATTTTCTCGAAAATTCGCTTATTCCATAAAATTACAACAATAATACCCTATGGATATCTTTCGATTATCCATTCGAATATCATCTATTTTACGTTTTATACTCGGAATTTTATTCCGATATTAAGCTTCAAACACACAATTCATCTGTTTTTACAGCACCAGAGAACTGTAGCTGCGTCGTCCTTCAACCCAGTTCCTGCCAGCGGTGGCAACGCGCGAAATGCTCGCCGGAAACGCCTTCCAGAACGGGTTCTACCTCTCCGCATATTGCGGTCGCGTATTTGCAGCGCGTGTGGAATTTGCATCCGTCGGGAGGATTGAGAGGGCTCGGCAGATCACCGTCCAGGAGCATTTCCGGTGCATACAACCCCGTCTCGTCCAGCATCGACGATGCAATGAGGGCCTTGGTGTAGGGATGCTTCGGCGTCCGGAAAAGCTCTTCACGGTCGGCGATTTCAACGACGCGCCCGAGATACATTACCGCGATGCGATCGCACAGATAACGCACCACACGCAGGTCATGGGAAATCATCAGAACCGTCAGACCGTGGCGACGCTTCATGTCCATCAGGAGGTTCAGTATCTGCGTGCGCATGGAGGCGTCGAGTGCCGATGTCGGCTCATCGCAAACGAGGAAACTCGGATTGAGAAGAAGTGCGCGCCCTATGACGACGCGCTGCAATTGCCCGCCGGAACACTGGCTGGGATAACGATCGTAAAATGAGGCATCAAGACCGACCTCCTCCAGCATCCGGAAAACCCGCGTCGCGCGTTCCTCGCGAGAGCCGATGCCGTGCTGGGCAAGCGGTGCTTCCATGCTTTGCCCGATGCGCATACGGGGATCGAGTGCCGAATAGGGATCCTGAAACACCAGTTGCACGACCCGACGCATCCGCCGAAGCTCTTCGCCCTGGATTTGCAGTATATTATGATTACCGATGCTGACCTCGCCTTTCGTCGCGTTCGTCAGCCGCGTTATCAATCCGGCGACGGTGCTTTTGCCGCAGCCGGATTCGCCGACGAGGCCCAGAACCTCGCCTTCGCCGATCGTCAGCGACACGTCGTCAACGGATTTCACCACCCGGTGACCAAGGCCCGATATGGGGTAATATTTGCAAAGATTTTTGGCAATCACATAGGGTCGGCTGTCGCTGCCGGCCGATGGCGTGGCCTGTTTCATCGTTGGCGATAACATCGTCACCTCCTTCAGCACATTGCGTGGCCAGCATGATCATGATTGACCTGCTCGTCACCCACTGCCCAGCACCGGGCCTTGCGTCCTTCCGGCAGGGCATTCAGATTCGGTTCGGCTGCCATGCAGCGGCTGCCCATGCCGGCGGATTTGGCGAGCGCGCAGCGCGGGTGAAACCGGCAGCCGCAGGACATGTCGTGGGCCTGCGAACTGGAGCCGGGGATTGTCAGCAACTGCCCCTCGCCGTCAGTGGTCAGAAGCGAGCAGCTGATGAGCGCCTTGGTATAGGGGTGCTGCGGCGCCTTGAGGATCGCCTGGGTGGGCCCTTCCTCCACGATGCGGCCGGCATACATGACCGCGATCCGGTCCGCGAATGCGGCGACAACCGAAAGATCATGGGTGATGAGCAGCGTGGCCAGCCGGCGCTTGCGGCGCTCGTCATCGAGCAGGCGCAATATCTGTGCCTGAACGGTGACATCGAGCGCTGTCGTCGGCTCGTCGGCGATCAGCAGTTGCGGATTGCCCGAGAGTGCCGCGGCGATCATGACACGTTGCGCCATGCCGCCGGAAAGTTCGTGCGCGAAGCATTGCGCCCGTGCAGACGGATCGGGAATACCGACATCGGACAGAAGGCCGACGACCCGATTGAGAGCGGCGTGCCGGCTCATCTTGCGATGGACCCATAGCGGTTCGGCAACCTGCGTCCTCACCCGGCTGGTGGGATCCAGCATGGCCTGTGGCTGCTGAAACAGCATACCGATATCTGCGCCGCGCAACGCGTCGAGTTCGGCGGATGACAGGGCGAGAATATCACGCCCGGCAAAGGAAATTCGGCCGGAGTCGATTTCCGCACCCTGTGGCAGGAGCCGCATCAGCGATAGCGCCGTCATGCTCTTGCCGGATCCGGACTCGCCGACGAGAGCGACAACTTCCCCGGCATTGACGGAAAGCGTCAGCCCGGAGATGACGAATTTCCGGCCATGTTGCGCCGGCACCGAAACGTGCAGGTCCTCAATTTCCAGAAGCGGTGCGCATTCGGAAGACATGGCCGTGCTGGCATGCGTGTGTCCTTCGATATTCATAAGAGTTCCCCTTATTTTTATTGAATCGGAGGCATTTACGGATTTTCATGCGGCTTCAGACGATATTACTCTCCTTCATTGTTCGTGGCGTCATCTATGTTTGACGGCAGTCAAATCGACCATTGCCCCTTCGCGGGCGTCAATGACCGCTCGTTTTCTTGGTTTCAAGGTTGAGGCCATGGCCGATCCAGGTCACGCTGAGCGCCGCCAGGAAAATCGCCAGACCCGGTGCGATAACCAGAACGGGGATGCGTTCGGCGTAGGCCTGCGCATCGGACAACATCAGCGCCCAGTCGGCGGCCGGCGGTTGTACGCCGAGCCCCAGAAATGACAGTCCGCCCACCGTGATCAGCTTGTGGCCGAACCGCAGGAACGCGACAGCGGCAATGGGCCAGATCGTGTTGGGAATAATATGCCGGAAGATGATGAAGCTCCGCGTACATCCAAGCACCTCTGCCGCGCGGATATATTCACGGGAATTGATCGAAAGCGTCAGTCCCCGTGCCAGCCGTGCGAAAGGCGTCCAGCCAACGATGGTCAGCGAGGCGATCAGCGTGCCGTATCCGGGCCCGAAGATGGCGACGAGGAAAATCGCGATCACGACATCTGGTATGGCTATGAGCAGGTCCACGATGCGCATCAAAATCTGATCGACTATGCCGCGGCTGCGGCCACTGACGATGCCGATCAAGGCTCCTATCACGACCGAGAGAATGACGGTGATCGCGGCGATGGTGACCGTGAAACGGCCGCCTATGAGCAGACGGCTGAGCACATCACGCCCCAGATAGTCCGTTCCGAGCCAATGGGCGGCGCTCGGCGCGTTCAGCCGCAGCCGAAGGTTCTGCTGCGCCGGATTATAAGGCGAAATCCACGGCGCAATGATGAGCAGCAGGATGATGGCGAGAAAGATCGCCGATCCCGCATAGAAGGTCCAGTGCCGCCGGCGAATGAAATCCATGAACCGGTTGAGTGTGGAGGGACGTCTGGGCGCGGTCATCGTCATGGCGGCAGCCTGTGGAAAGTGACTAATGGTCATGGCGACCTCGCATTGCTGGATTGATCAGGACATAGAAGCTGTCGGCCAGGGTATTGATCAGGATGGAAAGCGCGACGATGCAGATGAAGCCGCCCTGCAGCATCGGGATGTCGCGGTTGACCACCGCATCGTAGAGAAGCCGACCCATGCCGGGGATGGCGAAGATCACCTCCACCACCACCGATCCGCCCAGCAGGCCCGCAAGCCACAGGGCAAAAAACGTGACTACCGGAAGCGAGCCGTTGCGGATGCCGTGCCGCATGACCGTGCCATGCATGCCCAGCCCGCGGCTGCGCGCCGCCGTGATATAAGGGGCGCGTAAAACTTCGGCCATCGCCGCGCGCGTCACCTGCGTGAAATAGGCGAGCGGTCGCAGGGTCAGCGTCAGCGCAGGAAGGACCAGCGAACGCCAGCTGTCCCATCCCGCGGAGGGCAGCCAGCCAAGATAGAGGGCAAAGACGAGCGCAGACATGGGCGCGAACCAGTATTCGGGCGTGGCGACGAAGGTCTGGATCATCAGCGTCGCGAAATTGTCCAGCCTTCCGCCGGGACGCATTGCGGCAAGCGTGCCGAGCGGCAGGGCAACGGCCACCGCTATTGCCAGCGCCGTCAGCGCCAGTGTCACCGACACGCCGAGGGAACGTAAAAGCTCACCGGCGACGGGTTGGCTGCTGGTGAAGGAGAAGCCAAGGTCACCGCGTAACGCGTTCGACAGCCAGGCGAAATATTGCACATAGAGCGGACGGTCGAGCCCGAGGCTGGTTCTCAGCGCTTCAACGGCGTGTGGATCAAGCGCCGTATCGCGCATGCGCGAAAACAGGATGGTACGGGCCGGATCGCCACCGGCCATATAGGGCAAAAGAAACGCGATGACGGAAACGATCGCCAACATCAGGCAAAGGATAAGGAAGCGCTGTAATATCTGTATCCACATGGCTGGTCTCCTTCACCGCATTGGCATTTTTACCGCAATCGACGACGTCCACGATTGGAACGGCCGCTCATTTCGCAAGGCGCTGTAGTTCCGCTACCGGGCCGGACGTGCCCTTCAACATGCCCGAACGTTTCGGCACCACCGCCGCCGGGACGAAATCGGGATCTTCCGATTGCGCCAGATCCTGAATGATCGGACACTCCGGCTCGCCATTATCCGGGCAATAGGTCGCCAGATGGCGGAGCGTATCGGCCATGTCGCGAAGCGTTTGCATCTTGGCTTCGAGATCGACGACGTGTTCCATGACGATGCGTTTGACGTCGCAGGAGGCGCCGCCGGGATCACGCCACAAGGTCATGAGCTGCCTTATCTTTTCGATTGAAAAACCGAGGTCGCGGCCGCGCCTTATAAAGCGCAGTGTTTCCAGATCATTGGCCGTATAGACCCGGTAGCCGGAATCGGTGCGGCTCGCCGATTTGATCAGGCCGATCGTCTCGTAATGTCTGATCATCTTTGCAGAAACGCCGGATGCGGTGGCGGCTGTGCCGATGTTCATGGATCCTGCTCCTATCTTTCCGGGGTGGACAACAGATCTGCATCACTGTCGGAGAGCGCGTCAGCGCCATTCAGCCAGCCGATCACCACGTCGCTTAATGGTATGGCTCGGCATGCAAGCGTCAGGCCATCTGCTTTCTCTTCCTCAGTCAGCGAAAAAGGCGTGTGCTTGAGAAGGTGGACCTCACCGGAGATCAGCCTCGATTTGCAGGCCCCACAGCGGCCCATGCGACAGCCGTGCGGGTAAGCGATGCCCGATGCCAGGGCGGCCTGAAGGACAGTCTCGCCCTCCGCCACCGCGATGCTGCGATCAATCTGCGGCAAGTGGATGGACCGGGGGAGCGCCATTGTGTCCCCTCCTATTCCGCTGCTGCGAGCTGCAAGCCCGCGGGTCTGTCCGTGAGCGGCGCACGGAAGCTTTTCAGGCGCAGCGCGTTCGTCAGGACGAAGACGCTGGAAAGTGCCATTGCGCCGGCAGCAAGGACGGGTGACAGCAACACGCCGTTGACAGGATACAATATTCCGGCCGCCACGGGAACGAGCGCGGCATTGTAAGCGAAGGCCCAGAACAGGTTCTGGCCGATATTGCGGATCGTGGCCTTGGACAGGGCGATGGCATTGGCCACACCGCGCAGATCGCCCGACATCAGCACCACATCGGCGCTCTCAATCGCGACATCCGTGCCCGTTCCGATGGCGAGGCCGACATCGGCTGCCGCAAGCGCCGGTGCATCGTTGATGCCATCGCCTACGAAGGCGACCCGGCGCCCACCGGCGGCAAGCCTTTTGACGGCTTCGACCTTGCCGTCCGGCAGCACTTCCGCCACCACCTCGTCAATGCCGAGGCGATGGGCGATGGCCTCTGCGGTGCGGCGATTGTCACCCGTGATCATCGTGACCTTGAGGCCGAGCGCATGCAGCGCCGCGATCGCCTCCGGGGTCGTCTGCTTCACCGGATCGGCCACTGCGATAATCGCGGCCAGCCTGCCGTCGACTGCAGCATAAAGCGGCGACTGCCCTTCCCTGCCCAGCCGGTCTGCTTCATGCGCAAACATCGCGGTATCGTAACCGAGCTTCGCCATGAACCGGTCCGCGCCCGCTTCAACCCTGCGCCCTTCAACCACCGCCGCCACGCCAAAACCCGGCGTTGCCTCGAAACCTTCCGCATCGGCAATCGCCAGGCCGCCATGTTTCGCGGCTTCGACGATCGCCTCCGCAATCGGGTGTTCGGATCGGCTTTCGAGGGATGCCACAAGGCGCAGCACCTCATCGGCACCGAAGCCCTCGGTCGTTGTAAAATGCACCAGTTTCGGCCTGCCGAGCGTCAACGTGCCGGTCTTGTCGACGGCGATCACCTCGGCATCGCGGAGCGTCTGCAACGCATCACCGCGCCGGAACAGCACGCCCATCTCGGCGGCGCGGCCAGTGCCGACCATGATCGAGGTAGGCGTGGCAAGGCCCATAGCGCAGGGACAGGCGATGATGAGAACCGCAACCGCATTGACGAGAGCGAAGGTCAGAGCCGGATCCGGCCCGAAGACGAACCACACGAGGAAGGTGACGGCTGCGGCCAGCATCACCGCCGGCACGAACCAGTTGGTGACCTTGTCGACCAGCGCCTGAATGGGCAGCTTGTCGGCCTGTGCTTCCTCGACCATGCGGATGATCTGGGCGATCAGCGTATCGGCACCCACCTTGGTGGCGCGGAAGGTGAAAGAGCCGTTGCGGTTCACCGTACCGCCCACGACCTCGGAACCCGCCGTTTTCGTAACCGGCACTGGTTCGCCGGTTATCATCGATTCGTCGACATAGGACGAGCCACTGAGGATCACGCCATCGACTGGCACTTTCTCGCCAGGACGGACAATGATCACATCACCGGCGCGCACATCCTGCAACGGCACGTCCATGGTTTCGCCGTCGCGTAACACCCGCGCCGACTTGGCCTGCAACCCGAGCAATCGTTTTATCGCCTCGCTGGTGCGGCCTTTGGCGCGCGCTTCAAGGAACCGGCCAAGGAGGATGAGCGTGACGATGACAGCAGCGGCCTCGTAATAGACATTCGCCGTGCCGCGCGGCAATATTTCGGGCAGGAACGTTGCGACAACCGAAAATCCCCAGGCGGCGGCGGTGCCCAACACGACAAGCGAATTCATATCCGGCGCGAGCCGCAGAAGTGCGGGTATGCCTTTTTTGAAGAAACGCAGACCCGGTCCAAAGAGTACCAGCGTCGTCAGAACGGATTGCAGATACCAGCTTTCCCGCATGCCGACCGTTTCCATCACGATGTCGTGGATCGCGGGGACAAGATGCGAGCCCATTTCCAGAACGAAGACTGGCAGGGTCAAAGCAGCGGCCACGGCCAGGTTGATTTTCAGGCTGCGCAACTCCACGGCGCGTCGGTCCTGTTCCACTTCGCCGGCCCTGTCGGCGACGATTTCCTTCGCCGTGTAACCCGCCCGTCTGATCGCCTCCCCCAAGGTGGCGGTAGAAGCGGCATTGCCGGCGACGCGGATGGTGGCGCGCTCGGTCGCCAGGTTGACGCTCGCTTCCGAAACACCGGAAACAGCCTTCAGGGCCTTTTCAACACGCCCGACACAGGAGGCGCATGTCATGCCCTCAATATCAAGCTCTATCGTTCTTTCTTCGACCCCATAGCCGGCATTCCGCACCGCCGCGATCACGGCCGGCACGTCAGGTGATCCGGAAAAAGAGATGTCAGCGCGTTCCGTCGCAAGATTGACCGAAGCCTTGAAAACCCCGGGCACCCTGGCGATCGCCTTTTCAACGCGGCCGACGCAGGAGGCGCATGTCATGCCATCGATCGCAATCTGATGGCTCGCCCGGATCTCCATTTGTGACATGCGTATGACCCCTCTTTTCTCATTTAAAAAAAAGATAGGGCTTCCCATCGTGGCAAGGTCAATAGGTTCTTTCGGGTGATTTCAACGGAAAAATGCCGCCTGCGTGATCAAGCACACTTTTAAGGCAATCCTGCGGATCTCAGCGCCAACCATGCCGAAAACCTGGAAAATTCGGCATAAAATCCTCCAGACGCCGGGAAACCGCAGGGAAGCAAAAAAGAAAATTTAATCGGGGGTATGGTGCGGACGGCGGGACTTGAACCCGCAAGACCAATGGTCGGCAGATTTTAAGTCTGCTGCGTCTACCGATTTCGCCACGTCCGCATTGCGGCGCCATGAACCGTTTGGGGTCAAGTCGCTGCAAAAATGCTGTCATCGTTCAGGTGGCCGGCGCAAAGGCCGACCTTAAACACGACCGCGCCTCATCTACACAGTCCGGGCCGTTTCGGTCAACGGGGCCTCAGCCACACCAGGACTGATTTTTTCCCGAGAGCGGATGGGCCAGACCTTCGCGCACGAGTTGATCGGCGAAGGAGACGCCTGAACGCGAAAGGCGTGTCCGTTCCGTAGCTTGCCCGCCCGCAGCACCGGTAGATGCGACATCGAAGGCGCCGGCGTTCAGCATTTCGCGAAGCCTGACTTTCGCAATGAAACCGCGCTGGCGTTCTTCCATGCAGCGCGCCCGGTCGATCTGCGGAACCTCAATGCCGGCGAGCTGCATTTTGACGCCCTTCATCCAGAAGGTGTTGCCATCGGCCACACAATTGTTGAGGCCGGAGCGGCCGCAAAAGGCAAAAGTGCCGCTTTTTTCGCCGAGCGAGACCTTTTCGACTGACGGGCGGGTTTCCGGCAGGATAGCTGCGACCTTGTTCTGAGAGGCCGTAGGCGGCATGGCGATGGGGCGTGGCGGAACCGGTGCGTTGCCGGGCAGGACGGGGGCAGCAGGGCGCATGGCCGCGACTTTCTCGGAGGTAACCGCCTCGCGCTTGGCCGCCGTCGTGACTTTAGGAGCGTTGGCTGCCGAAGACGTCGCCTTAGCAACAGCCCGCTGCGGCAAAAGACTATCGCGATGTTCGTAGGCCTGAATGCCGCCGGCAACCACACCCAGCATCAGCACCCAGGGCCAAACGCTACCGCCACTCGATTTCTTCGCCGTGCGGCGTCGCGCTGTCGATTTTCGGTTGCTCACGGTCGGACTCCTTTTTACGGAGCCGCATTATCGGCCAAAGGGGTTTCTGAAAGGTTGGCGTCCCGAAACAGCTGTGGAAAAGGTTTAGCGAACCTGATCCAGCAGGCGCTTGCATTCGAGCAGATCAAACAGGGCCTCCTGCAAAAGCGCCTGGTCATCCTTGCCAATGCCGGACTTGCCCACCGATATTTCAGCGTCGCTGCCGCCACCGCCAAAACCGAAAAACCGGCCGCTTGGCTTCGCCTTCGGACGGCCGACGACCTCATCGCCATCGGTATCGATAACCCGCGGCTCGTTGACTTCCTTTTCGCCGCTCGCCGCCATGATGGCTTCCATGGTCGCGAGATCACCGGAGGCAATGGCAGCCACGAAGCGGTTGCCATTGGCTTTCAGCAGCTTCTGCACGCCCTTGATAGTGTAGCCATGGTCATAAAGAAGATGACGTATGCCTTTCAGCAGGTCGATGTCATCAGGGCGGTAATAACGGCGGCCCCCGCCCCGTTTCATCGGCTTGATCTGCGGAAAGCGCGTTTCCCAGAAACGCAGCACATGCTGCGGCAGGTTCAGCTCATCCGCCACTTCACTGATCGTCCGAAACGCGTCGGGGCTTTTATCCAAATTTCCACTCCCATCCGAACCGGAGCGCCATGCATCCGGCCGGACACTGAACGAGAACGCTTTTCACCCGTCGGCCCGCATATCACGCAAGGTCAGGTCCGACCTTCGCGCCAACACCGGTTGCGGCAGGATACAAATCACTAAAATTGATTATGATGTGAGTCGACCGGATTTCAACGGCTTGCGCGTTGAAATTCAAGCATGTTCACAGGAAGAATGGGAAAAAGGGCTTACGGAGGCGCAAAACCGCGCCATGGCGCTGCTTCGCGCGAAGGCTTACGTACCGGACTTCTGGCCCTTCTGCTTGGCTTTACGGGCGGTATGCGCTTTCAGAATGCGCTGCTTCAATACATTCGAAGCCTTGAAGGTCATGACGCGACGTGGGGAAATCGGAACTTCCTCCCCCGTCTTCGGGTTGCGGCCAATGCGCTCGTTCTTTTCCCTGATCTGAAACGTCGCGAAAGAGGAGAGCTTGACGACTTCGCCGCGGGTGATCGCGTTGCATATTTCGTCGATAATCGTTTCGACCAGCTCAGCGGATTCGGTGCGGGACAGCCCGACTTTACGAAACACAGATTCTGCAAGATCTGCGCGTGTCACTGTCTTCCCGGCCATTTTTCCCCACAAACCGTGTCTGAATTCTTCTCTAGGAGACGCCGAGATTATTTCCCTTGTGGCGGCCGGTCAAGGGACTGTTCCAGATTCATTTGCGGCTTTCGGCAATCGCTGCAAGGGCTTAGAGCAACTGATACGGTTTTGACACAGGCCGAGCCGTCAAGACGCGCCTTATCGGGGCGTGAGCGCGAAAATCACAGCGGATTTCGCTTCACCGCCCCGGCAAACGCTGAAATCGCGCCTTTACCAGCGCAGCAACACCGCACCCCAGGTGAAACCGCCGCCCATGGCCTCCAGCATGACAAGATCGCCCTTCTTGATGCGGCCATCACCTGCGGCAACGGCAAGCGCCAGCGGAATGGAGGCCGCGGAGGTATTGCCATGCTGATCGACGGTAATGACGACCTTTTCCGGGTCGATGTTGAGCTTTTTCGCCGATCCGTCGATGATGCGCTTGTTGGCCTGATGCGGAACGAGCCAGTCCAGATCGTCTGCCGTGGTGCCCGTGGCTTCGAATGCCTGTTCAATCACGTCGGTGATCATGCCGACGGCGTGTTTGAACACTTCACGGCCTTCCATGCGCAGATGACCGACCGTGCCCGTTGTTGAGGGCCCGCCATCGACATAGAGCTTTTCCTTGTGCGAACCGTCGGAACGCAGCTGCGCCGTCAGGATACCGCGATCGGCAGAGGTACCCTCGCCTTCCCCAGCCTCCAGAACAAGCGCGCCGGCGCCATCGCCGAAGAGAACGCAGGTGGTGCGGTCCTTCCAGTCAAGAATGCGCGAAAAGGTCTCGGAGCCGATTACAAGAACGCGCTTGGCCATGCCGCCTCGAACATAGAGGTCGGCGGTAGAGACGGCATAGACAAAGCCCGAGCAGACAGCCTGCATGTCGAAGGCGAAGCCGTGGGTCATGCCGAGGCGGTTCTGGATGTTCACTGCCGTCGCGGGGAAGGTGTTATCCGGCGTCGAGGTGGCCAGGATGATGAGATCGATATCGTCGGGCGTCAGACCGGCATTGTCGAGAGCCGCACGCGCCGCCGCTTCGCCGAGAGACGCGGTGGTTTCACCTTCGCCGGCGATGTAGCGCTGCTTGATGCCGGTTCGCTGCACGATCCATTCGTCTGACGTCTCCACGACGCCTTCGATTTCGCTGTTGGTCATCACACGCTTCGGCAGCGCTGCCCCGAAACCACGAACTATAGAGCGGATCATTCCGTTATTCCTCGTCAGCCACGAGTGCTTCGGGCGCCGGGGGCGGAAGCCGTCTTGCGTGGTAAATCTTGAGATCGTTTTCTATCTTGGCCGTCAGGCCGTTATGAACCATGTCGTAGCCGACATCGACGGCGGAAGCAAAACCGATGGCATCCGTACCGCCATGGCTCTTGATGACAATGCCGTTCAGGCCGAGAAACACGCCGCCATTGACCTTGCGCGGATCCATCTTTTCACGCAGCACGTCGAAGGCGCTCTTTGCGAGAACATAACCGATCTTGGCGAAGAAGCTGCGGGAGATCGCCTCACGCAGCAACGTGCTGATCTGGCGGGCGGTGCCTTCGGCCGCTTTCAGCGCGATATTGCCGGTGAAACCTTCGGTCACCACGACATCAACCGTGCCCTTGCCGATATCGTCACCTTCGACGAAACCGCGATAATCGATGGTGCCGAGATCTGCCTCGCGGATCAGCCGTCCGGCCTCGCGAACCTCTTCCTGACCCTTCACCTCCTCGACGCCGACATTGAGCAGGCCGACCGTCGGACGGTCGATATCGAAGAGCGCGCGCGCCATGGCGCCGCCCATGAGGGCGAAATCCAGAAGCTGCTGGGAGTCGGCGCCGATCGTCGCGCCTATGTCGAGCACGATGCTTTCGCCCTTCAGTGTCGGCCAGATACCGGCGATTGCCGGGCGTTCCACCCGCGCCATGGTGCGCAGACAGAATTTCGCCATGGCCATCAGCGCACCGGTATTGCCGGCGGAAACGGCGACGTCAGCCTCGCCGAGTTTCACGGCCTCAATGGCGCGCCACATGCTGGAGACGTAGCGGCCGCGGCGCAGCGCCTGGCTGGGCTTCTCGTCCATGCTGACAGAGACTTCACAATCGTGAAAGACCGACTTTTCCCGAAGTGCGGGATATTGTGCCAGAATGGGGTCGCATTTGCTCTTCTGCCCGTAGAGCAGAAAAGTTACATCGTTGTGCCGTTCGAGCGCCTTGGCGGCACCCGGGATGGCAACATCTGGGCCGAAATCGCCGCCCATGACGTCAATTGCAATTCTGATCACTCGTCCCTTATCCTTACTTGCCGCCAATCAAGCGGATTTTGCGCGAAAATACCTTTTCCGGCCTTCGTTACAATAAAATTATTTCAGCCCGGCTGGGCCATTCAGTCTTTTTTCCAATCTTTCAGCACGGCAAAGGGCGATGGCCGCTTCTCTTCTTCAGGTTCTTTTTCGGCCGTTTCGGGGAACGCCGCATCCGGTTTGCGCGGATAGGGATCGATGGCAAGGGCGGCAAATTCGGCAACGACAGCGCCGACATCGATGCTGTCGCCGGTGAACTGATCGGGAATGTCGGGACCATCGGGATCGAGCACGATTTCGCCTTCTTCGTTCGTGACCATCCGCGCCAGTTTCGAACCTTCCGGCACGAAAATCTGCTCGACAGTCTCGTCGATCTTGCTCGACACCGGCTCCAGCGTCACGACGCAGGACTGGGTCACGGCCGCATGCACCTCGCCTTTTACCTTCACGCCATCCTTCTTCCAGCGGGATACCTGCAGCTCTGCCTTCAGATATTCGACGGAAACCACGTCCCAGAATTTCGCCAGCGCCTTGAGCTCCTCGGCATCGGCTTCGAGACCAATCCTGACGGGATTGGCGGAAATATGGCCTACCTTCACGGGATAGGAGAAAGGCAGGTCGTCATTTGCGGCGTGTCGCGCGTTCATGTGAACCTCATCGTCCAGGCAAGGGCAGCGTCAGGCTTCCGGTTGCAATTGTTTCTTCGGAACAGGCGGCAAGGACGGAAGAAGCCTCCATCATCCAGCCCGCCAGCCCATCCAGCGCCGGCGCGTTCTCGTTTGCCTGCGGATATATATTGCGCCGGAGTGCCGCGGCAAGGGCCGCAAGGTCGGACGTATCCAGCGCCGCCGCGTAGGATTCGAGACGGCCATAAAACATGCCGGCGAATTTCTTCATGCGTTTTGGCACGCCCTGATCGCCAATGCCAAGCTCACGGATGGAGTGATCAAGGTCCTGAAAGAAGGCGTCGACAATCTCCTGGGCAATCTCCTGCCCGCTGACACCGGAGGATTTGGTGCGGCGGAAATAGAGAATCATCATGACTGACAGCATCTCGAAACGGCCCATTACAGTGTCCGGTACCCCGAGATCGAGATAAAATTCGGGTGTGCGGGCTGCTGCCGTCAAGGTCGCATATTGCCTGTCAACTATGGCGCGATTGTTGTTTTTCTTCTTGAACAGCCCGAATATCATCGTTTTTTTTCCGAACGGGACGGGTGAATGCGCTTACCGCCCATCGCACTTGTTGCATGATCGTCAAAGCTGGTTTACCGAAGCATCCACGAATTGCAATGCTGTCGCGGTCACGTTCGTCTTTGCGCTGAAACAGTCGAAGAGAACCGGAGGAGTTCCAAAAGGCCGGGAAAGCATTGAATTTGGGGGGTGATCGGGATTTTCCGTCCCCGGATTGACACAATCATGTGCACAGACACTGTGCACCACGCAATGCCGGAAGGTGCCATTCATGATCGCAGTCGGGGAAAAGCAGTTGAGCAAGCAGAAATCCGCAAGTCACGGCAAAATTCTGAGCAAGACCGCCATCGCAATCGTGCTCGCATCCAGCCTGCTTTCCGCCTGCACCAGCACGACAGATGTATTCCATAACGGCTATGTCATGGACGAGCAGTCGCTCCAGCTGATCCCGGAAGGCTCGAGCCGTGAGCAGGTTCTCCTGACCATGGGCACGCCCTCCACGACCGCGACCTTCGGCAATGAAGTGTTCTATTACATCTCGCAGAAGCGTGTGCGCCGTGCGGCCTTCATGAAGCCGTCGCTGGTCGAACAGAACATTCTCGCCATTTATTTCAACAAGGACGGCGTCATCGAGCGCAAGGCCAACTACACGCTGCAGGACGGCAAGGTCTTCGACACGATTTCGCGCACCACGCCGACAGGCGGCAAGGACCTCACCTTCCTGCAGCAGCTGCTTTCCGGCGGCACCTCGGGCGCCAATATCGCCAAGAGCATTCTCGGCCAGGGCGGCAATACGCCCTGACCTCAGCAGGAACGGAAAATTCAAAGGCCCGGGGATCGCTCCCCGGGCCTTTTCAATTTGTCGAAACGGTAGCCTTCAGTGGGCGAGAACCGCCAGCAGCAGCAGCGCCACGATATTGGTAATCTTGATGGCCGGGTTGACCGCCGGACCCGCGGTATCCTTATAGGGATCGCCTACGGTATCACCCGTGACCGATGCCTTGTGCGCCTCCGAACCCTTGACGTGGCGTACGCCGTCCTTGTCGACGAAACCGTCTTCGAAGCTCTTCTTGGCGTTATCCCATGCGCCGCCGCCTGACGTCATGGAAATCGCCACGAAGAGGCCATTGATGATGACACCGAGCAGTGATGCGCCGAGTGCGGCAAAGGCCGAGGCCTTGGAACCGGAAATCAGCAGCACACCGAAATAGACCACGAGAGGCGCCAGAACCGGCAGAAGCGACGGGATGACCATTTCCCTGATCGCCGCCCTGGTGAGCAGGTCCACGGCCTTGCCGTAGTCAGGCTTTTCCGTGCCGGCCATGATGCCGGGTTTTTCGCGGAACTGGCGACGGACTTCCTCAACGATGGCGCCTGCCGCCTTGCCCACCGCCGTCATGGCAATGCCGCCGAAGAGATAAGGAATGAGGCCGCCGAACAGCAGGCCGGCAACCACGTAAGGGTTGGCGAGGCTGAAGGAAATCTCGCCTATATCCTTGAAGTAGGGATAGGTGTCGCCGTTGGCTGCGAAATAGGAAAGGTCGTTGGCATAGGCGGCGAACAGAACCAGCGCGCCGAGACCGGCTGAGCCGATGGCATAACCCTTGGTCACGGCTTTCGTGGTATTGCCGACAGCATCCAGCGCGTCTGTCGCCTTGCGAACGTCTGGATCAAGACCAGCCATTTCAGCAATGCCGCCGGCATTGTCCGTGACCGGCCCGAAGGCATCGAGCGCGACGATCATGCCGGCGAGACCAAGCATGGCGGTAACGGCAATACCGGTGCCGAACAGGCCACCGAGCTGGTAGGTGCCGATGATGCCGCCGACGATGACGATGGCCGGCAATGCGGTCGATTCGAGCGAAACGGCAAGCCCCTGGATGACGTTGGTGCCGTGGCCCGTCACCGAGGCCTGGGCGATGGAATTGACCGGGCGCTTGTTGGTGCCGGTATAATATTCGGTAATGACGACGATCAGCGCCGTCACGACGAGACCGACAAGGCCGCACAGGAAGAGATTGGTGCCGGTGATTTCCGTGCCGGCCACCGTGCCCACCGTCCCCCAGCCGATCGTCGCATAAGTGGCGACGGCAAGACCCGCGACGGAAAAGATACCGGTGGCGATGAGGCCCTTGTACAGCGCGCCCATGATGGAATTGTTGGTGCCGAGCTTCACGAAGAAGGTGCCGGCAATCGAGGTCAGGATGCAGGCGCCGCAGATCGCCAGCGGATAGACCATTGCGCTTTCGAGTACCGGCGTTCCCGCAAAGAAGATCGCGGCGAGAACCATGGTGGCCACCACCGAAACGGCATAGGTCTCGAAAAGATCGGCCGCCATGCCGGCGCAGTCACCGACGTTGTCGCCGACATTGTCGGCGATGGTTGCGGGGTTGCGCGGGTCATCCTCAGGAATGCCCGCCTCGACCTTGCCGACGAGATCGCCGCCGACATCGGCGCCCTTTGTGAAGATGCCGCCGCCGAGACGCGCGAAGATGGAGATCAGCGACGCGCCGAATCCGAGCGACACCAGCGCATCGATCACTTCCCGCGAGCCGGGCGCATGGCCCATCACCGAGGTGAGGATGAAATAATAGATGGATACGCCGAGCAGCGCGAGGCCCGCCACCAGCATGCCGGTAATGGCGCCTGATTTGAACGCGATGTCGAGTCCGGCGGACAGGCTGTGTGACGCGGCCTGCGCCGTACGCAGATTGGCCCTGACGGACACATGCATGCCGACGAAACCGGCAACACCTGAAAGGACGGCACCGATGATGAAACCGATCGCGGCCATGGATGACAGGAGATACCAGGCCAGAACGGCGACGATCAGGCCGACGATGGCGATGGTGAGATATTGGCGGGTGAGATAAGCTTGCGCACCTTCACGGATATAACCTGCTATTTCACGCATGCGCTCGTTGCCCTGATCGGCATCGAGGACGCTCTTGGTTGCCCATACCGCGTAAACCACGGACAGGACACCGCATAAAATGACTATGGGTATTACGGTCATGCGCACTTACCTCCCAAAAGGCCGGGCCTCACTCCCACCCCGGCGTGGCGAAACCATGTGCAGCGGGACGCGGACGGCCTGTCCGAAGTCCCCTATTGGGCATTTGTTCCCCTCCCAAGGAAAAATGTCCTCGACGGGAGATTGCGTTGGCGCGACGTCTCGCGTCAAGCCCACAAATTTGCCTGAAACTTGAAAGGCGTAGCGCCGGCTATGCGACTGAGGCCGCTTTTCTGCGTGCCGTGAAGATGAGCGACAGCACCAGCAGGAGGCAAAGCCCTGAAACGGGCCAGATGACGAGGTTCATGACCGACCAGCCCCATGCCGTGAAGACCTTGCCGGAGGAGAAGGATGACAGGGCAACCGTGCCGAACAGCACGATATCGTGAAATCCCTGCACCTTGTCCGCTTCATGCGGGCGGTAACTTGACGTGATGATGGCGGTCGCGCCGATGAAACCGAAATTCCAGCCAAGCCCGAGCAGAATCAGCGCCGTCCAGAAATTCCACAATTCGATGCCCATGTGGGCGACGATGGCACAGGCCATCAGCACGATGAGGCCGGAAGCGACAATCTTTTCCGCGCCGAACCGGGAAATCAGCATCCCGGTGAAGAAACTCGGACCGAACATGGCAAGGACGTGCCACTGGATGCCGAGCGTGGCGAGTTCGGTCGGGAAACCGCAGCCGACCACCATGGCAAGCGGTGCGCCGGTCATCATGAAGGTCATCAGCGCATAAGAGCCGATGCCGCAGATCATGCCGGTGACGAAACGCTGCGTGCGGACGATTTCAGAAAGCGGCCTTGCCGATTCAACATGGGTGGCGGCCTTGGGATCGGGCAACTTCAAAAACGCCAGAATGGCGATCGAAACGAGCCCCAATGGCACGAGCGCCATGAAAGCGCCGGCAAAGGTGACCGGCGCCAGCAGGTCCTTGCCGAAGATGGCGAGCTGCGGTCCGACAATGGCGGAGATGATACCGCCCGCAAGTATCCAGGAGATAGCCTTGGGTTTGTAGAAGGACGGCGATGCGTCGGCTGCGGCAAATCGGATCTTCTGCGTAAAGCCGCCGGAAATGCCGATCAGCAGCAGGCCGACGGCAAAAAGCCAGAAATCCGACCGGAAGAGCGCGACCGCAGCAACTCCGCCGCCGATCGAGCACATCAGTGCGCCGACCATGAAGCCAGCCTTGCGACCGAGGAAACGGGATGCGGCCGCCACGCAGATCGCGCCAAGCGCCACACCGATATTAAACCCGGTAAGCGGTGCGGTCGCCAGCGACTTGTCGGCGCCAAGCAGTTGGTACCCTGCGAGCGCGCCGACGGAAAAGCTCATGGGCGCGGCCGATCCCATGATCGCCTGCGCCATGGTGAGGAGGAAGACGTTGCGCTTCGCCTCGTCCAGTTGACCTTCAAGTCCGGGGACGGAAACGGCGCTCATCTCTTCCTCATCTGCTTTTAGTTCAGCGTTTTGCCTCGCCGCGCACCTGCTTGGCAATGCGGTCAAGAACCGCATTCACCAGCTTCGGCTCGTCATGCTCGAAGAAAGCGCGGGCGATTTCAACATATTCCGTGACAATGACGGCGACCGGCACGTCCTTGCGCTCGAGAATCTCGAAAGTTCCTGCACGCAGGATAGCGCGGACGGTGGCATCGAGTCGCGACAGCGGCCAGTCTTCTAGAAGGGCGGAGCGCACCAGCGGGTCGATCTTCGTCTGGTCACGCACGACGCCCGAGACGATCGAACGGAACCACGACGGGTCGGCCTTGAGATAGGTATCGCCATCGACTTCCTGGCCGAGACGATGCGCTTCATATTCAGCGACGACTTCCATAACGCCGGTTCCGCCGACATCCATCTGATAAAGCGCCTGCACGGCCGCAAGGCGGGCTGCGCCGCGCTGATTGGCGGGCTTTACCGAAGGCTGGCGCGGTTCACCGCCATTTTCCACATTAGACATGCGTTCAGCCACCCAGTTTTTTCTTCAACTCGATCATCGTGAGCGCCGCACGGGCAGCGAAACCACCCTTATCCTTGTCGGAGCGGCGCACGCGCGCCCAGGCCTGCTCGTCGTTCTCGACGGTGAGGATGCCGTTGCCGATCGGCAGCGATTCGCTGACGGCCAGATCCATCAGGGCGCGGGAAGATTCGTTGGCGACGATATCGAAGTGATAGGTCTCACCACGAATGACCATGCCGAGTGCGACAAAACCGTCATATTCGGTGCCGTCATTGTCGGCGCCATCAAGCGCCATGGCGATGGCGGCCGGGATTTCGAGCGCGCCGGGAACGGTGATGACGTCATAGGTGGCGCCGGCTTCATCGAGCGCGAACTTCGCGCCTTCAAGAAGGGCATCCGCCATATCGTCATAAAAACGTGCTTCCACGATAAGAAGATGGGGTTTGGACATGATATTTCCTGAAAAGCTTGATGCCGGATCATACCGGCTTTTGCGGCGGTCAAACCACGGCTGGCCGTTTTTGGCAAGTAATTTCATGTGTCGACGGCGCAAGCGGCCGCGTTTGCAGGGCATTTGGCCGGGTTTTGCGCTCCCGGCGCGGCTCCCCGTGACTCAGGTTTTCTGGAAAGCGAGATGGACGCCGAGCCCCATCAGCACCGTTCCGGCAGCACGGCGGACAAGCATCTGCACCGCTCTCGAACGCTTCAAGCGCCCGACCATTGCGCCTGCCACAAGCACGCCGACGAGATCGGCGGAGGAGAAAATGAAATTGACGGCGATGCCAAGGATCAGGAACTGCAGCCAGACGGGAAAGGCGGCGGCCGGATCGACGAATTGCGGCAGGAAAGCCAGAAAGAACAGCGCTGTCTTCGGGTTGAGTATATCAACGATGATGCTGTCGATGAAGGCGCGGCGTGCCAATTTCGGCTCGATGGTCAGATTGACCGCCTCGCCTTCCATCTTGCTGCGCAACATCGAGAAGCCGAGCCAGACGAGATAAAGCGCGCCACAGAGCTTCACGGCGAGATAGAGCCACGGAACCGCCTGAAACAACACCGAGAGACCGGCCGCAGAGGCGAAGATGTGGACATAGCAGCCGACATGGATGCCGAGCACTGCCATCAACCCGGCAAACCGGCCGCGCGCCATGGTCTGCGCCGCCGCGTAAAGCATGGCCGGACCGGGGATATAGGCGAACAGGGCGGTGGTTATGAAAAAGGCGGTCAGCAGTTCGAAGGAAGGCATGATGTATTTCCCCTACCCCGTTTGGCTCGCGATCGATTTCAAACGGCCCAAAAGTCCTATAGCGTTTCCAGCTTCATCGGAAGCGGGTGCTTGAGAACAATTGCTATAGGCCGCGATTTCAGGTGTTGGCCACTCCCCTTTCCGTCATTCCGGCCTTGAGCCGGAATCCAGTCGACGCGCGTCTGCGCGGCGGGAAAAGTTCTTTCAGCCCAAAGACTTGGGTGACTGGATTCCGGCTCGAGGCCGGAATGACGGAGGAGGCGTCGGTGCGTCCTCCTCTCCAAAGCATCGTCACATTACGCCGAGGGGAATTCCGCAAGCCGCGCGGCGTAACGCGCCATGGTGTCGACCTCGAAATTGACGAAATCGCCCGTCTGGCGCTCACCCCAGGTGGTGACGGAAAGCGTGTGGCGGATCAACAGCACGTCGAAATCGGTGCCATCAACGGCGTTCACGGTGAGCGATGTGCCGTCGAGCGCCACGGAGCCCTTGGGGGCAACGAATTTCGCCAGATGTTCCGGCGCGCGCAGGCGGATGCGCACAGCCTCGCCCTCCGGCTCAACCGACAGGATTTCCGCCTTGCCGTCCACATGGCCGGAAACGATGTGACCGCCAAGCTCATCGCCGATCTTGAGCGCCCGCTCCAGGTTGACGTGCGTGCCCTTTTGCCAGCTGGCAATCGTCGTCAGGCGCAGCGCCTCTTCCCAGGCCTCGACCTCGTACCAACGCTCATTGCTGCCATCATCAGGCAGTCTCGTCACCGTCAGGCAGACGCCGCCATGGGAGATGGACGCGCCCATATCGATGGTCTTGGGGTCGTAATTTGTAGCCACCCGCAGACGCACGCCTTCGGCCAGAGCTTCCAGCTCGGAAACGGTTCCGACGTCGGTGACAATTCCGGTAAACATCAAATCGGCCTTTCATAATTAAAGCAGCGATCCGGCCCGTAGGTGGTTTCACTGATCAGAGCATAGTCGCCCTTGATGTCGGCACGGCTGAGCGGCGTTTCAATGCCGCCCTTGCCGATCACGACGGGGCTTTCAAACAGCATGATACGATCCACCAATCCAGCTTCAAGGAATGATTTTGCGGCAAAGGCGCCGCCTTCAACCAGAAGTTCCGACATGCCGCTTTCGGCAAGGATGTGGAGGAGGTTTTCGAACGTGGGGGCTTCGAGGATTTCGACGCCGGCGTTGGTCAGGAGTTGGCGGCGGAGGTCGAGGTTACCCCCCTCTGCCCTGCCGGGCATCTCCCCCTCAAGGGGGGAGATTGGCAAGGGGCTGTCCGCTCGTTCAAATTGTGCCCTATAGGCACCCTCTCCAGCCGTCGATGCAGGGCGAAGCAGCGCTCCATCGATCTCCCCCCTTGAGGGGGAGATGCCCGGCAGGGCAGAGGGGGGTAAAGCGGCAACCACCACCGGAACTTCCCGCGCACTCCGCACCAGTTTCGACGTCAATGGCAATTCAAATTGCCGATCCAGCACGATCCGCACAGGCGAGCGGTTTTCCAAACCGGCAATGCGCACGGTCAGCTCAGGATCATCCGCGATAGCGGTCCTGATACCAACGAGAATGCAGTCGCAGCGCGCCCGAAGTTGGTGCACTGCATGGCGTGACTCAGGGCCGGTAATGGCAATCTGCCCCTCACCTTGCCTGCCGATCATTCCGTCAGCAGAAACCGCAAGCTTCAGAATCACATGCGGTCTTTTCTTTACCTGTCTTGTGAGGTAACCGGCGAGCGCCCGTTGGGCTTCGGCACGCAGCAGACCGGTTTCCACCACGATACCAGCATCGCGCAATATCTGATAACCACGGCCGGAGACGCGCTCATCCGGATCGTCCACCGCGACCACGACACGGGCAACGCCATATTCCACCAGCGCGTTGGCGCAGGGCGGGGTTTTGCCCCAGTGTGAACAGGGTTCGAGCGTCACGTAGGCGGTCGCGCCGCGTGCCGTCTCTCCGGCCAGTTCCAGCGCCTGGCGTTCGGCGTGGGGGCGTCCGCCGATGGCGGTCACGGCCTCGGCGATGATTTGTCCGTCCTTGACGAGAACACAGCCGACCGAGGGGTTGGTCAGCGTCTGGCCCTGGTGGCGAAGCGAAACCTCGATGGCCCGCGCCATGAACCTTTCGTCATCGGCACGGCTCATCACGTCTATGCTCCAGCGTCGGTATCGCGCGCGATCTTGGCGTTGATTTCGGCAATCACGTTCTCGAAATCCTCGGCATGGCTGAAATCGCGATAGACCGAAGCATAACGAACGAAGGCGACGTCATCGAGGCTTTTCAGTGCTTCCAAAACCTGAAGACCGATTTCTTCCGAGGGAATTTCCGTCTCGCCGGAGCTTTCGAGGCGACGGGCAATGCCCGACACGGCGCGTTCGATCCGGTCTCGATCAACCGGCCGCTTGCGCAGCGCGATCTCGAACGAGCGCACCAGCTTTTCGCGGTCGAAAGGAAGCTTGCGGCCGCTTTTCTTGATGACCATCAGCTCGCGCAGTTGCACGCGCTCATAGGTCGTAAAACGGCCGCCGCAATCCGGGCAGATGCGCCGCCGGCGGATGGAGGTGTTGTCCTCCGCCGGACGCGAGTCCTTGACCTGTGTGTCTTCGGAACCGCAGAATGGGCAGCGCATCGTCTTCTTTCCTTACATGTACGGATACATCGGGAAACGGTCCGTCAGGCCGACGACCTTTTCACGCACCGCAGCCTCGACGGAGGCATTGCCTTCATCCGAATTAGCGACCTTCAAACCATCGAGAACCTCAACGATCAGCTTGCCGATTTCGCGGAATTCCGCTTCCTTGAAACCGCGCGTCGTGCCGGCCGGCGTGCCGAGACGGACACCAGAGGTAACGAAGGGCTTTTCCGGGTCGAAGGGAATGCCGTTCTTGTTGCAGGTGATGTAGGCGCGACCAAGGGCTGCCTCCGCACGCTTGCCGGTGGCGTTCTTCTTGCGAAGGTCGACCAGCATCAGGTGGTTGTCGGTACCGCCGGAAACGACATCAAGACCGCCTTCAACCAGGGTTTCGGCCAGCGCCTTGGCGTTCTTCACGACCTGTGCGGCATAATCCTTGAACTCGGGCTTCAGCGCTTCACCGAAGGCAACAGCCTTGGCGGCGATGACGTGCATCAGCGGGCCGCCCTGCAGGCCGGGGAAGACGGCGGAGTTGAACTTCTTCGCCAGATCCTCGTCGTTGGTGAGGATCATGCCACCGCGCGGGCCGCGCAGGGACTTGTGCGTCGTCGTGGTTGCGACGTGGCAGTGCGGGAACGGCGACGGGTGCTGGTCACCAGCCACGAGACCGGCGATGTGAGCCATGTCGACCATGAGGTAAGCGCCGACTTCGTCAGCGATTTCGCGGAAGCGCTTCCAGTCCCACACGCGCGAATAGGCGGTGCCGCCGGCGAGAATGAGCTTCGGCTTATGTTCCTTGGCCTTGCGCTCCACTTCGTCCATATCGAGCAGGTTATCGCCTTCGCGCACGCCGTAGGACACGACGTTGAACCACTTGCCGGACATGTTGACCGGGGAACCATGCGTCAGGTGACCTCCCGAATTCAGATCGAGACCCATGAAGGTGTCGCCCGGCTGCAGCAGCGCGAGGAACACGGCCTGGTTCATCTGCGAGCCGGAATTCGGCTGAACGTTGGCGAAGTTGACGCCGAACAGCTTCTTGGCGCGTTCGATGGCGAGTTCTTCAGCAATGTCGACGAACTGGCAGCCGCCGTAATAACGCTTGCCCGGATAACCTTCCGCATATTTGTTCGTCATGATCGAACCCTGTGCTTCGAGCACTGCACGGGAAACGATGTTTTCCGAGGCAATCAGTTCGATCTCGTGGCGCTGGCGGCCCAGTTCCTTCTCGATCGCGCCGAAAATTTCCGGATCGACATCGGCAAGCGGACTGGAGAAGAAAGCATCTGTGTTCGACATGGTGAAGGCTCCTGAAACAGTAATGCGATGGCGTCTTAGCGCCCTGCCCGAACAAGAGCAATACGGAGAGCGAGATTTGCCCGTCAAACTGCGACGTCGCGACGAAAAGTGGCAGTTGTTTTTATGAAGGCAGCGATGAGAGGAGAAAAAGCCGCACGCAGCGGGAGGATCAGACTTGTGAGGAAAGGCGACAAGCTTTGCTCCCGTCATGCCGGACTAGATCCGGCATCCAGCCACGGCGCGTCTGCGCCGTGAAAGGACTCTCTCGCGATCAAGGACTTGATCGCACTGGACCCCGGATCAGGTCCGGGGTGACGGCGTATGAGGCTACGCCGTACTCGGCGAAGCGCGGCCTTCATTCGTGATAAGAAACTGACAGCAATGCCCGATCAGTTGCGCGGCAGCAGATCGTCGTCCACGGCACCGGCCGGCTGTTCCATGCCCGCCGTCGTGTTCAGCGCCAGTTCGGCATTGCCGTCCTTGCCGTAGATATCGTCGCGGAACTGAACCACGCCGTCCTTCGCCGACCATGCGGTGATGTAGACGAAGTAGACGGGCACTTCCTGTGCGAGCTTGATCGGCGTGTTGACGCGCGAGGCAATGACGCGTTCCATTTCTTGGCGCGACCAGCCGGGCGTATCGCGCAGCAGCCACGACGTCAGGTCGCGCACGTTCTGCACGCGGACGCAACCGGAGGACTCGAAGCGCATCAGCTTGTTGAACAGGCCCTGCTGCGGCGTGTCGTGCATGTATTCGTTGTTCGGATTGTGGAAGTTGATCTTCGTCGAGGACATGGCGTTGATCTTGCCGGGGTCCTGGCGGAACATCAGGTTCGGCGCTTTCGGCGCGAACCAGTCGACCGTGGTCGGCGAGACTTCCTGTCCCTTGCCGTCGATAAGGCGGATATTGTTCCGCTCCAGATAGGTCGGATCCTTCTGCATCAGCGGCACGATGTCCTTTTCGACGATCGAGCGCGGTGCGGTCCAATAGGGGTTGAGGATGACCTCGTAAATCTTCGAATTGATAACGTGCGTCGGACGGCTGGCGCGGCCGACAACGGCAGTGTTGCGCAGCACGACGCGTTCGTTTTCAACGGCTTCAATGGCGGCGGCCGGAATGTTCACCATCAGGTGACGCTGTCCGAGATCGCCGGACATGGACTGGATGCGCACGAGGTTGGTCTGCAGCTGCGCGAGACGGATCTGCGCGGACACATTGAGAGCCTTGGTGGTATATTCGCCGCTGACGCCGTCAGCCGGAAGGCCATGACGGGCCTGGAAACGCTTCAGCGCGCCATCGACATAGGAGTCGAAGGCGCTGGAAATGCCGGCTTCACGCGGCAGGTCGCCCGATACCATCAGTCGCTGGCGCAGTGCCTGAACGGAGGGATCGGAGACGCCGATCTGCAGACGCTGCTGCGACGCCGGAACTTCCGGCCAGCCGCCATTCTGCACGATCTGCTGATATTGCATGATCGCCTGCTGCATATAGACGGGGGCTTCGCGGCCGAGGACCGGATTGTTGGAAACGACGCCCACAGCCGAACGCGACGTATTGGCGTCGAACTGGTCATCCCAGTTGCCGCGGCGCGAGGAACCCATGAGATCGTTAAGCGCGTCCTGCGCCAAGGCCGGCGCAGCGAGCGCGGCGACACCAGCGGAAACGGCCGAGCGCAGAAGCGTGCGGCGCGATACGGAATTGGAAACGGATGTCTTTGTCATTCTACCTACCAGCCACTCTATTCGGCATTCTCTATAATGCCTAAATCAATATGATTAACAAACACGTACAACGTGCCTGCCGGCCTGGAATACTCGACACCCATCGCCTGGGCGCTATTGTCTGGCAGAACGGTCGGGACTTGCCGCGACAGCAGGAGAAACAGCCGGCTCCTCAAGCTTTGCGGGTCCCATATCAATATGGCCAATTCGTGTCACGGGCCATTTCTCACGAAGCTGTGTATGCCCCACAAAACAGGGTTCCTACGAGCTTTGCAGGTTGGGCTTGACATGAAGAAACGGCAGAGATGTAGCCGCCGAATCCGCAGGCCGGGAGCAAGAATGCCCCCGGCCTAAACAGTGAAACCGTCGCGGCATTACAGGCGGTAAGCGATCGAGTCGTTCCAGAAGCGATCGAGGCGCTGCAGCAGCTTGTTCATTTCGGAGAACTCACCGGTGCCGATGCCGCCGACCTTTTCGATCGAGCCGACGTGGCGTTCATAAAGGCGGGCAACCGTTTCGGCGATTTCCTGGCCCTTTTCGGTCAGGCTGATGCGAACCGAGCGGCGATCGACGCGAGAGCGCTGGTGGTTGATGAGACCAAGGTCGACCAGCTTCTTGACGTTGTAGGAAACGTTTGAGCCGAGATAATAACCACGCGAACGAAGCTCGCCGGCGGTCAGTTCAGAATTGCCGATGTTGAACAGCAGCAGGGCCTGAACGGCGTTGACGTCATCGCGACCCTGGCGGTCGAACTCATCCTTGATGACATCGAGGAGACGGCGGTGGAGACGTTCCACCAGATGCAGCGACTCCATGTAGAGCGAGCGGATGGTATCTTCATGTGCATCGGCAACAACGGCCTGGGGCTTAACTTTGCTATTGATCATGACTGCCTCACTGTTTTGTTTGGCGGTGTGTTTGTTTGTCTCCCGCCTTGAGTGAGAACCTAATCAATGCGCATAAAATTCTACTTAAAAGCTACGATTAACAAATGGTTACCTGCATTTTGCCTGGAGGCCCCAACTTGTGGCGAAGCGGGAATGCCTGACAGGCGATCGTTATAAATCAATGGGTTAGATATGAAATTCGGCCGCAAATCAGGCCGAATTGCTTTATTCTTATGGTAAATCAATTCTTGCCCGTTCTTCATTCTGCCGCTGATCCAGCCAGAAAGCGACCAGGAATAGTATATAAATGGTTGCCACGAGACCGTGCATGACGGGCACCAGCGTGTTGGCGCCGAAGATGTGGGGCCACACCTTGTACATCGCGATCTGCGTGCCCGCGCCCATCACCCACATGACAGCGCCCCAGGAGGCGCCGAGCCAAAGGCCGAGGGCGGCGACCGGGAAAATGACGGCAAGCGCGCTGCCGGCCACACGCCAGGGCAGGTTCAGCATATCGAACCTGCCGTGACCGCCCAGAGAATAGCCCGTCAGCATTGCCCAATATTGCAGCCCGAACCAGAAACACGAAACCGCGACCAGCCTCATGAAGACCAGAAACAGGATTTCAGTGAGCGGGCGCTTCGGCAGAGGTTGAGAATCAGGTTCCATGGCCGGAAGATACGGTCTCGACGAACGGGCGACCAGCCCATACTGAATTCCGCCGCCTGCCTTGTCAAAGCATCATCGTCATTGCCGGACGGCAATGAGGGAAGATTGTCGCATTCGCATGCGCCGCGCTTCATGGTATGCAGCCTTCCAAATTTGATCGAAGGACATTCTGACATGCAGGACAAAACCCACCTGGTCGACGAAATCACCGGCCATCGCCGCATGCGTCGCAATCGCAAGGCGGATTGGACGCGCCGTCTGGTACAGGAAAGCCGCCTCACTGTGGACGACCTGATCTGGCCGGTCTTCATCGTGCCGGGCAGCAATATTCTGGAGCCCATTCCGGCGATGCCTGGCGTCAACCGCATGAGCGTCGACAGACTGGTCGAAGCGGCGAAGGAAGCCGCCGATCTCGGCATTCCGGCAATCGCCACCTTCCCGAATGTCGAGATGGAATTGCGGGACGAGACCGGCTCGAACGCGCTTGAGGCCAATAACCTCATCAATCAGGCGACTGCCGCCGTCAAGAAAGCCGTTCCCAATATTGGCATGATCACCGACGTGGCGCTCGACCCATTCACCAGCCACGGGCATGACGGCATTCTGCGCGGCAACGAGATCGTCAACGATGAGACCGTGGAACAGGTCGTCAAGGCGGCGATCCTGCAGGCGGAAGCCGGATCGGACATTATTTCTCCTTCTGAGATGATGGACGGCCGTATCGGCGCCATCCGCCGCGGCCTTGATGCGGCCGGGCACCAGAATGTCGGGATCATGGCCTATGCGACAAAGTTCTCATCCGGCTATTACGGCCCCTATCGCGAGGCGATTTCCACCGCCGGCCTGCTGAAGGGCGACAAGGCAAGCTACTACATCAGCCCTGCCAACGGCATGGAGGCCATCCGCGACGCGGCGCTCGATGTGGAAGAAGGCGCGGACATGCTGATGGTCAAGCCCGGCCTGCCCTATCTCGACATCTGCTGGCGGCTGAAGGAGAATTTCGGCCTGCCGACCTTTGCCTATCAGGTCTCCGGCGAATATACCCAGATCAAGGCTGCGGCGATGAACGGCTGGATCGACGGCGAGCGGGTGATGATGGAAACGCTTCTCTGTTTCAAGCGTGCAGGTTGCGACGGCATTCTGACTTATTTCGCCATCGAAGCCGCACACAAACTCAACAGGGGCTAAGGCCAGCGCTTATTGTATTCGGTGGTTCCTTACCCATATTGTTGCTGACACGGCACTCATGCCGAGCTGTCAGTTCCTTCAGGAGAAAACGACCGATGAGCCTCGACCAGAACCCCACCTATGCCGCACCGGATGACTGGCGCGCCTATAGCGGCGTCCTGAGCCGACGGGTCTTTGCGTTCCTGATCGATTACGCAATCGTTCTCCTCCTGTGCATCCCGGCCGCCGTGATTGTCATCTTTCTCGGCATTATCACGCTGGGTCTCGGCTTCATTCTCCTGCCTTCGCTCTTCATTATCGTTGCGGTACTCTATTTCGGCATGACGCTCGGAGGCCCGTCGCAGGCCACCCCCGGTATGCGGGCGATGGGTATTGCGATGGCGCGCATGGACGGGCGGCGAATCGATTTCCTGCTGTCCACCGTTCACATCGTGCTTTTCTGGGTCATCAACTCGGTTTTGACGCCGCTGATCCTGCTTGCCGGCCTGTTTACGGAGCGCTCGCGCCTCGTTCACGACTTCCTGCTCGGCACCGTCATCGTCAGAACACGCTAATATTACGGAAAGCCACGGAAACGTGGCTTTCACCCCGCCAAATACCTCATCCCGCAGTTGACGTTTTCCGTCATTTTGCCATTCTGTGACATTATGCATGTCGCTTGAAGCGCCGCCGTCAGCCCCGTGAAATCGCGGCGCGCTTTATAACAGACGCAGGAGGCGATCACGGTTCGATGAACACGCAGGCGACGCCCTCTCCACAATTCTATCTTACGGCGCCGGCCACCTGCCCCTATCTGCCGAACCAGATGGAGCGGAAGGTCTTCACCCATCTGGTTGGCCCGCGCGCCTCGGAAATGAACGACCTTCTGACCCAGGGCGGTTTCAGGCGCTCGCAGAACATCGCTTATCGTCCGGCCTGCGAAAACTGCCGCGCCTGTGTATCCGTGCGGATCCTGACCGAGCAGTTTCAACCGACAAAATCGATGCGACGCGTTCTTGCCGCCAACAAGGATGTCGTCGCCACGGTGCATGCGGCCGAGCCTTCCACCGAACAGTTTGCCCTGTTTCGCCGCTACCTCGACCACCGGCACCAGTCTGGCGGCATGTCCGACATGTCGGCGCTGGATTATGCGATCATGGTGGAAGACACACATGTGAACACCCGCATCATCGAATACCGCGTCCGCGAGCCCGGCTCCGGCATCGATTCCAGCAAACGCGGCGAGCTTCTCGCCGTGGCGCTCAGCGACGTGATGAGCGACGGCCTGTCGATGGTCTATTCCTTCTTCAATCCGGAACTCGAGAAGCGCTCGCTTGGCACCTACATGATCATCGATCATATCACCCGCACCCGTGCGCTCGGCCTGCCACACGTCTATCTCGGCTATTGGGTCGATGGCTCCGAAAAGATGGGCTATAAGACCCGCTACCACCCGCAGGAGCATCTGACGCCGCGCGGGTGGGAGGTTTATACGCCGGAAGATAAGTAACCCGCGTTTGGAAGTGTCATACCGAGAACCTCCGGAAATCGTACATTGTGTACGAATTTCAGCCATGTTATAACCACTGTTATAACAGGAGTTACTACCATGAACATTACGATCCGCAAAATCGGCAATTCCGAAGGCATCCTCATTCCGAAGGAAGTTCTGGATCGCATGGGTCTCAAGGCCGGCGACGCGCTGGAACTCAGAGAAACTGCCGGCAATATCGAACTCATTCCCGAGCATGCGGAAATGAGAGAACAGCTTGAAGCCGCCCGGCGTGGTATGAAAAAATACCATAAAGCTCTGAGAGAACTCGCTAAGTGAGCAATATAAAGTGGCTCTCCCGTGTCGCCATCGAAGTTATACATCAAGAGCAATTAGCCGAACATGGTGGCTTGCCGGGCCTTAAGGATGAAAACGCACTCGAGGCAGCTTTGGCGCGTCCATTGCACAAAGCTGCCTATGGAGAAGAGGAACCGCTGAAACTCGCCGCCGCTTATCTTTACGGTATAGCGCGCAACCATCCCTTTTCCGACGGTAACAAACGGACCGCTTTTCTTGCCGCCTACACCTTCCTTTTTATCAACCGACTTGAAGTCGTTGCCGAACAAGCGGAGATCGTGGCTTTTGTTCTTGATGTCGCGGCAGGTGAGATCGATGAGGACGGCGCATATCTGTTCCTCAAGGACCACGTCATCCCACTCGAATAGACAGAAACGCCGCACATCTTTCCGATGCGCGGCGCTTCATCGATAACCTGTCAATACCAGGCGGCTTTACCCACCAAATTTCCCGCTGCGCGGAAAGCCCTTCGGCACGGTGCGGCCGGCGGTGGCGCGGTCGGCAAGCCATTCGCGCAGTTCTTCACCCACCTTGTTGAAGAGACGCCCGGCCGTGTCGGACCAGCTGAGGCCGTCGGCAAGCGCGAAACATTTCACATCCACGACGCCGCCGTCCTTGTAACGCTGCAGGCGCACGCCCTTGCCGCGCGACATTTCCGGGACCTGCGCCAGCGGGAACGCCAGGAGCTTGCGGTTTTCGCCGACGACAGCGACGTGGTCGCCGGTAACGGGAACCGCGAGCTTGGCCTCATCGGGCATGGATACGTTCATGATCTGCTTGCCCTTGCGGGTATTCGCGACCATTTCGCTTTCCGCCACGACGAAGCCGTTCCCGGCCGTCGAAACGAGCAGCAGCTTGCGCGACGGATCATGCACGAAGGCGGTGAGGACATCCTGATCGTTTTCCATATCGACCATGATGCGGATCGGCTCGCCATGGCCGCGTCCGCCCGGCAGCTTGTCGGCGCCGAGCGTATAGGCCTTGCCACCCGTCGTCAGCAGCAGCAGCTTGTCGGTCGTCTGCGCCGGGAAGGCAAGCTTTGGACCGTCGCCTTCCTTGAAGGTCAGGGTCGAGGTGTCAGACATGTGACCCTTCAGCGCCCGGATCCAGCCCTTCTGCGAGATAACGATGGTGACCGGTTCCTTCTCGATCATCGCCTGCTGAATGGCCTCGATATCGGCGTCAGGAGCGTCGGCAAACTGCGTGCGACGGCGGCCGAGTTCGGTCGCCTTGGCATATTTCTTTTTGACCTCGCCGATTTCCCAGGCGATGGTTTGCCACTGTTTGTCATCAGAGGCGATCAGCGCTTCGATCTCGGCCTTCTCATTCGTCAGTTCGTCGAATTCCTTGCGGATTTCGAATTCCTCTAGCTTGCGCAGGTTGCGCAGCCGCATGTTGAGGATGGATTCGGCCTGCAGGTCCGTCAGCGACCATTTCGCCATCATCACCTGTTTCGGCTCATCCTCCTCGCGGATGATGCGGATCACCTCATCAAGATTAAGATAAGCGACGAGCAGGCCGCCCAGAATTTCCAGTCTGCGATCAATTGCCGCCAGACGATGGCGCGAGCGGCGGACCAGCACGTCCTTGCGGTGCGCCAGCCACTCCGTCAGCACCTCGTTCAGCGCCATCACCTTCGGCACCTTGCCGAGCGACAGCACGTTCATGTTGAGCGGCAGGCGGCTCTCAAGATCGGAGAGACGGAAGAGCGATTCCATCAACAGCGTCGCATCGACGGTGCGGCTCTTTGGCACCAGAACGATACGCACATCCTCGGCGGATTCGTCTCTGACATCCTCCAGAAGCGGCAACTTGCGCGCGATAAGCAGCTCGGCGATCTTTTCGATCAGCCGCGATTTCTGCACCTGGAACGGAATTTCGGTGATGACGATCTGATAACCGCCACGGCCCAGATCTTCCGTTTCCCACTTGGCGCGCACGCGGAAACCGCCACGGCCGGTCTTGTAGGCATCGAGAATATTCTCGCGGCTTTCAACGATCACGCCGCCGGTCGGCAGGTCGGGACCGGGAATGAATTCCACCAGCTTTTCAACGGTCGCATCGGGATGTTTGATGAGGTACAGCGCCGCGTCACACAGTTCATGCGCATTGTGCGGCGGGATCGACGTCGCCATGCCAACAGCGATGCCGGAAGCACCGTTCGCCAGCAGATTGGGGAAAGCGCCGGGCAATACCACCGGCTCGGAATTGGATTCGTCATAGGTGTCGCGGAAATCGACCGCGTCTTCCCCGATACCTTCCAGCAGAAGCTCGGCCACCGCCGTCATCTTGCTTTCGGTGTAACGCATGGCGGCGGGGCTATCACCGTCAATGTTACCGAAGTTGCCCTGCCCGTCGACCAGGGGATAACGCAGCGAGAAATCCTGCGCCAGACGCGCCAGCGCATCATAGATCGCCTGGTCGCCGTGGGGGTGGTAGTTACCCATCACCTCACCGACAATCTTGGCACATTTGCGGAAGGCGGAATTGGGTCTCAGGCCCATTTCGCTCATCGCATAGACAATGCGGCGATGGACCGGCTTCAGGCCGTCGCGGACATCCGGAAGCGCACGATGCATGATCGTGGACAAGGCGTAAGCGAGGTAGCGCTCTTCGAGCGCTGCCTTCAAATCGACCGGATGAATATTATCGTCTCCGCCGGACGGAGGTACAAGATTTTTTCCCATGGTGCTTGACTAGCGGAAATGGCGATTCCCGGCAAGAAACACAGGGGTCGCGGCTGTGGATGAAACCAGCCCTTCCATGCGGTTTTTTGTTAACCGCGCTGCAAATGCCGCAATGCCGCCGTCATGGGAATCGATCTAAATACCCTAGACCTTTGATTATCAGCGAATATAAGTATCACCATTAGCATTAAGGCTCGGTTTGCAGCCGTACGTTGAGGGAAGAAACATCATGAGACTGAAATCCACCCGGCAGGTTCTTTTTGCGAGCGCCGCGCTTCTTGCCCTTTCCGCGCCGGCTTTCGCGCTGGATGGTGGGGATGTGCTGAAGAAGATCAATGCGGCCTATGCCGCGCAGGGCGGTCAAATTGATGCAGGCTCCGTCGCCGTCAACGGCTCGACGGTGACGCTGAACGACGTGACCCTCAGTGCCGCTGCCGACCCGGCCAAGAAAATCCCGGTTGGCAATATCACGCTTGATGGCGTCGAGGAAAACAACGGCGGCTACAAGATCAAGAACGCCCGCTTCGACAATATCGACTACAAGCAGGACAAGGTCGAGATCAAGGCCAGCGACATCTACATGTCCGGCCTCGTCATCCCCGCTGATGCCACCACCGGCACCGTCGATGCGCTGATGTTCTACGACGAAGCCCATAGCGGCCCGATTTCCGTGTCCGTCGACGGGAAGCAGGCTTTCTCGCTCGAGGAAACCAGTGCGACGATGTCGGTCAGCGACGACAAGAACTCGATCGGCTTTGACCTCGACGCCTCCGGCTTCAAGGCCGACCTCAGCGACGTCACCGACCCCGCCACCAAGGATGCAATCGAAAAACTGAAGCTGCAGGCGCTTTCCGGCGACATGACCATGAGCGGCAGCTGGGAAGTGGCTTCCGGCACTGTTGATGTCGAGGAATACGCGATCGACCTCGATGATGTCGGCCGCCTGAACATGTCGTTCGGTTTCTCCGGCTACACGCTCGCCTTCATCAAGTCGATGCAGGAAACGGTGAAGGCGCAGGCTGCCAACCCGAACAAGGAACAGGCAGACCAGGCCGCGAGCCTTGCCATGCTCGGCCTGATGCAGCAACTCTCCTTCGTCAACGCCGAGATCAGCTTCGAAGACGCCAGCATCACCAAGCGCGCGATCGATTATGCGGCGAGCCAGCAGGGTATGACGGGCGACCAGCTTGCACAGACCATCAAGGGCATGGCGCCGATCATGATGGCCTCGCTCAACGTTCCCGAATTGCAGAACATGGTGTCGGCGGCGATCAACACCTATATCGACGATCCGAAGAACTTCTCGATCACGGCAGCGCCGGAAAAGCCGGTCCCCTTCCCCATGATCATGGGCGCTGCCATGGGCGCGCCGAACACCTTGCCGAAAATGCTCGGCGTCACGGTGACGGCAAACGAATAAGACGAAAGAGCCCCGGTCCATTGCACCGGGGCTTTCCTTTTGTGCTCAATTAACATCCGGAAATGTCGTCAGCTCCCGATAACTTATCTCACGATCAACGCCAAAAGCGGGTCGCAGCTTGCGTCCCGCTTTTGGGGGCGGCAGTGGCGCTCAGGCTGTTTCGCCCTGTGCGATTATCCTGCCCTCACCTGCAGTGCCCGCTCCCGACCAGTCAACGCGGCGCGTCGCAAACATTGTGGCGGCTATGGCGATGAACGAGATTACCGCACCGGCCAACAGTGCATATTCATCTTCATTCAGCACCAGGTACATGACGCTGTAGGCGAGTGAGAGCACGCTGAACAGGGCAATGCCGTTCCTTCGGCTACGGGTTGCGCTGCCGAGATAAAAGGAGATCAGCACCGCTGTTGAAAGTGCGGCGGCGACATAAGCAATGGTGAATCCCGTGTGCTCCGAAAGCGCCAGGAGAAGTACATAAAAAACGATCAGCGCCAGCCCTGTCAGCACATATTGTAGCCAGTGCACGATGGTGCCGCCCTTGAGTTCGACGATAAAGACGGCAAGGAAAACGAGAGAGATGAACCCGATCGAATATTTCAGTGTCCGCGCGATGATCTGGTAAAATTTCACTGGCTCTACGAGATTGATTGTCATCAGACTGTTGGAGAGCGGCAATCGCGGGCCTTCAACAACCCGATCCAAGCCCCGTGCGAGATACGGAATGGTCCAACTGGCATTGAACTCCGTGGCGGTGATCGTTTTTTCCTCCGGCAAAAACAGGCCTTCGAAACCCGGATGTGGCCAATTGGCTTTTGCGGCAAAACTCGTCGTCTGACCTGCCGGCGCGACGGCGAAACTGCCCCACCCGTTCAGCGAAAAGGCGATATCGAAGGCAAAGCCGGTTTCAATGAGGCTTCTGTCAATCTGCCTATGCACTCCGGCATCGGACATCATTCGCGCCTGCGGGTCGTCATGCGTTGCCGTTGCGGACATGTCCCGCATGCCGGGATCAAATGGCAGAACGGGCCCGCCGTCTATCCGGACGCCTGCGCTGGACCGGATGCCTGTCATGTCAGCGATATTGAGAACCAGGACGGCGTTATCGAGACGGGGCGTGCCAGCAAAACGGGCGAGATCCGTCAGGATGCCGGAACCAAAGCGACCGGCAAGCGCGAGATCGCCTTTATAAACGGGCAAGCTATAGATCGACAGCTGCTTTTCCTCGGCCTTGAGATCAGCCGTGACCTTTAGTGTTTCCGGCATGACAAGCACCCATTCCGTCACACGATCAACGACGCTTTGGCCATTGACCTCGCGGCGGCGTTCCACATCGAAGGGCACGGCAAGATAAGGTCCATTCACCACCTGATCGCCACCCCATCCATGGGCGATCCGTCCGGATACCTCTTGTGCACGCGAGGCGCGTTCTTCCGTCAATGCCCAGACCAGCAGGAGCGGCACCAGCAAGACCATCGAAATGAAGCCGATCATGACAAATTTCGCGCCCGGCGAGCGCAGCCCGGCCGCGAAATGAGTGCGGTGCGTGGCCGGATGCATATGCCCGGCCGCGATGGCAGGGTCTTTTTCCGTTTGATGAACCATTCTGAAATCCTTACCAATATTATCGCGCGAACCGGATTCAACGTTCGGTCGGCGCCGTCCCAAGTTTAAAATCTGCGTTAGACTTGCATCCTCCTGGTGGACGCAGGGCTATACTGGGATCGGATTTCGGCTGATTATGTGCGGAAGTGGGTTCGACTCGCGGTAAAATTGTGTCTTTGCCGCGTTCGCGAGAAAAAGACGGAAAATTCCTCATCCACCAGTGGTGACGGCTAGAGTTTCAGCCGCTCGCGAAAGAAGACCAGCGCTACGGTGACACCGGTCGCGACACCCACGATCACGTCGATGAAGCGGACAAGGCCGGCAACCTGCGGCCCCATGAGGAGCACGAGCATGGCGGAAGCACCAGCCTGTATCGGTACGACTGGCGGCAGGCCGAACATGGAGGCGAGGATCATGGCGATGAAGGTCGCCGAGGCCAGCCTGATTTCGGCGAAATCATGCGGGACCAGGAGGGCTATTTCCCCGACGAGAATGCCGACGGTGACGCCCACCATCAAGCCGAGGCCCTGACGAACATGGCTTGGAATTCCCGGCGCCAGACAGATGAGCGCGCTGATTGCCGCGAAGACGGGTTGCGGATGGCCTAGCCAGCGATGCGCGACCCAGAACGCAAAAGCGGCCGCAAGCGCGGCCGCCAATGCACGGGTGAAGGCTGCGCGAACACGGTCGAGCAGCGTCTTCAACACGATCAGTCTTTCTTGGACGGAACGACGCGCAGCGCCAGTTCGCGAAGCTGCGTCGGCGTTGCCGGCGACGGCGCGTTCATCAGAAGGTCCTGCGCCTGCTGGTTCATCGGGAACAGCGTGATTTCGCGCAGGTTCTTCGCACCGACCAGCAGCATGACCACACGGTCGATACCGAAAGCGCAACCGCCATGCGGAGGCGCGCCATACTGGAAGGCGCGGTAGAGACCGCCGAAGCGCTCTTCAACGTCGGTCTGCGACAGGCCAACCTTTTCGAAAGCCTTGACCATCAACTCGGGCGACTGGTTACGGATCGAACCGGAGGCGATTTCGAAGCCGTTGCAGACGGCGTCATACTGGAAGGCCTTGATGGAGAGCGGGTCCTGCCCTTCCAGCGCTTCCAGACCACCCTGCGGCATGGAGAAGGGGTTGTGGGCGAAATCGATCTTCTTTTCTTCTTCGTTGTATTCGAAGAAGGGGAAGTCGACGATCCAGCACATTTCGAATCGGTCGCGATCGATCAGGTTCAGTTCATCGGCAGCGCGGGTGCGCGCCTCACCGGCAAACTTGTAGAACTTGGCGGGATCACCGGCGACGAAGAAGCAGGCATCACCTGCCTCGAGGCCGAGCTGCTGGCGCAGCGCCTCGGTGCGTTCCTCGCCAATGTTCTTGGCGAGCGGACCGGAACCGCCGACCTTGCCGTCCTCTTCCTTCCAGAAGATGTAACCGAGGCCGGGCTGACCCTGAGACTGCGCCCAGGCGTTCATGCGGTCGCAGAATGCGCGCGAACCGCCGGTCTTGGCCGGAATTGCCCAGACCTGAACCTTCGGGTTGGAGGCGATCATGTTCGCGAAGACCTTGAAGCCCGAACCATCGAAATGCTCGGTCACGGCCTGCATGACGATCGGGTTGCGCAGGTCCGGCTTGTCGGAGCCGTATTTGCGGATCGCTTCATCATAGGGAATGCGCGGCCACTCTTTGGTGACAGGCTTGCCTTCGGCAAACTTTTCGAAGACGGCAGTCATCATCGGCTCCATCGTGGTCCAGACATCTTCCTGGGTCACGAAGCTCATTTCGACGTCGAGCTGGTAGAATTCGCCCGGCAGGCGGTCGGCGCGCGGGTCTTCATCGCGGAAGCACGGCGCGATCTGGAAGTAACGGTCGAAACCCGCCACCATCAGAAGCTGCTTGTACTGCTGCGGCGCCTGCGGCAGCGCGAAGAACTTGCCCTCATGAATACGCGACGGCACGAGGAAGTCGCGTGCACCTTCCGGCGAGGAGGCCGTGAGGATCGGCGTCGTATATTCGGCAAAGCCGGCATCGGCCATGCCGGTGCGCATGGCGGAGATGATCTGCGTGCGCTTGACAATGTTCTTGTGCAGCGTTTCGCGGCGCAGGTCGAGGAAGCGGTACTTCAGGCGAACGTCTTCCGGATAGTCAGGCTCACCGAAGACCGGCAGCGGCAGCTCCTTGGCGACGCCGAGAACCTCGATCTCCTGAGCGTAAAGTTCGATCTCGCCGGTCGCCATGCCCTTGTTGACGGTGTCTTCCGAACGCGCCTTGACGAGGCCGTCGATGCGGATGACCCATTCGCCGCGTACGGTTTCCGCAACCTTGAAAGCCGGGCTGTCAGGATCGGCAACCACCTGGGTGATGCCGTAATGGTCGCGAAGGTCGATGAAGAGAACGCCGCCATGATCTCGCACGCGATGAACCCAACCGGAAAGGCGAACGGTTTCGCCGACGTCGGACTTGCGGAGAGCGGCACAGGTGTGGCTGCGGTAACGATGCATTTTTTTATCCTGGAACGTGTCGTGGGCCCGTTGGAGGCCAGATGGGCGGCACTGTCGAAATTTGCCGGAAAAGCGCATGGCCAGCCTGATTTGTCAAGGCAAAGCGCAACAATGTCGCCTTCAGCCTGTCCTTTCCCCCGCCGTGGCTTTAGATAGTGCATATTCAGCCCGCCAAACCGAGTCGGCCCGCAATGAGCCAGATCAGACCCCTCATCCCGCTTCTCGTCACCGCCGGCATCCTGATCGGCGGCAACGGCCTGCAGGGAACCTATATTGCCCTGCGCGGCATCTCCGAAGGTTTTTCCGCCAGCACCATCGGCGTCATCAGCGCCGCCTACAGCATCGGATTCGCACTCGGCTGCATTTCGGTGACGCGGCTTCTGCGAAAGATCGGCCATATCAGAACCTTCGCGACCATGGCAGCGGTCGCCTCGGCCGCTTCGATCGCCATGCCGCTCATCATCCACCCGCTATTCTGGATGCTGATGCGTTTCGTCATCGGCATTGCCGTCGCCTGTCTTTTTGCGGCCATCGAAAGCTGGATCAATGCCCAGGTGACGAATTCCAATCGCGCTCGCACGCTTTCCATCTATCGTTTCGTCGATCTCGGCTCCGTGACACTGGCGCAATATGTCATTGCCGTGATGGGTGTCGAAGGTCCGGTGGTGTTTTCGCTGATCGCGATAGCGCTGGTGCTGTCTCTGGTGCCGATCTCGCTTGCCGACAAATCCAACCCTGCCCCGCCGAAGCAGATTCCCTTCGACCTTTTCGCCGTCTGGCGCATTTCCCCGCTTGCCGTCGTCGGTTGCGTGGCAGTCGGCCTCAGCATGGCGGCCTTCCGCAATATTGGCCCGATCTATGCCGAACAGATAGGCTTTTCCGTCACCGCCATCGCCACATTCATGAGTGCGGGCATTATTGGCGGTGTGGTGCTGCAATATCCGCTTGGCGTTTATTCCGACCGTTATGACCGGCGCATCATCATCCTCGCCACCACGGCGGCCTCTGTCGTCGTCGGGCTCTTTCTCGCTTTCTTCGCCGGTACTGATGAATGGAGCAATATCATCGGCGTCTTCATCTTCGGCGCCTTCGCCCTGCCGCTTTATTCGCTGAGTTCGGCGCATGGCAACGATCACGCCAGGGAAGGCGAACATGCGATGATGTCAGCCGGACTGCTGTTCTTCTGGTCGGTGGGCGCAACCGTGGGGCCGCTTCTCGCTTCCGTCCTGATCGATCAGTTCGGTCCGAAGGCACTCTTCAGCTATACCGCCGCGATCCAGATCGTTTTCATCGCCTACACCATATATCGGCTGCAGGTGCGCGAGGGCGTTCCGCTTGAGGAGAGGAACTGGCGTTTCAGTTCGCTGTTGCGCACCTCGGCCTATTTCCAGAAGCTCGCCGCACCCGCACCACCTAAAAAGAATGGGTCGGAGCCCAATCCGCCGGAGAAAAACGATCGTTAGGCCTTCAAAAACGGGCTTTGTATTGACATGCGCCCGGCAAAGGGAAAGTAAGACGGATAATTTTCACGAGTGGCCATTTGCAATGATTGAAACGACCGCCGCCCTCGCCGAGGCCTGCACGGAACTGGCGAAATCGGAATTCATCACCATCGACACCGAATTTTTGCGGGAAACCACCTTCTGGCCGGAACTCTGCCTCGTGCAGATGGCAAGCCCGACTCTCGAGGTGCTGGTCGATCCGCTGGCGAAGGGCCTCGATCTTACGCCGCTTTTCGAGTTGATGGCCAATCCCGACGTCGTGAAGGTTTTCCACGCGGCGCGACAGGACATCGAAATCATCTACCATCTCGGCGGGCTTATTCCGCATCCGATCTTCGACACGCAGGTCGCCGCCATGGTCTGCGGTTTCGGCGATTCGATCTCATACGACCAGCTGGTTCAGAAGATCAAAAACGTGCAGATCGACAAATCCTCGCGTTTCACCGACTGGAGCCGCCGCCCGCTGACCGAAAAGCAGCTGGATTACGCGCTGGCCGACGTGACCCATCTGCGGGATGTCTATCTCTCGCTGAAAGCCCAGCTCGAGCGTGAAGGCCGCTCGCTGTGGCTGACCGAAGAGATGGATATTCTCGAGTCTCGCGACACGTATGACATGCATCCCGACGATGCCTGGCTGCGGCTGAAATCGCGCCTGCGCAAGCCGACCGAGCTTGCCATCCTCAAATTCGTCGCCGCCTGGCGCGAGCGGGAGGCGCGCTCCCGCAACGTGCCTCGCTCGCGCGTGCTGAAAGACGATGCGATCTTCGAAATCGCTCAGCAGCAGCCAAAGGATGCCGAGGCGCTGTCGCGGCTTCGCACCATTCCCAAGGGCTGGGAACGCTCCGCGTCCGGCAACGCCATCGTCGAGACGGTGAATGCGGCGCTGGCGCTGCCGAAAGAAGAAATGCCGAAGGCACCGCGTCACAGCCACGCGCCGGAAGGCTCGGGCGCTGCCGTGGAACTGTTGAAGGTTCTGCTGAAGCTGACAGCTGACAAGCACGGCGTCGCCGCCAAGGTCATCGCCAATAGCGACGATCTGGACAAGATCGCCGCCGAGGGCGAAAAGGCAACGGTGGCGGCGCTGACCGGTTGGCGGCGGGAGCTTTTCGGCAATGTGGCGCTGAAGCTCATCAATGGTGAGGTCGCCCTGCGTTTTGCCGGCAAGAAGGTCGAGGCTGTAGAGGTTGCGGCGAACGAGTCGTAACGCTCGCTCTTTCCGCGACCTTCTCATACCGCGTATCGCCTCATTCGCTAGCGCTGCGTCTGAAGGGCGCTGGCCGAACACCCGAATCGCCCGACGGCGCGTCGGGCGACAAAATCGGTGAAGCCATCGATTATACAATATCAACTTAGGCGGGGTGCGGGCCCCGCCCGTTGCGGCAACCGGGCAACAGGCTTTCCGATCCTTTATGCAACCTTACCGATTGCTCACTTTTTCCAGCGCTTTTTCCACATTAATGTCGCATATGACCTGAACAGAAGCTTTGCCCGCAAGGAGCGACGGGCCTGCCCTTCCCGAGATCAAGAATCGACATGAGAAAATTGCTGCCCATTCTGGATTACGTGGTGCTCTTCGTTGCCGTGGCCGGCAGCGGCGTGGCCTACGCCTTCCTGGAATATGGCGGTGGCGCGCTCATCGGCGCGACCTATGCGCTGTTTGCCTGCGCGCCAATCCTCGCCTTCGAGCGCGGTTACATCATGCCCGGCCTGTCGCGGCAGGTCAGCGCCCTGCCGACACCGGTTTACATTGCCGTCGGTCTTGTCATCTATGCCGTTCTCGTCTTCTGCGGCTTCGGGCTGGGCGGCACGATCCTGTGGCTGAGCGGCATCTTTCCCGGCACCTGGAAACGCGCCGTTCATGCCGAAGTACAGACGCTGGTCTTCACGCTCATCGTCTGCGGCATCATCGTCTTCATCATGCGCGTGCGTGAACTTCTTGGCCGCGATATCTTCATCGACCTCATTCTCGGGCGCTATCGCAGACCGGTGAGCGAAGACCGTGTCTTCATCTTCATCGACCTTGTCGGCTCCACCTCCTTCGCCGAAACCCATGGCGACCTGAAGGCACAGGAATTTCTGGGCGAAATCTTCGCGAGCTATGCCGCACCGGTCAGGAAACACGGCGGCGTCATCGACGATTACATCGGCGACGCCGCGATCATCACCTGGCCGTACCATAGGGCGATAAGGCGCGCGGCCTGCGTGCGCTGCGTTTTCGATATTCAGGCGACCATCGAGGAAAAGCGCGACATGTGGCTTTCCCGCTTCGGTGAAGTGCCGCGCCTGCGCTTCGCCATCCATGGCGGACCTGTCATCACTGCGGAAATCGGCGTCGACCATCACAAGATCACCTATTTCGGCGATACGGTGAACACGACCTCCAGACTCGAATCGCTGAGCAAGATGCTTGGCCATCCCGTGCTGATTTCCGCCGACCTCGCCCATCAGCTGGTGCTTCCCAAGGGCGTGCGCAGCGAATATCTCGGCGAGCACGCGGTCAAGGGCCGTGGTCAGACGCTCGGTGTCTGCACGCTCAGCCAGTATCAGGCCCCCGCCGCTTAGGGCGAAGCAACGTCGCCGTCACCTTGCCAGCGGCGCCGTCATCAAAATTCATCAAAGCTTCAAACGGCAATCACCTCTCTGTCATGTGCTCCCCCTATCGCGTCAATCCTGTCTTCAACAGGTACTGAGAGGGGTCTCAACATGAAGCACGTTCTTTTCGCCTCTTGCGCGGTTCTCGCGCTCGCTTCTGCATCGCAGGCAGCGGAAAAGGAGTTTCCGGCAAAGCTGGTTTCACATGCCATTCTACCGGCCAACACCATCATCGCCGCGCCTGCCGATGCGCCGGCACATCTCAAGACCTCCGCCAAGTTCACCACAGCCGACCGCAAGCGCGCCGAAGGCCTCGGCACCGTGCCCGGCAAGGACGGCGTGCGCCTGACGGGCCTTTCCATGCCGTTCAACGGCCAGCCCATGCAGGGCTTTTCCGGCATCAAGGCCATGCCGGACGGCAGCTTCTGGAGCCTTTCCGACAACGGTTTCGGCTCCAAGCTCAATTCGAGCGACGCCATGCTGATGCTTCACCATCTGAAGTTCGACTGGGAAGCCGGCAAGGTCAATGCGCTTGAAACCGTGTTTCTCTCCGACCCCGACATGAAATCGCCCTTCCCCATCGTTCTGGAAGGCACGGAAAAGCGCTACCTGACGGGCGCCGATTTCGATGTCGAATCCATTCAGCCTGTTGCCGACGGTTTCTGGGTGGGTGAGGAATTCGGTCCTTACATCCTGAAATTCACCCGCGACGGCAAGCTGACCGATGTGATCTCCACCAAGGCCGGTGATATCGAGGTGAAGTCTCCCGACCATTCGGCTCTCGCACTGCCTGGCAACCCGACTCAGAAAATGCCCGCTTTCAACCTGAAACGCTCCGGCGGTTATGAAGGCATGGCGCTCTCCAAGGACGGCTCAAAGCTCTACGGCCTTCTCGAAGGACCGCTTTATATGGCGGACGGCCAGGTAGAAAAGACCGAAGACGGCGCGACCGCGCTGCGCATCATCGAACTGGACACCGCCAGGAAAGAGTGGACCGGTCGCAGCTGGCTTTATCCGCTGGCGGAAGGCGGCGAGGCGATCGGTGACTTCAACATGCTGGACGAGACCACTGCCCTCGTCATCGAACGCGACAACGGCGCCGGCACGGCCGACAAGGCCTGCGCCGACCCGAAGGCTCCCACTGCGGACTGCTTCGCCCGCCCAGCCAAGGTCAAGCGCATCTACAAGATCGAATTCAACGACGCCAATGTCGGCAAGGCCGCCCGCAAGATCGGCTATATCGACCTGATGAAGATCTCCGACCCTGATAACAAGAAGCGCCAGGGCGGCGGCAACGGTTTCTACGACATGCCTTTCGTCACCATCGAGAATGTCGACCGCGTCGATGCCACGCATATCATCGTCGGCAATGACAACAACCTGCCTTTCTCTGCCGGGCGGGCGCTGGACAAGGCTGATGACAACGAATTCGTTCTGCTTGAGGTCAAGGACCTGCTCGAGGCGAAGTGAGGCCACGGCTGCCGTCATTTGCATTGACGGTCACCAATGATCCGGACGGAGCGCTGGCAGACACGAACGTCTGCGCGGCGCTCCTCCCGATTTTCCGGCCGCGACAGAAACATGCTTGCGGAAAAGAAGACGTTTCATGCAGGACCATGCCGAAAGACTGTACTACGCCCTGAAGAGAAGCTGGTCGGGCGAGACCAGCGGCCTCTGGTCGCGCGAAAATCCAGCCAGGGGGCAAGGAAGCGTCACTGCCCTGGTGGTTCAGGACATTTTCGGTGGCGAAATTGCGAAAACCGCTGTCAGCGGCGCGCAACACTTCTACAATATCATTGATGGCGTCCGCTGGGATTTCACCTTCACCCAATTCGATCTGCCGGTGGGTTATCAGGATCATCCCGCCAATCGGACCGAAGTCATGGCGACGATAACGCCGCTGCAATATGCCTATCTCAGCGCCTGCATTCGAAAGGCACTCGGCCACGGCTGAACGGCTTGCAAAAAGGACAGCCCATTGCTGTTCGATCCGCACGGCATGGAGGTCAACCGGCGCGCTACACTTCAAGACCGAGATTTATGTTTCCCGCAAAGCGGACACAATCCACGCGATAATATTGCTTGGCGAAATGGTTGTACCCACAGGAGAGACATTTAATGAGCGAGAGTTGTCCGGTTTTGACACCGGCAGAACGGCAGGTTCAGGATATATTGGAACGCAAGGAAGCGGCGATGATGGCGAGTGTTCATGCAGCGGTTGAGCGCGCCAGCAAAGAAGTCGCCGAAGCATTCGAGGCGGCCGGGTCAGACATGCAGCCACCACCCCGGGATTATTTTGCCGCGGTCGCGCATCAACAGCTCTTTTTGTTGTTATGCGGGGCCGACCCGCAGACCTTCGAGGGCGGCGACCCAGAAATCGCCGGTCATATCATTCGGAATGCTCAAAACATAACGGAGCACTACTGGAAACGATAATGCGCCCGAATGTCGCCGGCAGGTGACGCCGATCTGTAAGGAGAGAATGTCACACGAAGCAAGAGACGTGTTCTGAACTTGACAGGGTATGCCGGTCACGGATGGAATGCTCCGCCGTCTCGCGTCATAGGGCCTTCATCATGCCCGGTTAAGCAGGCGCAAAATCGGGAGACTGCAATGGATTCGACCGCACAGATCAAGCGCCCTAAGCTCGCAGAGACCGTCATTCATGCAACAGCCAGCGTAAGAGACTCGAGCATCGGCAGATGCTGCGAGATTTTGGCCGATACCTCGCTGCATAATGTTGAGCTCGGAGACTACTCTTATCTTGGTCCCCGCTGCATGGTGGGGGATGCGATCATCGGGAAGTTCTGCGCCATCGCCGCGGAGGTCAGGATAGGCGCTCCCAACCATCCGATGGACCGGCCATCCATGCACCGTTTCAGCTACTGCCCGGAATATTACTCTGCCGATGCGGTGCGCGACGATGCCTTTTTCGCGCAGCGGAAGCAGGATCGCGCCGTTATCGGTCACGATGTCTGGATCGGACACGGGGTCATCGTCCTGCCGGGCGTCAAGGTGGGAGACGGCGCGGTGCTGGCCGCCGGCGCCGTGGTGACCAGGGACGTGCCGCCCTATACCATCGTCGGCGGCGTACCCGCAAAAATCATTCGCGAGCGCTTTTCACGATCGATTGCGCAGAAGCTTACCGCTATTGCGTGGTGGGACTGGCCCTTCGAGACAATCATGGCGCGGCTTGGCGACTTTCAGTCAAACGATATCGAAGCGTTCTGCGAGCGCTGGTCCTAGCACGGGGCCAATGTCGTTTCTGTCGTGAACGGAAACTCCGCCGCTCCTTATTCGAACACGAAGGCCAGCCGCTTGCCCGTCAGCTTCGCCAGTTGCTGCAAACGTCCGTCCAGCCGCTCGCCGGCAAAATCGCAATAATCATGCGGCACCACAAATTCCAGATCGAGATCCGGATTATCTGTCTTGCGGAATTTCAGGTGATCCACGACACCCGGCATGGAGGCTGAAAAAAGATATACGACGCGCAGCAGGCCGCCCAGCAGTTTGGCGAGTTCCTGCAGACGCTCCCCCGCCATGGCGGCAAGCGGCTCGGTGGTGCCGTTGTCGTTCAGGCCTTCAAAGCGGTAATAATTGGCAAGTGCAATATAGGCGCGCCCGGGATGGGTGATCGCCACGAAGGACGAGTGGGCGATGATATTGAGCGCCTGCAGACCGCGGTAATCGGGATGCGCGCGCCAGCTGATGTCGGCCAGCAGGCAGGCGGCCTGCCGATAGCGGCTTTCCTCTTCCGTCTCGTCGATGCCGAAAACCGGGAAGGTGCGACCGCTCCAGTCCGCCAGTTCTCGCGCATGCTCCGGAGAACGGGCGCGCAAAATGGCAAGTTCGTCGGCGGCAACCAGCAGCGGATCGGATTCGCGCTCCGCCTCCGTCAGCAGCGAATAAAGGTAACCCTCGCGTACGCCCTGTGCGGAAAAAGCGATCCTGGCCGGCTTCATCATCTTCAGAACTTCGCGCATGGCGATGGCACCGAATGGCAGCAGCGAGCGGCGGTTCTTGGAGACCGCCTGCCAGGCGGGATCCTTGCTATCCCGGGAGACGATGACCTCCTCGAGGAAATTCAGCATTTCCTCCAGCGGCAATTCATAACCCTGCATCATGTGCAGGGGATAACCGGATATCTCCATGTGCAGCTTGGCGATATTTCGCCAGGTGCCGCCGACGGCGTAAAAGGTGCGCCCCTCACCCGCCGCCAGAAGTTTGGCGAAGGATTTGACGTGTTTTCTGGCAATGGTCGCCGCTTTTTCCAGCGAGCCGTCCGATTGCTCCGAAAGCCGCAGACCGCCAAGCGGCAGGGTGATGCCTTCGCCGCAGCTCTTGCCCTTGATGTCGATCAGCTCCAGCGAGCCGCCCCCGAGGTCGCCGGCGATGCCATCAGGATCATGGAAACCGCTGATCACGCCATAGGCCGAATAAAGCGCTTCCTTCTCACCCGACAGAACCTCGATCTCGCAGCCGAGGATGGCTTCGGCCTCACGAATGAAATCGGGACCATTTTCCGCTTCTCGGGCCGCGGCCGTGGCCAGCACATAAAGCTGCTGCGCCTGCGCCTGCTCGGAGAGGGCGTGAAAACGCCTGAGCGCCAGGAGCGCGCGGCTCACACCTTCCTCATGCATGCGCCCCGTCAGCGCCAAACCTTTGCCAAGCCCGCAAAGCACCTTTTCGTTGAACAGCACCGCAGGCGCGCGGGAAAGACCTTCATATACGACAAGACGAACGGAGTTCGAGCCAATATCTATGACGGAAACGGGGGCAAGGCCGGTCAGCCGCCCCTGTGCTTCTGATCGAGTCATTCAGCCTGTTTCTTGCGGGACGAAATCAACCCGGCAATCAATTTGGGCGCACTGGATTTCAGGGCTTCACCACGTCCGGAAAGGCTGGGATTGGTCATGAAATAGTGCTGCGCGTTGAACGGTTCTTCGCCTTTACGCACCTCGATGCGCCTCGACGTTCCGTCCGCAAGTATCTCGTAGCTCTGCTGGTTGTCAATGAGATTGCCCAGCATAATCTGTGAAAGAACCTGCTCATGCACGGTGGGATTGGTCAGCGGCACCAGCGTCTCCACGCGGCGGTCAAGATTGCGCGGCATCATGTCGGCAGAGCCGATATAGACCAGCGCCTTGTCCGACGGCAGGCCGAAACCATTGCCGAAGCAGAAGATGCGGCTGTGCTCCAGGAAGCGGCCGACGATGGATTTGACGCGGATATTGTCCGACAGGCCGGGCACCTGCGGGCGCAGGCAGCAGATGCCGCGCACGACGAGGTCCACCTCAACACCGGCGGCGCTGGCATGGTAGAGCGCATCGATGATCTCTGGATCGACAAGCGAATTCATCTTCATCCAGATCGCCGCCGGCGCGCCGCGCTTGGCGTGCTCGATTTCCTCGTGAATATGCTTGAGGATGCGTGCGCGTAGCGTATAGGGCGAGACGGCCAGCTTCATGCCCTCCTCCGGTTCGCCGTAACCCGTGATGAAGTTGAAGATATTCGCCATGTCGTGGGCGATCTTTGGGTTGCAGGTGAAGAAGGACAGGTCGGTATAGATCTTCGCCGTGATCGGGTGATAGTTGCCCGTGCCAAGGTGGCAGTAGGTCCTGAGCTTGCCATCCTCGCGGCGCACCACCATCGACATCTTGGCGTGGGTCTTGAGTTCGATGAAGCCGAACACGACCTGCACGCCGGCGCGCTCCAGATCGCGCGCCCAGCGGATGTTTGCTTCCTCGTCGAAACGCGCTTTGAGCTCGACCAGCGCGGTGACGGATTTACCTGCTTCCGCGGCGTCGATCAGCGCGCGAACGATCGGGCTGTCGTTGGAGGTGCGGTAAAGCGTCTGCTTGATGGCGAGTACTTCGGGATCGCGCGCAGCCTGCAGGAGGAACTGCACCACCACGTCGAAGCTTTCATAGGGATGGTGAACCACCATGTCCTTTTCGCGGATCGCAGCGAGGCAATCGCCGGCATGTTCACGAACGCGCTCCGGGAAACGGGCATTGTAGGGCTCGAATTTCAGGTCGTCGCGCGGGGCACGCACGATTTCCGAGATCGTGTTGAGCGCGAGAAGACCGGGCAGAACCGCGACGCGATTATCCGGCACACCGAGTTCGTGCACCACGAACTGCCTGAGCGACTGCGGCATTTCGCTATCGGTCTCGATGCGGATGACGGAACCGCGGCGGCGGCGTTTCAGCGCGCTTTCGAAGAAGCGCACCAGATCTTCGGCCTCTTCCTCCACCTCGATATCGCTATCGCGGATGATGCGGAACGTGCCGGAACCGCGAACGGTATAGCCGGGATAGAGCCGGTGAATGAACAGACCAACCACATCCTCGAGCGTGATGTAGCGGATGGCGTTCTTTTCATCAGGCAGCCGCACGAAGCGGTCGAGCGCCGGCGGCAGGCGCAAAAGCGCCGTCATCGGCTCGCGGCCGTTGACGCTGTCCAACTGCAGGCCCATGGAAAAGCCGAGATTGGGAATGAAGGGGAACGGGTGCGCCGGATCGATGGAGAGCGGCGTCAGCACCGGGAACATGCGTTCCTCAAACTCGGTCTCCAGCCAGTTGCGATCCTCATCCGAAAGCGCAGCCGGGCGTACGATGTAGATTTCTTCCTTGGCAAGATATTGCTGCAGAACGGCAAGCGAGGCCTGCTGCTCCATCTGCAGGTTGTCGATTTCCTTCAGAATATCTTCGAGCTGTTCTGCCGGGGTCTTGCCGTCCGGGGTCCTGACGGTGATCTTCTGGCGCACCTGGCCTTCGAGGCCGGCGACGCGAACCATGAAGAACTCATCGAGATTGGCCGCCGAGATGGACAGGAAACGCAGCCGCTCCAGCAGCGGGTGATCGGTGTTCAGCGTTTCCTCAAGGACACGGCGGTTGAACTGGAGCCAGGAGAATTCGCGGTTGATGAAACGCGCGGGGCTATCCCAGAGGTTCTCGCCCTCGGTCTGCGGCTGAACCTTGTTGAAATCTTCCTGCGCGACAGCGTCCATGCCCTGTTCCATCCCCTGACCAATTTCCAATCCGTGATCCTGCTGCATCCCGCGATCGTCCTTCTTGCCCGTATAACAGTTTGACGACGGAACTGTGACAGTCAATCGTCGTCCGGTCCGTTATGTCTCTCGGCATTGTCCATCGCGTTGAGGACTTCCGCGACCAGTGGGCGGGTGATCCTCGTTCCGCGCGAAAGCGCCAGCCTGTCGATCCGCTCTACGATCGTCTGCGCCGTATCGAGCGAACGTTCCATTCTGTTGACGATGTAGCCTATGAGTTTGTCATCCATGTAAAGCTGCCGGTCAGCGAAGAGCTTCACCAGCACCTGCGCCAGCAGCGCCTCGTCCGGTTCACCCGTTTCCACCACCGTCACGGCCTTGAGGCGCGAGCGCAGATCCGGCAGCGTGACCGGCCAGGCCGACGGCCATTGCCGGCTGGTCATCAGAAGCGTCGTGCCATTCTGGCGTACGCTGTTGATGACATGGAAGAGTTCGGTATCGTCAAAACCACGCCGATCGGCGTCCTCGAACAGCACCGCCCCCCTTTCGGCCGCGCGCGCGGCATCCGCGCCCGCCTGCGGATGAATCTCGCGAGCCTCGCTGATATTTTTCCAGATATTGGCAAGGTGCGATTTTCCGGAACCGGGCGGCCCTGCCAGCACGACCACCGGCGAGGGCCAGTGCGGCCATGCGTCAACGAGGCTGACGGCGGCCTCCAGCGAAGCCGACACGAGGAGATCCTCCCGGCCGGAGGCGGACGGATGCGAAAATGCGAGCGGCAGCTGCTCGGCCTTCGACCGGGCGTTGTCGGTTTTGATTGGGTCAGTCATTGTCAGCTCTGAGAGTCAACCTTGCCGGAGGACGTTTCCCTTTCTTCCAGGGTGAGGTTGGCTTCCCAGGGAAGGTTGGCGGCGTGCCCGTGGTAAAGATCGCTTTCAAGATACCGCGACAAGGCGAAGCGGACAAGCACGCCGACCGCCGCCGCAGCCGGCACCGCGACTAGAAGCCCGACGAAGCCGAAAAGCGCGCCGAAAGCGAAGAGGGCAAACATCAGCCAGACAGGATGCAGGCCGACGCTGCTGCCGACAAGTTTCGGCTGCAGGATATTGCCTTCGATGAACTGGCCGGAAAAGAACACGACGAGGGTCAGCACGACATAGAGATAATCCGGCCAGAACTGCACGATGGCGACGCCAACCGCCAGGATCAGGCCGACCATGGAGCCGATATAGGGAATGAAGCTGATGAGGCCCGAAAAAAGGCCGATCAAAAGGCCGAAATTAAGCCCGACCAGCGATAGGCCGACGGCGTAATAAACCCCGAGAATGAGGCAGAGCGAGCCCTGCCCACGCACGAAACCGGCAATGGTCTTGTCCATGTCGCGGGCGATCTGGCGCACCGTGTGCACGTAATCGCGCGGTATCCAGCTGTCGACCTTGTCGATCATCCGGTCCCAGTCAAGCAACAGGTAAAAGGCGACGACGGGGGTGACCACCAGGAGCGACACGACATCGACCAGCGATTTGCCGGAATTCCATATCTGCGTCAGCAATGTGCCGATGAAACCCGCACCTTCGGTGAGGAGTTTCGAGAAGTTCTCCTTTACCGCGTCGATCTGGCTGCTCACCCAGTCCGGCAGGAGATTGGTATCCGCGCCGGCGATCAGCTGCTGCAGCGACGAGATATATTGCGGGATGCGCGTGATGAATTCCGAGGCCTGGGCGGCAATGAGCGGAATGATGATGATGAGCGACAGCGCGAAGACCAGCACGAAGGAGATGAGAATGACGACTGTGGCCATCAGCCGGCTGAGGCCGCGCCTCTCCAGCCAATCGGCCACCGGATCGAGAAAATAGGCTAGCGCCATGCCAGCCACGAAAGGCAGGAGAATGGAGCTGAAGACCATCAGGAAGAGGATAAAGACGGCAAGCACGCCGATCCAGAAAAACACCTGCCGGCGCAGGCTGGTACCGCTTACATGGGGTTGCATCCGTTCATCCTTCTGTCACCGCATCGTCGTCCCGCATCATGGAGATAGGATGGGCGTGGGCACATGGTCAAGACTGCGTCGGCAAAGGGATAAGGGGGCTGAAAAAGCCGGCAACGCAGAATATCCGGTCCCACCTTCGCCGCATTGCGGCAAATGCTGCCGAGAGCGGCCATCGCGGAACGTCAAAGCCGTTAAAAACCGGAGGTTTTGCCACTCAAACCCTTGCATCAGGCCCCGTCCCGTGCGAATGGCGACGCCAAAGGAACCAGCGGAGACGAGAGCCATGAGCCAGTCGGGCAAGAACGGTCTTACCTATAGTGACGCAGGGGTGGATATCGACGCCGGCAATCTGATGGTCGAGAAGATCAAACCGGCGGTGCGTTCCACGCGACGTCCCGGCGCGGACGGCGAAATCGGCGGCTTCGGCGGCCTGTTCGATCTGAAAGCCGCTGGCTTCACCGACCCGGTTCTGGTGGCCGCCAATGACGGCGTCGGCACCAAGCTGAAGATCGCCATCGACGCAAACTATCACGACACCGTCGGTATCGATCTCGTCGCCATGTGCGTCAACGATCTCGTGGTTCAGGGTGCAGAACCGCTGTTCTTCCTCGATTATTTTGCCACCGGCAAGCTCGATCCCGACCAGGGCGCTGCGATCGTTTCCGGCATCGCCGCCGGCTGCCGCGAATCCGGTTGCGCGCTGATCGGCGGCGAAACCGCTGAAATGCCGGGAATGTACTCAGATGGTGATTACGACCTCGCGGGCTTTGCCGTGGGCGCGGCCGAACGCGGCCAGCTTCTGCCCGCCGGCGACATTTCCGAGGGCGACGTCATTCTTGGCCTGTCCTCATCCGGCGTCCACTCCAACGGCTTCTCGCTGGTGCGCAAGATCGTATCGATCTCCGGACTCGACTGGGATGCACCCGCTCCCTTCGCCGATGGCAAGAAGCTGGGCGAAGCGCTGCTGACTCCAACCCGCATCTATGTGAAGCCGCTTCTGAAGGCGATCCGCGAGACCGGCGCGCTGAAGGCACTGGCGCATATTACCGGCGGCGGTTTCCCGGAGAATATTCCGCGCGTTCTGCCCAAACATCTCGCCGCCGAGATCGATCTCGAAGCGATAGAGGTTCCCGCCGTCTTCTCCTGGCTTGCGAAAACCGGTGGTGTCGAAGCAAAGGAAATGCTGCGCACCTTCAATTGCGGCGTCGGCATGATCGTCGTGGTTTCGGCTGAAAATGCCGAAAAGGTCACCGAAGTTCTCACGGCCCAAGGCGAGACCGTCTTCCCGCTCGGCCGCATGGTCGCCCGTGAAGAAGGCGCGCATGGCACGATCTACAAGGGCGCCCTCGCCCTATGATGCCCGCCACCCTGTCGTCCGGCCGCAAACGTGTCGTCGTTTTCATCTCCGGCAGCGGCTCCAACATGGTGTCGCTGGTAAAGGCCTGCCAGACGGCGGATTTTCCGGCGGAAATCGCCTGCGTGATCTCGGACAAGGCAACTGCCGGCGGGCTGGAAAAGGCACGGGGTTTCGGCATTCCGACCCTCGTCTTCGAACGCAGGACCTATGCGAGCAAGACGGAACATGAGGGCGCCATTCTGGCCGCTCTTGGGGAGATTGCGCCTGACATCATCTGTCTCGCCGGCTATATGCGGCTGATCTCGGGGGATTTCATTGCCCCCTATGAAGGCCGCATCATCAATATCCACCCTTCCCTGCTGCCGCTTTTCCCCGGTTTGCATACGCATCAGCGTGCCATCGACAGCGGCATGAAGATTTCCGGCTGCACGGTGCATTTCGTCACCGAAGGCATGGACGAGGGCCCGACGATTGCGCAGGGGGCTGTGCCGGTTCTTTCCGACGACACGGCCGATACCCTGGCTGCGCGCATTCTCACCGTCGAGCACCAGCTCTATCCACTGGCGCTGAAATTACTCGCCGAAGGCAGGGTACGGATGGAAGGCGGAAAAGCCGTTTTCGACAAGAACGAAAGTAAAACCGAGTATTCCATCCTTGTTTCTGCCTCGTGATGTAGCTATTTCTAAAGTACATAGATAAATCAGAATTGGTATCTTCGGTGAAATAAACCGATCATTTACCATAATCGTCTTTAATGACCGCAACGGCCTCTACTTCAGGCCCTCCGGACGTTCAGGAGCGATTATGCGATTTTCGAGATTTCCCCTGCCGCTTTCTGCGGCTTTACTGATGGGTACCTGCCTGCCACTCGCCGCCGAACAAAACGGCATTACGGCTTCACTGGATGCCGGCGTTCTCAACATTAAGGCAACGGAAAAATTCTATAGCGGCAGTCATAAAAACAGTCAGCTCGACTGGAAAACGACAAACGCAATGGCTCTGCGCGGATCGCTTGGATTTGAGCTTTCACCCGATTGGCGCATCAAAACGGAAGGTCGTATCGGCTTTGCAGGTGATGGCTTCATGACCGACTACGATTGGCTCAGCCCGTTTTACAGAGATACATCGAAGAATGGGTGGAGCCACCGTTCAGAGCACGGCGACACGCGGCTGGACCACTACCTGACCGGAAGTATAGAATTAAACCGCACCCTGCTGGAGGACCCGCTGCAACACCTCAGCGCCGGCATCGGCTTTCGTTACACCGACGTGCAATGGTCCTCATATGGCGGAAACTACATCTACAGCTCCCGAGGTTTCCGCGATAATGTCGGTGCGTTCGGAAACAGCGAAAAAGCGATTACTTACAGACAGCAAATTCCGGTGTTTTACGGCAACCTGAGCGGTGGACGTAAATTCGGCAACTGGTCGCTGAATGCGGGTCTAGAAGGCGGCGCAATGGTCTATGCAAAAGCCACGGACGATCATTGGATGCGTTCGCTACGTTTTGCCGATAAATTCGACATAGGCGGGATGTTCGGAGCGAAAGCGGGCATAGCCTATGACCTGACTGACAATGCCTCCCTCTATCTCGACGGCGCTTACGAATATACCAGTTTTTCTCGCGGCGATAAAACCGCTACGCCATCCGGAAGCTCAACCGGCCTCGTCTACAACAACGCGGGGGGCGGCGATATGCAGTCTCTTTTCGTAGGCGCTGGTGTCAAAGGCCGGTTTTAATCACCAAGGTTGAAGGCGGGGACGAGTTGGTGGTTAAGCTCGAAGATGAGGTCGTAGAGTGTCTGGTCAAAGTCAACACCCCTCAGACCTGTCCCAAGCTCATTGCCGCTATACGGGCCGAGGGCTCAGGGCGCTCAAACGTAACCGCGGATAAAATTACGCTCTGGAAAGAAGACGGTCGCGATTCAACATCGCCCATTGCAGCAGAATGATCGTCTTCGAATCCGTAATTTCACCCGAGGCGATCATTCCGAAGGCTTCGTCGAGACCATAGGTCAGAACCTCGATATCCTCGCCTTCATCCTCCAGCCCGCCGCCGCTGCCCGCTTGCACGTCGAGATCGATGCAGGCGACGAAGAGACTGACCTTTTCCGTCAGCGTGCCAGGGCTGGCATACATGTCGAAGAGGTATTCAACCTTTTCGACGGCGTAACCGGATTCCTCCATCGCCTCACGGCGGATTGCATCAGCGGCATCGTCGCCATCGAGAAGCCCTGCCGGAACTTCGATCATGAAGTGCGGGTCGCCGTTGACGAAGGCGGCGGGGCGAAACTGGCGTACCATTACCACGCTGTCGCGTTTCGGGTCATAAAGGAGAATGGCGGCGGCGAGGCCGTGATCATGGACCTCCCTCACAATACGGATCGTCTTGCCGTCAGGCATGCGCTGGTCAAAAACGAGCTTCTGCAAATGCACGAAGCCCTTCCAGACGGTTTCCTTTTCCACCAGCCGGATCCGGTCAGTCCCGGCAGCGGGCGACTTTAAGAGCGACACGTTCATAAGAGTCTCCGAAAGATGATGAAATCTCAGGCTGTCAGGGAGGCGCGGTTCAAGGCCGCCCATTGCAGCAGCATGATCGTCTTGCCATCGCATATCTCGCCCGTCTCGATCATCTTCATGGCGTCGTCCAGCGGGATTTCCACGACCTCGATATCCTCGTCCTCATGGGCCGCACCGCCGCCTTCTTCGACACGATCCGAAGATTCGACAATCGCGGCGAAGAAATGAATGATCTCGGTGACAGAACCGGGCGACATGAACGATTTGAACAGGAACCGCACGTCCCTCACGACGTAGCCCGTTTCTTCCGTCACCTCGCGGCGAATGGCTTCAGCCGGATTATCGCCGTCCAGCAGGCCGGCCGGGGCTTCAAGGAGCCAGCCGGGATGACCGTTCACATGGGCCGGCATGCGAAACTGCCGTACCAGAACAACCGTCTGGCGTCGTGGATCAAACAGCAGGATCGTCGCGCCGTTGCCACGGTCATAGGCTTCGCGCCTGATGACTTTCGTTTCGCCACGGGAATTGGTGTAATTATAGGTTATGTTGCGGAGGTGATACCAGTTCTTTGAAAGCGTTTCGTCTTTCAGAATTTCAATTTTCACGTTGTCGAACTTCGTCATTCAAAATCTTCCGTCAGCTCTTGCGCAGCCAAACCTTGTTGTCGTGAAATGCCGCGCCGCCATAGGGAGCGACGGCGTCGGCACCGGTCAGCACGTTGATGCCCTCGCCGTCCAGATGCGCCTTGTTCGGCCAAAGTCCCTCGGCAATCAAAACGCCCGGCCTAGCACCTTCCACGATTTTCGCGTGGAGCCGGACCTCGCCTCGCCCGTTGCCGATGCGGACGATGTCGCCATCAGAAATGCCGTTGATGGCGGCATCCTCAGGACAGATCATCAGTTCCGGGCGACCTTCCTTCTGCACGGAGGTTTTGGTTTCCGCGAAAGTGGAATTCAGGAAGTTGCGCGCGGGCGATGTCGCCAGTCGGAAGGGATGGTCAGCATCCGCAACCTCGATGACATCGACCTGATCCGGGAATTTCGGAAATTCCGACACCGGCCCCATCACGCCGATGTTCTTCGGCGGTTTGTTGGGAGACGGCCCTGTTGCCCAATCGGGGCTGAAACGGAACTTCCCGTCACCGTAACCGAAGCCTTCAAGATAATGCGCGACCTCGAACGGTGGCTGCGCATCGATCCATTTCTCTTCGGCGAGCGTATCGAAGTCGCCCCAGCCACTGACTTTCAGCATATGATCGACATGATCGCGCGCTGAAAGGCCAAAGCCCGGCATGTGGTCGATCCCGAGACGCTTTGCCAGCTCCTCGATGACGAAGAGGTTGGTACGCACCGTTTCGGGCGGCTCCACCAGTTTAGGACCAAGCAAGATGTGATTCTGGCCGCCGGCGCGGTAAATGTCGTCATGTTCGAGGAACATGGTGGCGGGCAGCACGATATCGGCAAGCTCGGCCGTTTCCGTCATGAATTGCTCATGCACGGCGACGAAGAGATCATCGCGCAGGAAGCCCTGCTTCACCAGCCTCTGTTCGGGAGCGACATTGACCGGATTGGTGTTCTGGATGAGCAGCGCCGTCACCGGACCGCCATGGCGCAGCGCTTCGGCGTCCCCCGTCAGCACGCGGCCGATCTGCGACTGGTCGAGCTGGCGCACGTCGGGGTCGGCATAGGCCGTGCCCATGAGCTCCGCCTTGTTGAGCCGGAAGATGTCGCCATTATTGTGGAACGCGCCGCCGCCCTCATATTGCCAGGAACCGAGCACCGTGGCGATCGAAAGCGCTGCATGCATGGCGACCGCGCCGTTGCGCTGTCGGGCAAACCCATATCCGAGCCGGAAGAAGGTCTTTTTCGTGACGCCAACCAGCCTCGCGAAATCCTCGATCTCGTCGACCGAAAGGCCCGTGATCTCTGATGCCCACTGCGGCGTCTTCGTCTTCAAATGCGCCTCCAGCCCGGCCGGGTCGTCGGCGAAGCGCGCCATGTAACCACGGTCGGCGTAACCGTCGCGGAAGGCGATGTGCATCACGGCGCATGCCAGCGCCGCATCCGTGCCCGGCCGGACGACGAGGCGCATATCCGCCTGTTTCATGGTCGGATTGTCATAGATATCGACCACGACGATCTTCGCGCCGCGTTCCTTGCGGGCCTTGACCGCATGGGTCATGACATTGACCTGCGTGGCGACCGCATTGGTGCCCCAGATGACAACGACATCGGCCTTGCCGATCTCGCGCGGATCGGGGCCGCGCAAGGCGCCCGTGCCCATCACATAGCCGGTCCAGGCCATGTTGGTGCAAATCGAGCCGAAGAAGCCCGAATATTTCTTGGCGTGGCGCAGCCGCTCGATGGAGTCGCGCTGCACCTGCCCCATGGTGCCCGCATAGAAATAGGGCCAGATGGCCTCCGCGCCGTGCCGGGCTTCTGCCTTCACAAAAGCGTCGGCGATCTCGTCCAGCGCCGCTTCCCAGGAAATTTCCTGCCAGTCACCCGCCCCTTTTGCGCCCTTGCGGCGCTTCGGGGTCAGCAGACGACCGGGATGATAGATGCGCTCGGAATACCGCGCCACCTTGGCGCAGATCACGCCGGCGGTATAGGTGTTGGCATTGGCGCCGCGCACACGACCGATGCGGCCATCGGCATTGATATCGACCTCCAGCGCGCACGCGCTCGGACAGTCATGCGGGCAGACCGTGTGTCCGATACGGACTTCGGCCTTCAGGGCGGCTTTTTCAGCGGAAATCGGGGTCGCAACGTTCATGTCTTTTGTATATTGCATCAACGATGCGGCAAAAAGGCCGAAGTGACGTCCATCAAGAATATTCATCCTGACCATTCATCCGGATAAACGGCAAGCGAGACACATCCATGAACTACCGCCACATTTATCACGCCGGCAATTTCGCGGATGTCCTCAAACATGCCGTTCTCGCCCGCCTCGTGCGTTACCTGCAGAACAAGGACAAGGCCTTTCGGGTACTGGACACCCATGCCGGCATCGGTCTTTACGACCTGACGTCTGAAGAGGCGCAGAAAACCGGCGAATGGCAGACCGGCATCGGAAAGCTGATGGAGGGTGATCTGCCCGCCCCTATCGCCGAGCTGCTGGAGCCCTATCTTGCCGCCGTGAAGGAACTCAATCCTGAAGGCGGTGTCAAATTCTACCCCGGCTCACCGAAACTCGCGCGTATGCTGTTTCGCCCGCAGGACCGGCTTTCGGCCATGGAACTGCACCCGGATGACAGCCGCGCGCTCGCGCGGCTATTCGAAGGTGACTATCAGGTGCGGGTGACCGAGCTCGATGGCTGGCTGTCGCTTGGCGCGCATCTGCCGCCGAAAGAAAAACGCGGGCTCATCCTCGTTGATCCGCCATTTGAGCTGGAGAATGAATATCAGCGCCTGGCCGATGGTTTGAACAAGGCCTACCGACGTTTTTCCACTGGCACATATTGCCTGTGGTATCCGCTCAAGAAAGGCGCGCCGATCAAGGATTTCCACGAGCGGCTGCAATCCTTCGAGATTCCGAAGATGCTATGCGCGGAACTTTCCGTCAGGAGCGACCGGCTGGATGGGCTGAGCGGCTCCGGCCTCATCATCGTCAATCCGCCCTACACGCTGAAAGAAGAGTTGCACACGCTGCTGCCTTACCTCAAGACAAGGCTGGCGCAGGACAGGTTCGCCTCGCAGCGCGCCTTCTGGCTGCGCGGCGAGGAAAAGCCGGAAGACGGCTGAGTTACCTCAACCCTTCCCTTTTCTGCGCCGCGGCAAGCTGTGATCGTTCGAAGAACAGGATCACGAACAGCGCCATGATGAAGGGGATGATGAGGTAAAACAGGCGGAAGACCAGGAGCGCTGCGATGACGTCGGCCGGGTTCATGTCCGGCAGGCCGGTGACGAAGACGAGTTCCAGCACGCCCAATCCGCCCGGCGCATGCGAAATGAGCGCTGCGGAAAACGACACCAGAAATATGCCGAGAATGACCATATAGCCGGGATTGCCGGCTTCCGGCAGCGCGAAATAGATGATGCCCGCCGCGCCGATCAGCTCGATGGGGCCAATGACCAGTTGCTGCGCCACAAGCTTCGGCGCCGGGTATGGCAACACGAAGGAGCCGATCTTCAGAGGCTTCAGCCTGAGCAGGCTGCCGAGAACATAAAGGCTGACGAAAAAGAGCAGCACGACGCCTGTCGTGGTTGAGGCTTCGACCGGCAGTATGCCCGTGAACCGTTCAGTGATGTCAGGCTCGTAAAGCAGCACCAGTCCGATCAGCATGATCGTGCCGATGAGAAAGGTGAAAGAGCAGAGGCCGACGAGAACGCCCACTTCCGCCACACTTAGTCCCTTCGACGTATACGCCCGATATCGCACCACGGCGCCCGAAAACACCGACGCGCCGACATTGTGGGACAGCGCATAGGTGGTGAAGGAGGTGAGCGTGATGAAGAGCCAGTTCACCTTGCGGCCAAGATGCTGCAACGCGATGCGGTCATAACCGGCAAGCGCGGCATAGGCCAGCAGGGTGGAGAGACCCGAACACAACCAGTCCCGCACCCGAATGGCCTTCAGGCTGTCCCAGAGATCATCGAGCGACAGGCCGCGCAATTCGTGAAAGAGCAACCAGGCGGAAAAACCGATCGTCGCAAAGCCAACGACGGGCCAGATATATTTCTTGAATTTCATGCGGTCATGCCCGCCTATTTCCTCCAGCTTCACCCCAGCCTGTTCCATCTTTTGCGGAGATTCGTTCGACTCTATTCGTTATGCGGCGAAGCTTTCAACCTTTTCATCAAAGATTGGCGGTTTGCCCCGTTCACAAGTTGATGTAAGACCGGATCGTCGCCTGCCGGCGATATGAGGTCGTCCATTTTCCGGGGAACGTACACGGAATGAAGCGTTATGCCGGTTTCATCGCTCTGGGCCTTCTGTCGCTCGGCGCCTTATGGTTCGCGCAGCAAAATCCGGCCCCAACCACACCGGCCGACCGGCAGACACAACCCCAATCGCAGACCGCCGGCAATTCCGGGCCGGACGCTCCAGGGCGCTCGGTTTCTCAAGCGAAGCCGGATAAGAGGCCTCCGCCGCGCGGAAGCGGCTTCGATTTTTATGTGCTCTCGCTTTCATGGTCACCGGCATTCTGCGCCAGCTCCGAAGGCTCTGGCAACCGACAGCAGTGCGGCAGCGACAGGCGTTACGGATTCGTGGTGCACGGGCTATGGCCGCAGAACGAAAACGGCTATCCCGAATTCTGCCGAAGCGACGAGCCTGAGCGTGTTCCGGACGCGATTGGCCGCACCATGTTCGACATCATGCCCTCCATGGGCCTGATCGGCCATCAGTGGCGCAAACACGGCTCCTGTTCCGGCCTGTCGCAGCGAGACTATTTCTCGGCGACGCGGGCCGCCTTCGAGGCCATCCGGCTGCCGGAGAGAATCGCCTCCGGCGCCGAAACAGCCACGCTTTCAGCCGATGCGATAGAAACCGCCTTTACCGATGCCAATCCCGGCCTGTCGAAACGCGGCATTTCCATCAGCTGCGACGGCAAGCGCCTTGAAGAAGTGCGCATCTGCCTTAACCGGGACATGACATTCCGCGATTGCCCGGAGCTTGACCGCAAGGGCTGCCGCGCGAGTTCAACCGAAATCATCCCCATTCGCTGATCAACCCACAGGGACCCAACCATGGAACTGCTCTATTCGCCCGCCTCCCCCTACTCCGCCAAGGTGCGCATGGCGGCCCGTCATCTCGACATCGACATAACTTCCGTTCGCGTTGACACCAACGCCGAGCCGGCAACGCTGATGGACAATAATCCGCTGGGAAAGATTCCGGTGCTGCTGCTTGATGATGGCGGATCGGTCTACGACAGCGTGGCCATCATGCATTATCTCGACCGTCTTTCAGGCGGTAAACTCTACCCCAAAAAGAACGGCAAGCGCACGGATGTGGAAATTCTGGAGGCGCTGTGCGACGGCATCATGGATTGCCTGCTGGCCATCGTCTACGAGCGCCGTTTCCGACCGGAAGAGAAAATTCACCAGCCCTGGATCGACAAGCAGTGGAGCAAGGTGGTGCGCGGGCTCGACCATCTCAACGCCAACCTGCCGAAGACCGGCAAGAAGCTGCACGGCGGCCATTTCGCGCTGGCTGCGATGATCGGTTATCTAGACCTGCGTTTTGCGGGCGAGTGGGCCGAAGGGCGCGATGCGCTGGCGGCGTGGCCGGAAACCTTCGGCAAGCGTTTCGACGCCTATACGGAAATGAAGGCCGCCGCCTGACGTGACCGCGCAGAACACCCGGCTTTTTGCCGGGCGTTCAACGGCAAATTACAGACACAAAAAAGCCGGGGCATGACCCCGGCTTTTCTTTGACCGATCCGGAAAGGATCAGAACTTGACGCCGATACCGGCCTTGACCGAGTGGTCGTCATAACCGCGCGAGAAGGCGTCGTTGCCGAGCGTGTAGTCCTTCTTCTGGTAATCGCTGTAGCGATATTCCAGACGGGCGGTGATGTTGTCGGTCACCATGGCTTCTACACCGGCACCAACCGTGTAACCGAGAGCCGTGGCGCTGTCCTTGTTGACGCCGTCACGAACCTTGTTGTCGGAGACAGCAAGACCGGCCGTACCATAGAGCAGGAACGGGTTCATGTCGTAACCAACGCGGCCACGCAGCGAGCCGTTGACGCCCTGCTTGCCTTCGACCGAGCGACCTGCGACCGTACCGGCGGAACCGCGCTCGTCACCCATGTTAACGTCAGCTTCGGCACCGTAAACGATCTGGCCATTCTGCCAGTTGTAACCGCCGTACAGACCGCCGCCAGCGCCCTTGGCGTCACGGCCGTCGTTGCTGGAGCTGAAACGGCCCCAATCGTAGTTGACGGTACCACCGAGGTAAGCGCCGGACCAGTCCTTGACCGGTGCTGGCTGGTCGTAGGAAACCGGTGCCTGCGGCACTTCGTTTACGGCGTCAGCGGCGTGAGCAGCCGAAAAGCCAGCGGCGGCCATGGTCGAAGCCATAAGGGTTGCTACGAAAATACGCATGTTATTCTCCTTTCAGGACCGCTCTGTACTCAAAACATTGTTTTCAGACGCGGCATAATTCGTCGGGTTGATCGCCCCTCTGGAAACCGAATTTGATGGGAGAATGCGGAGATCAAAGAGCCAAAATGTGAATTGTTTGGGGCAGACGCGTGACTAGAATTAGACGTTGCCTAATTGCCACAAGGGTTTTATTAACCCTAACAGAAGGCTAAACAAAAATAGATCGCCTTTAAACTTCGTTATATTAAAATTAAACCGAAATTGCATTGTGAATAAAAAATCGCCCAATTCTTTTCGGGCCGAGTGACAGCTTGCGATTTGCATTTATATCCAGCAAATAGGGCGTGTAAGAGCAAATGCAGGTCCGCTGTGAAAGAAGATATACCGAAGACAGTCTTGATTACCGGGGCCGCGCGGCGGCTTGGGCGCGCTATCGCCACCGATCTGGCCAGCCACGGCTTTGCGATCGTGGTCCATGCCAATGAATCGATCGCGCAGGCGGAGGAATTCGCTAACGAAATAAGGCAGAAAGGTGGCAGGGCTGCAGCCGTTCAGGCGGACCTGACACAATCAGCCCCGACAGCGGCGCTCATCGAAAAGGCGTCTTCCGCCCTCGGCCCCATCGGCGTCGTCGTCAACAATGCGTCTGTTTTTCTCGGCGACACGGCGGAAGCGCCTGACCCTGATATCTTCGATGCGCATTTTGCCGTGCATGTGCGGGCGCCTTCCCTCATCGCCGCCGCCTTTGTCGAACAGTTGCCCGCCGATAAATCCGGGCTGATCGTCAACATCATCGACCAGCGTGTGCTTGCGCTCACGCCACGCTTTTATTCCTACACCCTTTCGAAATCAGCGCTTTGGACCGCCACGCGGACGATGGCGCAGAGCTTCGCGCCGCGCGTCAGGGTGAATGCCATCGGGCCTGGGCCCACCTTCAAAAGCGAAAGACAGGCGCCCGAGGACTTTCAGGCGCAGATCGACGGCCTTATATTAAAGCGTGGTCCTGCGCCGGACGAGTTCGGGCGGACGATTCGCTTTCTTTACGACACGCCGTCGGTCACCGGACAAATGATCGCGCTCGACGGCGGCCAGCACCTTGGCTGGGAAACCCCTGACGTGGCGGAGATACCTGAATGAACGGAAAGAAGCTGCCTGATGGCGGTATTCTCTTCGATGACACCGACGACGAAGATGACGATGCAAGCCTCGCCGCAACGGAAACGGCCGAGGCTCCGCGCGACGTCGCCGGCATGGACTGGAATGCGGGATGGAAGAACGAATCCGGCCTGAAGGGCATGGACCTCATTGGCGAATTCGTCAAACACCTGCCAAATGCGCCGGGTGTCTATCGCATGTTCAACGAGGCGGGCGACGTGCTTTACGTCGGCAAGGCACGCTCGTTGAAAAAGCGCGTCGGCAATTATGCGCAGGGCCGCGTGCATTCCAACCGCATCGCCCAGATGGTGCGTCACACCACGCACATGGAATTCGTCACCACCCGCACGGAGACCGAGGCGCTTCTTCTGGAAGCGAATCTAATCAAGCGCTTGCGGCCGCGATTTAACGTACTTCTGCGCGACGACAAGTCCTTCCCCTATATTCTCATCACCGCCGACAACCGTGCCCCAGCGATCTTCAAGCACCGGGGAGCAAGGGCGCGCAAGGGCGACTATTTCGGACCCTTCGCGTCCGCCGGCGCGGTTGGCCGCACGATCAATTCGCTGCAGCGCGCCTTCTTGATACGCACCTGCACAGACAGTGTGTTCGAAACCCGCACCCGTCCCTGTCTTCTGTACCAGATCAAGCGCTGTTCCGGGCCCTGTACGCATGAGATCAGCGACGAGGGCTACGCGGAGCTGGTCAAGGAAGCCAAGGATTTCCTGTCCGGCAAGAGCCAGAGCGTCAAGACCGCAATTGCGCGACAAATGAACGAGGCTTCCGAAGACCTCGATTTCGAGCGCGCCGCCATCTATCGCGACCGGCTGGCGGCACTTTCGCACGTCCAGAGCCACCAGGGCATCAACCCCGCCGGCATTGAAGAGGCGGATGTCTTCGCCATCCACCACGAAGGCGGCATTTCCTGTATTCAGGTGTTCTTTTTCCGCACCGGCCAGAACTGGGGCAACCGCGCCTATTTCCCCAAGGCCGATCCTTCCCTGCCCGGCTCGGAAATTCTCAACGCGTTTCTGGCGCAGTTCTACGACGACAAGCCGGTGCCGAAACAGATCCTGCTTTCCGAAACGGTGGAGGAACAGGAACTGCTGGCGGCCGCCCTCGGTGAAAAAGCCGGGCACAAGGTCACGATCAGCGTGCCGCAGCGTGGCGAGAAGAAGGACATTACCGATCACGTGCTTGCCAATGCCCGCGAGGCGCACGGCCGCAAGCTCGCGGAGACCTCGTCTCAGGCGCGGCTGCTGAAGGGCTTTGCCGAGACTTTCGGCCTTGCCTACGTGCCTCGGCGGATCGAAATCTACGATAACTCGCACATCATGGGCACCAATGCGGTCGGCGGCATGGTGGTGGCGGGGCCGGAAGGTTTCGTGAAGAACCAGTATCGCAAGTTCAATATCAAATCGACCGACATCACGCCGGGCGACGATTTCGGCATGATGCGGGAGGTGATGACCCGCCGCTTCTCACGCCTCCTGAAAGAAGAAGGAAAGCCGGATCGCGAGCGCATACCGACAGCAGAAGAAGCTGCCGACATGCCCTTCCCCGCCTGGCCGGACGTGATCCTGATCGATGGTGGTCAGGGGCAGATGACGGCGGTGCGGGCCATCCTCGACGAACTCGGCATTCGCGACTGCGTGACCGCCATCGGCGTCGCCAAAGGCGTGGACCGCGAGGCGGGCCGTGAACGTTTCTTCGCGGACGGGCGCAGCGATTTTTCCCTGCCGCCACGTGATCCCGTGCTCTACTTCATTCAGCGCATGCGTGACGAGGCGCACCGTTTCGCGATCGGATCGCACCGGGCCCGGCGCAAGAAGGAAATGGTGCGCAATCCGCTGGACGAAATCTCGGGAATCGGACCGGGGCGCAAACGTTCGTTGCTGCAGCATTTTGGAACCGCCAAGGCGGTTTCCCGCGCGGGCCTCAATGACCTGATGGCCGTCACCGGCATTTCCGAGACGGTGGCGCGGCAAATTTACAATCACTTCCACGAGAGCGGCAGCGATTGACGCAGAACGGCGGGGCTGACCTGCTAAAAAAACATAATCACGTGTTGACGCTATGCCCTAGCGGCGGCATCAAGGCAGCTGATCTCAGACTGACAGGTTTCCCCATGGCTTCGCGCGCATACAGCATTCCCAACCTCCTCACTTATGGCCGGATTCTCGCTGTTCCGGTCATTGTCCTTTGCTTTTACGTTGAAGGAAAACTGGAGAGTTCGGATTTTGCGCGCTGGACGGCACTGTGGCTGTTCATCATCGCCTCGCTGACCGATTTCCTCGACGGTTATCTGGCACGCATCTGGAACCAGACGTCGAATATCGGCCGCATGCTGGACCCGATCGCTGACAAGCTGCTGGTCGCATCCGTCCTGCTTCTGATGGCGGCCGACGGCACCATTGCCGGCTGGTCGCTCTGGGCGGCCATCACCATTCTCTGCCGTGAAATTCTTGTTTCCGGCCTGCGCGAATATCTGGCGGCGCTGAAGGTCAGCGTTCCCGTCACCCGCATCGCCAAATGGAAGACCACCATCCAGATGGTCGCCATCGCTTTCCTGCTCGCGGGTCCTGCCGGCGACAAGGTTCTGCCCTACACGACCGAGATGGGCATCACGCTTCTCTGGCTGGCCGCAGCGCTCACCATGTATACCGGTTATGATTACTTCAAGGCTGGCCTCAAGCACATCGTGGACGAAGAATGATGACACGGATCGTTTATTTCGCCTGGGTTCGCGAGAAGATCGGCACGGATGAAGAGGAGCTGGACCTCCCTTCCTCCATCGCTACGGCCGGCGAGCTGATTGCCTGGCTTGCGACACGCGGTGAAAATTACGAGGCTGCCTTCGAATTTCCCAATGTCATCCGCGTTGCGGTCAATCAGGAACACGTCGAGCATGATGAAAGCATCGTCGGCGCGCGCGAGATCGGCATTTTTCCGCCGATGACGGGGGGATGAGCGAATGCAGCCGACCGTCCGTGTCCAGGCAGATGATTTCGACGCAGCGGAAGAAACCCGCCGGCTAACGGAAGGTGACAGGAGCATCGGCGCGGTTGTCGCCTTCACCGGGCTCTGCCGGGATGATGGCGGCACGCTCGCGGCGCTGGAACTGGAACATTATCCCGGCATGGCGGAAGCGGAAATGACGCGCATCGCCAAGCTCGCGATGGAACGCTTCGGCCTGCTTGGCCTCACCGCCATCCATCGCCATGGCAAGATCGCCACGGGCGAAAATATCGTCCTCGTTATCGCCGCTTCATCGCATCGACAGGCAGCCTTCGATGGCGCGAATTTCGTGATGGACTACTTGAAGACATCCGCGCCGTTCTGGAAAAAGGAACATGGCAAGGATGGAACGGCGGGCGAGTGGGTTGCGGCAAAGACAACCGACGATACGGCCAGGGAAAAGTGGCGATAACGCCGTATTCTGCCCGCATGGTCCGGTGGAAGCGGGCACCGCTTTCGTCAATGCCCTAAGGCGCTTCAACCCTGCTGCGCATGATAACCAGCCAGCCAACCAGCATCGCGAGAACCATCGCATCCCGCCAGGCGGCCGGTCCGTAACCGACCCAGAAAGTTTCCGCAAAACCGACGGCGGCGGCCCCCAGCCCACAGATGAGCGGACTGGCATAACCGCCCGCCGCAGAAATCAGCACCACCTTCAGGCCAAAGACCAGACCGGCCCCGAAATCCATGGTGCCGTAATAAAATGTGGCCAGCACGCCCGCGATGGCGGCGACGAGACCCGCCGCGCAATAGGACATGAGAAATATCCGGCCTGCATTTACCCCGCACAAGGCTGCAGCAAAAGCATCGTCCGACACTGCCTTCCAGCGCCTGCCGAAAGCGGAGCGGCCAAGATAAAACGATCCGGCGAAAATGAGCAGGCTGAAGGCCGTCGTATTCAGCATTTGCATCGGCGTCAGCGTCACGGCGAAACCGCCATCGGCCCAGAAACGTATCGGCTCCGACAAAAGCGGCGGGAGCCATAATTGCCGTGTATCGGCGGCCAGCCTTGCACTTTCCGTCAGCGCTATCAACACCCCGATGGAAGCGACCGTCACCGCGTTGGGAGAGGCTTTCGCTAACGGCCGCATCACCACCCTGCCGATGAAACCCGCCGCCCACAGCCCGCCGAACAGGCCCGCCCCTGCCCCCAGCGCCAATGTCGCCGGGAGAACAAGCCACAGGCGGTTCCAGCCGAAATCGGCAAAAAGCAGGCAGGTCTGGCCAGCAAAGGCGAATATGGCACCATAGGTGACATCGGCGCGTCTGGTGACTGAAAAGGCGATGGCATAACCAAAGGCCAGAACCGCATAAAGCGCGGCGACCGGCACTGCATTCAGCAATTGTTGCAGGAAATAGGCCAAGCGCGTCCTCCTGCTGTGATTATAACTATTAAAACCTGTTTTGATAGTTATAGTGTGCGGCATGACCTTTCGCTGGACAGAACATCGTTTCGCGGGCGGCGCATTGGCGTTGGATGTTGCCAATAGCGTGATCCTGCGTTCAGACGCCGCTAGATCGGTAGACCGCTTCGCCGTGGCCGGGCAGATCGCCACCTTTGCCGAAGCGGCGACACGGCTTGGTGCGGAGCGAGAAAGATTTCCCGCCCTCGTCGCGCCCGACGAAGAGAGACGGCCGGTTCTTTTCGATTTGCGCGAGGCAATCGACGATTATTTTCGCTCGTCCATCGCCGATGGCGGCGAGGACGACGGGAAACTGGCGCAGTTTCTCTTCGCTTGCGGCGCCGCCCTGCGCATGTTCCCGAAGGCAGAACATCTCGCCAATGCCACCGCCCACTCCGCACTGTCGCTGCTTACGGACGAACCACGGCAGCGGTTGAGGATCTGCGGCAATTGCGGCTGGCTGTTCATCGACCGCAGCAGAAACAGAAGCCGGATCTGGTGCGATATGGCGGTGTGCGGCAACCGGCAGAAAGCCAGCCGGCACTATCACCGCAGGAAGGAGACGCGGTCATGAAGAGAACCGGCCTGCCATTGCTGGCAATGGTGGCGATACTCACCCTTTCCGGCTGTCAGCGCGAAGAACCGCGCGAGGTGGCGAAGGTTTCCGGTCGCATGTTCGTCTTCAACTATCGCGTGGCCATTGCCACCTATCTGGTGACGCTGCAGCGTATTGCCCCCATTCGCGACGGCAGCAGCGTTGAAGCAACATTCGAAAACCCTCGCGGAGGGCCCGACCTCACCACCCGCGAGAAGATTTTTCCGAAGGACGAAAGGATCACCGTTCAGAGCCCGCCGGTCGAATGTGTGAAGCAGGATCGGCCCTACAGGGTCACCGTCCGCATCAAAGGGCCGGATGGCGATATTCTGCAGACGATCGAGACCACCATCCGCTCCGATACCGACCAGTCAGCTCTCCCCGCCAAGCCGCTGGTCGTCGGCCCGCTCTATACGCCCAATCCGGAGGTGTTTAAACCTGACGGAACGATTGATATGCGGCCGGCTCAGGGGTGCCCGGCGTCGTAGGGACTGACGGAGCGAGTGCAACCTCTCCTCGTGCCTGTGCTTGTCACAGGAATGATGATGGAGGCGGGTGCGGCATCCCCTTATCGCATCCAGAAACAAAAAAACGGAGCCTTTCGGCTCCGCTTCTTCGAGTCTTTTCAGCAGCTTCGAGCAATCGCCTGATAGAGCGATTCAAGCCGTTGAGACTTTGAATCAGCCGACGATTTCGGTTTCGGCGAACCAATAGGCGATTTCCTGAGCGGCGGTTTCCGGAGCGTCGGAACCGTGAACGGAGTTTTCGCCGATGGAAAGCGCGAAGGTCTTGCGGATGGTGCCTTCAGCGGCCTGGGCCGGGTTGGTGGCGCCCATGATTTCGCGGTTCTTGAGGATGGCGTTTTCGCCTTCCAGAACCTGAACGATGGTCGGGCCGGAAGTCATGCCTTCAACGAGTTCGCCGAAGAAGGGGCGCTCCTTGTGGACGGCGTAGAAGCCTTCGGCTTCGCGCTTGCTCATCCAGACGCGCTTGGAGGCGACGACGCGCAGGCCGTTGTCTTCAAATACCTTGGTGATCGCGCCCGTGAGGTTACGCTTGGTTGCGTCCGGCTTGATCATCGAAAATGTGCGTTCAATCGCCATGTGTCCGTTTCCTTTTCCTTCAGAGAAAGTGGGCGGTCTTTACCCGCCCAAAGGCCCGAAAACAAGGGGGATCAACGAGATTGCGGCACTGACGGCAGACATTTCACGCCGCTGTCACACTGCGGCCCCTTGCATCGTAAAGATCGAGGCACCCTTCGAACCAGTCGCGCACAGGGTCATTATCTGAAAAGAGATCCGCACCGGTGGTGATCCTCGCCCATTGCAGCGCGCCGAAAACGATGTAATCCGAAAAAAGCGGCGACGTGCCGCCGATGAAGGGCTGAAAACTCAGCATCCGGCGGATGGGAGCGAGCAAGGCAGGAAAGGCCGCGATCTCGTCTTCGCGGTTGGCGACGACATCCTCGAGCGGGCGGCCAAGCGCCCTTGTCCGGCTTTCGCGGAAATAACGACGATCCGGCTCATCCAGCATATTGTGGATATCCAGCACGGCGATACGGACGATGGCCGGATGCAGCTGGGTTTGGGACCAGCTTTCGACAAAGCGCGCCATGGCCTTGCCGCCCTCCCCATCGAACAACGATGGCCGCTCCGGGTAGGCCTCGTCCAGATAAAGGGCAATCTCGAAACTGTCGCTCACCAGGCGGTCGCCGTCCCGCAGGATCGGCACCGTCTTCGAAAAACCATCCTCCACGGTCGGGATGACGGTGAAGGGCAACGGACGCTCTTCGAAATCCAGTCCCTTATGCGCCAACGAAAACACGGTTTTCCAGCAATGGGGGGAAAATGGCCTGGAGACATCGCTTCCGCAGAGCGAATAGAGGGTTCGGGAATTCGTCATGGGCTGCACCTTCTCTGCAATAACGACCAAGCGATATAAAATCGGCGGGAGCCGGAAATCAAATCAGCATTTGTCATGTTATCAATCAAAGGACGTTTGAAAGGTTCCGTTCGCCAAGGGGCGAAATAAAACCTGGAGGTGATGAATTTCGCTCGCAGGTTTAGCCAATTTTAAGCCGTCTCGCCTATGATTTGGCCATTCAGAAAACGGTTATTTCGTTCGATTGATAAGACCATCGATACTGGAGCTGACAGCGATGACATCTGCTGGCGATAAAAAACGCGAACAGGCGAGAAGTAGTCTTGTCCTTACCAAGGTCGCGCAGTTCATCGCCAGGATGAATATTGCACCATTGCCGCGCAATTATGAATTGATCTACGAAATATTGTCGGGCCATAACCCGGCCATGGGGCGAGACATCCTGGCTCTCGGCAACGCGCCGCAACAGCACGAGATCGATCTGGTTGGCCAGAGGCACAATTTGCCCGGCTTCTCCCGCATCGAAGCGGAACAGATGGCCAGCGAGGCCTTTGAAACGCTGAAACAGATTTCCGCACGGCTGGAAGCTGGCCAGAGGCGCACGGAAGCCTTCATCGGACGCCTTGGCGAAGACGAAACTGTTGGGTCCCCGGCCACCGACCGCGTCGCCCGATTGCTGGACGACATCCACGAGGAACAGACCAGCCTAAGGCATTTCATCTCCATGGGGCTGATGAAAATACATGACGTCGAGAGGCGGCGCGCCGAACTGCAGGCCGGTTCCCTGCGCGACGTGCTGACGGCGCTGCCCAACCGGGCGGCTTTCCTCGAAAAACTCGGAGAGCTTTTTGCCGGAGACAGGGCCGCCTCCGCGACATCGCTGATGCTCCTCAATATCGACCATTTCCGCGAGATCAACGCCAAATACGGCCCCGCCGCCGGAGACAAGGCCCTGCGGCGGCTTGCTGGGCTCTTTCGCAAGACGATCAAGAAGGATGATTTTGTCGCCCGCATCGGCGGCAACGAATTTGCTTTCCTGTTTGCAGGCGTTGCGCAAAACACGGCTGAGGCGATCGCTGAACGTCTGCGGCAAAGCGTCGAAGCCTTGCGCTTCGTGACGAGTGAGGGCGGCGGCGAGCATCTGACGGTTTCAATCGGCGTCGCCTCAGTGGACGGCACGGCAACGCCCGCGGAATTCTTCAGCCAGGCTGAATTGGCCCTGCTTTGCGCCCGGTGCGGCACCCGCAACTGCGTCGTCGGTTATTGCAGGGACCTCGCGCAGCACAATCGCGACAGCTATCTCGCGCAGTTGGGTTGCTAGGACATTTCGGCAAGCCTTCAGGATGGGCTTATATCCGGAAAACGAGCTGCCATCCCGCGCCTTGTCCCCGTTTGCCGCCTCTTCATTTCCGACCTCATAACTGCCGCGGTGTGGCGTGCCTGCTCTTGCCTTGGTCACACAGTTCGGCCAAAACGACGCCATGATTACGATTACCGATCTTTCGGCCCGCATCGCCGGGCGTCTGCTCCTTGACCACGCCAGCGTAACACTTCCCGCCGGTGTGAAGGCGGGCCTCGTTGGCCGCAACGGTGCCGGCAAATCCACCCTTTTCCGCATCATCACCGGCGATCTCGCGGCAGAAGGCGGTTCGGTGACCATTCCGAAACAGGCCCGCATCGGCCAGGTGGCACAGGAAGCGCCGGGCACGGAGGAATCTCTCATCTCCATCGTGCTTTCCGCTGACAAGGAGCGCAGCGCGCTTTTGGCGGAGGCGGAGACCGCAACCGATCCGCATCGTATCGCAGAGATCCAGATGCGGCTTGTCGATATCGATGCCCATTCGGCGGAAGCGCGTGCATCGAGCATTCTTGCCGGTCTCGGTTTCGATCATGAAGCGCAGCTCCGCCCCGCCTCCTCCTTTTCAGGCGGCTGGCGCATGCGTGTGGCGCTCGCCTCGGTGCTGTTTGCCGAGCCCGATCTGCTGCTGCTCGATGAGCCGACCAACTATCTCGACCTTGAGGGCACGCTGTGGCTGGAAGAATATATCCGCCGCTATCCGCACACTGTCATTATCATCAGCCATGATCGCGATCTGCTGAACAACGCCGTCAATTCCATCGTGCATCTCGACCAGAAGAAGCTGGCCTTTTATCGCGGCGGCTACGATCAGTTCGAGCGGCAGAAGACCGAGGCCGACGAATTGCAGATGAAAGCCAAGGCGAAAAACGACGCCGCGCGCAAACACCTGCAGAGCTTCATCGACCGTTTCCGCGCCAAGGCCACCAAGGCCCGTCAGGCGCAGAGCCGCATCAAGGCCCTGGAGCGCATGGGCACCGTCGCCGCCGTGATCGAAGATCATGTGCAGCCGATCACGTTTCCTGAGCCGGAAAAACAGCCGGCCTCGCCGATCGTTGCCATCAATGGCGGCGCGGTCGGCTATGAACCGGGCAAGTCCATTCTGAAACACCTCAACCTGCGCATCGACAATGACGACCGCATTGCGCTGCTCGGCTCCAACGGCAACGGCAAATCCACTTTTGCGAAGTTCATTTCCGGCCGTCTCGCCCCGCAGGCGGGTGATCTTCGCGTCGCGCCCGGCCTTAAGATCGGCTTCTTCGCGCAGCATCAGCTCGACGATCTGGTGCCGGATGAAACTCCGGTCGAACATGTGCGCAAGCTGATGCCGCTGGCACCGGAGGCGCAGGTGCGGTCACGCGTGGCGCAGATGGGGCTTGCGACGGAAAAGATGGCGACGGCTGCCAAAGACCTTTCCGGTGGCGAAAAGGCTCGCCTGCTGATGGGCCTTGCTGCCTTCCACGCACCCAACCTCTTGATCCTCGACGAACCGACCAACCATCTCGATATCGACAGCCGCCGGGCGCTGATCGAGGCGCTGAATGATTATAATGGCGCGGTGATCCTCATTTCCCACGACCGCCATCTTATTGAGGCGACCGTTGACCGGCTGTGGTTGGTGGCCGACGGGACGGTCAAGACGTTCGAAGGCGACATGGAGGAATATCGCGATCTCGTCGTTTCCTCCGGTAAAAAGAAGGACGACAAGAGCGACACCGTTGCCGATCAGGCTTCCAAGGCCGATCAGCGCAAGGCAAGCGCGGAAAAGCGTGCCCAACTCGCGCCGTTGAAGAAAAAGATCAACGAAATCGAATCCCTGACGGCAAAACTTGAGAAACTGATTCAGACGCTCGACACCGAACTGGCCGACCCGGCGCTATATGAAAAAGCCCCTGCCAAAGCCGCTCAGAAAGTCAAGGAGCGTGGCGAAGCCGCTGCCAGGCTATCGGATGCAGAAGAGCAATGGCTGATGCTTTCCAGTGAATACGAGGAAGCAATGGCCGGCTGATGCGCAACGGCACAGGAGCGGCGGCCTCTTGCGAAGCCGCCATATCGCATTGACGAAACTTACTTCGCGCCGATCGTGTTCAGACCTTCACGCGCACATTCGGCATCGATTGCACCCGACGGCGCGCCTCCAACGCCAATACCGCCGACGAGCGCGTCGCCGATCTTGATCGGCAGCCCGCCTGCCTGAATGACCATGCGCTCATCCATGTTGCGGAGGCCATCATTGGCGGGCTTGGAGGCGATGAATTCGGCGATCTCGCCGATATCACGGCCGAGCGATGCGGCAGCGAATGCCTTGCCGGTGGCGCTGGAGACCGTGTGCGGACCCGAACCATCTGCTTTCAGGACCGTCTTTACGGCGCCGTCGCGGGCGACGATGGCAACGGTGACAGCGTTGCCCTTGGCCGAGCAGGCCTGAAGTGCCGCACTGGCAGCCTTTTCCGCCAATTCGAGTGGCAGGTAAGGTGCGGTCGGCAGCGTCTGCGCCAGGGCGACCGAAGGAGCGAGCAGAGTGGAAACAACGAGAAGGTTGCGGATCATGAAAAGGTCCTCTTGCTTGATGAGGACTGCAGTTTAAGCGGATGGCGTTGAGCCGCGAATCCGTAAGACTTTCCGGCTGCTCGGTAGTTCTACCGATCCGCACCCGCTTCCAGCCAAAGTCTTGTCATTTCCGCCTGCGAGGTTGTGCCGAGCTTCAGGCCAATGGCGGCGCGATGGCTGTCCACCGTGCGTGGCGACAGACCAAGTCCGTCTGCGATCTGGCGCGAGGTAAAACCGAGCGCGATGCGTTCGAGTATCTCCCGCTCCCGCGCGGTCAGCAGCGACAGGAGTGCCAAATTCTCCGCCTGCAGCGCTTTTGCGTCAAGCGTGCGGGCCAATATCCGGTGCGCTTTCTGGATCGCGTCGATGAGATCCTGTTCGTCGACCGGCTTGGAGAGAAAATCCACCGCCCCATTGTGGAAGGCCCGGCGGCAGGCTTCGATGTTGCCGTGACCGGAAATGATGATGACCGGCCAGTCTATCCCCTCTTCCGTCAGTTTCTCCTGCAATTTCAATCCGGTTATGGCGGGCATGCGAATATCGAGGATCAGGCAGCCCGGCTCGAGGGCGGCAAGCTGGCTGAGAAACGCCACGGGATCAGCAAAGCCCTTCGCCTTTATGCCGACGGTGGAGAGAAGCAGGATGAGCGCCTTGCGCACGGCGTCATCGTCATCAACCAGATAGACGGGCAGCGTCATGGGTCCCGTGCCTCCGGTGCAAGCGGTAGGACAACCCGGAAATGGGCACCATTCTCACTCGCGACGTATCGGATTTCACCGCTGGCGCGTTCCACCAGCCTCTGGCTGAGGGCAAGCCCCAGCCCCATTCCGTTGTTTTTCGTGGTGGTGAAAGGTGTGAACAACCGGTCGAGCAGCTCGGGCGCTACGCCGGGGCCGTTATCGGCAACATCGAGAACGGCGAAATCACCGTTCCGGCTCAATCCTGCCGTGATCGCACGTCTGCCTTCAATGGCAGTGAGTGCGTCAAGCGCGTTGCGCAGCAAATTGAACATGACCTGTTCTATTTCGACGGGATCGACCCGCACCGGAAGCGGCACTTCCGGCATCGCGATATCAATGCTGGCGTCATGCCGGGCGGCTTCGCCGGCAAGCAGCGCATCGACATTGCGCAGGGCGGCGCGCAGGTCATGCGCCGCGACCGGCTGGCGGTGCGGCAGCGACCAGTTGCGGAACCGGTCGAGCATATTCGCGGCGCACCGCGCCTGATCGATCATATCGTCGAGAGCACCGGAAAGAGCCGTGACATCCTGACGGGCAAGCAGCCGTCTCCCCGCCTGCGCCTGCGCCAATATCGCCGTCAGGGGCTGGGTAAGCTCGTGGGCAAGGCCGCTCGCCATTTCTCCGAGAGCGTTAACCCGCGAGGCGTGGGTCAGTCTCGCTTCCATGCCGCTCAGTTCGGCGCGTCTCTCGGCGGCGCGCATGCGCGTCCTCTGTCTTGTCATGACAATACAGAGCACGAAAACGACGCTTGCGCCAGCCACGCCCGCCAGCAGGGCGCGGCCGGGCAAAAGGTCCCGCCAGGTGATTGCGAGCGCGACTTCCAGCGTCAGAGGCTGGCTGGCGCTGCTGAGCTGCCGGACATATTGCGGCGCTTCCGGCATCGTGGGTGGGCCGAGAAGGACTGTCCCGCCAGGCATTTTAAGACGGATCACCGCCTGTTTTTCCGACCAGAACGCAGCGTCGGACGCGAGAAGCCGCCCGGCATCGACGGCAAGCACCAGCACCTTCGAGGCCGACCCGCTATTGGGGCTGCGCTTGACGATCATGTAATGGCCGGGTCTGAGATCGCTCGCCACCAGAGCCGGCCGGCCGGTAAAGACCGATGCCGCCTCGCGGATCGTCGCTGCCAGCTCGCTCTCCAGCGGCCGTGTGCCGACAACAGGCCCCGCCTCGTTGAGGGAAACCAGCTGGACCTCGTCAATACGCGGGTAAAATTGCAGAATGGGTGCCGCGACATCGAGCAAGAGGCGATAATCCGCCCCCTGCTGCGCCTGCGCCACCGCCGAAAGCGCCGTCACATGGGCATCATGCTGATCGGCCCGGCGGGATGCCTCAGCCTGCAATGCATCGCTCTGCCGTGCCAATTCGCCGAGCAGGCTGACATATTGATAAGCCGCCAGTGCGGACACGACGGCTGCCATAAGCAGTGCCCAGACCAGAAACAACTTGAGAAACGGCCGCCCCGTCAGCGGCCATGGCGCGTGCGCCATGCGCCGGCTGCCGGAAAGGGAATGGGCGGTGGCATCAAGTGAGCGGCCGGCCGCAGCAGCGCCCCTGGCCGCTTCGTTCAGTCGGCGCTCGACCGGCGTTCCGGGCATGTCGTTCCATGCATCGTTTTTTTCAAGCATCGGCTCGCCCGCATGACCGACAGAGCGGATCATGACATTCGTTCAACAGGTGACTTTTCTCAGCACAGACAGTGAGAACATTCAATCCGGCCCCAGCCGAATTTACTGCTGATCCATCATTGGCGCGGGAAGACGTGAGCGGCGCCCTTGGCGCTAGGCACACGCCCTGCGGGACTGCAGCCGTGCGAGCGGCACGGCAGGGGAATAAAGATAACCCTGCCCGAAGCGAATACCCATCTGCATGAGAAGCCTGCTCTGCTCCTCGGTTTCTATACCTTCCGTCACCAGCTTAGCGCCATAACGCTCCGCGCTCTCGAAGGCGAGCGCAATGGCCTCCCGGAACCGCGATTGATCCAGCCTCGACGTCATCCAGTGATCGATCTTGACCTCTTCAAACGGGAACCGCGCCAGCAAAGTGAGCGCGGCATAACCGGTCCCGAAATCATCGAGCGCCAGTCGCACGCCGGCGGCGAACAGCGCATCGAAATTCTGCTGCACGACGTCGTTGGTCGGAATCCTGCTCATCTCCGTCACTTCGATCGCCAGGCGATGCGCCGGCACCGCCATTTCCTGCAGCAGCGCCACGACCCGGTCAGCAAAGTGCACGGTTGCAAAGGACGAAGCGGAAATATTCACCGCGAGATGAAAATCCGCATCGAAATCATGCAGATCGCGAAGGTCGTTCACCACGGCTTCGATCGTCGACCATTCGAATTCCGCCAGCAACCGATGACGTTCGGCGATCTCCAGCACATAATAGGGCGAAAGCGCCTGCCCCCGCGCATCGACCGCGCGCAGCAGCGCCTCAGCACCGATCATGCGGCGATTGCGCATTTCGAATTTCGGCTGATAGCAAATGGGCGGCCTGCCGGATTTGATCCAGTTGACGAGCATCTGCCGCACCGTCTCGTCCCGTGTCGCCTTCTCGGCAAAGGAAAAGGGGAAAATCTGCACGGGATGATCGCTTCCCTTGAGCGCCAGACTGAGATGTCTGAAGAACGAGGCCACGTTCTGCCGGGAAAGCCTGTCCAGACTTGCCGCGCCGATTTTGAGATGCGGCACCGGCCCCGCTTCCGCCGAGCGGCAAAAGGTGCTCAACCCCTCATGCAGATGCATCATGAGTTTCGTACCTTCGGACTTCTCCAGCGAAATCTCCCGCATGACAACTGCAAGTGTCGTATCACCGAACATGAAGCTGCAAGGTGCATGGGCGCTGCACAGCAGGCCGTATTCCCCATCGCAGATTTCCCGCGCCAGCCTGGGCCAGAAAATATCGCTCCAGTCCTCCCCCTCGCAGGCGGCGACATCGGCAATATTGACGATCTCGATCAGAACGAGGGCGTGCGAAACGGCCGGCTCCTGCCGCATGACCGTTTCCATATGGTCCTTGAGGGCGCGCCTGTTGGGCAGTCCGGTCAATGAATCCGTCCGCGCCGCCACCTCGCGTTTCTTTGCCTCGTCGCGCGCGCGCGCCTCGCTGCGCAGCAGGATGAACAGGCAGACGATCATCGGCAGGCCAACGGCGACGGCTCCCAGCGTTCGGCGGCCTATTGCGCTCAAGAACAGCGTCTGGTCGATCAGACCAAACACGAAGGAGATTGTGATGGCAAGCAGCGCGGCCATGAAACTGACGGCGAAGACGGTGAGAATATCCCGAGTTCCCAGATCGGCAAGGCGTCGGTCGCGCATCCAGCCATACATGATGATGCCGCAGGCCGAAATGACGACCATGTCCTGCAGAGCCGCAAAAAACAGCACGGGGCCGCCGAACACGAAACGCCCGGCTGCGACGAGGGACAGGCTGATAAGCCCGCCCTGCCATGAGCCCAGCACCCCCGCGAGGAACAGCAGATCGGAGCGGATGTAAGGCTTGGAGGGCAGCTTGATGAATTCGGAAACAAGCAGCGTCAGCAGAAAACCTGTCATTCCGAAGACGAGGCCATAGTAGATTTTATAGCGGGGATCCTCGAGGGCGATGTTCCGCCGCAGAAGGATCAGCACGGATACCATGCCAACCACCGCGGCCGCCTGAAGCAGCAGGAATGGAAGTTCGGCAGCGGACGCTGCCGCTTGTGCGGCGATCAATTCCATCATCTGCATTCCCCGATTATTATGTGTTCTTGCCCCGGAATTCCGGTGGCCGGCCTTCAACAATCCCGCTTGCGCGAGGCAAAATTTATGGCGCCGCCAAGCCATCAGCCCTATCCGGACATCATGGCCTCGACCCCGTACAGCTCCGCCGGCATTCCCATATGCCCGGAGGCCAGCACCAGCCGGTCGCGGCCCTGGCGTTTTGCCTCGTAAAGCGCCATATCGGCCCGGTTCACCATCTCGTATATGATTTCCCTGCCGTCGCCGGAAACGGCAATGCCGAGGCTGACCGTGACGATTTTCTGTCTGTCTGGACGGTTGAGATGGGGGATGGCCTCGTCGATTACGGCAAGTCTCAGTCTTTCGCCAATGGCAAGCGCAGCGGAAGCGGTACAATCGGCAAGCAGAACGACAAATTCTTCCCCACCGTAACGGGCTATAAAACTTCTGTCGCCATCGTCCCTGCGCAGGGCGCCACGCAGCCTGCCGGCAATCCTGCGCAGGCAGTCATCGCCGGCGACGTGGCCTTCTGCGTCATTGTAGTTCTTGAAATAATCGACATCGAGAAGGATGAGCGCCCGCGGCCGGCCGCTACTGACCGATGCCTCGTTCGCCGCCTCCTCGAAGCTGCGGCGATTGCGAATTCCGGTGAGCTGGTCGGTATTGGAAAGCTGCTGAAGCTCGTGATTTGCACTTTGAATCCGCTGCAGCAGGGTCTTCTCCCGCAGAGAGGCCAGATAGTCCTTTCTTTCCACCTGCTCGATGCGGTAGGCCGCAAACAGCGAGACGGCGCTGATGCCAGCGGAACACATGATGGCCGGTAGCTTGGCCACCTCGCTCGTGACCGTGACATATTCCATGCCGACGATGAAAACCGCCATGCAGCCAACCGTGCCCATGACCGCAAGCGAAAACGGTTTGCGATGTATCGTGTTCATATAAAGGACGACGGTGACGATACCCACGTAATATTCGCTCGCCGACGAGGTTTGCGCATTGGCATAGATGAACATGATCGAGGCGACGACCAACATGCAACCCAGCCCGTGCAGGACCTCATGCGCCACGCCGTCCGGCCGCATCCTGATCGCATAATATCGCGCGGGGAAATAAAGAAAGAGAAGCGGTGTGATGATCATCAGGCGGACTGTCAGATCCAGCCAGATGATTTCCGGCACCAGACTGATGTCCACGAATACGTAGAGATTGTAGAGGATGATGCCGAAGATCAATCCGTATGTATTGAATTGCCGGCTGCTTTCGTTGACTTTCTGAACGAAGCCAGACAGACGGTCAGCCTTGAATAAAACCACCACGACCCGCTCTTTAAAATATACTCAAGTTAAAAATACATAAAACTCTAACAAAATGAGAATATACCTAAAAAATTGGATTAAGACAGCCCGGCCATCGAAAACATCACTGAAAATTACAAAGAAATATTTTCATGATCAACCATTACACGATCGATAATGTGTATCGAAAGTTTCCGTGAAGTCATCGGCTGGAAAAGACGCGTCGCGCCGAAACGATCACCTTGCTCCTGCGGGCGTTTCTGCTAAAAACCTGTAAAAATCACACTTTATCTTAGGCAGCACTCACACACGGGTTCCACTTCATGTCAGCCACCAAGCTTGCCATCGTCGGCGTCGGCAAAATCGTTCGCGACCAGCATCTTCCCGCCATTGCAGGCAATCCGGATTTTGAATTGATCTGCACCGCAAGCCGCCATGGCACGGTGGATGGCGTCGCATCCTACGGCACCATCGAGGCGATGCTCGAGGCCGTACCCGATATCAACGCCGTCTCTCTGTGCATGCCGCCGCAATATCGTTATGAGGCGGCCTATGCGGCACTGAATGCCGGCAAGCACGTCTTCCTCGAAAAGCCGCCGGGCGCGACGCTTTCGGAGGTACAGGATCTCGTCCGCCTCGCGGATTCTAAAGGCCTGTCACTGTTTGCAAGCTGGCATTCGCGTTATGCACCTGGCGTCGAGGCTGCCAAGGCGTTTCTAGCCTCCACGACGATCAACAGCGTTCATGTGATCTGGAAAGAAGATGTGCGCCACTGGCATCCGAACCAGGAATGGATCTGGCAGGCGGGTGGTCTCGGCGTGTTCGATCCCGGCATCAATGCGCTTTCCATCATCACCCATATCCTGCCGCGCGCGCTGTTCCTGACCAGGGCGACGCTTGAATTCCCGGAAAACCGCGACGCGCCGATCGCGGCCGACCTGCATTTCTCGGACGTGACAAAAATGCCCGTCCATGCCGAGTTCGACTGGCGTCAGACCGGCAAGCAGAGCTGGGACATCGTGGCCGAGACCGCCGCGGGGCGGATGGTGCTTTCGGAAGGCGGGGCGAAGCTTTCGATCAATGGCGAGGAAAAACTATCCCAGCCGGAACGGGAATATCCGGCCCTTTACGAGCGCTTCGCCGAGATCATCAAGTCAGGCCGCTCGGACGTCGATCTTGCGCCGCTGACTCATGTGGCCGATGCTTTCCTGCTCGGCCGCCACAAATTCGTGGATTCTTTCTACGACTGAGCAGCGAAACGCTTCTCAAGGCAATCTTTCAGAGGGCGCGGCTGACAAACCGGTCGCGCCCCGATTTTTTGGCCTGATACAGGGCTTCATCGACGCTCCGCAGCAGCGTCGCGCGATCCGCGCCCGCCTGCGGCGCGATGGCGCCGCCGATGCTGAGGCGCGCAAGCACGCTCTCACCCTCCACATGAAACGGTTGCCGAAACGCGTGGAGCAGTTTTTCCGCAAGGCCACTGATGAGCATGGATGAATCCGGACGCGGCACGAATATTGCGAATTCGTCGCCCCCCATGCGCACCACCACATCATCTTCTCTTACAGCATCGCGGATTCGGGTGGATGCCTCGACCAGCACCCTGTCTCCTGCCGCATGGCCAAGCGTGTCATTGATGGTCTTGAAGCCGTCGAGATCGAGATAGAGAACACCGAAAGTGTCTTTCTCGCAAAGCGCGGCGCCAAGTTCCAGATCAACGATCGCGTCCAGAGCCTTGCGATTATAAAAGCCCGTGAGCGGATCGGTCATGGCCGCATCGCGCAGTTCCCGGGCAGCAAGGCTCATGGTGAAGTTCGCCTTCTGCAATCTCAAAAGCGCGCCCGCGAGTGTCGCAAAATACTGGAGATTATCGACCTCCGCAGCGGTGTACTCCCGAACGTGCGGGTCGAGCAGACAAAAAGTCCCGACCACCAGACCCGGTTCGAGTTCGATCGGGGCGCCAGCGTAGGACCGCAGGTCGGGCGCGCCCTTTACATAAGGCAAAGAGCCGAATTCAGGATGAGCGCTCAGATCCGTAACAGTCAGAATATTCTGCGTGACGACCACACGGTCGCAGATCGCAATGTCACGGGGGCATTCCTGGAATTGCAGCCCTGCCTGCTCGGCAATGTGGAGCCAGTCCTCATCCAGAATATGCACGGCCGCGCGTGCCACCCCGAATACGCCCTGCGCCAGTTGCGAGATCGCCTTCAATTCAGCGGTTTCCGCATTCTTGAAAGCCACAACGGACCGCACTGCTACCAGTCGTTCCAGCTCCAGATCCGGTCGTGGCATCATCTGTCCCATCGCATATCCCCTCTGTCTGCTGATAACGCGTCTAAAAGCGTACATGTTGCATGCGTTCATAAAACAACCGTCACGGGCGACACCACATGCGATTTCTTACCGGCCATTTTCCCGTTGCAAAGGTAGTCAGACGGGGGACGGGTCATGCCTTTTTCTGCCAGCGCCCTTCCGGCGATTGCTGCCAGTAGGTCAGCGAATGCCCCTCCGTTTTCAGCCTTTTCCAGTGGTTTCGCGCCATTTCGGTTTGGTAGGCATCGTATCCGTCGAACATGAAGACGATGCGTTCATAAGCCTCCACTGCCGGGGGCTCGGCGCCATCGACGAGAAAACGAACACTCGCGGCGTTGGCGTTCCCGTCCGATGCCGTCAGGAGAATCGGCTGGTTTTGCGGTACTGGCGAAGTGTCGGTGGCGTGCGGAAGGAAGCTGTCGTCGCGGAACGTCCAGAGATGCGTGTCGAGGAAGTCCCGGCGCTCCTCGCCCACTGTCTGGACCGCGACCTTCCAGCCGCGTTCCAGCGATTTCTCGAGCAAGGGCGGCAGCGCGTCCTCCAGCTTCGATTCCGTCAGGTGATAGAACAGAATTTCAGTCATGCGCTGGCGTGCCGCTCCGCTCGTCTCAATCTTCGTAATGGGCGCGAACGAGTTCGTTCAGAAGACGCACGCCGTAACCCGATCCCCAGGACTGGTTGATCTCGGTCAGCGGCGAGCCCATGGCTGTCCCGGCGATATCGAGATGCGCCCACGGTGTTTCACCCACGAAGCGCTTGAGGAACTGCGCAGCGGTGACGGAGCCCGCCAGGCGGCCCGAGCTGTTCTTCATGTCGGCAAATTTGGAATCGATGATCTTGTCGTAATCCTTGTGGAGCGGCATGCGCCACAGTTTTTCAGCCGTCACCTCGCCGGCCTGCGAAAGCCGCGTTGCCAGTTCATCGTCGTTGGAGAACAATCCGGCCTGCAGATTGCCGAGCGCCACGGTGATCGCGCCCGTCAGTGTTGCGAGATTGATCATGAATTTCGGATTGAAACGCTCCTTGGTGTACCAGAGCGCATCGGCCAGAACCAGCCGTCCTTCGGCGTCGGTATTGATGATCTCGATGGTCTGGCCGGACATGGAAGTCACGATGTCGCCGGGGCGCTGGGCGTTGCCATCAGGCATGTTCTCGACAAGGCCGATGACACCGATAACGTTTGCCTTGGCCTTGCGGGCCGCAAGCGCATGCATCAAGCCGGTTACGGCTGCAGCACCACCCATGTCACCCTTCATGTCTTCCATGTTGAGGCCGGGCTTCAGCGAAATGCCGCCGGTATCGAAAACGACCCCCTTGCCGACAAAGGCAACGGGTTCATCCTTTTTGGAGCCGCCGTTCCATTGCATGACCGCAAGCCGCGGCGGACGGGCCGAACCCTGCGCCACGCCGAGAAGGGCATTCATGCCAAGCTTCTTCAGTTCCTTTTCGCCAAGGACCTCCACCTCGACGCCGAGCTTGCGCAACTCTTCCGCCTTTTCGGCGAATTCGACCGGGCCGAGAACGTTCGGAGGGAGGTTGACGAGATCGCGCGCCAGTATAACGCCGCCCGCAACCGCCTCGGAGACGGCAAAAGCCTTTTCCGCATCCTGATGGGCGGCCGTGACGATGATGATCTCCACCTTCTTCGGCGTCTTTTCGTCCTCGGACTTTTTCTTGGTCTTGTATGCATCGAAGCTGTAGGCGCGCAGCAGAAGACCAAGCGCGAAATCCGCCGCCGCCTGAGCGCCAACCTCTACGCCCGGCGCATCGAGATAGACAACGACCTTGTCCGCCCTCTTGAAATGGGCAGCCGCCGTACCGCCGGCACGCAGCCAGTCATGGGCGACCAGCTTCGACGGCTTTCCGATTCCGATGACCAGCAGCCGGTCGGCAGCGGAACCCTGCGGCGCGATAACATCGAGCGTCGTCATGGATTTTGCGGAAAAGCCCGCGATCTTCGCCGCCCTTTCGATCACACCACCCGGATCGGCTTCGGAAGCACCGGCGACGGCCTTCGCATCACCCGAGGCCTGCAGCATCACGGCCAGGGCATTTTCCAGCGAGGCGGAATTGGCGAAAGATATATCGAATTTGGCGGACATGTTTTCCTGCTCTTCTTCTACGACTTGCACGATGCGCATGATCATGGCCTTTTCGGCCCCGGGCGCAACCCCGCATTCTTTAAAGCCCCACAGCCGTTAAAGGAAATGCATTTTTAGTGAATGCGAACTCCCGTCATGAAACCGACAGCTTGTTCCACAAAAAGACACAGGCGGCGGAAAAATTGTCGCGCAAAACATATTTGTGAGCCTGCCGGAATAGCCAATTGCAAACGATGCGATTAGATAGGCGGAAACTCGGCGAGCGATCGCAGGGAAAAACAATGTCGAACAGGGCCGTATGAAGCTTCTCGAGAACTATATCCTGCGGCGGACAACGCAGATGTTTCTGGTCGCGCTGTTGCCGGTGCTGGCCATCATCTGGACCATCCAGGTTCTCCAGAGAATCAATCTCGTGACCGATACGGGCCAGTCGATGGGTTCCTTCATGGCGCTCGCGACGATGATCCTGCCGACGCTCATTCCCGTCGTGCTGCCTTTCGCGCTCGTCATCGGCATCACCCAGATTTTCACGACGATGAACAATGATTCCGAGCTCGCGATCATCGATGCGGCCGGATCTCCGCGTTCGATCATGTATCGCCCGGTTCTCATTCTGGCCGCCGTCCTGAGCGCGCTTTCCTTCACCATCACCAATTTCGTCGAGCCGCCTGCCCGCAGTTCGGCCCGGCAGATGGTGGCTGCGGCCTATGCCGACCTTCTCTCCTCCGTGATCGAGGAGAAGACGTTCCGTACCATCCAGGACGGCCTTTACGTGCAGATTGCCCAACGGCAGGGTCGTATTCTCAAGGGACTGTTCGTTGCCGACCGCCGCGATCCGAATTTCGATCTCATTTATTATGCCAAGGAAGGCATGATCGACGAAAGCGGTACGTCGCTCACCATGCGCGACGGCGAGGTGCAGCAGAAGACGCCTGACGGCAAGGTCTCGATCGTCAAGTTCCTGTCCTATGCCTTCGACCTTTCGACCATGTCGGAAAAGCAGGATTCGGAGCCTTCGCTCTCTCCGGGCGACGCCAGCCTCGGTTTCCTTCTCTCGCCCGATGAAAACAATGCGAGCTACAAGCGCTCGCCGGAGACGTTCCGCAGCGAATTGCACAAGCGACTGTCGGACTGGATGTTCGCCTTTTCTTTTGCGCTGATATCGCTGGTCATCGCCGCCGACGCCCGTTCGCACCGCGAGGCGCGCATGCATCCGATGGTCGCGGCGCTGGTGACGGCTTTCGTGCTTCGCTGGCTCGGTTTTTACGTCACGAACCAGGTGAAGCAGAGCGCAGCCTTCATTCCTCTGGTCTATGCCGTTCCGGGCCTCAGCGGTGCTGCGGCCGCCTTCGTGCTGATCACCGGCCGTAAACCGAAAATGCCGAGGATGGTAACCGATGCGGCGGGCCGGTTGCGCCGTCTCTTCTCCAGCCGGCTGGCGCGCAATTCGGGGAGCGGCAACGCATGATCTTCAACACGCTCGCCCGGTACTTCCTGAAACGATATCTCATCACGGCCATCTGGTTCGTGATCGGCGTATCCTCGATCATTTACCTTGCCGACTTCAGCGAAACGGCGCGGCGCATGTCCGGCCTGCCCGGCTATTCCGTTCCGGCCGCGCTTGGCCTGACCGCGCTTCGCCTGCCGTTGATCCTGCAGCAGACCATACCATTCATTGCGCTGTTCGTCGGCATGACGACGCTGATCTCGCTCAACCGGCGCTACGAACTGGTCGTGACGCGCGCCGCCGGCATTTCCGCCTGGCAGTTCATTCTCCCCTTCGTGCTCGGCGCGGTCCTCATCGGCATCCTGTCGGTCACTGTCCTGAACCCCATCGCAGCGTGGGGCCAGAACAAGTCGCTCGCCATGGAAGCCGGCCTGCGAAACGAAGCGGGCGGCGGACGCCAGCAGCAGATCATTCCGTGGATGCGCCAGTCGAGCGGCGGCCAGGATACGATCATCGGCGCCAAGAGCTTCGAAGACAACGGAACGATGCTTCTCGACGTGGTTCTCATCGACCTCGACAAGGACGGAAACATCGTCTCGCGGAAGGATGCGAAGTCGGCTAAATTGGAAGATGGTTACTGGCTTCTTAACGGCGTTTCTGAAACGCGGGCCGGACATGTGCCAGTTCGGCAAGAGAGCATGCAGATCAGTACCAATCTGAGACGGGAATTCGTCCAAGAGCGCATGACGCAGACGGAAACCGTTGCTTTCTTTGACCTTTCTCACAAGATCGAAGTTGCAAAGTCCTTTGGACTATCTTCAAAGGCGCTTGAGACGCAGTATCATTTCCTGCTATCGACGCCCCTGCTTCTGGTTGCGATGACCTTGATCGCCGCGACCGTTTCATTAAAGTTCAGCCGCTTCGCCCAGTCGCGCTCCGTGATTCTGGGTGGAATCGTTTCCGGCTTCGTGCTTTATGTAGTAACCGTGCTCGTAAGGGCATTCGGGAGTGGTGGTGTTGTCCCTCCCACCGTCGCGGTCTGGGTTCCAGTCATCGTGGCGTTGGCTTTGGGGGCAACCATTCTGCTTCATCAGGAGGACGGCTAAGTGGCGGTAATTGACCGCGGGAATATCAGGCGGCTTTGGACGGCCCTTCTGACAGGTGCCGCTGTGTGCGCGTATTTGGCATCCAGCCCGGTCGCTTTCGGCCAGGATGGTTTGCTTGCGTCGGCAAGCCAAGACGATTCGAAACTCCTGCTTACAGCAAATGAACTGACCTATAACCGCGATTCCCAGCGCGTCATCGCGAAGGGCGTGGTTCGCATGAAATATTCGGGCTACCGTATGGTGGCCCAGCAAGTGGAATATAACCAGCAGACCGGTCGCGTGGTCGCCCATGGCAACATCGAGCTGATCGAGCCGGGTGGCAACAAGATCTATGCCGACGAGATGGACGTGACCGACGACTTCGGTCAGGGCTTCGTCAACGCATTGCGCGTCGAGACCACGGACAATACCCGCATTGCCGGGGAAAGCGCCGAGCGCCTTGAAGGCGACCTGATGGTCCTCAACAACGGTGTCTACACCGCGTGTCTGCCCTGCGCCGAGCGCCCGGAAAAGGCGCCGCTGTGGCAGGTCAAGGCCGAGCGCGTCATTCAGGACGGCAAGACCCATACGGTGCGGCTTGAAAAAGCACGTCTGCAGCTTTTCGGCCATTCGATCGCCTATATCCCGTTCCTGACGGTGCCGGACAATACGGTGAAGCGGAAGTCGGGCTTCCTGTTCCCGCAGATGAGCATGACCAACAAGCTCGGCTTCGGTATCGGTGTCCCCTATTTCCAGGTTCTTTCCGATACGTCCGACCTCACGGTCACACCGACCTACTACACAAAACAGGGCCTGCTTCTTCAGGCTGAGTTGCGCCAGCGTTTCGAAACCGGCATGCACACGCTGACGATCGCCGGCATCAGCCAGCAGTCCTCGGATACGTTCATTGCCGGAACGAGTGACGCGCTGAACGATCAGCGCGGCATGGTTGCCAGCAAGGGCGATTTCAGCATCAACCCGCGCTGGGCCTTCGGCTGGGACGCCATGGTGCAGTCGGATAACAATTTTTCGCGTACCTACAGCCTGAAAGGCTACAAGAACGACGTCCAGACCAATCAGATTTATCTGACAGGCACTGGCGAACGTAACAGCTTCGACGCCCGCGGTTATTACTTCAACGTTCAGGACACGGATAATTCCGAGCTCAAGGAACGTAAGCAGGCGATCGTTCATCCGGTCGTTGACTATCGTTACTTCCTGCCGGATCCGATCTATGGCGGCGAGCTCTCGCTGACTACGAACTTCACGAGCATCAGCCGTTCGACGCAGGATTCCTACGCGATGGGCGGCTTCCCGCGCTTCAACGGTCTGGAAGGCTCTTACACGCGCTGGACCACGGAAGCGGAATGGAAGCGCACCATCACGATGGATAGCGGTCTTCAGATCACGCCGATCCTTGCGGCGCGCGGCGACGCGTTGTGGACCGACATGACTGCGGCAAGCTTCACCTCCGGCGGCACATCCTATGCCTATGAAGGCATGATCCATGACGATGCTGCCTTGCGCGGCATGGTCACCGGTGGCCTTGAGGTGCGTTATCCCTGGCTGTTCACGGCTCTCAACAGCAGCCACGTGATCGAGCCCATCGCGCAGATTTTCGTGCGGCCGAACGAGCAATATTCCGGTCGTTTCCCGAACGAGGACTCACAAGCCTTTGTGTTCGACGCCACAAACCTGTTTGAGCGCGACAAATTTTCGGGCTTCGACCGGATCGAAGGCGGCACACGAGCCAATATCGGCTTCCGTTACAACGGTACTTTCGACAATGGTTACGGTGTTCGCGCCATTGCCGGCCAGTCCTTCCATCTCGCTGGCGATAATTCCTTCGCCTCCTATGATCTTCTGAATGTCGGCGCCGATTCCGGCCTCGAATCCGATCGTTCGGATTATGTCGCCATGGCTGCATTCGATGCACCTATCGGTCTTTCGCTGTCCTCGAGCCTGCGTCTCGACAAGGACAATTTCGAAATCAACCGGTCTGAAACGGGCATCAGCTATTCGGATCGCCGCATCAACGGCAGGCTCAGCTATACGCAGGTCAAGGCGCAGCCGAAATACGGCTATAACGAAGACCGCGATATCATCCAGGCATCCGGTTCACTGCGCATGGACGATAACTGGTCGCTGTTCGGCTCGATCAACTACGATCTGAACGGCAAGTTTGCCGCCGAACGCCGGATTGGTATCGCCTATCAGGATGAATGCACGATCTTGACGGTCAGCTATTCCGACGAAGGCAACATCAACTCCAGCCGCCAGGCCGCCAATGACTGGTCGATCAATGCCCGTCTTGCCTTCCGTACCCTTGGCGATATCAGCGTCGGCTCCGCGAACGAAGACTGGAACGACATGGATATTGGCTGGAAGCCGAACAATTACTGAGTTTAAAGGCGGGCCGCACAGCATTGTGGCCTGCCTTTTTGCTATCAGACCAGTAGTAGTCACGGTTTTGCCGCAACAACGCGCCAGTGTCGACCCGGCATGACAGTATCGGGTTTCTTTCAACAAACCGACACATTGCCGTTTTGCGGATCACGATGATATATACGTGGCAAATTCGCGGTGCGGATGCACATGTGCAGGTCTGAAAGGCGGGGGAAGGCAAAATCCCTGTTACCAGACGAACAGATTGGCGGGACAGGGCAACAGGACCCTGCCTGACGAAAGGGAGAAGGATATGATGAATTTCGGAAAGTCGGCTTTGCGTGGCGCTGCTTTTGCCTTTGCGATATTCGCCGTTCCCATGGCCATCGTGCCCTATGCCGGTCAGGCCTTTGCCGATAACACCGTGAAGATCGTCGTCAACAAGACCCCGATCACCAATGACGACATTTCCAAGCGCGTCGCCTTCCTGAAGCTGCAGCGCCAGTCCGGCAACCTCAATGAAAAGGCGCGTGAGCAGCTTGTCGATGAAGCGCTGAAGCGCGAAGAAATCGCCCGCGTCAAAATGTCGGTCAGTACGGAGGATGTCGATGCTGCCTTCGCGCGATTTGCCGGCAACAACAAGATGAAGCCGGAGCAGTTGACGAAGGTGCTGGCGCAGGCGGGTGTTGGCGCGGACCACTTCAAGGCCTTCATCGCCGTTCAGATGAGCTGGCCGCGCCTTGTGAACGCCCGTTATGGCGCGCGCGGCAAGATGTCAACGCAGGATCTTGTCACCCGCCTGAAGGAGCGAGGCGACAAACCGGTCACCACGGAATATTTCCTGCAGCAGGTCATCTTCGTTATCCCGGAAGCAAAGCGCAACGCCATCACTGGCAAGCGCAAGGCGGAGGCTGAAGCCTCGCGCAAACGTTATCCCGGCTGCGATCAGGCGATGAGCTTTGCCGCGACCATGCGTGATGTGGCAATCAAGGACCTCGGCCGCATTCTGGCGCCTGAGTTGCCGGAAGACTGGAAGGCTCTGGTAGAAAAGACCAAGGAAGGCGGCACCACCGGCACGCGCGTGACCGAAAAGGGCGTCGAATATCTGGCCATCTGCAAGCAGCGCCAGGTTTCCGACGACTATGCGGCGGAAATGGTGTTCAAGTCCGAAGACCTGATGAAGGCCAAGGAAGGCGAAAACCCGAACGAAAAGAAATACATGGATGAGCTGCGCAAGAAGGCGCAGATCGTCAACACCTGATATTGATACAAGAGCCGGGTCTTTCCGTGACATATGCATCCCTGCCGCTTGCCCTGACACAGGGAGATCCAGCCGGTATCGGCCCTGATATCGCCATTACCGCCTGGGCGAAGCGCCGGGAAAACGGTGTGCCCCCCTTCATCTTCATCGGCGACCCCGATGTGGTGGCAAGCCGCGCGTCGCTGATCGGCGTGCCGCTCAATATCGAGACCTGCGATGCGGACAGTGCCGTTGGCCTTTTCGAAAACGCGTTTCCGATCCTACCTCTTTCCGTTGGCTTCGACGTGCAGGCGGGGCAACCGCATGTCGGCGCCGCCCATGCCACAATCAAGGCCATCGAAACCGCCGTTTCGCTGACGGTTGAGGGCAAGGCTGCGGCCGTTGTCACCAATCCCATCGCAAAATCGGTGCTTTACGAGGCTGGCTTCGGTTTCCCCGGTCACACGGAGTTTCTGGCTGATCTCGCCTTGCGCCAGACCGGTGAACAAGTCACGCCTGTCATGATGATCGCCGGCCCCAAGGTCCGTGTCGTGCCGGTGACGATCCATATTCCCGTGAAAGACGTGCCGGCCGCGCTGACGGAAGAATTGATCGTCACGACCTGCCGGATCATCGATGCGGATCTGCGACGGAAATTCGGCATCGAAGCTCCGCGTCTGGCGGTTGCCGGGCTGAACCCGCACGCGGGTGAAGACGGCGCACTCGGCACGGAGGATCGCGATATCGTTCACCCCGCGACCATGCGGCTGCGCAAGGACGGAATCGATGCGTTCGGTCCCCTGCCCGCTGACACCATGTTCCACGATGCCGCCCGCAAGCGTTATGACGTGGCAGTGTGCATGTATCACGATCAGGCGCTCATTCCCGCCAAGGCGCTGGGCTTCGACGATTCGGTCAACGTCACACTCGGGCTGCCCTTCATTCGCACCTCGCCAGACCATGGCACTGCCTTTGGTATTGCCGGCCAGGGCATCGCCAATGAGGCGAGCCTCGTGGCGGCACTCAAGATGGCGGCGGACATTTCCCTCCGCAGCCGGGCCGGCGCATAATGGCGGCCATCGACGGACTACCACCGCTACGGGACGTCATCCAGCGTCATGGGCTCGATGCGAAGAAATCGCTCGGACAGAACTTCCTGTTCGACCTCAATCTTACCCAGAAGATCGCCAGAACGGCGGGACCGCTCGAAGGCATGACTGTCATTGAGGTCGGGCCCGGTCCCGGCGGCCTCACCCGCGCTATTCTTTCGCTCGGGGCGAAAAAGGTCATCGCTGTCGAACGGGACAGTCGCTGCCTGCCGGCACTGGCGGAAATCGAGGCGCATTACCCCGGACGGCTTGAGGTCATAGAGGGAGACGCCCTGCAGACCGATTTCGAGGCTCTGGTCCCCGTCGGCGAGCCGGTGCGCATCATCGCCAACCTGCCTTACAATGTCGGCACGCAATTGCTGGTCAATTGGCTTCTGCCGAAGCAATGGCCGCCCTTCTGGCTCTCCATGACGCTGATGTTCCAGAAGGAAGTCGGGCAGCGCATCGTGGCGGAAGAAGGCGACAACCATTATGGCCGCCTTGGCGTTCTCGCCGGCTGGCGTACGGTTGCCGAAATGGCCTTCGATGTCCCGCCACAGGCCTTCAGCCCGCCACCGAAGGTAACCTCCACCGTCGTGCATCTGCTGCCGAAGGACAAGCCGCTGCCCTGCGACGTCGCCAAGCTCGAAAAAGTGACCGAAGCCGCCTTCGGTCAGCGCCGCAAGATGTTGCGCCAGAGCGTGAAAAGCCTCGGCGGCGAGGCGCTGCTTGAAAAGGCTGGTATCGATCCCACGCGGCGGGCGGAGACGCTCTCAGTGGAGGAATTCGTGACACTGGCGAATTGCCTGTAACATCTGGCAGATGTTCGCCGTTCCGAACGGAAGCAACGGTTCCTGGACACCTGCGAATGGAGGAGCAAGTGCGTGGAGAATGCCGGTTTTCACTATAAGCTTGATATTCCCGCTGAAACGCCGGATTGCGCTGTCATCTTGCTGCATGGATCGGGACGAACGGAAGACGACCTCATTTCTTTTGGCCGCGCCGTCTTTCCTAAGGGTGCGTTATATGCGCCGAGGGGCGCGGTTCCCTGGGAGAATGGTTTCGCATTTTTTCGCAGAAAACCCGACAGAGAACTCGATATCGACGATCTGAAACATCAGGCAACCAGACTGTGCGGCTTCGTTGCCTTTGTATGTCAGCAGACGGCGCAAGAGCCCCTTCTCGTCGGATACTCGAACGGCGCGATCGTCGCGGCTGAAACCATGTGCCAAGCGCATCATCTGTCGAAAGGCGCCATCCTGCTTCGTCCGTTGTCTCCGAGAAAAGACCAGCCTCTTCCGAACCTCGCGGGGTACCCCGTACTTCTGCTTGCAGGCGTCAACGACGACCGGCGTCACCCCTCCGACGCTCCGCATTTGGCCGAGCAACTGGTCTCAGCCGGGGCTGATGCCGTGCTCGAAACGATCAATACAGGTCATGGCTGGGCGGAAGACGCGGCGGACGAGCGATTGTCACGGCAATGGCTGGCGCGCGGACTCATCGCATAAATCAGAGCTTCGGCTCTTCCTCCAGCAAAGCCCGCACGAAATCGAACATGCCATGGCGGCGGTCTCGGCGGACGCGTTCGGCTTTGACGATTGCTTCGACGGCCTCGAAAGCGGCCTGCAGGTCGTCATTGAGAATGACGTAGTCATAGTCGCGCCAGTGCTCGATTTCGGCGCGGGAATTGAGAAGCCGGGTCTTGATCACCTCTTCGGTGTCTTCGGCGCGGCGGTGCAGGCGCGATTGCAGTTCGGTCATGGTCGGCGGCAGGATGAAGATCGAGACCACGTCTGCCTTCATCTTGTCCTGCAACTGCTCGGCACCCTGCCAGTCGATGTCGAACAGCATGTCGCGGCCGGCGGCCATGGCATCTTCCACCGGCTCGCGCGGCGTGCCGTAGAAATTGCCGTGAACCTCGGCCCATTCCAGCAATTCCTCATTATCACGCATGCGCTCGAAATCGCGCTTGGAGATGAAGTGGTAGTGAATGCCCTCGATCTCGCTCTGCCGTCGAGCGCGTGTGGTGACGCTGACGGAAAGGCTGATATTCTTGTCTTTCTCAAGCAGGTTGCGCGCGATCGTGGATTTGCCCGCGCCGGAAGGCGAAGAAATCACCAGCATCAGCCCCCTGCGGGCGATCGTGACGGGAGAAATATTCACCGGGGCCATGGGTCTACTCCAGATTTTGGACCTGCTCGCGGAATTGGTCGATAACCACTTTCAGCTCTATACCTGCTGCGGTTACCGCACTGGCGTTCGATTTGGAACAGATTGTATTCGACTCACGGTTAAATTCCTGTGCAAGAAAATCGAGCTTGCGGCCAGCCGGACCGCCATTGGCCAAAAGCTCCCGAGAGGCCTGCACATGGGCATGCAGCCGATCGATCTCTTCGCGCAGATCCGCCTTGGTGGCGATCAGCGCCGCCTCGGCATGAAGGCGGTCACGATCAAGCCCGTGCATGCCATCGCCAATCAGCGCAATCTGCTGAGCAAGCCTCGCCGCGATCTGCTCCGGGTGACGGGAGGGATCGCTTTCAATGATGTTCACAAGCTGCTCGATCCGGTCGATATGACCGGAAAGGATGGCGAACAGAGATGCCCCTTCCCGCTCGCGCATGTCCTTCAGCTTTTCGACTGCAACAGCGAAGCCAGCCAGCACATCGCCGTTGCGCGCAGCCAGCGCCTCCACATCGTCTTCCGCCTCGCGAATATCGACCAGACCGCGCAACGTAAGCAGCGTATCGAAGCTCAATGGCTTGTCGTCGACGACATCGCCCAGTTCCTTCTTGAGCGCCAGAACCGCGGCGAGAGCATCGCGATTGATGACCGCCTCGAGCCGGTTCTCGGCAACTGAGAGCGCCAGTCCCGCCTGGATATTGCCGCGGGAAAGATGCGCGCCCGCGATTTCCCTCAGCCCGGTTTCCAAGGCTTCCAGACCGGCAGGCAGACGCAGGCGCAGATCCAGCCCCTTGCCGTTTACCGAGCGTAATTCCCACGCCCAGCGGTAGCGGCCGGAGGTGCCTTCGCTGCGCGCGAAGCCGGTCATCGATTGCAACGTCATATATGGAATCCCCCCGTCAAGCCGCACGAAACCGGGCCTTGTGGTCACAAGGCCCGGCCGTGATTTATCAGTTAGTTATTGGCCGGTTTTTCCGCCTCTGCACCACCGGGCTGACCATCCACGACAACTTCGGGATTCGCTCCGGCAGCCGCCTTTTCGGCCTCGATTTTGCGCCACCGGCGCACATTGGCATTGTGCTCGTCCAGCGTCTTTGCGAACACATGACCGCCCGTACCATCGGCCACGAAATAAAGATCATCCGTGCGCCATGGGTTGGCAACCGCCTCCAGTGCGGCCCGGCCGGGATTGGCGATGGGCGATGGCGGCAGGCCCTTGATCACGTAAGTGTTGAACGGCGTCTGTTTCTGGAGATCCGATTGATAAATCGGCCTATCCGAAGGTTTACCGTCACCGCCGAACAGACCATAGATGATCGTCGGGTCGGATTGCAGACGCATGCCCTTTTTCAGGCGGTTGTAGAAGACCGAGGCAACATGGGCGCGCTCGTCATCCTTGCCTGTTTCCTTTTCGACGATCGAGGCCAGCGTCACGAACTCCTCGACGGTCTTGATCGGCAGGTCGGGATCACGCCGTTCCCAGATCATGTCGATCAGCTTGTCCTGCGCCGCGCTCATCTGATTGATGATTTCTTCGCGCTTGGTGCCGCGGGTGAAGCGGTAAGTATCCGGACGCAGACTACCCTCCGGTGGCAAGGTGGCGGGAAGTTCACCATCCAGAACCTCGTCGGCAGCAAGGCGGGCGAACATCTGCTTGACCGTCAACCCTTCAGGCAGCGACACGGAATAAAGGATCGACTTGCCCGATTCCAGCAGCATCAGGATGTCCTTCATCGATGCGCCGGCCTTGATCTCATATTCGCCGGTCTTCAACGTCTGGTCCTTTTGCAGATAGCTGCCGGCCATCAGACGGAAAACGCGTGCGTTGGAAATGATGTCGTTGCGCTCGAGATTATTGGCGATCTCAATGAGACCGGCACCATTACGCACGGTGAAATGTGTATTCGTTTCAAGCGGCCCCGGCTCCTGAAACGCATTGATCATGTAATAAAAGGCGGCGATCGCCAGGACGCAAACGGCAACGGCAAGCGTCATCAGGAAGTTCAGGAAGATGACAAGCTGGCCATGGGCCTTGCGGGAGCGCTTCGGCGGCGCCGGCACCTTTTCCGGCCGCAAGGCTTCCGTCGGGGATTTCGGAATGATCGGACCGCGATTGCCTTCGCCCGCGCCGTTTTGTCCGTATGGTCCCTGGCTGTTCTGGTTCGTGTCGCTCACCGTCGGTCCTTTTCAGTTCGGCGTTGTCAGCGCTTTTTGCGCAGGTAATGCGGCAAAAACAGGTTCGGAATGGCTTCCTGCACCACATAAAGACACCGTGAAGCCTTCTTGTTCTGCCTCACGAATATCACCTCGGACAAAGCCGATGGGGGAAAGATACCTGTGGTCCGAAATCGAGCAGACCGGCAAACTCTCCCAATCAATGACTACAATATCGGCGCGAAAACCGGAATGGCTTTCGCAAGCCGAACCACGTTCTTCTAAGGAAAGAACATTCTTTTAAAGCGTCCGGCAGGAGAGCGCCGCACCGCCGGGGACGGTATGCGGCGCGGACGCCATCGCGACGGCCACAGCCGCCGCGACTTACGCTTCGTAACGGCGCAGCACGAGGGAGGCGTTTGTGCCACCGAAGCCGAAGGAATTCGAAAGCGCCACATTGACCTGCCGCTTGCGCGCCTTGTGCGGCACAAGATCGATCTTGGTCTCGACATCGGGATTGTCGAGATTCAGCGTCGGCGGAACGATGTTGTCGCGGATTGCAAGCGTAGCGAAGATCGCCTCTATGGCGCCCGCCGCACCGAGCAGATGGCCGGTGGCCGACTTGGTGGAAGACATGGAAATCTTCGAGGCCGATTCGCCGACAAGACGCTCGACAGCTCCAAGCTCAATGGTATCGGCCATGGTGGATGTGCCGTGGGCATTGATATAGTCGATATCGTCAGGCGTCAGGCCCGCCCGCTTCAGCGCCATCGACATGCAGCGGTAGGCGCCTTCGCCATCTTCGGACGGTGCCGTGATGTGATAGGCATCACCAGAAAGGCCGTAACCGACCACTTCCGCATAGATCTTCGCGCCGCGCGCCTTGGCGTGCTCCAGCTCTTCCAGAACGACGATGCCAGCACCCTCGCCCATGACGAAACCATCGCGGTCGCGATCATAAGGGCGCGAGGCTTTTTCCGGATTGTCATTGTGCTGGGTGGAAAGGGCCTTGCAGGCCGCAAAACCGGCAAGCGCGATGCGGCAGACCGGCGATTCGGCACCACCGGCGACCATGACATCGGCATCGCCGAGCGCGATCAACCGGGCGGCGTCGCCGATAGCGTGCGCGCCGGTCGAGCAGGCCGTCACCACGGCATGGTTCGGTCCGCGCAGCTTGTGGCGGATGGAAACCTGGCCGGATACGAGATTGATCAGGCGGCCGGGAATGAAAAACGGGGAAATGCGACGCGGGCCCTTGTCACGCAGCGTATAACCGGCCTCGACGATGCCTTCCAGACCACCGATGCCGGAGCCGATCAGAACGCCGGTTGCGATCTGGTCTTCGTCGGTTTCAGGATGCCAGTCTGCATCAGCAAGCGCCATGTCGGCGGCAGCCATGCCATACAGGATGAAGGGATCGATCTTGCGCTGTTCCTTGGGTTCCATCCAGTCATCGGCATTGAAGGTGCCGTTGGAACCATCGCCCACGGGAATGCGGCAGGCGATCTTTGCAGGAAGGTCTTCGACTTCGAATTCAGTCACGAGACGGGCGCCGTTCTGGCCGGCCAACAGCCGTTCCCAGGTCACTTCCGTTCCACATCCAAGAGGAGATACCATGCCGGTACCGGTGATAACGACACGCCTCATCGCCAATGCTCCGCCCTTATCCAAATCATCGGTCTTCTGCGACATCGGGCACCACGGGGTGTTCACGCAATGGCGCAGCATTTCAAAATCACGGCATGAGAATCGCGGCTACCGTTCCGGGCCGTAACCTCATGCATCGCCGGAAACGAGCACCTGTCGGAGCACGTGCCACCGGCCGATAAAACATTGGCCCGGACAAGCCGGGCCAAGACGGGAGGATATTGCACCTCCCCATGCGGGTCGATCAGGCCTGGGCCTTCTCGATGAACTTGACAGCGTCGCCGACGGTCAGGATCGAATCCGCAGCGTCGTCGGGAATTTCAACGCCAAATTCTTCTTCGAAAGCCATGACCAGTTCAACGGTATCGAGCGAATCAGCGCCCAGATCGTCAATGAAGCTGGCGCCTTCAACAACCTTGTCGGCGTCAACGCCAAGATGATCAATTACAATTTTCTTTACGCGTTCTGCGATATCGCTCATGTCGGTTTCCTCGACCTTTATTTTGAAGGGAATGCCTCGCGGCACCCTGCCCTGTTAGAAGCCCTCATGCGCCGTTCAAATCCGGCACTGCGGGCAAACCCGTTCAACCCGGTCCAAGCTAGACATCGTCACGCAAAATCGCAACGGCTTCCTGTCTCTCCGGGACGACTGTTCACAGTCTTGGCCCGCTTAACATGGTTTCAATCGGTCGAAAAGCCTGAAAACGCGCTAAGCACAGCGTATGACAGGCAATTTCGCCGAAAACCGGTCAGCGGGGCCTTGCGGCGCCAGCTACCCAAGAAGGTGCTTAAACAGCGCCGCAATCCTTTTCATGACGGACTTACGTGCCGTCAGATCATCGCCATGCCGCCGTTGACGTGCAGGGTCTGGCCGGTCATGTAGGCCGCTTCGTTGGAAGCGAGATAAAGCACGGCAGAGGCGACTTCGGCACCCGTGCCCATGCGCTTCATGGGAATGGCGCCCATGATGGCGTCTTTCTGCTTGTCGTTGAGCTTGCCGGTCATCGCGCTTTCGATGAAGCCCGGGGCTACGCAGTTGACGGTAACGTTGCGGGTGGCGATTTCCTGCGCCAGCGACTTGGAAAAGCCGATCATGCCGGCCTTGGAGGCGCAATAGTTCGCCTGGCCGGGATTGCCGGTAACGCCGACGATGGAGGTGATGTTGATGATGCGGCCAAAACGGCGGCGCATCATCGGATGCGTCAGCTCGCGCGTCAGGCGGAACATCGCCGTCAGGTTCACTTCGATGACGTTATCCCAGTCTTCGTCGCTCATGCGAACGAACAGGCCATCCTTGGTGATGCCGGCGTTGTTGACGAGGATATCGACGCCTTCCAGCTCGGCTTCAGCCTTTTCACCGAGTGCCTTGACCTCGGCGCGGTCGGCGAGGTTGGCCGGGAAAATCTTGACGCGGTCGCCAAGTTCCGTCGCCAGCGCCTCAAGCTTTTCAACGCGGGTGCCGTGCAGGCCGACAGTTGCGCCCTTTTTGTGCAGAAGGCGGGCGATTTCTTCGCCAATGCCGCCGGTCGCGCCGGTTACGAGGGCCTTGCGGCCTGTCAGATCAAACATGTCCTATTCCTTCTTTAGAGCTTCGGACTGAAAATGGTGAGCGTTGTTGCGCCCTGAGGAATGCGGCTGCGGGAGAAATCCCGCCTCAGCCGATAAGCGTGGCGAGAAGCTGATCGATATCGGCAGCACCGTTGACGGCAACGCCATTCACCGTCTTGTCGATACGGCGGGCAAGGCCCGTCAGCACCTTGCCGGAACCGATTTCGTAAAGCTGGGTCACGTTGTTGGTGGCAAACCATTCCACCGTCTCACGCCAGCGCACCTGGCCCGTCACCTGCTCGACCAGGAGGCCGGCGATCTCATTGGCGTCGGAAACGGGGGCGGCACGCACATTGGCGATGACAGGAACGACCGGATTGTGCTTTTCGACTTTGGCCAGCGCCTCGCGCATGGCTTCCGCCGCCGGCGCCATCAGCGCGGAGTGGAAGGGAGCGGAGACCGGCAGCATGATGGCGCGCTTGGCGCCCTTTTCGGAAGCGATTGCCGCTGCCTTTTCGACAGCCGCCTTGCTGCCTGATATAACCAGCTGGCCACCGCCATTGTCGTTGGCGATCTGGCACACGCCGAGAATGCCAGCCTCGTCGCAAATGGCGGAAACGGCATCGTGCTCAAGCCCGATGATTGCGGCCATCGCGCCCTCACCCACCGGCACGGCGGCCTGCATGGCATTGCCGCGGATGCGCAGAAGACGGGCGGTATCGGCAACCGAGAAAGTACCGGCGGCACAGAGCGCCGAATATTCGCCGAGGGAGTGGCCCGCGACATAAGAAACGGTATCGGACAGTTTTAATCCGCGCGCCTCAAGAACGCGCATGACCGCCATCGAGACGGCCATGAGGGCCGGCTGGGCATTGGCCGTCAGCGTCAGCGTCTCTTCAGGGCCGTTCCACATGATGTCGGAAAGCTTCTGGTCGAGCGCTTCGTCGACTTCCTGAAACACGGCGCGTGCTTCCGGATAGGTATCCGCCAGCTCCTTGCCCATGCCAACAGCCTGGCTTCCCTGACCGGGAAATGTGAATGCAATACCCATGGGATGTCGTCCTTCTTGTCTGGCCTTGCCTTTATTCTTGTCGACTTCCATTCACATTCCCACCAGCGAAGTCAAGGCTTGAGGCCGCCTGCCGGCCCGGTGTGAGGGGTTTTGTCGTGCTGTTTTCCCCTTTCTTTTCATCATATTTTTTCTTGCACTGCGGCAATTCCCCATTACTTTCACACCACCTTCCAAACTATCTGGCCAAGCACCGGGACATTTCCATGAAACAGAGACTATTGGGCCGCACGGATATTTCCGTGTCTGAAATCTGCCTCGGCACCATGACATGGGGCACACAGAATACCGAAGCCGAAGCGCATGCGCAGATGGATTACGCCGTCGAAAACGGTGTGAATTTCTTCGATACGGCAGAGCTTTACCCCACCACGCCCGTTTCCGCGGAGACCCAGGGCCGGACGGAAGATTATATCGGCTCGTGGTTTGAAAAGACCGGAAAGCGCGATCAGGTCGTGCTCGCGACCAAGGTTGCCGGCTCAGGACGCGATTACATTCGTGGCGGTCGCGATATCGACGCAGCCGCGATCCGTGAGGCTGTCGATACCAGCCTCCAGCGCCTGAAGACCGACTATATAGACCTCTACCAAATCCACTGGCCGAATCGCGGCACCTATCATTTCCGTGGAGCATGGAGCTTTGACGCTTCCGGTCAGGACACGGCGCGCACGCTTGCCGAAATTACCGAAAAGCTGGAAACGCTCGGCGAACTGGTAAAGGCCGGAAAAATCCGCGCCATTGGCCTTTCCAACGAAAGCGCCTGGGGCACGCAGAAATATATCGACATCGCCGAAGCCAAGGGCCTGCCGCGCGTCGCCACGATCCAGAACGAATATAACCTGCTCTATCGCAGCTTCGATCTGGACATGGCGGAAGTCGCCCACCATGAAGATGTCGGCCTGCTCGCCTATTCACCGCTGGCAGCAGGGCTGCTGACCGGCAAATACCAGAACGGCGCCCGTCCCGCCGGTTCACGCGGAACCATCAACAAGGATCTCGGTGGCCGTCTGCAGCCGCTTCAGGAAGCTCCGGTAAAGGCCTATCTGGAGCTTGCCGCCGCGCATGGTATCGACCCCGCAAAGCTCGCCATTGCGTTCTGCCTGACGCGCCCCTTCATGGCCTCCGTCATCATCGGCGCCACCACGATAGAGCAGCTGAAGGTTGATATTGCGGCAGCGGATGTCACTCTTTCCGAGGACGTGCTGACGGGCATCGCAGCCATTCACCGGCAATATCCAATGCCGATCTGATGATCGAGCGGCGCGCTTTTTCGCCTCTGCCCTTGCATTCCGGGCAAAAATCCGTATAAGCGCGCTGTTCACAACACCCGGTCCAATTGGCTGGTGGCTGAACGGAGGGCTGGTTCCGGTCACGGAACAGCAGGAACCATAAGGTTTTTCCGGCCTCCCGTGTCTCCGCTCTCGACCGTCTCGAACAACGCTTTTCTTGCTTTAAGGCTCACGCCTTTTCAGGAGCAGTCGTTGAGGCTTAGCGCCGTTGCCGGGTGAAGGACGAAACGCAAGAAAGGCAAAGCTTAAATGGCTCTTTACGAACACATCTTCCTTGCCCGGCAGGATATTTCTGCCCAGCAGGTCGACGCACTTGTCGAGCAGTACAAGGGCGTTATCGAATCGTTCGGCGGCAAAGTCGGACGCATCGAGAACTGGGGTCTGAAGTCCCTCACCTACCGCATCAAGAAGAACCGCAAGGCTCACTACGCTCTCATGGACATCGACGCTCCGGCGGCCGCCATCCATGAAGTCGAGCGCCAGATGCGCATCAACGAAGACGTTCTTCGCTACATGACCATCGCCGTCGAAGCCCACGAAGAAGGCCCGTCCGCGATGATGCAGAAGCGCGACCGTGACGACCGTCCGCGCCGCGATGGCGACCGTCCGGACCGTGGCCCGCGTGAAGATCGTGGTCCTCGCGAAGACCGTCCGCGCCGTCCGCGCGAAGACCGTGCATAAGGAGAATTGACCAATGGCTGACGCATCCTCTTCCCAGGCACGCCGCCCGTTCCACCGCCGTCGCAAGACGTGCCCCTTCTCCGGCGCCAACGCTCCGAAGATCGACTACAAAGACGTACGTCTCCTGCAGCGCTACATTTCCGAGCGCGGCAAGATCGTTCCTTCCCGCATCACGGCCGTTTCCCAGAAGAAGCAGCGCGAACTCGCCCAGGCGATCAAGCGCGCCCGTTTCCTCGGCCTGCTGCCCTACGTTGTAGCGTAATGAATTGAAGCGAGGCTGCGTTTAACGCGGCCTCGCTTTTCCAGATCCTTCCGCGTTGGGCGCGGATCGATACTCTAAATCCCATGTTGGGGATGAGGCTCTCACGAGCGATCCTCTAACTGCTTAGTTTCAGCAGGACAGCGAAGTGCAAAAGTTGAACCAGACAGTGCTGATCTCCGGCGTTCTCGCCGGCATATGCGCCGCGTTTTTAACGCTTGGCGCAACGGCACAGTCGTCCTTTTCTTTCCTGCTCTATGCCGGTTCCGCCATGCCGATCCTGATCGCAGGCATGGGCTGGGGTAATCGCGCCGCCATCGTCGCCATCATCACCACCGCCATCATCGGTGCGCTGGTCATGTCGCCGCTGTTTGCGCTGACCATCGCGATCTTCACGCTGATCCCGGCGGGCTGGCTTTCGCATCTCGCCAATCTGGCGCGCCCGGCTTCCGAAATCGGCGGCCCGGATGATCTGCTTGCCTGGTATCCGCTCTCCGGCATCGTGCTGCACCTGTGCATTCTGGTTTCGGTCGCCGTCGTCATTCTTGGCTGGATGATCGGTTACGGCCCTGATCTGGTCGCGCGCATGGTCGATATCATGATGACCTCGGTGCAGAACCGCGAACCGCTGTTCGAACCCAATGCAGAGGCGCTGGCGCAAACGAAATCGCTGCTGGTGCTGATGCTGCCGATCGTTCAGGGCGGCCTCTGGGTCATCCTTCTGTTTGCGGCCTATTATTTCGCGACCCGGCTGGTCGGCTCTTTCGGCAAGGGCCTGCGCCCGCGTGAGGACATTCCCTCGGCACTGCGCATGCATCGCAACGCGATCTTCATTTTCCTGGCCGGCATTCTCGCCATGTTCCTTGGCGGCGTGGCGGCCATGATCGGCGCGGTCATCTGCGGCACCTTTGGCGCGGGCTTCCTGATGGCGGGTTATGCCTCGCTGCACAAGCGCGCCCGCGGCAAGGACTGGCGCCTGCCGGTCCTCATTCTCGCATATCTCTCGGCGGTCTTTGTCTTTCCGCTGTTCATCATTCTCGTGTTCGGCCTCAGCGACGTGCGCAGCACGATCTCCCTGACGCCGGCGCGGAAAACCGACACTACGAACGAAACCAAACCATAGAAAGGATCAAGAAGATGGACGTTATTCTTCTCGAACGCATCAACAAGCTCGGCCAGATGGGCGAAACCGTCAAGGTTCGCGACGGCTATGCCCGTAACTTCCTGCTGCCGCAGGGCAAAGCGCTGCGCGCCAACGCCGCCAACAAGACCCGTTTCGAAACCGAGCGCGCAACGCTCGAAGCTCGTAACCTCGAGCGCAAGTCGGAAGCCCAGAAGGTTGCCGAAGCACTCGAAGGCAAGTCCTTCATCGTTGTCCGTTCGGCTGGCGAAACCGGTCAGCTGTACGGTTCTGTTGCTGCTCGCGACGTCGTTGAAATCCTGGCTGCCGAAGGCTTCAACATCGGCCGCAACCAGGTTGAGCTGAACACGCCGATCAAGACCATCGGCCTGCACAACGTTACCCTGCACCTGCACGCCGAAGTCGAGCTGCAGGTCGAGCTGAACGTTGCCCGTTCGGCTGAAGAAGCAGAGCGTCAGGCCAAGGGCGAAAGCCTCACCTCCGCTGACGCCATCTACGGCGTTGACGAAGACGCGCTGCGTCCGGAAGACTTCTTCGATCCGGAAGCTGACCGCGACGGCGACGACGAGTAAGATCTGGCCTAACGGTCAAAGGAAAACCCCGGATGGCGACATCCGGGGTTTTTTGTTTGCGTGGTCTGAGTTTGCAGAGGGGTTATCCCTCCGCAAACTCAACGCCAGACTACCTCGCCGCCGTCTCCGCCCCATCGGGCGCCTTGCTCTTGTCCACATGCACCACCACAGACATGCCCGGCGAAAGTTCTGCCGCCAGCGGCTGATCCGCGTCGATGGTGATGCGCACACCGAGACGCTGGGCGATTTTCACGAAATTGCCGGTCGCATTGTCGGGCTTGATAACGGCGAATTCCGAACCCGTGGCGGGCGAAAAACGCTCCACATGGCCGGTCAGCTTCCGGCGATGCAGCGCATCGACGGAAATCGTCACAGGTTGGCCGACCTGCATGCCCGCAAGCTGGGTCTCCTTGAAATTGGCGATAACCCAGACATCATGCGGCACAACGGCCATCAGCTGCGTGCCGGCGGTGACATATTGGCCAGTGCGCACGCCGATTTCGCCGAGCCTGCCATCCACGGGCGCACGGATTTCGGTGTTGGCGAGGTCGATCCGGGCAAGCTCGACGGCCGCTTCGGCATTTGCGACCGCAGCCTGCAGCGAACTGCGGTTAACGATGATGGTCTGCAGATCCTGCCGTGAAACCTCAAGGGCGGCTTTCGCCTGCGAGAGCGATGCCCGCGCCTTTTCCAGTGCGGCATGGGCTTCTTCCTGAAGGCTGGAAGTTCCCACGCCGCTTTTTATGAGATTATCCTGCCGGTCGGATGCCAGTTGGGCCTGTTTCAGCGAGGCTTCGGCGCTGTCGACCGCGGCCTGGCTGGAAAGAATATGGGCATTGGCTGCATTTTCCTGCTGGCGGGAATTATCGAGAGCCGCCTTTTGCGTATCGAGCGTTGCTTCCGCCTGCGCCTGTTTCTGGCGATAGATACGGTCATCAATCTTCGCCAGCAAAGCACCCTGCTTCACCTCCTGATAATCCTTCACCGGCACATCCACGACATATCCGCTGACCTGCGGGCTCATGGTCGTGACGTAACCGCGCACGAATGCGTTGTCGGTCATTTCCACGGTCGAGAGAAAGGGCGGCAGCCGCCAGGCGTAAAGCACGAGCGCAACACCGGCGAAACCGCCGAGCAGCACGAGAATGGAAACGGGAGTAAAAAACTTCTTCAACATTTTGGCACTCTTGGAAGGTTCAAGACTGGGGGGCCGGTGCGGCATCGATGTCCTCCGGGAAAAGGAAGGGGCGGATGCGCAACCATGCGAGGTGGATCAAAAGCGCGGCCAGCGCCAGCGCGGAAACGACGGAGATGAGCAGGAACGTGTCATTATAGGCAAGCACATAGGCTTCCCGGCTGACTTGCTGGCCAAGCAGCGACAATCCCTCCGCCTTCAGCAATGCCGGATCGGTGATGACATGGCTGTAAGCACCGGAAAGCTGGGAGACACGCTGGGCAACGAGAGGGTTGGTGAGCAGGATGTTCTCCACCAGCACATTGGAGTGGAATTTCTCCCGCAGCGTTACGAAACTGCCGAGCAGGCCCGTCATCAGCATGGAACCGGTGATCTGCGTAAACAGGAAGATGGTGATGAAGTTCACCAGATAAGGCGCACCCCGTGCCAGTGCTGCGCCGAAACCCTTCGCCATGACAGGCGGCAGGAACATGGCCGCACCGAAGGCGATCATCATCTGGCTGAGATACATCTGTTCGGGGCGGGTGAGGTTCGTCGACTGGCTGTCCATAAAGGAACCAGTCGCGATCAGTGTCAGCGCAATGACATGGGCGGTTTCGACATATTTCGTCAACATCAGCCATGCGCAGGCCGCCCCGCCAAGAATGGTGGCAAGCAGCACGAGGGCATAAAGCATGGTGGTCTGGTCGTTGAGCAAGCCAAGCTGCTGATAGAAGCTGACCGCGGTGGAGGATTGTTCCGACGAGACCGCCCGGTAGACAAGCAGGACGGCAATGGCGTGCAGGTTGGTTTTGGAGAAAATCCAGCGCAGGTCGAGCAACGGGTTCTTACGCGGCAATTCGATGAAAGCCATCAGTGTCAGAAGCGCGATGGATGTCGCCAGCAGCGCGCCAAGCCACCAGGTTTCGAACCACCAGTAGAACCGGCCGAGCGTCAGCATGACTGCAAGGCAACCGAGACCGCCCGCAAACAGGAGATAGCTGAGGATATCCATACGCTCGATCACCTTCGCACGCGGCGGCGGTGTGACCTTGAGGACGTAAATCATGGCGAAGGAAATCAGCGCAAAACCGACCTCCATTGAATAAAGGGCGTTCCAGCCATCGATCGCCAGCAGCGAGGGTGACACCATGCGCGCAAGCGGCGCCGACAACAGCGTACCTGTCAGTGCAATGCTGAATCCCAGCGAGAATTTTCGCGCGGGCGGAAAGGCCTCAAGAATATAGAGAAAGCCGAGCGAGGAAATCGGCGCGGCGGCCATGCCGCTGACGAAGCGGATGACGATGGCCGAATGCAGGTCCGTCACGAAGAGGTTGAGGCAGGAAGCAACCACGAAGGCGATGATCGAAAGTTCGGCGAAGGGCCGCAGGCCATATTGCGCGCGCACCTTGAACAAGGCGATGGAAAAGGTGGCATAGGGTGCCATATAGGCAGCGGATAACCAGGCGACCTCGGCCACCGTCGCCGAAAACTCGCCCTGCAGCTGGTAGATATTGGCCATGACGAGGTTCATGCCGAGGCCCTGCGTAATGAAAAACGACAGGCCTGCAAAAATGAAACACAGCCGCAGCCACAATGGCCGCTCCACCGGCTGAGGTGCAGCTGCGGCAGACGGAGCCTGCGTGCCGCTCCCGGCGCCGGCGTCCGGTGATTGAGCCGGGCCCGTCGTCTCTGTGGGGCCATTGGCGGGCCTGTCCTTTTCGGCGGCGTCCGACGCTGCCGTTAGCGGTAAAGAGGTGCTCACGATTGCGCCCTCCCCGCTGCAAGATTTTGCAGATTGGCCGAAAGCCGCCGCATGACATCCAGCGCCATTGCCAGCTCCTGCGAGGAGATATCGGCGGCGATTTCCGAACGCAGCGACTTTGCCATTTCCTGCACCGTCTGCGAGGTTTCTTCGCCCTCCGCCGTCATGTGAATACGTTTGGCACGCCGGTCGTTCTCATCGGATCGGCGTTCGATGAGGTTCTGCTTCTCCATGCCATCAAGCACTCGCACCAGTGTCGGCGTCTCGATTTCCATTTCCTCCGCGAGCTCCGTCTGCGTCAACGGTCCGCGCCGCGAGAGCGCGAAAAGCGCACGCGCACGCGCCAGCGTCAGCCCGCTTTCCCCTACCCGCGCATCGAAAAACGCGCGCAGTTTGCGGGTGAAAGCGGAAACTTCATCGAGAAGCTGTTCCTTGTCGGTCTCGCGGGACATGTCAGCAAGCCTTATAATTAGTACACTACTTATTTTCTGCCTATTTATTCGTAAGGCTGACGATTTTCAAGTTTCTTTCGTGCCGGGTCTGCCATGCGGTAAACTCATGGCGGCGAATCACGTTGCCGGGAAATTTCCCGCTTTGTCCCCATCCCGCCTGTGGATTGCTGGGGACAACTGAAGATGTGATCCGACTTCGCTCAGCGGACGTCGGCCTGCCATGGAGTGTTGCAACAATATCATTGACTGCAATGGCACAGAAAGCCAAACCCGAGGTGTAAGAACAGGCAAAGGGAGATCGCGCAAACCATGAACGACGCTGTGAGAAAGATCACCCCCGCGCAACCGGCGGAACCGCATTACCGCGAAGCGCCGAACAATATCGAGGCCGAACAGGCGCTGCTCGGCGCCATCCTCGTCAATAACGACGCCTATTACCGCGTATCGGACTTCTTGAAGCCCGTGCACCTCTACGAACCGCTGCACCGCAAGATTTTCGAGGTGGCAGGCGATATCATCCGCATGGGCAAGACCGCCAATCCGGTGACGATCAAGACCTTCCTGCCGGCCGACGACAAGATCGGCGACCTGACGGTGGCGCAGTATCTCGCGCGTCTGGCGGCAGAAGCCGTGTCGATCATCAACGCGGAAGATTACGGCCGGGCGATCTATGATCTGGCGCTGCGCCGCGCGCTGATCCAGATCGGCGAGGATGTCGTCAACATCGCCTATGACGCGCCGCTCGACATGCCGCCGCAGGCACAGATCGAAGACACCGAACGGCGCCTGTTCGAACTGGCGGAAACCGGCCGTTACGACGGCGGCTTCCAGTCGTTCAACGACGCGGTGGCGCTGGCGATCGACATGGCGGGCGCGGCCTTCGAGCGCGACGGAAACCTCTCCGGCATCTCCACCGGCATCCACTCGCTTGACGCCCGCATGGGTGGCTTGCAGCGTTCCGACCTTATCGTGCTTGCCGGTCGTCCGGGTATGGGCAAGACCTCGCTTGCGACCAACATCGCCTACAATATCGCCGCTTCCTATGAGCAGGAAGTGCAGCCGGACGGCTCGTTCAAGGCGAAAAATGGCGGCGTTGTCGGTTTCTACTCGCTCGAAATGTCCTCCGAACAGCTGGCAACGCGTATCATTTCAGAGCAGACCGAAGTTTCCTCGTCGAAAATCCGTCGCGGTGACATCACCGAGGCCGATTTCGAAAAACTCGTCGCCTGCTCACAGATGATGCAGAAGGTGCCGCTTTACATCGACCAGACCGGTGGTATCTCGATTGCCCAGCTTTCCGCGCGCGCCCGCCGCCTGAAGCGCCAGCGCGGCCTCGATGTTCTGGTGGTCGACTACGTTCAGCTGATGACCGGCTCCGGCAAGAGCGGCGAAAACCGCGTGCAGGAAATCACCCAGATCACCACGGGCCTGAAGGCGTTGGGCAAGGAACTCAATGTTCCGATCATCGCGCTGTCACAGCTCTCCCGTGCGGTGGAGAGCCGCGAAGACAAGCGCCCGCAGCTTTCCGACCTGCGTGAATCAGGTTCCATCGAGCAGGACGCCGACGTGGTGCTGTTCGTGTTCCGCGAGGAATATTACGTCAAGAACATGGAGCCGCGCGATCCTGCCGATCCGAAATATGCCGAGTGGGAAGCGCTGTTCGACAAGGTAAAAGGCACGGCTGACGTCATCATCGCCAAGCAGCGTCACGGACCGACTGGCACCGTGAAGCTTGCCTTCCAGTCCGAATTCACCCGCTTTACGGACTTGGCCGATCCGAGCTTCAGCCAATACGAAGAACATTGAGGCGGCAATAATTGCCGAGAGGGTATGTTTACCGTCTCGGCTATTTCCCACGTTCCGGAAACAAGGCTCGAGTCCTTTCAAGACGTTGGTGGCTTTTTCTCACAAACCGATTCCGCGCAGCAGCGCCACGGCCGCCACGCCGACTGTTGCCGCCGGCAGAAGGCTGAGGCGCAGCGCCGCGACAGCGGTGACCGCGCAGGCGATGGTTTCCGCCGGTCCGCTGGCAAGCGCAGTCGGCGTGACGACGGCCATCAGGACGGCGGGCGGCACTACGCCGAGGGCCTTTTTAAGGCGCGCGGTCAGGGTAAACCGACTGACAAGCAACAGGCCGCCGAGGCGTGTTGCGACGGTTGCCGCCATCATGGCGAGAATCGTCAGCAGCGTATTAAGGTCGAGCGTCATGCCGGCTGCTCCGCCTGTTCATCATGGCCGAAGGCGGCGACAGCGAGGCCCGCGAGCGCACCGGCGGCGATATACCAGGCTCCGGGTACCAGCGCATGGGTGAGAAAGGCGGCGGAGGCGCTTGCCAGAAGCACCGAGCCCGTTTCCCGGCCCTTCCAGAACCCTATGAGCAGCACGATAAACACCGCGGGAAAGGCGAAATCCAGCCCGATGACCGACATGTCGCCCATGACCGAACCCAGCAAAGCACCGGTGAGGGTGGCCAGGTTCCAGACGATATAGATCGACAATGCAGCGCCGGTGAAGAAACCCGCCGTCAGCCTGCCGGCGATGACACGAAACTCCGACAACGCCCAGGATTCATCCGTCAGCACCAGCATGGCCGCATATTTCCGCCAGCCCCGGAAATCGTCCAGCTTGCCGGCGATGGAAGCGCTCATCAGCACGTGGCGCAGATTGACGAGCAGCGCCGCAAAGCCGAGCGCGCTCCAGCTAGCCGGATGGGTCCATAAGTCCATCGCCACGAATTGCGAGCCGCCGGCGAAGACCAGCAGCGACATCAGCGAGGCTTCGAGCGGCGACAGGCCCTTGCCGATGGCGACCGCGCCAAACACGACGCCGATCGGCACCATGGCCACGAGCAATGGCGCGGCGGCCCGTAATCCCGCGACGAATTCCGTCCTTTTGTCCCATATTGACATCGCTTTCTCCCTTTCAGGAGAGCGATTACGCGTAAGACATCCACCGGTCTTGTACGAAAGTGACGTCACACAGGAATGCGTGTGCCGGCATCACCCCATGCGAAACTGGCCCGGGGTAATGCCGGTGCGCGCCTTGAAATGGCGGGTGAAATGCGCCTGGTCCGCAAAACCGCACATCGCCGCCACCTCGGCCGGCATCTCGCCGGCGCGCAGAAGCCGACGCGCCCTGCGGATGCGCACGTCGGTCAGATAGGCGTGCGGGGTGATGTAGAACTCTTTCCTGAAAGCACGGATAAGGTGTGCGCGGCTGAGACCGGCAATGGAAGCCAGTTCCTCAAGGCCGATATCGGTCTCGTAATTGTCGGAAAGGTAGTCGCGGGCGGTGTAAACCGCCGTTTTCTCGCGCGTTTCGACCGGCAGAATAATGGCGCTGCCATGCCTGCCGAAAAGGGCGGCGAGAACCGAGAACATGCCCTCATCCGCCTCGAGGGCACCGGATTTCTCCTCCAGACGCCGGTGCGCCATCTGAAAGGCGGCCGCCATCTGCGGATCGCGCGGCAGAAACTTCGGGAATGAAGGCGTACCGTGGAAGGCCCTGCCTGTCACATCCTCGATGATATCGCGCAGCAGTGCGGTGTCGGGATAGATCATCCGGTAACGGTAACCGCCGCCGCCTGGTGCACCATCGTGAATCTCGTCGGGATTGATGAGATAGAGATGCCCCGGCCCCGTCTGTTCGGTAGTGCCCTGAATGGTGGAAATCTGCGAGCCACTTTCGATGGCGCCTATCGAAAACGTGTCATGGGCGTGAGGCGAATATTCATGGGTGAGAAACGTAGCACTCAGGCATTCCATGCCGCCAAAACGTTCGTCTCGCCAGAAACGCGTGGTTTCCGTCGTGGCGACGGGCATGAAATCGAGGGCCTGTTCCTGCGAAACATTGTGCATGAGCGAAGTTTAGAGCATTCGATCCTTACCGTCTTGAACAAAAGTGCTAGGGTCTGGTCGGTTCCAAAATCAACCGGACGCATGGCATGACAGACGACTTCGAGGATACATTCGCTGAAACCGAAACCGACGCTTTCGAACACGCGCCACTGCGGCTGACCGTCGATCTCGGTGCGCTGGCCGATAATTGGCGGGACATGAGGAGACGCTCCGGTAAGGCGCGGACAGCGGCCGTCGTGAAGGCTGATGCCTATGGCCTCGGCATCGAGGATTGCGGCGCAGCGCTCTACCATGCCGGCGCGCGCGACTTCTTCGTGGCAACGGTTGCCGAGGGTGAGACCCTGCGTTCCTATGCACCTGAAGCACGCATCTTCGTCCTGTCAGGCATCTGGCAGGGCCAGGAACGGCAGGTCTTCGACAATGATCTGGTGCCGGTTCTTGCCTCCGAGGAGCAGCTTTCCTTCTGGATGGCGACGGTGGCCGAGCGTGGTGATCACCCCTGCGCACTGCATGTGGACACCGGCTTCAACCGTCTCGGACTGCCGCTCGACGATGCGCTGTTTCTGGCCGACGACGTGACCCGGCCGGCAAGTTTTGACCCGGTTCTGGTGCTTTCCCATCTCGCCTGTGCCGACACGCCCTCCTCGCCGATGAACAGGGCTCAGCTCGAATCATTCCGGATGGTTAGCACTGCTTTCGAAGGTATCGAATCGAGCCTCTCGGCTTCCGCCGGTATCTTTCTCGGCCCGGATTATCATTTCGACCTTACCCGTCCCGGCATAGCGCTCTATGGCGGAGAGGCGGTCAACGACGTTGCAAGTCCCATGCGGCCGGTCGCCAAAGCCGAAGCGCGCATCATCCAGATCCGCGATGCGGGCGAAGGCCAGACCGTCAGTTATGGCGGCACCTTTCTGCTGAAACGCGCAAGCCGCCTCGCCATCGCGACTGTCGGTTACGCGGACGGATACCAGCGTTCGCTGTCCGGTTCCGGCATTCCGCTGCGCGAAATGGGCCATGGCGGCGCATACGGTGTCGTCAACGGCCACAAGGTGCCGGTTGCTGGCCGCGTCACCATGGACCTCACCATCTTCGACGTGACGGATGTTCCGGCCAATGCCATTCGAACCGGAGACTATGTCGAGCTTTTCGGTCCCAGTGTGCCCGTAGACGAGACTGCACGGGCGGCAGGAACGATCGGCTATGAGATGTTGACAGGACTTGGTCTGCGATATGAGCGGCAATATCTGATGGCGGATGATTGAGACGCGCCTTTAGCGCTTGGAAAGCTCACGCGACCTGTGTTAAAAGAGAACAAAAGGAGATCGAAATGCCCGAAATCCATTTGAGCGAGCAGGACGAGAAGTTCATCGAGGAGCAGGTGGCAGCTGGCGTCTATAGCGATGCGGATGCAGTGATTTCTGCTGGACTTCGTTTGCTGGGCAGCGATGAGGGAAAGAAAGCGGCACTCAAGCTGCTGCTGCAGGAAGGAATTGATGATGCTGACGCTGGCCGTGTTCACAGCTATCGGTCGCGAGATGCTTTCCTGAGCGACATCAAGAACCTGTCCGCGCAACGAAAAACGGGGACCGATCATTAATATCCGGACCGTTATCTGGACCACGCGGGCAAGGCAGGACGTCGCTGAAGATCACGCCTATATCGCAGTGGAAAATCCGGCCGCGGCCGACCGTCTCGCGCTTGAAATTTTTGACAAGGTCGAATCGCTAGCGGCGCTCGGCCTGTCCGGCGTCTCACGAAGCAGCTATGGAACAGGGCTTCGCAGCATTGCCTATCGGGACCGCGTGATTTTCTTCCGCGTCAACGAGAATGAGCTTACGGTCCTGCGCGTCCTCCACGGCCACCAAGACATCTCCGCAGATCATTTCAAACAAGAAGAAAACTGACATAGATGGCCAAAGCCAAGACTCAATTCGTGTGCCAGAACTGCGGCACGGTTCATACCCGATGGGCGGGAAAATGCGAAGGCTGCGGCGAGTGGAATACCATCGTCGAGGAAGACCCGATGGGCGGCATCGGATCCGGCCCGGGCAAGGCTCCCAAGAAGGGCCGGCCAGTCACACTCACCTCACTATCAGGTGAAATCGAAGAAGCCCCCCGCATCCCGACCGGCATCAGCGAACTTGATCGGGCGACCGGCGGCGGTTTCGTGCGCGGTTCGGCCGTTCTGATCGGTGGGGATCCCGGTATCGGCAAATCGACGCTCCTCATGCAGGCGGCCGCCGCCCTTTCGCGGCGCGGCCATCGCATCATCTATGTCTCCGGCGAAGAGGCGGTGGCGCAGGTGCGTCTGCGTGCGCAACGTCTGGGGGCTGCGGAAACCGATGTGCTTCTGGCGGCGGAAACCAATGTCGAGGATATTCTGGCGACGATTTCCGAAGGCAAGCGGCCCGATCTCGTCATCATCGATTCCATCCAGACATTGTGGAGCGATACCGCCGATTCCGCCCCCGGCACGGTGACACAGGTGCGCACCGGCGTGCAGGCGATGATCCGTTTCGCCAAGCAGACGGGCGCGACCATGGTGCTTGTCGGCCATGTCACCAAGGAAGGCCAGATCGCCGGCCCGCGCGTGGTGGAGCACATGGTCGATGCCGTCCTTTATTTCGAAGGTGACCGCGGCCACCATTACCGCATTCTTCGAACCGTCAAGAACCGCTTCGGGCCGACCGATGAAATCGGCGTGTTCGAAATGTCGGATCGCGGCCTCAGGGAAGTGTCCAATCCATCCGAACTGTTTCTGGGAGAACGCAACGAAAAATCACCGGGCGCTGCGGTTTTTGCAGGCATCGAGGGCACACGCCCCGTGCTCGTTGAAGTGCAGGCGCTGGTCGCGCCAACCTCGCTCGGCACACCGCGCCGCGCGGTGGTCGGCTGGGATTCGTCGCGACTCGCCATGATTCTCGCGGTACTGGAGGCCCATTGCGGCGTGAAGCTCGGTCAGCACGATGTCTATCTCAACGTCGCCGGCGGCTACCGGATTTCTGAACCGGCCGCCGATATGGCTATTGCTTCTGCGCTGGTTTCCTCGCTTGCCGGTCTTGCCCTCCCCGCCGATTGCGTCTATTTCGGCGAAATCAGCCTGTCGGGCGCGGTGCGCCCGGTCTCGCACACGGGCCAGCGATTGAAAGAAGCTGAAAAACTCGGCTTTTCCGCCGCACTTCTGCCTTCTGCTTCGGCTGAATTGCCGAAAGGCGGCAAGGGGCGCTGGACGGAAATCGAAAGCCTTCCGGACCTCGTGGCCCGCATCGCCGGCTCCGGCAACCGGTTCAAACAGGTTGAGGACGACGAATATTGATCCTTTCGCCAAAGGAAACAGTGGTGTAAGAGGATCGCAAAATTGGCAAGGCAGCGCCTGACAGGGCGTCGCACCTCCGGAGTTGGTATATGCCCATTACAATTTTCGACGGCATCGTCATCGCCGTTGTTCTTTTCTCCGCCATTCTCGCGATGGTCCGCGGTTTTTCCCGCGAAATCCTGTCGATTGCGAGCTGGGCCGGTTCGGTCGCCGCCGCCTATTATCTTTATCCGGTCCTGCTGCCCTATGCGCGCAACTATACCGATGACGACAAGATCGCCATTGCCGGTTCCGCAGGCGTCGTTTTCCTCGTCTCGCTGATCGTGATTTCCTTCATCACCTCGCGCATTGCCGATTTCATCATCGACAGCCGCATCGGCGCACTGGACCGTACGCTCGGATTCCTGTTCGGCGCGGCGCGCGGCATTCTGCTTCTAGTGGTTGCGGTCGCCTTCTGGAACTGGCTGGTGGATGTGAAGACGCAGCCGGAATGGGTGACGCAGGCGAAGTCCAAGCCCTTCCTCGACGGGCTGGTGGGCAAGCTGGAGGCGGTTCTGCCTGACGATATCGAGCCGCAGATTCGCGCTCGCATCCTTGGAAAACCGCAGGAACAGACGACCACGCAGGCGCCTGCCGAAGATGTGCCGGCAACAAATCCGCCGGCAACGAATAATTGACACAGTGTCGCGTCTTGCAATGCATGCAAGGCGCGCTATTTGTGCTAAATATCAAGCACGACACAGACGGACCGACCGGGAGAGATACTCGCCGGCGAGGTCTTTCTTTTTTCTCGGTAGAGAGCAAGGGCAAGCCGGATGATTGAGCCGCTTTCGCATTCCACATTCCATGGGACCACTTTCAAGGAAGAGATCGACGGCGATACGCTGCATGAAGAATGCGGCGTTTTCGGCATTCTCGGCCATGCCGACGCCTCGGCGCTGACCGCGCTTGGCCTGCATGCCCTGCAGCATCGCGGCCAGGAAGCAGCCGGCATCGTCTCCTTCGATGGCAAGCGCTTCCATCAGGAACGCCATATGGGCCTCGTCGGCGATCATTATACCGATCCTGCAACGCTTGCCCGCCTGCCCGGCTCCATCGCCATCGGCCACACCCGTTATTCCACCACCGGCGAAGTGGCGATGCGCAACGTACAGCCGCTGTTTGCCGAACTGGAAGAAGGCGGTATTTCGATTGCCCATAACGGCAACTTCACCAACGGCCTGACGCTGCGCCGCCAGATCATCGCGACGGGCGCCATCTGTCAGTCGACCTCGGATACCGAAGTGGTGCTGCACCTCATCGCGCGCTCCCGTCATGCCTCCACCGCCGACCGTTTCATCGATGCCATCAGGCAGATGGAAGGCGGTTACTCGATGCTGGCGATGACCCGCACCAAGCTGATTGCCGCGCGTGACCCGATCGGTATCCGCCCGCTGGTCATGGGCGAGCTGGACGGCAAGCCTATCTTCTGCTCGGAGACCTGTGCTCTCGATATCATCGGCGCGAAATTCGTGCGCGACGTTGAAAACGGCGAAGTCATCATCTGCGAGATCCAGCCTGACGGTTCGATCACCATCGATGCGCGCAAGCCCTCGAAACCGCAGCCGGAGCGTCTCTGCCTGTTCGAATATGTCTATTTCGCCCGTCCCGATTCCGTCGTCGGCGGCCGCAACGTCTACACGACGCGCAAGAACATGGGCATGAACCTTGCCAAGGAAGCACCGCTCGAAGCCGATGTGGTGGTGCCCGTTCCCGATGGCGGCACGCCCGCAGCGCTCGGTTTTGCGCAGGAGAGCGGCATTCCCTTCGAATACGGTATCATCCGCAACCATTATGTCGGCCGCACCTTCATCGAGCCGACCCAGCAGATCCGCGCCTTCGGTGTCAAGCTCAAGCATTCCGCCAATCGGGCGATGATCGAAGGCAAGCGCGTGGTGCTGGTGGATGATTCCATCGTGCGCGGCACGACCTCGGTCAAGATCGTGCAGATGATCCGCGAGGCCGGCGCCAAGGAAGTGCATATCCGCGTTGCCAGCCCGATGATCTTCCATCCGGATTTCTACGGCATCGACACACCTGATGCCGACAAGCTGCTGGCGAACCAGTATGCGGATGTCGAGGCGATGGCGAAATATATCGGCGCCGATTCGCTGGCGTTCCTGTCGATCGACGGGCTTTATCGCGCGGTGGGCGGTGAAAACCGCAATCAGGCGCGGCCGCAGTTCACCGACCACTATTTCACCGGCGATTATCCGACCCGCCTCCTCGACAAAAACGGCGAGGCGATGGGCAGCAAGATTTCCATGCTGGCCAGCAACGGCTGATAATCCCGAAAGAACAAGCGGCCACCGGTCTCCGGTGGCCGCTTTTTTCTTGCCTTTTATCAGCCCGCGAGCTGCGGCAATTTAATTGCTTGCAGCAGGCGGCTGCGGCTTCGTACAAGGAAGCGCAATCATTTCGGGGGAGACCATGACTATCGATCTCAAGGGCCGCATCGCTCTCGTCACCGGCGCGTCGCGCGGCATCGGCTATTTCACCGCGCTGGAACTCGCCAAGGCCGGCGCGCATGTCATCGCCTGCGCCCGCACGGTGGGCGGCCTTGAGGAACTGGACGACGCCATCAAGGCCGTCGGCGGCACCGCGACGCTGGTTCCCTTCGATCTCTCCGACATGAAAGCCATCGATGCGCTGGGCGCCAATATCTACGAGCGCTGGGGCAAGCTGGATATTCTGGTCGCCAATGCCGGTGTCCTCGGCGTCATCTCGCCGGTCGGCCATATCGAGGCAAAGGTTTTCGAAAGGGTCATGACCATCAACGTCACCGCCACCTGGCGGCTGATCCGCTCGGTCGAGCCGCTGCTTCTCAAATCTGACGCCGGTCGGGCATTGATCCTGTCCTCGGGTGCCGCTCATAGCTGTCGTCCCTTCTGGGGCGTCTACTCCACCTCCAAGGCAGCTGTGGAAGCACTTGCCCGCACCTGGGCGGCGGAGACGCAGAAGAGCGCGCTTCGCGTCAACAGCATCAATCCCGGCGCCACGCGCACGGCAATGCGCGCGCAGGCCATGCCCGGCGAAGATCCCGCCACCGTGCCGCATCCGTCAGAGGTAGCCGCAGCCATCCTGCCGCTTGCTTCGCCCGATCTCAAAGAGACCGGCAAGCTCTTCCTGGTCCGGGAAAACCGGTTCGTGGATTACCGTCCGCCGGAGTGATGCCGGTCGGCGGGTCAGCCAACGTCACGAGAGAAACGCTTGACCGCGCATGACCGCCGCGCCATAACGCAAGTCATGAAAACGACGATCTGCACCTGCTGCTGAAATAATTTTGCTGGTTCGCCACCGGCCGGCTCGTTTTCGTCTCCCGCAAGGTCTTACAGACAAACGGCCCGGTCAGGACAACTGACTGCCTCTAGGGAATTGCCGCATGTCCTTGCGCCTGAAACTTTACAACACGCTGACCCGCGAAAAGGCGGAATTTGCGCCCATCGATCCTGAAAACGTGCGCATGTATGTCTGCGGCCCGACGGTCTATGATTTCGCCCATATCGGCAACGCGCGACCCGTCATCGTGTTCGATGTTCTCTTCCGGCTGCTGCGCCATGTCTATGGCGAAAATCACGTCACCTATGCCCGCAACATCACTGACGTTGATGACAAGATCAATGCGCGGGCGCTGCGGGACTATCCGCATCTGCCGCTCAACGATGCCATCCACGCCGTGACGGAAAAGACGGCTGACCAGTTCCATGCGGACGTCGCGGCGCTGGGCTGCCTTCAGCCAAGTGTCGAACCGCGCGCGACCGACAATATCGCACAGATGATCGACATCATCGAGAAACTGATCGCACGCGGCCACGCCTATGCGGCCGGTGGCGAGGTCTTGTTCGACACTCGCTCCATGGCGGATTACGGGCAGCTTTCGAAGCGTCCGCTGGACGAGCAGCAGGCGGGCGCGCGCGTGGCGGTGGATGCCCACAAGAAGAACCCCGGCGATTTCGTGCTGTGGAAGCTTTCCTCCCACAACGAGCCCGGCTGGGAAAGCCCTTGGGGCCGCGGCCGTCCCGGCTGGCATATCGAATGCTCGGCTATGTCCGGCCGCTACCTCGGTGACGTTTTCGACATTCACGGCGGCGGGCTCGACCTCATCTTCCCACATCACGAGAACGAAATCGCCCAGTCCCGTTGCGCGCACGGCACGCATGTCATGGCGAACGTGTGGATGCATAACGGCTTTGTGCAGGTGGAAGGCCGCAAGATGTCGAAGTCCGAGGGCAACTTCGTGACGATCTATGAATTGCTGCACACGGAGAAATTCGGCGGCCGGAAATGGCCGGGCGAGGTTCTGCGTCTTGCGATGCTGATGACGCATTATAGAGAGCCGATCGATTTTTCGGTAAAGCGTCTGGAAGAGGCCGAACGCCTGCTCGCCAAATGGCCGGCGGCGGAAGCCTCCGATGCCGCGCCGGATGAAACCGTGCTCGAGGCGCTTGCCGACGATCTCAACACCGTTGCGGCCGTGCAGGCGCTGCATGCATCGGCACACGCGGCCAATGTGAACCCATCCAAGCTGCCGGCCTTCGCGGCGAGTGCTGCCCTCTTGGGCGTGCTGCCGAAGACAACTGAAATGGACGAGGCCATCGTTTCGGCGGTCAACGCTCTGGTGGAATTGCGTCTGGAGATGCTGAAGGCGAAGAACTTTGCAGAGGCTGATCGGTTGCGCGATGAGCTTTCGGAGAAGGGCATTCAGTTGAAGGATGGCAAGGACAAGGAGACCGGCGAGCGGACGACGACCTGGGAGTTGAAGCGGTAGGGCTTGCGTCCAGCGCTTGAGGCTGCGGCTTGCGGTTTACCCCCCTCTGCCCTGCCGGGCATCTCCCCCACAGGTGGGGAGATCGACTCGTTGTTAGGCCCCGCATTTCTCTTCGGTCGAAATGGAGCGACGCAGGCGCGTCATGCCGATCTCCCTCCTTGTGGGGGAGATGCCCGGCAGGGCAGAGGGGGGTATCCTCGCCCACCACAATACGCTTGCGATTTTAAGTTCCCTCAACCAATCTAAGGCGAGGCACTAAACGGCGAGCCAGATCATGCCGCATGCAGATGTAGACCCAATGCATCGCAAATACGCGAAGCAAATGCGGAAAGTAATGACGGATGCCGAGCTGAAACTCTGGAACGCAATTCGCGCCCATCGCCTGGAAGGCTTGAGTTTCCGTAGACAAATGCCGATTGCCGGTTTTATCGTCGATTTCGCCTGTTCCGATCATCGACTTATTATCGAGATCGATGGCTCTCAACATACATCCGAGGCAGCATTACACTACGATCATGAAAGAACCGTGCGGCTTGAAAAAGACGGCTGGACCATCCTCCGCTTCTGGAACCATGACGTCCTCACAGACTTAGATAATGTCTGTCTCCACATTATCAGAACGATCCGGGAGGACCGAAGATGACGACATATACCGGCGGATGCCAATGCGGCGCGGTCCGTTTTCGCGCCACTGGCGACCTGAAAGACAGTTCCATCTGCCATTGCCGCATGTGCCAGAAGGCTTTCGGGGCTTATTACGCGCCACTGGTTTCAGTTCGCAATGTGGAGTTCACATGGACGCGCGGCGAGCCGAAACGCTTCCAGTCCTCCAGCGTCGTGAAGCGCGGCTTTTGCCCCGAATGCGGCACGCCGCTAACCTATGAGGCTCCGGATGGCATTGCGGTGGCGGCCGGCGCCTTCGACGATCCCGCCGCGCTGCCGCCAACCATCCAGTGGGGCGTGGAACGGAAGATCGGTTTTGTCGACAACCTCCACACCCTGCCCGCCGTTGCGACCGAGGACGACCTGACGCAGGTGGACTACCTTGCCAATCTCGTTTCCTATCAGCACCCCGACCACGACACCGAAAACTGGCCACCGGAGAACAGACAATGAGCGAAACGGGTTTTTCCGGCGGCTGCCAGTGCGGCGCCGTACGGTTCCATGCGGGCAAGCTCGGCAGGGCCTCCATCTGCCACTGCCGCATGTGCCAGAAACATTTCGGCAATTTCTTTGGCGCACTTGTGACTGCCGATCAGGCACATCTGACCTGGACACGCGGCCAGCCTGCCCTCTTCCGCTCGTCGCAGAAAATCCATCGCGGTTTCTGCAACAAGTGCGGCACACCGCTGACCTATCATTATCCCGGCGGCGTGGAGATCGCGATCGGCGCTTTCGACCATCCCGAGAAGATAGAGCCGCAGGTGCAGGTGAACATCCACAAGCGTATGCCGTGGATCGAGCAACTCTTCGCCAAACCGGCAGTCGAACAGGGCGTCGATGAGGCCGAGATCACCTCCTACCAACATCCGGATCATGACACGGCCGAATGGCCGCCTGAGGAACGATAAAACATGACTGAAGAACTGCGCGGCTTTTATCCAGAGATCGAACCCTTCGAGACCGGCATGCTCGACGTGGGTGACGGCCACACGATCTATTGGGAGCGGGTGGGCACACGCGGCGCTAAGCCGGCGGTCTTCCTGCACGGGGGCCCAGGCGGCGGAGTGAATCCCACCCATCGCCGGGTATTCGATCCCGATCTTTACGATGTCATCCTGTTCGATCAGCGCGGCTGCGGTCGCTCCACGCCACACGCGGAACTCAAAGCCAACACCACATGGCATCTGGTTGCCGATATTGAACGGCTGCGTGAACTCTGCGGCTTCGAGAAATGGCTGGTGTTCGGCGGCTCCTGGGGTTCGACGCTGGCGCTCGCCTATGCCGAAACCCATCCGGACCGCGTCAGCGAACTGGTCCTGCGCGGTATCTACACCGTCACCCGGCCGGAACTCGACTGGTACTACCAGTTCGGCGTCTCTGAAATCTATCCGGATCAATGGGAAAAATTCATCGCACCCATTCCCGAATCCGAACGCGGCGAGATGATGCAGGCCTATAATCGCTATCTCACAGGCACTGACGAAACGAAGAAGCTGGAATGCGCGAAAGCATGGAGCCAATGGGAGGGCGCGACCATTGCACTCGTCACCGATCCCGACCGCGTCGAGGATTTCGGTGAAGACAAATACGCGATTGCCTTCGCCCGCATCGAAAACCACTTCTTCGTTAATGGCGGCTGGCTTGAGGAAGGACAATTGCTGCGCGATGCCGGCAAGCTCAGGAATATTCCCGGTGTCATCGTGCATGGACGTTACGACATGCCCTGCCCGCTGAAATATGCCTGGCAGCTGGCCAAGGCCTGGCCGGACGCGGATTTCCACATTATCGAGGCCGCGGGACATGCGATGAGCGAGCCCGGCATTCTCGATCAACTGATCCGCGCTAACGACCGTTTTGCCGGGAAATAGTATTTATTTCAGCACGTTGTAGCGGCAGGATAAGATGATGATTCACGCAGGGGTTTCCTGCGGGAATCATTTACCCGGCGCTGATCAGCACGTTTGAAAGGCAAAGCGCCTTTTATTCATGCAGTTTTTCTCATGAACCCTTCACGGAAATGAATTGGCCGCCATTGTGCCGATCCGTTATAAAACGCCATCCGAACAATTGGCGGTACTCCCATGGCACTCGACAAAACGCTTCCAGCCCAAGAGGGCGGCGACAGCGCGCGCGGTTTTGCTTTCGCGCTTTCCGCATATCTTTTGTGGGGTTTCCTGCCCTTCTACATGAAGGCGGTTGCACATATTTCACCGATCGAGGTCATCGTGCATCGCGTCGTCTGGTCGGTGCCGATCGCAGCGGTGGTGCTGATCGTGCTCGGGCGCACGGCTGAAATCCGTACGGCGCTGAGAAGTCCGAAGATGCTTGCGATGGCGAGTCTTACGGCTGCGCTCATCAGTATCAACTGGGGCGTCTACATCTGGTCGATCGGCGCGGGCCGCGCACTTGATGCCGCGCTCGGCTATTTCATCAATCCGCTGTTCAGCATCTTCCTCGGTGCCGTACTGCTGAAGGAAAAACTCTATCCGGCGCAGATCGCCGCCATCAGCCTCGTGGCGGTTGCGGTGGCCATCCTCACCTGGCATGCGGGCAGCCTGCCGTGGGTTTCCATCGCGCTCACCGTTTCCTGGGGCTTTTACGCCTTTTTCCGCAAAACCCTGCCCATAGGCGCGACGCAGGGCTTCCTGCTGGAAGTCATGCTGCTGTCTATTCCCGCCGTGCTGGTCATGATCTGGCTTGCGTTCAGCGGACAGGCGCATTTCATGGGCGGCAATTCCGCCGATACCTGGCTTCTGGCGGCAAGCGGCCTCATCACCGCCGTTCCCCTCATTCTCTATGGCAATGGTGCGAAACTGCTGAAGCTCTCCACCATCGGCATCATGCAATATATCGCGCCGACGATGATCTTCCTGATAGCCATTTTCGTCTTCAAGGAACCGTTCGACATGGTGCGTCTGGCGGCTTTCGCAATGATCTGGGTGGCGCTTGCGATCTACACCGGCTCAAGCCTGCTGCGGCTCAAGCGATGACCAAATCCTTTCTCACTCCTGCTCCCTGAGACAGGAGTGAGGTAGCCAGGCGTCAGTAATCCACCAGCAATTGCGGGTTTCCCTCATAGCCGAAGCGCGGCTTGACACCGAGGAGGCCCGCCGTCTGGGCGATGATCTCGCGCGTCATGGGGGCCGCTGTCGAGGCTGCCGTGCGGCCGCCGTTCACGCCGGTCCTTGGCGCATCGATCATGGTCAGCACGACATATTTCGGCTTGTGCATGGGAAAACCGGCCACGAAGGCGTTGAAATTGATGTCCTTGGCGTAACGGCCATTGATCACCTTGTCTGCCGTCCCCGTCTTGCCGCCGACATGAAACCCCTCCACCTGTGCGCCACGGCCGGAACCCTTGATGCCGTTCCAGTTGAAGAGGTAACGCATGTCGGCGCTCGTCCTGTCGTTGATGACGCTGCGCGCGAGCGATGCCGCAGCCTCTTTCGAACGCGGCAGGAAGGTCGGAGAGATCAGGCTTCCGCCATTGATAAGGGCTGCAGCGGCCACCGCCGTCTGCAACGGAGTGGTAGCAACGCCATGGCCGAAGGAGATGGTGACGGAATTGATCTTCTTCCAGTTTCTCGGCTGGGTCGGCGTGGCAACGCCGGGCATTTCCGTGTCCATTCTGGTCAGCAGACCAAGCTTCGTCAGGAATTGTTGATGGCCCTCGACACCGACCCTGTCGGCCACCGCCGCCGTGCCGATATTCGATGAAAATTGAAACACTTCCGGAATGGAGAGCGGCCGGTTTCTTCCCTTGAAATCCCTGATGGTGAAGCCGCCCATGCGGATCGGCCGCGACGCATCCACCACCGAATTGAGCGTAATCGCCCCGGCATCCAGACCCATGGCGAGCGTGAAGCTCTTGAATGTGGAGCCCATCTCGAAGGTGGCGTTGCTCATCCTGTTGAACCAGCCTTTTTCATACTCCTTGTCGACGCTGCCATCAGCGAGGGTGCGGGAAGGTTCGTTCGGATCGTAATCCGGGACGGAAGCCATGGCCAGCACTTCGCCCGTCTCCACATCGAGGATCACCGAACCGGCGGCTTCGGCCTGATAGGCACTTTTCGCCTTCACGACCACGTCGCGAACGATGTTTTGTACCCTGAGATCGATGGACAGCCGCACCGGTTCCAGTGGCGTGCCGCTGGCAAGACCCACAGCGCGCAGATCGGCCAGCCCCTGCTGGTCCAGGTAACGCTCCATGCCAGCGAGACCCTGATTGTCGACATTGACGTGGCCGATAATATGCGAAGCGGTTGGGCCGCCCGGATAAAACCGCCGTTTTTCCGGGCGGAAACCGATACCCGGTATGCCGAGATTGAGAATATCCGCCTGCTGCCGCGGTGTCAGCTGGCGTCGCAACCACTGGAAGCCTGTATCCGAACGCAATCTACGATGCGTCTCGCGCCAATCCAGATTGGGAATGACGGTCGCGAGTTTTTCCACCACCTCGTCCGGATCGACGATCCTGCGCGGATCCGCATAAAGCGATACCATGTTGAGATCGGTCGCCAGAAGCGTGCCGTTGCGGTCGACGATGTCAGGCCGTGAGGCGATGGCGTTGACGCCGGAATTGATCCATGCGGTGGAAACGGGTTCGGCGAGCCCATATTGAACGAGGCGCGCCGCGGCAACGCCATATATCGCAATGAAGACGGCGATGACGATCGCAAGCCGCGTCTTTGCCTCCGCCCGGCGGCGGGCGACCGAACCGAACACGACCTCCCTGCCCCGCAGTGGGTTTCTCTTGATAATGAAATGCGTCCGGCTCTTCAGCCGCATCACGAAAGCAATCATTGCCGATGACACCCACCCGAGGCGGCGGAGCAAAATTCCGCGATAACCAACGCCTGGGAAACGGTGACACAGGATCAGTCGCCGGGCCACGAAAAGGACGGGCGGAAGGATGCCGCCGTTAAATCTATATTAATATACATTTAAAATTGTAACGAGCCGCCTGAGCGGCCGTTAACAATCGCCGGGCCTACAGGCGCGAAATCACCGAAGGGTCGCCTTCAGGGTTCTGCTGCGCCAGCGCGCGGTCGATGATGGCGGGGACGATATCCTTCACCTCGTCAATGATGAGCGGGTTGAGAAGATGCGCACGGTGGATGAAGCCCTGGTCACGCATATGTTGCACGAGTTCCAGCATCGGGTTCCAGAAACCGTTGATATTGGCGAAGACCATTGGCTTCGCGTGACGGCCGAGCTGCGCCCAGGTCATGATCTCCACGATCTCTTCCAGCGTGCCGACACCGCCCGGCAGGGTGACGAAAGCATCCGAGCGCTCGAACATCATGTGTTTGCGCTCGTGCATGTCCTTTGTGATGACAAGCTCGTTCAATTGTCCGAGAGAATGGCGTGTTGCCTCCATATCGACCAGAAATTCCGGTATGATGCCCGTCACTTCGCCGCCATTGGAAAGAACGCCGCTGGCAACTGCGCCCATGATGCCCTTGGTGCCGCCACCATAAACCAGGCGAATGCCGTTTTCGGCAATGGATTTCCCAAGCGCACGGCCTGCTTCCATGTGGGCGGGATCACGTCCGGGCTGGGAGCCGCAATAAACGCAGATGGATCGAATCGCTGTATCTTTGTCCGTCATGAAGGGAAGGAACTATGTGCGATGCGGCACGTCAAGAAAATTTGGGAAATCCCTTGCAAATATGGCCTTTTGGCCACTCACCGCTTGTCTGGCGCTAGGTAAGACGCTAGCAATCTCAACTCGTGTGAAAAGCTTGAATTATCCGGAGCACCCAGGATGAAAAACAATAAAGCCGGTTTGCTGGCGCTGATCGTGTTGGGGATTGCATCCCTGCTCATGATCTTTTTCGTCCTGCCGCGGATTTCAAACGACGGCAAGCCGATCGGCGACGCCATCAACGAGGCGGGCAACGCCGTGAAGAACAGCGTGGAAATGGGCGCCGACAAGGCGGGCGACATCCTGTCCGATGCGGCAGAAGAAACCGCCAATATCGCCGACAAGGTCGGCCGTCTGGCGGCTTCCGCCACACAGTCGATCAAGGATCTGACCACGCTTTTCGCCGACAGCAAGGTTCCCTCCGACGCCGATTTCGCAGCGGCGCGCAAGAAGGTCGAGACCTCGCTCAAGGAACTGACGAATATCGAAATTCCCGAGTCGCTGGATGAAACGACGTCGCGGCTCATCACCACAGCCCGCACCGCCGCCGAGCGCACCACGGCCTTCCTGCGCGGCCTGCCTGACAATGCGGCGGCAGCGGCGGCGCAGGTGCGTCGTCTCGCGGGCGTCTTCGCCGGCACCGACGATGGCGCGCCCGAAGCGGCGAAGCCGGCGGCGGCGCCAGCCGATGCCGCGCAGACCTCTTCCGGCGCGCCGACTTTCGACGTCCTGCGCGTCGAGCCTGATGGTTCGGCGGTTGTTGCCGGCAAGGCGCAGCCGGGTGCGAAACTTGAAATCCTGAGCAACGGCAAGGTCGTCGCCCAGACAACGATCGACGGCTCCGGCGATTTCGCAGCCGTTTTCGACAATCCCCTGCCGCCCGGCGACCATGAACTGGTGCTGCGTTCGACCGATACCGCCGGCAAGGCGACGCAGTCTGAGGAAGTGGCGACGGTTTCCGTTCCGGAAGGCAAGGCCGGCGAGCTTCTGGCCATGGTTTCAAAGCCCGGCAAGGCAAGCCGGGTCCTCGCCATGCCGGAGGCGGCCCCTCCGGCGCTTCAGCCGCAAACGCCATCACAACAGCCTGCGGCAACGGCTGCGACCAACGCCAATGCGGCCTCCGTACCGCTTGCCGGCGCGGCCGCTGCCGCCGCTCCGTTGACGTCGAGCGTCCAGGTCACTGCCGTCGAGTTCGAGGGATCGAAGATTTTCGTCGCGGGTTCCGCGCCCGCCGGTTCGACGGTTCGCGCGCTGGTCGATGACAGGGAAATCGGCAAGGCCACGACGGAAGCCTCCGGGCATTTTGTCATCGAAGGCGACGTTGATCTCGCCGTTGGCAGCCACATCATCACCGTCGAGGAGCTGAATGCCGACGGCACCGCGAAAGTGCGCGTGCGCGTTCCGTTCGAAAGGCCGCAGACCGACCAGGCAACCGTCGCGATGCAGACGCCGTCTGGTTCTTCGTCAGCGGCCACGACTGCAGCGCCGGCCGAAAACCAGAGCACGGCAAGCGACCGCGCCGCTTTCGAAAAGCTGCGCACCGATGTCGCCAAGGCCTTCGGCATCCTCTCCAATCTCTATAGGGACCAGGCGACACCGGCGCTCGATCAGGCAATTGCCGGCCGCTCCGCCTTGGTGATCGCGCTGAAATCGCTTTCGGAGTTCCGCACCGCGGCAGCCACCGAGCCGGACTTCACAGCCTTCGCCGGCGACATCGCCGCCAAGGCGCGCCAGCTGCTGACATCGGTCGAAGCCTGGCCGAATGACGTGGCGGCAATCGGCAAGGGGCTGGCTTCGCTGGCCAGCAGGCTTGCCGAACTCCACATCACCGCGCCGCCCGCTCCCACGCCACAGGCGCCAGCCGGTCCGCAGACCTTCGAGCAGGCGCCGCTGGCCGAAAGCCAGAACAGCGTCATCATCCGCCGTGGTGACACGCTGTGGCAGATTTCGCGCCGCGTCTATGGCCAGGGCGTCCGTTATACCACGATCTATCTCGCCAATGAGGACCAGATCAAAAACCCTGACCTGATCGAGCCCGGCCAGATTTTCGGCGTGCCGAAAGAGGCCCTGCCGAATGCGGAAGAACTTCACCGCAAGCGGCTGAAAGGTGGCTCTTGAGCAACTGAACCGTTGCGGTAAATCCGCAACGATCCTATCTGTGACGCGCGCGGCGGCTTGACCAAAGCCGCCGTCATGCTGTCGGCTTCCGGCAGTGCCCGGAGAGTATGATGGCCACGAAGAAAAAAACCATTTCTGCGGATTCCAGCAATCCCACACAGACGCTGATCAATCTCTGGCCATATATGTGGCCGGAGGGGCGGTGGGATCTGAAGATGCGGGTGGTCTGGGCCACCGTATACCTTGTTGTCGCCAAGCTGGTCCTCATCTCCGTCCCCTATTTCTTCAAATGGGCGACGGACGCGCTGAATGGCAGGCTCGATATGGCGGGGCTGGTCCCGGCCTTCCTGCTGGGCGCGGTCGCCCTTGTCATCGCCTATAATCTGACGCGGCTGATACAGGTCGGGCTTAACCAGCTGCGCGATTCGCTTTTCGCCAGCGTCGGTCAGCACGCGGTCCGCCAGCTGGCCTACAGAACATTCGTACACATGCACCGGCTTTCGCTGCGCTTCCATCTGGAGCGCAAGACCGGCGGGCTCTCGCGGGTTATCGAGCGTGGCACCAAGGGCATCGAGACCATTGTCCGCTTCACCATCCTCAACACCGCACCGACCTTCATCGAATTCCTGCTGACGGCAATCATCTTCTGGGCGTCCTACGGCTTTTCCTACGTTCTCGTCACGGTCATCACCGTCTGGGCCTATATCTGGTTCACTGTCCGGGCCAGCAACTGGCGAATCTCCATCCGCCGCGCGATGAACGACAGCGACACCGATGCCAATACCAAGGCAATCGACTCGCTGCTGAATTTCGAGACCGTCAAATATTTCGGCAATGAAGAGATGGAGGCGCAGCGCTTCGATGTCGCAATGGCGCGTTACGAAAAATCGGCGATCTCGATCTGGACCTCACTCGGCTGGCTGAACTTCGGCCAGGGTGTAATTTTCGGCCTTGGCTCCACCGTCATGATGGTGATGTCGGCGCTTGCCGTGCAGCGCGGCGAACAGACGATCGGTGATTTCGTCTTCATCAATGCACTTTTGCTGCAGCTTTCCGTGCCGCTCAATTTCATCGGTTTCGTCTATCGCGAAATCCGCCAGGGCCTCGCCGATATCGAGCAGATGTTCGAGCTTCTGGAAGTGGAAGCCGAGGTTACCGACAGGCCGGGTGCGACGCCGCTCGCCGCCGGTCCCGGCGCGATCTCGTTCCGCGACGTGCATTTTGCCTATGATGCCGAGAGACCGATCCTGAAGGGCATTTCCTTCGACGTGCCGGCGGGCAAGACAGTTGCCATTGTCGGGCCTTCGGGTGCAGGAAAATCAACGATCTCGCGGCTGCTCTACCGTTTCTACGATATCCAGGAAGGGGCGATCACGATTGACGGGCAGGATGTCCGCGACGTGACGCAAAAGAGCCTCCGTTCCGTCATCGGCATGGTTCCGCAGGATACGGTGCTTTTCAACGATACACTGGCCTACAATATCCGTTACGGTCGCCCTTCGGCGAATGACGAAGACATCACGGCGGCAGCGGATGCAGCCCAGATCAGCGCCTTCATCGGAAAGCTTCCGGATGGCTACGCCACCATGGTCGGGGAGCGCGGGCTGAAGCTCTCCGGTGGCGAAAAGCAGCGTGTGGCGATTGCCCGGACGATCCTCAAGGCACCGCCGATCCTGATCCTCGACGAGGCGACCTCGGCGCTCGATACGCATACGGAGCAGGAAATCCAGAGCGCGCTTGATATCGTTTCGAAAAACCGCACCACACTGGTCATCGCCCACCGGCTCTCGACGGTGATCGGCGCAGATGAAATCATCGTGCTGAAGGAAGGGCTGATCGCGGAGCGCGGCACGCACACATCCCTGATGGCCCAGAACGGTCTTTACGCCTCGATGTGGAGCCGCCAGCGCGAAGCTATCCGGGCCGAAGAGATGCTGCGCCATGTTCGCGAAACCGACGATCTCGGTGTCGTGGACCGTGGCGAACCAGCGCATTGAGGCGCATAAACGCCTGATAACGGCCCCCGCATGGCAAGGGGACCATTGCCGGGCGGTCCGTTTGGCTGTAACCAGCTAGGCAAAATTTGTCGCACGTCCGTATGGATCATGTCGTATCACGACCACATATAGACGCGACAGACAAAACCGGAGCAAGGAACCATATGAATCTGTTCGACACCATTCGCAACACCATCGTACCGATCCACAAGGAAGGTTATGTCTTCGTAGCCGCTTTCTTCGTGGCATCGCTGGTGCTCGGCTGGATCGCCGAACCGCTGTTCTGGGTCGGCCTGGTGCTGACGGCCTGGTGCGCCTATTTCTTCCGCGATCCCGAGCGCGTGACGCCGCAGGATGACGACCTGATCATCAGCCCCGCCGATGGCAGGGTTTCCGCCGTACAGACCGTCATCCCGCCGCTGGAACTGGAGCTGGGCAAGGAGCCGATGGTGCGTATCTCGGTGTTCATGAACGTCTTCAACTGCCACGTGAACCGTTCGCCGGTCCGCGGCCGCATCGTCAATGTTGCCTACCGTCCCGGCCTGTTTCTCAATGCCGAGGTGGACAAGGCTTCCGAGGACAATGAGCGCAACGGCCTCGTCATCGAAACGTCGCATGGCAAGGTCGGCGTGGTGCAGATCGCCGGCATGGTCGCTCGGCGCATCGTCTGCTGGGTCAAGCCAAACGAGCCCGTCGATGCCGGCGAGCGTTTCGGCCTTATCCGCTTCGGCTCGCGCCTTGACATCTTCCTCCCGGAAGGCTTCCAGCCGCGTGTATCCGTGGGTCAGACGGCAATCGCCGGCGAGACCGTGCTGGCAGAGTTCGGTTCCGCCAAGGGTCCGCTCCTCAGCCGCCGCGGCTGATGACGATCAGGAAAGACATGCGCCATGGAAACGCCGATCGCCGAACCGCCGCAGAACGGAAAACATGAGGGCAGAAAGGATAGCGGCCGCGGGCCGCGCCTGAGAGAAATTCCCTTTCGCCTGCTTGTTCCCAATCTCATCACCGTTCTGGCCATCTGCGCCGGCCTCAGCGGCGTGCGGCTGGCCATCGAAGGGCGTTTCGAACTCGCCGTTGGCATGGTGCTGCTCGCGGCCTTCCTCGACGGCATAGACGGGCGCATCGCCCGCATGATGAAAGCGACGTCCAAATTCGGCGAACAGATGGATAGTCTGGCCGATATCGTCAATTTCGGTGTCGCGCCCGCGCTGGTGGTCTATGCCTATCTTCTCGATCAGGCGCGGTCGATCGGCTGGATCGCCGCCCTCATCTATGTCATCGCCGCGGGTCTGCGCCTGGCGCGCTTCAACGTGATGATCGAACGGCCGGTCAAGGCGCCATGGCAGAACGAGTTTTTTGTCGGCGTCCCTGCCCCGATGGGTGCCATGCTGGTGCTGCTGCCGGTCTATCTCGGCTTCCTCGGCGTCGAGCCGGACAAGCCATTCGCTTATGTCGCTGCCGCCTATACCGTGCTGATCGGTTATCTCCTTATCAGCCGCCTCCCGGTCTGGTCGGGAAAATCAGGCACAAGCCGTATCCGCCGCGATCTCGTGCTGCCGATGATCCTCGTCGTCGTTCTCTATGTGGCCATGCTGATGAGCTTCACCTGGGAGGTGCTGGTTCTCACCGTTGCCGCCTATCTCGTCTTCATTCCCATCAGCGCGCGGCTCTGGCACCGCCGCTACGGTACGCTTACGATCGAAGAGGACGCGCATGACGACGGAAATGGCGGCAATGGCCTCGATCGCAGCATTTAAAACCGCAGGTATCATTTTTCTTGCTTCACCTATCTGCGCCGTGGCGCAAAATGTCGCACCCTGAACGGCCGGCTTCGCGTTTTCCGCCTCGAATCCGTCAAGATTAGCCGCGAAAGAAGGGGCTCACACGCATCGCAACGGCGTTTGGCGTGAATTGTGGAGAGAGAAAATGACGAACGAGACGAAGGCACAGCCGCAGGCAAAGCCGGACCTCAAAAGCCACTACCGCCCGCTCGGACTGAAGGCCGTCGCGGCCGCAGCGCTGATGTTGAAGCGCAAGCCCGCAGCCAAAACCGCTTGAAAATAAACGATTTTTCTTAAATCGGACAGGTCGGCGCCTGATAGGTCAGCTGACCGAAGACGGTCAATCCGGGATAACCGAGCACAACACGGCGCTATGAATGGCGCCGTTTTCTTTTGCTACCGTCATGCGCCATTCCGGCCAGGACCATGGAGCCGATCCGTTATAGTGTAACGTGACTGCAACAAAACCATGCTAAAGTATTCGACTTCCACGAGACGACTGTACGGACAGTCTCGCATCAATTACTGAGAAATTACAAATTTTCTACTTTAGAGATTCATTCCTCTGCGGTTACCAAGATTTTCAATACCGTGACGTGCGGTGGCGAAAGAATGAAGTTTCGTGGAGACATCATGAAGACGGCCATGGGGGGCTTGGGCGGCATGCAGGATAAAATCCTTCTGATTGAAGATTCCGTTGCTCTGTCCATGCTGCTGAAGACGCGCCTTTCGGAAGAGACGCAGGCCGAGGTGATCCACTGCGACAGCATGGCCGCGGCCGATACCCTGCTGCGCGCTCATGATTTCACGCTGGCGCTGACGGGTCTCAATCTTCCCGACGCTCCGAAGGGTGAAATTCTGGCGCTGCTCTCCGAACGCAAAGTGCCCGCCATCGTCTTCACCGCGACAGTGGATGAGGAGGCCCGCAAGCGTTATGCCGAGAAGAAGATCATCGACTATATCGTCAAGGACGGTCACCGCACCGTCGACGCGGTGGTCAAAACTGTCGACAGGATTCTGACCAACAGACAGTTTTCCGTTCTGGTGGTCGATGATGCGCGGACCGCGCGCTCCGGCCTCGTGGAAATTCTGGAACGGCAGAACTTCAAGGTCAGCGAGGCGCATTCGGGCAATCGCGCGCTGGAAATCCTGGCGCAGGACCCGTCCATCCAGCTCGTCATCACCGATTATCACATGCCCGATATGGACGGTTACGAACTTACGCGCCGCATTCGCGACAGCCGCTCCTCGGAGGATCTGCGCGTGATCGGCATATCATCCTCCACGGACCGGCTGCTTTCAGCAAGCTTCCTGAAGGCGGGCGCGTCGGATTTCGTCTATCGCCCCTTCGTGCCGGAAGAGTTGCAGTGCCGTATCGACAACAACATAGAAACGCTGAAACAGCTCAAGCGCCTGCGCGAACTGGCCGAGCGCGATCATCTGACAGGCTTGCCAAACCGCCGCTCCTTTTTCGAGCGCACCCGTGCGCTCATGGACGTTATCAATGACAATGACGAAAATGGCGCCGTCGCCATCCTCGACATCGATCACTTCAAGAAGATCAACGACACGCTGGGGCACGATGCGGGCGACCGGGCTCTAAAAAAGCTGGCGGAGCTTCTGCACGACAAGTGCGACGCGCACCGCCATATCCCCGCCCGTCTGGGCGGCGAGGAATTCGCGGTCTTCCTGCGTGGCCTGGATGCCCACGCCGCCTATGCGTTCTGCGAAGAATTGCGCGCCCATGTGGAAAAAAGCGGCCGACAATTGAGCGGCAGCAGCCTCGCACTGACGATCTCGCTCGGCGTCGTAGAGATCGAGAAGGGCGAGCCCTTCGACAACCAGTTGAATGCCGCCGATCAGCTGCTCTATCTCGCCAAGGCGAACGGCCGCAACCGCGTCTATTCCGATATCATGATCCAGGAAGGTTTGCAGAAGATCGGGCGGAACGGCTGAGTTTCTTCCGGAACTGAGGCATGGGGAGCCAGCGGATGAGGCTTGTTTCTTCTCCCCGCCGGGGAGAAGCCCGTGGCAGCGGGATGAGGGGCAAGCCCACCGTATATCTCTGCCGTAGCCCCCTCATCCGACCCTTCGGCCACCTTCTCCCCCTCGGGGAGAAGAATTGGCGGCAATGTCAGAGCTTAGATAACCAGCCTCACACGCTGCGCAAAGACGTCAAAACAGCGACATCTGCCCCTCGTCCTTCGCCGGTTTGATCTTTGCCAGCGGCACGCTTTCCGGCACTGGCTCGATGAGATCGGCGCCGACATTGGCGACCTTGTTGACCTTGTCCGAGACGGGAATCATCTCAAAGAAATCATCCTGAACCGGCCGCATCAGATCGGCGACCTCGCGTGGTTCCTGGGTCTTGCAATCGAGCCAACGGCTGAAATCCTCAGGCGCGATGACAACGGGCACGCGGTCGTGAATGCGCCCGATGGCGGCATTGGCGGCCGTGGTGAGGATAACGCCGGTATCGACCTCCGAACCATCGGCCGAAGACCATGTCTCCATGAGACCGGCGAAGGCGACGATGCCGCCTTTCTTCGGGCGAATGAAATAGGGCAGGGGTTTGCCGCCCTCTTCCTTCGGCGGACGTCGCCATTCATAAAAGCCGGTCGCAGGCACGAGCACACGGCGATGGCGCATGGCGGCGCGGAAGGAGGCCTTGCCGATTGCCGTTTCCGAACGCGCGTTGATGAGCAGCGGAAAATCCTTCGGGTCCTTGACCCATCCGGGCAGGAAACCCCACCGAACCAGCACTGCCCGGCGATTGGGCAGGTTGCTGCCGCGCTCCTGCCGTTCACCCTCCATGACAATCAATATCGGCTGCGTGGGCGCGATATTGAAGCGGGCGGGGAAATCCTCTAGCCCGATCAGGTCAAGATAATCGGCAATCTCTTCCGGCGTCGCTTTCAGGACGAAACGTCCGCACATATGTTTCTCCTCAACCCCGCGGCCCGAACAGGATGATGGTGGCCCCTGCGAGACAAACGGCACCGCCGGCGATATCCCATTTGTCCGGCGCGTGGCCCTCGACCCCCCAGAGCCACAAAAGGGAAGCGGCGATATAGATGCCGCCATAAGCGGCATACGCCCTGCCTGCGGCCTCCGCTGGCACCACCGTCAGGAGCCAGGCAAAAGCGGCCAGCGACAACATGCCCGGCAACAATATCCACGCCGTTCTGCCAAGTTTCAGCCAGGCCCAGAAGGAAAAACAGCCGGCAATTTCGGCAAGAGCCGCCAACGCATAGATAAGATAGATCTTCATTCCACCGTCTTCTGCCTGCACAATCGAACCGATTCTGGACTATAACATCGGCGCAGAAACCGGAATCGATTTTTCCAGACCGTCCGACCGAGACACGCGAAACCTTACATGACCGTTCGTATCAAGCCCCGCCTCGCCTCCTCCACCATCGTCAGAAATGGCGACCGGCTTTTGCTCGTGCGCCGCATCAATCCCCCGTCGAAGGACATGTTCGCCTTTCCCGGCGGCCGGGCCGAGGAAGGCGAAACGCCGGCCGAGACGGCGCTACGTGAACTGCACGAGGAAACCGGCATTGTCGCACGCGATCCGCAACTTTTCGCGACCTACGATCTTCCCACGCACGATGCAAATGGGACCCTGACGAGCCATTTTTTGCTCTCCGTCTTCACCGTGGAAACGGATGCCGATCCGCTTGTGACCGTCGGCGATGACGCAGCGGACGCAGGCTGGTACACGCTTGCGGAAATCCGCCGAATGCCGGCCCCGGAAAGCGTGGTGGAATGCGCCGAGCGGCTGCTAGCATGATTGCCAGCAGGGCAGAATCGCGATTATCTAGACCCGTCCGCCCGCCGGATGTTCACGAGTATGTGTGGGGCAGAATAAAATTTTGATACGACCAACCATTTTCCTGTCTCTTTTCCTGACCATGCTGCCGACCGGGCAAAACGGCGCCGTTTACGCGCAGCCTTCCAAGGCAGCATCCGAGGCACGTCCTGCGGACACGGCACCTCCCAAACCCGCGCCCTATGACGACAAGCTGGCACGGCTGTCGGAAATATTGGGTGCGGTGCAATATCTGAGAACGCTGTGCCCTTCTTCCGGACCGGAGGACTGGCGCAAATCGATGGGCGACCTTCTGGCTGCGGACACGGCCAACGAACCTGAACGACGTCAGCGCATGACGGCTGCATTCAACCGTGGATACCGCTCCTTTGCGGCCATTCACACCAGTTGCACACGCGCCGCCATCATGGCAGAAGAGAACTACCGTAACGAAGGGGCAACACTCGCTCAGGAAATCGCGTCCAGGTTCGGAAATTAGAGGATTATTAACCTCTTTTCGCCGCAGCCCGTGCCGTTTTGATAAAAGGCTGCTAGTGTTGTTAACAGGGTGGTAAGGACTTGCCCGCCCTGTCGAGGATGAAAAATGCAGACAAGCCGTAACGAAATCGACGATATGATCGTGCATGAAAAGATGCAGGTCGCTCTGGAACACCAGAACGAGGCATGGGCTGACGGCATGGCCGACGGCATCGAGCCGGAGATCATCGCCGATGCTGCAATCGCTCTGGCCATGCGCGAAACCATCCGGATCCACGGCGAGGCTGGCGCGGAAGCAATGCTGGAATCGCTGCGTCAGCGCATGCTTCAAGGCGAATTTTCTCCGCAGCGGGTGATACAGTAAAGCCGGGGTCTATCATGTCTTGCCTGAGCAAGGGGCTTTTGCGCTCTTCCGCCCTGCTATCCATCGTGCTCGCTCTGACCGCCGGGTCGATTGGCCTGCCGGGCCAAGCCTTTGCGCTTTCCGAGCTGAAGCCGGCCCAGAACAACGAAGGCGAGCCACAGGCTCAGAAGGGCGAACAGCCTGAGCAGACCGCGCCCGCCGAGCCGGACGAAATCGAGGGCGATTCGGAAGGCATTCCCCTGCCCGACCCTCTGGTCGACCGATCTGCCGCGCAGACGAACCAGCAATCGTCCAAGCCGGACAATACCCCCGAAATGTCAGTGGTCATCGAACACGATATTTCCAAGGCACCGGAAGCCGTACGCAAGCTGCGCCAACAGATCATCGACGCGGCAGCGACGGGCGATATTGAAAAGTTGCGGCCATTCATCGCTGCCGGCCAGAAAGAGTTCCGTATCGACGGCAATGACGGCGAAGACCCGATCGCAGCACTGAAAAGCTATTCAGGAGATACCGACGGGCTGGAAGTGCTGGCGATCATCATCGACCTCCTGTCGACCGGTTACGCCCATATTGATGCCGGCACGCCGGACGAAGCCTATGTTTTCCCCTATTTCGCCGGAAAGCCGCTCAATACGCTGACACCGCCGGAAAAAGTGGAACTGCTGCGCATCATCACTGCCGGCGACCTTGCGGATATGCAGGAATACGGCAATTACAGCTTCTATCGCATCGGCATCTCGCCTGATGGCAAGTGGAAGTTCTTTACCGCCGGCGATTGATCCTATCCCGGCGCTTGCCGTTCTTTTGCAAAAATCCTAACTGTGCGGAATGAGCGTCCGGCACCGGTACATGTGCTGTTGCCCAGACGCATAGTCTCGACGAACCGAACGGTGACGCCATGCCTTCCGCTTTTCTTGCCGACCGCCGCCTGATCCGGGTTTCCGGCACCGGCGCCGAGGAGTTTCTGAACAATCTCATTACCACCGATGTGGAGCATCTGCCTGAAGGGGAAGCCCGCGCCTGCGCCCTTCTGACCCCTCAGGGCAAGATCCTGTTCGATTTCCTCATCGCGCGCGACGGAACGGACTATCTCATCGAGATCACCGCTTCCGAACAGGAAGCGCTGTTGCGCCGCCTGACGATGTACAAGCTGCGCGCTCCCGTCGATCTGAAAGCGGAAGCCGCCGAAGGTGTGAGCGTTTTCTGGGAGGAACAGGCACCTCAGCCTGCGTTAAGGGACGGCCGTTTCGCCAAGGCGGGTCTCGATCTATTCCGCATTCCGGGCGCAACTGCCGCTGGCGACGCAGCCGTCTATGATGTGCTGCGTGTCGAATACGGCATTGCCGAAGCTGGCCGCGACTATGCGCTGCAGGATGCTTTTCCGCATGACGTGCTGATGGATGTGAACGACGGGGTGTCATTCAAGAAGGGCTGCTTTGTCGGCCAGGAAGTTGTATCGCGCATGAAACATCGCGGTACGGCAAGGCGGCGTGTTGTCCTTGTTTCAGCGCAGGACGCCCTCCCCGGCAGCGGCGTGGACATTACCGCACAGGGCAAATCCGTCGGTACGCTCGGCACCGTCTGCGGCAACAAGGCACTCGCCATCGCGCGCATCGACCGCATTGCCGCGGCGCTCGCGTCCGGCACGCCGCTTCTCGCGGAAACTGTTCCCGTCGCCGTTGCCCTGCCCGCCTGGAGCGGTCTTTCCTTCCCGGCGGCCGATCCGGCGGCACAGGCGGAGGAATAGAGGTGGCCTCCGTCAAAGGCCCGCGCGCCTGGCAGCGCATGCTGTCCGGACGGCGGCTCGATCTGCTCGACCCTTCGCCGCTCGACGTGGAAATCGCCGATATTGCCCATGGGCTTGCCCGCGTTGCCCGCTGGAACGGCCAGACGCGTGGCGACCACGCCTTTTCAGTCGCTCAGCACTGCCTCATCGTCGAGACGATCTTCTGCCGCATGTGCACGGCCGCGACCGCCGATGAAATGCAGATGGCGCTTCTGCACGATGCGCCGGAATATGTGATCGGCGACATGATCTCTCCGTTCAAATCCGTGGTCGGCGGCGGTTACAAGACTGTAGAAAAGCGGCTTGAGGCCGCCGTGCATCTGCGCTTCGGCCTGCCGCCGCATGCATCGCGCGAGTTGAAGGACCGCATCAAGAAGGCCGACACGGTCGCCGCCTTTTTCGAGGCGACGGAGCTTGCCGGTTTTTCCACGGCCGAGGCGCAAAAATTTTTCGGCCTGCCACGCGGTATTACCCGCGACATGTTCGACATCACGCCGCTTCCCTCCACGGAAGCGCAAAAGCTGTTCATCCAGCGTTTTGAGGCCATCGAGGCCATGCGCGGGACGAACCCCGGGGGTGCCAAATGACGGCCATCGTGGTTTCACCGCTCGGACGGATCGCGGAAATGGCCGTGAAGCACAAGGCCCGGGAAATGGTGACATTGATCGCCAGGGAGCAGACATTTCACCGCCCCGCGGTCATTGCCGCCGAACGGCATCTGACGCTTGCGATGAACGACATCTCCTTCAAGGGCACCGGCAATCTTATCGCCCCTGACGATGCGCATGTGCTGAAGCTCATCGAGTTCGCGCATGAATGGGATCAGACGGCCCCGTTGCTTATCCATTGCTGGATGGGCGTTTCGCGCTCGCCTGCGGCTGCCGTCATCGCCGCGCTCAGTCTTTACCCTGATCAGGATGAGACTGAACTTGCGCTGCGTCTGCGCGCCGCCTCGCCCTATGCCACTCCGAATGCCCGCATCATCGCCATCGGCGACCGGCTGCTCGGCCGGAAGGGTCGTCTGGAGGCGGCTATCAAGGCGATTGGCAGGGGCGCGGACACAGATGGCAATGTGCCTTTCGTGCTGCCACTTCGCAGTTGACAACCCTTTTGGCGGAACCCCTTCGGAACGCAGTCGTTACCAACCCTGAACGCAAATAAAATCACGGGACGATTCATGGAACAACAGGCAACGGATATCATTGTCGCATCGCAAGCGGCCGTAAGACAGGCGAGCGCACTGGCGGTGCAATATTCCTTTTCGGTGATCGGTGCACTTCTGCTGTTAATCGTCGGCTGGCTGGCCGCTGCCTTTCTTCAACGCTGGGCCTTTCAGGGCCTGTCGCGCATTCGCGGCTTCGATGCGACGCTCGCCGGATTCTTCGCGGGCGCCATTCGTTATGTCGTCCTCATTCTCGTCATCGTGATGGTGCTGGGCCAATTCGGGGTGCAGACGGCCTCCATTCTGGCGGCCCTCGGCGCCGCCGGTCTTGCCATTGGCCTCGCGCTGCAGGGAACGCTGCAGAACATTGCCGCCGGCATCATGCTGCTGGTGCTGCGTCCCTTCCGGGTCGGGGAATATATCGAAACCAGCAGCGTCAGCGGGACGATCATCGAGATCGGGCTGTTTGCGACCGAGCTGAAGACCAGCGACGGCCTTTACCGTCTGGCGCCCAACTCGACGCTCTGGAACGTGCCGATCACCAATTTCAGCCGCTTTCCTTCTCGCCGTCACGAATTGAGCCTGACGGTGAAAAACGATGAGAATCTCGCCGCTGCGCAGGACATGCTGATGAATGTCGTACGCTCGGAAAGCCGGGTGCTGCTTGACCCAGCCCCTGTCACCTTTGTCGATTCTGTGAGCGCCGACAGCGCCACCGTCAAGTTGCGTTACTGGGTGCGTAGCGACAGCTATTTCGCGACGACCCGCGATGTGACGAAAGCGATGAAACTCGCGTTCGACGAGCGTAAGGCGGAAGTGAGCGCACAGCCGGCCTGAGACGTCACCCCCATTTTGCTGCAAGCGCGATGGCTGCAAGAGCCGTCGCGCTTTTTCGCTGCCTCGCCCTGTAGCGCACTTGCATCCGGCTGATGCGATCTCTATAGCTTCATACGTAATGTTATTACGTAACTTGTCTTAGGAGAGAGCCGAAACAATGCAGAAGACAATCACCCGCCTCACCGGCGCTGTCGCACTTGGTTCCATGCTGTTGGCGGCGACCACGGCAATGGCTGCCGGTGGCGACAAATCCGCAGCCCACAGCCATGAGCACGGGCACGATCACGGCCATCAGATGACCGAAGCTGAAAAGCAGATCTACAAGGGTTATTTCGAGGATGCCCAGGTGAAACCACGCACACTTTCCGATTGGGAAGGCGACTGGCAATCCGTTTATCCCTACCTGCTGAACGGCTCGCTCGATCCCGTCATGGCGGAAAAGGCGGCTCATGGCGACAAGACGGCCGCCGAATACCGCGCCTATTACGAGGTCGGCTACAAGACCGACGTGAACCGTATCGTCATCAAGAGCGACAGCGTGGCGTTTTATAAAGATGGCAAACCCGCTGAAGGCACCTATGTCAGCGACGGCCACGAAATCCTGACCTACAAGAAGGGCAATCGTGGGGTCCGCTACATCTTCAAGAAAACCGGCGGCGATGAGGCCGCACCGCAATTCATCCAGTTCAGCGATCACTCCATCGCCCCGGTCAAGGCGGGCCATTACCATCTCTATTGGGGCAACGACCGCAAGGCATTGCTGGACGAAGTGACCAATTGGCCAACGTATTATCCGTTCCTGATGGACGGCGCCGATATCGTCAAGGAAATGGCGGCGCATTGAGCTATAGCAGGCTCGCGGCTTTCCGGAGCGTGAGGAATGCCGAGCAAGCAAGTCTTTCGCCTTCTCCCCGCCGGGGAGAAGGTCGCGGCAGCGGGTTGAGGGGGCAAGCTCTCCGCATATCTCTGCCTTCGCCCCCTGATCTGGCCCTTCGGGCCACCGTCTCCCCGGCGGGGAAAAGAAAGACTCACTGCCCCATGGTGGAGCGATGCGCCCAGCCCGTCATGCGCTTTTCGAGCCAGGCCATGATGGCATACATGGCGATGCCTTCCACCGCGAGCATCAGCAGGCCGGCAAAGACCAGCGGCACATTGAACTGGCTCTGCGCCGAACTCATCATGTTGCCGAGGCCATAATTGGAGGCGACGGTTTCCGAGACGACCGAGCCGACGAAGGCGAGCGTGATGGCGATTTTGAGCGAGCCGAAGAAATAGGGCATGGACCGCGGAATACCGACCTTCAACATGATGTCCATCTTCTTGGCACCGAGTGCCCGCAGCACGTCTTCGGTTTCCGGCTCAATGGTGGCAAGCCCGGTCGCCACATTAACGACGATCGGGAAGAAGGAGATCAAAAAGGCGGTCAGAACGGCGGGAACCGTGCCGATGCCGAACCAGATGACGAGGATGGGCACCAGCGCCACCTTGGGGATGGCGTTGAAACCGATCATCAGCGGATAAAGCCCGGCATAGATGGTTTTCGACCAGCCAATGAACAGGCCAATAGCAAGACCGGCGACCACGGCAAGGGCAAAGCCCAGTGTCGTCGTATAAAGCGTCTGCAGCGAGTTTTTCCAGATCGGCGACCAATATTGCATGATGGCCTGGCCCACCCTTACCGGGGATGGCAGGATCGTGGGCGGCATTTTCAGCGCATGGACGAGCAGTTCCCACACCACGAAGAGCGCCAGCGTATAAAGCCAGGGAGCGGCTTTCACCCAGTTGACGCGGGCGATCAGCGGCTTCGGCGGTTCGGCCGCCACGGTGCTTTCCACGATCGCGCTCATGCCGCCACCCTCGCCTGCGCGATTTCGCCATGCAGTTCCTGCACCATGTCGTTAAAACCCTTGTCATACATGATGTCGAGCTGGCGCGGGCGTGCAAATGGCACGCGGTGTTCGGCGAGCACCCGGCCCGGCCTCGCACTCATCACGAAAATCTTGTCGGCCAGAAATGTCGCCTCGCGCAGATCGTGGGTCACCAGGATGATAGTGACGCGCTGCGCGGCGTGCAGGTCGCGTATGACGCACCACAATTCCTCGCGGGTGAAAGCATCGAGCGCACCGAAAGGTTCGTCCAGCATCAGCAGTTCCGGTTCGTGAATCAGCGCACGGCAAAGATTGGCGCGCTGCTGCATGCCGCCGGAAAGCTGCCACGGATACTTCGAGCCAAAACCTTTCAGGCCGACGATTTCCAGAAGGCGCTCGGCTTTCGCAACATATTCCGCCTTGTGGGCGCGCAGGCGACGGCGATGTTTTTCGACGATCTCCAGTGGCAGCAGGATATTTTCGAGCGTCGTGCGCCAGGGCAGCATCGTCGGGTTCTGAAACGCCATGCCGACAATGGAAACCGGCTCCGTGACCTGCCGTCCGGCGACGATGACATTGCCCTTCTGCGGAATATGCAGCCCCGTCACCAGTTTCATCAGGGTCGACTTACCGCAGCCAGACGGGCCGACCACGGCCGCGAATTCACCCTTGTCGACCGTCAGGTTCAAGCCGGAGACGGCCAGCGTGCCGGCCGACCCGCCGTAGCGCATGTCGACATTATCTATTTCCACGAGATGTGACATCGCGATCCCCATTTTCAGGCTGGAACGGGCGCTTATGGCCTTCGTTACTCCCGCCGCAATTCCCTAGGCTGCCGGCCATACCCGGCGTTGCCGCTTGTTTCTTCTCCCCGAGGGGGGAGAAGGTGGCCCGAAGGGTCGGATGAGGGGGGAAACGTCAGCGGTAGACCGAGAGCTTGCTCCCTCATCCCGCTACCGCGGACTTCTCCCCGGCGGGGAGAAGAAACCTGCGGCACCCGCTCATTTTACCCATCAGGGAAGCATGCGTTCTGCCTTGGCCGGCAGGTAGGTCGCGTCGAACACCTGCTCCGCCTTGACGTTGCCCTTCAGGCCCATGGACACCTTGAGCGTCTCCAGCGAGGCGGCAAGCCGGCTTGGCTCGACGCCGCCCATACCGTTTTCCACCACATAGGGCGTCTTGATGTTCATGCTGTTGGCCATGTTCAGGCGTTCGAGTTCGATGGCACTGTCGAGCGTTTCGTTGCGCTTGAGAACAGCAGCCACGCCCTCTTCGGGGTTCTTGACGGAATCAGCAAAACCCTTCGCCAGCGCTTTCAGGAAACCTTTCACCGCTTCAGGGTTTTTCTCAGCGAAATCAGTGTTTACCAGCACTGCATTGCCATAGAGATTCAAGCCGTGCTCGGCCATCAGAATGGTCGAGATATCATCGTCACCGATGCCCTGCTTCTTGAGATTGAGGATCACCGAAAAGGCAAAACCGAAAACCGCATCGACATCACCCTTGGCGAGCATCGGCTCACGCACCGGGAAACCGATCGATTCGATCTTGATCTTGCCGTCATCGAGACCGGCGACCTGCTTGAAAGCCGGCCATTGCGCAAAAGCGCCATCCGGCGGCGGCGCGCCGAGCTTCTTGCCTTCCAGCGATTTCGGATCGCCGGTGACGCCAAGCGACTTGCGGCCAACAACGGCGAAAGTGGGCCGCTCATAAACCATATAGACGGCCTTGACCTTCTGGCTTGGATCCTCATCGAGGAATTTCATCACCGAGTTGATGTCGCCGAAACCCATCTGGTAGGCGCCGGTCGCGACACGCGGAATGGCTTCGACCGAGCCGTTGCCGCTGTCGATGGTGACGTCGAGGCCCTCGGCCTTGAAGTACCCCTTGTCGAGTGCCAGCAGGAAACCGGCGGCCGGACCTTCGAACTTCCAGTCGAGCGTGAATTTCACCGGCGTTTCTGCCCGCGCCTCCCCCGCTGGCAGCGAAAAGCCGGCGGATACACCGATGGCGGTAATGGCCAGAGCTCTGGTCAACAACCTGCGCGTTAAAATCATCTGTTCCCCCTGATGGTTTTGTTGGATTGGTTGCATAAGACCCAATTCCGACCTCCAAGGCAAGATAAAATTGCATACAAAATAGCCGTTATTTTGTATGCTTATTTTATATGCACAATTATTCGCGAGCCAGGCAAAAAGCCGGCATTCTGCCCATCGCGCATGCAACGAAGCGAGAGCAGTATCGTTCACGCAGAGAACACAGCGTTCTCATTTGCCGGGGTTGCGGATCAGGGGCAGCGTGAGACAAATAGGCCACGAACAGCAGGCGGCTACAGCGGGGGCAAGATGAATTCTGCACTGGGCATACACCACATCACGATGATCACCCGAAAGGTGCAGGCGAATGTGGATTTTTACGCCGGCTTTCTGGGCTTGCGGCTGGCCAAACGCACGGCGGGCTTCGAAGACGCCATGCAGCTTCATCTGCTCTATGGCGATGATATCGCCTCGCCCGGTTCCCTGCTGACTTTTCTGGTGTGGGAGGACGGTGGCCAAGGCCGCGTGGGTTACGGCCAGACGCTGGAAATTTCCGTGGCGATCGATCCTGCCGCCATCGGCTTCTGGCTGACGCGGGCGCTGAGATTCGGCATCCGGGCGGAAGGTCCCTCCGACGAATTCGGCGAGCCCGTCATTCGGCTGAAAGACCCTGACGGCCTGATCGTCAAGCTGGTCGGCACTCAGGCCTTTGACGACGCCACGCCGCGCATGACGAAAGACATTTCCGAAGAGGACGCCATTCGCCGCATCTACGGTGCAACCGTGCTGAGCGAAGTGCCGGAAGAAACCGTGGCTTTTCTCGAAAAACACTTCGGATACAGGCAGGTAAGCCAGACGGGCGCAATTCGCCGGCTCGTTTCCGATAGCGGCGACATTATCGATGTGCGCGACGCCACGGGCTTCTGGTCCAGCGCGCCGGGCACCGGCACGGTTGATCACATAGCCTTCCGCGCAAAAGACATGGATGAGTTGAACTCGGTTCTAACCGGGCTGAAATCACTGAATTCCAGCACCACCAACGCCCATGACCGTAAATATTTCCATTCGCTCTACGTCCGCGAACCGGGCGGGGTATTGATCGAAATGGCGACCGACGGGCCGGGTATGACGGTGGACGAACCGCTGGAATCGCTCGGCGAAAAACTGTTCATCCCGCCGCTCTTCATGAAGGATGAGGCGGATGTGCGTGTCGCCCTGCCGCAATTTGCGATGCCTGGCGAAGAGCGCATCGTCTATCGCGACCTGCCCTTCGTACACCGTTTCTACACGCCCGAAGAGCCTGATGGCAGCACCATGATTCTGCTGCACGGTTCCGGCGGAAGTGAAACAAGCCTGATGCCGCTGGCGCACCGGGCAGCACCGGGCGCGACGCTTCTCGGCGTCCGCGGCCGCAGTACGGAAGAAGGGATTGCCCGGTGGTTCCGGCGTTATCCCGATTTCAGCTTCGACCAGAAGGATATCGTCTCGGAAGCGGAAGCCTTCGCCGCATTCGTGGAAGGGGCAATCCGCTCCTATGGGCTCGATCGTTCGAAACTGCGGTTTATCGGCCATTCCAATGGGGCAAACTTCTATGCGGCCTTTGCCGCGCTTTATCCGGAGCTTGCCGGGGACGCCCTGCTGTACCGCCCAATGCCTGTTCTCGAAACATGGCCGGAAAGTGATCTTTCCGGCCGCAGCTTCCTGCTTGTTGCGGGAGAACGCGACAAATACCGCGACGGGGCGAGCGTGTTGCGGGACAGGCTTGCGGCAAACGGCGCAAGGGTTGAGGTGGAAACGCTGGAAGATGGGCACGAACTCGGGCTCACGGATATCGAAGTGGCGCGGCGCTGGCTGGCGTATGTTCCCTGATTTTCGGGGGATGCGCATGAGGCGAGCGGATGCCGCCCATTTCTTCTCGCCGAGGGGAGAAAGTGGTCTGAAGGGTCGGTTGAGGGGGCAAGCTCTCAGTTTATTTCTACCCTCGCCCCCTCATCCCACTGCCGCAGACTTCTCCCCTCGGGGAGAAGAAGCGGATGCGAGCGCTCGCTCCCCCGTTACCCACAACCTCATCAACCGGGCCTTGCATAAATTCACCAAAAGGGCTTTAAAAACAGCTTCATAATTGGAGAGTCCGTTTGGAAATCCCGCTGTTTATCCTCGCCCTTGTCGCGGCCTTCATCTACACGCTGGTCGCAAGCATCCGCAATTCAAGCCGCATTAAGTCGCTCGAACGGGAGGTTCACAGCCTCAAGCGGCTGATGGCGGCGGGCGTGGCCGCTCCTGCTGCGGCACTGGCGGAAAACACAGAAACCGCCGAAAAGACTGATTTCGCAGCAGAGACGGAAGGCCAAACGGCGCTGGAACCAGCGGGCATCCGGGATGAAGACGCCTTCGAGCGTTCAGAAGCCAGCACCGCTGCGGCGGATCAAGACGTGGCGCGCGAAGACGCTTCCGCTGCGCCACTAGCCGATGCCGTATCCGTGGCGGCTTCTGATACCGCGTCTGCCCCGGCAGCGAAAGAAAGCTTCGAAAGCCTGCTCGGCGCGCGCTGGGCGGTTTGGGCGGGCGGGCTGGCGCTGGCGCTCGGCGGCATTTTCCTCGTCAAATATTCGATCGAATCAGGCCTGCTCAGCCCGGCGGTCAGGCTGTCGCTCGCCGCCATTTTCGGCCTCTTTCTCGGGCTTGCCGGTGAAGCGATCCGCCGCAAGGCGGTGCCAGGCATCGCCACCACCTACTCCAACGCCATGATACCGGGTGTGCTCACTGCGGCCGGCGCATTGACGCTGTTCGGTGTGGTTTATGCGGCTTATGGCATCTACGACTATATCGGCCCCGGCACCGCCTTTATCCTGCTCGGCCTCGTCGCCTTCGCCACCATCGGCCTGTCGTTGTTGCACGGACAGGCGCTCGCCGGTCTCGGACTTCTAGGTTCGATGCTGACGCCGGCGCTGATTTCCACCGAAACGCCGAATATCTGGGCGCTCTTCGTCTTCCTCACCGTCTCTTGGCTCGCAACCGCGGCAGCGGCGCGCCGGCAGGGCTGGACGGTGGTCCCGTCGCTTGCCAATGCCGGACTTGGCCTCTGGGCTCTCGGATATATCGGCTTTTCGGATGCAATCAGTGCCGAACCGCCGACTCTTGCCCTGCTCATTATGCTCGCTGGCACGATCTTCCTTTGGCCCGGAAAACAGTACGACACCACGCCTCGGGAAACTGCCGAAACGGCAGCTCCCGAGCGGCGCGCGATTCGCATCATGCGGCTTTTGCTGCGCCCGTCGCTCGCCCTCAACCTCACCGTATCGATGGCGGTGATCCTGCCGGCCATCGGCTTCCTCTTTGCCGAAGGCAGCGTCGATACTCACCCGGCGCTCATCGTTTCAGCGCTTATTGCAGCTCTTGCAGCACTCGGTGCTGCCCGTCACTATGCCGTCTGGCCGGCGATCATCGCCGCGCTCGGCGCGCAGTCTGCGGTGTCGCTCATGTCGCGGCGTGGCATCGATTTTATTGGTCTCGTGAATGATACCGGCGTGACGCTTCCGCCCGTGGGCACAGGCTACGCTGCGGAAATTGCCATGGCGCTCGGCCTTGGGGCTATCTTCGTGCTGTGCGCCTTTTCCTTCCTGAAACGCAAGGGCGCAGAAGATGCGGATTTCGCCCAGCTCTGGGCTGGCATTGCCGCCCTGTTCCCTGTCTGGCTCGCGACGGCGAGCTTCGTCGAATATGGCAATCTCGGCCGCGACTGGCTGCACGCGGCCTATGGTCTCGGCCTTGGCTTCGTGCTGCTTGCCGGTGCTGAATGGCTGCACCGGCGCAACAGTGAGGCCTATCGCAAGCCGCTGAACATCCTTGTGCTCGGCTCCTTCGCCGCCTTCGCGGTCTGCCTGCACACGCTGACGGAAGGGCTCGCGACGACAGTGCTGCTGTCCGTCATCGGCTTCCTTTACGTGCTGGCGAGCCGCTACCGCAACTGGGATATACTGCCTTGGGTCATGGCTGTCGCAAGTGTTGCCGTTCTTGGCCGGATCGCCTGGGAGCCGACAATCGTCGGGCCGCAAAATCTCGGCACGACGCCGGTCTTCAACGCGCTGCTGCCGGGCTATGGCATCCCTGCCTTGCTGGCCATCGTCTCCGCGTGGTTGTTGCGCGACTGGCCGGGCATGCGGATCAAGAACTTCCTGCAGGCCATCGCCGGCGTCATGGGACTTCTGGCCGTGGCCATCCTCGTTCGCCACGCAATGAATGGCGGTACGCTCGACAGCAATGTGCCGACGCTCGGCGAGCAGTCGATCTACACGCTGCTGACCATCGGCTTCTCCGGTGTCCTGATGACGCTGGATTTGAAAAGCCCCAGCCCCGTCTTCCGTTACGGCTCGATGATCGCCGGCGTCATCGCCGTCATCAACGTGCTGACGATGCATTTCTTCACGCTCAACCCCTATTTCACCGGCGAGAATACCGGCCGCATCCCGGTCCTCAACCTGCTGCTGATCGGTTACCTTTTGCCGGCATTCGCTTATGGCGGCCTCGCCTATTACGCGCGCGGAAAACGTCCGCCGCCCTATGTCAGCATGCTGGCGGTGGCGGGAGCAGCGCTCGGTTTTGCCTGGGCCACGCTTTCGGTGCGCCGTTTCTGGCAGGGCGAGAATATTGCTGACTGGAAGGGCTTTATGCAGGGCGAGACCTACAGCTATTCGGTGGTCTGGCTGCTGATCGGCGTCCTGCTGCTCGTGCTTGGCTCGCGCTTTAATGCCCGCAGCCTGCGTCTGGCATCGGCCGCCTTCGTGCTGATCTCGGTTGCCAAAGCCTTCCTGATCGACACGAGCAACCTCGAAGGCGTGCTCCGGGCGCTGTCCTTCATCGGGCTCGGCGCGGTGCTCATCGGCATCGGCCTGTTCTACCAGAAAATCCTCACCCGGAAGCCGCAGGCATGATCGCGGCGGAGGCTTTCGCGCCCCATGCGGCGCTTGCGCAGGAGTTGATCCCGCACGCCGCCGATGCGGGCGACGGCTCGCATGATCTGGCCCATATTCACCGCGTCTTCCGCAATGCCATGCGCATCCATGCGGGTGAAGGCGGCGATGGCACCGTGCTGGCGGCCAGCGTGCTGCTGCATGATTGTGTGGCCGTGGAGAAAAACTCGCCCTTGCGGGCACAGGCATCACGGCTGGCGGCAGAAAAGGCTTCAGGCATTCTGGCCGGCCTCGGCTGGAAGAAGCAGGATATCGACGCCGCCACGCATGCGATCATCACCCACAGCTTTTCCGCCAATATCGAGCCGCAGACACTGGAAGCGAAAATCCTTCAGGATGCCGACAGGCTGGACGCCATCGGTATGGTGGGCGCGGCGCGCTGCTTTTATATTGCCGGACGCATGGGCTCCGCACTTTACGATCCGGTCGACCCCTTGGCGAAGGAACGGCCGCTTGATGACCGCGCTTTTGCCATCGACCATTTCGAGACCAAGCTGTTCAAGCTGGCAGATGGTTTTCGCACAGAGACCGGCAGGCAGATGGCCAGAGCCCGCCATGAGCGGCTGAAACAGGTGCTGGACCTGTTTCTCGATGAAATATGAGGAAGCATGATGCGTGTGACAGAGCTTAATATCTACCCGCTGAAAAGCGCGCGCGGCATTTCCCTCCCGGACAGCGCCGTGTCGCCCGAGGGTCTGCCGGGTGACCGTCGCGCCATGCTTGTGGACCCGTCGGGCCACTTCATCACCCAGCGTGAATTGCCTGCCATTGCCACGGTTCTGGCGCGGCACGAGGACGGGGGCATGTTGCTTTCGCGCGACCAGCATGGCGAGATCGTCGCAAGACCATCCGGCGAGCGCATGGATGTGGCGGTATGGAAATCGATAGTCAGCGCCAATATGGCCGACGCTGTGACCAATGACACGCTCTCGGCATGGCTCGGACGCGAAGTGAAGCTCGCCTTTTTCGATAACGCTTCCAAACGCATCGCGAGCCTCGAGTGGACAGGCAATGAAACGCCCGTCACCTTTGCCGACGGCTACCAGATCCTTGTCACCACTACCGCCTCGCTTGCCGCGCTGAACGACAACATGCGCGAAAATGGCGAAGACGACGTTGGCATGGAGCGGTTCCGGCCCAATATCGTGCTTGAGACGGACGAACCATGGGCGGAAGACGGGTGGGCGGCCATCGAGATCGGCGGCATTCGCTTCGATCTCGTCAAACCCTGCGCCCGCTGTATCATGACCACGCAGGACCAGACGACCGGCTCCCGCGATGTGCCCTCTCCCATGAAGGCCATGGGCCGCATCCGTATGTCCGCAGACCGGCGCGTGCCCGGCCCGCTGTTCGGCTGGAACGTGACGCCGCGCGGTGAAGGCAGGCTGTCTGTCGGCGACGTCGCAAAGGTGATCGAGGAAAGGCCCGAAGGCTGGGCGATCAAGAGGCGCTAAGTCAGTCCGGTTCAAACGGAATCCTCTGGGCATCAGGCAGCGCTTTAACCTGTCGTCAAACCCTCGCTCCCCTCATTTCTGTGCTTGTCACAGGAATCCAGCCGATGCGCGTCTGCGCGGCGAAACAATCCCTCAGCCCAAAGACTTGGGCTGGCTGGATCTCTGTGACAAGCACACAGATGAGGAGGGACGGAGCACTATGAACAAGGCAAGCTTCGAGCCTGACGCCCCGATCTCAACCTTTGTGCAACCCGGCGATACAACGCACGGGTCATGTCACGACTTCTTCACACCGACGATCAAAAAGATCGGGCGGCGGTCTTCATGCTTCAGCTCCGGGCGCTCGGCCATCAAAGCCGGATCCGGACGTGGTTCCGCCAGACGCGTCAGGGTGAAACCAGCGGACAGGAGGCCGTTGACGATAGCTGACACGGTGCGGTGATATTTTACCACATCGTCCGCCATCCAGTTGGAGTGGCGCACGCCCTCGTTCTGGTAGTTGTCGAGTGGCCAGTGCAGGATTTCGCCATCCTCGCCGTAAAACCAGTCCTGTTTTTCCAGCGCCGTAAAAACGGGATGCTCGATGGAAAAAATGAAATCGCCGCCCGACCTCAGCACGGCGAAAATCCTTGCGAATGCCACGCCGAGATCGCGGACGTAATGCAGGGCAAGGGAACTCAGCACCACATCGAAACTCTGCGGCGGAAAATCGATGTCTTCGATAGCGGCGCGGCGATATTCGATGCCGGACCCACCATTGATCTCTGCGGCGCGGCGCAACATGTTCTCCGAGAGATCGACGCCGACGACATGGCGTGCGCCCTGCTCCGCGGCAAAGCGGCAATGCCAGCCGAAACCGCAACCGAGGTCGAGAAAGGACTTGTCTTTCAGCGGGGGCAGCATGGCGCGCAATTCGTGCCACTCACCGGCCTGACGCAGACCTTGCACGGAACGCGGCATGGCGCTGTAGCGCTCGAAAAACCCGGGATCGTCGTAGATATTCTGTTTCATCGTCGCCTCTTAGGCCGCATTCCATCAATCGCATGAATAATGGCCGTCAAGAAAAGTCGCTAGTGGGGCCGGCTGACAAAAGATAATATTCATCCCACCATTGTGGAATCCGCGGCATGCTTTGCGCTTCTTTCAGAGGCGGGCGCTGCGAGGGGGGAATATTCATGTCGCAAGCCACTCGCCAGAGCATGCCCTGGCTGATTATCGCAGCCGGGTCGCTGATTGCGGTCATGACGTTCGGCCCCCGCTCCGCCATGGGCTTTTTCCAGTTGCCGATGCTGGCCGATACCGGCTGGGATCGTTCAACCTTCGGTCTTGCCATGGCGCTGCAGAACCTCTTCTGGGGTCTCGGCCAACCCTTCTTCGGCGCCATCGCCGATAAGTTCGGTACGGGCCGCGTGCTCGTGCTCTCGGGCTTTCTTTATGCGACGGGCCTCATCTGCATGTCCTTCGGCACATCGCCCTTCTGGCTGCATTTCGGCGGCGGCGTTCTCGTGGGGCTTGGCATTGCCGCAGGGTCCTTCAGCGTCATCCTTTCCGCCTTCGCCCGCCATGTCACGCCGCAGCAGCGTTCATTCGCCTTTGGTATCGGCACGGCGGCGGGTTCGGCAGGCATGTTCCTGTTTGCACCTATCAGCCAGGGGCTGATTTCCACCTATGGCTGGTCGGATAGTCTCGTCTGGCTCGCCGCCATGATGATGCTGGTGCCGCTGCTCGCCTTTTTCATGCGCGGAAACTCATCCTCCGGCACCCAGTCGCAGGCGCAGTTCCAGCAGACCGCGGGCGAAGCGCTGAAGGAAGCGCTTGGCCACAAGAGCTATCTGCTGCTGACGACGGGCTTCTTCGTCTGTGGTTTTCAGGTGGCCTTCATCACCGCGCATTTCCCGGCCTATCTCGGCGATATCGGTATCGAACCACGCTACGCGGTGATTGCCATGGCGCTCATCGGCTTCTTCAACATCATCGGATCGCTGGCCGCCGGCGTCATCGCACAGCGTTATTCCAAGCCCTATTTCCTGGCTTATATCTATATTGCCCGTTCCGTGGTCGTGACTGCCTTTCTGCTTTTGCCGCAATCGCCGCTTTCAGTCATTCTCTTTGCTTCCGTCATGGGCATACTCTGGCTCTCCACCGTGCCGCCCACAAATGCGCTGGTGGCCATCATGTTCGGCACGCGCCATCTCGGCATGCTCGGCGGCGTCGTGTTCCTCACCCACCAGATTGGCTCGTTCCTTGGCGTCTGGCTGGGCGGCTTTCTTTATGACAGGTTCGGTTCTTACGACCTCGTCTGGTGGCTTGGCGTCGGCATGGGGATTTTTGCGGCCGTCGTGCACTGGCCAATTGAAGAACGCCCCGCCCCACGGCCGGCCTTCGCCCAATAGCGATGGCCCGGAACTAACCGGCCCTGTCCAGTGCGGGCGGCGATCCCCTGCGCTCCAAAGCCTTCAGCGCCGCCTGCACGAAACCGTCGCGGGCGGCGTTTTCATTGAGCCCGCGCGGATCGTAGACATGGCGGTTGAGAAAATGGGCGGTCAGGCGAAAAGCTGCCGCAAGGCTCTCGGGATCAGCGGCTTTCGACTGGCCTTCGCCGAGAAAAGCCGGAAGCGACAGCATCCGGTCCGCATAAGGCGCTCCCGCCGTGCGGCAAACCGCCCTTCCCGTTTTCGGCGAGACATAGATGAGATCGTTGCGCAGCCCCGTCGCCGCACATTCGGTAAGATCAAGCCCGAAACCGAGATCATTCAGCACCGCCAACTCGAAGCGCACGAAAAGTTCGCCTGCATCGGCCGGTTCGTGGAGATTATCGAGAATGATATCGAGCGCCTGATAAAGATGCGGGTGCGGATCGCGCTCCGGCAAAAGCCTCAGCAGCGCGCCCATGGCCTGGACGCCGTATACGGCGGTGGCCGTTTCCATCAATTGCGCCGCGCGCAGTTGCAGGGGCTCGATGCGGTATTCTCCGAGATGATCGTCAAGGCGCGCGCGCCAGACGACGTCTACCCGGTTTCCCGCCTGCAGCACCGGCTGCATGCTGCGGGAGCGCCCGGAGCGCACCATGCCGAGATGGCGGCCGCGTGTGCGGGTCATCACCTCGGCGATGACACTCGTCTCGCCATGACGCTTTACGCCGAGAATGATCGCCTCATCCTGCCACTGCATGAAACCTGTCCGAATTTCGATTCAAGCCCGATCATAACCGATCCGGCGGCGAAACGTTATTCTTTTACGGTAACACGCGCCGCATCGACGAGGCGGAGGACGAAATCGGTGATTTCATTTTCTCCGAAAGGCTTGCCGAGCAAGGGCGCATGCAGGAGATCTTCGGGGAATCCGGTCGTGTCGCCGTAACCGCTGACAAAACCGAAAGGAATGGACGCAGACCGCAAGTGGCGTGCAAAATCATAACTTTTACCGTCAGAAAGGCTGACATCGAGAAGCACGCAATCGGCGCCATCCTCTTCGAGAGCCTTCCTCGCCTGCGCAAGCGTCGTGGCGATGATAACGGTCTCCACACCCATCGACTGGAGAACCGCCTCAACATCGAGCGCCACCAGATATTCATCCTCAACGATGATAACCCGTTGTGGCACCATATTTTTCTTCCTAACAAAGAGAGCCGTCAGGCTCGAAGCCGTCGTCTTCGAAACGATTCTCCAGTGAGATATCATGGGAGCAGTCGCAAATTGCGGCTCGCCCGTCATTTAAAAAAGACATGTCGGAAGATCAGATAAACGGTCTCTGCCGCTTGCCGTCGCTTTCCCAGCCCGCAACTTGCGCCAGTCCGGCGTCATCCAGCACCAGACAGCCCTTGTCCGTCCAGCGGATAAGCCCGCGATCGACGAGCTTTCTCAGCGTCTTGTTGGTGTGGACGATGGAGAGGCCGAGCGTATCGGCCACGTGCTGCTGGGTGACAGGAATCGTCGCCTCGCCCTGCAGCAGCGCGACTGCTTTCGCCCTGCTGTAAAGGAAAGCGATAAGGTAGGCCGCGCGCTCAAGCGCCGTGCGCCGGCCGATGCTGAGCAGATGACTGTCGAGCATGCGCTCTTCGCTCGCCGCAATCCATGTCAGATCATAGGCAAGCGTCGGGTGGTCGGTAAAGAGATTGTTGAGGCGCGATCGCTCAAAGACGCACAGCGTGACCGGCGACAAGGCCTCAACCGAGTGCTGCATCTCCCCCATCACCGTGCCCTGCAGGCCGACGAGGTCGCCCGGCATCACGTAATTCAGGATCTGCCGCCGGCCGTCCTCCAAAGTCTTGTAGCGAAATGCCCAGCCCGCAAGAACCGTGTAGAGGTGAGCGCTGTGTGAGCCTTCCATCAGGATGACGGAGCCGCTCTCCACCGCCAATTCCCCCGTCTTGAAACGGGACACGAAATCCAGTTCCGAAGAAGAAAAGTCCCTGAAATGCGGTAGATCGCGCAGCGGGCATTGCTGGCAGGGGGTGGTGGAAATCCCGTTCGGTTTTTTGGGTGACATGATTATCCATCATGAAAAAAGGTTGCGCCCAATTGTTTTTGGAACAACCCGTTCCAAGGATATTCGGTTCCCTGCCGGGAACAAAGACATCGCGCTCCTCCCACCGCGTTTCTGTATCCTCACAGAAACGCGGGAATGACGCGCTTTCAGCCTCGCGGGAATTCCAGCCCCATTTCGCGGAAACGCTCCGGGTCGTCGCCCCAGTTCTCGCGCACCTTGACGAACAGGAAGAGATGCACCGGCTGTTCGAGGATTTCCGAGAGTTCCTTGCGCGAGGCGGTGGAGATCGCCTTGATGGCATCGCCGTTCTTGCCGAGCGCAATCTTTTTCTGGCTGTCGCGCTCGACATAGATCACCTGCTCGATGCGCACCGAGCCATCCTTGCGCTCTTCCCACTTTTCCGTCTCGACATGCGAGGCATAGGGCAGTTCCTGGTGCAGGCGCAGGAACAGCTTTTCGCGGGTGATTTCGGCGGCAAGCTGGCGCATGGGCAGGTCGGAGATCTGGTCTTCCGGATAATACCATGGGCCTTCCGGCAATTCGGCGGCCAGATAGTTCATCAGGTCTTCACAACCGGAGCCATTGGTCGCCGAGATCATGAAGGTGCGGTCGAAGGCGACCGTCTCATTGGCGGCTGCGGCGAGCTTCAGGAGGTCTTCGCGCTTTACCTGGTCGATCTTGTTGAGGCAGAGGATTTTCTTCTGGGGGACGTCCTTCAGGCCTTCGAGAATCGCCTCAGCGTCGCCCTTCAGGCCGCGCTCGCTGTCGATCAAAAGAAGAATGAGATCAGCGTCCTTCGCGCCGCCCCAGGCGGAGGTGACCATGGCGCGGTCCAGCCGACGGCGCGGCTTGAAGATACCGGGCGTGTCCATGAACACGATCTGCGCGTTGTCGTGAATGGCGATGCCGCGCATGACCGCACGCGTCGTCTGCACCTTGTGGCTGACGATGGAAACCTTGGCGCCCACCAGCCGGTTTACCAGCGTCGACTTACCGGCATTTGTAGGGCCAATGAGGGCAACGAAGCCGGAGCGGGTCGGAAGGGCATTGTCTTCGCCTGTCGAGGCGGGGTTTTCGTGATCGGTCATGATATCCATTCAAGGTCAGAGGTATTCAACATGCGGCCAGAGGGCTCGCCATGCGCTTGATAGTCAGCTGCCGTCGCCGGTCAGCTCAGTTTCAGGTAGAGCTTTTCTGCCAGACGCCTTCGCGTTCCAGCAATCTGGTTGCCGCCACCTGCTCGGCCGCGCGCTTGGAACGCTCGACGCCGGTTTCCGGCTTTACGCCGGGAATTTCGACAGTCACCGTAAAGCGGGGATCGTGATCCGGTCCGGAGCGATCGTCAACCCGGTAAGATGGGGTGACCGCAAACTTTGCGTGCGCCCATTCCTGCAGTTCCGTTTTCGCGTCACGCCGTCCGGCATCCACGCTCGTGGCACGGCCCTGCCAATATTTCAGAATGAATTTGCGCGACGCATCGAGGCCGCCATCCAGATAGATGGTGGCAATCAGGCTTTCGACGACATCGGCGCGCACGTTCAGCATCGCCTTGCCGGTGAGTTTCTTGACGTCGGATCCGGTGCGGATGAAATTGTGCAGGCCCATCTCGTCAGCGATCGACGCGCAGGATTCGGCGCTGACCAGTTGGTTCAAACGCACCGAAAGCTCACCTTCGGACGCATTGCGGAAGATGGAGAACAGAAGCTCTGCAACGCAGAGACCCAGAACGCGGTCGCCCAGAAACTCCAGACGCTCGTAATTGCCCGCCGCAGCGGAGCGCGCGCTGGCATGGGTCAAGGCCCGGTCGAGCCGGGCCTTTTCCTTGAACTCATATCCGATCAACGCTTCCAGACGGGAAATCTCGTCCGCGGAAAGCGGCTTGGTCTTGCTCATCCCACAACCTTGAACAGGCGGTCCCAACGCATGTTGGCCGGCCATTCCCAAATGCGGCTGAACGGCGTGTCGTTGCCCAAAGAGAAGAAGATGACGCTGGCGCGGCCAATTAGGTTTTCTTCCGGCACGAAACCGACATCGAAGCGGCTATCCAGCGAATTGTCTCTGTTGTCGCCCATCATGAAATAATGGCCTTCGGGGACCACGAATTCGCGGGTGTTGTCGCCGCGCGAGTCGGGCGACTGATCGAGCGTGTCGTAGGTAACGCCATTGTCAAGCGTTTCGCGGAAAACCGGTACGTTGGCGCCCGGATCGGCGCGATAATCCGACGTGAAGGTGCCGTCGGGCTGCTTGGGCACCGGCTGGCCGTTGATGAACAGCACGCCGTTCGTGACCTGAATTCGGTCGCCCGGCAGGCCGACCAGACGCTTGATGTAATCCACTTCAGGATTGGGCGGCAGGCGGAAGACCACGACATCGCCGCGCTTCGGCTTGCTGAATTCCAGAATGCGGCCCGAAAACAGGTTCGGCGAGAAAGGCAGCGAATATTTAGAATAGCCGTAGGAGAACTTGTTGACGAAAAGATAGTCGCCGACCAGCAGCGTCGGCATCATCGAGCCCGACGGGATGGTGAAGGGCTGAAACAGCACGGTGCGGATGACCATCGCCAGCAGCAGCGCCTGAATGATGACCTTGACGTTCTCCCAAAGGGCGTTCTGCTTCTTTTCCGCTTTTTCCGACACTTAAAGACCTGCCTGATTGTTTCCCGGCTTCTTCGATCCAAGAAGCTGACGGGCCGTTGCTTATCGCGCCTGGGGCGGGTGATGCTGTTTCACGCGGCCCGCAACGCTTTCATATTTCTGCGACTTCTCTAGAACCTTTCCAGCCCGAAGGGAAGCGCTTCTGTGACAGCGGTGCAAATAGAGCGCGCCCAACGGTGCCCCCAGGCCTCAATCGATCACGGGAAGCGCCTCGATGATCACAAATGCCTGAGCGTAAGGGTGGTCATCCGTGATCGTCAGGTGAATATTGGCGCGATGGCCTGCGGGCAGCATGGCCGCCAGTCGCTCCCCTGCCCCGTTTGTCAGCACCATGGTGGGCTTGCCGCCCGGAAGGTTGACGACGCCCATGTCCTTCCAGAAAACGCCGTTCGCAAGGCCGGTGCCAAGCGCCTTGGAACAGGCCTCCTTGGCGGCGAAACGCTTGGCATAGGATGCGGCGCGGTTCTTGCGGCCATCGGATTTGGCGCGCTCGATATCGGTGAAACACCGATGGGTGAAACGCTCGCCGAAGCGCTCGATCGATTTTTCAACGCGCCGGATGTCTATCAGGTCGCTTCCCAATCCAATGATCATTTCAACATCTCCAGAGAAGCATTCTTGTTGGCGGCGCGATGCGCGAGATTTTCCATCTTGCGGCGCTGAAAACCGTTGATGAGCCCATAAACGGCGATATAGGCGATGACCGCGCTGATGATGGCGGGCGGAACCGCACCAATGGTCATGGGTTCCAGTACCGGCGTCCATATCTGCCGGAATTCAAGATGGCTAAACAGCGCCACGAAATCCACATGCGCAGCACTTTCCGACGTCTTTCGCCCGAGAATGACATGTCCCAGCTCCCAGGTGGAGGCCCAGATGAAAGGAAATGTCAGCGGATTGGCGAACGTCGTACCGAGTGCCGCCGCCACGAGGTTGACGCGCATGAGGAAACCGAGCGCCATGGCAATGATGATGTGAACACCGAGAAACGGCATCCACGCCACACCCACACCGATGGCGACACCGGCGGCAATGGAATGGGGAGAGGCGGAAAGCCTGAGCAGGCGCAACTTCATGTAGCGCAGGGAACGGGAAAAACCCGTTCGCGGCCAGAAGAGGTCGCGAATCTTCTCTGAAAAACCAACGGGTTCACGGCGGCGAAACGGCATGGGGGCAGTCTATTTCATCACCCCGGCCGAGCCAAGAGCGTGGTAGGCAACAAAGAACTTTTGCCCGGTTATCCCACGCTGATCATTGCAGATGCAGCATACCCGATCAGTCACACTGGACAGCGGCATGGAGGAGACGCGCTGAGGCGCGTATCTCCTGGGCTTGCGGTGCACAGGAAAACACAGGCCATTACCGCCGCGCTTTCCGTGTCCATACGCATGGCGACTGGCTGCCATGCGCTGAGCGCATTACCGGCGGAACAGGCCGCGGTCGATTTCGCGCTGACGGAACTCGAGGTCGACATTCGATACCGAGCCGCTGAGATATTCGAATTCGCGTTCCTGGGTGGTCTTGCCACGAACGGCGCGGGCGATCTTACGAAGCGGAGTAAACATGATTTTCGGTCCTTTCGGTTTGGAACTGGCGTTTCTCATCGGTGTTCATCCACCGGCACGCCGCGTCTCCTTCTCTTCAATTTCTGAGAGGAAAATAGTCGCAAACCGCATTAACCACCAGAGACAGGAAAAGGCCGCTGCCATGCGCAGAACGCATAACAGCGGCCTTCCGCTATCTCAAAGGCATCAAAAATGCCTCAATCAAAGGCACGCGTGACCGTGGAGACGCAATCCAGATCCTTGAGCTGCGACAGAAGCTGGTTCAGCTGCCTGAGATCCCAGACTTCCACGTCCAGCGCCAACTCGGAGAAGTCGGTACCGATGCGGACCATGTTCAGCCCGCGAATATTGACGTCGAGCGTTGCGATCGACTGCGCGACTGAGGCGAGCGTGCCCGGCTCGTTCAACGCATTGATCATCACCCGCGCCATGAAGCGCGACTTGTTCGCTTCGTCCAGATCCCACCGCACATCGATCCAGCGTTCCGGCTCGTCGTCGAAGCGCTGAAGCGCCGGCGCCTGGATTGGATAGATGGTAATGCCCTTGCCCTTTTCCATGATGCCGACGATGCGGTCCCCCGGAACGGCGCCGGCCGGCCCGAAATGCACATCGACATTGCCGGAAAGGCCACGAATGGGCAGCGGGTCAGGCCCGTCGAGCATTTCGGCCGCACCGTCATCCTCCAGCGCCGAACGGGACTTGCCCGGTATCTTGAAGACCATGCCCGAGGCGCTGCGCATGTTGAACCAGCCGTCGTCACCGGTCATCTTCACCGTCACGCGCTCGTCCTGATAATCCGGGAATACCGCGCGCAGCACATCGAGCGAGGAAACCTCGCCACGGCCGACAGCCGCGATGGCGTCCTCGACATCCTTCTGCGCCAGCCGATGCAGGACCGGCTTCAGCGCCTCCTTGGAGAAGGCCTTGCCGGCGCGTTCGAAGGTGCGCTCGAGAATGCGATAACCAAGGCCGGAATATTGTTTGCGGATGGCCATACGGGTGGCGCGGCGGATGGCCGAGCGTGCCTTGCCCGTCACCACTACCTCTTCCCATGCGGCGGGCGGCACCTGCACGCCGGAGCGGATGATCTCCACCTCGTCGCCATTGTTCAGCCGGGTGACGAGCGGCATGATCCGGCCGTTGATCTTGGCGCCAACGGTGGTGTCGCCGATATTGGTGTGCACCGCATAGGCAAAATCGATGGGAGTCGCGCCGCGCGGCAGGGCAATGAGCTTGCCCTTGGGCGTGAAGCAGAACACCTGATCCTGAAAGAGTTCCAGCTTGGTATGCTCAAGGAATTCTTCCGGGCTGTCGCCTTCCGCCAGCGATTCGATGGTGTGGCGCAGCCAGGAATAGGCGTTGCTTTCCGGCGAAAGCAGATCGCCCTCCCCGTTTTCGCCATCCTTGTAGAGCGCGTGGGCGGCAATACCGAATTCGGCGATCTCATGCATGCGCTTGGTGCGGATCTGCAGCTCGATACGCTGGCGCGACGGGCCAACGATGGTGGTGTGGATGGAGCGATAGTCGTTCTGCTTCGGCGTGGAGATGTAATCCTTGAAGCGGCCCGGCACCACACGCCAGCGTGTGTGCACGATGCCGAGCGCCCGATAGCAGGAGGGAATGTCGTCGACCAGAATGCGGAAACCGTAGACGTCAGACAGCTGCTCGAAAGAGAGCGACTTCGACTGCATCTTGCGAAACACCGAATAAGGCTTTTTCTGCCGGCCCTTGACGCCCGCGCCGATGAGGCCGTTCGCCACGAGCAATTCACGCAGCTCGTCCTCGATCTTCTTGATGAGGCCTTCATTGCGCGTTTCCAGTTCCTGCAAACGGTTTGTCACCGTCTCATAGGCTTCAGGATTGAGATAACGGAAGGACAGGTCCTCCAGCTCGTCGCGCATGTCCTGCATGCCCATGCGGCCGGCGAGCGGCGCATAGATTTCCATGGTTTCTTCGGAAATGCGGCTGCGCTTGTCGGCCGGCATGTATTCCATGGTACGCATGTTGTGCAGGCGATCGGCGAGCTTCACCAGGAGGACGCGCACGTCATCGGAAATGGCGAGCAGCAGCTTGCGCAGGTTCTCCGCCTGTTTCGCCTTGCGGGTGACGAGATCAAGCTTCTTGAGCTTGGTCAGCCCTTCCACCAGCCGGCCGATGTCTTCGCCGAATAATTCGTCGATTTCAGCGCGAGTTGCGGTGGTGTCCTCGATCGTATCGTGCAGCAACGCCACCGCGATGGTCGATTCGTCGAGATGCATTTCGGTGAGGATTGCGGCAACTTCCAGCGGATGCGAGATGTAGGGGTCGCCATTGGCCCGCTTCTGCTGGCCGTGTTTCTGCATCGCGTAAACATAGGCCTTGTTCAGCAGGGCCTCATTCGCATCCGGTTTATATTTTTGAACCCGCTCAACGAGTTCGTATTGCCGCATCATGCGATATTCCACAAAAAGAAAGCGCGCCAACCTTGGGGTCGGCGCACAATGCTGCATCAATAAGGATCAGATTATGACGGCAACTATTGACAGACGGTAACCGCCGCCTGCCAAAGGCGTCATAAAACCGGATCAATAATCGTCATTTTTTTCCGGCGGCACAAGGCCTTCGATACCGGCCAGCAGTTCTTCTTCCGACATCTGGTCGAAGGTGACAGTTTCCGGCTGGTCGTCTTCTTCGCTGTCGGCAGCGGCGGCGGCAAGCGTGACCGGATCGGGCTCGGGCTCGTCCACTTCCACGTGCTTCTGCAGCGAATGGATGAGGTCTTCCTTCAGATCGTCGGGAGACAGCGTCTCGTCGGCGATTTCACGCAGCGCAACGACGGGGTTCTTGTCATTATCGCGGTCAACCGTGATGGAAGAGCCCTGAGAAATCTGGCGCGCACGGTGGCTGGCGAGAAGCACCAGCTCGAAACGGTTGTCTACTTTATCAATGCAATCTTCAACTGTGACGCGGGCCATTGCCTGTCCTTTGCGGGTCGTAATGTCGTGGATCAGAGCGCCGTGCGGTCTTCAGGATGCACAAGGGTTGCTCTAACCTATTGAATCTGCGCTTCGTGCCGTGCGGAAAACACCTGGAATTTCTCGCGACGAAGCTTTCCAGCTTCCGATACAGCCATTGGCCGCGGAATTCAAGTTTTTCCTGTCTTTGGCGTCTTTTGGCACCTTATCCTCGATGTTTGGCGCCTGATGAACAAAATGTCTAGAAGAATTGTCTTGGAATAAGGGGGAAGGTAGCTTACTTAAAACGCAACGGCGGTACGCAAAGCGCGTTGATACGACATGATATTTAGCGCTATCGACCGGATATAAAAGCCAGATAATGGCCTTTCCAAAAAAAGGAATGGGATGGAATGTTCGATCCACGGGAGAAAATTGCGCTCTTCATAGATGGAGCCAATCTTTATGCAGCATCGAAAAGCCTGGGATTCGATATCGACTACCGCAAGCTTCTGAAGGCGTTTCAAAAGCGCGGCTATCTGCTGCGCGCCTATTATTACACGGCCCTGATCGAAGATCAGGAATATTCCTCGATCCGCCCGCTGATCGACTGGCTAGACTATAACGGTTACAAGGTCGTGACGAAGCCGGCGAAGGAATTTACCGACGCGCTCGGCCGCCGCAAGATCAAGGGTAACATGGATATCGAACTGGCGGTCGACGCCATGGAGCAGTCCGAAACGGTCGATCACCTGGTGCTGTTTTCCGGCGACGGCGATTTCACCACGCTGGTGGACGCGCTGCAGCGCAAGGGCCGCAAGGTTTCCGTGGTTTCCACCATGGCCACCCAGCCCGCGATGATCGCCGACGACCTGCGCCGCCAGGCCGATCACTTCATCGACCTGATGACGCTGAAAGCCGAAATCGGACGCGATCCGAATGAGCGCCCTGCCCGGCACGCGGAAGGCCCCGAGACGGTCTGATCCCGATTTCGCAATCACCGATATTTCAAGAACGCGTCCGTCTCAAAGACTGGCGCGTTTTTGTTTACCCCCCTATCTGCAGGGAAAAATTCCCGCTGAAATTAACAACCGTCAAATCCGGCCGGGGGAAATTATATCTTGGTTAATTTTAGACGTGTCTAAATCAAGTAACGGCACCAACGACATGATTTGGGTGCCAAAGCAGGATGACTAGACATGCATGGCCAAGAAAAAACCGACCGACAGCTCGAAGAAAGACTGAATTTTCTGGGGCTCGGCCACGAGCAGCGACAGAATCTCTCAGACATGAAGGGTGTCATCACCGGCTCTCTCGATGCGTCGCTGGACCGCTTCTATGCGAAAGTGCGCTCGGTGCCGGAGACGGCGAAGTTCTTTGCCAATGACGCACATGTGCAGCACGCCAAGGGCATGCAGCTCAAACACTGGACGAGGATCGCCTCCGGTACATTCAACGCGGACTATACAGATGCCGTGACCGCGATCGGCCGCACCCATGCCAGACTGGGGCTGGAGCCGCGATGGTACATTGGCGGTTATGCGCTGATGCTTGACGGCATCGTCAAGGCCCTGATCGAGTCGGAGTTGAAGGGCCTATTCATGGAGAAGAAGGCCAGGAAGGTGAAGGACGCCTTGTCCGCTACCATCAAGGCCGCCCTTCTGGACATGGACTATTCGATTTCCGTCTATCTCGACGTGCTCGCCGCCGAGCGGCATAAGGTAGAGGCCGAACAGGCGCAGATGAAGAAGGAGCAGGACCATATTCTCACGCTCCTCAACAGTGCCCTCGACCGGCTGGCCAACGGCGACCTCACCTCCAGCATCAACGAAAAGACCGCGCCGCAATTCGAAGGGCTGATCGCCAATTTCAACACCGCTGTCGGCAATCTCGCCGGTGCCTTCGCCCAGATCGTGGAGGAAGCGAACAAGATTTCCGGCAATACGCGCGAGCTCACCTCCGCCACCGATGACATGGCCCGCCGGACGGAGCAGCAGGCGGCCGCGCTTGAGGAAACCGCCGCAGCCGTTGAGGAAATCACCACCATTTCCAGATTGTCGGCGCAACGTTCCGAAGAGGCCAAGGCCATCGTCGAAAGTTCGGCCATCGAAGCAGCACGCTCTCGCAATGTGGTGACGGATGCGGTGAAAGCGATGGGCGCCATCGAGGACTCGTCGCAGAAGATCACCCAGATTATTTCCGTCATCGATGAGATTTCGTTCCAGACCAATCTATTGGCGTTGAACGCCGGCGTGGAAGCCGCGCGCGCCGGCGAGGCTGGCAAGGGTTTCGCCGTCGTCGCCCAGGAAGTACGTGAGCTGGCGCAACGCTCCGCCACCGCCGCAAAGGAAATCAAGACACTGATCGCCAAGTCATCCGAGGATGTGATGCAGGGCGTTTCGCTGGTGAACAAAACGGGTGAATCCCTGAATACGATCGGCAGCAAGGTCGATCACATCAAGGATCACATCACCTCGCTCACCAAGGCGGCGCAGGAACAATCCGTCGGCATTCAGGAAATCAGTGCGGCGATCAACAGCATGGACAATCTGACGCAGAAGAATGCGGCAATGGTGGAAGAGACCAATGCCGCCACGCACAATCTGAGCGATGTCAGCGCCAACCTCGCGGCGCTTGTCAGCCGGTTCAGCGTTTCGACGACGAAGGCGCATGTGGAGCGGACGTACCGGGCGGCGTGACGGGCGCAGCGGACAGTAACAAACTCCCGTCATCCCGGCCTTGAGCCGGGATCCAGCCAGCCCAAGTCCTTGGGCTGAAAGGGCTCTTCTCACAGCGCAGACGCGCTGCGACTGGATGCCGGATCAAGTCCGGCATGACGGAGGAGCATGCTGCGAAAGGCGGCGAACTTAGGCCGCCCCACCCTTCAACAACCGCGACTTCTGCCGGTTCCAGTCGCGTTCCTTCTCCGTCTCGCGCTTGTCGTGCAGCTTCTTGCCCTTGGCGAGCGCCAGTTCCAGCTTCGCACGGCCCCTGTCGTTGAAGTAGATCTTGAGCGGCACCAGCGTCATGCCTTCGCGGTTGATGCCGGCGCGCAGGCGGTTGATCTCGCGCTTGCTCAGGAGCAGCTTGCGGCGGCGGCGCGGCTCATGGTTGAAACGGTTGGCCTGCAGATATTCCGGCAGGTGGGAATTAATGAGCCAGATTTCATCGCCCTCGTCCGACGCGTAGGATTCGGCAATGTTCGCCTTGCCTTCGCGCAGCGACTTGACCTCGGTGCCGGTCAGCACCAGTCCTGCCTCATAGGTGTCGACGATTTCGTAGTTGAAACGGGCCTTGCGGTTTTCCGCAACGATCTTGTTCACCACGCGCTGGCTGCCTTTGGGGGCCATGATATTTCAATCCCTTGTTTTTCTTATTGCGCCTTCGGCCTGCCGCCGAGAGCGGTTTTCGAACCTCTATTTAGTATCGTCGCCACGAAAAGAAAAGGCGCGCGGGACGGCTTCTGCTGCGAAGCGGTCCATTGCGCGCCTTCCGGCTTTTCAGACCTGTCTCAGTTCATCAGGCCGGCATGCTTCAGCGCCGCATCGATGGCTGCTTCGGTTGCCGGTTCCAGCGTGCTCATCAAGGGCGAACGCACACGGCGGTTGCCGCCGCGCGTCTTCGACAGCGCATATTTTGTGCCGCAGACGCCTGGCTCCATGAAGATGGCCTTATGCAGCGGCATCAGGCGATCCTGGTACTCCAGCGCCTTGGCATAATCGCCGGCAAGCATCGCCGCCTGGAATTCCGAACAGAGGCGCGGTGCCACGTTGGCCGTCACGGAAATGCAGCCGACACCGCCATGGGCGTTGAAGCCGAGAGCGGTACCGTCTTCACCCGAGAGCTGGACGAAATCCTTGCCGCAGGAAATGCGCTGTTCGGAAACGCGGTCGATCTTGCCCGTCGCGTCCTTGACGCCAACGATGTTCTTATGGGCCTTGACCAGGGCGCCCATGGTTTCCGGCAACATATCCACCACCGAGCGCGGCGGAATATTGTAGATGACGATGGGCAGCTTCACCGCTTCCGCGACGGCGGAGAAATGGGCGAACAGGCCCTTCTGGGTCGGCTTGTTGTAATAGGGGGTAACCACCAGCAGCGCATCCGCACCCGCTTCCTGCGCATGCAGGGCCAGCTCGATCGCTTCATCGGTATTGTTGGAGCCTGCACCCGCAATGACCGGAACCCGTTTCGCCGCAACCTCGATGCACAGTTCAACGACACGTTTGTGCTCGTCGTGGGAAAGCGTCGGGGATTCCCCCGTCGTGCCCACCGGCACAAGTCCGTTACTGCCTTCGGCGATCTGCCATTCCACATGGGCGGCGAAAGCCTTTTCGTCCACGGCGCCATTGTCCGTGAACGGGGTAATGAGGGCGGGAATTGATCCCTTGAACATGCAAAGCTCCTGGCGCCGAGCCGGTTCATGCTTCGGCCGCATTCGATGGTTAAAACCGGCACACATTAGTGCCAGCCCTTGGCGCCGACAAGCGCAAAGGCAGCGTATTTTGTCCGAAATTGTCGGAAGTGTGACAGTGTTCGGGCCGTGATCTGCAAGCGTTAAATGCACATAGCGAAAAGCGACATTGCTCGCGGGCCGGTGAATAAAAGTTGATTGAATTGCAGGGTCGCGCTTAACATTTCATTAAGCCTGAAATCCCAAGATTTACAGGCGGGAGATCAGACCTTTTTTCGGCAATCCCGCTGCAATGTAGCGATATTAGAAGAAAGTCGGCAACTCCGTTACACGATGAAGAACGGCATGAAAAAAACAGTCTGGGGATTGATGGCGGCGGGCCTTGCCGCAACCGTGTGGAACGCGCTGGCCGGGCCGCTGCCCGAGGGCGTCGCGCCGCTTCCCTATGTGAAGCCGGATGCGCCCACCGTTCCCGCTTTCATGCCCGCTTCGCCAGAGGTTACCGGCGCCATTCCCCGCCTTAACCGGCCCGATGATGCGAGCCAGCTGAAGGCAGGCCTCGACGCGCTTTCCGGGCGCGATGCGGCGCGGGCCATCGCGCTGCGCAACGCCATGCCGACCGGCAGTCTGGACCGTCACATCCTCACATGGGCAATCGCCGTTTCGGGCCAGAAGGATGTGCCTTCAGCCGAAATCGCCGCAGCACAGCGCGAACTCGCCGGCTGGCCGGGCGCCGCGACTTTGCGGGCCAATTCCGAAAAAGCGCTTTATCGCGAGGACCCGCCGGCACAGCAGGTGCTTGCTGCATTCGGCGGCAGCAAGCCAGAAACGGCGGAGGGCACGGTGGTTCTCGCCAAGGCGCTGGCCGCCTCCGGCAAGGTCGTGGATTCGCAGCGACTCATTCGCCAGCTGTGGGTGAGCGAAGGCATGGACAAGGATATGGAAGACCGCGTGCTGGCCGCCTTTCCTGCCTATCTGACGGCCGCGGACCACAAGGCGCGCATGGATTATCTGATGTATCGCAGCCGCATCAGCCAGGCGAAACGTTTCGGCGAACTCGGCAAAGCGCAGTCCCTTTACAATGCCTGGGCGGCTGTGCTGCAGCGTTCCGCCAATGCCGGCGCCCTGCTCGGCAAGGTGGATGCCGGCTGGCGCGATGATCCCGCGTTCCTTTTCGCGCGCGTGGAGAACCTGCGCAACCAGCAGAAATATCCGGAAGCGGCGGCTCTTCTGCGGCAGGCGCCGAAGGATACTACCAAGCTGGTCAATCCCGGCGAATGGTGGAACGAGCGGCGAATCATCGCGCGCGGCCTCGCCGATCTCGGCGATTTTGCTGAAGCCTATCGTATCGTCGCCAATCACAATGCCACATCAGCGGTGGATGTCGCCGATGCCGAGTTTCATGCCGGCTGGTATGCTCTGCGGGCGATGCGCGACCCGGCCACGGCTTCGCGTCATTTCAACGCCCTGCTCCAGACATCAAACCGGCCACTTTCAGCCTCCCGCGCCTATTACTGGCTCGGAAGGGCGGCCGAAGCCGGAGGACCCGGCGATGCACGCGACTTCTTTGCAAAGGCGGCAGCCCATCCCGGTACGTTTTACGGCCAGCTTGCCGCTGCACGGATCGGCACGAAGACGCTGAACGTGACCTATCCCAGCCCGAGCAATGGCGACCGAGAACGCTTTGCCGGCCGCGAAGCCGTGCGCGCCATAGACCGCCTGGAGGCGGCAGGTTATGGCTGGCGCGCCGACAGCCTTTACAGGTCGCTGGCCGAACAGCTCGACAGTCCCGGCGAGCTTGCCATTCTGGCGGCGCGGGCTGAGGGCAACGGTAATCATCAGGTCTCGCTGCAGATCGGCAAGACGGCCTTCAGCCGCGGTATCGATGCGGCCGCACTCGCCTATCCGCTCGGCGTCATTCCCGCCAGCGCCAATATTGCCGGCTCCGGAAAGGCGCTTGCCTATGCGATCGCCCGGCAGGAAAGCGCCTTCAACCCCGCCGCCGTCTCCGCCGCCAATGCCCGCGGCCTGCTGCAACTGCTGCCGGGAACCGCCAAGGGCGTGGCCGGCCGCCACGGCCTGCCCTACACGCAGGCGATGCTGACCAGCGATGCGGGCTATAACGCCACGCTCGGGGCCCATTATCTCGGCGAGCAGATCGACAGCTTCGGCGGCTCCTACATCCTCACCTTCATCGCCTATAATGCCGGCCCGAAACGTGTGCCGGAATGGATCGCCCGTTATGGCGACCCGCGCGGCAAGCCTATCGATGAGGTGGTCGACTGGATCGAGCGCATCCCGTTCCCCGAAACACGCAACTACGTGCAGCGGGTGATGGAAAATTATCAGGTCTACAAGACGAGGCTCGGGCAACAGGCCGATATCGTTGATGATCTGCGCCATGGGCGCTCCGGGTAAAGGCGGTTTCCCTAGCCGACGAGCGGCGCATTCAAGCACCTGCCGGCGAGCGCTTCTGACCACTGTGAAGCCTAAGGTTCCTTGCGTCATGCTCGGGCCCGTTCCGAGCATCTGCAGCGTTCAGATTTCATGCGACGTGATTGGATCACTGGGGCAAGCCCAGGGATGACACCGACGGCTTGGACAGATGAGCGACAGGTGGGCTGGTCGATGCTTCAAAGCACACGCGATGCCCGACGACTTACAGTCCCATCCGGTCTTCCAAAAGAAAAACCCCGGCATTTCTGCCGGGGTCTCCATCACTGACAATGTCAGATCAGATTAGAACGAACGCTGAAGGCGAACGAAACCGGTCCACTGATCACCAGCGCCGCTGTCAACACCTTCGGTGCCGTCAACGTCCTGGTAGTTAACAGCAACCTTCGTAGCAAGGCCCTGCGTGATCTGGTAGTCAAGCGTTACACCAGCGCGCCAAGCGTCGCGATCGCCGACGAAGTCGTTGTCAGCGCCGATATCAACCGTACCGAAGTACTGTGCACCGGGGGTGATGGTCAACTTGTCGGTTGCCTTGATGGCGTATTCAGCAGCAACGGTCCACTCAGACTCTTCGTAGTAAGAGTTTGCACCGGAAGCCCATGCGCCGGAAAGGCCGAAAGTACCCGGACCGATGTCAGCCGTGACGATTGCACGGATCGCACCATTTTCCTGGTCGGTGTCATAGGAACCAAGCAGGTTTGCGCTAACCGCACCGAACTTGGCGCCGATGATACCGCTGATACCAACGTTGTTCGGGCCTTCGATGAAGCCACCCTTAGCAACGCCGAGGTTCGAAACGCTGTCAAGTGCGGTTTCCAATTCCTCAACCGAGATACCTGCATAGAAGGAGCCGGCATCGTAGGTGTAACGCAGAGCGTTCGAACGAGTCGTGTTCGAAGAGAGGATGTCGGTTTCGCCGGAGAGATCGTCATCCCACCAGGTGTACATGTAACCGACCTTCAGGCCGCCGAGTTCGATGAAAGCCTGGTCAACATTGACGCCACGGTTGGTGTCGTTGTCAGCCTGACCGCGGAAACCAATGAAGCCGCGCAGAGCGCCGAGTTCAGTGTCGGTGCGGGTGTCGATTTCAAACTGAGCGCGAGTGAAAGAATCCCAGTCAGACGTACCGGACTGGTTGCGACCGAAGTCCGTCTGGAAACGGATGTAACCGCCGAACTTCAGGCAGGTTTCGGTGCCGGGGATGTAGAAGAAGCCGGTGCCGAAAGCGTCGCAAACGCGAACATATTCCAGGGGCTCGGGCTCAGCAGCGACGATAGCGTCGGCAGCATGAGCGCCGGATACTGCTGCGAGGGCCGCAGCGGAGCCGATGAGAAGGCTCTTGATGTTCATGGTTGACCTCCAGTCAAACTTAATCTTCTAAGCAGCGGGTGGGAAGCACTTCTGAAATGCGTGCCGCTTATGAGGATGATTAGAGCCAAAACCGGCCGGACAGGCAATCGCAATCATGACAGAAGGAAGACAGTAAGGTGTCCTTAGTTTCTCATTGTTGCGAAATAGCTACAATTCTAACCGACGGGGAGCTGTTTGTTAAAAATGAGTTAATAAACTATGCTTTTCAGTTACTTAACGAAGAGTCCGACCAAACCGACAACATGAAGCGACGCATTTCTCCAAAATTCTGACACAACAAGGTCATGAGAAATTGGCCAAAGGCGCGGGCGCGAGCGAGGATCAGCACTCTCTTCCTTGGAGAATCAGCCTCAGAAGTAAATTTGAATTCCTTGATGGCGAATCAATGCAAGTCACATTGGGTGTTTCAGCAAAGCGCCGAAGTTTGCCTCGTGCGGTTCCCGCCCTTGCCTCATAGCCGGCTAAAGCGCCTATCCAAATGAAAAACCCCGGCATTTCTGCCGGGGTCTCCATCACTGACAATGTCAGATCAGATTAGAACGAACGCTGAAGGCGAACGAAACCGGTCCACTGGTCGCCACCGCCGTTAACACCTTCGGTGCCGTCGACGTCCTGGTAGTTAACAGCAATCTTCGTGGAGAGACCCTGGGTGATCTTGTAATCAACCGTCAGGCCAGCGCGCCATGCGTCACGATCGCCAACGAAGTCGTTGTCAGCGCCGATATCAACCGTACCAAAGTACTGGAAGCCGGGGGTGATGGTCAGCTTGTCAGTTGCCTTGATGGCGTATTCAGCAGCAACTGCCCACTCAGACTCTTCGTAGTAAGCGTTGGCGCCGGAAGCCCATACGCCGGAGAGGCCAAGAGTGCCCGGACCGATGTCAGCCGTGACGATTGCACGGATCGCACCGTTTTCCTGGTCGGTGTCGTAGCCGCCAAGCAGGTTAGCGTTTACGCCGCCGAACTTGGCGCCGATGATACCGCTGATACCAACGTTGTTCGGGCCTTCGATGAAGCCGCCCTTCAGGACGCCGAGGTTCGAACGTGCGTCGAGCGGAGCTTCCAGTTCTTCAACTGCAACGCCAACGTAGAACGAGCCAGCATCGTAGGTGTAACGGATGGCGTTCAGACGGGTGTCGTTCGAAGAAAGGATATCGGTTTCGCCGGAGAGACCATCATCCCACCAGTTGTAGTAGTAACCAACCTTCAGGCCGCCGAGTTCGATGAAAGCCTGGTCAACATTGACGCTGCGGCTCGTGTCGTTGTCAGCGTCGCCACGGAAACCGATGTAGCCACGCAGAGCGCCAAGCTCGGTGTCGGTACGGGTGTCGATGTTGAACTGAGCGCGGGTGAAGGAATCCCAGTCAGACGTGCCGGACTTGTTACGGCCGAAGTCGGTCTGGAAACGGATGTAACCGTCGAACTTCAGGCAGGTTTCGGTGCCGGGGATGTAGAAGAAGCCGGTGCCGAAAGCGTCGCAAACGCGAACGTATTCCAGGGGCTCAGGCTCAGCAGCGACGATAGCGTCGGCAGCGTGAGCGCCGGATACTGCTGCGAGAGCCGCAGCGGAGCCGATCAGAAGGCTCTTGATGTTCATGGTTGACCTCCAGTCAAAGTTTTTAAGTGGGTCTGGGTTTTTTCGCTGAAGGACAGCATTCCCTGCCCCATTCCCGTGTTCTTAGAAGCCAAACGATCCACCGCCTCGCTTCTGGTGGTGAAAATACAAAAGGTTTCGTCGCTTGCAATCGCCAACATTCGATAAATAGCATTTACGTACATGCTTCATTTCGGTTTGTTGCGGAAACAACACACAGCCCTGCGCGGGCCTGCATAAACTTTACGATACGTTAAGATTTCCGTTGAGAATCCGTTGGTTAGGGCAACCGGTAGGTTGTTTCTCATCTAATGGCGTTTTTAGAGAACCCTTGCTAAGCAGGCAAAGCCGCATGGATTTTTTTGCTCTATTCCGCGTCCTCCCGCCTCCGGCGTCGTATGGGAGCCAAACAATCATAGGGAAAGAGGTGATGAGGCGAGCGATGTCTTGTAATGATTCGTCAGAACACGGCGTGCAAATTCTTGCGCGACAGTCTACGCGGCCACAGAATGGGCGACGCGGCTCCAGTGTTTTATCTCTAGACGTTGAATATGCGACAAAGTGCCCAACAGGCTGCCGTGCTCTGCGATATCTGGCAGACAGACACGTATTCTCGCGACATCCAGCCGACCATGAATCACACTTAATCGGCCAATCCTAATCACGATTTTTGGATATGTATCAGTAAAAGCTCGCCACATGGTGTCAGGCAACGGGTGGGACCCGACGGCGCACACACGATGATTCCTGCGCGCCCGAGCCGATTAAAACCGACTAAAATGTACCCATCGAGTTAAGCCGTGATCATCCGCAGCCGCTCTCCTAAATGGAGAGCGCCACTGTCTTACATTCCGCGGTGCCCTCCAGGGCTACCGGCGGTGATGACGTTTTTAGTCGGGGTAAATCGCGCGACCATTTGGCAAGATGACCGGTGCCTTTCCCGTGTCCCGGCGACTTCCCGTCCCTGGCTCCATACGTGGCTGTCCCCGATCCCGCCAATCGGTTTGACTCCGGTTGCGGTCGCGCCAGTCCCTGCGATCGCGTTGGTCGCGCCATTCCCTGCGGTCACCCCAGTGACGGCGGTCGTAGTCCCGGTAGTAGCGGTCGCGGTCATACGATCGATAATACACACCAGTCGTATTATAATATCCTCCAGAACGGTAACCCGGCTCGTCGACACATCCGGCCAGAACTCCCAGAGACACTAGACAGATTGCTGCGTTTAATAGCTTCATGATTTTAGCTCCCGATAGCGGACTCAAACGCACATAGGAGTCCTTAGTTGCCAAACCGCTAAATTCCCGCGTTCGGGCTTAACCGGGCCTGAACAGGCCCGCAGCAATTACGCCTATGCAATTTAAAGAGAATCGAGGCAACAACTTGCGATTCGCACGCCAAGGATTATCAATCGTTGTCGGTGGGTTCTAAAGGAATGAATGGCGGAGAGGATGGGATTCGAACCCACGATACGCTTTTGACGTATACTCCCTTAGCAGGGGAGCGCCTTCGACCACTCGGCCACCTCTCCGGTGCGGCCTGATTATTGCGTAAGAAAAATGATTGCAAGGCTTTTTCGCCAAGAAGCCAAAAAACCTGTTGGCCAAATAAACCGCGGGTCTAACTTTACGCCCGGTTGCGGAACTTCTTCAGGGCCCGCACGTTTCCACCTCGGTAACAAAAGAGGTGTTCTAATGGCTCAGACGAAACTAAATGTTGTCGAAGACACGATCGAAAACCAGATTGCAGAACTGCGTTCGCAGATCGCGTCCCTGTCCAAATCCGTTTCCGCCCGTGCGGAAGGTGTCGGCGAGGATGCATCGGAATTTCTGGATGAGGCGCGCGGCCGCGTTCGCAAGGCGGCGCATAATGTCCGGGCGCAGGGCCAGAATGTCGTGGAAGCCGTGAAGGAAAATCCAGGCACCGCCACCTCCCTGCTGACGATCGTCGGCGCACTCGGTTTCGCGATCGGTTATGCGGTGGGCACAAGCACGCAGCAGAGTTCGTCGAACAGCAGCCTTTATCGCTGGCGCTGATGACGAACGGGCATTAAATCAAGGCAAGGCGGGTTTGCCCGCCTTGCCTTTATGCATTGGTAAAAACGGCAGGAATGAAGGGGGCGAATATGCGGTTCAGCGACGACCTTGAGGCGGCATTGTCTGATTTTGCAAGGGATCACGGCATCGACAGAGACGAGGCAATCCAGCGCATCGTCCGCTCCGCCCTCATCAATGGCGGTTATCTCGCCTCCGGCGAGGAAGGTATTCCGCCGGAGAAGCTGAACGCCAGTAACGACGATTGATCAATATCCCGATCCGGACGGCGTCACTGCCGGCCCACCCTTGTAGCGTGCGGAAAGCGCACGCAGCGTATTGGCGAATTCCGTGACATCGGCTCCCACGGCAACGAACGACGCGCCGAGTTCCAGATAACGGCGATTATAGGTTTCATTGAAGGTGAGGATGCCGGCGGCCTTGCCAGCCGCGACGATTTTCACGATCGCCGCTTCGATAACCGCCTGCACCGCCGCTTCGTCAATCCTTCCCAGATAACCCATGTCCGCGGCGAGATCCGCCGGGCCGATGAAGACGCCATCCACGCCGTCCACCGCAAGAATATTGTCGAGATCTTCGATTGCCGCGCGGGTTTCCGCCTGCACCAGCAGGCATACGCTGGCAGAGGCGCTGTCGGCATAATCCGTTATTGTATTAAAAGCGGAAGCGCGGGCGACGGCCGCTCCCATGCCGCGAATGCCGCGCGGCGGGTAATGCATGGCGCTGACGAGGGCTTCCGCCTGTGCCGCTGAATCGACCATGGGCACAAGAAGCGTGCGGGCGCCAGCATCCAGAAGCTGCTTGATCATCCAGCTCTCGCCGACAGGCACACGCACCACCGGCTCGGCGGCAGAGGTGGCAAGCGCGCGCAGCTGGTCGATGATGCTGCGCAGGTCGTTCGGCCCGTGCTCACCGTCGATCACCAGCCAGTCGAAGCCAGCCGTTCCGGCGATTTCCGCCGTAATGGCCTCGCCCATGTCGAGCCACAGGCCAATCTGCGGCTTGCCGGCATGAATGGCGGTTTTGAAACGGTTTTCGGCAGCGGGCATGATATCCTCAGGAGAGCAGTAATTTCAGATCGGCGGACGGATCCGCCAGGATTGTGCGGTCGGGTTGGGCGGCTGTATCGAGCAGTTTCTTACCCGCAACATAGGCCTTGGCGTCATTGACGGCATCGACAGCCACGAAGCGGCCATCACGGAAATACCAGATGGACCAGCTGCCTTCCCTTGCGCCGGGCCTCAAAATCGTCTCGTCGTAACCGAGATTGAAGCCGGCGATCTGCAGCTTCACATCGTACTGATCCGACCAGAACCAGGGTTTCGCGTCGTATACCGCTTCCGTGCCGGCCAGTACCGCGGCGGCCGCCTCAGCCTGATCGACCGCGTTCTGGACCGATTCGATCCTCACCTGCTGGCCGCGCCAGGGCAGAAGCGCGCAATCGCCCACCGCATGAATGGCGGGGTCGGATGTGCGGGTATATTCGTCAACCACGATGCCGTTACCAACATCGAGACCCGATTCGCGGGCAAGCCGGTCGTTCGGTGTCACGCCGATGCCGACGATGACGAAATCAACGTCGATCGTCGAACCATCTGAAAGTTCGGCCGCAGCAACCCGCCCGTCCATGCCGACGAGGCGCACGAGACCGGTTTTTTCGCGGATGGAAACGCCCTGGGCCTCATGAATGCCGCGCATGATATCCGCAGTTTCCTTCGCCGCCACGCGCTGGAGAATACGGTCGGCCATTTCGATCAGCGTCACCTCGAGGCCAAGCTTGCGGGCAACGGCGGCAGCTTCAAGGCCAATATAACCGCCACCAATGACCAGCAGCCTGCGGCCCGGCTTCATCTCCTCCGTCAAGCGGTCGGCGTCGCGCCTGTCACGGACGGTAAGCACGCCGTCGAGATCGCCACCGATGCTGGCGGGCAGCAGCCGGGGCGCGGCCCCGGTCGCAAGAACCAGCCGGTCATAAGAAAGCGTACTGCCATCCTGCATGCGCACGGTCTTGCCGGCGCGGTCTATCTCCTCCACCCAGGTGGAAAGCCGGATATCGACATTGTTTTCGGCATACCATTCTTCCGGGCGGAACATCAGCCGGTCAAAACTCATCTCGCCGAGGAGGTATTTTTTGGAGAGCGGCGGCCGCTGATAGGGGTAGGCATCTTCCGAGCCTATGATGGTGATGGCACGCTCGTCCTTCAGCGCCCGGAGCTTCGACGCCAGCGCAAAAGCGGCCTGCCCCGCCCCGACGATTACCAGCCTTCCAGTCACTTTCCACTCCCAGGACAATCACAGCCGGCCGATGACGCCCGAGGCTGCGAAGCGATGTTGCGCGATCAGGCGTAACGCCAAGTACGGCCGGCGTCAACCGCACGAGGCTCCAGCCCTGTGCAAGCATGCCCGATTATCAAAACGGGCGCCCGCCTTCTGCAACCAGTCGAGATAATGTGCGTTTTAAACAGGCGAAACACGGGTTGCGTACACAAAGCTGGCCCATGTCGATACGGACTAGAGACAATTGCGGATATTTCCTTCATGCCCTGGCAAGGAAGCCGCGTTAAAATCAGACGGAAGAGGCAATCCGGGAGGTTGTCATGGCTCTACATATGGATATCGGTCAAAACGTCCCGCAGGACGAGATGTATGAGAAATTTCAGATCGACCGGCCCGGCAAGATCACCTTCATCGGGCACCACCTGAGCGCCAAGGACACCATGCGCTGCCTGGTGCGCACCATTTCGCTCTACGGCGCGGAGCTGGATGTCAGTGCCGATCTGGAAATGCCGGTCAACTTCTATCTGGAAATTCTCGGTATCCGCGACGAAATCGGCTGCACGCTGATCCGCCGGGAAGAGGAAAAAGTGACGATCGGCTTCAACATGCTGATCGATGCCGAATTTCTGCACCATGTCCGCCGGCTGAGCTTCGAGACCAGCGTCTGAGCGGCAACCGCGCGTCAGCCCGCCGATCTTTGCGTTGTGCCGTGGCGAACCAAAAATCTGTTGCCAAACACTCATCTAACCCCCGGGCGCGGCTTGCGTCCGGTTTTTTTGTACCTATTGTGAGCCGGGTTTTCAAACACAGGTCCCGGAACTTCTGTCAATGTCCGCTTTTTCACGCCTCACGCCGCTTGCCGCTTCGCTTCCCTCCACCGTTCCCTTCGTCGGCCCGGAGGCCATAGAAAGGAACCGCGGCTTGAAGGTGGAGGCGCGAATCGGTGCAAACGAAAGCGGCTTCGGCCCCGCCCCATCGGTGCTTCTGGCGATGCGCGATGCGGCGGCTGAAACCTGGATGTATAGCGATCCGGAAAATTTCGAGCTGAAGGAAGCGCTTGCCATCCACCACGGGGTTTCGCGCGGCAACATCGCCATAGGCGGCGGAGTGGACGGATTGCTCGGTGAAATCGCCAGGCTGATCGTGGAACCAGGCACGCCTGTTGTCACCTCTTTGGGAGGTTACCCCACCTTCAATTATCACGTGAACGGTTTTGGCGGAAAACTGGTGACCACGCCCTATGTAGACGACCACGAAAACCTCGACGGGCTTCTCGACCTCGTTCACAGGGAAAACGCGCCGCTCGTCTATTTCGCCAATCCGGACAATCCCATGGGAAGCTGGTGGGATGCGAGCGAGGTGGTGGCATTTGCCCGTGCGTTGCCGGAAACCTGCCTGCTCATTCTGGACGAGGCCTATTGCGAAACCGCGCCCGCGAGCGCGGTGCCTGCTATCGACGCGCTGATCGGCCAGCCCAATATCCTGCGCATGCGCACCTTCTCCAAAGCTTACGGGCTCGCCGGCGCCCGCGTGGGTTACGCCATCGGTACGCTTGGCAATGTCGAAGCCTTCGACAAGATCCGCAACCATTTCGGCATGGCGCGTATTTCTATCGCCGGCGCTTTGGCAGCGCTCAAGGACCAGTCCTATCTGCATGAGGTGGTTGGCAAGATTTCCGAGGCACGGGATCGTATTTCCGCTGTCGCCCGCAATAACGGCCTTTCACCGCTGCCCTCCGCTACCAATTTCGTTACCATCGATTGCCACCGCGACGGCGCCTATGCGCGCGCCATCGTTGACGGGCTGATGGACCATGGGGTTTTCATCCGCATGCCGGGCGTGGCCCCGCTTAACCGTTGCATCCGCGTGAGCGTTGGGCCGGGTGACAAGCTCGATCTGTTCGAGCAGGCATTGCCGAAGGTTCTCAAGGCCATCGGGTAAGCTCCCAACCCACCCTCATTCCTGTGTTTGTCACAGGAATGAGGGTGGGTTGGGAAGTGCCGCGCGTTACACGCATCGAATCAACATCCTCCCGCAAGCCCCTGCGCGACAATCATTTTCCGGCGAAGACACATTGCAGAACATAAGAAAACCGCGCCGGCCTTGTTCCTGCCGGTCGCGGTTCGATGTGTCAGCGCAAAAGCTTCGTTTCGGAGCCCTCGCCGCGTTCCCCTTCGGGTTTTACTTTCTTTTGGGCCGGTCGTCGGGACTGGAGGGAACCGGACCGGCAATCTTATGGATCGCGGAGATGGATCAGTGCATCGTCATCCAGTCGCGGGCGGCGCGAAGGGCTTCGGCCAGTTCCGCTTTCGTCATGTTGCGGGCGAGATCCGCACGGAGAGAAGCCGCTCTTTCCGATCCGCGGATCGCGGCGATGTTAAGCCATTTGTGGGCCGCGATCAGGTCCACCTTGCAGCCCCGGCCGGTCGCATAGACCAGGCCGAGATTGCAAAGGGTGTCGGCGCGGGTTTCGCCACCGGCAGCCATTTCGATATCACTGATGTCAAAGCGTGCCATTGTTTTAATCCCTGTCGTTCTGCCTGTTTTCATCGTGCGCCTTCTTGCCGAGGCGTCTTCCGGACTGCCGTCTTTTGCGGCTTTTTTGTCCTTCCGTCCGGCAGGTTTTCCCTGCGCTTTTGATGAGTTCACTATGCCACGAGGCTTTCAACGCTCGCTTAAAAGGCATGATTAATGTGCCGCAAACAAACTGCAAACGATTGGTAAAATTGGGTTTTTGTTAAATATCATTGCCTGCGGAAATTAAGGACTTTCCGATGAATTTTACGAAAGCTTTACAATTGGATTTAAACCCTTCCTTCACCACGATAAGAACCGCGATTTTCGAAACTGCTCTCCTTCGCCCTTCCCGCACACGCCAACGCTGCACCGGCACCGCAAATTTCTGTTTCCTTTTACGTGAACGTCAAATACTATCCGCCCTGCCCGTCACGAGGATAAAACGGGCACGGAAGAGCGCGGTGGGAGGAGCAATCGTTGCACCGCACGGCGGCCGCCGGCCAGAGATGGTGGAGGCATGCTGAAGGGAGTTTGATCTGCGCATCGCATCCTTGGCCGTTCCGGCCTGGGAAAAGCCTGCGCGAATTTCGGGAGGAATTTCATGAAGCTTATGATGACGATTGCAGCTGCCCTGTTGATGAGCGGCAATATTGCCTTTGCCGCCGAGGCGATCGAAGGCAACTGGAAGACGGCCAGCGGCGAAACCGCCGTGATCGGCCCCTGCGGCGGCGCTTTCTGCGTAACGCTGAAGACCGGCAAGCATGCCGGAAAACAGATCGGCAAGCTTTCGGGAAAGGGAAACAGCTACTCGGGTGAGATCACCGATCCCGCCAATGACAAGACCTATAGCGGCTCCGGCACCGTTTCGGGGAATTCGCTGAGCATGAAGGGTTGCGTACTGAAGGTCCTGTGCAAATCGCAGACCTGGACACGGCTGTAATACAGGGAACGGCAGGCGGGCTTTTGTCCCCCAGCCTGCCGTCTCGCGACGCAGAGCGCGGTGGCTGCCAGGAATCGCGCGCAGGCTGCGAACAGACGTCGCATGGAAACCATATATCCGTTTATTATCGCTGCATCCGATGCCAATGAGAGCAACGATATGCGCCCCACCCTTTCGACAATTCTGATCGCGGGCACCTCGCATGTCGGCAAAAGCACGCTGGCCGGCCTGCTCAGCGAAAGGCTGCGCTGCGAGGCGATATCGACCGACAGTCTCGCCCGCCATCCGGGGAGGCCATGGCCGGGTATTCCGGTGCCGGTTGAGGAATATTACACACAGCTGTCGGCGGATACGATCCACTGGTTTCTCAAGGTCCATCACCAGAACATCTGGCCGCTGATCCGCGCGATGATTGACAGAAGATCCGGCACAGGGACTACGACGATCTTCGAGGGCGCCGCCCTGCGACCGGAGTTCATATCGCCTCTCCTCGACAGCACGGTGGCGGGCGTATTTCTTCATGCCGACAATGATTTTCTTCTCGGAAGAATGCGCTCTGAAGCACGCTACCAAGATGCAACGGCGAAGAGGCAGCGGATCATGGACGCCTTCATCGAACGCTCGCTACGTGAGAACACCGAGATGCTGGCATCCGCGCAGGAACACCGGGTGCCGATTGTCGACGTGACTCAAGGTGAAGAATTGGAGAAACTGCTAACCGATCTTGCGCCAGGCGCGGACATCCCTCTGTCCTGAAGCTGGACATGCGCACCACTGCGGCATCAATCCGCCATGTCACCGCCCGTTAACATCCCTGAACACCATATGAACCGGGGCCTCAGGGTCCGTTCAGTCCGACTATGGCAAAACTCTGTCCATCAACTCCGATAAAGGGGAATGGACATGACAAAGCTGATCAGCCGACTGGCAATCTTCGCGTTTCTCATGGCGATCTTCGCCATGTCCTTCGCCTCGCTCGTCGTTAATCCGAACCGCAGTTTCCAGCGCGTGAATGCCGGTGCGGCAATCGCATGCCAGCACGGCTCGGCGCCCGCCGCCAATTGCCCCGTCGTATTGTGAGGACCGGCCAATGACCACCAGTTTTTCCAACGGCCTGTTCTCCGCACTGCGGCTGATGCTGATGGCCTCGATCTTTCTCGGCCCGGTGGCCGGACTTGCGGTTTACAAGGCCGATCCCCGCCCAGCCTCCAAAGGCGCCGGCTTCGTGCTGCTGATGAGCCTGCAGCGCGGCGCGCTCGGCTGAGTTTCTGCCGCGCCAGCATTGTCCGGCTGCATTTTCGCGTTTCTTTTCAGTTTCTTCGTATTTCTGTCGCTTGCCTGTCGAAATTGGCCTCTTATAATGGGCCATGACAATAGCAAAACCAACGATTCCGCCCCTCACCTTCATCAGTCCAGAGCCTTTCGCGCCGCAGACATTCACGGACCCGAAAGAAGCTGTTGCGGCTTTGAGCGCGCTCTACGAACGCAACACGGCGTTCCTGATCAATTCCTTCACAGACCTTGCCAAGGGCGCGCCGATTGCCGGGCGTTACCGCGCCTGCTACCCGCAGGTCAGCCTCGAGACCGCCACTTTCGGCCATGTCGATTCCCGCCTTTCCTATGGCCACGTAACTGCGCCCGGCGTCTATACGACAACGATCACACGGCCTGAGCTTTTCCGCCACTATCTCAAGGAACAGCTGGGGCTTCTTATGAAGAACCACGGCGTTCCGGTCACGGTGTCGGAATCGGCTACGCCCATTCCGCTGCATTTCGCTTTCGGTGAAGGCGCGTATGTCGAGGCAGCGGCGGCTTCGTCGCTGTCAGACGTGCCGCTGCGTGATCTCTTCGATACGCCCGATCTCAACAATACCGACGATCTCATAGCCAATGGTGAATATGATCAGGTGCCGGGCGAGCCGGCGCCGCTTGCGCCCTTTACGGCGCAGCGCATCGATTATTCGCTGGCGCGCCTCAGCCATTATACGGCGACGAGCGCCAGCCATTTCCAGAACTTCGTGCTGTTCACCAACTACCAGTTCTATATCGACGAATTCGCTGCCTGGGCGAGGCAGATGATGAAGAATGGCGGCGAGGGTTACACGGCCTTTGTGGAGCCGGGCAACATCATCACCCATGCGGGTTCCGATAAGCCCGAGACGGACGCGGTGCTGGCCCGACTGCCGCAGATGCCGGCCTATCACCTGAAGAAAAAAGGTCATGCCGGCATTACGCTCGTCAATATCGGCGTCGGCCCCTCCAACGCCAAGACGATCACCGATCACATCGCCGTGCTGCGCCCGCATGCCTGGCTGATGGTTGGTCATTGCGCCGGCCTGCGCAACAGCCAGCGGCTGGGCGACTATGTTCTGGCCCACGCCTATGTGCGCGAGGACCACGTGCTTGACGACGACCTGCCGGTGTGGGTGCCTATCCCGGCGCTTGCCGAAGTGCAGCTGGCGCTGGAAGGTGCAGTCGCCGAAGTCACGGGTTACGAGGGCTTCGAACTGAAGCGCATCATGCGCACCGGCACCGTCGCCACCATCGACAACCGCAACTGGGAGCTCCGTGATCAGGCCGGTCCCGTCAAGCGCCTATCGCAGTCCCGCGCCATCGCGCTCGACATGGAATCCGCCACCATAGCGGCCAACGGCTTCCGCTTCCGCGTGCCCTACGGCACCTTGCTGTGCGTTTCCGACAAGCCGCTGCATGGCGAATTGAAGCTGCCAGGCATGGCGACGGAATTTTACCGCACCCAGGTCGCCCAGCATCTGCAGATCGGCATCCGCGCCGTGCAGAAGCTTGCCGCCATGCCGACGGAAACGCTGCACTCGCGCAAGCTCAGAAGCTTCTACGAGACGGCGTTCCAGTAAAAAGAGATATCGCAGAAGCATGCCTTGGTGTATGATTTTGAAAATCGATACACCAAGGATTATCCATGCGTACGAATATTGATCTTGATGACGCCTTGATCGCCGAAGCGATGGAAATTACCGGCCTTTCGACAAAAAAGGCGACGGTGGAGAAGGCGTTGCGCGATCTTGTAGAGAATCTCGGACGACGCAAAGCGCTGGAAGAACTGAGAGGCATCGGCTGGAGTGGTAATCTGGACGATGTGCGCCGTAGCTGGAGCGTGGACGACATCGAAGCGCAAGACGCCGCGGAATGATAGTCGTCGATACTTCTGTCTGGATTGACTGGTTTCAGAATAAATCCACCCGCCAAGGTAGGATGCTAAATGATATCGGCGATCTGACCGACGTCATCATCGGCGACATTATTCTCCTCGAAATCCTGCAGGGCGAACGCAACGACGATCGGGCGGCGGCGATACATGACCGGTTAAAGCGCTTCGGTTTTGTCTCGATGCTCACGCCAGAACTTGCCGTGAAATCCGCCGCTAACTATCGGAAACTTCGAAGCGTTGGGAAAACCGTGCGTAAAACTCCCGACCTCATCATCGGCACCTACTGTATTGAGCACGGCCATAAGCTGCTGCAAAACGACCGAGACTTTCAGCCGATGGCCGATCATCTCGGTCTGCAACTGGCATGAGTCTCAAACCACCTTCACGGTCCCCTCCACCCGCACCGGAAAATTCACCGACCGCGCGATGAAGCACTTGTCGTGCGCGTCATGGTGCAGCGCATCCGCCCGGGCGGGATCGCCCTTCGAGATGGTAATGACCGGTTTCAGCACCACTTCGCTGAACTGCCCGGCGCCATCCTTTTCCATGACGAGCGTGCCTTCGGCATCGTCGACATAGTCTTCGACGATGATGCCGTTGACCGAGCAGAAATGCAGGTACCAGAGCTTGTGGCAGGCCGAGAGCGAAGCGACCAGCAGGTCTTCAGGGTTCCAGCGGGCGGGATCGCCACGGAAGGCCGGATCGGACGAGCCGGCTATATCAGCCTTTCCCTCGGTGGAAATCGTGTAGTCGCGTTCGTAGTCGCGATAGCCCGACGTGCCCTTGCCACGATTACCCGTCCACGTCACCTTCACGGCGTAATGGTGTTCCTGTCCTGCCATTTCAGTCCTCCCTTGGCATCTCTTTTCGCATTCTTTAACGGAAAACCGGTGTCCACTTTCCCTAGAAATGCTCGCGCGTATCACGCAGGTGGTCGAGCCCCTTGCGCAACGTCTCTATGATCTCATCCACTTCCGAACAGCTGATGGTCAGCGCCGGCGAAGCCAGCATTCGGTCGCCCGTTGCGCGCATGACGAGGCCGTTTGCAAGGCAATGATTGCGCACCGTTATACCAACATCGTCCGGCTTGCCGAAGCGTCTGCGGGTCGCCTTGTCCGCCGTGATCTGCAGTCCACCCATCAAGCCGACATTGACGGCTTCGCCCACCAGTTCGTGGTCCTCAAGGCTTTTCCAGCCCTGGGAAAAATAAGGGCCGATATCGTCGCGCACCCGCTCCACCAGACCCTCCGCTTCGATGATGCGGAGATTTTCCAGCGCGGCGGCGGCGCAGACGGGATGTCCGGAATAGGTGAAGCCGTGGTTGAAATCACCGACCTCGGACAACATCACTTCCGCCACCCGATCCGACACGACCGCGCCGCCAATCGGCAGATAACCCGAGGACAGGCCCTTGGCGATGGGGGCAAAGTCCGGCTCCACGCCGAAATACTGGTAGCCGAACCAGGAGCCCAGGCGACCGAAACCGCAGATCACCTCATCGGAGACGAGCAGAATATTGCGCGCCTTGCAGATACGGGCGATTTCCGGCCAGTAGGTCTCCGGCGGTACAATGACGCCACCGGCTCCCTGAATCGGTTCGGCCACGAAAGCAGCAACGTTTTCCTCGCCCAATTCGTCGATTTTCTCATTGAGTTCGCGAGCCACCTTCAGGCCGAATTCGGCCGGAGAAAGATCGCCACCCTCGGCATACCAATAGGGCTGGCCGATATGGGCGACGCCATCGATGGGCAGGCTGCCCTGCTCGTGCATCCACTTCATGCCACCCAGCGAGGCCCCGGCCACCGTCGAGCCGTGGTAGCCGTTGCGGCGGGCGATAACTTTCGTCTTCGCGGGATGGCCGAGGGCCTTCCAGTAGACCCGCGCCATGCGGAACCAGGTATCGGTGGCTTCCGAGCCGGAATTGGTGAAGAACACGTGGTTCATGCCAGGCCCGGCGTGAGAAGCGATCTTCTGCGCCAGCAGCGTCGCGGGCGGCGTGGTGGTGCCGAAAAACGCGTTGTAATAGGGGAGCTCGTTCATCTGACGCCGTACCACATCGGCGATCTCGCGGCGTCCGTAACCGATATTCACACACCAGAGGCCGGCGAAGGCGTCGAGATATTTCCTGCCGGTGCTGTCGTAGATGAACACCCCTTCCGCGCGCTCGATGATGCGGGTGCCGGCGGCGTTGAGCTTGCCCATGTCTGAAAAGGGATGGAGATGATGGGCGGCATCGATGGCAGCAAGGTTGGAGAGGGGGTTGGAGATTTCATTCATGACAGATCGCACTCCCATAGAAGCGACAGCGCGCACGCCATCGCACCCGCCGACCATGGCCGGGCGGCTTCGATTTGGCAAGACTGGAGGTTTTCAGGGGGCTAGGGAGGATACGGCATCGCCGCTTGTTTTTCTCCCCGCCGGGCAGAAGAACAGGCGGCGATGGCCTAATTCACGGTCGGTTTGCGCTAAGCGAAGAACGACCGCCCCACCAGCACCTTCAACTCGCCGGCGTGCACTTCCAGTGCCACGTCGCGTTCCATCGGCAGCAGCTCGCCATCGATGACGCAGCGGACATCATGGCGTTTCTTGGGAAAATGCAGTTCCACATCCGTCACGGTCATGGCTGTCACGGCGGCATTCTGCTTGAACTTGCCGCGCAGAATATCCAGGGCGAGTTTGGCGACACCGGACGGGCGTAACGGATCGGTGAGATAAAAACCCAGATGACCGCCGGAGACGTTATCCGCCACCAGCAGCGAATTCTGACCGAATTCATTGTTGGAGACGGAAATGGCCGATACCTTTCGATGCTGCGTCCGGCCATCAACGGTGTATTGCACCTCGAAGACAGGCGGGTTGAGGATGACGCTGATGGCGGCGCGGATGCTCGCCTTGATCTTGCCGAGACGGGAGGCAAAGGCGAGATTGTTTCGATAGCGCACCATGCGCGAATGCAGGCCCGCGGAAAACTGGTGGACAAAGAGGCGGCCATTGGCGCTGGCGATGTCGACACTGGCAATCTCGCCATTCGCCAGCGTTTCCAGCGCCTGACGAATGTCGAGCGGCAGCTTCAGCGAGCGGGCGAAGAGGTTCATGGTGCCGGCCGGCACGACGCCGAGCGCGATGCCCTGTTTCCAGGCAATGCCGGCAGCCGCCGAAATGGTGCCATCTCCGCCGCCGGCAATGATGCCTTCAATGCCCGGCTCCTCGGCGGCGCGTGCCATTTCCTCGACGACGTCCTTTCCGGAGACAAGACGGCAATCGATCACGTGTCCGGCGCGGGTGAAGACCTCGCGGGCATGATCACAATAGGCTTCCATGTCGGTAGTGCGAAATGTGCCGCCGTCACGATTGAAAATTGCAATGAGCTTCATGTTTCCAACCCGGTCCCGTAACATTCGCAGCCGCGCGTAAATGCCTGGCCTTATATAGAGTTCCGAACACCATCGCGTGAAGATCGTCTTTTGCCGAGAATCGCTCTACCGCAACGCATCATTTCATGTTAGAGGTCACTTAAGGTCATTTTCATGACCGCGCATCTCCAGTCAGGGCAGACCGCTCCCATACGGTCTTGCCCTTTTTTCTGTGGGCCCTTCCCGCTTTTCAGGTCACGATGAGTCATTCGAACATCTCCGAAGCCCGCCCTGGCGGGGAGAATGAAACCGTTTACACGGCTGCGCCTGCCGTGGTCCTCTCCCCACTTGCCATTGCGCTTATAGAGCTGGCGCTGGCTGCCGGCGGTTTTGGCATCGGTACCGGCGAGTTCGCCATCATGGGCCTTTTGCCCGACGTCGCCTCGACCTATGGCGTCACGGTGCCGGAAGCGGGTTATGTCATCACCGCCTATGCGCTGGGCGTCGTCATTGGCGCGCCGATCATCGCGGTTCTCGCCGCGCGTATCACGCGCCGCACATTGCTTCTCAGTCTGATGGGACTTTTTGCGGCTGGAAACATCCTGAGCGCCGTCGCGCCGGATTTTGTGAGCTTCACCATTCTCCGCTTCATCACCGGCCTGCCACATGGGGCCTATTTTGGCGTTGCTGCGCTCGTGGCGGCCTCGATGGCGCCAATCCACAAGCGCGCCCGCGCCGTTGGCCGAGTCATGCTCGGCCTCACCATCGCCACCCTGCTCGGCACTCCGCTCGCCACCTTCTTCGGCCAGCTACTGTCCTGGCGCGCGGCTTTCATGCTTGTCGGCGGCATCGCACTTCTGACGGTGGCCCTGCTTTGGCTGTTCCAGCCGCGTGACAGGGTGGAAGAAGGCGCCAGCGTATGGCGCGAACTCGGCGCCTTCCGCCGCATACAGGTATGGCTGACGCTCGCCATTGCCGCCGTCGGCTTTGGAGGCATGTTCTCGGTCTTCAGCTATATCGCGAAGACCACGACTGACGTGGCGATGATGCCGGTTTCTACGGTCTCCATGGTGCTCGCGCTGTTCGGCATCGGCATGAATGTCGGTAATGTCGTCGGCTCACGGCTCGCCGATATCTCGCTCAACGGCACGATTGGCGGCATGCTGGCCTTCAATGTGCTTGTCATGGCTGTCTTCGGCATGACGGCGCAGGATCCCTTCATGCTCTGCCTTTGCGTCTTCCTGATCGGCTGCGGTTTTGCCGCCTGCCCGGCCGTACAGACGCGGCTGATGGATGTGGCGCAGGATGCGCAGACGCTGGCTGCCGCCTCGAACCATTCCGCCTTCAACATCGCCAATGCGCTTGGCGCCTGGCTCGGCGGCCTCGTCATAGCCATGGGCTTCGGTTACGCCTCGACGGGTTATGTGGGCGCCGTTCTTTCCCTTCTCGGGCTTGGCGTTTTTCTTGTTTCCGTCACCGTAGAGCGGCGTCAAAAGGCGGCTTGACCCGGCCCTTTCGAAGCTTACGGAAAATTCACAATCGGGCGCTTGACTCTTTCCGGTTTCAGGCGCAACACGGCCTTACGCGCATGCCTTGGGCACGGCGCGGATTTCAACGGAGCATCATTAGATGTCTAGCGACAGTAGCAGTCGATTGCCTTTGCCGAGACCGGCGAACGTGAACTGATCCGACCGCTGTCGGCTCACCACCGCGTTCGCCGTGATCGGCGAATCGACGGAAAGGTGAGCAATCATGAACTTCCACAACCTCTCCCAGAGGGCCAGCAAGGCCGCACGCCTTCTTCGTAGCGGAAATGCCGGCTCCACCACCATTGCCGAACGCGTCGAGCACCTCAACACGCTGGATGTCGGCGCCGCCGCAGCCGCCCTTCTCGCCATGCCGCAGGCAAAGGCCGTCGCCATTCTCGACCGGCCGGAACTGCATGGTGCCGCCGCGATCATAGCCGATATTCCGGTCGAACAGGCCGCGCGCCTCGTCAACCTGATGTCGGACGACCGCGTGGCCGACGTCATGGCGGAAATGGCCGAAGAGCCGCGCGCCAAGCTGTTTGCCCGGCTGGACCGCACCACGGCGCTCTCCATCAAGCACCTGATGGGTTACCCGCCGCGCACGGCCGGCTCGATCATGACCACGGAATTCGTTAGCGTGCCGGACAATTGGACGGTGGAACAGACCCTTTCGCACATCCGCGTCGTCGAGCGGTCGCGTGAAACGGTCTATGCCATCTATGTGCTGGCCGAGGACGGGACGCTAACCACCGTCGTGACGCTGCGCCGCCTTTTGACCGGCGAAGCGGGCGCCTCCATTCTTTCGGTCGCATCCAAGGAAGGCATTGTCTGTGCGAGCCCCCTGATGTCACAGGAGGATGTCGCGCGGCTGATCCGCAAGCACGACCTTCTGGCGCTGCCCGTCGTGGATGACCGCTCGCATATTCTCGGCATCGTCACCGTTGACGACGTGATCGACACCATGATCGCCGATACCACGGAAGACGCCCACAAGTTCGGTGGTATGGAGGCGCTGGGTAAGCCCTACATGACGATCGGCTTTCCGGACATGATCCGCAAGCGCGCCGGCTGGCTCGCAGCACTGTTCCTCGGCGAAATGCTGACGGCCAGCGCCATGCAGCATTTCGAAGGCGAGCTGGAAAAGGCCGTGGTGCTGACGCTGTTCATTCCGCTCATCATGTCTTCGGGCGGCAACTCCGGTTCGCAGGCCACTTCGCTCATCATCCGGGCGCTGGCGCTGGGCGAACTGAAGCTTTCCGACTGGTGGCGGGTGCTGCTTCGGGAAATCCCGACGGGCCTGACGCTCGGCTGCATTCTGGGCGCCATCGGCTTCCTGCGGCTCACGGTCTGGCAGCAGGCTGGCTTCTACGACTACGGTGAGCACTGGCTGCTCGTTGGTGCCACGGTTTTTGCGGCCCTCGTCGGTATCGTCACTTTCGGTTCGCTCGCCGGCTCCATGCTGCCCTTCGTGCTGCAACGTCTGCGGCTTGATCCCGCCAGCGCTTCGGCCCCCTTCGTCGCCACGCTGGTGGATGTCAGCGGGCTCGTCATCTATTTCTCGGTGGCGCTGGTGATCTTGAGCGGCACGTTGCTCTGAAAGACGAAAGGCCCGTTCGAAAGAGCGGGCCTTCTACATTTCGCGGCACGTCATAATCTCTCCTCCGTCATGCCGGACTTGATCCGGCATCCAGCCACGGCGCGTCTGCGCCGTGAGAAGAGTCTTTTGCGATCAATGACTCGATCGCGCTGGACCCCGGATCTAGTCCGGGGTGACGGCGTGCGGATGATGCAACTCTGCCCAAAGCATGGTTCCTGGAAAGCCCCTCACCCACCCGCGTTGATCACGCCCGTTCCCAGCAGCCCCAAAAGAATGACGCCGATGACCACGCGGTACCAGACGAAGGGCATGTAGCTTTTGGTCGAAACCAGCTTCAGGAAAACGACGATAACGGCGTAACCGACGATGAAGGCGATCAGGGTCGCGAGGCCTGTCGGGCCCCAGCCCACCGGATTGTCTTCGCCGATGCTTTTGAACAGCTGGTAGAAACCGGAGCCGAAGACGGCGGGTACGGCGAGCAGGAAGGAATAACGGGCCGCCGCCTCGCGGGTATAACCCAGAAGCAGGCCGGCGCTGATGGTGCCGCCGGAACGCGAAACGCCGGGGATGAGCGCCATGGCCTGCGCGAAACCGAAGAGGATACCATCACGCCAGATCAGCTGGTTGAGCTTGTAGCGCTTTTTCCCGATCCTGTCGGCGACGCCAAGAACGATACCGAACACGATCAGCATCACGGCAGTAATGTAGAGGTTTCGGAGCGAATGCTCGATGGCGTCCTTGAAGAGAAGGCCGAGCAGCACGATGGGCACGGAGCCGACGATGATCAGCCAGCCGAGACGTGCATCGGCCTTGTCATAGGGGCCGAGACGAAGGTTTTGCCGGAGCCAGGCGGCGGCGATCCGCATGATGTCGGACCAGAAATAGACTAGCACGGCCATTTCCGTGCCGATCTGGGTAATGGCGGTGAAGGCAGCGCCGGGGTCGGCGCCGGAGGGCAGGAACTCCCCGGCGATCCTCAGATGCGCGCTCGACGAAATTGGGAGAAACTCCGTAAGTCCTTGCAAAAGACCGAGAAATCCGGCCTCCATCCAACCCATGCTCATGTGCTTTGATGTCCCTGCTGCGAATCGAGATCGCAGCATTATGCATCAATCGGGGCAAATCCGTGTTGCATCGCACCATGAAAAATGATGTCCACGGCACGTGCTCTTACCCGTGATTTCTTTCAGGCCGCCTTCTCCGCCACCTGCGGAAGCTGCGTATATTTCGCGCCGTTTTTGCAGACGACGTGCGCATCGCCCCAGCTTTTCAGCGCCGAAATCACCGGCCGCATCGTCTCGCCAAGCGGCGTCAACGCATAATCCACGCGCGGCGGCACGACGGGGAAAACGGTCCGTGAAATCAAACCCGCCTCCTCCAGTTCCCGCAGCTGCTTGGTCAGCATGCGCTGGGTGACACTTGGAATATGGCGGCGCAGTTCGTTGAAGCGCAGGGTCCCCTCATTGATGAGGTGATAGAGGATCACGCCTTTCCATTTGCCATCGAGAAAACTCAGGGCCGATTCCACCGGGCAGCCGGGAAAGTTGCCGGTGAGCTTGGCGCGTGGTCGCGACATCACAGTATCCTTTTTGTATGTATCATCACAAAATGTGCATTCTTGCGATCGTTGTTCATATGTATCAAGTAAGAGGCACGCAAACAAGCAAAGGAGACTTTTCATGCGCGCCATCGGTTACAGGGCGAGCCAGCCCATCACTGCCAAGGATGCCCTCATCGACATCGATCTGCCCCAGCCGGAAGCGAAGGGACACGACATTCTGGTGGAGGTGAAAGCCGTTTCGGTAAATCCCGTCGATACCAAGGTACGTCGGAACCAGTCGCCGGAAAACGGCGAGGCCCGTGTGCTCGGCTTCGATGCAGCGGGTGTGGTGAAGGCCGTTGGCGACAAGGTTTCGCTGTTCAAACCGGGTGATGAGGTGTTTTACGCCGGCGTCATCAACCGTCCCGGCTCCAACAGCGAATTCCATCTGGTCGACGAGCGCATCGTCGGTGCCAAGCCGAAGTCCCTGAATTTCGAGGAAGCCGCCGCGCTGCCGCTGACCGCCATCACCGCGTATGAGACCCTATTCGACCGGTTGCGGGTGAATGAGCCGGTTCCGGGTGCAGCCAGCGCCGTTCTCGTCATCGGCGGCGCGGGCGGCGTCGGTTCCATCGCCGTTCAGCTTCTGCGGGCGCTGACCGACCTGACCGTGATCGCGACTGCCTCGCGGCCGGAAACGATCGAATGGGTAAAGGAACTCGGCGCGCATCACGTTGTGGATCACAGCAAGCCCATCGCGCCGCAGGTGGAAGCGCTTGGCCTTGGTGCGCCGGGCTTCGTCTTCTCCACCACCCATAGCGACATCCACGCGGCCGACAGCGTGGCGACCATCGCACCGCAGGGCCGTTTCGCCCTGATCGACGATCCGGCTGGCGGTTTCGACATCATGGCGTTCAAGCGCAAATGCATATCCATCCATTGGGAAATGATGTTCGCCCGCGCCGTTTTCCAGACGCCTGACATGATCGAGCAGCACAAGCTGCTCAACCACGTGGCCGAGCTTGTCGATGCCGGCAAGATCAAGACGACGCTGACCGAGGTTTTCGGCACCATCAATGCCGCAAATCTTATCAAGGCGCATGCACTGATCGAGAGCAACAAGGCCAAGGGCAAGATCGTGCTTTCGGGCTTCTGATCGCCGATGAAGCGTTCGCATGGCGAACGCTTCCCTTCCGCTTACGGAGAGGTTCGGGCCGCGCAAAACCGCGCGGCCTTTTATCACTCGTCGTCGGGATCTTCCGGGCACGGCCAGGAGGCGGGCGCCGTCAGGCCATTCGGCAGTTTGGTCTTGGCGTCGCCGCAGGCGATGTCGATCTGTTTCTGGTCAAGGCCGGTGGCCGTGGAAAGATCGACCCCCTCAATCCGAGTCAGCAGCAGGAAGGCGCTGGTGAAATCGACCGGGCCACCCAGCTTCGCGCCACCGAACCGGGCCCGCGACAGGTTGGTGAGCGAGAATTTCGAGCCGTTCAGCGTTGCGCCCTCGAAATCGGCGCGGCCGAGTTCAGCCTTGGTGAAATCCGTGCCGTCCAGCTTGGTGTTTTCGAATTTGGTTCGCTGCATTTCGGCATTCACGAATTTCGCGTTGGTGGCGTCGGCGGCGGAAAAATCGCTTCGATAGGCTTCCACCTTCGTCAGATTGGCGCCCTGAAGGTTCGCCTCGCCAAGGGCAGCGCGGATGAGCTTGGCCTTCTCAAGGTTAGCGCCCTTCAGCGACGAACCGCGCAGATCCGTATAAGTGAAATCCGTACCGTAGAGCATCGCCGAGTCGAGATTGCTGCCGCCCAGCATCAGGAGGCGCTTGTTGCATTCGCGCCAGTCTATGCCGGCCATGGCATCGGAACGACAGCTCGCGGCAGCCACCGGATTGCCAGTGAAAGAAAAGGCAGCCATCGCAAGCGCCGCGACGCTGCCAGCCAAGCCTGTCTTCCGCACGATATTCAGCCTTTGAAAGCCGGACATTCCTTCACTCCCTGCCGTCTGGCGACGGCACCTAGGACCATATGCACGTTCAAGGCGTTATCGCATTCACTGCCCGCGATCCACAGGCCACATGATGCTACAACACCCCAACATCCTATATGTAAGAAATCGAAGAGCAATCCACAAATACTGACGGGAAAGAGGGCAATGGCGCTGCTCTGGTGCCGTGGCAGACACAATGAACCAGGCGGACCGACGAGCTGCATGACCGCGACGAGCTTTCGCCGACGGAAACGGCGCTCCGCAGAGTATCTGTCCACCTATCGTAAAATCACCCGTTGCAGATGCTCGGGACAAGCCCGAGCATCATGAGGCAAGATAGCTTCACCGTCACATGTTGGCGTAAACCGGCCCCTCGCCGCCCTGCGGCGGCACCCAGTTGATGTTCTGGTTCGGATCCTTGATGTCGCAGGTCTTGCAGTGCACGCAGTTCTGGGCGTTGATGACGTAGACTTCCTGGCCGTCCTTCTCCACCCACTCATAAACGCCGGCTGGACAATAACGCGTGGAGGGACCGGCAAAGACGTCGTGTTCGGAGCGCTTCTGCAGCTCCATGTCCTTCACCTGAAGATGGACCGGCTGGTCCTCTTCATGGTTGGTGGACGACAGGAAGACGGAGGACAGGCGGTCGAAGGTCAGAACGCCATCCGGCTTCGGATAGGCGATCGGCTTGTGTTTGGAGGCGGGCTCCAGGCTCTGCGCATCCGTCTTGCCGTGCTTCAGCGTGCCGAAGAAAGAGAAACCGAACAGCTGGTTCGTCCACATGTCGAGACCGCCGAGGCCGACGCCGATGAGCGTGCCGAACTTCGACCAGAGCGGCTTGACGTTGCGGACCCGCTTCAGGTCCTTGCCGATATCGCCTTCACGCCATTCGGCCTCGATCTCGGTAACCTCGTCATGGGCGCGGCCGGCGGAAATCGCCGCGGCGATCTTTTCCGCCGCGAGCATGCCCGAGAGAACCGCATTATGGCTTCCCTTGATGCGTGGCACGTTGACGAAACCGGCGGAACAGCCGATCAGCGCGCCGCCCGGGAAGGTGAGCTTCGGCACTGACTGGTAACCACCTTCCGTGATGGCGCGCGCGCCATAGGAAATGCGCTTGCCGCCCTCGAACGTATCGCGGATCGCCGGATGCGTCTTGAACCGCTGGAATTCCTCGAAGGGATAGAGATAGGGGTTCTTGTAATTGAGATGCACCACGAAACCGACGGCGACGAGGTTATCTTCCAGATGATACAGGAAAGAGCCACCGCCGGTCTTGAAACCCAGCGGCCAGCCGAAGGAGTGCTGCACGAGGCCCTGCTTGTGCTTCTCCGGCTTGACCTGCCAGAGCTCCTTGATGCCGATGCCGAATTTCTGCGGCTCGCGATCTTTGGACAGGTCGAATCTGGAAATCAGCTGTTTGGCGAGCGATCCGCGCACGCCCTCGCCGATCAACACGTATTTGCCGTGCAGTTCCATGCCGCGGGTGAAGTTCGGGCCCGGCTCGCCATTCTTCTCGATGCCCATATCGCCGGTGGCAACGCCGATGACAGCGCCGTCGTCGTTATAAAGCACTTCCGTGGCGGCAAAGCCCGGATAGATCTCGACGCCGAGCCCTTCCGCCTTTTCCGCCAGCCAGCGACAGACGAGGCCAAGCGAGACGATGTAATTGCCATGATTGTTCATCAATGGCGGCATCATGGCGTTCGGCAGGCGGATGGAGCCGGCCGGCCCCAGGAACAGGAACTGGTCGTCCTTGACCTCGGTCTTGAAGGGATGCCCCTCCTCGTCGCGCCATCCCGGCAGCAGCCTGTCGATGCCGATGGGGTCGACCACGGCGCCGGAGAGGATGTGGGCACCGACTTCCGCGCCCTTTTCCAGCACGACGACCGAGAGCTCCGGCTCCACCTGCTTCAGCCGGATTGCGGCGGCAAGACCGGCCGGACCCGCACCGACGATCACAACGTCGAATTCCATCGCTTCGCGTTCGGGCAGTTCCATCGCTTCCGTCATTTCCATCCTCTCAGATCGCCAGTCCCATCCGGCTGTTGTTATCGTCTTTTCCACACCTGCGACGCACCGCCTGCGCCGGACAAAAAGTCCATCCGCGACACCGTATCCATCAGCATCCGTCTTTGCAAAGCGGCACGCCTTTGTCGAGCTTCTATAGCGGCAAAACATGTCGCACGCCAGTCAATTGTCAGACAACCTGATGATTGTTTATTACTTTTACGTTCACGTAATAATGAGGATATGATCGACGGGGGAATGCGTCAAGGGTTGCGGGCATTGGGCAGGCATAGCCAGCCTATAATCAGGCGGCCAAAAGCGATTGATGGGCAGGCCGATCGCATGACAAGGGGAGATCGGGACCGCATCTGCGTCAATATGGCCGGTGTCGGACGCAGCGGTTTTGAGCTAATATTCCCAAGAAATATATCGTCGCGTCATAGCTGGAATATCTGAAATGTGGGACTTCTTCCCTATCGTCTTCTTGCCGTTCAAAATTCTCGTATTGGGAACGGGCATGTTCTTCGCCATCAAATGGCATCATGATCAGGCGAAGAAGGAAAACGAAACCAAGGGACCGTGAGCGCCGCCAGTTTTAAAGGCGCGGGCCGCTTGGCCCACTCCCGGGGACGAAGCAGATCTTGCTTTCCACACCCCGCTCAAACAGCCCATTCTTCATCCGTCGTGAACACGATCGTCAGCCAACGGTCACTCCCCTCGCCGCCTATCGCTTCGCCGATCTCGTCGCGGATCGCATCCCATTCCTCAAGGCGCCGCGGCGGCCAGTTTCTGGGAACAATGAAGAAGAGTTCGATCTGGCGGCCGCGGCCAACCCGGGCCACATAGGAGTAATGCGAGGAAAAGCCGAACTTCGCCACGACCTCCCCCGCCACCCTGTCGACATGCTGTTTGAACTCCAGCGGGGTGACAAGAAGTATGTCGGCCAGCGCCTGTTTCACATTGCCGAGCGGCATGGGAATGATGACGAGGCAGACCAGCGCCAGCACGGCCGGGTCGACATACGGCGACAGCCATGCCTGCGACGTTCCCGTCAGCCCGTAACCGATGGCGAAAGCGATGAACAGCGCCACGCTCAGCAGCGCGCTCATCAGCCAGCTTTTAGCGTCCAGCGCCACGAAGGCGGATTTCAGCCGTTGGTTCTGCCGTTTGACAAACCATGCCATGGCGAGCGAGACGGCGAAGCTGACGAAGGTGACGATGATGGCGTAATCGAACTCGATCGACCGGCCGCCATCCATCAGGCTGTCGATGGCATTGATGAGCGCGTAAATCGCCGCCCCCATCAGAAGCGTGCCGTTGAGGCCGAGCACCATTGGCTCCAGATGCCAGAAGCCCATGGTGAAGCGCTCCACCAGCCGGCCGCCCGGCCTGGGTGCCGCGGCGGCGGCGATCAGCCGCGCCACGAGCAATGCGAGCACCGTCATGAAAGCATCCGTCAGGGCGTAGACACCGTCGAAGACGACCGCGAAGGAGCCGGAAAACAGGCCCGCCCCGATGCCGAACAACGCCAGCAGAACCGTGACGGCAATCGAGAATTTCAGCAAAGATTGTTCTGTCATGACACTTGTTCGACCTTCAAAACCGGGCCCGCCTTCACAGGGGGATTTTGCTTTTCCTCGAATCGAGAAAACGCCTAACTCTTTGTTTCGGCGCATTTCCAGACGGAAAACCGGGGTCCACTTTTCCTGGAAATGCTCTATAAACACCACATACAGCACTCACAAGACAGGACAAAACCCATGGATTTCGGCATTTCCGGCAAACGCGCCCTCGTTCTCGCCTCTTCACGCGGCCTTGGGCTTGGCATTGCGACGGCGCTGGCAAAGGAGGGTGCAAATGTCCTTCTCGTCGGCAGGAGCGGTGAAAAGCTGGAAGCGAACTGCAAGGCCATCAACGCCCTTGGCAAAGGCAAGGCCGACTGGGTTAGGGGCGATCTTGCCGACGACAATTTTGTCGAGGCCATGGTTCAGGCCGTCAGGGAAAAGCTCGGCGGCATCGACATTCTCGTCAACAATACCGGCGGCCCGACGCCGGGCCTCGCTCAGGAGATGACGGCGGAGAAGCTGGATACGTTCTTCCAGTCGATGGTGCTGCGGGTCATCACGCTGACCAATGCGCTTCTGCCCGGCATGAAGGAGCAGGGTTTCGGCCGCATCCTCACCGTCGCCTCGTCAGGCGTATTCGAGCCGATTGCCAATCTCGCCCTTTCCAACACGTTGCGCGGCGCGCTTGTGGGCTGGAGCAAGACGCTGTCCTCCGAAGTGGCCGGTTTCGGCATTACCTCAAACCTGCTTCTGCCCGGCCGCATCCACACCGACCGCATCGATGAGCTCGATGGCGCCAATGCAAAGCGTCTCGGCAAGAGCATCGAGGAAATCCGCGAGGCCTCGGTCAAGAGCATTCCCGCAGGCCGCCTCGGCACGGTGGAGGAGTTCGCTGCCGCCGGCGCTTTCCTCTGCTCGGTGCCCGCAAGCTACATCACCGGCACGATGCTCAGGGTGGATGGCGGCGCGGCAAAGTCGAACTGACGACTGGGTGCTGTCACGACGCCGTTCCGTAAACCACGTAGCGGTTCCGCCCGGTATTCTTGGCTTCATAAAGCGCGGTATCGGCGTGGCGCAAAACGTCACTGGTACTCTCCCCGGGATTGGCAAAGGCGATCCCGGCGGAGCAGCTGTAGCGAAACTCGGGCATGTCGCGCAGAGGGGCTGCATCGGCCAGTGACGACAGGAGCTGCCGCATCAGGCTTTCGGCGCCGTGCATGCGCGAGCCACTGAGCACCAGCAAAAACTCTTCCCCGCCAATCCTGCCGAGAAGGTCGTCACGCCCGGCAGCGGCGGACAGTCGTCCTGCAAAATCTTTCAGCACGAGATCGCCGTAGGCATGGCCGAAGCGATCGTTGACGCTCTTGAAGTGGTCGATATCAATGATGATGACGGCGAGCGCCTGCGCCTTGTTGGGTCCAAGCAGGTGGTTGAGCGCATCCATGGCGTAACGCCTGTTTCCGAGCCCGGTCAGCTCGTCGCTCAGGGCGGATTTCAGCGCCCTGTCCCGCTCCTGGCGCAGATCGCGCAATTCGATGCCAAGTTCGGAAACATCGGTGACCACGCATAGCATCCAGCCGCCCGGCAGCGTGGTCTCGGTCGTCAGTATCCAGCGCCCGTCATTGAGACTGGTCTCAATGGTCCGGTACGGCAGCTTGCCGCGCCTCGTCTTGGCCGAGCGCAGCCAGAGTTCGAAATCCGATGTCTCGATGGCCGTACCGGTCGCGTTGCGAAAACCATTGCGCATCAGTTCCACCCAGCTCGGAAAATCGCGCTGTCCGATACCGAGCGCGGCGCGGAAGGCACTGTTGGCGAACCGCAACTCATCGCTGCCATCAAACAAAGCGTATCCCTGCTGCGATGCTTCCAGGAGGGCCATGAGCTGCCGGAAGAAAACGCCCATATCGCCGTGAACGACACCGGCATCGTCCGGCGCTGCATCCTCCACTGCATGCTGGCTGATTTTGTGGGGCATATAATTTCCAAAACTAAAAACGACCGAAAACCAAATACAGCATGTCCATATGGACATTCCGAAATTTAATAAATATTTACGCTCGATAGCAAAATGGATACATCTTCAATCCGGTTACTTCGACAAAGCTGACTTTAACAGAATTCCCTTAAAGCCGTCGCCTAGAACTACACTGCTCTTTCTTAAAGGAATTGTAATCCCGTTTACCATGCATTGCCAGGATTGCCGCAACTTTGCGACTGGCGCGCGGGCACGGGCGTTCGACCGAAAAAAGACCCACGGCGCTTGCCATTCCGCCCGCCCTGTGCAATCAACCGCCCTCCTCTGACATCGGGGTGCCAAGAGCATCCCTTATTTTCACGCCGGGCCATCCAGGGCCGGGCGGGTTCTTCTATCGACACAAGGAATATGGCGATGACGCAAAAGCGGGCTCTCGGCCTCGATTTCGGCACGACAAATACGGTCATGGCTCTTTCCGACAATGGCGGCGCAAGCCATTCCATGCGCTTTACCAGCAGCGCCGGCACGGATGACAGCATGCGCACGGCCCTCTCCTTCATGAAGGACGCCGGCCTCGGCGCGGCCGCCCTGCATGTGGAGGCGGGCCACGCCGCTATCCGCCAGTTCATCGACAATGCCGGCGACTGCCGTTTCCTGCAATCGATCAAGACGTTTGCGGCGTCACCGCTGTTTCAGGGCACGTTGATCTTCGCCAAGCGGCAGAGCTTCGAGGATTTGATGGAAGTGTTCCTGCGCAAGCTGAAGACCTATGCCGGGACGGAATGGCCCGATGATGTATCGACTGTCATTGCCGGCCGGCCGGTGCGTTTTGCCGGCAGCAATCCGGACGAGACGCTGGCGCTTGCCCGATACAACGAGGCGCTGAGCCGGGCCGGTTTCCCCGAAATCCACTATGTCTATGAGCCGGTGGCGGCCGCTTATTATTTCGCGCAAAGCCTGAAGAAGGACGCCAACGTGCTGGTGGCGGATTTCGGCGGCGGCACCACCGACTATTCGCTCATCCGTTTCGAAACCCATGCCGGCAAGCTTTCCGCCACCCCCATCGGCCATTCCGGCGTCGGTGTTGCGGGCGATCATTTCGACTTCCGCATGATCGACAATCTGGTGTCGCCGGAGATCGGCAAGGGCAGCAAGTTCAAGAGTTTCGACAAGGTGCTGGATGTGCCCTCCGGCTATTACGTGAATTTCGGCCGCTGGAACCAGCTGTCGATCTTCAAGACCTCGAAGGAATTCACCGATCTGAAGTCGCTGGTGCGCTCGGCGCTGGAGCCGGAAAAGCTGGAAATGTTCATCGACCTCGTTGAGCATGATGAGGGCTACCCGCTCTATCAGGCTATTTCCGCCACCAAGATGGCGCTCTCCTCGGCGGAAGAAGCGGAGTTCAACTTTGCGCCGCTCGGCAAGGCCGGACGCAAGATGGTGAAGCGCAGCGATTTCAACAGCTGGATCGCCGAGGACCTTGCCAAGATAGAAGAAGCGCTCGACGAGGTTCTGGAAAAGACGCAGGTTTCGCCAGATGCGATCGACAAGGTGTTCCTGACCGGCGGAACCTCCTTCGTGCCGGCGGTGCGGGAGCTTTTCACCCGCCGTTTCGACGCCGACCGCATCGAAAGCGGCGGCGAGCTGCTTTCGATTGCCCATGGTCTGGCCATGATCGGCGAAAGCGGCGATATTCAGCGCTGGACAGTGTGATTTGCGGGTTCCCCGGGCGGGGAACATGGGGTAATTTCCGCCCATGATCGCCGCTCAAGACCTCTCCCCGGCCGAACTCGCCGCCCTCCTGCATTTCCATGCGGATGCGGGCGTCGACTGGTTGCTGGAAGAGGCGCCCGTAGACCGTTTCGCCGAATTTGCCGCCGCCCGCCCTGCCCGGTCCGCGCCTGTTCAGGCGGCGGCGACATCTGCACGGCAGACTGAAAGGCCCGCGGATCGCGGCGCCGATGTGCCGCAGCGGCAGGGAGCAACGCGCAGTGCTCCCGCGCGCGGAGCGCCGGCAAGTCCTGCCGTTCAGCAGAATGTCGCCATGCCGGATGAGCAGGCGGTGGCAGCGGCGCGTTTTGCCGCAGAAAGCGCGAGATCGCTTGCCGAACTGAAAACCGCGCTTGAGGGTTTTTCCGGATGCAACCTCAAGAACAGCGCCCGCAATACGATCTTCACCGAAGGTGACGCTTCCTCGGGCATCATGGTCATCGGCCCCATGCCGGATGCGGATGACGATCGCGAGGGCCTGCCCTTTGCCGGCAAGACCGGCCTGCTGCTTGACCGGATGCTGGCGGCCATCGGCCTTAAGCGCAGCACCATCATGCTCGGCAATGTGGTGCCGTGGCGGCCACCGGGCAACCGCCCGCCGACCCAAGCCGAAATGGATATCTGCCGCCCCTTCATCGAGCGCCAGATCGCCCTTGCGGAGCCAAAACACCTGTTGCTTCTGGGCAACTTTACCGCACGTTTCTTCTTTGGCGGCACCGGCACAATCCATACATTGCGCGGACAGTGGCGTGATGTCGCAGCCGGACACCTTGTTTTGCCGGCGCTCGCCAGCCCGCACCCCCAGGAACTATTGAACGCCCCGGCCAGTAAGTCCTTGGCATGGCAGGATTTATTGATGTTTCGGGCAAAGATCGCCGAAGGCTGATTGCCTCATTCCTGCTCAATGTAAATGAATTATGAAAATAGCCATGCGCATTACGCATAACAGCGGCGCATTTGGTCAACTTGCCGAATCCATGCTGCGCTGCGATATACGGCCATGTCTTGGGAGGAATTTCGGTTAAAGGAACCAAGGCAATGACCACTCGCTTCCGTCCGGTGCATTCCGGCTTTGAATCGCTCCGCCTGGCGGGCCTCGGCCCTCGCTCCAGTCAGGGCTACCATCGTTTCGGCGCAGCCGCTAACGAACAGTTGACCGCACGCGCTGCAATGCAGCAGGTCCGCGTGACGCGTCCCTCGGCAGTCTTCGCGGATTTCCGCGAGCGCTGAGAAGCACTCAGGCCGGCTTACACTGGCTTACAGATATGATTGCGCGCTGGCGTCTTTCCTCGGGAAGGCGCCTTTTGCTTTTGTGGGTGTACGATCATAAGTCTCCGTCATGCCGGACCTGATCCGGCATCCAGCCAGCCCAAGTCCTTGGGCTGAAAGAACTCCTTCGCCGCGCGGACGCGCGTCGGCTGGATCCCGGCTCAAGGCCGGGATGACGGAAGCGGTTGCCCTGAAACACCGGCAATAGCGCTCCTCACCCCTGCGGCGTCGAGGCCTTGCGCGCCGCGCGTCGCGCCAATCCCAGCTGATGTTCACGGAAAATGATGAAGATGCCGGCCAGGATCACGATCGCCGTGCCGATGAGCATCGTCAGCGTGGGTATGTCTCCGAAAAGGACGTAGGAAACCACGATGCCGAAGACGATGGAACTGTATTCGAAGGGCGCGATGACCGAGACCTCGGCGTGCCGGTAACTCTCCGTCAGGAAGATTTGCGCGACGCCGCCGCAGATGCCGCTGGTTATCAGAAGCAGGGTCTGCGTCACTGTCAGCACGCTCCAGCCGAAGGGAACGCTGATGAGCGACAGCAGGGTGGCGGTGAGCGAAAAATAAAGCACGATGGTTGGCGTCTTTTCCGTTTCCACCAGTTGCCGCACCTGGATCATCGCCAGCCCGCCAAGGGCGGCACCACACAGCACGGCAATGGCGCCCAGCCCCTCACCCGCGGCAAACCCGCCTTCCCTGAGAAGCGTCATCTTCGGCCAGAGAATGACCAGCACGCCGATCATTCCCACGAAGACTGCACTCCAGCGATAAATGCGCACCTTCTCATGCAGGATAAAGGCGGCAAAAACCACGGCGAGAAGTGGCGAGGCATAACCGATGGCGATGAATTCCGGCAGCGGCAGCATGGTCAGCCCGTAAAAGCCGCAGGCCATTGAGAGGATTCCAAGAAAACCGCGCTTGAAATGGCCGAGGAGATTGTTGGTGTGCAGCGCACTTGCGAGCGCGTGAAGCCAGGCAAGATAAACGACAATCGGAATGATGGCGAAAGCCGAACGAAAGAAGGTGATCTGGCCGGCCGGCACATCCCCCGCGGCCTTTATACAGGTCTGCATGACAAGAAAAAAGCCAACCGAAATCAGCTTCATGCTGATCCCGCGGAAGGGATTCATCGGTTCGGCGTTCATTAGCAGTTACTCATATCGGCTGCGCAGACACGCCATCGGGAGGTTTCATGCGGGGGAGACGACGCGGGGGAATTGGATTTGCGCAAGGCTAGAGCATTCCTCCGGCGCTTTACAACAAAAATTGTGATTTATCCCTGAATTCGGGTGATGGCGTGGAGAAATCGAAGCCTCGCAAGGCAGGCGCGAAGGCAAAAAGTGGCACGCGCTAAAATTTGAAGAAAATAAAATATAATTTCAGCAATCGTTCAACATTTGCTGCGATGGTCCGTTGGTCCGGCAGCGGGGAGGATCGTCTGCATGGCCGGCAAAGCCTTCCATGGCGGGACAGAATGTCCTCCGACGCGCACATGATCGTGACGAATATTCTACCCATTTTACATCCGGGCCTTATGACGACATGATGCCGGGAAGACCACGCAAAGTTATTCAGGGACAGTCATGCGAACAGACACGGGCCAGATCGTTCACCTGGCGGATTACCGCCCCACCGATTTCGTTCTGGAGCGGGTGGATCTCACCTTCGAACTCGACCCTAAAAATACCAAGGTCGAAGCCCGTCTGATCTTCCACCGGCGCGAAAGCGCCGACCGGCATGCACCGCTGGTTCTTGATGGCGACGAGCTGAAGCTTTCCAGCCTGCTGCTCGACCAGGTGGAGCTGCCCGCCGCTCAATATGAGGCCACACCGGACAGCCTGACCATCCGCGACCTTCCCGCTGAATCTCCCTTCGAGATCTGCGTCACCAATTACATCAACCCGCAGGTCAATACGCAGCTGATGGGGCTTTACCGCACCAATGGCGTTTATTGCACCCAATGCGAAGCGGAAGGTTTCCGCCGCATCACCTATTTCCCCGACCGTCCGGATGTTCTGGCGCCTTATACGGTGACGATCATCGCGGCAAAGGAAGGTAATCCGCTGCTGCTCTCGAACGGCAATTTCCTGGGCGGCGGCAATTACGACGAAGGCCGTCACTTCGCGGCCTGGTTCGATCCGCATCCGAAACCGAGCTACCTGTTCGCTCTCGTTGCCGGCGATCTCGGCGTGGTGGAAGATACTTTCACGACCATGTCCGGACGGGAAGTGGCGCTGAAGATTTATGTCGAGCACGGCAAGGAGCCGCGCGCTGCCTATGCCATGGATGCGCTGAAGCGTTCGATGAAATGGGACGAAGAGCGCTTCGGCCGCGAATACGACCTCGACATCTTCATGATCGTCGCCGTGTCGGATTTCAACATGGGCGCGATGGAGAACAAGGGTCTCAACGTCTTCAACGACAAATTCGTGCTGGCCGACCCGGAAACCGCCTCGGATGCGGACTATGCCAATATCGAGCGCATCATTGCGCATGAATATTTCCACAACTGGACAGGCAATCGCATCACCTGCCGTGACTGGTTCCAGCTGTGCCTGAAAGAAGGCCTGACGGTCTATCGCGATCAGGAATTTTCCTCCGACATGCGCTCGCGGCCGGTGAAGCGCATTGCCGATGTGCGCCACCTGAAATCGGAGCAGTTCCCGGAGGATTCCGGTCCGCTGGCGCATCCGCCGCGCCCGGATACCTATCGCGAAATCAACAACTTCTACACGACGACCGTGTATGAAAAAGGTGCCGAAGTCACCCGCATGATCGCCACGATCCTCGGCGCTGAAGACTTCAAAAAGGGCATGGACCTCTATTTTGAACGTCATGACGGCGAAGCTGCAACGGTTGAGGATTTCGTCAGGAGCTTTGCCGATGCCAGCGGTCGCGATCTCTCGCAGTTTTCGCTATGGTACACCGAGGCCGGCACGCCGCTAGTCTCCGTTTCGTCCGCTTACGATGCCGGCAAGGCCACTTTCAGCTTGACGCTGGAACAGACGACCGCGCCGACCCCCGGCCAGCCGGTGAAACAGCCACGCCACATTCCGCTTTCGCTGGCGCTGATCCTCGATAATGGTCAGATCGCCGAACCGCAGGCCGTCGAAGGCGGCGAGTATCGCGACGGCGTACTTCATTTGACCCAGCGCAACCAGACCTTCTCCTTCTCCGGCATTTCCTCGCGGCCGGTGCTGTCGATCAACCGCAGCTTCTCCGCGCCGATCAACCTGCATTTCGAGCAGAATGCTGCCGACCTGGTGCAGATTGCCCGGCATGAGACGGATATGTTCGCGCGTTTCCAGGCGCTGACCGATCTCGCCCTGCCCGTGCTGATCGCCGCCACCAAGGCGGTGCAAAAAGGCGAAGACGTCCGCACCGATGCCGACCTGATCGCGACGCTCATCGAAATCATCGGCGACGACGCGCTTGAACCAGCATTCCGGGCGCAGGCACTCGCCCTGCCCAGCGAGACCGATATCGCCCGCGAACTCGGCGGAAACACGGATCCCGATGCCATCCACAAGGCGCGCAACGCCACGATCACGGCGATTGCGACAGCCGGCCAGGACACACTGCGGCGGCTTGCCGACGATGCTGCCAATGGCGAGGCCTACAGCCCCGATGCCGGAAGCGCCGGGCGGCGTTCACTGCGCAACGGTGCGCTGACCTTCCTCGCCTTTGCCGAGGGAACGCCGGAGCGGGCGGCGAAGGCCTATGCCGGCGCCACCAACATGACCGATCTCGCCCATGCACTCAGCGTGCTGACGCAGCGCTTCCCCGACAGTGCGGAAACGAAGGAAGCGCTTGCCGCTTTCGAAAAACGCTTCGCCGACAATGCACTGGTGCTCGACAAGTGGTTTTCGCTGCAGGCCGCCATTCCCGGCGAAGGCGCTCTTGATCGTATCAAGGCACTGATGAAATCGAAACATTTCATCGCCACCAATCCGAACCGGGTGCGTTCGCTCGTCGGCACGCTCGCCTTTTCCAATCCTACCGGCTTTCATCGTGCCGATGGCGCCGCCTATCGGTTCCTCGCAGAGCAGATCATCGCCATCGACAAACGCAATCCGCAGCTTGCCGCCCGCATTCTCACGTCCATGCGCTCCTGGCGCTCACTTGAGGCAAGCCGCGCCGACCATGCGAAAGCAGCGCTTTCCACCATTGCCGAGGCGAAAGGCCTCTCGACGGATGTAAGCGATATCGTCGGGCGTATCCTGAAGGGCTGACTTTCCGCCGAAGCTCCGACATTCTGACCCATTCCGCGACGCCGTCTTGATTTCCATCAAGGCGGCGTCGTGCATCATGCAGCATCCTTCGTGCGAAGGGCCGCGGTTGGCCCGGGATCAGACAGGAACCTCAGATGACGGATATGTCCAGAACAAGCGCTTCGTTTCAGCGTTTCATCAGCGATGCTCCAGACCATAAGGCGGCGTGGTTTCAGGCCGTGCAGGCTCTCGGGGCCGCGTCCACGCTCGACGTGAAGACACAGAGCCTGATCTACATCGGCATTCTTGCCGCCCTCCGCCTGGAAAGCGGCATCGGTTTTCATGTGATGGAAGCCAAGTCCCACGGCGCGAGCCGCGACGATATCATCAGCGCGGTGCTCACCGGTCTTCCTGCCGCCGGAAATGGCGTGATCAGCGCGCTTGGCCCTGCTCTCGATGCCTTCGACGGAGCCTGAAACGTTACACGCGGCATTCCCAAGCAGCCGGAATTGAAGCGCCGCCTCACTGTTTTTCTTCATGAATCCCGCTTTTGCCGAAGCGGAAGCAGACTGTCCCGAAAAAATACGGAGTCGGTTCAAGGGGTTAAAATTCTTTTAACTTTTGCCTCTGGACAGGGCGAATCCCATTTGATTCATTAGAGATATTCGAGCGGCGGCGCTTCGAATCACGGGGACATCTAAAAGGCGGGACAATGACGAACGTGCGGCGGGCGACTGCGGGCGATGAGCGGCCGTATGCCAAATTTTCTGATCTAGCGGCCTGGGGCGAAAAGCTTTCCAGTGACCTGATGGGTTTGATGAGCGGCGCGGAACGGCCCATGCCGCAGGTCGAGACCCTGCTGAAGCGCCTCATTCCCATTCTCATCCTCGCATTTCTGGTGGTCGTGGCGGCCTCGCGCATGCTGGGCATCGTCGCCGAATACAGCCGCATGGAAGAAGCCGCCCGCCACTCCACGGCTTTGACGGCGCTGACCGCCAAGGCGGCCCTGCTGAACGACGGCACTGTTTTCACCTCGCAGGACCGCACCCGCGCCGAGGCAAGCCTTGTCGCCGCGTTGCCGCAGGGAAGTCTTGCCGATGGTACCATGGTGCTGCTGTCGGGCAGCAACGGTCGTATTTTTGCCGGTTCCGGCAAGGAGGCAATGCTTTACATTGGCACCTCCCTGCCTGCCCTGCTGCCGGAAATCGCCATCGTGCAGCGTTTTCCCGGCGCTCCCGGAACCATCGAGACCAATATAGACGGCCAGCAGCATTACGCGACGATGATCCCCTTCGGAAACGATGGTGCCATGGTCATCGCGGCGCGGTCGCTGCAGCCGATCCGCTCGTTCTGGCGCAGCGAAATCGCCATGAATGTCACGCTGTTCGCGGGCATTTCCTCCATCCTGCTCGTGGTGCTCTATGCCTATTACATGCAGGTGAAGCGCGCCCGCGATGCCGACGACATCTTCGCCGAATCCAACCTGCGGGTGGAGACGGCGCTCTCGCGCGGCCGTTGCGGCCTGTGGGATTTCGACCTTTCCACCCGGCGCATGTTCTGGTCCGGTTCGCTTTACGAGATTCTCGGTATGCCGCCCAAGGCGACACCGCTGTCCTTCTCCGATGCGGCGCGAATGATGCATTCCGAAGACGGCAATCTCTATGAGCTTGCCCGGGCTGTCGGCTGCGGCAACCTGCGCCAGATCGACCAGATCTTCCGCATGCGCCACACCAAGGGCCATTATGTCTGGTTGCGTGCCCGCGCCCAGGTCATCCGCACCAATAATGGGCCGCGTGTCATCGGCATTGCCATGGATGTCACCGAACAGCACCGCCTTGCGCAGCGCTATGCCGAGGCCGACCAGCGCCTTGCCGACGCCATCGAATCCACGTCCGAAGCTTTCGTGCTGTGGGACAAGAACGACCGTCTCGTCATGTGCAATACCCATTACCAGAAGGCCTATGGCCTGCCGGACAGCGTGCTGGTGGCAGGCACGGAGAAATCCACGGTTTATGCCGCAGCAGCCCGGCCGGTCGTCGAACGTCGCGTTGCCGATCCCGATCAGTCTGGCCTGTCCCGCACCACGGAGGTGCAGCTTGCCGACGATCGCTGGCTGCAGATCAACGAACGCCGCACCCGCGATGGCGGCCTCGTCTCGGTCGGCACCGACATCACGCTTCTGAAGCGCCACCAGGAACGGCTGCGCGATTCCGAGCGGCGACTGATGGCCACCATCGGCGATCTCTCTGCCTCGCAGCACAAGCTGGAGCGCCAGAAGACCGAGCTTTCTGACGCCAACGCCAACTACCTTGCCGAAAAAGAGCGCGCCCAGGCCGCCAACCGGGCGAAATCGGAATTCCTTGCCAATATGAGCCATGAGCTGCGCACGCCGCTAAACGCCATCCTCGGCTTCTCCGAAATACTGCTGAACGAGATGTTCGGCCCCGTGGGTTCTCCCAAATATTCCGAATATGCGCGCGACATCCATGACAGTGGCAAACATCTGCTCAACGTCATCAACGATATTCTCGACATGTCGAAGATTGAGGCGGGCCATATGCGCATCAACCGCGAGACCATCGATCTCGCGCCGCTGATCGAAGAAACGCTGCGTCTGACCGCCATCCAGGCCGGACAGAAGAACATCACCGTGCAGCAGAAGGTCTGCGCCGGCCTCACCATGCAGGGCGACCGCCGCGCCATGAAGCAGATCATGCTCAACCTGCTCTCCAATGCCGTGAAATTCACCGGCGACGGCGGCAGCATTGCGCTGCGCACCCATGTGCATGAGGCTGCGATGATCCTCACCATCGCCGACACCGGTATCGGCATTCCGACACAGGCGCTGGAAAAGATCGGTCAGCCCTTTGAGCAGGTGCAGAGCCAATATGCCAAGAGCCAGGGCGGCTCCGGTCTCGGGCTTGCGATTTCCCGCTCGCTGGTGAAGCTGCATGGCGGAACGATGAAAATTCGTTCCTGTGAGGGGCGTGGCACGGTGGTGACGATTATTATTCCGCATGCGGCGGGGGTTTGTGGGACGGTGCATTGAAGCTTGGTGGGTGTGGTTCACCCCCCTCTGCCCTGCCGGGCATCTCCCCCACAGGTGGGGAGATAGATATGCGGCAAGGTTTTGCCCATCTCGACGTTAGAGAATGAAGTGGCGATAGCGGATCTTGCCGATCTCCCCCCTTGAGGGGGAGATGCCCGGCAGGGCAGAGGGGGGTAAGCCACACCCACCGACATCACCCCCCATTCTTCACCACCGCCACAAACGCCTTCCGCACCGCCTTCGCCAGCCGCTTCACCTCTCCCTCCAGCGTCGGAATGTCAGGGCAATCCCCCGCTCGGCACACGAGATCAGTGAGGCCCGCCGGCGCTTCCTTCGGATTGAACGTGCCGTCGATGCACAGCCTTACGATCTGCGATATCTCGGTATAAAGCCCCATCGCCGCCATGCAGTCATCGAAGGCCTGCGGCTCCATCACCGGAGCGGCGAGCGCCTGGAGCGCCTCGGCCGTGTTGCGCCCCGGTTCGTGCGCGGCAAGCCCCTTCGCAGGCCCTACGAGCGCCAGATATTGGGCGATGAATTCAAGGTCGATCAGGCCGCCATTGATGAGTTTGAAGTCCCAATTATTTTCCGGCGGTTTTTCCTGCTCGATGAGGCTGCGCATTTCCAACACATCGGCCGAGACCTTGGCCACATCCCGCTTTTGCGACAGGACGGAAGCAATGATGCGGCGCGCATCTTCCATCAGCGAGGCATCGCCGCAGATCAGGCGGGCGCGCGACAGCGCCATGTGCTCCCAGGTCCAGGCCTCCTCACGCTGGTATTTTTCGAAGGCGGAAATGCGGGTCGCCACCGGCCCCTTGTTGCCGGAGGGGCGAAGCCGCATGTCGACCTCGTAAAGCACGCCTTCTGCCGTCGGGGCCGACAGGGCGGCAATCAACCGCTGGGTCACGCGGGTGAAATAACGCACCACATCGAGCGGTTTTGCGCCGGTCGATTCATGGGCGGCATCATCATAATCGTAAAGCAGGATGAGATCGACATCCGATCCGGCCGTCAGCTCGAAGGAGCCGAGCTTGCCCATTCCCATCACGGCGACACGGCCGCCGGGATAGGGCCCATGTGCCGCCTCCATCTCCGCCAGCACCGCATTCAACGCCGCCTCGATCACCAGATCGGCAAGATGCGTGAAAGCACGGGCGGCGACTTCGCCACGGATCGCGCCGGTCAGAAGCCTCACGCCGATGAGGAAGCGCTGCTCAGCGGCAAAGATACGCAGCCGGTCGAGAATATCCTCGTAATGGCGGGCATTGGAGAGGAAACTGCCCATGCGGTGAGCGAGATAGTCGCGTGTCGGGATGTCGCTCATCAAAGCCGGGTCCAGCATGCCGTCAAAGACATGCGGGCGGGCGGCGATGATTTCGGCCAGACGCGGCGCGGAGGACATGATCGTTACCAGCAGGTCGAGCAGCGCCGGGTTGTTGCCGAGCAGCGAGAAAAGCTGGATGCCTGCCGGCAGGCCGGAGAGGAAATTGTCAAAGCGCAGCAGCGCCTCGTCGGCCCGCTTGCTCTCACCAAAGGCGCGCAGCAGGTCCGGCGTCAATTCCGTCAGCCGCTCGCGGGCCTCGACCGACTGAGTCGCCCGGTAACGGCCATTGTGCCAGGTGCGGATGACGCGGGAGATATCCTCCGGCCGCTCGAAACCGAGGGCGGAGAGCGTCTTTAACGTATCGGGATCGTCCTTCTGACCGGTGAACACCAGATTGCCGGCCTCGCCTGACAGTTTCACTTCCTGTTCGAACAGCGCCGAATAACGCCGCTCCACCAGCCGCAGCACCTCTTCCAGCTTTTCCGAGAAGGCCTTGGTATCCTCGAAACCCAGCATGAAGGCGATGCGCTTCAGTTCGGCTTCGGTATCGGGCAACACATGGGTCTGCTCATCGCGCACCATCTGGATGCGATGTTCCACCTCGCGAAGGAACCAATAGGCATCCGTCAGGCTGTCACGGGTCTCGGCGTCGATCCATTTCGCCTCGGTCAGCGCCGCCAGCGCCTCCTGCGTTGCGCGCACCCGCAGCGCCGGCATTCGGCCGCCGGCGATCAGCTGCTGCGTCTGGGCGAAAAACTCGATCTCGCGGATGCCGCCGCGCCCGAGCTTGACATTGTGGCCCTTCACCGCAATCGCGCCGTGGCCCTTATGGGCGTGGATCTGCCGCTTGATGGAATGAATATCGGCAATCGCCGCATAATCGAGATATTTGCGGAAGATGAAGGGCGTGAGCTCGCGCAGGAAATTCTCACCCGCCTTGATATCGCCCGCCACCGGCCGTGCCTTGATATAGGCAGCGCGCTCCCAGTTCTGGCCCCTGCCCTCGTAATAAAGCAGTGCCGCTTCCACGGGGATGGCGAGCGGTGTGGAGCCCGGGTCTGGCCGCAGCCGCAGATCGGTGCGGAAGACATAACCATCGGCCGTGCGCTCCTGCATGATGCGCACCAGACGGCGCATCATGCGTCCGAAATTCTCCGTCGCGTCGTAGGGGTCGTCCATGATCCCGGCGGAGGGTTCGAAAAACACCACGGCGTCGATATCGGAGGAATAATTGAGTTCGCGGGCACCGAGCTTACCCATGCCGAGCACGATGAGGCCCGATCCTTCGCTGGGGGCGGCAACATCCTTCAGTTTCAGCTTGCCACTCTCATGGGCCGACAGCAGAAGGTGATCGATGGCGGCAGAGAGTGCCGCATCCGCCATGTCGCTCAGCCAGCGGGTCGTGTCACGCGCAGTGAAGATACGGGCGAGATCGGCAAGTGCCGCGACGAAGGAGAGCCGCCGTTTGGCGATCCGGAGCCTCGACATTACCTCGTTTTCGCTCGGTATGCCGCCGTCCTCTCCCGGTTTCCAGCAATCGCGCGCCTGACGCACGAGATCGGCGAGCAGTGGCTCCAGAGGTTTTGAAATGGCCAGTGACAACAGCCCCTCATCGGCCGCCGCCATGTCGCGCAGGTAGGGGGAGAGCGTGAAGGCCGCGGCAACGAAGTCTTTCAGGGCGCTTTCGTCGGCAAGCAGCGCGGCCACCGCCGGCTCGCTTCTGCCGATGTCTTTCAGAGTGGAGAGCACGGATTTCAGCTCGGTCTGCGTATAGGGGCGGATCACGCCCGCCAGCACGTCGTTCAGCCGCCTTTCGGCGCTTTCCGGTTTCGTCAATGCTTCTCTCCCTCTCCCGAGCCCGTTTGTCCTTCGGCCATACCGGATTTTTCAGGACGGGCCGCTCTCCCCACGCTAGCCATCCTGCCGTTGCATCACCGAAGCCTGCAGGCACATATCACCTGCGTTGTAACAAATGCGGCGCGCTTTGCGATCAGGAAAACCGCTTTTGCCGAATTTTCCGAAACCCTGCTGGCGCGACCACGGTTTCGGCGGCGCATCGCAATGCCGCGTAATGTCTCCGCAATTGTGCCCACGTAGCGTTCTCCTCAACGAAACCCGACTCCCCGGTTTTCAAACACGCGGTGCTGCAACGGATATGATCATGAAACAGATTTTTACAATGAAATGGCAAAAGAGCCTGTGCGCCATGGCGCTTTGCCTGACGGCGCTGCCGGTGGCACAAGCGGTCTACGCGCCGGTTTTCGCCGCCGATATCGGCAAATCGGACCGCATGGCCGATCCGCAGGCCGGTTTCGATAATTCCCGCTACAGCAGTTCCAGCGACTGGAAAATCACGCTCGGTGTCGGCGCCGCCTATGCCCCGAAATATGAGGGGTCGGACAAGCTGGAGGCCGGCGCCGTGCCGCTGGTCTCCGTCGCCTATGGGGACATGTTGAGCATTGATTTCAGCGGCGTCACCGTCAACCTGCTGAACAGCAATGGCTTCCGGCTGGGAGTGAAAGGCGGCTGGGAGCCCGGGCGCAAGGAAAAGGACGACAGGAAAAACCTGCGCGGGATGGGCGATATCAAGGCAGGCGGCGTCATTGGCGGCGTTATCGCCTATGACGCTGAACCCTTCGAAATCTACGCCAAGGTCGACAAGACCATCAATGGCAGCGAGGGCCTGACAGCCTCGATCGGCGCCAGCGTTTCCCATAAGGTCGACCAGTTCATCCTCGGAGCGGACCTCTCCGCCACCTGGGCTGACGACAAGCACATGAAATCCTATTTCGGTGTGACCTCGGCGCAATCCGCCCGTTCGGGCCTGCGTCGCTTCGACGCCAAATCCGGCTTCAAGCGCGTCGACGCCAGCGCCTCCGTCACCTACCTGATGACCGAGAACTGGTCGATCACCGGCACCGGAGGCGTCGGTTTCCTGCTGGGCGATGCCAAGGACAGCCCGCTGTCCAAAAAAGATATCCAGCCGTTTGCAATGGTGGGCCTGGCCTACACATTCTAACGCGAGGATTGTCGTCTGGCGGGGCACAACTCCCCGCCGGAATACACTCGCCGGCTCTCTTCAGCGGCTATTGTCTGGAAAAACCATGGAGACTGTCAGCCCCGGGCAGGCGGTGTTGGAGGCGTCGGTGTCCGAAAGCTCCAGCGACCCGCCATGCAGTTCCATCACCGCCTCCACCAGCGACAGGCCAAGGCCCGTGCCGGGCTTGGAGCGGCTTTCATCCAACCGCACGAAGCGTTTCAGCACCTCGCCGCGCTTGTCGGCAGGAATACCGGGACCATTATCGGCAACGGAAAGCAGGATTGCGCCAGGGGCCTTTGCCAGACGAACGACGAGTTTTTTGTCACCCTCGCCTTCGCAGGCATATTTCATGGCGTTGTCTATAAGGTTCGAAAGCGCCTGGCCGATCAATTCACGGTTGCCCTTGACGACGAGGCCCTGTTCGATTTCGGTTTCCAGCGCGAGCCCCGCATCCTCGGCCACCGGCTCGTAGAGTTCGGCGCTGTCTTCGGCAATCGCCGAGACGTCCACTTCAGTCATTTCGGCGGCGATGGAACCGGCCTCTACACGGGAAATCATCAGCAGCGCATTGAAAGTGCGGATGAGCTGGTCGGACTCGGCGATAATGCCTTCAAGGGCTGCGCGGCGTTTCGTTTCGTCATCATCGTCCAGTGCCGCGGCGGCCTTGTTGCGCAAGCGCGTCAGCGGCGTCTTCAGGTCATGGGCGATATTGTCGGAAACCTGCCGCAGGCCTTCATTCAGCTTCTCGATGCGGCCAAGCATGGCGTTAAGCGAGCCGGACAGCCTGTCGAACTCATCGCCGGAGCGGCCCTGCGGCAGACGCTGCGAAAGGTCGCCGGCCATGATCTTCTTGGTTGCCGCCGACATGCGGTCGATGCGTTTCAGTGCATTGCGGCCGATGCCGAACCAGATCAGCAGGGCGCCGCCGCTCATGATGGCGAGCGCCACCATCAGGGCATTCCGCACCAGGGCGCGGAATTTGGTCGGCTCGCCGAGGTCGCGGCCGATCAGGATGCGCAGCCCGTTGTCCAGAACGAAAACATTGGCCGTGGCAAGATGCTGCACGCTGTCGCCGCTCTCGGAATAACGCTCATAACGGAAGGGAAAGCCGGTCCAGCCTTCCTTGTCGAAAACACCGGGCTGCACGGAGGCGACGTTGCCGGCCAGAATTTCACCATTCGGCCCGGCGATGATGTAAAGGCTCGCTCCCGGCTGGCGGGCACGGCGCTCCATCATCCTCAGCAGCGGATTGATACCGCCGCGATTATAGATGCGCTGCACATCCGAGACTTCCTGCAGCACAGCGTCACGCGTCTGCTGGTTCAGCAGCCTTTCGGAAAGCGCAGTGACATAAAAAACAAGGAACGCCGCGCAGAGCGCAAACAGCAGGATATAGAGCGCCGAAAGGCGCACCGCTGTCGACCTGAACAATATTCTGAGGCGGGCCATTTTCGGCAATCAGCCCTCGTCCTTCATCATGTAGCCCGCACCGCGAATGGTCTTCAGCAGCGGCTTCTCGAAGTCCTTCTCAATCTTCGAGCGCAGGCGGGAAACATGCACGTCGATGACATTGGTCTGCGGATCGAAATGGTAATCCCAGACATTTTCGAGAAGCATCGTGCGGGTCACCACCTGGCCGGCATTCTTCATCAGATATTCCAGCAGGCGAAATTCGCGCGGCTGAAGGAGGATTTCCTTGCCACCCCGGCGCACATCGTGGGACAGGCGGTCCAACTCGAGATCGCCGACGCGATAGATCATGTCCTGCTCGGGCTTGCCCTTGCGGCGGCCAAGCACTTCGATACGGGCGAGCAGTTCGGAGAAGGCATAGGGTTTCGGCAGATAATCGTCACCGCCGGCACGCAGGCCGGTCACGCGGTCATCCACCTGCCCCAGCGCCGAAAGGATAAGAACCGGCGTCTCGATGCCGCGGCGGCGCAGTTCGCTGATGACGGAAAGCCCGTCGCGGCGCGGCAACATGCGGTCGATCACCATGACGTCGTAGACATTCTCGCAGCCCATGAACAGGCCGCTTTCACCATCGCTGGCGTGGTCGGCGACGATCCCGGCTTCGCGGAACGCCTTGGTCATATAGGCCGCAGCCTCGAGGTCGTCTTCAATGACAAGAATCTTCATGTGCGGGACAATAGCGCCCTCGCCCTTTTCCGCACAACCGGAAACAGATGCGACAGACATTTCCTGAACCTTGTTTTCCATGAGGTTTCCTCCGCGATACTGCCTGGACCGGCATTGCAGGTCCTTTCTTCTCCCCGCCGGGGAAGGGTCGGATGAGGGGGCAAGCGCGCAGTCTATCGCTACCCTTGCCACCTCATCCCGCCGCCGCGACCTTCTCCCCCTCGGGGAGAAGAAACAAGTGGCACGCGCTCATTCCATATGTTCTGCCTCGTCCTATAGGCGAGACACATTCCTTAGCGACGCCGGCTCCCGAAAGAACCGGCATCGCCTTTCAGCCTATCAACCCTGGTCGATATCCAGAGCGATGAAGCGGCTGCCGTCATCCGTCTGGATCTGGAACAGCGCCTTGGAGCGTCCGTCTTTCTTCGCCTGCTCGAGGATCTTCTCGATATCGGCGGCGGATGCGACCTGCTGGTTGTTGACCGAGGTGATCTTCTCACCCGTCTTCAGGCCACGGGCAGCGGCATCGCTGTCAGGGTCGACATCGGTGATGGCAAGCCCGTTGCCGTCATCGGCGGGGGCCACCGTAAGGCCGAGGCTGGACAGCACCTTCTCGCTGGAAGACTGACCGCCCTTGTCGTCGTTCTGGCTCGGGGTCGCCTTGGAGGCATCGTCGCTGGCGAGATCACCGAGCGTCACCGTGACCGACTGAGACTTGCCACCGCGCCACAGCGAGATTTCCACCTTGCTGTTCGGCGCGATGCCGCCGATGCGGCGTGACAGGTCGCGGGCATCCTTGACGGGTTCGCCGTTGACGGCGGTGATGATGTCACCCTGCTTGATGCCTGCCTTGTCGCCCGGCGAGCCGGACTGCGGCGAAACGACCAGAGCGCCCTTGGCTTCGGAAAGGCCGAGCGATTCGGCGATGTCCTTGCTGACGGGCTGGATCTGCACGCCGAGCCAGCCGCGCTCTACCTTGCCGTCCTTCTGCAGGTCGGCGATCACGTCCTTGGCGACCGATGCCGGAATGGCGAAGGCGATGCCGACATTGCCGCCCGAGGGCGAGAAGATGGCGGTGTTGATGCCAACCACTTCACCGTTGAGGTTGAAGGCGGGACCGCCCGAGTTGCCGCGGTTCACGGCGGCGTCGATCTGCAGGTAGTCGTCATAGGGGCCGGAGCCGATATCACGGCCACGGGCCGAGATAATGCCGGAAGTCACCGTGCCGCCAAGGCCGAAGGGGTTGCCAACGGCGACGACCCAGTCACCGACGCGGATCTTGCTGTCATCGGCAAACTGAACGTAGGTGAACTTGCGGTTCACATCGACCTTGAGGAGTGCCAGATCGGTGCGCGGATCGCGGCCGACGAGCTTGGCGTCGAGTTCGGTGCCGTCATTCATCACGATCGTATAGGCGGAGCCGTCATCGACGACGTGGTTGTTGGTGACGATGTAACCATCTTCGGAAATGAAGAAGCCGGAGCCCTGAGCGACGGGGCGCAGCGGACCCTTGCCGTCACGGTGGCGATTGGGGCCGCGGTCGGAGCGATCCTGGTTCGGGCCGCCGAATTCCTTGAAGAAGCGCTTGAGCGGATGGTCATCCGGAAGCTGGTCAAGGCCACGGCCACCGAAATTAAAGGAGAAATTGCTGGAATCATCGGAAGCGGGCTGCACGTTCGACTGAACGCGAACGGAGACGACGGCGGGCGATACCGCATCGACCACGTTGGCGAAGCTCGGAACCTGCGGCGCAGTCACCTCGACGGGGGCCGCAAAAGAGTGGAGGATAGGTGCGGCAATGCCGGTGGAAAGCATCAGCGCCGCAAGGCCGCCAACCGTCGTGGCCTTCAGGGCTGTCTTCAGCGAGGAATGGCCGTTTTGCGAATGAGACATGGTGTACCTTCTTTCTTCATTCAGACTGGAACCCGTGTGACCGGGGAAGCGGTGGATGATGAAGATATAGGAGGCGACACCTTACGGCGAAGTGTCTGAGGAATGAAAAATCCGTAATGTTGAGAAAGAACCGTGGGAAAAAATGAAAAACAGTTATTTTTCAATGAGGTTGCGAATTCTTTCTTCTTCATCCGCGCTCAGTTTTTGTGGCTGTTCAAGGGTGGCGCGGCGACGCGAAAAGACGAAGACGGCGAAAATTCCCACAAGGGTGAGGCCGATGGGTGCGCCCCACAAAAGCACGGTGCGCAGGCTGAGGCGCGGTTTGAGAAGCACGAATTCGCCATAGCGCGACACGACATAGTCGATGACCGCCTTGTCGCTGTCACCCTCGACCAGCCGTTCGCGCACCAGAACGCGCAGGTCACGCGCCAGTTCGGCGTTGCTGTCATCGATCGACTGGTTCTGGCATACCATGCAGCGAAGCTGGGAGGTGAGGTTGCGGGCTCGCTGTTCGAGCACGGGGTCCTTGAGGACTTCATCCGGGTTGAAGGCGGAAGCGGGAGATGCTGAGACAAGCACAGCGAAGAGAAGCAGAAAACCCGCCAGCATCCGAGGCAATCCCGAAAGAGTGCGGCGCATTTCTTCTCCCCGCCGGGGAGAAGGAGGCCCGAAGGGTCGGATGAGGGGGCCCACGCCAGCCATAACTCTCAGTGTATGCGGCTTCCCCCTCATCGCCTCGCTTTGCTCGGCACTTCTCCCCGTGGGGGAGAAGAAACCTGCCGCACGCTCCACACTCATTCCGCCGCCTCCGGCATTGCAGCCCGCACCGGCTTCGCCTTGCGATTCGGCGCCCCCACTCTCAATCGCCTGTCCGAGAGAGAAATGAACCCGCCCGCCATCATGAACAGCGTGCCGCCCCAGATGCACAGGATGAAGGGTTTCCACCAGATGCGCACCACCATGCCGCCATCGGCCATGGGGTCACCAAGCGAGACATAGAGCTGGCTGAGACCGAAGGTCAGGATGCCGGCTTCCGTCGTCGGCATGCGCCGGGCCGTGTAAAGCCGCTTGGACGACCAGACATCCGCAACTTCCACGCCTGCCTTGCGCACGGTGAAATGGCCGCGATCCTCGGTGAAGTTCGGTCCGACGGCGTGGCGGATGCCGTCGAAGGTCAGGCTGTAGCCGCCCGCTTCCGCCGCCATGCCCTCTTTCATTTCCAGCACTGTCTCGGTCTCATAGGTGGTGACGATGACGATGCCGAGAACGGTGATTCCAAGACCCATATGCGCCAGCGCCGTACCGAAGGCCGAGCGCGGCAGGCCTTTGAGGCGGCGAAACGCAATACCGAAAGCGAGCTTGCCGAAATTGGCGCGATACCAGAGATCGGCAAATGCGCCGAGGATCAGCCAGAAACCGGCAGCGATGCCGAGTGCGGCCAGTACCGGGCCGCCATTTTCAATGTACCAGAGCGTCAGTCCCGCCAGAGCGGCAAGCGCTGCCGCCACATAGAGCCGCTGGAATGCGCCCAGGAGATCGCCGCGTTTCCAGGCGAGCATCGGCCCAAACGGGGTGACGATCAGGATCGGGATCATCAGGAGGCCGAAGGTGAGATTGAAGAAAGGCGCGCCGACCGAGATTTTTTCGCCTGTCAGCGTTTCCAGAATGAGCGGATAGAGCGTGCCGATCAGCACGGTCGCGGTGGAGACCGTCAGGATCAGGTTGTTGAGAACCAGCGATCCCTCACGCGAAATCGGCGCAAATAGCCCGCCGGCCTTGAGCGACGGCGCACGCCATGCAAAGAGCGCGAAGGCGCCGCCGATGAAGACGGTCAGAATGCCGAGAATGAAGATGCCGCGGCTCGGATCGGTGGCGAAGGCATGCACGGAGGTGAGAACACCGGAGCGAACGAGGAAGGTGCCGAGCAGCGAGAGCGAAAAGGTCATGATCGCCAGAAGCACGGTCCAGATTTTCAGCGCCTCGCGCTTTTCCATGACCAGCGCCGAATGCAGCAGCGCGGTGCCGGCAAGCCACGGCATGAAGGAGGCGTTTTCCACTGGGTCCCAGAACCACCAGCCGCCCCAGCCGAGTTCGTAATAGGCCCAGTAGGAACCCATGGAGATGCCCGCGGTCAGGAAGGTCCAGGCGGCGAGCGTCCATGGCCGCACCCACCGCGCCCAGGCGGCATCGATACGGCCTTCCAGCAATGCGGCAACGGCGAAGGAGAAGCAGACGGAAAAGCCGACATAACCGAGGTAAAGCAGCGGTGGATGAATGGCGAGGCCGAAATCCTGAAGGATGGGGTTCAGATCCTGCCCTTCGGCCGGCACCGGCTCCAGCCGCAGAAACGGATTGGAGGTGAGCAGGATGAACAGCAGGAAGGCGACGGAAATCCATGCCTGCACGGCAAGAACATTGGCTTTGAGCGTTTCAGGCAGGTTGCGGCCGAAGGTGGCGACGAGCGCGCTGAAAAACACGAGGATGAGCAGCCAAAGCAGCATGGAGCCTTCGTGATTGCCCCATACACCGGTCAGCTTGTAGATCATCGGCATCAGCGAATGGGAGTTTTCCCAGACGTTGCGCACGGAAAAATCCGAGACGGCATAGGCCCGCGTCAGCGCCGCAAAGGACAAACCAACAAGCAGGAACATCAGCACCGAGCCGAGCGAAGCGATGTCCATCAGCGCCCGGTCGTTGCGGCGCGCGCCGATGACCGGCAGCGTGGACACGATCAGCCCCACGCCAAGCGCCAGGACCAGAACGTAATGGCCGATCTCGTTGATCATTTGGTTGCTCCGGTCTTGTCAGTCGAAGCCGTGCCGGCGGCCGGCGTTGCGGCCGCGGGTTTCTCTCCCTCTGCGCCTTGCTGCCACAGACCCTTGTCCTTCAGCCGGTCGGCAATTTCCTTCGGCATGTAGTTCTCGTCGTGTTTGGCAAGCACGCTGTCGGCCACGAAACCGTGGGTCGCGGCATCGAACATGCCTTCGGTCACCACGCCCTGCCCTTCGCGGAAGAGATCGGGCAGGATGCCGGTATAGCTGACCGGCACGGTCGCTTCGCCATCCGTCACCGTGAAGCTCACCGTGCGGCCCTCGCCGCGCTTGATCGACCCTTCCGCCACCAGCCCGCCAAGGCGGATGCGCGTGCCGGGGTTGACGGGCGTTTTTTCCAGATCGGCCGGCATGTAGAAATAGGCGATGGACTGGCCGAAGGCGAACATGACCAGCAGCACGGCCGCCACGATGAAGCTCATGCCGCCGCCGATGATCGCGAGTCGTTTCTGTTTGCGGGTCATTGTGTCACTCCCTGCGGCGCGGCATCCTGTTTCCCGTTCATGCGGATCGGTCCGGCGGAAACGCCGAGTTCCTTCGCCAGCGCCAGAAGCTGCCTGCCCTGCTCACCCTCCGGCGGAAAAGCTTTCAGCCCCGCCCGCAGCGCCTCTCCGGCCTTGGCTTCGTTCTTCAGCACGGAATAGGCACGCACGAGCCGCATCCACCCTTCGAAATCGGCCGGGTTATCCTTCAGCTTGGCGTCAAGGCTCGCCACCATACCTTCAATCATCGCCTGCCGGTCGGTCGCCGTCATGTCTTTTGCCGCCGCCATGTCCTCGGCCGTCGGGCCGGGTGCGGCAGGTTTCGTTTCGCCGCCAGTCCGGGCAATATGCTCGCGCACCAGGGGCAGCCATGGCGCGCCAGCCGGGGCGTCTGCCGCCAGCTGAGTGAAGGCCGCGCGTGCTTCCTCCGCCTTGCCGGCCTGTTCCAGCGACAGCGCGAGATAGAAGCGGGCACGCGGGTTGCCGGGTTTAAGCTTTTCCGCCTCGGCAAATGCATCCCGCGCCGCCTCGATGACGATACCGTCATTGCCGGCCACGAGCGTTTCGCCAAGGCCCGTCAATCGTTCGGCGCTCGGGCCCAGAATGCGAAGCGCATTGCGATAGGCGAGCTCGGCGTCGCCAAGCCGCTGCATCTTGAAATAGATCGGCGCCAGAATTTCCCATCCCGCGCCATCATCCGGGTTCTGCGCCAGATGCCTTTCGGCCCTTGCGACCAGCAGATTCATGTCGTTGCCGGGCTTTTCAAGGCGTGCCTCGAGCGGCATGTCCGGTACCTCCGGACTGCCGTTCCAGATGTAGAGACAGAGACCCAGCGCCGGCAACAGAATGGTGATCAGGCTGGCGGCGAGATTGTGCCGGCGCGGCCGGGTTTCTTTGCCGGGTTGCTCTTCCGCTTCGGCGGCGGCAAGCAGACGGCGGCCGATTTCGGCGCGGGCATAATCCGCCTCGGTCTGCCCGATCAGGCCGGCGGCGCGTTCGCGGTCCAGTTCGGCCAGCTGGTCACGATAAACGGCAACCTCACCGTCACGGCGCGTCTGCGGCGCCTCGGTCTTCCGCATCAGCGGGTACATCAGGACGATGGCAACAGCCGCCGTCAATATCGCAACGACAATCCAGAACATAAGGCTCAATTACTCGAATGCGCGGCACATGGAAACATGAAGCGCAGGGATGACGCGAATTTGAGACATCACGCCGCACCGCAGGCCCTTCCCCCGGCTGCACCGCCATGCCTCTCTTGTCATCGCAAAGGGCCAGTGACCTTGATTTGCGTCAAACCGGTTATGTCAGCGGCGACCAGCTTCCATCGGCATTGCGGCAGGCTGCGCCACGCGCCCGGGTTTCGCGTCCGTCTACCGTCAGGGTGTGCGAATATTGCCGGCAGTTCTGGTTGCCAACCTGATAGGGCGCATTGGCGACCACCTGGCCCTTGGCGTCATCGCCCGTCCAGATGACAGGCGTGCCGACCGGGGCCGTTTCCAGCGCCTTATATTCGGCCTCCAGCGCCTTTGTCTGGTCACCCCTGTCAAGCTGCACGCCGCTTCGCCCGACAATGCCGCCTTCCAGATTGGCAAGGAAGGGCGTGGAGGGCTGTGACGAACGGCCGAAAAGACCGCCGCCTGCCGGGCGGGTGCCCGTGGTGGTGCAGGCGCTCAGCATGGAAACGCACAGGATCGAGAGAAGTGCCGGGCGTGACACCAGCGAACGCATCGTCACGGAGCGGCAGCCATCATACACGTCAACCAAACCCTGTCCTCTTTCCTACCGCATTGCATCAATATACCAGCGTTGAATTTCTTGCCTTTTTTCTCGGCTCACGCAAGCTCTTTCGAAAGGCCGGGCAAAATCAGATCTGCCTTCAACCCGCCGATGGCGCTGCGCGACAGCGAAAAGCGGCCATGGTACTCTGACACCACCTCTGAAACGATCGACAATCCGAGGCCCGTGCCGGGGCGGCTCTCATCCAATCGCCGCCCACGCTTCATCGCTTCGCTGATCTGTTCCGGCTCAAGTCCCGGCCCATCATCCTCCACCGTCAGCTCCACCCAGGCGCGACGGGCGATTTCGGCGTCGGAGGATGGGTGCGTGCCGGTCGCCAGCGTAATGACCACACGCGTCTGTGCAAAACGCGCGGCATTTTCGAGAAGATTGCCGACGACCTCTTCCAGATCCTGCTGCTCCATGCCGAGTACCGCGCCGGGTTGCTCGAAATTCAGCACGAACTGCTTGTCGGGGTTCAGGCGGCGCATGACACGCACCAGCCGTTCCAGCGCCGGTTCGGCCTCCACGCGGGCAAGGATGGAGCCGCGCTGGGCGGCGATGCGGGCGCGGGAGAGATAGGATTGCACCTGCGCCTGCATGGCGTCCGCCTGAGCGCGCACAAGGTCGCCGTGCTGCGGATCGAGCGTGCGGGCTTCGTTCAGGAGAACTGCAATCGGCGTCTTCAGTGAATGGGCGAGATTGCCGACCTGCATACGGGCGCGCTCGACGAGCCTTCGATTGCTGTCGATCAGCGCATTGACCTCATTGGCAAGCGGCTGGATTTCGCGCGGGAATTCACCTTCGAGGCTTTCCGCCTCTCCGCCCCTGATCTTGCCAAGTGCGACGCGAGCCTGATCGAGCGGCCGCAGACTGTAGAGAATCGCAAGACCGTTCACGACGAGGCTGCCGACACCAAAGACGGCCAGAGCCAGATAAAGGCTGTTGGAAAAGTCGCGGACATCGTCTTCCACGACGTTCAGATTGCCGGAGACACGGAAACGCGCTGCACGCCCCTCGCCATCCAGCACGACTTCGGTTTCCGCCACCCGCACCTGATTGCCGGCCTCGTCGGTGACGGCATAAAAGCGCTCGTAGCGGTTGTCGAAGGGGGCATCGAGAATGCTCGGCACCGGAAGGGTGGAAACGCCGAGCGAGGAAGAGACCAGCGGCGCGGTCTGGAAATTTCCGAGCGGCTCGACAACCCAGTACCAGCCGGTATCGGGCTGCGAAAAGCGCAGATCGCCAAGCTGCGGGCTGCCGGCCAACGTATTCTCGTTGGAAATCGTCACGGAATTGATGACGTTATAGAGCTGTGCCCTGAGAAGATCGGTGAAGCTGCGCTCCACGCCCTGGCGGTAAAGCGTCGATATCACGACGGCGATCACCACCAGCGCCAGCACCGACCAGAGCGAGGCGAGCAGCAGGACGCGGGCGGTGAGAGAATTACTTCGCATCTGCCGGCGCTTGCATCCGGTAACCGAGACCACGGATCGTCTCGATCAGATCAACCCCGAGCTTCTTGCGCAGACGTCCGACAAATACCTCGATCGTGTTGGAATCGCGGTCGAAATCCTGATCGTACATATGCTCGACCAGCTCCGTGCGCGATACGACCTCACCCATGTGATGCATGAGATAGGACAGGAGCCGGAACTCGTGCGAGGTGAGTTTCAGCGTCGTGCCGTTGACGGTCGCCTTGGAGGACTTTGTGTCGAGCCGAACCGGGCCGCAGACGAGTTCGGAAGAAGCGTGGCCGGCCGCGCGGCGGATGAGCGCGCGCACGCGGGCAAGAACTTCCTCGACATGGAAAGGCTTTGTCACATAGTCATCGGCGCCGGCGTCGATGCCCGCCACCTTGTCGCTCCAGCGGTCGCGGGCGGTCAGGATGAGAACAGGCATGGCCTTTCCGGCCGCGCGCCATTTTTCGACGACGGTGATGCCATCGAGTTGCGGCAGGCCGATATCAAGAACGATGGCGTCATAGGGCTCGGTGTCACCGAGATAATGGCCTTCCTCGCCATCGAATGCCTGATCGACGACATAACCGGCCTCCTTGAGGGCATCGGTCAGCTGACGATTGAGATTGGCATCGTCCTCAACAACGAGAATACGCATTGTCCGCCCTTTCCTGTGTCCCGGCCCGCGTGCGTGGCCGGTCATGCTAGATGTCTCGGATCGTTTTCCGATATTTCGGCGATGCGGGCAAGCTACATCGGCACGCGCATCGTCACCTTGCGCGGGCGCTCGCCATTTCCCTGGACGAGAACGGTGACGACACAGGACTGACCGTCGCCGGAAGGATAGACAGAAAGAAGCTGGCCGCCGGTTTCGCGTACAACGCGGGCCACGGCCGCGCCGCAGTCGCTGGCAGCGAGAATGTAGTGGCCCTGCAAATCAGCCTCGGGCGCCGTGAAACCGGAAAGCCCGGCTGCAAGCGTCGCGATGATGAGAGGTGATGCCATTCTACAAACTTCCACAAAAAAAACGGGTGCGTCTTGAACCGTATTGTGACCGAATATGTAGCGCAAAGCGTCTGAATGGCAAATGAATGCCGCCCCCGCAGCGGGAAGACGGAACGGGAGCGGCGCTTGCGCGGGCTGCGTCAGCGGATCGCACGGGTCGCCGAAAGGCGGCCGTAAAGCGCGATGAGACCGCCAATTCCGCCGGCCACGGTCATCAGGCCGTCGGCCAGCTCACCGTGAAGTCCGGCGGGCAGATCAAAGCCGGCAATGGTGAAAAGCGGGGCGAAGACCGCAATCAGCGCGCCCCATATCGTGCGGGATTGATACCACGGTTTGGTACTGTCCATCTTGTCGTCCTTTGCTTTGTTTTCAGGCATTTATGAAAGCGGGAGAACGGCCTGTGCCGCCACTCCCAGGGGCACCGCGCGGCCGAGCTGGCGGACTCGCACGGAAATGTGATCCCGCAGCGCCGGAAAATCTGTGAGTTCGGCTGTTGCTGGATAAAACCAGAAGGGTTCCGAGACGTCGGCGGTACGCCGCACCTCGTCGCCGTCCAGCACCTCCACCCGATAACGTTCGAAAGCTTCATCCAGCGGAATCTCGCTTGCGTCCCAGCCATCGGCGTCCATCCGCCCCCGGCGTTTCCAGCTGATGAGAACGCCATCCGTTTTTCGCAGCCCGCCAAGATGCACCGGCGCAAGCGGCGTCAGCGCCCGAAATCCGGCCTCGACGGAGAAAGGCCCGACCGGCGCGCCGGCCTGTTCCGCTGCCTCGACAATCCAGTTCATTCGCCGGCCACGCTCTCCGGCGAGCAGACCGAGCGGCTGTACCGCGGCATCCAGAACAACCACCGGCGCCCCTGCCGGCGCACCGATGGCCAACGCGTCTTCCGTGCCGGCAAGGCCGCGCAGGAGAACAGAAAGCCGCCAGCGCGACCGCGCGGTTTCCTCTGCCTTCGCGAAAGCGACGATTTCCCAGACACCATTCGCCGCCCTCACGGCGATGCGGTTCTCGCCGTTCAGCACCGAAAGCGGTTCGGCCGATGCAACTTCGCCGAAAGGCAGATCGAGCACGATGGTATTTGCACGGTCGAAGCGACCGGAGGGTCCAGGCTTCAACGGCATTACCAGCGTTGCGATCCTGGCCGGACGGTCTAGCACGACGCGCTGGCCGTATCCTTCCGTGCCTGATGAGGCCGAGACGACGATGTGCCGCCAGGGTTTCGCGAAGGCGGCAACTCGCGCCGACTGCTCGGCCGCCGCACCGTCCTGATACGGCAGATCGAGAAACAGCACTTCCGGCGCGAAACCCTCGCTGCCGCTTGCGCCACGGGCACGTCGCTCGTCCGCCACACCGGCAAAAGTTGACAAGGCCGGGGAAAAGGCCCGCGCTTCCACCTGCCGCACCGCGCCATCCTCGATACGGCTGACCATGAACCGACCTGCGGGCGCCTGCGGAAAGGCATCCGTTGAGAGACGGATGCAGTCACCCGGTTCCAGCGCAATCTGCCCCGGCGGCAGGGCAAAACGCAGGCTGCGCCGTGCCTGGCGGCTGTCGCGCAAGGCCGCCTCGATCGCCGCTTGCGCCGTTTCCGAAGATAGAGCGGCGTTGAGATCGAGCCGCATGACACGGCTGCCGGCATTCTCCACGCGCCGCGAACGCACGCTCGCCTGCTCGTACTCCAGCGCCGGGTTGAACGAGGTCAGAACGGCTTCCGCGGGGAAATCGCTGTCGTGGCCGCGATTTTCCGACCACAGCGGTTCACCCTCCAGATCGGCGAGAATGGAAAGATCCCGAACGGGCGTGACAGCCCCGTTGCGGGAGCGGAAACGCAGGGTACCTGCATCCTCCGCCACATCCAGCTGAAATGCCGCGATCAGCGGCTCCAGCAGGCTGCGGGCCGAAGTTACCTCGCCTTGCACATAACCGATGAGATCGCCGCTGATGGCGGAGACGTCGAAAGCGGAAAAGCCGTGATCCGTCAAAATGGCGGCGATGGTGTCGGCAAGCGTCGCCGTTCCCAGCCGGCCGTTAAGCCAGTGGCCCGTGCGCCAGTTACCGCCATCGCTCCACGTCGCACCGTTTTGCGGAAAAGCCGGGAAAGGCCGCGCATCCCAGGTCCACAGATAGATCCGGCTCGTATCCACCATCGCGGCATCGCCATTTTCCCAGTGCCCCAGATGCGCCTCCAGAAAACGCCGCTGCTGGCTGTCCGCCCTGCTTTTGCGGGAAAAATGGGGAAAGGCGTTTTCCGCCGATTTCGGATCAGGAAAGACATTGGGGCGTGTCGCGCTCTTGTCCACCGCCGGGCAGCCGAGTTCCGTGAACCAGATGGGCTTCGAGCCCGGCCTCCATACGGTCGGCGTGGTGCTCTCCTTCCCGCCGGGCCGATCGTAATGGAGATTTTCCCACCAGTTTCGAAGGTCCTTGTAGCGGAATACCCATGGCTTTGCCGTTGTGCCATCGGCAATGGGGGTTCGCCGCCGGGCCGTGCGGTCGGCTTCGCTTGCATAAAACCAGTCGAAACCCTCGCCAGCCGTAACGGCGCGGCGGAAGGCCACAGCGTCATCCGGGCCGGTCATGCCGTCAGGATTGCCGTTTGCGGCATCTTCGTCGCGCCAGTCGGAGAGCGGCATGTAATTGTCGATGCCAATGGCGTCGATGTCGGAACTCGCCCAGAGCGGATCGAGATGGAAGAACACGTCCCCAGAGCCGTCGGCCGGCTGGTGACCGAAATATTCGCTCCAGTCCGCAGCGTAGGTTAGTTTCGTCGCCCTTCCGACGACAGCCCGTACATCGCGCGCGAGCCGCACCAGCGCCTCCACGAAGGGAAAGGCGCCGTTGTCGTCGCGCAACCCCGTCAGCCCCCGCAGTTCGGAACCGATCAGGAAGGCGTCGACGCCTCCCGCTTTTACCGAGAGGTCGGCGTAATGCAGCACCATGCGTCGATAGCCCTCGGCGCGGGAACAGAAACGATCGATCTCCAGCCGCGCACCGGCGGTACGATCGGCCGATCCGGGCCTCCCGGGTGCGGGAAAGCAGGTGATGCGCCCCCGCCAGGCATAGGCGTCCTGTTCGGCCTTGCCATAGGGATCCGGCAGCCCGTTGCCCGCCGGCACGTCCATCATCACAAAGGGATAAAGGCAGACCTTCAGGCCCCGCGCCTTGAGGTCGGCTATCGCCTGCAGCACGCCTTCATCATTCGGCGTGCCGCCATAGGCGGGACCGCCATGATGATGGCTGACCGGATGCGCCCCGGCGCGTGTCAGGCCGGCAACGGACCACGGCGTCGTCTCGCCCTCCCGGTCCCCCACTTCAACACCCGGCAGGATGCGGCATTCGCCCGCCCGCATATCCGTGCCGAACCAGCTCACCACCAGCGCCACGCTTTGAAGAGCGGGGCAAAGCGCCTGCAATTCATCGATGGCAGCGCGCCAGTCCGTCTCGGCCGTCAGGCCGTTACGGTTCATCACGCGGCTTTCACCCATGCCCGTATGCTCGGAAACCGGCACCGTTGCGTAACCATGTTCGGTTGAGCCCGGAATGACGGTCACGGCGCGGATCGACTTCTCCAGCCCGCCGACCGGCCGCACCACCTCGAACTGCATGAGCGGAATGCGGTTGCCATAGGCTTCAAGCGGCAGGCGCTCGATGACGACATAAGCGAGGCCGCGAAAGGCGGGAGCATTGCCGCTCCCCTGTTTCGCCTCAATCAGCGGATCGGGCAATTGCGTTGCGCTGCCGGGATAAAAGCGCATCTCGATGCCGGTCAGGTCAATTTCGCGCCCATCGGCCCAGACGCGCCGCACGAGGGCCGCCTCCCCCTCGCAGAGACCGATGGCGAGATTGGCGAAATATCGATAGGTTTCCGTCCTTGGGCCACGGTTGCCTTTGCCACCACGTCTCTGCACGACACGGCTTTCTTCGAAACGTGTCGCCCAGATCAGGGTGCCGCCGATCCTCGCCGTACCGTAAAGCCGGTTTATCGCGGCGCCTTCATCCGCACCGGGAATACGCGCGGCCGAGAGCCGTGCCCCGGACACGGTACGACCGTCCGAAAGCAAGGCGCGATCCAAGGCGTTGCCAGCCAGCGCGCCGGCCGCACGCCCGATGATCGCTCCCACGGGCCCAAAAATACCGCCGAGCGCCGCACCTGCTGCCTGAAATAGTATGGTTGCCATGCCTGCCTCAAAAAATCTCAGGGATCGGGAAAGCGGAAAATGCCGGCGATGCGCCGTTTCCAGCATGGCACCAAGGCGGAACGCACCACCGCCGCCTGCTCATAAGCGTGGATGAAATGCCGGGATTCCGCGAGGATGCCGAGATGTTTGGCCGCCGCATCGGTCCGCCAGCGGAACAGCAGCAGGTCTCCGGGCTTTGCCTCGTCCAGGCCCGAAACGCTAGGAAAATGCCGTTGCACGGCCGCCATCAGCCGGTCCTCACCACAGCGCTCGGCCCAGTCAGGCGCATAGGGCGGCGGAAGTTCCGGTTCGCTGCCGTAGAGTTCGCGCCAGACGCCTCGGATCAGGCCGAGACAATCGCAGCCAACGCCCCTTAGCGACGCCTGATGCCGATAGGGTGTGCCGATCCACGGCTCGGCCAGCGCCAGCACCTTGTCTCCCGTCTCGCTCATGGGAACAAGGCCCCGCCGTCGTGGGTGTGACCGCCGCTGGCATAAGAATAGGCGAAATCCGCCCCTGGAAGATGGGGAAAGCCCCTGAAATTCAGCTGATTGGCGAATGTATGCCTGCATGTGGCGAAGCTCTTGTCGCAACCGGCCGTGACGGAAAAGCTGTCTCCCGGCAACGGCGCCTCATCCGGTGGAAGCCAGAAAGAAAGAAGCACGCCGCCATTGCGCTGCTCATGGCCATCGAGATCGAACCCGCGCCCGGCAAGCGGACCGGTGAGAAAACGCACCTTTCCCCCGTTGAAAAAACCATCCGGGAAAGCATCGAGCCCGGTTGCGACGAGATTGCCGGCCGCGTCCACCGCCACCACCCGGCCATTGCCGGTGAACCGCGCCAGAGCAACGCCGCAGCGTGCGTCTCCCAGCGCGGCATCGCAGCGCCGTCCATAAACCCGCCCCTGCGGCTGGCTGAGGCGATGGGCGAAACTGCGCAGCTCGGCGCGAAAGGACCCGCCCGCCCGGGCTACGTCGCCGATCTCGCGCAGGGAGAGAAGCACATGCTCTTCCGGAGCCTGCCAGTTGACGAGGTAAAGCTCCACTCTCGCTCCGTCGAAACGGCCGGCGGCAAGATCTTCTTCCGAAATCGCCTCGCTGGAAAAACCGCCTGCCACTTCACCTGCGCCGGCGCCGAGCCCGGTTTCGCTGTCATTATCGCTGGCCGAAAAACCGCTGGCGGCCAGAAAGGCCGTGCCGGCGAAGAAAAGCGCCTCGTCATGATCGGTGAAGCCGATTTCGGCGCCATCCTTCAACGTCACTTTCCAGCAATGGCAAGTGGTCGTGGCATCGCTTTCAAGATGCCCGGCAAGGGCGGGAGCGATCGTTTTCATGGCAGGATTTCCATCAGCGGAATGGCGGGAATTCGCCCGGCTTCGAAGGCGGTGAGGTTGATGTCGATGCGGTCGGTCGCGAACCGTACCGGTACATCGAATTCATATCCGGCACGGACCACCGAACCGGCGGGCGGAACCTTTCCGGAACCGAATGTCACCATACCGGTCGCGTAATCGCAGGACATATCCGAAGCGGATACGGGCACACCCTCGACCGATACGAGGACGGAGCCCTCGGCAGGCTTTTCCACCCGGCGGGTGAAGAAGCCACCCGCATCGGCATAGGTCTTGACCAGCTGAAACCGCACCGTGGCGCCATCACCCACGCCGATCCTCTGATCGGTCGATGCCGGCGTGTCTCCCGGCGGGCAGGATTTGAAGTCCATGGGATCGCGAAAACGAAAGCCGTAAAGCTCGCCGCGCCGCGCTTCGAAAAAGGCCAGCACCTCATAGAGATCGGTGAGCGAGCGGATGCCCGAGCCGGCGTCATAGGCACGCCTGGCATTTCGCCAGCGCTGATTGCGGCTTTCCCGCCCATTGGAAAGATTGACGATGTCGGTCCGTCTCACCGGCCCGCCGCTCACACCGAGCGCCAGCCGCAGCGGAAACCGCACTTCATGAAATGCCACCATGTCGTTGTTCCTGGATTCATTTCGCTGTTCGGGGTGTGCCGGCCGCAGGCCCTCATCCTTCGCGGTTTGTCCATGCTCGGCAGGCCGTTCGGGACAGGGACAAGGTCTGCATATTACAATCCACGCTGGCCGCGCCCGACGCTGCGCGCCAGCATTGCGGCAATCTGGCCTTCGCTTTTGCGGAAGCTTGCCGCATCCGTCGCCGTGACGTTGAAAATGATCTGGGACCCGCCGCCGGCGGAAGGCGCCGCAACACCGAGTGCACCATCCGGGCCGCGCTTCAGAGGCAATATGGCTTCCGCCCCTGCTTCTCCCATCAGGCCAAGCCCGCCGCCCATGGGAAAAAACGCCGGGCTGGAGACGACACCACCCTCGGCGAAAGGCGTGACGCTGCGCCCCGGCATCCCGCCGTCGGCGAAAGCGAAGAGCGAGCCGCCGCCGTTCAACAACCCGCCGACGGCATTGCCAATCATGGCCTCAAAGGGTTTGAGCCCGGCGGAGAGCGCGATGCCCGACAGCCGCTGCCCAAGGCCGCGCAGCACATCGTCCAGCCCTTTGCCGCCTGTCGTTGCCGCCTGCAGTGCAGACGTCAGCGCCGCTCCGAACCGTTCGGAGCGGCGTTCGAGATCGCCCATCACTTCGGACAGGGCTTCCGCCTCCTCCCGATTTTCCGCGATCGATCCTTCACCCGCCATCGTACCTGCCTTTCCGATTCAAACTGGAGCTTCAAGTGTTTGAATTAAAAGATTTTCACGAAGCGATGATCGGATGCGTCCCTGTCGGGAAAACGCCGCATCATCGCCTCCATCTCCTGTCGATCCGGGCCGTGTGAACCGGAGCGCACGCCGCCCGTCATGGCGAAAAACTCTCTGGGCGTCAGCCGCCAGAAAACTTCGGAAGAAAGCCGCAGCAGGCAGAAACCCGCATGGAGAACCGCATCCCAGGGAAAGGGGCGCGGCGTCGCATCGCCTGCTGCGGCATTCAGGGGTCCCGCGGCGTCTCCCCTTTCAAACCGCCGAAGGTGGCGGTCAGAAGTTCGGCGACGATGGCGGCATGGCCGGCAATGCCGCCCTCCACCGTGGCGCTGGCAACATCCTCATCCGAAAAAACATTGCCGGCGCCGCGCAACCCCGCGCCGATCACCCGGATCATGTCGGTGGCCTTCATGCGTCCGCTCGCAAAACGTTCGGCAAGCGCTGTCAGGTCATCGACTTCGAAGGCGGTTTCGAGCTCGGCAAGCGCGCCGAGCGTCAGGCACAATATGCGCCTCTCGCCGTCGAACAGCGCTTCGATCTCGCCGCGATGGCGGTTCGCCCGCCCATAACGCAACCCTTGCGGCATCACAGCGCTCCAAAGGTCAAAAGACCGGCCGATTCCAGCGCGATCTCAAATTGCACTTCGCCATCGTGACGGCCGGAATACTCCAGCGCCACGATCTGGAACGGCCCGATAATCGTGCCGAAATCGGGTATGACGATCTGCCAGCCGGGAATGGTGCCCGCGAAAAACGCGCCCCGCACGAGCGCATCGCTCGCCGCATCCTTGAATATGCCTGACGCCGTCAGCGCGGCCCTTTGCACGCCGGCACCCGCCAGCAACTCGCGCCAGCGCCCGACGCTTTCCCCATCGGTAACGTCCACCGCCTGGGCGTTAAAGGCCAGCCGCCGCGTTCTGAGCCCGGCAACAGTGACATATGTTCCGGCATTGTTGAATTTCAGCAGAAAATCCTTGCCCTTCTGCGCCACCATCCTGTTTCCTTCCGTTTCGATTGCGGTTGCAGGGTGTTGCGGGCCTGCGACCAAAAATGTTCCTTGCCCTCGCATTGTGCGATCTTGCCATGTCCGATGCTGCTTCCCCGACGTTCCGTACACGCCTTATCGGCGTGCTGGCGCTTGGGCAGGTCGTCAGCTGGGGTTCCGGTTTCGACATGCTGGCCATTCTCGGTCCACGAATGGGCAGCGAACTCGCCATCGCCAACGAAGTCGTTTTTGCGGGCCTGACCGTGATGATGACCATCAGTGCGCTTTGCGGGCCGCTGCTCGGGCGGATGCTTGTGCGCCACGGCGCAGCGCCGGTGCTGGTCAGCGGCACCCTGCTTTTTGCCTGCGGCTTTGCGCTGCTTGCTTTTGCAGGCGGCGTGACAAGCTATCTGCTGGGCTGGGCGGTGATGGGCTTTGCCGGCGCCTGCGGGCTGACAACGGCGGCACACACCGCCGTGGTGGAGCGCGTCGGGGCGGAAAGTGGTCGATCCCTGACGCTGCTGATGGTCTTTACCGGCCTTTCGGCGGCCGTGTTCCTGCCCGTTACAGCCTTTGCGGAGCAGCATCTCGGCTGGCGCGGCACCCTCATCCTCTACGGCTGTCTGCAGCTGTTCCTGCTTCTGCCGCTTTACCTCTTCGTTCTTCCGAAGAGAAAGGGCGGCAATCCAGGCCAGCGCCCGCATCCTGGCGAAATCCCGGCCTCGCCGGTGGATACGCGGCGCACCTTCCTGCTTCTGGCGGCAATGACCACGCTCAGCGCCTTCACCGCCTTTGGCTTCTCGCCGCTTCTGCCTTTGCTTCTCGTGCATTCAGGCGCATCGCAAGCGCTTGCAATCCAGCTGGCATCGGTGCGCAGCGTGCTGGCGATTACCGCACGCGGGCTAGATTTCCTGCTGGGAAAACGCGGCAATCCCTTCATCACCTGCCTGATCGGCCTCTGTCTTCTGCTGACATCCTTTCTGGTCCTGCTCGTCTTTTCTCCGGCCATACCAGCCTTTGCCGGCTTCATCGCCCTGTTCGGCTTTGGCGCGGGCGTGCTGACGGTCAGCCGCGCCGTTCTGCCGCTTGCAGTGTTTTCTCCGCAGCAATACGGCCTTCAGGCCGCACGGATTTCGCTTCCGCAAAATCTCGCCATCGCCTTTGCACCTGTCATTTTCAGCATGGCGCTCGATCGCGGCGGTGTGGCGGCGATGCTTGGCATCGCTTCCATCCTGATCACCCTTTCGCTGCTGCTGCTGATCCTGCTGTGGAAAACCGTGGCCGGCCAGAAAGCGTAGGGCCCTTCATTCCGTTACCGCCCTGAACCGCATTTCAAGGACGAAGTTCCGTGACTTCGCCTCACGGCGGGAGCGGCTGGACAGCATGTGCATGTTGACGAGCGAAAAGCCGACGAGCGGCAGCGCGGCGTCATCAAGCAGCGCTTTTACCCTTGCGGCGATCTCACCCGTGGATCTGCGGCGATTGGCATCACCCCAGATTTGCAGCGTCAGAAAATGCTCCTCCGCGCTTTCCGTCGCCGTCGAATAATCGCGGGTCTCGACCTCGTCGAAGACAATACATGGCAAAAGGCCACGCGTCAGAAGCCGGTCGACGATGCCGCCGGGGTTGAGGTCTGCCAATTCGGCATCGCCAGCGAGCTTTGCGACGATCGCCTGAAGAAGCGGGTTCGCGGCGCTCATCGGTTTTCCTCTTCGCAACGGCAGACGATGAAGCGGCGGGTTTCGTCGGGATCCATCGCCGTTCGGATGTTGAGGATGCGCGACCCCTTGCGAAAGCGCATCCCGGTGCCGATGTCGATGTCGTTGCGCCAGGCGAGCCAGACACGATGGGTAATCGTCGCCCCCTCGGCCGAAGCCCGCTCGTGCGAGGCTTCGGAAACCGGCTCGATGGCGCCCCACAACGCGCGCACGGCCTTCCAGCTTTCGGCGGCGCCGCCCTGTCCATCAGGCGTTTCCGACCGCACTTCCAGTTCCAGTCGCGCCGTCAGCCTGCCAGGATCAAGAAAGACGAGGTTCATGGCCTAAAGCCCCAGACGGCAGAAAGGAGACACCAGCCGCTCATAACCAGCCGGAACGGCGGCCGGCTGGTTTTCCGGCGCGACGGCGCCGCGAAAGGCGAACATCTGCGCCACATGCATCAGCATGGCGCGTTTCAGCGTATCGGGCACATCCGTCGCGGCCTCGCCATGACCGGCGGTGAAATCGATCTCGATGCCATTCAGCTCCCGTTCCGGGGCCGGCGGTTCGCGCAGCCACAGCCGTGCCGGCCGCGCCGCGCCGTCGAGCAGCTTTTCGGTGGCGGTGATGTCTGCCACGCGCCCCTGCCCGTCGAAAACCAGAATCGTTTCGATGGCTTGCACCGGCGTCTTGCCAATCAGAATCACGCCCGTTTCGGGCCACCGATCAAGATAAAGCCGCCAGGTCTGGCGCAGGAGGCACAGCCCGGTGGTGCGTTCCAGATGCTCGCGGGCCGCGCGTATCAACGCGGCAAGCAAGGTGTCCTCGTCACCGCTGTCGAGACGCAGATGCGCCTTGACGTCGGCAAGGGTCAACGGCTCCGCCTGCGGCGGATGGATGAGGGCATAGGTCATGGGGTCTCCGGAGATTAGGGCGAGTGGCTGCGTCTTTCGCCTTCTTCCCGCCGGGAGAAGGTCGCGGCAGCGGGTTGAGGGGGCAAGGGTCGGGGTAACCCGAGAGCTTGCCCCCTCATCTGCCCTGTCGGGCATCGGCGGGGAGAAGAAACGCGCGGCACCGTCGAGGTTCAATTCACCCCGAACTTCACCAGCTTGATCGCCTCGAAATTCTGCACGCCGCCGCCCACGCGTTTGGTGGTGTAGAAAAGCACATAGGGTTTGGCCGAATAGGGATCGCGCAGGATGCGGACGCCGGTTCGGTCAACAACGAGGTAACCGGCGCGGAAATCCCCGAAGGCGATGGCGAAGCTGTTGGCCGCCACATTGGGCATGTCCTCGGCTTCCGTCACCGGAAAGCCCATCAGCGAGGCGGGCTGACCGACGGCAGCCGGCGGATGCCAAAGATAGGCGCCGGTCGTGTCCTTGAAGCGTCGAAGCGCACCCTGCGTCTTGCGGTTCATCAGGAAGGTGCCGTTCTGGCGATGGCCGGCTTTCAACGCATAGATGGCGTCGAGCAGCACGTCCATGGGACCGGCGGAGGAAAAGCCCGCCGATACGCCGGTCGCGACATAACCGATATTGCCCCAGCTCCAGTCGTTATTGGCAACGGTCGTATAGGCGAGGAACCCCCTGGGCTTGTTGATGCCGTCGCCGCCAACGAAAGCCGCCGCCTCCTGTTCGGCGAATGCGATGTCCACCTCGGATGCGATCCACGCCTCGATATCGACCGCCGCGTCGTCCAGCAGGCTCTGGGTGGCGGCAGGCATGGCATAAAGCTCCATGGTCGGGAAAGAAAGCTCCGACAGTTTCGGCGTCGCCGTTTCCGGGCGCGCCGCCGTTTCCGAAACCCAGCCGGTGGCGAGCCCGCCGGCGGCGAAGGGTTTTTTCAGCACGGCAGCGGAAACCTGTCGCACCGTGGCGAGCGCCCGGACAGGCGAAATCGCCGTCATGCGCCGGCCGATCTCGCCATCCGTCTCGGTCGGAAGAAGAAAGCCGCCGTCCGCCCCGGCCGAGCCGGCAAAGGCCTTTGCCTCGAGATCGCGCAGCGCGGCTTCCTCGCCCCGGCGGATATAGGCCTCGAAAGCGGTCTTGTGCTCTTCGGCATCCTGCGACAGCGTGTCCTTCCGGCCGAGCGCGGGCCGCGCCTTCTTCAAAGCCAGATCGTCCATGAGCCTGCGGTTGTCGTCGAGCGCCCTGTCGATGCGGTCGAGCTTGTCGCGGGTCACGACATCAGCCCCCATCTTGCGTTCGATATCGGCAAGCCGCTGATCGTTGGTCTCACGGAAGGCTTCGAAGGCCTCCATGAACTCGTCGAAGGCGGCCGTCATCGTATCGGGGACGGCCTTCAACTGCGGCGCAACCGTCATCGGGGCCGGTGTCGTTGTCTGCTCTGTCATGTGGTTTTCCTTGTTGCGGTTTGTCCGGAAATCAGCGTTTGAAGGCGGTATCGAAAAGCGAACGGGCGGCACGGCGCATGCTGCGCACCAGTTCGGTGTCGCGGTCGCGGAAGAAGCGGGCATGCTTGACATCGGAGACGCGAGCCGAGGGAAGCATCGGAAAAGTCACGACGGAGATCTCCCAGAGATCGGCCTCCAGAATGCGCCGGACGCCGGCGCGGGCCGCCTTGCCGGAACGCCCTTCCCTACTCGAACGAACCGTGCGGAAACCGATGGACAGCCCGTCCAGAGCGCCGGTCTTCATCAGCGAATGGACTTCCCTCGACCGGGCGACGCCGGGCGTGAGGATACCCTCGACATAAAGGCCACGCTCATCCTCGCGGATGGTGCGCCAGACGCCGATAGGCTGGGCCGGATCGTGCTGGTAGAGCATGCGGATACCGGACGCACCGCGCTCCTCGATGGAGCGGCGGAAGGCGCCGCGCTCGATCACATCGCGGCCGAGATCGATCTCGCCAAAGACGCTGGCGTAACCGGAAAAAGTGCCGTCGCCGGCAATGCCGCGCAGTTCCAGATTGGCGAATTTACGCGTGGCGGGACGCGGCCCGCGATAGGCGTGCATGGGTAACTCCTGCGATGTGAGGGGAATATCAGGCGCGCGGGCGGGCGCTGTAACGGTCGGCGATGCGCACCAGCACGCCCAACCCCCACCAGGCCCCCATGCTGGCGGCGGCGGAACCCGCCACCATGATTTCGCGACCGGAGAGCGCACCGGCAATATCAAGCTGCTGCACGATCCACAGGCCGATAGGCCCGCCGAAGATCATGCCGCAGGAGACGCCGGTGATAAAACGGCTCGCGGCCTCGCGTTTGCTTTTCGGCAGGAGATAAACGAGCGATACACCCGCGCCCGCCACGGCGCCGGTGATGCGGGCGGCCCAGATGCCGGCCTCATTGGCGAATTCAGACATGGGTAATCATTCCGTTCTAGGATGTTGTCATCGGGCGGACGCGCCGCGTCGCACGCAGCCGCTTCCTGCGCGCCTGCACCGGGTGATTTTACGAATCTTCGGAATCGCTTGGACGGATGAGCTCACAAAGAGAATCCGCTTCTTCAGACAATGCTTGAACCGTCAAAGCGAAAGAAACGCCGTCCTTTCAATAACCGACGGCCTCGCGTTTTTCCTCGTCGCTCAGGAACGAGGCTGCGCCGATGCGTGTCCAGAGCGCGTCCCGCTCGCCCGCGAGCCCGGCAATCCGATCGAGATCGGCTTCCAGTCGCAGGCCCACGCCGAAGATCGGCGCAAGCCAGCCGCAAAGCCTCGCCGCCGTGCGGTTGACGAGCGGCAGCACGGTGAGGCGATAGAAGGCGCGGTTCGCTTCCTGGTAATTCGCATAGGTATTGTCACCGGGAATGCCGATCAGCATTGGCGGTACTCCGAGTGAGAGCGCGATATCGCGGGCCGCGCCGTTGCGGGCTTCCAGAAAGTCCATGTCGCGCGGCGATAGTCCCATCGCCTTCCAGTCCAGCCCGCCCTCCAGAAGCAGCGGCCGGCCGGCATTCATGGCGCCCTGATAGCCCTCCTCCAGCTCGCGCTTCAGCCGTTCATATTGTTCGGCGGAAAGATTGCCGCCTTCACGCGGCTGATAGACCAGCGCGCCGGAAGGCCGGGCGGAATTATCGAGCAGGCGCTTGTTCCACTGGCTGGCCGCGTTGTGGAGATCAAGCGCCGCGCCGGCGGAGGCGAGCGGCGCGAACCCCACCCGGTCATCCAGCGGATGGAACAGTTTGAGATGCAGCAGCCCCAGCCCGTCCCGCTCGGCGGCGATGCGCCGCGTGGCCCGGCCTTCGGCGCGGTAATCATAAGCCGCCGGCCAGCCATCCGGCCCTTCGACAATGCTGAGCCGGTCAGGCCGGAGAAGATGCAGTTCACGCAGCCGCCCGCCGATCACAAGCGGCTCGACATAGGCGTTTCCGGCCAGCATGAGGTGGCCATAAAGCGCCTCGAAGAAATCCGGCCCGCCCATGTGCGCGCCCGGCCTCGCCAGAAGCGCCAGCAGCGGATGATCGCCTATCTCGTCATCGCCGTCGTAAAGCAGCCAGTTCACCGACGCGGCCGCTTCCGCCACCATGCGGGCAGCCCGGTGGGCTACGGGATTCTTCATGAAACCCTCACGGGCAAGCGCGGCATAGGACCGGCCGGACCAGAAGGCCTGCCCGCCCTGCATGGCCACGGCCATGAAGCCGCCAGCCATTTTCCGGTTTTCGGGCATGGCGTTGCCATCCGCCGGGCGCTTGCGCGGCAGGGAAAAGGGAAATCGCATGACGGTGTCCTTGTTTGTGATGTTCCTCATCCCTGGCTTGTCACAGGGAACCAGCCAGCCCAGCTCTTTGGGCCGAAGAGAGTCTTGTCGTCGCGCAGACACGCGTCGGCTGGTTTCCTGCGACAGGCACAGAAATAAGGGATACCGGGACTCAAAGCCCAAACGGAAAAAGATTTTTTCGCCGGCTCTCGGCAGACGACGGGCAGATGCCCGTCACTTGCTAAGCTGAACCGAACCGTTACCGGATCGGTGCTTTTACTGCCGTATCGCTGTCGAAATCGGCGGCGACGCGGGTTTCCCGCAGCGGCTTCACCGTGCGGGTGGAAAGATCATAGGCGGGATCGGCTTTGTAGGCCGCCAGCGCCGCCTCGTTTTCGAACTCGCCATAAACGATGAAATCGACGGAATTGCCCCATTGGTCCTTCTTCACATTCTCGCCGATTTCCAGCGTCAGCGCATGCGGAATCGCGGTAAGGCCGGAAAGGCCCTTGCGGACGGCGTCGCGGTTTTCCTCGGGAACGGTGAAAAAGACGATATGGCGGATCACGGTGTCACCTGTCATGCGAAATTCGAAGGCGGCCTTCTCGGCGCTGCGTAACGGGTTATCACCTGGGCCGCGCCGGTTCAATCCGCGCCGCAAGAAGCGCCCGATGAAATGCGCGCCCATAATTGCCCACCAGGCTGGCCCGGTCGCTGCCATTGATGATGGCGCGCGCCGCATCCCAGTCTTCGCGCTCTGCATCGAAGAAATCCGCAAGACGTCTGCCGGTGAAGCTGCCGGCCACCATGCCCCGGATCAGGATAGCCGTCGCCACGTCCGCTTCCATGGCGCGCTCGGGGCGGCCGGTTAGATCCACCCCCGTCAGCACTGACATGGTCTCATAATTGCGGCGATGGGTCAGCTGAACGAAGCCACGTCCCAGCCAGCTTTTCCCTTCCGCATCACGCCGCCAGTAGGGTCTGCGGACCATCGGCAGACCGCCGGCGGCAAAGGCGCGGTCGAGCCGTGTGATCGCTTCGGCATCGGTTGTCGCCAAAGTCTCGCGCACCGGCTGCATGGTTGCCGCCGTCTCGTGGAAAGCAGTCGCCAGCATATAAGCCAGCCACCGGGGATCGCCGCCGGGCAGCGCCGTCGCAAAGCCCGACAGGATCGTCTTCATCCCGGCAAGCTGCGCCGTCTGCAGCCGCCCGCCGAACAGAGATTTCCGCACCGACGCGACGAATCGCGCCTCGTCAAAGACCATAGTCTGCTCCTGATATGACACTTGATATGACTTGGGGTTCATGACCCCTGACGTCCGTCAGGACTAAATCGATTTGAAAAAACCTTAATCGATTTTAATCCTCGGACCGGGGTTTTGGAGTAAAAAATTCCTTGAATTCCGGAACCTTAGCGCGCTAACTCCATTTACCGCGCAATCCTGCAGCGTTAACCATTCAAGGAGGAATGCCACCATGACAGCGACAATCCCCCAGACCGTTTATGACCGTCTCGAAAACGAGTGGCGCCAGATGCGTGAAACCGGCTCCCAGCCGAAGCCGGCGCAATCTCCGAAGAAATAATATTTGCCCGACGTCCGAAATCGGGCGGGTCCTTCACTTTTTCTTCTCCCCGCTGGGGAGAAGATGGCCCCAAGGGTCAGATGACGGGGCAAGGTCCTGACATCCATGCTCTCGCGGCACATCTTGACCGTTGCCTCTTCATCCCGCGCTGCGGTCCTTCTGCCCAACGGGAGAAGAAACAGACGGCACGCTTGGGGCGTTATTGGCTCTAGGTCCCTGGAGCCACTAAATCACCGTCTCACATCCCCCGCACCTTCGGTTCGCTGGTCACCATCGTCGTCAGCGCAGTGATCGCCCAGACGAGTGCGTCCAGCCTGTCCGGCGAGCGCCCGGTCGACAGGCCTTCCGGTCCGAAATCCGTCATCTGGTCCTCAAGCTTTTCAAATCGCGCGGCGTGGCGCACCCTTCCCTGCTCATAGAGCGCGGCGACCGGTTCGGCGCGGGCGAACTTTCCGCGGCTTGCCCGCACCAGCGTCAGCGGCAGGTTGGCGTCTACGCTCTGCAGCATGGCGCGCACCATCTCGCCGCCCTGATTGACCTCTGCCACGACGCGGTCAGCCTCGTGGCGGCGGAAGGCGGCGACGACGGCGCGAGCCCAGCCGGCCGGCGTCTCCCCTTCCACCGAACAATCCGCAAGCACCGTGAGACGCCCGGCCATGCCCAGTCCCGCCACGACGATGCCGCAGCAGGAATTTTCACCACTGCCGGCCGGCGGATCGACCGACACCACGATCCGCGAAAGCGGCGCAGCCGCGACCTCAACGATCGCTTCCAGATCGGCGCGTTTCCATAACGCGCCCTCGCGCTCATCGATCAGTTCGCCGCCAATTTCCTGACGGCCGAGCCGCGTGCCGCCGTAGCGGTCCTGCATGGCTTTCAGAAAACCGGGAGAAAGGTTCCGCGCGTTCATGGCCGTCGGCATCCGGGCCACCCGGCTCGAAGGATCGGCCAGAAGCGCCTTCAGCAATGGAATGGGCCGTGGCGTGGTCGTCACCAGCTGTCGTGGCAATTCACCCAGACGCAGGCCGAACTGCAGCATGTCCCAGGTTTCCTGTGGATATTTCCATTTGCCCAGCTCATCCGCCCAAGCCATGTGGAACTGCGGCCCGCGCAGGCTTTCCGGGTCTTCCGATGAGAACACCTGCGCCATCGCCCCGTTGGGCCAAAGCAGCCGCCGACGCGACACCTCGAAGGCGGGACGATGGCGGCGGGCAATACGGCAGATGCCGGAAATGCCGTCGATCATCACCTCCCGGGCGTCACCCAGCGTTTCGGCAACCAGCGCGATGCGCAAATCCGATTGCCTGCCGGCGGAAGCGACGGCGTGAACCCACTCCGCCCCGGCGCGGGTCTTGCCGGATCCGCGTCCACCGATCAGAAGCCATGTCCGCCAGTCGCCCTCCGGCGGTTGCTGCGGCAGGTTGCCGATGAAACGCCAGTCGCGCAGAAGATTGAAAACCTGCGCCGGCAGATGGGGTCCGGTCGACATATCCGTCATGTGTCGGTTTCTGCGAAGGGGCTGCAAGCGGGATCGGTTGCCGTCTTTGCGCGGCATTTCTGTTCAGCCAGTTCATCGATGCGATTGAGGAAATGCGCCACCGCCGCTTCGTAGTCCCCGACATCGGTTTCGTCTTCGCTGAAAAGAGCTTCCCTTTCTTCCGCCAGCACCCGTTGCAAAGCGTCGATCCGCTCCAGCGTGCGAACGATCAGCGACAGCTGGTCCGTCGCAGCCTTCACATCGGCGCGCGCGAGCTTGCCCGAAGCATCCTCCGCCGTCGCCAGAAACGCCGCTTCGCTCACTTGGCGGAGATTGCGGTACAGGCAGAACTGCTCGCGCATCTCCTCCGTCAGCTCATTCAGCAATTGCCGCAGGCTGCCGTTGCGCGCCGCATCTTCGGCGGCCAGCCTGTCGGCCCGCGACTTCGTCTCGGGCGCGGCTTCCGGCATGTCGTCAGCCGCATAGGCGGGCGTTTCCGGCCAGACGCTGTAGAGCGCCGGATCGCAATTGCTGGACGTTGTCATGGGATTGGCCTGCGAGAGAAAGAACAAATAAAGAGGGGCCGCGAACAAGGCAAGTTTGCTTGCACCTCACTCACCCTCATTCCTGTGACAAGCACAGGAACACGGTGGTGAGGAAAGCGCTACGGGCGGTCCCAAGGACAACCATTGCCGTTCAGCCGCAAATCTCCGACTATAGCCAAACGCTATCAAACCACCGTCACGGTGTAAAGGATTATTTTCCTATTGCTGTGATTTTTATCCTGATCACGGGATTTGCACCCTCGTCCGTCACATATTACACTTAGCACCAGGCGGTGAGCAGAAGGGACAAGTCAAGTTGGTAAAACAATGGGTTGAGCGGTTGTTTGCGGGTCTTTCGGCAACCGGCATCGTCTTGGGCACGGTTCTCTTCTGCGCTTCTCTCACACCATCGCTCCTGCCGCGAACATGGCTGATGCAAGGTGTGCTGTGCGGGTTTTCTTTCGCGATCGGTTACATGATCGGCGTCGCCCTTCATGCGATCTGGGCTTATCTGGAGCTGCCTGAACCCTCGCGTCATAATGTCCGCGGCGTTCGGTTTCTCATTGCGCTTGCCGCCGCGATTACGGCGATTGCGTTTCTGTGGCAGGCGAAAGACTGGCAGAACTCCATTCGCGTGCTGATGGAGCTCGATCCGCTCCCCAGCGCGCACCCCACCAAGACAGGCGCCATTGCCATACTGGTGGCTGCCATTCTCATCGGCGCCGGCCGGCTGTTCCAGCTGATCCGCCGTTTCTTTGCGACGCGCAGCCGGCATTTCCTGCCGCGCCGGCTGGCCAATGTGCTCGGCATCGCCGCGGCCATCATTCTGTCCTGGATGCTGCTCAACGGGCTGATCTTCGACATCGGCTTAAGATTTGCCGATTCCTCGCTGAAACAGGTGGATGCGCTGATCGAACCCGATGTGCCGCGCCCGTCCGATTCGCTCAAGACCGGCAGCAGCGCCTCGCTGATGACATGGGAATCGCTCGGCCGTCGCGGCCGCGAATTTGTCGCTGAAGGCCCTCATGGCGCAGACATCTCCGCCTTCACCCACCGCCCGGCCAAGGAGCCGCTCCGGGTCTATGCAGGCCTGAACTCCGCCTCGACCCCGGATGAAAGGGCATCCCTGGCGCTTGAGGAACTGAAACGTGTCGGCGGCTTCGAACGCAAGGTGCTCCTGGTGGTCATCCCCACCGGCACCGGCTGGATCGATCCGGAAGCGCTCGATACCGTCGAGTATCTGCATGACGGCGATATCGCCAGCGTTGCCGTGCAATATTCCTATCTCTCAAGCTGGATAGCCTTGCTGACGGAGCCGGATTACGGCGTCGAGACGGCGCGCGCTTTGTTTGAAGCCGTTTATGGCTACTGGACCACCTTGCCGAAGGAAAAGCGGCCGAGGCTTTATCTGCACGGCTTGAGCCTCGGTTCGCTCAACTCGCAGAAGTCCTCCGATCTTTACGATGCGCTCTCCGATCCCTTCCAGGGCGCGCTGTGGAGCGGCCCTCCTTTCTCCAGCCCGACATGGCGCATGGCCACCAATGGCCGGGTGAAGGGCACGCCGGAATGGCTGCCGCGTTTCCGCGATTCCTCCGTCATCCGCTTCGCCAACCAATATACCACCGCGCATATGCCTGATGCGACCTGGGGGCCGATGCGGATCGTTTATCTACAATATGCCAGCGACCCCATCACCTTCTTCGAAGCCGCCTCGCTTTACCGGCGGCCGCAATGGATGGTGCATCACGGGCCAGACGTTTCCACATCCTTCCGCTGGTTCCCGGTCGTCACCCTGCTGCAGCTCGGCCTCGATGTTGCCGCCGCCACCACGGCGCCGATCGGATATGGCCATGTCTATGCGCCGGAACATTACATCGATGCCTGGACGGAGGTGACGGCGCCGCAGGGCTGGAATGCCGAGGATATCCAGCGGCTGAAAATGTTCTTCAAGGCCCGCCGCGGCTCCACCGATCCGGCTTAAGCGCGGCGGGCTCTAGTCGAGTCTCAGCCTTTAAGCCGGTTCAGATTGTCGGCGATATAGGTCTCCAGCGAACGCGGCGCATGGCCGGTCAGCGTTTCCACGTCGCCGGTCACCACCGCGGTCCAACCCTCACGAACGGGATGGAAGATCGAGGCGAGGAAGGACGCGTAGTCCTGCGGCACACCTGCACCCGTGAGGATGCCGATAAAGACCTCGTCCGAAACGGCGGCATAAGACACTGGCTTGCCGATAGCCTGCGAAATCAGTGCTGCCGCTTCGCCGTAGCCAACTGCCCTTGGTCCGGTCAGATTGAAGGCCTTGCCGTCAAAGGCCGTGGATGTCAGAGCGGCGGCGGCGCTATCGGCGATATCGCGCACATCGATGAAGCTTGACTCGCCCTCGCCCGCCGGAACGGCGATCTGGCCGTGGTCGATGCCGGCTTTCCAGTAGCTGTGGAAATTATCGGCAAACCAGTTGGGACGCAGGATGACGTAAGGCGTGTCTGACGCGATGATCTTCAGCTCGATCTGGCGATAGGGAATGGAATCGTCGGCATCGACGCCGAGAACGCTGAGGAACACGATCTTCACCTTCCGGCGTGCGGCCTCCTCGACAACGGGCGTCAGCGCGTCGATGGCATCCAGACGCCCGCCGGAAAGAAGCAGGAACAGGCGGTCAACACCGTCGAAGGCATCCGCATAAGTCGATACGTCGGTATAATCAAAACGCACCCCTTCCGCGCCGTCCGACGCCCTGCCACTGCGCGACGCCGCCTTCACGCTTTCGCCCTTGGCCACCAGTGCCCTGACCAGCGGCGTGCCGATGGTGCCGGTTGAACCGATTACGAGTATCTTGCCTGCCATCTCAAATCTCCTTAGTATCTAATGGAAACCATGTTTCGAAAACACAGATACTGCGTTAGAGAAATCATGAAAAGAGAGCACTTTTCGGTTAGCTGGTTTCCTCGCGGAAACCGGTATGGCCTTGAAACAACAGGGTGAAATCGATGGCAAATATCTATGACGTTTATGAGGACCGCTGCCCGACACGCATGGTGCTGGACAGGATCGCCGACAAATGGGCGCTGCTGATCCTCGACAAGCTGCGGCGTGATGCCGTTCGCTTCAACCTGTTACGGCGCGAGATCAAGGGCATATCGCAGAAGGTGCTGTCGCAGACGCTGAAGAAGCTGGAGCGTGACGGGCTGATTTCACGGCAGGCCTTTCCAACGGTTCCTGTCACCGTCGAATATTCACTGACGCCGCTGGGGCGCACGCTGACGGACACCGTGGCGGCGCTTGCCCATTGGGCGGAGGGCAATATGGACGCGGTGATGGCGGCACAGAAGGCTTATGATGAGCGGACGGTGGTTTAGACGGCTTCGCTTTCGCGTAGCGAGAGAAACATAGGAGTGGCAATCCTTTGTTGTTTCGTTTTGCAGACCATCGCTTCCGTCATACCGGACTTGATCCGGTATCCACCCAGCCCAAGTCCATGGGCTGAAAAGACTCTGTTCCCCGCGCAGAAGCGCAGCGACTGGATGCCGGATCAAGTCCGGCATGACGGAAGTGGGTTTCGCTTATCTTCTACTCTTTCAAACGCTTCTTACCGCGAGATCCGCGTCGACAGAATGATCGATGACAGCGTGCGCTCCACGCCGTCCAAGGCGCCGATACGGTCGATCAGCCGGTCGAGATCGAGGATCGAAGGGGCGGCCAGAATGGCGATCAGGTCAAATGTGCCGCTCACCGAATGCAGCGTCGTCACTTCCTTGATGGCGGCAAGCGCCGCAGTCACCGCCGGCAGAGCCTTCGGCCCGATGGTGATGAGCACATGCGCGCGCACCAACCCGGAAAGATAACTTTCCGAAAGCCTGAGGCCGTAACCCGCGATCACGCCGTCTGCCTCCAGGCGCTCGATGCGGGCCTGCACCGTGGTGCGCGAAAGGCCGAGCCTGCGCGCCAGTTCCGCCACCGGCATGCGGGCATTTTCGGAAAGCAGCGCCAGCAGCGCCCGGTCCTTGTCAGTGATCGTCATAGTGATCAATCCTGTCGTCTTATCGTTCAATAATAACGAGCGATCTGCACATAGTGAAGCTCCGAATCGCAGCGAAACCGCAATATGATTGTGCCCTACGGATTTTTCTGCGGGGAACAAAACATGAAAAACATCGTCGTCATAGGTGCGGGCAACATCGGCTCGGCCATCGCCTGGATGCTGGCCGCCACAGGCGATTATCGCATCACGGTTGCCGATCGCTCGGCCGACCAGCTGGCCAATGTGCCAGCACATGAGCGCGTCGACACCGAGATCGTCGACATCACCGATCGTCCGGCGCTGGAAGCACTGCTAAAAGGCAAATTCGCGGTGCTATCCGCCGCCCCCTTCCACCTGACGGCGGGCATTGCCGAAGCGGCCGTTGCCGTCGGCACGCATTATCTCGATCTGACCGAAGACGTGGAATCCACCCGCAAGGTCAAGGCATTGGCGGAAACGGCGGAGACGGCGCTCATCCCGCAATGCGGCCTCGCGCCCGGCTTCATTTCCATCGTCGCCGCCGATCTTGCCGGCAAGTTCGACAAGCTGGACAGCGTGCGTATGCGCGTCGGCGCGCTGCCGCAATATCCGTCCAATGCGCTCAACTACAACCTCACCTGGAGCACGGACGGGCTGATCAACGAATATATCGAGCCCTGCGAAGCGATCGTCGAAGGCCGCCTCACCGCCGTTCCGGCGCTTGAGGAGCGTGAAGAATTCTCGCTCGATGGCGTCACCTATGAGGCTTTCAACACGTCAGGCGGTCTCGGCACGCTCTGCGCCACGCTGGAAGGCAAGGTGCGGACGATGAATTACCGCACCATCCGTTATCCCGGCCATGTCGCGATCATGAAGGCGCTGCTGAACGATCTCAACCTGCGCAATCGCCGTGATGTTCTAAAGGACCTGTTCGAGAACGCCCTTCCCGGCACCATGCAGGATGTGGTCATCGTCTTCGTCACCGTCTGCGGCACCCGCAACGGCCGCTTCCTGCAGGAAACCTACGCCAACAAGGTCTATGCCGGTCCCGTTTCCGGCCGGATGATGAGCGCCATCCAGATCACAACCGCCTCAGGCATCTGCACGGTTCTCGATCTGCTTGCCGAAGGCACGCTGCCGCAGAAGGGCTTCGTGCGCCAGGAGGAAGTGGACCTGCCCAAGTTCCTCGATAACCGGTTCGGCCGGTATTATGGCGCACATGAGCCACTGGCTCGGGTGGGGTGAGCTACCGGCCTCAGTTTATTCCGTCATACCGGCCTTGAGCCGGTATCCAGCCAGCCCAAGTCCTTGGGCTGGAAATACTCTATTCGCCGCGCAGACGCGCGTCGGCTGGATGCCGGATCAAGTCCGGCATGACGGTGAGGTCGTCACGTCCCGCAAAACGTCCGAAATACCCGCTCATGGCTCATCGGCGGCTGCATATAGACGAAATTGTCCGGCCGCTCCTCGAAGGGCGTCGCAATCGCCTTCAGCATGGCGTGAAAGGGCTCGAAATCATCCTCCTCCACTGCCGCCTCGATCAGTTCCTCGATGCGGTGGTTGCGTGGGATGATGGCGGGATTAACTGACAGCATCGCCGCCGATCTTTCGGAATCGGAAATCCCCTCCCGACCGGCTCTTTCCCGCCAACGGGCGAGAAATTCGTCCGCGCCCGCAATATCGATGAACATGCCGCGGAATGGCTCGGCGTCGCCATTGACGGCATGCGAAAGACGACGGAAGGTCAGCGTATAGTCCGCTTCCGATGCCTGCATCAGCGCCAGCAGCCCCTGCACCAGATCCATATCGCCGTCTTCCTCCGCCGTCAGGCCAAGTTTTGCGCGCATGCCGGTAAGCCAGCGTTTGGGAAAGGCGGCAGCGAAATCGGCGAGAACCCCATTGGCGAGTTCAGCGGCCTTTTCCACCAGCGGATCGAGCAGCGGCAGCAGGCATTCCGCCAGCCTTGCGATGTTCCACTGGGCGATGCCGGGCTGGTTGTTATAGGCGTAACGGCCCTGCGCATCGATGGAGGAAAAAACCTTGTTGGGGTGATATTCATCAAGGAAGGCGCAAGGGCCGAAATCGATGGTCTCCCCGGAGACCGCCATATTGTCGGTATTCATCACGCCATGGATGAAGCCCACCATCATCCAGCGGGCGATGAGGTCGCATTGCCGTTGCGCTATGCCTTGCAGCAGGGCGAGATAGGGATTATCTGCCTCTTTCGCCTCGGGATAATGACGGTCGATCACATAGTCCGCGAGGTTCCTGATTGCCTCGTCATCCTCGCGCGCGGCGAAAAACTGGAACGTGCCGACACGGATGTGGCTTGCCGCGACACGGGTGAAGACGCCGCCCGGCAGGCCGACTTCACGCTGCACCCTTTCGCCGGAGAGGACAGCCGCCAGCGCCCGGGTTGCGGGAACGCCCAGCGCAAACATCGCTTCCGATACGATATATTCGCGCAGCACAGGGCCAAGCGCGGCGCGCCCGTCACCCCTGCGCGAGAACGGCGTCGGGCCGGAGCCTTTCAGCTGGATATCACGCCGTTTGCCGTTCCTGTCGATCAACTCGCCCAGAAGAATCGCGCGGCCATCGCCCAGCTGCGGTACGAAACCGCCAAACTGGTGGCCGGCATAGGCCATGGCCAGCGGTTCGGCTCCCTGAGGCACGACATTGCCCGAAAAGATCGCCGCCAGTCTTTCATCGTCAAGGCCGGTGACGTCGAGACGAAGCTCGTCGGCAAGCCCACGGTTGAAGGCGATGAGGCGCGGTGCCTTTACCGGCGTCGGCAGCACCGCGGCGCTGAAACGCTCCGGCAGGCGGGCATAGGAATTGTCAAATTTCATCACGGATAAACTCCCTGCTTTGCCTTTATATGGGGCCGGAGGGCGACGGATGCGAGCGATAAATGCCAAAGCTCCGCTCCTTCGCCTCATTCAATTTTGCGCAATGAACTTTCCATCGCCATCATCGTTCCTATGCTTGACCCGCAGAATGCCGAAAGGAAAGGAAAAGCAATGACCGTCGTTGAAGCCGTAACCGCCGAACCGGAAAGCGCCATCCGTACCATTCACACCGATCTGCCCGTCAACGCCACCTTTCATGTCTGGCTGAAGGCAAAAAAAGCCGGCGAGCCGGGTGCGGTTTCCTTCTCCAATCAAAACGGAAAATTCGCTGAAGTTTCAAGCGTCAACACCGAAGAGTACGGGTTTCGGATCTATCAGGTTTTTGGCGGCGGCCATGTGGAGCTGAGTTACGACACGGTCACCACCGCCGTTTCGGTGATTTATTGGTTCACGGCATCGGATGTACTCGAAACCGGCATCACGGTTGTTCATACCAAGCCTGACAATGCCGCGCCGGAACTTCCCGGGAGCTACCACTTCCGCCCGCCCTTCGGCTGGATGAATGATCCGAACGGCTTTGGCCGCTTCGAGGGCCGTCCGCATCTGTTTTATCAGCATTATTCGCACGGGCTGCGGTGGAACACCATGCATTGGGGACATGCTGTCTCCTCCGATTATCTTCGCTGGCGGCATCTGCCGATCTTCCTTTTTCCGTCAGAAGACCTGACCACCCGGCCGGACAAGCGCGGCGGCGCCTATTCCGGCTCCACCATTCCGCTGGTGGAAGGCACCGGCATCCGCGTGTTCTTCACCGAGCAGGTGCAGGACCGCATTCCCGAACAGCAGATACAGCTCACCGCCACCTCTTCCGATCTCATCATGGCAGGGCAGGCAGACGTCATTCTGGGCCATCGTCCGGACGGACAGGGGCTGACGCCGGATTTCCGCGATCCTTACGTCTTTCGCGGTCCCGATGGCTTATGGAAAATGGTGCTCGGCAGCCAGAGCGAGGGCGGCGGTGTCATCCTGCTTTACGAAACGCTCGACCCCACGGCTGCTTCCGGCTGGACCTATGTGGGCAAGCTCTGGGTGGAAACGCGGTATAAAACCACAGCCATCGAATGCCCCTGCCTGCTGCCGCTCGATGGCCCCGCCAATGCCCGTTCCACGCGCTGGGTGCTGATCTACGGACTGATGCACTCGGAAGACCCCGAGACAGGCCGCAAGAACCTGACAATGGCCGATGTGGGCTGGTTCGACGGCAAGGTCTTCACCAAGGAATCCGGTCAGGAGCTCGATTTCGGCACCGATAATTATGCCTTTCAGGCCTTTCTGGACGGGGATAGCATCATCGGCATCGGCTGGCTGGCCAATTGGGCCGACGCCAATCCCGAGATCGATTTCCCCACCTCCATGACGTTACCGCGCCGGATCACTTATGTGAATGGCGAGCTTCTGACCCCACCCATCGGCGCGGCCGAAAGCCTGCGCAGCCACATTCTCGACCGCACCCGGCTTGCGGCCGGCGAGCGCGTCACCTTCATCAACGGCGCAGTGGAGATATTGATCGAGCTTGCGTCGCCGGGGGTGCCCTTCGAACTCGCGCTTGATCACCCGACGGTCACGCTCGGTCTCGTCAGCGACGAAACGGGCCTCTGGATCCGCCACGAGGATGGGCGGGAGGGCCCCTCCCCACATTACATTGCCAAAGGCGCAAGGGCCTCGCGCGTCCGTATCTTTCTGGATTACGGCTCCATGGAGGTTTTTGCCAATCGCGGACGGTATGTCGGCACGAAACGCATCGAGGGCTTCGAGCCCGTGCGCGCCGCTCTTTTGAAGGCCGAGCCCGGGGCGGTGGTCCACGCCACGACCTGGGCGCTGCGTCCCTAAGGAACCTTTTGGCGGATTGGGTGGTTGATAGACCAGAAACGCCCGAAAAATTCCGCCGAAAGGAGAAACGGCATGACCAAAATCCGCGACACCAGCGATCCCATCCTGTTTCCGACGGAAGCCAACGAGAACAAGACCGAGAAGAAGCGCGCCGGAAAGGGTATCGTCATCGTCATCGGCGCGATCGCCGTCATGGCCTTTGTGGTCTATCTGACGGCGATCACCATCGCCACTACCCAGTCCTGACCAGGCCGCGGCGGGGGCGCTAGCGCACGCTGCGCAGCCCCCTTGCCGTGAAGATCGCCAGCAGCGACACCACGACACCAAGTCCGTAAAGATACATCATCGGCATCGTCACGTCTGCCCGATCGACTTGCGTCACGAGATCGGTTGCAGCGGCCACGGTGCCGCTTGCACCCGCACCGGCGGCGGCTCCCAGTGTCGCGACCGTGGGGAGCAGAGCGCCCGTCATCTTGCGTTCCTCCTCCGGTGCGGCTTCCATGGCCGCCTGGCTGATACCTGCCCATGACATGCCGAAAGCCGATCCTATCAGGATTTGCCCAAGCAGCATTTCGACCGAACTGCCGGACGAAAGCCCGAGCCCGAGCAAAATGCAGCCCGGCACCATCTGATACGGGCCGTAATGCAGGCAAACCTCGCGCAGGCGATCGGAGCGCAGGCTTCCGATCAGCATTGCCACCAGGCTCCAGGCGAGCGGCATCGTTACCACGATAAAACCGGCGAAGGTGGGTTCATGACGCCAGAGATTGATGGCGACATAGGCCAGATAGACGCTGCCGAGAGCGTGGGCGTAGGACATCAGGAACAGCACCCAGAAGCCGCTGCCGAGCACCGTCTTCAACTGAAAGGAATCCTTCGGAAACAATCCAACGGAAGGCCGTGTACCGGCGCGGAGCGAGGCCCACAGGAGTGCTGCACCCGCCAGCAGGGACAGGGCGCGCAGGCTCGCATCCTCGAAGGCAGAGGGAGCGGAAAACGCCAATGCGCCGATGAGGCAGAGCGCCAGCGGCACCAGCGGTCTGCGCGTCGTCACCACCGGTCGCTCGGCGGAGACGGCGATGGCGGTATAGGCCACGAGCAACAGAATCAGGGGTGCCGACAACAGGAAGGTGGCGCGCCAGGAGATATGTTCGGTTGCGAAACCGCCTGTGAGCGGGCCGATGAACGAGGCGACCGCCCAGATGGCCGCCTCGATGGCAAAGACCTTCGGCAACAGGCCGGAGCGGAAACCGGCGGGAATGAGGCTGTAGCACACGGCAACGATCAACCCGTCCGCCAGACCCTGCAAGGCGCGACCGACGACGACCCACAAGAAGTCGTCGGCGATTGCCGAAAGGATGGAACCCAGAGAAAAGATCAGGCAGCACAGCAGCAGGACCGTGCGCGCGCCGAAACGTTCGCGAAACAGCACGGCGGTGACGCCGCCAGCGACGGAACCGACGAAATAAAGACTGTAGGCCCAGCTATAAAAGGCCGCTCCGCCGATTTCATTCACGGCCACCGGCAAGGCCGTGACGACCGCGAACTGGTTGAAAGCGTGCAGGCCGATACCGGAGGAGATGACGGTTAAAAGCGAGAGATTGGTCCCGCTCAACAATTCACCCCAGCCGTTTTTCTCCGTCATTTCCATACTCGTCAAAGCCGCATCCTTTCGATTTTCGCGATACGGCGGGCAAACTAGAACCTCAAGCGCCATTGAGGTCAAGACAGCTTTTTCGCGCCACTCGATCCGAAGGAATTCGCAGGCGACAGGAACCCTGCGCGTTTCCGCTCGTTTGCCGAATAACCGATAGAAAGGATACCGTCATGGACCGCAAAAAAATCCTGCCCTCGAACGAAGACGCCATGGATGAAGACCTGCTCGACCTCGACATCGACGCCCTCCCCGCCAAGGGAGAAATTCCTCAATTCATCGAGCAGGAAATCGAGGAAGAAGAGGCCGAGAGCGAGGACGACCCCTATCAGGAAAGCGACGAGGCCCTGCCCGACGATGCGGAGGAACGGGTGATCAACCGCAATCCCTCGCGCGAGGGCGGGGCGTTCGACGAGGTTTAACCGCTTGTCAGGCCGGATGCGAGGCGTTTCAACTTGTGGCGCTGATGATCCTGCCCACCGAAGAAGATGGCGAGAACACGCAATGTCTTCTCGCCGTCATCAACATCGAAATGAAAGATCGCCTGATTTTTCGTAACCCGACGAAGGCCGGGCAATAGTTCAGGCATGAATGTCCACTGAACGGTGCCTTGCCGAGGGTTTGCATATCCGCCTCAATAGCGCCGATGCGCAGAACCGCCCGCTCGAATGCCTCCGGCAGCGTGTCGCCGGGGCCGCGATAGGATTGAAGGAGATGGTCGAGACGGACATTGGAGTTCTGCCTTCAAAGGAAAAATGATGCTACTCAGCAGCATATCTTTCCTTTTCATTCCTGGAACGACGTGCGTCAGCCCGCCAGTTCAGGCGAGTAACCGGCCTCGCGGATTGCTTCCTCCGCGGTTGCGGCGTCACCCGTTACCGTGAGCCTATGCGTGGAAAGATCGATATTGACGGCGGCGTCGGGGAGGACGTCCGAAAGTGCGCCGCGCAGGGTCTTATCGCAATGGCCGCAGGTCATGTCCGGGATGAGGAAGGTGGTTGGGGTCATGATTTCTCCTATTGGTCGGCGCCGATATTTTCGCACCGGCTTTCTTTCAGTGGGTTCTGGCGGGCTTGCTGTCTGTCTTGTCGGCACCCGCGAGATCGTCGAGGATGGGGCAATCGGGCCGGTGGTCGCCGCCGCAGCAATGGGCGAGATGGGAGAGCGTTTTCACCATGCTCTTCATCTCGGCGATCTTCTGTTCGAGATCGGCGATGTGGACGAGCGCGATTTCCTTTACCGCCGAACTCTCACGGCTCTTGTCCTGCCAGAGTTTCAGCAGCGTCTCGGTTTCTTCCAATGAAAAACCGAGCGTGCGCGCCCGTTTGATGAAGCGCAGGTTATGGACATCCTGCTCTCCATAGACGCGGTAATTATTACCGGTGCGCGCGGCGGGCGTGATAAGCCCGATCTGCTCATAATAGCGGATCATCTTGGCGGAAACGCCCGATGCTTCCGACGCCTGGCCGATATTCACGATTTCACCTCCCGATGAGCGACCTTCGCCCGTTTCAACCGCAGTGCATTGGCGAGAACAAAGACGCTGGACAGCGCCATCGCCCCCGCACCGATCATCGGCGACAGCGTGATGCCGAAAGACGGATAAAGCACGCCCGCCGCAACCGGTATCAGCGCCACGTTGTAACCAAAGGCCCAGAACAGGTTTTCCTTGATGTTGCGCATGGTCGCGCGGCTCATCTCGATGGCGTTGACCGCGCCAAGAAGATCGCCGCCAACCAGCACCACGTCAGCGCTTTCGATGGCGACATCCGTGCCGGTGCCGACGGCAATGCCGATATCGGCCTCTGCCAGTGCCGGCGCATCATTGATGCCATCGCCGACGAAAGCCAGCACCTTGCCGCCTGCCCGCATCTCATGGATTGCCTTTACCTTGCCCTCGGGCAGTACTTCCGCAACCACACGGGAAATACCGACCTGCCGGGCTATGGCGTTTGCCGTACGCTCATTGTCGCCCGTCACCATAGCCACTTCGATGCCCATCGCCTGCAACGCCTTGATAGCGGTGACACTTGACGGTTTCAGCGGATCGGCGACGGCGATCGCAGCCGCCAGCCTGCCGTCGATCGCGGCATAAAGCGGCGTCTTGCCCTCGTCACCCAGCCTTGCAGCGGTTTCGGCGAAGACATCAACCGAATGACCCAGTTTGGCCATGTAACGATCCGCACCGACCTCGACCTTGCGGCCATTGACGGTGGCGGCGATACCGTAACCCGTCACGCTTTCGAAGTTCTCGATAGTTGCAGCTTCGAGTCCTGCATGGGTCGCCACCTTCTTTTCCTCCGCAGCCCGGACGATTGCTTCGGCGATCGGATGTTCCGAGCGACCCTCGACGGCGGCAACCAGCGCCAGCACGTCGTTATCGACAAATCCTTCCGCAACCACGAGATCGGTCAGTTCCGGGCGGCCCTTGGTGACGGTGCCGGTCTTGTCGACCACGACGATCTCAGCCGAGCGCAGTTCCTGCAGGGCCTGACCCTTGCGGAACAGTACGCCCAGCTCCGCTGCCCGGCCGGTGCCGACCATGATGGAAGTCGGCGTGGCAAGACCCATGGCACATGGGCAGGCGATGATGAGCACCGCGACCGCATTGACCAGCGCGAATGTATAGGCAGGTTCGGGACCGAAAATCGCCCAGACGATAAAGGTCAGCACCGCAATCGCAATGACGACGGGCACGAACAGCGCGGTAACCCGGTCGACCAGCAGCTGGATCGGCAGCTTGGAGCCCTGCGCCTCCTCCACCATGCGGATGATCTGCGACAGCATGGTATCGGCGCCCACCTTGGTCGCCTTGAACTTGAAGGCCCCGGTCTTGTTGATGGTGCCGCCAACGACCGCCGCGCCAACCGTCTTTTCCACCGGCACCGGTTCGCCTGATATCATGGATTCATCGACATAGGACGAGCCTTCGACAACTTCGCCATCCACCGCCAGCCTCTCGCCCGGACGGATGACGACGATATCGCCCATCACCAGATCGTCAGGGGAAATATCGATGGTGGCGCCATCGCGCTCTACGCGGGCGGTCTTCGCCTGCAGGCTCATCAGCTTGCGGATGGCGTCTCCGGTGCGGCCGCTGGCGCGGGCTTCGAGAAGCCGTCCGGTCAGGATCAGCGTCACGATGACCGTTGCCGCTTCATAATAGACGAATTGCGCCTCTGCCGGCAGCAGGTCGGGCGCGAAGGTCGCCACGACGGAATAGAGATAGGCGGCAGTAACGCCCAACGCCACCAGCGAGTTCATTTCCGGCGCGCCGCGCAGCAGGGCCGGAAAACCGGTCTTGAGGAAGCGCAGACCCGGTCCGAAAATCACCGCCGTCGCCAGCACGAAATAGATATAATAGAGGTTCTGCGTGTCGATGATGCCCATCAGCCAGTGGTGCATCGGCTCATAGAGATGGCCGCCCATTTCCAGCACGAAAAGCGGTGCCGTCAGGATGGCGGCGATCGTCAGGTCGCGTTTCAGCGCGCCCTCTTCGCCCGCATGGTGCATATGGTCATGGCCGCCACTTTCACCGGCCGTCGCCATCTGGCTGTGGCCGTGGTGATGCCCCTCGTGCCTGTTGTGGGATTGATGGGAGGAATGGTCGTGCGGCTTTGGCGTCGCCAATGCAAAGCCGGCAAGTTTCGCCGTTTCCACCAGCGCGTCCCGTTCACGCCGGCCGCCGATCGTCTCCACGGCGGCCTTGCCGGCTGCGGTATCGACAGTGGCGTTAATGGTGGTTGCGACAGCTTCCAGAACAGCCTTCAACCGCGCCGCATCCGCATCGCTGTGCAGACCTTCGACGGTAAATTCATGCCGATCCGGTGCAATATCGTAACCCACCTTCTTGATGGCAGCGCCAAGCGTTTTGGCTGAGAAACCTTCAGCCGGCTCGACCGTAAGCTTCTTCGTGGCGAAGTTCACGGAACTCGACATGACGCCGGGCACCTTGGCTGCGGCCGTTTCCACCCGCCGCACGCAGGAAGCGCAGGTCATGCCTTCCACGGGAATGGAAACCGGTTGATTTGGATGGGCGTGTCTGACTGTCTCGTTCATGGGAAATCCCCTTTCGAGACCCTATGTAGGGCTTCCCATGATGGGAAGGTCAAGGGAAGAAGAAATTTTTTGCCGCAAACAAAATCGTGAACGACGCCGCCAGCCACAGGGCGATGAATATGGCAGCAGCCACGCGGCTGACGGGACGGGATTGCGCGGCTGCGGCCGTCAATCGATGCTCCGCCAGCAGTGGCGGCGGCACAAGACGCACCGCAAGGAGGATGCCGAGCGGGACGATGACCAGATCGTCGAGATAACCGATGACAGGAATGAAATCCGGGATGAGATCGATCGGTGAAAGCGCATAGGCGGCGACCAGCATCGCCACCACTTTAGCCAAAAGCGGCGTGCGTGGATCGCGTGCGGCAAGATAAAGGGCGTGAACGTCACGCTTGATGGATTTCGCCCATCGCTTGAGCTTTTCGAGCATGGGAAAGTCCCTGAAACATCCGGCCTGTCGATCCTATGCGTGATCCCGGGGACTATGCAATGGTCTCTATGATACGATCCGCCTGGCGAGATAAATCGTTGCCCCGCCGCATTGCGGATCGTTGACGACGTGATCCAGAAGCCGGAATCCATGCGTGGCCAAAAGGCCTTCGTAATCTTCACGCGCGAGGCTGGCGTGATAAAGTGGCTTGCCCTGAAGGGTACCGATTGCTTCGCCTTGCACTGGCCCGGCAGTGAACATCAGGGCCGCACCTTCATTGGCATGCTGGCGGAAGATACCGAACATCCGGCGCTGATCCTCGGGACACAGGTGAAAAAAGCTGTGCCAGGCAATCAGCCCATCGAAACGGCGGCCGAGGGCCAGTTCGCGCATATCGGCCACCACCCAAAGTTTTTCCGGAAAGCGGCTGCGGCAAAGTTCGATCAGCGGCAGCGACGCATCGATGCCCGTGAGGTCATAACCGTTGGCAATCAAATAGCCAGCGATCGGCTCACCCGAACCGCAGCCGATATCGAGAATGGAGCCGCCATCGGGCAATAGCGAGGTGAACCTGTCCAGCCAGGGTTTTTCGACAAGGGAACGACCGCGCTGATTGTCAAAATCAGCACCGTGCTTGGTATAGAGCTTGATGACATCGCGAGAGGCATCCGACATATGCTGATGTCCTTTCCCGTGTGAGGGCCGTCGCCTACCTGTGCACGGCGAGCCGCGGGATATCGCGCAGGAAGGCATCGCGCACGGCGGGGCCGAGCGGCTCGTTTGACGGCTTGTCGGAAACACGCAGCCTTGCGAAGACGATGTGCTGGCCTTCACGCTCCGCCCAGCCGACGAACCAGCCGAAGGGGCGGTTGCGGTCGGGGTTGCCCTTTTCGTCACGCATGTAGCCGGTTCCGGTCTTGCCGTGCACGGCCCAGCTTTCCGGCGCATCGAAGACCGGTACGATGGCGCGTGTCTTGGCCTGCGCATCGCGGGAGAAAGGCAGATTGCCGGCAAGCAACCGGCGAAGGAAACCGACCTGCTCCACCGGCGAGATGGTGAGCGACGCCCCCAGCCAGGAATGGGTAAGTCCATTGTTTTTGCCGGGCTCGCCCGATACATCGGCATTACCGTAACCGAGACGCTTCACATAGGCGGCGAATTTTTCCGGGCCGAGGCGGCGGGTGATTTCGCGGGAATACCACAGCACCGAATCCTGCTCCCAGATGGTCGGGTCGACCGTCTTGCGATCCGAGGCGCGCGCCTCCGTGCCAGGTTTCCAATCCCAGGCGGGCGATTTTTCATCCTGGAGAATACCGGCATCGTAACCGATCAGCGCCAGCGGCACCTTGAAGGTGGAGGCTGGCGCCACCCGCTGGTCGCAGGCGCCCTGCTGGTTGATGATGGCGCCGGTCTCGATTGATGTGACCAGCGTGCATTCGAAGGCCTGGGGCTGTTGCTGGGCGTCAGCGGAAAACGGCAGGAGCCCCGGAAGGGCAAGGCATGAAAGAAAGATGGCGGGCAGCCCGTAGCGCATGCGTTTTGATGTCCCTCGTCCGCTTTTGCGGATCAATTGCCGGAATGGCCGGAAGCTGTCTTTGATTTCAGACAAGTCATAGCCCGAAACCGTGACACGATTTCGGATGACATGCCTTTAGGAGGCTGATGGGGCAGGAATAGGACCAAAACGAAAATTGCCGTTTTTCATCACGTCCGCTCCTTTTCTCCCGCCCTTTCGCCGACCGTCAGCGGCCAGTCGACCACATAATCCTCGAAGTCGTCAACATCCACATCGGCCTCGCTGACGGTGCGGCCGCGCGCGGAAATGCCGGCCTGATGCACTGTTTCGGTATCGCCGGAGACGAGATAATGCCACCAGTAGAGATCCTTGCCATCGCGCACCAGCGCATAGGCGCAGGTGGGCGGCAGCCAGCCGATCTCGTGAACCTTCTTCAGGTCAAGCTGGATACAATCAGGCACGGTGGCACGGCGGTTCTCGTAATCCGAGCATCGACAGCTCTCGCCGTCGAGCAGCACGCAGCGGACGGAGGTGAACACCACTTCGCCGGTGTCCCAGTCCTCCAGCTTGTTGAGACAGCACAATCCGCAGCCGTCGCACAGGCTTTCCCATTCCTCGCCGGTCATCTCGGTCAGCGATTTGGTTTTCCAGAACGGCGCGTCATTCATCGTTAACATTTCCGTTTCATTTTGATCTCTCGGACGGGAGTGTTTAACCGGTCCCTAATCCTTTATATCGTATCGCCAAGGGCTGGTTTGTACGATATTTTAGCATATTGGCAGGCGGCGAAGGGGTCATTGGCCCGCGAAAGGCCGCCACGTCAAGCACTTCCGACATAACCATGCCACGGTTTTGCGTCGGGAATGGGTTGAAGCGCAGAATATCGACGGTCGCATTGCCTTAAACAGGAAATATCGCCAGGTGCAGGAAGAAAAAGACGATAAAAAAGGCCGCAAAAAACGGCATATCCTGCTCCGGATCGATAGCTTCATCGACTCCGGCCTGTGGACGGCTGCGGCAAGGCTGGTGGATTTCTGGGAAGATGTCACCATCGCCTCCCGCAAGCTGCATGTCCGCGGCTGGAAGAAGCTCCTCGTCAATCTCACCTGCGACGCGCTGACCTTTGGAACGGCGGGATCGGTCGTGCTTCTGGCGCTTGCCATGCCCGCTTTCGAAGAAACCAAGAAGGACTGGCGTTATCGCGGTGACTTCGCAGTCACCTTCCTCGACCGATACGGCAACACCATCGGTCATCGCGGCATCATCCATGAAGACAGCGTGCCGATCGACCAGATGCCTGATCATTTCATCAAGGCGGTGCTGGCGACCGAGGACCGGCGCTTCTTCGACCATTTCGGTATCGATTTCATCGGCCTTGCCCGCGCTATGAGCGAAAACGCCCGCGCCGGCGGCGTGGTGCAGGGCGGCTCGACGCTGACGCAGCAGCTCGCCAAGAACCTCTTCCTCACCAATGAACGCTCGCTGGAGCGCAAGATCAAGGAAGCCTTCCTCGCGCTGTGGCTCGAGACCAACATGTCGAAGAAGGAAATCCTGAGCCTTTATCTCGACCGCGCCTATATGGGCGGCGGCACCTTTGGTGCTGCTGCGGCCGCGCAGTTTTATTTCGGCAAGAACCTCACCGACGTGACGCTTTCGGAATCCGCCATTCTGGCCGGGCTTTTCAAAGCGCCAGCGAAATATGCACCGCATGTCAACCTTCCGGCGGCGCGTGCCCGCGCGAACACCGTGCTTTCCAACCTCGTGCAGAGCGGGCTGATGACCGAGGGGCAGGTGGTCGGCGCGCGCCGCAACCCCGCCACCGTCATCGACCGCGAAGACGTGAAGGCGCCGGATTATTTCCTCGACTGGGCTTTTGACGAAGTGCAGCGGCTGGCCGCCGCGGGCAAGTTCAAGGATCACACCGTCGTCGTCCGCACCACCATCGACACCGGCCTGCAGCAGGCGGCCGAACAGGCGATGGAAATGGGCCTGCGCGAACTCGGCGAAGGGTATCGCGTCAAGCAGGGCGCGATGGTGATGATCGAAAATGGCGGTGGCGTGCGCGCCATGGTGGGCGGCCGCGACTATGGCGAAAGCCAGTTCAACCGCGCCACGGCGGCGCTGCGCCAGCCGGGTTCCTCCTTCAAGGTCTATACCTATTCGGCCGCCATGGAAAAAGGCATGAAGCCGGAAACGCTGATTTCCGACGCGCCGGTAACATGGCGCGGCTGGTCGCCGCAGAATTACGGCCGCTCCTATGCGGGTAAGGTGACGCTGCAGATGGCGCTCGCCAAGTCCTACAATACCGTGCCGGTCCGGCTCGCCAAGGACGTGCTCGGCACGCAGGTCATCGTCGATACCGCCAAGGCGATGGGTGTCGCCACGCCGCTGCGCAGCGACAAGACCATCCCGCTCGGCACATCGGAAGTGACGGTACTGGATCAGGCCACCGCCTATGCCGTTTTCCCGGCTGACGGCATGCAGTCGCGCCGCCACGGCATCGAGCAGGTGCTGGATTACGAGGGCAATGTTCTCTACGATTTCAGCCATGACGAGCCGCCCGCCAAACGCGTGCTGTCCGTAGACGCCAATTCGAAGATGAACCAGATGCTGGTGACCATTCCCGTGATGGGTACGGCGCGGCGCGGTGCGCTTGACAATGGCATCGTCTCCGGCGGCAAGACCGGCACTTCACAGGCCTATCGCGATGCCTGGTATGTGGGCTTTACCGGCAACTACACCACCGCCGTCTGGTTCGGTAACGACGATTTCACGCCGATGAACAACATGACCGGCGGTGCGCTGCCCGCCATGACCTTCAAGCGGCTGATGGACTATGCCCATCAGGGCATGGAGCTGCGCCCCATCCCCGGCATCCAGAACCCGCTGCCGACCGGCGCCCGACCGCAGCCTTCTGCGGAAGTGGCAGCCGCAGCCAGCAGCACACCCGCCCTGCCGGCCCTCACCCGTCCCCGCTCGCTCTCGGCCGAGGCGACCCGTGTAATCCGCTCCATCGGGCGGAAGATGAAGGAAGCCACGGCGCTGAATGTGACGACGCAGAAGGTGGCGGATGCCGCCATCCGCGATAACAAAGACGAAGCCGCGCGGCGTTAGGGTGTTTCAGTATCCCTATAAGGTATCGTGAGACTCTAGAAGGAATAACAGGCGGAATCCTGCACGTTTAAACAATCCTTGGTTGCCTCCATGACCGGGATGGTCGATCTGCCATCGACGAAAATGAGGTGCGAAACCAATCCAGGCTTCTCCTGCCTACGAATAATATAATAGTATTTTACGGAAACTCTACGCAAACTGCCTTTATCCGAGCCTTTCAAGACGTAATATTCCGCAATATTGTTTTTACACTTCAAGATTGAATGGACCTAGCCAGTCAATTCATGTCTAAGTGGATGCGGTTATCTCTTGTGCGATAACAGCGCGCCCCGGAGGACGGCATGAATGATGCGGCGGAAACGCGCGCGGCGGCGGTTGCTCTTCTCGCCGGACTGTGGTTTGCAGCGGATGCGGCACATGCGCAGGACCCCATGCTGCTGATCGACGAGCCGGGTTTTGAATTGCGCCTGTATTTTCAAGCCGGCATCAATGCCGTTGCCGAACAGAACCTGTTCTGGAACTTTGCCGATCGATTTGCGCCGGACGCCGGCTTCGACAGCGACACGCGCTGGCTTGAGGGCTATTTGATGCCCGGCATCGGTTTTACCGCCGACGCCGGCGACCGGCTTCAGGTCTATGGAAAAATCTCGGCCGTTGCCTCCGGCACGCTCGGCACCGACGCCTTCGATGCCGGTGGCACGGGCGCCGTGACACTCGAAGACGGCTATCTCGGCCTGCGCTCGAAGGCGGAGAGCGGCCCGTTCTTCGATATCTCCCTGGGGCCGCGTCCGTTCAAGACGGGAACGGGCATGCTGATTGCCAATGGCGGATCAAGCGGTTTTGAGCGTGGCGCGTTGAAACTAGGGCCGAGAAAGGCTTGGGAGCAGGCGGCGATCCTCCGGCTCGGCAAGGATGACCTGACGGCCACGGCCTTTTTCATCGACGCGAATGAATTATCCGACAAGGACAGCGGGACGAAGATCTTGGGAGCGGATCTGCGTTATGAACCGCACGAGGGTCGATATTTCGGCGTTACCTTCGGCCATGTGCCGGAATCCGGCTCGCCTTACCCTCGAGCCGCGGCCGGCGGCATCGGCGCGCCGGTCATCATGCCGGGTGCGCGCGAGGGCTTGAGCTTCATCAACGCCTATACCCGTACCAATCCGTTCGGCGCGCCATTGCCGGGATTTTTCATCGGCGGCGATATCGCCTATCAATGGAATCCCGACATCGACCTTGCAGCCTGGGGCGGCCGCGCCCAGATCGGCTATGCTTTCGAAGATGTTTCATGGATGCCGACGATCGCCTACAGCTTTCAGACCTTCTCCGGCGACGATCCTTCAACCTCGCGTCTCGAACGCTTCGATCCGCTGTATTACGAAGGCAATCCGAGCGCATGGTCGACGGGCACGAAGTCCTCGATGATGTTTCTCAATTCCAACGTCAATGCCCATCAGATCAGCCTGCAGGTGAAGCCAACGCAGGCCGATACATGGACGCTCCGTTACGCGCATATCCGCGCCAACGAGTTGGATAGCCCTATCCAGTTTGGACAGGGCACGCGGCTCGACGACATCGACGGCACGCCCACCCCCGTTGCGGGCGTCGGCAACCGCCATCTCGCCGATGATCTCTATCTGGAATATTCGCGCATCATCAATGCCAATACCTATCTCACCGCCGGCGTCAGCATTTCATTCCCTGGCAAGGGCATGGATTCCCTGACGGCAGAGCGTTCGCCGAACTGGCTTGGAGGTTTCGTCAATGTCATCGTCAATTTCTAGAACCCTGCCCGTCCTTCTTGCAGCCATGGTGCCTGTTCTGGCTTACCCCTATGCCGCTGCCAGTCAGCAAGCCGCGCCGCTTTCAGCCGAGCAGTCGGACCCGCTGAAGCTCGGCTGGATGCAGGGCTTTCCGCCGCCGGAAGACGAGATCATCCGCTTTTCGGACAGCGACTATTTCAACTTTCCGAAATTGCGCTGGACAGTGTGTCACTTCCGCCAGCTGATGCCGACGGTCAATGTCAGCCGTGGGCTCGGCGCGCCAGCGGCCCTTGAGCGCAAGCCCGACCCCGCCATCGACGCCGTGACCTTCCGCCCGACCGGCGGTGAGCAGGACATGACCTGGCTGCAATCGCTTTCGGCCAACTATACCGATGGCATCGTCGTGCTGCACAAGGGAGTGCTTGTCTATGAGCGCTACTCCGGCTGCCTCAACGATACGGGGCAGCACGGGGCGATGTCGGTAACGAAATCGCTGACCGGGCTTCTGGGCGAGATGCTGGTTGCCGAAGGGACGCTGGACGAGAATGCCAAAGTCGCGACCGTTGTTCCCGAACTTGAAAAAAGCGCGTTCGGCGATGCGACGATCCGGCAGGTGCTGGATATGACGACCGGCCTGCGTTACAGCGAGGACTACGCCGATCCCAATGCCGACGTATGGATATATTCCGCCGCTGGCAATCCGCTTCCCAAGCCCGAGGGTTACGAAGGCCCTCGCAGCTATTTCGATTATCTGAAGACGGTGGTGAAGCAGGGAGAACACGGTTCCGCCTTCGGGTACAAGACGATCAACAGCGATGCGCTTGGCTGGATCATTGCCCGCGCCTCGGGAAAATCGGTGGCAAAGCTGCTTTCCGAGCGCATCTGGAGCCGGATGGGCGCCGAACAGGACGCCTATTACACCGTCGATTCCACCGGCACGCCTTTTGCCGGCGGCGGGCTGAATGCCGGCCTGCGCGACATGGCGCGCATCGGCCAGCTGCTACTGGACGGCGGTACGATGGGCGGCGAGCGGCTCATTCCCCAAAAGGCGATCGACGCCATCCGTCAAGGCGGCGACAAGGCGGTTTTCGCAAAAGGCGGATATCCGGCGCTGCAGGGTTGGAGCTATCGCGCCATGTGGTGGATCACCCACAATGCCAACGGCGCTTTCATGGCGCGTGGGGTGCACGGCCAGGCGATCTATGTCGATCCCGCCGCCGAAATGGTTATTGCCCGCTTTTCCTCGCACCCCGTCGCGAGCAACGCCGCCAACGACGCGACATCGTTACCGGCTTATGAGGCTGTGGCGCGTTATTTGATGGAACAGGCGGGGAAGCAGTGAGGGCGAGGCGGTGAAGCCGGTGCGAAACAACTGAAGTTTTCTGTCGGAGCTTGCGGCTTACCCCCCTCTGTCCTGCCGGACATCTCCCCCTCAAGGGGGGAGATCGGCAAGACGCGACATCGCCACTTCATTCTCTAACGTTGAGATAGGCCAAACCTTGCCGCATACCGATCTCCCCCCTTGAGGGGGAGATGTCCGGCAGGACAGAGGGGGTAAGCCGCAAGCTCCACGCTCCGCGATGCCTCACACCAACAACCTCGCCCTAGCCGTCCCCACCACCATATCTGTCAACCCCGCCAGCCTTTCCGCCGCAAGCCGGTTGACCTGCCAATAGAGCGGGATATCGAGCGGCGTGCCGGGAACGACCTCCATCAGCCGCCCTGCCTGCAAATGCTCCCCCACCAATTGAACCGGATTGAGCCCCCAGCCCATGCCGGCAAGGCTCGCCTTCACAAATCCATCGGTCGAAGGCAACCAGTGCGTCGGGTAGGCAATGTCTTCACCCAGCACCTCCCTTACCCAGCTCGCCTGCAGCCGGTCCTTCTGGTTGAAGGTCAAGCCCGGCGCGCAGGCGAGCGTCGCTGATGTTACTCCTTCGGCAAAATGGCGGGTCATGAAATCCGGGCTGGCGGTCGCGTGATATCTGAGTACACCGAGCGGCGTGACCCGGCACCCCTGCACCGGCTTGTCATGGGCGGTCACGGCGGCGAGCACCCTGCCCGCGCGCAGCCATTCCACCGTGTGATCCTGATCGTCGACGGCGATATTAACGAGATAATCGCTGCTACCGGTGAATTTCGACACCGCATCCAGAAACCATGTGCCCAGGCTGTCGGCATTGGTGGCGATGTTGAGCGTCACCCGCTCCTGCGCCGCTCCCGCTTCCGCCAAGGCCGGTAGCTGGCGGAACAATTCGCTTTCCAGCATGCCGACGTGATCCATGTGACGGCAGAGCCACTCACCCTTTTCCGTTGCAACGCAGGGGTTACCGCGCACGATCAACACCACGCCCAGCCGCTCCTCCAGTTGCTTGATACGCTGGGAAACAGCCGATGGCGTGACATGCAGTGCCTGCGCCGCCTTTTCAAAGCTGCCGGTCTGAACAACCAGCGCCGCAGCGCGCATTGCGGGATAGTCCAGCATTAGTAGTTCTTATCCTGACTGAGATCGTTTAATTTGATTAATCCGTCATGGGGAAATATCCAAGCCCTGCTTCATATCATTTCGACAAAAAGCGGTAGCGGGCGTGGACATCCAGATCTTCTTTACCGGCCTCACCATGGGCCTCAGTCTCATCGTCGCCATCGGCGCGCAGAATGCCTTTGTGCTGAAACAGGGGCTGGCGCGCTCGCATGTGTTTGCCGTCTGCGCCACCTGTGCGATATCGGATGCGCTGCTCATTACCGTCGGCGTGTTCGGTTTCCAGCGGATCAGCGCCATCATGCCGGCGCTTGATCCCATCATGCGTTATGCCGGCGCCGCCTTCCTCATCTGGTATGGTGCCAAAAGCCTGCACTCGGCTTTGCGTTCGTCGGAAGCGCTGTCAGTGGCCGAGCGACGGGAAGCGAGCCTGTGGCAGACGCTGGCCATCTGCCTGGCCCTCACCTTCCTCAATCCGCATGTCTATCTCGACACGGTCGTGCTGCTCGGCACGATTTCCACGCAGTTTCCCGGCTTTGAAAAGACCTTTGCCGCAGGGGCGGCCACCGGCTCGCTGCTGTTCTTCTTTTCGCTGGGCTACGGAGCGCGCTGGCTGCGACCGATCTTCGAAAAACCTTCCGCCTGGCGCATCCTCGAAGGCGTCATCGCCATCACCATGTGGGCCATCGCCTTCAAGCTCGTCATGGGCGCATAGTCCAGGAATTTCGCGCTCCAGTCACTTTCACGAGGACTAAACAAGCCGCGCCATTTTCCAAACAGGGAATCAGTGATAGTCCTCGACCTGTTCATAAACGGGAAAACAGCGTGTTCCGAGTTCCATTCCTTGTCGGCATCGCCCTTCTGATCGCCTTTGGCGGCGGTATTGCCGCAACGCTCGCGGCGCTTGAAGCGACCTCCGGTTTCGGTTCGATCCGCATCGGTTCCTGGGACGCGTTTCCGGAAGCGCAGACGATCGAGGCCGATCCTTATGCCAAGTCGCACCGCGCTGACGCCGGCAAGCTGCTTTACGGAACGGCGGAGGGGCTGGCCTTCACCGCGTCCGTCGACAGCGAGGGCCAGCGCCTGAGCGGCGAATGCCGCTACCGGCTGGCCGGGGCTGTGCCACCAGCACGTTTCTGGACGCTTTACACCGCCGATCAACAGGGCAATGTGCTGGCTGAGGATGCCGGACGGCCATTCGCACTCAATTCCCGCACGCTTCTGCGCAGCGCCGATGGCGGCATAGACATCACCATTGCTCCGGATGCCCAGACCTATAACTGGCTCGCGGTGCCTCAGGGACAGACCTTCAAGCTCGTCCTGACCCTGCTCGACACGCCTGTGGCCGGCAGTTCCGGCCTGATCGACATTTCCATGCCGCAGATCCGCAAGCTGGGGTGTGGCAATGCTTAGGGTCCTGCTCGCCATCGTCACCGGTCTCGTCGGCGCGGCCGTGCTGCACGTCATCATTCTCCTGGCGATACCGCACTTCAGCAATCGCGACGCCTATACGCGGGCAGTGGCGGAAGGAAAACCGCACCTGTTCCATCTGCTTGAAGAAACGACGGAAAAAAAGACGCTGGGCAGCGGCGATCCCTTCATGCGGGTGGCCGTATGCACCTTCAATATTGAGGAACAGCCGATCCGGCTGACCGCCATCGGGGCCGTGCCCTTCTGGTCCGTGGCGGTTTACGACAAGGCCTCGAACGAGGTGTTCAGCATGAATGACCGCACATCCGCCGCCGGCGTCATGGATATTCTGGTGGCAGATGCGGTGCAGATCGCCGCCATCCGCAAGGCGCAACCGCCCGCGCTTTCACAGGCAATTCTGGCGGAATCGGATCAGACGGAAGGATATGTGGTTTTGAGGACCCTCGTACCGCAGCCGAGTTTCGGCGAAGAGGCGGAACGGTTCCTGAACGAGGCAAAGTGCCAGCCGACGCCGTGGAAATAACGGCGGCTTATTTATATTAATCAGGATTTCAAGGCGGTTTCCGGTGCGGATTTGCCCTTGCGCGCAACCTTGCCTGCCGGCTCGCTGTCGCGTTTCTCATAACGAACGCCGGTGAACAGAACCACTTTCGCGGGGCCGATCATCGTGCTGACCACGCCTGCGGGACGCAGGCTTCGTCGGGCGTCAACAAGTGGAATAATGTCTGCCATGCTCTTCTCCTCTTCGGGAGTCAATGTTGCCCATGGGAACCGCGCAAGCCTCGTCTTGCGTCGGGAATTTCATCACCATCACATTGCGCATAATCCAGCCCACAGGCTGGTTTTCGCATATCCCTGAAAACCATCGCGGGTTTTAACGCTGGGCTATGCGGACATTCAGGCATCAGACGCCGGTTCGGCTCTTATTCCGGATTTCAGAATAACATGGAATCCTAATACTGCCCATGAAATTACAAACAGACAGAGGTTAATGATCCGTTAACCCTAATGACCGGGTGGCGTTTTCTCCTTTGCCGAGCCACACCCGTTGAAAACAAAGGCGAGGCCGCAAAGTTCCGCGGCATTTTCCCCACCACACGATTTTAAAATTTGCCTGTTGATATTGGCGGTTTCTCTCTTGGTGGCACCCATAGTTAACAGGACGTCAACGGATTTGCTCTAAATTGAACCGATATTGTGTTTGCGTTTGTTGGGTAGTGCGTTGACCGACCGGTTTCGAGAACTTGAGAGGCCAAGAGCCGTGAGGAAGAAAGATGTGGTGCTGATGGCCACCGTGACGAATTTCGAGAATGTTCCCCTTCCGTCAAAAACGGATCTCCGGCAATTCGCCGAACTTTTCATGCCGCTTTTTAATGCCTCCACCGATGAAGCCAAGCGGGAGGCAATTGCCGCCCTTTCGCAGCACCCGAACGTGCCTTCCGCGGTTGCCTTCTTCATTGCCTGCCAGCCGATTTCGCTTGCGGCTCCTTTCCTCATTGCCTCGAAGTGCCTCGACGACGACACGCTCATCACCATTGCCCGCACGCAAGGGGCCGCCCACGCACGCGCCATCGTCCGGCGGGAGGACCTCTCCCCCACCGTCATCGACGCGCTCGTGGGCCTGCGGCACATCGAAGACCTCAAGCGACCGCAAGAGGAAACGCCTGCCACTGAACCGCCGGCAGCGGCGAGCATCGAAGCGCCTAAGGCGGAAGTGAAGACGGACAACATCGCCGCGGCTTCCGCGCTCGAAGAGGAAATGCGCCAGCGGATCAAGCAGATGGCGCGCCATCTCAACCGCCCGGAAAGCGATGTCCTCGGCCTTCGCCGCCTCAGCGAGGTGCAGGACGCGCTGCTGGTGCGTTTCGCCCGCGAACGCAATGCGCGGCAGTTCGCGGTGGCGCTGGCAGATTCCCTCTCCTCCAGCTACTGGCTGTCGGAGCGCATCATGCTCGATATATCGGGCACGCAGCTTGCCACCACGCTGACCGGCCTCGGCATGGAATTTTCCGAGGCGGCCTTCGTCTTGCAGTGCTTCTATCCGCACCTTTCCGCCGCAGAAGGCGATATGAGCCGGGCGGAAGCCCTGCTTGACCGTCTCAACACCGTGGAATGCGAAGAGCGGCTGGAAAGCTGGCGGCGCGCCGACAGCTACACCCATGGCCGCGAGCGGCCGGGCCGCAATAACCCGGCCACGCAGAGAACGGGAACGCAGGGATAACAGGGCCCTGCGCTTTCGACAGCGCAGGCCATCTTCGGCTGAAAACGCCAAGGCACAAGGGGCTGCTGGAACTAGGCCCCGGGCGGGTCCACCAGCGTCAGCAATGTTCCGATTTCGTCGGTCTCTATTTCGACAACCCACAGGTCACTGTCGAACCGTCGCTCCCTTTCCAGAAGAGCTGTGCTTTCTTCGCCTTCAGCACCGGCAAGGCGCGTTTCGAAACGGCGCTCGGCTCGGATATCCTCATCATCGGCAAAACTTTGCGGCGCGGGCCCGTAGAGGTTTTCGCGGCCGTCACGCAGCCTCTGTCGGACAAATATCGCCCCCGCCTCCTCCGCACCCTTCTTTTCGACAGCGGCAAATCCACCGGCAGCAAAGACGCGGCGGATGAGGGCTGAGACGAACATTTCGGATTTGAGGCGCATGGGTTTGCTTTCGATTTTTGCGCTGCCTAGGTGGGTGGGGTTTCGATGTTGATTTTTAAGCTGACGAAGGTGTGCGTGGCTTTACCCCCCTCTGCCCTGCCGGGCATCTCCCCCTCAAGGGGGGAGATCGGCAAGCGGATAAGTCTCGCCCATCTCAACACTTGCGAATGATGTGGTGGTAGCGCCTCCTGCCGATCTCCCCCTTGAGGGGGAGATGCCCGGCAGGGCAGAGGGGGGGTAGAGCCACACACGCCCCACGCTGCCGTCAAAGCCTCAAAGCGCCCCGATCGACTTCAACTTCTTCAGCACGGCCTCACTCGGCTCGCCGGTTTCCGGCAGACGGTAGTGTTTTTCGAACGCCCTGATGGCATTGCGGGTCTGCTGGCCAGCCACGCCGTCCACCTTCACGTCGGCATAGGCGATATTGATCAGCCCCTGCTGGATCTTGGCGATGAGATCGCGGCTTGCGGGTTTCGCGGCGCTGTTGAGGGAGACCGGTTCGGCCTTGGGATGCGGCGCTTCCGCCTTGCGAATGGCGGCGGCAACGGGGTCGATTTCGACACCGCCGCTGCTATCGGCAGGCCGGTCCTTCGGGATCGCGGCAACCGTTGCGCCATCGATCCTGAGCGCCGCCAGCACCCGGCTTGTCGGCTCGCCGGTCTGTTCCATGCCGAGAGTTTCTTCAAAGAACATAATGGCGGCGGCCGTCTTCGGTCCCATGCGACCGTCCGCCTCGCCCTCATAAAGCCCGCGCTTCTTCAGTTCGCCCTGAATGTCGGCGACGATCTGCTGCGGTTTCTGGCTTTCGGCGATGGGTTGCGCCGGCGTTTCGGCCGCAGGCTGCTGCTGTGCCGTTTCCGTTTCTGCCGGGCGCTCTATGCGGAACGTGGTGACGTTACCATGGGTGCCGAGTGGTTCGGCCGGGCGATAACCGGCGATGCCGTTCGGGTTTTCCGCATCGCGCGTGCGCAGGAAGGGCGACGGGTGCACACCAGGCTGGTACCAGAGCGCATTGGCGGCGACAAAACCGAAGACGACCGCGAAGGCACCGCAGCCGCCCACCAGTTTCGGATGGCGCAGGATTTCGCGCCCGATGGCCGAAACCACCAAGGAAACAATCCCGGCGCCAATCTGGGCCGTTGTTTTCTTAGGCGATTTTCGCTTTCGCGGGGCCATCGTCACCGTCCTTTCTCATTTTCGCCGCCATGTCGCCAAGCTGCCGTATGCGCGGTGGGAACTCCACCATGCTTTCGGCGTCAGCGCTTTCGCCGCCACCCGCCATGCCGGAACCATCGGCAGGCAAAGTGATCGTTACGACCGTCCCCTCGCCGGGCTTGCTGGCGATGGCGAATGTGCCGCCATGCAGAGCCACGAGCCCCTTGACCAGGGACAATCCCAGACCCGTGCCTTCATAGCGACGGGTATATTCATTCTGAACCTGCATGAAGGGCTGGCCCAGCAGTTCAATCTTGTCAGACGCGATGCCGATGCCGGTGTCGCTCACCGTCAATTTCAGCATTGCGCCTTCGCGCGCAGCGTCGATCGATACCACACCACCGGCATCGGTGAATTTTATGGCATTGCCGGCGAGGTTAATGAGAACCTGACGGATGGCGCGCTGATCGGCCGAGATTTCACCGATGCCGCGCTGGATGCGGCTGGTCAGGGTCAGGCCCTTCTCTTTCGCCTGAAGGCCGAGCATCGCTTCGCAGGACGAGATGGTTTCCGCAATCGGGAAGCTTTCCATCATCAGCTCGTAACGGCCAGCTTCCAGCTTGCTCATATCGAGCATGGTGTTGACGACGGACAGAAGATGGGCGCCAGACTGGCGGATGAGGCCGACATATTCCCGCTGACGGTCGTTCTCCAGCCGTCCGAAATATTCGCCGGCGAGAATATCGGAGAAACCGAGGACGGCATTGAGCGGCGTGCGCAGTTCATGGCTGACGGCAGCGAGGAAACGCGACTTGGCGTCATTGGCGGATTCCGCCTCGGCTGCCTTGCGGGCGACATCGCGGCGCAGACGCTCCATCTCGGTAATATCGGTGAGCTGGGCGACGATGCGGCGCAGGCGACCTGTCGCGCCGCGAATGGCGGTCATCTCGATACGGGCGTGCATGAATTGCGCCTGGCGCGATTTCGCACCGGTCTCGAAGCGGAGTTCGGCGGTTGCCCTGTCCTCACCCTGCCGCAGGACGTCGAAAGCCTGCATCAGTTCGATACGATCGGAGACATAGACATATTCAACGAGGATATGTCCTTTGCTGGCTTGAAGGTCGGCCGGGAATGCCGCGCAATCGCGACCGGACACGTGTTCGACGAAGCCGGTTTCACCGATCACCAGCACCAGGCCCGGCACCTGCGATGCCGCGATCAGATCGTCGTTCACCGAGGAAACCGAATGAGCGGATGCGCCGTGCGCAGAATGGGAGAAGGCGATCAGCAGGGCGGCGGCGGCCAGAAACAGCGCCAGCACCAGGGCCGCACCGATGGGCAGCGCGATGGCGGGGCTGACGACGAGGCTGAAAATGGCTGGTACAACCACAAGGCCGACGGCGCTGAAGGCAATCAGCCAGCGCAGGCGCGCAACGGTCCCGGCGCGCCTTTCGGCGTCCTCTTCCATGCGCGCAAGCCATCTGCCCGCTGCATGGTCGACCAGTGCGACCGCTTTTTCTCTCATATTACGCAATACCAAACCCGAATCCTGAAGGCGGTTCCAACGGCTCCGACAATAGAAGGCGGCGGCTTAAGGAATGGATAAAAAGAATGGGCTGAAAAGCCCGTCAAATGCGTGACAGTCCCATTACGGGGCATTTCCAGGAAGCTTTGCCAATCATGGTTAATGACGGGTAAGCGACGGATTTCGCTTCATTTTTGCCATCGCGTTAACTTTTGCGGCAGAGCTTTTCGCCGCTTTCGCCCGGAACGCGCGGCCTCTGTCGCAATTATGCTTAACATGGACCGTTAAAATGCGAGTCAATTGATGGCCGCCGTCCCGATCCGAGGAGAATAGATACAATTTGAATTAAATTGCGCCGCTTTTTGCAATCGGCTGTTCGCCGGTCGTCTGTAGGTTGTTCACAAGCCCGAAAAACGGGACAAAGGCCGATGACCCGAAACCGGGCGGGGCTTTCGAAAACAAAGATCATCTGGCAGGGTGTCTGACAATGTGGTTTCTGATCAAAGGAACATTCTGGTTTTCGCTGGTACTGGTGGCGCTGTCCTATTTCGGCAGCAGCAACGATCCGGCCAAGGAACCTTCGGCCTTCGATATTCCCAGCGCCGTTTCGGCTGCCGGCGAGGCCTATCGTTATGTCAGCGCCATCTGCATCGAAAAGCCCGATGTCTGCATCAAGGGCGCCGAAACCTTCCATGCGCTGGGCGAAAGGGCAAAGGAAGGGGCAAAGGTTGCCTATGAACTGCTGGACAAGCAGCTTGCCTCCGGGGACAAGCCCGCCGATGTTGCCGACGTTGCGGCAGAAGCCGAAAAGCTTGCAGCGGCACCCGTTGTCAGCGTCGAGTTTCCCGCAGATGCCGACATGCTGAAGACCGGCACCGTCATTCCCCTGCCGCAGAAGCGCCCTGCTCCCTGATCCTGCCGGCCACCGCGCCCGCCTTTATTGCGGATGGAGATTTCCTTCCGCCACTGCCTGCCAAACTTGCCCACGGAACCTGTTTTCCGTGGGCTTTTTCGTGGGCTATGGTTCAAAACCGACCGCACTTCACCTATATCGTGACGAAGACCTGCAATAACGGATGATACGGCGCACAAATGGCCTCTCTCGAAACGATCCTTGACGACTTCGCTTTCCTCGATGACTGGGAGGATCGCTATCGTTATGTCATCGAACTCGGCAAGGCGCTGCCCGATCTGCCGGAAGACAAGCGCACGGCTGAAAACAAGGTTCAGGGGTGCGCCAGCCAGGTCTGGCTCGTCAGCCATAGCGACGGCGCCGAAGACCCTCTCCTGACCTTCGAGGGCGATTCGGATGCGCATATCGTGCGCGGCCTCGTCGCCATCGTGCTTGCGGTCTATTCCGGCAAAAGGGCCTCCGAAATCGCCGGTCTCGACGCGATCGAGGTATTCGACAAAATAGGGCTCGTGGAACATCTGTCGTCGCAGCGCGCCAACGGCCTGCGCTCGATGATCAAGCGTATCCGCGAGGAAGCCCGGCTGCTTACCGCCTGAGATTTATCGCGTCATCGATGGGCGATAATCAGCATCGCCCCAATGGTGTTCTTTCCTGCCTGCACGGGTTGCAGGCGGCGCGTAGTGGCGCGCCAGCGCCAGCAATGCGGCACGCAGCAGCAATTTTGCCGAACGCGCTGGCCATTGCCTCTCGCGTTCCACCGTCTCCAGTCCCTTTTCGAAACAGCAGATATCGATAGCCACGCCGGATAATTCAGGCCCCATCGCCTCGGCTGCGCGGGAAAACCGTGTTCTTGCGGCCATTGCTGCCTCGGTGAGTTCGAGCGCGCCTCCCGCCTCACCCTTTGTGCGGCTCGCCGTTCTGGGTTCCCATGTCGCCGTCACCCTGGGATTGAGGTGGCCGCGATGAAAATCGGCGGCCAGCCGCTCCCCCGCCTCCAGCGCATCCGGTGGAAAGAATGCCGCGCCGTCACGCTCCTTCAGCCTTGAAAGGCTGATCAGCTGCGAGGTGTTGAGGTTACGCCTGGCCGACTGCTTCGCATCGCCGATATCCACGACAACCGTCTGCATATCCCGATGCTGCTCCTGAAAAATCTCGTCGCGGTCTTTTGCCATTGCGCGTTTCAGGTAGGAGGCGAGCGGCGGCGCCGCATGAAGGGTGTTTTCCCGCTGCTCGACCAGCCCGGACGAAACGGCAAGCCGCACCGTCGCGGCCGGAAACCGTAGCGCGGGATGCCCTGCCCGCCCCCGGCGCAGCACAATATCGCCCCCCTCCGGGGACATCTCGGCTGCGCCGGCGGCGATGCACCGCAGCAGCCGCAATAGATGAGGATCGGAGGAGGCAGCCGGCATGGGTTTCGTCTCAGTCATCCCGGCCCCCTGTCATCACGTTGACGATACTGCCGGTAAGCCGCTCGAGCGTGGCGACAAACTCGTCAAATGCCGGCTCGTCCCGTCGGTCCTCGACCACCTGGCAGGCATGGCCGACCGTCGTCCTGTCCCGGCCGAAGCAAGGTCCGATATCCGACATGGGAATGCCAAGCTGCACATGGCACACATACATGGCGATCTGGCGGACGTGGCACTCCATGCGCCTGATATCGCGGCGCACCGGCGTTCGCTCACCCGTCAATCGCACCATCTCCCCGGTGAGTTGCCGCACCAGACGGCAAAGACGGGAAATGTCATCCCGCCCGCCCGCAGACGGCCACGAACGAAAGGGACGATCACGCACCCGCAGGCAAGGCCGCGCGGCAGCAGGCAGAAACACGGTATCCGACGGCATATGCAACTCCTCTACGAATAGGAATTAATTCATACACCTGAGGAAAGACTTGGGGAAGCGCAAATTTTGCGATGGAGTTCAGGCCATTGAGATAGCTTGATTTTCTCGAAAGTGATGGACGTAATTGAGGATTTTTTTCCTCAGTCGATATTGCGCGAGACGATAAAAAAGCCGATCTCCACGCTGGCTGGCCGGTGATGATTTTCCCTGGAGACTGGATGATGGCAAGCAGCGGCGCCCGCAGGCTTTCGCCGCGTAGCATCCGGCGTGCAGCGCAATAAGGTTCCCTATCGCGAAAGGGTTGTTTCTCACGGCGCGGATACGACGTTAATGGCGGCCTTATGATGCTCGGCTTCGTTCCGGAACCGCACGCCAAGGCATGGTCTTCAATCCCGAAAACAAAATCGGCCGGTCTAAGGACCGGCCGTATTAACTTGCGACTTCCGGCTTTCACTGCAAGCCGGATTGTCTTCGAAAATCAGCGGTTGGCCTTGCGGCGCTGACCGAGACCCATTTCCTTGGCGAGCCGCGAGCGGGCTTCGGCATAGGCGGGCGCAACCATCGGATAATCGACCTGCAGGTCCCATTTTTCGCGGTATTCTTCCGGCGTCATGCTGTGATGCGTCGTGAGATGGCGCTTGAGCGACTTGAAGGAGCCGCCGCATTCCAAACAGACGATGTGATCGTCCTGAACCGACTTGCGGACAGAGACGGCCGGCTTCTGCTTTTCAACATTGACCGCTACCGATGCCGGCGCGGACGTTCCGCTGAGCGCCGTGTGAACATCCGAAATAAGGCCGGGAAGCTCCGTTACCGGGACGACGTGGTTGCTAACATAGGCAGCCACAATATCCGCCGTCAGTTCGACCAGCAGATCCTGGGCGTTACCGTATGCAGTTTCCGTCATTTAAGTATCTCCTGTTAGTGATCCCCTGACGCGGGCGAACGCCGCATCGAGCGATGTGAAGTTACCGGTGCCCCCACCTTCGCCCTGTTGAAACCAACGTGAAATCTACCCCTAGATTTCAAGCGAAAACCGGAAACGTATTGGTCCGAGATTCAACTTATGACCAGCGACATGGGCAGCAATGGTCCTGAGACCCGTAGATTAGACATTAATAAAATGCCTATGCCGACTATGAAGAGGCTAGATGCAAATCGCGATTAGCAACTTTACACTTAATTTGGATAACAGCAAAACAGCAAAAGTCAAATTCCTGCTGTGAATTTTTTAGTTCAAAACAGTCTAATCGGAATACAAAAAATTACGGGTAATAAAATACTATGCCTAGTAGTAATTGAAAACGCGCACCCCCTATTATTAGGGGGTAATTCAACTTCAAATTTTCTTGAGGTCATCAACTACCGATTTAACGGAAAGCGGATAACCTGCCTTGTGCGCAGCCATTGCAAGAAGATGCGCGGAAACCGGCGCCGTCAGAACGAAAAAGAAGAAACCGGCGAGCGCCCGAGCCAGCGTCGATATATCCATAGAGTGGATGCCCACCGCCAGAAGCAGCAGGCCGGAGCCGACCGTCCCCGCCTTGGATGCGGCATGCATGCGGGTGTAAACATCAGGCAGGCGATTGAGCCCGATTGCGGCGATCAGTGAAAAGGCGGCACCCGAGATCATCAGCGCCGCAACCAGGATAGCAACGATCCAACCCATTACCGCCTTCCCTTTTCTTTTCCGCTATTCACCCGAATTTTCGAGGGGTTCTGAGCGAATTCAGACCGGCGTGCGCCATCCAGAACCCCTTTCGGGCCGCGCCCGCCATCCGGTCCGCGCGACAGCACGAAGCGCGCGAACGCCACCGTGGCCAGAAAACCGACGAGCCCAAGGGCAATGGCAATGTCGACATAGAGATTGAAGCCGGTGCGGATGGCAATGACCGCAATGAAGCCGATGGCGATGCCGACCAGCATGTCCAGCGCGACGATACGGTCCGGCAAGGTGGGACCAACGACAACGCGGTAGACTGTCAGCAAAAAGGCCACCGAGAGAACAACCAGCGCAAGTATATTTGCAAATGAAACTATCTGTTCCGGATTCATTGCTGAAACGCCTCCATGATCTTCTTTTCGAAGCCGTTCTTAATGTCGTTTTTTGCGGTTTCGATATCGCTGCAATCGATTGCGTGCACGTAGAGCACCTTTCTGTCAGGGGAAACATCGACGGAAAGCGTGCCGGGCGTGAGCGTGATGAGATTGGCGAGCAGCGTGATTTCGAAATCCGTGGTTACGGTCAGCGGATAGGCAAAAATGCCGGGTTGAACGTCCAGTTTCGGGCGTGTCACCATCACGGCAACCTTCCAGGCGGAAAGCGCAAGCTCCTTGAAGAACAACAGCACCAGCGACAACACGCGGCCAAGACGCAGCCAGTGATTGCGCCCGCCGGGAAGCTGGTGGCGGATAAGCCAGAGCGCCAGCGTGGAGACGATGAGGGCGAAGATGACGTTTGCCAGCGTCAGGCTGCCCGTTACCGCAAGCCATACCGCCACGAACAGCAATTGCACGACATAGAGGCTCATGGCTTGCCTCCTTCTGGAAAGACCGAATGGATATAGGCTTGCGGGTTCCCGAGCCCGGCTGCGGCATCCTGGCTGAGATCAAGCAGGCTTTCGGGAAACAGGCCGAAGAACACGACCAGCAGCGTCAGCGCGACCAGCGGAGCGACGGAGGGCGCCGCGGCGGGCAAGGCGGGTTGTGGCAATGGCTTTGCCGCCGGACGCCAGAAACATAGAAGGAAGACCCGTCCGAAGGCGATGGTGGCGATGAAACCGGAGAGGAGAATGGCGGCGGCCAGCCACCATGCGCCGATATCGATCGCCGATTTGACCAGGACCGCCTTCGGCCAGAAGCCGGAAAAGGGCGGCAGGCCGGAACCGGCGAAAAACAGCGCGAGCGCAAGCGCCGAAAACCACGGAGCCTGCCGGTAAAGGCCGCCAAGCACGGTGAGGCTGAAACCGCCGCCGAGACGAGCGGCGTGGCCTGCGGCAAGGTAGAGCGCCGTCATCAGCACCATGGAATGCAGCGCGTAGAAGATCGCGCCCGAGACGCCTGACGGCGTGCCGATGGCGATGCCCGCCATCATGTAGCCGATGCCGGATATGACGATATAGCCGAGCATCCGGCGAATATCGTTCTGGGCGAGCGCACCCATGGCGCCGAGCACCATTGTCAGCGCGGCGGAAGCGGCGATGACGATGCTGAGTTCCTCCCGCTCGACCGGGAACAGCATGACCATGACGCGCAGCAGCGAATAGATGCCGACCTTGGTTAGCAGTCCACCGAACAGGGCGGAGACGACGATGCGCGGCGTGTGATAGGAAGCGGGAAGCCAGAAATTCACCGGAAAAGCCGCCGCCTTCATGGCGAAGGCAAGCGTGAAGAGGCTGGCAAGCGTCATCAGCGGCGCGGTTTCGCGCAGTCCGTTTGCCTTCAACGCGATATCGGCCATGTTGAGCGTGCCGAAGATGGCGTAGAGATAACCCACCGTGATCAGGAAAAGCGTCGTGCCGATGAGGTTCAGGACGACATATTTCAACGCGCCGTCGATCTGCTCCCGCGTCGAGCCGAGCACGATGAGGCCGAAGGACGAGATCAGCAGCACTTCGAACCAGACATAGAGGTTGAAGATGTCTCCGGTCAGGAACGCGCCGGTAACGCCGGCCATCAGCAGCATCAGGAAGGGATAGAAGCCGTAACGTCTGCCGCTGGCGTCAATATCGCTGCCGGCGTGAATGGCGCCGGCCAGCGCGACGATGGCGGCCGCGAGTGACAGCAACGCGCCGGTGAGATCGGCCGTGAAGGCGATGCCGAAGGGCGGCAGCCAGCGGCCCATGACCATGGTGAACGGCCCCTGCGTGGCAACCTTCCATAAGAGCGCGGCATCGAGAACCACGAGGAGGGCCAGCGCGGCGATGGCGACCAACGCATGGTAGCGAATGGCGTGGCGCATCATCATCAGCACCGCGCCCACGCCGATGCACAGCGCGATCGGAAGAATGATCAGCCAGTCCGGCAGCGGCACGGGCGCCATGACGAGCGCGGCGGAAAGATCGGTAACTGCGGAAGTAGGGGATGAAGCCATGTCGTTTCAGCCTCGCCGCTCAATAACCGAGCGGCGGCAGGGGCTCGCCTGCCGGTTCTGCGGTGCGCATTTCATCGGTATCGTCGGTCTGCAACTCCTGAAACGCGCGCCATGTCAGGACCAGCAGGAAACAGAAGAATGAAAAGGAAATCACGATCGCCGTCAGGATGAGCGCCTGCGGCAGCGGATTGGCAGCCCCTGCGGGCAACGCGTCCATGCCCGCCGGAATGATCGGCGGCACCTCCCGGGTGAGCCGCCCCGCCGTGAAGAGCAGCAGGTTGACCGCATTGCCGAGAATGGCGATGCCCAGCAGCACGCGGATGCTGTGACGTGACAGCATGAGGTAGATCGCGACCGAGAAGAAGACGCCGACGAGAATCGAGAAGATCGCTTCCATCAGTCGCTTTCCCTTTCTTCCAGCGCCAGCGCAATGGATGTGATGGCACCGACCACGACCAGATAGACACCGATATCGAAGGACATGACGGTGGAGAGCGCCAGTTCGACGCCGAAGAGGTTCGGGTAGACCCAAAGCCCGGTCATGAAGGGCACGCCGGCGACAATGGAAACGAGGCCGGAGAGCATCGAAAGCAGGAGCCCTGCCCCGGCAATCGCCAGCGGGTGAAAGAAGATTGCGCGCCGCACCGCCGCCACGCCATAGGCGATGCCGTAGATCGCCAGCGCCGAGACCGCGATCAGGCCGCCGATGAAGCCGCCGCCCGGCTCGTTATGGCCGCGCAGCAGGACGAAGATGGAAAACAGCACCATCAGGCTGGTGACGACGGGCGCCACAGTGCGCAGAATGAGCGTGTTCATGCCCGCGCTCCCTTCTTTTTGAACCTTTTCGCCGGCTCCTTGACCGCGGCAGGGCGGATACGGATCAGCGCCAGGATGGCAAGGCCCGTTATCATCACGACAGCGATTTCTCCCAGCGTATCCGTGCCGCGGAAATCGACGATGATGACGTTGACGACGTTCGCTCCATGGGCGATGACCTTGGAATAGCTGTTGTAGAAATCGGTCAGGCGATTGTCGAAGCTCACCTGCGTCGCGCGCATCAGGTAAAGCGCAAAGCCAGTCCCGCAGGCAATTGCAATGCTGCTGTCCAAGAGCTTCTGGCCAAGGCCGCGATGGTCGGATGGCGACAGGCGCAACCGCGTCATCACCAGCGTCAATATGACGACGGACAGCGTTTCCACCATGAACTGCGTGAAGGACAGGTCCGGGGCGCCGAACAGCAGGAAGATGACTGCCACCGCGAAGCCCTGGATGCCGAGCGCGATGATCGCCGTCAGGCGGCTCGAGGCCGTCAGCACAGCGATGAGCCCCGCCACGGCAATGGCGATGAAGGTCAGTTCATGGATCGGCGCATCCCGCGGCCATGACGGCATGGACGGCAATTCGCCATAGAGGAACAGCGGCACGAGCAGCACGGCGGCGATGACAGCGAAAGTGGCGGTAACGTAAAATTCGAGACGGCCCGGCTGGATCAGCCGGGTGATGTGGAACGACATTTTCACCAGCATTTCGATGAAGACGTCAAAGCCTCGGTCCGGCCCTGCCCCCAGCGCCCTGAAGGTGCGATCGATGAGGCCACGGACAGCGGAAAGCTGCGTATAAAGGACGATGCCGAGTGCGATGGTGAGCAGCGACAGGCCGAGCGGCACGCCGATATGCGGAATGAGCGAGATTTCCACCGGTCGCGCCTCACCGGCAATGGCGCTTGCCATGGGTGTCGAGATGTAGAAATGCGCGATGCCGGAGAACAGAGCGATGGTGAGCCCCTTCAGCGCCAGAAGCGCCGGGCCGAGCCAGAGCAGCAGCGGGCCTTCATGTGCATGTTTCGGGGTCTTTACCGGCTTGCCGAGAAAGGGTTTCAGCGCCACTGCAAAGGCGACGGCAAACATCAGCCCGTTGCCGAGAATGGCAATGCCGGTGAACAGCACGGCACGCGGATTGCCATGCGCGAGCGCATAATAAATCTCTTCCTTGGCAAGAAAACCAAAGAAGGGCGGCAGGCCGGCCATGGAAATCGCGGCCGCCAGCGCCGCCGCAAAGGTGACGGGCATGGCTCTTCGCAGGCCGCCAAGCTTCGTCACGTCGCGTGTGCCGGTCTCATGGTCGATGATACCGGCGACCATGAACAGTGCGCCCTTGAACAGGGAATGCGCCACCAGATAGAGCACCGCCGCCTCGATGGCATGGTCGGAGCCGAAACCCGTCAGCATGACCAGCAGGCCGAGCGACGACACCGTGGTATAGGCGAGCATCAGCTTGAGATCGGTCTGGCGTATGGCAAGCAGCGCGCCGGTGAGCATGGTCAGCCCGCCGAAGAAGGGCAGCAGTATCTGCCAGGCGGCGGTATCGCCCAGAACCGGATTAAGCCGCATCAGCAGATAGACGCCGGCCTTCACCATGGTCGCGGAGTGCAGATAGGCCGAAACGGGGGTAGGCGCCTCCATGGCGTTGGGCAGCCAGAAATGAAAGGGAAACTGCGCCGATTTGGTGAAGGCACCGCCGAGCACCAGCAGCAGCGCGGCCAGATAAAACGGGCTGTCACGCAGGATATCGCCGCTGCGCACCAGCATCGACAGCTGCGTCATCCCGCTCATGTCCCAGATGAAGATCAGCCCGGCAAGCAGCAGCAGTCCGCCGCCGCCGGTCACCACCAGTGCCTGCAATGCGGCGCGGCGCGAGGCGGCACGTTCATGGTCGAAACCGATCAGCAGGAAGGAGGTGATGGAGGTCAGCTCCCAGTAGACGAACAGCATCAGCAGACTGTCCGAGACGACGACGCCCAGCATCGCGCCCATGAACAGCAGCAGGAAAGACAGGAATCGGCCCTGCTGCGGATGCCCCTTCATGTAGCCGCCGGCATAAAGCACGATCAGCAGGCCGATGCCGGTGATCAGCAGCGCAAAGGTGAGCGACAGGCCGTCGATGAACCAGGAAAAGCTGAGATTGAAACTTGGGACCCACGCATAACCGCCCGTCACCACGCCGCCAGCCGCCACCTGCGGCAACATCAGTGCGAAATGGACAAAGGAAAGCGCCGGCGCAATCGCCAGTATCCAGGCGGCATTGTGCCCGAATCTCTTCACCAGCGCCGGTGCGGCGAGCGCCGCGAGAAACGGCAGAAATAGCGACAGAAATGTCATCGGCGTGACATCGGACGTCATTCATATCTCCCGGGGTGTCCCCCACCCCTGCGCGCCATGGCTGGCGTTCTTGTTTCAAATCGGATTTTTCAGTTAAGGCATAGGCAATGCCTTCTCAACCCAAATCGACACCCCGTCCCGTTTCATAACGGAGTCGTTATGGGATATGTCCTCTTTCAATCCGCCATGGCGATGATTATCTGAGGCATGAACAGAAAGGATCATTCCATGAGCGATCTGACATCCCCAAAAGTGAAGAAGACCGATGCCGAATGGCGTGAGCAGCTGACGCCGGAGCAATATCGCATCCTGCGCGAGCACGGCACCGAGCGCGCCTTTACCGGGCCGTATTGGGACACATTCCAAAAAGGCCTCTACCGCTGTGCGGCGTGCGACGAGCCGCTGTTCCTCTCCGACACGAAATTCGACGCCGGCTGCGGCTGGCCAAGCTATTTCGAACCGGTGAAGCCCGGCGCAGTGACGGAACATCGCGACGCCAGCCATGGCATGGTGCGCACTGAAATCCGCTGCGCCAATTGCGGCGGTCATCTCGGCCACGTCTTCCCCGATGGCCCGCCGCCCACCGGTCTGCGTTATTGCATCAACGGCCATTCGATGGTGTTCGAGCCGGTCTGAGCCATACCGCGTATTTCTTCTCCCCGGCGGGGAGAAGGTGGCCCGAAGGGTCGGATGAGGGGGCTACGTTAGCGATATTCGGAGAGCTTGCCCCTCATCCCGCTGCCGCGGACTTCTCCCCCTCGGGGAGAAGAGACTCGTGACACTCGACCGGTCAAAAGATGGCTTAAGCTTCTTGGCTTAAGCTTCTTGGCTTAACCTAATTTCAGTTCCATACACGTCAGATCCAGCCAGCGCCCGAACTTGGTGCCGACTTCCGAGAACCGGCCCGCGACCGTGAAACCGAGGCTTTCATGCAGGCGGATGGAAGCGGTGTTTTCCGACTCGATGGCGGCGATCAGTACGTGCACGTCGTTGCCGGCGGCATGATCGATGAGCGCCTGCATCAGTTTCTTGCCGATGCCGTGGCCGCGGGCGTCCTTATGCACATAGACGGAATGTTCGCGGGTATGGCGATAACCGTCAAAAGCGCGCCAGTCACCATAGGAAGCGTAGCCCGCGACCTCGCCGTCCAGAACCGCGACGATGACGGGAAAGCCGCGCGACTTGCGGGCGGCGAACCAGTCCTTGCGATTGTCGAGATCGACCACCACCTCGTTCCAGATCGCCGTCGTGTTCACGACAGCGTCATTGTATATCTCCATGATGCCGGAGAGGTCATCAACGGTCGCGTCGCGAAGTTCCACGGTCATTTTCTTAGCTCCGCCTGGTTTGCGAATACGCGGCTTTGCCGCGCCTGCGCCGAGCCTTAAGCGATGAGACGGAGACATGTCCAGCGCCGCGCTCTCACGATCTTCACGAAGCCAGGGGAACGAGGCTGAAGGCGGTGACCACGGCAAAATAGTGAACCGCAGCGGCTGCGACCACAAAACCGTGCCAGATCGCATTCTGGAAGCGCAGCTTTTCCCAGACATGGAAGATGACGCCGAGCGAATATATGACGCCGCCGGCGACGATCAGCCAGAGCGTGACCGGCGCGAGATGCGACGACAGCGGCTCGACCACCATGACGCCGCTCCAGCCCATGGCGAGATAAAGGCCGATGGCGACCCGGTCGTAACGGCCGGGAAACAGGCATTTGAGAAGGATGCCGCAGATCGCAGCGAGCCAGATCAGCCCCAGCATGACCGCGATCATGGGATCGTGGATACCCCGCATCAGAAACGGCGTATAGGTGGCTGCGATGAGAATGAAGATCGCCGAGTGATCCAGCCGGCGCAGGAACCATTTCACGTTCGAGTGCGGCCAGATATTATAGGTGAAGGAGACGGATAGGCACACGACGAGACCGAGGCCGTAAATCCACGCCGCTGCAATGGCGCTGAGCGTACCCCATACCATCGCGTAGAAAATCAGCGCCGTGGCGCCGATAAGCGCCAGCACGATACCGACCCCGTGGACGATGCCATCGGCGACAATCTCGTGAAAATCATACTGGCGTCCGAACCGCCACAAATCGCTCATAGTCCAATCCTGTCTGCGTGCTTTCACCAAAGCATGAAGACAATATTAGACAGGAACAAGACAGCAGCCGGTTAATGGCGATCAAATTGCGTTCGGTGCTGTTGCGAAAGGAGAGGTCCTGGGTTGCCCTGCGGCCAGACCAATTGCCTGTGGAGCGAGCGGCATACACTTGTTTCTTCTCCCCGCCGGGGAGAAGTCCGCGGCAGCGGGATGAGGCGGCAGGGTAGATGTGTTCGGAGAGCTTGCCCCCTCGTCCGGCCCTTCGGGCCACCTTCTTCCCAGCGGGGGGAAGAGACCCAGCCACGCTTTCCCTGCCCTCACAACGCCGCAGCACATTCCTGACAGAACGGCGTATAGGGAACAGCCTTCAACCGATCCTCCGAAATCTCGCTTCCGCATTTGACGCAGGTGCCGAAAGTGCCCTTGGCGATACGCTCGAGGGCGGCGTCGATAGCGCGCAACTCATCCTGCCCCACCTGCCCCAGCTCGTCCAGCACCTCGTCATTGCTGCGTTCGGTGGCCCTGTCATCGTCATCAGGATTGCGCGGCTCTTCGAAGTCGGCCTCGATCTTATGCAGGCGGCGATAAAGCTCGCGCTGCCGGTCACGCAGGATTTTCTCGTAACTTTCGGTATTCATGGACTTTTCCTCCAGCCGATCTTCTTGTTTTGTCGCATTTCCGGATGGAAAACCGGATTCCACTTTTCCTGGAAATGCTTGGAGGGGCGGGAAACCCGCCCGCAACCCAAAAACGTCAAACCTTAGCGATCCACCAGCACCGAGCATTTGGCGTGGCGCACCACGCGGTCGGCGGTGGCGCCGATGAAATAGTTGCTGAAGTCAGGCGTGTGCGACGCGATGATGATGAGATCAGCCTTGTGTTCCTCTGCCGCAGCGATGATTTCCCGCGCCGGCGCGCCACTTCTGATTTCATGGCTGCCGTTGAAACCGACCCTGGCCTTGAGGTCCGAGAGTTTTGCCTTGGCGTCCTTGATCGCGTTTTCGATGAGGTCGACAGGAAGGTCGATCGCCATATAGCCCGGCAGTTCCTCGACAACGTTGATGAGAACGATCTCGCCGTCGGGGTCCAGCAGTGCCTTGGCCTTTTCGAGAATCTTTTCTCCCTTGTCAGTGGCGCTGAGGTCTACCGGTACGATGATCTTCTTGTACATGGCTGTCTCCTTTGACGTGATCCGCCGTTGTGTCGGGCTCAAGCTCATATTTGCCGGCCGGCGCGGCCTTCACCTTGATCGAAGTCAAAGCCGAAGCCATGCCGGAACAGGGCATTGTCAACGAATAGTGGACAGTCAATCGCCAGCTGGTGATCTTTGCTGAACGACGAAACCAGCCCATATTCGTCTTCGACAAACGCCGCAAAGCGGCGAAGCCGATCTCGTCGGCAACCGGCCCACCCCTTGGCGCGTCGGAATCAATATGGAGATGATGATGAGTGAAATCAAACAATTCGCCCTGACGCGGCCGGCCTATGTCGGCCAGGCCCATCTCGTCGTTCACGATCTGCCGCGCGTTTCGGATTTCTATCAAAAGATCATCGGTCTTTCCGTTCTTGAAAAGAACCCGAGCGGTGAGGTGCTTGGCGTCGGAGGCCAGCCGCTGCTCACACTTTCCACCTCCAGCACGGCGGAACGCGCGCCGCGCAATGCCGCAGGCCTGTTCCACACCGCATTCCTGATGCCGAGCCGCGATGACCTCGCGCACTGGCTGGCACATGCCGCTCAGAACAATGTTCAGCTTCAGGGTGCGTCTGACCATCTGGTCAGCGAGGCCATCTATCTCGCAGATCCGGAAGGCAACGGCATAGAGGTCTATCGCGACCGGTCGCCGGAAGAATGGACCTACCAGCCGGATGGCACGGTGGAGATGGCGACAATCGGCCTCAATCTTCAGGCGCTTTACGACAGTGCCCCGAAGGCGGCCTTCACCGGCGCAGCGGAGGGAACCGCCATCGGCCACATTCACCTGCAGGTCGGCAATATTCCGCAGGCGGATGAGTTTTATCAGGATGTGCTGGGGCTTAAGATCATGGCGCGGTATCCCGAAGCAAGCTTCTTCGGATCGGGCGCGTATCACCACCACGTGGCCGCCAATATCTGGAACAGCCGTGGCGCCGTGGCCCGCAGGGAGAACATGACGGGGCTTTCCGGTTACTCGCTGAAATTCAACGAGCCGGCCGCGCTCGAGACGGCTCTCGCCGCACTCGACCGGCTGGAAATCTCCACCGAAAGGCAAAGTGACGGCATCTTTTTGAAGGATCCGTGGGGCATAGGGCTAAAGCTTTCCGCATAAACGCTGAACGGGGCGGCAGAAATTTCAGCCGCCCCGGAACCGCCGGATTTGTCGGACGTTAACCTCGTTATTGGGGGATAGTCCGATGAATGAGAATGCCAAGCCGGATCTTTCCGGCACTGCGGCCTTGCCAGTAGACAAGGCCGATCCGCTTGCGACACCCGCCTCTGTTTCACAGCGGGATGACGCGCGCAGTCAGCAACCGCTGGGGCGGGAGGCGCTTGACGTTTTCGTTGCCTGGTCGGTCATCGGCATTTTCCTGATCATGTCCATGGCGGTGATCCACGAATTATCGATGATTCTGATGCCCGTCGTCATGGCTGTCGTTGTTGGCATGATCCTGGGCATCTCCGCCGAAAAACTGGCCTCCTACGGCATTCCGGGTGCCGGTGTCGCCATCATCCTGTCCACACTCGTCGCTGCGGTCATTTTTTTCGTGGTCAATTCCCTGATTGACCCGGTCTCACAGCTGGCATCGGAAGGCCCTGCCCTGATCGAGCGCAGCATTGACCGCTTCCTTCCTTACCTCGAAAATCTGCGGTGGCTGAATATTTCCGCGGCCACGTTCAGCATGGGCTCCATGTCGATGGAATCGCTGCTGTCGCGTAGCGGCGAAATCATTTCCCTGCTTGGCGCGAATGTGACGCCGGCCATCGTTCAGGGACTGATCTTCCTGGCGGCTCTTCTAATGTTTCTCTACAGCCGGCTGCGACTGCGCAAGGCTCTCATCATGGCCTTTCCGGCGCGCCATCAAAGGCTCAGAACCATTCGCATCATCGGCTCGGTGGAGAAGGTGCTGGGCACCTATTTTGCCACGGCAAGCCTCATCTACGCCGCGCTGGGTGTGACGATGATCGTGATCGCCTATCTCGGTGGCCTCGCCATGCCGCTTCTTTGGGGGCTTTTTGCCTTTCTTTCGAGCTTCATTCCGTTTCTCGGCATCACGTTGATGACAATATCGCTGACCGTCGCCGGTATCATCACGCATGACAACATGATCCTCGCGCTGCTGCCGGCGGGAGTGTTCTTCACCATCCACCTCTTGATGGAAAACCTCGCCTTTCCGGCGGTGGTGGGCCGCAACATGGAGATCAACCCCTTCCTCGTCTTTGTGATGATCATCTTCTGGACGTGGATGTGGGGCGCGGCCGGCGCCATGCTGGCCCTGCCGTTGTCGCTGATCGTCATGACGGTGACGCGCGAACTCTTCCCCTCCCGCCGGGTCGTGCCGAACCTGCCGGATTGAACGGCGGATACAGAGGCGGAGGGCGCGACGCGCCTCCGCCAACGGAAAATCTCCTGAAACCCCACAACGAGGCCGCTCAGGAAGCGAGCGGCATCTCGCGCACCTGCCCTTGCGCCATGCGACGCTCATGCTCGATCAGCCATTTCTTGCGCCACAGGCCGCCGCCATAACCGGTCAGACTGCCATCCGCACCGAGCACCCGGTGGCACGGCACGACGATGGCGATCTGGTTGGCACCGTTGGCGCGCGCCACCGCGCGCACGGCGGATGGCCTTTCCATGGCGGTTGCGAGTGCCGAATAGCTGACGATTTCGCCCACCGGGATCTGCCGCAGGCTGCGCCAGACATCGCGCTCGAAGGGCGTGCCCTGGCCGGCAAGGCGGGTTTCGAAGGAGGCTGACTGCCCGGCGAAATAGGCCTTGAGCTCGGCTTCGATCTGACCTGTTACCTCCGTTCGGCCGAGCACCATGTCCGCGCCGGTGCGGCTCTTCAGCCGCTTCAGTTCGGCCGGAAGCGCCGGCCGGTCCGCGAATTCTAGCAGATGCAGGGCATGATCGTCGGCAATGGCGAGCATCGGACCAATCGGCGTATCGATCCAGTCACCCTTCAGGAACCCCCTGCCCTTCATGGCGGCGGGAGAGGAGCCGAAGAACTGGTTGATCGCGGCGCGGAAGCCGCTGCCGGAGTCGTAACCGGCGTCGATCTGCGCGCCGATCACCGCTTCGCCGGAAGCGATGCTTTCCACCGCATCGCCCAAGCGGCGCAATCTGGCGATTTCCAGAAAGCTCATGCCGAAACGGCGCTTGAAGGTGCGGCGCACGGTGGAGGGATCATGGCCAAGCGCCACCACATCCTCCTCACGCCAGCGCCGCGCCGGTTCGTTTTCCAGCGCCGTCAGCAGTTGCGTTACCGTTTCATCGGCCGTGCCATAGGAGAGCATCGGTTTGCAGCGCTTGCAGGGGCGGAACCCCGCCTCCAGGCATTCGGCGATGGTCTCGCGGAACCGGCAGTTTTCGATCTTCGGTTTGCGCGCCGTGCAGGTGAAGCGGCAGAAGATTTTGGTCGAGGTCACGCACACATAGGCCACGCCTTCATAGGCGGGGTCCTTGTTCACAAGGGCGGAATACAGGGTTTCGGTGTCGGGGCGTTTGAACAGCATCATGACGAAGATGCTAGCGCAATTTCGAACGGCACGCCGCCGAAAAACGGGCGTAGATGTGGGGGATTTGTCAGCTCTTTTCTTCCGCGCCGTTTGAAGGAAAAGTCTGCGGCATATTTCTTCTCCCCGGCGGGGAGAAGAAACGGGCGGCAACCTTGGAGATCAATTCCCCGGCGGCGCGAATGACGGGTCGTCCAGCCGCGTGAAAATCACGCCGCGTGCCTTGAGCGCCAACAGGCCCTTCACCACGCCCTCGCCCGCCTCGTGGGTGGGCTGGTTGATGTGGGAGATGATGACATCGCCATTCTTCGCCGCAGCGATATGTTTGGCCGTCGCGGCAGCGCCCAGCAGCGAGCCGCCATCGCCATTGACGGAGTAACCCGCCACGCGCATGCCGAGCCGGTTGATGGTGGCCATGGACGAGCTTGTATATTTGGCCGTCGCACCCCGAAACCATTGCGGCTGGATGCCTGTGGCAGCGACGATGGCCTGACGACCGCCTTCCACTTCCTGCACGACCGAAGCTTCCGATCCCGCAGCAGCGATGCCGTAAATCGAAACGGGCTTGTCCACCGCCGGCACATGGTTTTCGCCGTGGTTTTCGATCTCGAACAGGTCGGGATTTGCCATCAGCACCGCGAGCGCCTCGCTGTTATGCTTCAGCCAGCGGGCGGTCACGAAGATTGTTGCGGGAATACGTTCGCGAACGAGCGTGTCGAGAATGCGGTGGTCGGTCTTGCCCATGCAGGCGTCGAGCGTCATCGCCACCCGCACCTTGCCATCATGCTGCGGCGACATTTTCAGCGACGGCTCGACAAGGCCGTTCGCCGCAAAGGCGGTCGCGGCGGCAGAGGCAAACAGGGCAGCGAGGAGGAGACGACGTATCATTTCTGGTTCCGCAATTTCATGCAGTCATGGTGTGTGGCAATCCGCCCGCAAAGCGCCCGAATTATGGCGCGGTTTCCAGCGCGGAGAGCGCCTCCAGCGCCTCTTCCACCCGCTGGCGTTCCGCACTCGTAAGCGGCAGGATCGGTCGGGGCGGTTCGCTGACCGTCAGCGACAGGATATTGGCGGCGGCATACACAACCCGGATGCTGCCGAATTCCCTGAACAGCGCCCAGAGCGGCTGGAAGACCGCATCGAGCCTTTTTGCCTCCTCCGCATTGCCGGTCTGTGCCGCCCGCATCAATTGCAGCGCCGGAACCGGCAGCAGGCCGGCGATGACGCTGTACCAGGTGTCACCGCCGGCGAGTGTGGCCTCGGCGCAGCCCCAGTCACCGCTATAGCCGATGGCGAAATCGTCCGACAGTTTGGGCCTGAGCCGCGCAAGCTCGCCGGCATAATCGGAATCAGCGGGCAGCGGCATCTTGATGGCGCGGATATTGGGAATATAGGCGAGCCGCACCAGAAGTTCGTCGCTGAAGGTGAAGCGGGTGGTCGTCGGGTTATTATAGATGGCGAGCGGCAGGGCCGTCGCACCCGCCACGGCGGCGAAATGGTGATAGGCCTCTTCCTGCGTCAGCGGCGTGTAGGAGACCGGCGCGAGCAGCAGCGCATCGGCACCGGCCGCTTCCGCATCCCTTGCCAGCGCCACGGCTTCATCGGTGCGCAAGGCGCCGACGCCGGCCATCAGTGTGCGCCTGCCGTTGAGGATGGCGGCGGCCGCTTCGATGGCGCGGCGTCTCTCCTCGCGGGTGAGATACATATAGATGCCGGTGCTGCCGAGAATGCCGACCGAATCAACTGCCGCGACATCCAGCCGCTCGATCAGGGCGGAGAAGGCTTCAACATCGACCCGCCCTGCCTCATCTGCCGGCGTTATCGGAAAAGCAGAAAGTCCCTTGAATCGTCTCGCCATGTCTGTGCCCCTCACTTCGATCAGATGTCAGGGTTACAGAGCCGGTTGCGACGGGGCAACAAAGCGGCGGCTAAACGCCGGTTCGAAACCGAAAAATTCCGTGATCAGTCATAAAGATACAACTTCTTCCACTGCTCCTCGGGAATTTTGTCGCCCACACGGTAGTCGAAGGACTGGATGCTGAGACTATCGCTCTTCAGCTGACACTTGTATCTGAGCTTGTACCATTCGCCCGAACTTCTGAAGACCGCGCCCGGCGCCTTGATGGAGTTTTTTCCCACTTCCGGATCACCGAACGTATAGGCGATCACCTTGTCCGGCTTCATGCCCTTCTGCTCGGTTGCTATCCGCTCCATCGCCTCAATGTCGCAACGCTGCTCCAGACGCTCCTCGGGAGCAAGCGCGTTCAACTGCCGCATGACGCTGGCATCAATCGCAAAAGCGGGGGTAAGGGTCTGCAAGCCAAGGAAAAAGGCAGAAAGGGCAGCGGGAAGAAGCTTTCGCATGGGGTCCTGTCAGTTTTTTCGTTTGTTCTTGACGATGGATTGCGTGCCATCGGGCGGCAAGCATCATCGCTGATTTGCCGGATATTGCCAAAATGTGATCGAAAGCTGACGAAATTGTGCCCGAACGCCATTCCGCCTGTGGAGATTTGAAACTTGATCGGCCGCAAGCCCCGCTCTACATCTTGGTGCCGCTCAAGAATTTTTACAGGAAAGCGAGTTTCCATTGCCGATTTTCAAGAACCTGCCCGCCGCCCCGACCGCCGAAAAACGGCCCGTTCAGGATACGCATCACGGCATTACCCGCACCGACGATTACGCATGGTTCCGGGCCGATAACTGGCAGGCCATGTTCAAGGACACCTCCATTCTCGACCCGGCGATCCGCGCCCATCTGGAGGCGGAAAACGCCTATATGGAAGCGGCCATGGGCGACACCAAGGCGCTTCAGGAGAAGCTTTTCGAGGAGATGAAGGGCCGCATCAAGCAGGACGATTCCTCCGTGCCGGTCAATGACGGGCCTTATGCCTATGGCACGCTTTTCGTGACCGGCGGCGAGCAGCCGCATTATTTCCGCACCCCGCGCGGCGGCGGTGAGAAACAGGTGCTTTTGAACGGCGACAAAGAAGCCGAGGGCAAGGATTATTTCCGTCTTGCCGGTCTCGACCAGTCTTCCGATCACACACACGGCATCTGGGGTTATGACGACAAGGGCTCGGAATATTTCACCCTGCGCATCCGTAACCTCGAAACCGGCGAGGACCTTGCCGATATCGTCGAAAACACCGGCGGCGGCGGCGCATGGGCGCCCGATGGCAAGAGCTTCTTCTATACGCTGCAGGACGAGAACCACCGCCCTTCCAAGGTCTTCCACCATATTATCGGTGAGCCGCAATCGGCCGACCGGCTGGTCTATGAGGAGAAGGATCCCGGTTTCTTCATGGGTGTCGGTGCGTCCGTTCTCGATGATTTCATCTTCATCGACATTCACGATCATGAGACCAGCGAATATCGCATTCTCTCCACGAAAGACCTGACCGCGGAACCGGCTATCGTGGCGGAACGCGAAGAGGGCATCGAATATTCGATGTGCGAAGGCGGCGATGTCTTCTTCATCCTCACCAATGACGGCGATGCCAAGGATTTCCGCATTGTGGAAGCCCCGGTCACGGCGCCCGGCAAGGAAAACTGGAAAGAGGTGGTGCCGCATGAGCCGGGCCGGCTGATCCTCTCCGTCGATGCCTATGCCCGCCATCTGATATGGCTGGAGCGCCGTGACGGCCTGCCGCGCATCGTCATCCGCGACCGCCGCACCGGCGAGGAACATTCCATCGCCTTTGCCGAAGAGGCCTATTCGCTGGGCCTGCATGGCGCGGCGGAATATGACACCGACGTCATCCGTTTCTCCTATTCCTCGATGACGACGCCGAGCCAGCTGTTTGATTACGACATGGTGACGCGCGAACGCACGCTTCTGAAGACGCAGGAAGTGCCCTCGGGCCACAATCCTGATGATTACATCACCCGCCGCATCATGGCCCCTGCGCATGATGGTGAGCTGGTGCCGGTCTCTCTGCTTTACCGCAAGGACGTGGCGCTCGACGGTTCCGCCCCCTGCCTGCTTTATGGCTACGGCGCTTACGGCATCACCATTCCCGCTTCCTTCTCCACCACGACGCTGTCTCTGGCGGACCGTGGTTTCATCTATGCCATCGCCCATATTCGCGGCGGCAAGGACAAGGGTTTCGAGTGGTACGAAACCGGCAAGATGGAGCACAAGCAGAACACGTTCAGAGACTTCATTGCCGCTGCCGATCATCTGGTGCAGGAAGGTTTCACGTCTTACGAGCGCATCATCGCCGAGGGTGGTTCTGCCGGCGGCATGTTGATGGGCGCCGTCGCCAATATGGCGCCGGAGAAGTTTGCCGGCATCATCGCCGCCGTTCCCTTCGTGGACGTGCTGACAACGATGCTGGACGACACGCTGCCGCTGACGCCGCCGGAATGGCCGGAATGGGGCAATCCGCTGGAAGCGGCAGAGGAATATGGCTGGATCGCCGCCTACAGCCCCTATGACAATGTCGGTGCGAAGCCTTACCCGCCGATTCTGGCGCTTTCCGGCCTCACCGATCCGCGTGTGACCTATTGGGAGCCGACCAAATGGGTGGCGAAGCTGCGCGAAAAGACCACGGGTGAAGCGCCGATCCTGCTCAAGACCAACATGGCGGCCGGCCATGGTGGCAAGTCGGGCCGCTTCCAGCGGCTGGAGGAAATAGCCTTCGAATACGCCTTCGCGCTGAAGGTAGCCGGCAAGGACGCCGTCTGATGCCCGATGCGGGCGGCGTAGGCTGCCGCCCGTATCGTTTCGCACAAAAATACCTCTCGAAAAAAGATTTCAGATTATTTTTTTCACAAATTGCGGCAAAAATTTCTTATTTAAACAAAACTTGAAATTATTGGGAATTTTTATTTCGATCTACTGTATAGTCGATATTTTCTACTGAATAATAAAATACACGCCATGTATTACCCGAACAGGAAAATCGCTCCATAGATCACCTGCATGGCTGCCCTGCGCATTGCCGCGTTGCAATATCACTTTTTGGCCGTATTATGCACGGCGTTGACATATTCATGCGCCTTTTCGCCGCAGTTTCCGCGGCAATCTCGCGGCTTGTTCTGCGGATATTCTCTCGCCGGATTTTCGGCATCTCCACGCGCCATGTCAGTTCGCCCTTGGCAATCCGGGCTTTGCAGTGCTCCCGCTTTGCCAAATGAAAACACTGCATCAGACTTGGAGGTCTCCTCATGAAGAAACTCCTGGCCTCGACCATTCTCGTAACGGGCTTTACCATCGCTGCCGGTGCAGCATCTTCCGCCAATGCCGCAGACAGCTGTGGCAGCATCACCATCGCCGAAATGAACTGGGCATCCGCCGGTGTCGCGGCCTACGTCGACAAGTTCATCATGGAAAACGGCTATGACTGCACGGTCAATGTCGTCAGCGGCGACACCACCCCCACTTTCACCTCCATGAATGAAAAGGGCCAGCCGGATATGGCGCCCGAAATGTGGGTGAACACACTTGGCACCCCCTACGAGGAAGCCGTCAAGAGCGGCAATCTCATTCAGGAAGTCAAAATCCTGAGCGAAGGCGGCGTTGAAGGCTGGTGGATTCCGAAATATCTCGCCGACGAACATCCAGACATCAAGACCGTCGAGGATGCGCTGAAGCATCCTGAACTGTTTCCCGCGCCTGAAGACGCCAGCAAGGGCGCCGTGTTCGGCTGCCCGCCGGGCTGGGGTTGCCAGCCAACCACCGCCAACCTGTTCAAGGCCCGCAAGGCTGATGAGAAGGGCTTTGCATTGATCGATACCGGCTCCGCGGCCGGTCTGGATGGCTCTATTTCCAATGCCTACGAAAAGAAGCAGGGCTGGCTCGGCTATTATTGGGCTCCGACGGCCATTCTCGGCAAATACGATATGGTGAAGCTGGACGATGGCGTTCCGCTTGACCGGGCGGCTTACGACAATTGCATCGCCAAGGCGGACTGCGCCGATCCCAAGCCGAATGCCTATCCGGTGGCGGAGGTCTTCACCGTCGTGACCAAGGATTTCGCCGAAAAGGCGGGCCCTTCCATCGACTACATCCGCAAGCGGCAGTGGGACAACGACACCGTCGCCAAGGTTCTGGCGTGGATGGATGAAAATCAGGGCACCAATGAAGATGGGGCCGAGTATTTCCTCGAGAACCATGAGGAACTCTGGACGAAGTGGGTTTCGCCCGAGGTGGCTGAGAAGATCAAGGCTTCGATGTGACGGGAGGCGGGGTTGGCGCAAGCCGCTTACCCCCCTCTGCCCTGCCGGGCATCTCCCCCTCAAGGGGGGAGATCGACCTGCGGCGGGGGTCTCGCCCATCGCTTACGTTGAGATTTTGGAAAGGGTGCGCCCTGCCGATCTCCCCCTTGAGGGGGAGATGTCCGGCAGGACAGAGGGGGGTGCCCGCACGCACCAACCTCCGCCGCACCATTCCCCAACAACCCAAAGGGAAAACAACAATAATGGCCCTCTGCACCTACCTGCCGGACCTGCTCTGCAAGTTCCCGGCAATCGACAACTCCACCATGCGCGTGGCTCGCAAAACCATCGATGACGGGTTTCGCGATATCGTGCGCAATTACGGCGATGCGATCGACGTCGTCGTTCACCCGCTGCAGCTTTTCCTCAATTCCTCGGAGCGTCTGTTCATCCAGACGCCGTGGATCATTACCATGCTGGTCATTCTCGCCATCGTGCATCTGGCCGGACGCAGCTTCAAGATCACAGGCGGCACCGCCATTTCCCTGCTGATGATCGGCGCGGTCGGCCTCTGGCGCGATGCCATGACGACGCTCTCCATCGTCGCCATCGCTACCCTGATCGCCATCGTCATCGGCCTGCCGCTCGGCATTCTGATGGGTCGTTCCGAACGCCTGCAACGTCTCATCAATCCCGTGCTCGACGTGATGCAGACCCTGCCAAGTTTCGTTTATCTCATCCCCGTGGTGGTGATTTTCGGCATCGGCAAGGTTCCGGGCCTGATCGCAGTGGTGATCTATGCCATTCCACCCGTCATCCGCCTGACCAGCCTCGGCATCCGTTTGGTCGATCGCGAAGTGCTTGAGGCGGCAGACGCCTTCGGCTCCTCTAACGGTCAGAAGCTTTTCAATGTGCAGCTACCACTGGCGTTGCCGACCATTATGACCGGCATCAACCAGACCATCATGATGGCGCTCGCCATGGTCGTCGTCGCCTCCATGGTCGGTGTCGGCGGGCTTGGCAAGAATGTGCTGCAGGCCATCAACAACCAGTTCTTCACGGTGGGCTTCCTGAACGGTTTCGCTCTGGTCGCCATCGCCATCATGTTCGACCGGGCGAGCCAGGCTTTCGGCAAGCGCCTGCAGAAATACCGCGAGGTCTCCCATGGCTAAAAGCATCGAAATCAGGAATCTTTACAAGATCTTCGGCAAGCATCCCGAGAAGTACCTCGAAGCGGTGCGTAAAGGCATGGACAAGGTCGAGCTTAACGACAGGCACAACCACGTTCTCGGCCTCAACAACATCAACATCACCATGCCGGGCGGCAAGATCACCGTCGTCATGGGGCTGTCAGGCTCCGGCAAATCGACACTGATCCGCCACATCAACCGGCTGATCGACCCGACCGCCGGCGAAGTTCTTTATGACGGCGAGGATATCTGCGGCATGAGCGCCTCGGCGCTCAGGCAATTCCGCCGCCACAAGACGGCGATGGTGTTCCAGAAATTCGGCCTTCTGCCGCATCGCACGGTACTCGAAAACAGCGTCTACGGCCTCGATATCCAGGGCGTACCGCGCAAGCAAAGCGAGGAAAAGGGCCGTTACTGGCTGGAGCGTGTCGGCCTTGCCGGTTACGAGGATTATTATCCGAACCAGCTTTCCGGCGGCATGCAGCAGCGCGTCGGCCTTGCCCGGGCGCTTGCCAATGACGCCGATATTCTCCTGATGGACGAGGCCTATTCGGCGCTCGATCCACTGATCCGCGTGGATATGCAGACGATGCTGCTCGATCTGCAACAGGAACTGAAGAAGACCGTTGTATTCATCACCCATGATCTCGACGAGGCTTTGCGGCTGGGCGACCATATAGCCATCCTGAAAGACGGCGAAGTGGTGCAACAGGGCGACGGCCAGAGCATCATCCTCTCGCCGGCCGATGGTTACGTCACCGACTTCGTGCGCGATGTCAATCGTGGCCGCGTGCTGCAGGCAAACACTGTCATGGAGCCGCTGGAGAGCAAGCCCGAGGGCATGCCGGTCCCCGAGACCGCAACGCTCGAAACCATCGCCCGCGACATGTCGGAAGCCAACGAGACGCAGGCCCATGTGGTGGACGAGGACGGCAAGCCGGTCGGCAGCATCGGGCTTGATACGCTGGTGGCTGCGATGGTGACGCCCGCGCCGCAGGAGGTTGAGGCGGAGGTGAAGGCGGAGGAGCCGGAAAAGCTCCAGGAAACGGTTATGTCGGTGGAGAAGGAAACGGCGTAATCCGGCACCGGACGGATTGGCCGCGTCCGCGAGATTTCCTCTTTCCGTCATACCGGCCTTGAGCCGGTATCCAGCCAGCCCAGGTCCTTGGGCTGAAAGGACTCTCTCGCCGCGCAGACGCGCGTCGGCTGGATTCCGGCTTAAGGCCGGAATGACGGGAGTGAGGTATTCACGGCGCCAGAAATTTAAACCGGACTGTAATGCCGCGAGGCACAAAGCTCGCAATTGCCTCCTGCCCCGTCTTCACTATGCCAAAACGAAGCACTACTTCGCCGGCTGTCAACCCTCGACAGTCGCTGCAGCGCAGCAAGCGCAAGTTTCGGACAAGTCGCCGCCGTTAACCATTCGTTAACTTTTGAACGCGGAATCACCGACATGCAGATCGAAAGCAACATTGGCGGATATAACTATCAGGGTCGCATCCGCGACATCGAAAAAGCTGGCAGCGCCCAAAGCGCGCCGGAGGAGCAGGCGGTAAAACGCGGCCCCGGCAACCCCACCGTTTCCAGCACCATTCTTTCCCAGTCGCTGGCCAACGTTCTATGGGCCGTCGGCAACGGCAGCGCGCCGGCCTATCAGGATGCGGCCACCGCCTCCCCCGAGGACAAGGCGGAAGCGCAGGCTGAATGGGTACGCAGCGCCTATTCGGAATATACCGAATAGGCGATTCCAATCAGCCTCTTGCCGGGCTGACTTCCACCGTCACATGCGAGAGTTCATGTATGGCGGCAAGTTTCTGCTTATAAAATGCCGGTGCTTTGGGCGCCTGCGAAAGGATCGCCACGATGGCGGCGTGATGCCCCGGCCCCACCTGCCAGACATGCAGATCGGTAATGCGATCCTCTTCCGTTTCCACGCTTTCACGGATTTCCTGAGGCAGATCCTCGGCCGACGGCAGCGCGTCGAGCAGGGTTGTCGCCGTGGAGCGGATCAGGCCCCATGACCAGCGGGCAATCACCAGGCCGCCAACGATACCCATCAACGGATCAAGGAACGACCAGCCGTTCCACTTGCCGAGCAGCAGCGCGACGATTGCCAAAACCGAGGTCAGCGCATCCGCCAGCACATGCAGATAGGCAGCGCGCAGATTATTGTCCCGGCCGCCCTTTGCCCCGTGCCCGGCGTGGTGCTCGGCATGGGACCCATGATCATGGTGGGCGTGGCTGCCGTGCCCATGGTGGGCATGTGAGCCGTGGGCATGACCGTGGCCGTGGCCGTGGCCGTGGCCATGATCGTGGTGATGGTCATCCTTCAAAAGCACCGCGCTGAGAAGATTGACGGCAAGGCCGATGATGGCGACGAGGATGGCCTGGTTGAAATCGATCTCGACGGGACTGACGAGGCGCATCCCGCTTTCCACGGCAATCAGCAACGCCACCACCGCCAGCACGATGGCGCTGGCAAAACCTGCGAGATCGCCGAACTTGCCGGTGCCGAAGGTGAAGCGTGGGTTGCGGGCCTCGCGGCGGGCATAGAGATAAGCGAGTGCCGAAATCAGCATCGCGCCCGCATGGGTGGACATGTGCCAGCCATCCGCCGTTAGCGCCATGGAGCCGTACCAGTGACCGGCGACGATTTCCGCCACCATCATCGCCGCGGTCAGCGCGATGACCATCCAGACGCGCCTTTCATTACGCTCGTGGTTCTGGCCAAGGAAAACATGGTCGTGACCGGCTGCTGCGCGGTATTCGGATGTCGTCGTCATGTCGCTTAATCCTGTCGGTTTTACCGGATGTAGGTCTTCAGCACCTGGGCCAGCTCTTCCGCCGCCCGCGCCCGTTCGTCTTCATTTTCAGCATGCACCACGTGCTCGTGCAGATGCTCCTGCATTACCTCCCCCGTCAGGCCCGAAAGCGCGCCGCGTACCGAAGCGAGCAGCTGCAGCACCTCGCCGCAGGGCTTGGCATCATCGAGCGCACGTTCGACCGCTTCCATCTGCCCTTTCAGGCGGCGGATGCGGGCGAGAAGCTTTTCCTTGTTGCGGATGGTATGGGACATGGCCGACCTCATATACTATAGGGGGGTATAGTATATTTCCCATGTTTTTTGCGCAAGTCGTGTGAGACGCAATCCTCGCGAATGTTTCGGGCATTAAAAAACATCCATCAGAACTTAGGGGACTCAGTCATGACGACTATTGCAGCAACCAGCAGCATCAATTTCACCTCTCCTGCCCGGAGCATCGAGCCGGCGCGGAGCAGGGAGACACAGTCCACCACCGAAGCTTTGCAGGAGTTGACGCGGGCGGCCCATCGCGCCATTTCGGTGGCCGGCAATGTCGCCACGTCCGTGGCACCGCTCGCCAGCGCTTCCGCGAGCCTTGCTGCGGCCCTCTGGAACATGGATAGCGGCGCCTCCGCCGCAACCGGCGTCAATGCTGATGTGGCCGCCTCCACACAGCCCGATATGGCAAGCCTCGAATCGCAGGTTCTGAAGGCGCTTGCCCAGGCACTCGGCGTGGAGGACGCTGCCTGACCCCATTGAACGACGGGCCGAAAGGCCATATCTCTAGAGACTGGAGATATGGAGAAAGCCATGCTGTCCATCGGTGAACTGTCCAAACGCACCGGCGTCAAGGTGCCGACGATCCGCTATTACGAGCAGATGGGCCTCATCCGCGAGGCGGATCGTTCGGAGGGCAATCAACGCCGCTACGAAAAATCCGATCTCGAACGGCTGGCCTTCATCCGCCACGCGCGCGATCTCGGCCTGAACATAGACGCCATTCGCGAGTTGATCGCACTCAGCCAGCACCGGGAAATGCCGTGCGAGGGTGCAGACCGCATCGCCGCCGAACATCTTGCCGATGTGCGGGAAAAAATCGCCAGCCTGAAGAAGCTGGAACACGAACTGGAGCGGATCGTCTCCCATTGCCACGGCCATTCCATCGAGGATTGTTATGTCATCCGCGCGCTTTCCGATCACGGCATGTGCGAGGGGGAGCATTGAGCCGAGAAGAGGCTGACATTCGAATGTCACGTGCACCCGGTAATCGCCTCTTGCCCGCCTGAAAAAAGGACGTCAGATGGCCGAGCTCTTCCCTGAAATCACGCCATCAGACACGATTTTCCTTGATGTTTCCGAGGGCCATCGGCTGCACGTGACGATTGCCGGCAATCCGGCGGGGCGGCCTGCAATCCTGCTGCATGGAGGGCCTGGTTCAGGATTGTCATCGACAGCGCGATGCTATTTCGATCCTGCCATTTTCCGCATCGTCCAGTTCGACCAGCGCGGCTGCGGTCAAAGCACGCCAAACGCCGCTGATAGTCTCGAGCATAACACCACGCATCATCTGATCGATGACATGGAGGCCATTCGCTGTGCCCTCGCGGTGGAAGACTGGCTGATCTACGGCAGTTCATGGGGTTCCACGCTGGCCCTCGCTTACGCACAGCGCCATGCAAGACCATGTTCGCGGCATGGTTCTGGCCGGCGTCACCACCACCCGGCAGAGGGAAATCGACTGGCTGTACAAGGGGCTGGCAATGTTTCTGCCGCAGCAGTGGCAGCGTTTCATCGCCGCGATCCCCGATGACATGTCCAGGCAAGATCCGGTCGGCGCCTATCGCCGGCTTCTGAATGATCCCGATCCCGCCGTGCGCGCGACGGCCGCCTTAGAGTGGCACCTGTGGGAGGCGGGCTCGATCAGCGCGGAGGGCATTTCGGCCTTTCCGGAGAAATGGCGCGACAGCGCGTATATTCTCGCCCGCGCCCGCCTCTGCGCCCATTATTTCCACCATGCGGCCTGGCTGGATGATGGCGCGCTCCTGCGCAACGCCGGAGACCTCGCCGGTATTCCCGGGATACTCGTTCAGGGCATGCGCGACTTGCAGGGGCCGCCCGTCACCGCTTTCGAACTTGCCGAGGCGTGGCCGGGAAGCGAGCTTGTTACCATCGATGGCGCTGGCCATTCGACGGGCGATGCGGGCATGGAAGACGCAATCCTGTCGGCAATTGCGCGATTTGCGAATTGACCCGCTTGACAGATGGCGGATTCGGGCGCATTTCATTTTCCATGATCAACGAACGCGCACCCATCTCCTGCTCGTATTTTTGGGCCTTCCTCTAAGGGCGGCTCGACAGATCATATTGTCAACAAGCCGCCGTCAGGCGGCTTTGTTGTTTTCAAACGTCCTGACGGCACCGATAAGACCAAAGGACCGAAAAATGACCGAAGATAGCTCCCTGACACTGGAAAGACCGCCCGTCGTCATCATCCGTGGCGCGCGCAAGACGGATCTGCCCGAACTCAACGAGATGATCACGCTGTTGGCCTCCTACCACGGCGATGCGGCGGCGATCACGCCGGCGAAACTGGAGCGCGACCTGTTCGGCCCGCTGCCCTGGGTGCACGGTCTCGTGGCCGAGGCCGATGGCGCGTTGATCGGTTACGCCCTGCTTCTGCCGCTCTACAGGGCGCAGGAGGGCCGCCGCGGGCTCGAACTGCATCATCTCTTCGTGCGCGACGGCCATCGTGGCCATGGCACCGGCCAGCATCTGGTTTCCCGGGCCCGCGATATCGCCAAGCGTCTCGGCTGCGACTATCTTTCCGTCAGCGCCACAACCGGCAATGTGGCGGCGCATCGTTTCTACGAAAACATGGATTTCGCGCCCCGCCCGGTGACCGGCATGCGCTATATGCAGTCCATCGCCTGATTAAAAAACACGGAGACGACCATGACACGGATCGCCATTGCGCTCGCCCAGGATTTTGCTGACTGGGAGCCGGCGCTGCTTGCCGCCGCGGCGCGCAGCTATCTCGGTGTCGAGATCGTCTATGCCACGCCGGACGGACGTCCGGTAACCTCCATGGGCGGGCTGAAGGTGACGCCGGATACATCCTATGACGCGCTCGATGCCGTTGACATCGATGCGCTGGTCATTCCCGGAGGCCTGAGCTGGGAAAAGGGAACAGCTGCCGATCTCGGCGAACTGGTGCGCCGCTTTCGCGAGAAGAACCGACTGGTGGCCGGCATCTGCGCGGCGGCAAGTGCGCTGGCAGGCACGGGCGTTCTGAACGCCGTTGCCCATACCGGCAATTCGCTGGCTTCGCACAGGGCCTATTCGGCCTATGGCGGCGAGACGCTTTACCGCGACCAGCCGAAAGCGGTCAACGATGGCGGCATCATTACCGCGGCCGGCAGCGCGCCAGTCAGTTTCGCGGTGGAAATTCTGAAAAGCCTCGGCCTCTTTGGTCCGGAAGCCGAGGCCGAACTTCAGGTTTTTGCGGCGGAGCATCGCTGAGGCATAGCCGCCTCGGTTGTTCGCGCTCCCCTACTCCCCGTCATTCCGGCCTTGAGCCGGAATCCAGCCGACGCGCATCTGCGCGGCGAGATGACTTCTTTCAGCCCAAGGACTTGGGCTGCCTGGATTTCGGCTCAGGGCCGGGATGACGGAGGTGAGAACAGCGATGATTATCGCTGATCCAGCACCCGGCACACACGTGCTGCGTGATCGCCGCCCTCCCCGGCAATCGCCCGGCGAATATCGCGGCTGTTCAGATGCAGGCTGCGGCCGGCGGGTAAATTTGCACGTTTGATCTTGGCGAGTGCCGCCGCCACAAAGGCGGCCTGATGGTGTTGGAAAAAGGCAAGAGCCGCCTCATCCGCCGGGCTCGGGCCCAGTACCGCCTTGAAGGCGAGACGATGCACGGCGCAGCAAGCGCCGTGACCGGGAACTGCAAAACGCAGCGCATCGAGTTCCTCACTCCAATCCGCTGCGTCCTCCATGACTTAGGCCGACTGGAAGCGCTTGAGGAAAAACGTGCTCAATGTTCCGAGCAAAGCCCAGAAGACGAAGCTCGTAACCGTAGCGGCGACGATGAACTGACGCTCCAGCGGCAGCGGTGCCAGTGCATGTTCGCCTTGCGGCGGCAGGGGCGCACCCACCACATGCGGCGCGACGATCAGCAACAGCGCCAGGACGATGGCCCAGGGTTCGCGACGGAAGGCGATCAGCGCGATGCCGCCGGCTGTTGCGGCAACGGTTGCGAGCCACCAGATTTGTCGTGCCTCAAGTGCTGCGGCGGGGCTGCCCGGCAGTTCCGGCGGCAGGCCGATCATCGGGGCGAGCATGACGGCGGCAAATCCGGCAATGCCCCACAAAAGCCCCTCACGCCAGCCGCCATTGGTGCCGCGCAGCGAAATCAGTCCGGTCAGCACCAGCGCATAACCGATCGCGGTCAGGACATTGGCGGCAACCGTATAGGCAGTGCGTTCGAAACCATCGGCCGGAGCCCAGGCCTCTTCATTGTGCTCGTGGGCGGGAGCCACAGCACCGGGCGCCGTGGCCTCGTGGCTGTGGGCAGCTTCACCGCCCGCGCCCTCATAGGTCTCTGCCTGAAGGATGAGCGGCGTGGTGCCGAAGGCCTGCATGGCTGAAACGGCTAAGCCGCCGAGGATGCCGACGAGAACTGCGGTAAAGACGATATTGCGAAAAGACGACATGACATTCCCCTCAATGGCAGGGGAAGGCATTGGCATGACGCGTGTCATGGGCGGCATTGTGAACGGCTTCCACATGCGAGAAACCGACAAAACCGACAACGAACAGGCCAAGCACGATCGCCGTCAGCGATTGCGCGAAGCTGCCCGTTTTTGCTGAAACGGCTGAATTGGCCGTATTCTGGTGGATGGACATGGTGACCCCTCTCCGGCGCGACCCCGCGCCTCTGGATGCGGTCGAACGGCAAAGCCATACGACCGCCTGCGATACACTTCACCACGGGGATACGAGACTGACACAGGGGGCATCGATCTTGCCACCCTGACATTCCGCTCTTCCGGACACCCCGCCGGCATGGACATTTCCGTGATGGCAGGTCTCCTGGCTTACGGGTCAAAACCTGAAACACCTTCCCGGCATCACCTCGCCTCAACCGGAAACGCCGGTTCGGTCGAAGGGTCTGCCAGTGGCATTTCGTTTCAGGCTCTCCGCTCACAGTTGCGGGGGCAGCCACGAATGAGGATTTCTCCCTATCGTGTTCCCTTTTCACCTTCCGGAACGCCCGGAAGGAACCATCACAGGGTTGTTATCCGCCGCGTGGGGACGGGAGTCAATGGGCACGCATGCCAACGGGACCCTCAGCGCGCCGGGATCGCCTTCAGATAGGCGGCGATCGCGTCGCGGTCCTCGGCTGTCAGATGCGCCATGTTCTGCTGCACCTTCACCATGGAACCGCCGACACTGTCGAATTCCGGGGTGAAGCCGGTTTCGAGATAGCTCGAAATATCGGCCTCGGCCCAGCTTCCGATGCTTTGCGAGCCGGGGGTAATGTCCGGAATGCGGCCTTCGCCTTCCGGATTGGGGCCGCCGGCCAGCCACTTGCCCTTCAGGAAGCCACCGAGCGCATTGCGCGGCGTGTGGCATTCGCCGCAATGGCCCGGACCTTCCACCAGATATTGGCCACGCAGAAGTTCGGCATTGGCATTGGCCAGCTCGACGCGCGGCGGTGCCGAAGGGTCGAAATACAGGAACTTCCAGCCGCCGAGCGCCATGCGCATGTTGAAGGGGAACGGCAGATCGTGGTCGGGCGCATCGTTCTGGCTCGCCGGCAGGGCCTTCAGATAACCGAAGAGGTCATTGATGTCCTTCTGCGTCATCCGGGCATAAGAGGCATAGGGGAAGGAGGGGTAGAGATGTTCGCCGTTCTTTCCCACACCGCGCGTCATGGCATCGCCAAATTCCGCCAGCGTCCAGCCGCCGATGCCGTGCTGCGGATCAGACGAAATATTTGGAACATGAAAGGTGCCGAAGGGGCTTTTCAGTGCCTGCCCGCCTGAAAGCGTCAACAGCGCTTCACCCTTAGCATCCGGCGCGGCATGACAGCTTGCGCAGCCGCCCGCCCAGAACAGCGTCTCGCCATTGGCGAGATCCGGCTCACCGAGGCTCACCCAATGGCTGGGCGCCTGGCGCTGCGGCGCGGTCACCCATGCGAAAATCCCGTAGCCCGCAACGGCCGCGACCACGATCCCGCCCACAAGCTTCGTCCAAATGGAAGACATGCCCCTCTCCCCATTCTCCCCTGACATTGTCAGGTGTCTTTCGTGACGGAAAAACGCCGCCCGGGAGCGGCGTTTCAAACTCGTTCGATTATTTCTTCAGGCGATAGGTCTGGTGGCAGGTGCCGCAATCGGCGCCCAACGTCTGCATGGCGGTGGTTACACCCGCCTGATCGGTGGGGAGATTGGCGAGAATCTTATCCGCATCTGCGCCGAGCTTGGCGGACTTGGCCTTGAAGTCATCGAAGTTTTCCCAGATCGCGGGCGCTGCCGCGCTGCCGGTCTCGGTGCCGGCGGGGAACTGGTCGGGGAAAGCCTTGGCATTGGTGCTGATGGTCGTCACGGCGGCCTTGACGGCTTCGGCGTCGAAAGGCTTCTGGCCCTTGGAGATGGCGGCGAGCGCTCCCATGGAGCCACCGATCTGCTTCATCATGCCTTCACGTTTTTCGACTTCGCCGGCAGCATAGACCGCTCCGGCGCAAAGACAGCCGAACAGCGTGGCCGCTGCGATTGTTTTCAGTTTCATACACTCTCTCCTTGATTCCGGCGGGCGCCGGACGCTTGATGGAACGCCGCGAGGATGCCCTTTCCACATGGCGAAAAGAAGTCACATTGCGGTGAATTCCATCGTGAAAACAGAAGCCTAAGACAAGGCTTCCCACAATGTGAGAAGTGCTGCGGCAATCAGCATGAAACCGGCGATGCGGCCGATGACGATCGTAACCGCGGGAGAGGAAACGAGCCATGCGCGGCTTCTATCCGCCGTCAGCGCCAGCGCGCCATAAACGGTGAACTGCGTTACCGCCACCATCGCACCCATCACCAGCCCCTGCATCCAGATCGGCCCATAGGCGGGTTTGAGAAACTGTGGGTAGACGGCCATCATGAACAGGTAGGCCTTCGGGTTTGACAGGCAGGTCAACACCGCCCGCCAGAATGCCTTTTTCACCGAAGCGCTTGCTTCAGCCTCATCGCCGTTCACGACAATCGCACTGCGCACCAGACCGATACCGATCCAGACCATGTAAGCCGCGCCGACGACAAGCAGCGGCAGGAACAGCGACGGCATCCATGCGGCAAGCATGCCGACACCCAGCGCGCCATACAGCGAATGCACGATGCCGCCGGCGCTCATGCCGACGGCGGCGGAAAGGCCGGTTCTCCTGCCACCTGTCAGCGCGCTTGCCAGCACGAAGAGCATGTCCATGCCCGGCAGGATGATGATGCCGAAGAGGACAACAAAGAAAAGCCAGAGATTTTCGACATAAGTCATGTCAGTATCTTTCATACCGGATAGAGGTGCATTCGAGAAACCCCATGTTTCTCAATGTATTTTTCCGTTTATAGGGAACGCCAACTGACAGCGTTGTGTCAGTTGCGTGGGAAAATCCATCGGGAAGACGGCAATGCGCAAGGCCTCAAGACTGTTCGAGATCATCCAGATTTTGCGGCTGGCGCGCCGCCCGGTGACCGCGCAGACGATTGCCGACATGCTGGACAACAGTGCGCTCGGTCTATCGCGATATGGCAGCCCTTCAGACCATGCGTGTGCCCATCGCAGGGGAACGCGGCGTGGGGTATATTCTCCGGCCCGGTTTCAACCTGCCGCCACTGATGTTTTCCATTGAGGAAACCGAGGCAATCGTGCTGGCGCTCGCCATGGTCGACCGCACCGGCGATATGGAATTGCGCCGGGCCGCGAAGAAGGCGAGCGACAAGATTGCCGCGTCTCTGCCCGAACCGCTGTCAAAGACCCTTTCCGCCAATGCCCTCCACGCCTGGGGCAGCATCGCGCCGGCACCGGCAGGACTTGATCTCTCGACGGTCAGGCGTGCGGTGCGCGACGAGGAGACGCTGGAAATCATCTATCGCGATGAAGCCGGCGCGGAAACGCGGCGGCGGGTTCGGCCAATCGCGGTGATCTATTACTCCGAAACCGTAAATATTGTCGCCTGGTGCGAGCTGCGGCAGGCCATCCGTAATTTCCGCTCGGACCGGGTGCAGAGCTGCCAGGCGACCGGCAGCTTCTTCAAGCTCGAAGGCGAGAAGCTGCGGCAATTGTGGATGGCCGGCTGGCAGAGCAACCAGCCGGCCATCCCTTACTCACAACCGTAAGAGGCGATCCTCCTCCCGCCCGAAACCGCGAATGGCGATTCGGTCGGCAAAGACATCGGCGATGGCGAAGGTGTTCTGGTCGGGCGTGTCGACCATGCCCTTGAAATTCACGAAATGTGTATTGCCCGATACGCCGTAATTGCCCTCATGGTTATGGCCGTTGAACCATGCGATGGCGCAAGGATGGGCGTTGAGAAGATCAAGGATGCGCGGCGCGTCCCACATGTTATGGGCGTTTTCCGGATAGACAGGGTAGTGGCACAGCACGATGACTCTTTCGCCCGCCGCATCCGCCTTTTGCAGAGCCGCCCGCAGCCAGTCGAACTGCTCGTCGCCAAGCGAGGCGTTCCAGTCCTGCGCGTTGATTGCGCCTACATCCGAGAGGCGCTTCAGCCGCTCGGCAGCAAGGGTGCGACGCGGATCCCCAACCGGTGGGGCGAAAAGGCTGACGTCATTGCCATCAAGCACGGCGAAGCGGATGCCGCCGACGGTAAAATCATGCCAGGCGGCGGCCATGCCGAGGCGGGCGTGGACGCCAGGCAAATGCTCGGCGGCAACGGCGAAATCGTGATTGCCCGGCAGCAGGAGCGAGCGGTGGCGAAGCCGGTCGTAAACGGCAAGAATCGCATCGAAATTTTCAAAACCGCGATCGATGATGTCGCCCAGCGTCACGACGAAGGCCAGATTTTCGCGATTGAAGGCATCCACCGCCTCCGCGAGCTTTTTGGGACTTTCGCGATAATGACGGCCCATCTCGGGACGCGGATCGATATCGGCATATTGGGGATCGGCGACTATGCCGAAGGAGAAGAGAGGAGTTGTTTTTTCAGTCATGATGCGCCGCGATAAACCCGGCGGATGACAGGCTTGTGACAGGAGCAGAATATGCTCCAAAGCAAAACACCCGGCCTGAGAGCCGGGTGTTCAATAGGTGGTACCGCAAGCTTTCCGTCGCCATGCTCGGGCCTGTCCCGGCGCATCTGCTGACATCCCGTTTCAGGGAACATCCGCTGATCCTCGTCACAAGGCCGAGGATGACGTCGCGCAAGAGGTGGCTGCCTCGATCAGCAACCACGCTTGTCGCAAGCCTTACTTGGCAGCAGCTTCGTAACGCTCCAGGACGTAGTCCCAGTTGATGAGGTTATCGACGAAGGCTTCGAGGTACTTCGGACGCAGGTTGCGGTAGTCGATGTAGTAGGAGTGTTCCCATACGTCGACGCCGAGGATCGGTTCTGCACCGTGAACGAGCGGGTTTTCGCCGTTCGGGGTCTTGGAGATTTCGAGCTTGCCGTTCTTGACGGACAGCCACGCCCAGCCGGAGCCGAACTGCGTGGTGCCGGCTGCGATGAAATCGGCCTTGAACTTGTCGTAACCGCCGAGATCGGAGGCAATTGCCTGCTCAAGCTTGCCCGGCAGCTTGTTGCCGCCGCCGCCCTTCTTCATCCACTTCCAGAAATGAACGTGGTTGTAGTGCTGGGCCGCATTGTTGAAGAGACCGGCATTGGTGCCAAAGGACTTCTTCACGACTTCTTCGAGCGACAGGTCGGAAAGACCGGCTTCAGCTGCAAGCTTGTTGCCGTTGTCGACATACGCCTTGTGGTGCTTGTCGTGATGGAACTCGAGCGTCTCGCGCGACATGTAAGGTGCAAGCGCGTCGTAGTCGTAGGGGAGTTCGGGAAGTTCGAAGGCCATGGTTTTTACTCCTTTTTGCAGCGCGTTACCGCTCCTAGAAACCGTGTGAGCGGACCATAGGAGCGAAGCTCTGTTTGGGCAACCTGTGAATTATCAAAATGTTCCGCCAAAAGAGAAAATTCCTCTCGCGCCGGCCGCCACCATATTTGTTTCACACCGCTGGCGTACCGTTTTCCACCCTATCGGTTCGCTTTTGATCGAGATTGCAGGAAGGAAATTCCATGATACGCCCGATGATCCACACAGCCGCCCTCCTTGTTGCCGTCTCGTCGGCTGTCCTGCCTGCGTCCGCATCTTCGGACGATGCGTGGAAGGAATTCGTGGCGGATGTGCAGACTGCCTGTCTTGCCGCAGCCGGAGACATGATCGACGACGCCAAGGCGGTCGTCGATCCCGTTGGCAGCGAGAATTACGGTCTTGCCATCCTGACCGGCAGGGCAAAGGGCGCGGATGTGACGGTCAGCCATATCTGCGTCTATGACAAGAAGACAAAGGCCGTGGAACTCGGCAGCGAACTTGCCGGCGATACGCTGAAGGTGGAAATTCCCGGCTCCACCAAGCCCTGACGCGGGTCAGAAACGCGGCGTGGTATCGCCCTCGCCCAGTGCGCGCTGCATCAGCACCGTGTCCAGCCATTGACCGTGTTTCCAGCCGATGGATTTGAAGGTTCCGACGTGCTCGAAACCGGCGGCGCGATGCACGCCGACCGAAGCCGCATTTGCGCTGTCGCCGATGACGGCGATCATCTGCCGGAAGCCGCGCACGGTCGCCTCCTTGATGAGCGCGTCGAGCAGCTTGCGGCCAATACCCATGCCTTTCATCGAAGGGTCGATGTAAACGGAATCCTCAACCGTCGCGCCATAGGCCGGGCGGGCGCGATAAGCCCCGGCATAGGCATATCCCGCCACCTTGCCTTCACGCTCAGCGACGAGATAGGGGAAATTGCCCTCCACCAGAAGGCGGCGGCGCTCAGCCATCGTTTCCGCCGTTGGCGGATCGATCTCGAAGCTGGCGCGGCCATGCAAAACGGCGTCCCGGTAAATTTCGGTAATGGCTGGGATATCCGCCTCTTCACAGGGGCGGATCAGAAGGCTGGAAACGGTGGAAAGGGTCATTCTCTTGTCCTGCGGATCATTCACGCCGTCATTGTGCATTGCGGCGCAGCCAAAATAAAGATTATCTGACTTATACAAACGATAAGGTTTTCTTTGATGATGGATCTCGACCTTCGGCAAGTAAGAAGTTTCATGGATGTGGCCGATCTCGGCAGCTTTTCCGCCGCCGCCGACAAGGCCGGAGTGACGCAGCCGGCCATCAGCCTGCACATCAGGCTGCTTGAAAAACAGCTGGGCGTGCGGCTGATCGAGAGGGTGGGCAGGCGCGCCCAGCCGACGGCGGCGGGCCGCTACTTCCTCATTCATGCAAGGCGGATTGCAGAAGAGGTGGCGCACGCCATCGATACGGTCGCGCCGCATCGCAGCGGGGTGACGGGACGCCTGCGCATCGGCACGGGCGCCACCGCCTGCATCTATCTCCTGCCGCCGGTTCTGGGGCGTATTCGCGCAGCCATGCCCGGCATCGAGATCGTGGTGCAGACGGGCAATACCCACGATATCCTGCGGCTTCTGGAGGCCAACACGATCGACGCCGCCGTGGTGGCCCTGCCCGCCAGCGGCCGCAGCCTCGATATCAGCGATATCCATTTCGATGAGCTGGTCGGGGTATTTCCCCGCGACATGATTGCAGCCACGACGACGCTGACCGCCGACATGCTTTCGACAAAGCCGTTGCTGCTCTACGAGGGTGGCAATACGCGCAAGCTGGTGGATCAATGGTTCGCTGCAAGCGGCCGCACCGTGCAGCCCACGATGGAACTCGGCAGCGTCGAAGCCATCAAGAAACTGGCCGGGGCCGGGCTTGGGCTCGCCATCGTGCCAAGGATGGCGGTGGAGCAGGAAGCCACCTCATCTGGGCTCGAGTGGCGTTCGCTCGAGCCGCCGCTCGAACGCCGGATCGCGCTGGCCATGCGCCGCGACAAACATATGACGGCGCCGCTGAGGGCGCTTGCCGCTGCGCTGGAGGATGTGCGGAAGGGATGAGGCCCGCGCCGGTTTTTGGGCACAGGTCAGACCATCGGAGCCGATAGCGATAGTGCGCATTTAATCAACGTCATCCTTTGGGCTCGTCCCAAAGATCTGAGCACGTCCACAAATCAATCGGTTGCAGATCCTCGCGACGAGCCCGAGGATGACGTCGCGAGGGGGAAGCCTCGGTAACAACATTGCCCGCGCCCTTTGATGACGCGGGCCTCGCCGGCGAAACTCAAAACTCCGTCCAGTCGTCACCCTTCACGGCCAGTGCCGCATTGCCGCGTGCAGCGATCGGGCGGGCTTTCGGGGCGGAGGTGACCGGCGCAGGGGCCGGGCTTGCAGCGCGCTGCATCTGCCGCGCCGTCTCCCGCAGGGCCGAGGTCTGGTGGCCAAGCTGGAACTGCGCCAGCAGCGCCTGGAGGTTGGCGCATTCCTGTGCGAGCCCCGCACCGGCCGCATTCATTTCCTCGACCATGGCAGCATTCTGCTGCGTGGCCTGATCCATGTGGTTGACGGCGGTGTTGACCTCGGAAAGGCCGGCAGACTGTTCCTGTGCTGCCGTCGCGATGGCGTCCATGTGGCTGTTGACGGAAAGCACCAGCTGCTCGATCTCGGAAAGCCCGACGCCGGTATCGGCCACCAGCTTCACGCCTTCGCCCACCGCAACGGCTGACGTATTGATGAGCTGCTTGATTTCCTTGGCCGCATTGGCGGAGCGCTGCGCCAGTTCGCGCACCTCCTGTGCAACGACGGCAAAGCCCTTGCCGGCATCGCCCGCCCTCGCCGCTTCAACGCCGGCATTCAGCGCCAGAAGGTTGGTCTGGAAGGCGATCTCATCGATCACGCCGATGATCTGACCGATCTGACGCGAGGAATGTTCGATGCGTTCCATGGCGGCAACGGCATCGCGCACCACCTTGCCGGAAAGATCGGCCTTCGTCCGCGCTTCCCGTACCGTGTCGCGCGCTTCGCCGGCGCGTTTGGACGTGGCGGACACGTTGGCGGTGATCTCTTCCAGCGCGGCGGCTGTCTCTTCCAGGGAGGCGGCCTGCTGTTCGGTGCGGCGGGAAAGATCGTCGGATGCCGACGACACCTCGTGTGCGCCGCCATTCACCGTCTGCACGGACTGGCCGACGCTGGTCAGCGCTTCGCGAAGCTGGTGCACGGAGCTGTTGAAATCGTGCCGTAGCGCCTCGAATTGCGGCGCGAATGGCGTGGCGATCTCGCAGAGCATATCGCCCGAGGCGAGGCGGCGCAGGCCGCCTGCCAGCGAACCCGTCGCCTGGTTGAGCCGTGCTTCGGCTTCGGCCTCGGCACGCTGCTGCAGCTCGATGCGGTCGCGTTCGGCCTGTTCCCGGTTTGCGACGGCATCCGCCTCCAGCTGCCGATTGCGGATGGCGGCCTCACGGAAAACTTCCACGGCCCGGGCCATCTCGCCGATCTCGTCACCGCGTTTTGCGCCAGCGATATCGATTGCGAGATTGCCACCCGACAGTGCCATCATGGCATTGGTCAGCCGGCTGATCGGCCGGGTGACGCGGCCGACGATGACGGCGAGCGAGACAATGCAGAGGGCGAGCGTGACCACGAAGACCGCGAGAAAGATCACCGCATCGGTGAAGGCTTCCTGTTTCGCCTTCTCGGCGTTGGCATCCAGCACGTCCATGGCGGCAGAAGCGATCTTGGCAATCGTGCCGAGATTTTCCGTGACGGTGGTGCGCCAGCTATCCATGGTAAAGGACGGCGTGCGGCCATTGTTCAGGTCTTCGATGAGCTTGGTTCGCTGGGCGTTGAAATCGCCTTTGAAATAAGTCTTGTCCGCAGTGGCGTAGATGTCCTTGAGCGATTGCGGCGCCGATTCATGCGCCACGAGATCGCCCGTTGCTTTCCACGCGAAAGCCGCGCCGGCATCGAAGGCGCCGAGCTGCTGCATTTCCTGGGCGGTAAGAGGACGGTTCTGCGCCACAGCAGCGTTGAGGACAACGGTGGCGCTGCCGCCAAGCGCACGGGCGGACCAGCCGTAGGATCGCAGCTGGATGAGGCCTGTCTGGCCCTGATCCAGCGAACGGACGGCGCCTTCCAGCGCAGTCGAGCCGGCTTCGAGAGACGCAAGGAAATCGGCGCCCAGCGTCATCACGGTCTTGTCGAGGCCGTTTTCGCGCCGATCAAGCGGCTGGGAAATATTGGCGTCCACCTTCTTTCGCAGGTCGACGAACTGTGCGTAGACATCGCTCACGCGCTTGAGCGGCCCCTGGAGCTTCGCATCTGCAATCGACGGAGACTGCGCGATAAAGGCCGTCATGGCGGCATCCACCTTCTGACGCGCCGCCTGCACGCTGGCGACGCTGCCCGCCGATTTCGAAGGATCGACAGTGAGCGCGGTGGCGCTGTCGCCGCGCTCACTGCGGAAATTCAGAAGCGCGTTGAAGAGAAGCTTGTCGAGCGCGACAAGCTGCGCAACCTCAGAAAAGGCGCTGGCGCGATTGACCGAGCGCCAGGCTTCGTTGCCGACCAAACCGGCAAGTGCAAGGCTGATGGTGAGAAAAAAACCTACAAGTACATTTCGAATGCTGAAAGACATCTGGCGGCCCCCGCTGCCCGGAAGTGAAGATGTCGCAAGCTACAATTCTGTTTTCTAAAATTGGATTAAATTACCCCCTGTTTTCAGGGTTTTTTTGCATCGCAAAAAAATGGCCATGACCGAACGAATGTCTGTCATGGCCGTTTCACGCGAATAGATGCAGAATTCAGACGTCTGCGCCGAGACGTGCCCATTCCATGTAAAGATCAAGCGCCTTGCGGGCGACCGGGCCGGCCTGCAGCTCGCGGTCGTCGAGCTTCACGACAGGCGAAACCTTGGAATAGTTGCCGGAGCAGAAGATTTCGTCGGCCTCACGGAAATCCTCAACCGAAAGCGTCGCTTCCCGCACGTCAAAACCGGCCTGGCGCAGAAGACCGATCACGCGTGAACGGGTGATGCCGGCAAGGAAGGTACGGTTCGGGACCGGCGTGAGAACGACGCCGTCCTTGACCATGAAGATGTTGGCGGAGGCCGACTCCGCGACATTTCCGTTCATGTCCCGCATCAGGGCGTTGTCGAAACCGCGTGAGCGCGCTTCCAGAATCGCGCGGCCGCTATTCGGATAAAGGCTGCCTGCCTTCGCGTCCGTCATTGCCGTTTCCGGCGAGGGGCGGCGCAGCGGCGAGACGGTGAGCGTCAGCGGCTTGCCGGCGTCCATCGGCGCTTCGAAAAGGCAGAGCGCAAACCGGGTGGAACTGGCATCCGGTGCAACGACGCTGCCGGGCATGCCGTGTTCGGCCCAGTACATCGGCTTGATGTAGATCGCCATCTTGCCGTCGAATTTCTTCACGCCCTCGAGCGCCAGGGCCTCGATTTCCTCGGCGGTCATGGTCGGCTTCATGCCCATGTTGACGGCAGAGCGATTGACGCGCTGGCAGTGCAGATCAAGATCAGGCGCGACGCCATCGAACCAGCGTGCACCATCGAATACCGTAGAGGCCAGCCACATGGCATGCGAGGTTGGCCCGATGAGCGGCGGATTGCCAGGCAGCCATTGACCGTCAACATAGGTCCAGGTGGTTGATCGGGGTGCGGTATCGACGCTCATGATGGTCTCCTGTCTCGAGCGTTTCCGTTCGGTAAAAACGCTCCGTCTTTTTGTTCTGATGCATTGCCGGATGAGGAACGCTGTGCGCGCGCAACCGGGCATGTGCGGGAAATCGGCCGGAGTGAATGCCTCTCCCTCAATGAGGTCAAGTTTTAATTGCCGCGATTTCTGATTTTGATGGAAAATAACAAAGCAGCGGCCCCGCCGGGATGTTTTATGAGGCGAAACAAAAGGTTGGTGAATAGATTCATCACAATAATTCATCGATTGAATGATGGCGGGGCGATTTCGCCCATGCGATGCTGACGATCTGACGGCAGTCCGCAGGAGAAAAATCATGGCATGGTCCGCACAGCAATATCTGAAATTCGAAGACGAGCGGACGCGCCCGGCGCGGGATCTCCTGGCCCAGGTGCCGCTGGAGCGGGTGCTGAACGGCTATGACCTCGGTTGCGGTCCCGGCAATTCCACCGAGCTTCTGACCGACCGTTACGGCGTCAATGTCATCACCGGTATTGATAGCGATGATGATATGCTGGCGAAGGCAGCAGACCGGCTGCCGACCACCCGCTTCGGCAAGGCCGACCTCGCGCATTGGAAACCGGCGCAGAAGGCGGACCTGCTTTACGCCAATGCCGTTTTCCAGTGGGTGCCGGATCATCTCGCCATTCTTTCGCAACTGATGGACCAGCTGGAAAGCGGCGGCGTTCTGGCCGTGCAGATGCCTGACAATCTGCAGGAGCCGACGCATATCGCGATGCATGAGACAGGTGACGAAGGCCCATGGAAACAGACTTTTTCCGATGGCCGGTTGCGGCGCAAACCCCTGCCCGCACCGTCGGATTATTTCAATGCGCTTTCACCGAAATCCGTGCGGGTGGATGTGTGGCACACGATCTATAATCACCCGATGAAAGATGCGGATAGCATTGTCGAATGGGTGAAGGGCACGGGGCTGCGCCCCTATCTCGCCGCCGCCGGCGAGGAGAACCGCGAAGCCTTCCTCGCCGACTATACGCGGCGTATTAGGGAGGCCTATCCGCCGATGGCGGATGGCCGGTTGCTTCTGCGGTTTCCCCGCCTTTTTGTCGTGGCGGTCAAGACGTAGGGCATCAGATGCGACGTGCGATTGTCACACGCGGACGCCTCCCCACCGCCCTCATTACTGTGCCTGTCCCAGGAATCCAGCCAGCCCAAGTCCTTGCGCTGACAGGGCTCTCCCCGCCGCTCAGACGCGCGTCGACTGGAGCGTGCGGAATACCGCGTGCGTGGACGAGGATGGCTTTGTTTGACCAACCGGCCAAGCCGCTTGTCATCAGCTCGCGAAGGCATAGACCCGGAGGCGATGGCTGTCCGGGTCGGCGGCCGTGAAGGTATAACCGAACTCCATTTTCGCTGGCTGCTGCAGCATGGCGACGCCTCTTGCCTTCCAGCTCGCGAAAGTCTCTTCCACCTGAAGGTCGTTTTCGACGCGGAAGGCGAGTTCGACGCCGCCGCCCGTAACGGATGCCTTCGGTTCCACCGTGTGCCGCGACCAGAGGCCGAGCTTCATGCCGTTGGCAAGGACGAAGAGGGAAAATGTCGGGGAGGCTTCGACGGGATCAACGCCCAGCAGGGCCTTGTAGAACTCGGTGCTGGCCGGCGGATTATCGACGTAAAGAATGGTGAAATCGGGGTGGGTCATGGTTGTTCTCCTGTGTTGCGGATGAACGGTTTCTAGACCCCGATGCTGTCAGTTTTTGTCAGCATGTTGCCGCCGCTGTTTTTCCCGTTCGCGCCATTCTTTCAGCAGCACCTGGCGGCGGCGCGAATAACGGCCGTCGAGGGGACGAAAGCTTTCGATGCGGTCAGCCCGGAAACTGCGGTAGTCCTGCCGTGTCTCGCACCAGCCCAGCACCACCCGCACCAGATCGAAAAAAGCGAGTGCAAAAGGCCAGATAACCCGCTCCGTCACGTCCCCCTTTTCGTCGCGATAGGTGATGACGACCCTGCTTTCCCTGCGAATCGTATCGCGAATGGCCGCCAGATCGACATGGATGGCCGCAAGCCCCTGCCCCGGACCGACAAGCAGGGTGGAATGATCGAGTTCCTCCCGCAGGGCTTCGGGCAGAACGGCGCCGATCTTGACGAGTGCGGCGCGCGCAGCCTCCGCCAGTCCGGCATCGGCGCGGCCCGCCACCCAGCGCGAGCCGAGCACCAGCGCCTCGATTTCGTGCTGGGAAAACATCAACGGCGGCAGCAGGAAACCGGGACGCAGCACATAACCCACGCCCGCTTCGCCCTCGATATCGGCGCCCTGCGCCTGAAGCGTTGCCATATCACGGTAGAGCGTGCGCAGGCTGACGCCGGTCTTCGCGGCAAGGGCTGCACCACTCACCGGCATGCGGTGGGAACGAAGAATCTGCAACAGATCAAGAAGCCGTTGTGAACGTGACACGCGACATTTCCTTCCACCCCGCACGGTCGGATCATCTATTGACGATGCCCGCAATAGACGCGTAGCGCTGCCAGCCGCCGTGCGCAACCACGCAAAAAAGGGTGGACAAGGCCGCGTAGCCAGCATGTAGATAGGGTCGGGCATTTTCACGCGCCCCCACCCGCCACAGGCATTTCGAGTTTCCACCATGATCGTTCGTCCAAAACCGAACCTGCTGCAGCTTTTCCTCATCGTGCGCGGCTCCATCATCGTCCGCATCTTTCCGCAGGTGCTTGCGGTTTTCCTGCTGTCGACGCTGGTGGTCTGGGCGCACAAGGATCGCCCGGATCTGGTGCCGGCGCTAAATGGAGCGCCGTTCTCGCTGCTCGGCATCGCGCTTTCGGTGTTTCTCGGTTTTCGCGCCAATGCCTGTTACGATCGCTGGTGGGAAGCCCGCAAGCAGTGGGGCGCTCTGATTACCGTGGCCCGCACGCTGGCACGCCAGACCGTGATGCTGGAAGGCCGGCAGGATGTGGCCGATCCCGTCACCCGCAGACGGATCACCGATCTTGTCATCGCCTTCTGTCACGCGCTGGTCTCACATCTGCGTCCGGCGAATGCGACGGTCGCCACCGACCTCGTTCCGGAGGACCTTTCGCAGACCTATGCCTGCAGCCGCAACAGGCCGGACATGCTGCTGCGCGAAATCTCCGGCGCCATCGTCGCCGCTCATGGCAAAGGCCAGATCAGCGATATACAGTTGCAGATGCTGGATGCGACCGTGCAGCAGATGGGCGCCGCACAGGCTTCGTGCGAGCGCATTCGCCACACGCCGGTTCCTTTCGGTTATTCGCTGCTGCTGCACCGGACCGCGCATCTTTTCTGCCTTCTCCTGCCGTTCGGTTTCACCGATCTGCTCGGCTGGGCGACGCCTTTCACGAGTACGTTGATCGCCTATACGTTTTTCGGCCTCGATGCGCTGTCCGACGAGCTGGAGGACCCCTTCGGCACCGGCCTCAACGCGCTGCCGATAAATGCCCTTGCCACCACAATCGAGATCAATCTGCGCGAGGCGATCGGCGATACCGACCTGCCGGCCGATCCGCGTCCGGTGGATTACGTGCTGATGTGACTGGCGTCGTCGGGTTGAAACCGATCGTGCGGATACCAGTTAATGAAAGACGGCTTCCCTGCCCCCGGCGTCCCGCGCCGGCCATGTTTCAGCAAACAGGAGAGACATCCCATGTATGACGTCAGCGCAAATGGCGCGAACATTCCCGCCCTCGGTTTCGGCACCTTCCGCATTCCGGAAGACGATGTCAGGCGCATTCTGCCGGAGGCGCTGAAGCTCGGTTTCCGCCATGTCGATACCGCGCAGATTTACAAGAACGAAGGGGCCGTGGGCGAAGTCATCGCCAAGTCGGGCATTTCCCGGCACGATATATTCCTGACCACAAAGGTCTGGGTGGACCGCTATCGCCACGACGATTTTCTCGCTTCCGTTGATGAGAGTCTTGCAAAGCTGAAGACCGACTATGTCGACCTTTTGCTGCTGCACTGGCCAAAGAGCGATGTGCCGCTTGCCGAGCGCATGGGCGCGCTGAACGCGGTGCGCAAGGCCGGAAAGGCGCGCAATATCGGCATTTCCAACTTTAACGTGGCGCTGACCGACGAGGCGGTGAAACTGTCCGACACGCCGCTTGCCACCAACCAGATCGAATATCACCCCTATCTCGACCAGACCAAGGTGATTGCGGCTGCGCGCAAGCACGGCATGTCGGTGACAGCCTATTACCTGATGGCCGACGGCAAGGTGCCGAACGACCCTGTTCTGAAGGATATCGGCGCGAGGCATGGCAAAACCGCCGCGCAGGTAACCCTTCGCTGGGCGGTACAACAGCCGGATATCGTGGCGCTTTCCAAGACGGCGACGGAAAGCCGCCTCAAGGAGAATTTCAATATTTTCGATTTTGCGCTCTCGGAAGAAGAAATGCGGGCAATCCATGCGCTGGCAAAGCCAAATGGCCGCATTGTCAGCCCCGGCCACCTCGCGCCCGACTGGGACAACTGAGGCGGTCGGTCATTCGCTCCGATCTCATCGCTCGGTCAGGGCCAGCTTCGCACCCAGCGCCACGAAAGCGGCGGCGAAGCTGCGCCTTAGCCAGGTGAGAACCGCAGGACGCGAAACGACCTGCTGCCGGACCGAGGCGGCAAAACAGCCGTAAAGCGCAAAGAGCAGAAAGGTCATAGCCATGAAGACCAGCCCGAGCTCGATCATCCGGCCTGTCGGTGAAAGCTCGCCCTGGGCGATGAACTGCGGCAGGAAGGCGAAAAAGAAGATCGACAGTTTCGGGTTCAGCAGATTGATGAGGATCGCCTCACCGATGACGCGGGCGGCTTTTTGCGGCTGCCTCGTCTCATTGATCTTCAGCGCGCCATTCTCCTGCAGCGTGTTCCACGCCATGTAGAGCAGATAGGCGACCCCCAGATATTTGACCACGCTAAAGGCCAGCGCACTGGTGTGCAGGATGGCGGCAAGACCGGTGATGGCGGCGAGCAGATGCGGCACGATACCGAGCGTGCAGCCGAAGGCCGCAATGACGCTCGCCCGCGCCCCCTGCGAAAGGCCGGCAGCCAGCGTGTATACCACGCCGGTGCCCGGAGAGGCGGCAACGATGAAGGATGTGATGAGGAATTCGGGTGTCATGGTGGGTCTCTCCTGTGGGTGAAGGGCAGGAGCATGAGGGTGCGTAGGATCGTTGTCTTGGATGAAATTGCAGGGCCAAATCCGCACACCGTCACCCCGGCCCCCGAGCCGGGATCCAGCGTGGTCAAGTCCTTGACCACGAAAGACTTCTTTCACGGCGCGGGCGCGCCATGGCTGGATGCCGGATCTAGTCCGGCATGACGACGGAAGAGCGCGACGATCCGCCGCCCGTCGCCGCCCGGTAAACCGCCGGCGTCACCCCGAACTGGCGCACGAAAACGCGGTTCAGATGGCTCTGGTCGGCAAAACCGGCAAGGAAGGCAACCTCGGCCGGCGGCTTACCTCCGGCCAGCGCGTGCCGGGCCAGATGGACGCGCCGCTGGAGAAGATAGCTGTGCGGCGTCAGGCCGGTTGCTTTTGCGAAGGCGCGCAGGAAACGGAATTGGCTCATGCCGGCTTCCGCGGCCAGATCGGCAAGGCGGAACGGGTGGGCAGGGTCGTCATCGATGCTGCTTTTCGCGCGCCTGATGGTGTCGGGCGAGGTCACCACGGGCGGTTTAGCCGCCGTCTCCATCGCAGCCGCCAGAAGCATCAGCAAGGTCTCGTCGCTGTGCAGGGTTTCGCCCGGTCGTTCCTTCGCAGTGACGGCGGAAAAGACAGCGTTGAACCGCTCCGCCAAAGGCCTTGCATCAACAGGATAGGCGAATTCGAAAAAGCCGCGATCCTTCTGACAGACATCGGCAATGACATCGCGCACGATATCGATGTCGAGATAGAGCATCCGCCAGGCGCGGCCGCCCTCCCCGAGCGGGATACCGTCATGTATCTCGCCGGGATTGACGGTGATGACCTGACCGGCGGCCGCTTCCACCATGCCACGGCCGGAAAGCGATTTCTGCGCGCCGCGTTCGATGACGCCGATACCGAATTGATCATGCATATGGCGTGGGAAAGAACGATCGCTATCCGCCACTACGGCGACGACACCGGGCATGCTGGTTTTCGGCATCAGGAACCGGCCTTGGGCCATGAAAGCGCGCACTCCTCAGATAGGAGCGCGACGCTATCACAGGATGCCCCCATGCGACAGACGCTGCCGCTCAAGGATGCATATGGTTGATCATGGCGAAGACCTGATCGAAATTTCCGTTCTGCGCTGCAAACCGCAGCGGCTTGCAGCGTTCCACCACCACTTCCTTCTCGTCCGGACGATTTTCGAGGATATCCATGACCTCGGCAATGAAGGCATCAAGCGGCATGGCTCTTTCATCCTTCGCCTGCCCCTCACCCATCAGCGTCGTCTGCACGTAAGGCGGCACGATTTCGATGACTTCCACCGGCGTCTCTTCAAGCTGCTCGCGCAGAGCGACCGAATAGGCATGAATGGCGGATTTGGTGGCGCTGTAGGTGGGGGTCAGCACCATCGGCACGAAGGCGAGGCCGGAGGAGACCGTCAGCACCGTCGCAGCGGGTTGCTTGAGGAAATGCGGCAAAAGCGCCGCCGTCAGGCGGATGGGTGCAAGAAGATTGGTGGCGATGGTTTCTTCGGCCGTGTCCAGATAATCCGGGGCTGCCGCGATGTCTTCCGGCCGCATGATGCCGGCATTGTTGATAACGGCGTTGAGAGTGGGATGGGCCTTTACGACAGCCTCTGCGAAAGCGCGGATGCCTGCCGCGTCCGTCGCATCCATCACCATCGAGGCCATGCCGGGATTGGCGGCCGTCACCTCGTCGAGCACGGCCTTGCGCCGGCCGGAAATGATGACCCTGTTGCCGACCTTGTGAAAGGCCTCCGCCAGAGCACGACCGATGCCGGAACCGCCGCCGGTGATGAGAATGGTATTGCCAGAGATTTTCATGGGAACATCCTTTGCTTGTTGGCTGAAAGGAAGTTAGCTATGATACTCTCCAATCGAAAGTAGGCACCCAAAAGATTTATACTTACCAAATGGAGAGTGTAAGATGAAGCGGCATGCAGCCGACCCGGCCATCGAGAACCGGCGCAAGGTTCCGCCACCGACGGATACAGATCCGGCAATAGAGGCGCTGGTTCAGGACATCATTGCCAAGGTGGCCGACAAATGGACGATGCTCATTCTCGAAGTGCTGGAAGAGCACGGCACGCTGCGCTTTACGCAGATTGGCAAACATGTGGGCAATATCAGCCAGAAGATGCTGACGAAGACGCTGCGGCAGATGGAAAGCGACGGGCTGGTGCGCCGCACGGTGCATCCCGTCATTCCCCCACATGTGGATTATGGCCTGACGAACCTTGGCCGCACGCTGGGCAGCGCTTTTTGCGGGGTGTGGATATGGGCGGAAACGCACCATGCCGAAATAGAAGAGGCGCGGCGCCTGTTCAAAGAACAGCCGCCACGCCCCGCGATGGAATAGTCCGGCTCAGGCGAACTGGCTGAGGCCCGGGACCGAGGCGATCACCTGATCGACGGTTTCATCGCCGGCATGCTGGCGGGCAGCGGCGATGGTTTCCTTGGCGAGGGTGGAAATCTCGCTCATGCCAAGGCCCTGGCTCATCAGCTGCTGGCCAAGCCCCATGATGCCGCCGCCGCCGATGGCGCTCATCAGGCCACCGAGCAGACCGCCGCCGCCGGCACCTTCGCCATTATACTGCGCCACCAGATCGCTCGCGCCGGGAATGGCTTCGATCATCCGCGCGATCGGGCCGTCGGCAGCCTCGCGCTGGAGAAAACCGAGAATCATGCCAATGGCCTTTTCAGCCAGTTCAGGGTCGATCCCCGCCTTTGCGGCGATCTGATCCACGACTTCGTTCATTCTTGCCTCCTGTTGAAAAACGACGTCAACTTCTGCGAACTGACGTTAACGTCAACGTAAAACAATCTCATGCGGCATTCAAGCGGCCATGAGCGGTGCGGCAACTTTCATCAAGCGCTTTTTCTTCATCGCCATCAAGCAGTTGTTGCGCCTTGAAACTGTCCTTATAAGATCATCGCAACCAAACTATGAAAGGGCTGCTCCCTGCCGGAGTCTCCCTATCATGCCGGAACACTTTTAATTCGGACATGACTTTTGCAAAATCCGCCGCGATTTTAGGGGTCGTGTTTCAGCCGCAGGAGAAATTGGTCGATGTTGCAGGACGGACAGCTCTATATCGGCACCAGCCGCAATCCGGATGACAGCCTGAACAAGGGCGAATATCTCGAACTGAAATTCGGCAACCGGCACGGCCTCATCACCGGCGCGACAGGCACGGGCAAGACCGTGACGTTGCAGGTTCTGGCAGAAGGTTTTTCGAAGGCCGGCGTTCCGGTCTTCTGCGCCGATATCAAGGGTGACCTTTCCGGAATCGCAGCCGAAGGCGAAGCGAAGGACTGGGTGCAGAAGCGCGCCGAACAGATCGGCTTTACCGATTTTTCCTACGGCAAATCGCCTGTCATCTTCTGGGATCTCTATGGCGAAAAAGGCCATCGCGTGCGTGCCACCATCGCCGAAATGGGGCCGCTGCTGCTCGCCCGGCTGATGGATGCTTCCGAGGCGCAGGAAGGCGTTCTCAACATCGCCTTCAAGATCGCCGATCAGGGCGGGCTGCCGCTGCTCGATCTGAAAGACCTGCAATCGCTCCTCAACTATATGGGCGAAAACGCAACGGAACTCTCCAACCAGTTCGGCCTGATTTCCAAGGCTTCGGTCGGTTCGCTGCAGCGCGGGCTGCTGGTTCTCGAACAGCAGGGCGCTGCCAATTTCTTCGGCGAGCCGGCGTTGAAGATCGCCGACATCATGCGTGTGGGCACCGATGGGCGCGGCACGGTTTCGGTTCTCGCCGCCGACAAGCTGATGATGAACCCGCGCCTTTACGCCACCTTCCTGCTCTGGATGCTCTCCGAACTCTTCGAAGAGCTTCCCGAGGTCGGCGATCCGGAAAAGCCGCGTCTGGTGTTCTTCTTCGATGAAGCGCATCTGCTGTTCAACGATGCGCCGCGCGTGTTGGTGGAGCGTGTGGAGCAGGTCGTGCGCCTCATCCGCTCCAAGGGCGTTGGCGTTTATTTCGTGACGCAGAACCCGCTCGACGTGCCGGAGACCGTGCTTGCCCAGCTCGGCAACCGCGTGCAGCATGCGCTGCGCGCCTATACGCCGCGCGAACAGAAAGCCGTGCGCACGGCAGCCGATACGTTCCGACAGAACCCGGCCTTCAACACGGCAGATACCATCACCACGCTCGGCACGGGTGAAGCGCTGATTTCCACCCTGCACGACAAGGGTGCGCCCTCCATCGTCGAGCGCACGCTCGTCAGGCCACCATCCGGCCGCGTCGGACCGCTGACGGATGCGGAACGCAAATCGCTGATCGATCTCAGCCCCCTCTCCGGCCAATACGACAGGGATATAGACCGGGAATCGGCTTTCGAGATTCTTGCCGCCCGTGCCCAGAAGGCGGCGGAGGCCGAGGCTGCGAAGCGTGCTGAAGAAGAAAATGCCCAAAACCAGTCCGACAACGCCTCCGGCCGCTGGCGCCTGCCCGGCTTCGGTGATGACGAACCTGCGCAAAATTCCAGCGGCTCACGCAACGGCGGCACGCGCCGTTCCGGCTACCAGCGCGAAACGGTGATCGAGGCCGCGATGAAAAGTGCTGCACGTTCGGTCGCGACTTCGGTGGGCCGCGCCATCGTGCGCGGGATTTTGGGTAGTTTGAAGCGATAGCAACAGGCGCGCCGCCCGCTCTCGATGGAGCGGGCGGCGCTTGATTGGCGTGGTTATCACTTCTCGCGGTAGAAGATCATGCCGCCGTGGTAGAGAATGTCGTCCACGAATTCGCCATCGGCCGTAAAGCCGGTGTCGTCCCAATAGTCGATGTGGTTGCCCTTCACCTCATACCGTCCCTGATAGGCGCTCTTGCGGTTACCCCGCGCCTCGTCATAGCGGCCATTGGGCAGAAGTTCCTGACGAACGTGGCCATCGCCGGTGACCCACATGCCGACATACGGATGGTTCTGGATCTCCGCGTTTTCGGTCATGTTCACTTCCGTGGCGTTGCTAGATTTGCGGTTCTCCCCTTCGGCGGAAGCCGCCGCAAGCAGGAGCGCAACCGATGTCGATACGATGTTCATTGTCTCTCCACTCCCGTTGCGGCATTGGCGCGGCGCTCCTCGAACAGTTCCGCAAGCGTGCGTGATGCGGCGATGGCTTTTGGGAAACCGGCCGGGACGGTGATGAGATAGATCATCTCCTTCAGTTCCTCGTCGGTTGCGCCCACATTCAGCGCATAACCGGCATGGACTTTCATCAGATCGCGCTCGCCAAGGGCCGCCATGACAGCGACGGCGGCCAGCTGGCGGGTGCGGTTGTCCAGACCCGACCGCGACCAGACCTCGCCCAGGGCATAGCCCTCCGTTGCCTGCGCCAGGAATGGAAACTCCTGCCGCATGCGCTCCAGATTGGCTTGCGGCTGGCCATTGTTGAGGCTGCGGACGACATCATCGCCGCGTTTCATTCGGTCATCCTGATACTGCGTATTTGCGAGCGCGGCGGCATTTCCACCGAGCATTGCAATCGCAAGTGCACTTGAAAAAATGGCTTTCATCTCAATCTCCTCAGGCAGCCGTTGGGCGGACGACGATTTCGTTGACGTCCACATCGTCAGGCTGTTCGATGGCGTAGCGCACCGCGCGGCCGATCGCGTCCGGCTTCAGGGCGATGGCCCTGTAGCTCTGCATCAGTTCGGCGGCGGCCGGGTCGGTGATGGTATGGGCGAGTTCGCTTTCCACCACGCCGGGGTGAATGCAGGTGACACGCAGATCGCGGTTTTCCTGACGCAGCCCGTCCGAAATCGCCCGCACGGCAAATTTCGTCGCGCAATAAACGGCCGCCGTTGGCGAAACCGCGAGCGCACCGATGGAAGCGATGTTGATGATATGGCCCGAGGCGCGGGCGGTCATCTCGGGCAGAACGGCCGCGACGCCATAAAGCACGCCCTTGATGTTGACGTCGACCATGCGGTCCCATTCGTCGACCTTGAGCGACGACATCAGCGACAGCGGCATGATCCCGGCATTGTTGACGATGACGTCGATCTCGCCAAACGCCTTGCGGCCTGCCTCGGCAAAGGCTTCGACGCTGTGCCTATCGATGACGTCAAGCGGATGGACGACGACCTCAGCCCCTGTCTCGCGCAGTTCTTCGGCCAGCGCCTCAAGGCGATCCAGCCGGCGCGCGCCGAGCACCAGTTTTGCGCCGCCGGCGGCCAGCTCTCGCGCAATGCCTTCACCTATCCCGCTCGATGCACCCGTGATGAGAACAACTTTGTTCAATGTCATGGCTATCTCCTTGCTGTTACGGTCGGCTTTTTCGAAATCGACCGTTGCAGGGAAGATAGCGCTCAGGCATTGTCGCGATAACCGCCTTAATAGTTACCTCAATGGATAGAATTTCTAACCAATGAACATTGATCTCAATGCCGTCTCAACGTTCTGCCTTGTTGCCGAGGAACGGAATTTTCGCGCCGTCGCGGACAGGCTGGGCGTCACCCGCTCCGCCGTCAGCCAGACCATCCGCAAGCTTGAGGAGACAATGGGAATTGCGCTGGTCCAACGAACCACCCGCAGCGTGAGCCTGACGGAAGCGGGGCAGCAGCTTTACGCTGATGTCTCGTCTTCCATAGGCGCGATCTCGCAGGCGGCGCAGGCAGCCTCATCGCTTGGCGGCACGGTGCGCGGTCAGCTTCGGCTGGCGGTGTCGTCCATTGCAGAACGTTTCTTGTCGGGACCTCTGCTAGCAAGCTTTGCCGAGGCACATCCCGAAGTGCAGCTCGACATCGTCGTGACGGATGAAGAATTCGATATTGTCGCCGAGCATTATGATGCCGGCGTGCGTTTGGGAGAGCTTATCGAACAGGATATGATTGCCGTTCCGGTATCAGTTCCCCAGCGGCAGCTTGCCGTCTGTTCTCCTTCCTACCGGGACCGATTCGGCCTGCCCGACCAGCCACGCGAGCTGATCGAGCACAGGTGTATCGGCTGGCGGCCTCGTCCGGGTATTGCGCCATATAGATGGGAATTTGCCGAAAGCGGCCGGGAGTTTGCGGTGGCGGTGGAGCCTGCTTTCACCACCAACGACATGCAGCTGATGATCAAGCTCGCCTGTGCCGGTGCAGGCATTACCTTTGGCATGGAAGAGACATTCCGGCCCTATCTGGAGCGCGGAGAGCTTGTTTCCATGCTGGAAGACTATTCGCCCAGCTTCGCAGGGTTTTATCTCTATTATCCCAGCCGTCGCAACCTTGCGCCGAAGCTGCGGGCCTTTATCGATCATGTTCGCCTGTCGAGAGAGCGATGATCTGCCGGACGTTGCCCCGGCAGATCATCAGCAACAGACTTATTTCTTCTGCGAGACCAGCGAGAAATAGGCGCCCTGCGGATCGACGCAGTTAACGATCCAGCTGTCGCCGGGCACTTCCATCGGGCCGTTGACGACCTGTCCGCCGCCGGTGCTGACGCGAGTGATGGCGTCATCGATGCCATCCACATTGAAGTAATAACCCCAATGGCAGACGGGAACCTGCGGCATGCGTTTCATTATGCCGCCAACGGCTTTGCCGTTATGGGCGAAGATGCGGTACGGGCCCATTTCGCCCATGTCGAAATCATGGTCCTTGGTCCAGCCGAAGACATCGCCGTAGAAGGCCATCGCTTCATCGACATTGTCGGTGAAGAGTTCGTACCAGCCGACATGGCCCTGTTTCGCCTGCATATCCTCAGGGAAACCGCCGGTTTCCATTGGCTGCGGCGTCATGATGCAGAGCACGGCGCCATAGGGATCGGCCACCACGGCAAAGCGGCCGATTTCCGGGATATCCTGCGGCGGACGTCGGATCGCGCCACCTTTTTCGGCAAAACGTTTTGCCGTCGCGTCCACATCGTCGACATCGACATAGGCCGTCCAGTTCGGCGGAATGCCCTGGCCCTTGTGCTCGTCGGTCAGTTCCATGACGCCGCCCATGCCCTTGCCGTCGGCTTCCAGCACGAGATAGGGCATTTCCGGCGAGCCGAAATCCTTGGTCTGCCAGCCAACGACATGACCATAAAAGCGGGCGGCCGCTTCCATGTCGGGTGTCATCAGCTCGACCCAGATGAATTTTCCATGCGTATCGGACATTGTCGTCTCCTATGGAGGGTTTGGCGGGTGTTTCGGCAAGCGCCCGCCGCAGGGCGCGGCGGCACGTTCGTTCAGATCAAGTCCCGGCGAGCTTTACGACTTGCGCCGGAACTCCGATGTCATGAAGGTCTTGAATGTGCCGTCCGGCTGCCTGACGCTGCCGGAGAAACTGCGGTGATTGTCATCATGCAGCACCAGCACGTCGTGATAGGTCGCGGTGCCACCGGAACCGTCGAAAGCGGGGCCTTCCGCTTCCAGCGTCAGGGTCTTGCCGTCCTCTTCCAGCCAGCCCTTGTAGACCCAGAGATGCGTCATCATCGACCCTACCCAGGTGCCGACAAAATTGCCCTTGGCCGGATCGAAGCCGACCGTTATGACGGCCGTCATCCGGTCGCCGTCAGGCATCCTGCCGGTGCCTTCGCCGATGACCCACAACCCGCCGATGGAGCGGACGGTCTCCGTAAAACGCTGGTCCGGATCATCAGGATCGTATCCTTCATGGCCGGCAACCATTACCCAGTCGCCGACGAGCCTAGACAGGAATTCGTGTTCCTTCTGCGGCTTGACGCTTTCCATTTCCATTGTCGTCTCCTCCTCTCGTCTTGCCGTTTTCAGTGGCAGCAGGATGCGGCTTTCGGCGCGTCCTCATATTGGTCGTGGCGGCGCACCCAATCCATTACACCCTCTTCATTACGGCCTTTTGGCACCAGATCGAGCAGCATCAATGTGCCGAGCGTCTGCTCCGCGCCGCGGGCATAAGTGGAATAGGTGTGATAGATCTTGCCGTCCTCGCCCCTGGCGAAAACGCTGATGCCGTGCAGGTCCTTCAGGTCGCCATAGGGCGCCATGTCACGGTAATTGTAGGTGATTTCGCCGCTTGCCATATCCTCGTCGCGAAACGAGGCCTGATAATCGTAATTGAAATCCGTGCCTGCGGCTGAAACCCAGGGGAATTTCCATCCCATGCGGTTTTTGTAGCTTTCGATCTTTTCAAGCGGTGCCCGCGACACCGCGACGAAGCCAGCATCGCCATGCTTGAGATGGATCAGCGCGCCATCGACGTGATCGGCGAAGAAGGAGCAGCCAACGCAGCCCTCCTCCCAGTCCGGCGCCAGCATGAAGTGGTAGACGATCAGCTGACTGCAATCACCGAACAGCTCCTGCAGCGATTTGGGGCCGGAAGGCGCGTCGAAGATATAATCCTTCGTCACCTCCTCCCACGGCAATGCGCGACGGGCTTCGTTCAGCCTGTCACGGGCACGGGTCAATTCCTTTTCCTTCACCAGCAGATCGCGGCGGGCCGCAAGCCACTCCTCTTTTGAAACGACGGGATGAGACATGATCTTTCCTCCTTGGATCCGTCCTTCACCTCGGCGCCGCTCCGTCCCAACGGCCGGCACCGCCTATTTCTGTGCTGAAAGGCAACAAACAGTCTGCAGAGCACCAAGTTCCGCTTGACTAATTAGGTTGATATCAACATATTTGGCGCATGTCAAACGTCAGCGTGATTCCTTTTGCGACAACCATTCTCGTGCGTGATTCCTGCCTGTGCCTGCATGCACAGCGTGCGGCACGTGCGCTGGCACGGCTGTTCGACAATGCGTTGAAGCCGGTGGGCATCAACAATGGTCAATTTTCGCTGCTGATGTCGCTGAACCGCCCGGAGCCGCCGCCGATGGGGCCGGTCGCCAATCTTCTGGCGATGGACCGCACGACGTTGACGGCGGCGCTGAAGCCGCTGGAGCGGCGCGGGCTGGTCAGCATCGAACAGGACCCGAAGGACAAGCGCGGCAAACGGCTGCGGCTGACGGCTGACGGGATGGCCGTACTCGCCGCCGCGTTCCCGATATGGGAGCAGACCCATGCGGAAATCGAAGCAAAGATTGGAAGCGGTGACCCTGAAAGACTGCGCCGCGACCTCATCGATCTTGGCTGACAGGGACGGAGCGCCCCGGCAAGACTGTCATCCGGTTGTCGCGCCGGAGAGCGAAACTGAACGAAACGCAATCCAGGAGGAATGATCATGCGTGCAATCGTTTTTGTAAAAGCCACAAAAAGCAGCGAAGACGGCGTGATGCCGACGACGGAACTGATGGAGGCAATGGGGAAATTCAACGAAGAACTGGTCAATGCCGGCATCATGCAGTCCGGCGACGGCCTGCACCCCTCCTCCAAGGGTAAGCGCGTGATCTTCGACGGCGACAGCCGCACCGTGATCGACGGTCCCTTCCCGCACACCAACGAGCTGGTCGCCGGTTTCTGGATCTGGAACGTGAAGGATATGGACGAGGCGGTGGAATGGGTGAAACGCTGCCCGAACCCGATGTTGGAGCGCAGCGAAATCGAAATCCGCCCCATGTTTGAAATGGAAGACTTCGGCGACGCGGTGACACCTGAAATCGCCGCTCATGTCGAAGAACTGCGGGCGCGTGTCGGCAACCAATGACGCCAGCGGGCCGAACGAGCCCGGCTGAAAGGATCAGGTGCGGCATCGACTACATCTCGCACCGGGTAGGCCTTGCCGCATCGGCCCTACCCACCCCTTCTCAAAGTGGGTTGCAACGGATCGCCGCCGCTGTTAATGGTCGGGCGGTTCAACCCGTTTCAAGAAAGGAGGCTTCGCATGGATATTTCCTGCTTCTGGCGCAATCGTCAGCTCTGCCACCTTTTTGCCCTGCGGACACGTTTGCAGGGCTGACCGGAACACCACCCCTCTGGTTTGCCTAAAAGGCCGCGCAGGACGCAGTTCGTCTGCCATTGCGCATAGTTTCACGACGGATCAACGATAACCGAAACCCCGTCCTGCACGCGCAGGCAACGGTGCGGGTCCGTCTTCGCCAGAGACGACATCATGACCATCATTACGCTGCGCAACCTCGGTATCATCCTTGGCAAACCGCTTTTTTCCAATCTCAGCCTCACCGTGAATGCGGGCGACCGCATCGGCATCGTCGCCGCCAATGGTTGCGGCAAGTCCACCCTGCTCAATTGCCTGGTGGGCGACATGGAGCCCAGTAGCGGCGACATCAGCCGGCTGCGCGGGCTAACCCAGTCCATCGTGCACCAAAATCCACCTGCCGCCCTGATGGAGCTGACCATGCGGGATGCCGTGCTCTCCGCCCTGCCGGCGGATACGATCGATAGCGAAAGCTGGCGCGCAGACATCATCTTCGATGACATGCTGGTGCCGGAGCCGTTCCGCGAGCGTCGCCTGAAAGAACTGAGCGGCGGCTGGCAGAGGCTTGCCATGCTGGCCAAGGCCTGGATCACAGAGCCTGACGTGCTGCTGCTCGACGAGCCGACCAACCATCTCGACCTTGAAAAGATCAACGTGCTGGAAAGCTGGCTGGGCGCCCTGCCGCGCGACACGGCCGTCATCATCGTCAGCCACGACCGCGCCTTTCTCGACAATGTCACGCGGACGACGCTTTTCCTGCGGCCTGAGAACTCGGCGCTGTTTCGCCTGCCCTATGGCCGTGCGCGCGCGGCGCTGGAGGAGGAGGACGCCGCCGATGAGCGGCGTTTCCAGCGCGACATGAAAACCGCACAGCAGTTGCGCCGGCAGGCGGCCAAGCTCAACAATATCGGCATCAATTCCGGCAGCGATCTCCTGACCGTTAAAACCAAGCAATTGCGCGAGCGTGCGGAAAGGATCGAGGAGAAAGCGCGCCCTGCCCATATCGAACGATCCGCCGGCAAAATCCAGCTCGCCAATCGCGGCACCCATGCCAAGGTACTGGTAACGCTGGAGGATGTGGCCGTCTCCACGCCGGACGGAACGGTGCTGTTCCGCACCGGCCGGCAATTCATCCGCCAGGGCGACCGCATCGTCATTCTCGGTCGCAACGGTGTCGGCAAGACGCGGCTGATGTCACTGCTGCAGGCGGCGGTGACGGGTGATGGCCATATTCAGGAGGGCATCAAGGCCACGCCCTCGCTAGTAGCCGGATATGTCGACCAGTCGCTTGCCGACATCGATGACGACAGCACGCCGGCGACGCTTCTCTCGCATCGCTTCGACATCGGCGACCAGCGCATCCACGGCCTGCTCGCCGGCGCCGGCATCGACATGGAAATGCAGAAACGCCGGATCGCCACGCTCTCAGGTGGGCAGAAGGCGCGACTTGCCATGCTGGCGCTCAGGCTGGCGGAGCCGAATTTCTACCTGCTGGACGAGCCGACGAACCATCTGGATATCGAGGGACAGGAAGCGCTGGAGGCGGAAATCATCAGCCGTGAAGCCAGCTGCGTCTTCGTTTCGCATGACAGGAGTTTTGTGCGGACGGTAGGTAACCGCTTCTGGCTGATCGACAAGCGCAGGCTGGTGGAAGGTGACGACCCGGAAGCGTTTTTCGCTTCCGCCTGACATCATCGGCCCACCAAGAGGATGAAACAGAGAACGCCCGTCAGCCCAGCAGGCTGGCGAGGCGTGGATCACCGGCAAAATCCGCGGCCGAAAAACCGGTTCGCCGCATCGGGAATTCGCACAGCGCCTGCACCCCGGTTTTCGAAAGATGGATGCGCCAGCTCATCCGCTCCACCGGCGATTTTTCGGCGAAGGCCTTCGGCGACAGGATGGCAATGTTGAGGCCGCCTGCCGGATCGCGCACCGAGCGGTAGAGTATGGCCTCGATCCGGGCGAGACGCGCCTGATCCGCTAGTGTCTGGCAAGCTTCGTAATTCGTGGGATCAGTCCACAGGGCCTCGTCACGGTTGAGTGCCGGTTCGGTCAGATCCAGCGCGGCATCGGTGGCGACGCGGGCGGCAAAGGCGGAATAGTCGGCTGGATTGGCAGGCAGCGGCGTGCCAGGCGATTCGGCGTAAAACAGCAGCCGGTAAAAGGCCATTTCAGCAAGCGCCGTTTCCACCTTCGCGGCGGCGTAATAGACGCCTTCGGTATAGCCCGCGCGGCGGAACCGCGAGCCATGGGGATAGGCTGCGCCATAACGGAAGGGCGTCGCGAGAAGATAATCAAAACCGGCGCATTCGGGTGGAAACGGCCGCTTGCTCGCCTCCAGAATATCTTCCAGCAGCGATTGCTCCTCCACCGTATCCACCAGCTTCATGGTGGAAACCTGGTGCTGCGCCTCCACCAACCGCCAGTATTTTCCCGCCGCAGCGCGTTTTTCAGACAGGAGCGCGTCGGGCGTCCAGATAGGAGAGGACATCGATCAATCCGGTAATGGTGGTCAGCTTGTCGGCAGGTACGGCGCCGAGCGCCGTGTTATGATTGCGCAGCCAGCTTTTCGCCACGGCCTCGTCGCCGCCGGCAATCGCATCCAGCGAACGGAAAACCCGGATCAGCAACACAGCCAGTTCAAAAGATTTGGCACCCGGCTCCAGCAGGAAATCAAGCCGCTTCATACGCGACACCGTGGGCGCGGAAACGCCAAGAATATCCGCCGTGCGGGCGGCATTCAGGCCGAGCCGCTCCGCGGCGGCGATGACAGCCTTGGTGACGACCCTGCCTTGCGATGCGGGGTCCGCGGTGGCCTTGGTGTGAATATTCATGGGTATATCCTTTCCTTGGAAAGAATATAGCACATTTCTTTCCGCAAACAAGAAGGGCGGAATGAACGCAGGAATGACGATCCACTGCCCAAGCCTGATATTTATCGTGTGCAGGGCGCCCCGCCCCGTCACCCCGGACTAGATCCGGGGTCCAGCGCGATCAAGTCCTTGATCGCGATAGACTCCTTTCAAGGCGCAGACGCGCCGGGGCTGGATGCCGGATAGTCCGGCATGCGGAGGAGACGTCGCGGTCCACTTCAGGCCGGGATGAACCCGCCACACATTTCAGACCTGAAAAATCAGGCTACCGAGACCGGCACTTCCGTGGAGGTGCGCATGGCGTGGCTGTAGGGGCAGACGATGTGCGCAGCAGCAACCAGTTTTTCAGCAACTTCGCGCTCGACACCAGGAATATTGGCCTTCAGCGAGACTTCGATGCCGAAGCCGCCGCCATCCTCACGCGGGCCGATACCGACGGTTGCCGTCACAGTGGTGTCTTCAGGAATCTTTACCTTTTCCTTGCCTGCGACGAATTTCAGGGCGCCGAGGAAGCAGGCGGAATAACCGGCTGCAAAAAGCTGTTCCGGATTGGTGCCGCGGGCGCCATCACCGCCCAGTTCCTTGGGAACGGTGAGTGTGACGTCGAGAACGCCGTCTTCCGACTTGGCGTTACCGGCGCGGCCACCGGTGGCAGATGCTTTGGTCGTGTAGAGAATTGGCATGACATTTACTCCTTCGGGTTGGCGTTGAGGCTCTTATAGCGAACAATTGAATTGTGCGCAATATAATTTTGCACATTGAATGCGAATTCGTTTTTTGCGATAATTTTCACGAAATTTCGCCGCGCATCCATGCGGCAGGAACCGAAAGCGGGGGCCGATTGTTCCCTCCCCGGTTGATTTTGGAGCAGGAAAATGGGTGCAGAGGGCGACGACAAGAAGATGGAAAGCCTGCTGAGGCTGGACCAGCAGATATGTTTTGCGCTTTACGGCGCGGCGCATGCCTTCACAAGGGCCTACAAACCGCTGCTCGACCCAATCGGGCTGACTTATCCGCAATATCTGGTCATGATGGCGCTATGGGAGAAAGAGACCTCCACCGTCAAGGCGCTCGGCGAAATGCTGGGGCTCGATTCCGGCACCCTTTCCCCGCTGCTGAAAAGGCTGGAGCATGCGGGGTTGATCACCCGCAAGCGCGGGACGGTGGACGAACGACAGGTGCTGGTGGCCCTGACGCCAAAGGGCGCGAACCTTAAAAAAGAGGGCGTGAAGATCATGGCGGCGATCGGCAATGCCACTGGTTGCGGTCTGGAAGAGTTGGTGCAGATCCGCGACCGGGTGAATGCGCTGAAGGAGAGCCTCACCCGACCCTGACGTAACAAAAAAGGCGGCACGGAGCCGCCTTTTTTCATATGAAGAAGTCTCGGCTCACTGCCAGACCACGACACGCGCCTTCTGCGGCACGCGGTCGTAGAGATCGATGACGTCCTGGTTCATCAGGCGCACGCAGCCGGAGGAGACCGCCTTGCCAATGGAGTTCCACTCCGGCGAACCGTGCAGGCGGTAAAGTGTGTCCTTGCCATTCTGGAAGATATAGAGCGCGCGGGCGCCGAGCGGGTTCTTCAGGCCCGGCGGCATGCCGCCGTTCTTGGAGGAATATTTGGTGAGTTCCGGCTGGCGGGCGACCATTTCGTCCGGCGGTGTCCACTTCGGCCATTTCTGACGCCACTGGATGACGCCCTCGCCCGACCAGGCGAAACCTTCGCGGCCAATGCCGACGCCATAACGCATGGCGCTGCCGCCCGGCTCCACCACGTAAAGGAAGCGCGAACGCGTATCGACGACCACGGTGCCTGGACGTTCGCCCGTCGGATCAACGACCCGCTGGCGGTAATAACGCCGGTCGATTTTCTGATACGGCACGGCAGGAATGACGTAACCGCCATCCTCGACCGAGCCGTACATGACGGCCAGTTCCGCGTCGCTGACGCCGGACGAGAACATCTGGCGGAAATCGCTGCCAATGGCACTTGCCTGCTGGCGGATGGCGTCTCCCGTGCCCGATGAGGCGCAGCCTGCGAGAAGCGAAGCGGAAGAAAGGCCAAGAAGGGAAAGAAAGGTGCGTCTGGAAAGATCTGTGTCGGTGCTTGTCATAAGGCCGGTTTGTCCCACATTTCGAACGGCTAGATCGCCGTTGTACGTCATTTGTTCCGTATCATGCGTATTGCGAAAATAGTTAACCGACCGCTAAAAGCCAGTCACAAGCTGCTGGCGGAATGGGTCCCCTATCTCTTTCTTTTAGAACGTGTTCAGATAACCACAATCTGCGCACCCTGCGGCACGCGCTCATAGAGATCGATCACATCCTGATTGAGCATGCGCACGCAGCCGGAGGACGTCGCTTTACCGACAGACTGCCAGTCCGGCGTGCCGTGCACACGGTACAGCGTGTCCTTGCCATCCTTGAAGATATAAAGCGCACGTGCGCCAAGCGGGTTGTTCAGACCCGGCGTCATGCCGCCATTGGCGGCGGAGATGGAGGCGAGTTCCGGCTGGCGCTTGACCATTTCATCGGGCGGCGTCCAGCGCGGCCACTTGGCCTTCCACTGGATCTTGCCACGGCCCGACCAGGCGTAACCGTCACGTCCCAGCCCGACGCCATAGCGGATGGCCTTGCCGCCGGATTGAACGAGATAAAGGTAATGCTGCTTCGTATCGACCACGATGGTGCCAGGCGCTTCCGCCGTCTGGTAGCTGACTTCCTGCCGGAGATAACGCGGATCGATGCGGCCATAGGGAATGGCCGGCAAGGAGCGATCCTCATCGCGGATCGGGCCATACATGACACGGTGCAGCGGATTGGAGACCGGCAGACCATAGGCCACCGCCTGGCCTTGGCTCTGACCCTGGGGCACATTATAGCCCTGCACCTGCGGGGCCTGCAGCCCCTGGCCGCGCACCGGCGGGCCATATTCCTGATGGAAGCGGGTTCGGAACAGATCCGGCGGGCGCGTCGAAAGCTGGCCCGGCTGCGGCGGCAGTTCCGGCTGGCGATTGGAGCTGACGGAATTGAAATTGAACACTGGCGCCGTTTCCCTGACGAAGACGTCCGGATCCATCCGGGTCGTATCCGTCACGAAAAGGCAGCCGCTCATCAGGGGCAGCAGGGCAAGCCCGACCAGAGAGGCCGCCCGGCGACCGTTTTTCAAAAGGAGTGCTATCATCTGAACCGCTTCATGGAATCCAATCTGAGGCCATGATGGACCGCGCGGCTGGCGCGAAGCTGGCGTCGGTTTTTCAAAAAAAATCGAAGAACTGCATTTTTTCTCTTGAAGCTCTAGTTGCTAGAGGTGCCAGATTGGCTGTCGAGTGGAATTCAGGAGCGAAACCATGAATATTTCGACACGCGGCAGTTTGAACGGGGAACCGGAGGCCCTGACCTTTTCGGTCGGTGGCATGGATTGCGGCAGCTGCGCGGCCAAGATCGAAACCGCGCTGTCGCGCCTGCCGGGCGTTGCCGACGTCAAGGTGTCAGTGGCCCGCGAGCGGCTGAACCTTTCGCTTGCCGAAAACAAAACCCCGGTGGAAAAAATCGAGGATACGTTGCGCAAGCTCGGCTTCAAGCCCGCTCTGCTGCCGCGCGAAAAAGCGCCCGCAGCAAAGGTGGAGGCCGATCATCACGACCATTCCTCCTGCGGCGGTCACCATAATGACACGCCCCAAACGGCTATTGAAAACAACAATGCGCTGACCTTTTCGGTCGGCGGCATGGATTGCGGCAGCTGCGCGGCCAAGATCGAAACCGCACTGTCCCGCCTGCCCGGCGTTGCTGACGTCAAGGTGTCGGTGGCCCGCGAGCGGCTGAACCTTTCGCTTGCCGAAAACAAAACCCCGGTGGAAAAGATCGAGGATACGTTGCGCAAGCTCGGCTTCAAGCCGGCCCTGCTGCCGCAGGAGAAGGCCGCGCGCGAAAAAACGCCGGATCAAAAGCACGAACACGATCATGATCACGCGACATGCGGTGGCCATCACGATCATGATCATTCCGGTCATGATCACTCCGGGCATGATCATTCCGGCCACGACCACGCGGCGCATGACCATTCGGGAGACGAGCAGCATTCCTGCAACGGGCATGACCACGATCACTCCGGCCATGATCATTCAGGTCACGATCACGGACACGACCATGCGGGCCATTCCCACGCTGCCGCACCTGCCGCCGCAAACCAGAGCGCCGAGATAGGGCACGCCCATGGCGCGGACGAAAAAGGTGCATGGTGGCGCACCGCCAAGGCGCGCAACACCTTCACCGGCACCATTCTGGTCGCGATTGCCTATGCGGCGGAACTGACCTTCCCGGCCTGGGGTAGTTACGCCTTCATCGTCGCCACGCTGGTCACGCTCTTCCCGATCGCACGCAATGCCTTTAATGCTGCCCGTTTCGGCGCTGTCTTCACCATCGAGATGCTGATGACCATTGCCGCCATCGGCGCGATCATCATCGGCGAGGCGGAAGAGGCGGCTATCGTCGTGCTGCTGTTCTCCGTCGGCGAATTGCTGGAAGGCTTTGCCGCCGCCCGCGCCCGCTCCGGCATCAAGGCGCTCGGTTCACTGCTGCCGAAAACGGCGATGGTGGAGGAAAACGGCGCGCTTCGGCAGGTCTCCGCCGATCAGGTTCGCATCGGCCAGGTGGTCGTGGCGCGCCCCGGCGACCGTATCGCCGCCGATGGTGTTGTCATCGACGGCCAGTCCAGCGTCGACGAATCGCCGATGACCGGGGAAAGCATTCCCGTCGCCAAGGACAAGGGCGACCGCGTCTTTGCCGGCTCGATCAACCATGACGGTTCGCTGCGCATCCGCGTCGACCGTGCGCCGGAAGACAACACCATCGCCCGCATCATTACGCTGGTCGAAGAAGCACAGGATGCCCGCGCGCCGACCGAGCGCTTCATCCAGAGCTTCTCGCGTTATTACATGCCGCTGATCGTCGCGATCTCGGTGCTGACCATCATCGTGCCGCCGCTCGCCGGTCTCGGCGACTGGGATACCTGGATTTACCGTGGTCTCGCGCTGCTCCTGATCGGTTGCCCCTGCGCGCTGGTCATCTCGGTTCCCGCCGCCATCGCCTCCAGCCTTTCGGCTGCGGCACGCCACGGTATGCTGGTGAAGGGCGGCGCGGTCATCGAAATGCTGGCGCGCACCGAAACCGTCGCCTTCGACAAGACCGGCACGCTGACGCTTGGTGAGCCTGTCGTGACGGATGTGATCACTGTTGATGGCAACGAGGCCGAGCTGATTGCGCAGGCCGCGACCATCGAGAACGAGTCGAGCCATCCGCTCGCCCGCGCGATCGTCAATCATGCCGAAAAGGCCGGCGTCAAGCCGCTGCCCGGTTCCAACATCAAGGCGATTTCCGGTCGCGGCATGCAGGGCAATGTCGGCGGCAAGGACCTGTTTATAGGCGCACCGCGCTTTGCGACTGAGGTCGGTACGCTTTCAAAGGACCTCTCCGATCGCATCTCTGCGCTGGAAAGCGAAGGCAAGACGGTGGCTGTCGTCATGGCCGGCGGTGCGGCAAGCGGCCTCTTCGCCATGCGCGACGAGCCGCGCAAGGATGCCGCCGAAGGCGTCAAGGCGCTGAAGGAAATGGGCATTTCCTCGCTGATGCTGTCGGGTGACAATGCCCGCACGGCGCGTGCCATCGGCAACAAGCTGGGCCTAGAAGCGCGCGGTGAACTCCTGCCGCAGAACAAGGTCGAGGAAATCCGCAAGCTTGCCGAAAAGAAGACCGTGGTCATGGTGGGTGACGGCATCAACGATGCGCCGGCCCTTGCGGCGGCCAGCGTCGGTGTTGCCATCGGCTCGGGCACGGACGTGGCGATGGAAGCGGCGGATGCGGCGCTGATGCGCAACAATGTCGGCGACGCCGCCCGCCTCATCGGCCTTTCGCGCGCCACCATGAACAATATCCGACAGAACGTGACGATTGCGCTCGGCCTGAAGGCGGTGTTCCTGGTCACAACAGTTACCGGCCTTTCCGGCCTGTGGCTTGCCGTCTTCGCCGATACGGGCGCCACGGTTCTGGTGACCGCCAATGCAATGCGGCTGCTTGGATATTTCAACCGCAACAGGGGCTGACATTCCATTTGCGTGCAAGACGGCCGGGTCTCGTCCATCGAGGCCCGACCGTCTCATTTACGGCATATTGACAAACTAATTGCGTCCAATAAATACCGCGTACCGCCGTTTCCACGTGCGTGACAATCGATTCCACGCGCAGGAGCGCTGAACTTGGCAAAGCATGGCTATAACCGCATCGCGTACCGCGCGATCAAGATCGGTGGAAACATCGCCAAGGTCATTTTTTCCATCGATTTGTTCATCCGGCCCGGCAGGAGAAAAAAACGCTCCCGCAGCATCAGCCTGCCAGACGCAGCCCAAAAACGGAAAAAGCCATCCCTCGCATTATCTGGCAGACGAATTACTCCAATCGGGTCACGACGCCGATCTATGCGAATTTCCTGTTCAACCGCTGGCTGACGCCGGAATTCGAATATCGTTACCATGATGACGAGGCGTGTCAGGCCTATATCGACCGCCATTTTCCCGGACGTTATGCGGACGCCTTCCGTCGACTGCAGGTGGGCGCCGCCAAAGCGGATTTCTGGCGCATTCTCGTTCTTCTGCAGGAAGGCGGCATCTATCTGGATATTGATTCCAATTTTGCGGCCCGGCCCGAAGATGTGATCGATACGGATGAAGAAGCCGTTTTCATTGCCATGAAGAACGGCGAAATCACCAACTATTTCATGGCGTCGAAACCCGGCCACCCGGCGCTCAGGCTGATAGCCGATCGTATTGCCCGTAATATCGAAGAAGGGACGCTCGTCAGCGTCTATGACATGACGGGCCCAACCGTGGTGCATGCCGTCGTCAAGGAACTGGGGCTGCCGGTCCGCAACTACCGGGAAATTTGCACCCAGGGCCAATTCACCAACAAGCGCGCCCAATATGCCGACAAAAAAGACGGCGCATGGTGGGCAGAGCAGGCCAAGACGTCCATCGTCAAGACGTAGGACACCACACGCCTACGGACGGTGCAACATCGCGTTTACGCGAAGCCGTTGAAAAAACGGATGCTTTCCGCCACTGCACCGGGGACGACACCATTATGAGTTCCCGCCAGCAGTTTTTTGTCGACCCTGAAACCCGAGGTCAGGGCGCGGTCCACAAAAAGCTGGTGATCGGCGTCGAAAGGTCGTTCCTCCGTGCCGCGCAACAGCAGTGCCGGACATTTGAGGCTGGGGCCGAAACAGACGGAGGAGCGCATGATGAATTCGCGTTCGTCGGTTTCGTCGAAACAGATCTCCTCGCTATAGCGGTTGAAATAGCGCCATGAATTGACGCCAGCGGATATGGGGGCCGCAGCACGGAATTTACGGCTCATGGCTGCCAGAAGCGTGAGCGTGCCGCCGTTGGAATGGCCGGCGATGAAGAAGCGAGCTCTGTCAATGCCGGGAAGATTTTCAAGATAGGTGGCCGCCGCCAGCGCATCCGAGGTTTCGTCGTAGAAGCCTGAATAATTGCCGTTCTGGCCGTTTTCGCCACGAAAGGACGGTAGCAGCACAACGAAGCCCGCTTCCCAATATGGCTTCATCAGCGCCCAATGGCCATCCCCGGTGGCGTTGCCGCCATGCAGGAAGAGGACGGCCGGTTTCAGTGTTTTTGACGGCTGGTAGTGGGAGAGCCAGGCGACAAGTTCGATCGAGCCATCCGGCCCGCCACGATAGGTGACACGCTCCGCCCCGGGCGGTGTGCCAAGCGCCGAGGACTTCTCCGGCGCCGACATCTTGCGCAGCAGGTGGGTGTGGAAACGTCGGCGAGCCTCCGCATAATCCTGCCGTTCCAGCGGCAAGACTTCAGGTGTCGGAATGCCCGCTTTCACGGCGGGCGGCAGGACAAGCGCTGCTGACAGCCCCATTGCGCCAGCGAGCAATCCACGCCGCGTCATGCCCGGCGAGATCGTGCCGCTCTCTTCCCGTCCGAAGGGTGAGGAAAGAAAGCGTTTGTCTGCCATATGGTCACCTGACGAGGATGGTTGCATTAGCAGTTCAGCACTGCGGCGGAAGGCTGTCCAATCACGGATTCGCGAATGACAACAATGTATTCGCAGCCATCGTGGCAATTTCTGGACGTCGCCTCGCCCCGGCTGTGACGCCCATGGAAATAAACAGGCGATCGTGCCACCCTAGCCTTCCACACCGTCGATCATCGCCACCAGTGTTGAAAGCCTGTCGGCTTCGGCCGGCAACTTGTCGGCGCGCAGCCGGGCAATGCGGGGGAACCGCATGGCGACGCCGGATTTGTGGCGGGTAGAGCGGTTGATGCCTTCGAAGGCAACTTCAAGCACGAAACCGAAATCCGGTGTGGCCCGCACCGCCCGCACCGGGCCGAAACGCTCGACGGTATTGTCGCGCACGAACTTGTCCAGCACCTCCAGCTCCGCATCGGTGAAACCGAAATAAGCCTTTCCGACAGGCACGAGCTGTTCGCCGTCCTCCCCCTCCGCCCAGACACCGAAGGTGAAATCGGAATAATAGCTCGATCTTTTGCCGTGGCCACGCTGGGCATACATCATGACGGCGTCGATATTGTAAGGATCGCGTTTCCACTTGAACCAGGGGCCTTTAGCGCGCCCGGCCTGATAGGTGCTGTCGCGGCGCTTGATCATGACGCCCTCGATGACCGGATCGGGCGGTGCGGCGCGTAGCGTATCGAGTTCCTGCCAGCTGGAAAAGCCGATCAGCGGCGAGAGGTCGAAGCGGTCATGCGGTGCATGTTCGATAATGTCAGACAGCCGGCCGCGACGCTGCAGATAGGTCTGCGCGCGGATATCGCTCTCGCCGTCGAACAGCAGGTCATAGGCGCGGATAAAGGCGGGATAGTCGTCCAGCATCTTCGCCGTCACCGTCTTGCGGTTCAGTCGCTGCTGCAGGTCAGAAAAGGTTCGGGTGAGATTGTTGGACCGTGCCGTGCCGCCAATCAGCAGCTCACCATCCATCACACCTTCGAAATCGATCGCGTCAAGAACGTCAGGGAAGGCGCCTGAAATATCGTCGCCTGAACGGGAATAGAGTTTCCGTGTCCCACCGGCGCGGGACAATTGCACACGAATACCGTCCCATTTCCATTCGGCGGCGTAGTCGGCGGGGTCCAGCCCATCGAGGTCGCCATCCGCCACCGGCGTCGCCAGCATCACCGAATGGAAGATGGCGGGCGTTGCCAGCACCGGGCGGTCCGCCTTGCCCTCGAGCCATGCGAAAAGCGGCGTATAGGGCGGCGCCAGCCCGTGCCAAAGGGTTTCGATCTCGATGATGTCTTTCCCCGCAAAATCCGCCAGCGCCTGACGCGCCAGCCGGGCCGAAACACCGATGCGCAGGCTGCCGGTGGCAAGTTTGAGGAAAGCGAAACGAGAGGACGTATCGAGCCGATCCAGGAGATCACGCACCGCACCGCGCACCTCCGTACGGCCGAGCGAATTCATCAGTGTCACCACTTCACCAAGACGCGGATCCTGTGCCTCTGAATCGTCAGCACCACCGATATTGCCCCAGACCAGCGAAATGGTTTCGGCGAGATCGCCCACATAATCATAGGAATAGCGGAACAGAACCTCATCCATCCGCTCCAAGACCAGTTCGCGCAGCAGGGCCGGCTTGACGCTTTTGAGGTCCAGCGTGCCGGCAATGGCCGCCAGCCCGTAACCCCGGTCGGGATCGGGCGTATCGCGGAAATAATCGGTCAGCAGCTTCAGCTTGCCATTGCGCGACGGGGTGAGAACCAGGCGGTCAAGAAGAGTGGCGAAGGCTTTCATCTCAATCCCCCTCGTCCTCGTAACCAACGAGATGCAGTGGCTTGGCGGCGATGCCCTGCAATTCGCACCAGCGCACCAGCGCCTCCTCCCGGCCATGCGTGACCCAGACGGCCTGCGGGAAAATTTCCTTGATCGTCTCCAGCAGTTCCGGCCAGTCGCAATGGTCCGAGATCACCAGCGGCAATTCCACACCGCCCTGCTTTGCCCTCTGCCGCACCATCATCCAGCCGGACGCGAAGGCAATCAGTGGTTCGTTGAAGCGGCGCGCCCAGCGCTCCTGAAATGCCGAGGGCGGTCCGACGACAATCGCGCCCTTGAAGGCGGAAGGATCACTTTTTTCCAGTGTTGCGGGCCTGAGATCACCGAGATCGATACCCTGCGAGACGTAATAATCGCAGAGCCGCGCCAGCGCACCGTGGATATAGATCGGCTCGGCATAACCATTATCGCGCAAGAGCCGGATGACCCGCTGCGCCTTGCCCAAAGAATAAGCCCCGACGAGATGGGTACGTTCGGGAAACTGTTTGATGGAGGTGAGCAGTTTGGCCGTTTCCACACGCGGCAGCGGATGGTGAAATACTGGCAGGCCGAAGGTGGCTTCGGTGATGAAGACATCGCAGGGCACCGTCTCGAAGGGGGCGCAGGTGGGGTCGATGCCACGCTTGTAGTCGCCGGATGCGACGATGCGCAGACCGTTCATTTCCACGGAAATCTGCGCCGAACCCAGAACATGGCCTGCCGGATGGAAACCGACGGTGACGCCGTTCACCTCCACCCTCTCGCCGAATGCGACCGCCTGCTCGCTGCCGCAGAAATCCTCACCATAACGGATGCGCATGATATCCAGCGTCTGGCGCGTGGCCAGCACCGCGCCATGGCCAGCGCGGGCGTGATCGGAATGACCATGGGTGATGAGCGCCCGCGCCACGGGCCGCACGGGATCGATATAAAAATCACCCGTCGGGCAATAAAGGCCCTTGGGCGTGGAATTCAGGAGCTGTTCCGGCTTCATGTTCATTGAGATAGGGCCGCCCGCGCGAATCTTAAGTGATGCGAGCATAACGCGGAACGCGCGTTAAATTTCCAATGGGCGCGTTTTTGTTTTGCGGTCGCCCCCCCTGTCATTTCGGCTTTGAGCCGGGACTGTATCGAGTTGTGGCCGCGGTTTGCACACAACATCAGCGCAAGACCGACTTAGAGGACAATCATGAGATTCGAGTTTGCAGAAACGTATCCGATCGGATACATTTTATGAACGATTTCGAGAAATCGGCAGAGTTCGACGAATGGCTGAAGGCTTTGAAAGATCGCACCGGAAAGGCGCGAATTCTTCATCGCCTTACCGCGGCCGAGCACGGGAATTTCGGCGACTGCGAGCCGGTCGGTGGGGGTGTTTCAGAAATGCGCATCCACTGTGGTCCGGGTTATCGGGTCTATTTCACACGCATTGGCAAGAGGGTGTATTTCCTTCTGGTCGGCGGAGACAAATCCTCGCAGAAGCGGGACATAAAGCGGGCAGTCGAGATGGCGCAAACAATAGGAAGGAATGACCGTGACGCAGTTTAGCAAATTCGATGTGTCGGACTACCTGAATAGCGATGAAGCCATGCTCGAATACCTGGCAGTGGCGATGGAAGACGAGAACCCCGACGTCTTCATCGCCGCCCTTGGCGCGGTCGCCAGAGCTCGCGGAATGTCGCATGTCGCGGATGCCGCAGGTCTCGGCCGGGAAAGTCTCTATAAGGCACTTAAGCCCGGTTCGAAGCTCCGCTACGAGACCGTGCAGAAAATCCTGCATTCGCTAGGCTTCCGACTGGCCGTCGAAAAGTCATCGAACGCCGCGTAAGGCGGCGTCCACACACCCACCTTCGCGCCCTACTCCCCCGCCGCCTCCGCCGGCTTCGCCTCAACCGCAGCCGGCAGCCGCACCGGTTTCAGCATCAGCGCCGCGGCAAGGCCGATGGCAGCGGTTGCCGTGGCCGCGAAGAACAGCGGCGTAAACGCATCCGAGTAGAGCGAGGCGACGGCGGCCTGGGAGGCTGCGGGCAGTTCAGAGAGTATTTTCGGCGTCAGTTCCTCGATCTTGCCGACACCTGGAATATCGACCGCGACACCTTTCAGGCTCGACGAGACGATGGCGCCATAGACAGAAATGGCAATCGCCGCGCCGCCCATGCGGGTCAGCGTTACCGCGCCGCTCGCCGCACCGATATCAGCTTTGGGTGCTGAATTCTGCACGCCGATGATCGGAGCCTGCTGGCCGAGGCCGACTGCGAAACCCTGCGCCAGCATCAGCACCGCGATCAGCCAAAGCGGCGTTCCCGCATGCATCTGCGTGAAGAGCAGCATGGCGATGACGTTGATTGTCAGGCCCGCAACCGAGAAGGGCTTGTAGACGCCGGTAATCGAAATCAGCCGTCCGGCCGAAAGCGAACCCATGACGATGCCGCCGGTGACCGCAATGAAGAACAGGCCGGCATGGGAGGGGGAAAGGCCGGTGGTCGTCTGCAGGAACAGGGCATAATAATTGACCATGCCGATGCCGATGCCGCCGCTGGTCAGCGAGACGATCATCAACAGCGGAAAGGTGCTGTCCTTGAAGAGACGCAGGGGCACCACCGGTTCCGGCGCGCGGCGCTCCACCTGCACCCAGAGGAAAGCGGCGATGACGGCGAAGGCGATGATGCCGAGGCTGGGGGCCGCGATGAGCGAGCCGAACAATTCGCTGCTGTCCGCCCAGAAGACCACGCTGGCAATGGTGGCCGCCAAGAGGACCGCACCGAGATAATCGATCTTCGGCTGGCGCGCCGGGCGTCGGTAAGGCAGCATCAGCGCCAGACCGGCAATAACGATGATGCCGAGCGGCAGATTGATCAGGAAAATCGACCGCCAGCCAAAGAGATCACTCATCGTGCCGCCGAGGATCGGGCCGACACTGCCCGATGCCATGATGGTGAGGCTGGAATAGCTCTGGTAACGGGCGCGTTCACGCGGTTCGAACAGATCCGCATTGACGGAAAAGATCGATACCATGATGCCGCCGCCGCCAAGGCCCTGCAACACGCGGGCAGCAATCAGACTGTCCATCGACCATGCCAGCCCGCAGGCGAGCGAACCAAGCGTGAAGATGACGACCGCCGCGATCATCACATATTTCCGGCCGAACAGATCGCCGAGCTTGCCATAGACAGGCATGACCGCGCTGGTCGCCAGCAGATAGGCAGAGCCGATCCAGCCGAAACGCTCCAGCGCGCCGAATTCACCGACGATGGTGGGCAGTGCCGTCGATACGATCTGGTTATCGAGGGTCGCCATGAACATGGCCAGCATCAGAAACAGAAAGACGATGAGCCTGCGGCGATGATCCGACACAAGCGGCGCCACGGGGGCGGTGGACATATCCATGAAAAATCTCGTTGGCTTCAGGCAGATTTGCTGCGACAATTTGTGTGCTATCAGCATATATATGTCAATGGCAAGTTTTTGACATCTGTGCTATTGCCGCTAAACGTGATCGGAAAACAGCATCGAAAGGGACGATGAAGCGTGGCGACTGAGGAAAACTGGAACGAGGATCTGCCCGAGGACATCAAGCGGATCGGCAATACGATGACGCGCATGCGCATCATGATCGGCCGCCGCATCATCGGCCGCATGGCGCTTGCCAGGCTCGCTCCAGGTCTCGAACTTTCCCATATCGACGTGCTCGACATTCTACGCCGGGCGGAGGGCGATGTGACCGTGGGCGCGATTGCCGAGGGCATGCGTATCGATCCCTCACGCGGCAGCCGGGTTGTGGCCGATATGGTCGGGAGAGGGCTGCTGAAACGCGGCGTTTCCCAGCAAGACGCCCGCCGCAGCATCGTAGAGATCACCCCGCTCGGCACCAGTCTCTTGCAGGAAATGCGTCGGACGAAGATGAGCGTCATCGAGGACGTGATGGATGGCTGGCCGGCGGAGGATGTGGAGACATTCGCCCGGCTGTTCGAGCGGTTCATCGACCGTTTCGAATGCCGGCTCTCGCCCGATACAGACCTCCTGCCGGATCAGAAAAAATCATAGTTGGCGCTGCGATCCACAGCTTCACTTTAGGAGGGCTTGACCGTAACTTGCCGCCATCTGACAGGTTGAAGGGGTAATTTCGATGTTGACGATTTACGGTGTCTACCGTTCCCGCGCCACACGCACATTATGGCTGGCGGGCGAACTCGGCATAGAATTCAAGCACGTGCCTGTGATACAGGCCCGCCGTCTTGCCGATCCGCTGGCTGCGGATGCGCCGCTCAACACGCTGTCTCCGGACTTCCTGGCCGTCAACCCGATGGGCACCATTCCCTGCATCGAGGATGACGGCATGGTGCTTTACGAATCCATGGCCATCAATCTCTACCTCGCCCGCAAATATGGCGGACCGCTTGCGCCGATCGATCTGAAGGAAGATGCGGCGATGCTGCAATGGTCCTTCTTTGCCGCGACCGAAGTGGAGACGAATTCGCTGAAGATTTCCTCCGCCATCGCCGAAGGCCTGTCGGAAAGTGATAGCGGCAAGGCCGTGATCGATGTTGCCAGCCGCCTGCTGAAGCGCCCCTTCCGGGTGCTGGAGCAGCATCTTTCCAGTCATGATTATCTGGTGGGCGATCGCTTTACCGTCGCCGATCTCAACGCGGCGGAAATCGTTCGTTACGCACAGGGCCACAAGCCGCTGTTCGACGCCCATCCGGCTCTGAAGGCCTGGCTGGATCGTTGCCAGGCCCGCACGGCGTTCAAGACGATGTGGGATACGCGCGCGGCCGAGGCGGCTTGAGTCAAGACGCCAAGTTGCGATAGCTGGCAGACCAGCCTCCACACTCAACGTCATGCTCGGGCTTGTCCCGAGCATCTGCGACCTCTGGATTTACGAGACGTGATTAGATCCTCGGGACAAGCCCGAGGATGACGAAGTGAGCCTTTCAGCCTCTCAGCCCCTCTCCCCCGCGAGCGCCCGTTGGACCGCCGGGCGGTCGTTCATGCGGCGGAAGTGGTCGTGCACCTTGGGGAAACGGGCAATATCCACGCCGTCGCTTTCCAGCCATCCGGACATGACGAAAAGATAGGGATCGGCCACGGAATAGGCAGTGCCGAGAACCCATGGGCCACGCAGCATGCCGTGCTCGATCAGTTCGAAGCATTCACCCATGGTCTGCGGCACTTTCGCCTTCATATCCTCAAGCGAGCTATCCTTGCTCGCCCAGCGACTGCCGCGCCGGCCGTGGGCATGGGCGACATGCACCGTCGAAGAAATGAAAGCGTTGAAGGACTGCATCAACGCGAATTCGAAGGGATCGTCGAGCGGCGCGAGTTTCTTCTCGGGCGCCATCTGGGCGATGAAGGCGAGGATGGCCGGCGTCTCCGTCAGCACGCCGCTTTCCGTCGCCAGCGCCGGCACGCGGCCCTTGGGATTGATCTTTAAAAATGCCTCGGAGCGTTGCTCGCCTTCCGCGAAATTGACGCGGTGGGCCTTGTAAGGCAGGCCCGATTCCTCCAGCACAATATGGCTGGCGCGGGAGCAGGAACCGGGGGAGAAAAACAATGTGAACATGGATATGCGACCTCCAAAGCAATGAAGCGCCCGCTTCTTCCTCATGCGGACACCGCCCCGCGAGGGCCATGGGGTGGCCGTCACGTGCGGGGCGCGTCATCATCGTGCCGGCAAACGGCCGCGTCAAAGGTTATTTAGAGACCGACGACCCTGATATCGCCGACATGGATGCCGTTCCAATTGCGCATCTGCCGGTTCGCCATGCCGCTCAGCGCCTGTTGTTCGGCGCTGCCTTCATCGAAATAGCGGGCGAGCAATGCCGAAACCATGGCTTCCGCCGCACGCGTCGTGCCGTCTTCGCATTTCACCGCCATAGCGATGCCCTTTTCCGGCAGGGCCGCGACGAAGACGCCCTCCGCGCCGGTCTTGGCGAAAATCTTGCCCGGCGCGATCTGCATCAGCTTCGTGCAGGCGCGGCCGGTGCCTGCCACATAGAAGGGTTCTGCCATGCAGGCCTCCACGAGCCGGCGCGAGGCGCTCGCCCGGCCGGCTTCCAGCCCCCTGCCCGTCGCCATCTTTGCGAAACCATGTGCCAGCCCTTTGAGCGGCACCGCATAGGTCGGGATGGAGCAGCCGTCCACGCCGCAATTATCGTGACCCAGCGCAGCACCCGTCAGGCTCTCCATCGTCGCGCGGATTTCCTGCTGCAGCGGGTGGTCATAACCGACATAGCCCTTGGGGTCCGTTCCGGTATGACAGCAGGCGCAGATGAAGCCTGAATGTTTACCGGAGCAATTATTGTGAAGCGCCGTCGGCTTTTCCAGCGTGCGGGCCTGATGGATGATGGTTTTCTGGTCGGAGGACCAGTGCGCGCCGCATTCCAGCGTATCCACATCCCTGCCCGCCTTGGCGAGCATAGAAGCGGCAAGTTCCACATGTGCGTCCTCGCCGGAATGAGAAGAACAGGCAAGCGCCAGCTCGCGGCTGCCGAAACCATAGGCGTCCGCGGCACCGCTTTCCACCAGCGGCAGGGCCTGCATGGCCTTGCAGGCCGAACGCGGGAAGATGCCACGTTCCAGATCTCCCGTGGAAAACAGCACGCCGCCATCGCCATCCACCACTACCGCAAGGCCCCTGTGGCGGCTTTCCACGAGATTGCCCCTGACGACTTCGACGGTAACGGAATTGTTCATTCTCTCAGCCTCAAAAAATTCTGATTTTATGTTGTTGATACCGCAATTGATTTTTCGATGCACGGGGCCATCAGTGAAATTTGCAAAACGTCTGTTACTGGCGATTGCCATCATCTATCTGCTGCCGGCACTGGCATCGGCCGGACTGTGGGCCATGAAGGACCATCCGCGCGGCTGGAATGCCGCCAGATGGTCATCGTCAGGCATGCTGCCGGCGGCTTCGAGCGACGGGCAAGCCGCCGTCTACGTCTTTTCCGCCATGACCGGCGGCTTCAAGGGCTCGGTTGCCAGCCACGCCTGGGTCGTGCTGAAAAAGCCGGGCGCTACGAGCTATGACCGTTATGACAAAGTGGGCTGGGGCACGCCGATCCGCCACAATGGATATGCGGCGGACGCCTATTGGTATTCCAACATGCCGCGCCAGGTGGTGGCCATTCACGGCGTAGAGGCGGAAAAGCTGATCCCCAAGATCGAAAAGGCGATTGCCGACTATCCCTATGGCAAGCCGGGCGGCTATCGCATCTATCCCGGCCCGAACTCCAACACCTTCGTCGCCCATGTGCTGCGCAGCGTGCCCGAACTCGGCGTCGTGTTGCCGCCGGACGCGGTCGGCCGCGACTATCTGCCGGACGGTGCATTTTACCACGTCGCCGACGACTGGAAGGATGCGAGCGTTTCGCTCGGTGGCCTGTTCGGCATTTCGGCGGGTGCGCGCAGCGGCTTCGAGATCAACTTCCTCGGTCTCGTGGCCGGCATCGATCTCGCCCGGCCGGGCGTGAAGATACCGGGGCTCGGTTATTTCGGCGTGGCGGGCATCAGGGCTTGAGCCATCACGTTTCAGTGGCCTGAGCGGCGCGTCTGGCGCGGATGCTCTGGGCGATGAAGACCCGTGACAGGCCGTGATAAAGCGGTTCGCGAGAAAAGAGCCGAGACGTCAGATATCCCAGCATCGATGCGGCCATGATGGGTATGACGCCTTCATGATTGCCGGTCATTTCGAGGATGATGACGAAGGCCGTCATCGGAGCCTGCACAACGCCGGCAAAATAACCCGCCATGCCGACGATGGCGCCAAGGCCGATGCTGGTGCCGAGCAAGCTCGCCATGGTGCTGCCGAAACCCGCACCGACCGACAGAGACGGCGCGAAAATGCCGCCGGGGATGCCCGACATCATGGCAAGGAAAGTCGCCGCCAGTTTTTCGATGAAGAAGAAGGACGGTGCGGCTTGCCCCTCTATCGCCGCACGGGCCTGTTCGTAACCGGTTCCGAATGTCGCGCCGCCTGTTGCGATGCCGAGGACGGCGGAAGCAAGGCCGCAGGCGGCGGCAACCGCCAGCATTCGCTTCAGGGGCATCTTCTGGGCGAAACGACGGATACGCGCGGAGAGCCGCAACGCCCCGGCACTGAACAGCGCGCCAAATGCACCACCGCCGACGCCGCAGACAAGCACCAGCAGCCAGTCCATCGTCGTTTTCGCCATGACGGAGCTGGTGCCGAAATAGGTATAGCTGCCGACCAGAGCCAGCGATGCAAGGCCCGACAGGATGACGGCCGTCAGCACAAGGCCGTTGGCGCGGGATTCATAAGTCTTACTCATCTCCTCGATGGCAAAGACGATGCCTGCGAGCGGTGTGTTGAAGGCCGCCGCAATGCCCGCGGCCGAACCGGCTAGGATGAGACCCTTGGCCTGCGCCATGCCGCCCCAGCGAGCGGCCTGCAGCATGATCGAGGCCCCCACCTGAACCGTCGGCCCCTCACGGCCAATCGACGCGCCGGAGAGCAGACCGGCGACGGTGAGCACCACCTTGCCAAAAGCAAGCTTCAGCGACAGAAGCCGCGAACGATCCGCATCATCCCGCAGGTGCCGGGCGGCGATGGCCTGCGGAATGCCGCTACCGCCGGCATTGGGGAAAACCGTGATCGCGAGCCAGGCGCAGAGCGTAAAGCCGAGCGGCGTGATGATGAGCGGCAGCAGAAACGCCCATTCGCCTGAGGACGTGGCCGCGAAGAAGAGGTGCTGGGCGCGATCCGCTGCCCAAGCGAAACCGACGCTGATAAGGCCAACTGCAATAGCGCCAATCCAGAAAACCGCCCTTGGCTTCCAAATCCGCCATGAACCCCAGACAACACGGGAACGGCGGAGCATTTTCAGCTTCTTATAATCGACGGGCATGGGGATCCAGATCAGTGATTTCAGTCATTGTCGGGCGGGAGGCCCTTTTATCGGCCTGCCAGCCGGCGATTGCAAGTTTTGCATTTGACTCGTTGCGACAGATGGCAGATGCTGTGCATCGCAAATGCAACGCATGGAGAGACAAGATGAAAACCGCAACTTTGCCTTCGCTGCGTGTAACGGCGGATTTCCGCGAAGCGGCAGAAAGCGTTCTGAAGGACGGCGAGACGCTATCGTCATTTGTCGAGGATTCGGTCCGCAGGGAAGTTGAAATCCGCAAGTCACAGGCAGATTTTATTGCCCGCGGGCTGGCGGCACGTGAAGAAGCCAAAAAAACGGGTGTTTATCACAGGGCGGAAGACGTTCTTGCTGAACTAAAAACTATGCTTGACGCGAAGCTCGCTGAAGACGACGACAAGTGACGTATCAGGTTTTTCTCGCCGACAGAGCGCGCGACAACATAACGCGCCTATATTCTCATCTCCTTCACCGTGACAAACATGCGGCTAAGCGAGCCTATAGGGCAATCGAAAAAGGAATAGCCGCACTGGCGGATTTTCCAATGAGTTGCAGGAAAATTGATGCGGACAACCCGTTTCTGCGTGAGTTTCTTATTCCGTTCGGTTCATCAGGCTACGTCATTCTCTTTGAAATAGAGAATGCTGAAAAGGTAACAATCCTCGCGATCCGCCACCAGCGCGAGGATGATTATCATTGACCCTCACCGGTCGCTGACTGCCGCTCGCGGGTTTACCCACGGTTCCTGATTAGAGCGCGGCAGTGGGGTTTTGCCGAGAATGTGGTCCGCGGCCTTTTCGCCCGTCATGATGGAGGGGCCGTTCAGGTTACCATAGGTCACGTGCGGGAAGATCGAGCTGTCTGCGACGCGCAGGCCGTCGACACCGATCACGCGGCATTCGGGATCGACAACCGCCATCGGGTCGTTTCTGTCGCCCATGCGGCAGGTGCCGCAGGGGTGGTAAGCGCTTTCCAGATGGTCGCGCAGGAAGGCATCGATCTGCTCATCGGTCTCGATATTTTCACCGGGCTGGATTTCCGGGCCACGGAATTCGTCGAATGCTTTCTGGCCAAAAATTTCGCGCGTGAGGCGCACGCAGTGGCGGAATTTCTCCCAATCCTCGGGGTGGCTCATATAGTTGAAACGAATGACCGGCTCATCTGAGGGATCCGCGGAGCGCAAGGTGACGTTGCCGCGCGATTTCGACAGGTTGTAGCCGACATGCGCCTGAAAACCATGGCTTTTCGCCGCCGCCTTGCCGTCATAGGAGATGGCGACGGGCAAGAAATGATACTGGATGTCAGGTTGCTTGAGCCCGGGGGCGGAGCGCAGGAAGGCGCAGGCCTCGAACTGGTTGGAAGCACCGAGGCCGCCTTTCGACAGCAGCCATTGCGCACCGGCCACACCCTGCCAGAACCACGGAAGCCACGAATAAAGCGAGACCGGCTTGGTGGAGACCTGCTGGAAATAAAACTCCATATGGTCCTGGAGATTTGCGCCGACGCCGGGGCGATCCGCCTTCACCTCAATGCCCATGTGTTTCAGATGGGCGGCGGGGCCGATGCCCGAGAGCATCAGCAGCTTCGGCGAATTGAAGGAGGAGGCCGAAACGATGACCTCGCGACCGGCCTGGATGGTCTCCACCACACCCCTGCGCTCGATCTCGACTCCCACGGCGCGGCCGTTCTCGATGACGATCTTGCGGGCAAAACCGTTGACCAGCGTGACATTGCCTCGCTTCAGCGCCGGTTTGAGATAGGCATTGGCGGCGGACCAGCGACGGCCATTGTGAATGGTCTGCTCCATCAGGCCGAAACCTTCCTGTTTGGAGCCGTTATAGTCATCCGTCAGTTCAAACCCCGCTTGGGCGCCGGCCTGAATGAAGGCGTGAAACAGGGGGTTGTTGACCGGCCCGCGCTGCACATGCAGCGGCCCATCCGTGCCACGCCAGCCTTCCTCGCCGCCATGGCTGTGTTCCATGCGCTTGAAATAAGGCAGCACATCCGCATAGGCCCAGCCCTGCGCGCCGAGCTCTTCCCAGCGATTGAAATCCTCGGCATGGCCGCGCACGTAAACGAGGCCGTTAATGGAGGAGGAGCCGCCGATGACCTTGCCACGCGGGGCGGTGATGCGGCGATTATTGAGGTTCGGTTCTGGCTCGGACAGGTAACCCCAATTGTAGCGCTTCATGCTCATCGGCCAGGCCAATGCGGCAGGCATCTGGATGAACGGGCCGAAATCGGAACCGCCGGCCTCAATGACGATGACGGAATAGCGACCATCTTCCGACAGGCGGTAGGCGATGGCGGACCCTGCGGAGCCGGAGCCGACGATGACGTAATCTGCTTGCATTGGTTGCTCCACTTGGGGCTTCGGTTCCGATGAATGTATTGGGGTGGGTTCACCCCCCTCTGCCCTGCCGGGCATCTCCTCCTCAAGGGGGGAGATCGACTCGTGGTTGGATTCAGCCCATCTCAACGTTTGCGAATGGAGCGGTGGTAGCGCCGCTTGCCGATCTCCCCCCCTTGAGGGGGAGATGCCCGGCAGGACAGAGGGGGTGAACTTACCCACTGAACCTCAATAAGGCGCGTCCACCTTCCCCGTGCTCACATAAACCGTCTTCAACTCGCTATAATGCTCCAGCGCCGCCGCCGAATTCTCGCGGCCGAAGCCGGATTGTTTCGAGCCGCCGAAGGGGATTTCCACCGGGCAGAGATTGTACGTATTGATCCACAGCGTGCCCGCCTCCAGCTGATCCACCACGCGGTGGGCGCGGGCGAGATCGGCGGTAAAGACGCCGCCGGCCAGCCCGAATTCGGTGGCATTGGCGCGGGCAAGAACCTCGTCTTCATCCTCGAAATCCAGCACGCACATGACGGGCCCGAAGATTTCCTCGCGGGCGATCGTCATGTCGTCGGTCACGTCAGCGAACACGGTGGGCTGAACGTAGGCGCCCTCACCCGCGACATTGTTGGGGATGCCGCCGCCGGTGATGAGCGTCGCACCTTCCGCCTTGCCCTTTTCGATATAACCGAGAACCTTCTCCTGCTGGGCCTTGGAGACCAGCGGGCCGAGATGGGTGGCGTAATCGAGGGGATCGCCGAGGATCATCGCTTCCGTGCGGCTTTTCAGGTTGTCGAGGAAGCGCGCCTTCGCCTTCTTCTGCACGAAAACGCGCGTGCCGTTGGAGCAGACCTGACCGGAGGAATAGAAATTGCCAAGCATTGCGCCGCCGACGGCGCTTTCGATATCGGCGTCGTCGAAGACGATCAGCGGCGACTTGCCGCCGAGTTCCATGGTGACATGCTTCAAATGCCCGGCGGCGGCAGCGGCCACCTTGCGGCCGGTCGGCACAGAGCCGGTAAGCGAGACCTTCGCCACATCCGGGTGATTAACGAGCAGCGGCCCCGTATCACGATCCCCCTGAATGACATTGAACAAGCCTTTGGGCAGACCCGCTTCGATAAGGATTTCAGCAATCTTCAGCGCGCCGAGCGGGGTGTTTTCAGAAGGCTTGAAGACCATGGCATTGCCGGCGACGAGCGCAGGCGCGGCCTTCCAGCAGGCGATCTGCTGCGGATAGTTCCACGCGCCGATACCGACGCAGACGCCGAGCGGCACACGTTTCGTATAGGCGAAATCGCCGCCGAGCGGGATGTAATCGCCATTCAATGCGGAAGGGGCGATACCGCCGAAAAATTCGAAGGCATCCGCACCCGAGGTCGGATCGGCGACGATGGTTTCCTGAATGGGCTTGCCGGTATCCAGCGTTTCCAGCGTCGAAAGCGCCTCATTGCGTTCGCGCATGATATCGGCGGCGCGTTTGAGGATGCGTCCCCGCGCCATGGGGCTCATTGCCGCCCATTCCTTCTGGGCGCGCTTGGCCGAGGCGATGGCACGCTCGACAATCGCCGGCGTTGCGGCGTGAAGCCGGGCGATGATCTCGCCGGTTGCGGGGAAGATGCTGTCGAACGGCGTGCCTGTATTATCCTCGACATAATCGCCGTCGATGAAATGCGAGGCTTTCGGCTGCGCCCTGAGTGGCGTGGCGATGGTCATGTCGAAGTCTCCTAGAGAGTGCGGATGGACGGCTTGGCGCGCTGTCCATCGGGAAAGGATCTGAGCTGCATGTCGAAATAGTCTTCGACCAGCGCCGGTGCAGAAGCGAGGCCGAGCGGGGCGGAACGCAAGCTGTGCCTGATGTAAAGCCCGTCGATCAGCGCCGCCGCCCCTTCTGCAATGCGTGCGGCATCATCGGGCGGGCAGAGCCGGTTGAGGCTTGCCATGAGGTTGGAGCGCAGGCGGCGGGAATAAATCACCAGCAGCCGGCGGGTTTCTTCCGAGCGCTGCGCCTCAACGTAAAAGGCAAGCCATGCCGCCACCGTTTCGGACGTGAACTGGTCGCTCTGGAAGGAGACATGGACGATGGCGCTCAGCCTTTCGCGCGGGCCGGAAGCACGGGTCAGCGCCGCCACCGCATCACGCCTGAGATCACGCAGCAGGCTGCGAATGGTCTCCAGCAGGAGCTGCTGCTTGCTGCCGAAATAATGATGCGCAAGCGCCGCCGACACCCCCGCTTCCCGGGCGATGTCAGACATTGTCACATTCAACGAGCCATGATGGCCTATGGTGCGCAGCGCCGCATCCACAAGCGCTTTTCGGCGCAGAGGCTCCATTCCGACCTTGGGCATGACGATCTCCTTGAGAGCGGCAAAATATTCTTGATTGACTGATCAATCAATAAAAAATGCGCCATTCCGTGTCGCTATTTTGCTGTAAATCAATTCTTTCTCATCGGACGGACCCTGGTTTCGGCAATGGCCGGCGCGTGAGGATCATCTTCATGCTCCCGGCGCGGTCACGGGGGAAAAACTAAACCGTGATATACTGCGAATTGGGAATGGAACACGTTCCGTGCTAATATCCCAGCTGATACAAATTTCGCTGGAAGCGGCGCCAGACGAAAGACAATAAAAACGCCCGCCCTAGACCACGACGGCAGCCGATACCCATCCGGGCATCGAATGACCGTTCGCAGTGTTTAAAGAAGGGAGTGATATCATGCCAATGGTGACAGTATCGATTTCCCCGGAACAGGCCGCGAGAATGCGCGAAGCCGTCAATTGCGGGGCTTATGCATCCGGTAGCGAGGTCGTCAGGGAAGCGCTGCGATTATGGGCGGCGTCTGGCGCACACGGTATGGGCGCGAAGTCCAGGGAACCCGTGGAAGCCGACCGAGAGCGGTTGAACGTGGCCGATCTCTATGCCGCGCACTCAGGACATGTCCGCCGGGCGTGAGGCCCGGCTACTACCCCATATATCAAGGGGGTTGCAACAAAACGTTCATCAAAGCTTCACAGACGTGAAAGCTTTTGTTGACCTGTAATCTGCGATTGTTCGCCGCAAAAGAGAAAGGCTCTCCTTACGTCAGCCACGGAAGGAAAGCCGTAATAGCGGAGAACAGAAATGCAGGCCGTTACGCTGGAAAACGATGCCGTAAGGCGATTTGCCTCCGGGCACATGTTTCCCATGGCGAAGCTCGTGCTGGAAACCGCGTTTCAGCCGATCGTCGAGGCGACGACGGGCACTATTTTCGGTTATGAATCACTGATGCGCGGCCACGACCGGCTCGGTTTTTCCGATCCGCTGGCGCTTCTCGACCAGGCGGCGCAGGGCGGCGAACTCAAGGCTTTCGAGCAGATGTTGGCGAGCCGCGCGCTGGCGAAATTCTCCACCCTGCCTGACTTTTCCTCCGCCACCCTGTTTCTCAACCTCGATGTGCGGCTGATCGCGCAGGGCGACGCCATTCTCGACAAGCTTGTGGGCCATCTGGCGCGCGCGGGTATTCCCCCCTCCTCCATCTGCTTCGAGCTTTCCGAACGCTTCGACAATACAAGCGTCCCCGAATTCACGACGCTGATTGCCCGCATGCGGAAAGAGGGCTTCAAGCTGGCGATCGACGATTTTGGCGCGGGACACGGCGAGATGAAGCTTCTGTGCGATTTTCCGCTGGACTATCTGAAGATCGACCGTCACTTCATCACCGGCGTCGATCATCTCCCGCGCAAGCAGCATCTTGTCCGCAGCATCGTCAATATTGCCCATGTTCTTGGGGTGCGGGTCATTGCCGAGGGCATTGAAACGGAAGCGGAGTTCCTGACGTGTCGCGAATTCGGCGTCGACCTGGTGCAGGGCTGGCTGATCGCCAGGCCAACGGTCTTCACCAGCGAGTTGCCGGAGAGCTTTCCCCACATCAACCGCATCGGCGTGGCGCGGCGCAACAGCCAGACTCTGGATGAAATCCTGATCCGCCGTGAAATCGAACGACTTCCCACCGTCTTCGAACATGACAGCGTCGACAGCGTCTTCGAGCTCTTCCGGAGAAACCCGCAGCAGGCGTTTTTTCCGGTTCTCAATGCCAACGGCGAACCGCGCGGCGTCATCAACGAATATCATCTCAAGGAATATATCTACCGACCCTTTGGCCGTGACCTGCTCAAGAACAAGATCTATGAGCGCACCATCTCCCATTTCGTCGACGCCGCGCCGATCGTCGGTCTCGATGCCGATGCCGACCAGTTGATGAACATGTTTGCCAGCATGGGCGGCAGCGCCTGCATTATCCTCACCGAAAACATGCGTTATGCCGGTATCGTTTCCGCCGCTTCGCTGATCAAGGTCATCAATGAAAAACAGTTGAAGATGGCGCAGGACCAGAACCCGCTGACGGCACTGCCGGGCAACCGCGCGATTGGCGGCTTCATCGCCGACCGCTGCAGCGATGGCGACGAGACACGCTTCTTCTGCTATTGCGACTTCGACAACTTCAAACCCTTCAACGACAAATACGGCTTCAACGCCGGCGACCACGCCATCACCCTGTTTTCGGCACTGATGCGCCGTTACTTTTTTGCCGGCGACTGCTTCCTCGGACATATTGGCGGTGATGACTTCTTCATCGGCGTGCGCGACTGGGCGGTGGAAGACCTGACGGAAATACTCGAGCGGCTGCTCAGCGATTTCCACGACGATGTCGCGGAACTGTATTCGGCCGAGGATCGCGAGGCGGGCTGCATGAAGGGCCAGGACCGGCACGGCAATGAGCGGGACTTCGCGCTTCTGCGCTGTTCCATTGGCGTTCTGAGCTTGCCCAAAGGATTGATCATCGCAAATCCCGAGCGCATCGGCAGCGAGATCGCGGGCGTTAAGGCGGCTGCGAAGGAAAATGACAGCGGCCTCGTCATCCGGGTCTTCGGCGAGACAAATTGACACCAGTGACAAACGGCCTTCTTCCCTAAGCGGCGCATCTGACCTACATCTTCAGGCGACGCCGATAGTGAGGAGTTGCACTTGACCATGCCCGACCCCAAGACCCTGCCCGAAAAAATGCGTTTCATCGACCTTCCCTCCCATGGCGGTCCGGAAGTGATGCGTCTTTCGCAAGCGCCTTTGCCGAAGCCCGCGAAAGGCGAGGTTCTGGTGAAGGTCGAGGCAGCAGGCGTCAACCGGCCGGATGTCGCGCAGCGCCAGGGCACCTATCCGCCACCGAAGGATGCAAGTCCGATCCTCGGCCTTGAGATCGCCGGAGAGGTTGTTGCGCTTGGCGAAGGCGTCGATGAATTCAAGCTTGGCGACAGGGTCTGCGCGCTCGCCAATGGCGGCGGTTATGCGCAATATTGCGCCGTTCCCGCTGGGCAGGCCCTGCCCTTTCCCAAAGGTTACGACGCCGTCAAAGCCGCAGCCTTGCCGGAAACCTTCTTCACCGTCTGGGCCAATCTCTTCCAGATGGCGGGCCTGACCGAAGGTGAAACCGTGCTCATCCACGGCGGCACCAGCGGCATCGGCACGACGGCGATCCAGCTTGCCAAAGCCTTTGGCGCGGAAGTTTATGCCACGGCGGGCTCTGCGGAAAAATGCGAGGCCTGTGTGAAGCTCGGCGCCAAACGGGCGATCAATTACCGCGACGAGGATTTCGCCGAAGTCGTGAAATCCGAAACCGGCGGCAAGGGCGTCGATGTCGTTCTCGACATGATCGGTGCTGCCTATTTCGAAAAGAACCTTGCGGCGCTGGCCAAGGACGGCTGCCTGTCCATCATCGCCTTCCTGGGGGGCGCCGTGGCCGACAAGGTCAACCTCACGCCGATCATGGTCAAGCGCCTGACCGTCACCGGCTCCACCATGCGCCCGCGCACGGCGGACGAGAAACGCGCCATCCGTGACGATCTCGTGGATCAGGTCTGGCCGCTGATCGAAAGCGGCCAGGTCGCACCGGTCATCAACCGCGTCTTCACACTGGATGAGGTTGCGGAAGCGCACCGGCTGATGGAAAGCAGCAGCCATATCGGCAAGATCGTAATGCGGGTCGACTAGATTCCGCAAAGCAAGTTCTCAGTTAGCCCTCTTGCATTACTCACGAATCGTACTACCTTCTAGTTATGTTCAACGTATCGGAAGGAGGTGATCCAATGTCTAGTGAGATTTCGGTCTCTGGTGCAGGCAATGGAAAGGGTGTGTTTTCGACGGGGCAGCCCTCGTTGTAAACCTCTTCTGCCTTCGGAACGTTGAGAAACAGTCCCGGGTCTGTAAACAGGACCAAACTCATGGAAGGGTCGCTCAGGCGGCCCTTTTCCGTTTTTGCTTATTGCTTCGGCTATTGAGAAATCTGCGCTTCGAGTGCAGGTGCGGTTCTCTCGCGACGAGAAAATCTCCTTAATCAGATTGCAGTTCACCGCCGTTGAAACCATCGACGGTTCTGGGTGTCGTTACCCCCCTCTGTCCTGCCGGACATCTCCCCCTCAAGGGGGGAGATCGTTCCGTGGCGAGGTCTCGCGCATCTCGGCGGTTGGAAATGAAGTGGCAAGAAAGCCTCCTGCCGATCTCCCCCCTTGAGGGGGAGATGTCCGGCAGGACAGAGGGGGGTAACGACACCCAGAACCGTCGATGATTTCAACCGTGGTGTAACGTGGAATCGGAGTAAACGTGGCGCGCGTTAGAAAGCGAAACATCATCGACCGTCAAATGCGGTCACCTCTTCCTTATTTCTTCCCGAACACCTTCCACCGCGTCGGGCGGAACCGCAGTTCGGCACCCACCGCCACGGCGGCGTTGAGCGGCACTTCGATCTCGAGGTGGTAGGGTTCATGGCCGTTATTGGCGATGTCGATTTCGGCGATGCGGGTGCCGGCCAGGCGGCGACAGGTGGTGACCTTGCCGTAAAGCGCGTCCTTTTCGTCCGTCAGCACCACGTCTTCCGGCCGGAAGAACAATTCGCCCTCGCCTGTGCCGCTTTCGTTTACGCCGATGCTTTCGCCCTGGAACAGCACATGGCCATCACGGATGGTGACCGGCAGGCTGGAGGATTCGCCGATGAAGGAGAAGACGAAGGGCGAGTTCGGCGTGTCGTAGACGTCATCGGCGGTGCCGACCTGCTCGATCTTGCCCTGACTCATGACGACGACGCGGTCCGCCAGTTCCAGCGCCTCTTCCTGATCGTGGGTGACGAAGACGGTGGTGTGGCCGGTGCGGTCGTGGAATTCACGCAGCCAACGGCGCAACTCCTTGCGCACCTTGGCATCCAGCGCACCGAAGGGTTCATCGAGAAGCAGCACCTTCGGTTCGATGGCGACGGCGCGGGCGAGCGCCACCCGCTGGCGCTGGCCACCCGAGAGCTGCGAGGGGTAGCGTTTTTCAAGCCCGGAAAGGTGCACCATGTCGAGAAGCTCGGACACGCGCTTGCGGATTTCCGCTTTTGGCGGACGCTTGGCGGAGGGTCGCACCTTCAAGCCGAAAGCAATGTTGTCTGCCACCGTCATGTGGCGAAACAGCGCGTAATGCTGGAAAACGAAACCGACATTGCGCTCCTGCACGGTGCGATGCGAGGCGTCTTCGTCGCCGAAGAAAATCTGGCCCGTCGTCGGCTGCTCAAGACCGGCAATCAGACGCAGCAGCGTCGTCTTGCCGGAACCGGAAGGACCAAGCAGCGCGATCAGCTCGCCCGAGCGAATGTTGAGCGACACGTCGTTCAGCGCCGGAAAGCGATCAAACTGCTTGGTGATGCCGGAAACTTTCACTTCCATGAAGATGCCTTTCAATGCTTGCCGGCTGCGTTGCCCGCGCCAAAGCGTATTTCGAGAATGGTTTTGAGAACGAGGGTCACCAGAGCCAGACCGGCAAGCAGCGTCGCGACGGCGAAGGATGCGCCGATATTGTACTCATTATAGAGTATCTCGACATGCAGCGGCATGGTGTTGGTCTCGCCGCGAATATGGCCTGAAACCACCGAGACGGCGCCGAACTCGCCCATGGCGCGGGCGTTGCAGAGCAGCACGCCATAAAGCAGGCCCCATTTGATGTTCGGCAGCGTGACGTACCAGAAGGTCTGCCAGCCGGATGCGCCAAGCGAAATCGCCGCCTCCTCGTCACCATTGCCCTGATCCTGCATCAGCGGGATCAACTCGCGCGCGACAAAGGGAAAGGTGACGAAGATGGTGGCGAGCACGATGCCCGGCACCGCAAAGAGGATCTCGATGCCGTAACTCTTCAGCCATGGGCCGAGCACGCTGTGCGAGGAAAACAGGATGACATAGACCAGACCTGATATGACCGGAGAGATCGAGAATGGCAGGTCGATCAGCGTGATCAGGAATGCCTTGCCCTTGAACTCGAATTTCGCAATGGCCCAGGCGGCCGCTACTCCAAAAATGAGGTTGAGCGGCACCGAAATAGCGGCGACGAGCAGCGTCAGGCGAATGGCGGAAAGCGCATCCGGCTCGAAAATCGCCTCCCAGAAGCTTTCCGTGCCCTTGCGGAATGCTTCGAAGAAGACGGAAACCAGGGGCAGGACGAGAAATGCAGCGAGGAAGACGAAGGCGATGGCGATCAGGGCCAGCCGCGCTGGCAGGCTTTCGCTGGCGGGGTCGCGGAACGGCCGGGATGTGGTGCGGGAAACAGTCTCAGACATAACCGTACCTCTTGCGGCTCCAGGCCTGAATGAGATTGATGAGGAACAGCATGGCAAAGGAGATGATCAGCATGATGGTGGCAATGCCGGTGGCGGCCGCATAATTGAACTCCTCCAGCCGGATGACGATGAGGAGCGGCGCGATTTCCGAGACGTAGGGAATATTGCCGGCGATGAAGATGACCGAGCCGTATTCTCCGACACCACGCGCGAAGGCCAGCGCAAACCCCGTTAGGATGGCGGGTGTGAGGCTCGGCAACAGAATGCGGGTGATGGTCTGGAAACGATTGGCACCGAGCGTTGCTGCCACCTCCTCCACCTGCCGGTCGATCTCCTCCATCACCGGCTGCACGGTGCGCACCACGAATGGCAGGCCGATAAAGATCAACGCGATGACGATGCCAGTCGGCGTGAACGCAATCTTGATGCCATAGGGCTCAAACAGCGAACCGACCCAGCCGCGATTGGCGTAAAGCGCCGTCAACGCAATGCCCGCGACCGCCGTTGGAAGCGCAAAGGGAAGGTCCACGATGGCATCCACGAAGCGGCGACCGGGAAAGCGGTAACGTGTGAGAACCCAGGCGACGATGACGCCGAAGACCACATTGACCAATGCGGCGAGGAACGCCGTGCCAAAACTGACGCGCAACGCATTCAGCGTACGGCTATCCGTGGCAATCGCAATGAAATCTGCAAAACCGAGTTTCGCCGTGGACCAGATAAGGCCGCCAAGCGGAATAAGAATGATGAGAAACAGATAGGTGACGGTGTAACCAAACGTCAGGCCGAAGCCCGGTATGACGCTCGACTGCCGCCACCTCCACCTGCTTCCGGAAATATTATTGCTCATCAAGGCTCCGGATAATCTTAGTTTTTGAACATTTCCGGGACAGTCAACCGAGGTCTGCCCGTCCTGGAGGTGCTCTCTGGGAGCCGGTATTCCCCCGGCGCTTATTATAAAGTATCGACCGGCACGGCGTCCGGTCGATCAGGTTCTGATTTGTCTTGTCCCGTGGGACGGGGTGACTACGTTCACCCCATCATCCGCTTACTTCGCGGGCTTGTAAATCTGGTCGAAGATGCCGCCGTCACCAAAATGTTCCGGCTGCGCCTTTGCCCAACCGCCGAAGATCGGGTCGTCAATGGTGACGAGCTTGATGTCAGGCAGCTGCTTCAGCAGGTCCTTGGAGACAACGGCCGGGTTGGACGGACGATAGAAGTGCTTGGCCGCAATATTCTGGCCCTCGTCGGAATAGAGATATTGCAGATAGGCTTCGGCTGCCTTGCGGGTGCCCTTGGCGTCGACATTGGCGTCAACCACGGCGACCGGCGGCTCGGCAAGGATCGAGATCGGCGGAACGACGATATCGAAAGCGTCAGCGCCGAATTCCTGGCCGGCCAGATAGGCTTCGTTTTCCCAGGCGAGCAGCACGTCGCCGATCTGGCGCTGTGCGAAGGTTACCGTGGAACCACGGGCGCCGGTGTCGAGAACCGGAGCGCGCTTGTAGAGCTCGCCGACATAGGCCTTGATCTTGTCCTTGTCGCCCTTGAACTCTTCATTGGCCCAAGCCCAGGCCGCGAGATAGTTCCAGCGCGCACCGCCCGAGGTCTTCGGATTCGGCGTCACGATCTGTACGTCGCCCTTCACCAGATCGCCCCAGTTATGGATGCCCTTCGGGTTACCCTTGCGAACGAGGAAAACGATGGTGGAGGTGTAAGGGGAGGAATTATGCGGCAGGCGGCCGCGCCAGTCCTTGTTGATCTTGCCGGAATTCTGCACGATGGCGTCGATGTCGCTCTGCAGCGCCAACGTCACGACGTCGGCTTCCAGACCGTCGATGACCGAACGGGCCTGCTTGCCGGAGCCGCCATGCGACTGCTGGATGGTGACGTCCTCGCCGGTGTCGGCCTTCCATTTCTTGGCGAAGGCTTCGTTGAAATCCTTATAGAGTTCACGGGTCGGATCATAGGACACGTTCAGCAGCTTGGTCTGCGCCGCGGCCGAGCCAGCTGCGCCAAGTGCCAGTGAGAGGCTGAGCGCGACAACGCTCAAACCGGACAGAAGCTTGGACATCGGTATTCCCTCCTGATTGCGATGGCTTAACTCTACCGGTTGAGTAGAGTTGGTCAATGAGGCCGAATACGATCGAAAAAGTGTTTCCCTTGAGCGTTTCTCCGGGCAACAAATACAGCGCAGCATAAGCGAAAGGCGCAACAAGCGTCGTGTAAAACTTTGCTGAATGCAAAAGCGTTTCACATTTTTGCCGGTTTTTTGCCGCGATGGCGAAAAATATTGAGGTGTTTTAGACGAATTTTTCGTCAGGCCGTCAAAAGCTCGGGCACTTCGACACCCGCCACCGCATCCGCAACGGTGGTGTTGAACAGGATGTTGCGCGTCGCATCGGCCACACGGGCGAAGACGTGGCGGATCTCGCACTGCTTCTCGCCGTCGCAATCCTCGCAGCGGCGATAGGCGGTCTGGGAGAGGCAAGGGAGAGGAGCAAGGGGGCCATCAATGAGCCGCAGCACCTCGCCGAAAGTAATATCATCCGCCGGGCGAGCCAGAAGATAACCACCCTGCTTGCCGCGCCGGCTTTCGACAAGGCGTTCCTTCTTCATTTCGAGAAGGATCTGCTCCAGGAACTTTTTCGGAATGGCCTGTTCGCGGGCAATGTCGGAAATCTGCACAGGACAGCCGCCGTCGGCCTTGGCCAGCGAGAGAAGCGCCCTCAGCGCATATTTTGCCTTCTGCGAAATCATCGTAAAACCAGTAGATCACAAGCCCGGATACCCGGCAATCAGGGCTTAGCGCAGAAGTTGTCACAATTCAAATCCAGGCTGCGAACAAGGTGAACGGGCATCTTTTGCTCATAGCACGCGCGCAAGAGGCATTTTTGCTCTGAAGTGCAGCGCACAAAGACTGTCATTTCTCGTCCAAAGCGCCGATTTCAACAATAATCGGCCATGGAAATCCCGGACGTGACAATGACCATCAATTCAGCAAATGCCTCTGCCGATGCCGCTTCCCTCGATGCCACGCTTGCCGGGCTCGATCTGGCGGGTCGGCTTTCGTTTATCGCCGGCCTCGGCGGGCGCGCGGTCTTCACCACCAGCCTCGGCATCGAGGATCAGGTCATCACCGCCGCGATCGGCACCCACCGCCTGCCGATCGACGTTGTCACGCTTGAAACTGGCCGTCTTTTCAAGGAAACCGTCGATCTCATCGATGAAACCGAGGAGCGTTTCGGCATCGAAATCCGTCGTTTCCGTCCCGAACAGGACGATATAGACGCCTACGCCGCAAAATACGGTCTCAACGGCTTTTATGAAAGCGTTGAGGCGCGTCATGCCTGCTGTCATGTCAGAAAGCTGATCCCGCTCGGCAAGGCGCTTGATGGTGCAGCCTTCTGGATCACCGGCCTCCGTCGCGGCCAGTCGGGCAATCGCGCCACGACGCCGTTTGCCGAATTCGATGCGGATCGCAATCTCATCAAGATCAACCCTTTGGCTGATTGGGATATCGACCTCATCAAGGCGCATGTCGCCCAGGAGAACATCCCCATCAATCCGTTGCATCAGCGCGGTTACCCGTCCATCGGCTGCGAGCCGTGTACGCGCGCCATCAAGCCCGGTGAGCCTGAGCGCGCCGGACGATGGTGGTGGGAAAACGACGAGAAGCGCGAATGCGGTCTTCACGTCGCCGGTGCGGAGCAGACCTCCGTTACCTCCGCCATCCCGCAACGATAATCATTCAGTACATTCCCGGAGTTCACAATGTCCAACGCAGTCCACGAGACGGACAGCAAGAATACTGTCGCATCCAAGCCGCCGCTCGATCCCCATCTGAAGGCGCTTGAAAACGAAGCTATTCATATCTTTCGCGAAGTCGCAGCCGAATTCGACAAGCCCGTGATGCTCTATTCCATCGGCAAGGACTCGTCCGTGCTGCTGCATCTCGCGCGCAAGGCGTTCTTCCCCGGCCGCATTCCCTTCCCGCTGCTGCACGTCAATACCGGCTGGAAGTTCAAGGAGATGATCGAATTCCGCGACAATATCGTCAAGGAATACGATCTGGAGCTGATCTCCCATACCAATCCGCGCGGCGCGGCGGAAAACATCACGCCCTTCACCCACGGCTCGGCGCTTTACACCGACATCATGAAGACGGAAGCGCTGCGCCAGGCGCTGGATGCCGGCCAGTTCGACGCCGCCTTCGGCGGTGCGCGCCGTGACGAAGAGGCAAGCCGCGCCAAGGAACGCATCTACTCCTTCCGCACGCCCGACCATAAGTGGGACCCGCGCAACCAGCGGCCGGAACTGTGGAACATCTATAACGGCATGGTCCGCAAGGGCGAAAGCGTGCGCGCCTTCCCGCTCTCCAACTGGACCGAAGTGGATATCTGGCGTTACATCGAGGCGGAAAACATCCCGCTGGTGCCGCTCTATTACGCCGCCGAGCGCCCCTATATCGAGCGCGACGGCATGATGATCCTTGCTGAAGACGAGCGCCTGGAGCTTCTGCCCGGTGAAGAGATCAAGCGTGGCTCGATCCGCTTCCGCACGCTCGGCTGCTTCCCGCTCACCGGTGCGATCCGTTCCGAGGCGGCGACGCTTCAGGATGTGATTGCCGAGCTCGAAATCGCCACCGTTTCCGAACGTCAGGGCCGCGCGATTGACCGCGACCAGTCCGGCTCCATGGAGAAAAAGAAGCGCGAGGGGTATTTCTGATGACCGCCTCTGCCACCACCAACATTTCCACGGCCACCATTTTGCCCTTTGCCGAACATTCGAAAGCAGCGCGCGACACCCGCCCGCTTCGTCTCATCACCTGCGGCAGCGTGGATGACGGCAAATCGACCCTGATCGGCCGTCTCCTCTGGGACACCAAGGCCGTCAAGGAAGACCAGGCCGCGACCCTGCACCGCGACAGCGGCAAGCAGAACGATCTCGGCCTGCCTGATTTCGCGCTGCTGCTCGACGGTCTTCAGGCGGAGCGCGAGCAGGGCATCACCATCGATGTCGCCTATCGTTATTTCGCCACTGACAGGCGCGCCTTCATCGTGGCCGACACGCCCGGCCATGAGCAATATACCCGCAACATGGCGACCGGCGCTTCCACGGCCGATCTCGCCGTGCTGCTCGTCGATGCGCGCACCGGCATTCTGGAACAGACCCGCCGCCACGCCACCATCGCGGCGCTGATGGGCATCCGGCAATTCGTGCTGGCCGTCAACAAGATCGACCTGACCAATTATGACAAGGCCGGTTTCGAACTGATCGCCCACGAGTTCCGCGATTTCGCATCCGATCTCGGCATCAAGCAGATAACCGCCATTCCGATGTCGGCGTTGAAAGGTGAAAACGTCGTTCTGTCAGGCAAGGCTTCCATGCCCTGGTATGAAGGCCCGACGCTGGTGGAAACGCTGGAACTGGCGACCGTTCGCTCCGCGCAATCGGGCGGCTTCCGCTTTCCCGTACAACGCGTCTCGCGTCCCGGCGAAAGCTTCCGCGGTTATCAGGGCACGGTTGCGGGCGGTTCGGTTAAGCCGGGCGACAGCGTGGTTATCCTGCCTTCCGGCATGGTCGCCAACGTCAAGCAGATCGTCACGTTCGATCTGGTGCGCAATGCCGCCGTGGCGGGTGATGCCGTCACGCTGGTGCTCGATCGTCAGGTGGACGTCTCGCGCGGCGACATGATTGTCTCCATCGAGGCGCAGCCTCAGACTGGCCTTGCCTTCGACGCGCAGATCGTGGCTTTGCAGCCCGGAGGCATCGAGGCCGGCAAGCGCTACTGGCTGAAAAGCGGCAGCCGCCGACAGCGTGTCAGTGTTCAGCCCGTCAGCCAGCTGAACCTCAAGGAAGGCGAATGGCAGGCGCATGAAACGTCGCTTCCGATGAACGCCATCGGCAAGGTCAGGCTTTCCTTCGATGAGACGGCGATCTTCGATCCCTATGAGCAGAACCGCTCGACGGGTTCCTTCATCCTGATCGACCCCGACACCAACAATACGGTGGCGGGCGGCATGATTTCAGGAAAGCGCAGTACTGGCGCGACGGAAGAAAAAGGCGACCGGGTCATTCTCTCGCTGCCTGCCGATCTCGCGGAAAAGCTGCTGGCGAGCGAGCTTCTTGCAAAGCACCGCGACGAGATCGACATTCGGCGCACGGATGCGGCAACAGCCTCACGGCTCATCAGCGATCTCGACTGAGAATGCCGGCATGAACGACAAAAGGCGACCACGGTGTGGTCGCCTTTTTGTTTGAGTCCAGTCGTCAGATGCGACTTAAAACACGAACATATAAAGCAGAATGATCACGAAGATCGGAACGCCCATAGCCCACAGTGCAATACCCTTCAGCATGTTATCCTCCATTGTTGTATGTTTGGATAACGGCTGAGGAAGCTTTCCGATCCATCTGCTTTCCGGATTTTTACGGGTTGTTTCTCGGCGGCGCAGAAGGGCGCTCGTTCATTCGGCGTTCATGGGCAAAAGGCGAATTTGCCCTCGGTCGCTCCGCCAAGCGGCCGAACAGAGGCTCGTTGCTTGAAAATGCAGCGGGCCTCTTTTTTGATCGCGATAAGTTGATGACGGCGATGGCCCTGAAACTCGGGGCTCGCGACTGTCACGGGTAACTTCTTGGATTGTGGACCTGAATTGACACTTCTAAGACGGTCCGTGTCGCGCGTCCCCTGAAACAGGCCGCGACATTGGGGCCTGGCGCTTGGCGGAGCGACGGGCCTCTTTTATTCGCGCATACGGAAAAGTGGAAGCGCAGGAAGTTGCGACAACCTACCCAACTGGGCTCCGAGGCATGGGCGACGAATGCATTCAAACCGGCTCTGATGCGACCGGTCCGGTTGATGTATGACGATTTGATATGGAGGTTTTCAGCAAGTATCGGGATTTTTTGCAAGCCGCTGATTTATCGGGCTTCTAGCTGGTCGGAGTGAGAGGATTCGAACCTCCGACCCCCACGTCCCGAACGTGGTGCGCTACCAGACTGCGCTACACTCCGTGACCAGCGGCGCTTCTATAGACCAGCCTCCGGCATTCGACAAGCGGCTTATTGCATTTTTTATGACAAGTTTTCCCCACCTGCTGAAACAGCCCCGGCAGGCACCGGCGGCACCGGGCGGAAGGCTTCAAAACGTTACAAAAAAGCAATTGTGGCAGGAAATTTTCATCGGGCCGCACAGCTCCCCTGCCCGCCGCCGCCAAATCTGCTAGGGGAACGGAATGACCGGCGGGATGCCGGACACGGCACAAAGGACATTTCACCATGCTATTTCGCAGCGTAACGCTTGCAGCGTTTGCCATTGCGCTCTCGGCCTGCACCACTTCCACCGATGGCTCCACGCCCTCCTTCACCCAGAAGAGCCCGGTTGAGACCCGTTGGGTCGGCCAGTCCGCAGGTATTTTCTTCGCCAAATTCGGCCCGCCGCTGAGCGACACCGAAAGCGGCAGTTCCACCGTCTACAACTGGCGCGGCGGCTACAAGAAGGCGACGATTCCGGCGAAGTTCGAAGAAGCCAAGGATGGCAAAAAAGGCCGGCAGATTTCGCCCGCCCGCACCGCCTCCCTTTCCTGCACGGTGCAGCTGGTCGTCTCCAGCGATTACAAGATCACCGCCGTCCGCACGATCTCCGATCGCCCGGGCGTCAACGGTCCGAGCTACTGCGCGGAATTCCTCGCCGCCAACTGATCGTCAGCCACAAGCCAAAATGCGCGAAGGCCTGCCCGAACCGGTGGGCCTTTTCACTTTTTCGGGATTTCCGTCATTATTCTGAAAAAAATTGTGCCTGAAGCGGCACCTTGCGGATCGTAACTCAGTGGAAAGGGTGCTGGCGCTGCGTTTTTGGCAAAATCCCGCCAGGGAACGCTTTCAACCGTTTGAAAGCCGCGACTTATCTTAACAATCATCAAAACGATAATCGGCAAAACCGTGAAATCGGCCGTCCGCCACGGCAAAATCCGCACAAAACCGCTTGAACTGGAGTGGATGAGTCCGGGTTGTGCCGGTTTGCGCTTTGCTATAACGGGGCGATCGGGAGGAGTGTTTTTAACACAAAACAAGAATCAGGTATGGCCGTGACTCCCATCGATCAAGACAAATCCCAGCTCACTGATCTCTCCGAGGAAACTTCCCTCTCCCACGCATTGCCGATGAACCGCAGACAGGTTCTTGGTGGTGCTCTCGCCGGACTTGCCGCAGCAGCGCTGCCCTCTTCCGCGCTTCTCGCCAATACGACTGCCAAGAAGGTCGACGTGCTTCTCATCGGTGGCGGCATCATGAGCGCGACGCTCGGTGTGTGGCTGCGCGAGCTGGAGCCCACCTGGTCGATGCAGATGCTGGAGCGGCTGGACGGCGTGGCGCTTGAAAGCTCCAACGGCTGGAACAATGCCGGCACCGGCCATTCCGCGCTTGCCGAGCTGAACTACACGCCTGAAGACGACAAGGGCAACATCAAGATCAGCCAGGCGATCAACATCAACGAATCCTTCCAGATTTCCCGGCAGTTCTGGGCATGGCAGGTGCGCAACGGCGTTTTGAAGAACCCGCGCTCCTTCATCAACCACACGCCGCATATGAGCTTCGTCTGGGGTGACGAGAACGTCGCCTATCTGGAAAAGCGCTATCAGGCGCTGAAGGCGAGCCCGCTTTTCGCGGGCATGGAGTTCTCCACCGATCCCGAGCAGATCAAGAAGTGGGTGCCGCTGATGATGGAAGGCCGCGATCCTTCCCAGAAGATCGGCGCAACCTGGTCGCCGCTCGGCACCGACATGGAATTTGGCGAAATCACCCGCCAATTCGTCTCGCATCTGCAGAGCGACCAGAATTTCGACCTGCAGGTCAATAGCGAGGTTTCCGACATCCAGCGCAACGCCGATGGCAGCTGGCGCGTGACCTATACCAACACCAAGACCGATGCCGAACAGGTGGTGGATGCGAAATTCGTGTTCATCGGCGCCGGCGGCGGCGCGCTGCATCTGCTGCAGATGTCCGGCATTCCGGAAGCGGATGATTATGCCGGTTTCCCTGTCGGCGGCTCGTTCCTCATCAACGAGAACCCCGATGTGACGATGCAGCATCTGGCCAAGGCCTATGGCAAGGCCTCGGTGGGCTCGCCGCCCATGTCGGTGCCGCACCTCGATACCCGGGTGCTGGGCGGCAAACGCGTCATCCTCTTCGGACCTTTCGCCACCTTCTCGACCAAGTTCCTGAAGGAAGGCTCCTATTTCGATCTCGTCTCCTCCGTAACAACCAGCAATGCCTGGCCGATGGTGCGCGTCGGCATCGATGAATATCCGCTGGTCGAATATCTCGCCGGCCAGCTGATGATGTCGGATGACGACCGCTTTGCTGCGCTGAAGGAATATTTCCCGAATGCCAAGCAGGGCGAATGGCGTCTCTGGCAGGCAGGCCAGCGCGTGCAGATCATCAAGCGCGACGAGGAAAAAGGCGGCGTGCTGCGGCTCGGAACCGAAGTCGTCTCCGCTGGGGACGGCAGCATCGCCGGCCTGCTCGGCGCTTCGCCGGGCGCTTCCACCGCTGCGCCGATCATGCTCAGCGTTCTGGAAAAGGTCTTCAAGGACAAGGTGGCAACGCCGGAATGGCAGGCAAAGCTGCGCCAGATCGTGCCGAGCTACGGCACCAAGCTCAATGACGACCCGGAAAAGGTACGTGAGGAATGGGCCTACACCGCCGAGCACCTGCAGCTGCCGACCCCGCCGCAGATCGATCTTGAGGCCCTGAAGGGCGCCGGTGCGGCGCCTGCGGGTGCACCCGTGAAGAAGGTGCCTGATATCGCGCTTTAAAGTTTAGGTGCGATTTAGGATTGGACGCCGCGTGTCTCTGGATGCGCGGCGTTTTTTGTTGATCTAATTCTTGATACTGAAATATCTCGTCGGCCAATCCTCTTGGTGGTAATAGTTGCTACCAATTCGATGGAGAGCTTAGATGGCCAATGTTGAAAAGATCAGCGTCTCGATGACTCCCCAGCACGCCGAAATCTTGCGTGACGCCGTGGAAAGCGGTGCTTATGCCAGCAGCAGCGAAGTCATCCGTGAAGCGATACGAGACTGGTCGGCAAAATGGGTTCAGCGACGCGACGACATTGCCAAGCTGCGCGCATTATGGACCGAAGGCAAAGCCAGTGGCAATTCAACCGAAGTGGATTTCGACGAGGCGCTCAATGAAGCGCGTGCAGAACTGGCCTCGTTGAAAAATCGTGACCATTAAACTTGTCTGGTCGCCCCGCGCGCGCAGCGATGTGAAGAAAAATCTATATCGATATCGGCAAATCACAGCGCCTTGCCGTTCCGCGCCAAAGCGGAGCGCTTGGTCGACCATCCTCACCTCGGCGAGCGCCGCCCGGAAATTTTCCCATCCGCCCGCATGCTGGTTGAAGCGCCTTACATCATTCTCTACGAAACCGTGCCGGATACCGATGGCGGCGAAATATATTCCGTGGAAATCGTTCGCGTGATCGACGGTCGCCGGAACCTGCGAACGTTGTTCTGACTTGGGGATAGATGGCTGGGGCGCCAGGATTCGAACCTGGGAATGCCGGTACCAAAAACCGGTGCCTTACCGCTTGGCGACGCCCCAACAGGGCAGCGAAAGCGAAACGCCGCTGCCTGAACCGCGCCTGATTAGCAAAGCCTGCCCGGCGCGGCAATGACCCGGCGACCAATTTTTTCACAAAATTCAAGCTTTTTGGGTGCCGTGTCGAAGTTCGCATGTTAGGGCTTGGCCGTGACGCGGATGAGGCCGCGGCGCAAGCATGCATAGCATTTTTTCAGGAGGTCTCGATGGCGGACCCGGCATTCGATCTCGATTTCCAGCCGGCCTATGGCGAGGCGGTTCCCGTCGCCCCGCTCATCCAGCGCATCACCGTCAACAATCCTTCCGCCTTCACCTTCCATGGCACCAATTCCTATATTGTCGGCGACCGTTCCGTCGCCGTCATCGATCCCGGCCCGGAGGACGAGGCGCATTTTCGGGCGCTGATGGCCGCGCTCGAAGGGCGCGAAGTCACGCACATCTTCGTCAGCCACACCCATCGCGATCATTCGCCGCTTGCCCGCAGGCTGGCGCAGGCGACCGGGGCGCTGACGGTGGCTGAAGGCCCTCACCGCGCCGCCCGGCCGCTGCATGTGGGCGAGACCAATCCCTTTGCCGAAAGTTCCGATACGGCTTTCGCGCCCGACATTGCGCTGGGCGACGGGCAGAGCCTTTCCGGCGACGGCTGGACATTGACGGCGCTGCATACGCCGGGCCACACCGCCAACCACGCCGCCTTTGCGCTTGAGGGCAGCGGCATCGTCTTTTCGGCCGATCACGTCATGGCCTGGGCCACCACGATCGTCGCGCCGCCTGATGGGGCGATGAGCGACTACATGGCTTCACTGGAGCGGTTGCTCACCCGCGACGACCGGTTGTTCCTGCCCGGCCACGGCGGCCCGGTCACCGATCCCGCAGCCTTCATGCGGGGCTTGCGCGCCCACCGCCGCATGCGGGAAAAGGCGGTGTTGAAGCGGATCAGGGACGGCGACAGGCTGATCGCCGATATGGTGAAGGTGATCTATGCCAGCACCGACAAGCGTCTGCATGGGGCGGCGGCACTTTCCGTGCTGGCGCATATCGAGGATCTGATCGAGAAGGGCGAAGTTCGGACGGATGGCGCGCCTTCGCTCACGGGTGAATATTTCCCGGCGTGACGGGGTTTTAACTAGCCAGCTCTCAAGGTGCTTTCGTGATTGCCGCCCCTTCTGTGGGGAGCGAGCGGGTGCCACCTGTTTCTTCTCCCCGCCGGGGAGAAGTCCGCGGCAGCGGGATGAGGGGGCAAGCTCTCCGAAAATCTCCGCCGTTGCCCCCTCATCCGGCCCTTCGGGCCACCTCCTCCCCGGCGGGGAGAAGAAACGAGCGGCGACGTCGCGATCCATTCGGCCAACGTGTAGCTTTGCCTTCCGGCCTCAATTATCGTTCAGCCCCTGCATCTCCGCATCCAGCGCATCGAGATAGGCCTCGGCAATCGCCGCACCCATGCCAAGATCGTGCGGGCCGTAGCGGGAGGCGACGCGGACATCGACGATGGTAGTTTCCGCCTCTTCCTTCAGGCGAATGAGGATATCGAAGCGCAGGCCCCAGATGCGGGTGCGGGTTTCACCCTGCATCAGCACCACGCCGCTGCCGTTGAAGAAGGTGGGCAAAGGCGCGTCGGTCGGGCGGGCCATGGGCACGGGCACGATGGAGGGCAGGTCTTCCACCGGCGCATCGTCGGCGGGCTGCTGCCTGTCCTGTGCTGGCACCCCGACGGCAGGGGCATCCTCCGCCCCGATCACACCCTTCGTATGGGTAATGCGGATGTTCTGGGAGGCGGCCATTTTTTTGGCGGCGGCGTAGATGCGGTCTATCGCGCCTTCATAACGGCGCCCGGCAAGGCTGGCATAGGCCTCCATCTGCGCATCGCGATCAGCCTTGGTAATGGTCGCGGGCCGCACCAGCCATTGCTGGTTGGCGGCCGGTGTCGCCAGCCACTCCGGCACATCGCTCAGGTCAGTGGAGATGTCGTAAATCTTCGGCTGCTGCCAATAAAGAAAGGCGCCGTAGCCGACAACGCCGAGTGGCAAGGCCGAGAGAAGCAGCGCCGCCAGCGCCGAAAGGCCGCCGCGTGCGCCTCTGGTCCACAGCCGCTCAAGGCCGATCAGCGCCAGAAGCACGGCAAGAAAAGCGATGCCTGCGGCAATGAGGAGCAGCCCGACAAGATCAGGCGTCGTCAGCGGCCCGAAGCGGTGGATGCCGGCGGCGATGAGAAAAAGCGCCAGTGCCGCCAGGCCCAGATAGCGGGAAAGATAGGCTGCAACCGAAAAAGGCCGGACGAAACGCACAGTCATGGAAGCGGATATCCGTTAGATCGCATTGGCTAAGAGGCGTTGCACCCGGGTTCTGGCAGGGAATCACCTGCATATGATGTCATAGACCGGAATTGCGGCGAGGAAAACAAAGGAGGGGGCGATCTGCGGGTAAAGCGTGCCCCCCGAAGACCTCTCTTCCGCCATTCCGGGTATGATCCACTTCTGTCCGGGTTAAATTTCCGGACAGGTCGCAGTTTCCTTGAGGTCGGTGATTAAGGGTGAAGACTCGCTCAACGTCATGCTCGGCTCTGTGCAGAGGATCTAACTACCTCCAATAAAAATCAATATGTCGGCAGACCTCGGGACAGGCCCGAGGATGACGTCGGCGCAATTGGCATGACTTTCCCTGCGCGACGGACTGAGAGGCCAAGCCAACAAGAAGCAGGAATATTTTTCCGCATTGCCGTAGCGTCAGGGAATAATTCCCCGACAATGCAACAAATACGCACGTTCATCCCTTAATTGCTGAGGAAATCGGCGTATTCTCGGCGACCTCCCTCGAGAATGCTTGTAAAAAATGCAACATTCTCGCTTTCTTGCACAATAAAGAGACATGTCATGTCACAGGCAACGACCTCTGCCCGCCCCTCGGGGCATAAACCCTTTTATCGCAATTTTGGCTTTCAGGTTCTGATAGCCATGGTCATCGGCCTGCTGCTTGGCCTTGTTGCCCGCAATATCGGCCCCGACGCCGCCGGTGGCCCCAACTGGCTCTCGGTGACGCTGCAGACCATCGGCAGCATATTCGTCCAGCTGCTGCGCGCACTCGTGCCGCCGCTGATCTTTACCGCCATCGTCGCCTCCATCGCCAATCTCAAGAACCTCTCTAATGCGGCGAAGCTCGTCTGGCAGACGCTGCTCTGGTTCGCCATCACCGCTTTGATCGCGGTCGTCATCGGCATCGTGCTCGGTCTTGTCATCCAGCCGGGCGTCAACACGGCGATCGCCAATACGGCCGCGGCAGCACCGTCCTCCACCGGTTCTTGGCTGGACTTCCTCAAGGGTCTCGTCCCGGCCAACGTCTTCGGTCTTGAAGCATCTACCAAAATCAGCAATGGCGCGGCCAGCACCTCGCTGAATTTCAACGTCCTGCAGTTGCTGGTGGTGTCGATTGCCTTCGGTGTCGCGGCGCTGAAAGCCGGCAAGGCGGCGGAGCCGTTCCTCGCCTTCAACCAGTCGCTGCTCGCCATCGTGCGTAAAATCCTGTGGTGGGTCATCCGCCTTACCCCCATCGGCACCATCGGCCTGCTTGGCCGCGCAGTTGACCAATATGGCTGGACCACGCTGTCGCAGCTCGGCTGGTATGCAGCGGCCGTCTATATCGGTCTCGCACTGGTGCTTTTCGTCGTTTACCCGGCGCTGCTTCTCGCGCATGGCCTGAAGCCCTCGCGCTTCTTTGCGGGCGCATGGCCGGCCATCCAGCTCGCCTTTGTCTCGCGTTCCTCCATCGGCACACTGCCCGTCACCGAAACCGTGACGGAAAAGAGCCTCGGCGTGCCGCGCGAATATGCCGCCTTCTCCGTGCCGCTCGGCGCCACGACCAAGATGGACGGCTGCGCCGCAATCTATCCGGCAATCTCGGCGATCTTCATCGCGCAGTTCTTCCAGGTGCCCCTCGGCATTCAGGAATATGTGCTGATCGTCTTCGTTTCGGTGCTCGGTTCCGCCGCAACGGCCGGACTGACCGGCGCGGTGGTTATGCTCACGCTGACGCTCTCCACACTCGGACTGCCGCTCGAAGGTGTGGGCCTGCTGCTCGCAATCGACCCGATCCTGGACATGGGCCGCACCGCGGTCAACGTCGCCGGACAGGCGCTGGTGCCCACCATTGTCGCCAAGCGTGAGGGCATTCTCAACGAGGCCGTTTATAACAACGCCAAGGACATCGACGCACTCGATGACCGTGAAGTGGCGACGGCCTGACAGCAATAGTCGCGGGGCGTTTCCGATAAAAAGGAGACGCCCTGCGTTGGCCGCTTCCTTTGCCCCATTAAAGTTAGGGGTTGACGGAGATGGCTTCATCGATAGCCATAACGACACGGACAAAGCGCAGCTTCAGCGGAACGTATGCATGGTGAAACGTAACTGGATCTATGTCGGCCTGCTCGTCTTTGTCTCAGTCGGGCTGCTTATCGACGCGGCCATCTGGCCCGCCGGATCGCCCAGTTCCTTTACCGCAAACGATCTGGTGCAGATGATCGGCATCATCACCCTGTTTGCGTGGTGGCAGATAGAGGATGCCGAAAAGCGGGGTTCCCGACGCAGCTCTGCCGTAAAATTCGCGACTATTCTGCTCGCGCCTGTGGGCCTTGCCATTTATCTCTATCAGACCCGCCGCTGGACACGCGCCACCCTCGGCCTGATCGCATTCATGGGCGGTCTTCTTCTCGCCGGCATCCTCACGCTTCTGTTGAGTGACTGGCTCATTCAGCAGGGCTTTTTCCCGCCCTCCTTCCTGTCCAGATATTAAGCACAGCGGAGGTGCCTGCGGCGGCCTATCGACGCAACTTTCCACCTTGCCGCGGCTTTTCCCCGTCTTAAAACAGGCGTATCAATCTCGGCAATAAGTGCCGTACGGCTGTCATATCAGGGAGAAACAAAATGCGCTTTTCCATCGTCTTCGGTGCGCTTGCCGCCATGCTGGCGCTCACCGCATGCCAGACGCTGACACCGGAAGAGCGCCGGGCTCGGGATGAGGCGACATGCCGGGGTTACGGTTTCCGCCCCGGCACTGACCCGATGGCCGGTTGCCTTCTCGATCTGGAAATGGACCGCCGTGCGGACAACCGTGCCTGGCAGGCGCAGATGAACCGCGACATGTTCTACCGTCCCGTGGTGGTGGAGCGGCGCATCATCGTCCAACAGAACCCCTGACGGGGATAAAGGCGACATTGCTTGCGACCTGCCCTTCTTCCGCCCGCGCGGCAAGCGTCGCCTGCGCGGCGGCTAGGCGGGCGATGGGCACGCGAAAAGGCGAGCACGAGACGTAATCAAGATCGGCATTTTCGCAGAAATGGATCGAGGCCGGGTCTCCGCCATGTTCGCCGCAGATACCGAGCTTCAGTTCTGGCCGCGTCTGGCGGCCGCGTTCGGCGGCGATGCGGATCAATTCACCCACGCCATCGAAATCGAGCGAAATGAACGGGTCGCGTTCGATGATGCCCTTACGCTGATAGGTATTGATGAAGCGCGCCGCATCGTCGCGGGAAATGCCGAAGGTCGTCTGCGTCAAATCGTTGGTGCCGAAGGAGAAGAATTCGGCCGCTTCGGCAATGACATGGGCGCGCAGGGCCGCACGCGGCAGCTCGATCATGGTTCCCGTGAGATATTCGATCTCCATGCCGGTTTCTTTCGCCACCGCAGCGGCGACGCCATCGATGACCGCAGTCACGTAATCCAGTTCCGAACGCAGGCCGACCAGCGGCACCATGATCTCAGGCACGACGGGCGCGCCGGTAATGCGCGCCGCCGCAACGGCCGCTTCGAAAATGGCGCGGGCCTGCATTTCGGCGATTTCCGGGTAGGAGATGGCGAGACGGCAGCCGCGATGGCCGAGCATGGGGTTGAACTCGTGCAACGCATCAAGCCGCTGGCGGAACACCGTCTGCGGCATGCCCATGGCGGCGGCAACCTCGACGATTTCACCATCCGTCTTCGGCAGGAATTCGTGCAGTGGCGGGTCGAGCAGGCGGATCGTCACCGGCAGGCCGTGCATGATCTGGAAAAGTTCGGTGAAATCCGAGCGCTGCATCGGCAGAAGCTCATCGAGCGCCGCCCGCCTGCCCTTTTCGCTTTCGGCCAGGATCATCTCGCGCATGACATGGATGCGGTCGCCCTCGAAGAACATGTGTTCGGTACGGCAGAGGCCAATGCCCTCAGCGCCAAAGGCGCGCGCGGCGCGGGCGTCGGCGGGCGTGTCCGCATTGGTGCGCACGGTCATCCGGCGCAGCTTGTCCGCCCATTCCATCAGCTTGCCGAAATCGCCCGAGAGTTCCGGCTGCGTCATCGGCACTTCGCCTTTCAGCACCCGGCCGGAGGAGCCGTCAATGGTAATGACATCCCCCCGCTTCAGCATGCAGCCGACGCCGATCAGCACCCTGTTGCGCATATCGACGCGCATGGAGCCGGCGCCGGTGACACAGGGAATGCCCATGCCCCGCGCCACCACGGCGGCGTGGCTGGTCATGCCGCCGCGCGTCGTCAGAATGCCTTCGGCGGCATGCATGCCGTGAATATCTTCCGGGCTGGTTTCGATGCGCACCAGAATGACGCGACGCCCCTCGGCCTCGGCGGCGACCGCCTCTTCCGCGGTAAAGACGATCTCACCCGTTGCCGCCCCCGGAGAGGCGGGCAGGCCGGAGCCGATGATGGGACGGGATGTGCCGGGATCGATGGTGGGATGCAGCAGCTGGTCGAGCGACGACGGCTCGATGCGGCAGACGGCTTCGTCCTGCGAAATCAGCCCTTCTTCCACCATATCGACCGCAATCTTCATGGCGGCACGGGTGGTGCGCTTGCCGGAGCGGGTCTGCAGCATCCAGAGCTTGCCGCGCTCGATGGTGAATTCAAGATCCTGCATGTCGCGGTAGTGGGTTTCCAGCCGCTTGCAGATCGCCAAGAATTCGGAAAAGGCTTCCGGCATCAGCTTTTCCATGGATGGCTTGTCGGAGCCGGAGGCCAAGCGTGCGGCCTCGGTGATGGATTGCGGCGTGCGGATGCCCGCCACCACGTCTTCGCCTTGCGCATTGACGAGGAATTCGCCGTAAAGCTCCGCCTCGCCTGTCGAGGGGTTGCGGGTAAAGGCGACGCCGGTTGCCGAGGACGAGCCGAGATTGCCGAAGACCATGGCCTGAACGTTAACGGCCGTGCCCCAGTCGCCGGGAATATTGTGCAGGTGCCGATAGGTCACGGCACGGTGGTTGGTCCAGCTGGCGAACACGGCGCCAATTGCGCCCCAAAGCTGGACGTGACAATCCTGCGGGAAGGCTTCGCCGAGCTCATCTTCGATCAGCTTCTTGTAGAGCGAAACGACGTGCTGCCATTCGACCGCCGACATGTCCGTATCGTATTCATGGCCAAGCCGGCCTTTTTCATCTTCGAGGATTTCCTCGAACATTTCATGGTCGAGACCCATGACGACATCAGCATACATCTGGATGAAGCGGCGATAGCTGTCCCAGGCAAAACGCGCGTCGCCCGCATCGTGGCCCAATGCCTCGACGGTGCGGTCGTTGAGACCAAGGTTCAACACCGTATCCATCATGCCGGGCATGGAGGCGCGCGCGCCGGAACGGACGGAGATGAGCAGTGGCGACTGGCTGCCGCCGAAGGTCTTGCCGGTCACGATTTCCATACCATGCAGGCCGGCCATGACCTGAAGCTTCAGGTCATCCGGGAGATCGCGGCCGTTCTTGTGATAAAGCGCGCAGGCGTCGGTAATGATGGTGAGGCCGGGGGGAACGGGAAGGCCGAGACTTGCCATTTCGGCAAGGTTTGCGCCCTTGCCGCCCAATATCGCAACGTCACCTGCCCGGCCTTCGGCAGCACCGTTGCCGAAGGTATAAACCCATTTTTTCATTCCACGCTCTCCACCCAGAAGCGTTGTCATTTTTCTATCATCTACAGCATTGGCGGCACGTTGGGAACGCCGCAACGCGTAGTTTACATCGCAGTGCAGCATAATTGCGGCGAATTGCGCGCCAGAATTGCCTTAAACAGGACATAACAGCAGCATTGACGCATTCGTGTAGTGCGCTGAAACGGAGTGTTACCTAAGCCATTCAAATCGCCGACAAAGAGATTATTCATGCAATTTACCCGCCGCCACACGCTTAAATTTGCCGGAATTTCCTGCGCCGCCACCGCCCTTGCCGGTGCGCTTAGAGCCGAGGGCGGAGCTTCCGCCGCCGCCGATCCCACCCTGCCCTTTGCGCTGACGACGCCGATGCATATCGGCAAGGCGGCGCTGCGCGTGCGCGAACTCGATCCGATGATCGATTATTACCGTTCGGTGCTGGGTATGAACGAAGTGGAACGCACGGCAAGGGGCGTGACGCTGGGTGTCGGGACCGTGCCGCTGCTCGATCTCGATCACAAGCCGGCAGCGGATTTCGAGAGCCCCACCTCTGCCGGCCTGTTCCACGTCGCCTATCTGATGCCCTCCCGCAAGGATCTGGCGCGCTGGCTGGTGCATGCGGCGCTGAAGCAGGTGCCTCTGACGGGTTTTGCCGATCACAATGTCAGCGAGGCGATCTATCTCAACGATCCCGAAGGTAACGGCATCGAGGTCTACAGCGATCGTCCCACGGACACATGGGTGTGGAGCGGCAACGTGGTTAAAATGGGCACCGAGCCTCTCGATGTCGATGATCTCGTAAAGCTGACCGATACCAAAAACAGTGATTATGACGTCGCCCCCGCGGGAATGCGCATTGGCCACATCCACCTGCGAGTTGGCGACATCGCCGCTGCCCGCGCCTTCTACGAAGAGGCCGTCGGGCTCAAACCGACACAGGATGCGCGTTCCGACGCGTCTTTTCTCTCTTCCGGTGGCTATCACCACCATCTGGCGGTGAATACCTGGAACAGCCGTGGCGCAAAGGAACGCAACGCCATGGAAACCGGCCTCGACTGGTTCTCAATCACCGTTCGCAACCCCACCGATCTCGAGGCGCAGAAAACACGGCTACGGGCCGCGGGTTATGTGCTGGTGGAGATGGAGAATAATGTCGTGGAAGCGATCGACCCCTGGGGCACAAGGTTGCGGCTTGTGCCGGGGTGAGTGATGGTGGCCTCCATGCATCATGGGCCGAGAAACTCGCACACTGCGCGATTGGCAGTTGCAGCATGCCAGTGTTTACAGTGATTGGCTGCGTCGCCTCTCTCCGTCATTCCGGCCTTGAGCCGGAATCCAGTCGACGCGGCTCTCGCGCGACGGGAAGAGTCCTTTCAGCCCAAGGACTTGGGCTGGCTGGATACCGGCTCAAGGCCGGTATGACGGAAAGAGGCTTACTCCCCTGACACAATTGCCAATGCAAACCGCCGCGCAACCCTATGAACCCGGAAAAGAAAGCCTTGCGAGGCCACGGCAGCGGCCTCGCAAGGCATTCCATCCGGTACAGGAAACCGGATGGTGGGGTCTCAGGAGAACCCTTTGGCTCTTGCGAAAGACATAGCAAACTGCCGCGCAATGTCGCTCACCCGAATGGGTGATATGGCAAGATAAATTGACATTGAGCAAAACCAGAAATTGAATCCCGGAAATGTCGCCTCAGACGGCTTCGCGCAACTGTTCGGCGGTCTGCAAATCAACAGACACCAGTTGCGACACGCCCTGCTCCGCCATGGTGACTCCAAAGAGGCGGTTCATGCGCGCCATGGTGATGGGATTGTGAGTGATGATGACGAAGCGGGTTTCGGTGGAGGCCACCATTTCATCCATCAGGTTGCAGTAGCGCTCGACATTGTGGTCGTCGAGCGGCGCGTCCACCTCGTCCAGCACGCAGATCGGCGCGGGATTGGTGAGGAAGACGGCGAATATCAGCGCCATGGCCGTCAGCGCCTGCTCGCCGCCGGAAAGCAATGTCATGGTCTGCGGCTTCTTGCCCGGTGGGCGGGCGAGGATTTCGAGACCGGCTTCCAGCGGGTCGTCGGATTCGATCAGTTGCAATTCCGCCGTGCCCCCGCCGAAGAGATGGGTGAACAGCCGCTGGAACTGCGAATTGACCACATCGAAGGCGGCAATCAGCCGTTCGCGGCCCTCGCGGTTGAGGTTCTGGATACCGGCACGCAGCTTGCGCACGGCGTCGATGATATCGTCCCGCTCCTTGATAAGCGCCTCAAGCTTGGCGGAAAGCTCGGCCTGCTCCTCCTCGGCGCGCAGATTGACGGCGCCAAGCCTTTCGCGCTCGATCTTCAGCCGGTCCAGATCGCGCTCGACATCACGGATATCGGGCTTTGGCTGGTCCGGGCCAAGGCCGGTCAGGCGAAACGCCATATGCGGCTCGGTACTCAGCGTCTCACGGATGCGATGTTCCGCCTCCTGCCGTTTCTCGCGGGCGGAAACCAGCCGCTCTTCGGCACGGCCGCGCTTTTCGCGGGCTTCGGCGAGTTCGGAAAGCGCCGTTGCCGCCAGCCGGTCGGCGGCGCGTTGCAGGTTTTCCGCCTCGGCCAGCCGGTCGGCGGCCGCGCGGCGGGCGTCTTCGGTCTTCTGCAATTCGTTGAGGAGGTTGCGGCGTTTTTCGTCAAATTCCTCGGGCGCAATGTCCAGCTCGGCGATTTCCTCGCGCGCCTCTTCCTCACGTTCGCGCAGCGTGGCGATATGGTCGGCGGCACTTGCCGCCCGCGATTGCCAGGTGGAACGCTCCTGCCCGATTGCCTGAATTCTGCGCTGGCGGCTTTCCGCCTCGCGGCTCACGCCTTCATGGCGGGCGCGTGCTTCCGCCAACAGGCCGCGATCGGTCGCGACTTCCAGCTGGCTTTCACGCAGCTTCAGATCAAGCACGGAAAGATCAGGCGCATCTTCCATCTCGATACGGGCATTTTCTTCCTGAACGGCGATCTCGTCGATCTGCGCTCCGATCTGGTTCAGTGCTTCGGAGACGATATCCCGGCGGCGCAAAAGATCGCCCGAGGCGCGTTCGGCCGATGTCAGCGCCTCGCGTGCCTCGGCAAGCTGACGGGTCGCAAGCCGGCTCCGGTCGCGCACGTCCGAAAGCCGCAATTCGCTGCTTCTGATCTCCTCGCTTTTCGCGGCAAGCTGGTCTTCGGCCTCTTCCAGAATGGAGCGGGCTTCATCCAGTTCGGTTTCGATTTCGGCGAGGCGGTTCTTCTGCGACAGGCGAAGTGCCGCAGCGCCCGGCGCATCAGCGCTGGCGACATGGCCGTCCCAGCGGAACAGCGCGCCTTCGAGCGTCACCAGCCGCTGGCCGGCCTTCAGCGACGGCAACAGCCGCCGGGCCTCCGTGACGTCTGCAACGACGCCGATCTGTGCAAGGGCACGCCTAAGCGCATCCGGCGCCTGAGCATAATCCAGAAGCGGTTTGGCACCCTGCGGTAAGGCAGGATCATCAGAACCGTCGCCATTACCGGCCCAATAGGCAGGTGCTTCGGCATCGAGCGGACTTTCGAGATCGTCGCCAAGCGCCGCGCCCAGTGCCGCCTCATAACCGCGCTCAACCGTCATTTCTTCCGCCACCGGCGTGAAGCTGCCATTCGCGGCGGCGCTTGAAGCGAGGATTTTGGTGATGGTACGCGCTTCCGTATCCAACGCGTTCAGGCGGTTTCGCGCCGTTTCCAGCGGCCCGCGCGCCATGGCTTCGGCGGAACGCGCCTCGGCAACGGCAGCCTCGGCCTCTTCCACGACGATCAGCGCATCTTCGACGGCAATCTCGGCTGCCTCAACCGCTTCGCGCCGTTCCGCGGGGTCCGGAAGGCCGGAGAGTTTTTCGTCGATGGCCTCGATCTCGGCCGTTGCTTCCTGCGATTGCCGTTCGAGCCTCAGCTTGCGGTCGGAAAGATCGCGGATCGCCCGCTCCAATTGCTGCCGGGCGGCGGCGGTTTGCGCGCGCTCAGCGGTGATGGCGGTGAAGATGGCTTCGCTTTCCGCCAGCTTGACGGACGCAGCTTCGAAGGCTTCGCGCATTTCGTCGGCATGGCGGCCGGAATCGGACAGGATTTCGAGGAGCTCGGCTTCTTCCTCATCGAGCCGCGCGAGTATCTGGGCATTGTCGGAGACCAGCCGCTCCTCGCGGATAATATCCTCGCCAAGCTGCGACAGACGGCGCGCCAGCTCGTCACGACGGCGGAGCAGGCGGTTGGCCTCGTCGTCCAGCTGGGTGCGGGCGATTTGCAGGCGTTGCAGGGCAGCGGCGACTTTCGCCTCGTCCTCGCGCAGCTCCGGCAGCTTCAGGCTGGCGATGCCCTGCTGCTTGGCCGCCTCCATCTGCGCCTGCGCCTTCTCGGCGACGATATTCGTGGCCTGATTGAGCGCGCTCTCCGCCTCGCTCTCGGCTTCCTTCGCCTCTACCCAGCGGATATGCAACAGGGTCGCCTCGCGGGCGCGGATATCGGCGGACAGCATCTTGAAACGGTTGGCTTGGCGCGCCTGCCGTTTCAGGCTTTCGATCTGGCTCTCCAGCTGGGCGGTCACATCCTCGAGCCGCTCCAGATTGGTCTCGGCGGCGCGCAGGCGAAGCTCGGCCTCATGGCGGCGCGAATGCAGGCCGGAGATGCCGGCCGCCTCTTCCAGCAGCTGGCGGCGGGCCTGCGGCTTGGCGTTGATGAGTTCGCCGATGCGCCCCTGCCCCACCATGGAGGGCGAGCGTGCGCCTGTGGAGGCATCGGCGAAAAGAAGCTGTACATCCTTGGCGCGGGCTTCCTTGCCGTTGATGCGATAGACGGAGCCGTTTTCGCGCTCGATGCGGCGCGTCACCTGAATTTCATCGGCATCGTTAAAGGCGGCAGGCGCGGTGCGGTCGGAATTGTCGAGATAAAGGCCAACTTCGGCGGTGTTTCTGGCCGGGCGGTTACCGGAACCGGAGAAGATGACGTCATCCATGCCGGAGGCGCGCATGTTCTTGTAGGAGTTCTCACCCATCACCCAGCGCAGTGCTTCGACAAGATTGGACTTGCCACAGCCATTGGGGCCGACAACGCCGGTGAGGCCCGGTTCGATGATGAATTCCGAGGGCTCGACGAAGGACTTGAAACCGACGAGGCGGAGCTTGTTAAACTTCATGCCGCCACGCTCCGGACAGAAAAACGGCAATAAAAAACGGGCGTGCGGAAATATCCGCCGCCCGTTTTCTGAAGGCTTCGGTGATCAGAGCAGCTTGTCGATGACAGCCGACATGGTTTCAACCGACATGTCTCCTGCGTATTTCTTGCCGTTGATGATGAAAGTCGGCGTGGAGTTGACGCCGAATTCCGTCGCACCGCGTTGCATGGTTGCGTTCACATCATCCAGAAGTTTCTGGTTCGTCAAGCAGGCCTCGAAAGACTCCTGTGAGAAACCGGCCATTTTCGACATTTGCAGCAGGGCGGCGCGCGCATCCTGCGCAACGGCCCAGCTCTGCTGCTGCTTGAACAGCATGGAAACGAAGGGGAAATACTGACCTTCCGGTGCGCAGCGCGCCAGCATGAAGGCGGCAGCGGCGCGCGGATCGAACGGGAATTCGCGGAGCACGAAATAGACCTTGCCGGTATCGATATACTTCTTCTTGATTTCTTCGAAGGTCTTGTTGTGGAAGTTGGCGCAGTGCGGGCAGGTCATCGACATATATTCGACGATCTTGACGGGTGCGTTGGCATCGCCGAGCGCGGCTTCCGGCAGCGGGCCGGGCTTCATTACCGCAGCCATATCCACATCGCCGGTGGATTCAGGCAATTCCTGCGCCTGGGCAATACCGGGCGTTAAAGCGAACGGCAGGGCCGTGGCGATGGCGGCAAGAGCAACGCCGCCGAGAAGGCTGCGACGGGAAATGGTCAGTTCGGGAAAATGCATGAAAGCACCTGTTGGTAATAGACTCTATTGTCCGTTGATTCCGATATAGCGACGGCCTGTTCATCACAAGCGGGGTTCTGAACTCTTCTTGTCAAAGAATTGTGACCAGTCAAGGACGGCATCTTGCATCAAATCGTCCTGCGCCCCGGCTTCTTCTGCAACACCGCCGTGCCCAGCCTCTCCACCGCCTTGCGCAGCGCCTCGCTTTCAATGCCGTCCATCATGTCATCGAGACGTTTTGCCGCATCGCCGCGCAGGGGCTGCGGTTTGCGCCGGCGGGTGATGGTTTGCGAGACGGGCTTCTGTACGATCCTGATCTGGCGCACGGCCGGGAAGCCGAAAAAGCCGTTGATGCGAGCAATGAGTTCGCCCTGCGCGTGGGTGAGAAATAGCGCGCGCGCGCCTTCGCAGGCGATCGTCAGCACGCCGGGCTGATATCCGCCACGGTCCGGGCCTTCGTCGCGGCGCGGCCAGGTGATCTTTTCGGGGCGGGTGCAATCGGCAAAATCGTCCCCGGCAATCTCGTCCCAGGAGCCGAGCAGCGCCGTGTTGATGCCGGCGCGTTTCGACAGGACCGGGTCCATGATGCCATTGGCGACTTCGGCGATCTGCACGACGCCTTTGCGGAATGAATCTGCGGGTTTCTTCATGCTCTCCTCGACAGAGGCCAAGCGGCCTCAAGCGGTCGCGCCATCGTCATCTTCTTCGCCGCGCCACAATGCGCGGAATCGTCGCCAGTCCCGGCAGGCACCCAAGCGTATCATTCCCGCCACCAAACATCCAAAGAGGAAATAGGCCACAGCCAAAAACTTCAGATGCGATATTCCCGGCTTATCCGACATAACGGCAATCACCAACATGCAGGTGAGCACGATGGAGAGGTATATCCACAGGCCATGGCAGAAAATCGCCCAGAAACCGGATTCGATAATTCGAAAGCGGCGCGAGGGCTTGCCTCTCATCTTCTCCAGTTCACGGACTTCGCCGATCAGGCAGGAAACCACAAAGGCCACGCAGTTGTGCCGCCCGAAACACAGCCGGCCAATATGGTTCAACAGGCTTCCAATCAGGCACAGGGCCAACAGAACCCCGATAACATAAAGCAGCGGTTGGGGTATATTATCCAGCAGCGCATTCAGCATGAGGCTCTTCTTCCAAAATCGGATCATGGGTTTCGATGTCGGGCATTCGTTGCCGGATGCGGTTTTCCACGTCGCCGTCGCAGGCTGCTGTTGCAGATTGCCGTGCCGTGTCTATGTTCAGCGGCGATGAACACACATACGCGGCAACACATATCACATCCGACAGCGGAACAACTTCTCGCATGGTATGACCGGCACCATCGCGAACTGCCATGGCGCACGTCTCCGGCCATGGCGGCACAGGGAAAACGCGCCGATCCCTATCACGTCTGGCTGTCGGAGGTCATGTTGCAGCAGACGACGGTGCAGGCGGTGAAACCCTATTTCCTGAAGTTTCTCGCCGCCTGGCCAAGCGTCAGCGATCTGGCCGCGGCTCCGGTCGAGGATGTCATGGCGGCCTGGGCGGGGCTCGGTTATTACGCCCGCGCCCGCAACCTTAAAAAATGCGCGGAAGCCGTGGCGCGCGACCATGGCGGGACCTTTCCGGACAGCGAAGAGGGGCTGAAGAAACTGCCCGGCATCGGCGATTATACGGCCGCGGCCGTGGCGGCCATCGCCTTTAACCAGCCGGCGGCGGTGATGGACGGCAATGTGGAGCGCGTCATCTCCCGCCTCTTCGCCATAGACGCTCCCCTGCCCGGCTCAAAGCCCGCCATGAAAGCGAAGGTGGCCGCGCTTACGCCTTCCGACCGGCCCGGCGATTTCGCCCAGGCGATGATGGACCTGGGTGCTACGATCTGTACGCCGAAACGGCCGGCATGCGCGCTCTGTCCCTTCAACGGCCACTGTCTTGCGCTTGCCCATGACGAGCCGGAGCGTTTTCCGGTCAAGGCGGCGAAGAAAGCAAAGCCGGTGCGACTAGGGGCCGCGTTCGTGGCGGTGAATGCGAGCGGCGAAATCCTGCTCCGGCGGCGCGTCGAAAGCGGGCTTCTCGGCGGCATGACTGAGGTGCCGACAACGGCATGGACCGCCCGCATGGACGGAGGCACGGAGGCGAGCCATGCGCCCTTTGCCGCCGGCTGGCAGGCGGCGGGCGTCATTACGCATGTCTTCACCCATTTCGAACTGCGGCTCACCATCTACCGCGCGCAGGTACCGGACGGTCTTAAACCCGGTCCGGATGACGAATGGTGGGAGCCGGTTACAAATCTTGACGCGCAGGCGCTGCCAACGGTGATGAAAAAAGTCGTCGCCCAAGCTATTCCATCCGCGTATCGGCCCGAAAATCGAAATTGATTTTCGACAGGCACGATGCGCAACTGAAAGATTTAGAGCGTCTTTCGGACGCTCTAACGTTCGATGAAAGCAGGAAATTTCGATGACCAAGATTGAGCATATCGTATTCGACATCGGCAAGGTGCTGATCCACTACGATCCGCATATTCCCTATAGCCGCCTCATTCCCGATGCCGATGAGCGCCAATGGTTCTTCGAGAATGTCTGCACCCATGACTGGAACCTCGAGCAGGATCGTGGCCGCCGCTGGGAGGATGCTGAAGCTTTGCTGGTGGAGAAGTTCCCGGAACGGGAAGAGCATATCCGCTCCTTCCGCAAGTTCTGGCACGAGATGGTCTCGCATTCCTATGACGACAGCGTCGCGATCATGACAGGCCTTATCGAGAGCGGCCACGACGTGACGATGCTGACCAACTTCGCCTCCGACACTTTTCGTGAGGCGCAGAAGATGTTCCCCTTCCTCACCCTGCCGCGTGGCGTCACCGTTTCCGGTGACATCAAGCTGATCAAACCGGATGTGGCGATTTATGAGCTTCATGCGCGCGATTTCGGGCTCAATCCCGCCGCAACTCTGTTCATCGATGATACGGCGATCAATGTCGAAGGCGCAAAGGCCGCCGGCTGGCAGGCGGTGCAGTTCACCGGCGCGGAGAAGCTGAAGCAGGATCTGCAGGCATTCGGGGTGGTGGCTTAGGTTCCGCCCTTAAGTCACCTCGTGGCATGGATTAAGGCTCATTGCCCCAGTCCTCGTGCCCATGGCGGACGCGGACGATGAGGACGTCGTCGTCCGCCTCAACGCGATAGACCACCAGATGTGCTCTGAACGGATGAATGCGCACCGACGGCGACAACTCGTTACGCTCGCGTGCGATCCTCGGATTCCGTGATATCAAGTCGAATATTGCGAAAAGTTCGCGATGGTACTTTCGCGCTTGCTGAGGTCCAAATAGGTCGATGCCTTCTTGCGCTATGCGGATGACGTCTTCTTCCGCAGGCAGAGAAAGGCGAAATCCCATGATCAGCCAATTTTATGTTTCATGGAGCGGGCTTCGGCCTCAGCAAACAAGGCATCTTCAGAACGATGACCGGAGGGAGCCTGCAATCCTTCGTCCACCAGGCCCTGCATGGCAGCGATCTTTTCGCTCCGCTCCTGATCCTTTCGGATGAGATCTCGTACATAGTCGCTGGCATTGGAGTAACGGCCCGTTTTAGACTGCGCTTCGACCCACTCCTTCATCTGGCCGGGCAGCGAAATATTCATGGTTACCATCTTCATCTCCTATGAAGACAGAGTGCAGATTTTGGCAAGGTTTGTCAAAAAGATCAGGAAAAGAAATTGGCGCAGGCGGAAATGGCGGTCTCCGGCCTGCGCCAGTCCTGCCGCAAGCGGCATTGGACGCAATGTTTTTGTGAGTTGTCCAGACCGGATTTTCACAACCACTGCTTTGATTAGGACAGTAGTTGTCGTCTCTTGCGCGAAACTTGTCTATCTAAAATTTTATATTCGAAAATACCAACGCCCGACACGATGTGCCGGGCGTTGGTCGTTCTCCATCCGGGACTGAAGGTACTAAACCGGACGGAGACGTATTCTGGACAAGGGCGGGCGGTGGATCGTTGCCTTCAAGCCTTTCCGGCTTGGACTATTCGGCCTTTGCCAGTTCACTGCGGATGATGGCTCGGAGATCATCGATCGGCTTCAGGTCGTCGCCGTCTTCGAAGTGCCAGAACGTCCATCCGTTGCATGCGTCGAGACCCTGCACCTTCGCGCCGAGGCGATGGATGGAGCCGGCGGTTCCGGCGGATGCGAGCGTACCATCCGCACGAATAATGGCGCTATAACGGCGCTTTGCATCCGTCAGCACCTGGCCGGGACGGACGAGGCCGCTTTCCAGCAGGGTGTTGAAGGCGACGCGCGGCTCGGCCTTCTTGCCGGTCATGACTGTCAGTTCCGCCTTGCCGAGCGGTTCGACGGCGGCGATGCGGGCGGCGGCGGCATCGATATAATCCTGCTCGCGCTCAATGCCGACGAAGTGGCGGCCGAGGCGTTTTGCCACCGCACCCGTGGTGCCGGAGCCGAAGAACGGGTCGAGCACGACATCACCCGGTTTGGTGGAAGCCATGATGATGCGGGCAAGCAGCGCTTCCGGCTTCTGGGTGGGGTGCACCTTCTTGCCGTCCTCACCCTTCAGCCGCTCATGGCCGCTGCAGATAGGGAACAGCCAGTCGGAGCGCATCTGCACGTCGTCATTGGAGGCCTTCAACGCATCGTAGTTGAAGGTATAGTTCTTGGCCTTCGGATCGCGGCTCGCCCAGATCATGGTTTCATGGGCGTTCTGGAACCGGCGGCCCTTGAAATTGGGCATGGGGTTGGTCTTGCGCCAGACGATATCGTTGAGGATCCAGAAATCGAGGTTCTGGAGCGTGGCGCCGACGCGGAAGATATTGTGATAGGAACCGATGACCCAGATGGTGCCGTTCGGCTTCAGCACGCGGCGGCAGGCGAGCAGCCAGGCGCGGGTGAAGGCATCATAGGCCTCGAAGGAGGCGAACTGGTCCCATTCGTCGTCGACGGCGTCAACCAGCGACTGATCGGGCCGGTGCAGCGTGCCGCCGAGCTGGAGGTTATACGGCGGATCGGCGAAAATCGCGTCCACCGACTGGCTCGGGAGGGCATCCAAGGCAGCGACGCAATCACCCTTTATGATGCTGTCTTTCCAGGCGTCACTCTCACCTGCACGATCAAAACCGGCATGCCGAAAATCGGCCAGCGGAAAAACTGCTGCCATTGGTACTCGCTCCATACGCTTACTCTCTACTGAGGCTTATGGTTACCGAAGATGGTTATCAAAGCCTGAACAAGTCACGGAAAATGCGAAATAAATGGCTCCCGCGGCGCACTGGCGCAATTTGCGGAGACCGGCGGGGAACCCGAAGTCCGGCGAAAACGTTGTGCGCAATGGGTTCTCCTGTGCCCGCTCATTCGCGCGGCAGGAAGAGCCATTATGGCAGGGGGTAGTCCGCAATGGGGTCCGTGATGAAAATGGCGTCTTTTTCCATGAATGTCGTTTGGGCCGCACTTTTCGCGGTCGCGCTGGCAACGCCCTCGCAGGCCCAGCAACCGAACCCGCAATATAACGTCATCACCGATGCGGTTTTGTTTGATGGCGGCCCCTCCCTCGGCAACAGTGACAGGGTGCGCTGGGATTTCTACAAGGCCGACCGCACTGGCGTGCGCACCGACGAGAATGCCGGCGGTTCCTATGACGCCACCTTCGAGGCGAAGCTGCCAGCGGGCAGATATGTGGGCGTGGCGGCGCTGGGCAATGTGACCCGCGAAATAGCGTTCGAGGTGAAGGACGGAAGCGTTGCAAGGCCGAAGGTAAATTTCGATGCGGCCGAACTGACTGTCGTGCCAAAACGCAGCCCCGGCGGCGATGTGGAGACACAGGCGAAAACTGAAATCACCAAGGATGATTTCAAAGACAGCGTCTATGGCCAGGATACCGTCTTCGTGCCGGCGGGCGAAGTGCTTCTCACCGGCAGCGTCGGCCCGGCGCGGGCGCAGGAGAAGCTCACCATCAAGGCCGGCGACAAGATCAGCCACGAACTTGTCATTCCGAGCGGCGTGGTGATCGCCAAGGCCGTGTATGCGGAAGGCGGCAGGGCGGTGGAAACGGATGATATCCGCTTCGAAGCGATGTCAGCCAAGGAAACCCTTGACGGCACGCGGGAGACCATCAACGGCATTTACGGAACCGGCAAGATGATGGAAATGCCGGCCGGTAATTTCGTCATGCGCGCACGCCTCGGCAAGGTGACAGTGGAGCAGCCGTTCACCGTGACAGCCGGAAGACGCACGGAAATAACCATCAATCTCGATGCGGGCGTTCTCGCAATTACCGCCCCCGGCGCGGAACGGATCGACATTGTCGAAACGACCAGGGACCTTCAGGGCACGCAGAAGGAGATTTCCGGCCGTTATGGCACGCAGCATCAGGAAACGCTTCATCCCGGCGATTATTCGGTGAAGGTAAGTTACGACAAGAAGTCGGGCCGCGATCCGAAGGAGATCAAGGCGACGGTCAAGGCTGCCGAGAGAACCGAGACGCGTGTGCCGGAGTAGGCCTTGGCCGCAGCCCTGCTTGAGACTCCGGCTGTTCGCCGATTTTCACGCCAGCAAAGCCTGAAGCGGCAATGCGGTCGCACAGCCTGTTCCACTGGCAGCCTCGACAGGCCTGCCTGATATCTCCCCCTGCAAATGCCAGACGCATCTTGGCAAGGAAGTCCGGCGTCGCCTGCAACCGCTTGCCGGCAGCCAGCGTCTCGCCCAAAAGCACTGACACCGAAACGCGGGCCGTCTCATCCCGCTTCACAACCCCTTCGTTGAAACAGTGGGCATGGCGTTCACACAACAGGCCCTCGCAGATGTCGTCGGGGCCATCCACCAGCTCGATATCCTCTTCCCCGGCATTCAGGCGGTCGGCGACACGGTCATAATTTTCGACGAAGCCGGATGTATATCCCTTGCCCACATAGGTGAGCATGCAGAGAAGGTGGTGGGGCCGGAGGCGGACGGTCAAGGGCCTATCCGACAATGGCGAAGGCGTCGCGCACCGAGCCGGACGAGGTGCGGATCGCCTTGCGGCCGATCCATTGCACATGCCCGTCAAGGATGCGCACCGCCTCTTCGGCGCGGCCGCCGCGCAGCGCGTCGATGATCGCCCGGTGATCGGTATCGGTGCGGCGCTCCCAGCCGGCCCGCCAGGCGGAGAACAGGAAACGGGCGCTTGCCGCATGCAGGCCATCGATCGCTTCCATCAGGCGCGGCATGTTGCAGGGCGCGGTAATGAGGCGGTGGAAGCGGCGATTGGCCTCCTCCCAATGCTCGACATCAACGGCGCTGTCGCCTTCGAGCGTGGCTGCCTCCGCCTGATCGAGAATGGCTGACGTCATGTTGGGAATGGCGTGGCGCAAAGCCAGAACCTCAAGAGCGGCACGCATTTCCGCCACCTCGCGCACATCATCGAGACCGAAATCCGCGACCCTGACACCCCGGCGCGGAATGCTGGCGGCAAGTCCCTGCGCTTCCAGCCGGCGGAATGCCTCGCGCACCGGCACATGCGAGGCGCCGAATTCGGCGGCGATGTGATCCTGCCGCAGCCTTTCGCCCGGCGACAGCTCACCGCGAACGATGCGGTCGGCAAGCGTGCGGCTGATGCGGGCGGCAATGGTATCTTCAGGCGAATTTTTTGCTGTCTTGGGCATAACATCCCATAGCGCATATGGCGCGACCGTGTGTAGAGGTTTTTGCAGCAAGCCAGAGCAGACTGTTATGACACGCGGCTCCCTTGCCCGCGGCCTTCAAGCTATGAGCCTGACGGGACTGTCCTTTGCTGGCGAGCCGGTTGAGCTTGGCGCGGACATGGTCTAAAAGCCCGGCATCATTTTCTTCCAGCCAAATCCGATACAGGGAGCGCCCATGAGCGGCTTCGACCTCATTATTTTCGACTGCGACGGCGTTCTGGTCGATTCCGAAATCATCGCGGCACAGGTGGAATCCCGCCTTCTGACCGAAGCCGGTTATCCGATCTCGGTCGAGGAAATGGGGGAGCGTTTCGCCGGCATGACCTGGAAGAACATCCTCCTGCAGGTGGAAAGCGAAGCCAGCATTCCGCTCTCAGCCTCGCTGCTCGACAAATCGGAAAAACTGCTCGACATGCGGCTGGAACGCGACGTGAAGATCATCGAGGGCGTAAAATTCGCACTTTCGCGCCTGACGACGCCCCGCTGCATCTGCTCGAACTCTTCGAGCCACCGCCTCGACATGATGCTCACGAAAGTAGGCCTGAAGCCGTATTTCGCGCCGCATATCTATTCCGCCAAGGACCTAGGTGCGGACCGCGTGAAGCCGAAGCCCGACATCTTCCTGCACGGCGCAGCGCAATTTGGCGTTTCCCCCGATCGCGTGGTCGTGGTCGAAGATTCCGTGCACGGCATCCATGGCGCAAAGGCCGCTGGCATGCGCGTCATCGGCTTTACCGGCGCGTCCCACACCTATCCCAGCCACGCCGACCGGCTGACGGATGCGGGCGCCGAAACGGTGATCTCCCGCATGCAGGACCTGCCGGCCGTGATTGCGGCAATGGCAGAGTGGGAAGGCGCGTTTTAAGGAGGTAGCTGTGGTGGCATCCCAGACGGAAAAGGAATTCGTACCCGGCCAAGGCTATACCGAAGCGGATTGGGATGCTGTCGACTTTCCCGAAATGACAGATGAAGAGCTGGCAAATGCGCGTCCCGCCAGGGCCGTTTTGCCGCCAGCTTTTTTTGAGGCTGTGGAGGAGTATCGAAACTCCCGTAGCCGCCTGTCAGCGGAGAAGGCGACGACTGTGGGAAAACCCTCCGGTTAAAACGCATGGAAAGTGGTAGACCTCTCCTCCGTCATGCCGGACTTGATCCGGCATCCAGTCACGGCGCGTCTGCGCCGTGAGAAGAGTCTTTTGCGATCAATGACTTGATCGCGCTGGACCCCGGATCAAGTCCGGGGTGACGGAATTCGGACCTTTGCGCGCAATCAGCACCGAAGCCTGGCGAGCAGCCTCCGGCTTTTACATTTTGCCCGTCAAATCACCGGCGCTTCGTCTTGGCCTTCGCGCCCTGCTCTGCAAAGCCGATATAAACGCTGACAGACCTCGGAGCGCCGCCCGGTCCGTTGGGAATCGCGACGTGGTCGTTGTTGAAGATGAACTGCGTGCCGGCCCCGCCTGCGGGAACATCGATGGCGAAATTGGTCGTTTCACCGAAAATCTCGCCGTCGCCATCCTTCACCGTCACCCGGATCGGCACGGTGACGCGGCCGGGCTTGGCCATCGGGCCGGGAACGAGGCGGCCCTGGGCCAGCACGTTGACGGTGAGCGTCGATTCATTGGCGGTGCAGGAGCGCGTCGTATCGGACAGCGAGACCTGATAGGCGAGTTTCTGCGGATCGTCCTTGGCGCCGCCGGCATAGACGCGATGAACGGCATTGGCGTCGAGAACCGTCACGGTCGGGCAATTGGCCTGAACCACGGCAGCCGTTGGCGCGGCCTGCGCCGCCGGCGGGTTGACGGCAAGCGAGTCCGACGGGTTGGAGGAATTGCATCCTGCAACAACGACGAGAAGCGACATCGCGGCGGACAAACGCAAGAAATTCCCTGACACTCTTCTAATTCCCTCTCCATTGTCCCGGAACAGAACCGGAGACGCTGTTTATTGACCTTTCACCCAGGTTGGCGATGGTCTATAGCAGCGACGCCGGAAAAAATCGATTGGCATGTTCGGTTTTGCTTGAATTTTCAAAAAAGCGCTTCATGACCTCGCCAATCGCCTCAATTCGGTGACACGCTGCGGAAAAGACGCCGATCACATCGGCAACGGATAAGGGACTATCTCGTGGAATATGTATCGACCAGGGGTGCGGCCCCTTCGCTTGGTTTTTGCGACGCGCTTCTGGCAGGCCTTGGCCGCGATGGCGGGCTTTACGTGCCGCGCAAATGGCCGTCCATGTCGAAAAAGGAAATCCGCAACCTGCGCGGCAAGTCCTACCAGGATGTCGCCTTCGAGGTTCTCTACCGTTTCACCGGCGGCGAAATTCCGGCCGACAAGTTCAAGGCGATGATCGACGACGCCTATTCGACCTTCCGCCACCCGGCCGTCGTTCCGCTGACACAGACCGGTCCGAACACCTTCGTGCTCGAGTTGTTCCACGGCACCACGCTCGCCTTCAAGGATGTGGCGATGCAGCTCCTCGCCCGTCTGATGGATTACACGCTGACGGAACGCGGTGAGCGCGCCACCATTGTCGGCGCCACATCCGGCGATACGGGCGGGGCGGCGATCGACGCCTTTGCCGGACGCGAGCGTACCGATATCTTCATCCTTTTCCCGAACGGCAAGGTCTCTCCGGTGCAGCAGCGCCAGATGACGACCTCCACCGCTTCCAACGTGCATGCGCTGGCGATCAACGGCAATTTCGACGATTGCCAGACGCTGGTGAAGGAGATGTTCAACGACGTGAAGTTCCGCGACGGCGTGAAGCTTTCCGGCGTCAACTCCATCAACTGGGCGCGCATCATGGCGCAGGTGGTCTATTATTTCACCGCGTCTCTGTCGCTCGGCGGCCCCGACCGGAAGGTGTCCTTCACCGTTCCGACAGGCAATTTCGGCGATATTTTCGCCGGTTACGTCGCCAAGAAGATGGGCCTGCCGATCGACAAGCTGGTCATCGCGACCAATGACAACGACATTCTGGCGCGCACGCTGAAGACCGGCCGTTACGAGATGCGCGGCGTCAAGCCCACCACCTCGCCCTCGATGGACATCCAGATTTCGTCCAACTTCGAGCGACTGCTGTTCGAAGCCTACGACCGCGATTCCGCTGCCGTTAAGTCATCGATGGATGGCCTCAAGCAATCGGGCGCGTTTGAAATTCCGGAAAAGGCGCTGAAGTTCATCAAGAAGGATTTCCGCGCCGGACGCGCCACCGAAAAGCAGGTGGCGGCGACCATTCGCGACACGCTTGAAAAGACCGGCTACCTGATCGACCCGCACACGGCAACAGGTGTTTTCGTGGCGGAAAAGCACGAAAAGCCCGCAACGCCAATGGTGGTTCTGTCGACCGCCCATCCGGCAAAATTCCCGGCGGCTGTAAAATCCGCTTGCGCAATCGACCCGGCGCTTCCAGTATGGCTCGCTGACATCATGAACCGGGAGGAGCGTTTCGACATTCTGGATGCGGAGCTCAAAGCCGTGGAAAGCTTCATCGGCAAACATGCACGCGCCGGCAAATAGAGACGCGGAAAGACGTTGAGTATGAGAGTAAATTTGACCCGGCTTTCGTCCGGGTTGACCGTTGTCACGGAAAGAATGCCACATCTCGAAAGCGTCGCTCTTGGGGTGTGGATCAAATCCGGCTCCCGCAACGAGACGACTGCCGAACATGGCATCGCCCATCTTCTCGAACATATGGCGTTCAAGGGCACGGCGCGCCGCACCGCCCGTCAGATCGCCGAAGAGATCGAAAATGTCGGCGGCGAAGTCAACGCCGCGACGTCGACGGAAACAACCTCCTACTACGCCCGCGTCCTCAAGGATCACGTTCCGCTCGCGGTCGATATCCTTGCCGACATCCTGACGGAATCGCTCTTCGATGAAGACGAGTTGGAGCGCGAAAAGAACGTCATCCTGCAGGAGATCGGTGCCGCCACCGATACGCCCGACGACGTGATCTTCGACAATTTCTCCGGTGTCGCCTATCGCGACCAGACGATCGGCCGGCCGATCCTGGGCACGCCCGAGACCGTGCAATCCTTCACGACAGGCCAGATCAGGCATTATCTCGCCCGCAATTATACGACGGACCGCATCTTCGTCGTTGCGGCCGGCGCGGTCGATCACGAGAGCTTCGTCAAGCAGGTGGAAGAGCGTTTCGCCTCGCTGCCGCAGCTGCCAGTGGCGACACCTGTGCTTGAAAAGGCTGTCTATACCGGCGGAGAAATCCGAGAGACCCGCGACCTGATGGATGCACAGGTGCTTCTCGGCTTCGAGGGCAAGGCCTATCATGCCCGCGATTTCTATTGTTCGCAGATTCTCGCCAATATTCTCGGCGGCGGCATGTCTTCCCGCCTGTTCCAGGAAGTGCGTGAATATCGCGGCCTGTGTTATTCCGTCTATGCGTTCCACTGGGGTTTTTCCGATACCGGCATCTTCGGCGTGCATGCGGCCACCGGCGGCAACGACCTGCCTGAACTGGTTCCCGTCATTCTGGAGGAGCTGCGCAAGTCCTCGCAGACCATCCACCAGGAGGAAATCGACCGGGCCCGTGCGCAGATCCGCGCGCAATTGCTGATGGGCCAGGAAAGCCCGGCTGCCCGCGCCGGCCAGATCGCCCGCCAGATGATGCTTTACGGCCGACCCATTCCGAATGAAGAGATGATGGAGCGGCTGGGCGACATCACCCGCACGCGCCTGACCGATCTTGCAGGACGGCTGTTTTTCGATACAGTTCCGACATTGTCTGCAATTGGCCCGCTCGAACATCTGCCGCCTCTTTCCGACATCACGGCCGCGCTGTCCGCGCAGCAGCCCGCAAGGATAAAGGCGAACGGATAAACCGATATGAGAGCGGGATTTGAAGGTGAAGACCGCTCATCTTTTTCGCCATCCCATTCGCGGATGGCGATATCTGCCTGACAGGGATCGTGAATGCTGCGTTTTCTTTCCCGACATAATGACACACCCGAATTGCGCAGCGCCAATCACCTTCTCAGACTGCCGCGCTACAGCGATTTCAAGCAGTGGCACGTGCTGCGATCCGAGAGCCGGCAGTTTCTACAGCCGTGGGAACCGACCTGGCGGCCGGACGAACTGACGGAGGGCGCCTTCCGCATGCGCGTGGTGCGTAACGGACAGGAATTTTCTTCCGGCACCGCCGTTTCCTTCCTGCTGTTCGAAAAAGAGACGCTTCTGGTCGGCGGCATCACCATCGGCTATATCCGCCGCGGGGCGGCGCAGAGCTGCATGATCGGATACTGGATCGGTGAACGGCATGCCGCCCAAGGCCATATGTCTGCCGCATTAAAATTGGTAATACCCTACATCTTCAACGGACTTCAGTTGCACCGTATCGAGGCAGCCTGTATTCCGGAAAACTTCAAAAGCATCCGGCTCCTCGAAAATGCCGGGTTCCAGCGGGAAGGTCTCTTGCGGGAATATCTGAAAATCAATGGCCAATGGCGGGATCATATGATGTTTTCCCTTCTTGCCGACAAGCAAAGCTCCGGCGGAACGAAGTACGATACATGACCTACAATCACACTGCGCCTTGCCTCACGAAACGTCTGGCGGCAATCGCGCTGGCTGCGCCGTTTTTTCTGCTTTTCCTGCTTTTTGCCTCCCATTCCTTCGCCTTCGAGCCGGTCAAGATCTCCCGTGACGACACAGCGCTCGATCTCACCGCCACCACGGATATCTATGCCAATCAGGGCGAAGCCTTTCAGGTTTCCACCGCGCCGGGTCCTGACGGCATCCGCCGGCGCATCGAGGTGCGTGCCAGTTCCGACGATCACCAGGGCGACTGGGCCGTGTTCGCGCTTGCCAATGTCTCCGAAGAGCAGCTGGAGCGCGTGATCGTCGCGCCGCATTTCCGTCTCGTCAATTCCAAGCTGTTCTGGCCGGATCTCGGCTCGCAACGCATCATGGCGATAACGCCCAGCGAAGGCTTTGCGCTCGACAGGCAGCCAAGCCCGGACGCCGACGTCTTCCGCATCACGCTCAATCCCGGCTCCGTCATCACCTTCGTCGCCGAGCTTTCCACGCCGCAGCTGCCGCAGCTTTATCTGTGGGAACCGGAAGCCTACAAGGATACGATCAACGCCTTCACGCTCTATCGCGGCATCGTGCTCGGCATTGCCGGCCTGCTTGCCGTGCTCCTGACCATTCTCTTCGTGGTCAAGGGAACCTCGGTCCTGCCCGCATCTGCCGCCCTCGCCTGGGCCGTGCTTGCCTATATATGCGTTGATTTCGGCTTCCTCGAAAAGCTCATCACCGTCACCTCCAGCGATCAGCGAATATGGAGGGCGGGCGCGGAAGTGGCGCTCGCCTCCAGCTTCGTCGTCTTTCTCTTCACCTATCTCAACCTGAACCGATGGCACGCACATCTGGGTTATGCGACCTTTGCCTGGGTGGTGGGGCTGGCGCTGCTGTTTGGCGTGGCGATCTACGACCCTTCCGTCGCATCCGGTATCGCGCGTGTTTCCTTCGCGCTGACGGCGACGGCGGGCATCGCGCTCATCATCTATCTCGGTTTCAACAAATACGACCGGGCTATCCTGCTTGTCCCATCCTGGGCCTTGATCCTCGTCTGGCTGTTCGGCAGCTGGTTGACGGTGACGGGACAGCTGGACAACGACATCGTGCAGCCTGCGCTTGGCGGCGGGCTGGTACTGATCGTCCTTCTGATCGGCTTTACGGTCATCCAGCACGCCTTTGCCGGCAGCGCCTATCAGCAGGGGCTGTTCTCCGATCTGGAACGCCAGTCGCTGGCGCTCACGGGCAGCGGCGATACGGTCTGGGACTGGGACGTGACGCGTGACCGTATCGTCACGACGCCTGATATTTCCAACCGCCTGGGGCTGGAGCCCGGAACCATGCATGGCGCCGCGCGCAACTGGCTGCCGCGCCTGCACCCTGATGACCGCGACCGGTTCAAGGCCACACTCGACGTGCTGCTCGACCATCGCAAGGGCCGCCTGAACCACGAATTCCGTATTCGCGCCGAGGATGGCCATTTCCACTGGCTGCAAATCCGTGCGCGTCCCGTTCTTGGCTCCAACGGCGAAATCATCCGCTGCGTCGGCACCATCACCGATATTACAGAGCAGAGAAATTCGGTCGAGCGGCTGCTGCAGGACGCGATGAACGACAATCTGACCGGGCTTCCGAACCGGCAGGTCTTCCTCGACCGCCTGCAATCGATCCTCAACCTCTCGCCGGACAGCGAGGGCGTGCGGCCAACCGTGATGGCGATCGATATCGACCGCTACAAGCTGGTCAATGACACGCTCGGCATTGCTGCCGGCGACAATATTTTGATTGCCCTCACCCGGCGCCTGCGTCGGCTGCTCAAACCGCAGGACACGCTGGCTCGTCTCGGCGGCGACGAATTCGGCCTGATCCTGACCTCGGAGCGCGATCCGCAGCGTGTGGCGGATTTCGCCGATGCGGTGAACAAGGCGATCATGGTGCCGATCAATTTCGCCAATCGCGAAATCATTCTCACCGCTTCTATCGGCCTCGTCTCGTGGATCGACCAACAGGAAAGTGCGGCAGGTCTGCTCAGCGATGCGGAACTGGCCATGTATCGCGCCAAGCGCGCCGGCGGCAATCGTGTCGAGCCTTTCCGTCCCGCCTTCCGCACCTCGGGCACCGACCGGCTGCAGATGGAAAGTGACCTTCGCCGCGCTATCGAGCGCAAGGAGCTGTCGCTTGCCTATCAGCCGATCGTCAAGCTCGATGATGGGGAGCTTGCCGGTTTCGAGGCGCTGATGCGTTGGGAGCACCCGAAGCGTGGCAATATCCCGCCAAGCGAGTTCATTCCGATTGCCGAAGCCTCCGGCCTGATCGAGCCGCTCGGCATGTTCGCGCTGGAACGGGCAGCGACCGACCTGATGGACTGGCAACATGCCATCGACAAGATGCCGATCTTCATCTCCGTCAATATTTCCAGTGCCCAATTGCTGAACAACGAACTCTATAACGACGTTCGCGGCATGCTCACCCGCACGCGCTGCAACCCGCAGCAGCTGAAGCTGGAACTGACGGAATCCGTCGTCATGGAAAATCCGGAACAGGCGCGGCTTGTGCTTTCCAAGCTCAAGGAAACCGGCCTTAGCCTCGCAATGGACGATTTCGGCACGGGCTATTCATCGCTCGCCTATCTCACCCGTTTCCCCTTCGATACGATCAAGCTCGACAAGGCGCTGGTGGCCAATACCAGCGACAAGCGTAACGTGCTTCTGCGCTCGGTCATTGCCATGGCGCGGGCGCTCGACATGCAGGTGGTGGCGGAAGGCATCGAAACGCCTGAGGATGCGGCCGAACTGGCCCGCATGAACTGCCATTTCGGCCAGAGCTTCCTGTTTGGCACGCCGGTTTCCGGCGATGCGGCGCTAAAGCTTCTTCGCGAGCGGTTCCAGCCGACGAAGCGGGCTTCGTAAGCGAAGTATTGAAACGCGAGGTATCTACCTCCGTCATTCCGGCCTTGAGCCGGAAATCCAGCCGACGCGCGTCGGCACGGCGGGAAAAGTCCTTTCAGCCCAAGGACTTGGGCTGGTTGTATACGGATCAAGTACGGCACGACCGGAGGAGGAAACACCGCGTTCGCCGGCTTTTACTCCTCGCTTGTCGATATTCACTGAACCACGGCAGCCTGCACCGGTGTTGACGCATCCGCCGCCACCCTCCCATGCAGCAGGTCGTGAATGAACTCCATCTTCGCAACCACCGGCGGCGTCAGGACGAAGGGATAGAGGTCCGCCTCCCCCATGCTGCGCTGGATCGAGTTGATCGCAACGCTGAGCGGAATCCAGGCCTTGACCAGCTGTGCAGCGCTGCGGGCATTGTAAGGATCGAAAGTCACCTCCGCCGCCATTTCTTCATGCCCGTCGGGGTCGATCGCCACGCCGAAGGCGCGCGCGCTCTCAAGCGTATCGACGATATGCAGATAATGCGCGAAACATTCGGCAAAATCCTCCCAAGGGTGGACGGAGGCATACGAACTGATGAAGCTGTCCTGCCAGTCGGGACGTGGACCCTCGTCGTAATTGCGTTGCAGGGCAGCGCCATAATCTTCTCTGTCATCGCCAAAGACGGCGCGGCAGGCCTCCAGTCGGTTTGCATCGCGTACGAGCTTGTTCCAGATGAAGTGACCGACTTCGTGGCGGAAATGGCCGAGCATTGTGCGGTACGGCTCGTTCATATTGGCGCGCACCTGTTCGCGCGTGGCATCGTCGGCCTCGGCCGCACGAATGGCGATCAGCCCCTCGTCATGACCGGTCATGGCCGGAATGACGGAACCATCTGGCGCCACCTCATCCACCAGAAAGTCGAAGACAAGGCCGCCAGCGGGATCGGCATCACGGTTGGGATGCGGGAGGCCGAGCCGCAGGATAGAATAAAACAGATGACGCTGCGCCTGGCTGATACGACGCCATTGCTCAATGCCCTGTTGCGTCGCAATGTCGGGCACAAGGCGATTGTGGCTGCAGGCAGGGCAAAATGCGCTTTCGCTTCCCGCGGGCACCGACCAGTTGCAGATATCGTTCACTTCATTGGCGCAAAACCGCACCTGTTTTTGCGGTTCCGCGACGATCTGCCAGTTCGGCTCACCGGCCGGGGCCAGCGCCTCCATGGACAGGCGCTCCGGCACGAAGGCAAGACGATGACCGCAGGAAACGCAAAAACGATTGTCGAAATGCACCGGCTGGCCGCAGGATGCGCAGGAAAAAAGCTTCATCGATGAAACCCTTGCGATGGATCAGTTGGTCGGAGGCAAATCTGGGACATTGACATGAACGGCGCAACAGGAAGAGCGTTCCGGCGCTCAGACGACAAGAGCGCATGTGCTCTTGAACACATGCGCTCCGCGCGCCCCATCATCAGAGAGGCGCAATCAATCCGGCGATATTACATGCGGTCGACGGCGCCCTTTACGGCATCCTTCGCCTTGCCGACGGAGGACTGTACCTTGCCCTTGGTTTCCTGGGCGGCACCCTTGGCGCGCAACTCATTATTGCCGGTCGCTTCACCGACGTTCTTCTTCACCTTACCAGCAACTTCATTGGCTTTACCGGCGACCTTGTCAGATGTGCTACCCATATTACTGCTCCCTAGTTGAACCGTACTGTCTGTGCGGCTTTCCGGGTAAGTAACGCCAAAGGGAGAAGAATGGTTCCAGCCAAAACGAGCGGGAAGATGAGGCTCAGGCATGCCCCGCATCTGTGGAGAGCATGCGTGCATCAACGCCCATCAGGGCGAGCGCCCGCTCGTATTTATTGTCCAGCCCGCGGTCGAAAATCAGCTCCTCCGCAGCCGGGCAGTTCAGCCAGCCATTATTGGCGATCTCGTTTTCCAGTTGGCCTGGCCCCCAGCCGGCATAACCGAGCATCATGGTGGCCCTTTGCGGGCCGCGGCCGTTGGAAATGGCGCGGACGATATCCAGCGTTGCGGTCAGCGAAATGTCATCGCTGACGGGAATGCTGGATTCGCTTAAATAGTCATCCGAATGCAGAACGAAACCTCGGCCGGATTCCACCGGGCCGCCGCACTGGATCGGGAACTCACGGGTGCGGTTGGGCAGCATGATGGCGTCGTTGCTGTCCACCAGTTTCAGGTGGAGCAGTATGTCCGTGAAGGTAATCTGCTGCGGCCGGTTGATGATGAAACCCATGGCCCCGGCGTCCGAGTGGGCGCAGATATAGATCACCGCACGGGCAAAATTGCCGTCGTCCAGCCCCGGCATCGCAATGAGGAACTGGCCGTCGAGAAAGCCACGTTCGCGCTTGTCCATCAGGGTTGAAAAGCTCACAGGCGCCTCCAGCAGGCCGAATTCCGTCGTTTAACGGAAAACGGCGTTCGCACTTCGACAAAGGACAGGATGCGGCATACCGCCCGATCAATCAACCGAAAATGATGAACCCCACGAATTCGTAACTGGTCCGCCGGTCGATGTTGGGTTAGACGGGAAGCATGAGCGTCAGGTTATTCTTTCGATTTTCACATCTTCACCTCGCGGCTGCTTTCGCCGCCCTCCTCGGCGGCATGCAAGCCGCCCGGGCCGACATTACCGACTGGGCCAGAAGCGAGGGCGGCCAGATGCGCGTCGCGAGCCTTGCCGTGGATGCAAACGGCGTGGTGCGCGGCGTATTGCAGATCGAGCCGAAGGACGGCTGGATAACCTATTGGCGCGAACCCGGAGAAGCAGGCATACCGCCGCAGATCACGCCTGATCCGACCAGCGGTGCGATGCTGACCGCCATGGCCTATCCGGTTCCGAAGTTGATCGAAAACGGCGATATAACCGATATCGGTTATGACCACGCCGTCAGCCTTCCCTTTCAGCTGAAGGTTACCGATCCGGCAGCTGGCGGGAAGATCGACCTCACCGCATTCATCGGCGTCTGCCAGAATATCTGTATCCCCTTCGAGGCGAAGTTCTCCATCGACCGGGGCACGGCTGGTGATGATGACAGCGAGGAGCGCCGCCTTCTCGAAGAGGCGCGCGAAACACTGCCCGAAGCGGCATCCGACGATTTCAAGGTGATCGATTTCCACATCACGCCCGACAAGACCATGCTCGGCGTGCAGCTGCAGCTTCCGGAAAACGCGCCGAAGGAGACCGAAATCTTCATCGCCGGCCCATCGGGTTTTGCCTATTACGAGCCGCAGAACCTCGTACGCGACAAGCGCAAGCTCTCCTTCTACATGAACATCAAGGGTCTGCCGAAAACCTATCAGGTGCAGGGCAACAGCTGGCCCATTCTGGTCAAATCGGGCGACCGGGCCATGGAGACGATGCTGAATTTCCCGAAGCCCTGAACGGTGGCTCCGCGGTGGAATCCACCGTGAAAACCGCATGGCGGATTTCATTTCCGTGCTCCTGATACCGTTGGATTCGTTGCGAACCTGCCAGTATCCGGACAGCTTGTTTTCGTTTGTCTTCCAGGGAAAACCGGGTTCCACTTTTCCCTGGCAAACTCTATAGTCGCGCGAACCGAACGGCCATAGGAGCACGGACATGACCATCAAGATCGGCGATAAACTGCCTTCCGCAACCTTCAAGGAAAAGACGGCCGATGGCCCGGTGGAAACCACCACGGAAGCGCTTTTCGGCGGGAAGAAGGTTGTTCTCTTTGCCGTTCCCGGCGCTTTCACCCCCACCTGCTCGCTGAACCACCTGCCGGGTTACCTGGAAAACCGCGACACTATTCTGGCCAAAGGCGTTGACGATATCGCAGTCGTTGCCGTCAACGACTGGCATGTAATGGGCGCATGGGCGCAATCTTCGGGCGGTCAGGGCAAAATCCACTTCCTCGCCGACTGGGATGCGTCCTTCACCAAGGCGCTCGGCCTTGATGCCGACCTCTCCGCCGGCGGCCTCGGCGTGCGTTCCAAGCGTTATTCGATGCTGGTGGAAGACGGCGTCGTGAAGTCACTCAACGTGGAAGAGAACCCCGGTCAGGCGACGGTCTCTGCGGCTGCGGCGATGATCGAGCAGCTTTAAGGCCAAATGTTTGGCCACAGGCCGAGCCATAAATCCTCGGGCTTGTCCCGAGGATCCAATCATTTCACCAAAAACGAAATGCTGCAGATGTTTGGGGCCGGCCCGAGCATGAGGCAAGAGAGCGGCGGGGCGCCGCCTTCTCAAACATTCATATCAAACACCAGAAGCCCGGCAAGACCGCCATCGGTGAGTGACACGAGGCGCTCCCCCACCTCCATATGCTTGGGGTGGGCAAGATATTCGTCCCGGGCTTCCGGGCTTTCAAGCCTCACGATGAAGCCATCGACAAAACCGCCATTCAGCCCTTCGGGTGAAACGTTCTGTCCGTATTTCACATCGACGATGCCGGGTATCACGTCTTTCAGGGCGGCGATCGCCTCGAAAATTGCATGTTTTTCAGAAGCGGCCGTCGCGGCCTTGAAGCGTAGAAAGACACAATGCAGGATCATCCGGATTTTTCTCCTCCGTTGGGCACCACCGGAGCACCCCTTGACGACAAGATAGGTCGGGTTTCGGTTTTCACAACCCCGGATGGGGGCGTACCGGCTCGGATTTTGTCCGGCGCAAAATAGAGCAGTCTTGCATTACCGCCGTTTGAAAGGCTCCATGCCTTTTCGCGCCAATTCATCGGCGCGCTCGTTTTCCGGATGGCCGGCATGGCCCTTCACCCAGTGCAAGGTAACCTTGTGGCGCTCGCGCGCCACTTCCAGTGCCTGCCACAGCTCGACATTCTTGACCGGCTTGTTATCGGCTGTCTTCCAGCCCTTCTTTTTCCAGCCGAAAATCCACTTGGTGATGCCGTCCTTCACATAGGCGCTGTCGGTGTAAAGATCGACTTCGCAGGGGGCCTTGAGCGCATTGAGTGCGGAAATCGCCGCCATCAGTTCCATGCGATTGTTGGTGGTCTCGGCCTCGCCGCCGCAGAGTTCCTTCTCCACCTCGCCGTAACGCAGCACCGCACCCCAGCCTCCCGGACCCGGATTGCCGGAGCAGGCGCCATCGGTGAAAATATCGACATGCTTCATTCGCCGGCCAGCCCGTATTCGGCGACAGTGGCGATGGAACGGTGGAACCGCAGCTTGCGCAGATATTCCAGCGGGTCTTTTTTCACCACCAGCGCGCCCTCCGGCGTTGTCAGCCAGTCGTAAAGCCGCGTCAGGAAGAAGCGCAGAGCCGAACCGCGCGCCAGAAGCGGCAGCGCTTCCAGCTCCGCTTCACTGAGCGGCCGCACCGACTGGTAACCTTCCAGCAACGCCTTGCCCTTGGTGACATTGTAAGCGCCATCCTTTTCAAAGCACCAGGCATTGAGGCAGATCGACACATCATAAGCGAGCAGATCGTTACAGGCGAAATAAAAGTCGATCAGACCGGAGAGTTCGTCGCCGAGGAAGAACACATTGTCCTGGAACAGATCCGCATGGATGACACCGGCCGGCAGGTCCTTCGGCCAATGGGCCGCGAGATAATCGATCTCGGGGCGAATCTCGTCCTTCAGCCCCTTCTCCACCTCGTCCGCGCGGTCTTCGGATTTCTCCCACAGCACCTTCCAGCCCTCAACGGAGAGCGCGTTCGGCCGCTTGATCTCGAAGCCTTCGCCCGCCAGATGCATGGCGGCCAGCGCCTTGCCGACTTCGCGGCAATGTTTCGCCTCCGGCTTTCTCAGCCACATTCCTTCAAGGAAGGAGATAAGCGCGGCGGGGCGGCCCGACAGCTCTCCCAGCAACTCGCCATCCTTGCGCGGTAGTGGTAAGGGGCAGGACAGGCCTTTGGCGGCCAGATGCTGCATGAGGCCGAGGAAGAAAGGCAGATCGGATTTTTCCACACGCTTTTCATAAAGCGTCAGGATCAACGGGTCCTTGGTGGTATGCAGCAGGAAATTGGAGTTTTCGACGCCTTCGGCAATTCCCTTGTATGAAGTGAGGCTGCCGACGTCGTACTGCGTGAGGAAATTCCTCAGATCATCTTCGGTGATATCAGTATAAACTGCCAATTTTAAATCTCTTGATGAAGGATGGAGTGGAAATCCGGCAGAGCGGCGCGGGGCGAATACCACCCTTCCCGCTAAACCACGTCAAGCGCCGGCTGCAGCCTTGGGCGGCAGCGCGTTGCTGGCATTGCCGTTGACGAAAGCCATATCATCCGTCGTCAGCTCGATGCTGCGCAACTCGCGATTGACGAGGAAATGTTCCGTTTCCTCAACCGTCACGGCGAGATCGAGCGTGGTGTCGAAACGGGCCTTGAAGGCTTCGATGATTTCATCGACGATGACTTCAGGAGCGGATGCACCGGCCGAGAGACCGACGGTGCGGATATCGCCGATTTCATTCCAGTCGATTTCGGAGGCCCGCTGCACCAGGACAGAGCGCTTCGCACCCGCACGCAGGGCCACTTCCACCAGCCGCTTGGAATTGGAGGAATTGGGGGCGCCGACGACGATGAACAGGTCGCAGCCGGGCGCTGCCTGTTTCACCGCATCCTGACGGTTGGTGGTCGCGTAACAGATGCTGTCGGCGGCGGGCGCCTGAATGGCCGGGAAGCGTTCCTGCAGCCTGGCGATCACGCCTGCCGTGTCATCGACCGACAGGGTCGTCTGGGTGACAAAGCCGAGATTTTCGCGGTCCAGCGGCTCATAACGGTCGGCATCCTCCACCGTTTCGATGAGCGAGACGGTGCCTTCGGGAAGCTGGCCCATGGTGCCGATGACCTCTGGATGACCGGCATGGCCGATCAGCACCACATGGCGGCCGAGGCGCTGGTGGCGCATGGCCTGCTTGTGGACCTTGGAGACCAACGGGCAAGTGGCATCGAGATAAAACAGGTTGCGCGCCTGCGCATCCTCAGGCACCGATTTAGGAACGCCATGCGCCGAAAAAACCACCGGCTGCTCGCGATGTTCAGCCGGAATTTCATGCAATTCCTCGACGAAGACCGCACCCTTGGCCTCCAGCCCTTCCACCACATAGCGGTTATGCACGATTTCGTGGCGAACATAAACGGGCGCGCCATAGGCCTTCAGCGCCAGCACGACGATCTGGATCGCCCGGTCCACGCCCGCGCAAAAGCCACGCGGTCCGCACAGCCTTATCGTCAAAGGGGGTTTGGAAACGGCGATGTTCATTCCAGCTCCTTAGGCGTGCTCCGTGCCCTGCCGATGGCCAGCCCTGCCGGGCGGCAGGCGCACTATTCATCGCGCGCCTTGTGGTTCCGGAAATAGGCAAAACCGGCGACGATGACAAGGGCTGCAGCCAGACCATACCACGTTATCGCATATTGCAGGTGATTATTGGGCAAATCTATCAGCGTCACCCCGCCCTGCGGCCAGCCGCCGGGATTGGGGGCGGCATCGGCATCCACGAAAAGCTTGACCAGCCGGTCCGGCGGAATATCCGCACTGGAGGCCATGGCCGCCAGATCCTTCCAGTAGAATATGTTCTTGGCGATATCGTTGTCCGGCAGCAGCGAGGAAGGCTTGGCGACAAGCGGCGCACGCGCCAGCCCCGTAATCTTCACCTCGCCCGTCACCTGCCCCTCGGATCGCTTGGCCGGATCCTTCATCTCAAAGGGCACAAAACCGCGATTGACGAAGAGGACGCGGCCATCGGCAAGCGTCAGCGGTGTATAGATGTAATAGCCGGTTCTGCCCTGGTGGGTGGCGAAGAAATGCCGCTCGCGGGCGTGATCGAAGGTACCGGACAGACTGACCTTGCGATACTCGATATCGCCGCCGCTTTTGGCAATCGCCTCTATTTCGGCAACCGTGGCGGGGGCAGCGTTTCGCCGTTCTTCTATATCGGCGAGAAGCGCCTCTTTCCAATAAAGCCGCTTTACCTGCCAGGTGCCGAGCCCGAGAAGAATGGCAAGCGCCAGCAGAACCAGCGGCGCAGCGAACCAGACCCGCCTTTCCGCCGCCTTCATGTGGGACACGTCATTCACGGTCAAGCCTGCCTTCGCTTGCATTGTTGCGGTATTGCAGCGCGATCATGATGCCCTTCAGCTTGCGCAGCAGCACGAGGGAGACAATCACCGTGAATGGCAACCACAAGATGACATGCACCCAGACGGGCGGCGCAAAATGCTGATCGAACCAGAGCGCCAGCCCGACAACCAGAAAACCGACGATCAGCATGACGAAAACCGCCGGGCCATCACCCGCATCGGCAAAACCGTAATCCAGTCCGCATGCGCTGCAGGCGGGTTTTACCGTCAGAAAACCATCGAAAAGGCGCCCGTTGCCGCAGCGAGGGCAGCAGCCCTTCAAGCCCACCTTGATCGGGTCGACCGGGGCGAACTTGCTGCCTGATGGCTCTGACATGGTGAAACCTCCCGCAAAGTCGGCCAAAGTCCGAGGGTGACGTCGATCTCTTGGAAACCTGCCTCAAAACCCGGGCACTTGTTTCTTGCTCGATCGCGTCGCGTCTTCTTCTCCCCGCCGGGGAGAAGGTGGCCCGAAGGGTCGGATGAGGGGGCTAGCTCTCCGGATATCTCTACCGGAGCCCTCCCATCCCGCTGCCGCGGACTTCTCCCCGGCGGGGAGAAGAAACGATTGCACCCGCTCGCTCCACCGGATGCCTTACCTTGGCCCTATCAGCCGTGAATTGGCGCGCCCCAGCCACCCCAGATATAGATGGCGAAGAACAGGAACAGCCAGACAACGTCAACGAAGTGCCAGTACCAGGCAGCGGCTTCGAAACCGAAATGCTGCGTGGGCGTGAACCCGCCGGCAATGGCGCGGAACAGGCAGACCAGCAGGAACACCGTGCCCACGAAGACGTGGAAACCGTGGAAACCGGTGGCCATGAAGAAGGTCGCGCCGTAGATCGAATTCTTGAAGTCGAACGGGGCGTGCATGTATTCGTAAACCTGCACGGTGGAGAACAGCACGCCAAGCGCAACGGTAAGCACCAGACCCGATATCAGGCCCTTGCGGTCATTGTGCAGCAGAGCGTGATGCGCCCAGGTGACACAGGTGCCCGACAGCAGCAGGATGACGGTGTTGTAGAGCGGCAGATGCCATGGATCGATGACTTCGATGCCCTTGGGCGGCCATTGTCCGCCGGTATATTCGAGACGCGACGCCTGAATAGCTTCATGGGGGAAGAGGCTGGCATCGAAATATGCCCAGAACCATGCGACGAAGAACATCACCTCTGAGGCGATGAACATGATCATGCCGTAACGCAGATGCAGCGAAACGACGCGGGTGTGATTGCCCTCGCGGCCTTCCTTGATCGTATCCGCCCACCACGCATACATGGTGTAGAGCACGATGACGAGACCGATATAGAACAGCCAGGGATTGGCGAGCTCCGCGCCGAACAGCTTGAAGGAGCCGCCCGACAGGTAACGCATGTAACAAACGCCACCGAAAGTCAGGATGAAAGCGCCGATCGAGGCCAGAAGCGGCCAGGGGCTTGGATCGATAATGTGGTAATCGTGGTTCTTCTGATGCGTATCTGCCATTGCGACAATCCCCTGGTGTCTCTTCCCTGATCCGGCCTCGGCAAAGGCCGGATCTCCTCTCACAATTTGCTTTCGCCAGATTCGGTTTTTACCGGCAAGGACGCAACCGGTTTTTCGGTTTTGGCCGGATAAAACGTATAGGACAGCGTTAAAGTATGAATGCTCTTGGTCTCGCGCGCCGTGGCGATGTCAGGATCGACGAAGAACACCACCGGCATTTCCAGCGTTTCGCCGGGCTGCAGCGTCGTTTCGGTGAAGCAGAAGCACTCCACCTTGTTGAAATAGGCGCCGGCTTCCATGGGCGTGACGTTGAAGACCGCCGTGCCTGTGGTCGCCACCGGTGAACGGTTCGTCGCCTTGAAGGTCACCTGCACCGTTTCGCCGATCTTCGGCGTGACCTTCCTGTCGACCGGCTGGAAATCCCAGTTGAGGCCGTTCGACGTATTGGCGTCAAAGGTGACATTGATGGTCTTGTCGAGGATCACATCGGAATATTGCTCGACGCGCTGGGTCGTGCCGTTGTAACCGGTGACACGGCAGAACAGCGTATAAAGCGGCACGGCAGCGTAGGCCATGCCGATCATGGCGCAGAAAAACACCAGACAGAGCACGAGGATGGAGCGATTGCTCACCCGTTGCCGCTCGGTCCCCGTTGTCTGCGCTTCCATATTCGCCATATCCTCCTCCTTCCCCCTCGATCAGCCCGTCAGTGCGAACCGATCTTGATGATGGTGATGATGTAGAATAGCACCACCAGACCGGCGAGCAGGACGCCGAGCGCAATATTGCGCCCGCGTCTCGATTTTTTCTGCGCCGCGCTCAGTTCCACCGTTTCCATCACAGGACTCCCGACATGACGGCCTTCAGGGCCGGCGCGAAATGATCGGCCAGAAGGCCGGAGAAAATCGCAAAAAGGTAAAGCACCGAATAAGCGAACATTTTCTTGGCCGGCAACATCTTTTCGTCACCCTCCGGCATGCGCCGGACATCGAGCGAACAGTATACGAAGATGGCGCTCAGCACTGCCGCGAAAATACCGTAACCGGCGCTTGCCAGACCAGTGAAATAAGGCGCGACGGCTGCGGCTGCGGTCAACACCGCATAACAGATCATCTGGTTCTTGGTGGAGCGCTCGCCAGCAACATTCGGCATCATCGGAATGCCAACGGCGCCATAATCACGCATCTTGAACAGGGCCAGCGCCCAGAAATGCGCAGGCGTCCACAGGAAGATGATGAGGAACAGGATGATGCTGTCCAGCGAAACGCCGCCGGTGACGCAGGCCCAGCCAAGCATGGGCGGGAAAGCGCCTGCCGCGCCGCCAATCACGATGTTCTGCGGCGTCGAGCGTTTCAGCCACATCGTATAGATGACAGCATAAAAGAAGATGGTGAAGGCCAGAAGACCGGCCGAGAACCAGTTGATCGCAAGGCCGAGAATGACTACCGAAAAGGCCGACAGCGTCAGGCCAAAGGCCAGCGCCTCGCGCGGGGTGATACGGCCGGACGGGATCGGTCGCCTGGCGGTGCGGCTCATGACGGCATCGATATCGGCATCGTACCACATGTTGAGCGCACCGGACGCGCCCGCGCCGACGGCGATGCAGAGAATAGCGATGATGCCGAGTATCGGGTTGATTTCACCCGGCGCCAGCACGAGGCCCGCAAAGGCCGTGAAGACCACGAGCGACATGACGCGCGGTTTCAGCAATTCGAAATAATCGCGCGCGCCGGCTTCCGAGAGTTCGGAGCTTTCCGCGCCCAGCATTTCGCGATTGTCGATAACGGTCATTTCCTGTCCTGCTTCCTTCGAATGCCGCCTGTCGCGACATTCCCTGCATCGGCCGGAAACACGAGTGAGAGTTCCGGAATGCGCGATGCGTCGATCCATGGGTCCCGAACGTCACAGCCTGACCGGCAGCCGGTTAAGCCGATGCCATCTGCCCGGCCTTACGCCGTGTCCTGCCGCCATTCGTCTGCGCTTGCCATTCATAAAGGCCAAAACTGGCATTTATCATATCCCGGCGCATGTATCACGCTGGAAGGCAAGCATCGCTTGGACAAAATGTCACGCGGCAGTAAAGGCAGCCCGTTCGGGAAAACGGCACGGGCCTGACCGTGCCGCCCTCTTTCTCAGCGCTCGGGACCCGCGAGCCTTACCGCGCGTCCCGATCCGTGCATCAGCGAATGCGCGGAAGCTGTTCCCACTGGTGGTACGGCGGCGGGGAAGACAGCTGCCATTCGAGCGTCGTCGCGCCTTCACCCCAGGGATTGTTGCCGGCGATCCGCTTCTTGGCGAAAGCTTCCCAGACACCGAAAAGGAAGATCAGCACGCCGACGGCCGAAATATAGGACCCGTAGGACGACACCAGGTTCCAGCCGGCATAGGCATCGGGATAATCGATGTAACGGCGCGGCATGCCGGCAAGGCCGAGGAAGTGCTGCGGGAAGAAGATCAGGTTCACACCGACGAACATGACCCAGAAATGCAGTTTTCCGATGAACTCGCTGTACATGTAGCCGGAAATCTTCGGGAACCAGTAATACCAGCCGGCGAAGATCGCAAAGACGGCGCCGAGCGACAGAACGTAGTGGAAATGGGCCACCACGTAATAGGTATCGTGCAGCGAGCGGTCGAGACCGGCATTGGCGAGCTGGACGCCCGTGACGCCACCGACCGTGAACAGGAAGATGAAGCCGATTGCCCAGACCATTGGTGTCGAGAAGGTCAGCGAGCCGCCCCACATCGTCGCGATCCACGAGAAAATCTTGATGCCTGTCGGCACCGCGATGACCATGGTTGCGAAGACGAAGTAGCGTTGTGCTTCCAGCGACAGGCCAACCGTATACATGTGGTGCGCCCAGACGATGAAGCCGACCGCGCCGATCGCAACCATGGCGTAAGCCATGCCGAGATAACCGAAGACGGGCTTCTTCGAGAAGGTGGACACGATGTGGCTGATGATGCCGAAGCCGGGCAGGATCAGGATGTACACTTCCGGGTGGCCGAAGAACCAGAACAGGTGCTGATAGAGGATCGGGTCACCGCCGCCTTCCGGCGAGAAAAATGCCGTGCCGAAATTGCGGTCCGTCAGAAGCATGGTGATGCCGCCCGCCAGAACCGGCAGCGAAAGCAGCAGCAGGAACGCAGTGACGAGCACCGACCAGGCGAAGAGCGGCATCTTGTGCAGCGTCATGCCCGGGGCGCGCATGTTGAGGATGGTGGTGATGAAGTTGATCGCACCGAGGATCGACGACGCGCCCGAAACGTGCAGCGCAAAGATCGCCAGATCCACCGCCGGTCCGGGCATGCCGTTTGTCGACAGAGGCGGATACATGGTCCACCCGCCGCCGACACCATAAGCACCCGCCGGCCCTTCGACGAAGAGTGACAGAATGAGCAGGATGAAGGCCGGAACGATCAGCCAGAAGGAGATGTTGTTCAGGCGCGGGAAAGCCATGTCCGGCGCACCGATCATGATCGGGATCATCCAGTTGGCGAAACCGCCGATCAGCGCCGGCATGACCATGAAGAAGATCATGATCAGGGCGTGTGCGGTGGTGAACACGTTGAACATGTGCTTGCCGCCGTCGATGGCAGCGTCGCCCTCAAAGCCGTAGACCATGGAGGCCAGACCGTGGAAAATCTGGATGCCCGGCTCCTGCAGTTCCATGCGCATGACGACGGAAAGCCCGCCGCCGACGATACCGGCCATGATCGCAAAGATCAGGTAGAGCGTGCCGATGTCCTTATGGTTGGTGGACAGGAACCAGCGGGCGAAGAAGCCCGGCGTATGGGAATGATGTGCATCATGCGAATGGTCGTCATGCGCGTGCCCATCATGTGCGGAATGACCATGCGAGTGATGATCGTCGTGTGCGGAAGGTCCAGCCATTGTCCTCACTCCAGAATCAGTTGGTTTCGTTGGCGGCAACGTCGACGGTGCGCGGAGCGCCATCGACAGAGGCCATCAGCGCCCGGTTCGCGCCGTTCAGGTCAGAACCGGCGGCGGCGAGCCAGGTGTTGTACTGCTGTTCGGAAACCACCCGAATGGCGATGGGCATGAAGGCGTGATCCTTGCCGCAAAGCTCGGAACACTGGCCGTAATAAAGGCCTTCTTTTTCCGCCTTGAACCAGGTTTCGTTCAGGCGGCCCGGAACAGCGTCGATCTTGACGCCGAAAGCCGGCATGGCGAAGGAATGGATCACATCCGTCGGCGCGGCGGTGACGAGCAGGCGAACGGTCTTGCCGACCGGGACAACCATTTCATTGTCTACTGCGAGAAGACGCGGATAGCGGGCCTTGTCCTCCTTGCCGGCGGCGGCGCGATCCTGATCCTTCAGCATGTAGCTGTCGAAGGAGACCGGCTCGGCGCCCTCGGCAGCCGTATATTCGTAGCTCCACAGCCACTGCGTGGCGGTCGCCTTCAGCGTCACGTCGGGGTTTTCCGGCTGCGTGAGCTGCGCGTTCAAAAGATTGAACGACGGGAAAGCAAGGAACAGGAGAATGAGAACCGGCGCCAGCGTCCAGACCACTTCGATTGCCGTGTTGTGGCTGGTCTTCGAAGGCACGGGATTGGCCGAGGCGCGGAATTTCAGAACGACGACGATGAGCAGCGCAAGAACGAAAAGCGTAACCGGAACAATGAACCAGAGCGTATATTGTTCGAACCAGCGTATTTCGTGCATGATCGGCGTGGCGGCCTCCTGCATGCCCATTTGCCAATGCACCGGCTGATCGGCGTGGGCGCCGACAGCCGTGAGCAGACAGGTCATCCCCGCCAGTGCTGCGTAAATCCTATTCCTCACGGTACCCTCTCCCTCACGCGCCTGATCCAGATCAATCACAGGCGCAGAATCCATGCTAATGGTAATAACTTCAAACCACAGTTTGCCCTCTGCCGCAATATGCGTCACGCCACGGATGCGCCCCAATTTTGCCATTGATCAATCCGCGCGCGACTTTCCTGCAGCCTGTGCGTCGGCTCGTCTGCCGAAGACGATTTCGCGACGAAAAAATGCGGCAAGCCCCGTCTTCCAGCCGGTTTGATCGCGGGATGACGACCGATGCCGCGATCAAATCCGGCTGCCATCAGGACCGACAGGTCCTATTTCCGCCCAACTCGGCTGGAATTGAAAGCCCGAGGCTTTTTTTTCCGGATTATGGCGTCAAAATAGCCGCACTGATTCGAATCCCAGAGGTATCCATGCGTCTTTCCCCGCTCGCGCGCACTTTTCTTGCCGCCGCCGGTCTTGCCATCATCGCCCCCGCCGCCGCGGCGCTGGCGCAACAGCCGCAGCCCGGAACGCCGAAGTCGACGCATGGTGCATGGTCTGTCATCTGTGACAAGCCGGCGGGCGCTTCGGAAGAACAATGCGCCCTGATGCAGAACGTGATTGCCGACGACCGCCCGGAAGTCGGTCTTTCAGTGGTGGTGCTGAAGACGGCCGACCGCAAGTCGCGCATCCTCCGCATCCTCGCACCGCTGGGCGTGCTTCTGAAGGACGGCATGGAACTCTATATCGACAGTAACAATATCGGCCGCGCCTATTTCACCCGCTGCTTCTCCGAAGGCTGCTATGTGGAAGTTGATATTGACGACGAGTTGCTGAAGGTTCTGCGCGCCGGCAAGAACGCTGTTTTTGCACTGCGTGAATCCGTCGATCAGGACCGCGTCGGCATTCCGATCGAACTGACGGGGTTTGCCGAAGGTTACGACGCGCTTCCTTGAAGCCTGCCGTACCGGACAGCCTTGCGTCCGCCCGCTCCAGTGCCTAAATCGGTCATGAACGATAATGACTGGAGCCTCCTATGACCGACGATCTTGTAAAACTCTTCGATTGCGACGAAACGCAATTGCGCAAGCTCGTCGGCGAGGCCCTCGCCGGCGCTGATGATGGCGAGCTTTTCATCGAACATGCGCAGGCCGAGTCGCTGACTTTCGATAATGGCCGGCTCAAGGGCGGTTCCTTCAATACAGACCAGGGTTTCGGCCTGCGGGCGGTCGCCGGCGAGACGGTGGGTTACGCCCATGCGGGCGAGCTTTCGCAAAGCGCGCTGAAACGTGCATCGGATGCGGTCAGCGCAGTGACGAGAGGTTATTCCGGCTCCTATGCCGCCGCACCGCAGCGCACCAACAAGAAGCTCTATGGCGACGAGAACCCCATCGGCAGCCCGAGCTTCGAAGAGAAGGTGAAGCTTCTCACCGATATCGATGCCTATCTGCGTGACAAGAACACCAATGTCCGGCAGGTGACGGCGACGATTTCCGCAAGCTGGCAGGTGGTTGACATTCTGCGCGCCGATGGGCACCGCGTCAGTGACGTCAGGCCGATGACCCGCATCAACATCTCCGTCGTGGCGGGTGAAGGCGATCGGCAGGAAAGCGGCTCCTATGGCATTGGCGGCCGGGTCGGTTTCGGCGATTTCATCACAGAAGAAAACTGGCAGCGCGGCGCCGATGAGGCTTTGCGTCAGGCGCTCGTCAACCTCACCGCCATCGATGCGCCGGCCGGCACCATGGATGTGGTGCTGGGCTCCGGCTGGCCGGGTGTGATGCTGCATGAGGCCGTGGGTCACGGTCTGGAAGGCGATTTCAACCGCAAGAAGACGTCCGCATTCGCCGGCCTGATGGGCGAAATGGTCGCCGCGCCCGGCGTGACCGTGGTGGACGACGGCACTATCGACAGCCGCCGCGGCTCGCTGACCGTGGACGATGAAGGCACCCCTTCCGGTTACAACGTGCTGATCGAGAACGGCAGGCTGGTGGGCTACATGCAGGACCGCCAGAACGCCCGGCTGATGGGTGCGACGCCCACCGGCAACGGTCGCCGTCAGGGTTATGCCTATGTTCCGATGCCGCGCATGACCAATACATACATGCTGTCGGGCGACAAGACGCCGGAAGAGATCATCGCCTCCGTCAAGAAGGGCATCTATGCCGTCTCCTTCGGCGGCGGCCAGGTCGATATCACCTCGGGTAAATTCGTGTTCGGCTGCACCGAGGCCTATCTCATCGAAAACGGCAAGATCGGCGCGCCGGTGAAGGGCGCCATGCTGATCGGCAACGGGCCGGATGCGATGAAGCGCGTCTCGATGATCGGCAATGATTCGAAACTCGATACCGGCATCGGCAATTGCGGCAAGGCCGGGCAATGGGTGCCTGTTGGCGTCGGCCAGCCGCATCTGCGCATGGACCAGATCACCGTGGGCGGCACGAAGGCGTAAATCTCCCGACCCTGCCTGTAACGACTGTTAATGCGTATCTGTAGCGCATAAAGTGATGTAACGGTGCATCACCCGTCATTCCGGCCTTGAGCCGGAATCCAGCCGACGCGCGTCGGCGCGGCGGGAAGACTCTTTTCAGCCCAAGGACTTGGGCTGGCTGGATTCCGGCTCAAGGCCGGAATGACGGAAGAAAGAGTTGCAGCCACACTGAGCCTGTCGGCGCCTCGTCAGCCCATGACCCCACACATGGCTGCCATGATGCGGTTTTCTCTGGTGTGCAGCCGCGAAGACGGTAAGATCACCCTTACCGCAGGCCTTACGCCCACACTGGGCTGCGTAGCAAAGGAGACCATGACCATCATACGAAATGCCCTCGTTCCTGAACTTGCCGTCAGCGACTGGCAGAAAAGCCGCGCATTTTATTGCGACCTGATCGGTTTTCATGTGGTCTATGAGCGCCCCGAAGAGGGCTTTACCTATCTGGCGCTGGGGGATGCCCAGCTGATGATCGACCAGATTGGCGCGACGCGGACATTCGTGACTGATAATGCCGTGCTCGAATTTCCGTTTGGCCGCGGCATGAACCTGCAGCTTGCCGTCCCCTCGCTGCAACCCATTCTTTCCCGGCTGGAGCGATCCTCCATCGACCTCGTCATGCCGCTGGAAGAAAAATGGTACAGGCGCGGCACGGTCGAAGTGGGCAACCGGCAGTTCATCGTCGCCGATCCGGATGGTTACCTGATCCGTCCGTTCGAGAGCCTTGGCGAACGCCCTTTCCGGTTCGGTTGAGCCATGCTGCCTTTTCTCCCGCGGGCCGTGGTTTTCGACATGGACGGATTGCTGATCGAGAGCGAGCGGCTCTATCGCGATTCATTTCTGGCGGCTTCGGAAGAAGGCGGCCACGGCATGAGGGTGGAGACCTATCAGAAGGTCTGCGGCAGCCCGTGGGACGTCATCACCGGCACCATTTTTGCTGATTATGGCGCGGATTTTCCCATCGACAGTTTTCGAGACGCCTGGCTCCGGCATCTTGGCGTGATGATGGCCGATGGCGTGGCGTTGAAGCCGGGCGTCACCGAGATCCTCGACCTTCTCGACAGCCTCGATATCCGCCGCGCCATCGCCACCTCGTCGCGGCACGATTCGGTGACGCGCCACCTTGGGCCCCACGACCTGCTCAATCGCTTCGACACAATTGTCGCGCGCGGCGACTATACGGAGCCGAAACCGGCGCCCATGCCCTATCTGACAGCCGCGCGACGACTGTCCCTCGATCCCGGGCGCTGTCTTGCCCTGGAGGATTCCTACTCGGGTGTACGCTCGGCGACATCGGCGGGCATGATGACGATCATGGTGCCTGACGTTGCGCCGCCGACCGAGGAAATGCGGGAGAAATGCGTGGCCGTCGCCAGCGACCTGCATATGGTGGCCGACCTTCTGCAAAAAGCGCAGGCCTGAGTAGAGTGAAAATCGGGCTGGGGCGCGAAACGGCGTCATACGTGCTTCGCGATTTGGCGTCATGATGAAACACATGTCGGGCTGGGGCGCCGCTACTGGGCAAATGCCTCTGCCGGCGTATCCATAACCGGGGTAATCATGATGCCTGTCGCCGTGTCACTCATAACGCTGATACTGCTGGTTCTGTCCCTGTTCCAGATTGCGCTCGCCGCCGGCGCCCCTTTCGGCCGCCTTGCCTGGGGCGGCGCGCACACGGTATTGCCGGGACGGCAAAGGATAGCCAGCGCAGCGACACCGCTCATTTATGCGCTTTTCGTTTCCTTCCCGCTGCAAAAGGCGGGTTGGGCCGACATCTGGCCGTCTGGCTGGGTTGAACCTGGAATCTGGATCATCGTCTGTTACATGGCGGTGAGCATCGGATTGAACGCAATGTCGAAAAGCCGCCCGGAGCAGCTGGTCATGGCACCTGTGGCTGTCGCTCTTGCGATCCTGTTCTTTGTCATCGCGTTCTCCTAGCGGATCGCGGAGGCACGACGCAGCAGGATCGAATGGTCCTCGGCGGAGCGTCAGGCCCCCGGCTTGAAGCGCCACTTGCGTTCTATCGCATTTTCGAGATCGAGACCGTTGCGATGCGCCAGCAGCAGTACGTGGCCGAGCAGATCGGCGGTTTCGTCAGCCAGATCACGCTTCATCTCCTCTCCGCTTCTGCCCCTGCTGCGCCCCCGCCCTGTCAGCCGGTTCCAGGCCTGCGTAACCTCGCCCACCTCCTCCTGAAGCTTCAGCATGAACCAGTCGGGATCACGGGCGATCCCGTTTTCATCGGCATATTTCTGCGAGGCAGCCTCGAACTGGCGCATCATGGACAGAAGCATTTGTTCATCCTTTGTTCGTGATGTCCAACTCTAATCACGATTCTCCGGCAGCGTCGATTCGAAAGCGCTTTACGGACGGCGGATGGAGCTTCTGCCGGGCCACCCTTGGCCCGGCGCTGTTGGATTGGCTGCTTAAACAGGCAGGCGCCAATGGCGCGGCCTGACGCCCTTAGGGGTACATGCGGACCTTGGACCAGGCACCGTCTGGCGTGTCGCGGCGGAATTCGATGCGGTCATGTAGGCGGAACTTGCGGTCATGCCAGAATTCGATGCTGACGGGGCGAATGCGGAAACCGGACCAATGGGACGGGCGCGGAATATCGCCGATCGCATATTTGGCAGTGTATTCAGCCACCGCCTTTTCCAGCGCGAAACGGTCTTCCAGCGGCCGTGACTGCTTGGATGCCCAAGCGCCGATGCGGCTGCCACGCGGGCGGGAGGAGTAATAGGCATCCGCCTCCTCGTCGCTCACGATCTCCACCTCGCCGCGCAGGCGCACCTGACGTCGCAGGCTCTTCCAGTGAAAACACATGGCCGCTTTTTTCTGGCCGAGGATCTCCCGGCCCTTCTGGCTTTCGAAATTCGTGTAGAACACGAAGCCGCGGTCATCGACGCCTTTCAGCAGCACCATGCGCACATTCGGCAGGCCATTTTCGTCCACTGTGGCAAGTGCCACCGCGTTCGGATCGTTGATCTCGGAAGCCGTCGCATCCTTCAGCCATTCGGCAAAAAGCGTGAAAGGTTCATTTTCTTCCGTGAAGTCACTGGATGTTAACCCCGTTTCCGACATATTGACTAAAATGCTCCCGAGCTGATTTGGACCCCAGAGATGATCTCTGGTGAAAGATGGTGACCGTCATAGCAAAGTCGAACAGTCGAACAAAGAGCCTCCTTTCGTCGGTAGCGGAAGTTTCCGCCGTCGTGTCGATGCTTGCGGTGCTGAGCGGATGCGTCAGCCTCGATCTGTTCGGCGGCGACAAGGTTGACCGCTCGCTTTCCACTGCCTCCGTGCCCAACCAGCAGAATGGCAGCGCCCAGACCGACGATGTGACCATTCGCAATGCGGTGACATCGGCCGATCTCGCCAAACTTGCCGACCAGCCGCTGCCCTGGGCGAATGCCGCCACCGGCAGCGCCGGCGTCGTGACCGCCATTCACGAAGACAAATCAAGCGGTTTCGTCTGCCGCGATTTCAAGACAACGCGCCACTCCTTCGAAGGGGTGGCAGCTTATTCCGGACAGGCCTGCCTGTCGGAAACCGGCGAATGGTTGATGACCCGCTTCGAGCAGAAATAATCTGTTTACCCTTCCATGGGGAATAGGCGCGGCCCCGGTGCGTCGAACCTGCTCCGTAAAGGAGTGATTAGCAACTTATTGCAACAGTCGACGTTGATTAAACCGAGGGCGTGCAGGCGAATGATCGCGGGCACCCCTTTTCGGAGGGGTTAGCTTCAGGATTGCGCCATGACGGGCGGCAGGCGCCTGAGCCAACGTAACTGGTGTTTCGCATGCGCGATCCATATTCGATCCTCGGCGTAAAACGTGACGCCCGCCACGAGGAAATCAAGGCCGCCTGGCGCACGAAGGCGAAAACCGTTCATCCGGACGCCAATCGCGACGATCCCGATGCCTCGGCGCGATTCGCCGAGATCGGACAGGCCTACGACCTTCTGAAAGACCCGAAAAAGCGCGATCTCTACGATCAGGCCCGCAAGGCTGCAGAAAAAAAGCAGCGCGATCAGACCATCATGCAGCAGCGGGAGGCCGCGCGCGAGGCGGCTGAACGCGCCAGGGCGGCCGAAAAGCTGATGGAAGAACTGGCCCGGGCGGACGCCCGCAACCGGACGCAGACCGGCCAGAAAACCGACGCCAGGACGGAAAGTGCCGAAGACATCGTCGAGCGGATTTTCGGCGCGGAGGCACAGAACGATCCCAAGGTACAGCAGGCGGCGGAAGCGGCAAAGGCTGCCGCAAGCGCCGTAAGAGGCGATGCGCCTGCCGCCGGCGAGACCGCCCAGTCCGGCGCTGGCGATGACAGGGCCGCGCCCGTCTCGCTTGCCGCCAATCTCTTCAGCGCTCTCGTACGCCGGTTCCGCACGCCGCAACCAGCTCCCGAAAAGGCGCCCGATATCACGGCGGAGGCTATCGTCACGGTCGCCGATCTGCTGGAGCAAAAGTGGATTACCGTATCGCTTGCCGATGAACGAGAGGTTCGCTTCCAGCTGGAAGCCGGCATGACCGACGGACATGTGGTGCGGCTGAAGGGACAGGGGCTGAAGCTTCCGAACATGGCCCGCGGCGATCTCGCCGTGACATTGCTGACCGCACGCGAGGATGCGTTTTCCCTTCGTGGCTTCGATATCCACACAACGTTGCCGATCTCGCTCAGCGATGCGGTTCTGGGCTGCGAAGCAAAGGTCAAGACGCCGCTTGGCGAGGAAAGCATCACCATTCCAGCCTGGTCAGGCTCGGACCGCGCGCTCAGGATTGCCGGCAAGGGCCTTGCCGACGGCAATGGCGGCTCCGGCGATCTCGTCATCGAACTGCGCATCGTCCTGCACGAGAAGCCCGATGAGAAGGTGACCGACCTGATGCGCCACATGCGCGAAGGCCTTTATTTGTGAAAGTTTTGCGAATAGCCGGGACAACGCACCCTTTGTTACGTTCCCTAACAGTTGATGATCCTTGGCAATCTTGAACAGGATTGCAGCCTATGCCATAGGCAGGACCGATCAAAAGTACTAGGGAGCATAAAATGGCTCAGGCATCCGGCCTCATGGCTGGCAAACGCGGCCTCATCATGGGTGTCGCCAATAATCGTTCCATCGCTTGGGGCATCGCCAAGGCCTGCGCCGACGCGGGTGCGGAAGTGGCTCTCACCTGGCAGGGCGATGCGCTGAAGAAGCGTGTCGAGCCGCTGGCCCAGGAACTCGGCGCCTTCATGGCCGGTCACTGCGATGTGACCGATCTCGAGACGATCGATGCGGTTTTTGCCAGCCTGGAAAAGCACTGGGGCAAGATCGACTTCGTCGTGCACGCCATTGCCTTTTCCGACAAGGATGAGCTGACCGGCCGTTACCTCGACACCAGCCGCGACAATTTCAACCGCACCATGGACATTTCCGTCTTCTCGCTGGCCGCCGTTGCCAAGCGGGCGGAGCCCGTCATGAATGACGGTGGTTCGATCGTGACGCTCACCTATTACGGCGCCGAAAAGGTGATGCCGAACTACAACGTCATGGGCGTGGCCAAGGCCGCGCTTGAGGCAAGCGTGCGTTACCTCGCCGTCGACCTCGGCAATCGCGGCATCCGCGTCAATGCCGTTTCCGCCGGCCCTATCAAGACGCTCGCTGCTTCCGGCATCGGCGACTTCCGTTACATTCTCAAGTGGAACGAATATAATGCGCCGCTGAAGCGCACCGTTTCGATCGAGGAAGTCGGCAAGTCGGCGCTTTACCTGCTCTCCGACCTTTCGACTGGCGTGACCGGCGAAATCCACCATGTCGATTCCGGTTACCACACCATCGGCATGAAGGCGGTGGATGCGCCTGACATTTCGGTGGTGAAGGACTGACGACAACCGGGAATGCTTGAAACTGGGGTATCGCCTTGCTCGTCTATGTGATCCGGCACGGACAAACGGACTGGAATGCGATACGCCGGCTTCAGGGCCAGAAAGACATTCCGCTCAATGATTTCGGCCGCCAGCAGGCGGTCGGCAATGGTCTGCTTCTCGCCCGCCTCCTGGGGGATCAGGCCGCGGATTTCGATTATGTAGCAAGCCCGCTCGGGCGCACGCGCGAGACAATGGAACTGATGCGCGGCGCGATGGGGCTCGATCCCAAGGCCTATCGCACCGACGACCGCCTCATCGAAGTTTCCTTCGGTGACTGGGAAGGGCAGACGTTGCCCGAGCTCAAGAAGGAATTTCCGGACCGGGTGAAGGCGCGCAAGGCCAACAAGTGGGATTTCATTCCCCCCGGCCAGGATGCCGAAAGCTATGAAATCCTCTCCTGGCGCATCGGCGCATGGCTCTCCTCCGTGGAGCGGCCGACAGTCTGCGTCTGCCATGGCGGCGTCATCCGCTCGATTTTCAGACTTGTTTCAGGCATGGACAAGGATGAGGCGTCGCGGACGCAAATCCCGCAGGACCAGATTTTGAAGGTCGAGATCGACAGGAACAGCGTCGAGTGGATTTCCTAGGGGCTGGCAGCTTTCCTATGATTGGCAGGACATCGCAGCTTGTTTCTTCTCTCACCCGGGGAGAGGTGGCCCGAAGGGTTGGATGAGGGGGCAACGTTGCCGGATTTCGGAGAGCTTGCCCCCTCATTCCGCTGCCGCGGACTTCTCCCCTCGGGGAGAAGAAACAGGTGGCACCCGCTCGTTTCACAAAGGAGGTTTTGACTTGGTAGGCGGCTGCTTACTCCACAACCTGCAGATCGTCGACCACACGTTTCCCATCCACTTCCGTGTAGAAGACAACGACCTTCACGCCCGCTTTCAGACCTTCGAAATTGAATTCTTCCGGCACACGATAGGTCTTGCCGTCGTTCAGCGTGATACTGAGACCGTTCGCGTCGATCTTGCTGATCGTGCCTTCCACGTCGACGCTCTGGGCGAAGCCGTTGATCGGCATCAGGAGGTTGGCGGTGGCCAGAAGGGCGGCAATCATCATACGCATCGATCTAGCTTTCGTGGATTTGCGTGAAAACCTTACATGCATGAAGAATTGCCTTTCGAATGTGGCGGAAATTGCCCGCAACCATGACATTTTCGGCCCAATTGATGAACGGATTTCAAATCCTGTTCAAGCCGTTAGTGATTTTTACACCGCATTTTCCGGCAATATTGGAAAACTCGGGTTTAGGGTGGAAAACCCCGGCTCTTTTACAATTTCGTCATCTCAAAAAACCGTCGATACGGTCGAATCACTTTCCGTCGCCCATGGCGGGACTGTCGTTTTTCGTCCTTTCGCAAGTCGTGAACGGTACGTCACCTTCTTATCGCGTTTGCGATGAAAGAAAGGCTTTTGCCTTGTCCGGATTTTCCACTAAGACAAATCCGCTTGTTTTAAACGGCGCTGTCCACAGGCGCCCCGTTTTCCGGTTTGAGAATTATGTCGCATAACAGTTTCGGTCATCTTTTCCGCGTTACCACCTGGGGAGAAAGCCACGGGCCGGCACTTGGCTGCGTGGTGGATGGTTGCCCGCCCGGCATCCGGTTTACCCTTGCGGAGGTGCAGCACTGGATGGACAAGCGCAAGCCGGGCCAGAGCCGCTTCGTCACCCAGCGGCGCGAGGACGATATCGTCAAGGTCCTTTCCGGCGTCATGCTGGATGAGGACGGCGAGACGATGACGACAACAGGCACGCCGATTTCCATGCTGATCGAAAATACCGACCAGCGCTCCAAGGATTATGGCGAGATCGCCAGGCGTTTCCGCCCCGGACATGCGGATTTCACCTATGACCTGAAATATGGCATTCGCGATTATCGCGGCGGTGGTCGCTCCTCCGCGCGCGAGACGGCGGCGCGTGTCGCTGCCGGCGCAATTGCGCGAAAGGTGGTACCCAGCCTCAACGTGCGCGGCGCGCTGGTGCAGATCGGCAAACACAGGATCAACCGCGACAACTGGGATTGGGATCAGGTCGATCAGAACCCGTTCTTCTGCCCTGATGCCGCCATGGTGCCCGTCTGGGAAGAATATCTCGACGGCATCCGCAAGGCCGGTTCGTCCATTGGCGCCGTTGTCGAAGTGATCGCCGAAGGCGTTCCGGCGGGTATCGGCGCACCGATCTACGCCAAGCTTGACCAGGATATAGCCTCCAGCCTGATGTCGATCAACGCCGTCAAGGGTGTGGAGATCGGTGAGGGTTTCGCCTCCGCCGAGCTTTCCGGCGAGGAGAATGCCGATGAAATGCGCATGGGCAATGACGGCAGGCCGATCTTCCTCTCCAATCATGCCGGCGGCATTCTGGGTGGCATTGCGACCGGCGAGCCCGTCATCGCGCGCTTTGCCATCAAGCCGACCTCGTCAATCCTGACCGAGCGCCAGTCGATCGACGCCGATGGCAACAATGTCGACGTGCGCACCAAGGGACGCCACGACCCCTGCGTCGGCATTCGTGCCGTGCCGATCGGCGAAGCGATGGTGGCCTGCACCGTCGCCGACCATTATCTGAGGGATCGCGGCCAGACCGGCCGGTTGAAGTGAGGTATTCCGCAATGGCCTATGACCAGAAACGCGTTGTCGATGCCATCCGCGCTTTCGAAGCCGGTGAAATCGTTGTCGTGACCGATGATGATGACCGTGAGAACGAGGGCGATCTGATCATTTCAGCGGTCCACTGCACGGCAGAAAAGATGGCTTTCATCGTGCGCCACACGTCAGGCATCGTCTGCGCCCCCATGCCGCGCGAAGAAGCCAAGCGCCTGAACCTCAATGCCATGGTGGCCGAAAATGACAGCGCCCATACCACGGCCTTCACCGTCAGCGTCGATTTCAAGCACGGCACCACAACGGGCATTTCCGCCGATGACCGCACGCTGACGGTGCGCAATCTCGCCAATCCAAATGTCGGAGCCGCCGATTTTACCCGGCCTGGACACATTTTCCCGCTGATTGCCCGTGAGGGCGGCGTCCTGATGCGCTCCGGACATACGGAAGCCGCCGTCGACCTCTGCAAGCTGGCAGGCCTGCCGCCGATCGGTGTCATCTGCGAACTCGTCAATGACGACGGCACCGTGACGCGTGGACCGCAGGTCACCGCCTTTGCGGAAAAACATCAGCTCAAGCAGGTGTCGGTTGCCGATCTGATAGCCTATCGCCAGCGCAAGGAAACGCTGGTGGAGATGGAATCCTCCTTCACCATCGAAACGCCCTTCGGCCCGGCCAGAGCGCAGACCTACTCCCTTCCCTGGGACCGGATGCAGCACATGGCGGTGATTTTCGGCGACATCAGGGACGGTGTCGACATTCCCGTGCGCCTGCACCCGGAAAACGTCGCTGACGACGTATTCGGCGACCGCCAGCCGGTGCGGCACTACATGCAGAAGATCGCCGAGGAAGGCCGCGGCGTCATCGTCTATCTCCGTGAAGGCTCCGTCGGCGTCGGTCAGGTTGCGGGGCGGCGCAAGGCGCGCGACCCGGACGAGGCACACGCCCAGGCCCGCTCGCGGGAAAACGAATGGCTGGAAATCGGTCTCGGCGCGCAAATCCTCAAAGACCTCGGCATCAGCTCGATCAAGCTGATGACCACGCGCGAACGCCATTATGTCGGTCTCGAAGGATTTGGCATCAAGATTTCGGCGACGGATATCGGGTGAGCTTAGGTTTTTGCCTGGTCTCGCCGCGCAATTGTGAGGCGAGCGGGTTCCGCCTGCTTCTTCTCGCCGCCGGGGAGAAGTCCGTGGCAGCGGGATGAGGGGCTAGCTCTCCGTAAATCTCTACCGTTGCCCCCTCATCCGACCCTTTGGGCCACCTTCTCCCCGGCGGGGAGAAGAAATATGTCGCAACGCCGCGCTACAATGGGGTATCACGGATCGATAACCTTGAGTCCGAGGGCACCTCTCTCGCAATCATCCGTGCGAAAAACTCAGTTTTCCTCCCGCCAGCCCTCCAGATAGTTCACGCTCTCGACCCCTGTGAACTTCGCAAGCCGCGACAATTCCGCATCGAGCTTTTCCAGCCGCCCGGCCGAAGCGCGCACGCCGGGCTCGAGCCACAGGCGGCGTACATCCAGAGTGCTGCCTTTGCGCTCCGCCTTCATGTCGATGCGACCGATCAGACGGTCGCCTTCCAGAAGCGGAAAAACATAATAGCCATATTGCCGCTTCGGCTCCGGCACGAAAACCTCGATGCGATAATAAAAGCCGAATAGCCGCTCCGTGCGGTTTCGGTCACGCAGCAAAGGGTCGAAGGGGCTCAGCACGCGAACGCGGGAGGACGGTTCCGGTACGTCCGTCAGGTCGGCAGTGAAATCGGCAAAGGCATAGGACTGGCGGGCAGTATCGCCGTCACTTGCGAGAAGCGAGACCTCGCACAATTCATCGCGATGGTTTTTGACCCAGTCTCTCGCCTCCTGCGGCGTCACAAGATCGAAAAACGCGGCGATTTCGCCGTGGGTGGCGAACCCCAGCCGTTTCAGCGCCTCGCGGCAGGCCCAGTCGACGAATTCGGCGTGCTCCACTTCGGTCTCGTGATGCTCACCGGGAATGACCCGTTCGGCCAGATCATAGACCTTCTGGAAGTTCACACGGCCGGCAATTGCAAGCTTGCCGGTGTGCCAGAGATATTCGAGTGCGGTCTTGGAGGGATGCCAGTTCCACCAGCCACCGGACTGGTGTCCCTCCTCTTTAAGCTCCCGCGCCAGCACCGGCCCGGTTGCGGCGATGCGCTCCAGCGTTTCGCCGAACGCGGCATCGAAGCCCTCACCGTGCCATTTGCGCCAGCGTTCCTGAATGATCGGCTCGCGGCGGCGGAAGCGGTGTTTCCAATAGGGATAAAATTCCGTCGGCAGGATGGAGGCATCATGCGTCCAGTGCTCGAAAAGCGCGCGATCCTTTTCCAGCAGCGTGGTCAGATGGTTGCGCCTGTAGGTCTGGTTGCGGGAGAAAATAATCTGGTGATGGGCGCGCTCCACCGTGCCGATGCTGTCCACCTGCACGAAGCCGAGATCGGTGATGAGCTGCAGCAGCCCATCCTTGGAAAGCGCCTTGCCGGGCGGGGAGGAAAGGCCCTGCCGCGCCAGAAAAATTCGCCTTGCTGCTTCGTTCGAAACCTTGATCGTCATGGCCCAGAAGGTATGACGGCTTTTTCGCGAATGCAATGTTCTTTTTTTGTTCCTTGTTTCACTTCTGTTGATGACGGGATATAGAACCGGAAACGAGCGCGAGGATGTAAGTTTGGAAATCCGTTTCGATGCCGCCGGTGTCGTTTTCGAGGGCCGGCAGGTCCTGCAGCCGCTGTCTTTGACGTTGACGGAACGGCGTATCGGCGTAATCGGTCTCAATGGTTCCGGTAAGACCACCTTTGCCCGGCTGATCAACGGGCTGAACAAGCCAAGCGAGGGCAAGGTTTCGGTGAACGGTCTCGACACCGTGAGCGACGCCAGGGCCATCCTGCAGATGGTCGGTTTCATCTTCCAGAATCCCCAAAACCAGATCATCCTGCCGATCGTGCGCGACGATGTCGCCTTCGGGCTGAAGCGGCTCGGCCTCGGCAAGGCCGAAACTGAAAATCGGGTGAAGGTCGTTCTGGCCGGACTCGGCATCGCGCAGCTGGAAGACCGGCGCGCGCATGAGCTTTCCGGCGGTGAGCTACAGCTTGCAGCGCTTGCCGCCCTTCTGGTGACGGAACCGCAAATCCTCATTCTCGATGAGCCAACCAACCAGCTTGATCTCAAAAACCGCGCAATCGTGGAAAGAGCCATGGCGGCGCTGTCCCAGGCGCTGATTGTCATAACCCACGATCTGCCGTTGCTTCGGGGTTTCGATCGGGTGCTGGTTTTCCATGAGGGTGCGCTTATTGCAGATGCTGCACCTGAAGCGGCGGTGGCGCGCTATCTGGAGGTGGCGTCGCGATGAAATCGCTGCATGTCGAAGGAACGGGCTGGCTTTACCGCGTCTCGCCGCGCCTCAAGCTTCTGACGCTCATGGGCTTCAGCATTGCATTGTTCCTCACCCGCGACTTGCTGGTTCTCGCATGCGCGATGGTTCTGACCGCGCTAGTTCTGAGCGCGACGCGGCTGCCCCTCAAGGACATCGCCCTGCGGCTGCGGCCGGTGATGCTGACGATCTTCCTCGTTGCCGGCTTCAGCTATCTCCTGCTTCCGGCACACGATGCCAGTGTCAATCTTATGCGGCTGACGGCACTTGCGTTGCTCGCCACCGCCGTCACCATCACCGTCAGCATTTCGCAGTTCATGGACGAAATTACACGTGCTGCCTCCCCGCTGGAAAGGCTGGGGCTGCTCAAGGCCGCCGATATCGGGCTTGCAGTCGGACTGGTGGTGCGCTTCGTGCCTGAGATCGTCAACCGTTACCATGCGGTGCGCGATGCACACCGGGCGCGTGGCCTGCCCGTGCGGATGGCGACCATCATCGTGCCGCTCGTCATTATGACGTTGAAGGATGCCGATGCCATTGCCGACGCCATTGACGCGCGCGGTTTCAGAGGCCAAAGCTGACGGCCAGACAACCATCCGGAGTTTCCGAGCCATGACGACCCGCGACCTCGTGCTGATTTCGCTGTTTTCCGCCATCATCATCGCGCTCGGGCTTTTGCCGCCGATCACGCTCGGTTTCATTCCGGTGCCGATTACCGCGCAGTCGCTCGGCGTCATGCTCGCCGGCGTCGTCCTCGGCGCAAAACGCGGCACGCTCGCGGTTCTGCTGACGATTCTGATTGCCGCCATCGGCCTGCCGGTGCTTTCGGGCGGACGTGGCGGTCTTTCGATCTTCACCACGCCGACAACGGGCTTCCTGATCGGCTGGATCGCAGCCGTTTTCGTCACCGGCACGCTCTCGGAAAAACTCGTCAATCGCAGCCAGTCCGCTCTGGCGCAGGGTGTTGGCTTTTTCGTCGCCAGCCTGATCGGCGGCGTGGTCGTGCTTTATGCTTTCGGCATCACCTACCTGGCGGTGGTCGTCGGTCTCGGTTTTGAAAAGGCTTTCATGGGTTCGCTCGCCTTCATCCCGGGTGATGCGCTGAAGGCCGTGCTGGCAGCCCTTGCCGGCCGCGCCGTCATGGCGGGTTATCCGCTGCTGCCGCAGCGCGCCTGAAAACACTTTCTTCGGGAGGAAAAGAATGGCGACGCGTTTATACGAACATCCGATCTTCCTTGAGCATATCACGCCTTCCGGCCATCCCGAGCGGCCGGACCGCCTGCGGTCGCTGAACATCGCGCTCGAACATCCGAATTTCGAGCGCCTTGATCGCAAAGAAGCGCCTCAGGCCAATGAAGACGCGGTGCTGCTGGCGCATCCGGAAGAGCATCTGCTTGCCGTGATGCGACAGATTCCGGAAGAGGATGGCGAGATCAACCGCATTGAGGCCGACACTTACGTTTCGCAAAAAAGCCTGCAGGCGGCGCTGACCGGCATCGGCGCTGCAATGGCGGCAGTAGACGATGTTTTTGCCGGCGCTGCCGACAATGTCTTCGTTGCAGCCCGCCCGCCTGGCCACCATGCCGAGACCGCCAAGGCCATGGGCTTCTGTCTTTTCAACAATGTGGCGATCGCCGCCCGCCACGCGCAGAAGGCGCATGGTGCCGAGCGCGTCGCCATCATTGACTGGGATGTGCACCACGGCAACGGCACGCAGGACATCTTCTGGAACGACACATCCGTGCTGTTCTGTTCCACCCACCAGATGCCGCTTTATCCGTGGAGCGGCGATAAAAACGAAACCGGCGTGAAGAACAACGTCGTCAACGCACCGCTTTCTCCGAACACCGGCAGCGAACATTTCCGCGAGGCATTCAAATCACGCGTTTTGCCGGCGATTGCGGATTTTTCGCCCGATCTCATTCTCATCTCCGCCGGTTTCGACGCGCATCACCGCGATCCGCTGGCGCAGATCAATCTGGTGGGAGAGGATTTCGACTGGGCGACGGGCCGGCTCTTGGAGATGGCGGATAAATACACTTCGAACCGGGTCGTCAGCCTGCTGGAAGGCGGTTATGATCTGGAAGGGCTGGCGGAATCGGCAGCCATGCATATTTTGAGAATGATGAAGGGTTGAACATGACGGAAAATGCCAACACAGCCGATGTCAGCGGTTATTCGTTCGAAAAAGCCGTCGCCGAGCTGGAAAGCATTGTCGCACGTCTGGAACGCGGCGACGTGGCGCTGGACGAATCCATCGCCATTTATGAGCGCGGCGAAGCCCTGAAGAAGCATTGCGAAACGCTGCTGAACGCTGCCGAAAAGCGCATCGAGAAGATCCGTCTCGACCGCGCCGGCAAGCCGCAGGGTGTGGAGCCGCTTGACGGAGAGTGACTGCGTTTAGGGTGAGCGTTCGGACGGGATTCGATAAGGTAGCCACCTCCCGATTTAAACGCTCGACGTCATCCTTGGGCTTGCCCCGAGGATCTGCAATGCATTGATTTTCTTGACGTGTTTAGATCTCGGGACAAGCCCGAGGATGACGGAGGAGAGGTTTTGAGAACTTTCCCCGGCCGTAAGGTGTTCTCACAATGTCGTGTTAACAAGGATCGTTGACGCTGCGTTCGATATCGCGATGCTCCCCTCCCCCTCGGTTATGCTAAACTCCCGCCAGACGATACGAGGAGCTGACCATGTCCTTCTTTCCCGGTAACGATCCCGTCGCGGGCGATGCCTTTGCCTGCGACGCCATCGAGAACCTCATCATCCCCCGCACCAGCGATATTGGCGGCTTTGCGGTGCGGCGCGCGCTACCGACGCGGCAGCGGCGGCTTGTCGGTCCCTTCATCTTTTTCGATCGCATGGGTCCGGCGATACTGAAGGCCGGTGAGGCGCTGGATGTGAAGCCGCATCCGCATATCGGGCTTTCCACCGTCACCTATCTGTTCGACGGCGAAATCAAGCATCGAGACAGTCTCGGCACCGAGCTTGTCATCCGCCCCGGCGACATCAACCTGATGACGGCCGGGCGCGGCATCGTGCATTCGGAACGCACGCCGGAAAACCTGCGCGGCCATCCGCTTTCCATGTCGGGCCTCCAGACCTGGCTTGCCCTGCCCGACCATATGGAGGAAATCGACCCGGCCTTTGCCCACACGGCAAAGGAAGAGATGCCGGTGATCGATATCAAGGGCGCGTCGGGTCGTGTAGTGATCGGTGAATTCGAGGGCCTCACCTCCCCCGTTGCGGCCTTCACGGATACGCTTTATGTCGACCTGACGCTGGAGCCGGGGGCAAAGTTTCCCTTTTCCGCCGATCATGAGGAGCGGGCGATCTATATCCTGTCCGGCTCGCTGGATGTGGCGGGCGATATCTTCGCCGCCGACCAGCTGCTCGTCTTCCGGCCGGGTGACGACATCACGCTTCAGGCCGGCAGCAATGGCTGTCACATCATGATCTTTGGCGGGGCAGCGCTGAATGAGCGCCGATACATCTGGTGGAACTTCGTTTCGTCATCAAAAGAACGCATAGAACAGGCCAAACAGGAGTGGAGAACGGGACGCTTCGACATCGTTCCCGGCGACGAAGAAGAGTTTGTCCCTTTGCCGGAAGGTTGAAATTCTATAGAAGTATACGACATGCATGGTTCACCCGGCGGCTTTCGCGATGAAAGACGTTCTCACGCGCCGCGCGGGGACCACCAGAAAAGGCCGAACGATTGACCGGAATGCCACAGACACCATTGCTTGACCGGGTGAATTTTCCCTCCGATCTCAAGGAGATCGATGATCGCGACTTGCCGGAACTGGCAAGGGAACTGCGCGACGAGATGATTGACGCCGTGTCGAAAACCGGTGGGCATCTGGGTGCCGGCCTTGGCGTTGTGGAACTGACGATTGCCATCCACAAGGTCTTCAACACGCCCGAAGACCGGCTGATCTTCGATGTCGGCCATCAATGTTACCCGCACAAGATCCTGACCGGCCGGCGTGATCGCATCCGCACGCTGCGGCAGGAAGGTGGCCTTTCCGGTTTCACCCGCCGTGCGGAAAGCGAATATGATGATTTCGGCGCCGGCCATTCTTCTACCTCCATTTCCGCCGGTCTCGGCATGGCGGTGGCGGCGGGCTTGGATGGCAGCGACCGCAAGGTCATTGCTGTCATCGGTGACGGTTCCATGTCTGCCGGCATGGCGTTTGAGGCACTGAACAATGCCGGCGCGCTCGATGCACGACTGATCGTCATCCTCAACGACAACGACATGTCGATCGCGCCACCGACCGGCGCGATGAGCGCCTATCTGGCGCGTCTCGCCTCCGGCCGCACCTATATGGGTTTTCGCGATTTCGGCAAGAAGCTGACGGCGTATCTCGGCAAGACGATCGACCGCGCCATTACCCGCGCCGTGACCCATGCACGCGGTTACGTGACCGGCGGCACGCTGTTCGAGGAGCTTGGTTTCTATCACATCGGCCCGATCGACGGTCACTCCTTCGACCACCTTTTGCCGGTGCTGCGCAATGTGCGCGACAACCAGAAAGGCCCTGTCCTCATCCATGTGGTGACGCAGAAGGGCAAGGGTTATGCGCCGGCGGAAGCCGCAGCCGACAAATATCACGGCGTCAACAAGTTCGACGTCATCACCGGCGCGCAGGCGAAAGCCAAGCCGAATGCGCCGAGCTATACTAGCGTCTTTGCCGAGGCGCTGATCCAGGAAGCCACACTCGATGAGAAAATCATCGGTGTGACGGCCGCGATGCCCAACGGTACCGGCCTCGACAAGATGGCCGAGCTGTTCCCGGCGCGCACCTTCGATGTCGGCATTGCCGAACAGCATGCCGTCACCTTTGCGGCGGGGCTTGCGGCTGACGGTTACAAGCCGTTCTGCGCGCTTTATTCCACCTTCCTGCAGCGCGGTTACGACCAGCTGGTGCATGATGTGGCGATCCAGAGCCTGCCCGTGCGTTTCCCGATCGACCGCGCCGGTTTTGTCGGCGCCGACGGGCCGACCCATGCCGGCTCCTTCGACACCACTTTCCTCGCCACCCTGCCCGGCATGGTGGTGATGGCAGCGTCCGATGAGGCGGAGCTGAAACATATGGTCCGCACGGCAGCGGCCTATGACGAAGGCCCGATTTCCTTCCGTTATCCGCGCGGAGAAGGTGTCGGCGTCGAGATGCCCGCGCGCGGGGAGATTCTTCAGATCGGCAAGGGTCGCATCATCAAGGAAGGCACGAAGGTTGCCCTGCTTTCCTTCGGAACCCGCCTTGCGGAATGCCTGGCGGCGGCCGAAGACCTGGACGCCGCCGGTCTTTCTACGACGGTTGCCGATGCGCGCTTCGCCAAGCCGCTCGATCTCGATCTCATCCGACAGCTTGCCGCCCATCATGAGATTCTGGTGACGATCGAAGAAGGCTCGGTCGGCGGTTTTGGCGCACATGTGCTGCATTTCATGGCAAGCGCCGGCCTGCTCGATCACGGCCCCAAGGTGCGGACACTCACACTGCCCGACCAGTGGGTGGAACAAGCCAAGCCAGAGACCATGTATGCCAATGCCGGCCTCGACCGGGCCGGCATCATTTCCACGGTGTTCAATGCGCTCGGCCAGCGTCAGGCCGGAGTCGGTTTCGCCGGCTGACAAAACTGCCGGGACAGGAGGCGGGACTATCCCGCCTTTACCTCAGGATGCCGCGCCGTCGAGAAAACCAACGACATTTTCGATCCGGCCCTCGGCATCGTGGCTGACGACATCGGTGCCACCAGCCACATCGTCCCCGTCAGGCGAGATAAGGCGCCAGGAGAAACGGGTGAATTTGCCGTGTCCGTCAGGGGTGCCGGCAAGAACGAAACGATATCCCGGAAATTTCTGCCGCGCCGCCTCGATCATGGCGGCAATCCCCTGCTGGCCTTCGCCCTGCATCAGCGGATCGACGTAGCGCGTATTTTCTGCCCATGCCTGACCGATGAGGTGCCTGCGGCGTTCATTGTCTTCCTCATTCCAGGCTGCGAGATAGGTTTCGGCGATTGCGAGATGCTGCGTCATGATTGCGCTCCTTGTGGTTGACGGCCCAAACATGCCGGGGGTCGGGAAGCGGAACAATTACCTCCGAGGTAATCGCATCCGCGATATCTTCTGCTAGGCTGCGGGGCATGACACATCATCGAGAACATGTCGGCCAGGTGCTGAAGGAATGGCGAGCCCGCCGCAGATTGAGCCAGCTGGATCTGGCGGTGGAGGCTGAAATATCAGCACGCCATCTGAGCTTCGTTGAAAGCGGGCGATCATCGCCCAGCCGCGACATGCTGGTGAGGCTGGCGGAGCAGCTTTCGATGCCGGCCCGCGCCGCCAACCGGCTGATGCTGGCTGCAGGTTATGCACCCGTTCATTCCGAACGATCACTGGATGCACCTGATATGGCAGCCGCCCGACAAGCCGTCGAAACGGTAGTGCATGGGCATATGCCATTCCCCGCTCTTGCCGTCGACCGGCACTGGAATGTCGTTCTCGCCAATGGGACGATCACGTCGCTTCTGGCCGGCGTTTCAGAAGAGCTGCTTTACCCGCCGCTCAACGCCTTGAGGCTGAGCCTGCATCCGCTGGGCCTGAGTTCGCGCATCGTCAATCTGGCCGAATGGCGCCATCACCTGCTGGAACGCCTGCGCCGTCAGGTCGAGGAAACCGGAGACGAAGTGCTTTCTCGGCTGCATGCGGAGCTTGCGGCCTATCCCGCACCAAAGGTCGCCCCGCATACCGCCGGGGCCGACCCTCTGGCCATACCGCTCCAGCTTCGCGATCCATCTTCGGGCGGCATATTGAGCTTCATTTCAACCACCACGGTTTTCGGGACGGCGACGGACGTCACGCTCTCCGAACTCGTGCTGGAGTGTTTTTATCCCGCCGACGCAGCAACCCGCAACGCACTGATGCAAGGCGCCAGGGAGTAAGACCCGTGCACACCACCTATCTTATCAGCTTTCAGGTCCGTCCAGCCCAGCGCGAACGTTTTCTGGAATTGCTGAATGCGCTGCTCGACGCCATGCGGCACGAAAAGACCTTCGTGAACGTAACCCTGCACTGGGGTGGCGAAAACGAGAACCGGTTCCTGCTGCATGAGACCTGGACTGACCATCAGGACGTCATCGACGTTCAGATCCACCGGCCCTATCGGCAGGCATGGCACGATGCCCTGCCCGAGCTTCTGGACGCGCCGCGCGATATTTCCGTCTGGCATCCCATGCGGGCGGATCACGCTCACGGAGCTTAGATGCGCGAGTGCCCTGCATTTGCCAGCAGCTCAAACGTTTTCTCAAGATCTTTCGATTTGACCAGCAGGTGATCGCCATCGAAAGTGGAAACCACGAATATCCCGATGTCGTTGGTCGATAGCGGTTCGATCACCGAAAGCACGATGCCGGTCTCATCAAAGGCGAACGGGCCCTGAAGTTTGAGACAGTTCCAGCCGGTGTCGGCCTTAACATCATGAGGGATACGCTCCTGACGGCAAACGACGGAAAGCTCATCATCAGTCCGGCTGATGCTGAGAAAACCTGTGCCATCGGCCCAGGCTGGAATGGATGCATCGGCAGAAAGCCGGGCCACTCCGTAGGCGCCCTCAAGGAGCCTTAACTTAACGCGAGGCGCCATCTGTAAACTGCCTTCCCAAAAGCCAGACGCTTTCCTTGGGTTGAAGGGGAGGATCAAATGCCTTCCCAGGACGCCATATTATCAGTTTCAAAGCTTGATGGCCGTTTCTTCTTTCGCCGTCTTGATGACGACCATGGTGAAAAAGCGTGCCACATTGTGCTGATCGCGGAACAAGCGGTCGCACAGGGCGTCGAATTCTTCCATATCCCGCAGGCGTAACATCAGTACGACATCGCTTGCGCCGGTGACGGCATAGGCCTGCGACACCGCCTCCTCCGCGCAGGCAATATCCAGAAAGCGGCGCATCTGCTGCTCGCCGTGCAGTTTCAGCTCCACCGTCACCAGAGCCTTGAGCACGCGTCCCGCCTTTGCCGGGTTGAGGATCGCCACGATGCGGTCGATCACGCCCGACTTGCGCAGCCGCTGCAGGCGGCGCAGGCAACTGGACGGCGACAGCCCGACTTCATCAGCCATATCCACATTGGTGCGCGAGGCATCGCTCTGCAAAAGGTTCAGAAGTTTCCGGTCGATCCTGTCCATGCGGGCAGCATATCGCCCGCCGCCATCTTTGCAATAAAATTGCATGAAACTGCAATCTCTGACCGCAAATGCGAACCGGCCGGGAGTAGTGGATGGAAACAACTTTCAGGGGAGCCTTCATATGTCAGTTCTACAGACCGTCTGGCAAAAAACGCGGGAAACGCTTGCAATTTACTGGGTGCTGGTGCGGATCACGGTCCCGATCGCCATACTGACCGAGCTGCTATCAAGGATGGGGGCGATCGATGCGGTGGCGCCTGCCTTTGCGCCGGTCATGAACCTCATCGGCCTGCCGCCTGAACTCGGCCTTGCCTGGCTGACCGCGATGCTGGTCGGCATATGGGGTGCCGTGCCGCTCATCTTCACGCTGGTTCCCGCGTCGTCACTGACCGTGGCTGATATCACCGTTTTTTCGGCGCTCATCCTGTTCGCCCATGGCCTGCCAATCGAACAGAAAATCATCGAAAAGGCGGGCCCCGGCATGATCGTCACGACGGGGCTGCGCGTCGGCGGCGGATTGCTTTATGCCTTTCTCCTGCACCAGCTTCTGGAATCGACCGGCTGGTTGTCGGGGCCGGTGACCCCGGCCTGGATTGCGATGAGCGCCACGCCTGAATGGTCCGCCTATTTCCTCGGTCTCGGTGAAACCATGGCCTGGATGCTCGTCATCCTCCTTGCCCTTTCCCTTTGCCTTGAAATTCTCAGGCTGACCGGCCTGCTCGCGCTGATGATGAAAGCGCTCTCGCCCCTGCTGCGTCTTGCAGGCATTCGCGGCGAGGCCGAGCATCTCACTGCCATCGGGTTATTCCTCGGCATTTCCTATGGCGCGGGTTTCCTGATCCGCGAGGCGCAATCGGGGACGATATCACCGCGGCAGGTATTTCTGTCCTGCGTCTTCATGGGTTTTGCCCATAGCGTAATTGAAGACACGCTTGTGGTCATGTCGCTGGGTGCGGATGTCTACGGGGTTCTCGCCGGACGTCTCGTTTTCGCCATTGCCGCAACCGCCGTCATTGCCGCCCTGCTCCACCGCCTGTCGGATGAGCTTTTTTTTGCACGGATGTTCCGGCTACAGCGCGCCTAGGCGGCCTCCCATTTGAAAATGCCGACGCAAAAAGGGGGCCTTTCGGCCCCCGATCCGTAGGTTCAATCTGAAGCCCCGCTCAGAACTCCGTCCAGTCCTGATCCTTCGCAGCCGGTGCTTCGGCAGCACCACCGAAGGCGCGGGCAAGGCTCTGGCCGAGTGCACGGGCCGGCGATGCGACAGGCCTTGCTGTTGCAGAGGCCGATTTTACCGGAGCCTTGCGGATCGGCGCGGCCGGCGCAGGCTGGAAGGCAGGCTTGGCCGAAGATGGGCGCGGAGCGGAATATCCGCCGGCGCTCGCAACGGCGGTGCGTGCGCCGCCCATCCTGAACTGGCCAAGCAGGCTGTTCAGCGCTTCCGCTTCGCGGGCCAGCGAATGGCTGGCGGCGGTCTGCTGCTCCACCATGGCGGCGTTCTGCTGCGTGCCCTGATCCATGGTGTTCACAGCCGTGTTGATTTCCTGCAGGCCGGTGGCCTGTTCGCGGGCAGCGACAACGATGGCGCTGACATGGGCGTTGATCTCTTCGACTTCCGAGACGATGAGTTCCAGCGCCTTGCCGGTTTCATCGACGAGATTGACACCGTTTTCCACCTGCTGGCTGGAAGCGCTGATCAAGGTCTTGATTTCCTTGGCGGCATTGGCCGAACGCTGGGCAAGTTCACGGACTTCCTGCGCGACCACCGCAAAGCCCTTGCCGGCATCACCGGCACGGGCGGCTTCCACACCGGCATTCAGCGCCAGGAGGTTGGTCTGGAAAGCGATATCGTCGATGACGCCGATGATGTTGCCGATTTCGCCCGAGGACTTCTCGATCTCGCGCATGGCGGCAACCGCCTTGCGGACCACAACACCCGACTTTTCCGCACCGGCGCGGGCGCGCTGGACCAGATTGCCGGCATCTTCCGCACCACGGGCGCTATCACGCACGGTGGTGGTGACTTCTTCGAGCGCCGCAGCGGTCTCTTCGATGGAGGCCGCCTGCTGTTCGGTGCGGCGCGACAGGTCGTCGGCGGCGGAGAGCATTTCCGAAGCGCCGGCATTGATGGCGGCCGCGTTCTCGCCGACCGTGCGCAATGCCTGCTGGAGTTTTTCGACGGCGCTGTTGAAATTCACACGAACCGGATCAATCGCAGGCGCAAAAGGCGTTTCAATGCGATAGGAAAGATCGCCATCCGCGAGAGCCGCAAGGCCCTTGCCAAGCTCGGCGCTGGCAAAAGCGCTGGCGGCCTCGTCCCTGGCTTTTTCTTCCTCGGTGCGGCGACGTTCTGCTTCCGTCGCGGAGCGCATGCGATCGGTCTCACCGGCAAGGCGGGCTTTTTCAAGCCCGGCTTCCTTGAAGACCATTACAGCCTTTGCCATCTTGCCGACTTCGTCGCCACGATCCGTGGCCGGAACTTCCGTCGTCAGATCGCCATCGGCAAGCCGGCTCATCGCCGCTGTCATGCCGACGATTGGCGTAACGATGGAGCGCGAAAGCGCCCAGATCAGGATCACGGCGAGAAGGCCGGCGACGGCGCCACCGCCGAGAAGGGCATATTCCAGCTTGCGGGCAGCAGCCTGCTGTTCTGCAGCGTAAGCGGTGGACAGGCCATTCAGCTGTTCCTTGATCTTGGCGGCCGAGGCACGGAAGCCGTCAAGCTGGCCCTTGGCCTGATTGCGGCCGATTTCGATGATTTCGGAAATCGGCGCTTCGGTCGTCTTGCGTGCGGCGATCTGCGGTTCCGCCAGTTCCTTGAAGAACACGGTGGCGGATTTCTGCATGTCGTCGATGGATTTCAGGATGTCCGGCTGGCCGGCAGCAAGGGCGCGCGCTTCATCAAGCTTCTTCAGCATGATATCGCGCTGGGCGAACACGTCATTATAGGTGCTGTCACTGCGGAACAGCAGGAAGCCGCGCTGATTGACGGCCTGTTCCAGCATGGCTGCCGTCGCGCCATCCACGGCCTGGATGATATCCTTGGTGCGGTTGTTTTCAATCGTGACACGCTCGCTCCCCAGCGTCTGCCAGAATACGACCGCGGAAGCGAGCAGGCACACGCCCATCAAGGCACAGAAGGTGGCTATGAGCTTCAGATTAATGGGGAGATTTTTCAGCGACATCGCAAACTCTCTCGGCGACCCGATGCCTCGGAGCAAGCGTCTGCGCTGCAACGGCCGCAATTTCAGAAATGGGAGAAGATGCCATCATGGCGGGTTCCGACCGGCCGCACGGGCCTTGGCACACCCTGCAATACAAGCCTTTATATTGGATTAATCTGATATGCTGATTTTGCGGCGCAAAAGCCTCATAAGGCCGTGGCTCAGGCGCTGTCGGCTCCGCATCGCGATAAATCGCTTGCATCGGCGGAGTTTGGCAGTCATTGACACGGGATCATGTCCAAAACACCTGAAAATGAACGGCTTGACCAGCTTCTCGTGTCGCTCGGCCACTTCGCCAGTCGCTCGCGTGCGCGCGACGCGATTGCGCGCGGCACCGTGAGCGTCAACGGCAAGACCGTCACCAAACCGAGCCAGACCGTCGCCGGCAATGCCGAGATCGCCATCAGCGATCCAGCGCAGGCCTATGTTTCCCGCGCAGCTCTGAAACTCGTGGCCGCACTCGATCATTTCGGGCTCGATCCTTCCGGCCATCACTGTCTTGACGTCGGCGCTTCCACAGGCGGTTTTACCGAGGTGCTGCTGGAACGGGGCGCCAGCCACGTCATCGCCATCGATGTCGGCCACGGGCAGATGCATGCAAGGATCGCGAACGATCCGCGTGTCACCAATCTGGAGGGGCTGAATGCCCGCTTCCTGACGGCGGACGATATCGATGACCAGCCCATCGGCTTCATTGTCTCGGACGTGTCCTTCATTTCGCTGAAGCTCGCGCTCGCCCCGGCGCTTGATCTTGCTGAGCCGGGTGCTCGTGCTGTCCTGTTGGTGAAACCGCAATTCGAGGCAGGGCGTGACGCCATCAGCAAGGCCGGGCTTCTGAAGGAACCCGAAACCGCGCCCGCAGTGGCGGCGGAACTGGAGCGCTGGCTGACGGAGGAGATGGGCTGGAAAAGTCTCGGCCTCATTCCCTCGCCGATTTCCGGCGGTGACGGCAATGTCGAATTTCTTCTCGGAGGCCAAAAGCCATGAGCACACAAACCGTCACCATCAAGAGCCTCGGCGCCCAGGGCGATGGCATTGCGCACTGTCCCGACGGCCCGGTCTATGTGCCCTTCGCGTTGCCCGGCGAGACGGTCGCCATCGCCAAGGTGAAGGATCACGGCACCGTGATGTCGATTACGGAAGCCTCACCCGAGCGCCGTACACCCGCCTGCCGCCATTTCGGCCCGGAGGGCAAGAATGGCACCTGCGGCGGCTGTTCGCTGCAACATCTCGCCGACGAGCCTTACCATGCATACAAGCGGGAACTGGTGGTCTCGGCACTGAAATCGAAGGGCTTGACGCCCGATGTGGATAATCTCGTCATCTGTCACCCTGGCGAGCGCCGCCGTGCGGTGTTCGCCGCCCGCAAGACGGAAAAGGGCCTGCTGCTCGGCTTCAGCCAGGCGAACAGCCACCACATCGTCGCCATTGAGGAATGTCCCGTCACCTCGCCCGGCATCGTCTCGCGACTGGATGCCATCCGCGCCATCGGACTTTCAATGGTGGCGAATGCGGAACCCTTCCGGATGACGGTGCTGGAGACCCTTTCCGGCCTCGATATTTCCGTCGACGGCATCAAGTCGGTCAGCGACAAGCAGCGCCGCACGCTCACGGAAACGGTTCTTGCCATGCGCGGCATTGCGCGTGTTTCACTGTCGGGTGAGATACTGATCGAACCCCAGAAGCCGATCATCGAGTTTGGCGGGGTGGCGGTATCGCCGCCGGCCGGCAGCTTCACGCAGGCGACGAAGCAGGCGGAGGACGCCATGGCGGAGCTCGTGCTTGCCCATGTCGGCAAGTCCAAACGCATTGCCGATCTCTTCTGCGGCTCCGGCACATTTGCGCTGCGGCTTGCGCGCGTTGGCAAGGTGCATGCGGTGGAGGCGGAAGACAAGCCGCTGAAGGCGCTGGATTTCGCCGCCCGCAACACGCAGGGCCTGAAGCCGGTCAGCGTCGAGAAGCGCGATCTCTTCCGCCGCCCCCTGATGACAAGCGAGCTAAAGAATTACGACGCCGTCGTCTTCGATCCGCCACGCGCGGGCGCGGAATTCCAGTGCAAGGAACTGGCACGCAGCACGGTAAAGAAGATCGTGGCCGTGAGCTGCAACCCGCTGACACTGGCGCGCGATCTCGCCATCCTGACCGAGGGCGGCTATCGCATCACCCGCGTCACGCCGGTTGACCAGTTCCTGTGGTCGCCGCATGTGGAAGCGGTGGCGACGCTGGAGAAATAAGCAATCCGGGCGGAGAGCCGCTCAGCGACGCTGAGGCAACGCAACGATTCATATGCCCGCAATCCCAACAGCCCTCATTCCTGTGCTTGTCACAGGAATGAGAGTGAAGATGAAGCCTGGGAGTCTTACCAGGCCGTATCGACCGTGCCGTTGCCCACCACGCCCGAGCAGCGGCAGGCACCGCCGACACGGCCGCGCTCCAGCGGGCAGATATAGGGCCGACGGCGGTTGGCGCTGTCCGGGGGGGTGATGACGCAGACGAAACGCGCGCGGCGCTGGCGGTCGCGGTTATTGCCGGAATAGAAGTTCGGACTATCGTCGTCCGTGGACTGCGCCAGAATGACATCGTTGGTGGAAGCAGCTGGAGCGCGTGTTATCGCCGCCGCTTCAGCAATCGTCGCGGCGGATAGGAAGACAGTCAGGGCGAAAACGAAGTGACGCATGTGGGTGGCCTTCGGACAATGACGGTGCGTTATCTAACCCAAGCCATATTGCCCGGTTGCTTAACCGCAAGGAATTCCTGCCCGCACACTTAACGACGCATGAATGCCTCGAAGGCGGCGCGCGCTTCGGCACTTTGCAGCTGCGCGATGAAATGACGACCTTCCTCTTCAATGCGTGTGAGAATATCGGCCGGGTTGCCGCGGACCAGATCGCGAGCGATCTTCAGCGCCTGCTGCGGTTTGGCGGCGAGGCGGGTGGCAAGCGCCAGCGTCTCGGTTTCGACATGTTCCGGGGCAACGACTTTCCAGATCAGCCCGGCCTGCAATGCCTGCTCGGCGGAAAAACCCTCACCCATCGCGAGCAGCGCAAAGGCGCGCTGGTGGCCGATGAGCCTTGGCACGAGCAGGCTGGAGGCCGCTTCCGGCACCAATGCGAGATCCACGAAGGGCGTCTTGAACAGGCTGCGGCTGGAAGCGACCGTCAGGTCGCAATGCAGGTTCAGCGTGGTGCCGATGCCGATGGCGAGCCCATCGACACCGGATACCAGCGGTTTTTCGAAGGCGACCAGCGCTTTCAGAAGTTCGAGGGCGGCGAGCTTGCCCTTTCCACCTGACATGGCGAAGGCGAGAAAATCAGCCATGTCGTTGCCGGCGGAAAAGCAGCCTTCCGTGCCGAGAAAGGCAACGACGCGGATGTCCGGATCCGTATTGGCGGCGTGCAACGCCTCGGCCATGCGCAGATACATGGCGTCGGTGATGGCGTTTTTCTTTTCCGGTCGGTTGAAGCGGATGGTCAGAACGTCAGGCGCATGGCCGACACGCGCGACAAGAATATGGTCGTCCGACATCTGAAGCTCCTCAAGCCAAAACAGTACGGGCGGCGGCAAGGCTTGCCGCGCCTGACACAATGCGGTCCTTCAGCGCCGCCGTTTCCGCCAGCAGGTTTTCCGCCGCGAAACGGCAAAGCGCGGCACGATGCCCGCCCCTGCCATCATCGACGGAGACCAATGCGCCCTTGGCGAGATAAGCGCCCGTCAAGGCCAGACCGAAGAGACGCTGATAGGGCGTGGCGCCCGCAAGTGCCATCTCGGTTTCGCCCGCCTTGATGCGGGAGAGCAGCCAGTCGGTTGCCGTTTCCAGATCGGTGAGGCTGGCATCGAGATAACGGGCGGTCTCTCCGAGATCGTCACGGTTCGATGCAGCCGTGCGGGCGGCGATCTCACGCAGTTCGGCGATGAAACCGCGGACCTGCGCGCCCTCGGAGAGCGGCAACTTGCGCAGGACCAGATCGATGGCCTGAATGCCGTTGGTGCCCTCGTAGATCGGCGCGATGCGGGCATCACGCAGATAACGCGCCGCGCCGGTTTCCTCGATGAAGCCCATGCCGCCATGCACCTGAATGCCCATGGATGCGACATCGACACCGGCATCGGTGGAAAAGGACTTGGCGATCGGTGTCAGAAGGGCAGCGCGCTCCTGCCAGTGAGCGCGCTGCCGGGCGTCCTCAGTCGCATGCGCCATGTCGATGGCGTGCGCGCAGCTGAAGGAAATCGCCCGTGATCCTTGCGTCAGCGCCTTCATTGTCAGAAGGGTTCTCACGATATCAGGATGTTCGATGATCGGGCTCATGCCAGGACCCTGCCAGCCGGGCGCCTTGCCCTGCGTGCGTTCCCTCGCGTATTCGATCGCCTTCTGGGTCGCCGCCTCACAGATCGCCACGCCCTGCATGCCAACGGCAAGGCGGGCGTTGTTCATCATGGTGAACATGCAGGCGAGGCCCTTGTTCTCCTCGCCGACCAGCCAGCCGAGCGCACCCTTTTCGTCACCAAATTTGCCGTCACCGAAGATCATGGTGCAGGTGGGCGAACCGTGAATACCGAGCTTGTGTTCGAGAGAGTGGCAGAAAAGATCGTTGCGGCTGCCCGGCGCGCCGTTTTCATCGGGCAGGAATTTTGGCACGAGGAACAGCGAAATGCCACGCGTTCCCGCCGGCGCATCCGGAAGACGGGCGAGAACGAGGTGGATGATATTATCAGCCGCGTCGTGTTCACCCCAGGTGATGAAAATCTTCTGGCCGAAGATGCGGTAGGTGCCGTCACCATTGCGCTCCGCCCGGGTCTTCAGGACACCAAGATCGGAACCCGCATGCGGCTCGGTCAGGTTCATCGTGCCGGTCCATTCGCCGGAGACGAGTTTCGGCAGGTAGCTTCGCTTGAGATCGTTGCTGCCGTGGGCAACGATGGCTTCCACCGCGCCCATTGTCAGCGTCGGTGCCAGCGCGAAGGCCATGGAGCCGGAATTCCACATTTCGAGCGCTGCAACATTCAGCATATGCGGCAGGTTCTGGCCGCCGAATTCTTCCGGGGCAGTCAGGCTGTTCCAGCCCGCCGCCGCCCAGCGACGGTAAAGATCGGCCCAGCCATCGGGCGTCGTCACCTTGCCATCGGCAAGTTTTGCGCCCTGACGGTCCCCGATTTCGGCGAGCGGCGCGACCTCTCCGGTGGCGAAACGTCCGGCTTCCTCCAGAATGGCATCGACGAGATCTTCACTCAGATCTCCCAGCACACCCCTGGAAAGCGCGTCTCCGAGACCCGCTACATGTTTGAGTGTAAAGGCGATATCATCCACCGGCGCGCTATACATGCTGCCTCCTCCCGAAGCTCTTGTATCCTGCTACTGCCTTCGGGCTAAATGATTTTTACGTAAACGTCAATTTGAAAATTCCCGGTATTTCGACGGGCTTGTTATAAAACTGTCATATGAATTTGCTCAGCATGTTGACGGTGCCCTGACGCGCTCCTTTCGCCTCCTCCCGGTGCGACGGGCACCCCTCTCCTCCCATCCCGCCGGTCAGGACTGCCACGATGGACCTCATAACGCCCACCATTCCCGGCCTCGTTTGGGCCTATCAATTTCAACCCGGGAAGGCCCCATGCCGCAGGCTGGCGCCCGATGCCGGCTTTGACGAGATGGCGGGACGCGACGGGTTCTTCTGGCTGCATCTCAATCTCGCCGATCAGCGCGTGGCGGGTTTTCTGGAGACGGTTGAGGGTCTCGATCCGGCAGCACGGGCAAGCCTCACCACCCACGAAACGCATCCATCCATTGTTGTCGACGAAAAATCGCTCTACGGCACCCTGGTCGATTTCCAACGGGAATTCGACAAGGAAACGCGCGATTTCGGCTGGCTGCATTTTGCGGTGAGCGACCGTTTTATAATCACCACCCGCCTTCAGCCGCTGCATTCGGTAGACCGGCTAAAGGCGGCGGTCGACAAGAACTCCAACCGCTATCTCACACCGTCCCACGTCTTCGAAGGCCTTGTCGCCGAATTCCAGCGCTCGTTGATCAATCTGGTGATGGAGACGACGGAAGAACTGAACGCCATCGAGGATCTGGTCTATGACAGCGAGACCCGCGACGAAAGGCGACGCCTCGCACCGCTGCGCCGCACGGTGGTGCGCCTGCACCGGCATTTGCGCACCGTCCTCACCCTGATGCGGCGGGCTTCGGCCGCGGATGACGACGAGATGCCTGACGGTTTCGAGGATGTCGCCTCACGGCTGATGGGGCGCCTCGAGGCTGTCGATCATGACGTCTATGCCCTGCAGGAGCGCGCAAGGCTGCTTCACGAAGAAATCGATTCAAAACTCTCGTCTGAAACCAACCGGCATCTCTATATCCTGTCGCTGATGACGGCGTTCCTGCTGCCACCGTCGCTGGTAACCGGCTTTTTTGGCATGAACACGGATGAGCTGCCGTTTACGGTCGGGACCGGTGGCACCATGGCGGCCAGCATCTTCATCGTCATCTCGGTCGTGCTCGCCTGGTTCGTGTTGAAACGCGCGCGTATCCTCTGACAGCAAAAAGCCGTCCGGTCGAAACCGGACGGCTCTGTCAATCTCGGTCTTGGCCAACCTATCAGCCGTAGGGCGAATAGCAGGTCTGACGCGGACCGTTATACGGCTGGAACGTGTTGCTATAGGCGTCGTAGGAGCGATAGCGGCCATAGCACCAGTTCACATGCGCCTGGCTCATGCCGCCACGGCGGACCGGACGATACTCACGATAGACCGGGCGCGGGCGATATTCCGGCACCGGACGGTAGACTTCGCGCGGCTGCGAAAGAGCGCCGCCGATGATTGCGCCCGTTGCAAATGCTGCGAGCGGGAACCAGTAACCGTCATGGTGGCGGTAACCCGGACGATAATCGCGGTAACCGCGGTGACCGCGATACCAGCCGCGACGATCGCCCCAGCCGTCACGGTCACGCCAATATTGCACGTTCACGATATTCTTGCTGGCATCGTTGCCCGAGGTCTCAACGCTCTTCGGCGCTACAGGCAGGGGCATGGCGGCTTCGGCCGGAACAATCGCTCCTGCAACCACGATTGCAGAAAGACCGACAGCCAGGATATTCTTCACATAGCTTTTCATCTGACTTCCTCCATTCACGACGGTCGACAGGCCGTAAGACGTGAATTTCTGTTGTTCTATTCCGCCTTTGTCCGGGCGGTGTCGTATACTTCTACAGCCTAGGGACGTGTGGCTGAACCTACGATTAACGGTCCGATCACGCTTCGTTTATCAAAACCACGGCGTTTCAGGGCCAGACAAAAGCCCGGTAGAAACCGGGCTTCTGCTTGTGCAATTAGCGGCTGTAAGGCGATACGCAAATGCGACGCGGACCGCTGTTGGGCTGGTAGGTGTTGTCGTAGGCACGATACGAGCGCCAGCGATTCTGACACCAGGATACATGGCTACCGCCATAGGCCGGACGGGGTTGCTGAATCGCGCCGCCGATGATGGCGCCGGTGGCGAAAGCGGCAAGCGGGAACCAGTAGCCGTTATGATAACGGTAACCCGGACGGCGGTCGCGGTAACCACGGTGGCCATTATAATAGCCGTCACGCGGCGGGCGCGGGCGATACATGCGGTCGCCGTGACGGCGATCATGTCGACGGTCCCATTCGCGATATTGCACCTGCACGACATTGTCGGTGGAAACCGCCGGCTTCTGGATCGGCACAGGAACCTGGAACGCCTGCGACGGCGTAAAGCTGGTCAGGAACACGACGAGGGCCGTGGCGACACTCGTTGTCCGGAAATTTATCATGATCTTCCTCCGTTTGCTTCAGCGCGTTGACCCACGCTTTTCACCCACTCACTCTTTTCGGAGATTAGGGTCAGCCCCGCTTCATGCCCGAGAAGAATTGGATGACGTGCAAACGAATTTACGGAAATTTGGTTCCAGACAATGGTAATGGAAGGAAAGCCTCAAACGCCTGCCGGCATCATGCCTCCACCTTGACATCGGTCAAAGGCCGCGAGCAGCAGGCGAGAATATAGCCCTCCTCGATTTCCTCATCGAGAATGCCACCATTGTGGTTCATCTCCACCTCGCCGGAAAGTTTCAAGACCCGGCAAGTCCCGCAGATGCCGGATTCGCAGGCTGCGCCGATCCGCACACCGGCTGCACGCGCCGTCATCAGAACGGTCTGCCCGGGCTGGCAGGGCATTTCTTTCCCGGAAAGGGTAAAACCCACCATCGACAACGCTTCGCCATCATCGGTGAGAACACTCTCGCCGACGGCGACGGGAGCAGCAGGCGAGAAGCTTTCCTGATGGTAACGGCCCATGTCGAAGCCGGAGGCTTCAAGCATGGAGCGGACGGCGGCCATGAACGGCTCCGGCCCGCAGCAGAAGACGGTACGCTCCATGAAGTCATGGGCGAGCAGCGCGATCTTGGCCTTGTCGACCATGCCCTTCAGGCCGGACCACAGATCGGTGCGTCCACATTTCTCGACAATGAAGCCGAGCGACAGGTTCGGCATGAAGCGGGCGAGATATTCCAGCTCGTGACGGAAGACAATATCGCCGGGTGTACGCGAGCAATTGATGAAGGCAATGTCGCTTTGCGGGGCGCGGTCGCTCATGTCGCGCACCATCGACATCATCGGCGTGACGCCGGAGCCCGCGGAGATGAAGAGATACTTGTCCCCGGGATGCTTGACGTAGGAAAAATCGCCGAGCGGACCAAGCGCCCGGATCTTCATGCCGGGCTTCAGATTGTCGAACATCCAGCGCGTGCCGATACTGTTGGCCTGCGCCTTGACCGTGACCGACAGTGAATAGGGCCGCGACGGGCTGGATGACAATGTGTAGGTGCGGTAAAGCGGCTCCTTGCCCACCGGCAGTTCCAGCGTGACGAACTGGCCCGGCAGATAACGGAACCAGTTCTGATCCTCGGAGCGGAACAGGAACGTCATCACATCCTGTGTTTCGGGGGTTACCGAAATACATTCCAGCAGCTGGAGCTTGTCGCTCCACGGCTTCATCTCGTCAATATGCTTATATGTCACGACCATGTTCATCTTCACGCTACAGCCGAAAGCCGGGCCTTGTCGCCGGACAGCCGGTCGATCATGAAATCGGCGTACCAGTTGACGAACTGCATCACGCCGCCCTCGTCCTCCATGGAGTAAGGGCCGGGCTCATAAGCGGGCGAGCGGATGCCGAAGGCATTTTCCTCGACGATGCGGCGGTCCTGATCGTTGGTTTCGTTCCAGACATGGGTGAGATCCTCAAGATCGTAATCCACGCCCTCCACCGCATCCTTGTGCACCAGCCATTTGGTGGTAACCATCGTCTCGTTGGCGCTGAGCGGCAGCACGCGGAAGGAGATGGTGTGGTCGCCGAGGAAGTGGTTCCAGGTCGTCGGGTAATGGAACAGGAGCAGCGCGCCAATATGGCTGATGCTGACATCGTCCGACAGCGGCCGGCGCACGGCGCGTTTTCCCGACATTGTGTAGCTTTCCGCTTCGCCGATCAGCGGCATGCGCGCCACGCGGAACTGGCCCTTCGGGTCAATCTTGAAACGGCTGGGCAGGCCGGCTGCTTCGCAGCGTGCCCAGTGGCCGCCGATCTCGGGGTCGCTTGCCCCGCCATCCGTTCCCGTCACGCTCGGGTTTTCGGGATAGGTACGGCAGAGTTCCGGATGGTTGGCGGCGCAATGGTAGCACTCGCGGTTGTTTTCCCAGACGAGCTTCCAGTTACCCTTTTCGATGATGGTGCTCTCATGCGCGACCTTGGCTTCCCATATGCGGTGCGGCGCCATGTAGCTCTCCACTTCGGCGCGCATGGGCTCAAAATCCGCCGGCTGATCGGCGAGGCAGATGAAGACGTAGCCAGCGACGGTTTCGCAGGCGACAGGCTTCAGGCCGAAATCGCCCTTGTCGAACTCCTCGCCCATGTGGCGGGCAAAAAGCAGCTTGCCGTCAAGATCGTAGGTCCACTGGTGATAGGGACAGACCAGACGCGCCGACTGGCCCTTCTGCGTGGTGCAGACGCGGGAGCCGCGATGGCGGCAGGAATTGTGGAACGCGCGGATTTGCCCGTCGCGGCCACGAACGATGACAACCGAATAGGCGCCGATCTGCACGGTGAAATAGCTGCCGGACTTCTGTACCTCACAATCATGGCCGACAAACAGCCAGTCGCGATACCAGATGGTTTCCATATCCAGCTTGAAGTAATCCGGGTCCGTGTAGAAGGGCTGTTCCAGGCTAAAACCTTCGCGGCGGTTTTTCAGCTGGCGCAATACGGTATCACGCAATTCCATGGCCAAATCCTCGATCAAACCGCCCTGCCCGACACCAATTGCGGGGGCTGCGGAAGCATGTCCTCATCTAATCATCGGCGGTCATTTGCGGCAGCACAGACAGCGACATCGGCTTCCGCATTGGCGACAAATTGCGACATGTCCAAACGGCGTCTTCAGGCCATTCCACTGCAAAATCCGGCAACTATTTACCGCCTGCAACGACGTCGCAATATGACGCATGATGGCGCAGCCACTGCCCACCCATCAAAAAACAGGGGCTGCAGCGCAACGGAGTATTAACGCACCCTAAATTATCTTACCGGATCGACAGCAACGAGGGTGTTCCCGGTGGAGAAGGCGACACGCATACGCTATTTCGATGCGAGCAGGCATTCGGTCACACCGATACGCTCGAAGACCGCGCATTCCGATTTTTTGCGGACAGGGCGCATCAGCCGTTACGAAGAGCGGTGGCTGCCGAAAGAACGCGTCTACTACAGCCATGACGAAGTGGCTGCGCTGACCGGGCGAAAGCTGGAAGCTGCCGCCGATGCCACCCACAGCCGCCTGAACGGCTTTCACCAGTCCATCCGTTTTCCGAAAATGGTTTTTCACCATCTGCTGAATGACCGGCCGCATCTGGGTTATTGCCACGTCACGGCGGCGACGACCAGCTTCGATGCAGAGCGTCATGTGCTATGGTCCTTCTATTTCGCGAATTTCTTCGCGGAACTGAGCGGGGCCGAAAACTTCTTCGAAAATATCGATGCGCGTTATTCGCGGATGTATTTCGCTGTCGCCATCAACGCCCTTCCCGATCAGGAAATCGCCGTCGATACATCCGTCCATCGCGGCGGCCTGCTGTTCCAGACCCACGATCCGCGCGTGGCGCTGAAAAACGTCCTCATGCTCGGCGCGCGCTCGGAGGAGATGCGCAGGATCATCAAGGCGATATAGCAGCGACAAAGCCCCCAGGGACTTCATCTTTCTTTCTTAGGCATGTCGTTGTCCCGAAACCGACGACCAGTTTCGGACAATGTGCATTAGCGCTTTCCATTCTGCCCGGAAATACGCTATTGACCGCCCTGAAAGGCAGCATCATGGCGCGTCATATCCATATTGAAAACGAGCGGGAAACCGCCCTTCAAGCAGCCGTCACGGAGCTTGCCGCCGGCCAGCCGATCGCCCTGCCGACGGAAACCGTTTACGGCCTTGCCGCCGATGCCACCAACCCTGCAGCCATTGCCCGTATCTACGAGACCAAAGGCCGGCCGCAATTCAACCCGTTGATCTGCCACATGGCAGATATCGCCATGGCGGAACGTTACGCCATTTTCGATCCCATGTCGCTTGATCTTGCACAGGCCTTCTGGCCCGGCCCGCTGACACTGGTGCTGCCGCTGAAGCCGGCAAGCGATATTCATGCGCTGGCGACGGCCGGGCTCGATACGGTCGGCATTCGCGTACCGCAAGGTTTTGCCGGCGATCTTATCCGCCGGTTCGGCAAACCGCTCGCAGCCCCCAGCGCCAATAGTTCCGGCAAGATCAGCCCGACAAGCGCCGCCCATGTGGAGGCCGATCTCGGTCAGAAAATCAACCTCATTCTCGACGGCGGGGCGGCTTCGGTCGGCGTCGAATCCACCATCGTCAAGGTGGAGGAAGATGGAAGGGTGCGTCTGCTTCGTCCTGGCGGCGTCGTCACGGCCGAAATAGAGCGTGTTGCGGGCAAGCGGCTTGAACGTTCTGAAAAAGCGTCGGCGGCCATCGAGGCGCCAGGCATGCTCGCTTCGCATTATGCCCCCGGCGCCGCCGTGCGCCTCAACGCCACATCGGTTTCGCCTGGCGAAGCGTTGATCCGGTTCGAAGGTATCCCGGTTGCGGGTGAAGAGACCGCCCGCGCCGTTTTCGATCTCAGCCCCTCCGGCGATCTTTCCGAGGCCGCCGCCAACCTGTTCGATTACCTCAAGGCCGCCGATGCAAGCGGCGCAGACAGCATCGCCATCACCAGCATTCCCACTCACGGTCTTGGAGAGGCGATCAATGACCGCCTTTCCCGCGCCGCCGCACCGCGGAGCTGAGGCCCGCCGACCATTCGCCCACCGTTTCAAATGACAGAGAGACGCCCGATGACAACCGTCCCCTCCTCCGACATCCTCGACCGATTTGCCGCCATTGTCGGAGACAGGAATGCGGTGCGCGATGCGACAGAGATGGCGCCGCGGCTGGTGGAAAATCGCGGGCTTTATCGTGGCGCTTCGCCGTTGCTCCTCAAACCCGGATCGGTCGAGGAAGTATCGGCCATCCTGCAGTTCGCCAGCGAGACGGGTACCCCAATCGTGCCGCAGACGGGCAATACGGGCCTTGTCGGCGGGCAAACGCCGCGCGCCGGGGGAACTGACATCATTCTTTCGCTGGAGCGCATGAACCGCATTCGCGACATCGATCCCGTCGCCAATGTCATCGTTGCCGATGCCGGCTGCATTCTCGATGACATCCATAAAGCCGCCGATTCGGTTGAACGCATGTTTCCGCTGTCCCTCGGCTCTCAGGGGTCCTGCCGTATCGGCGGCAATCTCGCCACCAATGCCGGCGGTACCGCAGTGCTTGCTTATGGCAATATGCGCCAGCTCTGCCTCGGGCTCGAAGTGGTGTTGCCGACAGGCGAGATCTGGAACGGGCTGCGCCGGCTGAAAAAGGACAATACCGGTTACGATCTGCGTGATCTCTTCATCGGCTCCGAAGGTACGCTCGGCATCATCACCGGCGCGGTGCTGAAGCTCTTCCCGAAGCCACTCGGCCATCAGGTGGCCTTCGCCGGGCTGACCTCAACCGAAGATGCGCTGAAGCTGTTCGAGATGGCGTCAAACCTCTGCGGCACGGCGCTGACCGGCTTCGAGCTTATGCCACGGATTGGCGTGGAGTTTACCGCCAGACATATTCCCGGCGTGCGCGATCCCCTGGAACAGCCCCATGACTGGTACGCACTCATCGACATCTCCACCTCCGATTCGGCCGAGACGGCGGATACGATGATGCAATTGCTGCTGGAGCGTGGTTTTGAGGCCGGGCTGGTCGAGGATGCCGTGATCGCCGCCTCCGAAGCCCAGCGTCAGGCACTGTGGCACATGCGTGAGAGCATGTCGGATGCGCAGAAGCCGGAGGGCGGCTCCATCAAGCACGATGTCTCCGTCCCGGTTTCCAGAATACCGGAGTTCATGGCGACGGCGGAAAAGGCGGTTCTTGCTGCTATCCCGGGCGCCCGTGTCTGCGCCTTCGGCCATCTGGGCGACGGCAACATCCACTACAATATTTCCCAGCCGGTGGGGGCGGACAAGGCGCAATTCCTCGCCCGCTGGCGGGACATGAACGAAATCGTGCACGGCATCGTGCTGTCGCTGGGCGGTTCGATTTCCGCCGAACACGGCATTGGCCAGTTAAAGCGCGACGAACTGGCCGCCATCCGGCCCGGCATCGAAATGGAGCTGATGCGGCGCATCAAGCACGCATTCGATCCCGCCGGAATCATGAACCCCGGCAAGGTGCTCGCGGAATAACCCTTCCCGCCTCAGGCCGAAGCCCGCAATGCCCAGGCGGGCACCATTTCCGCATTCAGCCGGCGCGGCTTCTGCGCGCCGACAAATTGCGTCAGGCTCATGCCCGATTTCGCAATCGACATCGCGTGCTTCTTCGGCAGGAGATAACCATGCTCCAGCGGCGGGGTGCGGCGCAGGACACGGCTGAAAACATTCCGCCGGTGATAACGTGATGGGGAAAAGCGCGCTGGCTGTTCGCAGATCGCGACATATTCCAGGATTTCATCGATCCAGCCTGCCTGCGGGCGTGCGCCCGGCTCGATCAGCAGCAACCAGCCGCCACGCGCGGACTTGACGATATCCTCCAGTTCCCATTGCCCATAAAAACGGCAGCCGGCCGCATCGGCCACACGCGACGATCCATCGCGCGAACCGTGATCCAGAATCACAACATCGCTTACAAGCCCTTCCACGGCACCGGTGACAAGCGCAGACAGCGTATGCGCCAGTTCCGGCTCCTGATCCCGGCATTCCATTATGACTGTCAACATGTGCATAGCTCTAACGCATCGCACAATAAATTGCCACCATGCTCGTCGCGGTAAAATCCGCGGGGGTTGATGTCGCTCTCCGCGATCTCAGGTGCCGGCGTGCCCGTCCTGGCGCTGGCCCCGGCAGTACAAAAGCAGCCAAATTTACAATTTTGTTCTTGTATTGTTCTCATTCGTGATGTAGGAATTTAATCATTCGAGGGGCGATGAGGCCTCTCCGGATGGAAACGGTTTAGGGCGTTCAGCGTGCCTCGAAAGGCGTGCGACGTCTTGGGAGCATCCAGATGAGAAATCATTCGCTTTCGGGGCAGGCTGCCTTCCAGCCGAGCCATATGCCTGACATTGCCAATGCGCTGGCCGATGCATCCGGCCTGCGCATCGAGATTGACCGTCGCCGCGGCCGTGGTGCGGGGCTCAATCCAGATGGACGTTTCGAAGCCTTGCAGCGTGAGGTCTTCGACGATGGCTGGCAGACGCTGGAAGAGATGCCGGAATTCCGCACCGAGGTGCAGGTGGAAAAGCCACGCAGCATCATCACCCGCAATGAATCGTCCGATATCCCCTTCGATCGTTCCATCAATCCATACAGGGGCTGCGAACATGGCTGCATTTACTGTTTTGCCAGACCCACTCACAGCTACATGGGCCTTTCGGCCGGACTTGATTTCGAGGCCAAGCTGTTTGCCAAGCCTGATGCGGCCAAACTTCTGGAACGGGAACTGGCGAAACCCGGCTACAAGGCGCGGGTAATCGCCATCGGCACCAATACCGACCCTTACCAGCCGATTGAGCGCGAATGGCGCATCATGCGGCAGATACTGGAAGTGCTGGCCAAGGCTGATCATCCCGTCGCCATCGTCACCAAATCGGCGCTGATCAAGCGGGATATTGATATTCTCGCGCCAATGGCAAAAAAGGGGCTCGTCAAGGTCGGCATTTCCGTCACGTCGCTGGATCGCAAGCTTTCGCGCACGATGGAGCCGCGCGCCGCCACGCCGGAGAAGCGGCTGGAGGCCGTCAAGGCGCTGACGGATGCCGGAATTCCGGTGGCGGTGATGATGGCACCCGTCATCCCGGCGCTTAACGATCATGAAATCGAGCGCATTCTTGAGGCCGGCAAGGCTGCTGGCGCGACCGAGGCTTCCTATGTGCTTTTGCGGCTGCCGCTGGAGGTAAGCCCGCTGTTCCGCGACTGGCTGCTGCGCAACTATCCGGACCGTTACCGTCATGTCATGTCGCTGGTGCGCTCCATGCGCGACGGCAAGGATTATGACGCGGAGTTCGGCAAGCGCATGAAGGGTGATGGCCCTTATGCCTGGCAGATCGGCAGGCGATTCGAGATGGCGACCAAAAGACTTGGTCTCATCCGCCGCGGCATCAACCTGCGTGACGACCTGTTCGTGCCTCCGGGCGGTGCCGGGGTGCAATTGTCTCTGCTTTGAGAGCCGCATGGTGAAAGTGACTGAAGGTAACGAATGCCCGTGATGAACCAGACGCTACCCTCGGGCTCGACCCTGGAACGTGAACCGAGCGCGACAGGATCTCGGGTCAAGCCCGAGAGGACATCGAGCACGGGGGGATGACGCGCCGACAATACGAGGTGCTGTGAGCTTTTAATAAACGGAATTCAAAATGACAGGAGCAATCGTCTCATCGTGTTGCTCTCGACGAAATGCCCGGCTGGTTTTCCCTGGCCCGCCGGACATCGCCCCTGGAACCGCCGCCTCGCGTGCGATCGTTTTTCCTCCGCCGCCCTGCTGGAGGATAAAAGGTCATGACGACCTTGGGCACGGTGAGCCACGCCCCTTGACCCCGGCTCATCGTGCCTGTCATCGCCCGCTTCCGGGGGCTTGCAGGAGATCGGGTGTGTGTGCCAGTTTCGCCGCATGAAACGCACGGCCACACCCGATTCTCCTGCCCTTTTTGATCTTGCCGATACTGGCCCGGATTTCTCGTTCGAGCTGGAAGCGCGAAAGAAGGGCCTCTGGCCGGTCGCCGGCACGGACGAGGCAGGGCGTGGCCCGCTCGCCGGCCCTGTGGTTGCGGCCGCCGTCATTCTCGATCCGGACAATATTCCTGACGGAATGGATGATTCCAAGAAACTGACGAAGCAAAAGCGCGAGAGCCTGTTCGTCCAGATCATGGAAACCTCGATCGTATCGGTCGCCTCCTCCGGCCCGGGCCTGATCGACACGATGAATATCCTGCGCGCCAGCCTGGACGCCATGCGCCGCGCAGTCCTCGGACTCGAAATTTCCCCCGCCCTCGTACTGGCCGACGGCCGCGACAGGCCGCCAGGCATCACCTGCGAAGCCAAGGCCGTCATCAAGGGCGATTCCCGCTCCCTCTCCATCGCCGCCGCCTCAATCGTCGCCAAGGTGACCCGCGACCGGATGATGGAACGTGCGGGTGTGGTGCATTCATCCTATGGCTTTGAAGGCCACGCAGGCTACGGCACACCGGCCCACCTGCGCGCCATCGAAAGCCACGGGCCCTGCGCGCTGCACAGGATGAGCTTTCGGCCACTGAAGCGGGATTGATGACAAATGGTGAAGTTCTAGCCGCAGCGCGGACTTGACGGCGGCGCCACCTGAGGACATCTCTAGTCCGGCAGTCCAAAGAAATGCTCACTTCATTTGCTTTGAGACGCGGTGATCACTTGGGCCGGAGCAATGTCCTCGGCCAGAAGCGCGCTAACGGAATCCCCCGAATTAATCCGGCGCATTGCTTCGGCGAGAGCCGGTGCGACAGACAACACGGTAAGCTTGGGAAGGCGCTTTTCGGCAGCGATGGGCACCGTGTTGGTGCACACGATCTCAAGCACGTCCGGTTCCGCGGCAAGCCGGGCAACTGCAGAGCCAGCGAGAATTCCGTGCGTGGTGGCGATCCGGATGGTGCGTGCGCCGTGGGCCCGCAGATGTTGGAGCAGCTCAAGAATGGAGCCACCGCTGGCGATCTCGTCATCGAGCACAATGACGTCGCGATTTCGGATATCGCCGATCAGCGCCGAGATGCGCACTTGGGTATCGCTCACCCGTTCTTTGGCGCCGGCCGCGACAGGCACATTCAGCCGCTTTGCAAAGGCGGCCGCGTTCTTGGCATTGCCAAGGTCGGGGGAAACGACGACGGCCCGGCTGAGATCATAACGGAAGAAATAATTGGCGAGCTCGCCCAAGGCGTGGAGCTGATCAACAGGCACGCTGAAAAAGCCGTGGACCTGGGGGGAATGCAGCGTCATGGTGAGCACGCGGCTGGCACCTGCCGTAACTAGGAGATCTGCGACCAGCCGACCGCCGATGGAGATCCTCGGCGCATCTTTCTTGTCGGAGCGAGCATAGGAAAAGTGCGGAATGACTGCGGTGATGCGTGAGGCCGACGCACCACGCGCCGCATCGAGCATCAAGAGCAGCTCGATCAGGTTTTCCTGCACAGGCGCACTGAGCGGTTGGACGATAAAGACATCTTGCTCCCGGCAGTTTGCCTGCAGCTGGACCTCAAGGCAATCGTTGGAGAAGCGCTTAGTGCGCACCGGATGCAACGGCACGCCGAGGTGGGAACAAATTTCCTTCGCAAGTTCGGGATGCGCACTACCGCTGAAGATGGCTATCTGGTTCAACGAGAACTCTCCCCTTAACTGTCCGGCTTATGATAGTTGCCTCTGTCATAGTCAACCCTTTGCGGGCAGTGTTTGCTAAGGGCCTTCCGATGCTTTCGGTGCGTCCAAACCATGCCAAGTATTGGAGCAAAGCGATGAGCAATCTGCATCAAAAACATTGCAGCCAGTTACCGCCACCCTAAGAGAAATGCCTGTTAGCGAATGCCGCATTTTCGTAGTGCAGGCGGCACCCAATCCTAGCCAGCTTTATCACCTCAAACAAAAAACCCCTCGCGGCGGGGCCGGAGGGGTTTTGAACAATACCGAGATAAATCTCAGTTCAGTTTCGACTTCACTTCGCCGATCGTGGCGGTGAAAAGCTTGGCCTTTGCGGCGGCCGTCGTCTTTTCGGCCAGCAGCTTCTCGGAAGCGGCAATGGCGATGTCGACGGCGGCGGCGCGGACGGCGCCGATGGCGTCTTCTTCGGCCTGCTTGATCTTCTGTTCCGAAAGGGCCGTGCGGCGGGCGACGAATTCTTCCGTCTTCTGCTTGGCCTCTTCCGTCAATGCGGCGGCTTCGCGTTCAGCGGCGGCAACGATGCCGGCGGCTTCGGCTTCGGCTTCCTTGCGCTTGCGCTGATATTCGGCCAGCAGGTGCTGGGCCTCTTCACGCAGGCGCTTGGCTTCGGCCAGTTCGTCCTGAATGTTCTGCGCGCGCTCGTCCAGAGACTTGGAGAGCATGCCCGGAACCTTGAGGTAAGCGATCAGGACGAAGAAGAGAACGAGACCGACGAGAGCGAAAAATGATGCATCAAATGCCATATCAGGCTCCCTTCACGTTCGAAGCGGCGGCAATCGCTGCCTTCACGTCCGTGTCCTTGACCTTTGCGCCAACCAGCTGGTCGACGATTGCGGTCGCGGTTTCCTCGGCGATGGCGCCGACATCGGCGAAAGCCTGATCCTTGATGCCGGCAATGCGCTTTTCGGCAGCGGCAAGCTTTTCGGCGAGACCGGCTTCAATAGCGGCGCGATCGGCATCGGCCTTCGCCTTGGCGGCGTCACGGGCCGCGGCGCCGATCGAGCTTGCCTTGGCGCGGGCTGCCGCGAGTTCTTTTTCATAGGTTTCGACGGCAGCGTCAGCTTCAGCTTTCAGCCGTGCCGCTTCGTCGAGATCCTGTGCGATGCGTCCATGACGGTTTTCCAGAATGCCGCCGACGCGCGGAACGATGACCTTCTGCATGAGCAGGTAGAAAAGGCCAAACGTAATCGCCAGCCACAGGACCTGCGATGCATAAGTAGACTGGTCGAACGGCGGGAAAACGCCGGAAGAACCGTGCTCGGCGCCATGCGCTACACCGGTTTCCGTGTGCGTGGCTTCCGGTTGCGGCTGGCCAACGGCCGGAGTTTCCGTATGCGTTTCACCTACGGTCGGTGCTGACTGGGCATAAGCCTCGGTCACGAACATGCTCACCTCCAGGGGGACTGCAAATGCGAAGGATCACGGCACGCTATGTTGCGGGCCGTGATCCAGACCTGATGCCGATATTAGACAGCGAACAGGAGAAGGAGAGCAACGAGCAGCGAGAAGATGCCCAGAGCTTCCGTAACGGCGAAGCCGAATACCAGACGGCCGAACTGGCTGTCGGCAGCAGAGGGGTTGCGCAGTGCGCCGGACAGGTAATCACCGAAGATACGGCCGAGTGCGAGGGACGTACCAGCCATGCCGAGGCATGCGAGACCTGCGCCGATGTACTTTGCTGCTTCCGCTTCCATGTGAGACTCCTTGAGATATTGGTTGTTGCGGCTGTTTTTGACGCCCGTTGCCGGGGCCAGCGACTTTACTTCTCAGTGACCACCATGCACGGCGTCGTTCAGGTACATGCAAGTCAGTACCGCGAAGACGTAAGCCTGCAGGAAGGCAACGAGAAATTCGAGAGCGGTCATTGCGACCGTCATGATGAGAGGCAGGACTGCACCGCCGACGCCGAGCGCGCCAAGTGCGCTCATGGAGGCGACGAAGCCTGCGAAAACCTTGAGCGTGATGTGGCCGGCCAGCATGTTCGCGAAAAGACGAACGGAAAGGCTGATCGGGCGCGACAGGAAGGAGATCATTTCAATCGACGCCACAAGCGGCAGAAGTGCCTTGGGCACGCCGGAGGGGGCGAAAATGCCGAAGAAATGCAGACCGTGCTTATAAAAACCGTAAACCACGACCGTGCCGATGACGAGGCAGGCGAGCGCGAAGGTGACAATGATCTGGCTGGTGACCGTGAAGAAATACGGGAACATGCCGAGCAGGTTTGCCGTCAGCACGAACATGAACAGCGAGAAAACGAAGGGGAAGAACACCATGCCCTTCTTGCCGGCGCCTTCGCGCAGCATGGAGGCGATGAACTCATAGGACATTTCGGCAACGGACTGCATGCGGGTGGGGATCAGACCGCGGTTCGACGTTGCGAAATAAAGGAAACCCGAAGCAGCAGCCACGGTCGCGACCATGAAGAGCGACGCATTGGTGAAGGAAAAATCGACGCCGCCAATTTCGATCGGAATGATCGGCTGCACCAAGAACTGATGGGTCGGATCGTTTGCCACCGGCTGCCCTCTTTACCTGTCGCCGCCTGTCGCGGCATCTCAACTGTAAGGAAAAACAGCCTCAAAGGCCGCGTTTTCCACCCTCGTCTCGTCTGTCCGCCTTCTCAAGCAGCGGCGGCTTGGCCACCGCGCCCGTCGAACGCAACACATTCAATACGCCTGCGCAGAAACCGAGAAGAAGAAGAACGATCATCCCCCACGGCGTCGTGCCGGCAAAATAGTCCAGAAGATAACCCAGCATAGCGCCGACCACGATGGCCGAAATGAACTCCGATGAGAGCTTAACCGCCATCGCAAAGCCTTTCCGGCTCTCCGCAGCGTTGGTCTCCGCCCTCACTTCCGCCTCATCCTCCGCCTTCACCTTTGCCAACTTGTCAGCAAGGCGTTTGCGGCGCTCGTCCAGACTATCGTCACGGTTGCCAGTCATCTTAAAATCCCACCCATTTTCTCCGTTCCAGCCATGCCAGAACCCTTTGGAGTTGTAAACGGTGACGGATTAAGCCTGTTCCAGCCCGCTCTGAAGTCGCGCGCAACATAGTTTTAGGGGCTTCTCTAGTCAAGGCACTGCGAGCGGTTGTTTAGGCACAAATTAATCATTCAAAAACAATGGCTTGACTAGAAATCACTGTTTGGGGGCGATGTTTCGCCGGGGAATCGGCATTTTTGACACGCAAAATGCGACAAATTGGCGGTGGTATCAGCTCCAGCCGCCACCATAGGTACGGTAAAAGACGTGGAGGCCGATTCTGCCGACCTTCTTCATCGACTTGCCCCAGGCGGGACGCACGTAAACGGCGTGATAGTGGGTGGCAGAGCCAACTTCCTTCAGCCAGATCTTGCCGGCCGTAGTCGCCATGGCCACTTCGCGCGCCATCTTCCAGTGGCGTTCGGAATTCACCCGATCCTTGATATTATCGCAGGCGAAGGAGAACTGGCAGCGATTGCGCCAGTCCTTGTTCTGGTAGACAACGCCGCAGATGGTTTTCGGATAGGCCGGATTGCGCACGCGGTTTAGGATGACCTGCGCCACCGCCGCCTGACCTTTAACGGACTCACCGCGCGCCTCGAAATAGATGCCCGATGCAAGGCACTGCTGTTCGGCCGGAGAAAACACGGCTGCCGGCAGCGGCGTTGCGGCCCAGGCGTGGTCATCTGGGTTGATCTGCGGCACGAAGCGGCCGGCCTCGGGCTTCTTCAGGATGGCGTCGAAGGGAGACTCCCGGGCAAAATCCGGTTCGGCGGGCGCATAGGCCGTCGCCAGGATGTCCGGCGTGCGGTTGGTGACGAGTTCCGCCAGCATCGGCGAGACGCTCTTATCCGCCTTCTTTTCCTCGCGGCGGAAATAGAAAGAGGCGAGTTCGACATCCTTGCCGCGCTTCGGCTTGACGAAGGCGGTGCGATCCTTGCGCTTCAGCGGCTCGATATCCAGCATCGAGGTGCGCTGCAGCACCGAACCGGCGGTGAAGGCCTTCGGCGGCTGCATGATTTCGGTGGCGACGATGCGGCCCTTCTTGGCGGCGCGGTTCACCCGCTCGCTGTCCGGCGTCGTTGCTTCGCCCTTCTTGTTGGTGACGAACGCGACCTTGCTGCCGTTGGGCAGGGTCATGCCGCCGCCATGCAGCGCCTCGCCCCCTTCCGGATCGTTGAATGTCAGGGAGGCGTTATGCGTCGAGCCCGCCGGGGAGGCAGTCAGCACCATGCGCCATTGTTCGCCGCCCTTGTCGAGGCCCGCCAGAAGCGAGGCGAGATCGGCACGCGCAGCGAGGGAGGGAAAGACAAGCCAGGCGGCCAGGCCGAAGACGACGGGTGACGTCCACTTGGACGCCCATCCCTGAAAGGACACGGGGGACCGACGACGCATTACTCTTTTCGAACGCAAAACCAGCACTCCGAACACCGACAACCGAATTTTCTACAGGTGTTCGAGAATCTCTTATTAACCTTGATGGTTGGTTAACGCCGCGCAGGAAGGTGTCTTCACGTTAATGTGTGAGGGAATGCTAATGAGTGTGGCGTGGAGTCGAGTTCGCATGTGCCGATTAGAACTGCGCCGCAGGGCATCTCCTCATCCGTCATTCCGCCTCGAGCCGGAACCAGCCGTCGCGCGTCGGCGCGGCGTAAAGACCCTTTCACCCCAAGGACTTGGGCTGGCTGGATACCGGCTCAAGGCCGGTATGACAGAGAGAACGAGATCGCCCAGCTACATTGGGGGCATGCCCACTTCGTCACACCACGACGTGCGAACCGAGTTCCACCACCCGATTGGCAGGCAGGCGGAAATAGTCGGAGGGATCGGCTGCCGTTTCGGCGAGCGCGATGAACAGGCGGTTCTGCCAGCCCGGCATGCCCGATTTCGGATCTGGAACCAGCTTGCGGCGACCGAGATAGAAGGAGGTCGACATGATGTCGAACTTGTAGCCCGTGCGGCGCAGATAGCCCAGCGCCTGGGTAACATTCTGGGTTTCCATGAAGCCGAAATGCAGCTCGACCACGGCGAAACGGTCGCTCATCTTCGTCAACGTATAACGATCTGCCGGATGAACGCGCGGCTGATCCTCGGTGCGGATCGTCAGGATGACGTTCTTGTCGTGAAGGACGTGGTTATGCTTCAGATTATGCAGCAAAGCCGCCGGCGCCGTTTCCGGATCGCCGGTGAGGAAAATCGCCGTACCCGGTACGCGCACCGGCGCATGGGCGCTTTCCTTTTCCACTGAGGCGATGAAGGCCTTCAGCGGCACATCGATGCGGCGCGTCTTGGCGAACAGGATTCTCGAACCGCGCTGCCAAGTCGTCATGATGACCGTGAAGGCAATCGCCAGCAGCACCGGCACGTAACCGCCATCATGAATTTTCAGAAGGTTTGCGCCGAGGAAGATCAGTTCCAGCACCAGAAGCGGGGTCAGCACCGCAAGGGCAAGCCAGATCGACCATTGCCAGCGTTTGCGCACGAACTCGAAGAACATCAGGCTGGTGACGACCATCGCACCGGTGACCGAAATACCATAGGCGGTGGCCAGCGCATCCGAGCTCTTGAAGGTGAGCACCAGGGCAACGACACCGAAAAGCAGGATGGTGTTGACCGCCGGAAGATAAATCTGCCCGGTATTGGTTTCCGAGGTGAAGAGAATTTCCATGCGCGGCAGGTAGCCGAGGTGAATCGCCTGGCGAACCAGCGAGAAGGCGCCCGTTATGACGGCCTGGCTGGCAATGATTGTCGCGGCGGTCGCCAGAATGACGGCGGGCAGGATCGCCCATTGCGGGAACATCAGATAGAAGGGATTGGACATGGCCGCCGGGTCTTTCAGCACGAGCGCGCCCTGCCCCAGATAGTTCAGCGTCAGCGCCGGGAATACCAGACAGAACCACGCCCACTGGATGGGGCGGCGGCCGAAATGGCCGAGGTCTGCATAAAGCGCTTCTGCGCCCGTGATCGTCAGGAACACCGCGCCGAGTACGACAATGCCATAAAAACCTTCATTCGCCAGAAACTCGACCGCGTGCCACGGGTTGAAGGCAAAGAGAATGCTGAAGTCGTCAGCGATATGAATGAGGCCTGCAAGGCCCATGACGATGAACCAGACCGCGGTGATCGGTCCGAAAAATTTTGCCACCGTGCCGGTGCCGTGGGACTGGATGGCGAAGAGGCCAATCAGGATGCCGACAGAGATCGGAATGATGAAGGCGTCCATCTCCGGGGTGACGAGCTTCAGGCCTTCCACCGCCGAAAGCACTGAAAGTGCCGGGGTGATCATGGCATCGCCAAGAAACAGCGCCGCGCCAATCAGGCCAAGCACGATGAGGACGCTGCGATGGGTGCCGGCCGTCTTCATCAGCAGCGCCAGCAGCGACAGCGTACCGCCCTCGCCGTCATTGTCGGCGCGCAGCAAAAGCGTGATGTATTTGAAGGTGACGATGATCGTCAGAGACCAGATCATCAGCGATGTGAGGCCGATGACCTCTTCCTGCGTCACCCCGTCATAGGCGATGGGCCGCAGGGCTTCGCGAAAGGCGTAGAGCGGGCTGGTGCCGATATCGCCATAAACGACGCCGATCGAACCAAGGATAGCGGCGTAAAGCCCCTTGTTCTTGTGAGCGTCATCCGCATCCGGCTTCTCGGCAACATCCTTGTCAGCGATCTGGGACATGATGATCCTGGCTCCTCAGAGCCAGCCCTTCCAACGAAAAAAGAGAAACGGGATGATTGCGGACATCACCATGACGATCAGCGCAAGTGGATAACCAAATGTCCAGTTCAACTCCGGCATGAGCTGAAAGTTCATTCCGTAAACCGAAGCCACCAGCGTGGGCGGCAGAAAAACCACCGAAGCGATGGAGAATATCTTGATGATGCTGTTCTGCTCGATGTTGATGATGCCGAGCGAGGCATCGAGCAGGAAGGTCAGATTGCCGGAAACGAAGGAGGCATGTTCGTTCAGCGACTGGATATCGCGTCCGATGGACTTGCCCTGCTCCCTCGCAACCTTGTCCGCGCTCGCCTGATCGCTGGTGGAAAAGAACGTCTGCAGCCGCGCCAGCGATGCAAGACTGACGCGAACCTTCGAAATCAGCCGATGATAGGCAGCGATGTTGGTCAGGCGGTCTTCGAGATAACGCGGCGCCTTGCGCTTGGAACGGGCTTGGCTGCCGAGAATATCAGCGGCGAGATTGTCGATGCCAGCGACCGAGTTTTCGAGAATTTCGGCCGTGCGATCGACGATTGTCTCGAGCAGTTTCAAAAGCAGCGCCGTGCCGCTGCGCATCTCATGCGGCGCGCGGGTGATGGCGGCAATGAAAAGGTGGAATGATTTCGGCTCAGCATAACGGATCGTCACGAGGCGCGTGCCGGCGAGGATGAAGGCGACGTCTGTGAGGCGGGGGTCGTCCGAATCCGCCTTCCACACCAGCGATGCGGTCATGAAAACATTGCCGTCTTCCATGTAGAGACGGCTGGAGGGCTCGATATCCTTCAAATCCTCACGCGTCGGCAGATCGAGCTGCAGCAGCTTTTCCACATGCTGCTCTTCCGCCCTGTCCGGGTTGACGAGATCGATCCAGACGATGTCATCAGGAATCTGTACGGAGCCGTCGTCTGACGACAGGCTGATCGCCTCGCAATTGGCGCGATAGGCTTTTATCAATCCGTTTCTCCGCTCCACATTGCAGGCCTTAGCCGCAATGCTGCTTAACATATCCTGTTTGCTGTCGGCAAACCTTTGGACGACACTTCAGGGACCACCGAAACAGGCGCAACGTCATATCGCGCCAGCCCGATGGACCAAGAGCCAAACGGCGCAGGCGTATGCGCCCAAAGCGAGATGCAATCAAGCAATATTTTTTCGTGACAGCTTTGCAGACGAAGCACTTCTGGATTTCATGGCCAGAAACCGCACCGTTACTGGCCACCAATCTTCTGTTTTTACAGGACTATTCACAGCGCAGGTGCGCTTTGCGGTTTTGCCGGCCGTCCGTAGCTTATTCGAAAACGATCTTTGGAGCCGCTTTTCTTTCACCGGCGCCAATACGCTCCCAGACTTTTTTCGCTATCTCGCGGTAGATCGCAGCCTGTGGACCATCCGGGTCGGCAACGACGACAGGCGTTCCGGCGTCCGACATTTCGCGGATGGCGATGGTGAGCGGCACCTCGCCGAGGAACGGCACACCGATCCTTTCGGCTTCCGCCTTCGCGCCGCCGTGGCCGAAAATATCGTAGCGGGCGCCGGTATCGGGTGCGATGAAGTAACTCATGTTCTCGATGACGCCGAGCAATGGCACCTCCACCTTGCGGAACATGGTGATGCCCTTGCGCGCGTCGAGCAGCGCGAGGTCCTGCGGAGTGGAAACGATGACCGCGCCGGCAAGCGGCACCTGCTGGGCGATGGTCAGCTGCGCATCACCCGTGCCGGGCGGCATATCCAGCACCAGCACGTCGAGCTCGCCCCAGGCGACTTCACGCAGCATCTGCATCAGGGCGGACTGCACCATTGGCCCGCGCCAGATCATCGCGGCCTCCTCATCCACCAGAAACCCCATGGACATGACCTTCAGCCCATAATTCTCCATGGGAAGAATGATGCGGTCCTCCTGCTGTTTCGGACGACCGGAAATCTTGAGGAGCCGCGGCAGCGAAGGCCCGTAAATGTCCGCATCCAGCATGCCGACCTTCAGGCCAAGCGCCTGAAGGCCAAGCGCAAGATTGACTGATGTCGTCGATTTGCCGACCCCGCCCTTGCCCGATGCGACGGCGATGATGGCGCGGACGCCGGGGACGCCCACCTTGGACGAGCCCGGCTGCTGCGTCGGCCGGCCCGCTGCCGCGGCGGGACGCGCCGGCGCCGGCTGCTGTTGGCCGGGCTTGCGATCGGCAGTCAGCGCCACGACCGCGCCGGCGATGCCCGGAACACCCTTCGCCGCCTGTTCGGCGGACAGGCGCAACGGCTCCATCTCGGCCGCCCTGTCGGCCGGGACGGTGATCGAGAAATAGGCCTTTCCATCTGCGATGAAGATTTCCGAGACCATGCCGAGGGAAACGATGCTTCTGCCGCTGCCGGGATAGATGACGGCGTCCAGAGCCTTTTCCACCTGGTTCTTGCTGACCTCTGCCATTGTCTTACTCCGTTACATCGTCCGGTCTGATCGGGAAACAATTTGCGCCATCCATAGACAAGCGGGAGCGGTTCGCCAATGCCAAAGCGCAAACAGGAACCATTCGCGACGATTTAGCGCTGCGATTTCAAATCTCGTCATCCATATCGAGCGTCTCCGGATCGAAGACTCGCCCGTCGAAGAAACAGTCGGGTCCCAGAACGAGGCCGGTGCGCGATGCGCCGACATGAACAGGTTCCCTCAGCGTGCCTTCCAGCTTCAGATTGGCGCCTGGCACCGGCACGAAAAGTGGTTTCATCGCCTTGCGAAAAATATCCGGCCTATACGCATTGCGTGCGGCTTCCACCACCGCGGCATCGAAACGACAACCGGCGGGTATTTCCCCCCAGCGCAACATCTGGCTGAAGAACCAAAGAGCCTGGCTTTGCCATGGAAAATTCGCCGCTTTCGCGCTGGTGACGAAAAATTCCTGAAAACGCTGCATGTCCTTCTGCGAAGTCGAAATATAGCCCGTCAGGGCCGGAAGCAGGAATTCGCCACTGACGTTCATATAATGGGGGGCGGCCAGAATACCGGCAAGTTCCTCGATATTGGCGGGGTTGGCGCACCACTCGCCCGCGCGGTAAAGTGCGCGCAGCAGCCCCTCCAAGAGGCTGGCATTCGCATCAGCCCAATCTCGCTTCACGGCAAGTATTTTTTCCGGGGCATTGTGCCAGATGAGCGCGCCCGTCGTCACGATACGCCCGGCGCCACCCAGCACCGCAGCGCTGCCCGCGGGTTCAGCGGAACAGAGCGCATCGACGTCGCCGCTTTCCAGAAGCCCGGGCATCGCCTTCGGCAGCGCTTCGACGATTTCCATGTCACGGCCAAGCAGCACACCGCAGCTTCCGAGCAGATAACGCAGGGCATAAAAGGACGTCGAGGCGATATCCTCAACCGCAAAGACGGGCGGATTTTCACCCGCGGCCCGGCGTGCGGCGCAGACGCGGGCCATCGCACGGCCGAAAGCCGCCGGGTCCGGCAGCTTCAGTCCCTCACGGTAAAGTTCATCATAAAACCCAGGGCAAACGGTGGTCGCGGAGCCGCCGAGGGAAAGCGTGAAAACGCCGATGATATTGGCCGGCATATCATGGAGGCCAACGGCCGACCCCACGGGAACAGGAGCGGGCAAATGCGCGATCTGAACGCCGTCCTCGCCGAGCACCGAAAGAACACCACGTGCGGACTGCTTTCGGACCAGTTCCAGTTCTATGCCTTCATCGGCGGCAAAGCCTTTTTCGGCAGCGACTATCAGCACGGCGCAATCGACAGTCGGAGAAAATCCCGCTTTTACACTATGCCGCTCCGGCAACGATTTCTCCTTTCCGGTGATTCGAAAAGAGGATCGCCCAGGAAGGGCTTTATCACAATGATAAAATTGCGAGTTTCGCTATTTAATCAGTCCGACGCGCAGGGCCTTGGCGACCGCCTGGGTGCGGTTGACCGTATCGAGTTTTTTCGTCGCGCGGTTCAGGTAGTGATTGATGGTATGCTCCGACAACATCATGATCTCGGCGATTTCGGCACTGGTCTTTCCGGCTGCCGTCCAGTTCAGGCAGTCGATCTCCCGTTCGCTCAATGTTTCCGGCACGCGGAGATCGAGACGGCGGATTTCGGACAGCCGGGCAAAGACGTGGCTGGAAATGTAAAAAAGCTCCGCAAGCCGGGCTTCCGGCAGGGCCGTCTTGTTGCCGGAAAAGGATACGGCGCCGCGCCTGAGGGTGACATCATGCACCGGGAACCAGACGGAATTTATCATCTCGAACCGTTCGAAAAGCGCGACCACGTTTTTCTTCAGGACATGCCCCTCGCCTTCGACCAGGAAATCCAGCGACACGGAAAAGGGTACAGTGGATTTTCTTAACCGCGCCATGACGCGGCTGTTCTGCAACTCGCCTTCTTCATCATAGCGTTGCAACAGTTCGGCCGGCCAGCTGGTGATGACGGTATAATGCGACAATTCGCTTGAGACCTCTGTAGTGAGGTCGAGTACCATGAAGGCCCTGAATTCCCACGCCTCCGTCAGCCGCTTCAGGAAGCGGAATATATCGAACTGCGTATTAAGATTGGCGATCTCGCGAACGCAATCAACACCAATCGACTGAACGCTGGCCGTTTCTGTTTTCTGCATGAAAGCTGTTCTTCGAGCATGAGGAAATGCCGCCGCAAAGGCCCGCCTCTGCCCGGAATTTTGAGGATGTTACTCAGCAAATCGATTCATGCAAACAAAAGTTGAAAATTAGATCAGAATATTCGAAAATTAGCGTTATCTCGCGTAAGCCGGTCATGTCTCCTCTTTTTCGCGGGCGGGCAACCCCATAAGCGGCATCGGCTTTTCGTCAATCATCCGCAACCGGCGATAAGCGATAGACAAGTTCTGCCGAAATTTTATCGGCGGTTGCACGCACCAGCGGAGCCCAGGCGCGGAGCTGTTCCACATCCACCCTGTAGGCGGGGCCGGTCACTGAAATCGCCGCGCGGAAACTGCGTCCCGGGGCCGGTAACGGCGCCGCAACGCAATGAATGCCGATCTCGTGCTCCTGAAGATCGAAACCGTAACCGAGGGTGCGAATGGCCGAAACATCCTCCATCAGGGCCTGCGGTGTGGTGATGGTGTTGTCCGTGAAGCGCTTAAAATCCAGCCCGGCCGCGAGATCTTCCAGATCGCCGGCGGGTAGCAGCGACAGCGCGGCCTTACCCACGCCTGTGCAATAGGCTGGCGAGGTCTTTCCAACCTGCGAATGCATGCGCAAGCTGTGCTTGCCCTCAATCTTGTCCAGATAGGTCACTTCGCGCCCGATCAGAACCGCGAGATGCACCGATTCCTGCGTTGCCTCCTGCAGCGCCGCCAGGTGTGGGGCGGCTATGCTGCGCAGATCGTTGCCACTCCAGGCTTTGGCTGCAAACTGCAACAGCCTCAGGCCAACAACGTAGGTCTGGTCGGGGGCCTGGTCTATCAGGCCTTCGGCAAGCAGATGTGCGAGCTGGCGATGGACGGTGCCTCGCGGCTGCCCGCACGCTTCCACCACATCGGTGAAACGCATCTGCCTTTCAGAAAGGGCGATCAGTTCCAGGAGCGAGATGGCCTTACCGAGTGTACCGGTGTCGCTATCGGTTTTTTGCCGCGCGGCTGGAACTGCGCTGCGCATCCTGCCATTGGGTATTTTGGTATCAGGCATGGCAACATCCATTGTCATTCGCCTTGACATGAGGCTTGCGCCAAGGGAATAATTCCATTTATTAAAATCTAGTTCCAAATAATGGAACAATCAAGCCCCTGACGGATGAGATCATGCCGATGACGACAGCCCAATTTCCGGACCTCAAGGATGCGGGCGTGCTGATCACCGGCGGCGGTTCCGGCATAGGGGCTTCGCTCGTGGAAGCCTTTGCCATGCAGGGCGCAAAGGTAGCGTTCATCGATATCGCCGAAGAGCCGAGCGAAGCGCTGGTCCGGCGGCTTTCCGGGGTGTCGCCCCACCCGGTCCATTTCTTCAGGGCCGACCTGCGCGACGTGGCGGCCATAGCCGTGACCGTCACTGAGGCGGCCGCGGCGATAGGCGGTATCAAGGTTCTGGTCAACAACGCCGCCTGGGACGACCGTCATGACATAGATGCGGTGACAGAAGCCTATTGGGATGCCAATCAGGCGGTCAATCTCAAGCAGATGTTTTTTACCGTTCAGGCCGCGCTTCCCTACCTCCGGCTCGCGAAAGACGCCTCCATCATCAATTTCTCGTCCATCTCGTTTCTGCTCAACATGGGCGAACTTCCCTCCTATGCGGCGGCGAAGGCAGGTATCATCGGGTTGACAAAAAGCCTTGCCGGCCGGCTGGGGCCAGAAAATATCCGCGTCAACACGCTGCTGCCGGGCATGATCGTGACCGAGCGGCAGAGGGAACTGTGGCTGACGGATGAGGGCATTGCGACGACCACGGCGCGACAATGCTTGAAGCGCATGCTCGTCGCTGCCGATTTGTCTGGGCCATGCCTGTTTCTCGCATCCTCGGCATCAAGCGCCATCACGGCGCAATCCATAATCGTAGACGGAGGCCTTCTATAATGTCTGAACCCGCTTTTATCGCCGTTGACTGGGGTACGACCAGTTTCCGGCTCTGGCTCATGAGCCGCTCGGGTGCTGTGCTGGCGGAGCGCAGAAGTTCGGAAGGCATGACCACGGCCATGCGGACCGGTTTTGCCGAGGTTCTGCAAGCGCATCTCGACGCCATCGGCGCGCCTGAAGATTTGCCGGTTCTCGTCTGTGGTATGGCAGGCGCGCGGCAGGGTTGGGTCGAAGCGGGTTACATCGACGTGCCGGCATCGCTGTCGTCGGTGCTGGATGGCGCAGTTCGCGTGCCGGGTCAGGCGCGCGATGTGCGTATTCTGCCGGGGCTGGCGCAGCGGGATAAAAACGCGCCCGACGTGATGCGTGGCGAGGAAACGCAATTGCTCGGCGCTCTTGCCTCCTCGGACACCGGCGAGAAACTTGTCTGTATGCCCGGCACGCATTCCAAATGGGTGACCGTTCGTGATGGCGACGTCAACGGCTTTGCCACCTTCATGACCGGCGAACTGTTCGAGGTCATTTCCAAGCAGACGATCCTGTCCCATGCGGTGGCCGAGGCGGAGCCTTTCACCGGCCAACACGAGGACTTCAGAGCGGCCGTGCTCGACATTTACGCCAATCCGCAGCTCACCAGCAACCGGCTGTTCACACTGCGCTCCGGTCAATTGCTGCATGGCCTCGCCGCCACGGATGCCAAGGCCAGGCTTTCTGGCATCATGATCGGGCTGGAGATCGCCGGCGCGCATTCGACGGCGCGGCGGGAGACACCGGTGGTGCTGATCGGCTCCGGCGCGCTTGGCGCGCTTTACGAAGGCGCCTTCACCGCCCTCGATATCCACTATACGGTCATCGACGCAGACGAAGCCGTGCGGCGCGGATTGCTGGCCGCTGCAACAGCCATCTGGCCATAAGAAGAAAGATCGACCATGCGTATTCCCTTTCCTTCCATCAAATATCCGCTGATTGCCATCCTGCGCGGCCTGAAACCCGAGGAGACAGAAGGCGTTGTCGGCGCGCTGATCGAAACCGGCTTCCGCGCCATCGAAATTCCGCTGAATTCCCCCGATCCGTTCCGTTCCATCGAGATCGCGGCAAAGATGGCGCCCGCCGATTGCCTGATCGGCGCCGGGACCGTGCTGAGCGTGGAAGACGTCGCATCGCTGGACGCGGCAGGCGGCAGGCTGATGGTTAGCCCCAATGCCGATGCGGAGGTCATTACAGCTGCACGTGAAAAAGGCATGGTGACGATGCCGGGCGTTCTCACCCCCACCGAAGCGCTGGTGGCCGCAAAAGCCGGTGCGACCGGGCTGAAGTTCTTCCCCGCCAGCATCATTGGCCCCGCCGGCATCAATGCGATCCGGACGATCCTGCCGAAGGATCTGGTCATCGCAGCGGTCGGCGGTGTCTCGGATAAGAATTTTGCCGACTATACATCGGCCGGCATCATGGCGTTCGGGCTCGGAACCAGCCTCTATAAACCCGGCATGACCGCAGCGGAGGTGCGCGAACGCGCCACTGTCACACTGTCGGCCTATGATGCAGCCATCGGAGGATAAGAGCTTGGCGACTGTTTTTCCCTTTACCGGACGTGTTCTTGACGAGACGCCGATGCTGCTCGGCGAAGGCCCGACCTTCGACCCTGCGACCGGCACGGCCTGGTGGTTCAACATTCTCGAGCGGGAATTGCATGAACTGCACCTCGCCTCCGGCCGCAAGACCGTCCATTCCCTGCCCTTCATGGGCAGCGCTCTGGCGAAAGTCAGCGACAGCCAACAGTTGATCGCCTCCGATGACGGGCTTTTCCTGCGTGATACGAAGACTGGTGTGCTGACTCTGCATGCGGAGCTGGAAAAGGACCTGCCCGGCAACCGGTCCAATGACGGGCGCATGCACCCTTGCGGCGCGCTTTGGATCGGCACCATGGGCCGAAAGGCGGAAACCGGCGCGGGCAGCATCTATCATGTTTACAAAGGCACGGTGACGAAGCTGTTTGCCGATATCAGCATTCCGAATTCGATCTGCTTCTCGCCCGATGGCGCGACCGGATATTACGTCGATACCAAGGTGAACAAGCTGATGCGCGTGCCGCTCGATCCCGAGACCGGCCTCCCCTCCGGCAAGGCTGAAGTCTTCATCGATTCGACAGGAGTCGATGGCGGTATCGACGGCTCGGTCTGCGATGCCGAAGGGCATATCTGGAACGCTCGTTGGGGCGAAGGCGCGGTTGATCGTTATGATAACGACGGCAACCATATTGCCCGATATGCGGTGCCCGCGGGACAGACGACCTGCCCGGCCTTCGTCGGCCCGGACGCATCGCGCCTTCTCGTGACGTCGGCGCGTGAAAATCTTGACGAGGACGCCCTAGCCGCCAATCCGCAGCACGGGTTGACGTTCGAACTGGGGGTTGAGGTCAAGGGCCGGTTTGAGCCGCTTTACAGGCTCTGAGACGCGGCACGCACCGCCTTCTCCTCATTCCTGTGCTTGTCACAGGAATCTAGCCAGCCGAAGTCTTGGACCGAAGGGACTCTCTTCGCCGCGCAGACGCGCGTCGGCCGGGCTCCCGTGGCAAAGACAGGAATGAGGGGTGTTGGGGGCGTCCCCACCACCTCGTCCAAGGTCATTCCGTTTCTCAGGAAATATCCGACAATATCTCGCGGTAATTCTCATGTAGATACCGCTGGGTCGCCGCGGCGTCGGCGGGGCGGCCGTAGAAGTAGCCTTGTCCCATGGCGCAGCCGAGCGCGCGCAGTTTTTCCTCTTCCGCCCGCTCCTCTATCCCTTCGGCCACGACTTCAAGATCAAGCCCTTCGCACATGGCGACGATGGCCTTGATGATATGTTCGGAAGGGCGGTCGCTGCTGATGCGCGAGACGAAAGCGCGATCGATCTTCACCTTGTCGAATGTGAAATCCCGCAGGCGGCCGAGGCTCGATTGGCCGGTGCCGAAATCGTCGAGAGAAATACGAACGCCCGCGCTCTGCAACTCGCTGATGATCCGCTGGGCGGTATCGGCGGAGGTCATGACCGCCGTTTCGGTGATTTCAAGCTCCAGCCGGTGCGGGTCGAGGCCGACACGCGAAAGTATGGACAGAATATTGTCTGCCGTGCTGGGGTCCATCAGTTGCGCGGACGACAGGTTGAAGGACAGAAAGAGCTCACGCGGCCAGAAAAGCGCCGCTTCCGCGGCTTTTCTGAGCAGGGCCTCCGAAAGCGCATCGATGAAACCGCGTTCTTCGGCCAGCGGCACAAAAACCGCAGGCGATACGAAGCCGAGATCCGGATCGTTCCAGCGCGCGAGCGCCTCGAAACCGATGACCTTCGCCTCCTCCAGCCGGACGATGGGCTGGAAATGCACGTCGATCGCGTCGGTGATGATCGCGTTTCTGAGCGCCTGCTCAAGCTGCGTGGCGCGCTTCATCTCCTGCGCAATCTCACGCGAATAGACGGTGATCTGGCCGCGGCCGCGCCGCTTGGAGCGGTAGAGCGCCGTCTCGGCGCTTTTCAGCAGATCCTCAAAATCATCGCCGGCGAAGGGATAGATGGCAAAGCCGAACGAGGAGGAAAGCCGGACGTTACGATCACCAAGATCATAGGGAGCGGAGAGCACGTCCTTGATCATGTTGCCGACACGCTCGGCACCGGTGCGTTCGAACACCAGCGGCAATACGAAAGCGAATTCGTCGCCGTCATGGCGCGTCACGATGGCGCCATCGGGAATGCAGGCTTTGAGGCGGTGAGCAACCTGGCAGAGGATTTCATCGCCCGCCTGCACGCCGAAAAGGTCATTGATGGGTTTGAAGCCGTCTATATTGGCAATGCCGACCGTGAAGGGTGCTGGATCGCTGGAGCGTTCGCTGGCGAGCATGCGGATCTTGTCCCGCAAACGGTAGCGGTTGCCGAGCCCTGTCAGCGGATCGCTGTAGGCCATCGCCTGAAGCTCGTTCTGGCTAACCTGCAACGTTTGCGGCTCTGCCCGTTTCATTCCTGCATCTCTTGAATCCTCTATCGACCGCGATCACAATGCAGGGCAAGTATTAAAAAAGCCATAGAGCGACGAACCGAAAAACGCAGACCGCCCTCGTTGAGACCCGCTGCCAGCGCAAAACGGCCGAGGCGGCGGCAATTAATTGTATGTTTACGCCACGCGGTTCGATGGAGGGGGCTATCACGCCTGCAGCTGCAGCACGTCCTTGCCAAAAAGCCGCACAAAAACAGCCTCCACCATATCGGGGCTGACAGGTTTCAGCAGCATGTCCTCCATCCCGGATGCGAGGCATTTGTCGAGGTCGCCTTCGAATGCGTGGGTAATGACGCCGACAACAGGAATGCGCTTTTCACCCGAAAGATCGCGCATGCGGCGGGCGACCTCGAAGCCGTCGATATCGGCAAGCGTCGTGTCAAGCAGTACGACCGACGGAGCCTGTTCCACGAAGAGACGCAGCGCTTCCTCGCCCGACGTGGCGAGCCGCCAGGAAAGCCCGAGACCCTCAAGTATCTGCGAAAAAACGATCTGGTTGACCCGGTTGTCCTCGACGAGAAGAACGTCGCACACGCCGCCGTTGCTGAGGATTTTGGGCAGGTCCTGCGTCATGATCTCCCAGTCCTCCTCTACCGATTTCTCCTTCGGCACCGAATGGAGCCCTACAGCCACATGATGCAACAACGACGCGTCAATCTCGTCCTCCTCGATGCTGACGACGGGCAGATGGTGTGCCGCGGCAATATCGAGGCATGCGATGCTCATCTGGGCGTCGATGACAACAACATCGATGGCAACCCCGGCGGAGGCGGCGACATCGATAAAGGTGCGCTGCTCTTCCTCGCTCGTCACCGCTGCATGGTCCATGCCACCTGCCGTGAGCTGGCGGCCGGCGGCCTCTGCAAAGCGGCTGTTTTCGGAGACGACCAGCACCGCCTTGCTTTTCAGCAAGCCGTTACGGCCTTCCTTCTCCTCATCCTTTCCATAGGTTGAGGACACAAATGCCACATGCTCCAAAGAAGGGATGACGGGCATGCCGTTCGCATCAAGCGTGGCGAGCGCAGTCACATCCTCCATCGTCGTCACCAGGAAATAACGGCCTGGCCGTCCTACGCGCTGTTTGCGCGTGATCGTCAGTATCTCTTCACCGTTCAGGCGTCTCACCCTTTCCGGAATGACGCTTGGCGTGCCGCTCTCCAGTACCGTCCGGTCGGCCGCATCGATCCGCCCCGCAACCTTGCTTGAATGGAGATCGAAGACCGTGCGTCCGAGCAGGCTCTCGGGGCTGGTTTCGACCAGGGTGCAGGCGGATTTGTTCACGGCGGCATAGGCCAGGTTCCGGTCCTTGACGAAGACGGGAAACGGCAGATTGTCGAGAATATCCTCGAGGAGCTGTACGCGCTCGAGATCGATACGCCATTGTTCTTCACGCTTCTTCTGTTCAGAAATATCCGCGAGGACACTAATGCCGAGACCGGATGGCAGGCGGTTCATGACAAAGCGCAGGAACCGCTCCCCCTTCAGCCGTTCGGTTTTTTCAGACCGTTCCTTCCAGTGCAGAGCCAGCCGTTCGCCGATCCACTCTTCCCGACCGAACTGGCGGGCATTGGCGGCAGGATTTTCCGTCTCGATATGGTAACAATCGTACAGGGCGCCAAGATAATCGCGCAGGCGCGCGCCGGGGCCGATGACGGCCTCTTCCAGCGGGAAAAAACTGAGGAGCTTCCGGCTTGCGAAAATAATGTGATCGTTACGGTCGTAAACGACGATCGCCGCGCCAAGCGCGTCGCAAAGGGCATCAAGCATCACCGTATGAACGCCCGCGCCGGAGGACGCCAAATCACTCAACTGCAAACTCCCGCCTGTTTTAATGGGTCAGGCTTTTGTTTCTATTGGAATCGTCCAGGGCAGATGCCGGGATGAAACGAAAATTCCGGAAAACAGACATCAGGGTTTGCCGCTTGAAGCAGTCTTGAGGAGAAGATGACGCTCACCCATAGTCGACGTCACACACCACCCGGCAGAGGTGGCCCCGTTTCTGCGGTCATTTCAAGCTGCCCCACCATAAACAAGGGCGATTAAGGGCGGATTAACGCTTAAACTGCATTGGCGGAAATGGTCCGATGCCATGCAACCCGCAAAACATGTGCAAATTTCCGCGGTCTCAGTTTTTTGCTTTCGAAGCCGGCGCGAATCCGCGAAAATGGCGATCATGGCCATCAAGCAGCTCTCAGAAACCCTTATCAACCAGATCGCCGCCGGCGAGGTCATCGAAAGACCCTCCAGCGCCACGAAGGAACTGGTGGAAAATGCCATCGACGCCGGGGCGACGCGCATCGAGATCGCCACGGCGGGCGGCGGCAAGGGGCTGGTGCGGATTACCGACAATGGCTGTGGCATGTCTCCGGCCGATCTCGAGCTTGCGGTCAGGCGGCACTGCACCTCGAAGATTTCCGATACACTTGACGATATACGCACGCTCGGCTTCCGCGGCGAGGCACTGCCCTCCATCGGCTCCGTGGCCAAGCTGACGATCACCAGCCGCCAGCAGGGCGCGGAGCAGGGTTCGGTGATTTCCGTCACCGGCGGCAAGGTTTCCGATGTGAGGCCGGCCGCCTCGAATGCCGGCACCATCGTCGAGGTGCGCGACCTGTTCTTCGCCACACCGGCACGGCTGAAATTCCTGAAGACGGAACGCGCCGAAGCGGCCGCAATCACCGAAGTCGTCAAACGCATGGCGATCGCCTTTCCGCATATCCGCTTCGTGCTGTCAGGCACGGATCGGTCGACGCTCGAAATTCCGTCGACGGGTGACGATCATCTGGCCCGCATGGCGCAGATTCTCGGTGCGGACTTCAAGGACAACGCCATTGAAATCGATGCCGGGCGTGAGGATGTGACGCTGACGGGCTTTGCCGGCGTGCCCACCTTCAACCGTGGCAATTCGGCGCATCAATATGTCTTCGTCAATGGCCGTCCGGTGCAGGACAAACTGCTTTTATCCGCCATTCGCGGTGCTTATGCCGAAACCGTGCCGCATGGGCGATATCCTGTCGCGGTGCTTTCCATCACGCTCGATCCCGCCTTTGTGGATGTAAACGTACACCCGGCGAAATCCGACGTTCGTTTTCGCGACCCCGGGCTCATTCGCGGGCTGATCGTCGGCGCGATCCGCCAGGCGCTGACGCGTGACGGCGACAGGGCGGCAACGACGGGCGCCAGCCAGATGATGAACGCCTTCCGCCCCGGCTATAGCCCTTCTGGCCTCAGGCCATCGCCTTTCACGACCGCTCCCGCGCCATGGTCCGCCGCGACCTCGCCGTCACGGCCGCTCGCCGTTTCAGGCGCAACGCAGTTTTCGGAGGCGGTACAATCACATTTCTCGGACATCACCACCCCAACGGCGCGGGCCGAGTCTCGGGAAACTTATGAAGCCGGCGCGAGCTCCTCGCCCGAGCCCACGCTCTACCCGCTCGGGGCCGCGCGGGCGCAGCTGCACGAGAACTACATCATCGCGCAGACAGAAAACGGCCTTGTCATCGTCGACCAGCATGCGGCGCATGAGCGGCTGGTTTTCGAGCAGATGCGGAATGCACTGCATTCCAAACGGCCGGCTTCGCAGGTGCTGCTCATCCCCGAAATCATCGATCTGCCGGAAGAAGATTGCGACCGGCTGATGGATCACGCCACCGGTTTCGATGCGCTGGGGCTCGTCATCGAGCGTTTCGGGCCGGGTGCCGTCGCCGTTCGCGAAACCCCGGCCATGCTGGGTGAGGTCAACGTGCAGGGATTGGTGCGCCAGCTTGCCGACGAGATCGCCGAATGGGACGCCGCCTCGACGCTTGCCAACAAGCTGGAATATGTCGCCGCCACCATGGCCTGCCACGGCTCGGTGCGTTCCGGCCGGCGCATGCGGCCGGAGGAGATGAATGCGCTTCTGCGGCAGATGGAAAATACACCGGGTTCGGGCCAGTGTAATCACGGCCGTCCGACCTATATCGAACTGAAGCTTTCCGATATAGAACGGCTCTTCGGCCGCAGCTGACGCCCTCTTACATGCAAGGGCGTCGGGGCTGGCCTTGCGCCACGCCGGCCTATATAAATTCAGGATACTGGAGCATCCGGATTGTTCAGGAAAACGCTACGCCGTTTCGGACTGGGTGCCCCGACAGGACAGAGCAGGAGACGAAAACGGATGAACAGATTTGAAGGAGGCGGCAATCGCCTCGCCGTCATCGAATATCTCGACGGTGACTTCCGCATCGTCCAGACCGGCTCGCATGTCATCTGCGCCATGACAGGCAAGAGCATTCCGCTCGATGAGCTGCGCTACTGGAGCGTGGCGCGGCAGGAGGCCTATGTGGATGCCGCGGCTTCTCTGGAAGCCGAAAAGAAGGCCGGTACTTTGCCGGCATAAGGAGGGAAGCGACGCGTTGAGTGTCGCGCGTGTGCCTCCCTCGTCCCTGTGCTCGTCACGTCAGTGAGGAGAAACCGGCGCACGACGGCTTGTCTTTTTCGGTGCCTTATAGCGACGTCCGCGAATTATCCCGAAGCAAACGGGCGCGGCAGTTCGCCACGGCCGTATCGATAATCGTTCCAGCCGCATTGGGATCGTCGAACACCATGTCGACCTCGATCACCAGGCTGTTCCAGAGCAATTCCTCAGCCCGGCCGTGGTGCCCGTTAAGCCGCACGGCATCCTTGGCCGTGGTGACAAGTTGCAGATCCGCCTTGCCTGCGTCCTGCAGAAGATCGGCAATCTCGTCATCGCTGAAGTGGTGATGATCCGGGAAAGAGCGCTGCATCACGATATCGCCGCCGAGCGCTTCGACGGTTCGATAAAATTTGGCCGGGTCGGCTATGCCCGCATAGGCCAGCACACGCCTTCCCCTGAAATCCTGCGGCTCCTGCGGCGTGATCGCCGCAACGAAAACAGGTTTGGCAGCCTTTGCGGTTCGCCGCACAAGGGCATCGGCCGCGTGACCATTACCGACCTTCAGGAGCCCGGTCATATGCCGCATCTGTTCGGCGAGCGGGGCTCTTACCGGACCGCCCGGCACCAGATGGCCGTTGCCGATGCCGCGCATCGTATCGATGACGACAAGCGCATAATCCAGCGTCAGACGCGCACTCTGAAACCCGTCATCCATGATGATGAGATCGACGCCCTCTTTGATCAGGCGATGCGCACCCTCAACGCGGCGGCGCGAAATCACCGTCACCGCTTCGCGCGCCAGAAGCAACGGCTCGTCGCCGACATCGGCAGAGCGATGATGTGCGGGATCGACAAGGGTGGTGACGTCCAGTGTGCCGCCATAACCGCGGCTGAGAAATCCGGGTTTCAAGCCTTTCGCAACGGCGGCCCTTGCAATTGCCATTGCCGTCGGCGTCTTACCGGCGCCACCCACGGTAAAGTTGCCGATGCAGATGACCGGAACGGTAACACTTGCCCTTTTTGCCGTCCGCATGCGCCGGCCGGCGACCTTGCCGTAAAGAAGCGAGAAAGGAGACAGGAGCCACGCCTGCCAGCCCGCTTTCTGCCACCAGAAGGGCGGCGCTTCAGAAACCATCTATTCCCGCTCCCGGCCGGGTCGCCCACGGCATTGCGTTCGCCATTTCACGTCTGGGAGGTTGTTTGCCAGAAAAAACCGTAAATTGCAAAATCCGAATAGACGGCTTTACGCACCGGTGCTGATACGGACTGGCCGCGATTTAACATGGAACTTCAATCTGCGCGCCGCGATATCCATTTTCTCCGTCATACCGGCTCAAAGCCGGCATGACGGGACTAGAGAGTGCCGCGACAATGCAAACCGTGCGACACCGCTTCAAACAGCCCTTTCCGGCAGCAGCGCTTCGAGCCCGGTGATGTCATCGAAACAATAATGGGCATCCGCACCCAGGCTTTCGCGAGAGCCGGTGCCGGTGAGAACGGCGACCCTTAGACCCGCGCCAGCGTTTTTCGCCATATGCAGATCGTGGTTATTATCGCCGACGACGGCCACGCGGTCGGGAGAGATACCGATCGCCTGACAGAAGCCGAGGACCATGCCGGGCTGCGGCTTGGTGCCGTAACCGCTGTCATATCCCGCAACGAAATCGATATCGTTTTCGAAACCGAAGCGGATGGCCGTCTGGCGGATGGAGTTTTCGTTGTCGCTGGAGGCGATACCGAGCTTGTAGCCGCGAGCCTTCAGCCTCGCGAAAAAACCCTTGAGATCGGTCACCGGCACGGATTTATCCGCGGCCTCGGTAAAAAGCCGGTCGAGACGTTGCGTGAGCTCGACAACATCGCAGGGCGAGCCGGCGGCGACGAGACCGGCGGCGATCTCCGCCGTGTTGCCGGCGGCCAGAAGACTGTCGGGCACCACATGACCGGTAACGGGATCCATGCCGCAGGCGGAGAGAAGCCTGTCGGCGAGGACGGGATCTCCCTTGGCCGCAATCGACGCGAGTTCGCGGTTCACCGGTCCCCAGCTTGCGTCATAGCCCAGCAGCGTGCCGTCCTTGTCGAAAAGCACTGCGGCGATTGACTGCGCGGCGTTGAGTTCTATATCCGCTACCATGATCCGATGGCGCTCCGCGGCTGCAGCTTGGCGGAAACGGTGAGCGGGTTGATATAGGGCTCCAGCGCCTTCACCGTGGAGGACAGCGCGCCGCGCATATCCTGAATGACCCGATTGCCCGCATCGATCATCTTGTAGCGCTCATTATCGTTGACCAGCAGATAATGCACCGCCTTTGCCAGCATCTCCACATCACGGATGATGCGGCCACCACCTGCGCGGATCAGCTTCTGATAGGCCTCGCGGAAGTTCTGCACATGCGCGCCCGACAAAACCGCACAGCCAAGCATGGCAGGCTCCAGCGGGTTCTGCCCGCCTTCGGCCGTCAGCGAGCGGCCAACAAAGGCAAGCTCGGTCAGCCGCAGGTAAAGCCCCATTTCCCCAATGGAGTCCCCGAGGAAAATATCGGTTTCAGGCGTTATCACATCATTGCGGCTGCGGCGAGCAACGGAGAGATTCATGCCCTTCAGCATGGCCTCCACCTCATCTCCACGCTCGGGATGGCGCGGCACGATGATGGTCAGTTGCCCGTTGCGCGACTTGATCGCCGCATGCACGGTGGCCGCGGCCTTCTCCTCACCGTCAAAGGTTGAGATCGCCGCCCATGTCTTGCGATTGCCGACCTGCTTGCGGTAGCTCTCCAGCAGCGCCTCGTCACAGGGCGGCGGGTCGGTGTCACCCTTGAGGTTACCCGATATCACCACCGGCCAGGAGCCGAGATCGCGGAAACGTTCGGCATCGAGATCGGATTGGGCAACCACCAGCGCCAGCTTGGAAAACAGCGATTCAGCAATGTCGTGGCGAGCTTTCCAGCGATCGAAGGAACGGTCGGAAAGGCGTGCATTGACCCGGATCTGCGGAATGTGCCGACGCTCCAGTTCCATCATCGTCACCGGCCAGATTTCGGACTCGGCCGTGATGGCGGCATCGGGTGCCCAGTAGGTCAGGAAACGGTTGACCGCGATCTTGATGTCGAGCGGCACATATTGGTGGATCACGTCATCGCCGAGCCGGGTGCGGGTCAGTTCGGCCGAGGTGACCGTACCCGTGGTCAGAAGCACGAAGATGTCGCGTTTGCGGATTTCGCGGATGAGCGGAATAAGCGCCAGCGTTTCGCCGACACTTGCGGCGTGGAACCAGACGAGCGGCCCGCGCGGGCGCTCGGCACTCGCATAACCGAAACGTTCGAGCCGGCGGCGTTTGTCTTCCTTGCCCTTGGCGGCCCGATAGGAAAGATAGGGCTTGGCAAACGGGTAAGCGGCGATACCGGCAATGCGGTAACCGGAAAGAGCGAAACGTGCGATACGGCTGCTCATGACAGTCTGCCCTTGATCATTCCGCGCAATGCCCTGCCCCTGTTCTGGTTGTTATCGCCGCCTACTTCTTCTCAAATTGCGTCATTTTTTGTCATCGGAAACGAAAGCGCGATCACATTTTCTCGTAACGGCATTCCCGGGCCGCGCCGCTCGCGCAGGAATCACGGGAAAGCGCGCTTTCATCCAATAGTATTACAACGCAAGGGCAAAGGGACTCAAATTTTGTCGTCAGGATTGAGAAGACGGTGCATATGCACGATAAAATAACGCATATGGGCGTTATCGACAGTCATCTGTGCCTTCGACTTCCAAGCCGTGAGCGCGGAGGCGTAATCTGGATAGATGCCGACGATGTCGAGCGCGCTCAAATCCCGGAACTGAACATCCTGAAGGTTTTCCAGTTCGCCGCCGAAGACGAGGTGCAGCAGCTGTTTCGGTTTGCCAGTTTCCGTCATGTCTTATCTCTTTCTTGAACTCTGAGAGAGGCCTTCATCTGCGGGATTTCCCGCCAAACGTCAACTGCCAGACGGATGTGAAAACGCTTTCAAAAGTGCAGGCAGCGCATAATTTGCTGCGGCGCACAATGCGGGGTGGTTCACCCGGCGGCGATTATACATCAGAGGTTTGCCATCCAGACCGGCAAGCCGGCCGCCGGAGCGTTCGAGAATGAGATCCGCCGCGGCCAGGTCCCACTCGTGTGAGTTGGGCATGACCAGCGTACCGTCGATACGACCATCCGCCACCATCGCCAGCCGGTAGGCCAGCGACGGCACATGCGGGACACGCTCGACATTGTTGCGCATCGTTTCCGGCAGATGCGTGATCGCCTCTGCCGCGGCGGCGAGATGGAAGGTGCCGGTATTGCCGCCGCTTGCGGAGATGGGGCTTCCGTTTTTTAACGCCACGCCACCCTCTATCGCGGTAAATTCCTCCGACAGCGCCGGTGCGACGAGCACGCCCACCACCGGTCGCCCTTCATGCACCACGGCAACGCTGATGCACCAGGTATCCCTGCCGCCAATGAAGGCGCGGGTGCCGTCGATGGGATCGACCACAAAGACGGTGGAACGGGAAAGCCTGTCCGTATCGTCATCCGTCTCTTCGGAAAGCCAGCCATAATCCGGCCGGGCGGAGCGCAGAATGGTTTCGAGGATTTCATTTGCGGCGTAATCGGCCGCGCTGACCGGCGAAAGCCCGCCATTCTTCCACCAGACCTCGGGATCCTTGCGGAAGAAACCGAGGGCTGTCTCGCCCGCCTTGCGGGCGGCTTCGAGGACCAGCCTCAGATCGGAGGCCCAGCGGGCCTCATCCATGTCGTTCATCTTGCCGTCTTTTCCGCGCGCCTCAGATGGCGCGCCCGTTTTTCTGTTCGCACTTGCATATGAAGCGCCAGCGAAAACCCCGCAGGTCGCCTCACTTGCCTGCGATCGTCATGCCTTCGATGGCGAGCGTCGGGGCCGCGATGCCGTATTTGCGATCAATATCATTGGCTGGCGTGATCCGCATGAACATGTCCTTCAGGTTCGAGGCAATCGTGACCTCGGAAACCGGAAAGGTCTTTTCGCCGTTCTCGATCCAGAAACCGCTCGCGCCGCAACTATATTCACCAGTGATCATGTTGGCACCGTGGCCGATCAGCTCGGTGACGTAAAAGCCCGACCCGACCTGCCCCAGCAGGTCCTCCGGCGAGAGATCGCCCGGCTCCAGAGCAAGGTTGGTGGAGGCCGGCGAGACCGAAGTGCCGCCACGCACGCCGCGGCCGTTGGTTTCCAGGCCGAGTTCCCGTGCCGCGGAGGTGGAGAGGAACCAGTGCTTCAAAACGCCATCCTCAATCATCGTCATCTTTTCGCCGCGAACACCTTCGCCATCGAAAGGACGAGAGGAAGGGCCACGCACGATCTGAGGATCGTCGGTGAGGTACAGGCCATTTTTCAGCACCTGCTGGCCCATCTTGTCGCGCAGGAAGCTGGTCTTACGGGCAACGGAAGCGCCGTTGATCGCGCCTGCAATCGCACCGACGAAGCCGCGGGCGATGCGTGGATCAAACACCACCGTGATATTGCTGCCGGTATCGACCTGGCGCGGACCGACGCGGCGCACGACTTTTTCACCGGCGCGACGGCCTATCTCTTCGGCGGCATCGAGATCTGCATAATAAAGGCGGCTGTCGAAATCGTAGTCGCGCTCCATCTTCGTGCCTTCGCCGGCGATGACACTGACGGAACGGCTGAAACGGCTGCCCATATAGCTGCCGGCAAAGCCATGCGAGGTGACCAGCACGAGCCCGCCCATGCCGCTCGACGCGCCAGCACCCGAGGAATTGCTGACGCCCTTGACCGCCAGCGCCGCCTCTTCCGAAGCAAGGGCCGCCTCGCGCAATTGATCCGCAGACACGTCCGTTGCATCGAAAAGCTCGAGATCGTCATAGGAAGTTGCCAGCCGTTCCTTGTCCGCAAGGCAGGCAAAGGGGTCTTCCGGCGAAACCTTCGCCATGGCCACTGCCCTTTCCGCCAAGGTCTTCAGATCGAAGCCGGGATTGGCCGAAACGCTTGCCACCCGGCGGCCAACGAAGACACGCAGGGAAAAATCGTCGCTTTCGGAGGATTCGGTGCTTTCCACCTTGCCGAGCCGCACGCCGACCGATTGTGAGCGCGAACGCACGACAACAGCATCCGCCTCATCCGCGCCGGCGGCCCGGGCAAGATCGACAAGCTGGCTGGCGCGCTCGAGAAGTTTGGAAGAATCTATTTCTGAGGACATGAGTTGGCCTTTCATTCCTGTTCCATTTATTGTGCCAGCAACCCCGCATCAAGGGCGAAACGTCGCTTTCTCCGTCCAGAGGGCGCCATCGCCACCCTATTCGAAAGTTCGCCCGCATGACCGAGCACGACGCTCTCTTTTCCGAACCCTTGCTGCTTCTGGCCGGCGCGGTCATTGCGGCCTCCGTTTTCCGCAAACTCGGACTTGGCACCGTGCTCGGGTATCTGGTGGCCGGCATCGTCATCGGGCCGTTCCTGCATCTGGTCACCGATGCGAAGGACATCTTCAACGTCTCGGAACTCGGCGTCGTTTTCCTGCTCTTCATCATCGGGCTGGAACTCAAGCCGTCGCGCATCTGGCAGATGCGGCGCGATATTTTAGGGCTGGGGCTGGCGCAAGTACTGGTGACGGGCAGTGTGCTTGCGGCGATTGTATGGTGGGCGGGGCTGATCGACTGGCGCGGCAGCCTCGTCGCAGGTTTCGGCCTTGCGCTTTCCTCCACCGCCTTTGCACTGCAGATCCTTGCCGATGACGGCGACATGAATACAAGGCATGGCAACCGGTCCTTCTCGATCCTGCTGTTTCAGGATCTCGCCATCGTGCCGCTTCTTGCCCTTGTCACCATTCTTTCCAACCGGCCCGATGTCCCGACGGATTCCATGGTGTCCGATCTCATCGCCTCCGTCGTCGCGGTGGCCGGAATGATCCTTGCCGGGCGGTATCTTCTCACCCCAATGTTCCAGATCATCGCCCGCACCGGCGCGCGGGAGGTGATGATCGCCGCCGCCCTCTTCGTCGTCATCGGCGCCGCCGCGATCATGGAGGCGGTCGGCCTGTCGATGGGCATGGGCGCGTTGCTGGCGGGGTTGATGCTGTCGGAGTCCTCCTATCGGCACGAGCTGGAGGCCGATATAGAGCCGTTTCGCGGATTGTTCCTGGCATTGTTCTTCATGGCCGTCGGCATGTCGCTGCACGTCCATATCGTTTATGAGAACATCGTGCTTATCCTGATCGCCGTGCCTGTCATGATGGCGGTGAAGGCGGCGCTGATCTATGGTCTCTGCCGCATCGCCGGCTCGTCGCGTTATGCATCGAGCCGCATCGCGCTGCTTCTGGCGCAGGGCGGCGAATTCGGCTTCGTGCTCTTCACCACGGCGGCCGCCTCGGGGCTGTTTCCGCAGGCAACCGCGTCGATCCTCGTTGCCGTCGTTACGCTCTCCATGGCGCTGACGCCGCTTCTTGCGGTGATTTCACGCCGGCTGACGGCGGAGGATGCGGAAGAAGACAAGCTGGAAGAGGATTTCGACGGAGCCGGAGCGGATGTGCTGATGATCGGCTTTTCCCGTTTCGGTCAGATCGCCTCGCAGATCCTTCTCGCCGGCGGGCGCGACGTGACCGTGATCGACAGTTCCGCCGATCGCGTGCGTCAGGCCGCCCGTTTCGGTTTCCGTATCTTTTTCGGTGATGGCACCCGCAAGGACGTGCTGATCGCCGCCGGCATCGAACGGGCCGATCTGGTGGCTGTCTGCACCCACAAGAAGGAAGTCACCGACCGTATCATCGACATGATCCAGTCGGAATTTCCAAGCGTTCGCATCTATGCCCGCTCCTATGACCGCATTCATTCGATCGACCTTAGAAAGAAGGGCGTGGAATATGAGCTCCGCGAAACGCTGGAATCCGGCCTGCTGTTTGGCAGGCGTATTCTCGAGGGGCTCGATATGGATGGCGACAGGGCTCTGGCGATTGCCGACGACATTCGCGAACGCGATGAGGAGCGACTGCAGTTGCAAGCCGTGGAAGGCCTCGCCGCCGGCCGGCAAATGCTGCACAACAAGCCGGTACGCGAGGTGAAGCCGGAACCGCTGATGAAGCCGAAGAACAAGGCGGAAAAGCGGGAGGAAGAAGAGGATATGGAGGACAGCGAGACGGAGGTGTCGTTGTGAAATGCGTTCTTCGTAGTGGCTGGGATAGCGCCACTTGTCTCTTCTCCCCGCCGGGCAGAAGTCCGCGGCAGCGGGATGAGGGGGCAAGGGTTCTGTCAATCGCTGGCGTTGCCCCCTCATCCGACCCTTCGGGCCACCTTCTCCCCGGCGGGGAGAAGAAATGCGTGGTACCCGCTCGTTCCTAGCGAATACTCAGGGATTGCTGCTTAAGCCTCCATGCCGTGCCCGCGATGAAACAGCTCTACCTGCAGTTCGATCTGGCGTTTCAGATCATTCTTGATGCTGGACGACGCGTTCAGCACCTCTTCCGACTTCAGGAAGTCCAGCACGCCGAAACGGTGAACCGGTGGGCGTAGGAAAATGTGTGGCGGGCGCAGTCTGAGCTTCAGAGCAATCGCCGCCTGCATCATCAGCTGGCTGGCGCCGAACAGGCTTTCCAATCGGCTGGGCATGGTGGTTCCATCCCCTTCCGGACCACCGACAACATCGACGCCAATGACGATATCGGCGTGATCCAGCAAATGTTCATACGGGACCGGATTGAAGATACCGCCATCGATCATGATGCGGCCATCGATACGAACAGGCATGAACAGCGCCGGAATGGCGGCTGAAGCCGCCAGCGCCTGGATGATCTCGCCGCTCTCGACTACCACTTCGGTCTGGGCGTAATAATCCGTGGTTATCACTTTGAGCGGAATGGCGAGTTCGGAAAAATCCTTCGGCAGCGCCTGTGGCATCAAGGCGTGGAGAATGAGTTCGAGATTGAACTGGCCGAGACGAAAACCGTCCACCGCATGGCGCATCGATGCCGGGCCGAGGCTCCAGAGCCGGTTGGCGACCGAACCTTTGCGTCCCATGAGTTCCAGCGTGTATTCGCGGATTTCGCGGCCAGACATGCCGGCCGCCATGCCCGCGCCGATGATGGAGCCGATGGACGAACCGGAAATTGCCACGGGCCGGATGCCGAGTTCGTCGAAAGCCTCGATAACGTTGATATGGCAGATGCCGCGTGCGCCGCCGCCGCCGAGCGCCAGTCCGAATGTCGGCTCATGATTGCCCGCACCATCGCCTTCGAGAACTTCTTCTCCGGCGCGGACGATCGTGACGCTTTCGTTCCCAGCCTGATCCATGCGAAACACCCAAAACTGGTTACCACGGTGAAGGGGTCTGCCTATCCGGCAAACACGACAAGACCGTGGCGTGACGGGGCACTCCCCGTCAGGGCTCGTAGCGGTAGAAATGCATCTTCGTGTCGCCGAAGATGCGGCTTTCAAGCAGCTTGAACGCCGGATCGACATTGACCGTCACATCGCCGCGCTCTTCCAGAATGGCAAGCGCGCCGGCGTTGAGCCAACCGCCACTATGGGCAGCCGTGAAAGCCTTTTCGCCATGGCCATAGCCATAAGGTGGATCGGCGAAAAGAAGATCGAACGGCTCGATATTGTTGACGCCACCGAGCTTGGTGGCATCACGCCGCAAGATGCGGGCGCGGCCATGCAGACCCAGCGCATCGATATTTTCCCAAAGCAGCCCCCTGCCCTCGACGCCGTTTTCGACGAAGAGCGCCACACGACAGCCGCGCGAAAGCGCCTCCAGCCCGACCGCACCGGTCCCGGCGAAAACGTCCAGAACGCGCGTGCCATCCAGACTTTCCGGATAGGCATGGCTCAGAATGTTGAAGAGGCTTTCCCGCGTCCTGTCGATGGTCGGGCGAATGGAATTTGTTTTCGGCGCGGCCAAGCTCCGGCCGCGGAACTCACCGCCTACGATCCGCATTACGTGTCATTCCCCTGCCTCCAGAAGGTTTGCCACCCGGGCCCTTGCCGCCCGGCTTATTACCGCCGGGGCCCTTGCCGCCAGCGCCTTTTCCGGAAAACCCCGAACGTTCGCCACGCTCGCCCGATTTTCCGAAGGACGGCTTGCCAAAGCCGGGTTTGCCGCCCGGCTTGCCGCCGCGGGGCTTGTCACCCGCTGGCCGCTCGCCGCGGGCGCGATCACCGTCGTCACGGGGTCTGTCGCGGAACGGACGGTCACCAGCGGGTCTTTCCCCCCGGGCGGTGCGATCGCCGAAACTCTTTTCGCCACGTGGGCGGTCGCTGCGCGGACGGTCACCGTCTTCGCGCGGGCGGTCACGGAAGGGCCGGTCGCCGAAGGGTTTGTCGCCCCGGGCCGGACGGTCACCAAACGGCTTGGCACCACGCGGGCGGTCGCCATCTTCACGGGGACGGTCGCGGAACGGCCGATCGCCGAACGACTTGCCGCCGCGTCCGCCACGATCGCCAAAATTCTTCTCGCCACGTGCGGAGCGATCGCCACGGCCCTGCCCGCGGTCATCGTCGCGGGTGGGTTCGGAACGAATCCACTCACCGTCTTCATCGGCATGGCGCACGAGGCTGCGGCGGGCTTCGTCCTGCGCAGAAGGCTTCTTGAACAGGCTTTCCGCCTCAGCACGGGCAGACGACTTGCGTTCCTTGCCGTCACGGGTCGGCTTCGCGCCAGGCGCCATCCAGACATTGGCCGTGCGGCTTGTGCCGGCAGGCTGGCGGGGGCGGCGGTCGTCACCCTCATCCTCGGTGCGGCCCTTGGCGCCGAACTTGCCGGCGGGCTTGTCGCCCCGCTTGGTGTCGAGGCGGCCAAGCGCCTTTTCACGGCGGTCCTCGGACTTGCCGCCTTTTTCGAAGCGTGGCTTGCCTTCCGGCGCATCGCTCTTTGCCCATTCGGCCTTCGCGGGCCGCTTCGGCGCGTTGTCTTCCTCGTCCTCAACGGGGGCATTGTAGATCGGCGCATCGAAATTGGCGCCCGCCTGTTCGATCAGGCGCGGGCCGAGCTGGTCGCGCAGCATCCGGCCACGTACTTCCAGCACCTTGCCTTCGGGCAGATCACCCAGCTGGAACGGACCGTAGGAAACGCGGATCAGACGGTTGACCTCGAGGCCGAGCGCGCCGAGCACGTTCTTGATCTCGCGGTTCTTGCCTTCGCGCAGGCCCATGCTGATCCAGACGTTGTGGCCCTGGGTACGGTCAAGCGTGGCGTCGATCGCGCCGTAGAGCACGCCATCGACGGCGATGCCTTCCTTCAGCTTGTCGAGCGCCGCCTGATCCACCTCACCATGGGCGCGCACGCGGTAACGGCGCAGCCAGCCGGTGGTCGGCAATTCCAGAACGCGGGAAAGACCGCCATCATTGGTAAGCAGCAGCAAGCCTTCGGTATTGATATCGAGGCGGCCGATGGAGAGGACGCGCGGCAGTTCGCTCGGCAGATTGTCGAAAACGGTCGGGCGGCCTTCCGGGTCGGAATTGGTGGTCACCAGACCGGCGGGCTTGTGATAAAGCCACAGCCGCGTGCGCTCGGCGCCGCGAATCGGCATGCCATCCACTTCGATCTTGTCCGACAGCGTGGCGTTGACGACAGGCGTATCCAGCTTGACGCCGTTCAACGACACGCGGCCCTCCATGATCATGCGCTCGACATCGCGGCGCGAAGCCACGCCGGCGCGCGCCATGATCTTGGAAATGCGCTCGGGCTTCGAGGCGCCAACGGTTTCCGGCACCGGGGCGGCCTTTGCCTCGGCAGGTTTCTTTTCGCGCTCGGCGGCGGGTTTGCCGGGGCCTTTCGGCTTCCTGTCTCGGCTAAATGTCTTGCCGCCGTCACGCTTCGGCTTGTCTTTAAAAGTCATTTGCTGTTTGCCTGTTGTTTGGGCTGTCCTATCAGGTCCAAGCACAAGGGTTAAGAGGAAATTGAAACGCAATGGCCGAAAGGACGCATTTCATGGAGCTGGCGCTTTGGGAAGCCCGTGCCGCCGGCGAGCGGCAGGAGGTTCCAATCGGTGCCGTACTGGTACTGGACGGTCGCGTCATCGCCCGTTCCGGCAACCGCACCCGTGAATTGAACGATGTGACGGCGCATGCTGAAATCGCCGTGATCCGTATGGCCTGCGAGGCGCTGGGACAGGAACGCCTGCCCGGTGCCGATCTCTATGTGACACTGGAGCCTTGCACCATGTGCGCGGCGGCAATTTCATTTGCCCGTATCCGTCGGCTCTATTATGGCGCGCAAGACCCGAAGGGCGGTGCAGTGGAGAGTGGCGTGCGGTTTTTCAGCCAGCCGACATGCCATCATGCGCCGGATGTTTATTCGGGACTGGCGGAGAGTGAAAGTGCTGACATCCTGCGGCAATTTTTCCGCGGGAAACGTCTCGACGACTGAGCGACTCGCGGGAGGCGTAAGCCTTCCCGCCAGCCATCAACCATTCGCCATTACTGGAAGGGGTTCCACCAGCTCTTGCCGGTGCCGGCCATTGCCGCTTCTTTCTTGCGGCGCTTTTCCTTTTTCTGCTCCGGCTCGCCGAGATCGGTCAGCTGATCCTGCGGAACGCTGCGATATTCGGCCGGCGGATCGGTGAGGAACTTGCGCTGGGCGTTGACCACAGAGCCGCCCTGGGCTTCGGCCTTGGCCTTGCGGAAGGCTTCCCACTTCTGGCTTTCCGTCATCTGACCGGCGGTGCCGTTGCCGGCGAGCAGCGGCGAACGATAATGCGGGTTGTTCTTGTTGGCATCCGCCTCATCGCGCAGGCGTTCGCGGGTTTCTTCCGGCGATTCGACCCATTGCGGATTGTTTTCGCGGCTCGCCATGTTCTGCTGCGGCTGAGCCAGCTGCTCGGCACGGGCCTGGGCGGGAACGACGAGGCCCGGGCGAGGACCATATTTCAGGTTGCGCTTGGTCTGGTCGCCGGTGATCGAGGTTGCGTTGCCGAGATCGTCGACAAGCTGTTCGGCTGCCGTCTTGCCCGTACCGTAGGTCGGGCTCGTGCACGCGCCGAGCAGCACGCCTATCGTCGTGACGCCAACCACCGTGCGAAACATGCCCAAACCCTGCGCATTACCCTGCATCGTCTTCATTGAAACCCTTCCAGCCGTCCGTCCCACTTCGCCAGACATCGTCTTTCGGCAGGCGGCAGCCCGCATTGCCCTGTAAATCCGGCCATTTTCAGGCAGGTGTACCGGATGAAGAGGCAAAGCGCAATTCATCCGGCCATTTTCATTATGCCAGGGCCGCAAGCTCGCGCAGGGCGGCCGCATCGCGCGCCGAGACATCGGGATAATCCGGATCGGAGCCGACATCGGTGGTGATGCGCCACGAACGCGCGCATTTTTCACCTTCCGCGAGCTTCTGCTCGACCACGACCTTCGGAACTTCCGGCAGGCGGAAACCGTCGGCAGGGCCTTCGTCACCCACAACCGTGATGGCCGAGGTGATACAGATTTCGGCGAAGTCCTGATCCTTCAGCGCGGCCAGAAGATCGGCGTCGGCGATGTGGACGACCGGAGCCGCTTCCAGCGAAGAACCGATGCGCTTTTCACGGCGCTCGACTTCAAGCGCGCCCGTCACGACGGTGCGGACCTTGCGGATTTTCTCCCACTTCGCTTCCAGCGCATCATTCTTCCAGTTTGCCGGGATTTCCGGGAACTGGGCGAGATGCACCGACTCCGCATCCGGGTAGCGCGACAGCCACGCTTCTTCCGTGGTGAAGGGCAGCATGGGGGCAAGCCACGTCACCAGGCAATCGAACAGCTTGGCGATGACCGACAGGGCCGCGCGGCGCTTCAGCGACGACGGCGCGTCGCAATACAGCGTGTCCTTGCGGACGTCGAAATAGAAGGCCGAAAGCTCGACATTGGCAAAGTCGATCAGCGCACGGGTGATCTTCTTGAACTCGAAGCCGTCATAACCTTCGCGAACAACGCCATCCAGTTCGGACAGGCGGTGCAGCACCAGCTTTTCCAGCTCCGGCAGATCGTCATAGGCGATCTCCTCACCCTTGTAATGGGCGAGCGTACCGAGCATCCAGCGGATGGTGTTGCGCAGCTTGCGATAGGCATCGACATTGGTCTGGATGATGGCCTTACCGAGGCGCTGGTCTTCCCAGTAATCCGTGGTCATCACCCACAGGCGCAGGATGTCGGCACCCGACTGGCTCATGACTTCCTGCGGAGCAACCACGTTGCCCAGCGACTTCGACTGTTTGCGCCCCTGCTCATCCATGGTGAAACCGTGGGTCACAACGGCATTGTAAGGCGCACGGCCGCGCGTCGCGCAGCTTTCGAGCAGCGACGAATGGAACCAGCCGCGATGCTGGTCGGAGCCTTCGAGATAGACATCCGCCGGCCACTTCAAGTCCGGGCGGTCTTCCAGCGTGAAGGTGTGAGTGCAGCCGCTGTCGAACCAGACGTCGAGGATGTCCATGACCTGCTGCCACTTGGCATGGTCGTGGTCATTGCCAAGGAAGCGTTCCTTGGCGCCTTCGGCGAACCAGGCGTCCGCGCCTTCGGCCTCGAAAGCCTCGAGGATGCGGGCGTTGACGGCTTCGTCGATCAGAACTTCACCTTTCTCGTCGGCGAAGACGGCGATCGGCACGCCCCAGCTGCGCTGGCGCGACAGAACCCAGTCCGGGCGGCCTTCGATCATGGCGCGCAGGCGGTTCTGGCCGGAAGCCGGCACGAAGCGGGTCTGGTCGATGGCGGAAAGCGAACGGGAGCGCAGCGTCGTGCCGTCGCCCAGTTCCTTGTCCATATAGACGAACCATTGCGGCGTGTTGCGGAAGATGACAGGCTTCTTGGAGCGCCAGCTATGCGGATAGCTGTGCTTCAGACGGCCGCGGGCGAACAGGTTGTTTTCCGCGATCAGCGCCTTGATGACGCGGTCATTGGCGTCACCCTTCTTGCCGTTATCGTCCATGACACGGGCGGCACCGCCTTCGGCCGACGGGCCGAAACCGGGGGCGTCTTCGGTGTAGAAACCGTCATCGCCGACCGTGAATGGGATCTTGGAGGAGATGCCGCGCGCTTCCAGATCGCGCGCCTGCGCCATCCACGCGTCAAAGTCCTCGCGGCCATGGCCGGGGGCTGTGTGCACGAAGCCGGTACCGGCATCGTCTGTGACGTGATCGCCATCGAGAACCGGAACAGGGAAGGTGTAACCCAGCGATGCCAGCGGGTGGGCGCAGGTAACAGCGGCGAGCTCCTCCGCCTTCACATCGCGCAGGCGTGTGAATTCGAGCTTCGCCTTGGCAAAGCATTCGGCTGCCAGCTTGTCTGCGAAGACGAGCTTTTCGCCCGGCTGCGGTCCGAAATCATTGGCCGCCGCCGTGACCTCATAAAGGCCATAGGCGATGCGCGACGAAAACGAGATGGCACGGTTGCCGGGGATCGTCCACGGCGTGGTCGTCCAGATAACGATGGAAGCGCCATCAAGCTCAGCAGAGCCTTCAACGACCGGGAACTTCACCCAGATCGTGTCACTCTCGACGTCATGATATTCGACTTCCGCTTCCGCCAGCGCCGTGCGCTCCACGACCGACCACATGATCGGCTTGGAACCGCGGTAGAGCTGGCCGCTCTTGGCGATCTTCAAAAGTTCGCCGGCGATGCGGGCTTCCGCGTGGAAGTTCATGGTCGTGTAGGGGTTTTCGAAGTCACCCTCGATGCCGAGGCGCTTGAACTCCTCCGACTGGACCTTGATCCAGCCGGCCGCAAACTCACGGCACTCCTTGCGGAATTCGTTGACCGGAACCTCGTCCTTGTTCTTGCCCTTGGCGCGGTAGGCTTCCTCGATCTTCCATTCGATCGGCAGGCCGTGGCAATCCCAGCCGGGCACGTAATTGGCGTCGTAACCGCGCATCTGGAACGAGCGGGTGATGACGTCTTTCAGGATCTTGTTCAGCGCATGGCCGATATGGATATTGCCGTTGGCATAGGGCGGGCCGTCATGCAGCACGAATTTCTCGCGGCCGGCGGCCGAGGCGCGCAGCTTCTTGTAGAGACCCATTTCCTGCCAGCGCTTCACCGTTTCCGGTTCTTTCTGCGGCAGGCCGGCGCGCATCGGAAAATCCGTCTGCGGAAGATAGAGGGTGGTGGAGTAGTCCAGTTTTTCTGCGGTGTCGCTCATGATCATACCGTTGTTGCGCGCCGTGCGGGCCGCGCCATATCAATTGCAAAGAGGGCAAATTCGGAAAGCGCCACGTCCGTCTGTCACAGAAGCGCCAAAATCCCGGACCTTCCGGCTCTCTCAGAGCGGGCGGAAGGCCGGGCCAATAATTCGGCCAATCTGAACTGCAAATTTCAACCGGTATTGGGACATGGCCGGTTGTTTATGCGGTTTTCCGGTAAAAAGGAAGAGAAAAGCGACGGCAAGGGGCGGGCGAATAAGGACATGCCCCACAGCCTGCTCAAAACGCGATCTTCGCATCCACTTCGCTCAGCGGCTGCACACCCGACAGCATCGCCCTCGCCTCTTCTTCATCCCGCTTGATCTGCGCCACGAGCGGATCGAGACCATCGAATTTCAACTCATCGCGCAGATGCCCGAAGAAAGAGACCGAACAGACCTCGCCATAGAGATCGCCCGAAAAATCGAAGACGAATGTTTCGAGCAACGCCGCGCCGTTGTCCGTGACCGTCGGGCGATAACCGAAGCTCGCCACGCCGTCGCGGATCGAGCCATCGGGTCGGCGGAAGCGGACGGCATAGATGCCGGCCTTCAGTTCCGTTTCCGGCGCCAGCGCCATGTTGGCGGTGGGGTAACCCAGCGTGCGGCCAAGCTTCTGGCCGCCGATGACTTCGCTTTCCACCGTGAAACGGTAACCAAGCAGGCCTGCGGCGCCCGCCACATCACCCTCGCACAGAAGCGAGCGTATCCGGCTGGAAGAGACGACATCCGCGCCCTCGTCGCGGAAAGCGTCCACCAGCGTCACATCGAAGCCATGGCGTTTTCCGGCTTCCATCAGGAATGCCGGCCCACCTTCCCGGCCCTTGCCGAAATGGAAATCGAAACCGGTGACGACGGCGCTCGCATGCAGCCAGTCAATCAGGATGGACTGGACGAACTCTTCCGCCGAGCGCTGCGAAAACTCGCGGTCGAACGGATATTCGATGACCGAGCGGAAACCGATGGCCTCAAGGATGCGCGCCTTCAATGGCGCAGGCGTGAGGCGAAAGACCGGCGTATCGGGCCTGAACACGGAACGGGGATGCGGCTCGAAGGTCAGCACCAGCGCGGGGACGCCGCGGGCTTCCGCCAGTTCCAGCGCGCGATCCAGCACGGCCCGGTGGCCGCGATGCACGCCATCGAAATTGCCGATGGCGACGACGCCGCCACGAAGAGCTTCGGGCAGCGGCTCTTTTTTTTCATTGCGGTGAAAGACGGTCATGACAGTCGATCCATTCCAGCGCCAGCTATTCCCGAGGCGAGGCGTAGAAATGCGTCCTCAGGCAAGTCGGGGCATCCACCAGCCGGGTGAAGCGCCCTGCCCCTTGAGATAGGCATTGAGAAGCGCCTCGTCCGTCTGGCCGTTCAGCGTATATTCGGCGACGTGAATACCGCCGCTGATATAAAGAAGGTTGAGACCGCTCGCAATCGCGCCCTTCACATCCGTCGGCATGCCGTCACCGATGGCGAGAACGCGATCCTTGGCGAAGGCGCCGCGCACCTCCTTGGCCGCTGCAAGGCAGGCCTCATAGATCGGCGCATGCGGCTTTCCGGCGATGCGAACCTCGCCGCCAAGCTGTTCGTAATAGGCGGCCATGGCGCCGGCGCAGGGAATGATGCGCTCGCCGCGCTCCACCACCAGATCCGGGTTGGCGCAGATCATCGGCACGTTGCGGGCAATAAAGCCCTTAAGCATTTCGGTATAGTCCTCCGGCGTCTCCGTCTCGTCGTCGAAGAAGCCGGTGCAGACCACGGAGTCCGCGTCGGCCTCGCCAACCACCTCGACATCGAGACCCTCCAACAGCGGCATGTCCCGCTGCGGTCCCAGCAGGAAGACTTTTCTGGGGCCTTCCGCGATCAGGCCACGCGTTACATCGCCCGAGGTGACGATGCGGTCATAGGCCTCGTCGGGCACGCCGAGCACACGCAGCTGGGCGATGACGCCGGGCGCGGGACGCGGTGAATTGGTGATGAGAACCACGGTCTTGCCGGCCTCGCGCGCGCTTCTCAGGGCAATGGCCGCGTCCGGAAAGGCGCTGACGCCATTGTGCAGCACGCCCCAGACATCCGACAGGATAACGTCGAACCCATCAGTGATTTCGCCGAGAGTTTGAATGCGGTGGGCCATGAGATGCTTTCCGGATGCGAGAAGAGTGTGTGCGTCACATCGCAAAGCGGGACGCCGATGGCAAGGAAAAAAGCGCCGCCGGTCCGGGCTTCGGACTGAACGGAATGGCGCGTCACACTCGACGTCATCCTCAGGCTTATCCCGCGCATCCAAACCCGTCACGAAAATCAATGCGTTGGCAGATCATATTCCCGGGACAAGCCGGAGGAAGACAGCGGCGCGCTTTTCGAGCCTTCCAGCCTCCCGATTTGAAGCTTCATAGCATCGCGCAGACATAGAAATTCCTGTCATGGAACGCTGGTAACCATAGGCCATGAAATTTTTCAGACAGGGCGTTCTTGACTCCGGAAGAAGCCCTCCTTATCTCGGTTCCGCTGGCACTCGATAAACGAGAGTGCTAACACCCATCAGGCGAGTTCCAAAAGCTCGCGCAGTCATTTGATCGAGGGATTAGACAATGACAAGCACCAATTTCCGCCCGCTTCACGATCGCGTCGTTGTTCGTCGCGTTGAGTCCGAAGAAAAGACCAAGGGCGGCATCATCATTCCCGACACCGCCAAGGAAAAGCCGCAGGAAGGCGAAATCGTCGCCGTCGGTTCCGGCGCACGTGACGAAGCCGGCAAGGTCGTCGCTCTCGACGTCAAGGTTGGCGATCGCGTTCTGTTCGGCAAGTGGTCGGGCACCGAAGTCAAGCTCAACGGCGAAGACCTTCTGATCATGAAGGAAGCCGACATCATGGGCATCATCGGCTGATTTCGGCCACCCCATCCTTCCTTAAATTTCAAGCCGGACCCCGTCCGGCCATTCGAAACCAGGAGTTTTGAAAATGGCAGCCAAAGAAGTAAAATTCGGCCGCACAGCACGCGAAAAGATGCTCAAGGGCGTCGACGTTCTTGCTGATGCAGTGAAGGTAACCCTCGGCCCGAAGGGTCGTAACGTCGTTATCGACAAGTCCTTCGGCGCTCCGCGCATCACCAAGGACGGCGTTTCGGTCGCCAAGGAAATCGAACTGGAAGACAAGTTCGAGAACATGGGCGCACAGCTCGTTCGCGAAGTTGCCTCCAAGACCAACGACATCGCCGGTGACGGCACCACCACCGCGACCGTTCTGGCCCAGGCCATCGTTCGCGAAGGTTCCAAGGCAGTCGCTGCCGGCATGAACCCGATGGACCTGAAGCGCGGTATCGATCTGGCCGTTGCTGAAGTCGTCAAGGACCTTCAGGCCAAGGCCAAGAAGATCAACACCTCTGAAGAAGTTGCGCAGGTCGGCACGATCTCCGCAAACGGCGAACGTCAGATCGGTCTCGACATTGCTGAAGCAATGCAGAAGGTCGGCAACGAAGGCGTCATCACCGTTGAAGAAGCCAAGACCGCTGAAACCGAACTCGAAGTCGTCGAAGGCATGCAGTTCGACCGCGGCTACCTGTCGCCCTACTTCGTGACCAACCCGGAAAAGATGGTGGCTGACCTCGAAGACGCCTACATCCTCCTGCACGAAAAGAAGCTCTCGAACCTCCAGGCCATGCTGCCGGTTCTCGAAGCTGTCGTTCAGACCGGCAAGCCGCTCGTCATCATCGCTGAAGACGTCGAAGGCGAAGCTCTTGCAACGCTCGTCGTCAACAAGCTGCGTGGCGGCCTCAAGATCGCTGCCGTCAAGGCTCCTGGCTTCGGCGACCGCCGCAAGGCCATGCTGGAAGACATCGCCATCCTGACCGGTGGTACCGTCATTTCCGAAGACCTCGGCATCAAGCTCGAAAACGTTACGCTCGACATGCTCGGCAAGTCGAAGAAGGTTTCGATCTCCAAGGAAAACACCACGATCGTTGACGGCGCCGGCCAGAAGTCCGACATCGAAGGTCGCGTTGCCCAGATCAAGGCCCAGATCGAAGAAACCACCTCCGACTACGACCGCGAAAAGCTGCAGGAACGCCTTGCCAAGCTCGCTGGCGGCGTTGCCGTTATCCGCGTTGGCGGTTCGACGGAAGTCGAAGTGAAGGAAAAGAAGGACCGCATCGACGACGCTCTCAACGCGACGCGCGCTGCAGTTCAGGAAGGCATCGTGCCTGGTGGTGGCGTGGCTCTGCTGCGTTCGTCCACGAAGATCGCCGTCAAGGGCGAAAACGACGACCAGGAAGCTGGTATCAACATCATCCGCCGCGCCCTGCAGGCTCTGGTTCGCCAGATTGCAGACAACGCTGGTGACGAAGCTTCCATCGTTGTTGGCAAGATCCTCGAGAAGAACGAAGACAACTACGGCTACAACGCCCAGACCGGCGAATATGGCGACCTGATCCAGCTCGGCATCGTCGACCCGGTCAAGGTTGTCCGCACGGCTCTGCAGAACGCAGCTTCGGTTGCTTCGCTGCTGATCACCACCGAAGCCATGATCGCCGAGCTTCCGAAGAAGGACGCTCCGATGCCGGCAATGCCGGGCGGCGGCATGGGCGGCATGGACTTCTAATCAGTCCTGTCACCGGAATAATGAAAGGGCGGTATTCGGATCGCCCTTTTTCGTTGGCCGCCCATGCCCCTTGAGTGGTCCGGTGTCACCAACGCGCCGGACGGGCGGCATGGACTTCTAACCAGTTCTGTCATCGGAATAATGAATGGGCGGTCTTCGGATCGCCCTTTTTCTTTGGCCGCCCATGCCCCTTGAGTGGTCCAGCGTCGCCAGCGCGCCAGACGGGGCGGCATGGACTTCTAATCAGTCCTGTCATCGGGATAAGGAACGGCACTCGTCGGATCGGCCTTGTTTCCCGGCCGAAGAAAAAGGGGCGCGTCTATGAAGCTCGACGCCAGACTGAGCAGAACGTCGGCACTTCCCAGAGAGATGCCTCGTAAAATCAACCGGTTGCACAATTTCGAAGGCCCACGCGGAAGGGCTCAAATATTGTCCCGTTTTGGAACAGCGCCGCATTTATCCCGCCGTTTTTTTGCGGCTCATGGAATATTGCGGTGGCGCTGCTGCGAATCATCATCACCACGGGACCCGATATCGGCGCCAAGTGACCTGTAAGTACGCTATTTAGTTGTGGCTTTTCACAAGTCTCGCGGTTTTGAAGAAGAAATACATATTATTTTTATATTTCTCACTGACTGGTTGTTGTAGGTAGAAGAAAATAAACTATAAGCAGCCCCCGTAAGGGTGCCGCGACGGGACGCAAGCATTGAAGGGGTTTCGATGCCTGGCAGATACGTCCGACTGCGGATGGCGGTGGAAGTTCGACCCGGCGATAACGCTTCAAAAGCGGCGCCGGCGCGATGTTCATACGGGGGCGCGAATTGTTCGAAATATCAAGACGCAACGATGCTTTGCCCGCAACGGCTCCCACCACACCGGATCCACGGACTTTGGCGCGTTTCTTCATTTCGGAAGAATGGAGCAGTGAGCTTTCGAGCGGTGTCATCCGGCTCGGCGAACACGCATCTTTCATGCATGGCCTGCCGCCGGGTGAATGCGGCCTGCTCAGCCTTGTCCGCTGTTACGACCGCGCTGACCACGCCCGGGTGCTGGAACTATTCGAACAGGCTTCTTCCGCCCCCTCGCGTTTCTGCTTTTCAACCGGCATCTCGATGTTGCCGGCCCTGCGGCAACCGGTCATCTGCATGGGTGAATCCTTCAATTTTGAAGATGGCCAGCCCGGTCGTATCACGGGACTGTTCCTGTTTCCCCGTTTCGAAGACATGCGCTTCGCCGCCTGATATCCTGTTTCCGGTTTCACCATCGTTCACAAAATAAAGACAATTCGTCTTCTGTTGTTCATCTTTATGGGCGAATGATTTTCAGTCATTGATATCTCCAGACATTGCCCCAACCGGCGAAACGCCGATCATTTACCGGAGATTTCCATGTCCAGCAGCCAGAACGTTCTCGTTCTTATTGCCCGCATTCTGCTTTCCTTCATCTTTATCTATGCCGGCTTCGGCAAGCTGACCGATCCGGCCGGTACGGCCGGCATGATCGCCGGTGCCGGCATGCCTGCCGCAACCGCGCTTGCATATCTCGCAGGCCTCTTCGAACTCGTGACCGGCCTTGCCATTCTCGTCGGTTTCCAGACGAAAATCGCCGCCTGGGCGCTTGCCGTCTTCTGCGTCTTCACCGGCCTCGTTTTCCACAGCGGCACCGTTGCCGTTCCCGGCTGGCCTGACCCGGCGCTTGGCTGGATCAATGCGCTGAACGGCATCATGCTGATGAAAAACATCACCCTGGCCGGCGCTTACATCCTGCTCGCCGCCTTCGGTCCCGGCGCTTATTCCGTCGATGCAAAGCGCGGCGTCGCTCTGGCTCACGCTTAATTCAGGCGTCCCGCCAACGAAAAAGCCGCTGGAGCGATCCAGCGGCTTTTGTGTTTTGATGCTCAGACCGCCGCCCTGATGCGCGACGCGATCTCCTCAATCCTTCCATCGCCGTCATGTTCCGGTTTGCGGGCGCGGACAAAGCAGGCTTCCGAACGCACGATGATACCGTCGGAGAGAATTTTCAGATGGTTGGCTTTCAGCGTCGAACCCGTGGAGGTGATATCAACGATGATATCCGCCTGCCCCGCCGCCGGCGCGCCTTCGGTGGCACCGAGGCTTTCGACGATGCGGTAAAGCTGGATGCCGTGCTGGCGTGAAAAGAACTGCTGCGTCAGCCGCCAGTATTTGGTGGCGATGGCGAGCCTTCGACCATGGCGGGCGCGGAACTCCGAAGCGACATCACCCAGATCTGCCATGCTGTCCACATCCAGCCAGATTTCCGGCACGGCGACCACGACGTCGGCATGCCCAAAACCGAGACGGGCGCAGAATTCCACCTGCGCATCGGCATTGGTCAGCCCTTCACGCACAAGGTCCTCCCCGGTCACGCCGAAATCCACCGTGCCGGCGCCGATCTCGCGGGCGATTTCTGACGCCGACAGATAGGCGATCTCGATATCGTCGCGCCCTTCGACGCGGCCGCGATAGGAACGATCATTGCCGACGGCAGCGACTTTCAGCCCGGCGCGTTCCAGAACGGCGGAGGAGTCTTCCTTCATCCGGCCCTTGGAGGGCAATGCGATGGTGATCATGGCTTACTCCCGCGCACCGTTTCGATGCGATCCAGCCAGAGCGAGAAGCCCACGGCCGGTATTTTTTCCTGTGCGCCGAGCAGCGTCAGCAGCCGGTCGAAACGGCCGCCACCGGCGAGAACACTATCTCCACCCGCTTCCACCACCTCGAAAACAAGGCCGGTATAATAGTCGAGCGGACGACCGAACGCCGCGCCATAGGTGACGGTTTCGAGGTCAACGCCCGCGTTAGAAAGAGCTGCGACACGTTTGTCGAAAGCGGAAAGCGCTCCGTCCAGTTTCAGCTTCGCCTTCGCAGCAAAATCGGCCAGAACCTGCGAGGCCTGCGGCAGAGGCGCCTTCAAAGCGAGGAACTGCTTCAGCAGCGCAAAACTGTCATCCGGTAGACGTGTGGCCGCAAGGGCCAGTTTTTCCCTCAGGCGGCGGGCGATTTCCTGTGGTGAACGGCTTGCATTGGTGGAGTAGCCGGTTTCCTGCATCACCGTATCGAGATAATCGACCAGCACCGCCTCATCCCCGGTCGCCAATAGCCCGGCAACGCGGGCGTCCAGCCCGGTCATCGGCTTGGGATGCATGAGGCTTTCCAGCAGCGCGTCAAGCTGCGCCATGTCACCGAAGGCCTGTACCAGCCGCTTCTGCCAGCCGAGCGGCAGACCAAGGGCGGCAACAACCGCCTCGAACACCTGTTGATCGCCCAGGGTGACGGCAAGCGCCCGGCCCGGCAGCAGACGCTGCAGAATCCCGGTGGCATCGATGACGGCACGCGCATCGGCGGCAGCAATATCGGTATCGCCGAGATCCTCGATGCCGGCCTGATAAAATTCGTTCGCACCTTCGCGGCGCTGGCGGAAGACTTCACCGAGATAGGAATAACGTTTGGGTGTGCCGGTCGCCGTCTCGATATGGCGCAGGCAGACGGGAATGGTGAATTCGGGCCGCAGGCACAGGCTCTCACCCGTCTCGCTTTCCGTCATGAAGATACGGCGGCGCAAATCCTCGCCAGCCATATCCAGAAACGGTTCCGCAGGCTGGATGACGGGCGTGTTCACGCGACTCGTGCGGCGCGCGGCGAATTCTTCCAGTAGCTCTCCGGAAAACTCCGGCATGTCGATCAGGGGCATGGAACGGTACTTTTCGTCACGGTTCGAGCGGCTGCATCATTTCGATGCGGTTTCCGAAGGGATCATGGACATAAAACCGGTGATATCCCTCAAGCGGTTCATCCTCAACCACATGGCAGCCCGCTGTTTCAAGTGTTTTTCGCAAGTCTGCCAAGTCATCGACCAGAAACGCCGGATGGGCTTTTTTCGCCGGTCGGAAATCCTGCTCGATGCCCAGGTGCAGTTTTATCGAACCCCGGCTGAACCAACAGCCGCCGCGGGCAACCAGATTGGCCGGTTTTGCATGTTCCGCAAAGCCGAGCAGGCTCCCGTAAAAAGCCCGCGCCTCTTTTTCACGGCCAGCCGGCATCGCCAGTTGAACATGGTCGAGCGCAAAGATCCCCATGGCTTCAGCGCCCTTCGGCGGCGCGGCGAACGTCCTCTGCCTGATGCTCCAGAATCTCGCGGACCTTTGCCACCAGCTCGGCCTCCGGCACGCTGACCTGGGCCACACGCGCCTCGCGCCAGCTGGCATTGTCCTCGATCTCGCCGGAGAGGCGCTTGCCTTCGATCAGATCCTTGATCTGCACCACGCCTTCGGCGCGCTCGTCACCGCCCTGAATGATGGCAATGGGGGAACCGAGGCGGTCGGCGTATTTCAGCTGGTTGCCGAATTTCTTCCAGTTGCCCTGATACATTTCAGCGCGGATGCCTTCGGCCCGCAGCGCCTGGGTGAAGCGCTGATAACGGCTCATACTCTCCACATCACCATCCATGACGGTGATGAGAACAGGCGCGAGCGGCTTCACCTGACCGAGCTTTCCGAGGTTCTTCAGCGCCGTCATCAGACGCGAAACGCCGATGGAGAAGCCCGTGGCGGGAACCGGCTGGCCCATGAAGCGGGAGACGAGGCCGTCATAACGGCCGCCGCCGCCGACGGAGCCGAACACGACCTTTTCGCCCTTTTCGTTGGTGACGTCGAAGGTGAGCTCGGCCTCATAGACCGGGCCTGTATAATATTCGAGGCCGCGAACGACCGAGGGGTCGATCTTGATGCGATCCGCATCGTAACCGGCACTGGAGACCAGAGCGCCGATGATGTTTAGTTCATCAACGCCCTCCTCGCCTTTCGAGGTGCCCGCGACCAGTTTCGCCAGATCATCGGCGCTCGCCGCATAATCCTTGATGCCGACGAAAAACAGGACCTTTTCGATCTGCTCGTCACCGAGACCGGCACCCTTAGTAAAGTCACCGGACTCGTCCTTGCGGCCGGGGCCGAGCAGCAGCTTCACACCCTCAGGGCCGAACTTGTCGAGCTTATCAATAGCGCGCAGCACGTTCAAACGACGACCGGCATTTTCCTCGCCACCGAGACCGATGGCTTCCATGACGCCATCGAGCACCTTGCGGTTGTTGACTCGGATAACGTAATCTCCGCGCTTGATGCCGAGTGCTTCCAGCGTATCCGCCATCATCATGCACATTTCGGCATCCGCCTGCACGCCGGCAGCACCCACCGTATCGGCATCGAACTGCATGAACTGCCGGAAACGGCCGGGGCCGGGCTTTTCATTGCGGAAGACATAACCGGCGCGATAGGTGCGGTATGGCAGCTGGATTTCGTTGAAGTTTTCAGCCACATGGCGTGCGAGCGGCGCCGTCAGATCGTAGCGCAGGCTCATCCACTGGTCGTCGTCATCCTGCAACGAAAACACGCCCTCGTTCGGACGATCGCTGTCCGGCAGGAACTTGCCGAGCGCATCGGTATATTCGAACTGCGGCGTTTCGATCGGGTCGAAACCGTAAAGCTCATAAACCCTGCGGATCTTGTCGATCATCTCGTTGGTGGCATGGATATCGGCAGCCGAGCGGTCCACGAAGCCGCGCGGCAGGCGGGCTTTCAGTTTCTGAGGCTTTTTTGCTTTTTCGCTCATGATGCCGATCCGATATTTTCCTGAAATTATGCCGGTGTTGAAGCGCGCCGCGCTTTAAATTCTGTTTTTACGCATGTCTTTATCCCAAAACCGCTGCGCACTTTTGGGAGACATGCTTTAGAGGATGAAGCCCTGTGCGGCAAGCCGCAAAGGCTCCGGTTTTACTGGCCGCGAAGGACAAGTGATGCTATATGGGATGCATGTATCCCATTTTAGTCGGAAAGGACGCAAGCGATGAGCAAACAGACGGCCATCCGCCTCCCGGATGAGACCTATGAGCGGCTGAAAGCGCTTTCCGAGCGCACCGGACGCACATCTGCCTATTACATTCGCGAGGCGATCGAGAAGCATATCGAAGATATGGAAGATCTTTATCTCGCCGAAGAGGCGACGCGGCGACGGATCGCAAACAATGAGCGCACCTATACTCTGGAAGAAGTGATGCGCAATCTTGACCTGGAAAATTGAGTTTCAGCACCGCGCCGTCAAGCAGCTTGAAAAGCTGGCGAAGCAAGATGCGAACCGCATCGTTTCGTTTCTGGCAGACAGGGTGGTGCAAAATGAAAATCCCCGCCAGACTGGTGCCGCCTTGCAAGGCTCCGAACTCGGCAATTATTGGCGCTACCGGGTGGGCGATTATCGCATCATCTGCGATATACAGGATCACAAGCTAATCGTGCTGGTGGTCGAATCGGCCATCGCCGCGAAATTTACCGTTAGGCATTCATGATCCTCGAAGCCCTGCAATATGCCGCGACACGCGCGGTCACGCCGAAAGAATTCCGGCCGCATATCCGCTATTCCGTCAATCTCTGGGCACGCGCCAATCGTTGCGCCAAAGCCTGGGCGGAGCATGAAAACAACAGCCGGCAATTCGTGCTGCAATCGGCGAGAAAGCTGAAGCAGAGACGGACCGCCGTGGTGCTGGGGTCCGGCCTGTTGCGGGATGTGCCCCATGAGGCGCTGGTGGCGATGTTCGATACCGTCGTTCTGGTCGATCTGGTACATCTCGCCAGCGTGCAGGCGAAGTTGCGGCTCAATGCCAAAAAGAACGTCCGCATCGCCAATCGCGATCTTTCCGGCTTCGATGATCTCATGGCCGGCCGACCGGCGGAACCGCTCGATTTCCTGCGGCGGGTGCCCTATCTCGATTTTGTCGTCTCGGCCAACCTGCTGTCGCAGATCGGTACGGGTGCACAGCATCGGCTGGAACGGCAGAAAATAGCGGCTACGCCTGATGATCTCCTGCCGAAACTCATTCATACGCATCTCGATGCGCTGGCCGGTCTGCCCTGCAAGGTGTGCCTCGTGACGGACACCGCCTTTGACGTCATCGGCAAGGATGGAAGCCTGCACCAGCACGAAGACCTGCTGCACGGCATTGAGCTTCCCGCGCCCGCCGCTGCATGGGAGTGGCCGCTCGCGCCGCTTGGCGAGGAAAGCAGGGATTATCGCATCGTGCACCACGTCATTGCACGCGAACTGACCTGATCGTCATGCTTATTCCATAATTTCAGCGGTAACTTCACATCATGCCCCATGTGGTCCGCACATTGATGTTCCTTGCCTGCCTGCTTTACGGCGCGATGCCGGCGCAGATGGCGATGAGCATGCCGACAGGCATGGTTGTTTCCTCGCAATTGCCGATGAAACATCAAGATACCCAATCACACCCGCAAGATCACGGTTCTCAAACGCCTGCGGAGAATGCCGCTCATGACGCGGGAACGGGCGGTTGCTGCCCCCACGGCAACGATGCTTCACATCCGGATTCCTGCGCCGCCTGCCTGATCGTGGTCCCACGAATGATCTTTGCCGATGCCGGGCGGATGGCATTCGCCTATCCGAAGCCGCAACGCGGCACTGTGTTTGACGGCAAGGCTTTCGCGCCGCCGCTACCGCCTCCCCGCGCCTGACTGCAGATTTTTCAGACCGACTTTCGAAAAATCCGTCAGACACAGGAAGGATAATCCATGTCTATCAAGACCATTACGCTCGCCGCCGCTTTTGCGGCCTCTCTCGCCATGCCCGCTTTTGCACAGGACGCGGGCGGCCATGCCGGACACGACATGTCAAAAGGCAGCATGAGCGACAGCGCTTCCACCCAGGCCTTCATGGAAGCCAGCAAAAAGATGCATGGCAATATGGCCATCGATTATAGTGGTGATGCCGACGTCGATTTCGTGCGCGGCATGATCCCGCATCATCAGGGGGCGATCGATATGGCCAAGGTCCAACTGCAATACGGCAAGGACCCGGAAATCCGCAAGCTGGCCGAAGAAGTGATCAAGGCGCAGGAAGGCGAAATCGCCATGATGAAGGCCTGGCTGAAGTCCAGGGGCAAGTGATTGCTACTGTTGAAGGGGAGCGCCGGCTATGGCGCTCCTCCGGCAACTTTGCGGCATATTTCTTCCCCCGGCGGGGAGAAGAAACTTGCGACAGCTTTCCCATACGACGGCGAACGCGCGAACGCCGCCTGCCACCCCGCGCTTTACTATAACCCCGCAAGACCGGCCTTGTAATCCTCCGATGCCGCGCGGCTGAGGCGTTCCAGCTCCATGGCTGCCCGGCTGGTGTGGCGTTCCTTGTGGCGCAACAAAGCGAAGTTGCGGGCGGGCAGATCAATACCAGCGCGAACGAGCAGGCCTTGCCGCAGGAAGAGGGATGCCACTGAGGCTGAAACCGCCGTCGCAGCCCCGCCGGAGCGTGCCGCCATCACCACCGCCTCGTTGGACGGCAGTTCAAGCATGACCGAGAGTTCACCCGGATCCACGCCCATCTGCCGCACCGCCGCCTCGAAGGCGGAGCGGGTGCCGGAGCCCTGCTCGCGCAGAACCCATGAAGTGCCGTAGAGGATATCCAGCGCGGTGAGATAACGGCCATCGGCAAAGGGATGGGCGGAGCCCGTGACGACCAGAAGCTTGTCAGACACCACCGGCTGCACCATCAGAGCCGGCTCATCGATCCTGCCTTCAATGAAACCCACCTCCGCAAGACCGTCCAGCACCGCCTGCGTCACGGTCTTGGTATTGCCGATATCCAGCCGCACGGTGACACCGGGATAGAGCTTCTTAAACTGCATCAGGATCGGCGGCAGCCAGTAGCTCGCAATGGTCTGGCTGGCGCAGACGGTGATTTCGCCGCGCGTCAGCCCGCCCATTTCGGAGAGAATTAGCTCCGCATTGCGCACACGCGCCAATGTCGCCTTTGCTTCACCCAGAAACACCCGGCCGCTTTCAGTCAACTCAATGTTGCGTCCGACGCGGTGGAACAGTTCGACATTATAAAAGGCTTCGAGATTTTTGATGGCGGAGCTGACGGCGGAGGCGGTCAGACCGATGGCTTCCGCAGCCCTTGTCAGGTGCTCGCGTTCGGCTACGGCTATGAAAATACGGAGCTGCTCAAAGGTCATGGTTTTTCATTCGATTTTATCGAATAATATATGCCATATTATTTGATAGAATAAAACAGGCTGCTGCGGCATGGTCTGGTCATGGCCCAACATCGCACCCTTGCTCATCCCTTCCAGTTTTCGCTCCGCTGGCTCGCCCCGCTTCTTCCGGGCATTCTCCTCTGTGCGGCCGTCAGCTGCGCCGCCATTCTGGCGGAGCGCTTTCAGGTGCGGCTTGCGGGCCATGCCTGGCTTGGCGATCTCGTTCTCGCCATTCTGATCGGGACCATGCTGCGTTCGCTGGTGGCTCTGCCCGCAGCCGCTTCCGCCGGCATAAAGTTCAGCGCCAAGACCCTGCTTGAAATCGCCGTGGCGCTTCTCGGTGCATCACTCAGCCTGTCCATCCTCAAGGGCGCGGGCGGTCTGCTGATAGGCGGCATTGCGCTGATCGTCGCGCTGTCACTGGTCGTCAGCTATGCCGCCGGGCGGATGCTCGGCCTCCCGCCCAAGCTCGCGACGTTGATTGCCTGCGGCAATTCCATCTGCGGCAATTCCGCCATTGCCGCTGCGGCCCCCGCCATCGGCGCCAAGCCGGAAGATGTCGCCGCCTCGATTGCCTTTACCGCGGTTCTCGGTGTCGCCGCCGTGCTTTTGATGCCATTCCTGCCGCAGCTTCTCGGGCTCGACGCCACCCAATACGGCATCTTCGCCGGGCTTACGGTCTATGCCGTGCCGCAGGTTCTGGCCGCCACCGCCCCGCTTGGCGCGATTGCCGTGCAAACCGGCACCATCGTGAAGCTCATCCGCGTGCTGATGCTGGGACCTGTCATCGCCACCCTCTCCGTCGTCCACGGCCGGTCGGACAAGGGACGCCTCAGATTGCAGCAGATGGTTCCGTGGTTCATCATCGGCTTCGTGCTGATGATCATGGCCCGGTCATTCGGTCTCATACCTGAAGTCCTGCTTGCCCCCGTCGCCTCTCTCTCAAACATCCTCACCATCATGTCGATGGCGGCGTTGGGCCTTTCGGTCGATATCCGCAGCCTTCGCCACGCCGGCGGCAAGGTCATCCTCGCTGCCAGCCTGTCTCTCTTGCTGCTGGGTATCCTGAGCTTTGGCCTGATCGTATTGACCCAGACGGCCTGAGCCAGCTTCCGGCTTTATTCGCCGGCGCTGACAGTAAGTGTATAATGCGCACCGAGCCCGCGGCGCGGCGAACCGAGAATGAGCGTCGGGCGAATCAACCACTCGGTATCTGCCTTTGGTGTCAGCGTCGCCACCTTGCCCTGGGAATCGCTGAAGAAAATCGCATCTTCATCCGGGGTCGAAAAATCGAAGATCGCCATCAATACGAATTCGCTCGAGGCGGCAAGCTCGACCTTCACCGTCTGCCCTGCCTTCACCTTCAGACGATAAACATCGCCGCGCCCGCGGCGCGTCCAGCCCTCGAGCTTCAGCGGACCGGCCGGTGGCAACGCCACCTCCTTCAGCCTTTCGCCGTCATCCAGCCAGATACCGTCAACGTTGCGGCCTTCCGCAAAGGAGGGGTGCGGCACGGCGGCCATGGCCATGGCAAGCGCCAGGAGAAGGGGGGTTACCTTCATGGACGTACAAACTCCCGCCGCATGACCTCTATCGGCTGGCGGCAATGACAGCCTTCGATATGATCGTTGACCATACCCATGGCCTGCATGAATGCATAGACGGTCGTCGGGCCGACAAAGGTCCAGCCCCGCTTCTTCAGATCCTTGGAAAGGCGGATGGAGGCGGCGCTGGTCGGGTTGGCCCTTAAAGTCGCATAGTCCAGCCTTTGCGGCCTTTCTGCGGCAGCCGGTTCGAAACCCCAGAAATATCGGGCGAGCGACCCGAACTCGTCCCGCAGAGCCACGGCGCGGCGGGCGTTGTTGATGGTGGAAACAATCTTGCCGCGATGGCGGATAATGCCCTTGTCGGCAAGGCAGCGCTCGATATCGGCCTCGCCGAACTCGGCCACTTTTTCGAACTCGAAATTGGCGAATGCAAGACGGAAAGCCTCGCGCTTGCGCAGCACCGTCAGCCAGGAGAGGCCGGACTGAAAGCCCTCCAGGCAAATTTTCTCAAACAGGCGGCGATCATCGGTGACGGGATAACCCCATTCCTCGTCGTGATATCGGCTGTAATCCGCAAGCCCCTGCTGCCAGAAGCACCGAACAAGGCCATCCGCGCCCGTTTCAAGTCCCGCCTCGATCATTTCCGTGACCACCTTTTCCACTCCGCCTGCGACCACTTAAAGACTGCACTTACCACTCATTCACCACGTTTCAAAACGGGGTGCTAACCCTAAAATCAGCTTTCCTTAATCAAGCGCTTTTTAATGAACAGCCATTTACGATTCGCTGGCGTCAAGGTGCGAACGTGTTCGGCAAAGCGGGAGAATGATCCCGCAAATCCATAGTTGCGACGTCCCGCAGAGAGAGTCCACCCGATGACGATGAAGTCCGTTTTCCTGGCGCTGAGCCTCGTTTCCACCCTCGCCGTCCCTGCCGCCATGGCCAATGAACGTTATCGCGAGCGTCCGCCCGTCGTCGTCAGCCCGGATCTTTCTGCGCCATGGGTAACCCAGCTCGGCGGCCGCGGCAACGTGCGCCCCGTTGTCTATCCGCGCGCACCTGCCGCACGCCAGCCGTTCTTCCAGCAGCGCCAGGCCGCGATGCCGCAGCGCCCCAGCTCCGGCGTCACATCGCAGCGCCCGGCACGGGTGCAGAATGCAGCCGTACGCCCCAATGCGCCGGTGCGTACCCAGATCGCGCCGCAATTCCTGCCGCAGATCGTCACCTATCCGACCAATGAAAAACCCGGCACTATCGTCATCGATACGCCGAACCGTTTCCTCTATCTCGTGCTTGCTGATGGCAAGGCCCGGCGTTATGGCGTCGGCGTCGGCAAGCCCGGTTTTGAATGGGCTGGAACTCACAAGGTAACCCGTAAGGCGGAATGGCCGAGCTGGACCCCGCCGAAGGAAATGATCACCCGAGAGGCGGCAAAAGGACATTACCTGCCGGCCTTCATGGAAGGCGGCCCCGCCAACCCGATGGGCGCGCGCGCCATGTATCTCGGCTCGACGCTTTACCGGATCCACGGCACCAACCAGCCCTGGACGATCGGCAGCAACAATTCCTCCGGCTGCATCCGCATGCGCAACGAGGATGTCACCGATCTCTATGAGCGCGTCAACGTCGGAACCAAGGTCATTGTGATATGACGGCAACGGTTCAGCCTTTCCGGCCGCTTCGGAACGGGCGTATCGGCTTATCCGCTTGAATTACCGCCCTGCGGCGGTACAATCCGGCTCACTTCAGCGGAATGAGACTTGGCGGGGGACGCCAGGCGCCGAACCTCTCTCAGGGGGATGACGGAACGGCCTTAAAGCGGGTGGTCAATCGACCGCCCGTTTTTCGTTTCTGTCATTCAAATGTTATCAAAAAACGGTTTGGTGAATTACTGATATCAATCTGGATTCACTTCATGCCGCGCCATACTTCATTTGTTTGCGCCCTGCTCTTCAGCGGCGTTTCCTTCTCTGCCGCAATCGCGGGCGAATTCGAAATTTCCGGTTACGGCGGCTGGCAAAGCGCACCGCACAGCGATGTGAAAGTTTCCGACGGTCCGGATTTCCGCGCCGGATGGGAAGGCAAGTCCTTTTCCAACCCGCCCTACTGGGGCGTGCGCGGCACCTACTGGTTCGATGAGGGTCAGCTCCGGAATTTCGGTATCTCGCTCGATTTCACCCATGACAAGGTCTATGCCGATGACCAGACGCTTGCCCGCTCAGGCTGGTCGCATTTCGAATTCACCGACGGCCTGAACCTACTGACGCTGAACGCGCTCTACCGCTTTCCGCTGGAATCCCTGCCGATCACCCCTTACGTCGGCGCCGGCGTCGGCATCAACGTGCCGCATGTGGAAGTGTACCGCCCCTCCGGCAAGACTTTCGAATACCAGTTCGGCGGCGCAACGCTGCAGGCGCAGGCCGGCCTCAGCTACCGCATCACCGACAGCTGGTCGACCTTCGTGGAATATAAGGGCACCTATTCCTTCGTCGATGTCGATATTGACAACGGCGGCTCGTTGAAGACCGACATCATCACCAATGCGGTGAATTTCGGTGTGGCGTATAAGTTCTAGTGGTGGCTTGGGAAGCGGGGCGCATCCTCGCAGCCGGTGGGCATCCCCTCACCCTCACTCCCTGTGCTTGTCACAGGAATCTGGACGATGCGCGTCCGCGTGACGGAAAGAATCTTCTCGGCCCAAGGACTGGCTGGATCCCCGTGACAAGCACAGGGATGAGGAAACGAGAGCGACGACGCTCAGGCGAATCTTTTCTCATGCACGACGGGCTTTACTGGTGCGCGGCGTTCTAAACCGAGAGTCTAGCCGGCTTCGGCCCGCCATAAGCCCAGTCCAAAAGCTCGACAGTGTGCAGGATCGGCATGTCCGTGCCGGTTCCGATCTGCGTGATGCAGCCGATATTTCCTGTCGCGATGACATCTGCCCGCGTGGCCTCGATGTTCTTCACCTTGCGCGCCTTGAGCTTGCCGGAAATTTCCGGTTGCAGGATGTTGTAGGTTCCGGCCGAGCCGCAGCAGAGATGCCCTTCCGCCGGATCACGCACGGCAAAACCCGCCGCCTTCAGCAGTTGTTTCGGCGCAAGCGTGATCTTCTGACCGTGCTGCATGGAGCAGGCGGAGTGATAGGCGACCGTCAGCCCCTGGCTTTGCTGTTGCGGCAGATCGAGCGTGGCGAGGTATTCGGTGATGTCCTTTGCCAGAGCCGAGACCCGCGCGGCTTTTTCGGCATAGGCCGGATCAAGCCGAAGCATATGGCCGTAATCCTTGATGGTGGTGCCGCAGCCGGACGCGGTGATGATGATGGCGTCGAGACCGCCATTCTCCATCTCGCGCGTCCAGACATCGACATTCCGCCGAGCAGAAGCCAGCGCCTCTTCCTTCCGCCCCATATGATGCACCAGCGAACCGCAGCAGCCCTCCCCTTTCGGCACAACGACCTCGATACCGAGCCGCGTAAGCAGCCGCAGCGTCGCCTCATTGATACCGGGATCAAGCACCGGCTGGGCGCAGCCGGTGAGAATGGCGACGCGCCCCCGCTTTTCACCTTCGGCCGGTCGCGCGCCCGGGCGGCTTGACGCCGACGCTGGAGGGACCGCGGCCGGTGCGAGAGCAAGCATGGACTGCAGCGGTTTCAGCGCGGGAGCCTTTGCAAAAAGACCGGCGAAAGGCCGTGCCAGACGGGCCAGATGCAGGGCCAGCCGGAAACGGGCAGGATGGGGTAATATGCCGACCAGAAGATTGCGGATCAGCCGATCCATGAAGGGGCGCTTGTACGTCTGCTCGATATGGGCGCGGGCATGATCGACCAGATGCATGTAATCCACGCCGGAGGGACAGGTGGTGGTGCAGGCAAGACAGGAAAGACAGCGGTCGATATGGGTGACCACCTCGCGGTCGGCCGGACGGCTGTTTTCCAGCATGTCCTTGATGAGGTAGATGCGGCCGCGCGGGCTATCCAGCTCGTTGCCAAGCGTGACATAGGTGGGACAGGTGGCGGTGCAGAAGCCGCAATGCACACATTTGCGCAGGATTTTTTCGGATTCCGCCACATGTGGATCGGCCAGCTGCTCAGGCGTGAAGGATGTTTGCATGGTTCAGACGGCCCTTTCCATCGTTACGGCCATCTTGCCGGGATTGAAGATGCCCACGGGATCGAGCTTCTCCCTGATACGCGCGGAAAGCAGTGCTTCCGCCGCCGGGCGCGGTTCGAAGGCCGCGACTTTGGCGCGCACAGCATCGCTCGCCCTTACCAGCGTGGCATGGCCACCGCCGAGCGCACGGATTGCGCCGCGCAGCAGATGGGCTTCGGGGTCCGCCTCCATCTGCATCCAGACCAGGCCGCCCTGCCAGTCATAGAAGGCGTCGATGCCTGCCTCCATGCGCAGCGCCGCAACAAGCTGGTGGCCCATCGAAGGCGCTACCGAGACTTTCCAGAGCGGCTTGGCGGATTGGCCGACATAGGGCGCGACATCCCGGACCTGCCGCCACAAAAGACTGCTTTCCTCGCCCTCCAGCAGCGCCCAGGGTCCGACGCGATCCATGACCGACAGGAGTTTAGCCGTGCGGGCCTCCACCGAGGCCGCAAGGCCTTCCAGACGCAGAATGGTGGCCGGTCCTTCCGGCAAGCCGCCATCGATAAAGCTGGAACGCACGCTTTCAGGCAGATGCGCCGCGCCGGAGACCTCGACGCTCATCGCCATCGCCGCCGCCATGATGCGTGTCGCCGCCTCGTCATCAAGGCCGGACACGACAACGGTTTTTTCGACGGGCGGTTTCGGCAGCACGCGGAATGTGACTTCGGTGAGGAACCCAAGCGTGCCGAAAGAACCAGCGAGAAACTTCGACAGATCGAGACCGGTGACATTCTTCATCACCCGGCCGCCGGCTTTGATGATCTCGCCACTGCCATTAACGAAACGGATGCCCAGCAGGCTGTCGCGCGCCGCACCCGCCACATAGCGGCGCGGACCGGAAACATTGGCGGCAAAGACGCCGCCAATGGTCGGTTCGCCATGGGTGCCCATGATGGGGCGATGGTCCATCGGTTCGAAGGCCATCATCTGGCGATTTTCTGCCAGCGCCGCTTCGACAGTTGCGAGCGGCGTGCCAGCCTTGGCAGTCATGACCATTTCGGCGGGGACGTAGGAAACGATACCGTTCATCGCACGGGAGGTCAGCACGGTCTCCGCCGTCACCGCATTGCCGAAACCGGAGCGAGTGTTGCCGCCGAAGATTTTCAGCGGGGTTTTGCGCGTGGCATGATCGCGGATGATGTCGGCGACCTGGGTTTCCGCGTAGGGCGTCAGCATGCGATTGTTGCCTTCGAGCAAGTGATACCCCCCTCTGCCCTGCCGGGCATCTCCCCCTCAAGGGGGGAGATCGATATACCGCACTCACCCGTTCCATGGGCAGGGTGTTCTCCCCTTGCCGATCTCCCCCCTTGAGGGGGAGATGCCCGGCAGGGCAGAGGGGGGTAAGCCACACCCTGCAACATCATAAATCCAGCGCCCATCAACCCCTCCCCTCCAGCGGAAACACCTTGGAAGGGTTCATCAACCAGCCCTCGTCAAAGGCTGCTCGCACCGCCATCTGCTGGGCGAGATCGGCCTCGCCATATTGGTGGCGCATCAGGTCACGCTTTTCGATGCCCACACCATGTTCACCGGTCAAACAGCCGCCGGCATCTACGCAGAGCTTCAAAATTTCGTTGCCCGCTTCTTCCGCACGGGCCGCATCGTCAGGGTCATTGGCGTTGAACAGGATCAGCGGGTGCATGTTGCCATCACCGGCATGGAAGACATTGGCGACGCGCAGGCCGAGGCGATCGGTGATTTCGCTCGTCTTTTTCAGCACATGGGAAAGCTGGGAGAGCGGCACCGTGCCGTCCATGCAGATATAATCCGCGATACGACCCGTTGCGCCAAAGGCGGATTTGCGGCCTTTCCAGATCGCGGCCGCCTCCATTGCCGACTGACATTCCTTCACCGTCTTCACGCCATGTCGTCGGGCAATGGCCACGATATCGGCCAGCATGGCGTCCATTTCCGCCTCGGAGCCTTCGACCTCCACGATCAGAAGCGCACCGACGTCAAGCGGATATCCCGCTTTGGCGAAGGCCTCGCAGATTTCGATGGCCGGTTTGTCCATGAACTCGATGGCAACAGGGATGATGCCCGCGCCAATGATATCCGCGACGCAGGAGCCCGCTTCTTCGGAGGTTTCGAAACCGAACAGCACCGGGCGCGCGCCCTCCGGCTTGGCGATGAGGCGCACCGTTGCCTCCGTCACGATACCGAGCTGGCCTTCGGAGCCGCAGACAAGCGCGAGCAGGTCGTAACCTGCAGCATCCAGATGCTTGCCGCCCAGCTCGAGCACCGTGCCATCGACCAGCACCATCTTGACGCCAAGCAGATTATTGGTGGTGACGCCATATTTCAGACAGTGCGCGCCGCCGGAATTCATACCGATATTGCCGCCGATGGTGCAGGCAAGCTGCGAGCTGGGGTCGGGTGCATAAAAGAAACCCTCCGCGCCTGCGGCATCGGAGATGGAGAGATTGGTGACGCCCGCCTGTACCCGCGCCGTGCGATTGTAAAAATCAAGCTCAAGGATCGCACTCATCTTCGACAGGCCGATCACCACGGCGTCTTCCTGCGGGATGGCGCCGCCTGAAAGCGAGGTGCCGGCCCCGCGCGGCACGACCGGAATGCCGGAGCGATGGCAATATGTCATGACAGCCGCCACCTCCTCCGTCGTTCTCGGCAAAGCGACGGCGAGCGGCAGACGGCGATAGGAAACGAAAGCATCGGTCTCGAAAGGCACGAGTTCGCGGGGCTCGTGCACAAGACAGTCATCAGGCAGGACGGTCTTGAGGTCGGCGATAATTCGTTCGCGATCCGCCAAGACCTGAGCGCGCGGCTCCAGAAACTTTATAGGCTGCGTCACCGCCGCTCCTCCGTGCCGATAACTGGTATTGTTTCTTTACCACTTTGAATCTGCGCAATCAAATGTTATGGATTTTTTCTATTCTGGAAACAATCGAGGGCAACTATGACAAATCTGGGTGATCTCGAAGTCTTTGCCAGCGTTGCCGCCTCCGGCAGCATGTCGCTTGCTGCCAAGGAGCTTGGTTATTCGCCCGCCGTCATTTCCAAGCGCATCAAGCGATTGGAAGAAAAGCTCGGTGCCCGGCTGTTCCAGCGCACCACGCGACAAATCTCTTTGACCGAAGCGGGGCAAGGCTTTTACGAACGGGTGCTGGCTGTTCTCGAAGGGCTGGAAGAGGCGGAGGATTTCGTCTCCGGCCGGGCCAATACCGTCAACGGCACGCTGAAGGTTTCCGCACCCACCTCTTTCGGGCGCATGCATATCGCGCCACATCTGAAGACATTCATGGAGCGGCATCCGGACCTGTCGGTCAATCTGGTGCTGAGCGATGAGTTCATCGATATTATCGAGGGCGGTTACGATCTGGCGATCCGTATCGCCGATCTCAACTCCTCCAGCCTCGTGGCCCGCAGGCTGGCACCGGTGCGGCGCGTGCTTTGCGCCTCGGCCGACTACGTAGCCGCGCATGGCATGCCGGATACGATCGAGGATCTGAAGAAACATCGCTGCCTGCCGGCGCACAATAATGACATCTGGCGGCTGGAGGGACCGGGCGGCGCGCTCAGCATTCGGCCTGAAGGCATGCTGGTCACCAATTCGAGCGAGGTGATCCGTGAGGCGGTGATATCAGGGCTTGGTGTTGCGCTGCGTTCGACATGGGATATCGGCCATGAATTGCGAAGCGGGAAGTTGGTGCAGGTGCTGCCCGGTTATGAAGGGTCGCGCAACGTCACACTCTCGGCGGTTTATCCCAGCCGACAGTTCCTGCCCGCCAAAGTGCGCTTGTTCATCGATTATCTCGCCGCGCTTTATGGGCCGTCGCCCTATTGGGAGCAGGGCTGACACTCAGTGCCCGCCCTCCGCATGGGAGCGGCGGATGCGGCGCACTACCCACCAGACGCCAAGCACGGCGAAGGGCACGGAAACGCCGGTGACCACGGCCGGGTCGACCGGCAGCACATCATGGCTGATTGCCTTGGTGAGATAACCGATAAGCCCGACGACATAATAGGAGATGGCGGCGACAGACAGGCCTTCCACCGTCTGCTGCAGGCGAAGCTGCATGGCGGCGCGCTTGTTCATGGTATTGAGTAGCACGGTGTTCTGCCGTTCCAGCTCCACATCAATCCAGCTTCGAACCAGAGCCGTGGCGCGATAGAGCTTGCGCGACAGGTTCGCCTGCCGCTCTTCCACCGACTGGCAGGTGCGCATGGCCGGCGCCATGCGCCGCTCCAGAAAACTGCCCATCGTCTCATGGCCATGAACAGGCGTTTCCGCGAGCGCCCGTATGCGTTCGCGCACGATGCCGTCATAGGCGCGGCTGGCACCGAAACGATAGAGGCTGAGGGCGGCATTGGCTTCGAGTTCCGCAGCAAGCCGGGTCATTTCGGCCAGCAGCGCATCCGCCTCGTCACGCGCGCCGTTTTTCATGCGTTGGGTGATGCCCGTCAAGCCATCCTCGATGCGGCGGATTTCCGGCGAGAGCGTCTGCGCCATCGGCAGGCCGAGCATGGCAAGCGTGCGATAGGTTTCAATATCCAGCAGCCGCTGCACCAGCGCGCCGCGGCTGTAATCGCTGAGGCCCCGGTCGATCACCAATATCTGCGTCAGCCCATCGCGATCCTGCCTGAAATCGGTGAGGATGGCCGCCTGACCGTCGCGCACGTCGCTATGACAGAGGCTGGTCGGCTCGAAGATTGTTTCCGCCTGCGAGGTAAAACCACTCTCCGGCCGAATTTCCAGCCGCACGCCCGAGATCAGCGAGCCGGGCGGCGAAAAGCCGTCACCGAAGGGATCGCCGGCAATCTCCCCGCCAAATTTTTCCGGCGCAGGGCCATCCCAGAACCAGGTCGAAAATTCGGTATGTCGCTCCCAGCGCAAGGTCCCCTGCCCCCACGGCATGGCGTGGTGACGCGCATCGCGTTCCGGCGGCGCAACACCGCGGCTGCGCGACATTTCCGCAATGACGGAATGGTGCACGGCCGAGCCACCATCCATCATGAAGGCAAGCTGGATGATGATGCGCGACGGGGCAAGCAGCACCGTCGGCCGCGCATGCACCTCGCCCAATGCCAGCGACCGTTCCGGCGCGCTTGCGAATGCAAATCTACCCTTTGCCATTGCGATATCGTCCCCGCTTTTATGGCTGATGTCTAAGGCATCGTTTGTGATGACAACACCACGATCGACGCCGATGTCACTGTTTTGATCCACCTGACAGAAAAATCCGCTGTAGTGCCCCTGTCGGGACCGCTTTAACAAAAGCCAATTCAAAAAGGCAGATGCCGTGTTGCCGCAGGCATTGATACAGCGAGCGAGAGAACTGGACAGAATATTTGACCAGTGCGAGACTTGCCTGATACTTTACACGATATCAAACACGGGCGGATTTCGCCGGGGACTTCTGCGATGGACGAAACGCTTTTTGCGCGCATCGAGCACAGCCGCACATCGCAGGAGGTGATCTTACGTTTCGAAGAACTGATCCTCGACGGCATATTGCGCGATGGCGACCGGCTGCCCGGCGAGCGGGAACTGGCGCAGAAACTCGACGTCTCGCGGCCTATCCTGCGCGAAGCGCTGAAGGAACTCGAAACCCGCGGACTTCTCGTGAGCCGGCATGGTGGCGGCACTTATGTCGCCGATATTGTCGGGCCGGTCTTTTCCGATCCCTTAAGCGCGCTGATCACCCGCCACAGCCGGGCGACGCGGGATTTTCTCGAATATCGCCGTTATATTGAAGGCATGACCGCCGAACTTGCCGCGCAGCGGGCGACAGAACCGGACAGGCGCAACCTTGCCGCCATTGTCGAGCGGATGCGCGATGCGCACGAGGCAGGCCGCTTCGAAGAGGAACTGGCGGGGGATGTGGAGTTTCACAACGCCATCGGCGAAGCGGCGCACAACATCGTCCTTATGCACACGCTTCGCTCCTGCTACCGGCTGTTGAGCGACGACATCTTTTATAATCGCCACATCATCTTCAGTATCGCAGGCGCCCATGACGAGGTGCTGAGACAGCATGTCGCCATTTACGACGCCATCGTCGCCGGCGATCCGGCATCGGCACGGGCGGCGGCAGAGGCCCACATCGACTTCATCGTTGAGACGACATCCAGGGCGCATCAGGCGCGGGAATGGGACCGGATTTCCCGTTTGCGGCAGCAGCAGCGGAGTAATTAAAAACGCCCTCAGGCGAAATACGCAATCCATTTTATTCAGGTTTTGATGGAACCTTTTGTGCTCTTTGGTCTTTTTATCGGGTTAATTGGAAAAATTTACCAAGATGGGACCCATGACAACCACGAGCGAAACTGAACGCTATCCGCGGATAGCTCTCATATCGACGCATGGCTATGTCGCCGCGCATCCGCCACTGGGCGCGGCTGATACCGGGGGGCAGGTGGTTTATGTGCTTGAGCTTGCACGCAAACTCGGCCAACTCGGTTATACCGTCGATCTTTATACCCGCCGCTTCGAAGACCAGCCGGAATTCGACGAGGTCGATGAGCGCGTCCGCGTGGTGCGCATTCCCTGCGGCGGGCGTGACTTCATTCCCAAGGAATATCTGCACCGACACCTGATGGAATGGTGCGAAAATGCGCTGCGTTTCATCAAGAAAAACGATCTCAACTACTCCTTCATCAACAGCCACTACTGGGATGCAGGCGTCGCCGGTCAGCGGCTTTCCGAGGCGCTGAAAATCCCGCATCTGCATACGCCGCATTCGCTGGGCATCTGGAAAAAACGCCAGATGGAAACCGACTATCCGGAAAAGGCCGATACGTTCGAACTGGAATTCAATTTTAAGGAACGCATTCAGCACGAACTCATCATCTACCGCAGCTGCGACATGGTGATCGCCACCACGCCGGTGCAGCTCGACGTCCTCATTGAAGACTACGGGCAAAAGCGCAAGCACATCCACATGATTCCGCCGGGTTATGACGACAACCGCTTTTTTCCGGTATCGGATGCGACACGGCAGATGATACGCCAGCGTTTCGGATTTGAAGGCAAGGTGGTGCTGGCGCTCGGACGACTTGCTACCAACAAGGGCTATGACCTGCTGATCGACGGCTTTTCGGTTCTTGCCGAGCGCGAGCCGGAGGCGCGCCTGCATCTTGCCGTGGGCGGCGAGAACATGGACGAGCAGGAAACCACCATCCTCAACCAGCTCAAGGAGCGGGTGAAATCGCTCGGGCTGGAGGAGAAGGTGGTATTCTCCGGCTATGTCGCGGATGAAGACCTGCCCGACATCTATCGCGCGGCCGATCTCTTCGTGCTGTCCAGCCGCTACGAGCCCTTCGGCATGACGGCCATCGAGGCGATGGCAAGCGGCACACCGACCGTTGTTACCATTCACGGCGGATTGTTCCGAGCCGTCAGCTATGGTCGCCATGCGTTATTCGCCGATCCCTTCGACAAGGAGGATCTTGGCATCACCATGATGAAGCCGTTCAAGCACGAGCGACTCTATGGGCGCCTCTCCCGCATGGGCGCGCATAAGGCGCGCAGCCTCTTCACATGGACCGGGATTGCTCAGCAGCTTCTGGCCGTGGTGGAAGGCAGGACCATGATGCCGGTCCTCGAGGAAGCCGACTGGGCCGAACCATGGAATGACGGCGATTGAGACCGCTTCGCCTTTTTTCAACGGATCTCGACGGCACCGTCGTGGGCGATAATGACGCCACGCGGCGGTTCCGGGATTTCTGGCAGTCATTGCCGGACGATCGCCGTCCGGTTCTGGTGTTCAACAGCGGCAGGCTGGTGGATGACCAGCTCGCCCTTCTGGAAGAAGTGCCGCTGCCCCGACCTGATTACATCATCGGCGGGGTCGGCACCATGCTGCATGCCAAGGAGCGCAGCGACCTGGAGAGCGCCTACACGCATTCGCTCGGCACCGGATTCGACCCAAAGAAAATTGCCGATGTAATGAGCGCTGTTCCGGGCGTGACGATGCAGGAGGAGCGTTACCAGCATGGCCTCAAGTCCAGCTGGTTCCTGCATGACGCAGATGAAGCGACACTGGCCGATATCGAGGCTGCGCTGATCGGGGCCGATATCGAAGCCCGGATCGTCTATTCCAGCGGGCGCGATCTGGATATATTACCGAAGGCCGCCGACAAGGGCGCGGCGCTCGCATGGTTATGTGGACAATTGCGTATCGGCCTCGACGAATCAGTGGTAGCAGGCGATACTGGCAATGATCGGGCGATGTTCGAGTTGACGGACATTCGTGGCGTCATTGTCGGCAACGCCCTGCCGGAGCTTGTATCGCTGGCTGATCTCGACAGCCGTTATTTCCGCTCGGGCGCGTCCGAAGCGGACGGCGTGGTTGAAGGCCTGCGCCATTGGGGACTGCGCCCCGCCTGAAGCGTTCCGTTATCGATGCTTTGGTTGCGGACGGTGTGAAAAGGACGCATCCGTGAGACCGCAATCGGGCTGTTGGCCGGGGAACCACCCGGTCGAAACTTTGTTCGCAAATCTGCCGCATCATCTTTTCCGCAGGCTTCACAAGCGTGAAGACAGTAGTGGGTTATGGAGGTTGGGGGATTGGCGGAATTTACGGGATATCTATATTAGCAATTATCATAGGCAGGCAAAGAAGGACCTATTCGGATTGAAGATTTTGAATCGATTGGCGACAGATGTTGGCTTGATGTTGCGCAGACCGCCGCGGCAGCAATATGCGGCGCTGTGCTATCGGTTCTCCAAGAAAAATCCGGGGCCTGAAGTGCTGCTGCTGACAAGCAGGGACACGGGACGATGGGTCATTCCCAAAGGCTGGCCCATGGCGCATAAAAAGGCCCATGCGGTAGCCGAGCAGGAAGCCTATGAGGAAGCAGGCGTCAAGGGCACGGTGGAGAAGGCCCCCTTCGGTTACTACGAATACGAGAAAAAACTGAACAGCGGCATCAATGTGCCATGCAGGGTTCAGGTGCATCTGCTCGAAGTTTCCGAAATGCAGGATAGCTTTCCTGAAAAGGAATCCAGGCGACTGGAATGGGTCAGCCCCCAGGAGGCGACCAGACGGGTCAACGAGCCGGAACTGAAAGCGCTGATGCTCGCTTTCGACAAACGGATGACGCATTCAAAATAGTGCGGCCGCCCCAGGTGTGGCAATTTGCAGTTTGTTTTTCCAACACGGCTTTTATCGTCTTTCCTTTTGGAAAGATGTACGAGATGTAACAGTCTTTCTGTAAATTGCCTTCAACCTGCGACACTGCCGGACGAAAGGGAATGCTGGCAAACGAGGTCTGAATGGCATTGAAGCCGCCATCAAACATGAAGCCGACGCTCGACAAGGATCTCGACAAGATTACCCGTGTCGAAGAAGCGACGCTGCATGTCACACAGCAGCTTGCGGGCCTTGGCGCCGGCTTCATGTTCGTCGTTCTGGCGGCGGTCTTCGCCGGCGCTTTTGTCGTAGGCACTTCGGGCGCCGTCATCATCATCGCCGCCGTCGCCATCGGCGCCTATATGGCAATCAATATCGGCGCCAATGACGTGACGAACAATGTCGGCCCCGCGGTCGGCGCCAAGGCGATGCCGCTTGCCGTCGCGCTCATCATCGCCGCGATCTGCGAGATTGCGGGGGCGCTGATCACCGGCGGCAATGTCGTCGAAACCATTTCCAGCGGCATCATCAACATCGAGACCATTCCCGACAGAACCGTTTTCTCCTGGGCAATGCTGTCTGCGCTTCTCGCCGCCGGCCTTCTCGTCAATATCTCGACCTGGACCAGAGCACCGATTTCAACCACTCATACGGTCGTGGGCGGAGTCGCGGGCGCGGGCATGGCCGCCTACGGAGCAAAAGCAGTGGACTGGCTGTCGCTCGGCAGCATCGCCTTCGCATGGGTCCTCGCGCCTTTCATCAGCGCCGCCATAGCCATCATCATCCTTGCTTTCATCAAGGAATTCATCATTTACCATGAGGACAAGATTGGCGCGGCGCAGCGGTGGGTGCCGGTCCTCATCGGTTTGATGGCGGGTGTTTTTACGGCTTATCTCATCTGGGTCGGGTTGCGGCAGCTCATGCATGTGTCGCTTGGCCACGCCAGCCTGATTGGGCTGGTGACCGGGCTTGTCGTCTGGCGGCTTGGCGTGCCGATCATCCGCAAGCAGTCGGAAGGACTGGAAAACCGCAACCAGTCGCTTCGCATCCTGTTCCAGTGGCCGCTCGTTCTCGCCGCCGGCCTGATGTCCTTCGCGCATGGGGCTAATGACGTTTCGAACGCCATTGGCCCAGTCGTGGCCATCGTGCGGGCCCTGCATGACGAGGCGGTGAGCACCTCTGCACGTGCGCCGCTGTGGGTGATGCTGGTCGGCGCCTTCGGGCTCTCCTGCGGTATCCTTCTTTATGGCCCGCGCCTCATCCGCCTCGTCGGTGAGCAGATCACCAAGCTCAACCCGATGCGTGCCTTCTGCGTTTCGGTGGCAACTGCGCTCACCGTTCTCGTCGCCTCGCGTTTTGGTCTGCCGGTCAGCACCACCCATACGGCGATCGGCGCGGTGTTCGGCGTCGGCTTTTTCCGTGAATGGTACACGCAATCGTCCCGCAGGCGGCAGGATCTGGTCCAGGTTGGTGACGGCCAACCCCGCCGGTCTGACAAATATGCCGACAATCCTTCGGAGATACGCCGCCGATATCTTGTCCGCCGCTCCCACTTCATGACGATCATCGCCGCCTGGCTGGTCACCGTTCCCTCCAGTGCAGCGCTCGCGGCGCTGCTCTACTGGTTCATGTCCTTCCTCTTTCTCTAAAGCCGAAAAATCCCATGCGCGCCAATTTCCGGATGCAACGCCTGTATATCGAAGCCAGCCTTGCCGAAGGCGTCGCGCTGGAGGCGACCGCCGAACAGTTCAACTATCTCGCCAATGTGCTGCGCATGACCGATGGTGCGGAAATCCTGCTGTTCAACGGTCGCGACGGCGAGTGGAGAGCGAAACTTGCCTTTCCGAGCCGCAAGAAGATCGTGCTCGTCCCCCTCGAACAGACGCGGCCTCAGCCAAACCCCGCGGACCTGCATTATCTTTTCGCGCCGCTGAAAGTCGGGCGCATGGATTACCTGGTGCAGAAGGCGGTGGAGATGGGGGCCGGCCTGTTACAGCCGGTGATGACACAGCATGTCCAAGGCAAGATTCACAACACCGAAAAATTGCGCGCCAACGCCATCGAAGCCGCCGAGCAGTGCGGCATACTGTCCCTGCCCGAGGTAGCCGAGCCGGTGAAACTGAAGGACATACTGGACACCTGGCCCCACGACCGGCGCATCATCTATTGCGACGAAGGCGATACGGGGCAAAATCCGCTGCCGATCCTGCAGGCAGTGAAGGAACGCAAAATCGCATTGCTGGTCGGTCCGGAAGGTGGATTCTCGGAGGAAGAAAGGGAGCTTCTGCGCAGCCTCGACTTCGTCACCCCCATTCCGCTCGGGCCGCGCATTCTGAGGGCAGATACGGCTGCGGTTGCCGCACTGGCGGTCATTCAGGCCACGGTCGGCGACTGGAACTGAATGCTCCGTTGCTCTTCATGCATCTTTAAAAGAAATTCATTTGCCTCCAGCTACGATACGGCCCTATCTGCCAATCATATGCCTCGCCGCAACAGAGACGTCATAACAAGGTAAGCCATGGCACGCGACACGACCGACCAGACCCCCCTTTCCTCCGTTACGGAGCTTACCGATTATCTGGCGGGCGGTAACAAAGCTGAAGCCGATTTCCGTATCGGCACCGAGCACGAAAAATTCGCCTTTTTCCGCGAGGACAACCGGCCGGTTCCTTATTTCGGCGATGCCAGCATTTCCGCACTTTTGAAGGGCATGCAGGAGAAGCTCGGCTGGGACCCGATAATGGACGGTGAAAACATCATCGGCCTCGGCGAACAACACGGCATGGGTGCCATCTCCATCGAACCGGGCGGGCAGTTCGAACTTTCGGGCGCGCCGCTTGAGAACCTGCACCAGACCTGCAAGGAATCCAACCAGCATCTGGCGACGCTGCGCGAAGTGGCGGAGCCGATGGGCATCCGTTTCCTCGGTATCGGCGGCAGCCCGCTGTGGACCTTTGACGAAACGCCACGCATGCCGAAATCGCGCTACGCGATCATGACGCGCTACATGCCGAAAGTCGGGACCAAGGGTCTCGACATGATGTACCGCACCTGCACCATTCAGGTTAATCTCGACTTTTCATCCGAAGCCGACATGCGTCAGAAGATGCGCGTTTCCATGAAGCTGCAGTCTCTGGCAACGGCGCTTTTCGCCTCGTCGCCCTTTACGGAGGGCAAGCCGAACGGTCTTCTCTCGTGGCGCGGCGATATCTGGCGCGATACTGACAATCGCCGCTCGGGCGTCTTGCCCTTCACCTTCAACGAGGATTTCGGGTTCAAGGACTATGTGGAATGGGCGCTCGACGTGCCGATGTATTTCATCGTGCGCGACGGCAAATACCATGATTGCACTCATGTCACCTTCCGTCAGTTCATGAATGGTGCGCTCAAGCGCGAAATCGCCGCATGGGAACCGACCATGGGCGACTGGACGAACCATCTCTCCACCCTGTTCCCCGATGTGCGCCTGAAGCGTTTTCTGGAAATGCGCGGCGCCGACGGCGGCCCGTGGAGACGCATATGCGCCCTGCCAGCCTTCTGGGTCGGCCTTCTCTACGATCGGCAAGCGCTGGACGCTGCCGACGCACTGACGGCGGCCTGGAGCTTCGACGAGGTCATCGCCCTTCGTGATGCGGTTCCGGCCAAGGGACTGAACGCTGAAATCGCCGGCAAGCCACTTCTCGGTATCGCGCGCGAAGTGCTCGATATTTCCCGCACCGGACTGAAAAACCGCAACCGGCTGAATGGCGAAGGTCAGGACGAGACCGTATTCCTGTCCTCGCTGGACGAGGTTTTGGCGAAGAAAACGACGCTCGCCGAAGACTTGCTGGCGCTTTACAATGGCCGCTGGGGCGGCTCGGTTCTTCCTGTGTTCGAGGAATACCAGTATTAAAACCAGCGGAACCGCTTCGGGTTTTCGCGAGAGCGCCAATCGCAGACATAAAAAAACCCGGTGCGGCCGAGGGGGCCTGACACCGGGCAAAGGCAGGGCTATTGGCAAATCACCCTGCGGGGAAACCTTTCGGCTGGAGGGCCTCTCCGGCAGCTGGAGGCCCGCCGGATGGCACTATTTCAAAGGGTCTTGAACCTTGTTACGGCCCGTCGACGTGCCGCGCGGGTCAGATGAGCGGTGGGATCTTCCAGCAGGCCCGTGTTGAGGGCGTCGCTGACGTCCGATCTTGCCAGGCCGATATCGGCGAGAAGACGATCATCCAGCTCGGTGAGGCCATTCGCCACGATACGATTGTAGATGCGCTGCACGAAGGTCTTGACGCGGAAAGCGACGCGGCGGAACGTATCGTTCGGCCGTGCTGTTGCAAGTTCCAGTTCCATTCTCCGTTCTGCCGTGCGCATGACACTTATCCTTTCGTAACGGCACGATGCGGCACCGCCCCCGGCGCACCACGCGCGAGAAGCTGCCTCGGGTTGGGGGCCTGACGTTTCGCCGGCCCGGGGTTGAGATTGATTTGCTTGGTGTCAAAATGTCGCAAGACTATTGATCAGTCCAACGAATGTTTCTAATGTAAGACATCAATCATTCTGATGGATGACCATCCATGTCCGCACCTCTCGACATAGACCAGCTGCACACCTTCATCGCCATCGTCGATACGGGCAGCTTCACCAAGGCCGCAGACCGCGTTTTCAAGACACAGTCCGCCGTCTCGATGCAGATGCGACGGCTGGAAGAACGCATCGGCAAACAGCTCTTCGCCAAGGACGGGCGTGGCAACCGCCTGACGGCGGAAGGCGAAAAGCTGATGAACTATGCCCGCCGCATCATCCGCCTCAATAACGAGGCGATCGCCGCCTTCGATGACAACCGGCTGGAGGGCACGCTGCGCATCGGCACGCCCGATGACTATGCCGACCGTTACATGCCCGAGATCATCGGGCGCTTCGCGAAGACTCATCCGAATGTCGAGCTTTACATCGTCTGCGAGCCGTCGGTTAGCCTTGCGGAAAAAATGGCGCGCGGCGAACTGGATATCGCTCTCGTCACCCACAATCCGCGGGCCCGCTCGTCGGATGTGGTGCGCACCGAACCGCTGTGCTGGGTCGCTTCCGCCAACCATCCGCTGAAGGACGATGCCCCGGTGCCCCTCGCCGTCGGACGACGTGACTGCCACTGGCGCCAGCTCGCCTGTTCGGCGCTCGATGCCGATGGGCGCGACTACCAGGTGCTATTCACCAGCTGGTCTTCAACCGTCGTTGCCGCCGCCGTGCTGGCGGGCATGGCTGTTTCGGTGCTGCCGGAATCGGCGCTGCGCACCGGCATGAAGGTTCTGACCGCCGCAGACGGCTTCCCGCCGCTGCCGCCGGTGCAGATCGGCCTGATGAAACGACCGGGCCTTTCCCCATCGCTGGTGAATGCCATCACCGACCATATCACCGCCTGCCTCGACAATATCTCACCGATGAGCGTGGTCGACGAGATGGACAGCGATGTGAAGACCTATCCGAAGATGCCGCGCCTGCGCGCCGGACATATGCTGCCGGGCTGGTAATCCGGCGGCGGATCGTCGAGCGCCCCCTGCTGACAAGCCGGTCCGAACGCGCCTATCGCGCGCGCAGCGTCGCTACCGCCAGCAGCGTATCGCCGCTGATTCCCGCAGAGCCGCTGCCATTGAACAGCATCATGATGGGATCTGTGGTGTTCTGCGCGTTGTCATACATGACGGTAAAACGCGCGACGAGCTTCTTTACCTTTTCCGGGTCCTGAAAATCCTTGATGTCGAAATATTTCTTCATCATCGCCACCTGCGTATCGACCGGGGCATTGCCGAGTTCGTCAGGAATGCCGAAGGTGGTGTTGATGAAACTCTGGATCGCGGTATCGGCAAGAATGGAATAATAGGACGTCGTGCCTGCCGCGATGCGCTTGAAATAAAGCGCCAGACGGACGCCGGCATTCTCTTCGCCCGCCTGCGTCTCCAGGGTCTGGGTCAGATAATTGTCCAGTGTCTCGTAGAGACCGCGCCGTGTCTGGATCAGGCTGCGGTCTTCGTGAAGGATATTGCCGTCAGAATCGAAGTTGAAGGCGGTGACGAGACGGCGGAAGACCGGATCCATTTCCTTGTTGAGATAGCTTTCGCCATCATCCAGTTTCGACGAGAACATCTTCTGCAGCTGTTCCTTCGTCACAGTTTTGGGATCGATGCCAAGCGATTCCATCGCGAATTCCGTGAGACGATCATTGCTCAGAAAATCCTTGAGGGTCTTGATCTTCTGCATCTCGCCCGTGAAATATTCCGCCTCCTTCTTGGCGGTTTCCTTGTCTTTCTCAGTGCCGAAAGCCGACTTCTTCTTGATGTAGTCAGCCGACATGGTCTGCATCTCGATTTCCGACTGTGCCAGCACCGGGGAGCCCAGGCTTCCGTCCGGTGCGAAGTTGAAAAGCTCCGCCAGTTTGACATATCGCTCGTCTTTCAGCGTATAGACGTAGCTCTTTTTGTCCTGAAGATCGCTGGTGAGGACCTTGCGGATATCCGCCGCATTCACCTTGGCCGGATCGAGGCCGACGGCCTTCAGCGCATAATTATAGACTGCGCTGCTGTCGAGGAAATCCTTGACGGAGGTGACGCTTCTAATGTCACTCTTGAATAAGGTAAGCGCCTTCTCGTCGGCGGCGTCATCCTTTTCGCCGTAATGGGTCATGTAGCCGCTTGTCGTGGTCGCGGTCTGCAGCGTCGTCTGCGGCGTCGTGCCGTCGGCAAGCGTTCCGTCCGTCTTGAAATTGAACGCGTTCCTCATGGCGAGGTAGCGCTTGTCGTTCTTGCCAAAAGTCGCGATGTAATTGTTCGGGTCGTTCAGGTCGCTGGTCAGGATATTCTCGATCGTCGCCGTCACGATCGTCAGGTCGTTAAGGTCAAAGGCAACCTTGATATAGTTGAGGAGACGCGTATCCGAGAGCAGTTCGTCCACGGTCTTGATCGAACCGATCTTCGATTCGAAATAGTCCCGGTTCAGCGTGGCGACCGTCGGTGTCACGCGCGGTGCGCTGCTGATGTAGGCATCCGTCATCACCTTGATATTGTCAGCTTTCTGCGCTCCGCCGGCGGCAACGGTGCCATCGTTTTTGAATTCGAAGGCGGCGGCGAGCTGTGCCATCTTGTTATATTGGGTAACGGCATTTGAAAGCGTCGTCTGTTCTGCGGTGATCGCGGCAAGCTTCGCTTCCCACTCGCTCTTGGGTGGCAACACGGCTTCGAGCTGCGTCAGCTGGTCCTGCCTGGTAACTTTTTCCGCCTCGAGCGCCGTGCGCTGCTCGTCTGTCAGTTCCGTTCCCGCGAGCGAAGTGTCGATTGCGGCGATCCGCGCCGTGACCTCCGCGTGCAGTTCGATATTACCTTTCATGGTCAGCTTTTCGACCGCATCATTATAGGCAGCGCCAAATTTCTGATTGAGGTAGCTGTCGGGATCGGCGATGTCGCTCGTCATCAATCCCCGGATATGGGAATAGGTATAGGTCTTCTCATCGATGCTGAAGACCTGAAATATATAGGCGCGGGCCCTGTCGTTCTGGAGCAGCTGATCAACGTTGGTGACCGTGCCGATGATCGCCTTGTAATAGCGGGTCTCTTCGGCAAGGCTGTCATCCATGTCGGTGATCGACGTCCCGTAGAGCCCGATCATCTTGTCGAGCTGTGCCTCCGTCTGAACCGTCTTTGTCGACGCCGTGAAATTGAAGGCAGCGGCGAACTCCCGATACCGCTCGTCGGTCAGCTTGTTGGCGAAGCTGTTCTGGTCGTTCAGGTCGCTCTCCAGCACCTTTTTCATGAAAGCTTTGGCATAGGTCATCTCGCCGAGGCCGAAGGCATCCATGGCATAGGAATAGAGCTGATAGTTATCGAGGAATTCATCGACGCTTTTCACATTGCCGATGTTTTCCTTGTAATATTTCGTCTGACGCTCGGTGATTGCCTGCTGCGACACGCGTGAAATGCTTGTCTTCATATCGCGGTTGATGAGGTCGTAGCTGAGATAAGTCGATACCATCCGAATGCCCCCTGGAGCCTCGCTCGTCCCCGTGGGACGTCGAAACTCCGCTTGAATCCGCCCCACCATGCCTCCATCCGGAAGCGCGGCAGGGCCCGACGCGACTATGCAGGACGCGCCTTGCCCGGAGCTTGAAAGAGCACAATTTCGACCGGGATAAAAACCGCATTGTCCCGATCTCCTTTACCCAAGCGAAACCATGCCACAGTGTGTTTTGCTAACCATTTGGGAATGCAAAGTTTTCTTAACCGCGATTTTTAAGCAGTCTCGAACAGGCGGCGGATATTCTCCTGACATCAGAGGACGAAAAGTCCCGATGAGAAGACCGGAAACCGGCTCTCAGGTAAAACAAGGGTAGAATAAACATGACCAAGACCGTTCTGAAGCCCGACTGGGCCGTCGCCACTCTCAGGTTAGACCCGGCACGTTTTCCGCAACAGGTCACCTATGGAAAAGGCAATGGCGCGACCGATGTCGCCGTCACCCTCGATGAACGGGGCGCCGTTCTGAGAAAGGTTCTGTCCTCTTCCGGCCTGCCTCTGTCCTTCGCCCTGCCTGCCCGCGCCTTCAAGGGTGTTGCCGCCCGCGCCATCGACCATGGTGACGGGCAGGTGACGGTGACTCTCGAACTGCATCACGACGATCCGGATCTTTGCGTTCCGCTTCTCGTCGCCCACGATCTGTGCGATATCGCCGCCGACTGGCGCAGCTGGTCCGAGGCCTACCGCATTCCCATGCTGATGGTGGAAGCCGATGGCGTCGCCCGTCCGCTGGAAGAACATCTCGGCAAGGTGCGCACCCAGAATACCCGTCCGCGCCGCCGCCATTCCTATTTCGCGGAGCGCCGCCCGCGCTTCCTCGTTCGTCGTTCCACCGGTTCGCTCGGCATGAGCATGAAGATCGAGGGCAAGGAAATCATCGCCCGCAACTGATCTTCTTCAATCCAGAACACAAAAGCCCGGCGCGGATGACGCGACCGGGCTTTTTCGTATTCGCTATTCCAGCAGCTTACACCAGCAGCAGCGGCAGAGTGAGCCCTGCGAAAATCAGCACGCCGACGCGGTTGTTGGATTTGAACAGCACGAGACACTGGTCAACGTCATCGATATCAAGCACCCATACCTGCCGGAACAGCATGAGAGCCGCGGCGGCAAGTCCGCTATAAGCAATGACGTTAACACCCGCCGTCCAGAACGACAGGAACATCATGGCAAGGGCTGTGCCATAAAGGAAAACCAGCCAGCGATGTGTGTTTTCTCCAAACAGGAGGGCGGTAGAACCGATGCCCACCGCCGTGTCATCTTCCTTGTCCTGATGGGCGTAGATTGTATCATAACCGATCGTCCAGGCGATGGAGCCGACATAAAGCAGGACAGCCGGCCAGGCAATTGATCCGAACTGCCCCGCCCAGCCCATCAGCGCGCCCCAGGAAAAGGCAAGACCGAGGAAAAATTGCGGCCAGTTGGTGAAGCGCTTGGCGAAGGGATAGATCGCCACGAAGAACAGCGAGAACATACCGGTTGCGATTGCGAAACTGTTGAACTGCAGGAGGACGACCAGCCCGGCAAGCGCCTGCAGGACGATGAAGACCTTGGCCTGTCCGCGGCTCACCCGGCCCGACGGCAGCGGTCGCGAGCGGGTGCGCGCCACTGCCATGTCGATCTTGTGGTCGGCCAGATCATTATAGGTGCAGCCCGCGCCGCGCATCGCCACCGATCCGATGAAGAACAGCACTAGGTGCCAGAGCAGCGTGCCCCAGGAAAAGCCGCCGGTCGACACCGCCGCGTTGGCCGCGAGGGCTGCGGACCAGAAGCATGGCCACATCAGCAATTGCCAGCCGATGGGTCGATCCCACCGGGCCAGCTGCGCATAGGGCCAGAGGGGCCTCGGCAAAATCCGATAGACCCAGTTATTGGATGGCGCGTCGGAGACGCGGTCTGACAAATCGCTGTGGTGAACCATGGGATGGTTCTACAGCATCAGCCGCAAAATCGGAATGGATTTCAGCAGCCGACCGTACACGCAGAAAAGCCCCGCAGCTGTTCGCGGCGGGGCTTTTCAGGAGCATATCTCCACTCGTGTCAGGGCAGGGAGAAATTGAATTTGTAGCTCGCCTGAACCCCGATGATGAACTGGTTCTTCGAACCGCGCTCGCGCACGAGCGAACTGTCCGCGGCATCGCCGGTCAGGCGGCGATATTCCGCAAAGGAGCCGACTTCAGCATTTTCGGTGACTTTCCAGGTGATGGCGGCGCCGATACCGGCCGAATGCAGGCCGCCGCCCGGGCTATAGGGCGATGGCGCGCCGGCGGCCGTCTGTGCCGCACTCACACCGTAATAACGTTCATTGTATTTGCTGCTCACCCACGTGGCGCGCGGGCCGGCCGAAATCTGGATGCCGGGGGCGATATCGGTGAAGGCATCGACAGCGACATCTCCGACCACGCCGCTGTGGCTGCGGATGCCCTGACGAACTTCGCCGCGAACGCGCAGCCAGTCGGTCGGATAAGCCTCGGCAAAACCACCAAGCTCGCCGCCGCGCTTGATACGCGTCATGCCCTTCAGATCGGCAGAATCACCCTCATCACGTGGAGAAATCAGGCGGCCGGCAAGACCCATGCTGATCGGGCCGTTATCCAGAAGCGAGATCGAGGCGCTGTCGTTCCGGGAGGTGAAACGGGCGCCCTGCCCCTGACGGCCGAGGGAAATGATGGGCGAAAAGCCGAATTCATTCTTGTTATCGCCCTGATATTTCGGCGCGGTGAAACCCGCGCCGCCGAGTTTCAGATACCAGTCGCCGGAAAACCAGCCATCTGCATGGGCATTGCCCACGACAAAAAGCGATACGACACAGGCGGCAACGGCCGCTGATGGCTTGAACATGAAAGAACCCCAGAAACGCAATACAGACAGGTGTCCGTAGAATTAGAGGGATTGTCTTTCCATTCGATTAACCAGTGCGTTAAGACGCAGACACCACTGCGAGGCTCACGGCACGGCGCCAAACTTCTCGTTCGTCATGCTCGGGCCTGTCCCGAGCATCTGCGACCAAAGGACTTTACGCATCGTGGATAGATCCTCGGAACAAGCCCGAGGATGACACCGAGATTGCGGAGACGCTTGTCAATACTCTCCGCAATTCGGTCACTCGTCGCCCACACCGTCGTCAGAATGTCACTTTCTCCAGCGGCGCCCGGGTCTTCTCAAACTCCAGCAGCTTTGCCTCGTTCTGCGCAATGTAGTCGCGATTATGCGGCACGGCATCGCGGTCCTTGGCGATCTGGATCTGGAAGATGTGGAAGTTTTCATGGGTGAAGGCCATTTCCGACCCCGCCAGATAAAACTCCCACATGCGGAAGAAGCGCTCATCGTAAAGCGCGATCGCTTCTGCCCTGCGTGCCACGAAACGTTCCCGCCAGTGGCGAAGCGTATGGGCATAATGCATGGGCAGAATTTCGATATCCTTTACCAGCAGCCGCGACTTCTCGAGGGCCGGCAACACTTCCGCGAGCGATGGGATATAGCCGCCGGGAAAAATATATTTTTCGATGAAGGGGTTGGTCGCCAGTGCCGGATAGGGCTGACCGATGGAATGCAGCACCATCACGCCCTTGTCATCAAGCACCTCCGCCACCTTCTCGAAATAGTCGCGATAATGGGTCGGCCCGACATGTTCGAACATGCCGACGGAGACGATGCGGTCGTATTTTTTCGAGGCAGGCAGATAACGGTAATCCTGCAACTCGAAGCGGACATTGCCGGCAAGACCGCGTTTTGCGGCTCGGTCACGGGAAACGCGCAGCTGTTCCTCGCTAAGCGTGATGCCGGTGACATCGGCTCCGGCGCTCTCGGCGATATACATGGCCATGCCGCCCCAGCCGGAGCCGATTTCCAGAACACTCTGGCCCGGCTCGGTCATCAGCTTGGCGGCGATGTGCCGCTTTTTCGCGACCTGCGCCTCATGAAGGCTGATGCCGGGCGGATTGAAATAGGCGCAGGAATATTGCCAGTCCTCATCGAGAAAGAGGTCAAACAGCTTTGCGCTCAGATCATAATGGTGGGCGACGTTGCTCTTGTTGTGATTGACCGGCAGATGCATCTTGATGCGGGCGGCGATGATGCGAGCCATGCCACGCCAGATCATGCCGAAGGACAGGGCTTCGCTCAGCGTATTGCTTTTGACCAGCGCCAGAAAATCATAAATGTCGCCTTCCGCGACCTTCACGCGGCCTTCCATGTACATTTCAGCAAGCTTGAGCGCCGGATCGGCGGCAATCTCCTGCATGGCGGCTTCGTCGGTGAAGTTGAGAACCACCTTCTTTCCGGCACCATTGCCGAATGCGCGGCTGCCGCCGGGGCTGTTGACGGTCAGATCACCGTTCTTGATTATCTTTTCGAGAAGAACATGCAGAGACGACGCCATGGCACCCCCAATTGCTAAGTCTCACTTATCAATTTTGCTGACCGTATTCCTTTCGGCATAAGTTGCAAGATAGTCTTATTTCAAAAAAATTGAACGATTTCATCAAGCAAAAAGCCCTGCCGAGGTGTATGGCAGGGCTTTACTCAGAAAAATCATTTCAACCGCAGGTCAGCGCCGCTTCATGGCTTCAGCCAGGGCAGCTGCCAGTGCACCACCGGATTGCGACCCCTCGTTGCGATCTTTGGGCTTGGCTGTCGCGTGGCGCATGGCGTTCGTATTGCCCCTCTCCCGCATCGGCTGCGGCGCAGCCTCACCACCATCCTTACGCATGGTCAGCCCGATGCGCTTGCGCTTCACATCCACTTCAACGACTCGCACCTTGACGACATCACCCGCCTTGACGACCTCATGCGGGTCTTTGACGAAACGGTCGGCGAGCTGCGAGACATGCACCAGCCCGTCCTGATGCACGCCGATATCCACGAAGGCGCCGAAGGCAGCCACATTGGTAACGGTGCCTTCCAGCAACATGCCGGGTTTCAGATCGGTGATCTCGTCCACACCCTCGGCAAAGGTCGCGGTCTTGAAGCTCGGGCGCGGGTCACGGCCGGGCTTTTCCAGTTCGGCGATGATGTCCTTGACGGTCGGCAGGCCGAATTGCTCATCTATGAACTTCTTAGGGTCAAGCGACTTCAAGGTGGCGCTATCGCCCATCAGCGAGCGCAGATCGCGGCCGCAGGCGGCGACGATCTTCTTCGCCACGCCATAGGCTTCCGGGTGAACGGACGAAGCATCCAGCGGCTCCTTGCCGTTTGGAATGCGCAGGAAGCCCGCGCATTGTTCGAAGGTGCGCTGGCCGAGGCGCGGCACTTTGAGCAATTCCTTGCGGCTCGCGAATGGACCGGTCTGATCGCGATGGGCAACGATGGCATCGGCAATCGAGGCACCGAGACCGGAAACGCGCGCCAGAAGCGGCGACGAGGCCGTGTTGAGGTCCACGCCGACGGCATTCACGGCATCTTCCACCACGGCATCGAGCGAGCGGCTGAGGCGGCCCTGATCGACATCGTGCTGGTATTGCCCGACACCGATGGATTTCGGCTCGATCTTCACCAGTTCCGCCAGCGGGTCCTGAAGGCGGCGGGCGATGGAGACTGCTCCACGTAGCGAAACGTCGAGATTGGGGAATTCGGCCGCCGCCCGCTCCGAAGCGGAATAGACGGATGCGCCCGCCTCCGACACGATTACCTTGGTGGGCTTTGTACCTGAAGCGGAAGCCGGCAGCTGGGCCAGAAGATCGGCCACCAGCTTTTCCGTCTCGCGGCTGCCGGTGCCATTGCCGATGGCGATCAGCTCGACATTGTGCTTGCGAATGAGCAAGGCGAGTTCCGCCTGCGCGCCGCGCACGTCGTTCTTCGGCTGGAAGGGGTAAACCGTCGAGGTGTCCAGCAGCTTGCCGGTGCCATCGACCACGGCCACCTTGACGCCGGTGCGGATGCCCGGATCGAGACCCATGGTGGCGCGCGATCCGGCGGGAGCGGCCAGCAGGAGATCCTTGAGGTTCCGTGCGAAGACGTTGATCGCCTCTTCTTCCGCCCGCTCACGCAACTCGCGCATCAGGTCGAGCGACAGCGACATGGAGAGTTTCACGCGCCAGGTCCAGCCGGCGACCTCCATCAGCCATTGATCGGCGGGGCCAGCATTGCGGATATCGAAGGCGGCGGCGATGGTGCGCTGCGCCGGCTTCACCGGTGCGGGATCGTCTGCATCGACATCGATCGTCAATGTCAGAATTTCCTCGTTCCAGCCGCGCAGCATGGCGAGCGCCCGGTGGCCCGGCACCGCCGCCCAGCGTTCGGAATGGTCGAAATAATCGGAAAACTTCTCGCCGGCCGCCTGTTTGCCATCCACCACCTTGGCGCGGAAGGTGGCGTTCTGGCGCATGTAATCGCGCAGGCGGCCAAGCAGATCGGCATTTTCCGTCATGGTTTCAGCCACGATGTCTCGCGCGCCCTCGAGCGCCGCCTTCACATCGGCCACCTCTCCCTGCACATAGGCCTCCGCCAGTTTCGCCGGATCGGCGGCGCGGTTTTCCCATATGGCTTCGGCAAGCGGGCCAAGACCCCTTTCGCGGGCGATTTCGGCGCGGGTACGACGCTTCGGCTTATAGGGCAGGTAGAGGTCTTCCAGCTCAGCCTTGGTGCCCGCCTGCATGATCTTGACCATCAGCTCATCGGTCATCTTTCCCTGCCCGCTGATGGAATCGACGATGGAAGAGCGACGGGCATTGAGTTCGCGCAGATAGACAAGGCGTTCGGAAAGCGTGCGCAGCTGGGTATCGTCAAGCCCTCCCGTCACTTCCTTGCGGTATCTGGCGATGAAGGGAACGGTCGCGCCCTCGTCCAGCAGGGTCACCGCCGCCTTTACCTGATCGGGGCGGGCGTTGATTTCGGAGGCGATGAGCGTGGCGAGGCGGGCGTTGTCTGCGGTCATATGGGTCTCTGCTGTCATATCTGGAGCGGCGACCATAATGTCTGATTGTGGCGTGACAACAAGAGGCGACAACGATTCCACAGGAAAGGCTGACTTCAGGGGAAAGACAGGCAATTCATCGTAGTGACCGCGGCGTCTCGAAAAGCGATTTCTGATGCAGAACGGCACCATCCGCACACCGTCACCCCGGACTTGATCCGGGGTCCAGTGCGATCAAGTCCTTGATCGCTTAAGACTCTTTCACGGCGCAGACGCGCCGTGGCTGGATGCCGGATCAAGTCCGGCATGACGGAGGAGGGATTTGCAGCCTCTGTTCGCAGGCTGAACGCGAGGCAATCGCCACATATTCGTCTTGACCTTTCGCCCCCCTGCCCTTAACGCCCCTGACACAAGGTTACTGGCGAATTTTGCAGGGGTATTGACCATGAAAGTTCTGTTGATCGGTTCCGGCGGACGCGAACATGCGCTGGCGTGGAAAATCGCCCAGTCTCCCCTGCTTGATGCGCTCTACGCCGCCCCCGGCAATCCCGGTATCGCCGACCATGCGACGCTCGTGGAGCTGAACGTGGAAGATCATGCTGCCGTCATCGCCTTTGCGAAAGAAAAGGCAATCGACTTCGTCGTCATCGGCCCGGAAGCACCGCTGGTCGCCGGTCTGGCGGATGACCTGCGTGCCGCCGGCATCGCCACTTTCGGGCCATCGAAAGCGGCAGCGCAGCTGGAGGGTTCCAAGGGTTTCACGAAGGATCTCTGCGCGCGCTACGATATTCCGACCGGCGCTTACCAGCGTTTCAAATCCGCAGAGCCGGCCAAGGACTACGTCCGCGCACAGGGTGCGCCCATCGTCATCAAGGCCGACGGGCTTGCCGCCGGCAAGGGCGTGACCGTGGCCATGACGGAAGCGGAAGCGCTTGCCGCGATTGACGACTGCTTCGACGGCGCTTTCGGCGCGGCCGGCGCCGAAGTGGTGGTGGAGGCCTTCCTCGATGGCGAGGAAGCGAGCTTCTTCTGCCTTTCCGACGGCAAGACCGCGCTGGCGCTCGCAACCGCGCAGGATCACAAGCGCGTCGGTGATGGTGATACCGGTCCGAATACGGGCGGCATGGGTGCCTATTCGCCCGCCCCCGTAATGACCGCGACCATGGTGGAGCGCACCATGAAAGAAATCATCGAGCCGACGATCTCGGGCATGGCGAAAGATGGTAATCCCTTCTCCGGCGTGTTCTTTGCTGGACTGATGATTACCGCCAAGGGCCCGGAACTCATTGAATACAACGTGCGCTTCGGCGATCCAGAATGCCAGGTGCTGATGATGCGCCTGAAAAGTGATCTGCTGCCCATCCTCTACGCCACGGCCACTGGCACACTGGACAGGGTTGACGCGGAATGGCGCGACGAGGCTGCGCTGACCGTCGTCCTGGCTTCCAAGGGTTACCCCGGCGCATACGACAAGAACACGACGATCGCGCATATTCCTGAAGCGAGCGAAGAAGCGAAGGTGTTCCATGCCGGGACTGCGTTGAAGGACGACAGGCTGGTGGCTACGGGTGGCCGCGTGCTGAACGTTACTGCCCTTGGAAAGACCGTGACGGAGGCGCAGGCCCACGCCTATGCGCTGGCGGACAGGGTGGAGTGGGAAAACGGCTTTTGCCGGCGCGATATCGGCTGGCAGGCTGTGGCGCGCGAAAAGGCCTGATTTTTAGATCAAACGGGCCGTCAACGAATATTTCGTTCAATTTTTACCAAGTTTGCTGACCCGATGGAAACGAAACGCCGGTAATACTTGCCCGAACATGGAATGGCGCACTTTGCCCGTATCACGAGGCGGCGCCGTTATTTGGGGGCTTTTTCGATGCGGCGTCTTCTTCTGACAGCGATTGTCGTGCTGACCGGCGGGTCTGCCATGGCGTCTTCCATCGAATATATCAACGGTGTTCATACCACCAATGGCAGCTTCATCCGTCGCGACTGCACGGGTTGCCAGCAGGTCAAGGAGAAAACCGCGGCGCAGGTTTACAGTATTCCCTCCATAAAACCCGGGACCCAGCACACGGAAATGCGGGAAGTGGATGGCAAGCAGACGCTGGTGCGCACGGAAGCATGGCTCGGCGGCGCGCCCGTGACTTTTGTCAGCACCAATCCGGCATGGATGCCGAAGGAAGCGTCTGGCACCGCAATCGCCACCTATGACGACGTGGAGCCAACGGCGCACACGCAGGAAACCGCTGCGACGCCCGCCGGCATAGACATGACGACCACCACTGCGGCTACGAGGGAAATTTCGAGTACCGATGCGGCGGCCTCCTCACGCGCGTCTGCCTTGCCCGCTCCGAGCAACTTCCCGGACTTCCAATTGCGCGGCAACTGACCTGCGGATTGGATGACAAATGTCAAACAATCGCGTCCGCGCTGTATTTTTAAAGGCCGTCAGCAACCATTTGGGGAATTAAAAATCCTCCAGGGGTTATTCCGCCGGCTGGCGTGATAAAGCTTCCACTAATTAAATATATCTTCAAATTTTTGGCTGCTAAGTCATCTCATGGTGCAATGCAGCACAGCATAAGGCCTTGGGCGGATACCGCTCTTCGGGCCTTTCCCGGCGCATCATGCGCTTCTCCCTTTTCCGAAACACCGGCAGCGCGCGGCAAAGCGAGGCGCGCGAGGCCAAACGCTTGTGAGCGCCCATGAAGAACCTTTCCATTTCCCGTCAGTTGATCGTTCTCGTAGTGGCCCTGATGGCCGCCTTCGCCGTGGCAACCTTCTACCAGCTCAAGTCCGCCACCGACGCGATCTATGAGGAACGCTACGGAATGCTGCGGACTCAGGTGCAGTCGGCCATCTCCATCCTGCAATCCTTCCACGACAAGGAAAAGGCCGGCACCCTTTCGCGCGACGAGGCCATGAAGCAGGCTTATGCGACCGTCAGCGCCATACGCTTCACCCCGGATGGCTACCTCTTCGGTTATGATTACGATGTGACGATGAAGTTCCATCCCGATGCCAAGCGCGTCGGCGAGAACTTCAAGGGCAAGCCTGACAGCAAGGGTTTCGCTTATCGTGACGAGCTGGTGCGGCTTGGTCGCAATGGCGGCGGCCAGACGGATTTCTACGGCCCGAAGCCCGGCATGGAAGGCAATGACTACGCCAAGAGCTCCTATGCACTTGCCTTCGAACCCTGGCAGGTGGTGGTCGTGACCGGCGTTTACATCGATGATCTGAACGCACAGGTGCGCGGCGAGGTGATGAAGGCGCTATCCATCGGCGCGTTGATCTTCGTGCTGGCGCTTGCAGCCGCTTTCTATGTCATCCGTGGTATCTCGAAGCCCCTCGGCGATATTCACCGCGCGCTTGGCGAAGTCGCCAATGAAAACGTCTCGCTCGCCATTCCCCATACTGGCCTCACCAACGAAGTGGGCATGATGGCGAAGGCTACTGCCTCGCTTCAGGACAAGGTACGCGAGCGCCATGCCATGCAGCGCCGTGAGGAAGAACAGCAGCAACAGCTCAATGCCGAGCGCCAGAACAACCTCGACATGCAGCGCGACGAAGCAGAATTGCAGGCGCGTGTGGTCGCCACCATCGGCGAGGCGCTGGAAAAGCTGGCCGGCGGCGATCTGACCGTGCGCTGCGGCGACCTCGGCAACCGTTACGCAACGCTGCGCGACAATTTCAACGAGGCCCTGACCCATCTCGATGCCGCCATGGCCAAGGTAAATTCCAAGAGCATCGACATTGGCGGCTCAAAGGAAGAAATCCGCAAGGCCTCCAACGAGCTATCGCAGCGTACCGAACGGCAGGCTGCCAATCTGGAAGAGACCTCCGCAGCACTTGACGAACTGACCGTTGCGGTGCGCCAGACGGCGGAAGGGGCAGCTGACGCCGCCAAGCGTGTCACCACCGTCAGCTCGGAAGCCATGCGCAGCGACCGTGTGGTGGAAGAAGCGATCATGGCGATGAGCGGCATCGAGCAGTCTTCCGACCAGATTTCCAACATCATCGGCGTGATCGACGATATCGCCTTCCAGACCAACCTTCTGGCACTGAATGCCGGCGTCGAAGCTGCTCGCGCGGGTGAGGCTGGCAAGGGCTTTGCCGTGGTAGCGCAGGAAGTGCGCGAACTCGCACAGAAATCCGCGGCTGCCGCCAAAGAGATCAAGGACCAGATCGCCCGCTCTTCCGCCCAGGTGGAAAATGGCGTGCGGCTTGTGGGCGAGGCCGGCGATGCACTGAAGCGTATCTCGGACCAGATCAAATCCGCTAACGAGATCGTCAGCAAGATCGCCCATTCGGCAGCCGAGCAGGATACGACGCTGCGCTCGATCTCCTCATCGCTCAACCAGCTCGACGTCGCCACCCAGCACAATGCGGCCATGGCGGAAGAAACCACGGCTTCGGCGGAAGCGCTTGCCGTGGACACCGAGGAACTGCTGAACCTCATCCGCGGCTTCCGCGTGTCGTCCGGTCACCAGCTTCATGCCATGGCGCATGAGCTGCGCATGGCGGGGTGATACGCCGCAAGACTATCGATGAACAAAGGCGCCGGGGAACTCCGGCGCTTTTCTTTTAACGGGTCAGCACATCCAGCCGGTCGATATCGGCAGGTGAAAAAACGGCAATACCGGCTTTTTCGAGCAGCGCCGCCGTCACCCCATTGCCCGCATGTTTGACGCCAGAAAACGAACCGTCATAGATCGCAACCGATCCACAGGACGGGCTGCCGTCGATCAGAAGCGCGTATGTGCAGGCATTGGCCCTCGCAAAGGCCAGCGCCCTTTCTGCGCCGGCAATGAATTGCGCCGTGACATCGCCGCCGGTCACCTCTAGCACGCGGGCGCGGCCCTCCAGCACATCGAAACCGGAGGCACGATCTTCGATTTCCGCCGGCGGGCGCGGCACGGGCATACCGCCCGCCATCTCCGGACAGATCGCCACCAGCCTGCCTTCGCTGCGCCAGCGGTCGATCGCCGGGTGGAAGAAGGGCTTGCCTCTGCCGTCGTAACGGACAGGTTGGCCGAGGAGGCAGGCGCTGATGAGGATTTTGGAGGTGGGGTGGGTCAATGGGAAGTTATCCTGCGGGAGTTGAGGCTGTGGCTTAACCCCTCTGCCCTGCCGGGCATCTCCCCCTCAAGGGGGGAGATCGGCGAGAGGCATGCTCCCCCTCTTCCCGAAACGTTCAATGTGGTTGAGAGCTCGCCACAGGTCGATCTCCCCCCTTGAGGGGGAGATGTCCGGCAGGACAGAGGGGGGTGAACCGCGCACACTGACATGTACGGCTACCCCAACCCTATCAGCCCGTTATCTTCGAGAAATCCGCAACCGTGCCAGTTGCCTCGCGAATGGCCTTCAGCAACGCCAGACGGTTTGCGCGGATGGCCGCGTCCTCGTCGTTGACGAGCACATCTTCGAAGAATTTATCGACGGGCGCGCGAAGTGTCGAAAGCGCCTGCATGGCAGAGCGGAAATCTTCGCCGGCAACAGCCTTCGCGGCATCGGCAGACGCGGTCTTGATCGCCGCATAAAGCGCCTTTTCGGCATCGAGCTTCAACAACTCTTCCGAAACGCCATCCGCCACCACAGTCCCCTTCTTCTCCTCCGCGGCCAGAAGCTGGGTGGCGCGCTTGGCGCCTGCCAGAAGGTTACGGCCATCCTCACCGGTGATGAAGGCGGTGAGCGCTTCGACACGGCGGGCGATCATCAGCAGGTCGTCGGATTCCGGCGTCAGGACGGCGTCGATCAGATCGTAACGCGCGCCGAGATCGCGGAGATAGACCTTCAGGCGGTCGTGGAAGAAGGAGAGAAGGTCCGGGTCCTTGGCAACACTCAGCAAAGGCAGGCGGACGTTCTTCTCGAGCAGAATACGCACCACACCCAGCGCCGCACGGCGCAGCGCGAAGGGGTCCTTCGAACCGGTCGGCTTTTCATCGATGGCCCAGAAACCGACGAGAGTGTCGAGCTTGTCAGCGAGAGCGACCGTGATCGCCACCTTGTCAGCCGGCAGGCGGTCGGAAGGACCCTGCGGCTTGTAGTGATCTTCGATGGCGGCCGCAACGCTTTCGTTTTCGCCCTGAAGCGCCGCATATTTGCGGCCCATCAGGCCCTGAAGCTCGGGGAATTCGCCGACGGCTTCGGTGCGCAGGTCGGCCTTGGCCAGCACAACGGCGCGGTCCACCAGCGCGGCATCGGCGCCGACGATCGGGGCCAAAGTCTTCGCCAGTTCGCGGATGCGGGATACGCGCTCGCCCTGCGTGCCGAGCTTGGCGTGAAAGGTGACGTTGAGCGCATCGAGCTTCGCCATGCGCTGGTCGAGGGGCTTTTTAAGATCGAGGCTGAATTTTGCAGCCGAGTCCTTCAACGTCTCAAGATCGGGCAGATCACCCTGGTCACGGGTCCAGAAATGGCGGGCATCCGACAGGCGCGCGCGCACGACCTTGCCATTGCCGTGGATGATTTCCTTGCCGCCATCACTCGCTTCGATGTTCGAGACAAGGATGAAGCGGTTGGAAAGGCCCTCTTCCGCACCCTGGTTGCGGGTGACGAAACACTTCTGGTTGGTCTTGATGGTGAGGCGGATGATTTCTGCGGGGATTTGCAGATAGTCCTCTTCGAAAGTGCCCATCAGCACCTGCGGCCATTCGACCAGGCCGGAAACTTCTTCCAGCAGGCCTTCGTCTTCCACAAGGTCGAGGCCGTTGGCGAAAGCGAGGTCCTTGGCGTCGTGCAGGATGATGTCCTTGCGGCGCTCGGCATCGAGAATGACCTTCGCCTTTTCGAGGCTTGAGACATAATCCTCGAAACGGCGCACGGTGATCGGACCCGGCGCATGGAAACGATGGCCATAGGTGACGTTGCCGGCAACGATACCATCGATGGCAAACGGGATGACCTGCGTTTCATCGTGTTCGGGGCCGAACAGGCAGACAATGGACTGCAGCGGCCGCACCCAACGCAGGCTTTCCGAACCTTTGCCTTCGATACCGGCATAGCTGGAGCCTTTCGGCATCGAAGCGGGGCCGGAGCGCATGGATTTCGGCCAGGGGAAAGAGCGGATGATGCCGGGCATCACCTCGGCGATGATCTCTTCCGCCGGACGGCCCGGCTTGTTGATGATGGCGATGTAGAAATCACCCTTCTTCGGATCGGAAACAACCTGCGCTTCCGAGATATCGTTGAGGCCTGCGCCACGCAGAAAGCCTTCGATGGCCTTTTCATTGGCATCGGTGCGCGGACCCTTCTTTTCCTCACGCACATCGGCCGAGCGGGCGTTGAGGCCACGAATATCCAGCGTCAGGCGACGCGGTGTCCAATATTCGCGCGCACCTTCATAGGTCAGCCCTCTCTCCACCAACGCATCGGTGACGAGTTTCTTCAGATCGCCCGCCGCCTTGCGCTGCATGCGGGCAGGGATTTCCTCGGAGCGAAGTTCAAGCAGAAGATCGGGCATGGGATAAGGACTTTAATCTGTTGCAAAAGAGTGTCGCGGACTTAGCAAGACCAGCGGCAAAAGTCACCAGCTATCGGTTAAATTACCGCGGCAGGCATCACCAGCCGCCGCCACCGCCACCGCCGCCGCCAGAGCCGGAAAAACCGCCCCCGCCCCCGCCTGAGAAGCTGGAGCCGGAAGAGCTGACAGGCTGCGGAATGGTGGAGGCGATTGTGCTTGCCATAGAGGTTGAGAACCCGCCGATCCTGTCGCCAAAGCTGCCGTAATTGCTGCCCAGGTACCAGCCGGGCGCATAACTTGCCGCGGCGGCACCGGCGGCGGCGGTCGCGAGCCAGGTCTCGAACGTACGGCTCCAGGGCTTTTCGACGCCAAGCGCCACGGCATAGGGCAGCAGCGTTTCGAAATGTTGCGGCGACATGGCCGGCGCGCCCGCCATGTTCATCCGGTCCTTTTCGGCCAGCGTCAGATAGGTCCGCAGGCCTTCGATGCCATCCATCAGCTTGCGACCGAGCGGCGTCGGCGCGCCCATCAGAAACAGGAACAGCGCATTGGTGAGCACGATTCCGCCGATGGCAGCGAGCGCCAGTGACTTGGTGTCATGTGTAACGTCAAGCAGGATTTGCGTGGCGATGCCGCCAATGGCCGAAAAGGCCACGAAACCGGCAAAGGCGAGCATGACGATGCCCCCGATCCGCTTGCGCAGCGGCGCGCCGCGCGAAAACTGCCGGCCGATGCCAATCGAAAGGATGCTGAAAAAGAAAGCAAAAAAGCCAAAGACCAGCACAGCGGCGATGGCGCTCTCATCCAGATCGCCGAAGACCAGCGTCGCAACGATGAGGGCGAGGCTGAGGAAGATACCGAAGACGGTGTAGCCGGCATTGCTGCGGTAATACTTGCCGCGATGTTCTTTCTCTATCGCTGCGCGAAACTGTTTGCCGACCTTCTCGACCTCCGCCCCATGGGCCTTGTCGATGGTTAGCGTCTCCCCCGGCCCACCGATGGAGGAAAGCAGCGTCTTCTGTCCCGTCGGCAGGTTGTCGGCCGTCGCCTTTTGCGTGCGGCGGATGACGATGGCGTTCTTCAGGTCCTCCAGAACCACATAACCTTTTACGGCCAGATCAAGTGCCGAAGCGGAAAGCGCCGTCCATCCTGCGCCGGAAAAACCGCGGTTATCGACGTAATTGACCAGCGCCGGGGAAAGTCCATCCGGCGCGTCCCAGCGCGGCACGACGACGCCTTTTGCCGGATCGCGGCCCACGGCGAACCAGGCTCGCAGATAATAGAGGAGCACGACGAAGAGACCGCCGCCCGAAAGGAGGATGGCGAGATTGTCCCGCAGCCACCACCCCGCCTCCTGCGTGGTGTCAGGAGCCGATATAGCCCCCTTGGGCAGTTTCACCGCAACCGTCATGCCCTCGCCCACCGAAAAGGGGCGAGTGGAGGCGAAGAAAACCTCGTTGCCCTCACTGAGGATGCGGGCGTCCTTGCCTTTTGCGCCAAGCGGACCGGTGAAGACGGCGGTATCCGTCGCCTTGACACCATCAGGCAACGTGATGGTAGCGGAAATCTCGCCCATGGGGAATTGCCAGCCATTGCCGGTGACGTTCCAGGTCAGCTCGTCATAATCGCTGAAATAACGGATCTGCCGGGCGGTGGTGTAGGTGATCTGGAAGATATGTTCGCCGGTCGGCAGAAAACGGTCGGCGCTGCCGGTATAGATGCGGATACCGCCATCGATGGTTTCGGTGCGCCAGTTCTCGGGCGCACCGTCGCGCTCCACCGAAACGACGTTGAAATCCACCTTGGTGCGGCGGTTATTCGCATCCAGCGCGTAAAGCGGGAAATCGCGGAAGATACCGCGCTTGATGTTCTGGCCTTCGGCGCGGGCGGTGATGGTTTCCGTCACCGTCAGCTTTCCCTCTTGCGCAACCTCGATGACGGAATGATACGAACGGATGAACTCTTCCGCGAAAGCCGGGAAGGCCGCGCCCAGGAAGACGAACAGCGCGAGAAGTCTTGCGGCGATGGTCTTCACGGGTGATTTCTCCTTAAGGGAATGGAGCGTTTCCGGTTTCAGAATACAGTCATTGCCGTCATACCGGGCTAGACCCGGTATCCAGCAGCCGCGCGTCTGCGCGGCTTGAAGAGTCTTTCGCGATCAAGGACTTGATCGCACTGGATTCCGGCTCAGGGCCGGAATGACGGAAAACCAATACCGTTCTTCTAATGCTGCGGCTCGGCAGCGGTTTCCTTTTCCGAGTATTCGACTCCCAGCGAGGCGAGCGCCTTCCAGTAACCGGGATAGGTCTTGCCCACGCAGGCCGGATTCTGGATGGCAATGCCGCCGATCTTCAGCGCCGCCAGCGCAAAGCTCATGGCGATACGGTGGTCGGCGAAAGTGTCGATGGAGGCATTCACCGTCTGGCCCGCAAGCGAAGGATCGGAATGCACGATCAAGTCGTCGCCTTCCTCATGCGCCAGACCATCGCGGATTTCGTTGAGGCCGAGTGAGACGGCGCGGATTCGGTCGCACTCCTTGACGCGCAGATTGGCGATGCCGACGAAACGCACCGGCGTTTCGTTAAAGGCGGCGAGAACGGCAATGGTGGGAATGGCATCCTGCATCTGCGAACCGTCGATTTCGGCGGGCAGATGCGGAAATTGCGCCATGACCTCATGGGCCTTGGCATCCGGCTGGGTGAACTTGTCGGCCGGCGTACCGATATCGATGGCGCCGCCGGTCAAAAGCTCAGCGCCCCAGAGATAGGTGGCGGCCGAGGCATCCGGCTCGATATGGAAATCGGTCGCCGTGTAGCCGGTCGGATGCACGCGCCAGATGGCGTTGCTGACCCGCTCCACCTTTGCGCCGAAGGCTTCCATGGCCGATGTGGTGAGATCGATATAGCCCTTCGCGCCGATTTCCTCACCTTTGAGGATGATATCGACAGGCTTGTCGCCGCAGGCGGCGGCCATCAGAAGTGCGGACACATACTGGCTGGAAAGGTTGGCGTCGATCGTGACGCTGCCCTTCGGGAAGCCAGTACCCTTACCGCAGACGGTGACGGGCGGGCAGCCGGTCGGCGCCTCCGCCTCAACGCCGAGGGAGCGCAGGGCTTCCACCAGCGGCATGATCGGGCGTTTGCGCATATGCTCGTCGCCATCGATGATGACGGCGCCATCCACAAGGGCGGCAGCGGCGGTGAGAAAGCGGGTAGCTGTGCCGGCATTGCCGAGGAAAAGCGGCTTTTCCGGCTGATGCAACCCACCTGAACTCTCCACCACGAAGGTGGTCGCGTCAGGCTCGGTTGCCTTGACACCCATCTCACGCAGCGCTTCTGCCATGTAAAGCGTATCGTCGCTTTTCAGCGCGCCCGTGAGACGGCTTTTGCCCTTGGCGAGCCCGGCCAGCAGAAGTGCACGGTTGGTAATGGATTTGGAACCGGGCGGCTCCACCTTGCCGGAAAGCGGGTGGCCGGGCGGGGTGATGGTCAGTTCGATCATGATCGTCGTCTTGTCAAAGAATGCGGCGCAAAGCCGGGCTATCGGAATATCGGCGGGAATTTGTGAGCCGGTGCTTAGAACTTCACCGTCGGCACGGCGCGGTCGGCCGGGTTGTCGATCTCGAAATAGGGCGCCTTGGCAAAACCGAACTGCCCCGCCACGAGATTGGACGGGAAGCTCTCCACCTTGACGTTAAGATCGCGGGCAGCGCCATTGTAATAACGGCGCGACATCTGGAGTTCGCTTTCGATGGTTTCGAGCGAGCGCTGCAATTCCAGAAAGTTGGTGTTGGCCTTGAGGTCGGGATAGGCTTCGGCAAGTGCAAAAAGCTTGCCGAGCGCCTGCGACAGCAGCCCTTCCGCCTGGGCGCGGCCTTCAACGTCTCCCGCCGGTACGGCCTGCGCCCGGTTGCGCAGGTTGATCACCTCCTCGAAGGTGCTCTTTTCATGGGCCGCGTAACCCTTCACGGTCTCGATGAGGTTGGGGATGAGATCGGCGCGGCGCTTCAGCTGCACGTCGATGCCCGACCACGCCTCTTCCTTCATCTGCCGCGCCTTGACGAGACCGTTATAGATGAAGACAACATAAAGCGCGATTGCCGCGATGATTGCCAGCGTGATGAACATGAATTGCGATTCCCAGCTTCGTTGCGCGCACGATAACCGCTCATTACCGCAAAGTCATGGGGCTTCGCTCATTCTGTCCGCTTTTGGCGGAACGGACCCGCTGCAGGAAGCAGCGCCCGTTATTTATAAAAGACGGTACAATATAATTTCAGGCCGGATACCTTACGGACAAAAAGAGTATAGGAGGCAAGCCTGTAGCCTCGCTCAGCCCAATATTCCTTGTTTCCCTCCAGATGATTCCAGCCGTCTATGACCCAGTCGAGCATTTTCGTATTGCGCGTGTAGTGCATGCGGACGAGCGCGCTGCCCACATCGAGAGAGCGCTGGCCGCTATCCTTGCACTCCATGCGGGTGACGATCATTCCGAAAGAACGCAGCTTGTCGGCGCGGGCAAAGGCATCGTTGCCGCTCATCCAGTCTGTCGTTTCCGCAGCCGCGCCATTACCGAGAACGCATCCGAGTGTAAGCACATATAGAAAACAGAAATTTCTAATATTATTCACGGTTAAACCCATTGCGCTATTCAGCCATACGAATCCACACAAAATAAAAGGCCGTCAAGAACGGCCTTTCAAATCATCAAAGTTAGACAAGAGCTTACCGCTAAAAATCAAGCGGCCCTATTCCAGTTCAGCCCGCCCGCATCCGTCAGCAGGAAAGCTTCGCCGCAGGCTTTTGCCAGCGTGCGCACGCGCAGGATATAGCTTTGACGTTCCGTCACCGAAATCACGCCGCGCGCATCCAGAAGGTTGAAGACGTGGCTGGCCTTGATGCACTGGTCATAGGCCGGGAACACGCATTTGTGCAGGCGCTGATTATCGTTGTCCCCGGGCGCACCGGCAGCGAGAAGCGCCTGGCACTCCTTTTCGGCGTCGATGAAATGGCGATGCAGCATGGCTGTATCGGCGAATTCGAAGTTGTGGCGGGAATATTCCTGCTCGGCCTGCAGGAAGACGTCGCCATAGGAAATCTTCTCTTCGCCCTCGCGGCCGTTGAAGTTCAGGTCGTAGACATTGTCGACGCCCTGGACATACATGGCGAGGCGTTCCAGACCATAGGTCAGTTCGCCCGCGACCGGCGAGCATTCGATGCCGCAGACCTGCTGGAAGTAGGTGAACTGCGACACTTCCATGCCATCGCACCAGCATTCCCAGCCAAGGCCCCAGGCACCGAGCGTCGGGCTTTCCCAGTCGTCTTCGACGAAGCGCACGTCATGCAGCAGAGGGTCGAGGCCGATTGCCTTCAGCGAACCGAGATAGAGTTCCTGCAGGTTTGAAGGGTTTGGCTTCAGGATGACCTGATACTGGTAATAATGCTGCAGACGGTTGGGGTTTTCCCCGTAACGGCCGTCCGACGGGCGGCGCGAGGGCTGCACATAAGCGGCCTTCCACGGCTTCGGCCCAAGTGCGCGCAGCGTCGTGGCCGGATGGAACGTACCCGCGCCCACTTCCATATCGTAAGGCTGCAGCACCGCGCAGCCCTTGTCGGCCCAGTAATTATGCAGCGTCAGGATCAGCGCCTGAAAGGAACGCTTCGGGTTCATATGGTCGGGAACATCGGTCATTGCAGTCATCGCGGCGTTAGGAGGACAAGTAAGCATTGACTTACTTCGGATGCGGACTGGTGCCACGGCGTGGCCTGAGGGTCAAGGTTTTATGCGAAGCGGCGATCAGCCCACGGCCTCGGCACGTTGACCACCGATGCCACGGTCTGCGAATTTCCTGAGAAGCCTGATCACCGGTTTTTCAAACAGGAGATGTGCTGCAACCGAGACAGCCAATGCCGCAAAAACAACCACGATCCCCGCCGCAGGGCCCGGCGCTATGATCTTGTAGACCACGGAAATAACCAGCCCGTGCAGGAGATAAAGCGCATAGGAGGCGTCCCCGATGATTTCAAAGGGCTTCAGCCACGCGATGGGCCAGCCACCCGCTCTTTCGATCCACACACAGCCCACCACCAGCAGAAAGGCTGGCACGCCCCAGCTCGCGATGCGCAGAAGGCCGGATTGCTCACCGATACCGGCCGCGAAAGCGAAGCCGACAAAAGAAAGCACCAGGGCCGCAGCGCCGCTGCGCACGCCCGCAAAGGCAATCTGCGACAGGACAAGACCGGCGAGGAATTCCAGCAGCAGCGGCGAGGCCCAGATCTGCATGAAGGGAGACTGCCAGTCCGCCAGTTGCCCCAGGCAGACCATGCCCGTCAGGACAATGATCGTCACGGAAATGGGCGCGCGCAGTGCAAGACCCAACGCAAAAACGAGATAAAAGAACATCTCCATATTCAACGTCCAGCCCACCATCACGAGAGGAGTGACCTGGCCCGAAGCATCCGCATAAGGGATGAACAGCAAAGATTTCCAGAGATGGTCCATGGTAAAGGTGAATGTGGAAAACACGCCTGCCAGCGCGCCAAGGCACATGAGCAATGTAACGGCCCAGTAGAGCGGCACGATACGGAAAAGCCGATGACGCAGGAATTTGGTGGGTGTCGCCTTATCGCCGACCATGCCCATCACAAATCCCGATATTACGAAAAACACATCCACCCCGGCGGCGCCTATCGTCAGAGGAGCCCCGACAATGTGAAAAAACATGACGGAAAGCGCGGCAACCGCCCGCAAAAACTGAATGGAATGAACTTTTTGCAAAACTACCCCGTCCGGCTGCGCAATGCGAGACTTCAGCCGGCTTAGGCCGAAGCAAAGCAGATCACCCTAAAATTTGTGGATCACTAATCGCACAATCGGGACGAAAATACTCCGCGAATTTCAGGGCTGTCCCGAAAAGCTGATTTTTGGGTTAACCCCAATCCTTCAGGACTGGCAAACGAGATTGTCCGGGATGACTGCGCCTTATGCCTCATCCTCACGCTTCACGCGGTACTCTCCCGTCTCGGGATCCTTGATCAGCGTGCCGATCGCTCCGGTCTCGCGTTCCTTCTCGCGCTGTTTCGATTTTGCCGAGAGCTTTTCCGCATCGCGAACGAAGCGGCGGTAGAGGATGATGGCCCCCACCACCAGAAGAATGATTGTAATAAGCTGCGCCATAAGGCTTTATTCCCGCGACATCATAGACCGAAACGCGACCACAATGCCTTTTCTTCGGCTACCTCCGCAAGACCCGCGACGGCGCCCGCCGCCAGCTTTGGGGTGTCGAGGCCAAACGCAGCATTCACACCAGGTACTTTTTTACCGAACAAAGTGCGCCCGCCGCTGACGAGCTGGAGCTTGACCTTTTCACCATAACGGCGGTGCAGAACCTCTCGCATGTCACCCAGCCCATCGATCAAGCCAAGGTCGAGGCCACGCATGCCGGTCCAGAACAGACCGGAGAAGATCGCCTCGTCGCCCTTTAGCTTGGAGCCGCGGCGCATCTTGACCATATCAATGAAAACATTGTGGATTTCGACCTGAAGCGACTTCAGGTAATCGATGTCGCCTTCCTTTTCCGGCTGGAAGGGATCGAGAATGACCTTGTTCTCACCGGCTGTATAAACGCGCCGCTCCACACCGATCTTCTTCAACATTTCCGGAAAACCGAAGCCGCCGGAGACGACGCCGATCGAACCGACGATTGAGGTGGGGTCGGCGATGATCTCGTCGCCGGCAAGAGCGATCATATAGCCGCCCGAGGCTGCGACGTCCTCCACGAAGATGAGGACTTTCTTGTCCTTTTCCTCGGCAAGCTGGCGGATACGGTTATAGATCATCCGCGCCTGCACCGGCGAACCACCGGGCGAATTGAGCGAAATGGCGACGGCCGGAGCATCCTTGACGGCGAAGGCCTTTTCGAGAAGCGGCGCATAGGAAGCGAGATTGAGGGCGGGGCGGAACTGGTTGCCGCCGGCCATAATCGCGCCATGCATGCGCACCACGGGAATGACGAGCTCTTTTTTACGAAAGCGTTTCGGCACAAGAAGCTTCAGCAAACCCACCAATCAATCCTCACAGCAATGACTTCATCGACACGGATGTATGTATCGCCGGGCAAAACACAATGGCATGCGGCTAGCGTCACGGTGATTTTATAAGCCGGGTCTGATTGCCCTTACATTACGGGAATAGGCCGCACGACCATTGTTGAGGTCATCAACGAAGGGGGTGAAGGCGTGGCTGCCGGTCTCATGCATGATGAGCGGCGCGCGGAAGGACAGCCGTGCGCGCGATCCCTTGATGGCGGTTACGAGCATACGTACCGCATCCTCGCCGGGACGTGGATGGATGAGGGTGATTTCGATACCGCCGAACCGGCTGCCGCAGGCAGCAATGATCTCCGCCACTGATTGCGGCCTCGAAATCAGGGAAAGCTGCCCGCCCGGGATCATGATCGCACCCGCGGTCCTGATCCAGTCTTCGAACAGGCCGTCCGTCATCGCGTGGGCTTCGGCCTTCAGAGCATCCGGCGTGCGGCGGTCGCCCGCGTCATTATAGGGCGGGTTCATGATGACGTGATGGAAATGATCGTCGGGCAAACCCGCTTCCACACGGGCTTTCGCGCGCAGCGTCACATCCGCTTCGCGCACCTCGACGCGGGCCGAAAAGGCTGCATTGTCAAGCAGTTCCAGACTGCGGCGGGCAAATTGCGCCATTTCCGGCGAGCGCTCATAGAGCGTCACCCTGGCCTTTTCGAGCCGCGCCGCAACCGCCATGCCGGCGGCACCGGCACCGGCACCCAGATCGGCAATCCGGCAGGGGCGGTCATCCGCCACCAGCGAAGCCAGAAGCATGGCGTCCATGCCGGCCCGATGCCCCCTGCCCTTCGGCTGGATGATATGAAACCGGCCCCGATGAAAGGCATCGATCGTTTCGGAAATGCCGTCGTCCACCGTCGTTCAAGCCTCTTCGTTGCGCAACTCGTCGCCGAGCCCGGCATCGATGAGGATACGGCGGGCCTGAGCCGCCCGATCTTCCTCTACCAGAAACCGGCGGGGCAAAAGGCCGAGAGATCCCTCCAGAATGCTCATTGCCTGATCGGCAATGAGGCAATGGATGCCGGCATCCTTCATCAGGCTTTCGGCGAAGGAGAGCAGCACGGCATCGTTGGTACGGATCAGTTCACGCATGGATAGACCTTAAATTCCCATCTTTTTGAATGGCTAGCGGCAATTCGCCCCTTGCCGCGCAAGGCGTCAGTTTTTATTGTCGAATTCAAATTCGAACTGGAGTCCTGTCCCTTGGGCGTCGTCATACCGCTTGAAGAAAGCAAAAACAAACTCGCATCCGTCAAGCCGCTTGTCGACCTGACCCGCCCCGACATGGAACGGGTGAACCAGCTTATCCTTTCCAAGGCCGGTTCCGACGTGCAGATGATACCCGAGGTGGCCAACCACCTCATCTCGTCCGGCGGCAAGCGCCTGCGGCCGATGCTGACGCTCGCCTCGGCCTCGATGTTCGGTTACGAGGGCGACAACCACATCAAGCTCGCCACCAGCGTGGAGTTCATGCACACGGCGACGCTTCTGCATGACGACGTGGTGGATGAAAGCGATCTGCGTCGCGGAAAATCCACCGCACGCACCATCTGGGGCAACCAGGCAAGCGTTCTCGTCGGCGACTTCCTGCTTGGCCAGGCCTTCCGCATGATGGTGGATGTCGGCTCTCTCGATGCGCTCGACGTGCTCTCCACCGCCGCCTCGGTCATCGCCGAGGGTGAGGTACTGCAGCTTTCGGTCGCCAAGAACATGGAAACGACCGAGGACGATTATCTTCAGGTGATTCGCGCCAAGACGGCTGCCCTCTTCGCCGCCGCGGCCGAAGTCGGCCCCATCGTCGCCAAGACCGACAAGGCGACCCGCAGTGCACTGAAATCCTATGGCATGAATCTCGGCCTCGCCTTCCAGCTGGTCGATGACGTCTTGGACTATGGCGGCAAGTCGGCTGATCTCGGCAAGAACACGGGCGACGATTTCCGCGAGGGTAAGATCACCCTGCCGGTCATCCTGTCCTATCGCCGCGGCACGCAGGATGAGCGCGCTTTCTGGCGCAATGCCATTGAAAATGGCGAGAGCAGCGACGAGAACCTCGAAAAGGCGCTCGGCCTGATCACAAAATATAACGGCCTCGGCGATACGATAGGCCGTGCAACGCATTATGGCACCATTGCCCGCGATGCGCTTGCACCGTTGCCGCAGAGCCCCTGGAAAAATGCGCTTCTGGAAGTGATCGACTTCTGCATCGAGCGTCTGAACTGACGCCGCAGGCCAGGCGAAAGGCGGATGGAACACAGCATCCGCCCGAGGTTGCGGGCCTTGCTCTCCGCGAGGCGTGATTGTGGCCGGGGCCATAATTTCTTGCGGGGTTGCTTCAAAAAAGCCATTCTGTAGTGACCAAACAATGGAAACTGATTTTTCCGTGCTTCTGCACAAAGGCAAAGGTTCCCTCATGCGGCGTAAACCAGCACTCCGTCTTCTCTGCAGCGCGGCTCTTGCCGCCGCTCTCGCAATCGGCGCGGGTGCAAGCCCCGGCTTTGCGGAGACGAAGGCGACACCGGAAGACAAGGCCGTTACGTTCGACCCCGGCAAGGTCAACACCTTCTCCGGCGCCTTCCTCGCCGGACGCAATGCCGATGTCGATCAGGATTATCCCACCGCAATTTCGCTCTACAAGAAGGCGCTGGAATTCGACCCTGCCAACTCGGAGATCCGCCAGCGGCTGATGATCGCCGAACTTCTGAGCGGCAACTTCGAAGCCGGCGCCAAGATTGCCGATTCGATGAAGGACGATACCTCGGTGGAACGCGTCACGACCATCGTGCGTGGCCTCGACGCCATCAAGGACAAGGAATTCGCCAAGGCCGAGAAAATCCTGAAATATTCCGGCCCGAACGATCTGGACCGCATGGTCAACACGCTTCTGACCGCCTGGGCGCGCGCGGGTTCCGGCAAGCCGAAGGAGGCTCTGGCGCTCGTCAACAACATGAAGGGCCCGGGCTGGATTTCGATCTTCCAGAAATACAATGCGGCAGCCATCGCGCTTGTTTCCGGCAACACCGAGGCCGCCCGCAAGAGCCTGAACGAAGCGGTAACCGACCGCGAAGGCGGAGCGACCGCCTCCGATACCTATATGCGCGCAGTGATGGCGCTCGCAAGGCTGGAGGCTTCCGCCGGCAACAAGCAGAAAGCGCTGGATGCGATCGCGGTCGGCGACACTTTCGCGCCGAATTACGCACCGCTGAAAGCGCTCCGCCAGTCCATCGAAAAGGGTGAGAAGCCGGAGCAGCAGATCACCAATGCCGTGGAGGGCGCCGCCAGCGTCATGTTCTCCATCGCCGGTGCGTTGAACCGCGAAGGCGCCGAAGAGATCGTCACGCTTTATCTGCAGACGTCGCGCGCGCTCGATCCGAAGAGCCCGGATACGCTCATTCTTCTCGGCGGACTTGCAGAAGCCATGAAGAAGCCGGAACGTGCCATCGCCTTCTATCGTGAAGTGCCGAAGGACTCGCCGATGTATCGCATCTCCGAGCTGCAGCTCGGACTGACGCTGGCGCAGACCGAAAAGGTGGAAGAGGCACGCAAACACCTCAAGTCGCTCCTCGAATCCGACCCCAAGGATATTCGTTCCTACCTCGCCTATGGCAGCGTGCTGTCCGATGCCAAGGACTACAAGGCCATGGCGGAGAATTACGACAAGGCCGTTGAAGTGATCGGCGCCGTGCCGCAGAAATCCGACTGGACGGTGTTTTTCCAGCGCGGCATCGCCTACGAGCGCCTGAAGCAATGGGACAAGGCCGAACCGAATTTCAAGCGGGCGCTGGAGCTCAACCCCGAGCAGCCGCAGGTTCTGAACTATCTGGGTTATTCCTGGGTGGACAAGGGCATCAATCTCGATGAAGGCATGAAGATGATCAGCCGCGCCGTCGAGCTTCGGCCGAATGACGGCTATATCGTGGATTCGCTCGGCTGGGCGCATTATCGCCTCGGCGATTTCGACGATGCCGTGACCGAACTGGAACGGGCAATCGAACTCAAGGCCGGTGATCCCACCATCAACGACCATCTGGGCGATGCCTATTGGCGCGTCGGCCGCAAGATCGAGGCGGTCTATCAGTGGAACCGCGCACTGATCGGCGACAGCGACGACGTGGACAAGGCCAAGGTGAAGGAAAAGATCGCCAACGGCCTGCCGCCAGTCGAGAAGGATGCCGAGAATACGGCCAAGAAGGACGTGGCGCCGCACCCGCCGGCTCCTCCGGCCCCGGCGACCCCTGCTCCGGACAAGAAATCCTGACGCCACATGGCGATGCAGGGCATTTCCGGGGCGGCCGAGACAGTCGAGGCGGCCCCGGCCAAGGTTAATCTGGCACTCCACGTCACCGGGCAGCGGGCGGATGGCTACCATCTGCTTGAATCGCTGGTGGTGTTTACCGAAGCCGGCGACACGATCCATATCCAGGACGCCGATGTCGACAGCTTCTCCATCTCAGGACCGTTTGGCGATCTTCTACGCGCCGGCGATGGCGGCGATAACCTCGTTACCCGGGCCAGAGATTTACTGCGCAACGCGCTCGCATCAATGGGTCAACCAGCGCCCCCGGTCGCCATTCACCTTGAAAAGAATCTGCCCGTTGCATCAGGTATAGGGGGCGGCTCAGCGGATGCAGCGGCAACGCTGCGGGCGCTTCTGCGCCATTGGCGTGCCGGGATGACACCGGATAGGATTTCGTCCATAGCGCTGACGCTCGGTGCGGATGTGCCTATGTGTCTTGAAAGCCGATCGCTGATCGCACGCGGCATCGGCGAGGACATCGAACCGGTCAATGACCTGCCGGAACTGTTTCTGGTGCTGGCCAACCCGCTGAAAGCGGTCTCGACGCCGGAGATTTTCCGGCGATTGCAGAACAAGGCCAACCCACCTCTGCCGACGCCAGCCAAGGTTGGCGAGGTGACAATCGGCTGGATGGATTTTCTCGCGGAAAGTCGCAACGATCTACAACCGCCGGCCCAGGCGCTTCTGCCTGACATCGGCGAGATCATCGGGTTGCTGTCTGAGGAGGGCGCCACCCTCGTGCGCATGTCCGGTTCCGGGGCAACCTGTTTCGGGATTTTTCATTCCTTCGATGCCGCCCAAAACGCGGAAACATCGCTTCGGAAGAAGCGCCCAGGCTGGTATTTTCAGGCAACGCGGACCATTTGAGGGCCGGATATTTCGAGGACAAGGCCATGGCAGGCGATAGACCCTTCATTCCCCTCGGTATTGCGATTCTGACCGTTTCGGACAGCCGCACGCTGGAGAATGACAAATCAGGCGACACGCTCGTCGCAAGGCTGAAGGAGGCAGGCCACAGGCTCGCCGCCCGTGCCATCGTGCCTGACGACAAGGCGGCGATCGCAGACACGGTGCGCGAATGGACGCTCACTGATGGCGTGGATGTGGTCATCACGACAGGCGGCACCGGCTTTACCGGCCGCGATGTGACACCGGAGGCGCTGGAACCGCTGTTCGAAAAGCGCATGGACGGGTTTTCGGCCCTCTTCCATCGCATTTCCTACGACAAGATCGGCACCGCCACCATCCAGTCACGCGCGACCGGTGGTGTGACGAATGCGACCTTCATCTTCGTGCTGCCGGGATCACCGGGGGCTTGCAAGGATGCGTGGGATGGCATCCTCAAGGCGCAACTCGATTATCGTCATCTGCCGTGTAATTTCGTGGAAATCATGCCGCGGCTGGATGAGCATTTGAAGCGTGGGGCTGGTGGGGTTTAGGGCACTTGATCGAGGGTGCGTGGGGCTTTACCCCCCTCTGCCCTGCCGGGCATCTCCCCCTCAAGGGGGGAGATCGACTTGAGGCGAGGTCTCGCCCATCTTAGGGCTTGAGAATAAAGTGGCGGTAGCGCCTCTTGCAGATCTCCCCCCTTGAGGGGGAGATGCCCGGCAGGGCAGAGGGGGGTGAGCCCGACGCGCCTCGGTTCGCTCTCAATGGACAACATCCAAAAGCATTTCCGCCTCCCCCACCGGCGAGAAGAACAGCTGCCCGCTCAAAACCCAATCACCCCAGATATTTCCTGAAAAACTCCACCGTCCGCCCCCAGGCGAGATCAGCAGCCGCCTTGTCATAGCGCGCCGAAGACGTGTCATTGTTAAAGGCATGGTTGACGCCGTCATAGACGAAAATCTCGAAGGTCTTGCCGTTTTCCTCCAGCGCCTTCTTGTAAGCATCGATGCCGGCATTGATGCGCTCGTCGAGACCGGCATAATGCAAAAGCAGCGGTGCCTTTATGGCCGGCACATCGGCCGCCGGGGCCTGCTGACCGTAATAGGCGACGCCGGCATTCAGACCTTCTGACTTGGTGGCGAAACGGTTGACCAGCCCGCCGCCCCAGCAGAAACCGATGGCGCCGACCTTGCCATTCGCCCCTTGCCTTGCCGCAAGCCAAACCCGTCCCGCTTCGGCATTGGCGACAGTTGCATCCATGTCGAGACCACTGAACATCTGCCGCGCCTTCTCCTCATCAGCGGGCGTACCACCCTGCGGCGAGAGGAAATCGACCGCGAGCGCCCGAAATCCGGCGAGCGCCACGCGTCTGGCCACATCACGGATATGGTCGTTGAGGCCGCGGTTCTCGTGAATGACGATGACGGAACCGATGGGGCCGGACGCCGATTTCGGCGTGACGAGATAACCCTTCATCTCGCCCCCGGGCGCCGGATAGGTCACGTCTTCCGCGACAATGCCAGCATCGTCAGGCGCGACGATGGCGGCGCGGGCGCTGTTGGCGGAAAGAAGGGGCGCAATTGCCGCCGCCGCCGCGCCGGAGCCGGCCAGCACGGTGAGCTTTTCCATGAATTTGCGGCGATCAAGGCTGAGATGGGTATACTCATCATAAGCGTCGATCATGGCCTGCGTAATCTTGGACTTGTCCATCGCTCTATCCTCCTTGGACGCACAGATGCGGGAGGATAACGCAGATCTAAGGGCGGGGAATAAGGCAGTCGGAAGGGGCGCCACACATTTGCGTGAGCGCCGCTTCCGGATTTTCACATCAGGCGGCGAGGTCCACGACGATACGGCCGTCGATCTTGCCCTCTTCCATGCGGTGGAAGATATCGTTGATGTTTTCGAGCTTATCCCACGAGAAGTGAGCCGCCACCTTGCCTTCGCCGGCGAAGGTCAGCGCCTCCTCGAGATCCTGTCGTGTGCCGACGATGGAGCCGCGCACCGTGATGCGCTTCAGCACCGTGTCGAATACCGGAATGGAGATGAAGCCTGGCGGCAGGCCGACAAGCGCCATGGTGCCCTTGGAGCGCAGGAAGCCATAGGCCTGTTCCATGGCCTTCGGCGATACCGCGGTCACCAGCGCACCATGGACACCGCCGGTCGCCTTCTGCACCTGCTCCACCGCGTCAGGCGCACGGCCGTTGACGACGACATCGGCGCCGAGTTTTTTGGCAAGCGCCAGCTTGTCATCGAAAATATCGGCGGCAACAACATGCATGCCCATGGCCTTGGCATATTGCACGGCCATATGGCCAAGCCCGCCAATGCCCGAGATGACCACCCATTCACCGGGCCTGACTTCGGTTTCCTTCAGACCCTTGTAGACGGTGACGCCGGCGCAAAGGACAGGTGCGGCCGGGCCGAAATCGAGATTATCCGGCAGGCGGCCGACGAATTTCGGATCGGCGAGACCATATTCGGCGAAGCTGCCGTTGACGGAATAACCGGAATTCTTCTGGCTCGGGCATAGCGTTTCCCAGCCCGTACGGCAGGGGATGCAGCATCCGCAGGCGGTATAAAGCCAGGGCGTACCGGCGCGATCACCTTCCTTGATGCCCGTGACGCCAGCGCCGATCTTTGCGACATAACCGACACCTTCGTGGCCGGGGATGAAAGGCGGATTGGGTTTGACCGGCCAGTCGCCGGTTGCGGCGTGCAGGTCGGTGTGGCAAATGCCCGTCGCCTTGTAGTTGATGAGAATTTCACCGGGGCCGGGATCCGGTATCGCCACTTCCTCGATGGTCAGCGGTTTTCCAAATGCGCGGACGACTGCCGCTTTCATTGTCTTAGCCATGACATACTCCCTAATCTCTGCTCGCCTGAAATCCTCGACGGCGAGGCAGAGATTAACGGGGATGGGGCATCATGGAATTGACCCATCGCAAATCGCACCATTTTGCAGGCCGGGATTGTCTCACTTATGAAGCAACCTCACGGTGCTGATTTACTCCAGCGCCAACCATATGGCGAGCCATCCCCACAGGCAGACGACCAGCGCAAAACCAATACCAAACAATGCGCCGCGCTGACGCAGGCGGTTGCTGGTGACGTGGACATAGGAATGCGCATAACGCGAAAGCACAAAAAGCCATGCCAGGACAACGGTCACGATATTGTCCGCATCCGTGATGTAGAGCAGCAGGCAGGCAATGTGGAACAGGACCGGCACTTCGAACTGGTTGGCGATGTTGCGGTTCACCAGACGGCTTTCGCGTGCCTCCTCGCCGTGATCCCGGAGACGGATCGCCGATTCGCGATCCTTGAATGCATATTTGTTGCGCCGAACGATCAGAAGCGCGTAAAGCCAGAAGACCAGAACGACATGGGCGATCATCGGCCAGAACATTGCGGTCGTGGGTGACATGCTTTTCTCCAATCATGAAAACGCTCCCCGATCCGGCATGAATCGGGGAGCGCCAAATAACTAGCCTATCTTTTTACGGATTCGGCTCGAAAGATCAAACCGCGCCGGGGTAGTTCGGGCTTTCGCGGGTGATTGTCACGTCATGGGCGTGGCTTTCACGCAGGCCAGCGCTGGAAATGCGCACGAAAGTGGCGCGTTCCTGGAATTCTTTGATGTTGCTGCCGCCAACATAACCCATGGCAGCCTTCAGGCCGCCGGCCAGCTGGTGCAGAACGCCGGAGACCGGGCCCTTATAGGGAACCTGGCCTTCAATACCTTCAGGCACGAGCTTCAGTGTGTCGCGCACTTCAGCCTGGAAATAACGGTCGGCAGAACCACGCGCCATGGCGCCAACGGAGCCCATGCCGCGATAGGCCTTGAAGGACCGGCCCTGATACAGGAATACTTCGCCCGGGCTTTCATCCGTGCCGGCAAGCAGCGAGCCGATCATGACGGCCGAGGCGCCGGCGGCGATCGCCTTGGCCAGATCGCCCGAAAACTTGATGCCGCCATCGGCGATGACGGGGATATCAGCCGCGTTGGCGACTTCAACCGACGACATGATCGCCGCAAGCTGCGGCACGCCGACGCCGGCGACGATGCGGGTGGTGCAGATGGAGCCGGGGCCGATACCGACCTTGACGGCGTCCGCGCCGGCATCGATCAGAGCCTTGGTGCCGTCGGCAGTGGCGACATTACCGGCGATGATGCGAACCGAGTTCGACATCTTCTTGACCTGAGAGACGGCATCCAGCACGCGCTGCGAATGGCCGTGCGCGGTATCGACAACCAGAAGGTCGACGCCGGCATCTATGAGGCGCTCGGCGCGCTCGATGGCGTCAGCACCAACGCTGATGGCGGCAGCGGCGCGAAGGCGGCCCTGCGCATCCTTGGTGGCATTGGGGTTCAGCTGCGACTTCTCAATGTCCTTTACGGTGATGAGGCCGACGCAATTACCCTTGGCGTCCACCACGAGCAGCTTTTCAATGCGGTGCTTGTGCAAGAGGCGGCGTGCTTCCTGCTGATCGACGCTGCTTTCCTTGACCGTGACCAGATTTTCGCGGGTCATCAGTTCGTAGATTTTCTGCTGCGGATCGGAGGCGAAGCGGACGTCGCGATTGGTCAGGATGCCAACGAGGCGGCCGTTCTTGTGACCGCCGGCGCCGCCGTTTTCAACCACCGGGATGCCGGAAATGCCGTGCGCCTTCATCAACGCCTGTGCTTCGGCAAGCGTCGCATCCGGGCCGATGGTGACGGGGTTGACGACCATGCCGCTTTCGAACTTCTTCACCTGCCGGACTTCTTCGGCCTGTTCGATGGGGGTCAGGTTGCGGTGGATGACACCGATGCCGCCGGCCTGGGCCATGGCGATCGCGAGGCGACCTTCGGTGACCGTATCCATGGCGGAGGAGAGGATAGGCAGGTTGAGATCGATATCGCGGGCGATGCGGGTGGCGATATTCGTCTGTCCCGGCATGACTTCGGAATGTCCGGGCTGCAGCAACACATCGTCAAATGTGAGAGCGTCCAAACCAGTGGGTGTTTGAATGATGCGTGCCATGACCAAATTCCTTCATACTGAAAATGCGTGGCCGCTCCGGAACGAAAAGTTCACCCCGGCGCCCTGCAAGGATTGCTTGGAAGTTGGCGAGGGCTGGTAACACGTTCATGACAGGAAGGGAATAGAAAAAACCCGGAATCGGCTTCCGGGCTTTTCCTGTTGCTGCATTGCAGCAGATATCAGATATCAAACTGGTAAGATTTCGGCACGAAACGATAACCCGTATCCAGCTTTTCTGCGTAACCGACAGACGGGAAAGGCATATGGTAGCCCAGGAAGGGCAGCCGGTCGGTGGCAATCATGTCGAAGACCTTCTTGCGGGTCGCAGCGGCTGCCGTCTTGTCCATGTCGAACTTAACTTCCCAGTCAGGTCTCTGCAGCGACAGCACGAAATGATTGGCCGTATCCGCCGTCAGGATCAGCTGCTTGCCTTCCGATTCGACACGGAAAATCATGTGCCCCGGCGAATGGCCGAAGGCTGCTATGCCTGTGATGCCAGACACCACATCTTGACCGTCGCCGATGAAGGTCGCCTTTTCGGCCAGCGGCTTCACGTTGGCGAGAACACCCTTGTGACCGCCCTCGGCCGGCGTGCCGACGCGCTTTTCATCCGTCCAGAAATCATATTCCGTCTGACCGAAAACATAACGTGCCTTGGAAAAGGCCGGTGCGCCCTTCTCCATCAGGCCGCCGATATGGTCGCCATGCATGTGGGTCAGCACCACCACTGTCACATCTTCGGGTGCGTAACCGGCGGCTGCCATGCCCTCGATCAGGCGACCATTGCCCGCACCGCGCCCGGCCTCACCGAAACCGGTGTCGAACAGCACGAGGTCGGACCCTGTATTGACGAGGACGGGGGAGAAGGAATTGACGAACTGGTCCGTCGGCAGAAAATTGTCTTCCAGCAATTTACCGACCGTCTCGGCCGACTGGTCTGTGCCGAAGGTCTCGCCGGGATTGGGGGCCGCGCGCGCGCCATCCTTCACCACCAGCACTTCGAAATTACCGAGCTTGAAGCGGTTGGTTTCGGGCGGCATGGCGTGCTCTATCTCCATCGAGGTCTGCGGCTGGTTGGTCTGGGCATTTGCGCTGCGCGCCATCAAAAACGGCGCGCCGAGAACGCTCGCGCCGGCCGCACCGATGAGGCCGCGTCTGCTCATGTTCAAGGATTGGGTCATCATCTTGTCTCCGATATCGCCAACTGGCCGTGATTGCCAACTGAACTCACCCAACGGACAATAGAGCGAGAAAGTTGCAAGGAAACCGGCCTCACGCAGGTTTGATCGGAACATCAGAAATTGGTAATTAACGTGTTGGCAAGCCCGCCTATCAGGCGTAGGACGGACGGCGATATCCCTTGTCGCAGCGGAAAGCCGCAGGCAGCCTCATGAACCGCATCATTCCCCTCATCCTGGCAGTCGCTCTTTTTATGGAGCAGATGGACTCCACCGTCATCGCCACCTCGCTTCCGGCAATTGCCGCAGATCTCCACGTCGGCCCGATTACGCTCAAGCTGGCTTTAACGGCCTACATGGTGGCTCTGGCGATCTTCATTCCGATCAGCGGCTGGATGGCCGACAAATACGGCGCGAAGAAAATCTTCCGTTTTGCCATTGGCGTCTTCGTCGTTGGGTCGATCTGCTGCGCGGTCTCGTCGTCGGTGTTCGAATTCGTACTCTCGCGTTTCCTGCAGGGTATGGGCGGAGCGATGATGACACCCGTGGGCCGCCTTGTGCTTTTGCGCACGACGAAGCGCAGCGAACTCGTCTCCGCCATGGCGCTGCTGACAATACCGGGGCTCGTGGGGCCGCTGACCGGTCCGCCCATCGGCGGTTTCATCACCACCTATTTTTCTTGGCACTGGATCTTCCTGATCAATGTGCCGATCGGCATCATCGGCATCTGGCTTTCGACGATCTTCCTGCCGGAAATCGAAACCACCAACCCGCCGCCAATGGACGGAAAGGGTTTCGTGCTGTCCGGCATCGCCGCCTCCGGCGTGGTGTTCGGCCTCTCCGTCGTCAGCCTGCCTGCGCTCCCGCCAGCCATCGGCATCGCGTCGACCATCATCGGTTTCATCTGCGGTTTTCTTTATATGCGCCACGCTGCGCACCACCCCGCCCCCATTCTGGACTTTCGAATTTTCCAGAACGCGACCTTCCGGGCCGCCTCCGTCGGCGGCACCATCTTCCGCATCTCCACGGGCGCCATTCCCTTCCTGATGCCGCTGATGCTGCAGATCGGTTTCGGATTGAACCCGTTCCAGTCGGGCATGATAACTTTCGCCGGCGCCATCGGGGCGATCACCACCAAGTTCATGGCCAAGCGGGTGTTTGCGGCGACCGGATTTCGCTCGACGCTGATCGGCGCGGGCATCGTCGGCGCGTTCACGACGCTCGCCAACAGTTTCTTCACGCCTGAAACGCCATACCCGTTGATCATGATCTTTCTTGTGACGGCCGGATTTGCCCGGTCCTTCTTCTTTACCGGATCGAACGCGCTCAGCTATTCCGATATCGAGGACAGTCAGGCGAGCCAGGCAACGTCCATGGCCTCCGTGCTGCAACAAATCAGCCTGGCGCTCGGCGTTGCATTCGCTGCCTCTATTCTGGAAGTCAGCAGCATGATGTCGGGCACGCATCTGCAGCTCGCCGATTTCCACATCGCCTTCACCATCGTCGCGCTGGTATCGCTCTTCGCCATCGTGCCGATCATCCGCATGGACGCACAGGCGGGTGCGGCCGTTTCCGGCCACCGCGGCAAGGTCTCGCAACCGGCGGAGTAATCAGTCTTTCGAGGCCTCGTCGGCTTCAGATGCACCCGCCGCCTCGGTCTTGCGGCCCTTGAAGTGTTTGGCAAGCAGGAACATTTCCACCGATTCCGAGCGTGACGACGCCGGCTTGATGTGGAGAACCTGCTTGAAGTTCTTCTTCAGCATATCCAGCAGCTGCTTTTCCGTGCCGCCCTGGAAGGTCTTGGCAAGGAAATGGCCACCTTCCGCAAGCACCTGAACGGCAAAATCGGCCGCGACTTCGCACAGATGCATGGTGCGGATGTGGTCGGTTTTCTGGTGCCCGGTGGTGGGTGCTGCCATGTCCGACAAAACAAGATCGGGCGTGCCACCAACGGCCTCCATCAGCTTTTCGGGCGCGCTCGGGTCGAGGAAGTCGAGCTGCAGAATTTTCACGCCGGGAATGGGATCGATCTCGAGGAAATCGATCGCTGCAACGCGGATATCGTCCTCGGTCGAATCCGTCACCTTGGCGGCGATCTGCGACCAGCTTCCGGGGGCGGCGCCAAGGTCGATGATGCGGGTGGCCCCCTTCAAGATCTGGTGCTTGTCGTTGATTTCCAACAGCTTGAAGGCGGCGCGGGCGCGATAGCCTTCCAGCTTGGCACGCTGCACATAGGGGTCATTGATATGACGTTCGAGCCAGCGGCGCGACGAGGCCTTGAGCTTGGTCTTCTTGACCTTCTGGCCGATCTTGCGGCCGGTGCGATTGGTGCTTGTTGGCGCCTTGCTCATGTCAAACCTTCCGTCCTGTCCTGCCGTACCATCTGCATGCGCCTTATGCGGTTGCGCCGCCATGCGCCGTCATCCGCCATCATATCCGTCAGCAGGCCTTCGCGCAGACCGCGATCCGCCACGCGCATTCGGCGCGCCGGCCAGCGGCGGCGAATGGCCTCGAGAATCGCGCAGCCGGCGAGAACCAGATCGGCCCGGTCAGGCCCGATGCAGGCATTGGCGGCGCGGCCGGCGAAATCCCATGCAAGCAACTTGTCCTGCATCGCCGTCACCTCGGCATCGGAAAGCCAGAGACCATCCACCTTGCGGCGATCATATCGCGGCAGATCGAGATGAACGCCCGCGAGCGTCGTCACCGTGCCTGATGTGCCGATGAGGTGAAAATCCTCGTGATGCGTTTGCGGCGCGAGCGGCGGGCAATGGAAGGCGTCGAGCAGGCCTTCGACTTCCCGCACCATCGCGGCAAAAACGTCGGGCGTCACATCACGACCGCCATGGCGTTCGGAAAGCGTGACGACGCCGACGGGCAGCGAGGTCCAGTGGGTGATGTGGTTGGCAAGCCGGTTCGAGCGATTCTCCCCGACCTTGATGACGGCGATCTCCGACGATCCGCCGCCGATATCGAACAGCACGACGGAACGCGCTTCACGGCCGACGAGGGAGGCGCAGCCCGAAACCGCAAGGCGGGCTTCCGTCTCGCGGCTGATGATTTCGAGTTTAAGCCCCGTTTCCCGCGTAACACGCGCCAGAAACTCCTCGCCATTCGACGCAGCGCGGCAAGCCTCGGTGGCGATGAGCCGCATGCGCCGGATCGGGCGGCCGGAGAGTTTTGCGGCGCAGACCTTGAGTGCTTCAACCGCGCGGTCCATCGCATCATCGGAAAGCCGGCCGCTCGATACCAGCCCTTCACCCAGCCGCACGATGCGCGAAAACGCATCGACCACCCGGAACTGGCCGGGCCGCGTCGGCTGCGCAATCAGCAGGCGGCAATTGTTGGTGCCGAGATCAAGCGCGGCATACATATCCGCCGGCGCGTCCGGGCCATGCTCGTGCTGCCGCCCTGGGTGACGGGCTGATGTTTCCGATTGCTGCCGATGCTGGTCCTGAACGGAGCCGCCGGCGCGACCGTTCTGCTTGCCAACGTGTTTCGGTGCATGGCTGGGGACAAGCGGGCGGCCCTGCGGATCACGTCCGCGCGGATCGCGATGCCCGCGTTTGCGGTTACGCGACTTTCGCCCGCCACCGGGTGGTACGGAGGATGGATTGGCCGGGTCAATTGCAGCTGAAGCCTGCACCTGTACAGGGGAAGCCGCAGATGCACGCTGAGACGCACCCTTGCCTCGAGAACGCCTGCGACGTTTTCTCTTGCGCGGCTCAGCATCCGGCTCGAGCGCCGATACATAGGAGGAACCGGCCGGAACATCCGCGGCAACATCATGCAACAACGCAGAGGCGTCACGGGGCTTACCGTCACGCTTGTGTTTCTTGCCACGACGGGAACGCTTCGCTTTCCCTTTGTTTGCCACCGACGCCCCTTGTTCCGACGGCTTTGGGCCGTTTCCGGGGTCGATCACTGTATTGTCCATTTCGCCGCGCACAAGCGTAGACGCTATGCTGCAGGCTTTCATAAGGTTTCGTTGGGCAGACAATACCAGCGCAAGAGATTTTAGCCAAATGGTTTTTGCCGGACTGAAACCGCAGGGCCACTGACACGACCGCGCGCCGTGTGACCGCAAAGATTATTTTCCGGGAAAACGGGATATCTGACCAGCGGTGGAAGAGACTTTCCCCTCTCCCGGTAAGTCCTTGTGACATATAAACTTACTGGGAGAGGGGAATGGTACGGTTGAGTGGGGTCGAACCACCGACCTCAGGTGCCACAAACCTGCGCTCTAACCAACTGAGCTACAACCGCACATCAAACGCCAAAGCGGCGCCACGGGGGGTCACATAAAAGGTGTTTTTCCCATTTGCAAGTCCCTATCCGAATTTTGCGAAAAAAGGCAGCGAAAGGCAAGCGCTTTTCCAGCGCGGGCTGACACCGGAAAGCCGGCATTGAGGCTGTTGATGTTAACTCTATTTGGCGATTCATAAGCCGGGCGGTGGACCCGGCGACCCTGTGAAGTTATTTAAAATTCTGTTAACGTGATGCCTCGGCGGGTTTACGTTTCGGTTTCATGAGGAAGCCGGGAGCCCGCAAGGTCCGGTAGTGCCAGAATAGGTTTCGACATGCCCGCCGTCCAGTATCCCTTTATCGATATCGCAGTGCATGAACGGGTGCGTGAAGGTTTCGGGCGCGGTGAAGCGATGGCTTTGTTCTCGCTCGATCTTGGACATGTTCTATGGGCCAATGGACGCGGCGCTGCCCTGTTTGGCACGCCGATGGTTTATGACTTTCTGGAACAGGGGCCGAAGCGGCAGGACGTGACGTTCCGCCAACTGGCGGCCACGGCGGCGCGGCTTTCAAAGACCGGCGACAGCCTGCCCTTCACGATCCGCATCACCTCCGGTTTCCGCAGCATTGCCGCGACTGCGCGCGCGGAGATCATTGAGGCCGAGCCCGGCCAAACCGCGATACTCTTTTCTGCCCGCGCCGATCAGGCCGAGCCCGACGTGGTGGAATGCGCCCGGCGCATGATCGAAGGTTTCGACGACCCCGATATCCATATGGCAGTTACCGATGGCGACAACCGGATCGTTGCCGCCTCGCCCGGCTTCTCTACACTCGGCATCACCCCGCATACGGCCAGAACACTAGTCGGAATGGCGGCGCGCCAATCGGGGCATCTCGTCAAACGCCCGGTACCTACCGGAAAGGGTTATCTGCCCGCAGCCGCCGGCCAAATCACCACTACGCCCGAACTCAACCTGATCTTCGTGGTCGAAACCGCACTGGGCACACTCGACCCCGATGGTTTTGCCGAGGACAAGCCGCAGGACGTCCCGGTCGTCGAGCCTGCGTCGCCGGTTGCAGAGACGGCGCCTGTTGTCGCAACAGCCGCCTCTTTCGACGCCGTTCTCGATGCTGTCGCAGACATCGAAGAGGTGGAAGACCCGCAGGAGCAGCCGTCCGACGCGGAGGAAGAAGCGGTATCCGGACAGGATGAAGACAGGCTTCTGCCCTTTGCGGAAGAGAAGCCGGAGGCCCCCGCAGCGCTTTTCACGCAGGACGCCGATGCGGCTGCGGACGTGGCGATGACTGACGACATTGCCGATCTTTTTGAACTGGATGAGGATGAGGCGGAGGCGCCCTTCACCAAGAAGACGGACGACGAACCCGCCGAAGAGGCTCTCGATGCGGAGAGTTTCGTCGCAAAGGACGAGATAACCGAAAACGCGGCATCCCCGGTTGCGCCACCGGCGGACGAGGATGCTGCAATCGAGACCGAAGCAGTCGAACAGGCCCAGCCTTTTGCCTTCAACGCCGGCGCCCGTGCATCCCGTTTCGTCTGGAAAATCGACGCTGAAGGACGGTTCAGCTCCATCTCTCATGAATTTGCCGAGGCCGTGGGTGCCAGGGCTGCTGCGGTGGAGGGCATGGGCTTTGCCGACGTCGCCGCCCTGTTCAATCTCGATCCCGACGGAAAGATCCGAGAGCTTCTCGGCCGCCGCGACACGTGGTCGGGCAAGACAATCCATTGGCCCGTGGAAGGCACATCGCTGATGGTGCCGATCGATCTCGCCGCCCTGCCTACCTATACCCGCTCACGGGAATTTGACGGTTTTCGCGGTTTCGGCATCGTGCGCCTGGCCGACGCCACAGAGGACCCGCACGCAATCGGCCTTACCTTCTTGAAGGGCGAAGAGTCTGATCCGGCGGAGGCTTCTCCGGAGCCAACCGTCGACAGCACGAGCCATGAATTGCTGGCCTTCATCGATGAGGATGACGATGCGGAGGACACTCCCGGATCGGCTACTGACGATGAAATCCCGGCCGCGGAGGTCGGAGCGGCAGACGATGCAGCGGACGACGTTTCGACCGACGAACAGCATCATGATTATACCCCGCCCGAATTCGAAGCCCCGGCAACTGCACCGGAACCGTCTTCCTCCGACAAGATCGTTCGTCTGGAAGAGCGCCGTTCGCGCTCCCGCGAAGGCCTGACCGCCGGTGAGCAGGCCGCCTTCCGCGAGATCGGCCGTGCCCTGGCGCCAGCGGATACTGCTTTCGAAGACGGCCGGGAAACGGATGCGGAAACCGTTTCCATCGATTCGGACACGCATGATATTAAACAGGACATAGATGCGCATGCGCCTGACAGCGCACCTTCCGAGACTGACCTCAAGGCCACGGCGCCAGCGCAGGACGATGATCTTTTTGCCGACTATGTTCGGGGTGAACAGCCTGCGGCCGTCAGCGAACCCGTAGCGGAAAGCGGTTCGGACGAAATGCAGCAGCAGGCCGTCGCCGAAGAGCGGCCGGTTGCCGAAGTCGCGGCAGCAATGGTCAGTCCTGTACCTCGCCCCGCCGACGCGCTGACGGCCGAGACGCTGGACCAGATGCCCGTTGCCCTTCTCGTGCACGCCGGCGACAGGCTGATCCACGCCAATCCGGATTTCCTGCGGCTGACGGGTTATGACTCTCTGGCCGAACTCGAAGAAGTGGGTGGGCTGGAAGCCCTGCTGCAGAGGCAGGAGCTCGAAGACATGCCTGACAATGAAGGCGGCATGGTCGTTGTCAGCGCCGAAAACGATATCATTCCTGTCAGAGCGCGGCTGCAATCCATCCGCTGGGAAGAGACGAAGGCGCTGATGCTTTCTCTCGTTCCGCTGGAAGAAAAGGCAGCGCCGGTTGCCGCCGCCAACGAAAACACCGCGGCGCAGAGCGCGCAAGCCGGCAGCATTTCCCTGCTTCAGGGCGAAGTCGAGGAACTGCACTCCATTCTTGAAACGGCCACCGACGGCGTGGTGCTTTTGGGCGACGAAGGCGAAATCCGCTCCCTCAACCGCTCGGCCAGCGCGCTGTTCAACTATGACAATGGCGAAATTGCCGGCAAGCCTTTCGTCACGCTCTTTGCCCATGAGAGCCAGCGCGCCGTGCTGGACTATCTCTCCGGCCTCGCCAATAACGGTGTTGCGAGCGTGCTGAACGATGGCCGCGAAGTGATCGGCCGCGAAGCATCCGGCGGTTTCCTGCCGCTGTTCATGACCATCGGGCGGCTCAAATCCTCACATGGCTATTGCGCCGTAATCCGCGACATCACCCAGTGGAAGCGCACCGAAGAAGAACTGCGCAACGCCAAGCGCGCGGCGGAAACCGCCAATGCCCACAAGACCGACTTCCTGGCGCGCGTCAGCCACGAAATCCGCACGCCGCTCAACGCCATCATCGGCTTTGCGGACATGATGGCGACCGAACGTTTCGGGCCGATCGGCCATCCGCGTTATGTGGAATACGCCAATGATATCGGCCGTTCCGGCCGGCATGTGCTCGATATCGTCAATGATCTCCTCGATATATCCAAGATCGAGGCGGGGCAGATGGATGTCGATTTCATCGCCGTCCCGCTCAACGAAACGGTGGCCGAAGCGGTCTCGCTGGTGCAGCCGCAGGCAAACAACCAGCGCGTCATCATCCGCACGGCGCTTGCGCAATCCGTGCCGCAGATCGTCGCCGACCTGCGATCGATCAAGCAGATCGTGCTGAACATCCTGTCGAACGCCATTCGCTTCACCCCGTCAGGCGGGCAGATCGTTGTATCCACCGCCTATGAGGCAAATGGCAGCGTGTCGCTTCGCATCCGCGACACCGGTATCGGCATGACGCGGGCGGAACTGGAACAGGCGATGAAGCCGTTCCGGCAGGTGGCTTCTTCCGGCAAACGTGTACGCGGTGACGGCACCGGGCTCGGCCTGCCGTTGACCAAGGCCATGGTGGACGCCAACCGGGCGAATTTCTCCATCACCTCGACACCCAACGAAGGCACGCTGGTGGAAATCACCTTTCCGTCACAGCGGGTCCTTGCCAACTGAGGTCATGCGGGCGTAGCAATGCGAAAGCCGCCGGCTGGAGAACCAGCCGGTCAAGGCCTATGCAGGACAGCAGGCTCGCATGCCCATGACGGTTCCCCTTCCCGCGACAAAACGCGTTTCTCTATTGCCGATTGCGGCCATCATTGTTTCGGCCATCGCCGCCATGCCCGTTCTGGCGATCTTCTGGCTGGCGCTGACCGGCAGCACGGAGGGGTGGCGACATCTTCTCGTCAACGTCCTGCCGCGAGCCGGATTTCGTACGTTCATGCTGCTCGGAGCAACGGCAGCGACGACCGCTTTCTTCGGCATTGTCTGCGCCTGGCTTGTCACCACGTTCGAGTTTCCGCTGCGGCGGCTGCTGTCGGCGGCGCTCGTCCTGCCGCTCGCCATTCCATCTTATCTCGCCGCTTATGCGTTCGGTGAGTTTCTCGACTTTACCGGGCCCGTGCAGAGCTTATTGCGTGCTGCTTTCGGCTATCACAGCATCCGCGACTACTGGTTTCCCGATATCCGTTCCCTCGGCGGTGCGGTCATCGTCCTGAGCTCGGTGCTCTATCCCTATGTCTATCTCTCGGCCCGTGCCGCCTTTTCCATGCAGGGGCGTTTTGCAGCCGAAGCCGCACGCACGCTCGGCGCAAAGCCTCTCAACGTGTTCTTCTCCGTACAATTGCCGATGGCGCGACCGGCGATTGCCATCGGGCTTTCTCTGGTCTTGATGGAGACCCTCAACGATATCGGCGCGGTCGAATATCTCGGCGTGCAGACGCTGACCTTCACCATTTACGAGACCTGGCTCAACCGCGGCAATCTCGCCAATGCAACGCAGATCGCCGCCGTCATCCTCATCATCGTCGGCGCGCTCATCGTAATCGAACGCAACGCCCGGGAAAAACAGCGCTTCGGCGCACCCAAGGCGACAAACATGACGCAGCGCCATCGGCTGAAGTCGCTGACCGGCTGGCGGCGCGGTGCGGCAACTGTTTTCTGCTTCCTGCCCGTGACGAGTGGCTTTCTCATTCCCGTCATCGTGCTGGGTGGTTACGCGGCCAAACGGTTCGATGCGCTGCTTGCGCCGAAACTTCTTAAGGCACTCGGGCACAGCCTCGAAGTTTCCTTTGCCGCGGCCCTGGTAACGCTGGTTGCGGCTTTCGTCTTTTCATACGCCATCCGCACGGGGCGGTCACGAACCTCGAAGTTTGCCGCCCGCTTCGGCTCCATGGGATATGGGGTGCCGGGAACGGTGCTCGCCATCGGCGTGCTCATTCCACTCGCGGCTCTCGACAACGGGGTGGACGGGTTCTTCCGTACACATTTCAGCTTTTCCACCGGCCTGCTGCTCTCCGGCACGGCCTTTGCCATCATCTATGCGCACGCCGTGCGTTTCATGACCATGGCGGAAGGCACGCTGGATGCCGGTTTCCAGAAGCTTTCGCCGCATATCGACATGGCTTCGCGAACGCTTGGGCGGAACCGGGCGCAGACGCTGTTCAGGGTGCTGTTGCCCAATATGCGGCCCGCGGCGTTGACCGCTTTCCTTTTGGTCCTGATCGAATCCATGAAGGAGTTGCCGGCAACCATCCTGCTGAGACCCTTCGGCTTCAATACGCTTGCCACGCTTGTTTACGAGAATGCCTCACGCTCCAAGGTGCAGGATGCCGCCGTACCGGCGATCATCATCATCATCGCCGGGCTTGTCCCCGTCCTTCTCGTTTCCAGGTCGATGGATCATCCTGAAAACCGATGAGCGTCCCGCCAATGAGACAAAAAAAGAAAGGCGGCCTTGCGGCCGCCTGGATAAGGTGTGCTTTTCAACGAGAGAAAGGGGGACAATCTCGCCAGATGGAAATTATCAATCCCGGCCATCAGTCATATGACGACCCTGCGTTGGGTTTACTTTCCGCCAACTCCCATTAACAAGCAGTTAAAACCAAAATCGATCAATCACCGACGAAAATTCCTATTCTGGAACCGTAAAGCCCCGAAACTAAATTACAGGTTTCTGATTTTATTGGCGTTTCAACAGTAACGCGAAAAAATCGTAGAGTTCTCTCCGGTCAGTTTCGCGCCGCGGCGTGTTCATCGCGCATCCGCTGCAACTCCGTGCGCTTCGAGGCGATTGAGGCGACGATGACGCCGACGGTCACAAGCCCGATCAGGATGGTGCAGATGGCATTGATTTCCGGGGTCACGCCGAGGCGAACCTGCGAATAGATCTTGATCGGCAGCGTCGTCGCACCCGGTCCGGTGGCGAAGCTGGCAATGACGAGATCATCGAGCGACAGGGTGAAGGCCAGCATCCAGCCGGCAATAACGGCGGGAAAGATCAGCGGTAGGGTGATACGGAAGAAGGTCTTGACCGGTGGGCAACCAAGATCAAGCGCGGCTTCCTCGAGACTTCGATCAAAGGTCAAAAGACGCGACTGCACCACAATCGCCACATAACACATGGTAAAGGTGGTGTGCGCAATGACCACCGTCCAGAAACCGCGATCCACTCCGACGGCCACGAAGAGCAGCAGCAGCGACAGGCCGGTAATCACCTCCGGCATGACGAGCGGGGCATAGATCATGCCGGAAAACAGCACCCGGCCCGGAAAACGCGCAAAGCGCGTCAACGACAGCGCCGCGAGTGTCCCGAGGATGGTGCCGATGGTGGCGCTGAGGATACCCACGCGCAGCGTCACCCAGGCGGCATCCATCAACCCTTCATTCGACCACATGGACCTGTACCATTGCAGCGAGAAGCCGCCCCAGACGGTGACAAGCTTGGAAGCATTGAAGGAATAAACGATCAGGATGATGATCGGGATGTAAAGAAAGGCAAAACCGAGTGTGAGGACGGTGATGTCAAATTTTCCGCGCTTCATGGCCTCACCCCACCTTCTTTTGCTGGTTCTGGAAGATGGCGATAGGCACGACCAGCAACAGCAGAAGCAGCACGGCAACGGCTGATGCCAGCGGCCAGTCGCGGTTGCCGAAGAATTCCGTCCAGAGCGTCTTGCCGATCATCAGCGTCTGTGCGCCGCCGAGCAGATCGGGGATGACGAATTCACCTGTTATCGGGATGAAGCAGATCATCGAGCCGGCCACGACACCCGGCAGGGAGAGCGGGAACGTAATCTTCCAGAAGGCTTTCCAAGGCGGGCAACCCAGATCGGCGGCCGCTTCCAGCAGCGTATTGTCGAGCTTTTCCAGCGCGGAATAAAGCGGCAGTACCATGAAGGGCAAGTAGGAATAAACGATACCGATGAAGATCGCGGTTTCGGTGCGGAAGATGTTGACCTGCTGGTCCGGCCCGAGCAATCCGAGCCACTGGAACAGCACCGTCAGCAGGCCTTCCGGCTTCAGAATCCCGATCCAGGCGTAAACGCGGATCAGGAACGAAGTCCAGAACGGCAGGATCACCAGCATAACCAGCGTCGGCCGCACGGAAGACGGCGCGCGGGCCATGGCCAGCGCCATGGGATAACCGATCAGCAAAAGCAGGAAGGTGGAAATGAAGGCGATGCGCAACGACGACAGATAGGCGTCGATGTAGAGCGGGTCTTCCGTCAGGAAGAGGTAATTTTCGAAATCCAGCTGCGAAAAGAAATCACCGAGCCTCGAGAAGCCTTCGAAGACAGGGGTATAGGGCGGCATGGAGATCGCCGTATCCGACAGCGAGATTTTGAAGATGATGAAAAAGGGGGCCGCAAAAAACAGCAGCAGCCAGAAATAGGGAACCGCGACGACCAGCCAGCGCCAGGGGCTTTGCCGGTTTTCGGGAGTGGTGATCGCCATCGAAGCCTCCCTCAGCGCGTCAGGACGAGGCCGGAGTCCGGCTTCCAGTTTAGCCACACCATATCGCCGAAGGTAATCGGGCGATCCACGAGACGCGAGACATTTGCCTGTGCGGCGCGGATGACGCGGCCATCCGCAAGCTTGACGATGAAGACCGAGAAGTCGCCCAGATAGCCGATATCCCATACCTCGCCATAGGCGGAGTTGATGCTGCTATCGGCAGGCTGATCGAGCGAGATGCGCACCTTCTCCGGCCGGATGGCGAAAGCCACCTGGCTACCGGCGGCAGCGGCGCATTCCTGCTCAACCGCCACCTTCAGCCCGTCGCAATCCAGTGTCACGAGGCCGGGCCTGCCGATATCGGAAGCATTGGCGACGACATTGGCGTCGAAAATATTGATGTCACCGATAAAATCGGCCACGTAGCGGCTGTTCGGCGCTTCATATATCTCGGCGGGCGTCGCCACCTGCACGACAATGCCCTTGTCCATGACGGCGATGCGGTCCGACACCGTCATCGCCTCTTCCTGATCGTGGGTGACGATGAGGAAGGTGAGACCGAGATTGGTCTGGATATCCATCAGTTCGAATTGCGTTTCCTCACGCAGCTTCTTGTCGAGCGCGCCGAGCGGCTCATCGAGGAGAAGCACCTTCGGTCGCTTGGCAAGCGATCGGGCAAGCGCCACGCGCTGCCGCTGCCCGCCGGAAAGCTGGCTCGGCTTGCGTTTGGCGAATTCCGTGAGCTTCACGAGGCGCAGCATTTCCTCGACCCGGGCGACGATGTCCGCCTTGGGCAGGCCATCCTGCTCCAGACCGAAAGCGACGTTCTTTTCTACCGACATATGCGGGAAAAGCGCATAGGACTGGAACATCATATTGGTCGGGCGCTTGTAGGGCGGCACGCCGGAAATATCCTTGCCCTGCAGCAGAATGCGGCCCTCGGTCGGCTCCTCGAAACCAGCCAGCATGCGCATCAGCGTGGTCTTGCCGCAACCGGAGGGGCCGAGCAGCGAGAAGAACTCACGCTCGTAAATATCGAGCGTCAGATTGTTGACGGCGACGAAATCGCCAAAACGTTTGGTGACGTTTTCAAAGCGGATGAAGGGCACCGCATCGGCATTGTCCCACGGGCTAAATTTGCGTTTGACCGGCCCTAGAGTTTTCGCCATTCACCCTACCCTCAAATCCCGTTGGTCTGTCGATCGATGCTTCGGGGCGGGCAATACCGGCAGGTAACGGACCTGCCGGCAAAGGATCAGAGGAACAGGCCCGCCGGCCGTTCCTCAACCAGCGGGCGGAGGTTTCAGCTGCCAGTCTTTATCTGCGTCCAGACGCGGTTCAGCACGCGCTGTTCCTTCGGTCCGTAAGGCGAGATCGTGAAGAGCTTCTTCAGCGTCTCGGCATCGGGATAGACTGCCGGGTTCTTGGCAACAGACTCATCCATCAGCGCCTGCGAAGCAAGGTTGCCATTGGCGTACTGAACGTAGTTCGACGCCTTGGCAATGACTTCCGGCCGCATCAGATAGTTGATGAAGGCGTGCGCTTCTTCGACATTCTTAGCATCCGCCGGGATGGCAAGGTTGTCGAACCACATGTAGGTGCCTTCCTTCGGGATGACGTAATTCACCTCGACGCCATTCTTGGCTTCCTCGGCGCGGCTCTTCGCCTGGAGGATGTCGCCCGACCAGCCGATGGTGATGCAGCTGTCGCCATTCGCCAGTTCATCGATATAGGCGGAGGAGTTGAAGGTCTTCACATAGGGGCGGATCTTCATGTAGACATCGCCGCCCGCCTCGAGATCGGCGGTTTCTTTGCTGTCCGGGTTCTTTCCGAGATAATTCATGGCAATGGCGAAGGTCTCGTCCGAGGCATCGAGAATATTGATGCCGCAGGATTTCAGCTTTTCAGCGTTTTCCGGCTTGAACAGAATATCCCAGCTATCGACCGGAACATCGCCCAGTGCAGCCTTCACCTTGGCGACGTTATAACCGATGCCGGTGGTGCCCCACATGTAGTTCACGGCATATTCGTTGCCGGGGTCGTATTTCGCCAGACGCTCGGAAACCTCGGGCCACATGTTTTTCAGATTCGGCAACTTGGACTTGTCAAGTTTCTGGAACACGCCGGCATTGATCTGGCGGGCGAGAAAGGGGCCAGTGGGCACGACGACATCATATCCGGAGCTGCCGGCCAGCAGCTTGGTTTCCACAAGTTCATTGCTGTCGAAAACGTCATAGACGACCTTGATGCCGGTTTCCTTGGTGAAATCGGCGAGGATCGATTCGTCGATATAATCCGACCAGTTATAGACGTGGACGACCTTTTCCTGGGCCATTGCCGAGCCTGCTGTAACGAGCGCGGTGGTGAGAGCCAAGGTCAGGCGGAGAGAACGGTTTTTCATGATGTCTCCTGTTAACGCATCCTCACGACGGGAGCGTGATCCCCTTTTTTCGGAGAGACTAGAAAGGAAAACAGAAGGGAGCAAGGGGGAAATGTGCAGCACAGCATTTTCAACCAAATGTGTTCCGGTCGCAAAAAAGCGAATGAAAACACCTACTGGAAGTCGAAAACACTGAGGCCGGTGACCATTTCATCCAGCCCCAGCGGCCGCGTGAGCGGCGCTTCCGCCCGCGAAAGACAGCCCTGTCTTTCGCACAGCCGGCACGAAGGACCGACGGCGACGGGCGCAGCGCCCGAAGCGGCCGGGCCATAGACGGTCTCTGCCGCCTGAGCGAAATCGCAGCCCAGAAGCACCGCCGTTCGCCGCACCCTCTCGCCGAAACCAGCCTGCGGACCTTCCAGCGTGCGCGACACCGTGAGGAAAGCATCTCCGTCGGGCATCTCGACCGCTTCCACGAGCACTTGTCCCGGCTGGGCGAAAGCCGCATGAATATTGAGACGCGGACAGAGGCCGCCAAAACGCGCCCTTGGAAAACCGCCGGCCCCCGCAAGGCGAAAACGGTTACCGGCATTGTCGATTTCCATCAGGAAAAACGGGATCGCCGCGGCTGTCGGCCGCTGCAGGCTGACGATGCGATTGGCCGCCTGTTCGAACGATACGTTGAAGCGCGACCGCAAGACTTCGAGATCGTACTTCGCCCGCTGGGCGGCGCCGAGGAATGCGCCATAGGGCATCATCAACGCATGAGCGGCGTAACGCGCCAGTTCGAAGCGGGCAATGCGTCTCGCCTCTTCCCCTTTCAGGCCAAGCCCTTCAAGCTCCGTACCGATTTCTTCGCGCAGCGCCAGAAGGCAGGTCTCCATCGCCATTTCCCTCAGCTGATCCGGCTGCGACAGGCGCTCGGATAAAAAGAGCCGCATGGAATGCCGGTCGTAACGTCGCCGGAGGTTTGGCATAGCGTGAACCGGCAGGGTGCGGACCACGATGCCGTGGTTTTTCTGGAGCCATGCGCGAACGCCGGAGGCGAGATCATCGCCCGTCGACAAATGTTTGTGGAGGTCTTCCGCAGCCGCATCGATGGAATGGAAGTAGGCCGGGCGGTTTTCAAAGACGTGTCGCACCTCGTCGATCGGCAGGCGGGTGGAGGAAAGCATCGTTTCATGACCCTCCCGCGCCAGAAGATCGGAGAGATCGGAGAGGCGCTGCGCCTGTTCCCGGTAAGCCCGGTATAGCTTGAGAACACCACTTGCCGCATTGGGCGCGGCATCGGCGACCTCAATCAGTTCCTGCGGCGACGGCACTTCGCCGACCAGCAGCGGATCGGCGAAGACCTCGCGCAGCTGCCCGGCGGAACCGGCGCTTTCGCCCTGCAGGTCATCCAGATCGACCTTGTACACAGAGGCGAGCTTCAAAAGCAGCTGCACCGTCAGCGGCCGCTGGTTGCGCTCGATGAGATTGAGATAGGACGGCGAAATCGCCAGCGCCTCGGCCATGGCCGTCTGCGTCAGCGCGAGACCGTTGCGAATGCGGCGCACGCGCGGGCCCGCAAAAATCTTGTTTTCCGACACAGCCTTTCCCCTCCACCCCCATCAACACATACAATTCCATTACAAAATCGACGGATCATACTCTTTTACAAATTTACATTTTTACAGCGTCGCTCTGTCATGCACACTACAGGATAACCTCTTTCAAGTCACTGTTTTTATGTTTGTTCTGGCGATCAAATCTCGAGAAATGTAAATGTAGTCACATCAAACGGCGCCATATGATGTTCAAGACGGCCCGCTACGAAAACCGCATTTATCATGGGAGAGAGAAGTATGACGGATTTTTACAAACTTGTTCCGGGCGCACCGCAGGGACGTTTCGACGGCATCGAGCGCACCTATACCGCCGCCGACGTGGAGCGGCTGCGCGGCTCTGTCGAAATCCGCCATTCGCTGGCCGAAATGGGTGCGAACCGGCTGTGGAAGCTGATCAACGAGGAGAATTTCGTCAATGCGCTGGGTGCGCTCTCGGGCAACCAGGCCATGCAGATGGTTCGCGCCGGGCTGAAGGCGATTTATCTTTCGGGATGGCAGGTTGCAGCGGATGCGAACACGGCCTCGGCCATGTATCCGGACCAGTCGCTCTATCCCGCCAATGCAGCGCCGGAGCTGGCCAAGCGCATAAACCGCACCCTGCAACGCGCCGACCAGATCGAGACCGCGGAGGGCAAGGGCCTTTCTGTCGACACCTGGTTCGCGCCGATCGTTGCCGATGCGGAGGCCGGTTTCGGCGGGCCGCTCAACGCCTTCGAGATCATGAAGGCCTTCATCGAGGCAGGTGCAGCAGGTGTTCACTATGAGGATCAGCTGGCATCGGAAAAGAAATGCGGCCATCTCGGCGGCAAGGTTCTGATCCCGACGGCGGCGCACATCCGCAACCTGACGGCAGCACGGCTTGCGGCCGACGTTATGGGTGTACCAACGCTGGTCATCGCCCGCACGGACGCGGAGGCCGCCAAGCTTCTGACCTCCGATATCGACGAGCGCGACCGTCCCTTCGTGGATTACGATGCCGGGCGCACCGTTGAGGGCTTTTATCAGGTCAAGAACGGTCTGGAGCCCTGCATTGCCCGCGCGGTGGCTTATGCGCCCTATTGCGACCTGATCTGGTGCGAAACATCAAAGCCGGATCTGGAACAGGCGCGCAGGTTTGCTGAAGGCGTGCACAAGGTGCATCCGGGCAAGAAGCTCGCCTACAATTGCTCGCCGTCGTTCAACTGGAAAAAGAACCTCGACGACGCGACGATTGCGAAGTTCCAGCGCGAGCTAGGCGCGATGGGCTACAAGTTCCAGTTCATCACGCTCGCTGGCTTCCACCAGCTCAACTACGGCATGTTCGAACTGGCGCGCGGCTACAGGGACCGGCAGATGGCGGCTTATTCCGAGCTTCAGGAGGCGGAATTCGCAGCAGAGGCCAATGGTTACACCGCCACCAAGCACCAGCGCGAAGTCGGTACCGGCTATTTCGACGCCGTGTCTCTGGCGATCTCTGGCGGCACGTCGTCCACCACGGCCATGAAGGAATCCACCGAGCACGACCAGTTCCGCCCGGCGGCCGAATAAATCAAGAAAACCGCCCTTCCCCATCGCGGGAAGGGCTTGCAAAGCAGATCAAAAACCCCTGACAATAACGAGAGGAGAAATGCCATGAACGCCCACAATCCCATCAAGACGCACGTCAAGGAACGCGCCGAGGAGCAATCCTCCGCCATGACGCAGGATCAGCAGGCTGCCATCCGCATGCTGGCCAATGACCTGCACCGCCTCAACCAGGCCGTCATGAAAGCCGTCGAGGCCGGCGTTTCCGTCGAGCTGGTCCGCTCGGCCCGCCACCATGGCGGCGGCGGCAACTGGGGTGATCTGCTTATCCCCGTCATCGTTGCGCAGGGGCGTGACGCCGCGTGAAACGAAAGACCGGAACATCATAATCGATGTTCCGGCCTTCAGTGCAAACGTCAGAAGTGGCCGCCTCAGAAGCTCGCCGACACGGAAACGCCGATGCTTACATTGACGCCCATCGCCTCCACGTTACCCTGGAGTTGGGGCGCATAGGGGGCGAAGCAGGCAAGTTGCGTCAGGGGAATCGGGTTCAGAACGGCCGGCGATTCCCACGCCAGATGCATCGCCACGCCTCCCACGAGCTTTTCCCAGCCTGCGATCTTGGTGCCTGAGGCTGCCGGCGCAATTGCCGTGACGGATTGCGAAAGAGCATCGGCAACAACTGCCGCGAGCCCCTTACTGACTGCTGCATAAAAGAGCTTTGCTGCTTCTTCCGGCGTTCCTGCTGCGGACATCGCATTTACGTATGATGCTGAAACTATCATGGCGGCCTCAACCTGAAAGGGTTAAACTTACAAAAAGCAACCTATGGATATTTTGATGCGCACGCAACTATAAATTATTAAAATTTATTTATACAACTGAACGTGATTTCATCTATGCCGGGCGGCCCTTGCGTCCGGCGTAGAGATCGGAATGGCTCTTGATCAGACGGGTCATCCGATCCGCCGCCGTCCTGATATCGGGTCGGTGGCGATCGTCATTATTCATGACGATCCATTGATTGTGGCGCAGCGGTTCGATTTCGCCGCCCTCCCGGACGAGGCGCGCATCCGCATCGCCCACGAAACAGGGAAGCACCGCGATCCCCGCCCCTGACAGGACAAGATCGAGAAGCGCCGTTGGCCGGTTCACCGTTACGACGATCTCGTTGCTCCGGTTTTCATGCGGCCAGCGAAGATAGGTTGAAATGGCGTTTTCCTCGGCTACCGACAGCCAGCGGTCAGCGACAGTGGCGGCGGCATTGCGCAGCCTGTAGGGAGCGTAGGCAACCTCCCCCGTCTTGATGGCGGCGAGATTGCGCTCCTGCGGCTCGAAAGCGCGGATACCGATATCGTTTTCGCGATGCGCCAGAGACGCCCTCTGCTCGGCGATAAAAAGGTCGATGCGGAAATCATCGCGATCCGTGCAGATGGCGGAGAAGTTGCTGGTCAAGAGCCAGGCATTCCAGGTGCCCACGGCAATCCGCACGATGGACGAGGCCGATGACGCCTTCTGCCACCCCTCGATATCCCTGGCCGCATTCTCCATGGCCTGAAGTCTGTCGAACAACGCACGGCCGTCCACTGTGAGGGCGTATCCCGTCTGGCTGCGGTGGAACAGCGCCTTGCCGATCCGCTCCTCCAGCTCGACCATGCGCCGCCCTATGGTCGCGGGGCTTAAGCCCGTCAGCGCGGCGGCACCCGTCAGGCCACCGCTGCGTGACACATCGAGGAAAAGCTGGTAGGAATCCCAGGTGACGTTTTTCATAATTGAAAAACGTAGCGCATTTTCTTGCGCAGATAAATCAAAAAACGGCGTGCATCATGGCCCTCTGCAGTAAGAAGGAGAGCGAACATGCACGCGATTTTTGCAGCACGGGCCATTATCGAAAATCAGCGACCGCGCACACGGCGTGAAGCCATTCTGCAGGAAGAAAAGTTTTACAGGGATATGGCCGAGGCATCACGGATGTCACGGTTTTTCAGCGCGCTTATCAACTTTGTGAAGGCGAGAAGCCGTCGATCAATGGAAGAGGGCGATAAGGGCTGCGAGAGCACCGGCTGCGATGAGGCTCAGCCGAAAGGCCAACTGCCGGCTCTCGTTGTCAGTGCGGGCGATGGCAATGGCGCGAGGGCGGCGATGTGCAGATCTGTTCATGCGCGGGCTCCAGACGAAAAACTCAACCGACCCATGCCCTGTTAAGGGCTTCCAGCGTGACATCATGTGCAGCGGGATCATTGAGCGATCCGGCCTTGCTGGCATTTGGTCAGGATGACTCCTCCCCCGTTAACAGATTATTAAAAACGCGAGGAAGGGCCACAACTTTACCAACTGAAACTGGGTTGGCGAACAGGTCTCATCAGCTCCGTCACCCCGGACTAGTTCCGGGGTCGAGCGCGATCAAGTCCTTGATCGAGAAAGACTCTTTACGGCCCAGAAGCGCCATGGCTGGACGCCGGATCAAGTCCCGCATGACGAAGGAGAGAGGTCCGATCTTTTCCACGGCCAGAGACGATCACGCGAATTCGCCGGCCGCCTGGCCGGACGCCCAGGCCCACTGGAAATTATAACCGCCGAGCCAGCCGGTCACATCGACACATTCGCCGATGAAATAGAGGCCGGGGACGGATTTCGCCGCCATGCTGCGGGAATCGAGGCCGGTGGTGTCCACGCCGCCGAGCGTGACCTCCGCGGTGCGATAACCTTCCGAACCGGCGGGCTTGATCTGCCAGTCCTGCACCTCTGCTGCCAGCTTCGCCAGAGCCTTGTCAGACATATCGGCAAGATGGCCGGTGAGGCCGGATTGTTCGACGACATGCTGGGCGAGCCGCTTCGGAAGGATCTCCGACAGGGCGGTCTGGGCGGACTGACGGCCGTTTTTCTGTTTGGCCTGCTTCAACACCGCGGCCAAATCGCGATGCGGCTCAAGCTTCAGGCGGATGGGATCACCCTCGCGCCAGTATGAGGAGATTTGCAGTATGGAAGGACCGCTCAAACCACGATGGGTGAACAATAGCGCTTCCTCGAACGAGGTTTTGCCATGGGAAACCTCGGCCGGAACAGCGACACCGGCAAGCGGGCTCAGCTTTTCCAGAAGACCGGGATCAAGCGTCAGCGGAACGAGGCCGGGGCGGGTTTCAATGAGCTTGAGGCCGAACTGTTCGGCGATCTGGTAGGCAAAACCGGTCGCGCCCATCTTCGGGATAGACTTGCCGCCTGTCGCGACGACGAGGCTCTCCGCCTCGATGACGCCACCCGAGGTCGACACCCGAAAACGGCCGCCGTCATGGGTCACGGCGGAGACTGACGTTTCGAGCCGAAGCTTCGCATTCACCGCCTGCATTTCAGCCAGCAGCATGCGGATGATATCCTTGGCGCTGTCATCACAGAAAAGCTGGCCGAGCGTCTTTTCGTGCCAGGAGATACGGTGTTTTTCGACAAGGGCGATGAAATCGCGCGGCGTATATCGGGCAAGCGCGGATTTGGCGAAATGCGGGTTGGCAGAGAGATAATTCCTCGGCCCGGCGTGGATATTGGTAAAGTTACAGCGACCGCCGCCGGAGATGCGGATCTTTTCGCCCGGCGCTTTCGCATGGTCGAGAACGACGACGGAGCGGCCGCGCTGGCCGGCGCGGATGGCGCACATCACGCCGGCGGCGCCCGCCCCCAAAATCAGCACGTCACATTTATCTGCCATCATTCCATCCGTTTCGTTTCCTTTCCTCTTTTCCAAGTGCCGCCGCTTGTCAATGGCGCTTTCCCCCTCGCCAATTGCCAAACTACGGTTATGATGGCGACAGTCGAAACACAGACCCGGTGATACATGCCCGCCAAGAAAACCATGCTCCGCCCGAAAAAAAAGGCAACCATGGCAAAGAAGACCCCTCCCCTCGACCTTTCCTCCACCCGTGGCGTTTCCTCCTGGCGCGAAGCCGCGCAATGGCTGAGGGCGCGTGGGATAGAAGACATAGAATGCATCACGCCCGACCTTGCCGGCGTACCGCGCGGGAAAATGATGCCGACGGCGAAATTCACGGGCGATACCTCGCTTGCTCTACCCTCGGCGCTCTATCGCCACACGATATCGGGCGAATATCCCGATGAGACCGCCAATTTCCGCTACGAGCCGCGCGACAGCGATCTGAAGCTGGTGCCTGATCTTTCCACCCTCTCCGTCGTGCCCTGGGAAACCGACCCGACCGCGCAGGTGATCTGTGACGTGGTGGATGCGGAAGGCAATTTCGTGCCCTACACGCCGCGCAACGTTTTGAAGAACGTGCTTTCGCTCTATACCGAAAAGGGCTGGAAGCCGGTGGTGGCACCGGAAATCGAATTCTACCTCGTCGCCATGAATGACGATCCGGACTATCCGCTGCATCCGCCAAAGGGCCGGTCAGGACGCTCCATCGTTGGAGGTCAAAGCTATTCCATCGCCGGCATCAACGAGTTCGACGAGTTGATTGATGACATCTATCATTTCTCCGAAAAACAGGGCCTCGAGATCGATACGCTCATCCATGAGGAAGGGCCGGCACAGCTGGAAATCAACCTGCGCCATGGCGATCCGATCGAGCTTGCCGACCAGGTGTTCCTGTTCAAGCGCACCATTCGCGAAGCCGCGCTGAAGCACGGCATCTATGCCACCTTCATGGCCAAGCCGATGCAGGGCCAGCCGGGTTCGGCCATGCACATCCACCAGTCGGTGGTAGAAATCGATAGCGGTCGCAACATCTTCTCCAATGAAGATGGCAGCCCTTCGAGAGAATTCTTCTCCTTTGTCGGCGGCATGCAGCGTTACGTTCCGAATGCGCTGGTCATGCTGGCGCCCTATGTGAATTCCTACCGCCGCCTGACGCCTGACATGGCCTGCCCGGTGAACAATGCCTGGGGTTACGACAACCGCACGACGGCCTTCCGCGTGCCGATTTCCGGCCCGCAGGCGCGGCGCGTCGAAAACCGCCTGCCGAGCTCGGACGCCAACCCCTATCTGGCGCTCGCGGCCTCGCTCGGCTGCGGCTGGCTCGGCATCGTCAACAGCATCGAGCCGACCGAACCCACCGCCGATACGGCCAATGAGGGCTCTATCGACCTGCCGCGTGGCCTGCTTGAAGCGGTCGCCTTGCTGGAGGGCGAAGCACAGTTCGACCGGATCTTCGGTCACGAATTTGTCGGCCTTTATGCCGGTCTGAAGCGGGGGGAATTCGAGACCTTCATGCAGGTCATCAGCCCCTGGGAGCGCGAGTTCCTGCTTCTCAACGTGTAAGGAATCCCGAGCATGACATGGCAAAGCCCGATTGCGCCGGGACTATCCTGGTATCAGGCAACCATCGGTGAGCGGCCGGACTATCCCGCGCTCGATGGGTCGAAGCAGGTGGATGTCGCGATCATCGGCGGTGGTTACACGGGTCTTCAGGCCGCCTGTAATCTCGCTGAAAACGGCGTCTCGGTCGCCCTCATCGAAGCGCATCGTTTTGGCGATGGCGCTTCCGGCCGAAATGGCGGCCAGTTCGGCACCGGCCAGCGCTCTTTCCCCGATGAGCTTGAGGAAGAGATTGGCTTCGAGCAATCGAAGCTGCTGTTCGATATCGCCGAAAACGCCAAAAATTATGTGCGCGATTTCGCAAGCAGCCGCGGCATCGACATGGATTATCTGCCGGGCCAACTCTATGTGGCGCACAAGGCAGGTTACGAGGACGACTATCGCCGCAGCGTCGATGCGATGAACAACCGCTACGGCTATCCGCATATTTCCTACATGGAGCGTGGCGAAGCGCGCAAACGCGTCGGCTCCACTCATTATTTCGGCGGCACCCGCGACACCGGCACCGGCCATATACACCCGCTTAAGCTGCTGGTCGGGCTTGCGAAAGCCGCGAAAGATGCGGGTGCTCAGATTTACGAGATGACGCCTGCGAAATCCATCCGGCAAGTGGGCGGCAAGACCATCATCGAAACCCCTTTCGGCACCATCACTGCGCCACGGGTGTTGATTGCGACCAATGCCTATATCGGCAATCTGGAACCGATAACGGCAGCCCATATCATGCCGATCCGCTCCTTCATCGGCGCAACCGCACCGCTGGATGCCTTCCCCGGCATCATTCCAGACCGAGAGGCCGTGGCGGATTCACGGTTTGTGGTGCGTTACTTCCGCAAGACGGCCGATAACCGGCTGTTGTTCGGCGGCCGCGAAGCTTACACGGCAGATACGCCGCGGGATATTTCCAGCCACATCCGCCGGCAGATCGCGGAAATCTATCCCGAGCTGAAGGATATCGACATCACCCATTCCTGGGGCGGCTCCGTCGGCATCACTCTACCGCGTAAGGTCTTCGTGCGTGAGGTCATGCCAGGTGTCACCTCCATCGGTGGATATTCAGGCCACGGCGTGATGCTGTCGAATTATTGCGGCAAGCTTTATGCCGATCTGGTGCTCGGCAAAGAGGACATGCTGGCGCCATTCGCGCGGCTTAAAGTGCCGGCCTTTCCGGGCGGAACGTCACTGCGCGCGCCGCTGCTTTTCCTGGCGCTTTCGTGGTTTGCAATGCGAGACAGGTTTTAGTCCAATGTTTACAGTCCATTACCGGCGGCAAGCACACCGGCAAAAGCAAAATTCATAATTTCGCATAACTGAGTCTGGCATTTTTAAATCGATTAGATTATTGATGCCCCAACCCTTGAAGATCGAGAGAATCGATATGAGCAGTCAGATCATTCCTGTTGAACCTTTTGATTGTGTCGTTTTCGGCGGCACGGGCGATCTTGCCGAGCGCAAGCTTCTGCCGGCCCTTTATCACCGGCAGATCGAAGGGCAGTTCACGGAGCCGACCCGCATCATCGGTGCGTCGCGTTCGGTCATGACCCATGAGGAATATCGCAAATTCGCACAGGACGCCCTGAAGGAGCATCTGAAGGCCGGCGAGTATGACGACGCGCAGGTTGCCGTGTTCCTGAACAGGCTTTTCTACGTGCCCGTTGACGCCAAGGGCAACAATGGCTGGGACGTGCTGAAGAAGCTGCTGGACGAAGGTAAAGAGCGCGTGCGCGCTTTCTATCTCGCAGTCGCGCCCGGAATTTTCGGCGATATCGCCGACAAGATCCGCGAACACAAGCTCATCACCCGCTCGACCCGTATTGTCGTTGAAAAGCCGATCGGCCGCGACCTCGCCTCGGCGCAGGAACTCAACGACACCATCGGCCATGTCTTCAAGGAAGAGCAGATCTTCCGCATCGACCACTATCTCGGCAAGGAGACGGTGCAGAACCTGATGGCGCTGCGTTTCGCCAACGCGCTTTACGAGCCGCTGTGGAATTCCGCGCATATCGACCACGTGCAGATCACGGTTGCCGAGGCAGTCGGTCTCGAGGGTCGCGCCGGTTATTACGACAAGGCCGGCGCGTTGCGCGACATGGTGCAGAACCACATTCTCCAGCTGCTCTGCCTCGTCGCTATGGAGCCGCCGGCTTCCATGAACGCCGAAGCCGTGCGCGACGAAAAGTTGAAGGTTCTGCGTTCGCTGAAGCCGATCGACACCAGCAACGTCGAAAAGCTGACGGTTCGGGGCCAGTACCGCGCCGGCGCTTCCGCAGGTGGCCCGGTCAAGGGCTATCTGGAAGAGCTCGAAGGCGGCGTTTCCAACACCGAAACCTTCGTCGCCATCAAGGCTGAAATTGCAAACTGGCGCTGGGCGGGCGTTCCCTTCTACATCCGCACCGGTAAACGCCTCGCGACCCGCGTTTCGGAAATCGTCGTCACCTTCAAGCAGATCCCGCATTCGATCTTCGACGACGCGGCAGGCAAGATCGAGGCCAACAAGCTGGTCATTCGCCTGCAGCCGGATGAAGGCGTCAAGCAGTCGCTCCTCATCAAGGACCCAGGCCCGGGCGGCATGCGCCTGCGCCAGGTGTCGCTGGACATGAGCTTTGCCGAAGCCTTCAACGTGCGCAGCCCCGACGCCTATGAGCGCCTGCTGATGGATACCATCCGGTCCAACCAGACGCTGTTCATGCGCCGCGACGAGGTCGAGGCCGCATGGGACTGGATTGACCCAATTCTCAAGAGCTGGGAAGAGCTTGGTCAGGGCGTGCAGGGTTACACGGCAGGAACCTGGGGGCCGAGCGGCTCGATCGCACTGATCGAGCGTGACGGCCGTACCTGGCACGATGCCGACTGAGGGCGCGCGGATGAGCGAAACAATCCACGCCTTCGATAGCGCCTCCGATCTTGCCAATACGCTTGCGGCTGATGTCGCCCACCGGCTCGACGCGGCAACCAAGGAACGGGGGACCGCAAGCATCGCGGTCTCCGGCGGCTCTACACCGAAGCTGTTCTTTCAGGCGCTTTCCCAGCACGATCTCGATTGGCCAAATATCAGCGTGACGCTGGTGGACGAGCGTTTCGTGCCGCCGGAAAGCGATCGCTCCAATCATCGTCTCGTCGCCGAGAATCTTCTGCAAAACAAGGCGAAGGCGGCTTATTTCGTGCCGCTGTTCCAGCCGGCGGCCTCGCCGGAGGATGCGGCAACGCTTGCGACCGTCAAGACCGAAGCGATCTGCGATCCCTTCGATGTTGTCATTCTCGGTATGGGAACGGATGGCCACACGGCCTCGTTCTTTCCCGGTGGAGACAATCTCTACGAAGCGCTTGATCTCGATGAGCCGCGCGGGGTTTTGACCATGGCGGCCGAGAATGCCGGCGAGGAACGGTTGACCTTCAACTTCTCCAGCCTGCACGATGCCGGTTTCCTGGTGCTGCATATCGAAGGCGCCGCCAAGAAGGCGACGCTGGAGAAGGCGCAGTCGGGCGAGGATGAGGAAGAAATGCCCGTCCGTGCCGTGCTGAACCGGGCAGAAACGCCAGTGGATATTTACTGGGCGCCATAAGCCGACGCGACGGCCGCTCCTGCGGCCCGCGACAAGCGCCCCGAAGACATGAAGACTGAAACACGACAACCGGCATTCGCCTCCCGGAACGCCGGCTGTCGCCCAACGAACAGGATGAACGCCCATGTCCGCCGATTCCCGCATTCAGGCCATCACCGCCCGCATCGTCGAACGTTCCAAGCCCTATCGCGAGACCTATCTCGAGCGGCTGCGGCTGCAGGTCTCAAAAGGCGTTCACCGCTCCGTTCTGTCCTGCGGCAATCTTGCACACGGGTTTGCGGTCTGTTCCCCCGCCGACAAGGACATCCTTGCCGGCGACCGGGTTCCCAATCTCGGCATCATCACCGCCTATAACGACATGCTGTCGGCGCACCAGCCCTATGAGACCTTCCCGGCCATCATCCGCGATGCAGCCAAGGAAGCGGGCGGTATCGCTCAGGTTGCCGGCGCCGTACCTGCGATGTGTGACGGCGTCACCCAGGGGCAGCCCGGCATGGAGCTTTCGCTGTTTTCCCGCGATGCCATCGCCATGGCTGCGGGGATCGGCCTCTCGCACAACATGTTCGATGCCGCCCTCTATCTTGGCGTCTGCGACAAGATCGTGCCCGGCCTCGTCATCGCCGCACTCGCCTTCGGTCACCTGCCCGCGGTCTTCATTCCTGCCGGTCCGATGACATCAGGCCTGCCGAATGACGAGAAGTCACGTATTCGCCAGCTTTACGCCGAAGGCAAGGTCGGTCGCGCGGAGCTGCTGGAAGCGGAATCCAAATCTTACCACGGTCCCGGAACCTGCACCTTCTACGGCACCGCCAATTCCAACCAGATGCTGATGGAAATCATGGGCTTTCATATGCCCGGTTCCTCCTTCATCAATCCCGGCACGCCATTGCGTGACGCGCTGACCCGCGAGGCTACCAAGAGAGCGCTCGCCATCACCGCGCAGGGCAACGAATTCACCCCCGCCGGCGAGATGATCGACGAACGATCCATCGTCAACGGCGTCGTGGGTCTGCATGCGACCGGTGGTTCCACCAATCACACCATGCATCTGATCGCCATGGCGCGCGCCGCAGGCATCATCCTCACATGGCAGGATATTTCTGATCTCTCTGACATCGTGCCGCTGCTGGCCCGCGTTTATCCCAACGGGCTGGCCGATGTGAACCATTTCCACGCTGCAGGCGGCATGGGCTTCCTCATCAAGCAGCTCCTGAAACAAGGCTTCGTGCATGACGATGTGCGCACCGTCTTCGGACAGGGTCTGGCCGCCTACACCGTGGATGCACTACTGGACGAGAAGGGCGCGGTCACCCGCCAGCCCTCCCCTGAACAGAGCCACGATCCGAAGGTGCTTTCCAGCATTGAAACACCGTTCCAGCCCACCGGCGGTCTCAAGATGCTGACCGGTAATCTCGGCAAATCCGTCATCAAGATTTCCGCCGTCAAGCCGGAGCGCCATATCATCGAAGCGCCCGCGATTGTTTTCCACGACCAGCAGGAGCTTCAGGACGCCTTCAAGGAAGGCAAGCTTAACCGCGACTTCATTGCGGTCGTCCGCTTCCAGGGGCCGAAGGCGAATGGCATGCCTGAGCTGCACCGCCTGACGCCGCCGCTCGGCGTGCTGCAGGACCGCGGCTTCAAGGTGGCGCTTGTGACGGACGGGCGCATGTCCGGCGCATCCGGCAAGGTACCGGCCGCGATCCATGTTACGCCTGAGGCTTCCGATTGCGGGCCGATCTCGCTCATCCGCGATGGCGATATCATCCGTCTCGACGCCGTTTCCGGATCGCTCGAAGTGCTGGTGTCCGCCGCCGAACTGTCAAAACGCGAACCGGCGCGCGCTGATCTCTCCGGCAATGAATGGGGCATGGGCCGCGAACTTTTCGCCCCCTTCCGCCGTAATGCCGGTCCTGCCGATCAAGGTGCCAGTGTCCTGTTTCATTGATTTCCAAAAGGCGAAGGCTGGATGCGGCTTTCGCCTTTAAACCCCGCTCTGCGGCATCGTCCCACCGCACTTTCACGCCCGGGACGGGCGGACGCAGAAACAGCTTTATTTCCCATGCCTTAAACGCCAAACTTGTCATGCGGCTGTGATGATCGCCTCTTAAGGCGTTCCCGACCAGCCGTGGGATGACGGCGCAGTTTCGGATAATGGGGCATGACATGACGATTTTTTCAAGCAACCGCCGCGATGTGCTGAAGCTTATGGCGGGCACCGCCATGCTGCCGCTGATGGCAGCGGCCATGCCGGCAACGGCGCAGGATGTAGCCCTGCGTGCCATCGTCATCTCCGATCTGCATTCGGCCTATGAGCGTATCGGCCAGCTTCTCGCGGCCATCGAAACGCGTATCGCGGCCGACAAGGCGCCCCACATCATCCTGCTAAATGGCGACCTTTTCGAACTCGGCAACGCGGTGGCCACACGTTCGGCCGGCGAAATCGAATGGACCTTCCTTGCGGCGCTCGCCAAGCTTGCCCCCACAGTCATCAATATCGGCAATCATGAGCCCGATATCGACAATGACCTCGCCAATTTCGTCAGCCGTGCTCAAGCCCTCGGCATCACCGTGCTTTCCAACATCATCGACAAGCGAAGCGGCAACCCCTATGCGCCGTCCAGTGCCGCGGTGAAGGCCGGCGAACGGGCGGTCATCGTCGCAGGCCTCGCGACCAATGCGATCAATACCTATCCGAAGGCGACGCGCGAGATGCTGGACATTCCGCAGCCGGTGGAATGGGCGAAGGCCAATCTGCCCGAAATCGTCAAAGCGGATGCGATCAATATTGTTCTGAGCCACGCCGGCGTTGTCGCCGACCGCGATATTCTGCCGGTGCTGCCTGACGGCACGCTGCTGGTGGGCGGCCATGATCACCTGAATTTCGTGCACGAAGAGGGTGCGACGCGCTATGTCCACACCGGCTCCTGGTGCACCTCCATGACGGTCGCGACAATTACCGGTCCCGGCAAGGCCGCCGCCATTGAGACGGTCACCATCCATCGTGATGCTCCCGCCTCGCCGGCTCTCAAGACCCTCATCGAGCAGACGCTTGAAAAGCACCTGACCGCAGAAGAACGGGAAGTTGTCGGCAAGGCCGCCAAAGCGATGACCGTCGACGAAGCAGGGCGCCATGTGGCGCATCTGATCGCCGCGAAGACCGGCGCCGATGTCGGTTTCATCGGCCACACCTCTTTCGGCGCAGGCCTGCCTGCAGGCGATATTCGCCGTTATGATTTCAACGCCTCGCTGCGCTTCGACGGCAAGCTGATGGTGACCGAAGTGGACAGCGAGACGCTCGTCCAAATCCTAAAGCGATGCAATCAGGACAGCAACATTCCGCTCGCCGCACGCACGGGCGACTATCTCTACGCCATGCCGGAAAAGCCGGAGAAGAAAGGCCGTTACAAACTGGTCTGCAACGACTGGTCCGCTACCAACCAGAAATCCTATTTCGGCCGCAGCGATCTCGCCTTCATCGAAGTGCCGGATGTGAAGCTGAAGCAGACCGTTCTGGGCGGGCTTTCCTAAAGCCGCAAATCGTCGAGGTCTTAGAACGACCGGATATCCAGCTTGCGGTCCTTGTGGGCCGGGTGTGTGCTGAATACGAAAATTCGATCCAGCTCCTTCTGCGTCAGCATACGCAGGAAGCGGACATGGATGGTGTTGTTGGCGTTGACGCGCAACATCACGCAGCCGATCTTGGTGATGCGGGCATCGGGGATATCGAGATAGAACTGGTTCGGCAGGTTGTATTTGGTCAGTAGCGCCAGCACGGCCTCTGTCTGGGAGATGCGAATGACGTCGCAGCGGCGTGCCGCCATGTGCATCACGGCCTTTTCGGTATATTCGATGCGCGCCGCGTTCATGGTGTCTTCCATGCGGAACCGGCTTTCGCGGTCATACATGAAGGACTCTTCCTTGCTCAGATAATGATTTCTGATGACACCCGCACCGCTCTGCACGCCCGAACTCCCAATGCTTACCAATAGGACGAGACTAGGCCATAGTCTTTAACAATTCATATCAGCGTCAGCTTAAACAGGACGGAAGCGGGACATTTCCGACGTTTTTCCACACGGCCGATAACCAGTAAAAAGCCGCGGAACGGACAGTTCCGGGGCTTGTTTCAGTATCGCCACCGTTTACTTGCGGTAGGCTTTGCCTTCCGCATCGAAAAGATGAAGCTTCTCCTGCAGGGCGGCAAAGCGCAGGGTTTCACCCTTACCCACGGAAACAATGCCCGGCACCTTTACGATGATCGGCTCCTGGCCCTTGGGCGCTTCGAGATAAAGCAGGGTCACCTCACCCAGGGCCTCCACGATCGCGACTTTTCCCTCGAATAGATAGTCGTCGCCCGTCGCGATGCTCAGGTCTTCCGGCCGAACGCCAAAGCTTGCGGCCTTGCCCTGCTCAGATGCGGATGTGGGAACATCGACGACCAATGTCTTGCCGCCGGCAAGTTCGATGGAGGTCCGTTCACCCGTGCCGGTCACTTTCGCACCGATAATATTCATGGCGGGCGAGCCGATGAAACGCGCCACGAAAAGATTGGCCGGCCTCTCATAAAGCTCGAGCGGCGCGCCGACCTGCTCCACCCGCCCCGCGTTCAAAACGACGATGCGGTCAGCGAGCGTCATCGCCTCCACCTGGTCGTGGGTAACGTAGATCATCGTTGTATCGGCCATCTGCTCGTTGAGCTTGGCGATTTCGATGCGCGTGGCAACACGCAGAGCCGCATCGAGGTTCGAGAGCGGCTCATCGAACAGGAAGACCTTGGGGTTGCGGCAGATCGCGCGACCGATGGCGACACGCTGACGCTGGCCGCCGGACAGCGCCTTTGGCAATCGCTCCAGATATTGCGTGAGCTGCAGGATTTCGGCGGCGGCGCGAACGCGGCGGTCGATCTCCTGCTTGCTTTCCCTGGCAATCTTCATGCCGAAGGCCATGTTGTCGTAGACAGTCATGTGCGGATAAAGGGCATAGGACTGGAACACCATGGCGATGCCCCGACGCGAAGGCGGGATTTCGTTGACAAGCTGGCCGTCAATATACATCTCGCCGCCGGTGATTTCCTCCAGCCCGGCGATCATGCGCAGCAGGGTCGATTTTCCGCAGCCGGAGGGGCCAACAAAAACGATGAATTCGCCCTGTTCGATATCGAGATCGATGCCGTGCAGCACCTTCACCTGCCCGTATGATTTACGGATATCCTTGAGAACGAGACTTGTCATGGGTGTTCCTCCCTCATCTGTCAGGCGTAACGGGCGAAGAAAGCGCCCCATGCCGGAAGTTCGACGCTTCTGCCCTTCAGTCCGCTTGCAAAGCCATGGCCTTCAAGAACCTCCCAGTTCCCTTCCGGCAGCGTGGCCTCTGCCGGCGTCGCTGACAAGTTAAAGACGCAAAGAACGGTTTCGTTGCCCAGCTTGCGGGTATAGCTCAACACCTCACCCTGCACGGGCTGAAATTCGATGCCGCCCTTTGCGAAAGCCGGATGCTGCCTGCGGAACGCGAGGAAGCGGCGGTAATGCTCCAGCACCGAAGCCTCATTGCCCTGCTGGGCGCTCACGGCGCGCTGCTTGTGCTCGGTGGGAATCGGCAGCCACGTCTTGTCGGCCGTCGAGAACCCGGCCTGCGCATGGCCGGCGTCCCATACCATCGGCGTACGGCAACCGTCGCGGCCCTTGAATTCAGGCCAGAACTGAATGCCGTAAGGATCCTGCAAATCTTCGAAAGCGATATCGGCTTCGGTGAGGCCGAGTTCTTCACCCTCATAGATGCAGACGGAACCGCGCTGGGTCATGAGAAGTGCCGACAGCACCTTCGCGAAAGCATCCTTGTCCTCGACATGCTCGCCCCAGCGGCTGACATGGCGCACGACATCATGGTTGGAGAAAGCCCAGCAGGCCCAGCCTTCCGGTGCAGCTCTCGCAAAATCCGCCTGTACATCGGCAACACGCTGCGGGGTCAGCGCATCGGGCGCGAGGAATTCAAAGGCGTAGCACATCTGCATCTTGTCATCGCCGGAGGTGTATTCGCCGACGATTTCGAGGCCACGCTGGCTGTCGCCCACTTCGCCGACGGCGGCGATATCAGGGAATTCGTCCAGTACGGCGCGGAAGCGCTTCAGGAAGGCGATGTTTTCCGGGCGGTTCTTGTCGTAGAGATGCTCCTGGAAGTTATAGGGATTGACCGCAGGCGCGGTGGAGGCATTGCGGCGCTCCGGCGCCAGCGCCGGATTATCGCGCAGCTCAAGGTCGTGGAAATAGAAGTTGATGGTGTCGAGGCGGAAACCATCGACGCCGCGCTTCAGCCAGAAGCGTGTGATATTCAGCAGCTCTTCCTGAACTTCCGGATTATGCAGGTTGAGGTCCGGCTGCGAGGTCAGAAAGTTGTGCATGTAATATTGCATGCGGGTCGGATCCCACTGCCAGCCCGAGCCGCCGAAAATCGACAGCCAGTTGTTGGGCGGCGTGCCATCCGGCTTGCTGTCCGACCAGACATACCAATCCGCTTTCGGGTTGTTGCGGCTGGCGCGGCTTTCCACGAACCAGGGATGCTGGTCCGAGGTGTGCGACAGAACGAGATCGATCATGACGCGGATGCCGAGACGGTGGGCTTCGGCGATCAGCCCGTCGAAATCGGCGAGCGTGCCGAACATCGGGTCGACATCCACATAATTCGAGACGTCGTATCCAAAATCCTTCATCGGCGAGGTGAAGAAGGGCGAAATCCAGATCGCATCGGCACCGAGGCCTGCGATGTGATGGAGGCGGTCGGTGATGCCCTTGAGATCGCCGATGCCGTCGCCATTGGAGTCCTGATAGGAGCGCGGATAGATCTGATAGATAACAGCGCCGCGCCACCAGTCCTTGTTGGGCGTCAAAGCGGAAGTCACCGAAGCGGTCATGGAAGTGTCCTGTGTGGTATGGGCGTTCATGGAATGATCAGCCTCCCTTGACGGAGCCTGCCAGCAGGCCACGCACGAGATAACGTTGAAGAGCGAAGAAGACGCCGAGCGGCACGACGATGGTGACGAAGGCCGAGGCAGTGAGAATTTCCCAGTTGCCGCCGCGCGAACCGAGCAGCGCGTTCAAGGCGCCTGTCAGCACAAGCTCATCCTTCTGCGTGCCGAGGAAAACCATGGCGACAAGCAGGTCGTTCCAGGTCCACAGGAACTGGAAGATGGCGAAGGAGGCGAGTGCCGGGAAAGAGAGCGGCAGGATGATCTTGACGAAGATTTCGAAATCGCTTGCGCCATCGACACGGGCGCTTTCGATGATCTCTTTCGGCAGGCCGGAAATATAGTTGCGCAGCAGATAGATGGCGAGCGGCAGGCCGAAGGCGGTGTGCGCCAGCCAGATACCGGCATAGGTCTTGGATGGCACGCCGAAGATGGTGCCAATTTCATTATACAGTCTCAGAAGCGGGATCAGCGACATCTGCAAGGGCACGACGATCAGGCCCACCACCATGGCGATCAGCAGATTGCGGCCGGAAAAGTTCATCCATGACAGGGCATAGGCGGCAAAGGCGGCGATGAGTATAGGGATGACGGTTGCAGGTACGGCGACCGTCAGCGAGTTGACGAAGGACTGGCCGATGCCTTCCGATGTTAGAACCGTACGGTAGTTGTCGAGGGTGAAGACGGGCGGCGTTGCGACAGAGATGTAGACGCGCTTGCCGCGCGAACCCTCGAAGCTTGCGGCTTTGCTATATTCGTAAGTGCCGTCTTCATTGATAAGCAGCGTCTCGCCATCGCCGATGTCAGCGGCTTCACCTGCCTTGAAAGCTGTCGGCTCCTGCACGCGCACGCCGAAGGCCGCAACCTTTCCGCCCTGGCCGTTTTCGAAGACATTGCCTGATATGACGTAGCGGCTGCCATCCTGCTTCTGAGCCGAGGCATCGGCCAGACGAACGGCTTGCGTTTGTTCGGAGCTCGAAAAAGCGGTCCACCAGCCCGACACCGTGATCTGATCCTTGTCGCGCAGCGAACTCACGAGAATGCCGAGCGTTGGCAAGAGCCAGAGCAGCACGACGATCAGAACGCTGGCGTGAACGATGAGCCGCGGCAGGCCGACGCGGCGGAGGCGTTTGGCAATATCCATCTCAGCGGCCCTCCATCTCGCGGTTTGCCTGGCGGATGTTCCAGACCATGATCGGGGTGACGGCCGCCATGATGATGAGCGCGATAACAGCACTTCGGCCGCTATCACCGCCGCCGCGGAACATCCAGTCGAACATGAGATTGGCGAGAACCATGGTGTTCCATTGCCCGTTGGTCATGGTCAGCACGATATCGAAGACCTTCAGCACGAGAATGGTGATCGTCGTCCAAACGACGGCGATAGTGCCCCAGATCTGCGGAACCATGATCTTCCAGAAGATCTGCCAGCCATTGGCGCCATCGATGACAGCCGCCTCGATGGTCTCTTCCGGAATACCGCGCAAAGCCGCAGAGAGGATGACCATGGCGAACCCGGTCTGAATCCAGATGAGGATGACCATCAGGAAGAAGTTGTTCCAGAAGGGCATGGAAATCCAGACCTGCGGATTACCACCGAAAAACTCGACGATGGCGTTCAGCAGGCCGATCTGCACCTGACCTTCGGCGCGGTATTCATAGATGAACTTCCAGATGACGGAAGCGCCGACGAAGGAGATCGCCATCGGCATGAAGACGATGGATTTGGCGATGTTGCCCCACCAGATGCGGTCCGTCATGACCGCGATAACAAGGCCAAAGAAGGTGCAGGCGGCCGGCACGACGGCGAGCCAGAGAATGTTGTTGAAGATCGACTGACGGAAACCGGCGTCGAAAAACGCCCAGCGATAATTGGCGAGACCGACGAATTCGCTGCCCGTCCGGTCGTAAAAGGAGAGGATCAGCGTCGCTATGACGGGATAAACCAGATAGACAAGCAAAAGGATCAGCGCAGGGCCGACGAACAGCCACGGCCGGACGGCGGCGCGGCGGTTTAAGTTGCGGGATGCGTGAATGACGTCTCCCGAGCGGACGGGAAAGATTGCCTGCAACGCCTTATCGGATAGCCAGTAATAGGCAGCACAGGCAAAAACGCCCGCTACCATAACGCCGATGGCGGACACCAGTTGTTGAGCCATGTTCCCTCCCTGATCCTCTCCGCGCCGCGTTGATTTATGCAGCTGTCGGGCCGTTCCTGCGGAAGAGGCCCGGCAGCGAGCCGCCAGGCCTCGTCTTAATCCGTGTTACTTCAGGCCGTCCCAGGCCTTCTGGATATCGGCGGCGACCTGATCGGCAGACTTGCCACCGACGAAATCGATCATGCCGGTCCAGAAAGCGCCGGCGCCGATCTTGCCGGGCATCAGGTCGGAACCGTCAAAACCGAAGGTCGTCGCCGTGGTCAGGATTTCACCCTGACGCTTCATCTGCTCATTGGCATAGGTTTCGACGTTCACACCCTTGTACGGCGTCAGGAAGCTGGACTGCGCCATCCACACTTCATGGGCGATCGGCGTCTGCAGGAATTGTACGAATGCCTTGGCAGCGGGCGCTTCCTTAGTGATGGTGACGAGCGTGCCGGCACCGAGAACCGGCTTGCCGAGGTCAGGCTTTGAGGCATAGGTCGGCATGTAGAAGAAATCCGCATCCGTTCCGACCTTGGTGCCCTCGGGGAAGAAGGAGGGAATGAACGATGCCTGATGGTGCAGGTAGCACTTCGGCGGAATGTCGAAGAGGCCCTTGGGGCTGTCGCGGAAGTCGGTGGAGGCTACGGCCGCAACGCCGCCACTCACATATTTTTCGTTCTTGGCGAATTTGCCGAATTCGTTGATCGCGGCAACCACGGCCGGATCGGTGAATTTTACCTCGTTGGTCGTCCACTTCTGGTAGACATCCAGCGGCTGCGTCCGCAGCATCAGGTCTTCCACCCAGTCGGTTGCAGGCCAGCCGGTCGCACCACCGGAGCCAAGACCAATGCACCAGGGCGTGCCGCCATCGGCAACGATCTGGTCGGTGAGCTTGAGCAGGTCTTCCATGCTCTCGGGAACTTTATATCCCGCTTCCTCGAAATTCTCGGGCACATACCAGACGAGCGACTTCACGTCGGCCTTGAAGGGGAAAGCGAAATAGGCCTTGTTGCCGTCCTTGCCCTTATAACTGCCGAGATCGACCCAGGATTTACCCGCGCCGTAATTTTCCTCGACCCATTTGGCCGTGTCGTCGCCGAGCGGCACAAGAAAACCCTTGGCGGCGAGATCGGCGAGAAGGCCAGGCTGCGGCAAAATGGCAATATTGGGCGGCGAGCCGGCCTGTGTGTCGATGACGATCTGCTGCTCGTAGTTTTCCGACGAGGAATAACGGACATTCACGCCCGTCGCGTCAGCAAAATAGGCGAGTACGGACTGGAACAAAGCCTCGTCCTCACCACGCCACGGGCCGAAAATCGTCAGCGTCTGGCCTTTAAGGTCAGCATGGGCCGCTTTGAAATCTTCGTAGCTTTTCCAGTTGAACTTGGCGTCCTGGCCCGGCGCGAATTTCAGATCGGCGGCAATGGCCGAACCCGACAGCAGCACGATTGAAGCAGCCGTCGCCAAAAGGATCTTCCGCATGTGATTTACCTCCCATCACATAAAAGGCTCAAAGCGTCCTCTCCAATCAAAGCGCTTTGGCTGCCTATTCATCTCATTGTCATCAAGATGGAGTCAAGAGGCTCTTTATTCGGAAACGCTGCCTAACCTTCGAAATAGTCATATTGATTTAGGAAGGCGGCTATCATTTTCGATTGAGAAAAGCGGACGGGGCTGTTAAAAATCTAAAGCGCTTTGGGAAAATGAGGAGGGGCTTTTGGCCTTTTCCGGGCGCGCGCATGGAGGAATGACAGACATGAACCTGAAACAGCTGTCGCAACTGCTGGGCATTTCGCAGACGACCATCAGCAGGGCGCTCAACGGCTATCCCGAGGTCAGCGCGGAAACGCGCCGCCGCGTCATGGAAGCCGCGGAGAAGACGGGATATCGCCCCAATGCCGCGGCACAGCGGCTGGCAACCGGCAAGGTCGGCTCCATTGGGCTCGTGATGCCGATTGGCGAACATCACCGTTCGGATGTGCATTTCGGCGAATTCCTGAGCGGTCTTGGCGAGGAAGCCTCGCGCAGCGGCTTTCATCTCGTCATCATGCCCACCGAGCCGGAAAAGGAACGCGAAGCCCTTCGCGGGCTCGCCGCTAGCGGCAGCGTCGACGGCATCTATCTCGCTTATATGAAGAATAACGATCCGCGCATCGCCATGATGCAGTCGCTTTCCCTGCCCTTCCTCGTGCATGGCCGCTCCATCGGCGTGGAGGAGGATTATCCCTACCTCGACGTGGACAATGAAGGTGCCTTCCGTGACGCGACCCAGCTTCTGCTTCAGCTTGGCCATACGCGCATCGGGCTGCTGAACGGTCCCGAAGGCTATGATTTCACCTACCGGCGCTGTCTTGGGGTGGAAAAGGCGCTGGCGGCAAACGGCCTGGCCTTGCATGCAAGCAATAAGAGACACGGCAGCATGACCGACGAGGAAGGTTATCTCGGCATGGAGGCCCTGCTTTCACGCCCCGAGAAACCGACCGCCATTCTCTGCGCCAGTACCGCGCTTGCACTTGGCGCGATCCGCTCGCTCAACCAGCGAGGCCTGAAACCCGGCAAGGATATTTCCCTCATCGCCCATGACGATGTGCTGCCGCTTTTGAAACCCGATAATTTTTCCGTGCCGCTCACCACCACGCGCTCGTCGCTGAGAGCGGCAGGCGTCCGCGTGGGCCAGCGCCTGATCAATCGTATCAAGAACGACCAGACGGAGCCGTATCAGGAACTCTGGAAGGCGGAACTGGTGGTCCGCGCCTCGACGGGGCCGGCTCCGAAAGCGTAGCCGGCCGTTTCAACGCCTAGAACTTCGGCGCCGCCAGGCCTTCGGCGCGATGAGCGGCGATGACGGTGTTGGCCATCAGCATCGCGATCGTCATCGGGCCGACACCACCGGGAACAGGGGTGATGGCCGCGGCAACGGCGCTTGCTTCATCATAGGCGACGTCGCCCACCAGCTTTGTCTTGCCTTCACCCTTTTCGGGTGCGGGAATGCGGTTGATGCCGACGTCGATGACGGTCGCGCCGGATTTCACCCAGTCACCCTTCACCATCGCCGCGCGGCCAACCGCCGCCACCAGAATATCCGCCGTCTTGCAGATGCCGGCCAGATCCTTGGTTCGCGAATGCGCCATCGTCACAGTGGCGTTGGCATTGAGAAGAAGCTGGCCCATGGGCTTGCCGAACAGGTTGGAGCGGCCGATGACAACGGCGTTCAGGCCGGAAAGGTCGTCTCCGTGAATGCCGCGCACCAGAAGCATGGCGCCTGCGGGCGTGCAGGAAATGAGACCGGTGGCAAGATCGCCGGTCGCGAGCTTGCCGGCATTCAGCACGCTCAGGCCATCCACGTCCTTCTCAGGCAGGATCGACTGGATTATCCCGTCTGAATTGAAATGTTTCGGCAGCGGCAGCTGAACCAGAATGCCGTGGATGGAGGCATCGGCGTTCAATTCGCCGACCAGCTTCAGGAGGTCAGCCTGTGTGGTCTCCTCCGGCAGCGTGTGCTGGATGGAATTGAACCCGCATTGCTTGGCCATCTTGCTCTTGGAGTTCACATAAGCGTGGCTGGCCGGATCATTACCGACGATGACGACCGCGAGACCGGGCTTGACGCCCTTTTTCGCCTCAAGCGCTTCTGCCGATGCGCGGACCGCCTCCGTTACCGAGGCCGCCTTCGCCTTCCCGTCAATCACAACTGCCATGCGTCCTGCTCCTCATGGGTTACGTAGGCTCCGTATGGTGCCCCCGTCGCAGGAATGCAAGCTAAAATGCGGCGTTTTCAGGCGGTTTTGCGGTAGTCTTCTTGGTGGTCGGCATAATCGACGAGACGCTCCCTCAGGAGCGCCAATTCCCGTCGCAATTCCATCAGCTCCTCCGCTTCCGCCTGGGCATGATCGGCGTGGCCGGCAAGCGCATCAGCCAGCAGCGGCGGCAGCGCGGACGGTGCCTGACCGGCGATCCCAACCGTGCGGTTGCCCATCAGAACCTGCCTTACACGCTCGTCGAGCGGCATGCGCTCATCGTCGTTAACCGCACCGCCGTAATAATCGGCGAAGCTCTCCTCGTCGTGGCCAGCATCCAAGCCGGCCGTTTCGGCATCAGGAGATTGCAGATCGTCAAACACAGCCGGTTCGATTGGCTCGAATTCCGAAAATTGCGCGGGTTCCTCCTCGGGGAGCCGGATTGCCGCTTCCGGTTCGAAGGCGGAGGCATCCTGCTCTTCCTCGTCATGGCGACGGTACGTCAGAAGATAGAGACTGCCCAGCAATCCGATCAGGCCGCCGCCGCCCGCCATCATGGCGGCCTGGGCAAGATCACGCGATAGTTCTCCCGGACCTGCCTTTTTCGCGAGGCGGGTCTCAAGGGCAGGCGTCGCAGCAGAGGAGAGATCGCGGCGTTCGCTCGCCTCCAGATAGGTGTTTCTCGCCGTTTCGAGCTCCCCCTGCAGTCTGGAGAACTCTCCCGGAGCAACACCGAGACCATTCAGGCGATCAAGGTTCTTTTTCCGCTCGGCTTCAGCATCGGCGATCTCCTCAGCGATGCGCTTCTCGTCCGCTCGCAGTGCATCGAGCAGTTGGCGCAATGCTGGAGCAGCGAGTGCCTGTACGGCATCCACCGCGTTCCTGGCGGCGATGTGTCGGGGATGTTTCGGGCCGTAATCAACCGAGATGCTGGAAAGCGCCATACTGGCGGCGGCATGTTTCTGCCTGATGTCCTCGAGTGCAGAAAAGGCGATGCCGGAGGGAAGCGGTTTGGAGAACAGATCGTTGGGTTTCAGGGCCGAAGCCGCCGCCAGATCCGCCTGCAGCGACTGCTGTTGTCGGGTCGCCGCGGCGATTCTGTCGTTCACGTCACGCAATTGCTGCTCGAGCTGCTGCACCTCGGTAATCACCGCATCGCCATGGCGCATCTGGAAACCGCTTAGCGCCGCCTCGGCCTCGTCCATCCTTGTCCGCGCCCGGTCCATCTCCCGCACAGCGGGCGTCATGGTGCCGGCCTTGCCGTCCGCCATGATACGCATCGAAAGATAGTCGGTAAGCCGCATAGCCGCTTCTGGCGTCGCAGCCCTCGAAGTCACGATCAGCGTCGTCTCGTCGGGCGACAGTTCAAGCCCTATCCCATCTCCGACCGCGCCGTTAAGCGCCTCACGCGGGGAGAGCGGACGCGCATCCGCGCCGGTCAGAAGATCGACAAGCAGGTGAAATTCACCCTGTTTGCGAACGCCGACCAGATCGGCAGGCTTCAGCTTGAGATCGCTGCTGATCCGGTCCAGCCCGCCAGGTGAAAGCAGGGTGCGCCGCGCCATCGCCAGAAAGCGGGTCGCATCTGGTGCATCATAAGCGGTCTGTGATACCTCGATCTGCGCCCGCGAGACATAGCCGCGAAAACCGGAATCAACGAGCAGCAACGGCAGGGCTGCGCCGGTTACCGTGGCGGCCGCGACGCATCCGGCGGTCAAAAGCCGAAGACAATGCCTGCGCCACTGCGACGCGGGCGCGGCAATCTCATCCCCTTCCGGGCGGGTCGCCGTCATATCTGGACTGTGATCAACCATCTGAAGCCGTCTGCCACCTTCGCCGCCGCCCGCGGACGGACAGCTGTCAAAACCTTACGAGAGGTTAAAGGATCGTGGCAAACAAATGGTTAACGGACCTTCGCCGAACTCGCCTCAGCCCTTGCCGAGAGCGATATGCCAGGGTTCGGCGCAAAGGCTGTAAAGCCAGCTCATATGCAGCCTGCGGAAGATTTCAGGCATGCCTGCCACTTCGGACGATAATATCTTGAAAAGCGGCCCGACTGCGATGGCGACTCGCGCGTCCTCGCGGTTGACGGTGCGATGCAGCCACATCTCCTGATTTTGCTTCGTCATTCCCGCCAGCAGCATATCCACTTTCACGCCGGACGTCTCGCCGCTCAGCATGACGAAGTCGTGCCAGGGCGCATGGCTACGCAGCTTGCCAAGAACGACACCGAGCTGGGCTGCATCGTCACCCGCAACGCCGATCCGTTTCGGTACTGCCATATAGGTGAGGAGCGCCATGACAAAGGCAACGCCATCGATCACGACCGGCAGAGGCTCACCATGTGCGCGCCGCGCGGCAGTGTTCAACGCCTTGCCCTGCGGGAAAAGCAGGCAGCTTTCGAGGACCTGCCGATAGCCGATGTCCTTGAGTGAAAGCTTTGCCTTTTCAAGGGTGAGAAATGAGAGCGACGTGTGGCCCTCAGAGGCGGAAGCCCTGTCGCTCACATGTTCCAGCGCTGCGTTCCAGTCGAGGTCGCAGAAGTGCAGCCCGTAAATGTCCCGCTGCTGTCCCGGTCGTGCAAAACCCGTCGTTACGTTCATACCCAGCCCCCGATGCAAGCCCCGCCCGTCACGCGCAGGTTTCTGCGGGTTCGCGGTTCATGGACCGTTTATACATGTGCTGTTTGAATTTACGCTGAAAGCAATCAATAGAATTCCAAGGCCGACGCAAAGGAATGATTAACCACGTGGATCACGCGACCGTCCCTTGCCTCTGGCCATGCCGAAGGCACGAAGCGGGGCGGCGCTATCAGTGGCCTGGCGCGGCGGCCGCTTCCTTGCCGGCGTCGGCTTTTTCACCTTCGACGATCTTGATGGAACGGGGTGTCCCATTCCCGTTCTGCTCACGAATGTCGGCTTTGGACAGATAATCGAGTTGCTCGATCAGCACGTCCTCGACCACCTCGTCATCAAGCCTCTTGTTCAGCCCCTCGCGGATGCGCTGCTTGAAGGCGTCGGGATCGAAGGTAGAGATATTGGCGATGTTGACCATGGAAGAACCCGCCAGGAGCGTGAACAGCTCATCGGTCATCAACTGGGTTGCCGGCAACTCGATTTTCGCCATCTTGTCCTTGTCGACGCGCAGCGAAATACGGCTTAGGAAGTAACCGTTTACCCCGCCATCATTGATGACGGGAATGGTGATGCTTTCGCCCTTGACCAGTTGCAAGCTGGCCTTTTTTGCGCCCGCCTCATCCGGCGCGGGCGCCGTCGCCATCTGGACGGAGAAATACACCGCGCCGAGCGTGACGGCGCAAACCCAGACGCCGGTGAGAAGAAGCTTCAACATCAGGAGGCTGCGCCGTACATGAACTGTTCCTGGGAGTAGGTACCATCCGTGTCGGCTTCCTGGATTGCGTTCTTCAGGAGGTCGGCGACCGCGCGAACTGCATTCAGATGTGCCTCGACGCGGCTGGCATTGGTGGCGAGCTTGGACTTGATGCCCTTGACCTGCTCCATGTAACCGGCAGCGATTTCCTCGCGCGGGGTATCCCGGAACAGCATCGTCAGCTCATAAAGGCACCGGCTCTTATGGGCATTGGAGACCTTGAAGTCGAACCGCGGGTCCTTACCGATATTGTCGTTCTCATGGTCGATGATCATTTCAAGGCGGCCGAGAACGGATTGGATACGGTGGTCGTTCGACATAAGGTCCATGCTTGTCTCCTCGTTAGGGTTTTTCATTCTTAAGCCTCGTCCGTTTTATCATTGGAAACGCCGAGGACCTGCCGCTCGAACTCCGCCACCATCCGAATTGCAGCATTATGGTCTTTTTCATTCATCGATACGTCGGTTATGCCTTTGCTTTCGGCCTTCCGAAGCGCATCCTTGTATGCCTGCTCTGCAATGCCGACACCGCCATTTCTGGAGATCGTGTCGGCAAACTGTTCGGCCATCATGCTCTTCCAGATTTCGCCGGCATTACCTTTGCCGTAAACTTCCTCGCTGTCTTTCGGCAGCATGTTGGCTACGAAGGTCTGGAGGACAGAGGCCTCATATTTGCGATATGTTTCAGGAATTTCGGTGCGAGCCGCGCGAATATTCGTATTGCCAAGGCCCGCCTTCGAGGAGGCGCCATCCAGCATATCCACCGCGGCGCCAAAGCCCTTGCCGGCATCTGCAAGGCTGGTTGCGGCAAAAGCCGCCTTATTGGCCTTGAGTTTCTCCTGGGCAACCTGGACTTCCTGGGGGTCCGCAGCACGCACCACATCCATCACCAGATCACTTATAACCGATATCGCCACGTCCCGATCTCCCGAGCTGACGAACGCGCGGCACGAACCGGCACGTTCACCCAATCAAGAAACATCGCTTTAGGCGTCCTCAAAAAAACGCCCGCGATGCAACAATGGAGCAGACTATGAATCGCCAACCTTGCTGGAGGCTGGTGTCCGGGAAGCATTCGTAATTTCTAACAAATCATAGATTGCATTGTCGTCGGCCTCACGATCCTCGAGATCACGGGCCAGGTGCATCCTGTCCTCCAGCCTGTCGGCCTTGGTTTTTTCTTTGAGCACCCTATTTTCCTGCAATTGCTGCACGCCGGAGAGCTGACGGTCCTTGACGACCAGACGGCCGTAACGATCCGAATAGTGCCTCGAGAATGTCTGATGCACCGGCTCCATCGAACTCATGGCTTCCAGCACGCTGTCCATCGATTGCGCCACTTCGCTTCGCGTGCGGGTGGTGTCGGCCAGTTCGACCTCGGCCATTTTTTCCATGTGGCGCTGGACCGTGACCAGACGCTTGAGTTTCTCCGACCGCTTGTCTGAGGCCACCGCGTTTCTCCCGATCAAAAGCCGATGAAGACCGGGCCGAAGCCATCCACGAACTGGCGGATGAGGGCCGCGACCGACAGATAGAGCATGAAGATGCCACCGGCGAGAACAAAGGGCGTCGATATGAAGTAGACGGGGATTTGCGGTGCAAGCTTGTTGATGAGGCCGACTGCGACGTTGAACATCAGACCGTAGATCACGAAAGGGCTAGCAAGCCGAAGCATGATCGAAAACGACGCCCTCAGCGTGTCAGTCAGTGTAATCAGCATCTTCTGGCCGCTGATGAGCGCGCCGACCGGCGTGGCGGTATAGGAATCCACAAGGGCCTTGAGGACGATGTGGTGAAAATCCAGCATGAACAGTACCAGCAGTCCGCCGAAGGTGATGAAGTTGGATATCTGGTTTTCCTGGGCGTCTTCGATGACATCGGCGCCGCCGGGCGCACTGAGGCCGACCGATGCGCCGATAAGGGCGCCGGTGAACTGAAAACCAAGCGTGTAAAAGCGCGCGATCAGCCCGTACATCGCACCGATCGCGATCTCCGTCGCGATGAGGCCGACGACAGTGCCCTGATTCGCGCCGGAAATTTTCGGATAGATCGTATCCCACAACACCGGCAACAGGGCCATGGACACAGCCACACACAGCAACATGCGAATCTGCGGCGAAATGCGCGAGCTGGAAAAGCCCGGCATGGTCATGAAACAGGCGCCGATACGGCAGATGGCAAGGAACAACGCGATAATGGTTCCCTGCGGGTCGGTTATCATGAAATGGCGCCCAGGATCTTGATCTCCAGCCCCTTGGCAAGTTCCACATGCGAGAGAACCGGCAGGGTTGCGAAGAGTCGCTCGATAATCATGCGCACATAGGACCGCGTTTCCGGTGAGGTTACAAGCACAAAGGGCAGGCCGCGATCCATGAATTCACGGATAACTTTCGACGCCTGTTCGGAAAACTCCTCAAGATGGCGGGGATCGATATCGAATTCGACGATTTCGCCCTTCTGGTCGCGCTTCAGCGCCTGATGGAAGACCATGTCCCACTTGTTACCGAGACGCAGGACGCGAAGCACGCCATTATCGGCCAGATCACCGCAGAGCTGCTGCGACATGCGCACCCGCACATGTTCGACGATCTGTTCCGTCTTGCGCACATGCGGCGCAAGTTCGGCGACGGCTTCGAGAATGAGATGCAGGTTGCGGATCGACACACGTTCGGCAAGCAGCAATTTCAGCACGGCCTGCAGGCCGGAATAGGACATGTGCGACGAACAAATCTCGTCGGCGAGCTTCTTGTATTCGGGATCCAGCCTGTCGATGAGTATCTTGACGTCCTTGTAGGACAGAAGCTGCGGCAGATTGTTGCGAATGACTTCGCTCAGATGCGTCAGTACAACGGAGACGTTATCGATCGGATGGAAGCCTTCGCGCTTGAGATCCTCGGTGAAGGTTTCGAGGATCGATACCGCCGGCATGCCGAAAGCGGGTTCGCGGATTTCGTCGCCCGGGATGCTCGGCTTGCGCCCTGCCCCTGTCACGACGAGAACATCTCCGACGCGCAGATTGCTCGATGCGATGGTCGTGCCGTGAACGCGGATCTGATAGGCCTTCTCCGGGATCATGATGTCGTCGGAAACCTTGATCTCCGGCACGACGAAACCATATTGCGTTGCGAATTTCTTGCGCATCTTGCCGACGCGGAAAGCCAGTTCCTGATGCGCGCCGAGAAGGCGGGTCGAAACCTGTTTGCCGAGCGCCAGTTCGATCTCGGCGGTTTTCAGAACCTGCTTGACCGAGTCTTTTTCCGCCTCTGTCGTCTGGAGAATCTTGCTCTCCTCCTCCTGGCGACGAAGCGCGCTTTCGGCTTCAGCCTGGCGCGGAATATACCAGCTGCCGAACGCCATGATGCCACCGAGGAACATGAAAGGCAGGAAGGGCAGGCCCGGAATAATGGCAAGCAGGCCCATCAACATGGCAGAAACCATCAATGCGCGCGGATAACCGCTGAGCTGATTGACGACCGCCTGATCCGTGGACCCCGCCGTGCCGCCACGCGACACGAGGAGGCCGGCTGCCAGCGATACGATGAGGGCCGGAATCTGCGAGACGATACCGTCACCGACGGAAAGCTTGACGAAAACATCGGCCGCTTCGCCGATCGGCATGCCGTGCCGGAAATAACCGATGATGATGCCGCCGAAAATGTTGATGGCGGTGATGATGAGGCCCGCAATCGCATCGCCGCGGACGAATTTCGAGGCGCCGTCCATCGAGCCGAAGAAAGAGCTTTCCTCTTCCAGCTCGCGGCGGCGGCGCTGCGCCTCCTTCTCATCGATGATGCCGGCGGACAAGTCCGCATCGATCGACATCTGCTTGCCGGGAATGGCGTCGAGGGTAAAGCGTGCGCCGACTTCAGCGATACGCGTCGCACCCTTGGTGATGACAATGAAGTTGACGGTGATCAGGATCAGGAAGACGATCAGACCGATAACGAAATCGCCTGACATGACGAGACTGGAGAAGCCGGCGATTACACCGCCTGCCGCCGTCGGACCCTCATTGCCGTGTGAGAGGATGACGCGCGTCGTCGCAATGTTCAGCGACAGGCGGATCATGGTCGCGATCAGCAGCACCGTCGGGAATGACGAGAAATCCAGCGGCCGTTGTATCCAGAGCGCCACCATGAGAATGAGGACCGAAAGCGCGATGGAAAACGCCAGGCCGATATCCACCAGAACGACCGGAATGGGCAGGAACAGAACGCAGAGGATCGCCACGATGCCCAGTGCGAAGCCGATGTCACGCGTGCTCGGACTGACCTTGGGCAAGGAAATGACTGGTGGTTGCGCCATAAAATTCGTCCTGTCTCTTCATGAGAAGGGCGACGGAAAAGCCGCCGCACGGTTCCGCGGCATCGTTTCGCGAAATCGCTCACGCAATTCGGCCCGATGCTTCAACCTATCCCTAGCCGCCGAAGCTTGCGCGAGGATGGCATCCTGGCCGGATCGATATCAGAAGCCCGATTGCACGCGTGAAAAGACGAGATTGGAAAAAAGCGCTATCTGCGCGCCCACAAAGGGGGCGGCGACGCCGAGGACAATCATGATCGTGACGATCTTGGGAACAAATGTCAGCGTCATTTCCTGAACCTGCGTCAGGGCCTGAATGAAGGCGATGGCGACACCGACGATCATGGCGGCGAGAACCGCAGGACCGGCCGCGACGAGAACCGTCCACACTGCCGCCTGCATGATATCAAGCGCATCGGCCTCGTTCATCGTCGCATCCCTCGTTCCAGAAAGGCGGCATTATACCGCCTTATCAATATCAGGAACCAGCTGGCGTATCCGAATCGGTTCCGCTATCAGATTTATCCGTGATCGGACCGTTGGAGAAGGTCACACCGGCCTGCAGCAGCACCTTGTCACCAGCTTCGGTGATGGCAACGACGCCGTCTGAATAGACTTCGACTTCCTTCACCACGCCCGTGACGGTATCGTCGGCGCTCTTTACCGTCTTGCCGACCAGATCCGACGCACGGGTCAGTGCTTCGGCCTGCAGCATGCTCTTCAGATGGGTGTTCGTCTTGATGGTCTGCTCGACCTGCGAAAAGCTTGCAAGCTGCGACATCTGCTGACCAGCATCCATCGGGCTGGTCGGATCCTGGTTCTTCATCTGGGCGATGAGGAGCTTCAGGAAGCTGTCATAGTTCAGCGAGGCCGCGTTCTTGTCGTTGCTGCTCGCCCCGGCATTCGCCCAGGGGTTTGCCGCCGCCGCATTGACTGCATCTACCGCCATGGTGCGATCTCCTTGCGAATCTGTTCGATCGTTGCAGGGGTCATTTCCTGATTGTTGAGGATTTTCTCCTCGATCGGGTAAAGGCCGCGGATGGCCTTCAGCGCTTCGAAAGCCTTGCCGGAGGCAACCAGCCCGTCGATGCGCTTGAGCTCCGCCAGGACCTCGTCATGCTGGAAGCAATTCAAGAGCATGCTCACGGACTTGCGGAACATGTTGGTGGACTGTTCGCGCCCCTCCGGATTGATGAGAATCATCTGCGCGATGAAATAAAGCTGTCTCAGCGGGGTGGTAGCCTGGTCGGGCTGCAATACGTGGTTCTCGAGCAGGAACGTGACATCGTTCAGGAATTCCAGCGCCACCTTGCGATCCACACGCAGAACTGCGCCGTTGATGAAAATCTTTTCGCCCGACTTCAGCGAAATTCGAAGTGTACTTTTCATTTCAGTCCATCCCTGATGATGGTTGTCACGTCAATTATGCCCTGGAAATTCGTCGACTGACGTTTCCGGATCAGTTCGCACTCTTTCAGTATCCAGATCGCGATCGAAATCAGATTGGCCCTCAGTTCCATGGCCAGTTGATTATCCGGCTGCTTGAGATCCTCAATGAAGCGGATCCAGACCCGTCGAGTGTAAAAAAGCGCTTCGATCGTGTGCCGCTGAGAAGAGGAGTCCTTCGCCTCCGCAAGCAATTCGATCGATTTGGTCAACGCCTGTCGCTCGCGGTCTTTCGCGTTGGCGACACCATCCTCCATGATTTCGGCGTAGGAAAACTGGTACATTCATGTATCCTTTATCTGCCGCCACCCCTGTTCATCAGAGGTAGTTCACCAGACTCATTTTTTGCAGACGCGACGTGAGGCTGTATGCGATCTCAATCTGCTGCTGCAGCAGATCGAGACGGGTCTTCGCCTCGTAGGTATCGATCCCCTCGATATCCAACAGATGTGTTTCGATGATCTTCTTCTGGGCAGCCAGAGAGTCATTCGACTTTTTGACGCGCTCCTGCGAAAGGCCAAGACTGCTTGCCTGCTGGTTCAGCCCACTGATCGCCTTGCCGATAGTCGTCACCGACTGGGTGGCGACCGCCTCGCGGACCGTGCTCGAAACATTGTCCTTGAGGAAGGTCATCGCCGTGATTGCCGTCATCGCGAAGTAACGCATGCCCTGCGAATTACTGTTGGTTGACGTTTCGACCACCTCGTTCTGGCTGATCCGGCTCGTCATGTTGGTATCGCTGGCGTTGGAACCGAACCTCGTCCAGAAATCGACATTCTGTCCCACAGCGAGACTGCTGTGCGGCGGGTTGGTTACAGTCGTCGTACCGTTGAATACGCCTTCCATATGCGTCATGAAGGCGTTGACCTGATCTTTGGACAGGTCCGAGATACTCCCCACGGCCGGCGTCTGTGTCGCCATGAAATGGTTCAGTTCGGCGTCATAGGCGGCTTTCAACGGCGAACCGTCGGCGGAATAGTCCTGGACCGGCTTCACATCCGTATTCGTACCGGAAAACAGATACTCACCATCCACGGCCGTGTTGGCAAAGCTGGTGAAATTGTTGAAGGCGATCGTGATTTTCTGGTTGACGGTGGCAAGCGTGGGCTGCTCGCTGCTCGTATTCGGCACCAGAACATTGAGGATTTCCTGGGCGGCCTTTGCCATGCCGTCCAACGCGGTCTGCGACGATTCAAGACGCTGTGTGGCAAAGGAGTTGACCGTGACGAGCGAGGAAATCCGCTCCACGTCCCTGTTGAGATCGAGGCTGCGGGCCGTATTGGCACCCAGCGTCACACCAATATCCGCGTGCTTGCCCGTGGTCAGCTCGGTATTGAGATTCGTCATCTCAAGCTGAGCCTTGAGGATGGTGCTGCGCATGCTGTTCTGCATCGCCAGCGATGAAATGAATGACGTTTTCATCCTTTACCTCACCATGTCCATCAAGGACTTGAGCATTTCATCAACGGTCGTCACCAGTTTCGTGGCCGCCTTGTAAGACTGCTCGATATCCATGAGCAGCGACAGCTCCTCGTCCAGGCTAACCGCCGTATTGTTCGAATAGGATGTCGCAGAGCGCTCATAAAGCGCGCTTTTCGCTTCGTTTGCCGAAGTCGCACCGGACCGTTCCTGTTCGAGCCAACCCATCGAGTTGGTGCCGTATTTCAGGATGCTGGTATTCGTATCGATACGTGTCGACGCGGCGAAATTCATGGGCGCGTCGAATGCGGTCACATAGCTGTCGATCAGAGCGGAAAACCCGGTTCCGCCCGTAGCTGCGGGATTGACTATATAAGCGGTACCGTTGATGCCGCCGTCGCGCAACAATTCCGGATTGCCACCTTGCGAAATAATTAACGCGGAGTTGACGGTAATGGTCGCAGCGAGCCCCGGGACGACGACGCCGGCGGGAGGAATCTCGCTCGTTGCGGTTGCCGTCGACCAGGTGAAAAGGCCGGGTTTCGCCGTCAGGGGCGTCGCAGGCGGCGCCGGCTGGGTAATCGGCTTTTCCGCAAACATCGTGATCAGGCCGCGCGCGATTTCGTCGAGCTGGCTCTGCATGGTCGGCGCAAGTTCATCGCGAATCTGCATCAAACCCTGAAGCGATCCTTCCGCCGTCGTGTTGCTGCCGCTGCCGGCCTTGAGCGCCACACCGTCCACATAAATCGCGTTGCCGGTGGTCGTCGCGTCGTAGCCCGGCTGCGCCTTGAAGGTTACCGGACGCGGTACGATCTCGAACAGCGTGGCGCCGTCGGTCGTGTAAAGCGCGACGTCATTATTCGGGCGGTTGACGACATTGATGCCGATGATGGACGAGATGTCCTTCAGCAAGGTCTCGCGCTGATCGAGTGCGTCACTCGGATCGCCGCCGATCGCCGTCTGCGCCTTGACCTCGTTATTGGCTTCCTCGAATTTCGCGAGCAGGCCGTTCAGCTTGTCGACCTGAAGGGAGATTTCTTTGTCGGCACGCAGACGCATCGCCTGCAATTCGGCAGACGCCTTGTTCAATGAGCTGGCGACATCCGCGGCGGAAGTCACGGCCGTCGCGGCAAGAGCAGCATTGCTCGGCTTGGCGGCATAGCCGCTAAGGCTCTTGAGCAGTTCCTTCATGTAGGTGGACGGCGCGCTCTCGTAGTCGTTGCCGCCGAAAATGCTCTTCATCTCCTCGAGACCGGTCAGAACAGTGTTCTGCCCGGTGGCCAGCGAGGCGCTGGAAATCGTCTGCCTGAGAAGACTTTCATTCTGGGCACGGCCATTGGAGACGATACTCGCTCCGGCCATGGTCGTGCCGAGAATGGCGGTTCGCTTGACGTAGTTCGCATTGCCGACATTGGCAATGTTTTTCGAGGTAACGTCCGTCTGCTTACCTGTATTATTGAAAATCGACTGCGCAGTATTCATTGCTGACGTGAGCGACATTCATCTGTCCCCGTAGGAATTACTATCTCTTCAGATTGATCAGGACGTCCATCAAATCCGATCCAGTCTGGAAGACCTTCGAATTCGCGGTATAGATGCGCTGGGATTCAATCATGTCGGTGAGTTCGCTGGCGATATCGACGTTCGAGCCTTCCAGCGCGCCCTTCTGGACGTAACCAAAGCTGCCCGATTGCGGGAAGCCGATGGTAACGACACCGGACTCGTTGCTCGGAAGATAAACGTTGCCGTTCTGCGGGCTCAGGTTGTCGACGCTCGGCACGGTGGCCAGCGCCAGCTGGTAAATGTTGCGGCGGCCGCCATCCTGGTAAACTGCCGTCACTACGCCATCCTTGCCGATTTCGACATCCTTGATCTGGCTCGGACCGTTACCGTTCAGGATCGCCGTGCCGGGCGTGAACTTCGACGAAAACTGGGTCATGTCGGACAGGTCGATGTTGATCGCCTGCGCCACGCCGCTGTTGTTGTCGTCGATGGTGATGGATTTGGGAGACGTAGTCGTCAGCTTGTTGGTCGCAGGATCGAAGGTCAGCGTGACGCTTTCCTGCACAAGGGATGCCGGCGCAGTCGCCGTATAGGGGAAGCCACCATTGGTCGACTGATCCTGACGGTAGACCGCCACTTCCCAGGTGTTGTCACCGGTCTTGGTGTAATAGAAGTCGTAGAGTACCTTCGCGCCGCCGCTATCGAATGCGGTCAGCGAAGTCTTGTTGCCGAACTTCGCCGTTGCGGAGTTGGTGCTGGGGAGCGACGCCGCCGCTACGGCCGTATCGTCACGATTGAGGTTGGCCGGGAAGCTGCCCTGCGTGGAGGGCGATGCCGTCAGGCCGAAATTGTTGACGTTAATGGCTTCAAGACCTGTGAAGCCGTTAACGACGGCAGCCGGCGGGTTGGAACCGTAGGGGTAACCCATCAGCTGGAAGCCAGCGGCGTTTTCCAGATAGCCTTCCGAGTTTTTCACGAAAGAGCCGGCACGGGTGAGATAAGGCGTGCCTGCACCATCCTGGACAACGAAGAAACCGTTGCCCTGAATGGCAAGGTCAGTACCCGAGGTGGTGTAGGAGAGGTTGCCCTGCTCCGAAATGCTGTAGCGAACGTTGGACTGCACACCGCCGGAAGCGTAGCTGCCCGACGAGGAGGGCAGAACGAGCGACGAGAACGACGTCGATGCACGCTTGTAACCGGTGGTGCTTGCGTTGGCGATGTTGTCGCCAACGGTGCCCAGCTTGTTCGCCTGTGCATTCATGCCGGACACGCCGGTTCGCATAGTGCCGAAAATACTCATTCAAAAACCCTCGTGGTCATCTTTCAAGGAGAAGGTAAAGCGTTTGGCTTGCGTGAAGCTGTCTGAAATACCGCGTTTGAAAAAGACCACGCGGGTCAATGAAAATCATTGCCAATCAATGCTGTAGCCGAGGAACCGCTTGGAATCGACCGGGTCGTAGCCAAGTTTCTTGCGCAGCTTCTTGCGCAGCTTGCTGATGTGGCTTTCGACGACGTTTTCTTCGACGTCATCATCGAAGATGCCGTAGATGGCATTGAAAATCTGCGCCTTGGAAACGCGGCGTCCGCGATTGGCGATCAAATATTCAAGAATGCGGCGCTCGCGGCGCGGCAGGGGAAATACCTCGCCGCCCACTTCCGGGTCGCGTCCATCGGAGAAGACCCGGATCGGACCGGCGTCGGTGAAATTCGAAATGACCTGCAGCCGGCGGCGAATAGCCGCCGCACGTGCGAGGATTTCCCGAGGGTGAACGGGCTTGCGCACGACATCATCGACGCCGCTGTCGAACAGCGCGAGTGTCGCTTCCAGCGAGGGCTGGTCGCTCACCGCGATGACAGGCGCCGTCGTGCGATCCCTGATCGCCTTTGGCAAGGAGAAGCTCCGGTCGCCCTGGCCGATCAGGAAGGCTTCCACAGCCGCAAGATCGCTTTCCGCCGCCGTCGAGACCCATTCCCCGAATTCGACCGGATCGAACCCGGTCGAGGGAATGCCCTCACGCCCAAATAGAGATGTATAGCCGTCTTTAACGAGCTCGCGCTCATCAACCACTACGATCATTCGTCCGCCTCCGAATCAGTGTGGTGTTTTCCAATGAGGCATTGGTACGAATCGGGGGATTCAGCGACAACTGTAGGAAATCATCGATAGTTATTAATAATTGATTAACCATTTTGTGCCGATTTGATCTATATATAGTGGGTATTAACCATATATGGCACAAAATTTTTGTGTAAAGATTTCCGAAATCGCTAAAAAACGCTTGAAACGCCTTTTTTCGGGCTTTGTCTCGCCACATTTCCGATAACGAGTCCCAACCCCTGATAAAGCAATTTCAGGTTGTTATCCTTCGCAGAAATTTTTAGCGTTGGGCGTCCATTTCCCGTAGCCCGTCGCCACCAGATTGGCGATGACCCGGCAGACATATTTCTTCTGGGCCGGGTCATTATTGGGCCCTGCGTGATAGCGGGCAACCGCCATCGTCCAAGTCTCGTGTCTGTTGTGGAGGTTACGCAGGAACATGGCGGCATATTCGACATTGCGACGCGGATCGAACATTTCGCGCGCAGATGTGAAATTTTCGCCGTGGAAATAATGATTTATCTGCATGCATCCAAGGTCGATCAGCTTGGCGCCATTGCGTTTGGCAGCCTCAAAAGTCATCAAGGCCTCTTCGGTAGAGGCCGCAAATACCGGTTTTCCTTCGATATTCATGGCGTTGGGGTCGAGCCGCCCCTTGCGGCCAGTCTCCGTCAGGCCCACTGAATAGAGAATTCCCTCCGGCACGCCGTATTTGCGCGCCGCAGACTGGATCTCTCTTTCACACACGCCTGACGTTGCCGAGGCCGATGCGTTTTCAGAGATAGACGCCATTGTCAGCAGAAGTGCGGGCAGAGCCAAGAGCGCCGTCCATGCCTTCATTATGCACCCCCAAATTATCGCCATTGCCTTGCCGGCCGCCTCGTGCACCGGACTCGTCACGGTTGCGGCCCGCAGCCGCCTGCTGGCCCTGCTGCTGCGCCTGCTGATTTTGCTGATTGTTGGCTTGTGTGCCCGTTTGGTCACTCTTATCGGAAGATGCGATGCTGATCGTGATGTTATCGACCGTCAGACCCTGCGCCTTGAGGCCATCAAGGATGCTCTTGCTGTCCTCCTGGAGCTTTTTATAGGCCGCGACGCTCTCCACAGTCATGTGCACGGCGAGTTCGTCACCGGCAAGACGCAGTGACATCGTCACCGATCCAAGCTCGATCGGCGTCATATGCAGCTTCAGCGTATGCACGACCTTGCCGGTGCTGCTCTGGGCGGCTGCGTTGGACAGCGCCGAACCGGGCTGCATGGCGCTGACCCATTCCGGATCATTGGCGATCAGGCCGGTCAGAGCCGAGGCATTGGAGGAGGGCGCCAGACCGATGAAGCGCCGGGAATCGAGAACCGTTACGGTATCGGCCGCCTTGCCGCTGCTTTCCCGCGTGTCGAACTCCACGCGGCCTTCGCGCTGAACCGTGCTCATATCGAGAGCGCGGGCTGCACCCGAACGCGGAGACGCGAAGCGGAATGATGAGGCATCGCCTTCGTTTTCCGAAGCCGAACCCGCCGCATCATTGGCAGCTGCAACCCCAGTCGGCATGTCCTTGGCCGGATGTTCAGCCTTGCTGCGGACAGGTTCAGCCCTGTCGGACTTGACCGTGTCGGTCTTGCCGGCAATTGCCTGCGCAATTTCTTCCAGCGGCGTCTTGGCCGTGGCCATTGCCCCGGCGCTGGCCGTAACCAGCTGCAGTTCGGCGAGCTTCGGATCGAGAGTATCCGTTATCCCCTCGGCATCCTTATCCGCCTCATCTTTGAGCTTCTTGCCAGGCTTGCCGTCCCCCAATTGTGCCCGCGAGGATTTGACCGCGTTCTGGAACTCGGCAGCTGTGTCGTGAACTCGACCGTCCCCGGCATGCTCGTTGACGATGACATTCAGGAAGGCTGCAGGCCGTTTGACCGGAACGTCCATCTTTTCCCCCTCGCCGTCGGCCTGTCCGTGCTGTTGCCCGGCTGAACCAGAATCGTCTGACCGCGAATGCGGCGCCTGCGGCGGTCGCTCGTCACGAACAGTGGAAAGGGCATCGCCAAAGCTGCCGCCTCTCGCCTCGTCACGTGCGGCAGCACTGCCTGCGCGCGGATCGGACGGTGGCGCATTCGTTAGCGCATTGATGGTTGCGTCGATCATGGTGCCCCCTCGCCTTTCTTCAACAGGCTGTCGATTTCATCGAGCTTGCTGCGGCCGCTTGTCACGAGCTGCCGGACATTCTCACCGCCATCGTCGGCCTTGTGGGTTTCAACCCGCCATATGCTTTTTTCCCCGCCAGCCACCGCATCATTTTTGGCTGCGTTCTGTCTAGCGCCCTGCGCCGCCGCGTCGACATCAGCACCTGATAGCGAGGGAGGACGAACCACCTGTTCGGCGATCGCCCTTGCGGCATCTCTGAGGGCCCTGTCCCGGTCCGAAAGCTGCGTTTCGGGAATTTGTCCGATCGTCTCGATCGCGCTCACCACATCGGGTGTTCCAATGTTGGAAAGGCTTTCGTAGAGATTGGCCTGCGCTTCCGGTTGATCAGGCGCGGCGGACGACAGCGTCTTCGCTTTAAGCGCCGCCATGCGGGCCAGCGAATCCTTGCCGCTGATCGCCGCAAGACGCGAAAGACGCAGATAGGCTTCCTTCTGCCTTTCCGCATCCATCATCGCGAAGGTCTCCACTATCGCGTCTTCGCCGAGGGAATCAGAGCGTTTGACCACCAGCGAGACCAGAAGATCCGCAAACTGACTTGCATAGGGCGAATGCAGGAACCGCCGCGCGTAACGCTGTGCGTATTCGACGCCGCGTTTTGCATCGCCGTCTTCAACCGCAATGGCGAGCGAGCGGCGCAATGCCGCCTCCTCAACGATTGTCCCGGGCGCTTCAAGCCGGGCAATGTCGTAAAAGCCGAGCGCGGCCAGAGGATCGCGCGGGATCGTCACATTGCCACCGATCAGAGCGAGATAGGCGCCTATCCGGGTGCCGCGATATTCAGGCACCATTGCCGCGATGCTCTGCGCCACCAGCGTCCCTTTGCCCGACAGATACTTGCGCAGGATATCGGCGACGCGGCTGTCGAAATTGCCGTCCACATCGCGCGCGACCAGCAATTCAAGCGTGGCGGGATTGCCGCCGCTCATCGCATAAATCAGCGCCGCATCGACATTGCGTGGATCCTTGAAGATCGCCGAAGGCGCGCTTTTCAGCCGCTCATCTATGGTCTGGAGCAGGAACCGCTGCATTTCCGTTGCCGAATGGTCTCCCTTGGCAACCGAATCCTGCACGAATTGCAGGGAGCGCAGCATGGAATAGGGCATGAGATTGTCTTGCGACTGCGAAAACGCCTTGAATGGTCCGGCACCGAGACCACAAAGCGTCGCCGCAAGAAGAAGCCAGCGTTTCGAGGTTTTCGTCACACTCACCCCCGATCAGCCTCAAGCAGGATTTCGATACGGCGGTTGGCATCCGCCAGGGGATCTGCCGGGACCTGCAATCTGCGGTCCGCAAACCCAGAAACCTGCTTCACCCGCTCTTCCGACAGGCCGCCGCGCACCAGCATGTAATAGGCACTGTGCGCGCGGTCCATGGAGAGCCGCCAATTGTCGTTGGCCTCGCCCTTGAACTGCCGCCCATCCGTATGGCCGCGGATTACCACGCTGCCACCGCGCTCCTGAAGCAGTTTGCCGATCTTTTCCATGGCGAGAACCATTTCGCGCCGGGGAACGGCCGATCCGATATTGAACATCGGTGTTTCCGTCTGGTCGGAAATGGTCAGCAGCAATCCGCCTTCCGCAGGCGTCACGACCAGCCCTTCCGAGAGCCTGCCGGTTATGCCGGATATCTGTTTCTCGATTTCTTCGCGCAGCGTATCGGCCTTTTCCCATTCAGCATCGCTCGCTTTTTGCTGAACATCCTTCGCCTCTTGCTGCTGCTCGGGCCTGGGCCGTACAAGCGCTGCCTGCTCGGCGGCATCCGGCCGTTGCTGCGGTACAACCGCGGCGACGTCCATGGGCCTGCCGTCTTGCGCCTTGTCTTCCGGCGCCTGAGACGATTTAACCGCAACGGCCTGAGCGCTGTCGGCAGCATTCTCCTGCTTGTTTTCGGCGGCCTGCTGCTCAACCGGTTTTTGTTGCTGATCGGCGCGGGTGATTTTCACCTGTTGCGTCCAGAAATCAGGATCGAAGGGATCGCGATAGGCCTCGCCGCCGCTTGCGCCGGTTGCAGGGCCGGAATCGGCAGCACCGCCCTCGCCCTTGGCGCTGACATTGGCCTGCTGACCGACCTGCTGGGCGATTTCCGCCAGCACGGAATAGGGATTTTCGAAAAAGTCCGCTTCGGAGAAATTCGACTGTTCACCTGTCTGGGACGTCAGGTCTTCGCCCGTCGCCGCGGCGGATCCCTTGGTCACTTTCTCTGCCTGAATGTTGGACTGGTCCTTTTTCTGGACGCCCTCTTCCTTGTCCACGGGCTTTTCCAGCCCCTTGGACGAGGGTTTCTCATCGGACAGTTTTATCGGATTGAAATAGCTCGCGACCGAGGCCTTGGTTTCCTCATTGGCGGCATTGACCAGCCACATGACGAGGAAGAACGCCATCATCGCCGTCATGAAGTCGGCATAGGCGATCTTCCACGCACCACCATGCGCACCATCGTGGCCACCTTTATGGCGCTTGACGATGATGATCTCGTTTTTGCCGTGGTGATGGTTTTCGCCTTCACTCATTTCATCACCTTGCGAAGACTGGAGGCCCAGGCGGACATGCGCGTCACGAAGACGCTCTCACCCAGCTCGACTGAAAGATCGATATCGGCGGTCTCGGTAAACTTCATCGTCTCTTCTTCAAAGCCGGGCTGGGTCTTCAACCGCTCGAACAAATCCTTCGGACCTTTCACGACAAGCGTGACGGCGTCACCATCCGGCATGGAAGCGCGCACCACATCCGCCAGCGCCGAGACTGCTTTAAGCGACAGTTCTTCCGTCAAAACCGGAGCAAGGATTGCGGCGGTCTGTTCGCTGAGGGTGGCGGCAATCGCATCAATGCCCTCTCGCAGCCCGCGCGACAGAAAGACCGCGATTTCCTCGAGATAGGCGGATCGCAGCGCCTCCAGCTCAGCCGAATGGGCGGCCAGCAGCTCGTCGCGTTCCGCCTGCATCTTTTCGGTGATTTCGCGTGTCGCATCCTCATGGCCACGGGCGTAAGCGGCCTGCCTTTCACTCTCCACGTCGACGGATTCGAATTCATCGAAACCGGATGCAGCGTCGGCAAATGGCGAAACGCCATCGGTATCCGCCAGGGGATCGCCGAAGGCCAGTCCTGCCGGCTGAGCGTCACCGAAGTCCTTCAGATATCTTGCGATGGAGGTGGTCATGCACGCCCCCGGCAAAACAGGGGACGAGACATGTTTCGCTGCCTGCGATCTGGAACGTTCTGTCGCATTTCCGGGCGGAAAACCGGAGTCCGCTTTTCCTGGAAATGCTCTAAGCCGTTTGGCGGCACCACCGTCATCCTTGCTACCCTGCCCGTCTCTTCCATGATTGCCGGAGGACCGCGCCATGCGATCCGCCCCATATTGCCCCGACGTTAGGTGTTCAAACTTGTGCGAGGATGAAGGCGGAACTGTTCAGCACGTCTGCGCCACGTTTCCGCGCATGCCCATGCGAGGAAGCTCCATTACTTGAAGAGCTGGAGAATATTTTCCGCGTTGGCGTTGGCGATGGAGAGTGACTGGATACCGAGCTGCTGCTGTGTCTGGAGCGCCTTCAGCTTGGTCGATTCCTCGTTCATGTCAGCATCGACAAGACGACCGATGCCCTTATCGATCACGTCCATCAGGCTCGACACGAAGTTCTCCTGCATGTCGATACGGCTCTGCAGCGAGCCCAGGCTGGACGCCGCGCTGGTCATCGCTTCGAGCTGACCGTCGACAAAGGACATCATCGCATCCAGCGCGTCGGCTTCGGTATATTGCTCTCCCGTCATCGTTCCCATTTTCTGGGCGAGATCGGTGAGCTTGTTGATGTCGAGCGTGGAGACGGAGATTCCGAGTTTACGAGTGTCAGGGTCAATTGCCGCAGTGACATCGTAATACCAGTTGGTGCTCGGCGATGTCGTGGTCGCGACGGGGGTCGTGCTGTCGGTCGCCGGAGCGCCCGCCGCTGCCGGGTCGGTGGAGGTGAGCTTTACCCACACACCATCACCGATCTTCAAATAACCCTCCGTATTGGCGGCATTGGTATAGATGCCGGTCGCCTTGACGGAAAAACCTGCCAGTGCCGCCACTTCGCTATCTTTCAGCGTCGGAACGACATAATCCTTGTCGGTGACGGTGGGAGCGGCGGGTGCCGAGGGCGTATCGGTCGTGCGCATCGTCACGATCGTCTCGTTCTTGCGCAGGAATCGCGCTTCGGTGTCGAGAATGCCGAACTTGCCGCCGCTCAGATCGAAAAGCACCGTGCTCGAATCGAGTGAATAATCGACCGTCGTCACCCCGACTGCGCCTGCGGCGGTGCGGGTAAATGAAGCGACGATCTTCTTGATGACCGGCTCTTCCGCGGGCGGCGTCTTGCCGTCGCCGATCTTCGCCTGGAGCCAGTTTTCGCCGGAGAAAGACGCCGATTCGGAGATGCTCTTCAGCTGATCCTGAAGCTGCTTGATTTCTTCCTGGATCTTCGTGCGGTTGCTGCCCACACCATAAGCGGCAACCAGCTTCGCCTTCAGCGATTTGACCGTCTCAATAGCACTTTCCACGGCTTCGAAGGCGGTGTCGACCTTGGCGGCGCCGAGACCAAGTGCGTCCTGAACGGCCGAAAGCGCCGCATTGTCCGAGCGCATGGTCGTGGAGATAGACCAATAGGCCGCGTTATCCGCTGCCGTCTCGACGCGGTAACCGGAGGAGACGCGCGCCTGCGTGGTCTCGAGGTTCTTGTCGATCATGCGCAAGGTTTGCAGCGCGGCCATTGCCGCCGCATTGGTCATAATGCTGGTCATGGGTTCCACCCAATTCAAAATGTAAGAAATAATCCGGCGCTGCGCCGGAAACGAGCAGAGGCATCATGCGCATCGGCGGTGGTTGAAATGATCCACCGCGACCTGCCGTTCGTTAACAAATCGTTAATTCGATAGGTACCAAACAACAACGCTGATTTGCAAGGCGTTCCTCGCTTTCCCATAACGGTTTTGCGCGCGGTGGCAGGCTTCGGGCAAGGTCGGGTGAAAAAGCGATCAGGCAAAACCGTCGCGACCGCCGTTTCGGCAGTCGCAACCGGTCATCGGCTGGATATTCGGCGGATGGTTCAGGCCGCTTCGCCCTGGTGGGTCGAAACGAATCGGGCGGCCATCAGGCTATGGCGGAGGAACTCGGTGTTTTCGTCCGGATTTTCCGAAGGGTTCTGAAACGACACATGATTGATTTCGACCGCCGCATGTTCATTGGCCAAGATCAATTGTGCATAGACCGTGGCGCCGATCGGTTTGATTTCGAGATCGAGAACGATCTCCGGCGCGCCTTCCCATTCGAGTTTATATTCACCGCCGGCGCCGAAATTGATCGTACCGGGATGATAATAAAGCTCCGCAGCCGATGACACGAGATCGGCAATGCTGCCGTAGCACTCGAATCTGAGCAGCGAAATCAGGTCGGCCGGGTCTAGCAATCGTAGTTCTGTAGCGATCGGGTTGATCGCCTCTGCGACGATCATTTCCCGCTGTTCAGAATAGGCGGATTTTTTCATTGGTCTTATTGAACCCGTATTTTCGATGACTTCATGGCGTAAACCCGATGAACAAGCTCAGCCACAGCCTTGTAAAAGGCTGGTGGAATCACACTATCGATCGAGACTTGCGCAAACATGGAGCGCGCAAGCGGCGGGTCCTCAAAAACGGGGATATTATTTTCTTCCGCAATCTCGCGGATTTTCAATGCGATAAGGTCCTGGCCCTTGGCAACGACAACAGGCGCGTCGCTTTCTTCACGCACGTAACGCAACGCCACCGCAAAGTGTGTCGGGTTGGCAATGACGAGGGTCGCGCGAGGCACGTTGTTGATCATACGGCGGCGGGCACGGTCGCGGGCAATCGATCGCTGACGGGATTTGACAACCGGGTCGCCCTGCGACTGCTTGTACTCTTCCTTCACCTCATGCTTCGTCATTTTCAGCTGGGTGAACCAGTGATGGCGCGTCCATAAAACGTCCACGGCGGCGAGCAATGCGGTCGAAAGCAGGATTACGATCATCATCTTTTTGACGATCTCGACGACCCGGACAAAAATAACCTGCGGATCGGAAAACATCAGATCGATGAGGCTGTAGAACTCGCCGCGCAGAGCGAAGAACATGATGGTCGAGACGATCATGATCTTGAAAACGGACTTTCCGAATTCCACGAAACCCTGCTTGCTATAGATGCGCGTGAAACCCTTGGCGGGCGATACGCGGGACCATTGCGGGCGCACCCGTTCCAGCACCGGCGACGGCAGGTTCTGGAAAAACGAAGAGGCGAGGCCGAAGACGATGAACATGATCATGGCCGGCATGAGCAGATAGGCCATGGACGTGCCGAGGAAGTACAAAAGCGACAGGGCGTCTGGCCTGGTGCTCAGGTCCCATTGTTCGGGCTGGCCGAACAGGTCCTTCAGCGTCTCGCCGATGCGGCTGGCACCGTCGGGCAGAAAGAAAACGAGATAACAGTAAAAGGCCAGTGACGACGCGAAGATCGGCACTTCACGGGAAAAGGGCAGATTGCCCTTTTCCGCCGCATCACGGAGTTTTTTCTCCGTTGGGGCTTCTGTTTTACTGTCCTTGTCCTGATCGTCTGCCAAGGCACGTTCCCGGGATAAAAAAAGGCCCGCCGATCCCGGCAGGCCGTCGTCCCGAAACTAGCGCCGGGGGCTGGCCACCGCAATGGCCGCCTGCAGCAGATGGGCCGGTTATCAACCGGCTTCCACTCAGGCCGCAGCCGATTGTTCTTCCGCGGCAGCGTCCTTCAGCTGGATCTGGCCGGAATTGGCCAGCCGGATCGCCTCCTGCGCAACGGCACGGCGGGCAATCGCCACTTCGCGGGTGTTGATCGAGGCCTGCGGCACCGCAAGGTCCGATTCGATCATGCGGCGCTGGCGCGGGCTGATGCTGGAAAGCACACATTCCTTGATTTCCATCGTGGCGCCGCGCAGCGCCATCGTCAGAACATCGGCAGACACATCGTTCAGCAGCATGACGCGGCTGCGCTGCGGCATGAACATGAGGTCGTCGAAGAGGAAGATCTTCGGCTTGACCTTGTTTGCGGCTTCCTTGCTGAGCGTCTCGAGCGAGCTGAGCAACGTATCGACCTGCGGCTTGTCCAGTTCGTTCATCAGGTCGGCAACCTTCGTGGAACCGCCGGCATTGCGCTCGGCTTCGATTTCGTTGATGAGGTTGACCACACGCTTCTCGATGATCTGGGCAGCCGTCGGGCTCACCTCCTTCATGTTCACCGTGCGGTTCATGATATCGGCGCGCTGCTCTTCCGGAATGGTCAAAAGAACCTTGGCACCGAAGGACGAGGGCAGCATGGAGAGAATATAGGCGATGGTCTGCGGATGTTCGCGCAGCAGGAACTTGCCGACGAATTCCGGCTCTGCTTCCTGCAGGCGGTCCCAGATCGATGCTTCATAGGCCTGAAACGCTGCGCGGCGGCCGAGAAGGCTGTCCACTTCTTCAGGGGTCAGGCCTTCTTCGAGAATGCTCTCGATTGCCTTGGCATTGTCCATCAGACCCGTTCCTTCGGTGAACAGGTCCTCGAACTCGGCCACGATCTGCGCAAGTTCATCGGGAGGAATGACGCGAAGGGTCTGGGCCGAGGAAATGATCATCTGCAATTCGTGCTGCGTGAAAAACTTCAGCAGCTTGCCGGCGACGCCCTTGCCCATGGCAAGAAGCACCGCGGCCGCCTTGTCGGCCTGAGACAACGGCTTGCCCGCAATTGGGTTACCGAAATCTTCAAAGTCCATCATGGTCTTTCCTCTCCGTCCCCACAGGGATCAGGCTTTCTTCGTACTCAGTACTTCAATCAATTTTACGCCGAAGCGCGTATCGTCGTCTTCCAGAACCGTTATTTCACCGCGCGCAATACGGCGGCCATTCACCATGATCTCGACCGGCTCGCCGATCTTGCGGTCGAGTGCGATCGTCGCGCCCTCCTCCAGGCTCATCAGCCCCGAGACGAGCATTCGGCTGGTGCCGAGAACGATCTGGACATCGATCGGGATATCCATGATCAGGTCGATGTTTTCGGACAGGCCGCTGCCCAGCGGTGCCTTTACGCCCACAACCTGCGGGGCGGCGGCAAAATCGTCCATCGCAAAATCGGCCGCTCCGCCACCGAAGGCGGAAAGGTCGGTATCCGTAGAAACCTCGTCCGTATTTCCGAAATCGCCGAAGTCGCCAAAATCGGAGAGCGAGCCTTCCGCATCCGTCTTGAGGACGCCACGCAGATCGCCGATAGCCTGGTCGAGGTCGCCGCCGTCTTCAAACGACGGCAACGCCGCATCATCGGTCACAGGTGTTTTCTTCGTAGCCATGCGCTGATTATTCCCTTTGAAACTTGCGTCAGCCTGCCCAAACCCAAAAAGGTCGGGCAGGATTTTAACCCATCAAATGTCGTAAGATCTCGTCGTCCGTGCTGACATTGTTCTTGACCCGAACCATGTAGCGGTCGCCTGACTTGCCGAATTCGCAATTATAGAGCTTGGAACCGTTAGCACTGACCTCAACGCCGATATCGTCCTGGTTGAGGGCCTGAAACGGAATGACATCGCCGGCCACCAGCTTCGAAATCGTACGGAGTGTCAGCGTTTCGAGCTTGATGCGGGCCTCAAGCGTGACCTGCGATCTCTTCACCTGTTCCGAGATCATCTCCATCCACTCTTCCTGCTTCTTCAGCGCCTGCGCTGAAGCCTTGGGAGCGACGATGGATGTCTTGAGCAACGGACGCTGCGGTATGATCAGCGAGAATTCCGACGACACTTTGCCAATGTCGATTTTCATGCGGATGTTAACGCCGTAGAGGCCCGCAATCATCTCGTCGAAGGCACTTTTGCCATTGGAATTGAACGGCGGCTCGATAGCCGCTTCAAAACCGCCCGGCGCATTGACTCCGGAACGGAGCACGCCGCCGATACGTCCAAGGACCATGGCAGCCAGATCGAGCTCGATATGGGAAAGACTGCGCTCATCGGGTTCGCCGATGCTGTCCGGTGCTGCACCGAGCATGCGCTCCATGAGCGCGATGACGAAGCCATTGCCGACCGTCATCATGAAGTTCGGGCACCAGTTGCGCAGGGAACAATCGGCCACCGCGACATTCTGCCCGACATTGGCGATCAGGTCGGTCATGAGCCCCGATTCGGAGCCGATATATTCGACGTCTATCGCAATGCCGGTCTCGCTGTGAAAAATATCCGGCAGGAATTCGCTGTAGAGGTGGCCGATATCGGAACCGATCTTCGCGATCGTCCTGCGGTCGGAGAGCCCGCCGGTGAGTTTCGCGAGCAAGGCGGTGTCGATGGCGGGAGCTTTTTGCGCTGCAGCTTTTGCCATGGTCATGCCGCCTTGTTCTCGCCGCCGGGATTCATCATCTCCTGCTCGACGGCGTCGATGGACGGCCGCTCGTAGTTGGAGATGGTCTTGCGGCCATATTCAAGCGCGACCTGCGGCACCGAACCGTTCATGTAGGCGATCAGCGTCTGCTTGACGATGATGTAGAGGCGATGCTGCTTGGTGCGGACGATCTTGACCTGCGAGGCGAGCGGATTGCAGATCGAATAGGACAGGATGATACCGAGCATGGTGCCGACCAGCGCGGCGCCGATGAGGCCGCCCAGCACTTCAGGCGATTCATTGATCTTGCCCATCGCCTTGATGACGCCGAGAACCGCTGCGACGATACCGATGGCAGGGAAGGAATCGCCCATGGTAGTGATCGCGTGGTAAGGCTTCAGCTTGTCGTGGAGGATGGTCTCGATTTCTTCATCCATCAGCGCCTCGATTTCGTGGCTGCGGGCATTGCCGATGATGATGAGGCGGACATAGTCACAAATGAACGAGGTCAGTTCCTTGTTCTTCAGAACCGATGGCGCGCTCTGGAAGATCGAGGATTCCTCGGGATTGTCGATATGGGCCTCGATCTCGTTGCGCGATTTCGTGCGCAGGTCTCGCATCAGCGAATAAAGCACGCCGAGCACGTCGAGATAGTTGCGCTCCTTCGGAACCGAGTGCTTGAAGGCCTCGCCGAGCGCCTTGCCCGAATCCTTCACGACCTTCATCGGGTTCGCCATGATGAAGCCGCCGAGACCGGCGCCGCCGATGATCATCAATTCGAACGGCTGAATCAGCACGTCCAGATGACCGCCCATCGCCATGTAGCCGCCGATGATGCAGCCGAAGGTGATTATAAGTCCAATTACAATATTCATTGATCGACCACGCCCGAACAGTGTTCCATGCCGCCATGTCTAAAAAATGTGGCTTGCGTGAACCTGTCCGCAAAGCCTCTCCGCGCTTCAGCCTCCAGCCAGTTTCGCACAAGCAAGCCGCGGCACTATGCCGGCAAAGGCGGACGTGCGCCTTGAGATCGGGATCAAACGAGAGCGGCGGTTCAGTGACTTCCACCTACACCAGCTACAGACTGATCACTCAGGATATCGGCAAGTCGCTTGAGCGGGTGTCGAAGCAGCCGGACGTGGCGCGTGAGACCGAATATTACCGCGCAAAGATCGGCGACGTGAAATCCATAGACGATTTCATGGCGGATACCCGCCTTTACAATTACGCGCTCAAGGCGCACGGGCTCGAGGACATGGCCTATGCGAAAGCCTTCATCCGCAAGGTCCTGACAGAAGGCGCGACCGACAAGAATGCCTTCGCCAACAAGCTTTCTGACAGCCGTTATGCGGATTTCGCGAAATCGCTGAATTTCGCGGATCTGGGTGCGGCGGCGACTTCGGTCGATGCAGCCCAGTCGGGCGTCATTACCAAATACACCCGGCAGACGCTGGAACAGGAAGCGGGCGACGACAATAACGGTGTTCGTCTCGCCCTTTATTTCGAGCGCAAGGCGCCGACGATCAAATCCGGCCTCGACTTTCTGGCCGACGATGCGCTCGCGCAGGTGTTTCGCACGGCCTACAACCTGCCCGACGAATTCGCCGGGGCAGATGTCGAGAAACAGGCCGCCCTCATCGAAAAAACGATAGATGTCAAGGACCTGCAGGATCCTGAAAAGGTCGGCAAGCTGCTCGAGCGTTTCACCATCATGTGGGAAATGCAAAACCCCTCGACGACCTACGATCCCCTCGCCGTCTTCGGCTCCTCCAGCGGCTACGGTATCTCCGCCGACCTGCTGATATCCATCAACTCCCTGAAACTCGGAGGCAAATGATATGCAATCCGGACTATACGTCGCCCTGTCCTCGCAGATCGCGCTGGAGCGCCGTCTCACCACCATTTCCGACAATATGGCGAATGTGAACACCGTCGGCTTCCGCGGTTCCGAAGTGAAATTCGACGAAATGGTCGCCAAGAACCATAATGACATGAATGCCAAGATCGCCTTCGTGTCCCAGGGCAACGACTATCTCTCCACGCGCCAGGGCGCTTTCGAGCAGACCGGCAATTCCTTCGATTTCGCCATCAAGGGCGATGCCTGGTTCTCGCTGGATACGCCCGACGGTCAGATTCTGACCCGTGACGGCCGCTTCACCATGCGGCCTGACGGCGCGCTCATTTCCTCCAGCGGTTACCCGGTTCTCGACGCCGGCGGCGGCCCGATCCAGCTCAATCCGAATGGCGGCCCGATTACCGTGGGTCTTGACGGAGCCATCAGGCAGAACGAAAACATCGTCGCCACGCTTGGCATCTTCCAGGCGGATTTTTCGCAAGGTTTCCTGCGCCACCCCAATAGCGGCGTGAAGCCCGTGGCTCAGCCGGTCCCCGTCGTCAACAATCACGAGGTCGGCGTCGTTCAGGGTTATCTCGAACAGTCGAACGTCAACGGGATTTCCCAGATGACGCAGCTCATCCAGGTCAACCGTGCCTTCGAAAGCATCTCCTCTCTTATGCGCGATACCGAATCGACCTTCGGTGAGGGCATCAAGACGCTTGGTGGCGCGCGCTGAGGAACTGACCAATGACAATGCCGGTATCCATGCTTTCGGCTGAAGCCATTTCACCGAAGCTCGCCCAACTGGCCGGCCTTGCCGGACATTATGCCGATCCGGAATTTTCGGTGGCGCCGGGCGGCCACGTTCGCACCATCGCAGCCGGGCACTATACCGTGTCCGGCCTGTCCCGGCATGTGCGGCTCGGCGAGTTTGTTGCCCATCGCAGCCCGACCGGCATCCATCTCGGCGAAGTGGTGCGCGTTGAGCCGGATATCTGCTACGTGTGCCCTATCGAGCCGGGCGAACCGATCGGCATTCACGATACCGTCATCCGCAAGGGCGCCTTCCGTGTCGCGCCTGATGATAGCTGGTGCGGACGCACCATCAATGCGCTTGGTGAACCTATCGACGGCCAGGGACCGCTTGCCGCGGGCATTGAACGCCGTTCGATTTCCAACAATGCGCCACCCTCAATGACCCGCAAGAGGGTGGAGACCCCGTTCAAGACCGGGGTGCGGGCAATCGATATTTTTTCGCCGCTGTGTCTCGGCCAGCGCCTTGGCATTTTCGCCGGCTCGGGCGTCGGCAAATCCACGCTGCTGTCCATGCTTGCAAAGGCTGACGCCTTCGACAAGGTGGTGATTGCACTGGTCGGCGAGCGCGGACGTGAAGTGCGCGAATTCATCGAAGACACGATGGGCGAGAACATGAGCAAGTCCATCGCCGTTGTCGCGACGAGCGATGAAAGCCCGATGCTGCGCAAGATGGCGCCACTTTCCGCCGTCACCATTGCAGAGCATTTCCGGGATCAGGGCGACAATGTCCTCCTCATCATTGACAGCGTGACGCGATTTGCCCATGCGATCCGCGAAGTGGCCGTTGCTTCGGGTGAACCGCCGGTGGCACGCGGTTACCCCGCCTCCGTCTTCACCGAGCTGCCGCGTCTTCTCGAGCGGGCGGGACCGGGCGCCGAAGGCACCGGCACCATCACCGCCATCGTTTCCATTCTGGTGGATGGAGACAATCATAACGATCCGATCGCCGATTCGACCCGCGGTATTCTCGATGGTCACATTGTGCTCGACCGCAGCCTTGCAGAAGAAGGCCGCTACCCGCCGATCAATCCGCTCGCCTCGATCTCGCGTCTCGCCAAGAAAGCATGGACGCCGGATCAGGAAAAGCTGGTGTCACGCCTCAAGGCGCTGGTGCATCGCTTCGAGGAAACGCGGGATCTTCGCCTCATCGGCGGTTACCGGCCGGGCACCGACCCAGACCTCGACATGGCGGTGAAGCAGGTTCCGATCATCTATGAAACGCTGAAACAGCTGCCGAACGAACCGGCGGCACAGGATGCCTATGCTGACCTTGCGACCGCATTGCGCGGCGGCGCGCAGAACGGCCAGCCGCAGGTAACCCCGAGAATGAGAGGCTGACCGTGAAGAAAAAGCGGAATAACGATAGCTACGATGAAGGCGTGCTGCCCAAGCCCGTTTTCTTCACACCCGACCGTATTCTGGCATGGACAGGCATCACGCTTGCCGCTGCAGCGGCCTTCTTCCCCTGGTACGTGTTCTTCAACGAGGAAAAATTCGGCATGAAGGTGGCTGGCGGCGACCGCACCCGCGATCTGCCCCATACCGGCCCGCGGGAAGTCTTCAGTGTTTCTCCGATGGCGATGACCAATCGCAACAAGGAAGACACCCCACCGCCGGCCGAACTGCCCGACATGCTGACGACGGCGACCGTGAACGCAGGCGGCAAGGAAAAACAGAACAATCTCGCAGCCGGGGTCGAGGACCAGCCCTTTCCCGGCCAGACCGCCTTCCGTCTGCTGCATGTCTCCAACGGCCGCGCCCTGATCGAAGACGGTTCGGGCATGTATATGGTGAGGGTCGGCTCAACCCTGCCTGATAATGCGCTGCTGACGAAGATCGAGCAACGCAACGGCGAGTGGTTGATAGAGACATCCTCTGGAAAAACCTATCACCCCGAAAAATAAAAGAATTTTCTTCCGATCAAAAGGCGCGCGGCATCTGCTGGCGCGCCTTTTTTCTTTGTGCAGGCCGCGCATCCATGCGCCTTTTCCCGTCGTCGCACCCCTTCGTCTTCTCCGCAAGTCTGACGCAAGATTAGCCCCGTAGGTTCGGGGCATACGAGATGGAGAAGTCTATGCAACCGATTCAACTGTTCGAACTGGCATCCCGCCAAGCGGAATGGCTGAGCGTGCGGCAGGAAGTCGTGGCGACCAACATCGCCAACGCCAACACACCCAAGTTCCACGCCAAGGATGTCAGCCCATTCGAAGCGGTCATGCAGGCCACCAGCCAGCAGGTCGGCATGGCGAGGACCAACCCTGCCCACTTCGGCGAGAGCACACTCAGCGACAATATCGCGGTGCGCGACAACCCGGTCAACAACGAGATCGGCATGCAGGAATCGGGCAATTCGGTCGCGCTTGCGGAAGAAATGACCAAGACCGGCGAGATCAAGCGGCAGTACGAGCTGAATGCCAATCTCGTCAAATCCTTCCATCGCATGATGCTGATGACGGTTAAGAGGTAAGCCATGGATCCCTTGAGTGCGGCGAGCAAGATCGCCGGCAGCGGCCTGGAAGTGCAGTCCACCCGACTGCGCATCGTGTCTGAAAACATCGCCAATGCCAGATCGACGGGTGACACACCAGGCGCGGACCCCTATCGCCGCAAGACAGTCACCTTCGGTTCGGAACTCGACCGTGTCAGCGGCGTCGAGCGCGTGACGGTGAAAAAGCTCGGCGTCGATCGCGGCGACTTCATCAACGAATACGACCCCGGCAATCCGGCAGCCGACGCAAACGGCATGGTAAAGATGCCGAACGTCAACATCCTGATCGAAATGGCAGACATGCGCGAAGCAAACCGCAGCTACGACGCCAATCTTCAGGTCATCCGCCAGACACGCGACCTCGTCGCCTCCACCATCGACCTTCTGAAGGCATCGCAATGATCGACGGCATCAAACAACTCGGCTCTCTCTCGCTGACGCGCGGCGCCGGCAGTGTTTCCTCGCTCACCGACAATATTTTCGGCAGCGAGCAGACGACACCAGCGCAGCAGACCGGTCAGAGCTTCGCAAGCGTTCTCGGCAATGTTTCCGTTGACGCGATGAACAACCTCAAGAAAGCCGAAGTCGCTTCTTTTGAAGGCATTCAGGGCAAGGCGAATACGCGTGAAGTCGTCGATGCCATGCTTTCAGCCGAGCAGTCGCTGCAAACCGCCATCGCGCTCCGAGACAAGATCGTGTCGGCCTATCTCGACATTACCAAGATGCAGATCTAGCCCAGCAGGAATATTGACATGAGAGCTCTTGCCATCGCTGCCACCGGTATGGACGCCCAGCAGACCAATCTGGAAGTCATCGCCAACAACATCGCCAACATCAACACCACCGGTTACAAGCGCGCGCGGGCGGAGTTCACCGATCTTCTCTATCAGACTGAGCGCATGCAGGGTGTGCCAAACCGCGCCAACCAGGCGATCGTGCCCGAGGGCGCCAATATTGGCCTCGGCGTGCAGACCTCGGCCGTGCGCAACATCCACACCCAGGGCAATCTGATCGAGACCGGCAACAAGCTCGACGTCGCGATCATCGGTCAGGGTTGGTTCCAGATCGAGGCGGCCGATGGTTCGACGCTCTACAGCCGCGCCGGCGCCTTTAACAAGAACGCCGATGGTAATCTCGTGACGGTGGATGGCTATAACGTCATTCCGAATATCAATATCCCGACCGACGCGCAGGACATCACCGTTACCCGCACGGGTCAGGTGACGGCCCGTATCGGCAACGCCGCCGACTTCACCGAGCTTGGCCAGCTGACCATCGCCAACTTCGCCAACGAAGCTGGCCTGAAGCCGCTCGGCGACAACCTCTTCGCCCAGACACCGGCTTCCGGCGACGCCGTCATCGGCGTGCCCGACGATCCGAGCTACGGCTACATCAAGCAATCCTACCTCGAAGGCTCTAACGTCGACGCCGTCAAGGAAATCACCGACCTCATCACGGCGCAGCGCGCCTATGAGATGAATTCCAAGGTCATCACCACCGCTGACGAAATGGCTTCGATTGTCAGCAAGAACCTGAAGTAAGAACGGAAAGGCAGGCGAACATGAGGTTTGGCCGGAAAAATAACAGCTGCAAAAGGGCGCTCGCCCGTATGTGCCTGGCGTCTGCCTTTTCAATCGGCGCTTTCGCGCCTGCCTTCTCCCAGGCGCCAATGGCGCTGGTTCCCGTGCGTACCATCTATCCGGGCGAGACGATCACGTCCGAACAGGTGAAGCCGGTGGAGGTGACCAATCCCAATATTTCCGCGGGTTACGCGAGCGACATCAGCGAAGTGGAAGGCATGATCTCCAAGCAGACCCTGCTTCCCGGCCGCACGATCCCCGTTGCCGCCCTGCGCGAACCCTCGCTCGTCACGCGCGGCACCAGCGTCAAGCTCGTCTTCACCATCGGCAATATGACGCTGATGGCTTCGGGAACACCGATGACTGATGGCTCGCTCGGCGAAGTCGTAAGGGTACGCAACATCGATTCCGGCGTCATCGTCAACGGCACGGTCATGAAGGACGGAACCATTCAGGTGATGGCGAAATGAGAGTGCTTCGTATCCTGGCCGCGGCCATCCTGTTTTCGGCCCAGCCCTTCCTTTCCGTTCCGGCAGCCCATGCGGATACGTCCCGCATCAAGGATATCGCATCGCTGCAGGCAGGACGTGACAACCAGCTCATCGGTTACGGTCTCGTGGTCGGCCTGCAGGGCACGGGCGACAGCCTGCGTTCTTCGCCGTTTACCGAGCAATCCATGCGCGCGATGTTGCAGAATCTCGGCATCACCACGCAGGGCGGCCAATCGAATGCCAAGAACATCGCCGCCGTAATGGTGACGGCCAATCTGCCACCCTTTGCGAGCCCCGGCAGCCGCGTCGACGTGACGGTGAGCTCGCTCGGCGATGCCTCTTCGCTGCGCGGCGGCAACCTCATCATGACGTCGCTGTCCGGCGCCGACGGGCAGATTTACGCGGTCGCGCAGGGGGCACTGATCGTCAACGGCTTTTCGGCGCAGGGCGATGCGGCAACGCTGACCCAGGGTGTCACCACGTCGGCGCGCGTGCCAAACGGCGCGATCATCGAACGGGAGCTGCCGTCGAAGTTCAAGGATTCGGTCAATCTGGTCCTTCAGCTGCGCAACCCCGACTTTTCGACGGCCGTGCGCGTCGCAGACGTCGTCAACGCCTTTGCCCGCGCCCGCTATGGCGATCCGATCGCCGAACCGCGCGATTCGCAGGAAATCGCGGTGCAAAAGCCTCGCGTCGCGGATCTCACCCGGCTGATGGCGGAAATCGAAAACCTGACCGTCGAGACGGATACCCCGGCCAAGGTCGTCATCAACGAACGCACCGGCACGATCGTCATCGGTGCGGATGTGCGGATTTCGCGCGTCGCCGTCAGCTACGGCACGCTGACCGTCCAAGTGACCGAATCACCGCAGGTCATTCAGCCGGCACCCTTCTCGCGTGGCCAAACGGCGGTGCAGCCGCAGACGGATATCATGGCCATGCAGGAAGGCAGCAAGGTCGCCATCGTCGAAGGGCCTGACCTTCGCACGCTGGTTGCCGGTCTCAACAGCATCGGGCTCAAGGCGGATGGTATCATCGCCATCCTGCAAGGCATCAAATCCGCCGGCGCCCTTCAGGCGGAGCTTGTGCTGCAATGATGGAACGTCAGACCAAAAATCCGCTTTCGAATGGCCTCGTCCGCTTCGCGGCGGTCGCGTCGCTGCTGTTCCTGCTGCCGGCCGCCGGCGCGGAGAGCCAGCAGAACGTGGTTTCAGAACTCAGCACGCAGGATGAAATCCAGAAATTCTGCACCAACATTGCCGATGCGGCCCGGGATCAGCGTTACCTGATGCAGAAGCAGGAGCTCGAGAAGCTCCAGTCCGACGTGAACGAGCGCATTTCCGTGCTGGAAAACCGCAAGGCTGAATATGAAGACTGGCTGGCGCGCCGCGAACATTTCCTCAACCAGGCCAAAAGCAACCTCGTCGACATCTACAAGACGATGAAGGCGGATGCCGCCGCACCGCAGCTTGAGAAGATGCATGTGGAGATTGCTGCCGCCATCATCATGCAGCTGCCGCCGCGTCAATCCGGCCTCATCCTCAGCGAGATGGACGCGCAGAAAGCTGCCACCGTCGCCGGCATCATGTCGCAGGCAATCGACAAAAACACTTCGAAGGATCCTTCATGAGCACGCGTCGTCTTCCGGCCCTCCTCCTGCCGCTCGCTCTCCTGGCAGGCTGCCAGAACAACCAGACCCTGAAGGAAATCGGTAACGCACCGGCGATGAGCCCGATCGGTAGCGGTCTGCAATTCAGCCAGACACCGCAGATGGGCATGTATCCCAAGCAGCCGAAACACATGGCAAGCGGCTATTCACTGTGGAGCGACAGCCAGGGCGCACTTTTCAAAGACCTGCGCGCGCTGAACATCGGCGACATCCTGACCGTCAACATCCAGATCAACGACAAGGCCGATTTCGACAACGAAACCGAGCGTAACCGCACCAATTCCAGCGGCTTGAACTGGAAGGCAAAAGCCCAGATCCTTGGCTGGACGCCGGACGCGGATTCCAACATCAAATACGGCTCCGACACCGATACCCAGGCCAAGGGCAAGACAAAGCGGTCTGAAAAGCTGACGCTGCTCGTGGCCGCCGTCGTGACGGGTATTCTCGAAAACGGCAACCTCATCATCAGCGGCTCGCAGGAAGTGCGCGTGAACCATGAAATCCGCATCCTCAACGTCGGCGGCATCGTGCGGCCGCAGGATGTGGATGCTCAGAACATGATCTCCTACGAGCGGATTGCCGAAGCGCGCATCTCCTACGGCGGTCGCGGCCGTCTGACGGAAGTGCAGCAGCCTCCGGTCGGGCAGCAGGTCGTCGACCTGTTCTCGCCGCTCTGACGCCGCACACGGGGAACGGACTGATCCATGGAAAACGAACAGGCAGAGGGCAAGAAGAAATCCTCCCCTCTGATCATGACCATCGCAGGTGTTGTGATCCTCACCCTACTCGGCGTGGGCGGAGGCTGGCTCGTCGGCGGCATGATCGCACCGAAGATTGCCGCAACCGAGGCCCATGCCACCGCTGCGTCCGGTGGTCATGGCGAGAAGAAGGAAGAGGGTGTCGAGAAAATAGCGGCCGAACCGAACGGTATCGTCCAGCTCGATCCCATCACCACCAATCTCGCCTACCCCTCGACGAACTGGGTGCGGCTGGAGGTGGCGCTGATGTTCAAGGGGCCGGTGGAAGTCGGACTGGCCGAGGATATCCATCAGGATATCATGGCCTATGTCCGCACCGTTTCCCTTCAGCAGCTGGAAGGGCCGCGCGGCTTTCAATATCTTAAGGATGACATTCAGGAACGAGTTGACCTGCGCTCTCAAGGGCGCGTATCCAAGGTCATGTTCCGGACCTTTGTCATCGAATGATTCGATTTCTTGTAACCATCGCCGTCCTCCTCGCTTTGCCGGGCCTTGCCAATGCCCAGCAATTTCCGTCCGATCTGTTCAACACGCAGATAGACGGGTCTGTCGCGGCATGGATCATCCGCACCTTCGGGCTTTTGACGGTTCTTTCCGTCGCGCCCGGCATCCTGATCATGGTCACGAGCTTTCCGCGCTTCGTGATCGCTTTCTCTATCCTGCGCTCCGGCATGGGGCTCGCTTCCACGCCGTCGAACATGATCCTTCTGTCGATGGCGATGTTCATGACCTTCTACGTCATGTCGCCCACCTTCGACAAAGCATGGACCGATGGCGTGCAACCGCTGTTGCAGAACCAGATCAACGAGCAGCAGGCCGTGCAGCGCATCGCCGAGCCCTTTCGCACCTTCATGAACGCCAATACGCGTGACAAGGATCTGAAGCTGTTCGTGGATATTGCCCGCGAACGCGGCCAGGAAGTGATGACCGACAACGTCGTCGATTATCGAGTGCTGGTTCCGGCCTTCATGCTGTCGGAAATCCGGCGCGGTTTCGAGATCGGTTTCCTTATCATCCTGCCGTTCCTGGTCATTGATCTGATCGTCGCCACCATCACCATGGCCATGGGCATGATGATGCTGCCACCGACTTCCATCTCCCTGCCCTTCAAGATCCTGTTTTTCGTGCTGATCGACGGCTGGAACCTGCTTGTCGGCAGCCTCGTCAGATCGTTCAACTGACGGCGCCTGTGCCGAAATAAACTTCGTTAATCCTGTTTATTAACCCCGCTGCCCCACGGCAGCGGGGTTTTCGCGTTTTAAGGTTTTGGTTACCAATTTTGCTAGGGGTCGGATAACTATAATTTTAAATTAAAAACTTACCAATTAGATATACCTATCGGTAACCATAAGTATCTTCAAGCACTTATTAACGCTCAAATTAATAATTGCGCAAGCTTTGACTGCGAAATTTGCCTCACACACAGCGGGTTTGGTTTCCAGAAGGAACTAATTCTGAACCGAGTGGCATGAAGCCGAAACGTTGTGACCGGTAATACACAGTCCGGAATGTCCCCAACTCCAGTATCTCGTAAACACAAGGGACAAATACTATGGCAAGCATTCTCACTAACGCCTCCTCTATGGCTGCACTCCAGACCCTGCGCTCTATCGGCCAGAACATGGAAACGACGCAGAGCCGCATCTCGACCGGCCAGAAGGTAAGCTCCGCCGCCGACAACGCTGCTTACTGGTCCATCGCAACGACCATGCGTTCGGACAATTCCGCCCTTTCCACCGTTTCCGACGCTCTCGGCATTGGCGCCGCCAAGGTCGACACTGCCTATGCGGGCATGGAAGCGACCATCAAGGTCGTTCAGGAAATCAAGGACAAGCTCATCCTTGCCCAGGACCCGACCGCCGACAAGAAAAAGATTCAGAAGGAAATCGGCCAGCTCCAGAAGCAGCTGACCTCCATCGCCGACTCCGCAACCTTCAACGGCGAGAACTGGCTGAAGACCAAGGCGTCCAACGATGGCGCAGCGTTCGTTGCCGGCACCGACGACGCGGCTATTGCAAACCTGAAGAAGCAGGTTGTCGCATCCTTCACCCGTGACTCTGCCGGTACCGTCAAGGTTCAGCGTATTGACCTGCAGCTCAGCGGTACAAACGTTCTCATTGACACTGGCCATACATCGGACGGCAAAATCACCGGCGGCATTCTCGACTCTGCTGCAAAAGCTGATGTCACAAAGAGCTCGATCATGACGCTCGATATTTCCACGCTGGCTGGATACAAGGTCGACACGACAGGTCTCGTGGACGCTGACGCGACGGACAACGACGTGCTTGACGCTCTCATCAGCCACGTCGACAAGCAGCTTGAAACCCTCAATAGCGCCGCTGCTGATCTGGGTTCGGTCTCCAACCGCATCTCGATGCAGGAAGACTTCGTCTCCAAGCTGACGTCGACCATGGAAAAGGGTATCGGCCGCCTGGTCGACGCCGACATGAACGAAGAGTCCACCCGCCTCAAGGCTCTGCAGACACAGCAGCAGCTGGCAATTCAGGCTCTGTCGATCGCCAACAGCGACTCGCAGAACATCCTGTCGCTCTTCCGCTAATCGGACAGAGATAATGAGAAGCGAGCCGCGCCCGAAAGGGCGCGGTTTCACGTTTATGGCATGGCCCGGCGATTGAAAGATTTCATTTACCATCCCTGCTCTCAAAGCATTTACCACGATTTGAGCGAAGAGCCGGGTAAATTCCGAAATTAGGAAATTGGAAAGCAACGGCTGTCAGGTTTCTCACACGGACCAGCGGATAGCCGTAGACCGGAATGATATAAGCGCAGGATTACAAGCGGGGGCTGACCATCTTGTAACCGCGTAAAATGGCAGGCGCGAAGGAGGCTGACCCGAGCGTTTTCTGTTGATAAAAGCCGCATCCGGAAACGGATGCGGCTTTATTGTTTTTTAAGCATTCTCGTCTACACACGCGCACGCGCAAAGATTGCAAAATAAAATCTCAGCATGTCAGTTTTTTCATGTCCCTTAGGTCTTCGTTAACCATATGGCCGTTAGCTAGTGCCATCGAAACGGTGAGCTAACCATTAAAAATCAGCCGGTTAGCAGGCATGATGCTGTGCGCCGTTCCCGGTGAGACCGGAATGTCCCTTCTTTAATCAGCCATTCAAGGGGCAATTTATTATGACGAGCATTCTTACTAACATTGCAGCCATGTCTGCTCTCCAGACTCTGCGCACCATCGGCCAGAACATGGAAATGACGCAGGATCGCGTGTCCTCTGGTCTCCGCGTCGGCGAAGCTTCCGATAACGCCGCCTACTGGTCGATCGCGACCACGATGCGGTCCGACAATGGCGCTCTTTCCGCCGTGCAGGATGCCCTCGGCCTCGGCGCCGCAAAGGTCGATACCGCCTATTCCGGTATGGAATCCTCCATCGACGTCGTCAAGGAAATCAAAAACAAGCTGGTTGCCGCCCGCGAGCCCGGCGTCGACAAGGCAAAGATCCAGGAAGAAATCACCCAGCTGCAGGACCAGCTGAAGTCGATCGCTAGCTCCTCGTCCTTCTCCGGTGAAAACTGGCTGCAGGCGAAAATCAGCGATGGCGCTGGCAATCTGACGGACGTCACGAAACAGGTCGTCGGCTCCTTCATCCGTGATGCCGGCGGCAATGTTTCCGTCAAGACGATCAATGTCGCCCTTACCAACGAAACGGTCCTGTTCGACACGTCTTCGGGCGCTGCCGAAACCAAAACGGGCATTCTAGATTCATTCGCCTATTATTCCTCGACCGGTTCCTACAAGACCTTCAACATAGAGACCACCACAGGTGGCGTGAAGACAACAAATGTAGTCGCGGCAAAAGTATTCAGCGAAGAGCAGATCAAGGCCTTTACACGTCAGGCCGCCGCCACGCCCATCACCATGGTGGAAACCAACGGCCTCTATACCGTCGCAGGCGGTACGACCACAGGCATCGACAATGGCCTCTATGCCAAAATCGGGGAAGACCAGTTTGTCAAGGTAACCCTCACAGACCCTGCCGCGAACAACACTACCCCGGGTACGACGAAGGAACTTGGCAAGAATACAGCCGCCGCATCCTATTACCTCGCGACGGAAACGACTGGTACAACCGAGGGGGGGCAACTCGCCACACAGCTGACCTACTCGCTGACGTCACTCGACATCACCAAGGACCTGAAGGGTTCATTCACCAACGCTGATGGCACCGCGCTGTCGGAAAACCAGTATCTCGACGCCATGATTTCCTTCGTGGACAAACAGTACCAGAGCATGACGTCCGCCGCTGCCGACCTCGGCTCGGTCAAGATGCGCATCGAACTGCAGGAAAACTTCGTCAACAAACTGACCGACTCGCTCGACAGCGGTATTGGCCGCCTGGTCGACGCCGAGATGAACGAAGAATCGACCCGCCTCAAGGCTCTTCAGACCCAGCAGCAGCTTGCTGTTCAGGCCCTGTCGATTGCCAACAACGACTCGCAGAGCATTCTCTCGCTCTTCCGCTAATCACAAGCGACATCATTCACATCGGAAAGCCGCGCCTCGGGCGCGGCCTTTTTCGTTATGGTTAAGAAAAATTATGGTTCCTTAATTTTTTTCCTTTGCAGGTTTAGGCTTTGTTAACCATTCGACGCCTAAAACCTAGTCATCGAAACGATTGGTTAACCAAGACGAAAAAGAGGTTAACAGGCATCAAGCCGCTCGATCGTTCCCGGTGACAACCCGGAATGTCCCTTCTCATTTCAGCCAATCAAGGGGCAAATCATTATGACTAGCATTTTGACGAACGTCGCGGCCATGGCCGCCCTACAAACCCTTCGCGCCATCGGCAGCAACATGGAAGAAACGCAATCTCGTGTTTCCTCCGGCATGCGCGTCAAAACCGCATCCGACAATGCCGCATACTGGTCTATCGCAACCACCATGCGTTCCGACAATGGCGCCCTCTCAGCCGTTCAGGACGCCCTCGGCCTCGGCGCAGCCAAGGTCGACACCGCCTACTCCGCCATGGAAACCACCGTCGATGTCGTCAAGGAAATCAGCAAGAAGCTGGTTGCCGCCCGCGAAGCCGGCGTTGACAAGGCCAAGATCCAGGAAGAGATCCGCCAGCTTCAGGACCAGCTGAGAAGCATTGGCGAATCCGCCTCCTTCTCCGGTGAAAATTGGCTGAAGGGCAAGATCAGCGACGCCTCCGGCAACCTGACACCCGTCACCAAGCAGATCGTCGGCTCCTTCATCCGGGACGGCGCGGGCAACGTCGCTGTCAAGACCATCAATATCCAGATCGACAACAAGACGGCACTTTTCGACACGACGACCGGCGCAACGAAAAACGGCATTCTCGACAGCGCTGCCTATTACTCCGACACCGGCGTTCTGCGCGATTTCGAGATCACGACGACGACCGCTGCGGGTGTTTCGACGACCATTCCCTATACCGCGAAAGTGTTCACCGAGACACAAATGAAGGCTTTCGCACCTGCAGGTACCACCACGGTGTCGCCGGAGAACCCGACGACCGGACTTGTCACCGTTGCCTCCGCAACTTCGACAAATGACAACGGCACCTACTTCAAAATCGGCGAAAATGCTGCGGGTGAAGCCCTGTATGTGAAGGCAAATAATACCGCACCGACGCCCAACACAGTGACAGCCATCGGCATCGGCGGCTCGCTCAGCAATAATATCTATCTCGAAACCGGCACCAACGCACAGATGGCGCAGAAACTCGATTACTCGCTGATCGATCTCGACATCACCGAGGACCTCGGCGGGCTGACGGGCGCCAACGCCCAGCCGCTGACGGAGAATGACGGCCTTGATAACATGATCCAGTTCGTCAACACGCAGCTGGAATCGCTTATCAGCGCCAGCGCCGATCTCGGGTCGATCAAGATGCGCCTCGACCTGCAGGAAGACTTTGTCTCCAAGCTGACCGACTCCATCGACAAGGGCATCGGCCGCCTCGTTGATGCGGATATGAACGAGGAATCGACCAAGCTCAAGGCGCTCCAGACACAGCAGCAGCTGGCCATCCAGTCGCTCTCCATCGCCAATACCAGCTCCGAAAATATCCTGTCGCTCTTCCGCCAGTAAGCGGCGCCCGTTGGCTACGGGCGGTTTCGTCCCGCGCTGGCAGCAACAGAATATTCGGATACGGAGACCGCGCTTCGCAGAAGCGCGTTTTCCCGTTTGCAGAGACGCTATTCGGACTGTGTGGCAGAACATGCAGATTGGTCGCGTAAAACAGATGCGGCAATGGCCGGCGCGGAAATGTCTGATTAGATGGGAAAATGGCACTGCTAGAGAGATTTGAACTCTCGGCCTCTCCCTTACCAAGGGGGCTTATGCTCATGCTGTAAGCCCTATATCCGTAAGGTTTTCAACATCCATATTTTCGGTTTCCCCGGATTTTCCCCAAGGGAGCGCATTGATACTGTCTGAGTGCGTCTCGACATTCGTATGTGCATAGCGCATGACCATTGCGAGCGTCTTCCAGCCTCCAAGCTCTTGGAGCTTGGTAAGGTCACGGTTGGCCTGATAGTGCCAAGTCGCCCATGTATGGCGGCACACGTGTGGCGTGATGTTCGTCACAAAGCGTGGTTTGTCGTCCTTGCCTGGAACAGTCCAGCCAAGCCCTGCACGTTTGCAGGCGGTTTTGAAGGCGCTGCTGATACGAGTTCCTGCCGACGTGTCTGCATCCTTGTCCGGGTCGGGATGTTCATACGGAACGCATTTGTGAGTAAGGAACACCGCTCCCACACGACGATTAGACTTACGTAGCTCCATTATAACGCGAGGGTGCAGCGGAACGCTGCGAGGTTTCCCGTTCTTCGTTTTCGGGAACGTTACCTGCTTCATGTCCAGATTGACATTGGACCAGTCCAACCAGACGGCTTCGCCTGCCCGTGCGCCTGTGTAGATCATAAAGACAACGAGCGGACGAAGATGAGGTGCGCAAGCGTCAATGAGCTTGTCGGCCTCTTTCGGTGACATCCATGTCACCTTACCTTCGGGCTGCTTCGGGCGCTTCAAGTTTGGAACCGTACACCATTGATTGCCTGCGGCGTGCCGCAAGATCGCAGACATGGGCGTGTAGACCTGCCGGTTGCGGGTGGCATTGCTTGCCTTTGGCAAGAGCTTCTTCGCAGCAAGGTCAATCTCGTGTTGTCCGATGTTTCGGAGCGGCGTGGTTCCGAAGTGATCTGCAAGTGGCTTCAGGAACCGTGTCTCGCCATCGCCATGTTCGATGTAGTCCAGCGCCGCCTCGGCAAAAGTGACAGTTGCTTTTTTGCCATAAACACTCTCGTCTAAGAGTTCTTTTTCCCTTTGGATACGGATTGCTTCGGCGGCTTCTTTGTCAGAAGTTCCTGTAGTTTCTTCGATGCTTTGGCCCCTGACAGTACCACGCATGATCCAGTTGGGGCTTTTGGGGCGCCGGACGAGTTTGAGGGGCATGGAAGGGCCTCGTAGAGCTTATCGGTATCTTCGATAGAGAACATGATCGTACGGCCCATTTTTCTGCCGACACCATGTTCCTTGGCGATCTTGAGAAGGGTCGCCTGGGAGACTGGAAAAGTTCCGTCTGCCACAAGCTGTTTAGCCGTTCGGTACTTCGGAGCCTTGATGATGATGTTAACGGGCATGGGCCAGTTCCTCGCCTGTGGCCCGATCCAGAGAGAGGGACAAGCTTGCGCCGTGGAAGGCCTTCTCAGTGACGGTAGCAATTGCCATCATCGATACTCCTAGAACTAAAAGGACGATGGATCAGGTCGGAAACAGAGGGGTGTCGACGGGGATGCCGGACGGATTGGCGAGCTTTTCAAAGCCGCTGCCGGTTTTCTCGCCCTCGCGGACGGCTGATAGGACGGCTACCAATTCCTTGTTAATGCTGCGGTGATTGCGGATGCTGCGGGTTTCCAACCATTCCTTCAGGTCGGCGGGTAGACGGACAGGGTAGGCACTGGGTCTCTTCGTCATGGCATGTACTCCTTGGCTTTGTGACCAAGTGATATCATTTGGGATCTATTGTCAACGGCATTCAGTCCAAATAATCTCAGATGGACGCAAGAGGCTTTTATGACTGAAGAAAATCGAACGCTGGACGATAAGTTCGCGCTTCGCCTGCCGAAGACGCTGAAAGCGCAAATCGCGAAACAAGCGAAGCTGAACAACCGTTCCACCAATGCGGAGATGGTTGCTCGCCTAGAGGCGTCATTGGTGCCTGATTTCACCAAGCCAGCCGGTTGGGAGATTGTCGAGCTACGGGAGGAAATAATCGCCCTCAAGGCCCGCGTTGTGGCGCTTGAGAAGAGGCCGTAGGGAAGCGATGTATTCTGACGATACGCTGAAAGAGATGGCCCAGAACAAGCGGAAATGGTCATCGGCTGCGAACGATCTCTTCCTCCGGTTTATAGATCGCAATTACAAGACCGATGCGGCGTCAGAGTATGCACGGCATGGGTTTTCTCGGCGTGTTCAAGCATTGGTGCATTTGACTGATCGCGTCTTTTCGATCATCCCGCCGAACTCGCAAAAATCGCCGTCGAAGGAAGTCCGCCACGATGCCGAAGCCTTCGTTCAATCGTTCCTTGTCAACGTCTACGGCGCGATAGACAACATGGCGCGGATTTGGTGCGTGGAAACGGACCTGCGGAATTTGAAGGGTGTTCCGATTGCGGATGGCATGATCGGATTTGGGCCGAAGAACATTCGGGTGCGGGAAAGCGTACCGGACGATCTGCGTGACTATCTGGTGAAATGTGACCCGTGGTTCGGGTATCTCGAGAACTACAGACACGCGGTGGCGCATCGCATCCCCGTTTATATTCCCCCTGCCGCGCTGAATGACAAGGATGCTGAAGAGTATCGTCGCATCGAGGATGAAATTGGCAAAGCCATACGGGAACGCGATTTTGAACTCTGGGGCGAATTGATGGCGAAGCAGCGGGCGCTCGGCACCTTTAAGCCTGTGATGATGCACTCTTACGGTGAGAATGCCCGCCCGGTAACGGTCCACGCCCAGATGATTTGCGACACGGCGACGGTCGTGGAGATAGGGGAGCATTTACTGAAGGTGCTACCCACCGGAAAATGTGCGACATAAAATTGCAACTAATTGCACACGTCCACAAATACCAAGAAATTCAAAGGGGCAATCGTCATGACTGACGATGTAATGACGCGGGAAGAAACTATGGCTTTCGTTTCCGAGATGATGGCGGCAACATTTCGGGGAGAAGAGCCGCCGAAGCCCTCCCGGTTCAACAAGGTGTATTTTCGCCCTGAATACTTGGAAGACGCCATGGACATGATGACGCGGTTGATATCGGAAAAATTCGAGGCGATGCCGGAGACGGTTTCTGACGATTTCGAGGTTCAGGAAGTCGTCCGCCAAAAAACGGACGAAATGGTTTCTGGCATCGTGTTGATGGTGCGTCAGGCCTAGACAGTCTGACGAGACGCCCTTAGCTATTTCGGCCCCACGCCCCGGAAATGTCTCCCGCCAGTTTGGCGTGCTTCTGGCCTTCCGTGTGCCTGAGGCCGTCCGGTCGCTGAAGAACGGCATCACTGCGGCTTCCGACTTGTTGGGCGGACCGGGCGACCTTTTTCGGGTTACCGGAACAGCCCTCCATGCTGATCGCTACGGGAGGCGCCTAGCTGCTGGAATTGCTGAAGGCGTTCCAGCTGGCAAGCTCGCCCATGGCGAAGGCTGGGGCTTTCCGCTGTTGCCAGACACCAATGTCGGTCGATACCCGGCTAGGAGACATTGAAGCTCACCTCGCCAAGGTCGAAAAGTGACCGGCGAATTCATGACAATGAGGCACCGAATGCTTACTTCAATGTACCTATGTTCTGGATCAAAATTTTATAGCTGAAGCTGTGGCGCAACGGTTGCCGTGGATTGCCGGAGGTTGATAAGCGCTGTCGTCCGGATTAAGGCCGATTGATGCCGAGAAGATCGTTAACGATAGTCTATGATGGCAGCGCTATCTAGGCCGTTGGCCGGCACCAGCTTATAGGGGCGCTCTTCCACGACCTTAACCATATCATCTTCAACAGTCAGTTCGAACATTGCTACACGCTCACCTGCTATGAACTGAGCAGAGATCGCACGTGCGCGCTTTCCTGGGAATTTCTGAGCACACCACGTAAGATCTTGTTTCGTCTGAACGACGGAAATCTGATCGGTGCCACCTTTGGCCTGGACCGGGATGGAGTAATGGCAGCCGAGTCAATCAATGCCCATATAAAGTTCATCGATTTCGATTTGCCCTATGCCCTGACTGTTGTTCGCAAATGGTTTTGAAGCGAGTAGGTTGTGAGGCTGAGGAAGATATCAATTAAACGATTATATCGAACGATAGCGAGAAGGGTTAAACACCCGCTGAAATAAATGGCTGAAAACAACTGGCTTCTCACTGTCTCGCGACATCATTTTCCCTGATGAACGAATCGTTTTGTGGTTCGCACATCGTGAGGTCAAAAGAAGACATTTGGGAAGCTGTTAACTGACGAAGATGAAACTGTCGCACCGAGCTGGCGGTGCGAGGCGGCCATTAGTAGCCCCCGTGGCCGTGGTCATTGGAGGCGGTACAGACCCCTGACTTCACAGCGGCATTTTTAGCCCCTGATACTTGATATTCCCGCAGCGGAGATCAATCCTTGCCCACCGCGTCGAGGCAGTCGGACCATTCATTACCTACAAGCTGGCAGGCTCGTAGCGTCCATTCACTTCTTGTCTTGAATGTGCGTTCGCTTGTGAAGGCGGTGATCATCTTGCCTTCCGGGCTGATGTAGCGAACTTTGCGGGTCCAACCGAACCTGTCCACCTCTTCGACCTCAATCGTTTTGTCGAAGGCGCTACAGCCCCTGATCTGGGCGACCAGTTCCGAGCGCCCGGTCTCCACCAACTGGCGTGCATTATCCACGTCGGTCGGGAACGTGCAAAGAAAGCCGGTCCCCATGTTGAATAAGTTGAACTTCCCCTTCGGCGTGTAGCTAGGAGCCTCGTATGATTTCATGGACAAGCTAACCGCCGCCACCCAGGTCTCGGGTACGCGATTTGCGCTGTAGAGTTGCACTTCCATATATTCGCGCATCTCCTTGGGCGACCGGCCCGACGCCATGACGCTGATCCTCTGGTACTCGCACATACCGTCTGCCTCGCGCACCGCTTCCTTCAAGGTCTCTTCCGTGACGCCCTTGCTGTCCAGCACAGCGGTCGATGCCTCTGCCCAGCAGGTCTGATAGATGTCCATGTCGTCGGCCTGCGCAGCGCCAATCGTTGCGGCTGTCGCCAGCAGGGTCACGGCTAATGTTTTCATCGTAGTCGCCTCGCGCATGGTTTAGTCGGTTTCCCTGCAATAAATCGTACAACTATCCGAGTTTACATTTTCTTTCGTATTAAGATCGGTTTGCAGCTTTCAACCCGTATTTCACTACGGGTCATGGACACGAAGACGAGGTTGGGCCTTCGGCTCAAGGCAATCCGTAAAGAGAAGAAGCTGACCCAGGACGAACTGGCCGCACGGATGGGGCGTTCGGTCGATGCCTTGTCCAACCTTGAGCGCGGCAGAAGCCTGCCAAACTTCACCACCATCGAACTGCTATGTCAGGCACTCGACATCCCTCTCAAAAGTCTGTTCGATTTTGAGGAAACCACCCTGCCCAGACGAAAAGCGCAGCTTCTCGAAGAGCTCCAGTCAATTGCTCGGGGCCTGTCCGATGCTGATCTGGAACTGGCGATTGAGCAGATCAGGGCACTCAGTCGGCGTGGCAAGTGAATGTACTACAGTACTCGGGCGACAGCATTGTCGGCGAACAGGTCCGCGTCTCTGAGGTAACGCGTAAGATTGGCCTAGGATCGGTGGCCAGTCACCTGTCGGATTTTGTGGGTGGATGCCTCAGCTTACGCCGCGGAGGTCGCAAAGCCCGCTCGCAGCGAATGGCTAGAATACAGCGCGGGATCATATCCTGCTGCCGCGATACGGGTCTTGACGACATAGCTCATTCGCCAACTACTGAGATTTCCGTGTTTGTCGGTGTAGACGAAGATCGGCCCTTCCCGGCGCTCGACCAGTTTCAGCCACTCCTTCAAGGCAGCCGCCGGGCAATGCCGGGTTCGACCGAACGGGACCGCAATAGTGCGTCCTGCGCTTCCTGATCGGTTTTCGAGCGGCGGATGGTAAGGAGCATCCCCTTGACGACGAACTCGACATCAGCGACATCAAGAGCCGCAAGCTCTGACCGGCGCATGGCGGTGGCGAAGCCGAGGAGTAGCAGCGCCCGGTCCCGGACATCCTTCGGTCGGTTACCGAGCTTGTCGACCATTGCGACCAGATCATCGCGCAACAGCGCCTCTGCTTGTCGCTGTGCGACACAGAATGTCCGGCGGATGGCGCGCATCGTGGATGCGATCAACTCGGACTTTACCGGATCACGAGCGCCGATGGCACGGTGGCCTTGGAGATCGCGGCGACATGCCGCCGCAATGTGGCGACCGCGTAGATACCGGCCTTCTCGGCGAAGTATTCGGCAACATCGTGTGGGAAGAAGGGATTTGTCGTCCGGACGCGGTATAAGACGCCAAATCCGAGGCATAGGCGCGTTTGGTGCTCGCGGGGATGGATGAGGATACGAAATCGCGAACGGTCGTGGAGAACTCTTGGAGAGGCTGGTCGGCAAATTGCAATTAATTGCACAAAGTTCATCGTTGGGCCAAGCTGTGCAATTAATTGCAATTTTATCGCCGCCCGCCTTTCCATCGGATGAACCCACCATCTCGGATTTTACGGAACGGTCGATTTCGCCGTCCCGGTCTTCTCCATCATGACATGTCACGTGGCTGCTACCGCCGTAAGTGTCTGACCGAGCTGCGACATTATCTTTTGAGAAGGCGGAAACGAAATGGACGAATTTCATTTGCCCACTCCCAGCTTCCGTGTCTGCAAACGATAAGCCACGGCGAGACGTTCGGCGCGGGTACGGAAGAGATCGCCACCGTCTCCCCACTTCGACAACAATCGATCTTCCGTGTCCTCGTGGGGCTCGATCTTGCCATCCCGTTGGATATGAGCGACGTGCGCACCGTGATGCTCGGCGAGGCGCCGGGCAACGAGCAGGCAGCGGTGGCATTCGAGAGGTTCATGCTCCGAGCACAAGAGCGCTGGGCGGCTGCGAGCTGCAATCTCCAGCACTATGGCAATTCCGTCGAGGAAAGAAGCTGCCGTGGCCATCGTCTCATAGTCGGCGGCACCATTGGCTGGACGCCCCCCGAGTTGGTCGCCCAGATGCAGGTAGGAAACGCCGATGGAATTCAGTCGATAGCGCAGCTCCGCCTTGTTGAAGTGATGCAAGCGAGATCGAGGGTTGGAACGGACATCCAGCACTACGCCGACGTCGGGAGCCTCGATCAACGACCGGAAATGCTCCCATGAGTGCGAAGAATGGCCAATGCTGAAGACGGTATTCTGCAAGTTTATTGCCTCCTTGTGTGGATAATTCTGGCACAAGGAGACTTTTGAATACATAGAAAAACCAGTTACTTATGAGATTATATGTGGTCCTTGAACTTATTCTCGGATTGCTCCTTCGCCTCTTGGCAGGCGACCCATGCGGGATCATACTCCGCCAACATCACTTTCTGGTCGGGAAGGAGATTGCGGTAAATCACATGGTGGCGGAAATTTTTCCAACGGCTGAGAAAACCGCGCCTGTAGCTCTCGAGCGTCATCCCGCCTGCACATTTCCCGTCAGGTTCCAAAAAGTCTTCGTACATCGGGAGCATAGGTTCAGTGCCACTCTCGCGCTCCGATTGGTAATAATGAGCATTACGGTAAAATTCGATCTCCGCCGCCGAGGTGAGGTGCTTTTCGCTCCGAGAGAGCAGTGCCAGCTGGGCTGGCGAATAAAGTCCGGCGGGAAACTTAGGCGTCAGGGCAACAGGGCCAGTCACTTCTTTTGCTTTTTGAGCCTGCGGCGCGGAGACGATGCGCTTGCCCTCTATGATCTCATCGTCGGTCCAGCCCTCGTGTCTCCGTTTACGGATTGCGCCCGCTGATACACTCTGAAGTTTGGACAGGCGGGAGGTGGTGTAAACATCTCCGGTTCGAGAATAGTAAAAAGTTAGGGTGTCCGATTTGTTGTTGTTCTGAGTATGACGGTCTGCCCAGCGAACCTTCCCCGGCGCATACTCTGGATCATCATTGTCGATCCGGTCGAGTGTCATGCCCTTGCCGGGCATTGGACGGACATACAGCAGGAAATCTCGGAATACTTTGAAGGAGGGGTGAACGACCTTCCCGTTTTTAGCTCGCTCCAACATGTTCCTATGCGCGGTTGCCTCTGCTTTGAAGCGTCCGCGAAGCACCATGGCTCTGGCAGATTTGATGAACTCGACTGTATCGTCGCCGCCGCCATGGAGGCCGTCACTGGGGATTTTCTCAGGAGTGTGGCCGGACTGGCCCACCTTACTCATGAGGCCGACTTGGACGGTGTTGAATGGCTCTGAACCCGGCAGCTTTCCGGGCTTCTTCGTGTTTTTCTCAGGTCGCGTGACTTGAGAAAATTTCGCTTCGGCTGGTGTTGCTTTATGCTGCTTCGACTGTTTAGGCATGATCTCTCTTCCTCTGAAGGGCGGAGTTCAATGCCGGAGAAGAGCATGCTATAGATGTGATGCTCATCCGACGCTGGACTGTTGGGAGTGTTTCAACTGGCCTCGGTGGGAGCGAACCACCGGGGCCTGACTTTTTGAACCAAGGCGGATCATGCCCCTTTCGGTGATTGTGGACGGCGATACGAGAACTTGGTCCCCGGATTTTCCCCGTATTTGCTGGGGAAATGCGGGGAATTATCGCAGTTTGTTCCTTGGGGAAAAGGGATTGCGCGACCGAAAAATCGGCGATTTTCTCTGATTTTTTAAGGAGATGAATGGTGCTGCTAGAGAGATTTGAACTCTCGGCCTCTCCCTTACCAAGGGAGTGCTCTACCCCTGAGCTATAGCAGCATCCGGTGCCGAAGCGATCGCTTCAGCATCAAGCGTGGCGGCCTATTGCCACAGGTTTTTGACGAGCGCAAGTCGCAAAACGATATTCTTCATCAAGCGGCGCAAAAAAGCGCCCCCCCTGTTGAAAACAGCATTTTTCAGATATTGCTGAATCTATGACCGAACATCACGACAAACAGGTGAAGACAGCGCTCTGCGGGGACTTTTCCGCGGGCGCATCCGACGCGGCGGCCAGCGGCAAGCCGCAGGCGGGGCCCGGCGAAAAGGCGCGCCAGCGCGAGGCGGAACGGAAGGCGCGTGCCGCGAAGAAACTTCGCGAAAATCTTTTGAAGCGCAAACAACAGGTTCGCGCGCGCCGTGCCGGCGACGCAGACGACACCATTGGCCTGCCTGCCGCAAAAACGGACGAATCATCCTCATAGAGAATTCACAGCATAAAATTGAAACGCCGCGGAAATTCGTCTAAGGACGCGCCTTTCCGCAAGGCACGATAAAGAAAGGCGGGCACAGGCCCGTAGGGACGCATGGATCGCATCAGAATTACGGGTGGCAACAAGCTCAACGGCATCATCCCCATCTCCGGCGCCAAAAACGCCGCCTTGCCGCTGATGATCGCATCGCTGCTGACCAGCGATACACTGACGCTCGAAAACGTTCCGCATCTGGCTGACGTGGAGCAGCTGATCCGTATCCTCGGCAATCATGGCGTGGATATTTCCGTGAATGGCCGCCGCGAAAGCCAGGGCGAAGCTTATTCCCGTACCGTGCATTTCACCTGCCGCACCATTGTCGATACCACCGCTCCGTACGAGCTGGTCTCCAAGATGCGTGCAAGCTTCTGGGTCATCGGCCCGCTTCTGGCGCGTGAGGGCCGCGCCCGCGTCTCCCTGCCTGGCGGCTGCGCCATCGGCACGCGTCCCGTTGACCTGTTCATCGAGGGCCTGCAGGCGCTCGGCGCGACGATGGAGATCGATGGCGGCTACATCAATGCCTCGGCCCCCAAGGGCGGCCTCATCGGCGCGGTCTATACCTTCCCCAAAGTTTCGGTTGGCGCGACGCATGTGATGCTGATGGCTGCAAGCCTTGCCCGCGGCACAACCGTCATCCACAACGCCGCCCGCGAGCCCGAGGTTGTCGATCTGGCGCACTGCCTGATCGCAATGGGCGCGAAGATCGAAGGCGCCGGCACCTCCACCATCACCATCGAAGGCGTTACCTCGCTTTCCGGCGCGCGCCACCGGGTTTTGCCCGATCGTATTGAAACCGGCACCTATGCCATGGCAGTGGCCATGACCGGCGGTGATGTGGTGCTGGAAGGGACGCGCGCATCGCTGCTCGACAATGCACTTGATACGCTCCGGCTCGCAGGCGCCACGATCAGCGAGACGGAAACCGGCCTGCGCGTGGTGCGCAACGGCAACGGCATTCAGCCGGTCGATGTCGTCACTGAACCGTTCCCCGGCTTCCCGACAGACCTGCAGGCGCAGTTCATGGCGCTGATGACCCGTTCCCAAGGCGTTTCCCACATTACCGAAACGATCTTCGAAAACCGCTTCATGCATGTGCAGGAGCTTGCCCGGCTCGGTGCGAAGATTTCGCTTTCCGGTCAGATGGCCCGCATCGAAGGCGTTTCCCGCCTCAAGGGTGCGCCTGTGATGGCGACCGATCTGCGCGCTTCCGTGTCGCTGGTCATTGCCGGCCTCGTGGCCGAGGGCGAGACCATGGTGTCGCGCGTCTATCATCTAGACCGCGGCTTCGAACGCCTCGAGGAAAAGCTCACCCGCTGCGGCGCGTTGGTCGAGCGCGTCAGCGATTGATCCATTCATCGCCGCTCATCCGTTTTCTACCCGTTGCACAGCGGGCCGGGACTGCCTATTTCCATTGTAAGTCATGGAAATAGCGGTCCTCACCGCACAAGAAGGAAGAAAAAGATGAGCGGCCTGAAATTGCTCGCGCTGGATACTGAAGATCTCTCCGTCATCTCGACCCATATGCAGGACAGTGTCTTCAAGCTGAAGGATGTTGCCTTCGAGCCGAAACACGGCCAGTTCACCTTTTCCGCCAACCGTTTCGTCTGGGAAAGCGCCGATAAAAAGCACCTGCCACCGGAACGCTGCCGCACAGTTGTTTTCCTGAAGCGTGTCTCCGCCGTTCGTTCGCAGTCCATCAACCTGGCCGACAGGGAGCAGGTTCTTTCGCTTCTGGCGATACGTTTCACACCGAATGGCGAAGGCCCGGATGGCCTTGTGGAACTGGCCCTTTCCGGCGGCGGCACCATCGCGCTTGATGTCGAATGCATCGAGGCGCAGTTGACTGATGTGAGCGGTGCGTGGGAAACCGCCACCAAACCGCATCATCCCGACAGCGAATAAGCTTTCCGGACTGTCGTGACGGTTGCCTTTCCGTCCCGTTTCGATTTATGCCACATACCAGAGCTGCAATCGTTCTGCGGTAAGTCGTGCACCCCGTGGGGACAATGAAAGGGTAATGGCGTGGCAATCTGGCTGGAGCAGGCATCGGCTGATTTCGAACAGAAATTCGCTGCCTTCCTGACAACCAAGAGAGAAGTTTCCGAAGACGTCAATGCGACCGTTCGCGACATCATCAATGATGTCCGACATCGCGGCGATGCGGCCCTCGCCCATTACTCCCGGAAATTCGACGGCATCGATTTTGCCGCGGTGCCGATGCGGGTAACGACTGATGAAATCGATGCGGCGATTGCCGCCGTCGACACGAGCGTGATCGAAGCGCTTGAACTCGCAGCCCGGCGTATCGAAAAACACCATGCGCGACAGATGCCGAAGGACGATATTTACGAGGACGATATCGGCGTCGGCCTCGGCTCGCGCTGGACCGCAATCGAGGCCGTGGGCCTTTATGTGCCCGGCGGCACGGCCAGCTATCCAAGCTCAGTGCTGATGAATGCCGTGCCCGCCAAGGTTGCCGGTGTGGAGCGCATCGTCATGGTCGTGCCCGCGAATGGCGGCGCGGTCAATCCGGCCGTTCTGGCTGCCGCGCGTATTGCGGGCGTCGAGGAAATCTATCGCATCGGTGGCGCGCAGGCCGTGGCGGCACTGGCTTATGGCACTGAAACCATCGCGCCGGTCGCCAAGATCGTCGGCCCGGGCAATGCTTATGTGGCGGCCGCCAAGCGTCAGGTCTTCGGCACTGTCGGCATCGACATGATCGCCGGCCCTTCCGAAGTGCTTGTTATCGCCGACAGGGATAACGACCCCGACTGGCTTGCTGCCGATCTTCTGGCACAGGCGGAGCATGATCGTGGTGCACAATCCATCCTGATCACCGATGATGCCGAGCTCGGCAAGGCGGTGGAAGCAGCCGTCGAGCGGCAGCTGAAGCGTCTCTCGCGTTCCGAAACAGCAGCGGCGAGCTGGGCGGATTTCGGCGCGATCATTCTGGTCGAAAAGCTCACCGATGCCATTCCGTTGGCCAATCGGATCGCCGCCGAACACCTGGAACTTGCCATCGATGACCCGGATGCGCTAATGGCCCACATCCGCAATGCCGGGGCGATTTTTGTCGGGCGCCATACCCCCGAAGTGATCGGCGATTATGTGGGCGGTTCCAACCATGTTCTGCCGACGGCGCGCTCGGCCCGTTTTTCCTCAGGCCTTTCGGTGCTGGATTTCGTCAAGCGCACGTCCATCCTGCGCCTTGGTCCCGAGCAGCTGCGCCAGCTTGCGCCGGCAGCCATCACCCTTGCCCGTTCCGAGGGGCTGGACGCGCATGCGCGCTCCGTCTCCATCCGCCTCAACCCGGAAAGTTAAACGATGGCGTCAGGCGACTTCCGGCTCTGCGACGTGGTACTGGACGACAGCATCGGCCGGTCCACGCCCGACGTGGAGCATGAACGCGCCGTCGCTATTTTCGACCTGATCGAAGAAAATACCTTTGAGCCTGCCGGACATGACGGCGGGCCGTACCGGCTTTATATATCGCTCGTCGATTCCAAACTGGTTTTCTCCATCAAGACCGAGGACGACAGGGATGTCTCCACCCATATCCTGTCGCTGACGCCGTTCCGCCGCATCATCAAGGATTATTTCCTGATCTGCGAAAGCTATTACGAGGCGATCCGCTCTTCCACGCCGAGCCAGATCGAGGCGATCGACATGGGCCGGCGCGGCATCCACAATGACGGGTCGCAGACGCTGATGGACCGGCTGTCCGGCAAGATAAAGGTGGATTTCGACACGGCGCGCCGGCTCTTCACCCTTGTCTGTGTGCTTTATTGGCGGGGTTAGAGATGAGCGATCCTGCCGCAGCGCCAAACGAGGGACGAGCACCGAAATCGGTCCTGTTCATGTGCGGCATGAATTCCATCCGCTCCCCCATGGCCGAGGTGATCGCCAAACGATTGGTCGCGCCCGGCATCTACATCCAGTCGGCAGGTGTGCGGGCGGGCGAGCGCGACCCCTTCGTGGATGCGGTGCTGGAGGAGCTGGGTTTTTCGCTCGGCAAGCACAAACCGCGTACTTTGGACGAGATCGAGGATGATTTTTTCGATCTGATCATTACATTAACACCAGAAGCTCATCACGCCGCACTGGAACTGACGCGCTCGAACTCTCTCGATGTGGTCTATTGGCCCACCATGGATCCGACGGTGGTCACTGGCACGCGGGAGCAAATACTCGACGCCTATCGTGAGGTGCGGGACCATCTTGCAAAACTGATTACCGAACGCCTGCCGAAGCGGCAACAGCCGGTGGCGGATACGCTTTCAAAAGACTGAAAACTGCCTCGGCCTGTTAAAATCGATCGCGATTTTCAAGCCGATGCTTTAGAGGTTCACAAATGTGCCGGGATTGTGTAGTTTCCGCGCAATTTTCCCGGACAGGACACGGTCCGGCACTATCAACAGGAAGAAAACCCTTACATGACAAAAGAAGAAGTCCTTGAATTCCCGGGCATCGTAACCGAATTGCTGCCGAACGCAACATTCCGCGTGAAGCTTGAGAACGACCATGAAATCATCGCCCATACGGCGGGCCGCATGCGCAAGAACCGCATCCGCGTTCTCGCAGGCGACAAGGTTCTGGTCGAAATGACGCCTTACGACCTGACCAAGGGCCGCATCACCTATCGCTTCAAGTAATCCGTTTCCGCATCCTACGCCCGGCAGCGCAATGACGAATTCAAAACAAAAGCTCGTTCTCGCTTCTGGATCGCCGCGGCGTCTGGAGCTGCTGCATCAGATCGGCATCGAGCCGGCTCGCCTGATGCCGATGGATATTGACGAGACGCCCGTCAAGCTCGAGCATCCGCGAACGCTCTGCCGCCGTCTTTCCTTGCAGAAAGCGGAAGCGGCACAGGCGGCGCTGAAAAACGAGCAGGCCTGGAAGGACGCCTATGTCCTGGGGTCCGACACGGTCGTTGCTGTCGGTCGACGTATCGTGGGCAAGGCGGAATATACGGAAGAGGCTTCAGCGGCGCTGCATCTTCTTTCCGGGCGCAGCCATTGGGTCTATACCGGCATCTGCCTCGTAACCCCGGGCGGCAAGATCCGGCAGAAGGTGGCGGAGACCAAGGTACGCTTCAAACGCCTGTCGACCCGTGAGATCGATGCCTATATCGCTTCCGGGCAATGGCGCGGCAAAGCGGGCGCTTATGGCATTCAGGGCATCGCCGGTGCGTTCGTGCAGAAATTGACGGGCTCTTACACCAATGTCGTCGGTCTGCCGCTCTATGAGACCATGTCGCTTCTTGCCGGTGAAGGGTTCGAGGTGACGTCTGGCTGGCTGGAGGGATAGGCTGTGGCAAAATCCTCCACCGAAGGCGCTGGAAACGTTACGCCGCTCCGCAAATCCCAACCGTGCCCGGAATGCGGCCGACCATCGACACGGGAAGACTACCCGTTCTGCTCGGATCGCTGCCGCTCGCTCGATCTCGCCCGCTGGCTGAACGGTTCCTACGCCATTCCCGTAGCGGATGATGAGAGCAGCGCCGGCGGACGGGATGGTGACAAGAATTCCTCCGACTGAGGACATCCGCCGGACATTCCGGCGGAACCAGATATTTTAGAACTTTTACTCGCAATTGATATTCGCCGGACCGCCAATGGTCCGATAATTCGCTCCAAACCGGCTGATGCCTATAACAGACAGCCAACAAGGTCCCATGATGGACGCAGGCCCGCAAAAGAGAGTCAGTCTCCGCGCGCTGCTTGTTGCGGTGCTCGTCGTCTGTTTCGCCATATCGGCCACGGTTCTGCTCGCCAATGACAAAAAGCACCTGAGAAGCCTGCTCACCTATCTCAATCTGGCGCCCGCTCCTCTTTCCGCCGTACCATCTGCCAGGGCAAAACCCGTCAAACGGCAGAAGCTTGCCGCGAGAACCATTTATCTGCCACCTCACCTGCTGAAATTCGAGCGCAATGGCGCCAGAGCGTCTTTCGCCCGCGATTTCATCATCTCCGGCAAAGACCTTTGCGACCGGTTCACGGCCGAAGGCTTCACCAGCCCGCGAGGCTGGCACCCTAGTCCGGTGAATAACCGCAGCTTCGAATGTATGGCCGATCTGGGCGAGGCAACGACGGCGGACCCGGCTGGCGCGGCATCGCTTTTCCTGGAAATCCGCGGCGAGGTTTCCGGGGAAATCCGGTCCGTCAGGCTGAAGGCAGTTGCACCGCAGACATCGGCCGGACGCGCTGTCAACGCGAAGCTTGCGGCAGCACTTGCCATGATTATCGAGCAGACCCGTTGGAGAGATATTGGCTCGGTGCTTGAACCGGCGCAGAAGATGCAACAGTATCAGGCGCGACACTTCGGCATTTCGGCTTCCGTGAAGCCGGAACCCACCGCGCCGCACCGCGTGAATGTGATTTTGCTCGCGACCGAAACTTCGGCCGGACTGAAGCTGACACGCGGCTTCTTCGATCGTGATCGATGGCTTCGCCCCGCCAGCGCGTCAGACCGCCCGACTGACTATCGTTCCGTCAAGAAAAACAGGGCAAGGTGATGCGCAGCCGGTTCATCCTATCGCCGCCAGTTTACGCCGTATTGGAGGAATCATCTCGTTTTTCTGGGCCTGGCGCTTGGCCTCCCATTGCAACGCGGTGCGGACGATGGTCGAAAGATCGTTGAAGCGCGGACGCCAACCAAATTCTGACTGGATCCGTCCCGAATCCGCCACCATGGTGGCGATGTCGCCGGCCCGGCGCGGACAGTGGATGACCGGAAAATCATGTCCGGATTCCCGCTGCACGGCATGCAGGACGTCAAGCACCGAATAACCGACGCCATAACCGCAATTGAGCGTTCTTGTGCCGCCGCCGGCGCGCAAATGGGCCATGGCCAGCATGTGCGCTTCGATGAGGTCGCTGACATGGATATAGTCGCGAACGCCGGTGCCATCGGCCGTCGGATAATCCGTCCCGTAAACCTCCACGTGATCCCGGCGCCCGGTTGCAGCTTCGCATGCCACCTTTATGAGATTAGCGACGCCTGTTGGCGAAGGTCCGGCGCGACCCTGGGGGTCGGCTCCGGCCACATTGAAGTAACGCAACGCCACGTAGTTGAAGTCATGTGCGCGCACGACATCGCGCAGCATGATTTCAGAAGCGAGTTTCGACAGACCGTAGGGATTTTCGGGGCTGAGGACCGCCGTTTCCGGCACCGGGCCTTCGAAAGGCTGGTTTCCATACACAGCGGCTGTGGAGGAGAAGATGAAATTGCGGATATCATTCCGCACCGCGGCAGCGACAAGCGCGCGGGTGGTGCCGGTGTTGTTTTCGTAATATTCGAGCGGCCGGCTGATGGATTCGGGAACGCTGACGGAGCCGGCGAAATGGAAAATGGTCTCGATCTGATTTTCTTCGAAAATCTGGTCGAGCAACGCGGGATCCGCCGCATCGCCGAGATAAAAACGCGCCGCTGGCGCGACGGCCCAGCGCGATCCGGTCGAAAGCCGATCGACAACGACGACTTCTTCCCCGGCATCGAGCAAAGCCCACACCATGTGGCTTCCTATATAACCGGCCCCACCCGTGACCAGAACAGCCATGACACTACTTCCCTGTTTGCTTTTCTTGAGCTCATCAAAGCCAATAATTCTTCATCATTGATTACTTGCACAGCGAATACCCAACCAATCCTCCGCCTCTGTGAAAAGGTGGCTTACGATTGGTTAGTGCGATGCAAGGCATTTTATTTATTGTATGAAAATGTTCTCATAGACGGAACGAGGGCGCATTAGCACAAAAAAACCCGCACGTCGATGGCTACGCCGTGGGGTTGTAATTTTCGCGCTTCGGCGTGATGCCCAAAGGCGCGCCGGACAGAGTCGTGCCGATGCTATGTAGGCGCCGTGAAAGGGCAGAGATGCCCGCGAGCGAGGCTTACCGACTAAGGATGTAAGAGGCCAGCCTGTCGGCCGCGTCTTCTATCTGCCTGGGGTTGCGCAGGAAGCAGGCGCGGAGGAACAATTCTCCCCCCGGGCCGAAAGCAGTTCCGGGCGCAAGGCCGACGCCGGTCTTATCGACGATATCAATCGCGGTTGCGCGGCTGTCCGTCACTCCATCGATCTTGAGGAAGGCATAAAGAGCGCCATCCGGTTTCAGAGTTTCGACGCGGTTCGTTGCAATCAAGGCGTCACAGAGAATATCGCGTGAGGTCAAAGCGCGCTCGTAATTCTCGCGAATGAAACCATCGCCCTTGTCGAGGGCCGCGACCGCGCCGCGCTGCATGAATTGCGCCACGCCTGACGTGGAATATTGGATAAGGTTTTCGATCACCTGGCCGATGACTGGCGGAGCGACAAGCCAGCCGACCCGCCAGCCGGTCATCGACCAGTTTTTCGAGAAGGAATTGGCGAAGACGATCTTGTCGTCCGGCTCCATCACATCGAGGAAGGACGGCGCGTGGCTGCCGGAATAATGATAAAGCGCATAAATCTCGTCGGCGACGATCCAAAGATCATGTTTGCGGGCAAGCGCCAGAACATCACGGAGATTGTCTGCCGTCGCTGTCCATCCAGTCGGGTTGGAAGGCGTATTGATGAAAAGCGCCTTGGTCTTGCGGGTAATCGCGCTTTCCAGCCTGTCGATATCGAGATCCCAGCGGCCATCACGAAAATCGATGCCGACCGGAACCGCCTTCGCCCCTGCCACACCGATGGCGGCAACGATATTGGGCCATGTGGGTGAAAGATACACCATCTCGTCGCCCGGTGACGTCAATGCCTGAACGGCAAGCACAATCGCCTGCATACCTGAACCGGTCGCATAAAAATGCTCCGGCGGCAGCGATGCCGCGAAATGGCGTTCGTAATAACGGCTCAGCGCCTGGCGCAGTTCTGGAATACCGCGCTGCCAGGTATAGAAGGTCTCGCCATTGTTCAGACCATCGATGGCGGCCTGATTGATGAAGTCGGGGCTTGGCAGATCGCCTTCGCCAACCCACAGCGGCAGGAGGTTGTCCCGCCCCCGGGCGTAATTCACGACTTCGACAATACCGCTCTCGGGAGCCGCCAGAGAGCGTGCACTCAGACTGTTCAAAATGGACATTAAAGACACTCCGTTTGGTGCCTTCTTATCGCATCGCACCCGCCATGTGCATGATAATCCGTGAGGCGGCCATGGATTTTCTTTATGGATCATCCCGGCAGGAGATCGCCGGCCGCATGGGCCGGCGGTTAAACCAGATTTATCTGGCTCAGCGCGTCTTCAGCAGATCGCGAATTTCGGTAAGCAGCCTCACGTCCTCCGGCGGCGGGGCAGCTGCCGGCTTTTCCTCGACCTTCTTGCGTTCGACGGAATCGCGAAGCTTATTGACGCCCTTCACCATCAAGAAAATGATCCAGGCGAGGATGAGGAAGTTGATGAGAACGGTCAGAAAGTTACCGTAAGCGAAAACGGCGCCCTGCTCGCGGGCTGCGGCGAGCGAGGTGGCATTGACGTTAGAGCTCAGTGGCAGGAAGTAGTTCGAGAAGTCGAACCCGCCGAAGATTGCGCCGACGATAGGCATGATAAGATCGTTGACGACGGAGTCGACGATCTTGCTGAAAGCGGCACCGATAATAACACCCACGGCAAGGTCCATGACATTGCCGCGGGCAATGAAGGTTTTAAATTCGTTAAGCATTCAGATTGTCCCTCTCGTGCTTTGCGAGCTGAAGCTATGTGACTGTCCCTACACCTTCAACCATACAGATTCCCTTACACTTTTGGAATTCGTCAAGATTGCATTTATCGGGTTTTTTGCGCGCTGATCTTGAACTTTATGATCAGACCGCGCTCATTCTCAATGGCGCGGATTTCGCCTATGCTTGATATCAGGAAACTCTTGCATGGGAGGATGCGTGCTTCCTGGGTGGATCATATTCGGTTCGGCTTTCGCCTATATCCTGCTGCTGTTTGCTGTTGCGAGCTACGGGGACAGGAAGAGCCGTAAGAGAAACGCGCCGAAAAAGGGGCGTCCGTTCGTCTATGCGCTCAGCCTTGCGATCTATTGCACCTCCTGGACCTATTTTGGTGGTGTTGGGCTTGCAGCCGACAAGGGACTGGAATTTCTTGGCATCTATACCGGGCCTATCCTTGCCTTCACCCTTGGCATGCCAATCATCCGACGCATCGTTGAGCTTGCCAAAACGGAAAAACTGACCTCGGTTGCAGACTTCATTGCCGCCCGTTATGGCAAGAATTCCACCGTGGCGATGATTGTCGCCATCATCGCGCTCGTCGGCGCCATTCCCTATATCGCGCTGCAGCTGAAAGCGGTTTCCAGCTCGGTGGCGACGATGGTCGACCCCGGTGATTACGGCATCGGCAGCGGCAACCTCTACTTCCTCGATCTGCCGCTTGTTGTCACCATTGTCATGGCGGGCTTCGCCGTCATGTTCGGCACCCGCCACACGGATGCAACCGAACATCAGGACGGGCTCATACTGGCGATCTCGATGGAATCGCTGGTCAAGCTCGTCGCCATGTGCACCGTCGGCTTCTATGTGCTCTTCGTGCTCTTCGATGGTCCCGCGCATCTATGGCAGCTCGCCTCCGCCAATGAACAGGCGATGCAGGCCATCTCCTATCACACGCCCGTCAGCCGCTGGATCGTCATGACCCTGCTTTCCGGCTTCGCCATCATCCTGCTGCCGCGTCAGTTCCATGTCACAGTCGTGGAAAACCGGACGCCGGAAGAGTTGCGCATGGCGGGGTTCCTGCTACCGCTCTATCTCATCGCCATCAACATCTTCGTACTGCCGATCGCTCTTGCCGGCATTCTGACGCTCGGCGCCAATGGCGACGCCGATCTCTACGTGCTGCAATTGCCGCTCAACCATCAGATGCCGGTCGTGTCCCTGATCACCTTCATCGGCGGTTTTTCGGCCGCGACCGCGATGGTGATCGTCGCGTCGGTCGCGCTGTCGATCATGATTTCCAATGACATTGTCATGCCGATCTTCCTGCGACAGAAGCTGTTGAATCGCTCACCGCACCGGGACAACTTCGCCAAGACCCTGCTCAACATCCGCAGAACGGCGATCTTTGCCGTTATGCTGCTGGGTTATGGTTATTATCGCGCCGCCGACAGCGCCACGGGTCTTGCCTCCATCGGCCTGCTGGCCTTCGCTGCAATTGCCCAGATGGCCCCTGCCCTTTTCGGCGGCCTCTTCTGGCGGCGGGCCAATGCGCGCGGCGCAATCGCGGGGTTGAGTTCCGGCTTCTTCGTCTGGGCCTATCTGCTTTTCCTGCCGAGCTTCGGCGGGCCTGACAATTCCGAGGTTGCGGCGAATATTCTCGGCTTCCTGTTTTCCGGCAGCACCGTGTTCAACGGGCCTGAAGCCGATCCATTCGTGAATGCAGTCATTCTCAGTCTTCTCGTCAACAGCATGGCGTTTGTACTCGGCTCGCTTTCGCGCAATCCAAGACCGGTAGAACGCATTCAGTCCGGCATCTTCGTCAAGCGTCATTCAAAATCGCAATTCGCCACCCGCGGCTGGAAAACCCGTGTCAGCGTCGGCGATCTGAAAAGCGCGATCGCCCGCTATCTCGGCGAAGAGCGCATGCTCCGTTCATTGGCCACCTATGAAAAAACGGCCGGCAGAAAGCTGAATGACGACCAGCCGGCGGACATGGCGCTGATCCACTTCTCCGAACAGTTACTCGGCAGCGCCATCGGCTCTTCCTCCGCCCGCTTGGTGCTCTCGATCATTCTGCAGAAGGCGGAAGACACCAGCGCAGACACGGCGTGGCTGCTCGACCAGGCAAGCGAAGCGCTGCAGTATAATCAGGACATGTTGCAGACGGCGCTGGCGCAGATGGACCAGGGTATCGCCGTTTTCGATAGCTCCCAGCAACTGACGATCTGGAACCGGCGCTTTCGCACTCTTCTGGACCTGCCCGAGCAGTTCGGCCAGGTGGGCGTACCACTAACCGACATCGTCTCCATGCTGCAGGAACGAGGCGACATGCCGGCCGGTGATACGGAACAGTTGATCACCAGCTTTCTGACCATGGACCTGCCATTCCCTCTGGTGCTGGCGGGCGGCGAACGCATCATCGAGGTGCGCTCCAACACGATGCCGGACAAGGGCATTGTCGCAACCTTCACCGACATTACCCAGAGGGTGGCAAGCGATCAGGCGCTGAAACAGGCGAATGAAACGCTGGAACAGCGTGTAGTGGAGCGGACCGCCGAACTGACCCGCGTCAACCGCGCGCTGGCTGAGGCGAGAGCGGCAGCCGACGAGGCGAACATCGGCAAGACGCGGTTTTTCGCCGCCGCCGGCCACGATATTCTCCAGCCATTGAATGCCGCCCGTCTCTACTCATCCTCGCTGGTCGAACGGCTCGGAGAATCGGGAGAAAGCGAACTCGTGCAGAATATCGACTCAGCGCTGGAATCGGTCGAGACCATCCTTGGCGCGGTGCTCGATATTTCCCGTCTGGACACCGGCTCGATGAAGGCGCGCATGACATCCGTTCCGCTGAACGACTTGCTGAAGCGGATCGAGACCGATTTTGCGCCGATGGCGCAGGAGAAGAACCTCGACCTCGTGGTCATGCCGACTTCGCTGACGGTACGGTCTGATCCCAACCTCCTGCGGCGTCTAATACAGAACCTGGTTTCCAACGCCATCAAATACACGTTGAAGGGCAAAGTGGTTGTCGGCGCGCGCCGCCGGGGCGGCGAAGTGGTCATTCAGGTGACGGACTCCGGCATCGGCATACCCGCCTCCAAGTTCCGCACGGTCTTCAAAGAATTCGCCCGGCTGGACGAAGGTGCAAAAACGGCCTCGGGGCTCGGCCTTGGTCTTTCCATCGTCGACCGGTTGTCGCGCATGCTGCACCATCCGGTTCAATTGATTTCCACGCCGGGCAAGGGCACGACCTTCCGTATTCACCTCACGCGTGAGGAAGATCGTGTCGCACCCGCGAAGTCGGGCGGCCTCATCGCCAATCCTGCTGCCAGCGATCGCCTCCAGGGCGTGCGGGTGCTGTGCATCGACAACGAGCCGAAAATCCTTGAGGGCATGACGCTGTTGCTGACGGGATGGGGCTGCGACGTTTTACCAGCGGGATCCGTGGCGGCGCTGGAAGAACCATTTCTTTCTCTGACCGCAGCACCCGACGTCATCGTCGCTGATTATCATCTTGATGATGGCGATGGCATCAGCGCCATCCGCCTCATCAGGACATTTTATGGCAAAACGATCCCGGCTCTGCTGGTAACGGCAGATCGTAGCCCGGAAGTGCGCAGCGATGCCGAAAAATACGGAATTGCCGTCCAGCACAAGCCGGTGAAACCGGCGGCGCTGCGCGCCTATATCAACCAGATATCCAGTACCGTGCGGGCAGCGGCCGAGTAAAAACTCCCGGACCTTGCGATCCGGGAGCGGTATCTATCTTCAAAAACCGGCGTATCAGGCCGCTTGATTGTACCGGTCTCGGCCTGTCGCCGAGCCCTGCTCCATCTGGAACCGCTGCACGAGTTCGAGGAGCGCCTTGACTTCACCGGACAGTATCATGCTGGCCGCGCTTGACTGTTCGGCAAGCGCTGCGTTCTGCTGGGTCATCTGGTCCATCTGGTTGACGGAACTGTTGACGTTGTGAAGTGCGGAAGACTGATCCTGCGTTGCCGTCGCAATGGTTTCGACATGCTGGCTGACGGTAACGATCTGCTGGCTGATGGCGGAAAGAACCGTGCCCGCCTCCTGCACCAGCTTCGACCCGGAACTGACCTCATGCGTCGATTGATTGATGAGTTGCTTGATCTCGCGGGCTGCGTCGGCGGAGCGCTGGGCAAGCTCGCGCACTTCCTGCGCCACGACGGCGAAGCCCTTGCCGGCCTCACCAGCACGTGCGGCCTCGATACCGGCATTGAGCGCCAGAAGGTTGGTCTGAAAAGCAATGTCGTCGATGACCTCGATGATCTGTTCGATCTTGCGCGAGGCGTCTTCGATGCGGCCCATGGCGTCGACGGCATTGCTGACGACCGAACCGGAGCTGTCGGCGCTCTGCTTGGTAATGCGAACGGCCTCATTGGCCTCGCGCGCCCTTTCAGCCGATGACTTGACGGTAGCGGTGATTTCCTCGACAGCGGCAGCGGTCTCCTCCAGCGAGGCGGCCTGGTTTTCGGTCCGCTTCGACAGATCGACCGAAGATTGCTCGATTTCGATACCGCTGTGCTGAATGACGAGCGTGCGCTCCCGGATCTGACCCAGCGCATCCCGCAGGTTGAGCAGGGAACTGTTGAAGTCCGTGCGCAGCCGGTCGAGGCGACCCGAGAAGGGCGTATCAATCGTACGGCTGAGATCGCCACGCGATAGCCTGCCGAGACCGGACGCAATCTCGTCGACCGCGAATTCGATCTGGCCGTCCAGCTCCCGTTTCTCGGCGTCATTGCGGTAACGTTCGGACTCGGCCGCAGCACGTTCCTCGGCGCTCTTGCCCTCAATCGCCAGTTTCTCAAGTGCATTTTCGCGGAAAATCACCAAAGCGCGTGCAATGTTGCCAAACTCATTGGTGTTGGTGGCATAGGGGATCGGTGTATCGAGATTGCCGTCCGAAAGGGACTTCACTGCATCGGTCAGCTTGCCCAGGGGCTGAAGCGTACGCTTGATGACGAAATAGGCGAGCAAGCCGACGCCAAGCATGGCGAGCCCGCCACAGATCAGCATCATGTCGCGCAGGCTGTATATCTGCGCATCGTAGACATCCATGGGAACACCCACGAACAGAATGCCGACGGTTGCGCCGGTTTTGTTCGTAACGGGCATATAACCCGTCATGTAGCTGGTGCCGAACAGCGTCGCGGTGCCGAAATAGGATTCACCCTTGGAGACTTTTTCGAAAGCGGGATGATCGGTCGCAAGCTTGGTTCCTGCTGCTCTCTCGCCCTTTTCGTTCTTCAGATTGGTGGTCATGCGAATGAATTCGCCGCCTCTGGCTTCAAAAACAGTGGAGATGCCACCGTTTCCGGCTGCGGTGCGGTCGACGAGATCATTATCGCGCATCGTTCCGATGCTGGCGCGGCCCACGCTCTTGAGGTCGCCATCCACCAATTCGAGGGCAACACCGCCAACTTTCAGTTCGTAAAGGATCGCCATGCTGCGCATTGCGCTGTGCGTATCACGCAGCGCGGTGGTGATGATATTGTCCTTCAAGCGAATGTAAGTCGAAAAACCAACCGCCGCCACGCTGAGCGCGATCAGGCCGATCGTCAAAGCCACGACCTTGCCAGCAACGGACTTAAAGAGCCGGTTGTGCATGAAACAGTTCCCCAAAGCCAAACTTATAAAAGTTCTAATGGGCAACTGTTAAAAAAACGCGAAGTGCCGGCGAAGGGGGCGGTAGACCCGCCCGCCGTTAATGGATGTAGCCGAGCCGGATGGCTTTCGCGATCGCCTGGATACGGTTGACGGAATCAAGCTTGATCGTCGCCGAACCGAGATAGGCGTTGACGGTGTGGACCGACAGCCCGAGCTTGACCGCGATTTCTTCGCTGATACGGCCATCGCCCGCCAGTTGCAGGCAGGCGATTTCCCTCTCGCTCAACGCTTCCGAGGGCGCCGCCTTGCGCTCGTCCAGCGCCAGCATATCGACCATGATCTCGCAGCACTTGATGTGCTGCTCGATCACCACTTCATTGTCGAGAACGAGATTGGTGCCGCAAAAGACGATATAGCCGTTACCGATGGTGCCGAGGCGCACCGGTAGCGCCAGACCCGCATAGGGCAACGTATCGTTCTCGATCCGGCGCAGAAGCGCAGGCACGTCGGGGAGATCGGCAAAACCGCCGGCATTCTTGTTGCGCCAGATGACCGGCAGAAGCGACGTCTCGATGTGATCGAGAAGAATATCGCCGACAGCGCGAATGAACTGCGTGCTCTGCTCCGCGGCATTCATGCCCCAGTTTTCCAGCTCGCAGGTCAGCTTCTTCTTGTTGGGGAAACCGGAAGCGGCCGCCTTCGTCACCACGAAATTGCGCGCGCCGACCAGCTTCTGCATGGCGACAAGCTTCGGAAACAGATCCGACCGGCTCGTCACGACAGGGCTGCGGTAAAACATGCCCGTTTGACCAGTACCCTCATTGTCTTTCGTCTGTACCATCCGTCCGACCATCATACGAGGTTGTTGCGCACGGCGTAGGCAATTGCCTCCGAGCGGGTTTTTGTCGCAGTTTTACGCATCACGCTTGTGATGTAATTATTGATCGTATTGCGTGAAATGCCAAGGATCATCGCAATTTCGTCACTCGTCTTGCCTTCCGCGATCCAGAAAAGGCACTCCAGCTCGCGCTCGGTGAGGTCGATATCGCGCACGGCTTTTGCCTCGCTGGCAATGCCGAAACTGACGCAATAGCCCGTCAGAAGCGCGATTTCACGCAGGCGTTCCGGCGACGGAACCGCTTCCTCGGGGAACAGCAGCAGGAGAGAAAGGCGAATGCGCCCCACGCAGAAAGACAGCGCGGAATACTGCCGGTCTATGCCATAGGGAACCGAAACGTCCTCTGGAAGCAAGAGCAGCCGCGGCTGCAGAAGCGAAAGGCATTTTTCCATTTCGCTCGAACGGTTCTGGCTATTGGCAAGCTCGACGCCCAACCGGCGCACCAGATCGAAAGGCCAATCGGATGTGACGATGAATTTAAGCCCGGTTTCTTCGAGAAGGTCATCCCGCGCCAGCAGGTAATGCGAGGCGCCAGCGTAAGTCACGAGCAAATCAAGCGCGCCTGCAACGTTACCGGCAGCAGCCGTGGCTGCGACGTTCTTGGCAAGCTGATCACGCGGCAGGGGCTTACCCATGCCCTCCATAGGCTTGGCAGACAGCCTGCGGATATCAACATCGACTTTCAATCGCCTACGCCCTCTTGCTCCCAGTGGGAGATTATACCTCGGGATGGAATCATTCCATTCGAGAAGCTTACCAAAATGGGACGGCAAGCCCCCGGAGACCGAATCATTTCATTTTATGGAACGGACTGGGATTTGCCATTACCTGACACCAGCCTTTCCACGTATTTCACCGTTCGTCTATTGCTAAAAAAACATACTGAAAAGCTGTTCAATCCATAAACGGCATTCTCAGCCAATTCCCAGCAAACTGTATCGTTGCTGAATTTTTTGTAAACACTGTCCTAAAACGAGATTGCCACGATGCGTCCGCCAAGGATAGCGAAAAGCCCAAAAACGGAAAAAAGGCCGGGTAAAACTCCGGCCTTTTCGATATTACGCTGCTTTTTCCACTGCCCATTTGCGCAGAATCTTGGCGGCTCTTTCCTCGCTGATTTCCACCATGCGGGAGAGCCTGCGTTCGGGCCCTTCGCGTACCCGGCGGTTGAAGGTGCCTTCGCCATCGCCGCCCGCCAGAAGATCGTCGGTGCTGTCGAAGCCGAAATCCGCCCCGAACCCTTCCATGAGACCGCCCGCGCCCGCATCCATGCCTGGAGAGAAGTCCGGCAGTTCGAGACCGGCGGCTTCCTGGCTGAGCTGGCCTGCGGCCGCGCCGTTGCCGGTAACCGTGCGGACCAGCGGGCGTACACCGAGCCAGACGACAAGGAAGGCGACGGCGACAAAGGCGAGGGAATTGATAATGCCAGCGGAATTGCGGCTCAGCACTTCCATGACACCCGGTCCGCTGGCGGCCTCGTCAAGCAATTGGGTTTCGAGGAAATCCATTGCAGTCAGGGTGACCATATCGCCACGGTCGGACGAAATGCCGGCGGCGGAGGTGACGATCTTCTGCATTTCGGCGAGGTAGGCGTCGATCTTGGCCTGATCGGCGGGTTCACCGACCATCTTTGCGATACGCCCCTTGTTGACGACCACCGCGACGGAAATCTTTTCGACCGTATAGCCGTTCTTCACCGTGGCGACCGTCTTGGAGTTGATCTCGTAGTTGGTCTGTTCTTCTTTCTTCGCCGATTCGTCCGACGATTGCGGCGTGCTGCCGCCGCCCTGAGGTGCGGCCTGCGGAACATTCTGCTCCACGGTCGCGGCCGTGTCGGGCTGCGTTTCCTGCGACTTCTGGTCTTCTTTGACGGTCCGCACCGACCGTTCGACACGCGATTCCGGATCGTAGACGGTTTCCTGAATCTGGCGGCTGTCGGTATTGAGCTGCGCCGTCACGCTCGAGCGGAAATTGTCCATGCCGAGGAAGGGCGCCAGCGCCTTGTCGATATTGGTCTCGATTTCCTGCTGAACGTTCTGCGCCAGCGTCAGCGAACGGTTCATGGCGGCATTGGTGACGTCGTCACCGGACGCCAGAAGCTGGCCCGTGGAATCGAGCAGGGTCACATCATCGACTTCAAGGCCGGGAACGGCCGATGCAACGAGGTGACGAATGGAAGCGGAGGCCTTGCGGCCGGCGGAGGCGCTCGCACGGATCATGACAGATGCGGTGGGCTTCTGTTCGCCGCGGCGGAAATTGCCGACGTCGGGCATGACGATATGCACGCGTGCGGCTGCGATGCCATCGATCTGCTGGATGGAGCGGCCGATCTCACCCTCAAGAGCGCGAACGCGCGTCACTTCCTGCATGAAGGAGGTCAGGCCGAGAGAACCGACATTGTCGAAAAGTTCATAACCGGCATTGGCGCTGTCGGGCAGGCCACGTTCAGCCAGAAGCAGCCGGGCCTTGCTGGTAAGCCCGACCGGGACCTGAAGGCTGGAACCATCGGTCCCCACCTGAAAGTCCAGACCCGACTCGGCGAGCGCAATGCTGATCTTGTTGAGGTCGCTCTTTTCAAGCCCCACATAAAGGGTCTCGTAAGCGGGACGGTTCACATAAAGCGCTGCAGCGAGGATAATGGCCATGGACACAACGCCCACGCCGCCCAACATCAGCAGCCGCGTCTGCCCCAGCGCCGCGACATTCTTCAAGACCTGAGGGATTTGATTTAACAGATTCATTCTGTTCCGCACCGTCATTCATAGAGTCCGAGACCTTTTGGCCCCGTGATGACAATAGGGTGCGAAGCTTGCGCGAGCGTTGCCTTTCTCCGCATTCTGCGAAGAGGCAGGCGCCGCTGGAAACAGCGCTAGAAGAGGTCGAAGTCGCCGGAGGCCTTGTCGAGCGGCTGGGAATGGCCGTGGCGGAAGGCCGCGCCGAGCGCCTTCTGCATTTCAGCAAGCTTGACGAGGCTGAGCGCGGTGGAGACATCCACGATCCAGTCGCCCGGGATGGAGCCGGTGATGGTGTCTATGAACTCGGCCAGGCCACGCGTCTTCTGGACCGCAAGGTCGATGCCCTGCAGCAGCTTGACGCCTTCGCTCGACAATTGGCCGCTGGTCACCTCAAGCAATTGCGGCTCGATGCGCTCGATGAGATAGGCGACATCGTGCAGTTCCGATACCACACGCATCAGAACATCCGGCAGGGCTTCTTCGAACGGAGTGGTGGCGGTGTGCTCTGCAAGCTGCATTGGTAACTCCGTACTAGAAAAATTCGATATCGTTGGCGACGGGTTTGGGCGCCGGCACCGGACGCGTTTCCATGGCCACCGTCTTCTGTGTTTCCGCGCCGCTGAGCGGATGCTGGCGGGCGCGGCCCGAGACCGGCCAGAATTCGATCTTGCGGCCATGTTCCCCGCCCGTGGAGGAGCTTATGACTGGAATGCCTTCATCCTTGAGAAACTTCATGGCGAATATGGCATTCTGCTCACCGACATTGGAGAAGCTGGCGATCGTCTTCGCGCCGCCGAAAATCTTGGCCTCCAGCCGGTCACGACGGGCGCCCTGCTTCAGCAGGCCGTTGATCAGAAGTTCCATGAGATGCACGCCATAACGCGTCGCATCTCCGCCGGTCACGCTACCGGTTCCCGGCAGCAGGAAGTGGTTCATTCCTCCAACGCCGGAAACGGGGTCTCTCAGACAGGCAGCCACGCACGAACCGAGTATCGTCGTCAGCACCACATCGGGATCGCTGACGACCTTATACTCGCCCTGAATGATATGTACGCGCTTGGCTGCAGCTTCAATCATTTCAGCGATCCGAAAACCGCTTCGATGGCAGCACGCATCTTGTCGATGGTGAAGGGCTTGGCCAGCACGTTGTTGGCGCCGAGCTGGGCAGCCTTCTGCACCAGCGCGCGGTCGCCCTGCGCGGTGAGAATGATGAAGGCGGCCTTCTTGGTGGTCGGATTGGCCCGCACGGCGTGCAGGAAACCGAGGCCATCCATCTTCGGCATGTTGAAATCGGAGATGACGAGATGATGGGGCTGCTGCTCCATGATCTTCATTCCCTGCTCGCCGTCACCTGCGGCGGTGATCTGCTTGAAGCCGAGCTGTGTCAGCGCATCGCTGAGGAGCAGCCGGCTGGTCACCTGATCGTCAACGATCAGAACTTTGATCTTTTCTGCGAGAGACATTAGTCAGCACCTTCTTTGCGGGCAGTGGTTAGTTTGAGGATTTCTTCGCCGATGGAGCCCAGCGGCAATTGCTGTTCAACCGCGCCTAACTCGTAGGCCACACGGGGCATGCCATAGACGACACAGGTTTTTTCGTTCTGGCCGACGGTACGCGCACCGGCATGGCGCATTTTCAGAAGTCCGGCGGCACCATCGCGCCCCATGCCGGTCAGGATGACGCCGACGGCGTTGCGTCCGGCAAGTTCGGCTACAGAGTCGAACAACACATCGACGGAGGGCCGATGGCCGTTGACGGGATCGCGCTCCACGAGCCGGCAGCAGGGCGCCGAACGATTGGCGATCTGCAGGTGACGCTCGCCGCCCGGCGCGAGGTAGATCTTGCCGGTCTGCAGGCGGGCGCCATCCGTCGCCTCTTCCACCACGGGAGCGCAGATGCGGTTCAGCCGTTCTGCGAAGCTCTTCGTGAAGGTGGGCGGCATATGCTGGGTAATTACGGTCGGCGGGCAATTGGCCGGGAATTTCTGCAGCACCGCGATCAACGCTTCGACACCCCCCGTGGACGAACCGATGGCCACGACCTTGCGCCCCGCACGATATTCGCTGACCGGAACCGGCTGCGGCGCGGCTGCGGCTTCCGGCCGCGCCGCACGGTAAGCAGCGTGTTGGGAGCGCGCGGCAGCCTTCACCTTGTCAGCCAGATCGCCGAAGGGGCGCGCATCGCCTGGTGCCGGCTTGCCGACACAGTCGAAGGCGCCGATTTCGAGTGCCGCGAGCGATGCGTCCGCCCCGCGATGTGTCAGCGACGAGACCATGATGACCGGCATGGGCCGCAGGCGCATGATCTTTTCGAGAAACTCCAGCCCGTTCATTTCCGGCATCTCGATGTCGAGTGTCACGACATCGGGATTGAGCTGCTTGATGGCGGCACGCGCTTCCATGGCGTTGCCGGCCTGCCCGACGACCTCGACCTCCGGATCGGCCTTGAGAACAGCCGAAATCAGGCCGCGCATGGTCGGACTATCATCGACGACGAGTACCCGTGCGAGTGCGCTCATGCCTTCCTCCCCGAAGCGTGACCGATGTAGCGATAGGTGGTGATACCCGTATTATCGAACAGGTTCTTGGCGTCACCGGAGACACGTTCGGAATGACCGATATAAAGATGACCACCTTCCGGCAGCAGGCCTGCAAAACGCGACCAGATGCGCATCTGCGTCGGCTCGTCGAAATAGATGACGACGTTGCGGCAGAAGATGACGTCGAAATTGCCCTTGAAGGGCCATTGCGTCATCAGGTTCAATTCATTGAAGGTGATGAGGCGCTTGACCTTGTCGTCGATCTGGAACTTGCGGCGGCCGCCAGCATCCACTTCCGTGAACCATTGCTTGCGCATGGCGGGAGACACGGTTTCGAGCGCATTATCGTCATAGACCCCGGCACGGGCCTGCGCCAATATCTTGGGGTCGATATCCGTGGCCAGGATTTTGAAGTCGTAATCGGCTGCATTCGGAAACATGGCGAGCACGGTGAGCGCTATGGAATAGGGCTCCTGTCCGTCGGAGCAAGCGGCGGACCAGATGCGAACACGCCCGCCGCTCTTAGCCCTTGCAATGAGGCCAGGAAGAACCTCGTCACGCAAATGTTCGAAATGATGGTTTTCGCGGAAGAAGCGGGTGAAATTCGTGGTCAGGTGCGACAGCATTTCGCGCCGCGCCTGCGCGCCATCTGGAGATGACACCAGAACACAATATTCACGAAAGCCCGAAAGGCCGAGATTGCGGATGTGTTTCGACAGGCGGGAGTAAACCAGCGACGCCTTGGTGTCGTTGAGATAGATGCCCGCATCGGCATAGATCATCGCCGCGATTTCCGAGAGGTCACGTCTCGTCAGCGGGTATTCACCGCTGGCAAGAACGTCATCCGGAGACTGGCGCTGGTCGTTGAAATTAAGTGCTGCCATGAATGATCCGCTTTCAACCCGCCGCCGCGAGCGACATTTCCTGCTTCAAGGGCTGTCCGCGCGAGGCGCTGACGATGGCATCGACATCCAGAATGAGAGCGACGCGCCCGTCGCCGAGAATCGTTGCGGCGGCAATGCCCGGAACATGGGTATAGTTGGCCTCCAACGACTTGATGACAACCTGGCGCTGACCCTGGATCGCATCGACCATCAGGGCACGCTGGCCGCCGCCTTCCGATTCCACCAAAAGAGCAACGCCTTCGACCGGATCGGCCTGGGTCGGGCGGAAATTCAGCACGCGGCCGACATCCACCAGCGGGCAGAAGGAGTTGCGGATGGAGATCAGCCGCTGGTTCGCACCGAAGGAGTGAATGTTCTTCGCTTCCGGCTGCAGGGTTTCCACGATCGCGGTCAACGGCACCACCAGCGTCTGGCCGGCAACCGTCACCACCATGCCGTCGAGAACGGCAAGCGTCAGCGGCAGGCTCATGGTGAAGGTGGAGCCTTGGCCGGGGCGCGAGGAGATGTTGATGCGACCGCCGAGCGCCTGAATGGAGCGCTTGACCACGTCCATGCCCACACCGCGGCCGGAAATGTCGGAAATCTTGTCGGCGGTCGAGAAGCCGGGGGCGAAGATGAGATTGTCGATCTCTTCATCCGTCAGGTTCGCATCGGCAGCGATGAGATCGTTGTCGATCGCCTTCTGGCGCACGCGCTCGCGATTGATGCCGGCACCGTCGTCCTGAAGCTCGATAAGGATGCGGCCGGAGCGGTGTTTGGCCGAAAGCTTGATAGTGCCTTCCGGGTTCTTTCCAGCGGCTTCGCGCCTTTCGGGCGTTTCGATGCCATGATCAACGGCATTGCGGATCATATGCGTCAGCGGTTCGGCCAGCTTGTCGATGACCGTCTTGTCGACTTCGGTGTTCTCACCTTCGGTGACAAGACGGATCTGCTTGCCGATCATGTCGGCGACTTCGCGAACGATACGCGACATGCGCTGGAACACCGGTTTTACCGGCTGCGCACGGATCGCCATGACGCTGTCCTGGATTTCGCGCGTCAGCTGCTGCAGCTCGTCGAGACCCATATTGACGGCTGACGTACCGCTCGCATCGTTTTCGATGACGCTCTGCGACAGCATCGCCTGATTGATGACGAGCTCGCCGACGAGATTGATCAGGCGATCGACACGGTCGAGATCGACGCGGATGGTCTGGCCGGCACTTGCATTGGCAGCGGCATTGGCGTTTGCCTGCGCTGCGGCAGGTGCTGCCGCAGCTTCACGCTTTTCGATGGCGGCATTGACGCTCTGGGCGATCTGCGTCGTTGCGACGGCCGTTTCGACAGCTGCCGCAACATAAGACGCTTCCGCCGTGGCGACTTCAACAACGGGCTGCTCTTCCGCGCCGCTATCAAGCGCCGAAAGGTCGAACGGCACGGGGATCATCGGGAGTTCTTCCTCGTCGGCAGCGGCCTCCGAAAGAACTGGCGTGATTTCGAGATCGCAATCCCATTCGGCAAATTCGAAGACGCTGCGGATACCTTCTTCACCCTTGTCGGTCGTGATCGAAACCGTCCAGGAGAGATAGGATGCTTCAGGATCGAGTTTGTCGAGCGAAGGCAGCTCGGACATGTCGCAATTGATGCTCATCTCCCCAATGCGGGAAAGATCGCGCAGCAGAAGTGCCGCCTCGTTGCCCTTTGAATAAAGCGATGCATGCGGCTTGAAGGTGATCTGGAAGGATGGCGCTTCCATCAGCGGCGTGGTTTCGTCGGCAAAGTCCGTGAAGGAGAAGGGGATCGGCTCGAAGCCGCTCTCATCCGTCGGTTTGGCCTTCACGGGTTCCGGCGCCTTTACTGCGACGGGAGCGGGCGCGGATGCCGGAACGGCTTCGCCGTTTGCCAGCGCCTCCAGTTCCTTCACGAGGCCACGGGTGCGGCTTTCATCGACGCTGCCACCGTCTCTTGCGGCATTGGTGAGGTCTGCCAGCACGTCGGCAGAGCGCAGCATGACTTTGAGAACATCCTGCGTCGGTTCCAGCTTATTGGAACGCACGCAGTCGAGGGTCGTTTCAAAGACGTGCGCAAAGGCCACGAGATCATCGAGACCGAAGGCACCTGCCCCGCCCTTGATAGAATGAACGGCACGGAAAACGGCGTTGACGGTTTCCGGATCACGGTCGCCGTCATTCAATTTAAGAAGCCCCGATTCCAGTTCGGCGAGCTGCTCCTCGCATTCCTGGAAAAAGATTTCCTTGATTTCGTTCATATCCATCGTGAAATGTCCCGTATCAGGCGGTTACGCGCTCAATGGCATCGATGAGTTTGGCAGGGTCGAACGGCTTGACGATCCAGCCCGTCGCACCGGCCTGGCGGGCGCGGTTCTTCTTCTCTGCATCGCTTTCGGTCGTCAGAACGAGGATAGGGATCGCCCGGTACTTTTCGTTGCGACGAACACCCTCTATGAAACCGAAACCGTCGAGACGGGGCATGTTGATGTCAGTCACGATGACGTCGGGGTTGCTCTGCTCGAGCACTTCGAGGCCCTCGACGCCGTCTTCGGCCTGAATGGTTTCGAAACCGGCATTGTTGAGCGTGACCAGGAGCATGTTCCTGATCGTCCGGGAATCATCCACGGTAAGAACTTTTTTCTTCACTTTTGCATCTCCTTCAGGAGCAAATGATCGATATCGACGCCTATCAGTTTCATGGTCTTGTCGAATGCATCGGACACGCTGGCAAAGCCGAAGCGTTTGCCGTCCTCTTCCCAGGATTTGGCGCCGGCCATGAGGACCTGCGCACAAAGGGCGCCGATACGTTCCACCTCTGACGCATCCACCGACAGCGGTGCTCCCCGCAACGTCATCAGCTTGCCGTGCAGGGCCGATGCTTCGTTGAGGTCCAGCACCGGTGACAGTTTCAGCGTCGCCTCAGCTGCTTTTCTGGCTGCCATTACATGACTCCCTGACGTCTGAATTGTTGGTAATCCTGGCGGTAATCCGTGCGGCTATCCTCACGGGCCATAAATGATGATTGCTGCCGATCCGCACCGGTGGCGGCAGCGAAATGTTCCTGGCGGGCAATACGAAATTCGCGCACGGTGCGGCCGAGTTCCAGAATGACGGTTTGAAGCGTGTCGGCCTCGGAGGCGCTCGCGCTGATATCGACGGCATTGCGGTCCGCCTGCCGTTGCTGCCCGCCAATATCGGCGGCAACAGACTGCAGTTCGCCGGCCTGCTCGGCCGTAAGCCGCGAGACTTCAGCGATCATCTCGTTGATGCCCGAGACCTGCCGGACGACGCCGCCGATCGCGTCCTGTGTGCGGTTGACCATGCGGACGCCGCCCTCGACCTGGGTCTTCGTGGTTCCGACAAGGCTCTTGATCTCCCTTGCGGCATCTGCAGACCGCTGGGCGAGCGCCCGGACTTCCTGCGCGACGACAGCGAACCCACGACCGCTTTCACCCGCACGCGCCGCCTCGATGCCGGCATTGAGCGCGAGAAGGTTGGTCTGAAAAGCGATCTCGTCAATCGTGCCGATGATCCTGCCGATCTGTTCGGCGGATTGTTCGATGTCCGACATGGCGTCGATCGCCTCGCCGATCGCACGGCCGCTTTCGACCGCCGCGTCGCGGGCGCTCGAAACCGCCTTTTCCGTCGCCGCAATGCGAGCGCCGTTTTCGGCAACGTTCCCGATCAGTGCCTGAATCGCATGCGAGGTTTCGGCAAGGGCTTCGGCCTGCTGGCGTGAACGCTCGGCAATGGAACGGCCGATATCGGCAAAACGTCCGCTCAAGGCCTCGGCCTCGCCGACGCTGTTATGGGCCGCCGTCAACGACGCGCCTATGGTTTCAAGGGCCGTGTTGAATGTTGTCGCGACATCCCGATAGGCGTCTGGAACGTCACCGTCTATCCGTGCGTGCAAATCGCCTGCCGCAAAAGCTTTCAACGCGACGCCGAAGAGGTTTGCCGCTTCAGCCCGGTCATTGTCGCGTTGTTCCTGAAGTTCGCGGCCATGACGCAGGCGTAGTTCATTAAAGCGCAGCGAGACCGCTATCTCGGTATCGACCATCACAAGGCGGACGACATTCTTTACCGCTTCGGCGAGCTCACGGCTCTTCTTGCGGCTACCCGGCAGGATGGATCGGGGTGCGTGTTCCGCCACCAGTCCACCAACGAGGTGCTCCAGAACGACAGCGTGGCTGGCGATTTGCCAGCGCGGATCGAGACCCATGCGGCTGGCATTGTCGGAAAGCACCTTCACCCGCTCGGCATAGAGCGCATCGAAACGTGCATCCGTCAAAACGCTCCAGTGCGACGATTGCAGATCGTGCAGGCGTTCGAGCTGGTTTTCGCTGTCGAAGGACGGGGAACAGTCCGGCATGGACTGGAAACGGGTCATCACATCGCGCAGGCCGGCCTTGACGTAAGGCTCCAGCATGCCGCGATAGCTGCGCAGGAAGTCGGATTGCGTCTCATCGAGGCCGGCAAAACGCAACCGCCCCGCCAGGCTTCCGCCTGCCGATCTGCGCGCTTGATCTGATGGCAAGTCCTGCCCCAACCGACGTCCCCAACAACATGACGGCCGGTGAAACCCGGCCAATTTGCCAAGGTTCAGAACGCCAGCACCCTGAGGGGATTTTTGAACGAACACACCCATCGCGGACGATGCGGCATCGACGCTTGCCAGACCTTCTTGAACCAAGAAACGAAATACCGGATCGGCACCGGTACGGCAGTGCGGCGTCATGCCTGGAAGGGGAGAGACCCCATTCCGCCGTGGAAATACCACCAATCTTTATGGTTAATTCCTTGCTTGAAAGTTAAGAAACGCGGCGTTGCGGGTCAAACGGTAAAATTTGTAAAGTCTTTTAACGGCCCCTGCCCCGACTTTGCCGCAAATGAGCAAAAACAAAAAGGAATCGAGCGCTTCGGGCGGTTTTTCCGGCCTGTGTGCTGGACAAGCGCGGGTGGCTTCCCCTAAAACAAATCAACGGGATATTCGCGCAGCGGTGATGCTTTAAAGAGACGTTTTCGATCAAGGAGATGCCAACTTGCAATGGATGGAGAAAGGCCGCAGTTCGAGGCGCCATCCGCAAGTGCTGATCGGTCTCGTGGTCGCCAGCCTTCTTCTCATGATCGGCTTCCAGGCGCCTTCGGGTATCAAGCCGCTTTCCAAGACCAGCCGCCTCGAACGCATGCAGACCGTCGATCTTGGCCGCTCCCTTTCGCTTCGCGACAAGGATTGCGACAACGGCGGTGATTTCGGTTGCCGGTCAGGCAATGCGGCCCCGGGTATTGGTCAGGACGCGTTTTCCTTAACCGCCGTCAGTGTTGACCTTGACGCAAAGACGCGGCTCGTTGCTGTTGCCGTCGCGCCACAAGCGTCCCGAGACTTTGCCAGCGTGGTACCACGCGCGCCTCCGCATCTTATGTACTAGTCATTCCGGCGGTCATCATCATTGGATTCATTGGAATCCTGAGGGATTGGAGTCGTCGGAAATCCGCCGCAAGCTCCCATTCCAGAGAGAAAACCGCCGCCGCATATGACACTTGCAACCATTCTTCCTTTTATTGTCGCATTGCCCTTCGTCGGCGCACTCCTGACGGCGTTCATGCCGCGCGAGGGTGCTGCTGCAGCTCCCGCTTCCGTTGCGGGGGCAGTTGCCCTTTTCGGGCTGGTCAGCAGTATTTTCCTTTATACCAGCGTCAGCGGGGGCGCCGTTCTTAAATACGATGTGGAATGGCTGCCGCAGCTCGGTTTGAACTTCACACTGCGGCTCGACGGATTTGCCTGGATCTTCTCGATGCTGATTACCGGCATCGGCCTGCTGGTGGTGCTTTACGCCCGCTACTACATGTCGACTGAAGACCCCATACCGCGCTTCTTCGCCTTTCTTCTCGCCTTCATGGGTTCGATGCTCGGCGTCGTCCTATCCGGCAACGTCATTCTGCTGTCCATCTTCTGGGAAATGACGAGCATCTTCTCATTCCTTCTGATCGGCTACTGGCACCAGAATGCCGGCGCCCGCGACGGCGCTCGCATGGCGCTGACAGTGACGGGGATTGGTGGCTTCAGCTTGCTGGCGGGTCTGCTGATCCTCGGTCACATGGCCGGCAGCTACGATCTCGACAGGATCATCGAGGCAGGCGCCGCCATTCGCGCGCATCCGCTTTATGTGCCTGCGCTCATTCTTATTCTCGGCGGCGCTCTGACGAAGAGCGCGCAGTTTCCCTTTCACTTCTGGCTGCCCAATGCCATGGCGGCACCAACACCCGTTTCCGCCTATCTCCACTCGGCTACCATGGTGAAAGCGGGTGTTTTCCTGCTTGCAAGGTTCTGGCCGGTGCTTGCGGGCACGCCGGAATGGTTCTGGCTGGTCGGCGCGGCCGGCGTCATAACTCTGCTGCTCGGTGCCTATTTCGCCATGTTCCAGCAGGATCTGAAGGGATTGCTGGCCTATTCCACCATCAGCCATCTCGGGCTCATCACCACGCTGTTAAGCCTTGGCAGCCCGCTCGCTGCGGTGGCGGCCATCTTTCACATGGTCAACCATGCCACCTTCAAGGCCTCGCTCTTCATGGCGGCCGGCATCATCGACCATGAGACCGGAACACGTGACATGCGGCGGCTGAGCGGGCTCTATACCTATATGCCGGCAACGGCGACACTCGCCATGGCGGCAAGTGCGGCCATGGCCGGGGTTCCTCTGTTCAATGGGTTCCTCTCCAAGGAAATGTTCTTTGCCGAGGCCGTCGAAACCCATGCCGACTCGCTTCTCGACCGGGCGCTGCCCTATGTGGCAACATTATCCGGCGCATTTGCCGTCGCCTACTCGCTGCGCTTCATTCACACGGTGTTCTTTGGCCCCAAGCCAGTCGATCTGCCAAACCCCAATCCGCACGAGCCGCCGCGCTGGATGCGGTTTCCGATCGAATTCCTCGTCTTCGCCTGCCTGATCGTCGGCATCGTTCCGAGCCTTTCCATCGGCCCGTTCCTGCATACGGCCGTGCTTTCCGTTCTCGGCGCACAGACACCCGTGTACAGCCTGTCGATCTGGCACGGTTTCAATCTGCCGCTGATCATGAGTATCGCGGCGCTGATCGGCGGGGTAACGATCTACGTCCTGCTCGGCGGTTATTTCTCGCGCTGCGATGACGGTCCGCCGATCTTCCGGCATTTGCGGGGTCAGCGCATCTTCGAGCGCATTCTCGTCACCGTGTCCTGGAAGTGGGCGCGGTGGCTGGAAAGCACGCTCGGCACCCGGCGCCTGCAGCCGCAGCTGAGGCTTCTTATCCTCGTGGCGCTTCTTGCCGGTTTCTCGCCGCTCTTCCTTTCGGAATTCTCCCTGTCGCTGCCGCGGGTAACAACCTTCGATCCGATCTTCGCCATTCTGTGGCTGATCGGTATGATTGCGGCCATGGGTGCTGCCTGGCAGGCGAAATATCATCGCCTCGCAGCCCTTGTCATGCTCGGCGTTTCGGGGCTCGTCACCTGCCTCACCTTCATCTGGCTTTCCGCACCGGATCTGGCGATTACCCAGCTTTTGGTGGAAATCGTCACCACCGTTCTCATCCTGCTCGGCCTCAGGTGGTTGCCGAAACGCTTCGAAAAAGTGGACAGCAGCGACGAGTTGCCGGCGCAGCTTCGCCGTGCCCGCGATTTCCTGCTGGCCGCCGCCAGCGGCATTGGAATGTCCGTCATCGCCTATGCGGTGATGACGCTGCCAGTGCCGAATGCCATTGCGACCTATTTCCTTGAACGCGCTTACAGCGAAGGCGGCGGCACCAATGTGGTCAACGTCATCCTGGTCGATTTCCGTGGCTTCGACACCTTCGGCGAAATCGCGGTTCTGGCCATCGTGGCGCTCACCGTCTTCGCGCTGCTTCGCCGTTTCCGTCCCGCCCATGAAAGCATCGGACTTCCGGAACAGCAGCAGATGCAGAACGCCTTCGATGCGGAGCGCCCGGATCGCAGCAAGGGCGATACCGTTCGCGACTATCTCTACGTGCCATCCATCGTGATGCAGTGGATGTTCCCCGTCATCATCACCTTTTCCATTTTCCTCTTCATGCGCGGCCACGATATGCCGGGCGGCGGTTTTGCGGCCGGTATCACCATGGCGATCGCCTTCCTTCTGCAATATCTCGCCGGCGGGGCGCGCTGGGCCGAGGACCGCATACGCATCCTGCCGCTGCGCTGGATGGGCTTTGGCCTCTTGATGGCGGCGGCGACGGGTATCGGCTCGTGGTACTTCGGCTACCCGTTCCTGACCTCTTATTTCCAGTATACGGAGATACCCTATATCGGCAAAATGCCGACGGCTTCCGCCCTGCTGTTCGATCTCGGCGTCTTTTCGCTGGTCGTCGGCTCCACCGTTCTTATTTTGATAGCACTGGCACACCAATCGTTGCGCAACTACCGCGTTCGCACGCCTGACGCCGCAAAAGCGGAGGACGTGTAATGGAACTCATTCTTTCAATCGGCATCGGCATCATGACTGGCTCCGGCGTATGGCTCATCCTGCGCCCGCGCACCTATCAGGTCATCGTCGGGCTTTCGCTTTTGTCCTATGCCGTGAACCTGTTCATCTTCGGCGTCGGCGGCATCAAGACCAACGCACCCCCGGTGCTGGTGAACGGCGTCGACAGTTCGACGCTTGCCGACCCGGTGCCGCAGGCGCTGGTGCTGACCGCAATCGTGATCGGCTTTGCCACGACAGCGCTTTTCCTCGTCGTGCTGCTCGCAGCGCGCGGCCTCACCGGCACTGACCATGTGGACGGGAGGGAGTCGAAATGATGTCGTTCCCCTTCCACATCGTCATCGCACCCATCCTGCTGCCGCTCATTACCGCCGCGCTGCTGCTGTTCTTTGACGAGCGCCAGCGTGTGGCCAAAGCCGCGATCAGCTTCACCTCCACGGTGCTGCTGCTGGTGGTTGCGATTCTGCTGTTTCGCGAGGTGAACTCAACCGTTAATACCGAGATCGCTGCTGTGGTTTCGAGCGGCGTCTATCTGCTCGGCAACTGGCCGGCACCCTTCGGCATCGTGCTCGTCGCCGACCGCCTGTCGGGCCTGATGGTCCTGTTGACCGCATTGCTCGCCATTCCCTCGCTCATCTATTCGATGGCGAAATGGCACAAGGCGGGCGCCCATTTCCATTCGCTGTTCCAGATGATGCTGATGGGCGTCAACGGCGCGTTCCTGACCGGCGACCTCTTCAACCTCTTCGTATTCTTCGAAGTGATGCTGGCGGCATCTTACGGGCTGCTGCTGCATGGCTCCGGCCAGCAACGCGTCAAGGCGGGGCTGCACTATATCGCCATCAACCTCGTTGCCGCCTTGTTTTTCCTGATTGGCGTCAGTCTGATCTATGGCGTGACGGGCACGCTGAACATGGGTGATCTCGCCCACCGGATCGAGGGGCTGAACCCCGACCAGCGCATGCTGCTGGAAACCGGCTCGGCCATCCTCGGCATCGCGTTTCTGGTCAAGGCCGGCATGTGGCCGCTGAATTTCTGGCTGCCCTCCGCCTATGGTGCGGCATCTGCACCGGTCGGCGGGCTATTCGCGATCATGAGCAAGGTCGGCATTTATGTCATTGCCCGCCTGTCCTTCCTGCTGTTCGGGCAGACGGCCGGGGAATCGGCCGGTTTCGGCCACGATGCGCTGCTGGTCGGCGGCATCGCCACCATCATCTTCGGTGCCATCGGGGTTCTGGCGTCGCAGGCGCTGGGACGGCTTGCCGGCTTTTCGGTTCTGGTCTCATCTGGAACGCTGCTTGCAGCCATGGGTACCGGCAATCCCACGGTGGCGGCCGGCGCACTTTATTACCTTGTCAGCTCCACCCTCACCATCAGTGCCTTCTTCATGCTCATCGAACTTGTCGAGCGCGGGCAGGATGCGGGCGCAAACGTTCTTGCCGTAACCATGGAGGCTTATGGCGAAGGCGAGGAAGAAGACGAGGAAGAGGAAATCGGCGTGACCATGCCTGCCACCATGGCCGTGCTGGGCGCATGCTTTGCCGCCTGCGGCATCCTGCTCGCCGGCCTGCCGCCGCTTTCCGGCTTCATTGCCAAATTCTCGATGCTATCGGCCATTCTCAATCCGTCCGGTCTCGGCGCCAATGACAGCATCTCCACCCTGTCATGGTGGATCGTCTTCCTGATCGTCTTTTCCGGCTTCGCTTCACTGATCTCGATGACCCGTGCCGGCATCCGCACTTTCTGGGCCTCCATCGAAGGTACCGTGCCGCGCGTGCTCGTCATCGAAATCGCACCCATCATGCTGCTTCTCGGCCTGACACTCGCCATGACCGTTCAGGCGGGGCCGGTGATGCGTTACATGCAGGAAACAGCGCGCATCCTCGATCTGCCCGCGAGCTATATCCAGGGCGTCATTTCCGCGCCACGGGCGGGCGGCAATCCGGAGGCAGAGCCATGATGAACCGTGTCCTGCCCTACCCGCTACTGACCGTTTCCCTGATCTTCTTCTGGATGACGATCAACAGTTTCTCGCCGGGGCATCTGCTGCTCGGAACTGCGGTGGCGCTCATCGCTTCCTGGGCGATGGCGTCGCTGAGGCCGGCAAAACCCCGCATTCGCAACTGGCATCGGCTGGTGCAGCTGATCCTTATCGTGCTTTACGATATCGTCAGGTCCAATCTCTCGGTTGCGAAGATCATTCTGTTCAGGCGCGAAAGGGACCGCAAATCGGGTTTTCTGGCCGTGCCTCTCGATATACGCGATCCCATGGCGCTGGCCGTTCTAGCGACAATCCTCACCTCGACGCCGGGAAGCGCCTGGCTTGAATATAATTCCAGTCAGGGCACGCTCCTGCTCCACGTCCTCGACGACGTGGACGAGGCCGCGTGGATAAGCCTCATCAAGAACCGATATGAAAAACTGCTGATGGAGATATTCGAATGAGTTCGATTATCCTTTTCTGGTCCTTTTCGCTGGCGCAGCTGATGCTGGCCATTGCCATGACGATTTCGGTCTATCGCATCGCCATTGGCCCGCGCGCGCAGGACCGGGTGCTCGGCATGGACACGCTCTATGTCAACGCCATGCTGCTGCTGCTGACCTTCGGCCTACGCACCGGCAACGACATCTATTTCGAGGCATCGCTGCTGATCGCCATCCTGGGCTTCGTGTCCACCGTCGCCCTTTCCAAATTCCTGATGCGCGGGGAGGTCATAGAATGAGCAACGCCGCCGAATTTCCGCTCTGGGCCGCCATCGCCGTGGCTTTCTTCGTCCTCCTCGGCGCCTCCCTGACGCTGATCGGCACTATCGGCTTTGCCAAGCTCAACAGCTTTTATGAACGCCTGCATGCGCCCACACTCGGCACCAGCTGGGGGACCGGCGGCATCGTCATGGCCTCCATCATCTATTTCTCCGTCTCCGGCGGCCGCTTCGCTTTCCACGAAATCTTCATCGGCATTTTCATGACGGTGACGACGCCGGTTTCCCTGATGCTTCTCGGCCGCGCTGCACTTTATCGGGACCGGGCGGAGCAGAATTCAGATAACCGGGAGCATTTATAATTGCTTAGGTGCGCGTTGAAGCAGTGACTTTACGAAAAGTCAGGGAAATCCTCCTGCTTCGAACGGTCTTTACCCCGTTCACAATATCCGATTTGCGAGCCGGAATTTCGTGAGTCCAATGATAACGCCCGGAGCCCATGAGCAGGACACCTGAGCGGGGCTGAAGCACAACGCCACATGTGCCGGATCCGCGCAAATCGCGGAAAACCATCTCGCAAGCGGATAGAAGGCTTATCGACACGATTGTATCGTCGAAACAGGGGACACAATCGACATGCGCGCTGATCCCCTGCCCTGGAAAATATTCGTTCGCGATAACCTGATCAGGCAAGCTCTCGCAGTGGCCGTCCCTCACTAATCTTCTGGCGAATACGCCCAGCCATGGCGGCAAAGGCCCGAGATAGGCATCCGGCGCAACTGCGCGGGCTTTATAGTCATACCGATAACCGAAATGCTGCACACGACGCTTCAGTTCCGTGCTCCACCCCCCGGAATCCAATATGGTTGCGGTGGCAGCTTCCTCTTGCGGCGAAAGGAAGTCACCGAAATATATGACCCGGGCGGTAAAGAAGATGGAATTACAGTATGATCCATTTGCGGGCTGTTCTCCCTTTACGATGAAAAACGTGTGTTGCAAACTCGTCATTCTCATCTAGCGCAGAGGTGCCGTCATCTTTCGTTTTATGTGTGCGTATCCCGGATAGTCGGAAAACTGAAACGGGTACGCAACCGGTCTAGCAAAACCACTGCGTTCAGCAGCCCGATCCATATCAAAGGCTCCATCGTAGTGAGAACTGTTTACGACAGTAATTGCAACTTTGCCGGAGCTCAAAAGATGGGCTGCGGCACTCCCAAGAAAACGGCGATCAATTTTGTTGTCACGAGCATCTCACGCCAAACGGTCACCGGAATGGCAAATCGCCAAGCTGGGCAAAAAATCCATTAAGCAAAGGTTAAGAATCTGCCAAACATCTGATATTTCTGGGATAATGTTAGCGGATGAAATACACTCACCCAAAAAACATATTTACGAGGATTTTCGCCTACCCGCCCACGAGGCAAATGTTTATTGCCATTATGGCTATCGTTGAATCTCACAAGATTAGGTCGGATCGGTCCGAACACGCACCTATATAAATTTATCAGTCTGGAGATTTAATGGTGCCCGGAGGCGGATTTGAACCACCGACACGCGGATTTTCAATCCGCTGCTCTACCAACTGAGCTATCCGGGCACTTCAGGTCCTTGAAGAACCTCCGCTTTTCGCGGTCGGGGTCGTTTGCGCCCCGAAAGTGAGCGGGGTTATAACATCTTGTTCGAACATGGCAAGCGCCCTTCCGAAGTTTTTTGACAGTTTTTTCACGGCGCCTGTGGATGGCTGGAAAGAGCGCAGGGCGAAGGCCGGTTCACGCAGGAAAACTCATTGTATGGCCTCCTGATGCCAGAGCGCATTTGCCCGCGTCATGTTTGCGAGGGACCTATCCTGGCCGGTGGCGGGCGCAGCATGGCAGGTGGGGCTATACCCCTTCGCGGCGCCGTGCTGCGAAACCAAGCGCGAAAGGCACCACGGCTACCAGCGCCGCCATGACGGGCGAAGACGCAAAGATGCGGCTTGCAAGTGAGGTGACGGCTACGGAGCGCACGACCGTCATCAGGCGGGAATTCTCGCGGTCGCGCTCATGGTGGGGCTGTGCGGGCCTGTGGCGGGACATCTCGGCCGCCTCAAGCCGCCTGACATCACGCCGGATCTTTTCGACCTGTTGGCGAAGCTCGTCCAGTTCGGCACGCAGCGCCGGGTCGACGGTATTGGCGGCAGGTGTCCTCCTGGCTGCGGTTTTTTCCACCGCCTCTTCGGCGGCCACAGCTTCCGCCTCTTCGTCCAGTTCGGCCAACTCGTCGTCCAGGTCTGATGGCTTATCGAAACCGTGGGATCGCAGTGGTGCTTTCATCGCTGTCTCCTGAGGCGTGCTGAATTGCGGCGGCGGGCGCTTTTGCCCGGTCAGACTTTCCAACGCCTCAGCCCGGCAAAGGATGCATGGAAAGCGGGTAGACAGGCATAATAAAACAGGCCCCGAAGGGCCTGTTCAATCATCTCACTGGAGCCTCAGGCCGCCTTCGCGGCGCTGGCATAGGGATCGAAGCGACCGTAGAAGGTCTCGCCCTTGGCGGCCATCTCCTTCAGCAGCGGCGTTGGCTGGAAGCGCGTTCCGTATGTCTCGCTGAGCTTTTCGGCGAGCGCGACGAAGCTCTTCACGCCCATGCCGTCAATGTAGGACAGCGCGCCTCCGGTATAGGGCGCGAAGCCGAAACCGAGGATGGAACCGACATCCGCCTCACGCGGATCGGTGACGATGCCCTCTTCAACCGTGCGGGCGGCTTCCAGCGCCACGGTGACGAGGAAGCGCTGCTTCAGCACCTCCATATCCACGTCTTCAGGCTTCTGCTGCGGATAGAGGTCCTTCAGGCCAGGCCAGAGGGACTTCTTGGCGGGCTTTGGCGGGTAGTCGTAAAAGCCCTTGGCGTTCTTACGGCCAAAGCGGCCCTCGCCTTCCACCAGCTTCTTCACCAGCTCCATATGGCGCGGATCGACCGCCTTTTCGCCGAGATCGGCGACGGTGGCTTTCAGGATCTTGTAGGAAAGATCGATGGCCACTTCGTCGTTCAACGCCAAGGGGCCGACCGGCAAGCCGGCGAATTTCGCTGCATTTTCGATCATCGCGGGCGGCACGCCTTCGATCAGCATGTCGTAGCTTTCGGCCATGTAACGCAGCACGCAGCGATTGACGAAGAAGCCGCGGGTGTCGTTGACGACGATCGGGGTCTTCTTGATCTTGGCCACATAATCCAGCGCGACGGCGAGCGCCTTGTCGCCGGTTTCCTTGCCGAGGATCACTTCCGTCAGCATCATCTTCTCGACCGGCGAGAAGAAGTGGATGCCGATGAAATCGGTCGGACGCCTGGAGTTCTTTGCCAGCCCCGTGATTGGCAAGGTGGACGTGTTGGAGGCAAAGATTGCGCCTTCGGGCAAAACGGCTTCCACGGCTTCGATGACGGCTTTCTTCACGTCGCGGTCTTCAAAGACGGCTTCGATGACGAGATCCGCATCAGATAATGCAGTGTAATCCGCCGTTGGGGTGACGAGATCGAGCAGGGCCTTGCCTTCATCCTGCGTCAGCCTGCCCTTGCCGATGGCGGCCTTGACGCTTTCCTCGCAATGGCCCTTGCCCTTGTCTGCGGCTTCCTGATCGCGATCCACCAGCGTGACGGGAATACCCGCTGCGGCGGTGACGTAAGCGACGGCCGCCCCCATGAAGCCCGCGCCGACGACGCCGACCTTTTTGAACTCCGTCTTGGGCTGGCCGGCCGGACGGCGCGCGCCCTTGCCCAGCTCCTGCATGGAAATGAACAGCGAGCGGATCATGCCGAAGGCTTCCTTCGAGCGAAGGATTTCGGTGAAATAACGCTGCTCCACCTTCAGCGCCGTATCGAAAGGCAATTGCAGCCCTTCATAAACGCATTTGAGGATGGCGAGTGCGGCCGGATAATTGCCGGCACTTTCGCGGCGGAGGATCGCCGGAGCGGCGGGCCACAGCTGGGCAGCCGCAGGCGTCCAGATGCCGCCGCCGGGGGCCTTGAAGCCCTTCTCATCCCAGGGTGCTACCGGCTTCAGGCCGTCCTTGATCATCTGCTTTGCAGTTGCGACCAGCTGATCCGGCTCGACTACCTGGTGCACCAGCCCCATGGCCTTGGCGCGTGCGCCGGTCAGCGACTGGCCTGTCGTCATCATCTGCAAGGCAGATTGTGCATCGGTCAGGCGCGAGACGCGCTGGGTGCCGCCAGCGCCCGGGAAGATGCCGACCTTGACTTCCGGCAGTGCGATCTTGAGGTTCTTGGCGCTGGAGGCCACGCGGCCGTGGCAGGCGAGTGACAGTTCGAAAGCGCCCCCCATGCAGGTGCCGTTGATGGCGGAGACCCAGGGCTTGCCGTTGGTCTCGATCTTGCGGAACAGGCCGGTCATGCGGCCCACCAGCTCGAACAGCTTTGCTGCCGCCTGATCCGGGTTCTTCGTCTTCTCGTCATTGTAGAAGGAGAACATCGACTTGATCATCGACAGATCGGCGCCGCCGGAAAAGGTGCTTTTGCCCGACGTGAAGACGACGCCCTTGACGGCGCTATCGGCGACGGTGGCGTCGAGAATGGCGTTCAGCTCGTCCATCACCTCTGACGTGAAGACGTTCATGGACTTTTCCGGCATGTCCCAGGTGACGAGGGCAATGCCGTCTGCGTCCGTCTCGATGGTGAAATTGGTGTAAGTGCTCATTTGGGATTCCTCTTCCCTGAATCGTAATGGCCGCTTCGCTTTCCTCGTCATCCTCGGGCTTGACCCGAGGATCCAAGCACCGGGATAGATCCTCGGGTCAAGCCCGAGGATGACGGAAGCGGGCCGTAGCCGCTGCCTTAAACCCGCTCGATGACGGTTGCTGTACCCATGCCTGCACCGATGCAAAGCGTCACGAGCGCGGTGTTCAGATCGCGCCGTTCCAGCTCATCCAGCACCGTCCCGAGGATCATCGCGCCGGTTGCACCCAGCGGATGACCCATGGCGATTGCGCCGCCATTGACGTTCATCCGGTCGTGATCGATGTCGAAAGCCTGCATGTAGCGCAGGACCACAGCGGCGAAGGCTTCGTTGAGTTCGAAGAGATCGATATCGGCAAGCGACATGCCGGTCTTTTTCAGCAGCTTTTCGGTTACGTCAACCGGGCCGGTCAGCATCAGCGCCGGGTCGGAGCCGATATTGGCGAAAGCCTTGATACGGGCACGCGGCTTCACGCCCATTGCCTCGCCGCCCGCTTTCGAACCAACCAGCACGGCGGCGGCACCATCAACGATGCCGGATGAGTTGCCGGCGTGATGGACGTAGTTAATCCGCTCCACTTCCGGATGCGCCATGATGCCGACAGCTTCGAACCCGCCCATTTCGCCGGGCATCTGGAAGGACGGGTTGAGCGAAGCCAGCGCCTGCATATCGGTGCCGGGGCGCATGTGCTCGTCGCGGTCAAGGATCGTCAGGCCGTTCTGGTCCTTCACCGGAATGACCGATTTGTTGAAATAGCCCTTTTCCCAGGCATGCGCGGCGCGCTTCTGGCTTTCGACGGCATAGGCATCGACATCGTCACGGGAAAAACCGTATTTCGTGGCGATCAGATCGGCCGACACGCCCTGCGGCATGAAGAAGGCCGGAAAGTTGACCGAGGGGTCCATGTACCAGGCGCCGCCCGACATGCCCATACCGACGCGCGACATGCTTTCGACACCGCCGGCGATGACGATATCGTCCGAACCGGCCTTGACCTTGCCGGCTGCGAAGTTGATGGCATCGAGACCGGAGGCGCAGAAGCGCGAGATCTGCATACCCGGCGCCTTGTTGGAGTAACCGGCCTCGAAGGCGGCGGCCTTGGGGATGACGGCGCCGGCATCCATGACAGGATCGACACAGCCCATGATGATGTCATCGACAGCGGAAGTGTCGAGCCCGTTGCGGTCGCGGATGGCTTCCAGCGTCTTGGCGGCAAGGCGAACGGACGGCACCTCATGCAGGCTGCCATCCTTCTTGCCGCGTCCGCGCGGGGTGCGGACATGGTCGTAGATAAATACGTCGGTCATAACTCTCTCCCTGTGGCGTCAGAAACGCCAGATGTCTCAGAATGCTTCCGCGGCCAGTTCCATCATGGTGTCCGCACCGGTTTCGATGCGGGCCTTGCGCAGCGCCGTTTCCGGCATGATGCGCTCCATGTAAAACTTCGCCGTGACAAGCTTGGTCTTGAGGTAATCCTCATCCGAGGCGCTGCCTGCCGCAAGCGCTTCGCTGGCGGCTTTCGCCATGCGCGCCTGCATGTAACCCAGCACCACGATGCCGAAGAGATGCATGTAGTCGGTCGAGCCGGCACCGGCATTGTCGGGCTTTGCCATGGCGTTCTGCATGAACCACATGGTTGCGGCCTGAAGGTCGTTCAAGCCCTTCTTCAAACCCTTGGTGTAGAGGCTGAGCTTTTCGTTGCCGCGGTTCTCCTCGCAGAAATCGCCAATTTCCTTGAACAGCGCCATGACGGCGCGGCCGCCATTCATGCCGAGCTTGCGGCCGACCAGATCGAGCGCCTGGATACCGTTCGCACCCTCATAGATCATGGTGATGCGCGCATCGCGGACATATTGGCTCATACCATGTTCTTCGATGTAGCCGTGACCGCCAAAGACCTGCTGCGCCATCACGGCGTGGTCGAAGCCCTTGTCCGTCAAAACGCCCTTGAGGATCGGCGTGACGAGACCGAGCAGGTCGTCTGCCGCCTGCCGCTCCTTCTCATCGGTCGAGCGGTGGGCGATGTCCGATTGCAGCGCTGTCCACAAAAGGAAAGCGCGGCCAGCCTCGTTATAGGCCTTGATGGTCATCAGCGTGCGGCGGATATCCGGGTGCACGATGATCGGATCGGCCTTCTTGTCCGGGAATTTCGCGCCGGAAAGCGAACGGCCCTGAATACGCTCACGGGCATATTCCACCGCATTCTGATAGGCGATTTCGCCCACGGAAAGCCCCTGCAGGCCGACGCCGAGGCGCGCCTCGTTCATCATCACGAACATGGCCGAAAGGCCCTTGTTTTCCGCACCAAGCAGATAACCCGTCGCATCATCGTAATTCATGACGCAGGTGGCGTTGCCGTGAATACCCATCTTGTGCTCGATCGCACCACAGGTGACGCCGTTGCGCTCGCCGGGCGTGCCGTCTTGCCTGACCAGGAATTTCGGCACGATGAAAAGCGAAATACCCTTCGTGCCTTCAGGTGCGCCCTCGATGCGGGCGAGCACCAGATGGACGATATTATCGGTCATGGAATGTTCACCAGCCGAGATGAAGATCTTCTGGCCGGAAATCTTGTAAGTGCCATCTCCCTGCGGCACCGCCTTGGTGCGCAGGAGACCGAGATCGGTGCCGCAATGGGGTTCGGTAAGGTTCATGGTGCCGGACCAGATACCTTGGACCATTTTCGGCAGATAGGTCTGCTTCTGCTCCGGAGTACCGTGAACGAGAACGGCGGCAATCGCGCCCTGCGTCAGGCCGGGATACATCATCAGCGACAGGTTGGCGGAAGACATATATTCGCCGATCGCCGCATGCAGCGTATAGGGCAGGCCCTGCCCGCCAAATTCCTGGGGAACGGCAAGGCCGATCCAGCCGCCTTCGCAATAGGCGTCATAGGCTTCCTTGAAACCATCGGGCACGGAGACAGAACCGTCATCGGCGCGCTCGCAACCCTGCTGGTCACCGGAAAGATTGAGTGGGAAAAGCCGTTCCTCGGCAAGCTTTGCCGCTTCGCCGGTGATTGCCTCGATCATGTCGGGCGTCGCATCCTCGAAGCCGGGCAGGTTGTTATACCGCTCCAGGCCGAGAACGTCATTCAGGATAAAAAGCGTGTCCTTAACTGGGGCCTTGTAAACAGGCATTACCGATGTTCCTCCGCATCGTGGGCGCCGGAGATAATCCGGCAGATATCGAGTGACAATATTTGACGTGCGCGTAAACGTCAAATAAATTCCATGGGGTTATCGCTCTCCCTTTTTGCGCAATTTCCCTCCGCACCGCCCCGGGGCTCGGCCTGCATCGCAAAAGTTAAAAAATTCCGACCTTGGTTAACCACTTCTTTACCACGTTTCGTGAATTCTCCCGATGGAGGTAACTGCTTCGTTCATCGGCGCATTTTCCTCCACGGGGGCAAATACCGGCTCTAGAATTGCTGCATGTTGCGGCGACGGCGTGTCCAAACAGGCAACGTCGCGACAGATAACCGGGCACGGCGGGCGGAAGCGAAGCGAGCGAAAAGATGAACGGATTGCGATCGAAAACCCAACAGCCAAGCGACAGGTCGTCTCTTGATGCTCTCAATCGCACCATTGAAGGCCTTGAAGCCCGCATCGAAGGGTTGATGAGCCAGAAGTTTCCTCGCGACCAGCGGGCCGCTGGCGCCATGCCGGAAACGAAGAGCGAAACCTATGCCGCAGCACGCGAGCCACGCACAAGCGTGACGCCACCGCAACTTGATCCCGTCAACGAAATACGCCAGCGCCAGCGTCTGCTGGAGACCAGCTTCCAGCGCCCGCAGGAACCTGCCGCCCGCCCGGAACGCACGATCACACGGCCGCTCGCGCCGGAATATCGGCAGAGGGAGCCCCAGCCGGCTCCTCAGGCCGCACCACGCGCACGCGCCATCCCGCCCTATCAGGAGCCACGCAATGACGCGGCCCTGCAGGAAATCGCGCAGGCACTCGTCAACCTCCGCCACGAATTGAAGCACGATATTGCCGAGGGCGTTGCGCGGGAAGCGCAGGGACTGCGCGCGGAAATCCGCAATATTCGCGCCGCGGCGGAAGACCAGCAATTCATCGGCGATCTGCGCGATGACATCGCACGGCTTGCCGGAAGCATCGACCAGCTCGGCAATCTGGCATCTCCGGATGTCTATGCGCTGCGCAACGAATTCGAGGACCTACGCCTCACCATTGACCAGCTGGCGCGCGAAGACAGCGTCCATCGGATCGAAAGCCGCTGGAACACTGTGGAAGACACGCTGCGTGGTTTCGATGCCGGCGCCCTTCAGGATGAAATCGTCTCCCTCGCCTATCGTCTCGATGACATCAAGACGCAGCTCGGCGGCATGAGCAACAATCCGGCCGTTCGCGTGCTCGAGGAGAAGCTGATCGCGATCGCCAGCGCGGTCGAGCAGCTCGGCAAGCACATGCAGCCGAATGAAGCGGTCTTCAGCGAACAGTTTTCCGGTCTCGATCAGCGGCTGGACGAAATCAGCCGCGCCATTGCGGCGACCGGCACACGCCCCAATGCGCAGGCAACCGACAATGCGCTCGCCCAGCGACTGGAAAACCGCCTGAACGGCCTCGCCGAACAGCTCGGTGATATCAACCGCCTCGCCGCTGCAAAACCGGAACCCTCCGTTGATCTTACCGCGCGCCTTGAAGCGCTGGCCGGCAAGATCGATGAGCTGAGCACCGCGCGCGATGCAGCGCAACTGCATGAGCGACTGGACCAGCTTTCACTGCTTCTGGAACGGTCGCAGCGCCCTTCGCAACAGGCGGAGCTGACGTCTTTCCTCAGCGACATTTCCCGCAAGATCGATGCGCTCGACCACGGCACCGTCAATGAGGGTCTGGCCGAACGGCTCGACACGCTCTCTCGGCAGATCGAGGAGCTCGATTATGGCTATAGCCAGCCGCAGCTGGCATCGGGCCTCAGTGAAAGCGCCTTTTCGCGCCTGGAAGAGCGGCTTGGCACTATCGCCGCGCGACTGGATGAGACCGCCCATGCCGCCCCCGCTGACAGCCATGCGCTGGCGAGCCTTGAAAACCAGATCGCCCATCTCTCGACGCTGATCAGCCAGCCGGTTCAGATGCAGGCCGCAGGCATGTCGCCTGAACTCGATGCGCGCATGGCGGCGATCGAAGACTATATGGCTTCGAACGACGAATATATCATCGAAGCGGCCCGGCAGGCAGCCGAGGCCGTTCTCGACGCCTATACCCGCAACAACCTCTCGGCCGGCGCGAACATCGCCGACATGTCGATGCTGACCGACCTTGCGGCCGATTTGCGCAACCTTGAAGCGCTGAGCCGCAACACCGAAGAGCGCACGCACCGCACCTTCGAAGCACTGCACGAAACGCTGGTGCAGATTGCCGGCCGCCTGGATAATCTCGACAACGGACCGTCCTACCGCGAAGAGCTCACCCGTCACGTTGCACAGCAGGCTGTTGCCGCAGGCCGCGACGACGTCGCGATGCCGGCCGCCATATTCCCGGAAGAGGGCTATATAGCCGAAGAGCAGGCCATTCTCGAGGATGTCAGCGACAATGACGCGACCGCCATCGTGCCGCCCGCTGCCGCCAAGCCCGCAAAAGCAGAGAAAACGAGCCTGCTCGCCGGGCTGACGAAGCGCTTCAAAACAAGCACGGCGAAGCCCGCAAAGACCAAGGAAGAACCCGTATCGGCCTCTTCCGCCCGCACCCAGGTTGAGCCTGCCCCGTCGCTTGATCCGATCGACGTTCTGCCGGCCGGTCAGGAGAACGAACTCCTGGAGCCCGGTTCGGGCGCGCCTGATATCAAGAAAATCCTGGAACGCGTGCGCGCCAGCCAGGTGGCCGCCACCGGCAAGGCCGTGGACGCGGAAGGACGGACGGACTTTATCGCCGCCGCCCGCCGTGCCGCGCAGGCCGCCGCGATGGAAACAGCGCCGGAAAAGCTTGAAACCGGCAAAAAGAAAAGAAAGACCGAAACTTCGGCTCTTTCGCGTTATCGCCGGCCGCTGCTGCTCGGTATCGGCGCGATCCTTCTGGCGATGATGGCCATGCCCCTCGTCAAGACACTGATCAGCGGCACGGAAGCGCCGGCGCCGGTGATTGAACAGAAGATGGACAATGCACCGGTTTCCGCCCTTCCCGAAACCGGCGACAAGGCCGTCACCATACCGTCTGACCTCGCGATCGAATCCGAGCAGGCAGCCCCGGCCGATAGCATCGAGAACTCCGCTCCGGCACAGAATACCATTGACCACCGGACCATTGGCGGTGCGCCGCTACCCGCGGAGCCGCCGGTCGCCGATGTTCCCGCCGTGGATCCCGCAAAATCCGGCACCGTCGCGCAGGCGGAACCGCCGAAACCGGCTGAGGCCGTCGTCACGGCCGCTCCCGCCGACGGCGCCATCGTCGTTCCCGCCGGGATAGAGCCCGCATCGCTTGCTGAAGCCGCCGCCAAGGGCGACACGCAGGCGCTTTTCGAAATCGCAGCCCGCTACACCGACGGTCGCGGCGTTGCCGCCGACCGTGCCGAAGCCGCGAAGTGGTACAAGCTGGCTGCCGATCGCGGTCTTGCGCCCGCGCAATATCGTCTCGCCAATCTCTACGAGAAGGCGAACGGCGTCGAACGCAACCTTCCGGAAGCCAAGCGCTATTACACGCTGGCCGCCGAACAGGGCAATGCGGGGGCCATGCACAATCTCGCCGTCCTGCTCGCTTCCGACGCGGCTGGCCAGCCGGATTTTGCTGCCGCCGCGCAGTGGTTCATCAAGGCCTCCGAACTCGGCGTCCGCGACAGCCAGTTCAACCTCGCCATTCTTTATGCCCGCGGCAGCGGCGTGAAACAGGATATCGAGGAATCCTACAAGTGGTTCGCCATTGCCGCCAAGGATGGCGATGCCGATGCCGCCCAAAAGCGCGACGAAGTGGCGGGGGCCTTGAACCCGCAGCAGCTCCAGAGCGCCAAGGCCAAGGTGGAGGCGTGGAAGGTCAAGCCGCTTTCGGAAGATGCCAACAGCGTCAACCCGCCGGAAGAGTGGGCTGGCAAGGAAGGCGTGAAAACCGCCTCCGTGGACATGGAAAAGGCGATCCGCAACATTCAGGCGATCCTCAACAAGAACGGCTTCGATGCCGGGCAGCCGGACGGCAAGCTCGGCAAGAACACCGTGACGGCCATCAAGGACTTTCAGAAATCCGTGGGCCAGACCCCGGACGGGCGCATTACCAACGAACTGGTGACAGCGCTTCTCGCCCGCAATAAATAATGGTTCTGAAACCCAAAAAGCGGCCCCCGGCCGCTTTTTTGCAACGCCTGACAGGAATGTGGGCGGCTGCCTTCGCCAGACCTCTATCTTTCCAAATTATCAACGTATTTACCGTTGAATGTTGACAGGTTAGGCCCTCGCGGGCATGACGGATGAAGGCTGGGCATGCCCGGTCTTTTCAGACAGAAAGTGTAAATCGCGGCAAGGCCCCCTCACCGGACAAGCCATGCCGCCCGGAACCATTTGCCCGAGGTCCGAGCCGTGACTGTCTATCTGCCGATCGCAGAACTGTCGGTGAATATTTTCATCATTCTCGGCATGGGCGCGGCCGTCGGTTTTTTGTCCGGCATGTTCGGTGTGGGCGGTGGCTTTCTGATCACCCCGCTGCTGATTTTCTACAATATTCCCCCAGTCGTGGCCGTGGCGACGGGCGCCAACCAGGTGGTGGCCTCCTCCGTTTCAGGCTCGATCACCCATTTCCGGCGTGGAACCCTCGACGTCAAGCTCGGCAGCGTTCTGCTCGTCGGCGGCCTCCTGGGGGCGACGGTCGGCGTGTGGATATTCTCCTTCCTGCGCAGCATCGGCCAGCTCGATCTCATCGTTTCGCTGCTCTACGTCATCCTGCTCGGCACCGTAGGCGGGTTGATGCTGAAGGAAAGCATTTCGGCACTTCGCCGCGCCGCCCGCAACGAAACGGTGACGCTGCGCCGGCCGGGACACCACAACTGGGTACACCGCCTGCCGCTGAAAATGCGGTTCAAGAAATCGAAGATCTATCTCAGCATCATTCCAGTCGTCACGCTCGGTTTCGGCATCGGCATACTCACCTCCATCATGGGTGTGGGCGGCGGTTTCATCATGGTGCCGGCGATGATCTATCTGTTACGCATTCCCACCAGTGTGGTTGTCGGCACCTCACTGTTCCAGATCATTTTCGTCACCGCATACACGACCGTCGTACAGGCAGCGACCAACTACTCCGTCGATGTGGTGCTGGCCTTCATCCTGATGGTGGCTGGCGTCATCGGCGCGCAATATGGTGTACGCGTCGGCCAGAAACTGCGCGGCGAACAGCTGCGTGCGCTGCTGGCGCTTCTTGTCCTCGCCGTCGCCCTTCGCCTTGCGGTATCGCTGGTGGTGCGGCCGGAAGACCTGTTTTCGGTCGCCGTTGGGGGGTTAGGTTATTGACCCGCCATTTGTTGCTTGCCGCCCTTGCCCTGCTCTCCTGTCTTGCCTTCGGGCAAACTGCTTCCGCCCAGACGCCGCCGCTTGCGCTGCCGCCGGGTCCGCAGCAGCGCCCCCTGCAGGAAAACATCGAAATCGGCGCTTCGACGACGGAAATTCCGATAGCCTCGGATTTTCGCGGGGCGGATTTCACCCTCTTCGGCGCACTCAACAATACCGACCAGCTGCTACTGGCCATCGGGCAATATGATATCGTGGTGACTCTGGAAGGGCCGAGCGACTACATGACCGTGCGCAAGAAGGAGCGTGTGGCAGGCATCTGGATCAATACCAGCGCCATCACCTTTACGCCGCTGCCGGAATCCTACTCCATGGCCAGCACCCGCAATATCAGCGATGTCGCCTCCCCCGGAACGCTGCGCGCCATGGGGCTCGGCGTCGACCATCTGTCGCTCAAAAGCGCTGTCTTTTCGGGCGTGCCCGACAATGTCTTCGATTTTCAGGAGGCCTATCGTCGGCTCAAGCTTTCGAGCGGCATCTACCGCAATGATACGACCGGGGTGCGGCTGGAACGCACGGGCCTGTTTTGGGCGACCTTGCGCCTGCCCGCCAACGTGCCGAACGGGGTGCACACGGCGCGCGCCTATCTCTTCAAGAGCGGCAAATTCATCGCCCAGCGCGAATTAAAACTGCGCGTCGTCAAGACCGGCATGGAACAGGCGATCACCGATGCCGCGCACCAGACGCCGCTTGCTTACGGCGCGCTTTGCGTTCTGCTCGCCGTCGTCACCGGCTGGGGCGCCAGCATCATCTTCCGCAAGGACTGAGCGTTTTCAATCGCGCAAAAGAGAGCGTCTGCCACCCGCACGGGCAAAGATAGCATTCGCTTCCTTCCGGGGTTTGCTGTAAAATTCAAGGCGTTACAAACGCACGCAGCTGATGGCGGCAAGTGCGGTTGTAACGGGGATGAAAAGGAGAAATGTCATGTTCAAGCACATTCTCATTCCCACCGATGGCTCGCCGCTGGCGCAGATCGCAATCGACCAAGGGTTCGCTCTCGCCAAGGAGGCAGGCGCAAAGGTGACCGTGGTGACGGTATCGGAACCCTTTCATGTGATTGCCAGCGATGTCGAGGACATTGCCGCCATTGCCGAAGAGGAATTCCACCGTTGCGAAGAGGCGGAGCATCTGCTTCGCGATACGCAGGCGCATGCCACCGCCATGGGGCTGGATTGCGAGGCCCTGCTGGCGCGGGCGGGGCGGCCGGACGAGGCGATCATTGAAATAGCCGACAAGACCGGCTGCGACCTCATCGCCATGGCCTCGCACCGGCGCAGGAGTTTCGTCGAGATGCTGCTCGGCAGTGTCACCGCCAAGGTGCTGAAGAATTCGAAGATACCGGTATTGGTCTACCGCCAATAGGCTGCGCTAAAATCTCAGCCGAGCAGACTGGAAAACCGCACCGAGTAGATGCGATCTCTCCCCATCAGATGCGCGACGAGAGCGGCATGATCGAACAGGCCGCGCATTGCCTTGTGGCGCAAATCCAGCCCGCCGCTCAACACCCCGAATGCCGGCATCAACAGACGCGAACCATCGGTGGCGAAACAAGGCCGCCGCACCGTCTTCTCGCGGCGTCGCACAGTGGCGGAGGGGTGCAGGTGACCGGCGATTTCACCGGCCGCATCGCCCGGCTTAGGCTCGTGGCGGAAAACGAGATTGCCGTAAAACATCTCATCCACCGAAGAACCCGGCAGATCGACCGTGCCATCGGGGTCGTGGTTGCCGTTGATCCATATCCATTCGCGACCGCGGGCCATCTCGCGGATCAGTTCGCGCAACGGCAGCGGCAGGTGCTGGGAGCCGACGCGATCATGAAAATTGTCGCCGAGGCTGACGACGATCTTCGGATCGTAGCGGCTGACGAGGGAAGACAGTATCTTGAGGGTGGCGATGGTGTCATAGGGCGGCAGCATGCGTCCACGCCTTGCAAAAGCCGCACCCTTTTCCAGATGCAGGTCGGAAACGACGAGCAGCGACAGGTCGGGCAGGTAGAGCCCACCCAAAGGGTCGCACCAGGCGGAAACGCCGTTGATGGCGGTCTCGCTGCCCAGGCATTCGAAGCCGTTGGAAAACCTGTCGCTCAATGTCAGCCGGCTCAGCACTTTTATCGTTGTTCCTTCAATGCATACTTCAGCACATGGGCATATCTCAGGACATGGCCTCGGCGATCAGCTCATCAGCGGCTTCCGCCAGCACATCGTCCATCGCTTCGCCCGCCACCGTCTCCCGGCCGATTTCCAGCATGACCGGAACGGCGAGGGGTGAAACGTGCTCCAGCGCGCGATGCGTGGTGTGTCCCTTGATTCGCTTCAGCATATCGCCAAGACGGCCAATATCCAAAAGTCCTGCTGCGGCATCGCGTCGCGTCGCTTCCAGCAGGATATGATCCGGCTCATGGCTGCGAAGAACGTCATAAATAAGATCGGCGGAGACCGTGACCTGCCGTCCGGTCTTTTCCTTGCCCGGATGGCGGCGCTCAATGAGGCCGGAAATGATGGCGCAGTTGCGGAAGGTACGTTTCAGCATGAAGGATTCGTCCAGCCATGCTTCCAGATCGTCGCCAAGCATGTCCTCATCGAGAAGGTCGGCCAGCGACAGGCGGCGGGATTTCAGCCGCATGCCGATATCCTCCATGGCCCAGATGGCCAGCGAATAATCGGTGGCGACAAAACCCATCGGTTTTGCTCCGGCCCGTTCCAGCCGTCTCGTCAGAAGCATACCGAGTGTCTGATGCGCCAGCCGTCCCTCGAAGGGATACATGACCATGAAGAAGCGCTTACGGAAGGGGAAGGTCTCCACCAGTAGCTCGTCGCGCTTGGGAATGACCGACTTCTCCTTCTGGATTGCCAGCCAGTCGCGAACCTGATCCGGCAGGGCATGCCACCGTGTCGGGTCTGCCAGCATGGAGCGCACTTGATCTGCCAGGTAGGTGGAAAGCGGAAATTTGCCACCGGCATAGGAGGGTATCTTCGGATCCATGGAAAAGGCCTGTGAGACCAGGCATTCATTCTCCCTGATGCCCTCGAACCGCAGCACCTTGCCGGCAAAGAGAAAAGTATCGCCCTGCACCAGCTGCTCTAGGAAATATTCCTCGACCTTGCCGAGCGACATGCCACCGCGACCGACCGTGCCCTTGGCATTGCGCTTGACCATGCGGACATTGAGTTCCGCCGCCTCGACGATGGTGCCGAGGTTGAGGCGATATTGCTGCGCTACCGCCGGATTGGACACGCGCCAGCGACCGTCCTTCATCTGGCGGATGCGGGCATAACGTTCATAGGTGCGCAGCGCGTAGCCGCCGGTGGCAGTAAAACCCACCACCCGATCGAAGGTGGCACGCGGCAGGTCGGCATAGGGCGAGGCGCTGGTGACTTCGCGATAAAGTTCATCCGCATCGAAAGGCTCGGCACAGGCCATGCCGAGTACGTGCTGGGCGAGAACATCAAGCGCGCCTTCGGCGATCGGCGGCGTATCCTGCGCGCCGATATAGTTGGCATCCAGCGCTGCCCGGCATTCCATCACCTCGAAGCGGTTGGCGGGAACGAGGATCGCCTTTGATGGCTCATCCATGCGGTGGTTGGCACGGCCGATACGCTGAGCGAGGCGGCTAGCGCCCTTCGGCGCGCCGACATGCACGACAAGGTCAACGTCACCCCAGTCTATGCCGAGATCGAGGGTGGAGGTGGCAACAACGGCACGTAACCTGTTTTCCGCCATGGCCGCTTCCACCCTGCGGCGCTGCCCGGCATCCAGCGAGCCGTGATGCAGTGCGATCGGCAAATTGTCGTCATTGATCGTCCAGAGCTCCTGAAAGACCCTTTCCGCCTGCGAGCGTGTGTTGACAAACACCAGCGTCGTCTGATGTTGCTTCAACGCTTCGTATAAGTCCTTTCCGGCATAACGCGCTGAATGGCCGGACCATGGGATGCGTTCTTCCGTGTGCAAGATGGAAATATCCGGCTTTGCACCGCCTTCGACGGTTATCAAGCCGGCGGGCGGCTTCCCCTGCCCCTGCGGTGCAAGATAACGGCGCAAATCCATCGGCTCCGCCACCGTGGCCGAAAGGCCGATGAAACGGACATCGGGCGCATGCCGGCGCACGCGGGCGAGCGCCAGCGACAGCAGATGGCCGCGTTTGGAGGTGACGAGCGAATGCAGCTCATCCAGCACCACATATTTCAGGTCGCGGAAAAAGCGCTCGGCCTCCTTGTTGGCGAGCAGCAGCGAGACCTGTTCCGGTGTGGTCAGCAGGATATCCGGCGGGCGCACCTTCTGGCGCTGGCGTTTCGCCTGGGGTGTATCGCCGGTGCGGGTTTCGATGACAATCGGCAGACCCATTTCGGAAACGGGCTTGGTGAGATTACGCTCGATATCGACTGCAAGCGCCTTCAGCGGTGAGATGTAGAGGGTGTGCACGCCGACAAAGCCGGAGCCAGGCGGTATCTTGCCCCGCTCTGTCAGATCGGTGAGCGAGGCCATGAAGCCGCCCAACGTCTTGCCAGCACCGGTGGGCGCGATCAGCAACATGTTCTCGCCGCCCCGTGCCCGCGCCATAAGCTCCAGCTGATGGGCGCGCGGAGACCACCCTTTTTCGACAAACCATTTCTGGAATGAAAGGGGCAAGGTGCCGACATCTATGCCGGAAATGGGGGACTCGGTGTGTTTCACGCCTTTAACGTAGTGAAAAACCTGAGAAAAAGAAGGGCGGAACAGGGCCGCTTGACAGGAAAACATAATCATGGATAAATAATGTCCATGATAGCGCAGCAACAGGACATGGAAAAGACCGATGAAACTCGGGGACGGCGTTGAACAGGCCATTCACAGCGTGGGAATGCTGGCGGGACTTTCCGAAGGCGGCGTGTTGTCCGCGGCCGCGCTCGCGGAATTCCACGGCGTTTCCACCAGCTATCTTCTGAAGCACCTGCAATCATTGTCCAGCGCGGGAATAGTTGCCACGGTGCCGGGGCCGAAGGGCGGCTATCGTCTGGCGCGACCGACTGACAAGATCACCCTGCTGGACATCGTTCTGGCCGTTGAAGGGCCGCAGCCGGCTTTCCGTTGCGCGGAAATCCGGCAACGCGGACCAAACCCATTGCCGGGCCGGTATTTCACCAAGCCCTGTGGTATCAATGCAGCGATGTTGAAGGCAGAGAAGGTCTATAGGGCCGAACTCGCCAAAACCACCATTGCCGATATTCTGGGCGATCTTGCCGCCACTGACGATGGTGGAATTGCTGCGCGTGGCTGTGCCTTCCTGGAGTTGAACGAGCGCAAGACAGCAGCGCGCTGAGACTGGAAAACAGGCTCCGAAGAAAAACCGATCTACGCTGGAGGGCTTCGTCGCTTTCCGGACTGATGACGCATGACTTCAAACTGACCCAACCAACGGAGAGACCCATGAAAACCCGTATCAACTACGCCAAAGCATCCCCCGAAGCCTTCAGGGCCGTCATGGCGCTTGAAAATTACGTTCAGGGCAGCGGACTTGAACGCCGTTTCGTTCACCTCATCAAGCTGCGTGCCTCGATCATCAATGGCTGCGCCTTCTGCGTGGATATGCATGTAAAGGAAAGCCGCCATGACGGGCTTTCCGAACAATGGATCAACCTGATGAGCGTGTGGCGGGAATCTCCCGTTTATACACAGCAGGAACGCGCATTGCTCGGCTGGGTGGATGCGGTGACGAAGATTGCTGAGACCGGGGCTCCGGACGATGCCTTCGAAGCGCTGAAAGCACATTTCTCCGATGAGGAAATCGCGAAGATTACGGTGGCCATCGGCGCCATCAACACCTGGAACCGTATTGCCGTCGGTTTCCGCTCGCAGCATCCGGTTGATGCGGCTGCGAAGGCGGCCTGACCTCGCAAACCCGCGACCGGCGGCCGCTACATGGCAATGTAGCGGTCGTTCCTGTGATTGATAGCAAGCGTGAGGTTCATAACCAGTGCTCCGAGAACGGAGCAGATAATGACAAAAGGTGTGGCAACGAAGAATGAGCAGGCCAGCACCATGCCGTCAAAGGCGAGCTGCACGAGGCCGGCGCGCCAGCCGAAACGATCCTGCAGATAAAGCGCCAGAATGCCGAAACCGCCGAGGCTGGTGCGATGACGAAACAGCGCCAGCATGCCCGCCGCAACCGTCAATCCGCCGAAAAGTGCTGCGGCAACCGGATTGATGCTCTGAAAGGCGAAAAAGCCGGGCATATATTCCGACAGCAGCGCTGTCAGAGCGATGGCGCAGAAGGTCTTGACCGTGAAGGCGAGGCCGAGGCGGCGGAAGGCGAGATAATAAAACGGCAGATTGACGAGGAAGAAGACCGTACCGAAGCTGAGGTCGGTGCCGTAATGCACGAGGAACGCCAGACCAACCGTGCCACCCGTCAAAAGACCCGCTGCGGAAAACAGCGTGACGCCGAGCGATACCAGCATGCTGCCCGCAAGAACGCCCTGCGCGTCTTCCAGCAGCGAATGACGATCCGGCGCGGAGGCCCAAAGATTAAGACGCCTTCGCGCGCTCGTATCGTCCATGCCTTGTCCCCTGAATACCAAGCCCTGCCGAGCTATTGCGCTGAAGTGCGGGAGATTTCAACCACCGTCGCTCAGCGCACGACGATATATCTGTCCGAACGGTGATTGATGGCCAGAAACATGTTGAGGACAAAGGCGCCGACGATCGAATAGACAACCGTGACCGGATCGATGACGAGGAAAGCACAGAGCATGACGAAGGCATCGAAGGCGAGCTGGATCAGGCCGGCGCGGATGCCAAAGCGATCCTGAATATAGATGGCCAGAATGCCGATGCCGCCAAGGCTGGCGCGGTGGCGATAAAGCGCCAGCAATCCGTAACCCAGCAGCAGACCACCGAGCAGCGCCGCCCACAGCGGATTGATGCTGTCGATCACCATCCAGCGCGCTTCCACTTCCGTCAGCACCGAAACAAGGCCGATGGCGATGAATGTCTTGAAGGAAAAGGCAAGGCCGAGCCGACGGAAGGATAGGTAATAGAATGGCAGATTGACGAGGAAGAACAGCAGCCCGAAGCTGATGCCGAAGGCATAATGCAGGAGAAAGGCGACACCGGCGGTCCCGCCCGTCAAAAGGCCGACCTTGTTCAGCAGATAAAAGCCGAGCGCCGAGACAATGGCGCCGGTGACGATGCCCTGCACGTCTTCCACCGGCGCGTGTCTGGCCGGATCGGAACTCCACATGCCGTAAACGCTTCTCGTTCTCAAGCTTTGCCCTCGGTTTCTTCATATTTTGCACTGCAAAACGAACCCGATCAAGATGGATACGTAAGGAAGGCTGACCTATCGAGAAAATGGAAAGAAATGAGATGTTCAGACCTTGGCGCGGGCAAGAAAAAGAATGCCGGAAAGAGGTTTTCCGGCATCCTTGCGAATGGTGGTCTTGCGAATTTCCATGAGATCAAAACCCGCCCGTTCCAGAAGACCGCTGACATAGGCTTTCGAATGGGCGTAACGAAGGGATTCCCGCAGAACGAAACCATCCTCCCCTGCCGCATCCTCCACCGAAAAGGCAAAGAAGCCGGAGGGCGCCAACAGGGCGGAAACGAGGTGCATGACGGCTTCGAGACTGCCGAGATACATCATCACATCGGCGGCGGCGACGAGATTGGCGCGCTTCGGCGCCAGGGTCGTGGTGAAGAGCCCCGAAGTTTCAGCTTCGAGGGAAAGATCGGCCTGGCCGAGGTGATCGTAGAGATCTTTTTCCTCCGCCTTGGCAAGCATGTTCTGTGAAATATCGAAACCTTCCAGCCGCTTTGCGAAGGCTCTGATTTCAACGCCGAGGAGTCCCGTGCCGCAGCCGATGTCGACGACAGTGTCGAACACCCCGCCATCCGCCGCCTTCTCGATCAGTTCCGCCAGTTTCTGCGGCACGCTGTAATCGAGCTTTTCGACCAGCGAAGTTTCGAAACGGTCGGCATAATCGTCGAACAGCCCTTCCACATAACGGCTCGGCGGCTGTTCCGGTGTTTCTGCGGCGCCGAGAACCGCAAGCTTCAGTTCGGCTGCAAACAGCCCTTCCTCATCCATCTCGGCGACCTTTTCGTAAGCCGCCACGGCCTTTTCCGTTTCCCCCGCCTTTTCGTGATATTCCCCGAAGCGAAACCAGCCCGCCGTCCACCGTGGCGCTAGTTCCAGCGCCTGTTCCATGAGTTCGGCGGCGGCGGGATAATCACCGCCCTCCGCCAACATGCGGGCATAGTCCGCCCGGCGGTCGGCAATGACGTCACCGGAAGAAAACTGGTTTGGGGCCATTCAAGATTCCTGAGAAGATGCGCGCTGTCATTTATCAAGCCATAAAAAAACTCAAGTCCTATTTCATGGCGCACTCGTGGAATTGGCTGATATGCGCGATATAGTGCGCAAAAACTTGCATCGATGTGGTCCGTTTCATATGTCAGGACAAAACAGGAGACTTGCTGATGGCCGGTGAGGTCAACAAATTGCTGGGCGACACAGTGGCCCGAACAGTGGTGAAGCTGCTCGTGGTTTCACTGCTCGTCGGCTTTCTGATGGCGATCTTCGGCTTGACGCCGTGGAACATCATTTACGGCGCGCGCGACTTCGTCGTCGACCTGTGGCGCAGCGGTTTCCATGCGCTGGGGGCGATCGGCGACTATCTGATCCTGGGCGCCACGATCGTCATTCCCGTCTTCATCATCCTGCGCCTTCTGAGCTATCGCCGCTGACATGACCGACACTTCTCTCCAGACGCTTACACGGCGCGGTTTCGTGCTGCTTTCCGCCGGTTCGGTTCTTTCCGCCTGCGTTTCCGTTCCAACCAACAAGGGCGTACCTTCAGGCACCCGTGATGAGACCGCAGCGGCGCTTCCAATGGTCAACGACCTGCGACGCTCGAAAGGACTTTCGCCGCTTTCCATCAATGGTGCAGCCAGCAGCGCCGCCGCCTATCAGGCCGGACGCATGGTCAAGGCGCAGAAGATGGCGCATCTGATTGGACTGACCGACAGTTTCCTGATCCGAATGAAGGAGGGGAATGTGCCGCTTCCTGCGGCGGAGAATGTGGCCGCCGGTCAGGATAGCGTGGAGCGGGTGGTGAAGGCCTGGATCGGCTCCAAACACCACCTCGAAAACATGCTTGGGCCTTATAACGGCCTCGGCGTGGCGGTCGCCTACGATGCCACCAGCCGCAACCGGCCCTATTGGGCGATGGTGCTCTGCGCCTGAGGTAAAGGGCGGGAAACCACCCTCGTCCCTCGTTCCTGTGCTTGTTACAGGAATCCAGCCGACGCGCGCCTGCGCGGCGGCGAGAGTGTTTTCAGCCCAAGTTCTTGGGCTGGCTGGATCCCTGTGACAAGCACAGGGATGAGGAGGGAGAGCCCCTGAGGAAGCGCTGCCTCGACCTTTCAGGCTCGCTGTCAGCCCAGCTTACGATCCGCCCAGCGGTCAACCGCGCTGTCGCGCAGATCACGGATCGATTCCACGCCCTCACGGGCAACCAGCTTCGACAGGCCCTTAACGATGGCAGATGGCAGACCGGGGCCTTCATAGACCATGCAGGAGTACAGCTGTACCAGATCCGCACCTGCCCTTACCTTTTCCAAAGCCGTTTCCGGGGACGAAACGCCGCCGACACCGATGATCGGCAAATTGACGCCGACGCGACGGCGCACCTTGGCCAGAACCGTGGTGGAGAGCTCGAAGAGAGGCTTGCCGGAAAGGCCACCCGCCTCACCCTTGTGCGGGCTGGCTCGCAGGCCGTCGCGTGAGAGGGTGGTATTGGAAACGATCAGGCCGTCCAGATCATGGGCAAGCGCTTCTTCAGCAACGTCGTCCAGTCCCTCTTCGGTCAGATCGGGCGCGATCTTGAGGAAGACGGGGATGCGTCTGCCGAAACGTTCAGCTTCCGCCCTGCGGCGTTCCAGCACAGCCGAGAGAAGGGCGGCAAGGCTTTCGCGCGCCTGCAGGTCGCGGAGACCGGGTGTGTTGGGGGACGAAATATTGACGGTGAAATAGGATGCGACCGAATAAAACGCCTCGATGCCCTGCACATAATCGGCGATACGGTCTTCACTGTCCTTGTTGGCGCCGATATTGACGCCGACAATGCCACGCAGATGCGCCTGCTTCAGACGCTCCAGCGCAGCGGCATGGCCTTCATTGTTGAAACCGAGGCGATTAATGACGCCCTCATCTTCCACAAGGCGAAAGATACGCGGCTTCGGGTTGCCAGCCTGCGCCCGCGGCGTGACGGTGCCGATTTCAGTGAAGCCGAAACCGAGCTTCAGAAGCGGTCCCGGTACTTCCGCATTCTTGTCGTAACCCGCCGCCATGCCGAGCGGATTGGGGAAGACGAGGCCCGCCACGGTCTGCTGCAGTCGCGGATCGTGCGGCACCATGCAGGTGGGCAGGAAGCCGCTTTTCAGGGCCGCAATGGACAGCCCATGGGCCTTTTCCGGATCGACCAGGAACAGGCCCTTGCGGCCGATCGAGGAAAATAATCCGCTCATCACAAAATCTCCGGAAACTGGTGCTGGCCGTCGTGATCGAGTGCAAGCGGCGTCTCCCAGAGCACGGCGGTCAAGGGAAGAGGCCCATAAAGGTGAGGGAAAAGATCGCCGCCTCTTGAGGGTTCATAGACCAGCTTGTCGCCGAGGGCCGCGCCGTCGACTGCAATCAGCAGCAGATCGGCCTGGCCGGAAAAATGCCGCGCGGCTGTTTCCGCCACCTGCCTGGCCGTGGAAAAATGGATGAAGCCATCGGTCAGGTCGATGGCGGCGCCGTCGAAGACACCCTTTGCCCTGGCCTCGTTCCACAACGTCTCCGGCACGATTTTATAGATGATCGCGGGCGTTTCCTGCATGCGCTCTCCATGGCTTTCCAACCATCGCGGTTTGCCGTAAAGCTAGGGGATTGTCCACAGTTTCCACGGTATTTTTATTGCTGAAAGCCTGAAAGACCGCCTGTCCACAAGCTTTTCCTTGTAAAGAGGAACCGATTGGCGCAACCTTTGGCGGAGGAGCCGGGCGTGTTTCGACCACCGGCAAAGGGAGTGAGTCAATAACTGGAAAAGAACCGCATAATGCCCTTGGGAGGGGGCCAGAATGTCGGAACTTGTCATTATCATTGCAGATGATCATCCACTTTTTCGCGGTGCCCTGAAACAGGCCGTATCCGGCCTCGACGGACACCAGACCATCATTGAAGCCGGTGATTTCGAGGCTGCCAGACGCGCAGCCGCAGCCCGTAACGATGCGGATCTGATGCTGCTTGACCTTGCCATGCCAGGGGTCAGCGGGTTTTCGGGCCTCATGGCGCTGCGCGCAGAGTTTTCCAGCCTGCCGATCGTCATCGTATCGGCGACGGATGACGCGACGACCGTCCGCCGCTCAATCGAACTCGGCGCTTCCGGTTTCATTTCAAAATCCTCCGGCATCGATGACATCCGTGATGGCATCCGCGCGGTTCTGGAAGGCGACCTGTGGGTACCGGCCGGCCATCACGGCGAAAAGGAGCACGATCCGGATGTCGCCGATCTCATCGGCAGGCTGCGAACGCTGACGCCGCAGCAGAGCCGTGTTCTCGGCATGCTGGCAGAAGGCCTGCTGAACAAGCAGATCGCCTATGAGCTCAATGTCTCGGAGGCGACGATCAAGGCACATGTCTCCGCGATCCTGTTGAAGCTCAAGGTGGACAGCCGCACGCAGGCGGTCATCCAGCTCGCCAAGATCAACACATCGGCTCTTGTGGCGTAAGCAAGGATTTTATTCCTTTCCTTACTTTACTCCGGACCGGATATGGTCTAGATTTCGAGGTGTTAACGACAGGAGCTTTTCCGCTATCGGCTCCGTTTGCGGGCTTTCTACCATGCTTTCACATGAGACGATCTGGAGCGCCATCGATACGCTTGCCGAACGCCATCAGCTGACGCCTTCGGCATTGGCGAAGCGTGCCGGTCTCGACCCTACTTCATTCAATAAGTCGAAGCGTTTCGGGCCGGACGGCCGCAAACGCTGGCCCTCGACGGAGTCCGTTTCCAAGGTGCTCGAAGCGACGGGAGCGAGCGTGGATCAGTTTTTCGGTTATGCTTTCGGAAAGGCGCAGACGCGACCTGCCGGTGCGGAAAGTGCCATCCCCCTGCTCGGTTTCGCTCAGGCCGGTTCCGGCGGTTTTTTTGACGACGGCGGCTTTCCGGCAGGTCAGGGCTGGGACGTGGTTGAGTTTCCCTCGTCTCCCGAACGCAAACAGGGAGTCTACGCGCTGGAAGTGCAGGGAGAGAGCATGATGCCGCTTTACCGCGACGGCGACATCCTCATCGTGGAGCCTGGCGCGCAGGTACGGCGCGGCGACCGCGTGGTGTTGAAGAGCCGTGACGGTGAAGTGATGGCCAAGGTGCTGGCGCGGCAAAGCCCCAAGAGCATCGAACTTCTTTCGCTCAATCCTGAGCATCCCAATCGGAGCTTCGAGATGGCCGATGTGGAATGGATCGCCCGCATCATATGGGCCAGCCAGTAGGCCGATAGCCTACACGTCATAATCGCTTTCACCGCGACGGCTAAAAGCGCGCAGCACTGTGCCGTGCCTTAGAGGCCGAGTGCCGTCACCGCCGCGTCAACCGTCATGACTTTTGCGCCACCGGATGCCGCCTTACGCACGAAACCCTGAAACCTGTCTTCCGGGCAACCGTAAAAGCTTGGCGCAGACGACACATCATGGGTAAAAATGACGAGCCAGCCGCCGTTTTGCAGGACGTCGTCAAGCCAGCGATCAGCGGCATCGAGATAGTTCGGATCGGGCCGCAATTCGACGGCAGCAAGATTATGCGGATCGATGCTGCCGCGGTTGATGCCGGGCATGATCCCGCGGGCAGTCCTGAACCTGCGTCGCAGCATGGGCTGCATGAGTGGCGAAGCCATGCCGAAGGGGGTGGAGAAATTCCGCCTGTGGCCGTTCTCGTCGAACGAGGCCAGCACCTTTTCATTACGATCGAGATCCTCTTCCAGCCCTCGCCGTGAAAAGCTTGAGAGTTTGCGATGGGAATAGGTATGGCAGGCGAGCTCATGACCGGCCGTAGCCAGTTCCGAACAGCCCCTAGCGGAAATCATGTCCTGCGGTTCGTCATGCCTGTCGATGAAGACCCCGGAAATATAAAAGGTCCCGCGAACATTCTCGTTTTCCAGAATGCGGGCACCGCTGGTCCAGGCGCTCGCCGGAACATCGTCGAATGTGAAGGAGACAATCGGTTCGGATGTCTCGATCCGCGCCGTCGGTCCAGGGAAATACCGCACCAGCCGGTTATTAACCCGGTCTGCGATCGTTCCGATTTTCTGCGTCATACTAGCCCCCCGGCCCGCCGTGCAAATTACTGTCCCTGTTCCAGTATGTCGTAAGCCTGATGTCTCAAACAATAGATCGCAATAAGAAGAGAAGACCAGATAGGCCCGGTTCCGGTAAAGAAATTACTCTCAAGACAGGAAGAAAGCAGCGCATATACCCAAATTCGCCCAAAAAGCCGCGTCAGGCCGGGATCCGTGCCTCTGTCCACCGCTGTTCGGAAATCATTTGCGGGGATGATCACGAGCCATATGAGAGTGAGGACGAAGGCGGGCAGTCCGCCATTCAAAAGGCTCTCGACATAGCCATTATGCGCGTGAAAGGCCGTGACCGCCCAAGTCTCGGAGATATCGGCCTGTGACAGAAGCCGGTCGCTTGTCCAGAAGGCCTGGAATCCCTGTCCGAAGATCGGCGATTGCGCAAAGGTGTCGAAAGACAGGCGCCATATATCCGTCCGTCCGGTGAACGTGGAATCGATGCCCAGGCTTTCGACGAGGCTCTGTATGCTCGGGAAATAGGTGGAGCCGATTGCAACGATATTGAGAAACGCCAGAAGGCCACCGATCATCAGCAATGTCCGCCCGGCATGCCGCTCCATGACCCAGACCAGGGCGATGGTGACGGGCAAAAGCATCGCTGCAGTTTTCCCGTTGGTCTTCCAGAGAAAAAAGCCGGCCAGCAGCGTGATCGCTATTCCGCCCAGCGTGGACCAGGCATTGCGCAGATAAAGGCCCACCATGAAAAGAATGATCATTGCCGGCGCGGCGGCGTTCTTATGATTGAATATTCCGCGCCAATCGCCTGCAAGCGCCTTCTCATCGAGATCGTAAGGCTGATGGATTGCGCGCGAGCTCAGGAAGATAACCCCGAGATAACAAAGCGCCAGCAGGAGAATGGCGAAAACGGCCATCATCCGGTCGAATTGCCGCCTGTCGCGCGGCATGACGACCAGCACGCTGGTGATAAAACACAGGAGCGCCGTGAAAATCAGGCGCTGCAACGACGTGCCGGGCTCCGCACCAAGGACCGAACAAAGCGCGAGCCAGGAAAAGAGCAGCAGGATTGGCAAGCGGGGCCTCAGCAAAAGCCCCGTCAGACGATGGCGCAGTGCGAAGACACCGAGGATCAGCGCGATCACCAGACCGGTCAGCTGATTGGCGGCGGCGCGCGGCACGGGCGGCGCCGCAAGATTTTCAAAGGGCGCGACCGAAATCCAGATGTAAAGCATCGTGGCGACAAAAAAAATCGCGTCGCGACGGCCGCCCGACAGGGACATGGCACTGCTGTTTTCCGCAGAAATGGACCGCGTATCAGCAAAACGCGGCATGGTAGCCTGCTTCGGGAACGGAAAATCGGATCATGGACCTGCCCTGCAACGAACAACGAAACCCTTCTGAACCGGGCGATGTCCTAATAACCATAAACAGTCATTATCATCATTATTGTGTAATTGCTTTAACCCTCTCTTACCTCAACAGGGCTAAGACAGGAGAAACTGTCATTCATTCAGGTCGTCGGTGTCGAATACCGCCCGGTTGCCGCCCTTTCAGTTCGTAAGACTTTAAAAGGGACAGTCCTTTTGAATTCGCCCGGCAATGCCGGAAAAAACGGAGAATGAGGTGTCGTTGAACACGCCGCGGCTCGGCCATCTTGTCAGACTTGGATTGGCCTATATGGCATCCGGAGGCGCGCTGCTGATGTCCAGCGCCGCCCAGCTCTTGACCTTCGCGCTGCTAGCCCGCCATCTGGGTGTCGAACAATTCGCGCTTTACGCTTCGATCACGGCCGTGACCAATCTGGGCGTTCAGATTTGCGGTATCGGCTCACAGGAATCGCTCATTCGTCGCGTGGCGCAGGATCGCGGCATGTTCCCCGTCATGCTTGGCCACAGTTATCTCCTCAGCGCGGCGACGGGTGTGGTCCTGACGCTCATCGGCATGGTGACGATCCCGGTGTTTTTCCCGACGTCGGAAACGTTGCTGCACACGCTGATCACCACTTTCCTGATCCTGTTCACCAACCTCGTTCTCCTGAAGGTTATTTCGCTTTCCACGCAAAGCTTCATCGCCCATTCCGACTTTGCCTCGGCCAACAAGCTGGAGGTGATGTTTGCCGTCGCCCGCACCATTGCCGCCGTGGTTGCCTGCCTCGTCTTCAAGGTGGAAACGGTCGAGGCCTGGGCACTCTGGAACCTCGCCGCCCACACGATTGCAGCCGTGATTTCCGTCAAGGCAATAGGCAGGCTCGGCCGACCGGTCTTTCGGATCGTTCGGGAGGAAATTCGCATCGGCATCCTGTTTTCCACCCAGTTCCTGTTCAAGGCGGTACGCGGCAATGCCGATATTCTCGTCCTTGGAGCCATCGCCAGTGCGGAGGTACTGGGCAGCTATTCCATCGCCCGGCGGATTCTCGACAGCTCCTATCTTTCCGTCGAGGCTCTGAACCGGCTCATCTATCCCGGATCGGCCTCTGCAGCGCTGCAGGGTATCAGCAAAACCATCGAACGCGCCTATAATGTGCTGAAAGCGGCGCTGTTTATCGCGACCGGCAGTGCGCTGGCAATCTTCATCATCGCGCCCTTCCTGCCGCTTTTATTTGGCGACGAATATGTTTCGCTTCCCACCATCACCCGTGTGCTTTGCTGGGTCGTACTGCCGATGGCGGTGGCCGCTACCGCGCTGGAAGCGTTGGGGGCCTCCGGGCGCCAGGATATCCGCGCCAAGATATGGAACAGCGGCAATCTCATAGGCTCCGTCGTCGTTGCCTTCTTCACCTGGTCTTTCAGCATTTCGGGAACGATCGGCAGCTATTTCATCGTCGAAACCGCCATAGCGGCAGCTGTGTGGGTGGCGCTTCTACGGCTGCGGCGGAGCGAAGAGGCTTTCGCTGCGGTCAAATAGAGCCCGCCTCATTCAGTTGAATCGAGTCGGTCCGGGTCTCTCCTAATAGAGCCCGTAGGGAAAATAACGACGATAGATCTCTTCGAGCCGGCCGTTGCGGGAAAGAGCGGCAAGCGCCTGATCGAAGGCCGGCACCAGCACATTATCCGGATCGACCGTCATGATGGAAAGGCCCTCGCCGAGGAACCTGTCCGACATATAAGGCCCCCCAAAAAGAGCGCAGCAGTCTTCGGATGCGCTTCCTGAAACCCAGAACGGCAAGCGCAGGGCATCGGCAAAGATGGCGTCGACCTTACCGGCCTTCAGAGCACCGTACATGGGTTCGTAGCCGTCAAAACCCTCAACCGCCGCCTTGGGAAAAAATGCCTTGAGCATCTGTTCGTGCCGGGAACCGGTCACCACGCCCACTTTCTTGCCGGACAGTGCGTCGGCGCCGGAGCCGGCAAATTTCGTCGCCTTGTTGACAGCCAGCCGGGCCGGCAACAGAAGATAGGGGCGCGAAAAGGTGAAGCTCTTGCGCAGCTCGGCCGTGACGGCGAGACCGGAAATCACCGCTTCGCCCTCTCCCATCTCCAGAGCCGCCTCCAGCTCGTCAAAGGGTAAGGCCTGTACCTGACATTTGCTCTCCACCTTGAGCTGCGCGCACACCTCGCGAACGAGATCGACATGGAAACCCGCAAGCCGGCCTTCCTGATCGGTAAAATTGAAGGGCGGAAAATCCACCGACATCAAAAACCTGATGCGGGGGACGGAGGAAAGGTCGCCACCGGGAAACCGCTCCTGAGCGTCGAAAAGCACTGGCATGCGGTTCCCGTCCGACAGGCCCTCCGCATGAAGCTTTTCGAAAATACCGACAACTTGCAAAGCGAACACTAAAGTAAAAACAAGAATTATATTTCGCGTTACAATCGTCATTCTCATCTATACTATCCGCAGCAGGAAGTGGGGCGTTACCATGACGGTGGCGGCAGTGCATGGATTATTTGCGACACTATACACGAGAATCGTTTCGCACGACGCCTGCCGGGCGAAAAATTGCATTTTCCCGCATAGGCGACAATCCACCCCAGACGGTTCCTGATCGGGGTGAAGCCGGACACATGCGCTTCCTTCGGGCGCTGGGATTTGGCAAGCCGTATATCAGCGCGTGCGAACGGCTGGCGCTGGAAAACGGCTCGACGCTGGAAGCGGAACTGCTGGCCGGCGGCCTTGTCGCGACGGATGCCTATTTTGGCGCTTTCGCGAGGTTTTTGCGGTTACCCTTTGTCGCGGAGATCGATCCGGACCGGGTCGCAGATGTCCATCGTCTCGATACACAGCTAGCCGAGCCGCGCTTGCTACGGCTGACGCCTGCGAACGGTAAACCAGCACTTCTGATCGTGCCCGAGCTGGCGCGGATGAAATTACTGAAAAGCCTGCTGGATCGACATCCGCATCTTCTGGACGAGCTCGTGGTGACGACGCCGCATGCCATGCGCGATGCGATCTGGAAGGCGGGTGAAACACGCCGCTGTCGTGAGGCTCGCCAGCAACTCTTCAACACCGCGCCGCAGTACTCTGCAAGGATCACGCTTCAAGGTCATCAGGGCTTTTATAGCGGTATCGTCGTCACCCTGCTTACGCTCTCGCTGCTGTTTCACACACAGACGGCCATGGCCGTCATCCACGTCGCCCTGACGATGCTTTATTTCTTCACACTGCTGTTCAGGCTGTTTGTGCTGATGCAGACTTCAGGAGAGAAAGACACGACGACCGCAGCTGCGCTCGAACCCGACGGAAATCTGCCGGTCTATACCATTCTGGTGGCGCTCTATCGTGAGGACGCCATCGTCAGCCAGCTCATCGGCGCGCTGGAGCGGCTCGACTGGCCGAAATCCCGACTGGATATCAAGCTCGTCTGCGAGGCAGATGACGGGGCCACAATCGACGCCATCCTTAGATTAAATCCCGGACAGCATATTGAGATCGTGAGAGTGCCGCCTTCCCTGCCGAGGACCAAGCCCAAGGCGCTTACCTATGCGCTCTCCGGCGCGCGTGGGGCGTTCGTTGCCATCTATGACGCGGAAGATCGGCCACATCCGCTGCAATTGCGTGAAGCCTATGCGACCTTCCGCCATCAGCCGGAGAACGTGGCCTGCCTGCAGGCGCCGCTTATCATCAGCAATGCGCGCTCTTCCTGGATCAGTGCCTGTTTCGCCCTGGAATATGCCGGTCTGTTCCGTTCAATGTTGCCCGTGCTTGCGGCGCACCGGCTACCGCTGCCGCTTGGCGGCACGTCCAATCATTTCCGCACCGCCGTATTGCGTCGCGTCGGCGCCTGGGATCCTTACAATGTGACTGAGGATGCCGATATTGGCCTCAGGCTGCACCAACTCGGCTATCGATGCGGCGTCATATACCGTCAGACGCTGGAGGACGCGCCCACCGCGCTTCCCGTGTGGCTCAACCAGCGGGCGCGCTGGTACAAGGGTTGGCTGCAGAGCTGGCTGGTGATGACCCGCGCGCCTGTTGCGACGGCGCGCCGCATGGGATGGCTCTCCTATATCGTCTTCCAACTGTTGATCGGCGGCATGCTGGTGTCGTCGATGGCTCATCCCCTGCTCTTCATTTCCGTGGCGTGGATGGCCACGGCTATCGGGGACAGCGGTGCAGACATGCTGTTTTCGTGGCAGGGCGTTCTGTTTCTTACCGATACGCTGAACATCGCCGGCAGTTACGCCATATTCGTGCTGATGGGCAGGAACAGGATGATCGATTACGAGAGGAGGCAGGTGGGAAAACGCTGGCTGGCAATTCCGCTTTATTGGCTGATATTGTCTCTGGCGGCCTGGCGTGCCGTGCTTGAGTTAAAAACCAAGCCTTTCGTCTGGAACAAGACGCCTCACGTACCAAGCGTTAGCAACACTACCTGAAACGGTTGCCGCTTCGATCCTTTACCTGGTCGCAGAAGGCGGCTTCCATTTTCTGCCGGTATCGTCGCGATTTGCAAAACCGAAGCCGGCCTTACGCAACTCGCCCACCAATGCGCATATAATCGACGTCTGCCGGAGCGCTTCGTCCGGCAGACGTCCCGTTTCATTTCAAGCGTGGTCGATTATCGTGCAACAAGCTTGTTCTTGATCAGGCCGACGATGACCTGGACGATCAAACCGCCGACACCGCCGCCAACGAGCTGGCCAGCAAGGACGCCGATATCCACACCGCCAGCCGCCGCGTCTCCCGCCGCCCCAAGCAGCGATCCGAGCACGGTTCCACCGCCAATACCGCCAATGGCGCCGGCAATCAGGTTGCCGAGCGCGCCAAGGTCAGAGTCCTTCAGTATCTTTCCACCGGCTGTCCCACCAGCCGCACCGCCGATGATCTGGGCCAATATCGAAGCAAGATCCATGTCATCCTCCTCACTTGTTTTCCCGACCATTCGGAAAAACAAAGCCTCCTAATCACGTCTGTGCGGGCTGGATGGAGCCGGCATGGCCGACCTTCTCTTCCTCACCGAAAATTTTCCAGATTACAGCGCCAATCGCCCCACCGACGATCGGGGCAAGCCAGAACAGCCACAGCTGCTGCAGAGCCCATCCACCGACAAACAGGGCCTGCCCCGTGGAGCGGGCCGGGTTGACCGACGTGTTGGTGACCGGAATGGAGATCAGATGAATGAGAGTAAGCGCAAGACCGATGGCGATCGGCGCGAAACCGACCGGCACCCTGCCATGCGTCGACCCCAGAATGATGATCAGGAAAAACGCCGTCAGAATAACCTCGATCAGCAACGCCGACAGGAGCGAATGTCCCCCCGGCGAATGCTCCCCATAGCCATTGGCAGCAAAACCACCAATGTCAGCCCCCGCCTTGCCGGTGACGATCACGTAAAGAGCCGCCGCGGCAACGACCGCCCCCAAGACCTGCGCAACGATATAGGGCACTAGGTTTGCTGCCGGAAATTTACCGGCAACGGACAGGCCGACCGAAACAGCTGGATTGAAATGCCCGCCGGAAATACCGCCAACCGCGTAGGCCATGGTCAGAACCGTCAGACCGAAGGCGAACGCGACACCCAGGAAGCCAATGCCGAGTTCAGGAAAAGCAGCAGCAAAAACCGCGCTGCCACAGCCACCAAAGACCAGCCAGAAGGTTCCCAAAAATTCAGAGAGAAGTTTGCGACTCATAACATTTCCCCATCATGTTACGACTGGATCAACTATTACGTGCAATTTAATCGTAGTCAAGCAAAATCACATAGTCCCGCTGCCACCGACGTGGCAGCAGACAGGGGCCAATATTTTTGGCGAGGGGATCAAGGAGACTGGAGCGGGTGAAGGGAATCGAACCCTCGTATTCAGCTTGGGAAGCTGCTGCTCTACCATTGAGCTACACCCGCACCCACAAACAAGACATCGGATAGTTCGCGGCGGGTGTCAAGCGCCCGCCGCAGCTCATTATGCGGCGCGAAAGTGCTTGGAGAGCTTCAGCCCCTGCGCCTGATAGTTGGAGCCGAGACCGGTGCCATAAAGGCCTTCCGGTTTTTCCAGCATATGCTCGTAAACAAGCCGTCCGACGATCTGGCCGTGTTCCAGGATGAAGGGCACCTCGTGGCTGCGGACCTCAAGAACGGCGCGGCTGCCGGTGCCGCCGGCCTGCGCATGGCCGAAGCCGGGATCGAAGAACCCGGCGTAATGTACGCGGAACTCGCCCACCAGCGGGTCGAAGGGGGTCATTTCGGCCGCATAGAGCGGCGGCACGTGGACGGCTTCGCGCGAAACGAGAATATAGAACTCGTCCGGGTCGAGGATCAGTTCGGCGCGGCCGCGCGCATAGAGCGGTTCCCAGAAATCGAGAACATCGTGCTGGGCCTTCTTGTCGACATCCACCACCGCCGTATGGTGTTTGCCGCGATAACCGATCAGCCCGTTTTCGCCAAATCCCTTGAGGTCGATCGAGAGTGCGATACCACCGCCCGTCACGTTCGGGCTTTCGCTGGCGACCAGCGTTTCCGTCTCGTGCAGTTTCAGAAGCTCGCTTTCACTCAGGAGCGAATGGCCAATGCGGAAACGGATCTGCGACAGGCGCGAGCCACGGCGAACCACCACGGGGAAGGTGCGCGGGCTGATTTCCAGATAGAGCGGACCTGTGTATCCCGCCGGTATCTTGTCGAATTCCTGCGCATTGTCGGTCATGACGCGGGTGAAGATATCGAGGCGACCGGTCGAACTCTTAGGATTGGCCGAGGCCGACATGTCCGCCGGCAGCGCAAGGCTTTCCATCAGCGGAACGATATAGACACAGCCGGTTTCCAGCACCGCGCCCTGGCTGAGATCCACCTCGTGAAGGCTGAGACGATTGAGCTTGTCGATGACCTTGGTTCCGGGGCCGGGCATGAAACTTGCACGAACACGATAGGCCCTGGAGCCAAGCCTGAGGTCGAGGCTGGCGGGCTGCACCTGATCGACATCGAGATCGGCCTCGCTTTTCAGCTTGCCGCCTGCAAACAGCGCGCGGATTGCGCCATCCGCCAAAATGCCCGTGGTTCTCATCATGGTCGTCATTCCTTTTTACGGCGACAAAACCAAAAGGAAAGCATTGACGCAAGCCGGTAACGGCAGTATGGCAAGCTTATCCCGTGGTGATTTGGCCGGTCGGCTTGCAGCCACGTTAAACAAGTGGCTAAAAAGACCGGGTGCTAGGAACCGGTCTGCTTTTGCGGCCGGTTTTTTTGTTTTGAAGGTGATCACATGAGCAATAAATGGCGCCCGGCAACCCAGCTCGTTCACGGCGGTACGCTACGCTCCCCTTACGGTGAGACGTCGGAAGCGATTTATCTGACCCAAGGCTTCGTCTACGAAAACTCTGAAGCAGCCGAAGCGCGCTTCAAGGGTGAAACCGACGGCTTTATCTACGCCCGATACGCCAGCCCGACCAATGACATGTTCGAAAAGCGCATGTGCCTGCTGGAAGGCGCTGAAGACGCCCGCGCACTTGCTTCGGGCATGGCCGCCGTCACCGCCGCCATCATGTGTCAGCTGCGCGCCGGCGACCATATCGTTGCCGCCCGTGCGCTCTTCGGCTCCTGCCGCTGGGTGGTTGAAACGCTCGCGCCGAAATATGGCATCGAATGCACGCTGATCGACGGACGTGATCTCGGCAACTGGGAAAAGGCAATCCAGCCAAACACCAAGCTGTTTTTCCTCGAAAGCCCGACCAATCCGACACTCGAAGTGGTGGATATCGCCGGCGTGGCGAAGCTTGCCAACCAGATCGGTGCGAAAGTGGTCGTTGACAATGTCTTCGCCACACCGCTTTTCCAGAAGCCGCTCGAACTCGGCGCCCATATCGTCGTTTATTCGGCCACCAAACATATTGACGGCCAGGGTCGCTGCCTCGGCGGCGTGATCCTTTCCGACAAGAAATGGATTGAGGAAGAGCTGCAGGATTATTTCCGCCACACCGGCCCGGCCATGTCGCCGTTCAATGCCTGGACGCTTCTGAAGGGCATCGAGACGCTGCCGCTGCGCGTGAAGCAGCAGACGGCCAATGCCTCGAAGATCGCGGATTTCCTGGCCGACAGCGGCAAGGTCGCCAAGGTCATCTATCCCGGGCGCGCCGATCACCCGCAGGCCGACGTCATTGTACGGCAGATGTCCGGTGGTTCGACGCTGGTGGCTTTCGAATTGAAGGGCGGCAAGGAGGCGGCCTTCAAGCTGCAGAACGCGCTTGAGATCGTGAAGATTTCCAACAATCTGGGCGACGCCAAGAGCCTCATCACCCATCCCGGCACCACGACGCACAAGAACCTCACAGACGAGGCACGGGCGGAACTCGGTATCTCCGGCGGCACTTTGCGCCTTTCCTGCGGCATCGAGGATACCGACGATCTGCTGGAAGATCTGGCAAAGGGTCTGGCAGCCGTTTCGGCCTGACATTCATATTCAATAATCGACATGGCCCCGCGGGAACGCCGGGCCATGTCGCGTTTGATGGCCTCGAAAGCCAGTATCAGGCAACCATTATTTACCTTTTCCGTTATCCCTAACGGTAAAAAACAGCGCAAGGGGAGACAGCTCCTGCCCCTCAAGTCATTCATTTTCTTGACGATAGCCAGAGCCTATAGTGTAGGATAAGCGGGCAGGGAAAATATCGAGGTGTGGCGCGTATGTATCGTGCTCTGACAAGGGATATCGAGGTGACGGTTGATCCGTATTATCTCGAAGAACAATCCGACCCGGATGACGACCGCTACGTCTGGGGCTACAAGGTCGTGATCGCGAATAACTCGGATGTTCCCGTTACTCTCATCAATCGCTATTGGCATATCACTGACCAGAATGGACAGGTGGACGAAGTCTACGGACCGGGTGTCGTGGGAGAACAACCGCATCTCAAGCCCGGCGACACCTACGAATATTCCTCCGGCTGCCCGTTGGACACGCCGTCCGGCCTTATGTTCGGACATTACGAGATGGAAACGGAAAGCGGAGAAGTGTTCAACGTCACCATACCCGCTTTTTCGCTGGATTCTCCGGGGCTGATGCGGGTCTTAAACTGACCCGCAGGCCATGAAAAACCGCGCCTTTGCAGGCGCGACCCTTATTCAGGCGTTTTCAAATTCGCTAACATCGTAGCGATAAGTGGTCGAGCAGAACTCACAGGTCACGGCAATCGCGCCATCTTCCTCGCTTGCCTTGATCTCTTCGGCGGTAAAGCCCGAGAGCACGCCCTTGATCTTATCCCGCGAGCAGCTGCAGCGATCGAAAATGGACTGCGGATCATAGATGCGCACGCCGCTTTCATGGAACAGCCTGAAGAGGAGTCGTTCCACCGGCACCTGCGGATCCGTCAGTTCGTCCGTATCCACGGTGTTCAAAAGCGTCACGGCTTCCGTCCAGGCATCGTCCTCCTGCACATCGTGACCGCCTTCATCGCCGTCGCCGCCGTGCAGGTCACGCATACGCAGCCGCTCGGGCGCCTGCGGCAGGAACTGGGCGATAACGCCGCCCGCACGCCAGCCATGACGCGGCTTGCCTTCCCCGTCGCGATCGAAGAATTCGGCCACACCGAGGCGCACACGGGTTGGAAGCTGCTCCGACTGACGGAAATAAACCCCGGCAATGTCTTCCAGCGACGAGCCATCGAGTGGCACGATGCCCTGATAGGGTTGCATGCCCGCGCCCTGATCGATCGTGAAGGCCAGAATACCGTTGCCCAACAATTGTTCCGGCGAAGTCGCCCCTGCCGCAAGGGCCTCCGCCAGCCGCTCCTCATCAAAACGGGCATAAGCGCGCATGCTTTCCGGCGCGGTGAAATCCGCCACCAGCAGGTCCACCGGACCGTCGCCCTTGGTCTGTACCGTCAGCTTGCCGGAAAACTTGAGCGATGTGCCGATCAACGCCGTCAGAACGGTCGCTTCCGCCAGCAGGCGGGCGACCGCAGCCGGGTAATCGTGGCGCTCGAGAATGGCATTCAGCAGCGGACCCACCTGCACGCCGCGGCCGCGCACATCCAGACCTTCGACCTGAAAGGGCACGACCTTGTCGTCGCCAGCAAAATCGAGATCGTCCAGTTCAACCGTTACATCTGCCATGTCATACTCCCTGGCGCAGCCGTGGCGCCGCTACCGTCCAAAAGTCCGGCTTTCGAAATGTGCTTTTTCCGCTTGTCGCACAGAGACCCGGGAAGAGAAACCGCTTCCGGGGAAAAACGTGCAAATCGTGACGAGGGCCCGCCAGAAAACCGACGAGCCTCTTCGAAGTCCAACAGATGGTAATCGCTGCCGAGAAGTTCAAGCACCCGCCCGACGTTGATCAAACGGGTGATATTTTCAGATGACGCCCATGCACCAGGCGATGATGGATTTCTGCGCGTGGAGGCGGTTTTCCGCCTCGTCGAAGACCACCGATTGCGGGCCGTCGATCACCGCATCCGTCACCTCTTCGCCGCGGTGAGCCGGCAGGCAATGCATGAACAGCGCGTCTTTTTCCGCCTTGGCCATCAGGGCTTCATTGACCTGATAGGGCTGGAAGATGTTGTGGCCGCGCGCCTTGTGTTCCTGATTCATGGAGACCCAGGTATCGGTGACGACGCAATCAGCGCCCGCCACCGCCTTGTCGGCATCGTGGCACAACATGATCTCGCCGCCATTGTTGCGGGCCCAGTTCAGGAACTTGTCATGCGGTTCGGAGCCCATCGGCACTGCCATCGTCATGCGGTAGCCGAAACGGGCCGAGCCCTCCACGAAAGAATGCAGGACATTATTGCCGTCCCCTGTCCACGCAATCGTCTTGCCTTTGACCGGACCGCGATGTTCTTCGAAAGTCATGATGTCAGCCATGATCTGGCATGGATGCGTGTCATCCGTCAGGGCGTTGATGACAGGCACTGTCGCATGTTCGGCAAGCTCGAGCAGGCGCGAATGATCTGTCGTGCGGATCATGATGGCGTCAACGTAACGCGACAGCACCTTTGCCGTATCACCGATCGTTTCTGCGCGGCCGAGCTGCATTTCCGTACCAGAGAGGAATAGCGTCTCGCCGCCAAGCTGGCGCATCCCCACATCGAAGGAGACGCGGGTCCGCGTGGATGGCTTTTCGAAGATCATGGCCAGCATCTTGCCGGCAAGCGGTTTTTCTGCCGTTCCAGCCTTGGTGGCCGCCTTGCGTTCGCGGGCATCGTCGAGAATTACCCGCAGGTCCTGCGAGCTGACGGCCGACAGGTCGAGAAAATGTTTAGGTGAAGCCATTTCAAACTGTCCCATGCTTGCGAGCCCCAGGAAAGAGGCCCGCCCTTCAGTGTTTCCTCAGGCGATTTTTGCCTGTTTCGCTGTGAGAGAAGCGGCGGCCGCTTCCACGCGTGCCAGCCCCTCACGGGCTTCTTCCGCCGTGGTGACGAGCGGCGGCAGGAGACGAATGACATTATCGCCCGCTGGTACGCCCAGCAGATGCTCGGCGCGCATGGCCTGCAAGAGCTCGCCCGAGGGCACCTTGGCCTTGATGCCGAGAAGCAGGCCTTCGCCACGGATTTCCTCGATAACGTCAGGATAACGGTCCTTCAGCGAAGCAAGGCCCTGGCGGAAAACCAGCGCGACGTCACGAACCTTTTCCAGAAAGCCGTCAGAGAGGACGACATCAAGCACGGCATTACCGACTGCCATGGCCAGCGGATTGCCGCCATAGGTGGTGCCATGCACGCCCGCCGTCATACCGGAAGCGGCATCAGCCGTTGCAAGGCATGCGCCCAGCGGAAAACCACCGCCGATGCCCTTGGCAACCGCCATGATATCGGGGGCGACACCAGTGTGTTCATAGGCAAAGAGCTTACCCGTGCGGCCAACGCCCGTCTGCACCTCATCGAAAATCAGCAGCAGACCGTGTTCGTCGCAAAGCGACCGCAGTAACTGAAGGAATTCCTTGCTGGGTGCGCGAATACCGCCCTCACCCTGAATGGGCTCGATCAGAAGCGCTGCCGTCTCGGCCGTGATGGCGGCTTTCAGCGCATCGACATCACCGAAAGGTACCTGGTCAAAGCCTTCGACCTTGGGACCGAAACCTTCGAGATATTTCTGCTGGCCGCCGGCTGCGATCGTTGCAAGCGTACGACCATGGAAGGCGCCTTCGAAGGTGATAATCCGGAACTTTTCCGGGTGGCCCTTGGAATAATGATAACGACGCGCGGTCTTGATTGCACATTCCAGTGCTTCCGCGCCGGAGTTGGTGAAGAAGACCTTGTCTGCGAACGTTTCCTCCGTCAGGCGCTTGGCAAGCTTTTCCTGGCCCGGAACTTCATAGAGGTTCGAGACATGCCAGACCTTTTCGGCCTGCGTCTTGATCGCGTCGACAAGATGTGGGTGGGCATGGCCCAGCGAATTGACGGCAACGCCGGCCGCAAAATCGAGATATCGCTCGCCGCTTTCGGTGTACAGCCAGACGCCCTCGCCTCGCTCGAAGCGGAGGGGGGCTCTTGCAAATGTATCGAACAATGGCGCGGCGGCTTCGGCCATGGCTGTATCACTCCTTGCGCGGATGCGCTGTCAGACGGTTGTCAATAGGCTTCGAGGGTTATCCCTCGCCTGAAAATCAAAAATGCCGCCTCGCGGCGGCAGGGGCACTATTGTCACTTCGCTTGCCGATGTCAACAAAAGTCCGTATTTCCTAGGCTTCTCAAGCCCTAGTAGGTGGCAGGTCGCAAGGCCCAAGGTGTTGCCTTTCTGACTCAACTCGCCAGCAAGTTGGGGAAAACCGGAAAATCGATTCGAGATGATTCCCGCGACTCTTGCCACGGAGTCTGCGTGGCACTAGGTTAATCGCTAATTACTAGACTGCATTGCGGCGGAACTAGTCACCAAAAATCAGGCAGAAACCACGCTCGCGGCATGCCCGCGAGACGGAGAAGGATTCTGTCGAAATACACGCGAAAAGCGGAGAAGCGGCATGAACTGGACAGACGAGCGGGTCGAGAAACTCAAGAAATTGTGGGCCGAAGGACTGAGCGCCAGCCAGATAGCAGCTCAGCTGGGCGGCGTCAGCCGCAATGCCGTGATCGGCAAGGTCCATCGTCTTAATCTGCCCGGACGCGTCAAGGCTGGCGGCCCGGTGACGTCGGCGCGTTCTGCGCCCAAGCGGACTGCTGCACCTGCCCCGCGCACGGCGAATTTCGCTGGCCGCGTCAACGCTGCACCTGCTCGGATCCTGACCCGCTCCAACGCGGCGACCGCTCTTCAGGAAGAGGTCGGCATCGAAACCGCTGAAATTCTCGATTACGTTCCGTCCAGAAACGTCGTTACTCCGATCTCCCGCCGGCTGACGCTGACGGAACTGACGGAGCGCACCTGCAAGTGGCCGGTCGGCGACCCCCTGAAAGACGATTTCCATTTCTGCGGCTGTGAAGCGCTGGAATCGTCACCTTATTGCAAATTCCATGCGAAACTCGCCTACCAACCGGTCAGCGAGCGCCGCAAGGCTTGAGTGTTGCGGCACACATTTGACACTCAAAAACTACGGGCCTTCGGGCCCGTTTTTTGTGACAAAATACCGCGCTTCCCGGGCAGCGACAGCAGAACACCAAGGCTTACTCATCGTCGTCGGGTTTCGCCCCTCAATCCGAATTTCGGTGGACTCTCAACCGTTCGTCAAAGAAATGAAAATATCGTGCTTGCGGAAGGTTCAAAATGAAAAGGCCCGACACCATTCCGGTTTCGGGCCTTTCGATTCTGGCGGAACGTCATGCTGAGGGGAACCCTCAGTTCGGTTCCGATCAGGCTTCCATCGAATATCCGGCACCGCGCACGGTGCGGATGACATCCTGCATATGGGAAAAGTTGAGCGCCTTGCGGAGACGTCCGACATGCACGTCAACCGTCCGCTCATCCACATAGATATCGTGACCCCAGACGCCGTCCAGCAATTGCGAACGGGAGAACACGCGGCCCGGAGAGGTCATCAGGAATTCCAGCAGGCGGAACTCCGTCGGACCGAGACGCACCTCGCGGCTTTTGCGGTGAACGCGATGCGTCTCGCGATCCAGCTCGATATCGCCGCACTTCAGCACCGAAGACAGAACCTCCGGACGGGCCCGGCGCAGCATGGCCTTGACGCGGGCCATCAGTTCCGGCGTGGAAAACGGCTTGACCACATAATCGTCCGCGCCGGTGGCGAGTCCGCGAACCCGTTCGCTTTCCTCGCCGCGCGCCGTCAGCATGATGATGGGAAGGCGCTCGGTTTCCGGCCGCATCCTGAGCCTACGGCACAGCTCGATACCGGAAACGCCGGGAAGCATCCAATCCAGGATGAGCAGATCCGGAACACGTTCCTGCAGCCTGATCTCTGCCTCGTCTCCACGGGGTATGGTGTCGACGTCATATCCCTCAGCCTCGAGATTGTAACGAAGCAGGACGCTCAGCGCTTCCTCATCTTCCACAACTGCAATCTTGGGCACCATATGCTAACTCCGCAAGCCGCTGCTTGTCTGTTACTCGGTCACCGAACCGAGCGTGTTGGAACTGTCGTCCTTCGGACGCTCGCCCTCCGGCTGGCTGCCGGTGGTCATGTAATAGATCGTCTCGGCGATGTTGGTGGCATGGTCACCGATGCGCTCGATATTCTTGGCGCAGAACAGAAGATGCGTGCAGGTGGTGATGTTGCGCGGATCTTCCATCATGTAGGTCAGAAGCTCGCGGAAGAGCGAGGTATACATGGCGTCGATTTCCTCGTCGCGCTCGCGAATGGCATTGGCCTTTTCTGCGGAACGTGTCGAATAGACGTCAAGGACTTCCTTCAGCTGTACCAGCGCCAGCTCCGACAGGTGCTCTATGCCGCGGGCGAGTTTGCGCGGCACGCCCGTTCCGGCGACCGCGATGACGCGTTTTGCGGTGTTCTTGCCGAGGTCGCCAACGCGTTCGAGGTCGGCGGCGATCCGCAGGGTGCCGATGATTTCGCGAAGGTCTGCCGCCATCGGCTGGCGCTTGGCGATGGTGACGATGGCCTTGTCGCCGATCTCCCGCTCGGAATGATCGAGGATAGCGTCATCGGAAATGACCTTCTGGGCAAGCGCGGCGTCGGAATTGACGAGCGCACGCACGGCGTCAGCACACATCTGCTCGGCGAGACCGCCCATCTCGGCGATGCGTCGCGTCAGGAACTTCAGTTCGTCATCATAAGCAGACAGAATATGCGAATGGGTCGTTGTCTGGTTCACGGTCTATTCCTCCGGCTTGGCCTTGCATGCGACCGCCCGAAGCGGGGCCGCAGCGGCACCAGTCTTGTTGGGTTGCGATAAAGCGCCGGCCGCGATCAGCCGAAGCGGCCCATGATGTAATCCTGCGTGCGCTGGTCATCCGGATTGGTGAACATCTTGTCGGTTTCATTTTCCTCGACAAGGTGACCGAGATGGAACATGGCCGTACGCTGGGAAACACGTGCCGCCTGCTGCATGGAGTGCGTGACGATAACAATCGTGTAATTGGTGCGCAGTTCGTGGATCAGTTCCTCGACCTTGGCAGTGGCGATCGGATCCAGCGCCGAGCAGGGTTCGTCCATCAGGATCACTTCCGGGCTGACGGCAACGGCGCGTGCAATGCACAGGCGCTGCTGCTGACCGCCGGAAAGACCGGTGCCGGATTCGTGCAGACGATCCTTAACCTCGTTCCAGAGACCCGCCTTCTGAAGGCTCTGCTCAACGATCTGGTCCATATCCGCCTTGTTGCGGGCGAGACCGTGAATGCGTGGACCGTAGGAAATGTTTTCGTAGATCGACTTCGGAAAAGGGTTTGGCTTCTGGAACACCATGCCGACGCGGGCGCGCAACTCCACGACGTCAATCGCCTGATCATAGATATCGTCGGTGTCGAGCGTGATCTTGCCCGTTACCCGGCAACCGTCGATCGTGTCGTTCATACGGTTCAGGGTACGCAGGAAGGTGGATTTACCGCAGCCGGACGGGCCGATAAGCGCGGTTACCGTATTTTCGCGAACGTTGAGGTTCACGTCGTAAAGCGCGCGTTTTTCGCCGTAATAAACCGAAACGTCCTTGCCGATCATCTTGTATGAGACTTCATTCATTTTCTTGTCCAGCGCCTTTTCAACTGCTGCTTCCGACAACATGTTCATTGCTCAATCTCCCTTTACCAGCGCCGTTCGAAGCGGCGACGCAACAGGATTGCGCCAACATTCATGACGATGAGGAACAAAAGCAGGATGATGATAGCGCCTGAAGTCCTTTCGACAAAGGCGCGCTCCGCTTCATTCGCCCACATGTAAATCTGCACCGGCAGGGCCGTGGACGGGTCCATCGGCGTTGTCGGGTAATTTGCTACGAATGCCACCATGCCGATCAGCAGCAGCGGCGCAGTTTCGCCCAGCGCGTGTGCGAGGCCGATGATGGTGCCGGTGAGGATGCCGGGCATGGCGAGCGGCAGCACGTGGTGGAAGATCGTCTGCATCTTGGACGCGCCGAGGCCCAGGGCGGCGGCGCGGATTGACGGCGGCACGGCTTTCAGGGCAGCGCGGGTCGCAATGATGATCGTCGGCAGGGTCATCAGCGTCAGGACGAGGCCGCCGACCAGCGAGGCCGAGCGCGGAAAGCCCATGAAGTTGATGAAGACGGAGAGGCCGAGCAGACCATAAACGATCGAGGGAACAGCCGCGAGATTGTTGATGTTCACCTCGATGAGATCAGTCAGACGGTTCTTCGGAGCAAACTCCTCAAGGTAGATCGAAGCTGCAACACCGATCGGCAGCGACAGCACCAGCACGATCAGCATCATGTAGAAGGAGCCGATCAGCGCCACGCCGACACCCGCCGCTTCCGGACGGCTCGAGGCGCCGTTGATGAAGATGCCGGTATTGAAATGCTTGCCAAGCTGCCCGCTTTCGGCGAGTTGGTTCATCCAGCCGAGCTGCTGGTTCGAGATACGGCGATTGGCTTCATCCGCCGTCAGATCGACCTGGCCCTTGAAGGCGCTGTCGACGTCGCCCGAGGCCAGCAGCGTCACCGTGCGGGTGGTGCCGATAACGGCGGGGTCGGCAACGACGATATCGCGAAGCTGCGTACGTACGCTATCGGAGATCAGAAGGTTGACGGCGCGAAGACCGGTGCGGTCCGTTGGCGCGACGCCCAGAACCTTGGCAACCGCATCACGGGCAAGAACGGGATAATTGGCCGTCATAAGCTTGGTCGGATTGGTGGCACGCTCGTTCTTGGGATCGATGATCTGTTCGGAGAACTCCACCGGAACGGTGATCATCGTCTGCTGGAACGCGGTGTAACCCTTGGAGACAACCGAGAAAAGCAGAAGGAAGAGAAAGATGAGGCCGAAGGAAATCGCTGCCATGCCATAAGCACGGAAACGGCGTTCGGCGGCATAACGGCGCTTGATGCCGATATCACGACGCGTCGCCTTGACGGCGTTCGCACCAGCTGCGGGAGAGGCGATGTCGGTCATTCATATTGCTCCCGGTATTTGCGCACGATGTAAAGCGCGTAGATATTCAGGCAAAGCGTGATGGCGAAAAGCGTGATGCCAAGCGCAAAGGCAACCAGCGTCTGCGGCGAGGTGAATTCAAGGTCGCCCGTCAACTGGCTGACGATCTTGACCGTCACCGTGGTCATGGGCTCGAAGGGATTAAGCTGCAGTCGGGCAGCGACACCTGCCGCCAGAACCACGATCATGGTTTCGCCGATGGCGCGCGACGCCGTCATCAGCACGGCGCCGACGATGCCGGGAAGAGCAGCCGGAAGAATGACCCTCTTGATGGTTTCGGAGCGCGTGGCGCCAAGTCCGAGCGAACCATCGCGCAGCGAACGCGGCACGGCGGTGATGATGTCATCCGACAGCGACGACACATAGGGGATCAACATGATACCCATGACGAAGCCGGCGGTGATGACACTCTGCGCCTGGATGAAGTTGGCGTAGTTACCCGTCGCCAGCCCGTTGATCTGCGCAGAAATGTCTCTGAGGAAAGGACCGACCGTCGTCAGCGCGAAAAAGCCGTAGACGATGGTGGGGATGCCGGCGAGCACCTCGAGCAGCGGTTTTGCCACCGAGCGCAGGCGGGGTGAAGCATATTCCGACATATAGATCGCCGAAAACAGTCCGACGGGAACGGCAACCAGCATGGCGACGAAGCCGATATAAAGTGTGCCGGCAAGCAGCGGGATCAGGCCGAACTGTCCCGATGAATCGGTCGCACCGGCAGCCGCAAAACGCGGATCCCACACCGTGCCGAAGAAGAACTGGTGAGCCGGAACCATGTTGAAGAACTGGATCGCTTCCGTCAGCATCGACAGAACGATGCCGATCGTTGTCAGGATAGCGATGGAAGATGCGACAAGAAGAGCGCCGAGAATGACCTTTTCGACCTTGTTGCGTGCCCGGAAGCGCGGTGCAATCGCCCGCAGCGCATAGGTGGCGCCGCCAAGCGCGGCCAGCAGCACGACAGCGATCATCGCAAGACGGCTCGTGGCGGTCATGGTGTTCAGCGTTTGGGCGGCGTCAACCATGAACCGTTCCGGATCACCGGCAATCGCCACGCCCTTGGATGCAAGCAGAGGCCTCACCGCGCTTGTGTCCGCATCGACCTGCGCCGTTTCTTCCGGTGTCAGCCGCTGAAGGCCGCGGGCGATGGAGGTTACCATGCCGTAGGTCAGGCTCTGCTGCGCCTCGGATTGCGCCCGGATGTCTTCCGGGAAATCGCCGCGGACCGCTGACGTCACGATGAGCGGGCTGATAATCAGCCAGACGCTGAGAATGAACGCCGCGGGCAGTACCGCCCAGACGACCGCGTATGAACCGTGATAACCGGCTCGGGAATGCATGCTGGAAGGACGCCCACCAGACAGGGCAACGGCACGGCGGCTGCCGAGCAGATAACTGCCGATGCCGATCAGCGCCAGTATCAGCAAAAGGATCGATGTGTTCATTAGAGTTCCCTCGGCGTGCCGCAGGAGCACGGTGCGATATAGGGCAAATCAAAAAGTCATCAAAACGAGACCGCTGGACCATCCCGGAATGCCTGCCAAGTGACTGTATCAAAGTCCGGCAAGCGTCAAGGTTGATACATCCTATCCATCTGTAATCCATAGACAATCATGTGGACGACGATGAATAGGAACTGTCAACCGGAGACATTCGCCCAAGCGGAGAGGCACCGGATGGTATGAGGGGCGCGGCAGGCCGCACCCCTCCTTCTTCATTACATCGTGGAACCGGCCGAGAACTTGGCACGGATTTCTTCGCGCTCTGCGTCCGGAGCGGCAACCAGGCCGTAATTTGCGAGCGGGGAATCCGGGCCGATCATTTCGTCGGAAACGAAGAACTCGACATATTCCTTAAGGCCCGGGATAACGCCCAGGTGAGCCTTCTTCACGTAGAAGAACAGCGGGCGGGAAACCGGGTACTTGCCGCTGGCAACGGTTTCAGTGGACGGAACAACGCCCGAAACGGTTGCGACCTTCAGGCGGTCGGCGTTGTTTTCATAGAAAGCGAGGCCGAAGACGCCGAGGCCTGTCTTGTTGGCGTCGATGCGAGCGAGCGTCTCGGTGTAGTCGCCGTCGATGTCGACTGCAGCGCCGTCCTTACGGACTGCTACGCACTTGGCAGCAGCCTGCTTGGCGTCGGTGATCAGCGTCTTGATGACGTCGGTCGCTTTGGCTTCCTTGCAGCCGTCAGCCATGATCTTCTCTTCGAAGACTTCGCGGGTGCCGTGCTTGGAACCCGGGATGTAAGCGGCGATCGCTACATCCGGCAGTTCCTTGTTGATTTCCGACCACTTCTTATAGGGGTTGGCAACGAGCTTGCCGTCCTTGACGATTTCAGCGGCGAGAGCGAGGTAAAGGTCCTTCGGCTCAAGCTTGATGTCCTTGTTGGAAGAATCCATTGCGAAGACGATACCGTCGTAACCGATCTTCACTTCCTGAACGTCGGTAACGCCAGCAGCCTTACAGGCGGCCAGTTCGTCGCTCTTGATCTTGCGCGATGCGTTGGCGACGTCGATGGTGCCTTCGCCCACGCCCGAGCAGAACGCCTTCAGACCGCCACCCGTGCCGCCCGACTCGACGACCGGAGCCTTGAAGTTCGGGAAGGTTTCGGCAAAAGTCTCGGCAACGATCTTGGCATAAGGCAGAACCGTGGAGGAACCGGCAACCTGGATCTGGTCGCGAGCAGCGGCGGCGCCAGCGAAGGCGACAGAAGCCACCAGAGCTGCTGCGGAAAATTTAACGAAGTTCATTTGTCTCTCCCGTCGTGGGCTTGTTTGTGGACGCAGCCGATAGCGGCACTCGCTCTTAGCATGCGCTCGGCGACCTCTTCTTAACCACCGTAGCCCCATCCTTTTATGTCACTTCAATGAAAGATTTGTGACAAGCTAAATAATTGATTTAAAAGGCAAATTTACGTGATATTTTGTATGTACGGGTGTTTATGTCAGAATCTGACGGTAAAATCCGTGCCGCTGCCCAGTTCAGATTTAATGATGAGCCGAGCGCGGTGGCGGGTGAGAATGTGCTTGACGATGGCAAGACCAAGCCCCGTTCCCTTTTTGGAGCGGCTGTCGGCGACGCTGACTCGATAAAACCGTTCCGTCAGCCGCGGCACATGTTCGGCCGGTATGCCCGGCCCCCGGTCGACGACGCTCACCTCTACCGGCTTGCCGGGCTCAGCCCGCAGCCAGACATCAACAATCTTGCCTTCCTGGCCGTATTTGCATGCATTTTCCACGAGGTTCTGGAATACCTGCACCAGTTCGTCGCGATCTCCCTGCACCTCCGCAGGACCATCCGGCAGATGCAGGGTGATATCGACATCGAGTTCGTTGGCAAGCGGCAGAAGCGTATCGCGCACATGGCCTATGACGGGAACGAGATCGACCTTCTGATCCGGCGCGATATTGGCGCGCAGCTCCAGCCTCGAAAGGGACATGAGGTCATCCACGAGCCTGCTCATGCGGGTTGCCTGATCGAGCATGATGGCGAGGAAACGCTCCTGCGCCTTGGGATCGTTGCGTGCCGGCCCCTGCATGGTTTCGATGAAACCGCGCAGGGAAGCCAGCGGAGTGCGCAGTTCATGGCTGGCATTGGCGACGAAATCGCTGCGCATGCGGTCGATGCGGCGAAGTTCCGAGACATCGCGGAATGACAGGATGTAGAAAAGCGGGCCCGCCCCCTCGCCCATATCCGCACGGGCGATACGGACGATGAAGACCCGTTCTGAGGGGAAACGCTCGGAATGTTCGACCTGATTGGGCTCCCCGGTGGTGATGGTTTCGCGAATGACATCCAGCAGGCCCGGCGAGCGCAGCCTTGCGGAAATATGCGCCCCGGCGGGAAGCTGACCAAACGCCCGTTCGGCCGCGCCGTTCTGAAACAGCACGCTGGCATTCTTGTCGAGAATGAAAACGGGCGTATCCAGCACGGCAAGACCTGCCCTGACGCCGGAAATGACACTTTCAGCCGGAACATCAGGCTCATCCACCTGTCCGGCCGCATTTTTGGCCTTTTCGGAAAAGGCCGGTTTTTCGCGAACGGCCAGAATGGCGATGACCGCACAGAGCCAGAGGACGGCCGGCATATAGGGCGTGTGCAACTCGGAAACTGCCACGATGGCGAGCATGCTGACGACGAGCACGGGCAGCCAGTTCCGGCCAAGCTTCTTTGCCAAAAGCCTTAATCCACCATCGCCTTCCATGACTGCCATTTCAGCCTGCTTTCCACTCTCGCTCGACAGCGCATCGAAATCTCATAGGCCAGCTTCATGACAGAGATTCATCACCGCATATTTTCCACAGCGTATATGTGCAAATTCCACGCTGCAATCGTCACACCGCCACAGCTTTCTCAAGCAACCCTCTTTCGCTTGAATTCTGCCGGGCGATGTGAACTCATTGGCGGCGAGTTGCCTTTACACAACAACAGCCGGAGGAAACCATGGCCGATGAAACGAAGAAGCGGACAGTCGAGATTACCGTTGGCGGAAAGCTGCGCAGCTTTGACATCGACGATCCGGTTCTTCCCGACTGGGTGGAGGAAAACAAGCTCTCGGCCGGCAATTTTCCCTATGACAAAAAAATGAAGCGCGAGGAATACGATGCCGCGCTGGAGGCGCTGCAGATCGAGCTTGTGAAGGTCCAGTTTTGGCTCCAGGCCACAGGCAAGCGGGTCATGGCAGTTTTCGAGGGCCGCGATGCGGCCGGCAAGGGCGGCGCCATCTTCGCGATCCGCTCTTATCTCAACCCACGCTATGCCCGCGTCGTGGCGCTGACCAAGCCGACGGAAACCGAGCGTGGGCAATGGTATTTCCAGCGCTATATCTCGCATTTTCCCACGGCAGGCGAACTAGTTCTGTTCGATCGCTCCTGGTACAATCGGGCCGGAGTGGAACCGGTGATGGGTTTCTGCACCCCCGAGGAACATAAGCGCTTCCTCAAGGAAACGCCGCGCCTGGAAAAGATGCTCGCCCACGAGGACATCCACTTTTTCAAGTTCTGGCTCGATATCGGACGGGAAACGCAGATCGACCGTTTCCACGATCGCCGCCATAGCCCGCTGAAGTGCTGGAAACTTTCGGACATGGACATAGCCGCGCTGACGAAGTGGGACGACTACACGCAAAAGCGCGACGAGATGCTGGAAAAGACCCATACCGATGTCGCGCCCTGGACGGTGGTACGCGCCAATGACAAGCGCCGGGCCCGGGTCAATCTCATCCGCCACATTCTCAATTCGCTGGACTACGAAGGCAAGGACGAGAAGGCGATCGGCGAGATCGACAATAAGATATTGGGGGCGGGGCCGAATTTTCTCGGAAAAGCCGAAGAGAAATGAGGAGAGCCGCCTTTGGCGGCTGCTCGTACCCTTTTATTGACCCGGCAGGATGCGCACGGAATAAAGGTTGACCGGGCGGCCGCTGCCATCGATATCGCTGTTGATGAAAATCCTGCCCGGCGCGTTGGGGGCCAGCGAACGCTCGAATGTCGCGTTCAGCAGCATGTCGGCGCGCTCGGCCGTGGCCGTAAAGCGGTGGCGCGAACAATCGCCCAAGGTAGCGAAATCGCATGCGACGGACACCTGCGTCTGCCGGTCACTGGAAGATTGCAGGGTAATGGATATGGTCGAGGATTTACCGGCCATGTCCCGCATCACTTCGACTGGAACCTCGATGCTGACGGCGCCATCCTGCGCCACGCTTCTCGACGTCACCCGAATTGCCTTGCCGGCGGGCGTTGCGATATTTTCGACATTGGCGCGTGGGCCTGCCGAAACTCCGGAATTACCGCGCTCGGCGTTAAAAACCTCGACCCAGTCGTCGGAAAAACCACGCCCGGCCGATAGGCTCGGGGCGGGTTCGGCGCCATTAAAGTCCTCTGCCTGCACCTGCGCCGGCGGATTGGGCACGCTGGTATCCCGCTGTTCCGGAGAGAGCAGGACACCCGAGGAATAGGCCCACCAGGCGCCGAAACCGACGAAGGCCAGAAGCGTGACATAGATGAAAAGCCGGGCAAAAAGCCCGCGGCGCTTGCGGCGACCAACAGCACCTTCGGGGCGGAAGGCAAGCGATGCGTCAGCCGCGCTGGAACCTCTCCTCGATGGTTTTCCGCCGCGCCGGCCTGGTCGGGGGGATTCCGGGGCCGTGGCGGCACCGGGTCGCGCATCGCGCGTTTCACCGCGCAGTTCCGGCTCGACAGCCACTTCATCCCGATGGGGCGGCTGCGAAACGGGATAGACGGAATCATCATCCTGCGCCGCGCTTTCCTGCACGGGCGGTCGCAATTGCTGCTCCACCCTGTCCAGAAGCCGGTTGCGTTCCTCGTTCTCGATGAGGTGGATCAGGCTTTCAAGCCGCTGGCGCTGCTGGGCAACAATCTGCGGGTCGTCGATGCCCTGCTTGCGCAGGCCCGCTTCCAGCGCCTGACGGGACGATTGATAAATACGTGCACGAACTTCGGCGTTCGATCTGTCCGATTTTTCCAGAGCATTTCTGATTGCCGTTTCCAGTCCGCTCACGACCGATCCTTGTTCTAATGCGCTTTGCAAAATATGCGGCGCTGCGCCATGGGTTCACGATTCGGTAACGGCTATGCCGCCCCTCCGCAAGCATCGTTTGTGATAAAGACCGGATTGTCTTGGGGAAAATCGATCTATTGTGGCGCTACGAACGCAGGTTCGGCGACGCCTCGCGGTACTGTTTTCGCTTCCAATCCGACACCGAACACGATAATGACTTACGTGCGCGTAAACGTAATCTGGGGGAGGAGCCATGCTACCGTCCGTGCTGAAAGACAATCTGCGTCTTCCGGTCATAGCGTCACCATTATTCATCATTTCGCACCCGCAACTGACGCTGGCGCAATGCAAGGCGGGCGTCATCGGCGCTTTCCCGGCGCTGAATGCGCGGCCGGAAAGCCAACTCGATGAGTGGCTGGCGATGATCACCGAAGAGCTTGACGCGCACAACCGGGCCAACCCGGATCGTCCGGCGGCGCCTTTCGCGGTCAATCAGATCGTGCATATGTCCAACCGGCGACTGGAACATGATCTCGGCCTTTGCGTGAAATATAAGGTCCCGGTGGTTATTTCCTCGCTCGGTGCCGTGCCGGAAGTCAATGCGGCCGTGCATTCCTATGGCGGCATCGTCCTGCACGATGTCATCAACGATCGCCATGCAAGGTCGGCCATCCGCAAGGGCGCGGATGGGCTGATCGCCGTCGCGACGGGCGCCGGCGGCCATGCGGGCACACTTTCTCCCTTCGCCCTCGTGCAGGAAATCCGCGAGTGGTTCGATGGCCCGCTGCTGCTTGCCGGCGCCATCGCCAATGGCGGCTCCATCCTCGCGGCACAGGCGATGGGCGCGGACATGGCCTATATCGGCTCCCCTTTCATCGCCACGCAGGAGGCCCGCGCATCCGACGCCTACAAGCAGGCAATCGTCGATGCGCATGCCAAAGACATCGTCTATTCGAACTATTTCACCGGTGTTCACGGCAATTATCTGAAAAGTTCGATCGTCGCCTCCGGCCTCGACCCCGACAAGCTGCCGGAAGCGGATCCCTCAAAGATGGATTTCGAATCGGCTTCCGGCGGCGCAAAAGCCTGGAAGGACATATGGGGCGCGGGCCAGGGTATTGGCGCGGTCAAGGCGGTGGAGCCGGTAGCGGCTCTGGTTGATCGGCTGGTCCAGGAATACGAGGTTGCGAGGGGCCGCATCTGCGCCGGAGCCTGATACGCCCCTTAAACATTGGACAGGCAAAGCTTTTTGCGGAAATTTCAAAAGCCACGCATTCAAGGCTTGAAATCCGTCGGCATTGCCTGTATCAGCCCGCCATGAAGCTGATCCGTGACAGACGGATCACAACCGGGCCGCTTTAGCTCAGTCGGTAGAGCACATCATTCGTAATGATGGGGTCACGTGTTCGAGTCACGTAAGCGGCACCATTTTCAAACAAAAATCTCTCAAAAAGCACGTCCGTGCTTAAGTGAAACCAAACCGCCCCACACACGTTCTCCGGCTGGTCAACAGTCAACCGGAAGGCCTGTCATCGTGGACGTCATTCGTATTCTCATCGCCATCATCCTGCCGCCGGTTGGTGTATTTCTCCAGGTCGGACTGGGGCTACACTTCTGGCTCAACATTCTTCTGACGCTGTGCGGTTATGTGCCCGGCATCATCCACGCGATCTGGGTGATCGTGCGGAGGTGACGTTCCGCATCGCGTGACGATGGAATGTCCGCAATTTTTTAGCACGTGATTAAATTATCATGTGCTTCTGGAACCGCATCTTCTCCTTCACGTTATGGTGATGACATAGACAAGGAGAAAATCATGAACCAGATCATCTACATCGTCGGCCTCGTCGTTATCGTCCTGGCGATCCTTTCGTTTTTCGGCTTCCGCTGATCACCGTTGTCAATTCCATTGCTTGCGCTTATCCTAGGCGGCAGTGACACAGGACAGCGTTCATGGGTTGCTCCGCTGTCGGGTTTGTTTCGGGATCGCGTTGCTCTGGGAGGTGCACGATGAAGAACGAGAGATGGACAGAGCCTGTTGAGGTCAATCTGGATGCGAACGGCAAGAGTGTCGTCGCCGGCCCATTCGAAGCACTGAGATTGTTGACCGAAGGCTGGCCAAATCGGCGCGGATTGAGTTTCGTGAGAGCCAGAAGTGCCTGCCGCGCTGCACTAGACGGGCGAAAATCGCCGGAGGAAGCGCGTAAGTGCTTCACAGATGCGGTTTCCGACATGCAGAAGAACCCACATTAATACAGAAAAAACGGCTCCTTCAGGAGCCGTTTTCGTCAAGCGTTTCCGGCTGAAGATGAGCCGAAAACGCCACAATGCCCGTTGGCAAGATTATTCGCCTTACATCCAGTAAGGGGCGACGCCGTAATAGTCGTAGACCTTACGATCCCTTGCGTTCAGCAATTCGTCATCATCGAGATTGGCGAAATGCGGGGCATTTTCGATCTGTTCCTTTGTCAGGTCGATGCGGTAGCCGTCGAGCTCTTCGTCGTAATGCAGCTTTTCCCACGGCAGCGGATAATAATCGTCGCCGATGCCGAGAAAACCGCCGAAGCTCAACACCGCATAGGCAACGCGGCCGCCGCGCTTCTCAAGAATGATGCGCTGGATCGAGCCGATATGCTTGCCGTCGGCGCCGTAAACGCGGGTGCCTTCCACCTTGTCGCTGGCGATGAGGCTGGGCGTGTCCTTCACATAGGGGTCCTGGCCGGCGCGGGGTTCCTGATGCAACATGATAGTTTCCTCCTTGATTTCCTCAATGGGTCACGTCTGTAAACCCGTCGCCGGAGAAATCGTTCCGGGGCGTTTCAGATGCCGTCAGGGAATTTTTTGGAGAAAGAACGGAACAAAAGGCAGTTACTGGCGGCTCCTCTGCCAGACCGAGGGGGACACCCCGACCATCTTTCGAAAGACGCGGGAGAAGTGCGCCTGATCGGAAAATCCGGCTGCGATGGCAATGTCGGTAAGCGCCATCTCGGTTCGCATCATCAGATCCTTGACCCGATCAATACGCGCCTGCATCTGCCACTGGTGCGGCGGGACGCCGGTGGAGGCCTTGAAGGCATGGCTGAAATGGGATTGCGACAGGTTTGTAAGTTCCGCAAGTTCCTCAAGCCGGATCGACCGAAGGCAATGTTCGCGGATATAATCCGTCGCCGCCCTTAATTGCCAGGCGGCGAGCTTGCTGCGCTTTTTGACCGGCTCCCGCCTCACTTTCAGAAAATCCGTCAGCAGCGCCAGCACGAGGCTCTCGCCATAGAGATCGTGCAGCGGATCGGGATTGTCGCATTCGGCTGCGATCAACCGCGCCAGCGCCAGCAGGCGCCCATCCTCGAACATCAGATGCGGGTCGAGCAAACCGTGCGGATCGAAACCCTGCACCAACCGAGCCCCCAGCAGTCCAGCGTCGAAGTGCAGATCGAGGTGGCGGAGGAAGGAAACGTTGCTCAACTCCGCATGCACATCCAGATCGGCAGGAACGAAGGAAATACGGTTCACCTCGGAGGCGGTATACTTGTCGCGGCGGCAGCCGTTCATGACGAACCTGCCATCATCCTTTCCATCCATCTCCAGCAGAAAAACAAACCGCGGGTCCTTGCCGACATAACGTCCACCTGCTTTCGGTGCACAACGCACGTCCCAGAGGTCGGCAACGATGCCGTTCCAGACCCTTGAGCGCGGGCCGCCTATAACGGCAAAACCGTCGATCTCATTTTCCATCCGCACGCGGAAAGCCATGGCTTCTCGATCCCGCAGGGCGCGCCATGGCGCCACTATAACATGATAAACTTATTCATGTTTATAGTGGCAAACCAATTTTCCCGCAACTATGGCCTTTGACCAGGCCTTACCACTTCCTGGAAAGCTTGAAGGTGATGGTGCGGCTGTCGCCCCAGCCGCAGACGGAGATACCGGCGCAGCCCTTGACGTATTCCTTGTCGAAGACATTGGCGACGTTGATGGATGCGGTCCAGTCGTCCTTCTGGTAACGGACCGCGGCATCGAAAACAGCGGCGTCAGGAACGCGCAATGTATTCGCCGCATCCGCCCAGGACTTGCCCTGATAGCGCACACCGCCGCCGATGCTCAGTCCGTCAAGTGTATCCGTGGTGAAAGCATAGTCCAGCCACAGCGAAGCGGTATGGGCGGGCACGATCCATGGCGATTTGCCAATGAGATTTGGATTGGCATCGCGGGTAATGTCGATATCGGTGTAGGAATAGGAGGCAAGTGCCTTCCAGTTTTCATTGAGATTGGCTTTGGCCTCCAGCTCGAAGCCGGTGGATTCGACCTGTCCGAACTGGCCGCTGGTGGTCACCCCACCCGCCGTATAGGACACGATAGCATTATCCTTGACCAGCTTGAAGACCGAGGCGGTGATGCTGCCATCGAAGAACGTCGGCTCGTATTTGATGCCGGCTTCGAACTGGTGGCCTTCTTCCGGCACGGCGGGTGTGCCGTCTGCAAGCGTATCGATAAGCGGATTAAAGAAGGTGGCGGCGGAGACGTAGGGCGTCAGGCCATTGTCGAATTCGTAGGCAAGGCCGGCGCGGCCGCTCAGCGCGTCGTCACTGGAGCGGCGGGACAGGCCCGTCGGCAATCTGTTGTTCAGCTCCGTATCGACATAGTCGTAACGGCCATTCAGCGTCACAAGCCAGCCATCTCCGAACCGCAGCTGGTCCTGCGCATAAATGCCGATCTGCTGTTGTGTCACGATGTTATCGGCATAAACGAAATTCGTTCCCTGCGCCGAACCGTAAACCGGATTGAGCGCGCCGATCGCATTCGACCCGCAGCAGGCCTGCACCTGATCCAGCCGGTAATATTTATAGTCCAGACCAAAGAGCAGTGAATGGCTGACGGCGCCGGTATCGAACTGGCCTTCCAGTCGGTTATCCACACCGAAGCTATCGACCTTCGACACGCCGTCGTAACCGAAGCGGGTCAGCATATAGTCCTTGGTGATCGGATCGAGTCTCGGCTGGCCGTTGGCATCGGCATTTGCCCAGCCGCCGGGATAGGGCCCGGTCTCGTGCTTGTACAGATGCCCATAACGGGCGTTCTGACTGATCTTCCAGCCATTGTCGAATTCATGGCTGACCTCGTAGCCCACCATCGATTGATAGACGCGGCCGTTATCAAGGTCCGGCTCACCATAAAAGGCTTCACGGTTGAGCTTGCCGAAGGGCGCGTCGGCCACGGTGCCGACATAAGGCAGGAAACCGTTGCCCACATGCACCTGGTCAAGCGCCGAAAAATACCCATAGAGCGTGGCGCTTGTCTGCGCATCCGGCTCGAAAGTGACTTGCGGCATGATGAAGCCGCGCAAATCCTCGGAGTAATTCGTATAGTTGTCGCCGCCCGAGACCTTGCCGGTGACGCGGTATTTCCATACGCCCTCATCATCCACCTTGTCGCCGAGATCGAAACCGAAGAAAGCGTTGCCGAAATTATTGATGCCGATTTCCGTTTCGCGAACGGGTTCCTCCTGGGTGCGCTTGCGGATCATCTCAACGATGCCACCGGGATTGGCGCCGCCGTAGAGCACCGACGCAGGCCCCTTCAGGACTTCAACCCGCTCCAGACCATAGGCATCCATCTGGAAACCGCCGAAACCGTAACTGAACAGGTTCAGCCCATCCAAAAACACCCCAGTCTGGGTGGCCTGAAAACCGCGAATGTAAAACCAGTCCGTATCCGGATCCGTGCCAAAGGGCTCCGCCGTCACGCCTGGAGTATACCGCAGCACCTCGTCGATCTTCGTCACCGCGCCGCGGTCGTTCATTTCCTGACGGCCGACGACCGATACGGATTGCGGAATATCTCTGGTTTCCGTCTCGGTTTTTGAACCCGTCGCGCTTTTCTTCGCGACGTAGCCCCGGACGGGACCGGTTGCGTTTTCCGTGCCCTGCCCGTCAACGGTAATCTGCTGAAGGACGGTTGTGTCCTGCGCGTGCACCATCGCGGGCGCCTGCAAAACTACGGCAGCCGTTCCCAAAGCCAGATGGCGCAAAAACATCCCATGCAAATTTTTCAAGATATGCCCCGAAAACATCGCGACCGTATTGATATCCCAAGGGTCGCAGCACCTCAATTAAGCTGAGTATTTACATCAGGATTAAGGCGCGATGCTTGTCGTTTTCTGGGTGGATTTGAAGCTTATTGGCCTCTCGCACAATTTTGCGCCCGCAATTTATCCGGCGGAGCTTCGATGTCAGCTCTTGCGCCGGCCGATCCTTGCAAGTTGCATGACCGGAAGCATGCCAATGACGACGATTGCCAAGGCTGCGATGGCCGCCTCCTCGTAGGTGCCACGCGCCGCTTCGCCATAAAGATGGGTAGCAAAGGTTTCGAAATTGAGCGGCCGCAACAGGAGCGTAGCGGGAAGCTCCTTGACGCAATCCACGAAGATCAGCAGTGCCGCAGCCGCAAGTGAGGCCTTGGAAAGCGGAAGATGGACGTGTCGGAATGTCTGCGTCGCGGATCGCCCGAGCGTTCGCGAGGCGTGATCGAAGGACTGCGGGATGCGGCTGAGGCCAGCATCCACCCCACCGGCGGCAATGGTAAGGAAACGTGCGGAATAGGCGTAGATCAGCGCGGCGCCACTGCCGATGAAGATGAGGCCTGTCGATAGGCCGAACCAGTCGCGCATGGTCTCGTCGACAAAGCGGTCAAAGCCGCCGAGCGCGATCAGGACGCCGATGGCGATGACCGTTCCGGGGGCAGCATATCCCACCGTCGAAAGACGATAGGACCAGAGCGACAGGCGGCCCGGCGCAAGGCGCATGGCGTAAGCGACGACAAGGCCGAGGATGAGGGTGATCACCGTCGCCACCCCGGCAAAGACGATGGTGTTCAGGGCCTCATCGGCAAAACGGGGGGACAAACCGTTGAAACGAAACCGTTTCCATGCCTCGGTGACGAGATAGCTGGCTGGCGCCATAAAACCGATCAGGACCGGCAAGCTGCCCAACAAGAAAGCGGCCCAACCCTTCAGGCCATTGAGCCGCAGCGGCTCCAGTTGCCTGCTTTTCTGCGCAGAGACCGCGTAGCGCTGCTTGCGTCGCGCCCAGCGCTCAAGCGCCACGAGGGCGACAACGATGAACAGCATGGAAAGCGCAATCTGCGCCGCACCCGGCAGGTCGGATTTCGTGACCCAGGTGGTGTAGACGGAGACGGTGAGTGTGCGGACGCCAAGAAATTCGGACGCGCCGATATCGTTCAGCGCTTCCATCAAGGCAAGGCTGACGCCGACCGCAATCGCCGGGCGCGCCAGCGGCACCGCTACCTTGAAGAAAGCCGCACGTCTGGAGACTCCGAGCGTGCGCGCCGCTTCCAGCAGGTTGCCTGCCTGCGTGAGGAACATGGCGCGCACGGGAATATAGACATAGGGAAACAGCACGAAGCCGAGAAGGACGATGCATCCGGTCATGGACCTTATGTCCGGAAGACGGAATTCACGCGGGCTGGAATAGCCGAGCAGCCAGCGGATCGCGCCCTGCACAGGCCCGATGGGATGCAGAATATCCAGATAGGCGTAAGCGACGATATAGGTGGGCATGGCCAGCGGCAGCAGCAGCGCCCATTCCAATATTTTGCGGCCGGGAAAATCATAGGCGGTGACCAGCCAGGCGGCACAGGTTCCGACGATACCTGCCAGCAGCCCGACACCGGCAAGAAGGATCGCCGTATCCGGAAGCGCCGTCCAGAGCACGGTTGAGCCCAGATGCGACCAAAGGCCATCAGAACCCTGCAACGCCTGCGAGACAAGCGCCAGAACCGGAACCATGGCGCCGCAAACCGCCAGCACTGAAAGGCACAGCCACCAGAAGGAGGATGAAAATCTGGCTCGGGCACGAGGTGACAATGGCTGGGTGGCGTCTGGGTTCATGTGCTTCTGGAAAATACGCGGAAAGGCGCCCGCAATTGCGAACGCCTTTCACATGTTATCGCTGATTGGCCTTTACTTGTCGAAACCGACCTTGTCGACCAGCTCGCTCGCCTGCTTGCGATGCGATACGATTTCCGTCAGCGGCTTGTTATCGATCTTCAGCGTGCCGAACGAAGCGACGATCTCGTTGAGAGCCGCGCCCTGCTTGACCGGATATTCGTAGTTGGCCTCGGCATAGATCTTCTGAGCTTCGTCGGAAACGAGATATTCCAGAAGCTTGACGGCTTCCGCCTTGTTCGGCGCATTCTTCGCCACGGCTGCGCCGCTGATATTGACCTGCGTGCCGCCATTCTTGAAGGTCGGCAGAACCACCTTGATGGCGTCGCCCCACTTCACCTGCTCCTCGCCGCCCTTGCCCGAGCGCATCAGGCCGACATAATAGGAGTTGGCGATACCGATATCGCAAATGCCGCCGAGGATGTCCTTGGCGACATCGCGGTCACCGCCGCCTGCCTTGCGGGCGAGGTTTTCCTTGACGCCGGCAAGCCACTTCTCGGTGTCTTCAGCGCCATAATGGGCGATGTAGTCGGCAAACAGCGCCGTATTATAGGGATGCTGGCCGGCGCGAATGCAGACCTTGCCCTTCCACTTCGCATCAGCGAGATCTTCATAATTGAAGGAAGCGAGATCAAGGTCCTTGGCTGCATACAGAACGCGGGCTCGCATGGAAAGCGCGAACCAGTGACCCTTGGCATCGCGCAGTTCAGCGGGGATGGCCTTGCTCAGGGTCTCGGATTCGACCGCCTGCGTTACGCCCTTTTCAGCGAGATCGACAAGATTGCCGGCGTCCACCGTCATCAGAACGTCAGCCGGCGAACTCGCGCCTTCGCTCAGCACACGCTCCGCAAGGCCGTCCTTCAAAAACACGGTATTGACCTTCACGCCGCTCGAAGCGGTGAAGGAGTCCAGGAGGGGCTGAATGAGGCCCGGCTCGCGGGTGGTATAGATATTGAGTTCAGCGGCATTGGCTGCGCCGGCTGCAAAGGCAACCGTGCTAGCAAGCAGGGCGAACCCGGTAAATTTCTTCATGTTTTGTCTCCCTCTCCGATAACGGCAATAGGGGGAGCAGACATCATACATGATGATACAAATCAAGTTTTATTTCGCCATTTTCCGCCGCCTTTTGATCACCAAGAGTTGAAAACGGGGAGAAAACGAACATGCAAATGCGCTCATTCAACTTTAGGTAAATATCAGCACGCCCTTCGGATCAATTCCGAAGCGTATCGCCCGCGTCTTGGCGGCTGTACGCTGCATTGTTCTGACGCGAAGATCAGCTGGTAATCCGGGCACGGCGATGCCGAGCTGTTCGATCTCCCCCAGGAAGACCCGGCTCGATATTTCGCCAGCGATACCTTCTTTCGCGGCGTCTTCGATAATCGAAATCGCATTGGGCCGAACATAGGCAACCGCCGCGAGGCCATCGGGCAGATCGGAGGCATCCCCCAGCAGGCCAAGCGGCGTTTCCACGCGACCCTGCCTTACCCGTCCTTCAATCTTGTTGAAGGCGCAGAAAAAATCAGCGGCATAGCGGGTCTTGGGATGGTCGTGGATTTCGTAACCCGTGCCGCTTTGCACGATCCGTCCGCGCTGCATCAGAACCACGCGATCGCCCGCCGAAAGCGCTTCTTCGGGATCGTGAGTAACCATGATTGCCGTCGTACCCAGCTGGCGTAGAAGACCTAGCGTCTCTTCGCGCACATCGTCACGCAATCCCCTGTCCAGATTGGAAAAAGGCTCGTCCATCAGCAGAAGGCCAGGCTGCGGGGCGAGTGCACGGGCAAGCGCGACGCGCTGCTGCTCACCGCCCGACAGCGTATGGGGATAACGTTTCGCAAGTTCCTTGAGATGCACATGTTCGATCATCTCCGCAGTGCGCGCCCGGGCCTGCGCTTTCGGCAGCGAGCGGAGGCCGAACATGACGTTCTGCTCGACGGTAAGATGTGGGAAGAGCGCATAATCCTGAAATACGAAACCGATATTGCGCTTTTCGGGCTCGATGAAAGCTCCAGACCCGGCCACGACAGCGCCGTTCAGGGAAACGCTGCCTTTATCGGGTGTCTCCACGCCTGCGATGATACGCAGCAAGGTTGATTTTCCGCAGCCGGAACGCCCTACAAGACAAATGATCTCACCGCTTTCGACGGACAGATCGATGTCGGACAATACATCCGTATCGCCGAATTTCTTGCCCACCGATTTCAGTTCTAGCGCTGCGCTGCCTGCCATTTCCAATCCTGCCTTGCTTTGCGAATTATGTTGATCGCTCAAATCAGGATTAAAGTCAAAAAAGACCGGGAAAATGCGTTTTCCATCACGAGTTGGCGAGATGTGCGGCAGCAATATTGACGTTTACGTTAGAGTTAAATAGGTTTCGCCGACAAGATGGACGTCAAGGGATTACGCGTCTATCATTCGTCACCGGGGAGCGGGAGGAGCAGTCGATCCGGTGACGTCACAAGTGGTTCCCTCACGCCGGCAGATGCCGGCAGGTGCGGGAGCCTCGTGAACATCAGGCAGCCGAAAGCGCTGTTCACGCGTTCCACAGAATGCGCGGCGCGAAGAGACTCTGGGAGGAGCAGCATGAGTGAATTGTCCCTGGGACACCCGCAGAACGCCGTCATTGGGAAGCGCTGGCTGTCTTCCTATCCGCCGGGCGTTCCTTCCGAAATTCCCGTATCGACCAATGCCTCCCTCGTCGATCTTCTCGAAAAGAGCTGTGTGCAGTTTGCCGACCGGAAGGCCTTTTCCAGCATGGGAAAGTCGCTGACCTACCGGGAACTGGACGCTGAAACCCGAGCCGTCGCCGCCTGGCTGCAGTCCAGAGGACTGGAAAAGGGCGACCGGGTTGCCGTGATGATGCCGAACATCCTGCAAAATCCGGTTGCGGTCTATGGAATCCTGCGGGCAGGCATGGTGGTGGTCAATGTCAATCCGCTTTACACACCGCGCGAGCTGGAACATCAGCTGAAGGATTCCGGCGCGAAGGCGCTTTTCGTGCTGGAGAACTTTGCACATGTGGCGCAGCAGGCGGTGCCGAAAACCGCGGTGCGGCACGTGGTCGTCGCGGCGATGGGCGATCTTCTCGGCCTCAAGGGACATATCGTCAATCTGGTGGTCCGCAAGGTCAAGAAACTGGTGCCCGCCTATACCATTCCCGGCTCCATCAGCTTCAAGGCGATGCTGAAGGAAGGTCAGGGATTTTCGCTGAAGCCGGTCAGCCTCACGGCGCAGGACATTGCTTTCCTTCAATATACCGGGGGCACGACGGGTGTATCCAAGGGTGCGGTTCTCACGCATGCCAACCTTCTGGCCAACAAGCTTCAGATCAGCCTGTGGCTGGACGCCGCCTTCAACGGCCAGAAGGATCGCCCTGAAGTTCTCAACTTCATCTGCGCGCTGCCGCTCTGCCACATCTTCGCCTTGACGGTGAATTCGCTGATGGGCATTGCGCTTGGCGGCCACAATCTGCTGATTGCCAATCCGCGCGATATTCCCGGTTTTGTGAAAGAATTGTCGCATTATCAGCCGCATATTTTCCCCGGCATCAATACGCTTTTCAACGCGCTGATGAACAACGAGGATTTCCGCAAGCTCGATCTGTCGTCGCTCATTCTGGTTCTCGGCGGCGGCATGGCGGTGCAAAGGCCTGTCGCGGAACGCTGGCTTTCCATCGTCGGCTGCCCCATTGCGGAGGGTTACGGCCTCTCCGAGACATCGCCGGTTGCCACCGTCAACCGCCTCGATTCCACGGAGTTCAGCGGAACCATCGGCCTGCCGATCTCTTCCACCGAAATCGATATTCGCGACGAGGACGGCAACAGCCTGCCCACCGGAGAGGTCGGAGAAATCTGCATTCGTGGGCCGCAGGTGATGGCGGGTTATTGGCAGCGGCCGGACGAGACGGCAAAGGCGATGACATCAGACGGCTTCTTCCGTTCCGGCGACATGGGCTTCATGGATGAACGCGGTTATACCAAGATCGTCGACCGCAAGAAGGACATGATCCTCGTCTCCGGTTTCAACGTCTATCCGAACGAGGTGGAGGAAGTGGCCGCCAGCCATCCAGGCGTCCTGGAATGCGCCGCCATCGGCGTTCCGGACGAGCACTCCGGCGAAACCGTCAAGCTTTTTGTGGTCAAGAAGGACCAGTCGCTCACGGAAGCGGAACTCAAGGCTTTCTGCGCCAAGAACCTGACAAACTACAAGCGGCCGAAGATCATCGAGTTCCGTACCGAGCTGCCGAAATCGAATGTCGGCAAGATCCTGCGGCGCGAATTGCGCAATCTGAACTGAACGAATTCGAGCCGGGTGACCGGCTCTTTTCTTTTATCGAAGCCGCCTTGATTTGGCCGCCTGAAAAAGAATAGTTTCCTCATCCTTCCACGGAAGCCGAGGAGCACGAGATGCAGGCCACCATCGAAAAACTGAAAGCAACGGCGAGCAGCACAGCCGCAACCGATCTTCGCGCCGCCTTTGCGGCCGATGACAAGAGATTCAGCCGTTTCAGCGCCAAGTTCGATGACCTGCTGATGGATTATTCCAAGTGCGCCGTGAATGAAGAGATCGTCACGCTTCTCGAACAGCTTGCACAAGAAGGCGGCGTCGAGGCCAAGCGCGAGGAGATGTTCTCCGGCAAGGCGATCAATTTCACCGAAGACCGTGCCGTCCTGCATACCGCGTTGCGCAATCGCGCCAACACGCCGGTTCTCGTTGACGGCAAGGACGTGATGCCCGATGTGAACGCGGTTCTGTCTGCCATGGGCAAGTTTGCCGATGCCATCCGTTCCGGTTCGCTGAAGGGCGCGACCGGTAAAAAGATTACCGATGTCATCAATATCGGCATTGGCGGTTCCGACCTCGGCCCGGTCATGGCAACGCTGGCGCTGGCACCTTTCCATGACGGCCCGCGGGCGCATTTCGTCTCGAACATTGATGGCGCGCATATTGCCGATACGCTGAAGCTCATCGACCCCGAGACGTCGCTCTTCATCGTGGCGTCGAAGACCTTCACCACCATCGAGACGATGACGAACGCCGCCACGGCGCGCCGCTTCATCGCCGAAAAGCTGGGTGAAGACGCCGTCAAGCATCACTTTGCCGCGGTTTCCACAGCGCTGGACAAGGTTACCGCCTTCGGCATCGAAAGCGACCGCATCTTCGGTTTCTGGGACTGGGTTGGCGGCCGTTACTCGATCTGGTCTGCCATCGGGCTGCCGCTGATGATCGCCATCGGTCAGGATAATTTCGGCAAGTTCCTGGATGGCGCCCACGCCATGGATCGCCACTTCCGCGAGGCGCCGGTCCGTGAAAATCTGCCGATGTTGCTCGGCCTGATCGGTTTTTATCACCGCAACGTACTGAATTACCCGACGCGGGCGATCCTGCCCTATGACCAGCGGCTCTCGCGTTTCCCGGCTTATCTGCAGCAGCTGGACATGGAATCAAACGGCAAGGGTGTGACCATCGACGGCACGCCGGTCGAAGGCCAGTCCGGCCCGGTCGTCTGGGGCGAGCCCGGCACGAATGGTCAGCACGCCTTCTATCAGCTGATCCACCAGGGCACGAGCGTCATCCCGGCGGAATTCATGATCGCAGCCAACGGTTTCGAGCCCGAACTGCGCCACCAGCACCAGCTTCTCATCGCCAATTGCCTGGCGCAGTCGGAAGCGCTGATGAAGGGGCGGACGCTGGCTGAGGCAAAAGCCCAGCTCACCTCCAAGGGCGTGGACGACAGACATGCGGATTTCATTGCGCCGCACCGTGTCTTCACCGGCAATCGTCCGTCCATCACCTTCGTCTACGACAAGCTGACGCCATTCGCGCTTGGCCGCCTGATCGCGCTTTACGAACATCGCGTCTTCGTCGAAGGCGTGCTGTTCCGCATCAACTCCTTCGACCAATGGGGCGTGGAGCTTGGCAAGGAACTGGCGACCGGCCTGCTTCCGGTCGTAGAAGGAAAGGAAAGCGCCGCTGGCCATGACAGCTCTACGCAGGGCCTAGTGAAGGCGCTGGCGGGTCTGGCGGGGTAAATCCAGGCACTGCAATTTACGAAAGCCGGAGGGCGACTTCCGGCTTTTTTCAATGCAGCGTGATCGAATGTCATTTGGAGGTGCATATGTCGTTCCGGCCGGGCAGGGACTTTCTGGAGTTTCACAACCTGAGTGCGGACGCGATCTTCTCGATCATCGACCGCGCGTGCGCTCTGGCCGAGGACTGGTTACAAGGCACGATGCCACAGACGCTCAAGGGAAAACGTGCCGGGCTGATCGTTGACGACACCGGCTGGCGCAATACCGCCGCCTTTGATCTCGGTATCCAGGCGATGGGCGGCACCTGCGTTACCGTTCCGATCAACTTTAACGGCCGAGAAGAGATTGCCGATCTGGCTGGTTATCTCGACAATTGGTTCGATCTTTTGATTATCCGCACGAAGGAACTCTCGACACTTCGGGCACTTGCAGCCGACATGCGCGCACCTGTCATCAACGCGCGGACAAAATTCAATCATCCATGTGAAACGCTTGGTGATTTAGCCTATGTGAAAAGCCTGAGGGGCCAGACAGCCGGCCTCAAAATCGTCGGTGTGGCACCGGACGCCAATATTTTACGCTCTTGGGTCGAAGCCTCGATTTCACTGCCCATTCAGGTCACGCAGGTTTACCCGGATCAATGGCACGTCACGGATGCCGCGCTCATCAATCCGAACTTCCGGGCAAGCACGGACATGGATGAGCTACTGGATGCGGATGTGGTCATTACCGATTCCTGGCCGTCCGACGCCAATCATCATCTGGCCGATTATCGTATATCCGCGTCCCTTCTCGACAGGATGCGGCCTGATGTGATTTTTTTGCCCTGTCCGCCAGTCTCGCGTGGCCAAGAGGTGACCGCGGACGCAATGGCCCATCCGGCCTGTCAGAGCCGGTCGGCAAAAGCTTTTCTTCTACATGCCCAGAATGCCCTGATGGAATTTCTTCTCGCCTGAGGCACGGGCTCCAGCCTCAAATATAAAGCGCCGCCATCTTGCGCCACGCACCCGCCCGATGCGCGCGGCCTTCCCATACATGCATCTGGTGCCCCACCTGCTTGCCCGAAAGCACGCGGCTTAAGTGGTGATTGTTGTCCAGAAAGGGGTCTGCATCGCCAATGGTGAAGACCATGTCGATGCGGCGCAGGTGATCGAGCCGCCATGGGCAGTTTAACCCGGGAAGAAAGTGGCTCGGCATGTGGAAATAGACGTCATCGTCATAATAGCCGTCGAATAGATCACCGAAAGACTCCACCTCCATCGTCAGGTCATAGCGGCCGGAAAAAGCGACGAGCTTGGTGAAGAGATGCGGGTGACGGAAGACGAGGCTGGCGGCCTGAAAGGCACCGAGGCTGCAGCCCTGCACGATGGTGCTGCCGCGCGGATTTTTCTCCGCCATCAGCGGCAGCACTTCGCCCAGAATATAGGCCTCGAGTGCGGCGTGACGTCGGAGACGGTCGGCGGGGTGATTGTGGCCCGCGTAGAAACTTTCCCGTGCCAGACCCTCGATACAATAAAGCTGGAGGTGGCCGGCCTCCAGCTTGTGGGAAAGACTTTCGACGACGCCCAACTCCTCATATTCGAAGAAGCGCCCGTCGCGTGTCGGGAACATCAGCACCTTCGCGCCGGCATGACCGAATATCAGGAGCTCCATGTCGCGATGGAGCCTGTGACTATACCAGCGGAGATATTCGCGTTTCATGGCACCTTGAAAAACCGTCTGACCTTGTCCTTATGGACCGCATCTTGCGATGCGCTGTCAGGGTAATCGAAATGCCCGGCGTCGAGGATGAAGATTTCATTAAATTTTGACGGCGGCAAAGCGTTGGCCACCGCGAACTGGCAGGGCGGCGCCACGGCTGGATCAAAAAGCGCAGGCGCAATCAGCATGGGCACGCTTATGCGGGCGGCCGCGCAGGCCGCATCGAAGAGGCGCAACGTTTCAAGCACATGGGCGTGCGTCTTCGCATAGGTCTGGACGGCGTCCGCGCTGCCGACCGTTGGCAGCGTCAGCCAGAACGGTCGGTGGCCGAAGGTCGGCACGACGAGATGGCCGCGGTCGATACGCTTATCATAAGGGATCGCAAGAGCGCCGATACCACCCCCGAAGCTGATGCCGCTATAACCCACCTGCCCTTCCAGCCAGGGATAAAGGCTGACAAGCGTCGAGACCGCGATCCAAAGGTCATCGACACAGCCTCCGATAATATAATCGTCTTTCCGCTCGATATTATAGAGAACGTGAAGGGCCGGATCGGATGAAATCGGCGGACAGGCACTCAGCGACAGTCCACGAAAGCAGGGAAACAGCACGGCTGTCTCTTCCACCGGCACATCGAAATCAGGCTCGCCGCGCCCGCCATAACCGTGGCCGACGATCAGGCCGCGGCGGACCTGTCCTTCGCGCGGCAACAGCAGCCATCCACCGATACGGAAACCGTCGGTGGAGGTGTAGGTCAGATCGAGGACCTGCCAACGGGGATCGCTCAGCTTGCTCCGGCGCAGCACCGGGCGCGGATCAGTGGCGAGCGCGCGGCGATAGCGCTTCTCCCAGAAGTCATCGAAACCGGGTGGCGCTTCCGGGGGCGTGATGGCAAGCAACTGCTCGCGTTGCATGCCGTAGGTCGGGTCGAAATCAAAGGGATGGGCTGTTGAAACACTCATGCGACGCTTGTTTCTCGAAAAAACAGCAGACACAAGCTTGATAATACCGAAATAACGGTTTTTCACGATTTTGGCGGCGTGATGCGTGTTGAACCATCTTTTCAAAATGGTTCAACCCTAACCCATCACAAGCCGATTTCGTGCGCAAAAGGCGGATTGGCGCCAGCGCGCGAAACGGTGACTGCCGCCGCCTTTGCACCGAGCGCAAGCGCCTTTCTGATCTGCTCTTCCGTCAGTGACGCCACCTGCGCCTTGGTCAGCAGGCCCTGCATTTTTAGCGAAGCCAGAATGCCGGCATCAAAGGTGTCGCCCGCACCGACGGTGTCCACCACCTCCACGCGTTCAGAAGCAACTTCGACCTTCAGGCCGGTCGTATAGCCAACGGCGCCTTTCGCACCGCGGGTGACGACGACCAGCTTTGCGCCGTGGTGCAGCCAGTGGCGGGCGAGTGTATCCTCATCCCCTTCCAGACCGAACCAGGCAAGGTCCTCATCCGAGAACTTGACGATATCGGACATGGCGGCCATGCGGCGGATGCGGGCCATATGCGACTGCTTGTCCTTGATGAAGCCGGGGCGGATATTGGGATCGAGCGAGATGACACGGCTTTCTTGCTCGCGCGTCATCAGCGCTTCATAGGTGCTGCCGCAGGGTTCGGGGATGAGGCTGATGGCTCCGAAATGCAGCGCTTCGCAATCGGCGCCCAGCGCCGGAAGCTCGGCTTCGGTAATCATCCGGCCGGCGGTGTTCTCGTCATAAAAGGCATAGGTCGCATGACCGTCGACCAGCTTCACGAAGGCGATGGTGGTCGGGCGCGAAAGAGTGGCGCAATAGCTGAAATCCACGTTGCTGGCGCGCAGGGTCTCCCGCAGGATATCGCCCATCATGTCATCGGAAAGACCGGTGAAAAAGGCGGAGGGAACGCCGAGACGTCCCAGCGCGATAGCCGTGTTGAAGACCGCACCGCCTGCATAAGGGGCAAAACCCGCCTCTCCCAGCGTTGTCTGCCGGGGCAGCATGTCGATCAGGGCTTCACCACAACACAGGATCATTACGGTCCTCCTCAAAACAGCAAATCAAATGGACTTAAATCGATTTAGACGAAGATGGATCGGAAGACCAGCCACAAGCTGGCCACCCGCATCCGAAATCAAGATTGCGGCAATTCGCTGACACCGCCGCGCTTTGCAGACCAGGGCAGCGGGTTATCGAGGAAGGCTTCAACCTCGGAGAGGGTCTTTTCGTCGAACAGTTTTTCAGCCCGGGCAACGGCCAGAACATCGCGCCAGGTCGTCAGGTAATGCAGCTTAACATTGCCGTTGGCAAAGCGTGCTTCCGCCTCCTGGAAGATGCCGTAATAGAAGAGTGCGATGCCGTGATCGACGATGCCGCCCGCCGCACGGATGGCGTCGATAAAGGTAAACATCGAACCGCCTGCGGTCGTCAGATCCTCGATGACGAGAACGCGGGCACCCTCGGGCATATGTCCTTCGATCTGGGCATTGCGGCCATGGCCTTTCGGCTTCTTTCGGCAATAGATCATCGGAAGGCCGAGACGCTCGGCAAGGAAAGCGGCGAAGGGAATGCCCGCAGTTTCGCCGCCGGCCACACAGTCAAACTTCTCGAAACCGGCCTCGCGCAGGACAGCCGCCGCCGCAAAATCCATGGCTGCGGAGCGAATGCGCGGGAAGGAGATGAGCTTGCGCATGTCGATATAGACAGGGCTCTTCATGCCTGACGCGAAGGTGTATGGGCTTTCGGAATTAAAATGGACCGCCTTGATTTCCCACAACATTTTGGCAACCAGTTCGGCAACGACGGCGCGATCGGTGAATGTGAAGTGGTTCATAGGCGTTCTCCTTTTAGGTCTTGGTTTCTCGCTCCGAAAACCCGGATCGGTGTTCGGAAAGCACGCGTCTTTGTTCGGTATTTCGTGCGCCAGCCGAGGTGCCGGCGGACCATAACAAAACCGCCGGCAGTGCCGGCGGTCATAAAATCAGTTTACATCCCAATGAAGCGGGAACATCGGATCGAATACGGTCACCGGCCCGGCGCCCGTTTCGATCTTGGCGGGGAATGACACTGGCTCGTCGCGCTTGACCAGCGTGATCGTCTCCTCATTCGGCGCCAGACCATACCAGGCCGGGCCGTTGAGCGAAGCGAAAGCTTCCAGCTTGTCGAGAGCGTTTTCGTCCTCGAAGACATGGGCAAGGCAGCTCATCGTATTGATGGACGTGTAAATGCCCGCGCAACCGCAGGCGCATTCCTTCAGCGGGTCCACGTGCGGCGCGGAATCCGTGCCAAGGAAAAAGCGCGCATCGCCAGAGGTCGCGGCAGCCCGCAGCGCAAGCCTGTGCTCCTCGCGCTTGGCGACGGGCAGACAGTAATAATGTGGCTTGATGCCGCCAACCAGAATGGCGTTGCGGTTGATGATGAGATGATGCGTGGTGATCGAGCCGGCCAGATTGGCCTTGGAAGACTTGATATAGTCAACGCCATCACGGGTGGTGATGTGCTCCATCGTCACCTTCAGCTCCGGCAGGCGCTGGCGCAGCGGTTCCAGAACCGTCTCGATGAAGACCTTCTCGCGGTCAAAAATATCAACTTCCGGCGTTGTTACTTCTCCATGCACGCAGAGGGGCAGGCCGATCTTCGCCATGCGCTCCAGAACAGGCATGGCCTTGTTAAAATCGCGCACACCGCCGTGGGAATTGGTTGTGGCACCGGCGGGATAAAGCTTTACGGCGGTAATCAGGCCGCTTTTCTTGCCCTCTTCCACGTCGTCGGCCTGCGTGTCCTCGGTCAGATAGAGCGTCATCAAGGGCTCAAAGCTGTCGCCCGCGGGAATGGCCTTGACGATGCGATCGCGATAGGCGCGGGCATCTGCGGTGGTGACAACCGGCGGCACCAGGTTCGGCATGATGATGGCGCGGGCGAAATGACGGCTCGTATCCCCGATCACCCCTTCCAGCATGGCGCCATCACGAAGATGCAGGTGCCAGTCATCAGGGCGGCGCAGGGTGAGCGACTTCATCGGGATACCTCGGAGCATGATGGAATTGCGCCCGCTTAGCATCTTTTGTCGCGGGAAAACAGCCGCCCGACACGATCAGGCAGCCGTAAATGTCATTTTTTTGAAGCGCGCTTCAGATGTTGCCCGCTTCCGGACCCCAAACGTCGGTCATGGCAAAACCATCGGCCAATGGGTCGAAAGGATCGAGGCCGACCTGATGGAGACCAAAGGTGAAACCACGACCCGCGATAGTGGGAATGACGGCCGGACGGCCCGCCACCTCGGTGACGGCGGAAAGGCCGACATCAAATTCCGAACCGATGATCGAGCGGGATTTATACTCGTCGCCCACCTTCACCTTGCCGCGCGCATAAAGCGTGGCGAGATTGGCGGAATTGCCCGTGCCGCAGGGCGAACGATCCGCCCGGCCGGGCCACATGGTGGTGCAGGTGCGGATGGAGCCATCGGAGTCCACATCGCGGAACATCACATAGGCCACGCCCGATATGGCGGGGATTTCGGGATGCACAACGGTCATTTCGCGGTTCACCAAATCCTTAAGGATCATGCCCGCAGAGACCAGCTTTGCGGCATTGGCTTTTTCGATCGTTAGACCAATCTGACGCACATCCACCAGCGCATAAAAAATGCCGCCATAGGAGATGTCCATCGTCACCTTGCCCCATTGGGGTGTGTCGATGCTGACATCAAGCGCATGCACGAAAGACGGCACCATGGTCAACTTGACCTTTTCGCAGCGCCCGTCACGGCAGGTGGCCGTTGCCTTCACCAGACCGGCCGCCGTTTCCAGAATGATGACGGTTTCCGGTTCGTGCATCTCCACCATGCCGCTTTCCAGAAGCGCAGTCGTCGCGCATATGGAATTCGATCCGGAGCTGGCATGCGCCTGGTCCGGCTGAAGGATGACGAAGGCGGCGTGCGCATCCGGATGCTTCGGCGGCAGCAGAAGATTGACCGAGCCCATGGGCGTGCCGCGCGGCTCCAGCGTCAGGAAGCGACGAAGCGCCTCTCCCTTTGGGTCGGTATTCATCCAGTGAAGCTGTTCAGCCACCGTATTGCCGGGAATTTTCGGCGCGCCGCCGGTGACGACACGGCCGATTTCGCCTTCGCAATGAACATCGAGAAGCTGAAGGGTGCGTTTCCAACGCATGGGGTCTTACTCCGAAAAGGGTTGTCGACCGACCATACAGATAAAAATACAAGCTGTATACAAATCTGCGACGCTCTGTGACAAAAAGCGCCTAGCGTTCCCGCTGCCCCTAACGCATCGCAGTTTAGCGATTGCGGCATTCCGCCCGGTTTCGATTGGCAGCGGCATCGCAATTGATCCTTGACGACTGAAGCGCCTGATCGTCCACCACGGAGCCGGCCGTATCACCCACCGATCCCACGGTATTTTCCACCGAGCGGCCAAGCCGCTCCACCTGCCTGCCGTAGTTTTCCCGCGTGCGGGGATCGAACACAGCAATTGGCGCGCTGACCACAACGCTCGCTGCTGTTCCCACCGTCTGCGCGGCACCGATGCTGACGGCGCCCAAGGCTTCGCCCAGGCCGACATCAGAATCCGTCACGGTCTGGCCCGCGATGAGGCGGTCGCCGATCAGACGCACGACCTCCGGGCTTTCGGCAAACTTGCCGTGGTTCAGGCGGTCACCCGATTGCAGCTTCGTCAAATCGAGAACCGTGATACCGGCCTTTTCCAGCTGGCTGCTGTAGGGCTCAACGGAAGGATCGATCTGGCCAAGACGGTCAACATTGCCGGAAATGCGGCGCGACAGGCTGAGCGCGCGGTCATCCTGCGAAACGAAGAGCGTGAATTTCGGTGGTGTCTTGCCGAGGCTCGCGAACTGGCGGCTGAAGACATCCACGTCGAGATCAGGTGCTGCCAGAATGACGTTGCCGATCTTCGGATCGACGCGGCCATTGCGGATGGCCATCTGCCGCAACGCCTCCACTGCAAGCCAGGTGCCCATGGAGTGCGCCATGACCGTGACTTCACGGATGGATTTGTCTTTCGCCAGCCGCGTCAGCATCTCTTCCAGCGCGTCACGGGAATAGTTGGTGCTTTCCTTGTCGTAATTATAGTCGAAGATGCTGGCGCGTGACGGCCAGGTGAAGACGACGGGCACGACATCGGTTCTGGAATCATGGACGATCTGGGCAAATCGATAGACGGATTCCTCGTAGCGGTTGTTGAAACCATGCACGAAGACCAGCACGCGGCGGTCCTTTTCAATATGCCGGCCGATCCAGCTTCGCGTCTCGGCTTCGGAGCGGATGGGCTCGACCGCAACGGTAGTGAAATCCTTCAGCGGATTGGGCGGCAGCTTCTTCGGCCACTGCACCTGCCCGACCTTGCGGTTGGCGTCTGGCGGTATCGAGACGGTGACCGCGTCGACCTTCAGCCCCGTACCCCGCTCGCCGCCGAAAAGAACCGCAGGATTGTCAGACGGCGCGCGTGTCGTCGCGACAAGGAGATTCACCGGCGTCGTACCGGCCACTGTTTGTCCCGTTGGCGTCATCACTCCGATCGGCCGCCCACCGCAACCGGCAAGCAGGGCAACAATCGCGATCATGGCGACGAAGCGAATGGGCATTACATCACTCTCCTGCAACCCTGAGGCAGCCGGGTCGCTGCCGAGAGAGAGGATTTTCTACCGGAGGCGGAACTGACGCGCCAGCAACCACAGCGAAGTGGCGGATGATTTCCATCCCGGTGTGTCCAAACGGACCCAATTTCGCGTGGGCGCGTCCGATACCTCAGGCTGGATTCCTGATCCGCCGCTATTTCTGCGGCAGCATGGTGCCCCTTTCACGCAGGGCGCCATGCCACGAAAGCGCTTCTTCGATGAGATGCGGCGTGTGCCCTCCCCGCGAGACTGCCCGCTGGAAATAGTCCGTTAGCGCATCACGATAGGCCGGATGCACGCAGTTCTCGATGATGACCGCTGCGCGTTCACGAGGCGCAAGGCCACGAAGGTCGGCAAGGCCCGTCTCGGTCACGAGGATATCGACATCATGTTCGGTGTGATCGACATGGCTGACCATGGGAACGACGCTCGATATGGCGCCGCCTTTGGCGATAGACTTGGTGACAAAGATGGACATATAGGCGTTCCGGGCAAAATCCCCCGAGCCGCCGATGCCGTTCATCATATGCGTTCCCCCGACATGGGTCGAATTGACGTTTCCGTAAATATCGAATTCCAGCGCCGTGTTGATGCCGATGATACCGAGGCGACGGATAACTTCGGGATGATTGCTGACCTCCTGCGGGCGCAGAATGAGCCTGCTTTTATATTCGGCCAGACGCGGCATGACCCGCTCATTCATGGCGGAGGACAAGGTGATCGACGAACCCGACGCGAAAGTCAGCTTGCCCGCATCGAAAAGTTCGAATGTGGAGTCCTGCAGTACCTCCGAATACATTTTGAGATCGTGAAACGGCGTATCAATGAAACCGTGCATCACAGCATTGGCGATCGTGCCGATGCCGGCCTGAAGCGGCTGAAGTTCGTGGGTCATACGGCCTTGACGCACCTCGTTCAGCAGGAATTCAGTGAGGTGGCCGGCAATGGCCCTGGTTTCATCATCCGGCGGCAGCACTGTCGAGAAGCTGTCGCTCTTGTCACTCAGGACAATAGCGGCGATCTTTTCCGGCGGCACCGGAATGAAGGGTAGTCCGACACGGCTATCCGTCGCCACCACCGGGATGGGCATGCGGGTTGGACGTTTTGCGGGAATGAAGATGTCGTGCAGCCCCTCCAGCACCTCGGGCTGGGACAGGTTGATCTCGACGATCACCTTATCGGCCAGGATGGCGAAACTCGCGGAATTGCCAACGGAGGTGGTGGGCACGATGCCACCTTCAGCCGTGATCGCCACGGCTTCAACGATGGCGATATCGACGCCGTGAATCTGACCGCCGCGCAATTGCTCGACGGTCTCGGAGAGATGCTGGTCAATGAACATGACCTTGCCGTCATTGATCGCCTTTCGCAAAGCCGGATCGGACTGGAACGGCATGCGACGCGCCAGCATGCCCGCCTCGACCATGGTCTTGTCGAGATCATTGCCCAGCGATGCCCCCGTCATCAGGGTGATTTTCATGGGATGCAGCTTGGCATGCTCCGCCAGCGCCAGCGGCACCGCCTTGGCCTCGCCGGCACGCGTGAAGCCACTCATGCCCACAGTCATGCCATCCCGAATGAGACTGGCGGCCTCTTCGGCACTGACGATCCGGTTCAAAAGGGACGCGTTGCGAATACGCTTTTCAAGCATGCACTTCTCCATGATCTGCAATCACGATGGCACGGCATTCGGTCGCCCATCTCGCGGCGACTATGGCGTGCAGTTTCATCGATCAAACTGACATAGATCAAGGGCAAGAAGGGAACCATCACTTCTGCGTATCAAATCCCGTTCAGCGACAGTAAGTGACGCATCGTCGCGACAGGCTGGCAGGCCCTCACACCATACCGGCCCTGCGATCGGCAGGAGACTTCCGTTACGCCGTGATCGGCGAGGAGTGACGAGCCCACTTCGCGTCATCGCAGTGAGGAAAAAGCATCTCGTCAGGGGCCTTCGCAGACAGGCGCCCGCCCAAGCACGACCTGCCCCACTTCTACATCATAGGCACGCAGGCCGAACGCGCCGAGGCTTATGACCCGGTAACAGGGATTGCCGCCCGTCCACAGGGGATCGACAACGTCGATATCGGTGATAAAGCGATGCGCGCAGGCCTGACCGGAACTATAAGCGATGCCTTCGGCCGTCGTGCCTGCCATTGGCACATGGATATGGCCAAAGATGATGTGACGCACACCGGCCGGGTGAGCGGCGAGCCGGCGCATGACAGCTCCGTCATCGTGCATGCCGATATGTTCAAAATGGCGGATGCCACAATCCATCGGCGGGTGGTGAATGAAAACCGTCACGGGCAACTCGCCCGCGCTTTCCAGCGCGCTCTCCAGCCATGCCAGACGATCCTCACCATACATGCCGCCTATGACATCGGCTTCATGGCTGTCCAGAAACAGTAAACGACCAAAATCGGTGTCGATGAAGGACTGGATGTAACCGTTATCGTCGCGAGGCTGTTCGGGAAAGGCGGCCACGAATTCCGGGCGGCGATCGTGATTGCCGAGCATCAGCCGCACCGGCATGGAGACCGACGCGAGGATGCCGCGCAGCAGCTCATAGGCTTCCGGCTCACCGTAATTGCAAAGATCGCCCGTCATGACAAGAAGATCGGCGTCGGCGTGTTTTTCAACGATATCGGCGATTGCCGCGCGCAGCTGCTTTTCCGGGTCGACGCCATTTATGGCGACGCCGGGCAGCAGAAGATGGGTATCGGTGATCTGGATAATCTTCATTTGGGGCTTCCTGCGCAAAATGGCTGCGGGAACGGATTTCCCGCAGCCTCTCGATGGTGCTGATTATTTCAGCAGGGCGTTGGTCTGCTCGACGATCTGCTTGAGACCGGCTTCCGGCGTCACCTCACCGCGCATGACGGTGCCGATGATATCGCGCTGGGTGCGCCAGATGCGGACGGAATCGCCACCGGGGTAACCGGCCCAGGGCAGAGAACGGTCAGCCTGAAGCGAAGCGGTTTTCACATTCGGGTTCTCGACGTAATAAGGAGCGAGGAAGTCCGGGCCGGTTGCCAGCTTGTTGGTCGGCAGGTAACCGGTGATGCGAACGATGGTGTTCTGCGCTTCCGGACCGGTGATCCACTTCAGGTATTTCCAGGCAGCATCCTGCTTGGCCTTGTCCTGCGTCAGGATAACGGCAGAGTTACCGCCGGTCGGAACGCCGCCCTTTTCCTTGTTGTCCAGCGGGAAGGTCGCCGTCTTCAGCTTGAAGCGATCGCCGACCAGACCCTGGATTGTCTGAACGTGAGCGGGCGTTGAGAAGATGAAGCCGGTGAGGCCTGCACCGAACTGCTGGCGGGACTGGTCCCAATCGAGCAGGTTCTGGCCACCTTCGGTGACGAACTGGCGGGTCATCTTCAGGGCGTTGAGGCCGATCTCGTTGTCGAAGGCAACGGTCTTGGTCTTCTCGTCGACGAGCTTGCCGCCCTGTTCGACAATGAGCGCCTGCCACAGCCAGTCATCCGGCCAGCCGTTGATGTCGTAGCTCATGCCAGCGAACTTGGGGTCGAGAGCCTTGATCTTCTTGGCAAGAGCGATGAGCTCCGCAAAGGTCGTCGGCATCTTGTCCGGGTCGCCGCCGGCCTTGGTGACGAGGTCCGAGTTGATGTAGATGATCGGCGAGGAAGCGTTGACCGGCAGACCATACTGCTTGCCGTCGATCTGGCCGAGTGCCGCCATCTTCGGGCTGTAGTTCTTGTCGAGGAAAGCCTGGCCGCCTTCAGCCTGAATGAACGGGCCGAGATCGGTGATCTGGTTGCGCGGTGCGAGCGTGTGCACCAGTTCCGCCGTCAGATTGTAGCCCGAGAAATAAACGTCGGGCAGATTACCGGTAACGGCAGAGCGCAGAACCTGCTGCTGGCCTTCGTTATAACCGGCAGCCGGAGCGAGGAAGTTTATCTTCACGTCCGGGTTCTTCTTCATGAATTCATCGGCCAGCGGCTGATGGAATTTCGTGAAGCCCGGCAGGTTGTAGAGAACATTGAGCGTGATTTCGTTGGCGAAAACCGGCTGAGCGAGGCCCGCAAAAGCCATGCCAAGGGCCAGACCGCCCATCACAGCGCGTCGGTTTAGTTTCATGTCAGTCTCCAGAGAGGTTGGGAGGAGGAAGTCTGAACGGCGTCACTTGACGCCGGTCATGGTAATACCGGCGATGAAATGCCGCCGTGCCAGGAGGAAGCACAGCACCATCGGCGCGGTAATCAGTGTCGCGCCCGCCATCAGCGCACCGTAATTTGCGCCGGATTCAACATCGGCGAAAAACATCATGCCAAGCGGCGGTGGCGCGAGATTGGTGTCAGAGATAACGATCATCGGCCAATAAAGGTCGTTCCAGTGGGCGACGAGCGAAAAGACCGAGAAGGCGGCGAGTGAAGGCAGCGAACCACGCAGCACAAGCCCCCAGCAGATCTCCATTTCAGAGAAGCCGTCCATGCGTGCCGCTTCGATGATTTCATCCGGATAGCTGCGGAAGGACTGATTGAACAGGAAGATGGCGAAGACGGAGAGAAAGAAGGGCATCATCATCGCGAAATAGGTGTTCAGCAGCTCCGTCTTTGCCAGACCGACGAAAAGCGGCAGCGCAAGGGCCTGGATGGGAACGCAGAGCGCGGCGACGACCAGGCCAAGAAGCAGCTTGCGGCCCGGGAACCGCAGTTTCGCCAGAGCGTAGGCCGCCGGCACAGATGTCAGTATCTGGACGACGAGAATACCGACGCAGACGATGACGCCATTGAGCATGAAGCGTGCCATGGGCACTTGCCCGGCTGCACGGGTGTAATTATCGGCCGCGTCGAATTTCTCCGGGATCGGCCAGAGCGAAACGTTGAATATTTCCGCCGGCGAACGGATTGACGTCAGCACCATCCAGTAGAACGGCAGGAGCATCAGGAAAGCGCCGAGCGCCAACACAAGATGCGGAAGATATTTGCGGAGTGCGGCCATCAATAATGCACCTTCCGGTCCATATGCAGCGTCTGGCCGATCGAAAGCACCAGTACGATTGCGAGGAAGATCACCGTCAGCGCGGCGGCATAACCGGTGTTGGAATACTCAAAACCTTCGAGATAGAGATCGAACAGCAACGTCTCCGATCCGAAACGGCCCTTGGTCAGCACTGCCACCGTCTCGAACACCTTAAAGGCCGAGATGGAGGTGGTGACCACAACGAACATGGTCGTCGGTCCGAGCATCGGCCATGTCACCGTCAGGAAGCGGTCCACCGGGTTCTTCGCGCCATCGAGACGCGCCGCCTCGTGCAAATCCTTCGAAATGGCGGTGAGACCGGCAAGGAACAGCACCATGTTGAAGCCGAGTATTTGCCAGACGCCCATCAGCGCCATGGTAGGGATAAGGAGAACGGGGTTGGAGAGGAAAGCGACGGGCTCGAAGCCCATCCACTTGATCGCCGCATTCACCGGGCCGAGCGATGGATGGAGCAGGAATTGCCAAACGGTCGCCATGGCCACCAGCGTTGCGGTGACCGGAAGGAAGTAAGCTACTTCCCAGAAGGCGCGGCTGCGCTTGCGATTATAGACAAGCAAGGCTACGCCGAGCGCCAGAAACACGCCGAAGGGAATGACGATGGCAGCGTAGATGGCCGTATTCGTCAAGGCACGCAGGAAAACCGGATCCTGAAACGCCTTGACGAAATTTCCCAGTCCCACAAAGCGCGTGGACAGCGCGCCAAGCTGATAATCCGTGACGGAAAAACCGGCGAGAACGAGCATCGGCACGATATAGATCGCCAGAAGCAGCAAGCTTGCGGGTGCCGCAAAGATCAGGCCGCGCCGGATCATCCGCCGGTCAGCCTTTGAAAGCCGCGGGCGAGCGCTGGCAGGCGCCGCGCCAGAAAAATCAACCGCCGTCATGCCGGCACCTGCTCGCGAACGGTCACCTTGCGGCGGAGACCATCGGCGGCGAAAAGATGCGCGCGCTCCGGCACAAAACCGAGGGTCATGACGCCATCCGCATCAGCGCCAAGCGTTTCGCCGGCACCCTGTCGCAGGGTTACGGCCACCGTCTCATCACTTAAAAGACGGCAACTCACGAAGCGGTCTGCGCCATGGGTTTCGCTGCGGACCACACGCACGGCCAAACCTTCCGCGCCGGGACGCAGATCCTCTGCGCGAAGACCAAGCGTTGCGGGACCGGCGTCGCGGCCCGCGGCTTCGAGACCAAGATCCCGGGCGAAAGCCGTCACCTTGCCGCTGGCGGCGATTTCGACCGGCAGCAGATTGATGGAGGGCGTGCCGATGAAGCGCGCGACGGTGAGCGTGGCGGGCTTGCGGTAGAGTTCATCCGGCGCGCCAAGCTGCTCGATACGACCTTCAGACATCAACGCGATACGATCGGACATCGTCATGGCTTCGATCTGGTCATGGGTGACATAGATGAAAGTTGCGCCGAGCCGCCGGTGCAGGCCGGCCAGCTCTTCGCGCATGTGGGCGCGAAGCTTCGCATCAAGATTGGAGAGCGGTTCGTCCATGAGGAAGGCGGCCGGCGAACGGACCAGTGCCCGGGCAAGCGCAACACGCTGACGCTGGCCGCCGGAAAGCTGCGCCGGCTTGCGATCCAGCAGATGCGCGATCTGCAGCGTCTCGGCCGCCTGCTCGACGGCTGCTTCGATCTCTCTCACCGTTTCGGCCGGGGCCGCAAACCGCCCGATCAGCGGTAGCCGCGCGGCAAAGGGCAAACGGCGCATCCTAAGCGGCGTCGCGATGTTCTGGCGCACGCTCATATGCGGATAAAGGGCGTAGGACTGGAACACCATCGCGAGATTACGGTCGCTCGGATCGATCTCGGTCACATCCTGTCCGCCGATGGACACCGAACCGCGATCCGGCGTTTCGAGCCCTGCTATGATGCGCAGCAGCGTGGACTTGCCACAGCCCGACATGCCAACCAGGGACAAAAACTCTCCGGGGCGGATGGAAAGATCGATCTCTTTCAGAACATCGTCGGCGCCGAAGCCTTTGCCGATGCCCGAAAGTTCAAGTGATTGTGGCGTCATTCTGCGCTCCTTTTCTGAAGCGCATATGCTTATATTGTATGACAATATGACGAAGGTTTGAGGAAAGTTCGATGACACGCGAAAGCCCGGAAATATCGGACAATCGGAAACCGCGATGAATGGGCCTTTACTCAAAACCACTAATATTGATGGGTATTTCCGCGCTTGTCCGTGAACCGAAAATCGCTGGGGGCGCAGACTTATAATGCGGCGAGAATCACATGCGCCTGAATTTTGCCGGTAACCTCACCGCTGCCATGGCGGGCTTCAATGGCTGCGGTGACGTAATCTGTCGCAGCATCCAGTGTTCCGGGGGCCCTTGCCTCGATTTCCGTGCGCAGAACCGTTCCCTGGCAATAAGCGACCGCCGGAACACGGGGCGAAGCGGCCCGACTTTGCGCCGCCACCGTCTCGGTCGTCACCCGGGAAAACCCCGCGTCCTCCAGTTCGCGACGGATCGCGGCCACATCATGATAACCATGCGGGGCGCGTGCCAGGAAGCGGGGTGGATCATCGGGAAACAGGCGCGCCAACGCGTTTGTCACTTCATCTGCGAAGTGGTTTTCCCCTATGCGATCCCAGACATTGAATAAATAATGCCCGCCGGGCTTCAGCACCCGCTTTGCCTCACGATAGGCCGACGGCCGATCACCGAAGAACATTGCGCCGAACTGACAGAAGACAAGATCAAAGACAGCGCTTGCAAAAGGCAGGAGCTGGGCATCGGCCTGTTGCCATTTTATGCGGTGATCCGGTGCCTGCTGCGACGCGGCGAAGTCGAGCATAGGCTGATTGAGATCGGTCACCACATAGCTGGCGGCAGGCAATAGTCGGGACGTGAGTTCGCGCGTGACGGCGCCGGTTCCTGCAGCGACCTCCAGAATATCAACCGGCATCAAGGCCGCCGCCCGCCGCGCCAGATCAGTGGCGAAAGGTGCGAAAATCAACGGCACCATATAGCGGTCGTAATTTTCCGGAATCGACCCCGCAAATACCTTATCCGCTTCCAGCATGGCTTTCACCCCGAGCCATCTCACGATCGGATGATTTTAACATATATTCGGGATGTGTGGAATTCGTTCGGTCCTGCCGCGTGCCAGAGGGGCCGAGGAATCTGGCGGAACGGACTTGCTCATCCAAGCCGCATACGAGGCTAGAAATATCGCGTGTTTCAATGCTTGTTTTTAAGAAAGGAAATGGCGCACCCGAAGAGATTCGAACTCCTGACCCCCAGATTCGTAGTCTGGTGCTCTATCCAGCTGAGCTACGGGTGCGTGCCGTTCCGGTCGTTTCCGGTGGCGTGGCGATCCTCTAAAACGTCCTCATTCCGATTGCAAGCGATTTTGCTTCGAAATTGTCATTTTTCCGCAGCAATTCAATTATCGCATTGAAAATAAACGACATTCCTAAACGTGCGTTTTCGAGAGCGCATGAGCCGCATATCATCCAGCGGGTATGAAGGCTGCGCTGGACTATCCGGCTGGGGGTCTTTCAGGCGGTTCTGGCCGCCTGCACCGTCGTGGCGCGATCGGCGATTTCGATGCGGAACTGCGTGCCGGGGCCCGGCTTCTCGACAAGCGCGATGGTGCCGCCGTGGGCCAGCACCAGTTCGCGGGCGATGACCAGGCCGAGCCCGGTGCCGCCGGAACGGGCCGAGCCCCTGAAGGCGGAAAACAGGTTCTCCTTGGCCTTCCGCGGCATACCCGGACCGTTATCGTCGATCACGATGCTGACGACGCTGCCGGCCCTCTGGCCCGAGATGGAAAGATACCTCGGCGCGGCATTGGCGGCATCGGATTGCAGGGCCTGGACGGCATTGCGACACAGATTGTGGATTACCCGGAATAGCTGCTCCGAATCCGCATCCACCGTCAGCTCCGCGGGCACGCTGTCGCGGAATTCAATACCGCTGTCCGGCTCCAGCGCCAGGATATCGCGCACGTCCCGCACCAGAAGGCTCAACTGCACCATCTTGCGTTTCGGCGCACCTTCCGTCGCCTGGCCATAGGCCAGAACTTCGCCGGTATAGGCAACGGCACGGTCGATGGTACGCAGCAGTTTCGGCGCGAAGCTTCGCACCATCGGGTCCTTTGCATCCACCAGACGGTCAGACATCAACTGCGCGGACGAGAGGATGTTGCGCATGTCGTGGTTTATCTTCGAGACGGCGAGGCCGAGATCCACGAGGTTTTTCTGTTGCCGCAGCGTTTTCTGCAGTTCCGTCTGCATATCGGCGAGATGACGCCCGGCAACGGCCAGCTCGTCCGTTCCCTCCTCCGGCACGAAAATCCGCTCCGGGTTGCCAGGATCTTCCGAAAAATTCTGCATGCCGAGCGTCAGCCGGCGTATCGGCCGTATCATGATGCGGTTGATGGAGATGAAAATGAGGCCGGCGGTGATCAGCGACAGAACGATGGAAATGAGGAACACATTGCGGGCATAGGCCAGCATGGCAGCCCTGAGCTTGTTCTCGCCCAGCACCAGTTCGATGATGGTGTCGCTGTCGCCAACGACATCGAAAACGCGGATGACGCGGTTACCGCCGAACAGCAGGGTGGAAAAGGCATCCCGTACTGCGGCCACCTGCGACACATCGGAAAGATCATATTGCTCATCGACGCCGGGCGGCGTTTCCGCAGCCGCCAGCAGCCGCGACGTACCGTCCTTGCGCAGGGCTATCAGTTTTGCCCCTGTCGCCATCAGGGTATCGTTCTGCACACTTCGCGGCAATTCGGCCTGCAGTCCGTCAATCACCGCGCCGGCCGCGGCAGCCGTATTCAGACGATCCCGCAACCAGGACAGGCGCATATTGGCGACGGAAGGCACGAAGATGAGCACTTCCGCGATCATGACAAAAATGACCGTGAGCAACAGCAGCCGCCCGGAAAGACCGGCAGTCAATCCCGGCATGCCGTGCGCCGGATTATCTTCCGTGCGGTCCAAGCTGTCTACGCCTTTAGAAAACACCGGGCCCTGATCCTGTATGCGCGCCGCCGCTTCGGTTGAACGGCTCGGTTTATATGCACCAACGATAATAGGACCTAACGGATTTTTTTCCAATGCGCTGCGACGCAAGGTTTTCATCGCAATAAAACAAACGCCGCCACAAGGCGGCGTCTGAAGCAAAAGGCGGCTTAGTTATCAGGCAACCCCGTCAGAATTCCTGCCAGTCCCCCTGCGCCGGCGCTGCGGCTGGCTGAACGCTAAGTGCCCGGCTGACGCTGTTCATCAATTTGCGCGCCGGAGAAGCCACCGCCGTCGTTCTGTCTGACACTGCAACGGGCCGCATGGGCTGCGCGGCGCGGGCCGGACGCGACGCGGTCTCGGCGCGAAGGTTCCGCTGAACACCATCCGCGCCGACATTGAAGCGGGTCACCAGCGTGACAAGATGGTCCGCCTCGCTGCTGAGCTTATGGGTTGCGGCCGAGGTTTCCTCCACCATGGCGGCATTACGCTGTGTAACCTGATCCATCTGGTTAATGGCGGTATTCACCTCGTGCAGGCCTGTGGACTGTTCCTTCGCCGCGGTAGCTATGGAGTGGATATGCTCGTTGATCGCCAGGACGCGCGTTTCTATCTCGCTCAAAGCGCTGCCGGTTCTCTGGACCAGCGATACCCCGCGCCCGACTTCCTCACCGGACTTGGTGATCAGCGCCTTGATGTCCTTGGCCGCCGTTGCCGAGCGCTGTGCGAGCTCGCGCACTTCCTGAGCGACGACTGCAAAACCCTTGCCTGCCTCGCCGGCCCTGGCCGCTTCCACGCCCGCATTCAGAGCAAGGAGATTGGTCTGGAAGGCGATTTCATCGATGACATTGATGATCTGGCTGATTTCCCGCGACGCATGCTCTATACGGTCCATCGCCGAAACGGCATCGCGTACGACATTGGCGGATTCTTCGGTCTTCTGCTTGGTTTCAGCCACCATGGCACTGGCTTCCTGGGCGCGGTCGGTGGAATTTCGGACGACGGCAGTGATCTCGTCCAGAGCGGCGGATGTTTCCTCGAGCGCCGCGGCCTGCTGTTCCGTTCGCCTGGAAAGATCATCGGCGGCCGAGCGCAATTCGCCGGCATTACCGCTGATACCCTCCGTGCTGCTGCGCACTTCGCGCATTGTTTCCCGCAGCTTGGCCAGCGTCTGGTTGACGTTCGACTGGAGTTCGGCGAACACGCCGCGGAACTCGCCATCCATCTTCTCCGTCAGATCGCCCCGCGCAAGACCTTCGATGACGCGGCTGGTCTCGGAGACACCATTGTCCACCCCGATGAGCAGGGCGTTGATCGTGGCTGCGAAACGGTTGAGGTTGTCGTCGCCATAATCCTTGTTGATACGGCGGCTGAAATCCCCTGCGGCGGCGGCATCGACGACAACGGCCATGCCGGCCTGCAGGTCGTCACTCTTGGCCCGCATGGCGGATTCCTGAGCGTTCATGCGGCGCACTTCGCGGCCATTGGTCTTGAAGACCTCGACGGCCGCGGCCATTTCGCCGATCTCGTCCTTGCGCCCAAGGTAGGGAACTGCCGCATCCAGATTTCCGTCGGCCACCTCGCTCATGACTTGGGACACCCGGCGGATCGGCGCACTCAGTTGACGCGTTCCGATATAGAGGCCGAAAGCAGCCCCCGCCCCCACGCCGGCGACAGTCACCGCGACAATCACCCAGAATATGGCAGTGCTGAAAGCGTCGACCCCCGCCTTGACGACTTCAAGCTCGGCAATGTCGTTTTTCACGATACTGTCGATCTCCGCCTGATAGGCCTTGCGATTGGCGCGGTTTGCTTCGTTGTTGCCCTGCTGGCTCGCCGCCTGCGGCCCGCTTTCCTTAGCCAGCCGGACGGTCTCCAGGCGGAAAGTCCGGAATTCCTTCGAGCGGCCGGCAAGCTTGTCGAAACCAGCCTTCTGTTCCGCCGGCACGAGCGGTGCCCAGCTGGTAATGAGCTTGTCCATGGCGTCGAGGTTCTTGACCATGCCGTCGGCAAAGGGTGCGGCCGCAGCAATGTCCGCCGCTGCATAGATGCCACGCGCCTCCATGACGACTGCCGTTACCAGACGGTTGAGCGCTTCGCCCTTGTAAGCCCGTTCGGCCGCTTGCTCGAAATGGTGCGACCGAACCCAGAATTCGTTGATCGCATAGATGGACAGCCCGCCGATGGTACAGGCAACAAGGCTCATCAGCCCGACAAGTAGATTGATACGACCGCGAATTCTCAATTTCGTTCCCCCAACAAAAACCAGCTGCGCTATGAAAATGGGAAGCTGGCATAACTTTTCGCGTCACAAGATTTATCAATGCGGCCTTAAGAAAGAATTTCAGATTTTATCGATTGCGGATGGGAATCGGCCCTCATCTGTCGTCGACAAGAGAAATCGCGGTGCGTTTTCCGCAAAAGGTGAAGGGCGAAAACCCCTTCGGCAATTGACTTTGCTTGGCCTATGCCCTTATAAGCCGCGCACGCTCGGCCATTGAAAGCTCGCCCAGGCGGGTTTAGCCGTGCAAAAAACGAAACGCTCTTGCAAATAATTGCAAATTCAAGAAGGGCCGCACACCGCGGTATTAAATAAATGTCGAAGCGTACCTACCAACCGTCCAAGCTTGTTCGCAAGCGTCGTCATGGTTTCCGTGCCCGCATGGCTACTGCCGGCGGCCGCAAGGTTCTCGCAGCCCGCCGTGCGCGCGGCCGCGCTCGTCTGTCGGCTTAATTGCCGATCTGTGGCCCGATGAAAGTCGTGGGCACATGAGCGAGACTAAGAAAAGCCCCGGCCGGCTTAAAAACCGGTCGGAGTTTCTTGCCGTTCAGGCAGGTGAAAAACGGCGGGGAAGCACCTTTCTTCTGGAAGTACTTGATCGGAAATCCCCGGAAACCGAGCCTCGCGTCGGTTTCACCGTAACAAAAAGACAAGGCAACGCGGTCGAGCGAAATCGCATGCGCCGCCGTCTGAAGGAAGCCGTCAGGCTTTCTGCCGGGGTCGCAATGAAGCCCGGTCATGACTATGTGATTGTCGCCCGCAGGGATGTGCTTGATACGGCCTTCCCGAAACTTCAGTCTCTCCTTGCCGAGCGCATTGAAGGAACGGCGAAACCGAAACGGTCCCAGGAGACCCGCTCCAGGAAAGAATGATGGAAAAGAACCGCAATTACTTCATCGCGATAGCCCTTTCGGTTGTCATCGTCCTCGCCTGGCAATTCCTTTACATGAATCCGCGTATCGAGCAGCAGCGCCGCGCCGAAGAGGCCCGCCAGGCGCAGCAGCAGACCACGCAGCAACAGCAGCCGGCGCCGGGCGCCGCACCAGGTGCTGCCGTTGAAGGCGCACCGCCCGCCTCCTCACCGCAGACTGCCGCAACGGCAACCCGCGAAGAGTCGATTGCAAGAACCCAGCGTGTGGCCATCGACACCAACGCCATCGCCGGCTCGATCAATCTCACCGGCGCCCGCTTTGACGACATCCGGCTCAAGGACTACCATGAGACCGTCGATGACTCGAGCCCGATCATCACGCTGTTCTCGCCCGCTGACACCAAGGACGGTTACTTCACCGAGCTCGGTTACGTTGCAGCGCAGGAAGTCGGCGGCGTTCCCGGTCCGACCACCGTCTGGACGCTCGCAAGCGGCGACAAGCTGACGGAAAACACGCCCGTCACCCTCACCTACACCAATGCCAAGGGTGTGATTTTCTCCCGTACGGTTTCGATCGACGAGCATTACATGATCTCGGTCGCCGACAAGGTTGAGAACCCCGGCCAAGCGGCCATCTCCTTCGCCACCTATGGCCGCGTGACGCGTAACAACAAGCCCGCAGTTCCTCCGGTCTTCGTCATCCATGAAGGTTTTCTCGGCGTTTCGGGCAAAGACGGCAGCCTGACGGAAGAAAAGTACAAGGACGTCGAAGAAGCACCGGTAACGGTTGCCAAGGCGACCGGCGGCTGGCTCGGCATCACTGACAAATATTGGGCTGCGGCCATCGTTCCGCCCCAGACGACGCCATTCGAAACCCGTTATTCGCACATCACCGGCAATCAGCCGAGCTATCAGGCAGATTTCAAGAGTGACCCGATGACGGTCGAGCCCGGCCAGTCGATCGAGCTGAAGAGCCTTGTTTTCGCTGGCGCCAAGGAAGTGCCGCTGGTTGACCGATACGAGACGACCTACGCAATTCCGAAGTTCGACCTTCTGATCGACTGGGGCTGGTTCTACTTCATCACCAAGCCGATGTTCAAAATGATGGATTTCTTCTTCCGTTATTTTGGTAACTTCGGCGTAGCGATCCTGCTCACCACCATCGTCGTTAAGGCCCTCTTCTTCCCGCTCGCCAGCAAGCAATATGCTTCCATGGCGAACATGAAGCGCGTGCAGCCGAAGATGGAAGAGCTGAAGGCCAAGCATGGCGATGACCGCATGGCCATGCAGCAGGCGATGATGCAGCTCTACAAGGAAGAAAAGATCAATCCTGTTGCCGGCTGCTGGCCGATGCTGCTGCAGATCCCGGTCTTCTTCGCGCTCTACAAGGTCATCTACGTCACCATCGAAATGCGGCACGCGCCGTTCTTCGGCTGGATCCACGACCTTTCCGCGCCGGATCCGACATCGCTGTTCAACCTCTTCGGCCTTCTGCCTTACGATGTGCCGCACTTCCTGATGATCGGTGTCTGGCCGCTTGTCATGGGCATCACCATGTTCCTGCAGATGCGCATGAACCCGACGCCGCCCGATCCGACGCAGGCGATGATCTTCAACTGGATGCCGCTGATCTTCACCTTCATGCTGGCCTCCTTCCCGGCCGGTCTGGTCATCTACTGGGCATGGAACAATACGCTCTCCATCACCCAGCAGGCGGTCATCATGAAGCGCCAGGGCGCCAAGATTGAGCTGTTCGATAACATCAAAGGGCTGTTCAAGCGAAAGCCGGTGCAATCGAAATGAGTGAAACCGGCGCGGCAACCGAAAAGCCACTATTCGGACGACCCTGGATTTTCATTCGCGGCGTCCCCGCGATGAAATTCCTGCCGCCTGAAGGGCCGCCGGAAATTGCCTTCGCCGGTCGTTCGAATGTCGGCAAGTCCTCGCTCATCAATGCGCTGGTGGGCCACAAAGGGCTTGCCCGCACCTCCAACACGCCGGGACGCACCCAGGAACTGAATTATTTCGTTCCCGATGGTTACTCCGGTGCTGAGGGCGATCTTCCGCCGATGGCGTTGGTCGACATGCCCGGTTACGGTTATGCGCAGGCCCCCAAGGATCAGGTCGATGCCTGGACGAAGCTCGTCTTCGATTACCTCCGCGGCCGTGCGACGCTGAAGCGCGTCTACGTGCTGATCGATTCCCGCCACGGCGTGAAAAAGAATGACGAGGAGGTTCTGACCCTCCTCGACAAGGCGGCCGTGTCCTACCAGATCGTGCTGACGAAGACGGACAAGATCAAGGATGCCGGCGTGCCGCGGCTGATTGGCGAAACGCTTGAGAAAATCCGCAAGCGCCCTGCCGCCTATCCGGAAGTTCTCGCCACATCCTCGGAAAAATCAGTCGGGCTGGATAACCTGCGGGCCGAGATCATCAGAACGATCTCTCTTTGAGAGGCGTGCCTCTCAGGCGATGGTGAAAAGCAGAACGGCGGTCCAGAGCATCGCCGTCAAAGCCATAAGGCGCCAGAAGCGCACGGAATGCCAGATCTCCGAGAGCATGGCTGCGAACATGCTGCCACTCCGCAACGGCTGGCTCCTGAATGGCAGACCGGATCGGCGGGGGTCCCGTTCCAGCAACGCAGCGACGGTCGCATTTTCGCGATATTCGGTTTCCGCCAGATTGTCACGCCAGCGCCTGACCATGGCCGCGAACTGCCTGTCGCGTTTTACGCGCTTGGCAAGCTCCGCCATGCTTTCCGGCGGCAGGGCACCCAGCACATATTCGCCCGCGAGCACTTCGTCCCGCAAACCGCTTTGCTTGTCTCGATCGGGTGCCGTCATGTATTTAATCACTCCTCGGTCGTTCAGGTGCACCATTTCCACGGCGCGAGACATCTCCATCACCCTGAATTAATCCCTCCCCTTCATCAGCAAGGCTGGTCCCATTGGCCCTTTATGTCAATCTCATTACAGGGCCGGAACAGGCAAAAAAAAGAAATTTGACCGCAGCCGACACAATAAGGCCCGGAGGTTATTTCATCCGTCAAAGACTTGCTTTAGAGCGGTGACAGGCTTCAACGGCCGCAACCACAGACCGAGGTTTTTAGATGACGTCTTCCGAAAGCGAAACTCAGGCGCGGCTGCTCGCACAGGCTCTGCCTTTCATGCAGAAATACGAGAACAAGACCATCGTGGTGAAATATGGCGGCCACGCCATGGGCGATTCCACGCTTGGCAAGGCATTCGCGGAAGACATCGCCTTGTTGAAGCAGTCGGGAATCAACCCCATCGTCGTGCATGGCGGCGGCCCGCAGATCGGCGCCATGCTGAGCAAGATGGGCATTGAGTCAAAATTCGAGGGCGGCCTGCGCGTCACCGACGCCAAGACGGTCGAGATCGTTGAAATGGTTCTGGCCGGCTCGATCAACAAGGAAATCGTCGCCCTCATAAACCAGACGGGCGAATGGGCCATCGGCCTGTGCGGCAAGGATGGCAACATGGTCTTCGCCGAGAAGGCGAAAAAGACCGTGATCGACCCCGACAGCAACATCGAGCGCGTGCTCGACCTCGGCTTCGTCGGCGAAGTCGTGGAAGTCGACCGCACACTGCTCGACCTGCTCGCTAAATCGGAAATGATTCCGGTCATCGCACCGGTCGCCCCTGGCCGCGATGGCGCGACATACAACATCAATGCCGATACCTTCGCCGGCGCGATTGCGGGTGCACTTCACGCTTCGCGTCTGCTGTTCCTCACCGACGTTCCCGGCGTTCTCGACAAGAACAAGGAACTCATCAAGGAGCTCACCGTCTCGCAGGCACGCGCCCTCATCAAGGACGGCACCATTTCCGGCGGCATGATCCCGAAGGTCGAGACCTGCATCGACGCCATCAAGGCTGGTGTTCAGGGCGTGGTGATCCTCAACGGCAAGACGCCACATTCGGTGCTTCTGGAAATCTTCACCGAAGGCGCCGGCACGCTCATCGTGCCCTGATGTGCTTCAGGGTGGCGGACGGCAAATCTGTCCGCCACATCAGGTATTAGCCGAATGCCAGGAGCGACAGCACACCGACCACAATCAGCAGGCAACCGGACAGTTCAAGCCGGTTGATCTTCTCCTTGAAGAAAAGCACGGTCGAAGCGAAGGCGAACAGCATCTCCACCTGCGCCAGTGCCTTCACCACGGCGGCCTGCTGCAGGGTCATTGCCGTGAACCAGCCGAACGAGGCCGTGGCACCCACGAAACCGACCGCAAGCGACGGTTTCCACACCCTGGCGATGCGCCGCAGTTCTTCCCTCTCCCGCCAGATGATCCACAGGAACATCGATACCGTCTGCATGACGATGACGATGACGAGGGTGAAGCCCGCCTGCATCATCGCATCCGAGGCGGGCAGGCTTGGTGCTAGCGCCAGCGATGCCGACCGATAGGCAACAGACGACAGTCCGAAGAACGCACCCGAGGCGAGGCCGATACCCGCCGTTCGGCTGAAGATCGAGGTCAGGAAGGAAGCGGGCGTTACTTCCGTGCGCGCCACGGAAATCAGCATGACGCCGGCAACCGAAATCGCTATCGCCGCCAATGTACCGCCCGTGACGCTCTCGCCTATGAAAATGAGAGCAAACAGCGCCGCCTGTGCCGGCTCCGTGCGGGAATAGGCCGTGCCGACAGCGAAATTGCGGAAAGAGAACAGGTGTACCAGCAGGAATGTGGCGGCGATCTGCGCCATGGCCCCGACCGTTGCCCACACGGCGAAGGCCATGTTCGGCACCGGCAGCGGACGCCCAAGCCCAAGATGCAGGAATGCAAGATAGGCGAGAGCGAAGGGCATGCCGAACACGAAGCGCACAAACGTTGCACCCGTGGTGCCCATCATGCCCTTGAGGTGTTTTTGCAAAGTCGAGCGCAGGTTCTGCAAAAACGCGCTTGCGAAAGTAATGCCTATCCAGAGTTCCATGGCTTTGGCGGTATCATGCGCGCGAGGCCGCAGCCAAGCCCGAATTTCTGATCAATCGTCCTCTTTTCGATTTTCTTCCGCTATCGAAACAGGCATAAAGCTGCCCATGGACACAAAGCCGAAAAACCTGCCAGACGCCGCCGATTTCGCCCATGTCAGCGAATGGGTCTTCGATCTCGACAACACGCTCTATCCGCATCACGTCAATCTGTTTTCCCAGATCGACCGCAACATGACGGCCTATGTGGCGGAGCTTCTGAAGCTCGACCCCGACGAAGCGCGCGCCTTGCAGAAGCGTTATTATCACGACCACGGCACGACACTGCAGGGCCTGATGATCCATTACGGCATCAGCCCGGACGAGTTTCTGGAACGCGCCCATGCAATCGACTACTCGGCGCTGAAACCGCATCCGGAACTGGGTGAGGCCATCAAGGCTTTGCCGGGTCGGAAGTTCATCCTCACCAATGGCAGCGTCAAGCATGCGCAGGCTGCCGCCGGAGCGCTCGGCATTCTCGATCAGTTCGAGGATATTTTCGATATCGTCGCCGCGGGTTATTTGCCGAAACCTGCCAGCGCAACCTACGAGAAGTTTGCAGCACTTGCAAAACTCGATACGAAAAAGGCTGCGATGTTCGAGGATTTGCCGCGCAATCTCGCGGCCCCGAAAGCGCTGGGCATGAAGACCGTGCTACTCGTGCCATCAAATCTTGAGGGCGTCATCATGGAACGCTGGGAAATCCCTGATGTGACGGATGAGCATATCGACTACGTTACCGACGATCTGACCGGGTTCCTGACAAAAACCATCGCCCGCTGAGTAGCGAACATTACCGAAGCTTCATGCACCTTACGGATGTTTAAGTGGTGGGGCTTGCTGGACGTCACTATCTTTTCTTCAGGGACACCAAAGAAAGGTAATGACGATGACCACACGCAAAATCGCCCTGTCTGCTCTTGGCGCAGCCCTTGTGCTCAGCACGGCCGCAACGGCCAGTTTCGCCGCACCTGGTAAAGGCCATAAGGATCGCATGCCGATCCGCCAGGAGGCTGCCTTCGTTCACCTGCTGAAGGTGGCCGACACGAACAAGGATGGCAAGATTTCCAAGGAGGAATTCACCGCCCGTCAGGATGACCTGTTCGCTGAGATCGACAAGGACAAGGACGGCTCGATCACGCCAAAGGAAATGCGCGAATATCGTCAGGCAAAGATGGAGGCCTTCCGGGCCGCTCACCCGCGCCCCGAGCGGGAAGAGGCCAAGGCGGATGAAGCCAAAGCCCCTGAGGGCAAGCGTGCCGAGCGTGACCATGGTGGTCGTTTCGGCCATCAGGGCTGGGGCAAGCACGGCGGTAAAGGTGGCGGCTTCGCGCTGATCCGCTGGGCCGATACTGACGAGAACGGCCAGGTCAGCAAGGCCGAATTCGCCGCCGCTGGAGAAAAGATGTTCGAACGGCTGGACAAGAACAAGGACGGCGTCATCTCCATCGACGACATGCCGGACCGGCCGTTCCTCTAATCCAAAAAAGCAGAAAGCCCGCTCAACCGGCGGGCTTTTTCTTAATGCAGGCTGACGGTTTTAAGATCGTCTTCCGCCGCCTTGAAGAAGGTGCTCGAACGATTGTCTGTCAGGAGAATTGGCGTCCCGTCCGCGCCGAACAATGCCCAAAGGTCCAATTGCGGATCGAGATCGGGCGCCTCCGGGAAACAGCGGCTGACGTCTTCCGCTCGGATCTTGCGGATATATCCCACTTCTCCTTCGCCGATATGGGCGAGCTGGGATTGGGTGAGACGCGCATGCGCTTCTTTCAAAAGCATATTTCAGCCTCCTTCTTCACGCCGAGCGATTCATGTCCGATTCCGGCGTTCATGGTCTACTCTGAGACGGAAATATTAATTTTCTTTACCACGTTTGAAATTTCGGGCCGGACCAGATCGATGGAAAGAAGGCCGTTGCGCAGGCGCGCCGCCCTGACCTGCATGCCATCGGCAAGCACGAAGACGCGCTGGAACTGGCGTGCCGCGATGCCTCGATAGAGAAAATCGCGCTTCTCCTGTTCCTGCTGGCGTCCGCGAATGACGAGCTGATTATCAGCCGTCGTCACGTCGAGATCATCCTCGGAGAACCCCGCCACGGCAATGGTGATGCGCAGGCGTTCCGGTACGTCATCGCTGCCGGGCAGGCGCTCAATATTGTAGGGAGGGTAGCCGTCATTGGCCTTCGCCATGCGCTCCAGCGTCTTTTCCATGGCATCGAAACCCAGCAAAAGCGGGTGGGTAAATGGCGTCATGCGGCTCATATCTGTTCTGTCCTTGCAACCAAGCGACGTTTAGCGGCCCCGCTTCCGGCAACCTCGCCGGTCAATCGCACCGGCCCCTGCAATATGGGAAGCCGAACCGCGATGCGCAAGTCAAAGTGACCGGTGAGCGGCGGCAGGAATGAGGCTTGACAAGTGAGCACCCGCGGCTCGAAAAAAGCGCTCATCTCAACGGCGGGCAAGACATGGCAGAACGCAGAAAAATCATTATCGACACCGATCCCGGACAGGACGACGCAGCCGCGATCATGCTGGCTTTCGGCAGCCCGGAAGACATCGAAATTCTGGGGTTGTGCGCAGTTGCCGGCAATGTTCCCCTGAAGCTGACAAGCCGTAACATTCGCATCATCTGCGAATTGTGCGGTCGCACCGACATTCCCGTTTACGAGGGCGCCGAAAAGCCGCTGGTGCGCAGGCCCATCACCGCCGAACATGTTCACGGCAGTACAGGTCTCAACGGCCCGGTTCTCGACGAACCGACCATGGAGGCAGAAAAGCAGCACGCGGTCGATTTCATCATCGAGACGGTGATGCGGGAGCCTGAGGGCACCGTTACCCTCTGCACCCTCGGGGCCTTGACCAACGTGGCGCTGGCGCTCCTGAAGGCGCCGGAGATCGCTGATCGCGTCAAAGAACTGGTGATGATGGGCGGCGGCTTCTTCGAGGGCGGCAACATCACGCCCGCGGCGGAATTCAACATCTATGTGGATCCGCAGGCTGCCGACATCGTCTTCCGCTCCGGCATGCCCATCGTCATGATGCCGCTCGATGTCACGCATCAGTTGCTGACGACCAAGGCACGCGTCAATCGCATTCGGGAGATCGGCACGAGGCCGGCGATCGCCATGGCGGAAATGCTGGAATTCTTCGAGCGGTTCGACATCGAGAAGTACGGTTCGGATGGCGGTCCGCTGCATGACCCAAGCGTTATTGCCTATCTCATCAAGCCCGAACTGTTCGAGGGCCGCGAATGCAATGTCGAGATCGAGGTCCATTCCGAACTGACCATGGGCATTACCGTGGTGGACTGGTGGCGCGTGACGGATCGCCCCGCCAATGCCCGCGTGATGCGAAAGGTGGATGCGGATGGTTTCTTCGAGTTGCTGACGGAGCGTTTCGCGCGTCTTTGACGGACGCTGATAATAAAGAAGGCCGCTGGCGATACCAGCGGCCCTTTATATTTCAAACGGAAAACCGCATCAGAATTCCGTCCAGTCATCCTGAGCCAGCGCATTTGCGCCGCTGGTTCTAGGACGCGCGCGGGGCGCAGCTGGACGGGCGGACGTCGGGGCGGCAGCAGCGGGAGCGCGCATGGCCGCAGCGGCGGCACGCAATTGCTGGCTGGGCTGACCGCCGGAAACTACGAAACCGGCGACAAGCGATTTGAGCGTTTCGGCCTCGCTGTTGAGCGTCACGCTGGCCGCAGTGGTTTCCTCCACCATCGCCGCATTTTGCTGGGTGACCTGATCCATCTGCGTAACGGCGGAGTTGATTTCCTTCAGGCCCACCGCCTGCTCACTGGCTGAGGCCGAAATCTGCCGTATAAGCTGGTTGATCTGCAGAACTTGATCGGCGATCTTTTTCATCGTGTCGCCGGCCTTGCCGACCAGCTGAACACCCTCGCCCACCTGCGTGGCCGAGGTGTTGATGAGACCCTTGATCTCCTTGGCAGCAGTTGCAGAGCGCTGCGCGAGTTCGCGCACTTCCTGTGCGACAACGGCAAAGCCCTTGCCGGCATCACCCGCGCGGGCCGCTTCCACCCCGGCATTCAGCGCCAGAAGATTGGTCTGGAAGGCGATCTCGTCGATGACGCCGATGATGCGAGAGATTTCCGCCGAAGATTGCGCAATGCCCTGCATGGAGTTCACGGCCTGCTGCACAACCTCGCCAGACTTGCCGGCGTCTTCACAGGCATGGCTGACGGCACCGGCCGCCTCTGCGGCGTTTTCGGCGCTGGAATTGACCTGGGCGGTCAGCTCGTTAAGCGCAGCGGCAGTTTCTTCAAGGCTGGCGGCCTGCTGTTCCGTGCGATGCGAGAGATCGCTGGCGGCGCGGGTGATCTCACCGGTGCCATTGCCGATGCTGACGACGGTTGCGTTGACGGTGGAAACCGTTTCCTCGAGGCTGGCAAGCGCCGAGTTGAAGTCCTCGCGCAGCTTTGCATACTCACCCGGGAACTCGTCCTGAATGCGGTAGGTCAGATTGCCCTGCGACAGGGCATTCAGGCCGGAACCGAGAACGCTGACAATGTGCTGCTGCATGCGGCTGTTTTCATTGCGCTCGAATTCAGAGCGCTGGCGCTCCGTTTCGGCGTGACCACGCTGGGCGTCGGCTTCGGCCTCCATCTCACGGATGCCGGCAAGCTTGGCGCGGAAACCTTCAAGCGCTGTCGCAACCGAACCGGTCTCATCCTGCCGGTCTTGACCGGAGACGGGCACGTCGTAGCGACCGTCGCTCAGCGTCCTCACGTCGGTAACTAGCGATGCAAGCGGGTTGCGAACGAAATAACGGACTGCAAAATAAAGCGCTGCAATGACGGCGGCAAGAATGACGATCGCACCGATGATCATCAGATAGGTCTGCTCCTGAACCGGAGCGTTCAAGGCCTGATGGGGAATATCAACAAGGACGACCCAGGTTGCGTTGAGCCCTGGAACGGCGAAGGGATAAACGAGACGGTTATACGGCGCGTCGGTATCAAGGCCGAGGTCTTCGATGAGGCCCTGCTTACCCGAAGCGATCGCGGTCTGGACAGTGGCTGCGCCCTCTCCGTCATAGGCTTTCATGTTCTGCTCGGGCGTCGGCGGCACCAGCCACTGGCCACCCTGGGAGACGAGCGTCACACGGCCGGTCTCGAAAGGATGCAGAGCCTGCAGTTTCTGGGTGAGAGACGCGAGCGAAATATCGACACCCGCCACGCCGATCATCTTGCCATCCGACATGACGGGATAGGCAAGCGAGGTCATGGTGGTCGGCACTTCCGTGCCTTCGGCGAGATAAGGTTGGGTAATCGCTCCCTTGCCGGTCTTGGCGGCCAGCGCATACCACTCCGCTGCGTAATCGTTCTTGAAGGTCGAGAACTGGATATCGCCCTTCTGGGTCTTGGACCAGTAAGGTGCGAAGGCGCCGGTCGCGTTGGTGCCGAGATCGAGCCTGTTGGCGATCTCTGTCGTCTGACCATCGAAAAGACCGAGCTGTTCGCAGAACCAGCTGCCGAATGCAAAAGTATTCTGCTCCACATTGGCCTTGAGGATGTTGACGATGCCAGGGCGATCCATCGACTTCGCCTGATGCGCCCGACCGATGACGCCAGCCATTGAGCGGGCAGCGCTGCCGAGTTCACCGACATCGGCGGCGATGACGTTGGCGATGGCGCGGGCTTCCGTATTGGCCTGATCCATGGTCAACGCGTGCACGCGCTCACTGGTCTGGGAGATGAGGAAAGAATTGGATGCAACGAGAACCGTGGTGATGGCACAGCCGGTTACTAGGATCAGCTTGGTCGCAAGCGACTTCACTTTGAGATTGAACATTTAGGCCCCAATGGAAATCGTCAACCCGAAGGAGCTGACGTCAACGGATGACAATCTCCGTCATGGAGGCCCGTCCGCATGGGACAGTGCGCTGCAGCGCGACAGGGCGAAGTTAGAATATGATTGCTAATTAAGCCCTAATAATACTTCGCCGCGCCGTGCATCTTCAGTGTTCGTAGTAGTCGGAGATGATCTTCCAGGCATCGTCCGCCGTTTCGGCAAAGTGCAGGAGATTCATATCCTCGGGAGCGATGGTGCCGAAATCCGCCAGGAACTCGAAATTGACGACGGATCGCCAGAACTTTTCTCCAAAAAGAATGAGAGGGATCGGGGCCATGCGCTTGGTCTGGATCAGCGTCAAGGCTTCAAAAAGCTCATCGAGCGTGCCAAAACCGCCGGGGAAAACCACCACGGCCTTTGCCCGCATCAGGAAGTGCATTTTCCGGATCGCGAAGTAGTGGAAATTGAAGCTCAGTTCCGGCGTTACATAAGGGTTGGGCGCCTGCTCGTGCGGCAGGACGATATTGAGGCCGATGGAAGGGCCGCCGGCATCCATGGCGCCCCGGTTACCCGCCTCCATGACGCCGGGACCGCCGCCGGTGACCACCACATATTCCAGGTGACCGGATTTCGCGCCGTAGTCGGTGCAAAGGCGGGCGAATTTGCGTGCTTCGTCGTAATAAACCGAGGATTGCTCGAGATTGCGCTTCTGCGTTTCATTGCGCGCCGCCCAGGCCTCTCCTCCCGGTTCGGGAATGCGGGCGCCGCCAAACATGACGACGGTGGAATTTATCCCGCGTTCGGTGAGCGCCATTTCCGTCTTCAGAAGTTCCAGCTGCAGCCTGACGGGTCGCAATTCCTCGCGGCAGAGAAAGTCCGTATCCACATAGGCCAGCCGGTAGGACGGGGAGTCCGACTGCGGCGTCTTGACAACGACCTCGGCCTGCTGCTTGTCCACAGCGCTGCGCTTCAACGGGTCCCATACCCCGTCCTTGCGCCGCAATTTGCCGTTTTTCAGTCGTGTCATTTCCATGCCTTTCATCTGCGGCGCCAAATCACCCAAATCGCATTGACGCCTTTCCAACACTCCCTTAGATCAAATGGCCAAAGCCTTCCAGCGGCACGGAACCCGCCGTGACCACGAACACACGCGACTTTAAGGAATTTTCCATGAGCCTCACGGATCTCTCTTCCCTCGAAACGATCATCGAAACCGCCTTCGACAACCGCGACAGCGTGAATGTATCGACGAAGGGCGAGGTTCGCGACGCCGTGGACACATCTCTTCAACTTCTCGACAGCGGCGAGGCACGCGTTGCTGAAAAGCAGGCGGATGGAAACTGGAAGGTGAACCAGTGGCTGAAAAAGGCCGTGCTTCTCTCCTTCCGTCTCAATGACATGGAAATCGTGACCGGTGGTCCGGGCGAAGCCACCTGGTGGGACAAGGTTCCGTCGAAGTTTGAAAACTGGGGTGAAAACCAGTTCCGCGCCGCCGGTTTCCGCGCGGTGCCAAACGCCATCGTGCGCCGCTCGGCTTACGTGGCCAAGAACGTCGTGCTGATGCCTTCCTTCGTCAATCTCGGCGCCTATGTCGATGAAGGCACGATGGTCGATACCTGGGCAACGGTCGGCTCCTGCGCGCAGATCGGCAAGAACGTGCATCTCTCCGGCGGCGTCGGTATCGGCGGCGTTCTGGAGCCGCTGCAGGCAGGGCCCACCATCATCGAAGACAATTGCTTCATCGGTGCGCGTTCGGAAGTCGTGGAAGGCTGCATCGTGCGCGAGGGTGCTGTTCTCGGCATGGGCGTCTTCATCGGCAAATCGACCAAGATCGTTGATCGCGCCACCGGCGAGATCACCTACGGCGAAGTCCCGCCCTATTCCGTCGTCGTTGCCGGCACCATGCCGGGCAAACCGTTCCCGAATGGCGAGCCGGGCCCCAGCCTCTATTGCGCCGTGATCGTCAAGCGCGTCGATGAAAAGACCCGCTCCAAGACCGGCATCAACGAGCTTCTGCGCGACTGATATAAAGCTGATACCATGACCACGACCGATCCCGTTGCCAATCTCGCCGCCCTCATCCGTTGCCCTTCGGTGACGCCTGCGGAAGGCGGCGCGCTTACTCTGCTCGACAACCTGCTTTCGCCGCTCGGTTTCGTGGTGGAAAAAATGGTGGCGAGCGAGGCGGGAACACCCGATGTAGAGAACCTCTATGCCCGTCTCGGCAACGAGGGGCCACATCTGATGTTTGCGGGCCATACGGATGTGGTTCCCGTTGGGGATGAGGCCGCGTGGAGTCACCCGCCTTTTGCCGCAGAGATTGCCGGTGGCGAAATGTTCGGTCGCGGTGCGGTGGACATGAAGGGCGGTATTGCCTGTTTTGTTGCCGCCATTGCCCGCCATATTGAAAAACACGGCAAGCCGCAGGGCTCCGTCTCCTTCCTGATCACCGGTGACGAGGAAGGCCCATCAATCAACGGCACTTCCAAGCTGCTGGAATGGGCTGCTGCAAAGGGCGAGACGTGGGACGCGTGTGTCGTCGGGGAACCGACCAATCCCGACCAGCTGGGCGACATGATCAAGATCGGCCGGCGGGGATCGCTCTCCGGTCGCATCACGGTCCATGGCGTGCAAGGCCACGCTGCCTATCCGCATCTCGCCGACAACCCAATTCGCGGTCTGCTGCAGTTGACGCATGCGCTGATGCATCCGCCCTTTGATCACGGCACGGATAATTTCCAGCCTTCCAATCTCGAAGTAACGACCGTCGACACCGGCAACGCCGCCACCAATGTGATCCCGGCGCGGGCGACTGCCTCCTTCAACATCCGTTTCAACGACACATGGACAGCGGAGAGCCTTCGGGCGGAAATCATCCGCCGCCTCGATGCCGCTGCGGCAGACGGCGAGCTCCGCCCCGACCGCACACCGGTAAAGTACGAGATCGTCTGGGCGGACCGACCGGCCCATGTCTTTTTGACCCGGAACAATGCGCTCATCTCATCGCTCTCAGGCGCGGTCGAAGCCGTCACCGGCAAGGAGCCAAAGCTTTCGACCACCGGCGGCACGTCGGATGCGCGCTTCATCAAGGACTATTGCCCTGTCGTGGAGTTCGGCCTTGTCGGGCAGACCATGCACATGGTCGATGAGCGGGTAGCCATTGCCGATCTTGAGACGCTGACGCGCATTTACGAAACCTTTATCGAGCGCTGGTTCGCCCATGCCGACGGCAAGTGAAGTAAGGCTCTATCTGACGGGCCTGTGGCTGTTGCTGCTCGGCGACCATAATGGCGCACGTTATCTGGACCTGACCGAACGCGGCATGTGGCGGTCCTTCTATTCCGTCCTTTGGTGCCTGCCCGCCATGCTGGTTTCCTGGCTGTGGCTGCGGGCAGCGTTTCTCGCCAGCTACCCGCCGGGAACAGGAACGGGGTTCATCTTCTTCTTTCGCCTGGCGATGGTGGAGGCCATTTGCTGGATCGTGCCGCTGCTTTTGATCGGCATGTTGCTCTTTGCCTTTGGCGCACGTGAAAAATTCACGCCTCTCGTCACCACCATGAACTGGCTGTCGCTGCCCTTCTCATACGCCTACGCCGTTCTGATCCTGATTGCGTTCTTCCTGCCACCGTTGCAGGGGCTGATCGCGATTTTGTGGCTGGCGCTGCTTCTGTCGCTGGTCTTTGCCTTTTCACGGATCGTGCGGTTTTTTATCCGCGACCAGTCGCTGCTCGTCTCCGCCATCGTCATGACGCTACTGGTGCCCGGCATGCTTCTGTCGGAAGCGTTGCAGCGCTTTCTCGGTGTCTATCCGGCCTGAGAGAATTAGACGTCAATCCGCATCCTGCGTCACCTCGGGTTCGAGGTGGCGGCGCGGCGGAATGACGTCGGGATAATCGACCTGCATGAAGTAAAGACCGTCCGGCGGTGCGACCGGGCCACAGGCTTTTCGATCGCGTGCCTCCAGTGCGGCACGCACGTCCTCTGGCGTCATCGTGCCCTCGCCTGCCAATTTCAGCGTGCCGGCGAAAGAGCGGATCTGGTTATGAAGGAAGCTCTGCGCCGTCGCGCGTATCTCGATGAGATCGCCATTGCGCGTCACATCCAGCCGGTCGAGCGTGCGCACGGGGCTGTTCGCCTGGCAGTGCACGGAGCGGAAGGTGGTGAAATCATGCCGGCCGACGAGCATCTGGGCAGCTTCATGCATGCACTCGTGATCGAGGTCCTTCGACACCCACCACGCCCGCTTGTGCTCCAGCGCCAGCCGGGCTTTGCGGCAGACGATGCGGTAGAGATAGTGCCGACGAAGGGCGGAAAAACGGGCGTCGAAATCCTCAGTCACGGAAGCGGCATCGAGCACGGCCACCGCTTCACCCGCCATGGCGAGATGCGCATTGATGGCATTGCGTAGCTTGTAGGGCTCCCAGTCTCGCGAGAGATCGACATGGACAACCTGCCCAACGGCATGCACGCCGGAATCGGTGCGGCCAGCGCCGCGAATGGAAACGCTCTCGCCGGTCAGCGACCGAACCGCAGCCTCCAGCGCACCCTGAACCGAGGGGCCGTTTTCCTGTCTCTGCCAGCCATAATAGGGCGTACCGTCATATTCGACGGTCATGCGGAAGCGTGGCATCAGCCCAGCCTCGTAGTGGCCGGAACCGGGGTACCGCGCACGAAATCGGCCGCCGACATCGGCTTGCCGCCCGCCTTCTGCAAACGGGTGAGCCGTACGGCGCCGCTGCCGCAGGCAATGGTGAGAACATCATCCAGTGCGCTGCCTGCCTCGCCCATTCCGCTGGCGAGCTCGGACGCCAGTACCTTGACGCGCTCGGGCTTGCCGCCGATCTCCATCTCCAGCCATGCGCCAGGAAACGGCGAAAGGCCGCGAATATGATTATGCACATCCTGCGCCGGCCTTGAAAAATCGATACGGGTCTCGCTCTTGTCGATTTTTGCCGCGTATAGAACGCCCTCTTCCGCTTGCGGGACGAGGGGCAGGTCATCTGCTTCCAGCTTGTCCATCGCCTGACGCATCAACCGAGCGCCTGTCAGCATCAGGCTGTCATGCAGCTCGCCGGCCGTCATGTTCTCGCCGATCGTGACCTTTGCCGTAAGTGCAACAGGGCCGGTATCGAGACCCTTTTCCATTTTCATGACCATCATGCCGGTTTCGGTGTCACCCGCCATGATCGCCCGCTGGATGGGAGCCGCGCCGCGCCAGCGCGGCAGCAGCGAAGCGTGACCATTGTAACAGCCAAGCCGCGTGCCGGAGAGGACCGCTTCAGGCAGCAGCAGCCCGTAAGCCACGACGACCGCGACATCGGCATTGAAATCCCGAAACTGCTGGCGATCTTCCTCCGCCTTGAAATTCAAGGGTGTCAGTACCGGTAAGCCCAGCAGTTCCGCAGCCTGATGCACCGGCGATTTCTGCAGATCAAGGCCGCGACGGCCGCCTGGACGCGGTGGCTGGGTATAGACGGCAGCAATCTCGTGGCCCGCTTCCACCAGTGCACGCAACGTCGGAACGGAAAAATCCGGCGTGCCCATGAATATGATGCGAAGAGCCATGATTGCCCCCTGCCCTGTCTTCCGCTCCGTCAGCTGTGCGACGGATCAGACTTTTGCGCGGGCTGCTTTCGTAAATTTCTTGATGACCATGTCCCGCTTCAACCGCGAGATATGGTCGATGAACAGAACACCATTCAGGTGATCGATCTCATGCTGCAGGCAGGTTGCCAACAGACCATCCGCCTCGACCGTCTGCTGCTTGCCGTCACGACCGACATATTGCACCGTGAGCGACGCAGGGCGCTCCACCTCGGCATAATAATCGGGAATCGAGAGACAGCCTTCCTCATAGGTGGAAATATCATCCGAAACCTTGAGGATTTCCGGATTGATGAAGACGATCGGGGTCTTTTCTTCGCCTTCACGCGCAACATCGATCACCAGCAACCGGCGCGGCACACCTATCTGGATGGCGGCAAGGCCGATGCCGGGGGCATCATACATCGTTTCCAGCATGTCGTCCGCCAAACGCAGCACCTCGGCATCCACCTTTTCGATGGGCTTCGATTGCTGGCGCAGCACGGGATCGGGCAAAATGATAAGCGGTTTGATGGTCATGGCTTCCCATAACGTATCTCTCGCGCGGAGGAAATAAAAAACACGACGATGAAAACGGCTCGCGGCATCCGTTCTGCCGGACTCATTTCCGCCGCAGGAATGTTCTTGTTTTGATCTTCCGAATCGATCGAAATCTGCTAGATTTAGTCATGAACACAGACTTCTCCGTTCTCCTTCAACCCGCGCTGCGGGCCGGCTCAGTCGATATCAGCTTCGGCGCGCTTCTCGCTGCCGCGATTTTCGGCCTTGTCGTTACATGGCTTGTGACGGCAAACCGGTCGAAGAAAGCTGGGGCCGATGGCGAGATCTCCGACCTGCTCAAAACCCAGTCCGAACTGCATGGCCGGATCGCGGCCATGGCGGAAACGCTCGGCACGCGTCAGACGGAGATGAGCCAGACGCTGAACCAGCGTCTTGATGGCATGTCGCAGCGGCTGGGCGAAACGCTGACGGAGCAGACCCGGTCTACCCATGAAAATCTGAGCCGCCTTCAGGAGCGCCTGGCGGTCATCGATGCCGCACAGGGCAATATTCAGGATCTGGCCAAGGACGTGGTCGGGCTTCAGGCGATACTTTCCAACAAGCAGACACGCGGAGCCTTCGGACAGGCGCGCATGGAGACGCTGATCGCCGACGCCCTGCCGCCGGGTTCCTTCCAGCTGCAGCCGACACTTTCCAACGGTTACCGGCCGGACTGCACCATCAAGATGCCGAACAATGCGCCGCCGCTCGTCATCGATGCCAAGTTTCCGCTGGAAGCCTGGAACGCCATCAAGGCGGACGAGACGCCGGAAACCAAACGTGCCGCCGTGCAGCAGTTCCGCAGGGACATGGAGGTGCATATTCGCGATGTCGCCGAGAAATATCTCATTCGCGGCGAGACACAGGATACCGCCTTCATCTTCGTGCCGTCGGAATCGATTTTCGCCGATATCCACCAGCATTTCGAATATCTGGTGCAGCGCGCCCATCGCGCCCGGGTGGTCATCGTTTCGCCATCGCTGCTGATGCTGTCGGTACAGGTCATCCAGTCCGTGCTCAAAGACCAGCGCATGCGCGAACAGGCGCATCTCATTCAGGGTGAAGTGGCGCTGCTCATGGACGATGTGCGGCGGCTGGACGATCGGACGCGGAAGCTGCAGGCCCATTTCGGGCTGGCGCAGAAGGACGTCGACATGATGCTTATCTCCTCCGACAAGGTGCTGGCGCGCGGACAGAAAATCGAGGGGCTCGATTTCTCACCAACGGAAAAAGACGTGCCGCACGGAGAAATCGAGCAGGCCCGGCGCTTTGCCGAAAACCGAGCCGGTGCGGCCAAATTGCGGGTGGTTGACGACGAGTGATCGTCTCGGGCAAAGTCGCCGCCTTGCTTAAATTTCATACGGACCCAGCGCCCCATGATTACTGTTTTCGGCTCCATCAACATGGACCTCGTCGCGACCGCCAAACGTCTGCCCAAGCCCGGTGAAACCGTAACGGGAGAGACATTCTCCACGGCCGCCGGCGGCAAGGGAGCCAATCAGGCGCTGGCCGCACGGCGTGCGGGCGCCGCGGTCAAGATGGCGGGCGCTGCGGGTGATGACACCTTTGCCGCTCCAGCACTGACCTTGCTGCGGGACGCGGGAACCGATCTGTCATTGGTCAAAACCGCGCCCGGCCCGACTGGAACGGCGGTTATCCTGATCGGCGAAGGCGGAGAGAACATGATCTCGGTCATTCCCGCTGCGAATGGTGAGGTCTCGGCATCCGACGCGGCAAAGACCATATCCGAAATGGCTCCAAGCGATATTCTCATGCTGCAGTTCGAGATACCGGCACCCGCCATCGAAGCTGCACTGACGGCCGCAAAGGCGAAACGCGTCACCACCGTCATCAACACAGCACCGCTGACCGCGGACGGACCGCGTCTCGCCGGCCTTGCCGATATCGTCATCGCCAATGAAACCGAGTTCGAGCTGCTGATCGGCAAGAATGGCCTCTCCAGCGACGAGCGGGAAAACGAACTCAAGGCCCTTCACGAGAGGACCGGCCAGACTTTGATCGTCACGCTCGGTGCGGATGGCGTGATCGCCATTCGTAATGGCAAGCTCTACAGGGCTTCCGGCCTGAAGATCGAGCCGGTCGATACGGTTGGTGCGGGCGATACCTTCTGCGGATATCTCGCCGCGAGCCTCGATCAGGGAATGGATTTCGAAAGGGCTCTGAAGCGGGCCGCAGTCGCAGGCTCACTCGCCTGCACGCGTGCCGGCGCGCAGCCTTCCATTCCGCAGGCAGCGGAAGTTGACGCGGCCCTTTAAGGGGTCTTGCCGTTAGCGCATTTTCCGGACGTAAAACCGCTGCACACTTTTACTTGAAATGCTTTAGCGACGGATGAAGGTGAGATAGGCCGAGCTGCGGCCTTCTCTTTTTGCCTTGTTCTCGTAACGCGTGCCCGGCCAGTTGGCATAGGGCGTGCGCCAGTCATCAGCGCTTGTCGCCGTCCAGTCAAAGCCGCCGTGCCGGGCGCAATGCTGCAGCGTCCAGTTGACGTAAGTGTCGATGTCGGACGCAAAGCAGAACTTGCCGCCGGGTTTCAACACACGATGGAAACGGGCGAGATTGACGTCTGACACGAAACGCCGCTTCCAGTGCTTCTTCTTCGGCCAGGGATCGGGATAAAGCAGATCGATGTGATCGATCGATCCTTCAGGCAGCCAGTCGAGTAACTGCGTCGCATCATCGTCGTAAAGGCGGATATTCATCAGTTCACGTTCGCGAACCGTGGCAAGCAGTTTGGCCATGGAATTGACGAAGGGTTCGACACCGATGAAACCCGTCTCGGGATTTTCGACCGCGCGGTGGGCGAGATGTTCGCCACCGCCGAAACCGATCTCCAGACGGATCGATCGCACATCTGCCGGAAAGAGCGCGGCGAGATTTTGCGGGGGCACGCTTTCCAGATCGATTTTCAGCAAAGGCAGCAGATTTTCGATCGTATCGACCTGCTGATTGCGCAGGGGCTTGCCCTTGCGCCTGCCAAAAAACGCTTCCGTCGCGCGCGAACGCCGTTCTTCCGTCATCTCATACTCTCAAGACCAAATAGACTTAACCCGCACAGCACCCCGTGAGGCACTGTGCGGGTTACAAAACTCGGTGACGGTATCTCTCAATCGCCGCCAAATAACAAGCGCGATATCCAGTTGACGCATTTTCCGGACGTAAAACCGCTACGCACTTTTACTGGAAATGCTTAAGCGCTCAAAGCTTCCTTGAGCGGCTTCACCAGATCGAGCTTCTCCCAGGAGAAGGAGCCGTCGCGGCCAGCCTTACGGCCGAAATGACCATAGGAAGACGTCTTGGCGTAAATCGGCTTGTTGAGATCGAGATGACGGCGAATGCCCGATGGCGAAAGGTCCATGACCTTGCGGATCGCGGCCTCGACCTGATCTTCGCTGACCTTGCCGGTGCCATGCAGATCGACATAGATCGACAGCGGCTGGGCAATGCCGATTGCATAAGAAATCTGAATGGTGCAGCGCTCGGCGAGGCCGGCAGCCACGACGTTCTTGGCGAGGTAGCGGGCGGCATAGGCGGCGGAACGGTCGACCTTGGTCGTGTCCTTGCCCGAGAATGCGCCACCACCGTGCGGGGCAGCACCGCCATAGGTGTCAACGATGATCTTGCGGCCGGTCAGGCCGGCATCACCATCGGGACCGCCGATGACGAACTTGCCGGTCGGGTTGATATACCACTGGCAATCGTCGGCGATCTTCAGGTCGCCAAGCGCTTCGCGGATATAGGGTTCGACAACAGCACGAACCTTCTTCGAATCCCAGCTTGCATCGAGATGCTGCGTGGACAGCACGATGGAAACGGCTTCGGAAGCCTTGCCGTCGACGTAACGAACCGTCACCTGGCTCTTGGCATCGGGGCCGAGCTTCGCCGCCTCGCCTTCGCCGCTTTTACGGGCGGTGGCCAGCAGCTGCAGGATACGGTGGGAATAATAGATCGGCGCCGGCATGAGGTCAGGCGTTTCCTTGCAGGCGTAACCGAACATGATGCCCTGGTCGCCGGCACCCTCGTCGCCCTGCTTGTCGGAAGCGTTGTCCACACCCTGCGCGATATCAGCCGACTGCGGATGCAGGAGAACGTCGATCTTGGCGGTCTTCCAGTGGAAACCATCCTGCTCGTAGCCGATATCGCGGATAGCCTTGCGGGCGGCGGATTTGAACTTCGAGGGATTGATAACCGGATGGCCGGCTGCGTCCTTGAGGACCTTGCCGTCCTTGTCCTTCTTCAGCAGCGTATCGGGAACCCGAACCTCACCCGCAATCACGACGCGGTTGGTCGTTGCAAGCGTTTCGCAGGCGATGCGCACGGTCCACGGGTCCACGCCCGTCTTGGCCGCTTCACGGTAAATGAGATCCACGATTTCATCGGAAATACGATCACAAACCTTGTCCGGATGACCCTCGGCCACGGACTCGCTGGTGAACAGATAATTGGCACGCATGCGGGATTCCCCTCAAAGAACGGTCTTCGAGTTTGTTAGTCATTTCGGCCGCGAAAAACAAGGACACAACCACATAAATATATCTTTATGTGAGAATTCCTTTCTAATCTGGCACAAAAAAACGGTCCCTGCGGACCGTTGAGTGCCCGGCATCCCATGCCGGAAATTTTCTGCGCTGCAGGGGCCAGGCCCTACTCGGCATCGCCCTCGGCGGCGAGCGCCTTGACGAGATCGACCAGACGGCGACGGACCTTCGGGTCGGCGATCTTCACGAAGGCGCGATTCAACTGCAAACCTTCAGCCGAAGACAGGAAGTCGACGACGTAATTGGAGCTCGAGGCTTCCGCCATGCCGGATGTACCGCCAGCCTGATCGCCGGGTGCGTCTTCGAAAAAAAAGGAAACCGGTACATTGAGGATCGCCGAGATATTCTGCAGGCGGCTGGCGCCAACACGGTTCGTGCCCTTTTCGTACTTCTGAATTTGCTGAAAGGTAATTCCGAGACTTTCACCCAGTTTTTCCTGGCTCATGCCGAGCATGGTTCTGCGAAGACGAATTCGGCTTCCGACATGAATGTCGATGGGGTTAGGCTTTTTCTTATTTTCGGTCATCATGCGGTCCTGACACTCGGATGGGTTGATATCTCGCTTCATTACTATTCGAAGAAATGAGCCGGTATTTCGACAGCAGCTAAACTTGTTTTACGACTGACGTATTCACTATGCAATTGCAGGAGTTCCCGGTCAATTCTGGCGCCGGGCAAAACTCCAGGCAGGAAATACCGCAGCGATCATCATCACGGAAAAAATCAACCAGAAATACGTCCGATGTGTGTCGTAAGTAAATGCGTCGTTTGACCCACCACTCAAAGTGGCGTCAACAATGCCCACCCGACCGTAATCCAATCCGGCAATAATGCGGCCATAAGGGTCTATAACCGCCGAGATACCCGTATTGGCACCGCGAATCACCGGCACACCCGTCTCAACCGCCCGCACCCTGGCCTGAAGAAAGTGCTGATACGGCCCAGGCGTATCACCAAACCAGCCGTCATTCGTCACGTTGAGGATCGCCGCCGAGCCAACGAGAGCCGGAGTCATCTCACCGGGAAAAATGATCTCGTAACAGATCAGCGGATAAAAGGTCTTTCCGGATGGAAGCGTCAGGGGCGTGCGCGAAGAGGCTGCTGAAAAGCCCCCGGGCAGGGCGATGACATTATCAATGCCAAACTCCCGCAGGATACCCTCGAAGGGAACATATTCTCCAAAGGGGGTCAGATGGACCTTGTCCGTCGCGCCGATGATTTCTCCCTGACTGTCGATGGCGTAGACCGAGTTATAATAACGCGGCGGCCTGCCAGCACCCGCATCTTCCATCCTGACGGCTCCGGTGAAGAGCACCTGCCCGTCTTGCAGCGTCTTTGCGATCTCGGCCAGCGCGTCGGGATTTTGCGTCAGGATGAACGGCACCGAGGTTTCGGGCCAGACAATGATGTCGGGGCGCTTTTTGCCTTCGCCCGGAGGCAGGGCTGTCAACCGCAGATGCTCGCCGAAAATCTCGGCGCGGTCATCATTCAGCATCTTGCGAGACTGATCGATGGACGGTTGGACGATTCTGACTGTCACCGCATCTGCCGGTGTCTCCGCGGGTGTCTGGAGGCGGTAGAAGCCATAACCCACATGGCTGGCCAGCAGCAGCGCCGCCAGGGAAAGGCCGGGCCACATGCCTTTTCTCGTGGCGATGAGCGCGGGGGACGCGAAGATGAAAACGGCAAGCGTGGTCACACCGAAAAGACCGATCAGATGCGCCGACTGCATCATGACCGGGATCGGCATGATGCCGTAACCTATGGCGTTCCACGGAAAGCCCGTCGCCAGGAAACTGCGCAGCCATTCCGTAAATCCGAATGCGGCGGCAAGGGCGGCGATCCGGCCTAGACCGTTCGACCACACAAGATTGGCCGCAGCAACCGCGAAACCGTAAAACAGCGCCAGAAAGGCCGGAAGCCCAAGGATGGCAAGCGGCAGCGCCCAGGCAAATTCATCCGCTTCAAGCAGAAGCGCGTTGCCCAGCCACCACAGGCCAGCCACGAAATAACCGAGACCGAAACACCAGCCTATACCAAAAGCGGGAAGGATGCGGCTGAAGAGGCCGCCGCCCGGCTTGCCGGTGCAGCCATCCACCAGCCAGACCAACAGGGTGAAAGACAGGAAAAGCGCTGCGAAGAAACCGAATGGAGGCAGGGCGAGCGCTCCGACCGCGCCTGCAGCAATCGCCATCACTGCGCGGCTCATGCCGCCGGCCAGCATCACCCTGCCTGCAAGACGCTCCATGCCATCTCCGTATCATGCGCATCCGGAAACCCGCTCCAGGCAAGCCATTCGGCGAAATTTCCCTTTCTTTCGACGTAAAGGAAAAAAGATTCGCCGTCCACATCAGGCAGGGCAGATCGAGCGGGATCTCATGCCCGGGTAGTCGAACCCGCAGAATCCGGAAGATCAAACGGCGGGATCGACGGGGGCTACCCGTCTATCCTTCAGTCCACGTTCTGCTGATGGGCGATCAACCGCGTCTCCGGCGGCGGCAATGCAATCACCTCACCGGCATCGCCGGGGGCGCGGTCGTCTTCCCCTTCGGAGCCATGATCGCGTACGATACGGACACCCTTGATACGCCTCGTATCCGCATCGAGGATCTGAAACTCGAAACCGGGCACGGCGCGAACGACCTCGCCCTTGGCGGGAATACGGCCCAGCGCGAAGAAGATGAGTCCACCGAGCGTATCGATTTCTTCCAGATGTTCGCGCACGTCGAATTCCGGACCGATAGCCTCGGCAAGTTCGGTGAGTTCCGCGCGGGCATCCGCCACGAGCACATCGGCAGAAAGACGCGAGAACATCGCCTCGTCCTTGTCGTGCTCGTCGTCGATGTCCCCAACCACCATCTCGACGATGTCTTCATGGCTGACAAGACCGTCGGTACCGCCATATTCATCGATCACCACGGCGAGCTGGGTTCTCTGGGCCTGCATGGTCTTCAGAAGATCGGAGGCCAACATGGAGGGCGGCGCGAAAAGAATCTTGCGCACCAGCCCGGCGTCGGCAACCGTCTTTTCCAGATCGACCCGCGCCAGATCGAAATTCGGCCGCGGCGACCGCGGCGCCTTCACTTCACCGTAAGCGACGCCACGCGATCCCACCCGGCGCTTGTTGCGAGCCTGTTTGGCAACATAGGCAAGCAGATCGCGGATATGGATCATCCCCTTGGGGTCGTCCAGCGTCTCTTCATAAACCGGCATGCGGGAACGTCCGGTTTCCTCAAACAGGATCAGCGCGTCACCAATCGTCATATTCTGATCGAGACCGTCAATATCCACCCGCGGGATCATGATATCTTCGACCCTGATCTCACGGAAACGGAGGATGTTGTGTAGCATCGCCCGTTCTTCGGGCGTAAAAGCGGCGCCTATTTCAGTGTCGTCCATCAGCGCATCGGTCAGATCCTCGCGCAGGCGCTCACCCTGAGACGGTTTCAGCAACCGCGCGATGCGCGACCAGATGGTCGATCTCGGTTTGGCATTGTAGTCCTGACGTAAGTGACTACTGCCCTCCTCCGAAGAGGACTGCTCGCCGTTTTCTCTGCCCTCATTGGCAGGTCGTGCAGAATGTTCGTTCATGGCTCCAGACAATATTTAAAGCGGTTCTTGACCCGCATAGGGATCAGATAGGCCAAGCACCGCCAAAATGCGAGTCTCAAGCGACTCCATTTCTTCCGCTTCTTCCTCGTCCATGTGGTCATAACCAAACAAATGCAGGAACCCATGAACGAGAAGATGGGTCAGATGATCCTCGAAACTCTTCTCAAGTTCAAGGGCCTCTCGCTCTACCGTTTCTCTCGCGACGACGATATCGCCCAGCATAGGGCCGGGCATTCCGCCCGGCTCCAGCGGAAAAGCAGGGAAAGACAAGACGTTGGTCGCCTTGTCCTTGTCACGCCACTCTGCATTGATTTCCCGGATATTTTCATCGTCGGTGAAGACCAGCGAGAGCTCGACCGGCATTTTCGGGAAGGGTTGATCCTCTTCCCGCTTCAGAAAATCGACCGCCGCATCCAGCGTCTTTGACGCAAAGGCAGACAGGTCCTCTTCCGAGGACCAACCTTCGGCCTCGATGCTGATTTGAATATCCAGAGCTGTCATTGTCTTTTCGTCAGTCGCCCTTCAGCAGGCTCTCATCCGGCACAGCCGTATGGGATTCATAGGCCCGGACAATGCGCGCCACCATCGGGTGACGGACAACGTCCACATCCTTGAACCGCACAACGGACACGCCTTCCACATCCGTGAGGATCTGCAGGGCTTCCACGAGGCCAGACTTCACGCCGCGCGGCAAGTCCACCTGGCTTGGGTCGCCGGTCACAATCATGCGACCGTTTTCGCCAAGGCGCGTCAGGAACATTTTCATCTGCATCGTCGTCGTATTCTGGGCTTCGTCCAGAATGACGGCGGCATTGGCAAGCGTGCGGCCGCGCATGAAAGCCAGAGGTGCAATTTCGATGACGCCTGCCTGAATGGCGCGCTCCACCTTATCACCGGGCATCATGTCATACAGCGCGTCATAAAGCGGGCGGAGATACGGATCGACCTTTTCCTTCATGTCACCAGGCAGGAAGCCCAGACGCTCACCCGCTTCAACGGCGGGACGCGAAAGGATGATGCGATCGACCGCGCCACGCTCCAGCAGCTGCGCGGCATGCGCCACGGCCAGATAGGTCTTGCCCGTGCCGGCGGGGCCAACACCGAAAACGAGTTCGGATTGTTCCAAGGCGCGCATATAGACGTCCTGCGTGGGCGTCCGCGCCGAAATGGTTTTCTTGCGCGTGGAAATCTGCGCCATGGAAATCTTCGCCTTGCGCTCCATGGTCGGCAGCGTCAGCTGGTCGTCCGCTGCGACGGCCATGCGGATCGCCCCCTCGACGTCAGAAAGCTCGACGGCGCCACCCTTCAGCAAACGCTCGTAAAGGAAATCAAGCGCGCGGCGGGCCTGATTGGTGGAGACCACATCGCCGGTGATGGCGACTGAATTTCCACGCGGACGAGCGTCGATATTGAGGCGCTGCTCCAGAAGCTTCAGGTTCTGATCGAACTGACCGAATAGCTCTCCCGCTATCCTGTTATTCTCGAACGTGAGGACGAAGTGATTGGCGTCGGTCGCGGCTTGGCGTGGCTGGCGCGATGAATTTGATACCAATTCGTGTGCGTTCAAGCGGTCAGGCTCCTGTCCCAATCAGTGTCGGCTCCCCACTCTAACTCTCTGCCACCTCGGCAAACAAGCTGTTTGGACCCGTTGCGGTGATTCGTACATTAACAATGTCACCGATTTTCAAAGTCTTTGCATCAAGATTCACGGATTGCAGCCACGGAGAACGACCTATCAACTGCTCAGTCATGCGGCCGGGCTTTTCCAGCAGCACATCCATGGTCTTTCCGACCAGCGACTCCGCAAATTCCTTCTGTTGCCGCAGCAAGAGAGCCTGCAATCTTTCCAACCGCTCGGCCTTCACGTCTTCCGCAACCTGGTCCGTGAGGTCGGCCCCCGGCGTGCCGGGACGGGTGGAGTATTTGAACGAGAAGGCCTGCGCGTACTTCACCGTTTCGACCATCGCCATCGTATCTTCGAAATCGCGATCCGTCTCGCCGGGGAAACCGACAATAAAGTCTCCAGACATGGCAATATCAGGGCGGGCGGCGCGGATTTTTTCAATAAGCTGGATGTATTCCTCGCCCGTATGGCGACGGTTCATCGCTTTCAGAATTCGGTCCGAACCGGACTGAACCGGCAGATGCAAATAAGGCATCAGGATGCGCAGGTCGCGATGGGCGCCGATCAGGCGATCGTCCATGTCGCGCGGATGGCTGGTGGTGTAGCGAAGCCTCGCAAGGCCCGGAATTTCCGCCAGCCGGTAAAGCAGTTCGGCAAGGCCCCATTTTTCGCCCTTCGGGCCTTCGCCCTGCCAGGCGTTGACGTTCTGGCCGAGCAGCGTGATCTCACGCACGCCGGCATCGACAAGCTTCATCGCCTCATCAACAATCTGGCGCACGGGACGGGAAACCTCCGAACCGCGCGTATAGGGCACGACACAGAAGGTACAGAACTTGTCGCAACCTTCCTGCACGGTCAAAAAAGCCGTAACACCACGCGTTCGCAGCGTGGATTTCTCGGCAACCGGCAGGTGTTCGAACTTGTCCTCAACCGCGTATTCGGTCTCGATGACGCGCTCGCCTCCACGTACCCGTTTCAGTGCTTCCGGCAGGCGGTGATAGGTCTGCGGGCCGATAACGACATCCACGGCGGGCGCCCGGCGAAGGATTTCCTCGCCTTCCGCCTGCGCCACGCAGCCGGCAACGCCGATCATGAATTCCCGACCCTGCTCTTCGCGCGACTTTTTCATGTCCCGCAGGCGGCCAAGCGCGGAGTAGACCTTTTCCGCCGCCTTTTCGCGAATGTGACAGGTATTCAGCAGAACCAGGTCCGCCTCGCCCATATCCTCCGTCTGAACATAACCGTCCTTCGCCAGCGCATCGCTCATGCGGACGGAATCGTAGACGTTCATCTGACAGCCATAAGTCTTGATGAAGACCTTTCTGCTGTTTGCCCCATCGCGCGCGATGGGTGCGGGCTGGCTGTTCGAACCCTCGCGGGCGATCATGGGTGGGGCGTCAAGGCCAAGCGTTTCCTGGGTCATGGCGGCTATCTAGTGTTTTTCACGGCCAGATTAAACAGAAAAATGCTGGAAAAGCTACGATCTCACGAATTCCGCCAGCCGCCGCGCAGGCTGAAGGCCAGCATTGAGCGGATGGAGGCGGCGATATCGGTCGCCAGTCGCTTGCGGTTGTCGGTGCTGTGGAACGGGACGCTGTCCCCAAATGTCACGTCGACATCGATGGCGCCCGCTTTGATGACGCCGAGCAGATGCGGCACGAGCGTGATGCTGCCCGGCCAGGCGGCGATGACGCGATGGTAGCGCCCCATCGCCATGCCATGCAGCCGCGTATAGGCGATGGCGACCGGCTGGACATAAACAAGCTTGCCCTGTACCTGTTCTGCGGCGGTGGACGCCGCACCGAAGAGGGAGGATTTGACGGCCAGCATGCGGTTTCCGTCCGAGGTGGTTCCTTCGGGAAAGAGGACAACGATCTCGCCATCGGCCATGCGGCTGGCGATCTCGCTCACCTGCATGCCGGTGCTGCGTTTCTGCTCGCGTTGAACGAAGATGCTTTTCTGCAGCCGCGCGAGCCAGCCGAAAACCGGCCAGTCGCGCACCTCGGTCTTGGCGATGAACACCACGTCGGCAATGCTGCCCAAAACGAGGATGTCTTTCCATGAGGCGTGATTGACCGCGAGCATTAACGGCTTTGCCCGCTCCACTTCCCCGTGGACATGCACGCGTATACCGAGAACATGGCAGGCGATACGATGCCAGACGCGTGGAATGCGGCGGCGGAGCCGCCAGTCGAAGGCAAGGCCCAGCAGTTGAAGCGGCAGCAAAACAAGCGTGACGATCAGGAGTACGACCGCAATATAGGCTGTCCGCAGCCACATCATGATGGGAACGCCCGCTTGTTCACCGGCGTCTCAGTGTTCGCCAGGCTTCAATGGCACGCCGTAAAGTTCCAGCCGGTGATCCACGAGCCTGAAGCCGTGTTCGCGGGCGATCTTCTCCTGCAGAGCTTCGATCTCAGCCGAGTGAAATTCAATGACGACGCCATTCTTCAGGTCGATCAGGTGATCGTGATGCTCTTCGGGCACGGTCTCGTAGCGTGAACGGCCGTCGCGAAAATCGTGACGCTCGATGATGCCGGCATCCTCGAACAGCTTCACCGTTCTATAGACGGTGGAAATCGAGATGCGCGGGTCCACGGCGGAGGAACGGCGGTAAAGCTCCTCGACATCTGGATGGTCGGCCGATTCCTGAAGGACGCGGGCGATGACACGGCGTTGGTCGGTCATCCGCATACCGCGTTCGGCACAAAGCTCCTCCAGCGTTTTCGAAAGGTCTGTCACGTCTTATGGCCTTTTGAGAATTCCGGTTTGCGGCTTTCGCCGAAAAAATGCCTGTCGCAGGGAACTAGCGAAGATCGCGGCGCATGACAAGCGCCGTCGACTTCGTTCCATCCTTGGCGGTGTAATAGGCCTTGCGTTCCGCGACGGTTTTGAACCCGAGCTTCCTGTAAAGACCCAGAGCGGACGCGTTGTTATTATCAACTTCAAGGAACATGGTTTCTGCGCCGCGCATCATCGCCTCGCGGATGGCCGACTGCATCAAACGCCAGCCGAGCCCCGCACGTGCGAACTTTTCGGCAACGGCCACGGTCAGGATTTCAGCTTCGCCCGCCACTTCCCTCGCCAGCACGAATCCACCGAGCGGCTTGCTGAAAAAGGCGTTTGTCTGTCGGGCAACGGCACCGAAAACCGATCCCTGCGTCAGCAGTCCCGAAAACTCCCCGTCGTTCCACGGGCGCGGAAAGCGCAGCGCATGCAGTTCCGCAACCGCGGCGCAATCCTCATGCTGCATCGGCACGATCTCGAAATAGGGCTTCCAGCTTAGATATTCGTCAAACATAACAGGAATCGGGAATCAGAAACATGCACTCATGCATGCCGTATCAGGCAACGTCCTGACGTGCCAGCGCAAAACCGGTTTGTGGCCGGGCATCCGGCCCACGCAGATAAAGCGGTGCCGGTTTCGGCCGCCCTTCCGGCTTGCACGCGCCAGCACGGGCAACGGAGGCAATCGGAAAGTGGTCCGGCCCGGACCCGCTTTCCTCTCCTGCAAACAGCGGCGCGGCGGAGCCGATGACGGAACCATTAAAACCGGAAAGAACACTCTTGGCGTCATCCAGAGACAGAAGCGCCGCCTCGTTGAGTGGTAATCCGTCCATGCCGAATGTCTGGAGATAGGTTTCGCCACGTTTGGCATCCAGACCGACCGCCACTGGCCGGTCGGGGTTTTGCAGCAGATGATGCAGGGCAAGCGTTTCTAGCGTGGTGACGCCGACGGCCTCGACGCCGAGCGACAGGGCAAAACCGCGCGCCGCGGCAACACCGACCCGGATGCCCGTGAAGGACCCGGGGCCGATGGTCACAGCAATACGCCCGACATTCCGCAGCGACAGTTGCGCCTGCTCCAGAGCCCCATCGATCACGGCCATCAGCCTTTCGGCATGGCCCTTGCCAATTGTTTCGCAGACTTCTCCAAGCACCCTGTCCGAGGTGCTGTCATAGATACAGGCGGAACAATCCACACCTGCGGTGTCGAGTGCGAGAACAATCATGATCTGGCTTTACAGCATTATACCGCTTCGACTTCGCGCACTTCCGGCACGAAATGGCGAAGCAGATTCTGAACACCATGCTTCAGCGTGGCGGTGGAGGATGGGCAGCCCGAGCACGCGCCCTTCATGTTCAGGAACACCGTGCCGTCGCGGAAGCCGCGGAAGGTGATGTCGCCGCCGTCCTGCGCCACGGCGGGACGGACGCGGGTTTCCAGCAGTTCCTTGATGGTGGCGACGATGGTTTCATCACCCTCTTCGAAGAACTCGCCTTCCTCATCCGATACTTCGGCCGCAATGGCAGTGCCCATGATCGGGCGGCCGGACATGAAGTGTTCCATGATCGCGCCCAGAATGGCGGGCTTCAGGTGCTGCCATTCCGCGCCGTCCTTGGTGACGGTGATGAAATCGAAACCGAAATAAACGCCGGTCACACCCGGTATCAAGAAGAGGCGCTCTGCCAGCGGCGAAGCCTGGGCCTGCGACGGGTTGAGGAACTCCACCGTTCCGCTTTCGAGCACGACCTTGCCCGGCAAGAACTTCAGCGTTGTCGGGTTCGGCGTGGCTTCCGTCTGAATGAACATCGTCTGTCTCCTTCGAGGTCGCCGTTCACGCCCCGCAATTTAGAATTCTTCCAAAAAATACGCCCGGCGAAGCTACACTTCAAGCCCTGACATGATAATTACATTCAAGAAATCGTCAGGCCCTGAATCTCGCCCGAAACCGGATCAGCAGAGAGCGTCGATTTCCTCATCGGACAAAGTATCCGGCAACACGGTGACGGGGATCGGGAAGGCTGCCCCTCGCCCGGCGATGGAGGAAACGAGCGGTCCCGGACCTTCCTTCGTCGATCCCGCCGCCAGAACGAGAATGGCGATATCGCGGTCTTCCTCGATCAGCCCGTGGATCTGCTCGGTGGCGCTGCCTTCGCGGATCACCGCTTCCGGCTCGATGCCGATCGTCTCGCGCACCTTCTGGGCGATCTTGGCAAGCGTGGCTTCCGCCTCCTCGCGCGCCTCGGCCCGCATGATCTGCTCGACGCCAAGCCATTGCTGGAAATCGCCTTCCGGGATCATGTAAAGCAGCACCAGTCCGCCATTGGAGTTCTTGGCGCGACGACCGGCATAGTGCACGGCCCTCTCGCATTCCGGCGTGTCATCGATAACTGCAAGAAACTTGCGACGATGCCCTTCCAGACGCGACAGCCGTTTTGAAACCATTCTGCACTCCCTAGGTCCGCCGTGATCCGTAAACCGCCCGACGGTTCGGGCGGAGATTATATCAAATCACGACAGGCGCAAACCGCCCGACGCATTCGAGCAGAAGCGACCTGTCAGCGCAGGAAGCCGATGATGTCGCGCACCTCGTTCATGGTCTTTTCGGCAATGGCGCCCGCCCGTTCGCCGCCCTGCTTGAGGATGGCGTCGATATGGGTCGGATCATCGAGAAGGCGGCGCATCTCATTGTTGACGGGAGCCAGCACATTCACCGCGAGCTCGACCAGGGCCGGCTTGAAAGCCGAGAACTGTTGTCCGCCAAACTCGGAAAGAACGTCGGCCTTCGTCTTGTCGGAAAGCGCGGCATAGATGCCAACGAGGTTGTCGGCCTCGGGGCGACCTTTGAGGCCTTCCACTTCGCTCGGCAGCGCATCAGGATCGGTCTTTGCCTTCTTGATCTTCTTCGAGATGGCATCGACATCATCCATCAGGTTGATGCGCGACAGATCGGACGGGTCGGACTTCGACATCTTCTTGGTGCCGTCCTTCAACGACATCACGCGCGGGGCCGGACCGCCGATCAACGGCTCCACCATCGGGAAATAGGCGTGTACCGGCTCATCGCCGACCGTTATATCGAGCCCGAGGCCCGCCTTGCGGATATGGTCGCTGAAATCGATGTTGAATTTCTGGGCGATGTCGCGGGCGAGTTCCAGATGCTGTTTCTGGTCGTCACCAACAGGAACATGGGTGGCACGATAAACGAGAATGTCGGCAGCCATCAGGCTCGGATACGCAAGGAGGCCGAGCGACACCTGTTCGGCATTCTTGCCGGACTTGTCCTTGAACTGCGTCATCCGCTCCATCCAGCCAATGCGCGCCACGCAGTTGAACACCCAGGCCAGTTCCGCATGCTGCGGCACGGCCGACTGGTTGAAGACGATATGCTTCACCGGATCGATGCCCGAGGCGATGAAGGCGGCCGCGATAGAGCGGGTCTGCGCCTTCAGGTCCGAGTGAACGAGCTGGGCGGTGATGGCGTGCATGTCGACGACGCAATAGATGCAATCATTATCTTCCTGCAGCGCCACGAATTTGCGGATCGCGCCGAGATAATTGCCGAGATGCAGATTGCCGGTCGGCTGGACGCCCGAGAAAACCAGCGGCTTGAATGCGTTCATTGTCGTCCTCGAAAAGGCTTGTGGAGGGCCCCGCCCCGTGATTGGAATTGCACGCGCGCTTATGCACCCGCAGCCCCTCGCAATCAAGCGCTTTCAGGGCCTGTCAGCCGCGCGGCTCCAGAAGATCCCAACGATTTCCATAGGGATCGACAAAGACCGCAACGGAACCGTAAACCTCATGGCGAGGCTGTTCCAGAAAGCGCACGCCGCGGGCAAGCATCGTCTCATAATCGCGTTGGAAATTGTCGGTATGCAGGAAAAATCCGACACGGCCGCCGGTCTGGTTGCCGATGGCAAGGCGCTGCTCTTCACCATCGGCCTCGGCGAGCAGAAGGGCGCCACCGTCAGCGCCCCGCGGCTTGACCACCAGCCACCTCTTGCCGTCGTCCAGTGGCTGATCGGAGAGGCACTCGAAGCCTAGAACATCACAATAAAACGCCTTCGCCCGATCGTAATCATCAACCACGAGGGTAACGAGGGCGATGCGGCGGTTTTCAGCAAAGGACATCAGCCAGCCTCCGTCTCGACGTTCTTTTTTCCGCGCTTACGGACGGCCCGCTTCACCATGCCGATGTCGGCACCTCCAGACACGAAAGCCAGGACGAAATAAACCAGCATGGCGGCAAAGACGAGGCCCATGATCGTGCCGGCCCGCACGAAAATGGACGAGGCGGAAGACAGCTCGAAGGTCAGCCACGTCAGCGCATAATGCACAAATACGGCCATCAGTGCCGCGGCCAGGAGCAGGCGCGGGATACGGGTGAGTAGCGGAATATCCAGGTGCCAGTGACCGCGCCACAAAAGCATGCCGAACAGCAGGGCGGCATTCACCCAGCCGGCGGTGATTTCGGCAATGGCAATGCCCGGGCCGCCAAGACGCGGGAAAAGCGTCAGTGCCAGCGAGACGTTCACGACAACCGAAATCGCCGCGAAAATCATTGGCGTACGAGTATCCTCGCGCGCGAAGAAGCCCGGAATAAAGGCCTTGATGAGCACGAAAGCCGGCAGGCCCAGACCGTAGATGCCAAGAATTTGCGCAACGGTGAAGGTGGCCGAGGGCGAGAAATTGCCGCGCTCGTACAGGAAACGAACGATGGGTTCGGCCATGACGAGAAGAGCGGCCGCGGCGGGCAGGGTCAGGAACAGCACGAACTCGACCGAGCGGTTCTGCAGGCTTCCGGCCTCCACCATATGGCCGCCGCGCAGCGCCCGCGCCAGTTCCGGCAGGAGCACCGTGGCAACGGCAATGCCAACGACGCCGAGCGGCAGTTGATAGATTCGGTCCGCATAGGCAAGCGAGGATATGACGCCTTCGCCGCCGGAAGCGATGTTGGTGTTGATGAGCAGATTGATCTGGGTAATGCCGCCGGTGATGGCTGCCGGCAGGGCAAGGACCAGAAGACGCTGCACGTTCTTGGTCAGCCGGGGCCTGCGGAAACCAATGCGCATGCCGGCATTGCGCACCGCAATCCAGACGATGGCGAGCTGCACAAGACCTGCCGCCATAACGCCCCATGAGAGCGCGTAACCGACCTGAAGCGGATCGTAATTTTTCCACCATGCCAGCGCGAGCACGCCGATGAGAATGATGTTGAGGAAAACGGGAGCAATCGCAGCCGCAAAATAACGGTGCAGAGAGTTCAGCATGCCGCCCATCATCGCCGCCAGCGACATGCAGGCAAGATAGGGGAACATGATGGTGGCAAGGTGGATGGTGTTTTCGAACTTCACCGGGTCATCGACGAAGCCGGGAGCAATCACCGTGCGCACGATGAAAGGCATCGACAGTTCCATCAGGATCGTCAAGGCCAGCAGCACCGTGAACAGGACGCCGAAGACCTCTTCCGAAAAGCGCCTTGCACCTTCCATGCCATTCGCTTCGATTTCCTTGGCAAAAAGCGGCACGAAGGCAGAGTTGAATGCACCCTCGGCGAAAAGCCGCCGGAAGGTATTGGGAAAGCGGAAAGCGGCGTTGAAAGCATCCGCCACCGGCCCGGTGCCGACGGCGGCTGCCATCAGCGTTTCGCGCAGGAAGCCGAAGATGCGGCTGCCGAGCGTGGCTGTGCCGACTGTGGCGAACTTGCCGATGAGACTCATGGGACTTTCAAGCCTTTGCCGTGCGCGCGGCCGGCAGCGCCGCCACGTCTGGATGGGCGATGATGCCGTTTGGCATGCGGTCGCGCAATTCGTCTTCCTGCTCGCTCATGACCGCCTTCAAACGTTGCGCGATGCTGGCCTGCCGGTTGTCGTTCGTCACCTTCTGACCGAAGAGATCAGTGACGTAGAAGGTATCGATGACTTTTTCACCAAATGTCGTGATGCGGGCGGAGTGAATGTCGAGTGACAGGTCGGCGATGACAGCCGTCATGTCGGCCAGAAGCCCCGGCCGGTCGAGGCACTCGACCTCGATCACGGTGAACTTGTTGGACAAGCCATTCGAGATCGTCACCGAAGGCGGAATGGTGAAGGCGCTCTTTTTCTTCCGGCTCTTGGTGCGGGTGGCGATCATTTCCGGCAGGCGCTGCTTGCCGGAGAGTACTTCCTCGATCAGTTTGCCGACATTGTTGCCGCGCCGCGTCTCGTCCTCGTCTATCGGAAATTCGCGGTTGATGAGGATCGTATCGAGCGCCCGCCCATCGGAGGTGGTGAAAATCTGCGCATCGGCAATGTTGGCGCCGGCCGCGGCGCAGGCGCCGGTTATGATCGAAAGCAGGCGCGGATGGTCGGGCGCCAGAACGGTGATTTCCGTGATGGCGTGGAAGGAATGGGTGCGCACCATGGTCGAGAGCGCCTTTTCCTGCTTGTCCGCCTCGCGGATGAAGCGGGTGTGTCGCACCTGATCTTCCAGCGCCACCGTCAGGAGATAAGGCTCGTAATGCAGCTTGGTGTATTTGCGCCGCGCCTTCTGGCCCCAGTCATCAAGGGCGTCGTAGAGCGCCTGCCGGGCAATCTGCGCGCGCTCCTTGCGCGAAACTTCCGAGAAACCGCCGGAGAGAAGCAGTTCCGTCTCATAATAGAGCGAGCGCAGCAGCTGTCCCTTCCAGCCGTTCCACACACCCGGACCGACAGCCCTGATATCGCAGACGGTCAGGATGAGCAGCATCTTCAGCCGCTCCATGGATTGCACCTTGTCGGCAAAATCGGTGATGGTCTTGCGGTCGTGCAGGTCGCGCGTCTGGGCAACCATGGACATCAGAAGATGCTGCTCGATAAGCCAAACGACGGTTTCGGTCTGCTTGCCGGTGAGACGGAAGCGCTGGCAGAGCTTGCGGGCGACGCGGGCACCGGCGATCGAATGATCTTCCTGCCGGCCCTTGGCGACATCGTGCAGCAGTACCGCCACATAAAGCGCCTCGCGTTCCTCGACGCCGGGCATCAACTGATTGGCGAGCGGATGGGCATCGACAGCCGTTCCCTTATCCACTTCCGACAGCACGCCGACAGAACGAATGAGATGCTCGTCTACCGTGTAATGATGATACATGTTGAACTGCATCATCGCGACGATCTTGCCGAATTCGGGAATGAATTTGCCGAGCACGCCGGCCTCATTCATGCGCCGTAACGTCAGCGCCGGATCGCGCCGCGAGGTCAGGATCGACAGGAAAAGCCGGTTTGCTTCCTCGTTTTCCCGAAGCTCGTCATTGATGAGCGAAAGCGAACGGGTGACCACGCGCAAGGCATCGGGGTGCAGTTCGAGATTGTTGATATCGGCGATATGGAAGAGCCGGATGAGATTGACCGGATCGTTCTTGAACACATCGGGTTTTGCGAGCGCGATGCGGCCCCGGTCCTCGACGAATTCCACGGAACCCGGAATCTTGCGAACGCGATGGGCGAAGCGGCTGAGCACGCCGGAAAGGCCCGGCACGTCCTTCGCCTGCCTGTCTTCCAGCCCGGCACAGACAATGCGGGTCAGATCACCGACATCCTTCGCCACGAGGAAATAATGCTTCATGAAGCGCTCGACGGCGGAAAGGCCGGGGCGCGGCTGATAGTTCAGCGCATCGGCAATCTCACGCTGAATATCGAAGGAAAGGCGCTCTTCCGCTTTATTGGTAATGAAATGCATCTGGCAGCGCACCGCCCAGAGAAAATCATCGGCCTTTTCGAACAGCTTCAGTTCGGATCTCGACAGGACACCGAGCTTCACCAGATCGGCCGTGTCGCGAACGTGATAATAATATTTGGCAATCCAGAACAGCGTGTGCAGGTCACGCAAGCCGCCCTTGCCTTCCTTGACGTTCGGCTCCACCAGATAACGCGTATCGCCGGCCTTGCGGTGGCGCTGGTCACGCTCAGCGAGCTTGGCGGCGATGAATTCCGGGCCTGTGCCGGTCACGACCTCAGACTCGAAACGTTTTTCGAGATCGTCGGTCAGGGATTTCTTGCCGCAGATCGCCCGCACTTCCAAAATAGCGGTGCGGATCGTCATGTCGGATTTGGAAAGCCGAATGCATTCATCCACGGTGCGGGTGGCGTGGCCGACCTTGAAGCCGAGATCCCAGAGGAGATAGAGCACGAACTCCACGGCCTTGTGCATGTCAGGCGTGTTCTTGGTGGGAAGCAGGAACAGGAGGTCGATATCCGATCCCGGCGCCAGCGTGCCGCGTCCATAACCGCCAACCGCGGCGACAGCGATCTGCGGCGCATCTTTCGGATAGACGTATTGGCAGGAGAGATCATAGAGCGTTTCGATCAGTCGATCCTGGAGCCAGGAGATGCGGCGGGCGCAATCAATACCGCTGCCATCGGCCTTGAGCAGTTCCCTGGCCTTTTCCCGGCCTTCCGTACTGGCCTTGCGGAAGATCGGCAGTAGATCGGACTTGATATCGGCGATGCGTTTGCCGTCTTCCCTGAAGATGACGTCGCAGTCTCGCTTCAGCGCCGATACATCGAGAATGTCGGAAAAATCCAGGTCCTTGATGGCCATCTCTGCCGTTATCCATGTCCTGTGGGAAACCCCACCGCTTGCGATGGGAGTGTCCTATAAAGAGTTTCAGAGGCTATGGACAGGCACTCTATGCCTTCAAGCCTTGCCAAGTTCTTTCTTCAACGCATAGAGCGCGTCCAATGCCTCACGCGGTGTCATTTCGTCCGGATTGAAGCTTTTCAGGGCTTCCTCCACCTTTGATGATCCTGCCTTGCGCGTTTCCTCGCGGCGAACCGCGATCTGAAACAGCGGCAGATCATCGATCAGCTGGCTTGCCGGGTTCTTGCGGTCGGCATCTTCGAGCTTCGTCAGCACCTCGCGGGCGCGTTCCACCACCGAAGCCGGCAAGCCCGCAAGCCGTGCGACCTGAATGCCGTAGGAACGATCCGCAGCGCCCGGTCCGACTTCGTGCAGGAAGATGACGTGACCTTCCCACTCCTTCACCCGCATCGTGGCATTGGAAAGGCGGCCAAGTTTTTCCGACAACACCGTCAGCTCATGAAAATGCGTCGCGAAGAGGCCACGGCAGCGATTGACCTCATGCAGGTGCTCCACCGACGCCCAGGCGATGGAAAGTCCGTCGAAGGTCGCCGTGCCTCTGCCGATCTCGTCCAGAATGACCAGCGAGCGATCCGTCGCCTGATTGAGGATGGCAGCGGTTTCCACCATCTCCACCATGAAGGTCGAGCGGCCACGCGCCAGATCGTCAGACGCGCCGACACGCGAAAACAACCGGTCCACAACGCCGATATGGGCAGCTTCCGCCGGCACGAAGGAACCTATCTGCGCAAGGATGGCGATCAGCGCATTCTGGCGCAGGAAGGTCGATTTACCGCCCATGTTGGGACCGGTGAGCAGCCAGATCGCGCCGTTCTTGCCGCCATTGACCGCCGACAGATCGCAATTGTTGGCGATGAAGGGCCCAGCTGACTGCCGCCTGAGCGCCTGCTCCACAACCGGGTGCCGCCCACCCTTGATCGAGAACGTCATGGAGGCATCGACGATCGGACGGCAATAGGCCTGTTCGGTGGCGAGATAGGCGAGGCTCGAGGCGACATCAATGACCGCTAGCGCCAGCGCGCCGGCCTTGATCGCGTCGGCCTGCTGCACCACCGCCTTGACCATCCGTTCGAAGGCTTCCAGCTCCATGGTCAGGGCTTCGGCAGCAGCATTGGCGATGCGGCTTTCGAGATCGGCAAGCTCGGTGGTGGTGAAACGCATGGCACCGGCCATCGTCTGGCGGTGGATGAAGCGGGTCTTCGCCTCGTCGGTCGCCGTCATCACATCGGCATTGCCCGCCGTCACCTCGATGAAATAGCCAAGCACATTGTTATGCTTGATCTTGAGCGACTTGATGCCGGTCTCCTCGGCATATTGCAGCTGCAGCCCGGCGATCACCCGACGCGACTGATCGCGCAGCGCCCGCACCTCATCGAGTTCGGGATTGGCGCCCTCACGCAGGAAGCCGCCATCGCGCTTCAGAAGCGGCAGATCGTCGGCCAGCATCGAGCCGAGCATCGCTTCCAGCCCGCTCGGCAAGGCTTTCAGATCCGCAAGGGCTGAGGCAAGCTCCTCCGGCAACAGCCCCTGATCGAGAATGGCGGCAATTCTCTCGGCCGACGCCAAGCCCTGCCGGATCGCGCCGAGATCGCGCGGGCCGCCGCGCTCCAGCGCAAGGCGGGAAAGCGCGCGCGGCATATCGGCCACCTGCTTCAGCGCATCGCGCAGACCGTCGCAGAGGGAGACATCGTCAATCAAATAAGCAACCGCGTCGAGACGGGCGTTGATCCTCTCCGGATCGGTCAAGGGTGACATCAGCCGCTCGGCGAGAAGCCGCGCACCGCCGCCAGTGACCGTGCGGTTCAGCGCATGCAGCAACGAGCCGTCCCTCTCACCCGAGAGCGTCTTCACCAGCTCCAGATTGGCACGGGTCGCGGGATCGATGAAGAGCGTGGAGGCAGCACTTTCGCGTTCCGGCGCGCCGAGCGGCGGGCGCTCGGCGATCTGCGTTTTTTCGACATAGGCAACGGCGGCAGCGGCAGCGGCCATTTCCACGCGCGAAAACGTGCCGAAACCATCGAGCGTCGAGACGTTGAAGTAACGCGCGATCCGCCCTTCAGCCGTAGCGCTGTCGAACAGAATGGCCGGCTGCGGCACCGCCACGCGGCCCAGCATATCGAACACCGGCCGCAATTCCTCGTCGTGGAACAGGCTGTCGGCAACGATCAGCTCGCGCGGGTCGATACGCCAGATATCGGCAAGAAGCCGCGTCAGCGTCGTTTCCGCCAGACGGAAGACGCCGGTGGAAATATCAATCCAGGCAAGCGCGAACTGTGCCTCCGCACTGCCGCGAATACGAGCAAGCGCCATCAGATAGTTGGATTCCGTTGGCGAAAGCAGCTTTTCTTCGGTGAGCGTGCCAGGCGTGACAAGCCGCACCACATCGCGTTTTACCACGGATTTCGATCCGCGCTTCTTCGCCTCGGCCGGGTCTTCGACCTGCTCGCAGACGGCAACGCGATAGCCGCGCAGGATGAGCTTCTGGAGATAATCATCCGCAGCATGGACGGGAACGCCGCACATGGGAATATCATGACCCATGTGTTGGCCACGTTTCGTCAGCGTGATACCGAGAGCGCGGGAAGCTTCCACCGCATCGTCAAAGAACAATTCGTAAAAATCGCCCATGCGGTAGAACAGCAGCGAACCGGTATTGTTCGCCTTGATTTCGATATATTGCTCCATCATCGGAGTGGCCGTCGCACGGCTCTCTTCCGAGATCAGGGAAGCGGTTGTCAGAACGTCCGTCAATGGCCTGCCGATGTCATATCGTGTTGCGGAAAAGGAGCGCTGACACTAACGGGAATGGCTACCCCAAGACAACACGCACGGCACCGCTGCCCACAGGAACATCCCCTCCGGCTACGCAGAACCCGCTCAGCCGTTGATACGTTCGGTCTCGCCGCCATAATAGCTGATGTATCGGCCGGCGATCGACGAAACCGGCAGGACCACCAGCACGTCGGTCGTGTTGAAGGCGTGGTCTACCACCGCGCCGGAGCCGAACATGGCGCCGAGGCGCATATAACCCTTGATGAGCGGCGGCATGGCGTTCAGCGCCTTGCGGGCGTTCAGGGCTTCTGCCGGAACGAGGTCCATTTCATGGTAGAGCTCAGGAAGAGCAACCGCCTCCCACTCCCCCTTAGCAAGGCAGTTATGGTGCAGGAAAGACAAGGCGAGCGCATGTGCTTCCGGCTGCACACCCGGGAAGGAGGCGCAGCCGATCATGGCGTCCATCCGGTGTTTAACGGCGTAGGACCAGTTGCCCTGCCACAGAAGCTCGACGGTGCGCTTGGTACGATATTCCGGCAGCACGCAGGAGCGGCCAAGCTCCATGAAGCGCTTGCCTGGGTGGCGCGCAACGAGACCGGCGATGTCGAATTCGCTGGCGGAATAAAAGCCATTATTGGCGAGCGCGACTTCCTGACGCAGCAGGCGATAGGTGCCGACGATCTGATCTTCGCTGTCACCCTCGATCGACTTATCGAGCACGAGCAGATGGTCACACACACTGTCCCAGGCGTCGAAGTCGCGCTGGCGCCGCATCGCTTCTGCCGGAAGCCTTGCCTTCATCTCCTCGACGAACACCCGGTACCGTACGGACTGCGCAGCATCAATCTCGCGTTCATTTCTGGCAAGCCGGGTTTCCAGCGTGCCGATGCGACCGAAAAGGCCCTCATTGTCCTGAGCTGTCTCCGGACGAGGAGTAATGACAACATTGTTTTCACAAATGTCGTGATTGAGGATTTCGGCAACCATGGGGAATCGCTCCGCCACCAAAGAATTTTCCTGTCATAAATCACTATTTAACGACAGAATAGTGACAAAATGCAGCCAGAGCGAGTCTGTCAATTTACGATAGCGACAGGCGTTTCGCCTCCAGCAGACGACGGATTTCCTCAACCAGCCGTCGCGGGTCGGCAGGTTTCGTCAAAATCGCGCCAACACCAGCCTTCAGCAGGATTTCGGCGGTCGCGTCACTGGTATCGCCGCTGAGCACGATGACAGGAATATTTCTTTCGCCCTGCAGCATATGGAGGAGGTCAGGGAGCGCTTGGAGCCCGTCGCCGCCCGGCATGTTGAGGTCGGAGACTATGAGATCAGGCAAACGGGATACGCCATGCTCCAGAGATTGCCGCAACGCCGCAAAATCCCCGACGGCGCGGACGATATAGCCGCTTTTTTCCAGAACGGCGCGGATGATGCGCTGATTAACAGCATCGTCTTCCGCCACGAGTATCTCGATACCGCTCGCCCCCTCCACCACCCGCGAGGAAAATCCCACATCCGGGTGGTTGTCGTTGATGGCGTCCCGTCGCTCTATGCCGCGCAGACGACCGCACAACACGTCGATCAGGGATTTTTCCCGCAGCGGCCGGATCAACCACGCGTCGAAGGCCACATGCATTGTCGACGGCCGCTCTTCGGGGCTGACGAGCAGCGTGCGGCGGACATTGCCGTCCGGCCAATCCTTCAGTGCATCTTTGAACAACGGCGAAATGCGCCGGTCGACGATGACATCGGTAAGGGGGGCGGTCGCGATGGTGGAACTCTTCCTCAGCTTTTCCAGATCTTCAGGCTGATGGATAAGTGTGCATTGCCCGCCGAAGGCCTCGATCGCCTCCATCGTGACCGCTGCCGCCACACCCCTTGGTGCGACGAGCAGGACATTTGTATGTCGCAGGCAATGGCGCCGCGCCGGATCCGCCATTTCGGCAGGCGCGCCTCCCGGGCGAAACGCCAGCTTGAAAGTGCTACCCTTGCCCTTGCGGCTGGAAACCGTGAGACGGCCGCCGAATTCCCGCACGATACGGGCGGAGATCGCAAGTCCAAGGCCCGTGCCTGCGCTTCGCTGCGACAACGGGCCAGCCTGTTCGAATTCCCCAAAAATACGGGCCTGTTCCGCCCGGCTCATGCCCGGGCCGGTGTCTTCGACGGCGATGTGCAATTCGTCACCGATCATGCGCGCCCGGATGACGACGCCGCCTTCCCGCGTGAATTTGACGGCATTGCCGAGGAGATTGAAGAGGACCTGACGAAGCCTCGCCGGATCGAAATCGAGATGATCGGGTACTTCAGGCGCAACGAAGGATGTAATCTCTATACCTTTTTCATGGGCGCGATGGGCGAGCATCTCAACGATGCTCTCAATCAGCCGCCGCAGGTTCTCCGCGCGCGGATTGAGCCTGAAGCGGCCAGCCTCCATGGTCGAATAATCCAGCAGATCCTCGACCAGCTGTACCAGCGACTGGCCGGATTGCCGCATGCCGTCGAGATAGTTGCGCTGCTCGTCGCTGAGTTTCGTCTGCGACAGAAGATGGTTCATGCCGAGCATGCCGGAAAGCGGCAGGCGGATTTCATGGCTTACTGTGGCAAGCAGCCTCGCCTTTTCCGCCTCGGCCTTTTCGGCGCGCAGGCGGGCATCTTCCCTTTCGGCAAGTGCAAGCCGCTCCTCAGTCACATCTCGGGCGATGCTGCTGATGTGAAGACGGCTGCTTGCCAGATCGCGGGTCACGACATCATGCCAGGAGAAGATGCGCTGGCCGAACGGGGTCGCGATCTCCACATCATAAGCGTGGACCTTTTCGCCCGGGCGGAAAGCGATGCCGATTTCCTCGCAGCTCAACCCTTCCGGGGCCGTGCAGCCGGTCATTTCGCGAAACACTCTATTCGCCTCGACAATACGCCGGTTCATGTCGCGGATCACGACTATATCGCCCATGAACTCCTGCATTTCGGCAATCAGAGACCGGTTTTGCGTCTGGCGCAGCCGGAAATCTGCTTCTGCAGCCAGGGCATCGGGCCGATGCAAAGACTCATCAAAGAGCGCATAGAAAAGGACACCGACGAGCACTGCGCCGAAGAAGATCGCCATCGCAACAGTGACAGCATAAGGCACTGCAAGCGCGATAAGGGCAGCGGAAAAAGCCCCGACCGATAACGACACGGCGACATAGAGCGCAATCGACCCGGTACCGGTCGCATGTTCTTCATCTGCAGGGCGTGCCGTCGTATCGAGACGATCCGCAGGCTGCACCGCCGTGGCAGCCGGGCCAAGGCCATCCGAGACTTTTTGCCGAAGTTTTGCCAGTTCGCTCATAGGCAACCGCTACCACGGCAGCGGTTTTGATATGTTTGGCCGAAACGGTAAAATTTTACTTTTTAGCCGCCCGGGCGTGCAAAAACTCGTCGAGAATGACGCAGCCTGCACCGATGGTTATGAAACTGTCAGCAAGGTTGAAAACAGCGAAGGACCATGTCTGTGTGTGGAACAGGATATAGTCGATGACGTGCCCGTAAAAGAAGCGGTCTAGAAGATTACCCGCTGCTCCGGCGATGATGAAGGCAAAACCGAGATGGGCGAAGGTGCGATCGGCAGCCGTCTTGCGCCATAGCCACAGAACGAAGACAACGATGACGAGCCGCATGCTGACGATGAACCACCCGTGCATGTCTTCGAGCATGGAAAAGGCGACACCAAGATTGTAGGTGCGGTAAAGCGCCAGAAACGGCGCGACAGGCACCATCTCCTGCAGCGGCAGATAGGCTTCGACCAGCTGCTTGACGATTTGATCCAGCACCAGCGCGGCGACGATCAGGGCAAAGGCCGGGCCGAATTTCGAGAACAATGCCGCCTTGGCCATTACGTCACCGGTGCGAGTTCGAGGAGATGTCGCCGTGCTTCGAACAGCATGACGGCGGTTGCGATGGCGAGATTAAGGCTGTCTGCGCGACCCTGCTGGGGAATGCGCGCCAGCTGGTCGGCCTTGCCGGCAAGCTCCGGCGGAAGGCCGGATTGTTCATTGCCCATCAGGATCACGACCGGCTTGCCGGCATAATCGATCTTTCGATAATCCACAGAACCGGCAAGATGGGTGGCGACGACGCTGACATGTGCCGATTTTTTCCAGGACAGGAATTCCTCGACCGAGGCGCGCGCAACGGGCGTGGCGAAGACCGAACCCATGGTGGCGCGTACCGTTTCCAGCGAAAATGGGTCCGTGCAATCCCCGACCAGAATGACCCCCGAGGCACCAGCCGCGTCCGCTGTGCGGATGATGGTGCCGAGATTGCCGGGATCACGAACCCGGTCGAGTGCGATATAGGTCTCGCCCTTTTCCGGCCGGATATCCTTCAACGGCTTCCATTTCTGCTCGAAAATGCCGACGACCATTTGCGGATTGTCGCGGCGGGTGATCGAGGCGATGACCTTTTCGCTGACTTCGAGCACCAGCCCGCCGGATGCGACCGTCTTCACCGCCGCCTGCTCCACCAGCGGCTTGCCCTTGGCGGCCTTGGCGTAAACCAGCGTCTTTATCGTCCAGCCGAGTTCGAGGGCATCGATGACCAGCTTCAGGCCTTCCGCCATGAAAGTGCCGGTCTCCTCCCTGCCCTTTTTCTGGGTGAGCGCCTTAATGTCCTTGATGATGGGATTGGCGAGGCTGGTCACTTCCTTGACCTGACCAACCCGGCGCGTTGTATTTTCGCGCATATCCTTCATTTCGGCTCCCAGCGGCTGAACAGCGATGTGGAAAGCACGCGGCCCGGCGTCTTGCCGTCCAGCCCGGCTTCACGGATGACAAGTTCGCCGGACGTGACGACGCCAGCGGCGCCGCGCATGGTTTCACGCATCAGCTCATGCATTGAATAGAAGCTCGCCCTGATCGAATAGGCTGTCAGCACCAGGCCGAGCGCCTTGGGCGACAGGATTTCCCGGCAAATGTCCAGCATCAGAGGCAGATGGTCGAACAATTGCCAGACCTCGCCGTGAGTCCCGCGGCCGAACTTCGGCGGGTCGGTGAGGATGATATCGTAGCTGTTGCCGCGGCGTTCCTCACGCTGGATGAACTTCATGGCGTCTTCGCAGATCCAGCGGATCGGCGCGTGCTCGAGCCGGGCAAGGGCCTGATTTTCCTTGGCCCAGCCGATCGCCTTCTTGGAGGCATCGACGTGGGTGACTTCAGCGCCCGCAGCCGCCGCGACCAACGAGGCGACGCCTGTATAACCGAACAGATTAAGCACCTTTAGCGGCCGGTCAGCCGTCTCGATGGAATGTTTCAGCCACTCCCAATGAACGATCTGCTCGGGAAAGACGCCAACATGCCGGAAAGCCGTGAAGCGGCCGAGAAAATCGACGCCCAAGAGCGACAGGGGCCAGGTTTCTCCGAGCGCTTCCTTGGGAAACCGCCAGCGGCCCATGCCGTCCTCGTCCGTATCGCCGGTAAAGACGGCATCGGCATTCTGCCATACGCGGTCGGGGATCGACGGTCTCCAGAGCGCCTGCGCCTCGGGACGGACGATGCGATAATCGCCATATTGCTCGAGCTTCAGGCCGTTGCCGCTATCGATGAGGTGAAAATCACCGGCGCCGCTCGATTCCAGAATGACGGGAACCTGTTCCGCAGGCAGTGCGCCTGTGCGCTGCATCAGTGCGCGCGCAGGAACCTGTTCGATGGCGGCGGCTACAACGGTTTTTTCCTTCGGTGCGGCCTTCTGCACGCTGCGCACCGCATCCGGCTCGCGCTTTTTCGGCGCGGCATCCGCGCGGCGCGCCGGCTTTACGGCATGAGCCTGTTTTTTCTCGTTTCCGGCTCGCGCGCGATTGCCCGGCCGGCTGTCTTTTTTCTTCAATGGAAATCTTTCCGCTTCTGCCCGCGTCTTATCACGCCAGCAAATAACATTCCGTAGGCCGCTCGACTAGAGCCGGGACCAATGCTGGCGCCATCACTTTGCCGGGAGTTGTCCCGCCTGTGGAAGCTGGCCGGCCGCGGCAGCCTTTTGACGGTTGGCCTCGTCGTGCCAGCGAACGGCTTCCTTCGCCTCGATACGGGCGCGTTTGCGATGTTTGCCCTGAGCGAACCAGGTGGCCGCAGACCCCAGCAGTACACCAAAAATGACCGCCAGAAACAGGAAAACGAAAAATGGCGCGGTGAAGGATAGAACGCCGTCTTCCGGTCGGAAGGGGTTGAGCGCCAACGTCACGGACTGACGATTGGCGACACACAGGATGACAAGGATGATCGCCAGCGGAAGCAGGATGATGAGGTTGATGATTTTTTTTGACATCCGAAAATACTCCATCGCCGCGAGGAAGGCCGGCTCCGTTTCAGTCGCCAGGCGTCAAGAACGATCAATCGTCCTCTTCGTCACCCATTCCGGGGTTCAGGCGTTCACGCAGTTCCTTACCCGTCTTGAAGAAGGGCACCCATTTTTCCTCGACGAAAACCGACTCACCCGTGCGCGGGTTCCGGCCCGAGCGCGACGGACGGTTTTTCACCGAAAACGCGCCAAAACCGCGGAGCTCAACACGATTTCCTGCCGCCAGAGCGTCGGTGATTTCATCCAGCACCGCATTGACGATGTTTTCCACGTCACGGTGATAAAGGTGCGGGTTACGCGCAGCAACGATCTGCACCAGTTCAGATTTGATCACGGTTGCCCCCTGAAAGAATTGGATTTTTAACGCGGCTCAACCTGCCAAACGGAAACAAGACCGTCAAGAAACAACTTGTCCGTACCGAGCTGGCCAGGCCCTGCGAAGGGAATTAAATCGTCATATCCCAGAAACTTCGCTATTTGCGCAACACTGAAAAGCGCGAAAGGCGAATTGGAGGATGGCGCACGCCATTCGACAATCGGCAAATCCTTTGCCACACCGCGGGTTTCGAAATAGGTGCGAATTTCCTTTTCGCCGCCGAGCGTGTCAACCAGCCTGTTGGCAAGAGCCTGACGGCCGGTATAGATCGATCCATCAGCCAGTTTCAGCACATCCTCGCGTGGCAGTTTGCGGCGATCTGCCACAAGGTCCACAAACCAGCCATAGCTGTCCATCACCATGGCGCGGATCATCGTCTTTGCTTCTTCCGGCGCCTCGTGGAACGGTGAAGGCTCCGCCTTCATCGGCGACGACTTGATTTCCTGCAACGAGACGCCGAGCTTGTCCATCAACTGGCCAAGTTGGGGATATTGGAAGATCACGCCGATCGAACCGGTGATCGAGGTTTCGCCGGCAACGATGACATCGCCCGCCGATGCGATCATGTAACCTGCGGAGGCAGCGAGCGTGCGCACATCCGAAACGACCGGCTTCTTTTCTGCGACCCCTCGAATGGCCTTAAAGATGCGCTCACCGCCATAGGTGGTGCCGCCTGGCGAAGAAATCGACACGATCAGTCCTTTGACATTGTCGCTCTTGGCGATCCTGTCGAGCCGCTCGAGAAGTTCGGTATTGTCGGTGATCAGGCCAGAGACCTCGACGCGGGCAATATGGGGCTTCGCACTCTGCTGCGGTCCATCCCAGAAAAGACGGTAGAGGCCGAAGAAACCGGCAACGAGCAGAAGAACGGCGGCTATCCGCCAGAAAGTCAGCTTGCGGCGCAACCGCCTGCGATCCGCTATCGCCATATTGTCCATAAAAACCTCTGTCATCCGCTCTTGCGCTTCAGGCCATATGGTTCTTCTAACGCGAAGCCGCAAGGAAACAATAAGGAAACCAGAATTACGATAAAATTCGCATTTCCCTTGCACCTTTCCAGACAAAAACCATATTGGCAGGACAAAGCACTCGTGCCAAAGACATTTAGATAGAGACACAAGCTTCAATTGTGCGCCTGAAAGGCGCCGGAGAAGCATTCCGGACCCGCTCTTATGCTTGAAAGACTCCGCGAACCCGCGCCAGCATTTCCTCTGCCCAATGACCAGAGCGGCGCTTACGGGCGTGCGCTCCGGCATTCAGCGCGTGTGAAACGGCTGAAAATCATTCTGCCGCTCGGGGCGGCAATCGTTTCGCTTGCCTTCATCGCTGTCTCGGTTATCCGAACCTGGGCGCCTGAAGAAGTCTCCCTCGAAAGCGCGAGGATAGAAGACGGCAAGATCGTGATGGAAAAACCTGCCGTTGCGGGCCGCAATGAGAAGGGAATCGATTACTCCATGAACGCCGACCGCGCGTTGCAGGACATCGCCAACCCCAATCTGATGACGCTCGAAAAGGTTCTGGCGGCGGTTCCGGTAAACGACAGTGTCGCGCAGGTGATCGCCCAGGAAGGCATTTTCGACCGCGCCACGAACAAACTAAAGATGACCGCCCCTTTTGACATCAATCTCAGCAATGGCATACAAGCGAAATTCCAGTCTGCGGAAGTCGATCTGAAGGCCGGGAAAATGAGCAGCCAGCAGCCGGTTTCAATCAAAACAAACGACGGCTCGATTGTTGCGCAATCGATTGACATCGCCGATAATGGCAAGACAATTACATTTTCGGGGCAGGTACGGGCACGTATCGCTGCATCCAATATCAAAAATGAAGGCAAGTGAGAGCCCGGTCCAGATGATGCAAATTTCCCGTCCCGTTTTCCTTGGCAAATCCGCAGGCTTAACAGCCGCAGGTCTTGTTTTTTCGTGTCTTGCAACTGTGGCTTTCGCCCAGAACACCACCAGCAACATGCAGGGTGTCAAGCTTTCCGGCGATCAGCCGATTGCGATTGAAAGTGACCAGCTCGAGATTCGCGATCAGGAGCGCAAGGCATATTTTACCGGCAACGTGAAGGTTGTGCAGGGAACGACCACCCTGCAGGCCGGCAAGATGACGGTGAATTACAAGGGCGAGGGTTCCTCGCTCACCAGTGGCGACGCCAACATCGAAAAAATCTTCGTGGACAATAATGTCTATCTGACGTCCGAGACCCAGAAGGCGACGGCCGATCACGGCGAATTCGACATGGCGGCGCAGACCTTCATTCTGACGGGCAAGCAGGTCGTGCTGTCCGAAGGCACCAATGTCTTCACCGGCTGCAAGCTCACTGTTCTGATGAATACGGGACAGGCCAAGCTCGAAAGCTGCGGCGGTCCTGTCCGGATCATGCTCGATCCGAAATCGCAGAAGAAACAGTAGTCTTTCCTCGTGAAGATACCCTCGATCTCAAAAATATTCGGCGGCGGGCGCCACCGATCCGCGGACGCCGCCTCACCGGCGGACAAGACCCCCTATCAGGGCACGCTGATCGCGCATGGTTTGACCAAGACCTATAATACGCGTCGCGTGGTCAACGGTGTTTCGCTGGTCGTTCGTCGCGGCGAGGCTGTGGGCCTGCTCGGGCCGAACGGCGCCGGCAAAACCACCTGTTTTTATATGATCACGGGCCTGGTTCCGGTCGATACCGGCAAGATCGCCATCAACGGCAATGATGTGACCACCATGCCGATGTATCGGCGCGCGCGTCTCGGCGTCGGTTATCTGCCGCAGGAAGCCTCGATCTTCCGCGGGTTGACCGTGGAGGAGAACATCCGCGCCGTGCTGGAAGTGCACGAGCCGGACGCAGCCAAGCGCAACCGCAAGCTCGATGAGCTGCTGGAAGAATTCCATATCGCGCAGCTGCGCAAGTCGCCCGCCGTGGCGCTTTCGGGTGGCGAGCGCCGCCGTCTGGAAATCGCACGCGCGCTTGCGACAGATCCGACCTTCATGCTGCTCGACGAGCCTTTCGCGGGCGTCGATCCGATTTCGGTCAGCGACATCCAGAATCTGGTAAGGCATCTGACAGCGCGCGGCATCGGCGTTCTCGTCACTGATCATAATGTCCGCGAAACGCTTGGCCTCATCGACCGCGCTTACATCATCCATGCAGGCGAGGTGCTGACGCATGGACGTCCCGACGATATCGTCAACAATCCGGATGTGCGTCGCCTCTATCTCGGTAATAATTTCAGCCTTTAAGCTGTAGGGCGCGAAAGATTCTTCATCGCGCCCTGCCCTGACGCTTGACCAAACAAAATAAAAAAGCAATTTTTGGGCCAAGTTCTGTCGTCTCGGTAAAATTTCTGGAAAATCTGGCGACGGAGAAGCTGTAAAGGGAGTTTCGCGTTCGCCATGGCATTGTCTGCCAGCCTTTTGCTGCGTCAAAACCAGTCTCTCGTGATGACACCGCAACTGATGCAGTCCATCCAGCTGCTTCAGATGACGCATTTCGAGTTGACGCAGTTTATCGCGCAGGAGGTGGAACGTAATCCGCTGCTGGAAATTGCGGCAAACGATGGCGATTTGAGCAATGACATGCCGGCGGAAGCCGACAATTTCGGCGACAGCGATGGTGACGGCGCGGGAAAATCCCCCAGCGTGACCGCGGATAGTGAAGACTGGTACGGGGATCGCGCCGCCAATCTTGGCGAGCAACTCGACACGAGCTTCGAAAACGTCTTTCCCGACGATGGCGAGCCGAGAAAGGCCGATGCGCCCGAACTGGCGAGCCAGTGGAAATCGATGCCGGGCCAGGAATCCGGCGAAAGTTACGATCTCGATGACTTCGTCGCTGCAAAACAGAGCCTGGGCGACCATCTCAGTCAGCAATTGCCGCTCTCCATCTCTTCCCCCGAAGACAGGATGATCGCCGATGTGCTTATCGGCCAACTCGATGAGACCGGCTATATCGCCGCAGACGCTGTCAACGAGGTCGCCGAGCGGCTGGGAGCGGCTCCTTCGACTGTCGAGCGGGTTCTGAAGACACTCCAGGGCTTCGATCCTCCGGGCGTATTTTCACGTTCACTGAGCGAGTGTCTGGCGATCCAGCTCGCGCAGAAGGACCGGCTCGACCCGGCCATGCGGGCTTTCATCGACAATCTCGAGCTTCTGGCGAAACGGGATTTCGCCTCCTTAAAGAAACTCTGCGGGGTCGATGAAGAAGATCTGCTCGACATGCTGGCGGAAATCCGCACGCTCAATCCACGCCCCGGTGCAGGCTACGATTCAGCGGTTTCGGAGACCATCGTTCCCGATATCATCGTTCGTCCCTCCTCTTCCGGCGGCTGGCTGGTGGAAATCAATCCCGAGACCCTGCCACGCGTGCTCATCAACCAGAGCTATTTCGCCGAAGTCTCGAAACACAAGGCTCGCGCGGGAGAGGACCAGGACTTTCTGGCTGAATGCATGCAGACCGCCCATTGGCTGACCCGCAGCCTCGACCAGCGCGCCCGGACGATCATGAAGGTTGCGACGGAGATCGTGCGTCAGCAGGATGCCTTTCTCCTCAGTGGCGTGGATCACCTGCGGCCGCTGAACCTGAAGACGGTTGCGGACGCCATCAAGATGCACGAATCCACCGTCAGCCGCGTGACATCAAAGAAATACATGCTGACGCCACGCGGGCTGTTCGAGCTGAAATATTTCTTCAGCGTATCAATCAGCGCTGTGGAAGGCGGTGACAGCCATTCAGCGGAAGCAGTCCGTCACCGCATCAAGGCCATGATTGCGCAGGAAGCAGCTGATGCGGTGCTTTCCGACGACGATATCGTAGACAATCTAAAGAAGAACGGTATCGATCTCGCCCGCCGCACCGTCGCCAAATATCGGGAGGCGATGAACATCCCCTCCTCCGTGCAGAGACGCCGGGAAAAGAAGGCTCTTGCCAGGTTGTCCGCCTTCTGAGCGATGAACCCGATCACGTTTATGGCGGTTTTTTGCCGCACCATTGACTCTTGTCGCGGCAAGGGCTAGAAGCCCGCCGCACACGTAAGCAAGGTCATTTGTAACGGATTCATCTCCACCGTCCATGGGCGTAAAATTCGAATGAGGGCTTTTTAAGGTCTTCGAAACGCTTGGATGCGCGCGCGGCTTGACGTAAGCTGGTACTCGCAAATCACTACAAAAAGGAAAATTTCCATGAGTGTGCGTGTATCTGGTAAACATATGGAGATCGGTGAATCTTTCCGTCAGCGGATTGAGGACAATATAGGTCTGGCGGTTACCAAATACTTCGATGGGGGGTATTCAGGCCAAGTGACCGTAGAGAAGTCCGGATCGCGTTTTGCGGCCGATTGCAAGCTGCATCTCGATACGGGCGTTGTATTGCATGCGGCGGGTCAGGCGAATGATCCGCAAGCGAGCTTCGATGCCGCCGCCGAGCGGATCGAAAAGCGCCTGCGTCGCTACAAGCGCAAGCTCAAGGACCATCACAATGGTGCGAACGGCGTGTCGCAGGAAATCGCCTATACGGTGATGGATGCTATTCCCGATGAGGACCACGAGGTCCCCGAAGATTACGCACCCACCATTGTGGCCGAGAGTTCGAAACAGATTAAGACCATGTCTGTTGCCAGTGCCGTGATGGCGCTCGACATGACCGACGAACCGGTTCTGCTGTTCCGCAGCCCGGGCAAGGAATATCTCAACATCGTCTACCGGCGTCACGATGGCAATATTGGCTGGATCGACGCGGAAACGATCAAGAGCTGAACAGTCTGACAAGACGTGGAAGGCAGAACGCGAAAGTGCATCTGCCTTCCGCCTCGTCTCGATGGCATGAAGGAAAAAGAGAATGGCGTTGGCAGATTTGCTGCAACAAGATGCGATTATTCCCGCCCTCAAGGTGAATTCCAAAAAGCAGCTGCTTCAGGAGCTGGCCGCAAAGGCAGCCAGAATTACCGGAGTCTCGGAACGGGAAGTGTTCGACGTCATCCTCCAGCGTGAAAAGCTCGGCTCCACCGGTGTGGGCCACGGCATTGCCATTCCCCATGGCAAGCTCAACAGCATCCAGCAGATCACCGGTGTTTTCGCACGTCTTGAAACGCCGGTCGATTTCGAAGCGCTGGACGATCAGCCTGTTGATCTGGTTTTCCTGCTGCTGGCGCCAGAAGGTGCCGGCGCCGACCATCTGAAGGCACTTTCACGCATTGCGCGTGCCCTGCGCGACCCTGAACTGGTGGCCAAGCTGCGTGCTACAGATTCCGATACGGCGATCTACGCCTTCCTTAATCAGGAACAGGCAACGGCTGCCTGACGGCAGGCCTTCCTTTCCCAGTTAATGGCAATAAAAAACGCGCCCTGAAGGCGCGTTTTTCGTTAAATCGGCACAGATGGCCTCAAGCGTCTTTTTCATTGACCGACGCAGTGCCCGGTTCAGCCGAGGCAGCGGTTTCCGCCTTCGGGCCGCCCTTGGAGACACCGACCATGGCGGGGCGCAGAACGCGGTCGCCAATGGTGAAACCGGCCTGAATTACCTGCAATACGGTATTGTTGGGAACCGTCGTGTTGGGAATTTCAAACATGGCCTGATGGAAATTCGGGTCGAACTTCTGGCCTTCGGCATCGATCTTCTTCACGCCATGGCGTTCCAGCGTCGACAGCATCGAGCGCTCGGTCATTTCGACACCTTCAATCAAGCCATTCAGACCGGCTTCGCCATTGGTCTTGAGCTCAGCGGGAATGGCCTCGAGAGCGCGGCGAAGATTGTCTGAAACCGCCAGCATGTCGCGGGCAAAAGCGGCCATGGAATAGGTCTTGGCATCTTTTACGTCGCGTTCTGTGCGACGACGAAGATTGTCCATTTCCGCGGCAAGGCGCAGGAACTTGTCGCGCAGGTCGGCATTTTCCGCCTTGAGCACTTCGACCGGATCAGGCTCCGCCGTTTCAGCCTGTTCTTCACCTGCCTGAGCAGGATCGACAAACTCTTCCGCGACGTCCGCGTCAGGTCCGGGCTTTTTTGTATCGTCGGTCATGACGTTCTCCAGATTTGAATATTGTTGGTTGCGCCCGATATCGAGCTTTGGCGGGCAAAAATCAAGGCTTGCGGCGAAAAGCTTGCCGCATTCTCGTTCCTTGCCGGCTTGTCTATCTCTGTTTGCGGGAAAGGCGGGCCATGATCTGCGCGGTGTAATCCACCATGGGCACGATACGGGCATAATTCAGCCTGGTGGGCCCGATGACGCCGACCGCACCAACGACACGATTGTCCTCGTCACGATACGGCGCGACGATGAGCGAGGAACCCGACAGCGAAAAGAGCTTGTTTTCCGAACCGATAAAAATCCTCACTCCCGACCCACTTTCCGCGAGGTTGAGGATTTCAATGAGGTTTTCCTTACGCTCCAGATCGTCAAAGAGCAGGCGAACACGATCGATGTCTTCCTCGCCGGCCAGTCCCTCCAGCAGATTGGACCGCCCGCGAACGATGAGACGACCAAGCTTGCCGTCCTCGCTATCGCCCGCCCAGACAGCCAGACCGCGTTCGATGAGATCCTGTGCCAGCTTGCCGAGTTCGGACTGCAGCTCCGCCTGCTGCTTCTGGAACTGGCCACGCAATTCCTGCAGCGTCTGGCCGGACAGATGGGCATTGATGAAATTCGCAGCCTCGGTCAATTGTGACGAAGAAATGCCAGTCGGTAACTCTATGATGCGATTTTCGACCTGATTATGATCACCCACCAGCACGGCGAGCGCCTTGGTCGGTTCGAGCCTGATGAATTCGACATGCTTGAGCACCACATCGTTCTTGGCCGTCAGCACCAAGCCTGCGCCGCGCGACATCCCGGACAACATGCGGCTCGCTTCTGTCAGCAGCCCTTCCAGCGATTGCTCGTGACCGGCGACCGGCCCGATCTGGCGATCGATGCTTGCGCGTTCCTCCGCCGGCAGATCGCCTACCTGCATGAAGGCATCGACGAAAAAGCGCAACCCGGTCTGGGTGGGAAGGCGCCCCGCGCTGATGTGAGGGGAATAGATGAGGCCCAGTTCCTCCAGATCGCTCATGACGTTCCGGACGGAGGCCGGTGAAAGCGACATCGGCAGCAGCCGCGACAGGCTGCGTGAGCCCAACGGTTCGCCGGTATCGAGATAACCTTCGACGATGCGCCGGAAAATTTCCCGCGACCGTTCATCGAGAAGCGATGCCTGATCTTTTGAAAGCGGTGCAGAAAAGCCCATTCGTCCGTTCTTTGTCGTCCATATCCTGTCTGCCATCAATATAATGCGTCGCGCGGCCGCGGCAAAATGGAAATTGGCTTTGCAAAAGCCAGGACCTCGCCTTAGAAGGCAGGGACCAACATGGAGAGTGGATCATATGCGGCCTTCAGGCAGAAAAACCGACCAGATGCGCAAGGTTTCCTTCGAGCGCAATTTCTCGAAACATGCCGAAGGCTCCTGTCTCGTGAAATTCGGCGACACGCATGTGCTCGTCACCGCAAGCCTCGAAGAAAAGACGCCGCCGTGGCTGCGCAACAGCGGCAAGGGCTGGGTTACCGCAGAATATGGCATGCTGCCGCGCTCCACCCATGAACGCATGAAGCGCGAAGCTGCTTCCGGCAAGCAGGGCGGCCGTACGCAGGAAATCCAGCGCCTCATCGGCCGCTCGCTGCGCGCCGTCGTTGACCTGCAGGCGCTCGGCGAACGCCAGATCAGCATCGATTGCGACGTCATCCAGGCCGATGGCGGTACCCGCACCGCCTCCATTACCGGCGCGTGGATCGCGCTGCACGATTGCTTGAAGTGGATGGAAACCCGCAACATGATCAAGGTCGAGAAAGTCCTGAAGGATCATATCGCGGCGATCTCCTGCGGTATATTCGCCAACCAGCCGGTTATCGATCTCGACTATCTCGAAGATTCCTCCGCCGAGACCGACGCGAATTTCGTCATCACCGGCTCGGGCGGCATCGTCGAGGTTCAGGGTACTGCTGAAGGCGCGCCCTTCTCCGAAGAAGAATTCCTGACGCTGCTCGGCCTGGCCAAAGCCGGCTGCAGCGAATTGGTCGCCCTCCAGAAACAGGCCATCGCCTGAGCCGACAGGAAAGCGTGATGCGCAAGCTCGATACCAGAACCATCGTCGTCGCCAGCCACAACAAAGGCAAGATTGCCGAAATTGCCGATCTGATCGGCCCTTTCGGCTTTTCCGCCAAGTCGGCGGCTGAGCTCAACTTCGAAGAGCCGGACGAGACAGGTACGACCTTCGAAGAAAATGCCGCCATCAAGGCGCTTGCCTCTGCTAAGGCATCCGGTCTTCCGGCTTTGTCCGACGATTCCGGTCTGGTTATCGACGCGCTTGACGGTGCGCCCGGTGTCTACACCGCCAATTGGGCGGAGACGGCCGACGGCACACGCGACTTCGCCATGGCGATGCGGAAAGTTGAAGATGCGCTGGCCGAGCACGGCGCATCGAAACCGGAAGATCGCACGGCCCGCTTTGTCAGCGTGCTGTGCCTGGCCTGGCCCGACGGTCACGTCGAGTATTTCCGTGGCGAGGTGGAAGGCACTGTCGTCTGGCCACCGCGCGGCACGAGCGGATTTGGCTATGATCCGATCTTCAAACCCGAGGGTTACGACACCACATTCGGTGAGATGACCGCGGACGAAAAACACGGCTGGAAACATGGCGACAGCTTTGCGCTGTCGCACCGTGCCCGTGCGTTTAAAAAATTCGTAGAAACCTGCCTGGAGGCATGAACCCGATGGTCGGGGAGCATCAACTTTCTGCCCCCGGCGCATCGCTTCTGCCGGATACGGGCGATCCCGGTTTCGGGATCTATCTGCATTGGCCCTTCTGCGCGGCCAAATGCCCCTATTGCGATTTCAACAGCCATGTCCGCCACCGGCCGGTGGATCAGGAGCGGTTTACGGCTGCCTTCCTGCGTGAAATGGAACATATGCGGTCGCTGAGCGGCCCGCGCGTCGTCACCAGCATCTTCATGGGCGGCGGCACGCCATCGCTGATGGACCCGCAGACAGTCACAGCACTTCTTGATGGCGTCTCGCGCTTCTGGCATGTGCCGGATGGTATCGAGATCACCATGGAAGCCAATCCTTCGAGCGTCGAGGCAGAGCGGTTTCGCGGTTACCGGGCGGCGGGCGTCAACCGCGTCTCTCTCGGTGTGCAGGCGCTGAATGACCGCGACCTGAAATTCCTCGGACGGCTGCATGATGTCGCTGACGCCCTGAAAGCCATCAGGCTGGCGCGTGAGATTTTCCCGCGTATGTCCTTCGACCTCATCTATGCCCGCCCGAACCAGACGGTGGCGGAATGGGACGCCGAGCTGAAGGAGGCCGTCTCCTATGCCGTTGACCATCTGTCGCTCTATCAGCTGACAATCGAAGAGGGCACGCCCTTCTACGGCCTGCACAAGGCCGGCAAACTCATCGTGCCAGATGGCGAGCATTCGGCCGTGCTTTATGAAGCCACTCAGGAAATCACCGAGCGTTACGGCATGCCGGCCTACGAGGTTTCCAACCATGCCCGGCCCGGTGCTGAAAGTCGCCACAACCTCACCTACTGGCGTTATGGCGATTACGCGGGCATCGGTCCTGGCGCGCATGGGCGCCTGACGCGCGGCTCCTCCAAGCTCGCAACGGCGACCGAACGCCACCCTGAGACCTGGCTGGAAACCGTTGAGCGGGAAGGCCACGGCATGATCGATCAGGAACTGCTCGGCGTCGATGAACAGGCCGACGAATTGCTGCTGATGGGCCTTCGCCTGCGGGAAGGCATCGATCTCGCCCGCTGGAGCGATCTTTCCGGACGCGACCTCGACCCGGAAAAGGAAGAGTTTCTTCTCCAGCACCGCTTTGTGGAGCGGCTCGGAAACTCCCGGCTGCGCTGCACCCCATCGGGCATGCTCATTCTGGACGCCGTCGTCGCCGACCTCGCCTGCTGACACCCGCGCATCCGGCTTTAGTCCTCAAACAAGAAGACAATAAAAAAGCGGCCCGGAGGCCGCTTTTTTCATGCGTTGTTTTCGTTGATCAGGCGCTTCAGCAGCTCGACCTCATGACCGAGCTTGGTATCGCCGGAGATCAGCTCCTCGATCTTGCGCACCGCATGCAGAACCGTGGTATGGTCACGTCCGCCAAAACGGCGGCCGATCTCCGGGAAAGACCGCGGCGTCAGCATCTTCGCCAGATACATGGCGATCTGGCGTGGCTTGACGATGACTCGGGTGCGGCGGTTGGACACCAGTTCCTGCCGCGACACGTTGTAATGCTTGGCGACGATCCGCTGAATATCCTCAATACGCACGCGCTTGGCCTCGCCCGTGCCGACGAGATGCGACAGTAGTTCATCGACCCGATCGACCGACAGATTCGGTTCGAAAGAGCGCCGGAACATCAGCTGGTTGAACGCACCCTCAAGTTCGCGACCGCTCGCCGTAACGCTTTTGGCGACATGGGTCAGGATTTCGTCCGAAATATCAAAGGAAGGATCTTCCTGACGGGCCGAACCGAGGCGGCGGTTGAGCATTTCATAACGCATGTCGTAATCGGGCCCTTCGATCTCGATGGCCATGCCGCCCTGAAGGCGGGAGCGCACGCGCGGATCGAGCGATTCCAGTTCCCATGGAGCGCGGTCAGCCGCAACCACGACCTGCTTGGCGCTGTCGAGCAGCATGTTCAGCAGGTGGCAGAATTCGTGCTGGATCATCTTGCCCTGCAGAAACTGCATGTCATCGATGACGAGCAGATCGATATTGCGCAGCGTATCCTTCAGCGTCAGAGCGTCATTGTCACGGATCGCGGTTGCGAAACGCCACATGAAATATTCGGCCGTCAGATAAACCACGCGCGGATTGCGCGGGCTGTCGATGGCCGCATTCGCGATGGCCTGCAGAAGATGTGTCTTGCCGAGGCCCACACCCGCATGGATGAACAGCGGATTAAAACGCACGGCGCCAGCGCCGGCTTCTGCGATCGTCTTTGCGGCTGCAAGCGCAACACGGTTGGAGGAACCTTCTACAAACGTCTCGAAGGTGAAACGGGTATCCAGCGGTGACCCGAACAGCGGACCGGAGCCTCCCTGACGCAGGGTTGCCTGCGCGGCCACGGGCTGCGCAGAAGGCGCCGCCGCGGGCTGTTGCGGGACAAAAGGCTTGTTGCGCTGAACCGCCCCGATTTCCTGAGCGGGCTGTGCCCGTTCCTCAGCCTGGGCCGGGCGCACCGGGCGGCTGGCCGAGCGGACCAGAATCTCCACCTTCAGCACATCCGGATCCTCGCTCTGCACGAGGCTGGTGATCAGGTCCATATAACGGTTATTGATCCAGGACTTCAGAAAGGTCGTCGGAACGGTAAAACGAACGACGCTTTTTGAAACGGAATGGAGTTTCAGCCGTGCAAACCAGCTCGCATAGACTTCCGGACCAACCTGTGCCTTGAGCCGCGCGCTAAAACGTTCAAACAGCGCATCATGCTTCAT